>NZ_CP097128.1 GCF_023330685.1 Conexibacter sp. DBS9H8
GGTTTTTCGAGATGGCGACGATCAGTGAGCCACAGCGCGGATCCGGGGCAGTCGCCCCCACCGGCGCAAGCGGCGCAACCCAGGGGTGGCTGCCCGCCAACCCCGCTCCGCTCGGTCTGAGCGGATTCGGCATCACCACCCTGATGCTGTCGATGATGAACGCGAACCTCGTCAGCTTCAGCCACGACGTGGAGGTCGTGCTCGGGATGGCGCTCGCCTACGGCGGCCTCTGCCAGCTGCTCGCCGGGATGTGGGAGTTCCGGGCCGGCAACATCTTCGGTGCGGTCGCCTTCAGCTCCTACGGGGCGTTCTGGATCAGCTTCTTCGTCCTCGTCTCCTTCGACCTCGGCAAGGTCGGCGGCGGGGCGGCCGGAGTGGACGCCGGACTCGGCCTGTACCTGTGGGCGTGGGCGATCTTTACGGGAATGATGTTCCTGTGCAGCTTCGCCAACGCACGGGCCGTACAGGCGGTGTTCCTGTTCCTGACGCTCACCTTCGTGTTCCTCGGGATCGGCAACTCGGGCGGCTCGGCGAGCATGATCCACATCGGCGGCTACCTCGGGATCATCACCGCGGCGCTGGCCCTCTACACCGCCTGCGGCGAGATCATGGCGGTCGTCTACAAGCACGACGTCCTCCCGCTGGGACGTCCCACGCCCCACAACTAAGCGCGACAATCGGAGCGGGTGACGGGAAGGCCCCACCGGCCGCCGCCACCCGCCCCCGAGAGTGAGCGCGCCAGAGAGCGCACCAACCCTGGGGGTGGTCCAAAAGACCACCCCCAGGCCACGAGTGAAGAGGAGAGACCTGAGATGGCCACGATCAGCGAACAGGATCTTGAAGCGCAGCTCGCAGAGCTGTCGACCCAGGAGCGGTTTGCGCCCCCGTCCGAGTTCCGTGAGCACGCGCTCCTCAGCGACCCCAAGGTCTATGAGGAGGCCAACGCCGACTGGCAGGGGTGGTGGGCCACCCAGGCCGCGAGCCTGCGCTGGTTCGAGCCGTGGCAGACCGTGCTCGATGACACCAACCCGCCCTTCTACAAGTGGTTCGTCGGCGGCAAGCTCAACGTGTCGGACAACTGCCTCGACCGTCACGTCGAGGCGGGGAACGGCGCCCGGGTCGCCTTCCACTGGCGGGGTGAGGAGGGGGAGACCCGGGACGTCACCTACGAGGACCTGCTGCGCGACACCCAGCGGATGGCCAACGGCCTCAAGAGCCTCGGGATCGGTAAGGGGGACGTCGTCGGGATCTACCTGCCGATGATCCCGGAGGTGGCCGTCGCGATGCTCGCCTGCGCGCGGATCGGCGCCGTCCACAACGTCGTCTTCGGCGGGTTCTCCGCCGAGTCCGTCCGGGAGCGGATGGAGTTCTCTGAGGCCAGGGCGTTGATCACCGTCGACGGGGCCGCGCGCAAGGGCCGGGTCGCGCCGGTGAAGGCGAACGTGGACGCCGTGATGAGCGACCTCGCGAGCCTCGAGCACATCATCGTCGTGCGCTCCAAGGGCACCGAATGTGAGATGCGCGACGGGCGCGACATCTGGTACCACGACCTGGTGGTGGACGCCGACACCGAGTGTCCACCCGAGCCGATGGATGCGGAGGACCCGCTGTTCGTCCTCTACACGTCCGGTTCGACCGCCAAGCCCAAGGGCATCCTGCACACGACGGGCGGCTACCTCACCGGCGCGGCCACGACCCACCGCTACGTGTTCGATCTCAAGCCCGAGTCGGACGTGTACTGGTGCTCGGCCGACGTCGGCTGGATCACCGGCCACTCCTACATCATCTACGGACCGCTCGCCAACGGCGCGACGTCGATCATGTACGAGGGCGCCCCCGACTACCCGCACAAGGGCATCTGGTGGGAGATCGCCGCCCATTACAAGGCGACGATCTTCTACACGGCCCCGACGGCGATCCGCGCGTGCATGAAGTGGGGGGCCGAGCACGTCCTCGCCCACGACCTCTCCTCCCTGCGCCTGCTCGGCACCGTCGGCGAGCCGATCAACCCGAAGGCGTGGCTGTGGTATCACAAGGTCGTCGGATCCGAGCGGTGCCCGATCGTCGACACGTGGTGGCAGACCGAGACGGGCGCGATGATGATCACCCCGCTGCCGGGGATCACCGAGACCAAACCCGGCTCGGCCACCCAGCCGTTCCCGGGAATCTCGGCGAAGGTCGTGGACGAGCGCACCGGGGAGCCGATCGAGAACGGCCAGGGCCTGCTCGTACTCGACCGGCCGTGGCCGTCGATGCTGCGCACCCTGTACAGGGACGACGACCGGTTCGTGGAGACCTACTGGAAGCAGTACGGGCCTCGCACCTACCTCGTCGGAGACGCCGCCCGCGTCGACAAGGACGGCTACTTCTGGGTGATCGGGCGGATCGACGACGTCGTCAACGTGAGCGGCCACCGGCTCTCCACCGCTGAGGTGGAGTCCGCGATCGTCGCCCACGAGTCGGTGTCGGAGGCGGCGGTGATCGGCCAGCATGACGAGGACACCGGCCAGGCGATCTGCGCGTTCGTCACCCTGCAGGGCTCGACGGAGGGGACCGAGGCCCTGATCGAGGGGATCCGCAACACCGTCGCCGAACGGATCGGCAAGTTCGCCCGCCCCAAGCGGATCATCTGGGCCGACGATCTGCCCAAGACCCGGTCGGGGAAGATCATGCGCCGGCTGCTGCGCGACATCGCCGAAGGTCGCGCCCTCGGGGACGTGACGACGTTGCGGGACCCGACGGTGATGGCCGCTCTGCAGGACAAGATCGCCGCCGAGCGGGCCGACGACGAGGGTTAGCGGCCGAGGTGGGCCGGGCGCGACTGCGTGCCCGGCCCAGCCGTGATCAGCGCTTCTTCTTCTTCTTCCGCCGCGGGGTGTAGTCCCCGGTCTGCTGCTGTACGGTGCCCCCGTCGACGACGGCGGTCACCCCGAGCGCCCGGGCGGCCTCGTAGTTGGGCTTGCCCCCGGGCAGCCATGGGATCGCGATCCCCTCACTCCATGCCGGCGGATCGTTGGGCCAGCGGCCAGCGATGACGACGGCGGCACAGACGAGCCAGGCACCCTGGACGACAAAGCTGATCGGCCCGATCGCAAAGATGATCAGCGCCCCGGCGATCACCCCGAAGTATCCGAGCGGACGCGGGAGCAGGCCCACCTTCATCGCGTTGAGAGCGCTCCAGATGAACCCGGCGGCGAGCAGCAGGGCCCCGAGCTCCTCGAGGAGACTCGACACGCCGAGCGTCACGCTGATCGGGTGGATGAGCTTGTAGGCGGCCGGATAGCCGTGGTTGGGCCCGTGGGCGAACCGGTTGGCGGCGATGCTGTAGAGGACGATCGTCAGGACCTCGAGGATCGACATCAGCGGGGCGCCGATGATCACGAGCCAGCGTGTCATCGGGCTCAGCTTCCCGTCGCGGGCGAGGCTGATCGAGTTGAGCCACCACAGCGCGTAGCCGGTCCCGAGCAGGCCGACGGCGTCGAGCAGCGCTCCGACGATGTCGAGCGGGAAGCGCCGGTGGATCGTCAACAGCTGGACGGTCTCCTCCGTGATGCTGTTGTGGTAGCCGATCTCCTGCACGAGCAGCGAGGCGACGATGAAGAGGCCGGCGAGGAAGGCGATGGCGCCGTAGCGCGGGCGCAGGCGCTGTTCGTAGGCGACCTGCTCGCTGGGGCTGGGAAGAACCGTCATTTCCCGATCATGCTAGAGCTCGGGCGGAGTCACCGGGGTCCGGCGGGTCCGCGGTCGCGGCGTCACCGCCGGTTGAACCGGTCCGCAGTCGGGGGTCGCCGCCCCACCGGGGCCGACCTAGACTCAAAGCCCGGTGAGCCCCGACGTCCTCATCTGCCCGGCCTGCGGCGGCCGGCTCACCCCGTGGCGGACCTGGCCGTCGGCCGAACCGGACCTCGGACCCGCCCGGGTCGATCTCGCCCGCTGTGAGCGCTGCCGGACCGCCGTCAGTCTCGGTGATCCCGTCCGGAGTGCCCACAGCGCCGGGGCCTACCGCCCGACCCGCCCCCGCGGGGCGCACCTCGCCGCCCCGCTGCTCTCGGTCTTTGACCGCCAGCGTCTGTCCCTGCTGCCGCCGCCCCCGGCCCGCCTGATCGACGCCGGAGCCGGCCGCGGCCGGTTCGTCGCCGCCGCCCGCCTGGCCGGGTATCAGGCGATCGGCATCGAGCCGTCCCTGCGCGACGTCGACCCCACCCTCGGCCTGATCAACGCGACGATCGCCGAGGCACCGATCGTCACCGGGTCGGCGGACGTCGTCACCCTCTGGCACGTGCTCGAGCACCTCGAGGACCCCGAGGCCGCCCTCGGCGAGTTGCGCCGCTGGCTCGTCCCCGGCGGGACCCTCGTGCTCGGCGTGCCGAACCTCGGCTCCCTCCAGGCCCGGATCAGCGGGGGCGCCTGGTTCCATCTCGACCTGCCGCGACACCGGACCCACTTCACCGTCCCCGGGCTCAGACAGCTCCTGCGCACCTGCGGGTTCGTGCCCCGCGACACCCGCCACCTGCTCGCCGAACACAACCCCTACGGCATGTGGCAGTCGCTCGTCTCCCTCGCCACCGAGCGTCCCGGCTACCTCTACAACCTCCTCAAGCACAACGCGCCGGCACTGTCGCCCGACCTCATCCTCACCCTCGCGGCACTCCCGTTGCTGCCGAGCGCGGTCCTGCTCGAGGCGCTCGCCGGCCTCGCCGGCGCCGGCGGCACCGTCGCGGTCATCGCTCGCCGCGCCTGACCGACGAGTCGCCGGCACAGCCGAGTGGACGGGGGGAGTAGGCTTGTGGGTATGGAAGGCAGCGGAGGTTTCGGTTTTCCCTTCGGGGACCCAGAGGAGATCCAGAGGCGGCTCGCCGAGTTCGCCAACGAGATGCAGAGCACCCAGCGTCTCGCCTGGGCGGACAACGCCATCAAGTTGGCGGTCGACCTGACGGTCGCGGCGATCAACCGCGTCAACATTCAGGGCAACACCGAGCAGCAGGCCGAGCAGATCCGCTCGGTGATGGCCGTCGTCTTCCCGGAGGCCGTGACGTTGGTCCGCGAGGCCCGCGAGGGCCTCTCCTAGCGTTTGCGAGCGACGGCCGGCTTACCGGCTCGGCCGTCGCGCCGGCGGGTCCGCGCCGCGGATTTCCCGGTGCCCCCCAGGCGTGAATCCCCTCCGGCCGCCCGGGCGGCCGCGCTCGCGACCGGACTCCCGGCCGGACTCGTCGCCTGGCGGATCGCCCGCAGCGGTTATTGGAGTGCCCGCCTGCAGGGGCGGATCCCCGTCCACGCCCGCTACTGGACCGCGCTGGCCGAGCGCGACGGCGACCCGCTGTATGTCGCCGTCGGCGACTCGACCGCCCAGGGTCTCGGGGCGCGAGATCCGGCAGGCTCCTACGTCGGCCAGCTCGAGCGGCGCCTGCCCGGCCGGCTGCGCGTGGTCAACCTCAGCGTCTGCGGCGCCCGCCTCGGAGACGTCATCTCCGCGCTGCTGCCGCGCCTGGCCGCCCTCGACACCGACCGGGCGCTCGTCACCTTCGCGGCGGGGGCAAACGACATCATCGACTTCGACGCCGACCGGTTCACCGCCGAGCTGGCCGTGATCTGTGACGCCCTGCCCCGCCATGCCCTCCTCGCCGAGCTGCCGAGCTTCTACGTCGCCCCCTACCAGGCGCGAGTGCGGGCGGCCAATGCGATCCTGCACGAGCTCGCCGACGCCCGTGATCTCGCCGTCGTACCGTTGTTCGCAGCGACGAACCGACTTGGGGTCGCCGCCCTGGCCACCCACCACGCCCGCGACCTCTTTCACCCCAACGACCGCGGTTACGGGGTCTGGGCCCGCGCCTTCCTCGGGCCGGCGAGCGCGCGGGTGAGCGAGCTGACGGGCCGCTGAGGCTCGCGCCGGGCGGCGGACCGAGATCACCGCGGCCAGGCGCCGGCGCACGCTGAGATCACCTCGGCTGACGAGCCCAGGAGCGCTCACCCGTCGCGACGGGTGTCAATGCCGAGCTGACTCGCGTACCCGGTCGCACACAGCCGGTCGTCGGTGATCGAGAACGCCTCCCGCAGCTCGGCGACGAGTCGCCGCTCGTGGGTGAGGTCAGAGACCTCCGGGGCGACCGCCTCCAGTTCGATGAAGTCACCGAGTCCGACGACCGCATCCAGGTGGATGCGGACCGACTGCCAGAGGAACAGCCGGCGGGTCTTCTCCACTGTTCCGAGCATCCCGAGCGCGGCGCCGAGCGAGTGGGTGAGCGTCTCGGCGTCCGCGACCGGGGCGATGCGGTAGCGGCTCTCCCGCTCCTGGGGTCCATCGGCCCGTTCGAACTGGATCAGGTGCGGTCGGCCCGGGATCTCCTCGCGCAGCTTCAACCCGCCGTGGGAGACCGTGAAGTAGGTGTCGCGCTGCCACAGCTCGCCGTGGTCCTCGGCGCCGATCCGGCGACACACTGCGAGAGAGTGGTCGCGCTGCTCGTCGCGTGCCTTCAGCTCGATGTTCCGTCGTGTCGCCGGGGTAGTCCTGGCGTCCTCAGTCACGGCTCGGAAGCGCCTCGGGGATCGGAGCCGCGCGGGCGGTCGGCGCGGCCCGGGCGGTCGGGACGGTCCGGGCGGCCGGCGCGGACCAGGCGGCCGTGACGGTCGGCGCGGACCAGGCGGCCGTGACGGTCCGATCCCGCTTGCCGGCTAGCCGGCAAGCGCGGCGAGCACCTTCGCATCGTGCTCAGCCGGCTTGACCTTGGCGAAGACGTGGCTGATGACGCCGTCGGGTCCGACGACGTAGGAGGTGCGCTCCATCCCCATGTAGGTCTTCCCGTACATCGACTTCTCCACCCACACGTCATAGGCCTCGGCGACAGCGTGGTCCTCGTCCCCGAGCAGGGTGAACCCGAGCCCGTGCTTGTCGACGAACTTCTTGATCTTCGCCGGCGCGTCCGGGGAGATCCCGAGCACGGTCGCGTGACGGGCGGCGTAGTCGGCGGCGTGGTCGCGCACCCCGCAGGCCTGGGTCGTGCAGCCCGGGGTGTCGGCCTTGGGGTAGAAGTAGACGACGACGTTCTGGCCGCGCAGGGACGACAGCGTCACGGAGTTGCCGTCCTGGTCGGGAAGGGTGAAGTCGGGGGCGGGAGTTCCGGGTTCGAGGGCCATGCCGGACACGGTACCGTCCCGGCCCGCGCCGACCACGTCCAGACGGCACCGAGGTCACTTGTTCGTCGATATGACGAATAAGTGACCTCGCTGGGGACGTCACGACCCGCGGACAGTCGTGAAATCGCCGGGCACGAGCGGCCGGGGTCACCGAGGGTTCACAACCGGGTGCGGTCGGGCTGCCAGGCTCGGGCGATGTCCGTCGACGCGCGCGAATCCGATGGCGGCGCCCGAGCGGCAGTCCCGGGCGGGGACGGGCCGACGGGACCGGAGGTGTACCGGGGGCCGCGGGCGGACGCGGAGGCAACGGCGCAACGGCGCGGCCGCCTGATCGCCGGCGCCGTGACCGTCCTCTTGCTCGGGCTCGCGTTCGCCCTCGCGCTGGCGATCCCCGCCACCCAACACGCGCTCGGGCTCATCGCCGACGGCAACCTCGGCGGTCTGCGGCGTTTCATCCGCCACCTCGGCTCCGGCGGGATCGAGCTGCTGCTCGGGCTGATGCTCGGCCATGCCGTGCTGCCCTACCCGACCGAGCTGCTCAACACGACGGCAGGCTACGTCTACGGGTTCCTGCCCGGTCTTCTGCTCGGCCTCTGCGGCTGGACCGGCTGCGCGGCCCTCTCCTATGGGATCGGGGTAAGCCTCGGCGGACCGCTGCTGCGGACCCTGCTCGGCCCGCGCTTTGTCCGCCTCGAGCAGACGGTGGCCGTCGGCGGCTGCACGCTGATGCTGAGCGCGCGGCTGATCCCGGTCGTTCCCTTCAGCCTGCTCGGCTACGTGGCCGGGGCGACGCGGGCACCGCTGTGGCGGCTCGTGTGGACGAGCGCTGTCGGGTACCTCCCCCAGACCGCAGCGGTCACCTACCTCGGCTCCCAGGCGCGGAGCCTCTCTCTTTCCAACCCGCTCGTCTGGATCGCCGCGGCGGTGATGATCGGCCTGCTCGCCGGGGGCCATCTCTGGACCCGCCGGCACCGCGCCGGTTGAGGCACCGCTGCCCCGGCGCGCCGGTGCGACCCGGCGTGAGCGCCGCCCGATGGCCTACCCGAGCACGGCACCGAGCATCAGCCGGGCGAAGCGATGGATCCGTTCGGGCGTGAACTCGGTCGGGTCGTCGAGCAGCTGACGGGCGAAGTGCTCGCAGACGGCGAGCATCGCGTGCGCGAGCCAGTAGGGCTCGATACCGACGAGGCGCGGCTCGCTGCGGGTGAGCGGTGTGATCAGCTCGACGAGGCGCCGGCGAGCCTGCTCACGACCGTCACGGACGGCGGCTCGGAGCGCCGGCGGTGCACCCTCGGGCGGAAGCAGCACGAGGCGCCACAGCCGCTGGTCAGTGAGGATCGCGTCGATCATCCGCTCGAGCCAGGCACTCAACAGCGCCTGGGGGTCCCCGGTCAGCGCCGCTTCATTCTCCAGGGGAGCGAGCAGCGGCGCGAGGGCGCGTCGGTTCTCCCGCTCGATCAGTGCCGCCAGCAGGGGATCGAGACGTCGGTAGGCCTTGTAGACGACAGGCTTGGCCAGCCCGGCGTGACGGGCGATCGCCTCCATCGTCGCCTCGGCGAAGCCGCCGTCGACGATCAGGTCAAGCGCTGCGTCGAGTACCTGCTGGCGCCGTTCGGCCAACGGCCGGCGCGGCTGACGCCCGCGAGGGGGGACCTCGGTCGGGTCTTGATCGGGGGGAACCGGCCCATGCGCCGGGCGACTGTGCGCCAGAACCTCGGTCGTGTCCTGTTCCGGGGAGGTCGCCATCCGGCTCTCAGGATAGGCCGACGCGGACCGACAACCGGAACGGCTCGATGTCTGGACGCAGCCGTAGCGAGGCTCGCCTGGCGGCCCCACGAGCGTCGCCTCTGCGGACTTCGAGTCGGATGTATGACGCCATCCTCGAGAGGAGCCGCCCCCTTTGCGGACGGTCGTCGCACGGGGTCAGGCCGTGGGTGCGTCGGCCGTCAGCGGCCGGCGCACCCCCGGTCACTTCAACAGGCGGGAGAGCCGACGATCCTTGAGCACCCGGCCATCGGTCTGGCAGCGCGGGCAGTAACACATCACATACTCCTCGTAATGGACGGCCTCGATCACCGTGCCACAGCGCGGGCAGGGTTCCCCGTGGCGACGGTGGACCTCCAGCGGCATTCCGAGCTTCTCGGGCAGCGGGAGAGCGAGGATCGCGGCGTAGTGGGCGACCGCGCCGCCGAGGCGGTCCGTGATCGCCTCGCGCAACCGGGCGACGGTCTCGGGGTCGAGATCGCTGCCCCGCTTGAACGGGGACAGGCCGGCGCTCCAGAGGATCTCATCGACCCAGGAGCGGCCGATCCCGGCAAGGACGTGCTGATCGCGCAGGAGCGCATGGAGCGGACGCGGCTCCTTGAGACGCGCCTGGAGCTCGGCGGTCGCCGGCGGGTCCGGCCATGCCTCCGGCCCGAGGCTCGCGAGCGTCTCATCGCCGGCGAGCGCGTCCCGGGGCAGGAGCTTGATCCAGGCCCGCTGGCGGGTCCCGAACTCCCGTAGCCGCAGCTGACGGCCGTCCTCGAGCCCGATCAGCACCCGGGAGGTCCTGTCCCGTGGGGCGGCGGGCCGATCGTGTAACTGCAGCCGCCCGGCGGACATCAGGTGGATGACGGCGGTGAGATCGTCGCCGGCGTCGAGGAGAAACAGCTTGCCTCGGCGCCGCAGCGGGCCGAGGGTTGCGCCGACGAGCGCGGCGGGCGGCGGGTCAAAGCTCTTGAGCGCGTTGATCCCGGGGACGGCGACCGCGTTGACCCGCGCCCCGGTGATGACCTCCCCGATCAGCCGGGCGGTGATCTCGACCTCCGGAGCCTCGGGCATCGCCGCACCAGTATCCCGGCTGTGAACGCCGCGGGTCAATGTCGTGATTTCCTGCCCGGCGCTCACACATTCTTTAGACCCGGAGAGAAGACTCCCGGCCATGAGTGATCTGCTCGCCATCGTCGACTGCACCCACACCGTCGAGGAGTTGCTCGTGGAGATCGTGCGTGGCCACGCCGACCGCGTGACGTTACTCGTCGAGGAGGAGGATTCCACGGCGGACTGGCAGACCGACGACTCTCCGCGTGGTCGCGTGCTCCGCGAGCGCGTGAACGCCCTGCTCGCGGCGATCGAGGCCCGCACCGGCGCGGTGATCGTCGGGCTCGTGGCGAGCCGCGAGCAGCTGCGCGGGTGGCGCTTTGACCGGATCGTCGGTGGGGCGGCCCCGCTCGTGGCGTGGTGATCTCCTGACGCGGAGACCGTTGCCCGGACCGGCGCAGCAAGAGCGACGGCAGCGCCCTCGCCAGCCGGAGGCGATCACCGCATCGACGAGACCGCCGAGCCCATGGGAACGCACACTTCTTCGGCGACATCGACCCCGAGGCCACGTTCCTGCTCGCCGTCACGCCTGCTTCGATCCCCGCGTCGAGGGCGAGCAGATTGGTCTGGGCAGCGATCGCGCTGACCGTCTCGAGGATGCTCCCGATGTCCTGGGCGTTGCGCCCGAGGCGACCGATCGCGGAGGCGGCGGACGTGGACGTGGACGCCGCCACGCGTTCATGGATCGCCGCATCAGTCTCTCCGAGCGTCAACGTCCCGTCCTCAGCGGCACCGCGCGCCCGCTTGGAAATCTCGGCGGCCCAGGCTGCCGGGGCCGCGGGCTCGTGGCTCACCTGCGCTCCCTCGTGGACGCGCGCGACCGCCCCGGGGGGCCTCTTTGACGCGACCGTGACCCGGCCCGGCGGCGTCGGTCATCACGGTGACGATCTCCCCAACCGCGTCCGCCGCCGGCCCGGCGAGCTCGTGCGAGGTGGCGTACACACGACCGGTCGCCTCAGCAAGCTCCCCGCTCAGCCCGTCGAGCGAGGTCCGAACCGCCTCATAGGCGGCCGTCGTCGCGGCGAGAGGGGCCGCGAGCACCTCCGGTGACGCCGCACCCGCGCCGGGCACGGGCGCTGAGCGCTGCCCGGACGTGGCCGGAAGGGGCGGCCCCACGGCGGTGATCGCGCTCATCCGTCGTGGAATCTGCCGACCGCGAGCGGGCGTGAGTGACGGGCCGAACAATCGCCTGCCAATCCCGGCCCCCGTGTACGCCATATGCGACGGCGGGGCCGGTCACCACCCGGGTGACCGGCCCCGTGCAGCCGCCGTGAGGCTCGACCGACCGGCTAGTTGATCTGGTTGATCACGCCGAGGTCGTACTTCTGGATCTGCGGGGTGAGCGGCACGAAGCCGATCGGGGTCCCGACGTTGAGGCCGCCGGGCTCACCGGCGTAGGTGCCCGACACCGCGTAGGTGAGGAACGCCTTGGTTGCGGCCGGGTTGGCGAGCGACTTGGAGACGATCGCGTAGGTGTAGGTCGAGACCGGGTAGGCGGTCTTGTACCGGCTGGAGGGGTACTGGATGACCATTCCGAACGGCTGGGAGTTCGACCCGTTGTTCTGGGCCGGCGGCGCGCTGATCGAGCTCGCGCAGTCAGAGATGTTCGCGTCGTTGGGAAGCTCGTAGTTGCCGGCCGCGTTCCTGACCGCCGCGACCCCGAGGCCCTGGTTGTCGTTGAGGGTGGAGATGAGGTAGTAGACCGACACGTACCCGATCGCCCCCTTGGTGGCGATGACGGCGCTCGCCACACCCGAGTTCCCGTTACCGCCGACCGCAGACGCGTCGGCGCTCGTCGGGAAGCTCGTGCTCGGACCGAAGCTCCAGGCCGAGCCGCCCCCACGGGTGAGGAAGTTCGTGAACGCGTAGGAGTCGCCGGATCCGTCAGAACGGTAGACGGGGGTGATCGCCAGGTTCGGCATGTGGAAGAGCATCTTGGTCTTGAACCCCTTGCGAATCCGGACGCGGACGCGCCGCTTCTTGCCGTGGACCTTGCGGATCCGGCTCACGTAGCGGTAGACGGGGACCTTGGCGACCTCGGAGCTCTGAAGCTGATCCCAGTTGGTGATCTTGCCGGTGAAGATCTCGGCGAGCTGGACCGGGGTGAGATGCAGGCCGGTGCCGACACCCGGAATGTTGTAGAGCAGACCGGTGGCCGACAGCGCCCAGGGCACCTCGACGTACTGCGCAAGGGTCGAGGCAGTTCCGCTCCCGCACTGCTTGACGCCCGGGTAGGCGAGCGGCGCGTCTGAGGCGCCGATGTTGACGGTGCCGCCGCACACGGCGGTGATGCCCGCGCCCGACCCGACCGCAGCGGTCTGAACCGTGTCGCCGGTGTCGACGCCGAAGTTGTTGCTCCAGTCGACCGCGAGCGGGTAGACGAGCGTCGAGCCCGCCTCCGTGATCGTGGTGGAGGCCTGGGCGCCGGCGGCGAAGACGACGCTGCCGCCGAGCACCGCCACCGTGGACAGAAGTGTCCGCTTGAGATGCAACGAAGGTCCTTTCAGACGTGAATGGGGGGTGCCCAGGTGAGAGAGAGTGGGCACAGCGTGTCCGAGTGAGTCCACGCCCGCTGACAAGAGTGCTCGCCAACCCCCCGCCATTTGTTGCGGACTTGTGTCTGGCTTTTGTAAAGGTTGTAACCGGGGGGCCTCACCCGGCGCCCGAACCTCGCCGCCTTCTAGCCTCATGCGCCGGATGTCTGCCCTCAGTCCAGCCCCGCCGCTGTCGGGCCCCGCGCAGGAGCGGGCCCGTCGCGCGCGTCTGCGCCTGACCGACCTGCGCGCGAGCCGGACACTCACCGTCCTCGCCTGGATCGGCGCCGCCGTGATCGTGATCACGATGGGCTCCGTCGGCTTCCAGGTCATCCGCGGCGCCTCAGAGGCGATCGGGCGCTTCGGCCCGCTGTTCGCCTTCCATGCCGCGTGGATACCGAACCTGAACAAACTGGGCGGGCTCTCCTACCTGTACGGGTCGCTCGTGACGAGCCTTGTGAGCCTCGTGTTCGCGACGATCCTCGGGGTGTCGATCGGGATCTTCCTTGCCCTGCTCGCGCCCCGGCCGGTCGCCAACGTGATCGGTCCGCTCGTGGAGATGCTCGCGGCGATCCCGACCGTCGTCCTCGGCCTGATCGGGATCATCGTCATCTCCCCCTTCAGCGCCCACACGCTCGAGCCGCTCTTTCACGGCGTGCTGGGCTGGACGGGCCTGTTCGGTGCGCCCGCCCAGAACGGCGCGTCGCTGTTCACGGCCAGCCTCGTATTGACGATCATGGTCCTGCCGATCATCTCAGCGCTCAGTCGGGACATCTTCCGGACCGTCCCCCAGGAGCTCCGCGACGGGGCGGAGGCGCTGGGGGCGACCCGCTGGGAGATGATCCGCGGCGTCGTGCTGCCGACGACGGTCTCCGGAATCACCGGCGCCTGCGTGCTCGGGTTCGCCCGTGCGATGGGGGAGGCGATCGCCGTCACGCAGGTCGTCGGCAACGCAAGCCTGATCCACGCGAATCTGTTCTTCCCCGGCACGACGCTCGCCTCGGCGATCGCCAACCAGTTTGAGTCCCCGCAGAACTCGCTGACGGAGTCGGCCCTCTACTACCTCGCGCTCATCCTCCTCATCGTCGGGGTCCTCACGAGCATCGTCTCCCGGCGCATCATCTCCCGCGGGGCAAAGCTGACGTGAGCACCGTCACACCCGACCCCGAGTTCTCGCTCCGCCCGAGCGGCAATCTCGCCCGCCGGCTGCTCATCTCCCGGGCCGCCCAGGGCGGGGCGGTGATCGCCGCCGCCCTCGCGGTGGTCATCCTCCTGATCCTCATCGGCTTCACCGTCGTCCACGGCATCGGGGCCCTCAGCTGGAGCTTCCTCACCGGGAACCTGCCCGCTGCGACCGGGCAGGCCGGCGGTATCGGGCCGGCCCTGCTCGGAACCGCCGAGCTCGCGCTGATCGCCGGGATCATCTCCGTCACCCTCGGCATCCTCACCGCGCTCTTCCTCACCGAGTTCGCCTCCCCGCGGGTCGCCGCCCCGGTCGCCGCGACCCTCGACGTCCTCGCCGGCCTGCCGACGATCGTTGCGGGCGTATTCGTCTACGGGATCGTCGTCGCCCACTTCGGCGAGTCCGGGATCGCTGCGGCGATCGCGCTGTCGATGGTGATGACTCCACTCGTGGCGCGCGCGACGCTCGAGTCCCTGCGCCGGGTCCCCGCCACCTGGCGTGACGCCGCCGCCGCGCTCGGGGTCTCGCACTGGCGCACGGTGCTGACGGTGATCCTGCCGGGGGCGGCCAGCGGGATCACCACCGCGGCGATCCTCGCCGTCGCCCGGGGTGCAGGGGAGACCGCCCCGCTGCTGTTCACGAGCGCGCTGTACGGAAACAACGTGCAGCTCAACCCTCTGCACGCCCTGCCGAACCTCCCACTGGAGATCTACACTCTCATCGAGACCGGTTACCCCGTTTCGGTGCAGATGGCCTGGGGGGCGGCGTTCCTCTTGATGATGACGATCCTGCTGGTCAACATCGTGGCCCGGATCGGGCTGCGCCGGGGTGAAAGGAAACGGGGGCTGTGAGCGTGAGCGAGACAACCACGGACGAGTTTGACGACACGCTGATCGCTGAACCTGACCGCTCAGCGCCGGCCCGGATCCGCCTCAGCCCCGGACCGACCCGCCGACCGACCCCCGAGCCGGCGGCCCCCGCGATCACCCGCCAGATCGTCTTCGACGCGCGTGGCGTGTGGGTCGACTACGGCGCCAAGCGCGCCCTTGAGGACGTGACGATGACGATCGAGCGGAACCTCGCCACCGCCCTGATCGGGCCCTCGGGGTGTGGCAAGTCGACGTTCCTGCGCTGTCTCAACCGGATGAACGATTCGATCCCCGGTTTCTCGGTCGGGGGGGAGTTGCGCTATCACGGCCACGACCTCTACGGCCCGACTGCGAACCGGGTCGAGGTGCGGCGCCGAATCGGGATGGTCTTCCAGAAACCGAACCCGTTCCCCAAGTCGATCTACGACAACGTCGCCTGGGCACCCCGGAACCTCGGGATGAAGGACGGCCTCGACGAGCGGGTCGAACGGGCGCTGCGCGGAGCCGCCCTGTGGGACGAGGTCAAGGACCGGCTCAAGCAGAGCGCCCTCGGCCTGTCCGGGGGCCAGCAGCAGCGATTGTGTATCGCCCGGGCGATCGCGGTGGAGCCTGACGTCGTCCTGCTTGACGAGCCGGCCTCCGCGCTTGACCCGATCGCCACCGCCTCCATCGAGGACCTCATCCACGAGCTCAAGCTGCGCTACACGATCGTGATCGTCACCCACAACATGCAGCAGGCGATGCGCGTCGCGGACCGGACCGCCTTCTTCAGCCTCGATGAGAACCGTACCGGCGCCCTGATCGAGTACGCCGACACCAAGACGCTGTTCAGCCACCCGGCTGACAGCCGCACCCGCGACTACATCACCGGCCAGTTCGGCTGACCGGGCGTCCGGCGCGCACATCGCCCGCCGCACCGACGGCGGGCGAACTCAGGCGCCGAAGATCGCCGTCGTGTCGACCTGGTGGAGGATCTGGCTGCCGCACTGCCAGCAGAAGGCCGCACCGCTGGAGTGAGGAGCCCCGCAGCTGCCACAGGCACCGGCGGTACCGGTCTGCTCGAGCGCGAGGATCCGGTCGATCTCGCTGAGCTCGGCGTCCGCGTCCTGGAGGACGGCGGCGTGCCTGACGATCACATCGACCCGGATCCGGTCCCGCACGGCCATCTCATAGACCATACCGCCGAGGTCCCACTGCAGCTCGGCAACCTTCGCCTGGAGTTGGTCACGGCGGCGTTGCAGGTCGATCGTCGGCTCGTCCGCAACGACGGCCGGGACGGAGGGCGCCGGCTCGCGGAAGCGGCGGGGAAGGGGGAGTTTGGTGGCCATGGGTGAGGGCTGTCGGTTGGGTGGGAGGGTGAGGAGAGGAGAGGAGAGGAGATCGTGTGAGGCGCCGGGGCGGCAGCGTACGCGAGGCTGAGTTTGCGGTGACGTCGTCAGGCGGCCTAGAAGAACTGGCCGGTGTACTTGCCGTTGACACAACCGACGGTGCCCGCGCTACAGGAACCACCGAGCTTCTGGGTCTCGGGTGCGAGCTTCTTGCCGTTACTGAGCGGCACCGTCTTCTTCAGCGTCGTCGTGAGCGCCTTCTTGCGCTGCGCGGTCGTGTGCAGAGTCGTCGGGTTCACCGCGGCCGGGTGCAGGACCGACGTGGCCGAGATCTTGCCCGGTTTTGCCACCGGCGCGGCCGCCGCCCTGGACCCCTTCTTCGTACTCGCGCCGCCCGGACTCGCGCTCGCGCTCGTGCCGGCCGAACCGCTCGTCGCTGCGGTGCCCGCACTGGAGCCGACGGACCCGCCGCCGCCGTTCACGATGACCTTGGGGGCAGTCGATCCCTGGCCGCTCGTTCCGATCAGGACGCCCACCCCCATCGCGAGCAGGAGCAGGGCGACGGTACCGAGTAGCGCCGCGCTCGAAGAGACGGTTCTGACACCGGCGAGTGGGATCGGACCGGCGCCCGCCACGGGCGCCGCCGGGCCGGCCGGTTGGCCGGTGGGAAGGCTGAATCGGGCACGTCCGCGCCGGTTTCCGCACTCGACGCAATAACGCTGATCGGGAGCGAGCTCCGCACCGCAGTTACCGCAGCGGTCACTGACCGCGCTCGCGATCAGGGGATCGAAGGAACCCGCGTCCGCGCCGCCGGGCCCCGGGGGTTCGTGTCCGGTCACCGTCATGTCCGGCACCGAGCGTAGGGCCGACCGGTCGGACACTTGTAAACATGGTGTAACTACCCTCGTGGGCGCCCTCCGACACCGCAATAATGGACCGGCTCCCCAAGGCGTCCCCGGACTCGCGCCCCACACGCAGGGGAAGTGTCTGATGGTCTCCCCCGCTTGATGATCTCCTCACCCGACAGCCCGGCCGGGCGGCGCCGGCCGCTCGCCTGCCCGACCTGTGCGTCCCGACTCGGGGTCGACCAGCGCTACTGCGTGGCCTGCGGAACCCGGACACGCCCGCTCCCGCGCTTCATCGCCGCGGCGCTCGCGGCACTCGCCGCCGGGCGGCGTTGGAGTCATCCCGAGGAGATTCTCGCCCCCGCCCCGGTCCCGGCGACAGCGCCGGCCCGCACGGTTCTGCGCCCCTTCGGCGTCCCGATTGGGCTGCCGGCGTGGGAGCTGCCCTCACCCCGGGCTGCCGCGATCGCCGTCCTCGGCGTGCTCGCCTTCGCCGTCGTCGTGGGGTCAGGGAACTTCAGCCTCGCCTCCTCCCCGCTCGTGCTCTTCCTTGGCGGCGGGCACGCTGGCACACCGCTCGCGCTCACAACACCGGCCGCGGGCGGGTCAGGCCCGACGTCGGGGCCAGCCCCGGGCGGGGTCAGTGCCGCGGCGCCGGCCGGGGGGGCGGGTTCGGGCAGCGCCGCGGGAGGCGGGAGCGGGACGGCCGCCGGCGCCGGTGGTGGCGGCGGGACCGCGGCAGGAAGCCGGGGCGGTGCACCGCCTGGGGCCGCGAACCCCACGCTGCCCCCGATCCGCCATGTCTGGGTGATCACCCTTGGCGATCAGGGGTACGCCCAGACCTTCGCTCCCACCTCCCCCGACGCCTACCTGCACCGGACACTGCTGCGCGCGGGAGAGGTCCTGCCGACCTACTACGCGGCGGCCACGAGCGACCTCGCCAATGAGGTGGCGCTGCTCAGCGGACAGGGACCGACGAACGCGCTGCTCAGCGACTGCCCGACCTACAGCCCGATCATGCCCGGCAGCCTGGCGATCAACGGACAGGTGATCGGTGACGGCTGCGTCTTCCCGGCCGGCGCGGACACGATCCTCACCCAGCTCACCAGCGCGCATATGACCTGGCGGGCGTACGTACAGGGGATGGGCGCCGGGGCGAACGTCAACGCCGCCGACCGCCACACGGCCACCGCCGGGCGCCTCCCCCGCCTCAGCGCACCGTGGCGCCGCCAGCAAGCCCCCGCGCTCCGCCGTACCCGTCACACCACCGTGACCGCGGTCAGCTGCCGCCATCCCGCACTCGGGCAGGCGAGCCCCAACCAGATCGCCCGGGGCAGCGACCTGTACGTGACCTGGCGCAACCCGGCCCTCTACTTCGCCTCGATCACCGGGACGAGCACGTGCGCGAGCGCCGATGTCGGCCTCAACCGACTCCGCGGCGACCTCGCACAGGCCAAGGACACTCCGAACCTCTCCCTCATCTACGCCGACCCCTGCGATGACGGCTCAGACACCGGGCCGGGAACCGCCTGTCCGGGTGTCCCCGCGGGCAGCGACCCAGCCGCCCGGGCCAACGGATTCCTCCGCACGGTCGTCGCTGAGATCACCCACTCGCCCGCCTACGCGGACGGGCACGGGATGGTCCTGATCAGCTTCGCGATGGCCGCCCAGAGCGGTCCGACCGCCACGTTCGCGAGCCAGGCGTCCTGCTGCAACACGCCGACCTATCTCAACCTGACCGACTCCGGGTCGGGTGCGCCGACGACCGGTACCGGGACGCCGTCCTCCGGGACCGGGACCGGAGTGACAACGGGCGCGGGGCCGGCAGCGACGACCGGGACGGGTACGACGACAGCCGGCGGGCCTGGCACGACGACCGGTGCGACGACGACCGGTGCGACGACGACCGGTGCGACGGGGACCGGTGCGACGGGGACCGGTGCGACGACGGGGACGCTGACCGACACCGGCACGGCGACGGCGGGTACCACGACCGGCGTCACCAGCACGACGAGTGGTGCGAGCCCGGGAACCGGCACGACCCCGTCCACCTGCCCCGCCGGCGAGACGACCACCACCCCCACGCTGACGACCGGGACGCTCGGGAGTGCCACGACGGCGTCCGGAACCGCCTCCGCCACCGAAACCGGGGCATCCTCCGGGACCGGGACCGGGACCGGGACCGGGACCGGGACCGGCCCTGGCACGACGACGACCACCGCAACCGGGACGACGACCGGTACCACCGCCTGCCCCCCCGCCCCGACGACCGACCAGTACGGGAACCCCCTCACCGGCGGGGGCGGTCAGGTCGGTCTGCTCGTCATCTCCAAGTGGGTGACCCCGGCGTCGGAGGACATCGTTGACACCTTCAACACCTTCAACGTTCTCGCGTCCCTCGACGCCCTGTTCGGCCTCAAGCCGATCGGGTACGCGACCAAGGCGGGGGCGACCTTCGGGCACTACTTCTACAGCGCCTTCACGCCGACGGCCGCGCCCCCCGCCCCGGCGACGACCACCTCAACCACACCCGCCCCGAAGACCAAGCCGACGGCGAAGGGCAAGCCGACGGCGAGGGGGGCGAAGCGAACGGGTTGAGACCCTCCGACGCCGAGGGCCGCGTGCCTCAGCGCTCGCCGCGGCCGTAGAGGAGGCGGTAGAAGCCCAGCAGGGACCGGCTCACCCAGCCCTTGTAGGGGAACATGAACAGCTCCTTCTTGAGCGCAAAGCGAGTGACCATCACCGACTGAGTCTTGGTGTACTTGCGGATCCCGTCCGCCCCGTGCCGGGTCCCCAGCCCCGACTGCTTCCAGCCCCCCATCGGCAGGTTGAGCTGGGTGTAGTTGAGCAGCGCGTCGTTGACGGTGACGACGCCGGACTGGAGCCGGCGGGCGAGCGCCTCACCGCGCTGCAGGTCCTTGGTCCAGATCGACGCCTGCAGCCCGTAGATCGAGTCGTTGGCAAGGGCGACGGCCTCATCCGCGCTGTGGACCTTCATGATCGGCAGCGTCGGGCCGAACGTCTCCTCGGTCATGGCAGCCATCGTGTGGTCGACGTCGACGAGGACAGTCGGCTCGTAGAAGCGGCCGGCGCCGGGCCGGCGCTGTCCGCCGGTGAGCACTCGCGCCCCCTTCGCAACGGCGTCCCGCACGTGGGAGTCGACGATCTCCGCCTGGGGCGGGAAGATCACCGCGCCGACGTCGACGGTGCCGACACCGCCGCCGGGAGGGCCCTGGCGGAGTTTGCGGATCTGGTCGGTGACCTTGCCGACGAACTGGTCATAGACGGGCGCCTCCACGTACGCGCGCTCGATCGAGATGCAGATCTGCCCGCCGTTGAGCATCGAGTAGAACGCCGCCGCGTTCGCCGCACGATCAAGGTCGGCATCCGCGAGGACGATCATCGGGTCCTTGCCGCCGAGCTCGAGGTGGCAGGGGATCAGCCGTTCGGCGGCGGCGACGGCGACCTTGCGCCCGGTCCGGGTCGAGCCGGTGAACATGATGCTGTCCACCTCCCCGATCAGCGCCGCACCGGTCGAGCCGTCACCGGTGGCGACCTGGAAGACCCCGTCGGGCAGCCCGCAGGCCTCCATCATCTCGACCATCAGCAGGGAGGAGAGCGGGGTCACCTCCGACGGTTTGAGGATGACGCTGTTGCCCGCCATCATCGCCGGGATGCAGTCGCCGAAGCTGTTGACCAGCGGGTAGTTCCACGGTCCGATCACCCCGACGAGTCCGATCGGGACGTGGCGGATGAACGCGCGCTTGCCGAGGTTGAGCGGGTTGTCGCGTACCGGCACGCGCTCGTCCCGGAGGTAGCGGCCCGCGCGCTTGGCCCAGAACCCGAGGGCGACCGCCGTGTATCCGAGGTCGGTGAGGTTGGCGTCCTCATAGGTCTTGCCCGTCTCTGAGACGACGGTCGCCAGAACCCGCTCGGAGTTGTCGAACATCCACTTCTGCGCCCGGCGGAAGATCGCCGCCCGTGCCTCGATGTCACGGGCCGCCCAGGCGGGCTGAGCGGCCCGGGCCCGGGCCGCGAGGGCGGCGACGTCGGCCGCGTCGAGCACCGGGACCGTCGAGATCAGCTCGCCGGTGGCCGGGTTCTCCACGCCGATCGTCCCGTGTTCGCCGTTCACGACCACTGTCTGCCCGCTGCTCGCCATACGCTCTTCCTCCGCTGTTGGACTCCGGGGGCAAGCCTACCGACATCCGTGTCGGTGAACGGTCTGGGCCGGGCCTCCCCCTCGGGCGATACCGGCGAGGGGGAGCCCGCAGCCCTCAGGCGAGGTCGATCGACTCGATCGTCACCGGCTCGACCGGCTTGTCGCGCCCGTCGGTGGGAACGCCCTCGATGGTGTCGACCGTGTCCATCCCGGCGCTGACCTGACCGAACACGGTGTGCTTGCCGTCGAGCCAGGGCGCGGCGCCGGTCGTGACGATGAAGAACTGGCTGCCGTTCGTGTTCGGGCCGGCGTTGGCCATGGCGAGGGCGCCGCGAACGACCTTGTGGGCGTTGAACTCGTCCTCGAAGGTGTAGCCCGGCCCCCCGGTCCCCGTTCCCTGCGGGCAGCCGCCCTGGATCATGAAGTCCGGGATGATCCGGTGGAAGGTGATCCCGTCATAGAAACCGTCCTCGGCGAGTTTGCGGAAGTTCGCCACGGTCTTGGGGGCGTCGTCATCGAAGAACTCGAGTTCGATGGTCCCGTGGGAGGTGTGCATGGTGGCTGTGCTCATGGGGATGGACCCTACCGAGCCGGAGCCGGACGGGCGGACCGGCCCCCAGACGCCGCCGCGACGCCCGGCACCGCGCGATCGCGCGGGCCAGGGCGCCGGGAGGCGAGTCCTGGGATCAGGGGGTGGTCACCGTGAGCGGCGTCGTCGTCGTCGCGGTCGTCGTCGTTGACGTGGTCGTCGTACTCGGCGTCGGGGTGGTGAGACTGAGGACGGTCGTCGAGGTGCCCGGTGTGGCGATCGCCACGTTCGCGGCGACCGGCGTGGCGATGAGGCCGGAGCTCGCCTGCACGGTCGGGGCGGTGCTCGTGTCGTAGCTGCGGTCACAGGCGACCGCAGCCTCGGTCGCCGACCCCTGGGCGGGGAGGACGATCGACAGCGGGATCTGCGCCGTCTCCTGCTCCGCCGCCGCGGTGAGGGCAAGGGTCGCCGTCCGCGACTCGGTCACCGAGCCGGCGGCGATCTCACAGGTGACGCTGACGTTCTGGGCGCCGGCGCTGCCCTTGACCTCGACGTAGGGGGTGGCTTCCAACAGGTAGCCGGACCCGACGGGGAGGGCCTCACTCGCCAGCATCGTCGCCGCCGTCGGTGAGGTGAGCGGTTCGGTCAGTCCTGGGGTGCTGTACGCGTCCGCCAAGGTGGTGCCACAGCTGGCGCCGCCGGTGGCGGTGATCGCCTGGACCGCACTCGTGCCGGTGCAGCGGCCGTTGACCCGCCACTGAATCTGGTTCTGGGCGACGCGAACGTGTCCGATCTGACCGGGCGCGATCTTCGTGTAGGTGATCGCGTCATTGGCGACTTTGGGGGTGATCACCGCGTTGTTGGCCAGCCGCGACGCGGCGACCGCGCCGGGGCGCAACTGGTTGAAGCCAACGCTGTCGTTGGGGATCACGACGGCCGCGTAGGCGCCGCCGGAGAGGGCGACGAACAGGGCAAGTGTCGCCACCACCATCGAGGCAGACGGTCGGCGGTTGAACCGGGAACCGGGTCTGGACATGGGCTGCAAGGTCCTCCTGTGTGGATTGGGTCGTCCTCCACCAACGGACCGGTTGCGCCGGAGTCGCGCCGCCCGTGCGCAGCCCTTACGCACAGTTGACCTGGCACTTCAACGAGGTCCGTCACGACGCCCAACGCGACGGACTCCCGGGGCTCAGCTGCGAGCGACCTCGAGCCGCAGCGGGGATCCGCCGAGCTCGACGGCGGAGCTGAGCACCGTCTCGAGCGCATCGGCGGGAACGTCGGCGAGCGAGAAGCGCTCGAGCACCCGGACGTTACGGATCCGCTCCCCCTCGAGCCCCGCCCCGCCGGCGAGGGCACCGATCACGTCCGAAGGCTCGATGCCGTCGGCTCGGCCGCCGGCGATGATCAGCTTGGCGAGCTTGCCCACCGGCGGCGCGGCGCCGTTCGCCACCGCCGGTGCATCGTGAGGCTTGGCCGCGTGCCGGCGCGGCTTGGCCGGCCGCGGAGCTGTCGGCGCGACGTGGGCGTCCTGGGTCCACGGAGCCATCTTGATCCCCGCGTGCACCTCGATCGCCTCAAGCTCGCGCGCCTGGCGGGGCTCGTAGAAGGTGATCGCCCGGCCGGAGCGGCCAGCCCGGCCGGTCCGGCCGATCCGGTGCACGTACACGTCCGGACTCGTCGGCACGTCGAAGTTGATCACGTGGGTGACGGTCGTGATGTCGAGGCCGCGCGCGGCGACGTCGGTCGCCACGAGGATCGGTGTGCGCCCCTCCTTGAAGGAGATCATCACCCCGTCACGGGCGCCCTGGGACATGTCCCCGTGCAGCGCCTTCACGTTGAGCCCCTGATCGCGCAGGGTGCGGTAGAGCTGGTCACAGCGGATCTTCGTCCGCGTGAAGACGATCGCCTGCTCGGGCCGCTCGGCCTGCAGCACCTCGACGAGGGCGGCCGGCTTGTCCTTGGCCGCGACCTCACGGCCGAACTGTTCGACGGTGTCGACCGAGAGCGTCTTGGCCGCCACCTTGACGAGGACCGGGTCATAGAGGTACTGGTCGGCGAGGCGCTGGATCTCGAGCGGCATCGTCGCGGAGAAGAGCGCGGTCTGGCGCGAGTTCGGGGTGAGGCTGAGGATCTTCTCGACGTCCTCCAGGAAGCCGAGGTCGAGCATCTCGTCGGCCTCATCGAGGACGACATAGCGGGTCGAGTGCAGCACGAGCGAGTGGCGACTGATCAGGTCCTTGACCCGCCCCACGGTGCCGACGACGATATGGCCGCCGGCCCGGAGCTGGGCCTGCTGGCTGCGGATCGGCGCCCCGCCGAACACCGCGACGACGTCGACGCCCTTGTGCCGGCCGTAGGTGCGCAGCGCCTGGGTGACCTGGATGCACAGCTCGCGGGTCGGTGTCAGCACGAGCCCCTGGACCTCGCGCTCGTCCGGGTCGACGTAGTTGATCATCGGCAGCCCGAAGGCGGCGGTCTTCCCCGACCCGGTCTGGGCCTGCCCGATCACGTCGCGGCCCTCCATCAGCGGGGGGATCGACTCGGCCTGGATCGGACTCGGCTCCTCATAGCCGACGTCCTTGAGGGCGGCGAGGATCGGAGCCTGGAGCCCGAGTTCGGCGAATGTCGGCATCAGGGCCCCAATGTAGCGGCGTCGCCGCGACCATGGCCGCCCGTGCCCGCACGCGAGGTCACGCCGCCTCCCCAGCTGCCTCGTCCCCCCGCTGCGGCGACTGAACCCGCCTACCAATCGGTACCTAATCATTAGCTACCATACGGTCATGCCCGAGTCAGCCTCCCCCTCCCCGTCGGTCCTGCCCGGCTCCGACAAGATCCCCCGGCAGGTCTGGATCGTCTCCGGCGTCGCGATGCTCGGGGCGGTGATGTCGATCCTCGACACCACGATCGTCAACGTCGCCCTCGACACCCTCGGCAAGGACCTGCACTCGAGCCTGTCCAATATCCAGTGGGTGATCACCGGCTACATGCTCTCCCTCGCTGCCGTGATCCCGGTGACCGGCTGGGCAAGCCGGCGCTTCGGCGCCAAGCGCGTGTTCCTCATCTCTCTCTTCCTCTTCACCCTCGGCTCGTTCCTGTGCGGGATCTCAACGACGGCGACCGAGCTGATCCTCTTCCGCGTCCTCCAGGGGGTCGGTGGCGGCATGATCATGCCGCTCGCCCAGATCCTGATGGCCGACGCGGCCGGCCCCAAGCGGATGGGCCGGGTGATGGGGCTCGTCGCGGTTCCGATGATGCTCGCCCCGACGTTGGGGCCGCTGCTCGGCGGGGTGATCATCCAAGGTCTCAGCTGGCACTGGATCTTCTTCGTCAACATCATCGTCGGCGCGATCGCGATCCCGCTCGGGATCCGCATCCTGCCCAGCCGAGCCGGCGAGAAGACCGACTCCCTCGACTTCACCGGACTGATCCTGATGTCGACCGGACTGGTGGCGATCACCTACGGGCTGGCTGAGGCCGGCACCTACAACGGCTTCAACAACACGCACGTGTACATCCCGGTGATCATCGGCGCCCTCCTCGTCGCCGCCTTCGCCGTCCACGCGCTCCGGATCACCCACCCGCTCCTCGACCTCAACCTGTACCGCCGCCGGCACTTCAGTGCCGCATCGATCGTGATGTTCGCCCTCGGCGCCGCGGTCTTCGGTGCGATGATCCTGATGCCGCTGTACTGGCAGGAGCTGCGTGGCTACAACGTGATCGACACCGGCCTCCTGACCGGACCCCAGGGACTCGGGATGGCGATCACGATGCCGCTCGCGGCCAAGCTCACCGAGCGCTACGGCGGCGGCCCCGTCGCCCTCGTCGGCGTCATCGCAACCGCGCTCATGACCGTTCCGTTCGCCCTCATCGGCGCGCACACGAGCGTCCCCTACCTCGCCGTCGCGATGGTCTTCCGGGGCGCCGGCATGGGGGCGAGCTTCATGCCCGCGATGACCGCCGCCTTTGCCGCCCTCGACCGCAGCGAGGTGAGCCACGCGACCCCGCAGCTCAACGTCCTCAACCGGGTCGGTGGGTCGATCGGGACGACGGTGCTCGCCGTCGTCCTCGCCGACGCCGAACGCCATGCCCACACTCCGGCCGCGGCCGCCGCCGCGTTCGGGACCGCGTTCTGGTGGTCGGTCGCGATCGCCGGGCTCGCGATCATCCCGTGCGTCGTGCTGATGCGGGCCGAGTCCCAGTCCCGACGGGAGGCCAAGGCCGCCGGCCTGTCCGATCCCGAGGCCGATGCGCTGCACAGCGGCGCCGTCGCTGAGGCGTTGGTGTGAGCGCAACGCAGGACAACGCCGCCATGGCGGCCGAGGTCGCGGCGGGCGCACCCGGCGCGGCTCGGTCCGCCGCGGCCCCGGCGGCGGCCGCAGCGGCCGAGGGGGGCGCCGGTGCCGGTACACCGGCGCCCCCGGCTCCGGCCCCGAGCCCCCTCCATGACCCGGACACCGCCCACGGTCAGCTCGGGATCGCCTTCAAGCGGGCGATGGTCGCCGTGCGGCGCCTGCGCGGACGCGAAACCCACCGCTCCGGGCAGATCAGCTACGCCCAGTACGGCCTGCTGTTCGGACTGTCGGGGGCCTGTGAGCGGTCCGCCCGCGAACTCGCCGACTACGCGGACCTGACCCCGGCGACGGTGACCCAGATGCTCGAGCACCTCGAGTCCGCCGGGCTCGTCACCCGGACCCGCTCGGAGCACGACCGGCGCGTCGTGCTGTCGGTTCTCACCGAGCGGGGCGCCGAGGTCGTTCGCACCCGCCAGGCCCAGATGGAGCCCCGCTGGCGAGCCGCCCTCGACGGGTTTGACCCGGAGGAGCTGATCACCGCCGCGCGCGTCCTCAACCGCCTCGCCGACTACTTCGACCGGATGCTCGAGGACACCCAGGCGGAGGCGTCCGCCGACGGACCTCCGGGCAGCCCGGAGACGCCGCCTCAGTAGGTGACGTACCCGTCGAGGTGGGGGGCGTTGTCGATCGCCCGCACCCCGAAGCCGATCCCGGCGTCCTCACCGAGACTCTCGACATAGCGGACGGTGGCGGGCAGGAGGATCGGGCGCTTGAAGGCGACCTCGACCCCAACGGCACCGGGGAGCCGGCCCTGGAGTTGGGCGAGGGCACGCGACTTGGTCCAGAACCCGTGGGCGATCGCGCGCGGGAAGCCAAGCGCACGTGCGCTGAGGGGATGGAGGTGGATCGGGTTGTAGTCGCCGGCGACGGCGGCGTAGCGGCGGCCGAGGTCGGCGGGCAGCCGCCACCGGGCCGCCGGCGCGTACCCCTCGGAGGAGGCGACCTCCGGCGCGGTCGCGGCGTCGTTGCGCCGGCCGATCCGCAGGTTGATCGCCGTCTCCTCCCAGACGAGCTCGTCCCCGACCCGAGCTTCGGTGCGGATCGGGACCGCCCGCCCACGCGGGTGATCGACAATCGGCTCGGCCCACACGCGCAGCGTGAGGCGCTCGGAGGTGAGGATCGGGCGGTGCTGGGTGATCGCGTTGGAGATGTGGACGAGCCCGACGGCGGGGAACGGGAAGCGCGGATCGGTGAGGATCGCCATCTGCAGCGCGAAGGCGGGAATGTGGGGCCAGGTGAGCGGCACGGCCCGCTCGAGGGTGTAGCCACACAGGCGGCTGAACGCCGCGAGGGTGCCCAGATCGGTGTCGACGCGCTCGAGCACGAGCACGTCACCGGACACGTCGGCGCTGCGACGGGCACTCAGCCCCGGCACGGGGACGGGCAGGGCACCGAGGCCCGCCCGGGCGATCAGCCCGAGCGGGTTGGGTGCGGCGCCCAGTTCGATCTCGGCCATCCGCGCTCAGGCTCCCAGCAGCGACTGGCCGCAGACGCGGACGATGTTGTTGTTGACCCCGTCCGAGCCGGGTGAGGCGAGCCAGGCGACCGTCTCGGCGACGTCGACGGGAAGCCCGCCCTGGGACATCGAGTTCATCCGCCGGCCCGCCTCGCGGATCGTGATCGGGATCGCTGCGGTCATCTGGGTTTCGATGAAGCCGGGCGCGACCGCGTTGATCGTGATCCCGAGGCCGGCCGCCTCCTCCGCGTAAGCGTTGACGATCCCGATCACCGCCGCCTTGGAGGTGCCGTAGTTCGTCTGCCCGAAGTTCCCGGCGATCCCGGCGATCGAGGAGACGCAGACGATCCGGCCGTTGGCCCGAAACGCCTGGCGTTCGACGAGCTCGGCGTTGATCGCCTCAATCGCCGACGTGTTGATCGCGAGCACGAGCTGCCAGCGCTCCTCATCCATCCGCGCAAGCGTCTTGTCGCGGGTGATTCCGGCGTTGTGGACGAACACGTCGACGCCGCCGTGATGTTCGAGGAGATGGTCGGCAATCAGCTTCGGAGCGTCCTCACTCGTGATGTCGACCGCGAGGTCGCTGCCGCCGAGGTCGGCGGCGACGGTCGCAAGCGCCTCGGCAGCCTGCGGCACGTCGAGGACGACGACGTGGGCCCCGTCGCGGGCGAGCACCTCGGCCATCGCCTTGCCGATCCCGCGTGCCGCGCCGGTGACGAGGGCGACCTTGCCCGCCAGCGGTGCGGACCAGTCCGGCTCCTCCGCGTTCGCAGAGGAGCCGATCCGGATCACCTGGCCGGAGACGTAGGCGCTGCGCGGGGAGAGGAGGAAGCGCAGCGTCGACTCCAGGCGCGCGTCGACTCCCGGGGTGAGGTAGACGAGGTTGGCTGAGGCCCCCTTCTTGACCTCCTTGGCGACCGAGCGGACGAACCCCTCAAGCGCCCGCTGGGCGACCCGCTGGCGCGGGTGGGAGACGAGCTCGGGGGTGAGCCCGAGCACGATCACCCGGCCGCAGGACCGAATCCGTCGGATCGTCGGGCTGAAGAAGCGGTGCAGCTCGACGAGCTGGGTGGAGTCGGTGATCCCCGAGGCGTCGAAGACGAGCGCCTTGAAGGTCTGCTCGGCACCTGCCGTCTCGGCGTTGAAGATCTTCGCGTCGAGTCCGGCGGCGGCGGCGGCGCTGCGCAGCTCCTCCTGGAGCGGCGTGTAGGTCTCGGCGCCGATGTGGGCGAGCGTCGCGGCGACCGGTCCGCCAAGGGTCGCGCCGGGCGCGCCGCCGAACAGCACCGGCCCGTCGATCACCGGCCGGTTCGGGTCAAAGCGTTCGAGGACGACGGGGGCGGGCAGCCCGATCTGCTTGGCGATCGTCTTGCCGATCGGCGTGTTGATCAGCTCGGTGTAGCGGTCGGCCATGGTTTTCAGGCTCCTTCCAGGATCGCGGTGACACCCTCGCCGCCGGCGGCGCAGACCGAGATCAGACCGCGCGTGCCAGCGCCCTTCTCGTGCAGCGACTTCGCCAGGGCGCCGATCAGCCGTCCACCGGTCGCGCCAAACGGGTGACCGGCACCGAGGGAGCCGCCGTTGGGGTTGAGCTTGGCCCGTTCGATCGCCCCCAGCGGCGCGTCACGTCCGAGCCGCTCCTTGCAGAAGACCGGGTCCTCCCAGGCACGCAGAGTCGCGAGCACCTGGGCGGCGAAGGCCTCATGGATCTCGTACTGGTCGAAGTCTCCGAGCGCGAGCCCGTGGCGGTCGATCAACTTCGGGACCGCGTAGGCGGGGGCGAGCAGCAGACCCTCGCGGGCGTGGACATGGTCGACGGCGGCGGTCTGGGCGTCGACGAAGAACGCGAGCGGCTCGAGGCCATGGGCGGCCGCCCACTCCTCACTCGCCATCAGCACGGCGGAGGCGCCGTCAGAGAGCGGTGTCGAGTTCCCGGCCGTCATCGTCCCCTCGGGCCCGCCGAAGGCGGGCTTGAGCCGGGCGAGCTTCTCCAGTGAGGAGTCGGGGCGCAGGTTCTGGTCGCGCTCGAGCCCGAGGTAGGGGGTGACGAGGTCGTCCTGGAAGCCCCGCTCGTAGGCGGCGGCGAGGTGGTGGTGGGAGTCAACGGCGAGCTCGTCCTGCGCTTGACGGGTGATCCCCCACTCCCGTGCGGTGATCGCCGTGTGGTCACCCATCGACAGGCCGGTGCGAGGCTCGACGTTGCGCGGGATCTCCGGGAGCAGCATGTGCGGGCGCAGGCGGGTCAGCAGCGCGACTCGCTGCTGGTTGGTCTTGGCCCGGTTGGCGTCCAACAGCAGAGCGCGGAGGTCCTCGTTGACGCCGATCGGCGCGTCCGACGTCGTGTCGACCCCGCAGGCGATCCCCGAGTCGATCTGGCCGAGGGCGATCTTGTTCGCGACGACGATCGCCGCCTCCAGGCCGGTGCCGCACGCCTGCTGAACGTCCATCGCGCTCGTCGCGGGAGAGAGCTTGGTGCCGAGTACCGACTCGCGGACGAGGTTGAAGTCGCGGCTGTGCTTGAGCACGGCGCCGCCAACGACCTCACCGAGCGCCTCGCCCTCGAGGCCGTACCGGCTCACGAGCGCGTCGAGCGTCGTCGTCAGCATGTCCTGATTCGACGCCTTCGCATAGGGCCCGTCCTGGCGCGCGAACGGGATGCGCATGCCGCCGAGAATGGCCACCCGGCGGACGCTTGAGTTCATCACTGGCTCTCCTGTGGGTAAGTTACGGAGGTGTAGCTTAGGGTGTATCGGCGGCGTCGGCGTCGAGGCTCGTCGCCGTCGTAAAGCTGCCGCTGCCCGCCAGCCGGCGGATCAGCCCGGGAGTGAGCGTCCGCATCGCGGCAAACAGCCAGTAGAAGCCGGGGACGTACACCTCCGGCTTGCCCTCCAGACCGGCGGCGAGGATGCCCGCCGCCGCCTGCTCGGGAGTACCGACGAGGTGACGCTTGAGCGGGTGGGAGACGAGTTCGGCGGCCGGGAACCCCTCGGTGGCGATGAAGCCGGGGTTGACGAGGCCGACGTGGATTCCCTCGGGCTTGAGCTCACCGTAGAGGGCGTCCGACCAGCCGGCGAAGGCGAACTTGGATGCGCTGTAGGCGCCCGCACCGGCCCGGCTCACCCGGGCGGCGGTGGAGGCGACGTTGACGATGCTCGCGTGCTCCGGCGTCACCGCACCGGCCCGTAACAGCCCGAGGCAGGCCTCGGTGAGCCGCACCTGGGCGTCGAAGTTGATCGCCATCGTCTGCGCGACGTTCGCGTAGCCGCCCTCGCTGAAGGGCTTGGACCAGCGGGCACCGGCGTTGTTGACGAGCAGATTGAGATGCCCGAAGCGGGCCGACACCTCGGTGGTGAGGCGGGCCACCTCCTCCGGGACGGTCAGGTCGGCGGCGAATGCGTGGATGTGGTGGTGGCCGGAGGGGTCGTCGCGGTTGAGTTCCTCGGCCAGCGCGGCGATCCGGTCCTGGCGGCGGGCGACGAGAACGACCGTCGCGTGGGGGCGTCGGGCGGGGAGCAGCCGGGCGGTCGCCTCCCCGATCCCGCTGGAGGCGCCCGTGATCAACGCCACGTAGCTCATTGCCTGAGGGACTTTAGTCGCCCGCGGGGGGCTCGCCTGTGTGCGGGTTGTGATCGGGCGGAGCGTCTGAGCGGCGGTCGGCACCCGAGCGCCGCTCCGGGCCGCGGTAGCCGCCGTCTTCCGGTCCCAGCTGGCGCCGCTCCGGGCCACGGCGGGGGACGAGCACCTTGACGGTGCGCACGGGAGGCCGGCGGCGGTCCTGACCGGCTCTCCGTTCCGCGCCCGGGGGCAGCGGCCCACCGGCAATCTCGGCGTTGCGGCGGTCTCCGCCCTTGCGCCGGTCCACCCCGGCGGGAAGCCACTCGGGCAGATCGGGCGCCGCGGTCTCGATCTCGACCAGGTCGAAGGTCTCCCCGGGGATGGGGCGACCAAGGTGGGGGTGCTCGAGCAGAAGCGTCTCGAGGATTCGCAGGCCATCCCGGACGGCATTGAGGTTCGAGGCGCCGGCACGGCGCTCGAGCTCGCGGCTGGGGACCTCCACGATGTCGAGCCCGGCCTTGACCGCGTTGATGACGAGCTGGGTTTCGATCTCAAAGCCGTCCGCGGACAGAGCGAGGTCGTCCAGGTGGGCGCGCCAGAAGGCGCAGTAGCCGTAGAGGAGGTCGGTGAACCGCGTGCCGTAGATGAGGTTGGCAAGGGCGACGAAGGCGCGGTTGCCCCAACGCCGGACCGAGGTGAAGTCGACCGACCCGCCGTCGGGGAGCTCCCGCGATCCCTTGACGAAGTCGGCACCGGCCACGAGCGCGTCGACGAAGCGCCCGATCTCCCGCGGGTCGGTGCTCCCGTCGGCGTCGATCATCACGACGATGTCCCCCCGCGCGGCGTGGAAGCCCGCGCGCAGGGCCGCCCCCTTGCCGCGGTCGCGCTGGTGGACGACGATGAGGTTGGGTACGAGAGTCCGCGCGACGACCTCGGTCCGGTCGATCGACAGGCCGTCGACGAGTACGACCTCATCGACGAACCGCGGAATCTGGGCGAGCACCCAGCCGATGCTGTCGGCCTCATTGAGGGCCGGGACGATCACGCTGACTGTGGGCCGTCCATCGGGACCGGTGACCGGGCTGTCGTCGTAGACCGGGAGGCCCTGGAGGCGCAGGTCGTGACGCTCGCGCTGTCTGGCCTGCACCTCGATCCGTTGGCGCACCGAGCGTCGCCGCCAGGCCAGCCAGCCGGCCGGAAGTCCCGCGACGAGCACGGCGGCGAGTCGACGCGGGGTGCGGGATGGGCGGGGCGGCATCATCGCGGCGGGACGACTCTATTCCAGTCTGATCGCGCGCGGAGGGTTGCGGGCGATCGCTCGCGCAGTTGCAGGCGATCTTTCAGCCTTAAGGGACGATCGGAGCCGGCCCGCGCCGCGGGCTCAGTCGGGCTCCCATGCGCCACAGTCCGACGGCGGCCACCGACGCGGCGGCGCCGAGGAGAAGGGCCGGTCCTCCTACCCCGAGGCTGGCCAGCCCGGCGATCAGCACCACGCCGAGCACCGTCGCGCCGACCCACCGCTCCGGCAGACGCGGGCAGAGCAGGGCACCGACGATCACACCGGGGAGACCACCGAGGATCACGGCGGTGGTGAGCCCGATGACGATGTGGCCCCAGAGGAGCGCGCCCAGCGCCGCCGCCAGGGTCACCGGAACCGCCTGGGCAAGGTCGGTACCGACGAGCCGGTCGGTCCTCAGGCGCGGGTGCAGCAGTCGCAGCGCGACGAGCACCAGGGACCCGGCACCGACCGACGTCGCGCCGACGATCAGGCCCGCGACCGTCCCGACGAGGACGGTCGCGGGACGGCGGCGTGGTGGCGCATGGGCGTCAGCGCGATCCTGGCTGGCACACCGGTGATGGCAAAGCGAAACCCGGGGGCCCGACCGAGCGGTCCGGGCTCGTCCGAGAGCTCCGGCCCAACCGAAGCGGCGGCCAGCGAGCATCGCCCCGGCGCCGAGCAGCAACGCACCCCCGAGCAGCTCGCGCAGGACCGTCTCCGCGGCCGTCCCGCGTCCGAGCCGGTGAGCGAGGAAGGCGCCGACCAGCGCGGCGGGCACCGATCCGACGCTGAGACGGCGCACAAGCGGCCAGTCGATCGCTCCGGCGCGTCCATGCACGAACACCCCGACGGGCCGCAGCACGACCGAGGCGACGAGGTCGGAGGAGATCGCCGCCGACGGAGCGACCCCGAACAGGACGAGCATGAGCGGCGTCATCAGGGCCCCGCCGCCGCTTCCGGTGAGGCCGACGAGCAGACCGACGGCGGCGGCAGCAGCGGCGAGGGGAAGGAACGAGGGGGCCATGGCCCCACCCTAGCGCTAAAGTCAAGTAACTAGATTGACTTGCTTGCTTTAGCGAGAGAGCTCGGCTGAAACCCGGTCAAGCGCGCCGTCAAGCCGCTCGTGAATCATCTCCTGGAGCCACAGGACGCAGGCCATGTGATCCTCCGACGGAAGCTCGTGGATCGCCAGCTCGGGCCAGCGCTCGGCGGCCTCCGCGCGACCGCTCACCCCGAGCTCATCGTAGAGACAGGCGCTCCGGGAGTTGATGAGCGTGACGGCGACATGCTGTTCGAGCATCCGATCGACGACGAGGCGGCCGACGTCCCGCCGATCGAGCGACCGTCGGTGCCTGAATCCCGACCGGATCCAGTAGCTGAGGGCTGCCCGGAACTGGAGGACCTGATGGCGACTGACCCCCTGCCGGAGCCGACGGATCCCCCCCTGACGTGCGACCGCGCCGATCCGCTCGATCATCCGGAGTTGGTAGAGATCCTCGCTGTAGGCGAACCCTTCGAGGTTGACCGCGGTGACCGCGCGCACCCGCGGATCCGACAGGGCGACCATGACCCCGAGGTAGCCGCCGGAACAGAAACCCACGAACATCAGGTTCTCCGGCAGCCCGCGGTGACGGAGAACCTGGACTGCCTCGGCCACCGCTGAGATGGTCGCCGGGGAGTTCACTCCGACATCTGAGACCTGACCGCGTTCGTCGTCACCACTGTCAGCACGGCCACCGGCGTCACCGACGCCCGGAATGTCGAATCGCACCGATACGACGCCGCGCGCCGCCCACCGCCGCGCCGCCTCCACCCACAGCCGGTGCGGACCAGTCTTGCGGATCGCCCCGGCACTGAGGAAAACGGCGAGGAACGGTTGACGCGCCTGCCCGGGGGGCGGCTCGCAGATGACAACAGGAGTGGCGATCGTCGGCGTGACGATGTCGACGATCGATTCGACCACCCCACCTCCGGCTTCTCCGATCCGCTCGGTCACGGTTCCGCGGTCCACTCGTACCGGCGGGGGCCGCTCGGACACCGCTCTCGACGTCTGCGCCGGCCCGGCGAGCCACTCGGCAACGCGTCTGATCGTCGTCAGCGGACGTCGAAGCGTGAGCGACTGTGGGTGGGCCCGGAAATCGGCGTAGTCACGCGAAACGGCGACATCGACGGAAAGGCCGGCTCCACGGAGACCGGCGCGGAGAGCCTCGTCCACCGGGACCGTGTCCTGGCTGATGAGGAGCGCTCGGCGGCCGACCCCGGGCGGGAACGACATCGCGGCGACGTCATAGTCGAGGATCGCGTTCCGGGTCTCCTCCGAGACATAGAAACCCGCCACCGCCAGCCCCGGATCATCCTGCTCACGCTCGTCATCGAGCGGATGCCGCGAGGCGACGATTCGTGCGTAGAGGCGCATCTCACGCAACGCGGCCCGACCGGTCCCCTCGACGGCCCAGAGAACGAGGTCATCGAATTCGGCACCCTCGCCGAGCGCCTGGACCGCGATCAGGCCCCCCAGCCCGGTCCCAAGGACCGCAATCCGGGCAGCTCCCGTCTCGGTCCGCAGCGACGCGGCAAGCTCGGTAACGGTGGCAATCCACGTCCGGAACAGACCCGGATCCCGTGGATGGCCGGCGCTGTCCCCCGTTCCGGGCAGGTCAAAGCGCAGACACGGAATCCCGTGTCGGGCGAGTCGAATCGCCCAATCGCGACGGGCGCGATGAGTCTCCACCTCGGCCCAGCCGAACGGTGGCACCATCAGCACCGCAACCGTGGGAACCGCCCCGGACTCATCTTCATGCAGAACCGAATAGATCGCGGCGGCTCCCACCCGTCGCCAGCGCGCAGATCCGGTCACGGACGACAACACCCCGGGTTCCCCGACGCGGTCGACAGTGTCGGTCCGAACGTCCGGGGCGTGACGGTTCTGCTCAGTCATCGTCGGCGGCGCATATCAACCTCCACGCGCCGGAAAGGCCTGTCGACCGAGTCGAATCCGAACAGCAGCGCCCAGGTACGCCACCGCGGTGAACAGGAACCCGGCAACGATCCCCGCGGCGCGCGGGGCGCCGTCACCGTCACCCGCGAACGCCGCGACGAGGTTGGCGAGGACGGCACGGGGGAGCACCCGCGTCGTGTAGGCCGTCTCCGAGGACAGCCCGGCAGGGCCCGCCAGCTTGACGACGACCGCCTTGGCCCGCCCCTCCAGCACGCAACGATCGCGAAAGTACCGCCAGGTCGTCCGCCCCGGCGGGACCTGATGGTGGACCCGCGCTCCTTCGCTGAAGGCCCAGAACCCACCCGGACGCGAGGCGGCCACCCGGATCGCCACCTCTGTCTCCTCCGCCGTTCCGGAAACCGCAGTTCCCGACCCGGACCGGCCGAGCTCCGAGGGAAAGCCTCCGGCGGCAACGAGCAGATCCCGGCGGACCGCCATGTTCGCCGCGATCGGATTGCGGATGCGTCCGTTGGTCACTCCCATTCCCGCCCACGTACAGCCGATCACCCAATAGAACTCGGGTGCGAGAAACCGCGGCGGCGGCGTCGTCCACATCGGAATCACCTCACCACCGACACCCACGACGTCCGGGTCGGCAAAGGGTTCGAGCAACGCCTCCAGCCAGGATGGCTCGGGCACCGCATCGTCATCGAGAAAGACGATGATCGACGCGGTCGCGAGTTCGGTGCCGGTCATCCGGCCGCCGGACGCACCACCGGTCGGATGTTGGTTCGCGATCGCGGCGTCGACGGCGAGCTCCGCCTCCGCACGCGCGCGGAGCTCCTCGTTCCGGTCGACGACAAGGATCAGCTCATCCGGGGGGTGCGTCTGGGTGCGGCAGGCGTGAACTGCAGCGCACAGCACATCCCAGCGCTCCATGGTGTGGGCACAGATGACGATTGCGGCGGTCACCGGGGAAGCGTCCGTCCGGCGGCGAGACGGCCACCCCGGCCCGACCAGAGCAAGGCAAGCCGGGCTCTCAGATACCGCTGCGGCCCTCGAAGCAACCCGCGGACATCCATGCTCGGGCGTGCCAGCACGCGCTCGCCCTTCGGGCCGCCTCCCGGCGTCACGGGCTCGCGGAGATAGCGGAGCGCGCGTGGGGCGAGCATCAGCAACGGAAGGAGGCGGCGCGGACGGCGGATGAGCAGAGCCGTGTAGAACATCCCCAGCCCGACCGCGTAGTTCCCGAGCTGGCGCGCGCGACCATCGTCGTCGCGATGGTGGGGATGCCAGACGATCATGTCCGGCGCATAGACGCCGGTCCAACCGGAGAGCAGAACCTCCGACAGCACGAGCGTGTCTTCACTGAAGCGCAGGGCATCATCGAAGCCTCCGATCCGCTCGAGGGCCGCCCGGCGAAAACTCATGTTCCCGCCGGCCCCGAACGGCGGTACCGGGAACATCGCGGGCTGCACCGACCGCTGATAGTCGGCGTCGAAGACGGTCCGGGCGAACCCGCGCCCCTTGCTGTGACCGCCAAAGGTCTCGAACGTCGCCTGAGCTTCGGTCTCCAATTCCGCGGGAAGGATCGGTCCGGTGACGAAGCCGACTTCGTCAGCGCCGAACTCCTGACCGATCGCGGCAAGCCACCACGGGTCGGGCCGCTCATCGTCGTCGATGAAAGCACAGAGGGCATAGCGAGCGGTTCTCCAGCCGGCGTTCCGCGCCGCCGCGACCCCTCCAGGCGCCGTGACACCGCGCAGCCGATCCCCGGTTCCGAAACGGGCCTGCAGCTCGCTGATGAGGGCCTCGGGCTGATGGTCGGTCGACCCATTGTCGACGACGAGAACCTCAAAGATCCCATAGCGGGACCGGAACAGATGCTCGACGCACCGCCTGAGACGGTCGGCGCCGTTGAGCGTCGGGATGATCACGCTGATCGGGGGGCCGTCAGCGGCCGCCCTGGAAAGTCGGGCAAGGTATCCGCAGTCGTGGTGAGGCAACCCGTCAGCGGTGAGCGGCACCACCGGAATGCCATGCCGACCGAACATCTCGCGCAGGCGGTCCGGCAGCTGGGAGCTGATCGCCCGTGCGAGCGCGGGCGGGTCGAGGCCCGCTTCGGTGTCGACGAACAGCATTCCCACCGGCTCATGACAGAGGCGAACGAACACGAGCGTCCGCCCGTGAGCCGCGCGAGCGAGCCGCGGCAGCGGCCCGGAGAGGTCGACCTCGACGATCTCGGCGACCGTGAAGTGATCCGGCATGCCCGGGGCTGCACGGTCGGTATCTGCCCGGCCCGGACTCATCCGACACCCCCCTGCGCCCGCGGCGCGGCGACGCACGTCCACGGGGATCGGCCGATCATCATCACAGGCGAGCCATCTTAGTTTCAGGCGCTGAGACGCGAACCGGGGCGGGCACGTCGTCACCCTTCGCCACCGGCGAGGCGAAGTCTCATGCAGCGATAGCCAAGCCGGGAAAGGAAGGTCTGCCTGGACGGGTTCAGACCGATCGGCTCGTTTGCCCAGAGGTACCGGGTCCCCGCCCTCGCCAGGACGGCGGTGAGCGCACGGTGGAGTATCCAGAAGGCGGCCTCCCCGTCGGGCCGTTCCGGCGCCGCAACGAGGCGGGCGATGACGGCATGCTCACGGTCGAGCCCGGCGACGATGACGGCGATCGCGACCTCATGGGCGTCCAGGGCGGCGATCACGACGGTCGTCGGAGCGGCGAACATCCGGTAGGCAAGCGGGTCCGCCTGCGCCAGCGCCGAGACGCTGACGCTCGTGCAGGCGGCGTAGATGGCGCGACGTACCGCCGGATCTTCGAGCTGGGCAAGGACGATACCGGCGCGCACAGAGGCGTCGACGATCCGGTCGACGGCCTCGGTCTGCCTTGGGTCATCGGTTGGACTCTCACCGATCCCGAGTACGGACATGAGCGGGCGCGGGGCGGTCCAGGGCCCCGCGGGCCAGGTGACGAGTTCACGAAAGATCGCCCCTCCGGCACCGTTGCCGAGCCATACCAACATTGTCTCCGCCTCCCGCAACGGCCTGACCATTCCGGCTCCGGACACAAGCAGACGCCAGCCGGGACCGATCCGCCTCCACGCCGGCGCCCGTCGCAGGTCCGACCACGCGAGCGCGACGCGCATGAAGCAGGGATCGTTCGGACGCCGGGCACCAACGTCGGCCGAGCGGGCAACCGCCCGGCGGCCTCGCCGGGCGAAGAGCCGGCGGCCATTCCGATCATCGGACGGCCGCTGCGGATCGGGTGCCTCGGACGCATCCACGAGGACCGGCAGCGGCCGCGAAGCGTCATCCGCGGACCCCTCCTGAGTGCGCCAGAGCCAGGTTGGCCAGCCGAACGTGGGAACTCGAGCCGCGCGGGAGACGATCGGCCAGAGCAACACGGCCTCAACGAGGGTCACGACATCGAGCCCGCCCGCAACTCCCGCGAGCCCGAACGAGCGGGAGCCGACATAGGCCCCGGCAACCTCGAGGACCCCTCCGAGTGTGCTGATCGCGGCGCATAACGTGAGGCGACCGTGCACCCGCTCGACCGCCATGTAGAGCGACTTGATCGTGTACGGAATCGGGCTGAGGCCGAACAGGGCGATCGTGGTCGCCTGCTCCGCAAACGTGTGTCCGAAGATCGACAGGATCGGATGCCCGAAGAGGATGAAGACGATCGCGCCCGCTCCGGCGATCACGAGGCCGAGGCGCAACGCTCGCCGCAGTTCGCGCGCGAGACGGTCGTAGTCGCCTCGCGGGAGCGCGAACAGCGCCGTCGAGAGGTGGGTGGAGATGATCCCGACGAAGCTGACGACGACGGTGATGGTGTAGAAGATCGCGGTCAGCTTCGCTGACATCGTGGCCGCGACCAGCACCGGCAGAACGAGACGGGAGACCTGCGCAGCAAGGTTGAGCCAGTGGTGAGCCAGCGCCGCCATTCGCGTCGCGACGAGGGCCGAGACATTTGGACGGAGGCGGGGGAGGATGCCGACCCGGCGAAGGTGAAACCAGAACGAGACGAGGCTGACGAGCGTGCCGGCCAGCCAGGAGAGGTAGATCAACTCAGACTGCGGGAAGACCGTCAGCAACGTGCTCGGCAGCAGGAGCAGGAGCTTCACACCCGCAAACACCCCGTTGCGCCACAGTTGCATCCCGCCGCGGCCGATCGCGACGGTCGCGAAGTCGAGAACGTAGGCGGTGGCGTTGATCCCGACCCCGACGATGAAGATCGCCGGACCGACGAGACCGTGCCCCAGCGGACCGAGATGGGTCGACACGACATGCTGGAGCAGCACGTATCCGAGCGCGAGGAGGCCCGAGGCCACGCCGGCGACGAGAGCGGACGCGCTCACGAGTCCGACCGGCGGAGCCTCCCGGGCAAGCTCCGCGATGATGAGGGTCGTCATTCCGAGCAGACCGAACTCGCTGAGCAGTTGCATCGCCGAGATCGCCGCCGACGCCCGCCCGACGTCATCGATGGCAAAGAAGCGGTCCGCGAGCACCCAGAAGGCGAACCCCAGCACCGACGTGACGACGGTCGTTCCGTACAGGGCCGCGGCATTGCGGATCATGTCCGGACGCAGGAGTCGTTCCCACAACTCCCGCACCCGGGCGATCACCTCCACTCCCCCAACCGCGCGTGCAGCCAGACCCGCCGGTAGGGGGCGCGGTGACCGGCGCGGTCGAGGTCGACCACGAGCAGGCCCTCGCCACGTCGGGGCGATGGAACCGACAGCCTGACTGGGACTGTCTGCCCGGACCGCACGTCAACCGGAACGGAGAACACGACCGTGTGGCCGATCGTCGCTGTCAGGCGGTAGGCAACCCCAGTCCCCTCGTGGTTGTCGATCGTCACCAGCGGGTGGCGGTTGTCGGGAGCGATCGTCAGGGCGGTGAAGTGCTGGGACGCGTTCAGGCGCCGCTGGCTTGAGATGCTGATGAGCACCGCCCCGGCGATGAGCGCCGCCACGACCGTCAGCGCAGCGGCGTTCGCGACAACCGAGCGGATGGCGGGCCGAACGGATGGCGACGCCCTGTCGGCGGCCGGCCGTCTCAGTCCTGCCGCGACAAACCCGGCGAAGAGGAGGACCGCCTCTCCCCCCGCCCAGTCGGCCCGGGTGAGGCCGGCGGGCAACGCGTCGAGGAGCACTCCCAACACCATCGTCAGACCGACGCTCGTGCTCACCGCGTAGCCGACCCGGGCGAGTGGGGCGTCCGCCGCCGGAACGACCGCCTGCGTCCAGATCCAACCGGGCAGCCAGAGGATGAGCAGAAGTCCTCCGGGAAGCACGACGACTCCAGGCGCGCGCGCGAGCAGCGCCACCACCACCCCAAGCCCGACCAGGACGGCCGCGATCAGCCGGAAGAGTTCGGCCCGGGTCCGGCGGTTGACCAGCGACCGGGTCAATTGCTCCACACGAGAGTGGTGTTGTACACGCGGATGAGCCCGTCGTCGTAGACGAGATCGGCGTAGGGGTCCCGGTTGACCCGCGTGAGGACGGCGGCGGGCAGCGGGTGCGTGTGGTTGGCGGTGTCCGATGTCCAGTAGCTCCCGCTGAGGGGAACCTGACGGGTCCAGCGCACGTCCGTTTCCACGTAGTTGAGGACCTGGTCGGCGATCGCCGAGTTGAGGGATCGTTCTGTGCCCGCGTAGAAGATCTGCGATCCGGCGGTGGAGATGGTCGCCCGCGAGTAGCCGCCGATGGTGTCGCACACGCTGACCCCGCAGACGACGCGTGCACCCGGCCGCCACGAGGCCGCCCAGTGACCGACATTGATGGCCCGTTCGTCAATCCCGCTCTCGAACCCGGCGACGTGGTAGACGCCCGGGATACGTTCATACCAGGGCGGGAGACCCGTGACGATCCCGCCAACGGCGAGGACCCCGGTGATGGCCCAGGCGAGGCGGCGCCGGAACGGACGTCGCCGTTGATCCCACAGCGTGGTGAGCGCAACGGCAGCCGGGTAGGCGATGAACAACATCGCATAGGTGAGGACGCGCGCGGCGAGCGTCGGTCCGCCCGGAATGACGGTGCGGCCCACCAGCACGGCTGGGTAGACCAAGCCGAGCAGCGCCACCAGGGAGGAAACCCGGCCAGCGTGACTCCACCACGTGATGACGGCACCCAGGGTCGAGGCGCCGAGCAGCAGCAGCGCGGCAACGACGGCGGTCAGCGTCTCCCATCGCGGTGCCGCGCCGACTGTCGTGACCGCCGTCGTTGCCGCGCCAGCACCTGGGTGGAGCAACGACTGGACTGCCGCCGTGGCCGGAGCGGCCAGGTAGGCGAACGTTTCCGGTGCGAGAATGAGGATCCAGGCGATCACGCCCGCGGCGATCCCGGCTGTCATGAGGCCGAGCCGCCGCGCCTGGCGTCCGCGGCCCGCGAGGGCGAGGACCACGACCATGGCGATGAGCATCACGAGGCCCGCGAGCGTCGTCAGATGGTGACTGAGGGTCATCGGAACGAAGGGCAGGATGAGCGTCCACATCGGACTCCGTGACCGCGCGACCCGCACCGTCGTCCGCAAGGCGATCGCGTAGTAGAGCAGGGCGGGCGTGCTGTAGATGAACAGCACCTCCAGGTACCCCAGATGGGGGGCCGTGAGATAGAGCAGCGCCGCCACCGAGGAGGTCCGGGCGTTTGCGGTCAGCTCGCGAAACCCCAAGAAGACGAACAGCGGCAACAGTACGTGAGTCACCGAGTCGACGATCACCCCCGCGGTGAACAGCGGCAGGCCGGTCGTCTGCATGAGCGCGGCAGTCACGATCTCAAGCCCGGGGAACGCCGGACTGACGGGCAGAAAGGAGTTTGGGGTGAAGAGGTGGTGGGTGCGGAGGATGTCGCTGAGGGTGCGAATGTGCTGGAACTCGTCCGTGAAGCGAAATTGGTCCGGGCTGTATGCCCAGGTCAGGAGTGCCTGTGCGCCCGCGACGGCGGTGATGACCGCGATCCGGGTGGCGTTGTCGGTCCTGGTCGAGAGGAGCGTCGCGATCGAAGGGAGCCAGATCAGCCCTTGACCGGCCCAGTAGAGGGCCTGAGCCTCGGCATTAGGAGCGTGGGCGCGACCGGCCGCGTAGCCGAAGGCGATGAGAAGGCCGCCAAGGGCGATCGGAATGACCGCGATGGCCCACGGTCGAGCCCGCGCCCCCGCGCCCGTCCGCTGCTGCACATCGGCGTCAGACCAGCGCTGCCGCCCGACCACGCGAACCTGGAGGCGTCGTGCCGTCCGGGGGACCGAGCTGACTTGGTCCGCGACGGTCATGGGAGTGATGGCAGGCACATCATCGGACGGCGCGAACTGTCCCGATCGTCATGGGAAGAGGCCCGTGCCACTTCACTGCCAGTCGTGAGCCAAAGCGCCCATGGCGACGTCACCTGGCGGGCAAAAGGGACACCTAATCTCAGGGGACGCTAGCAAACGGACTCGCCGTGGTTTGCCACGGCGGGCAGGACCGGGCCGCGGGAGTCCCATCGCTAACCTACCCCGGGCGCGGGGCGCCTCGGCCTGCCCGCGTGTCCAGAAGCACACGGACGCCACTCCCTCACTTCATGATCTTCGCTCTCCGCCGACTCCGCGTTTTCCGTCAAGGCGCGGGGCGCATGATCATCGGCTCGCTGGCAGGGCTGCTGATCATCTTCTCCGGCGGCATGGCGGAGGCGGGCGATGCACATCACCAGCCCGCCTACAACGACGGAATCTACTGGGGGGCGACGATCGGGCAGCAGTTCACCGGCAAGCCGGTTCCCTACAGCATGGTCGCGGCGAGAGACTTCCAACGGAACGAGCGGAAGGCACCCTCGATCTTGCATTTCTACTACCCGCTTGCGACATGCGGACGCTCCTGCCATGGGCTCCCCTTCCCGGCCGGTGGCGCACAGGCGATCCGCAACGCCGGTGCGATTCCCCTGATCACCTGGATGGGCGATGCCGGTAACTCCCCCGCTCACGATCCGCGCTTCTCACTACGGACGATCGTCGACGGTCGCTGGGACGGGGCGATCACACGCTTCGCGATCGGGGCCAAACGGTGGGGTCATCCGTTCTTCCTCCGGTTCGACCCGGAGATGAACGGCAATTGGCTGCCGTGGGGGAACGGGGTCAATCACAACACCCCGTCCGAGTTCGTCGCCGCGTGGCGCCACGTATACGACATCTTTCAATCCGTCGGCGCAACGAACGCAACGTGGGTGTGGTGTCCCTACATCAACTGGACGAGGGGCGTTCGGCGCGAGTACCCCGGGAACCGGTACGTCGGCTGGACCTGCATGGACGGCTACAACTGGGGTACGAACCCGAGCAGCGCGAACACCGTGCACGAATGGCAGAGCTTCAAGCAGTTGTTCACCTCCACGTACCGGACCCTCAAGCAGGTCGCGCCGGACAAGCCGATCATGATCGCCGAGTTCGCGACGAGCGCGTGGGGCGGATCCAAGCCAGCGTGGATCCGAAACGCCCTCACGGAGATTCCACGGTCCTACCCCGGAATACGCGCCGTGGTGTACTTCGACTGGAGCAGCCCGGACGGGATGGACTGGCCACTCGAATCCGATCCGCAGGGCGAGGCGGCGTTTGCCGACGGGATCCGGAGCGGCATCTACCTGCCCAACGTCTTCGGCGCGCTGCGGGGACCCCAGATCTACCCGGCACCGTAGGTCGCCTGCCGCGGCGGAGCGCCTCGTACGCGACCGCGAGTTCGATACTGTTGAACCTTGGGCTCAAACCCAGGATGGGACTTGGTCCGCCCTCAAACCGTTCTTGAGTCGCGAGCGCGCGACCGTTGAGAACGTCCGGGTCGGTGGCGTCAACGCGAGCAAACAGCATCGAGGATCGGGTTGAGGAGCGAGACATTCGGTGAGTCATCAAACCGCCCGATCCTGCGGCGGTCCCTCGCCGCGATCCCACTGTTCGGGGCGGCTGCCGTGGTCGCCGTCATCGTGCTCTCCACCGGCGGGTCCCCCACCCATCGCCGGGGCGGTCCGGCTCTCCGGCAGCGTCTCGCACTCGGGCGGACCTCGGCGCTCACTCCGACGCTGAGGCGGCCGACGGATCTCACTGTCGCCGACCTCGGTACTCAGCCGGCGTCAGGCCCTGCCGGAGGGCCGTCCGGCGTCCCCCTTCCGTCTGGCACGCCTCCGGGGTGGCGGCGAGTCTTCGCGGATGACTTTCCGGCCGCAGAGGACAGCCCTCTGGGCTCGTTCAGCGGATGCCGCTGGATTGCACCGCCGATCGCTTCGCGGTGCGTCGGCCTGCCCGGGCCCACGCAAGCGAAATGGTTCGCCGAACCGAACGGCGCAAGCTTGCTGGGTACTGACTTCATGGCCGCGCGGGTGCTCAGTATCAGCGGTGGCGCACTTCGCTTCTCCCTCCACGGTGGCCCGGGTGGACAGCCTTACCTGGCGGCGGCCGAACCACGGGTGAGGGTCGGCGGGCAACTCGGCGCCTTTCAGAGCGGACTGTTCCTGGTCCGGTTCCGATCCGCCATCGTGCCGGGATACGACATCGCCTTCGAACTGTGGCCGGTCAGTCGAGACTGGCGGGATGGGGGGCTGCAGTTTCCCGCCGGGGACCTCACGGGTCCCGTGCGTGCGATCATCGGTCAGGTTGGGGTTCCGTTCGGGAACCCCAACCTGGTGATCTCGACTCACAGCTCGTTCACCCGCTGGCACACGGCGACGATCGAGTGGAGAGACCGGACGGTCCGATTCTTTCTCGACGGCCGTGAGATCGGACCGAGTCACCCCTTCACACCGACATCGCCGCTGCGCTGGCTGCTCTACGCCGGCCCCGAGATCTCATCCGCGTCAAACACGGAGGGCCACGCCGGCCAGCTCCAGGTCGCGTGGGTCGCCGCGTACGTGCCGCGCGCGATCCGCCGCGCCGGGTGACGCGGGGTCGCGTCAGCGCGCCCGGATGGTGTGCCGGGGCCGGCGGGGGGTGCGGCGGCGCTCCACGTGGCGGCGGATCGTGCGGCGACGCTGCACGTGGTGACGCATCCCACGGCGACGCTGCTTGTGATGACGGATCCCACGGCGGCGCTGCTCCTCGCGACGCATCTCGCGGCGACGGGCGGCGCTCCGGGAGCGAACGTCAACCTGGGCGCTCCTGGTCCCCTTCGCGTGCCGCGGGCCACGCCTGACCGCAACGGTGTGGACCGTGCCGCTCACCGTGGTGGAGGTTGATCCGGCCGTGGTGGAGGTTGATCCGGCCGTGGTGGAGGTTGATCCGGCCGTGGTGGAGGTTGATCCGGCCGTGGTGGAGGTTGATCCGGCCGTGGTCCCAGCCGTCGTCGTCGACGCGGCCCCGCCGAAGAGCTGGAGATAGGCTGCTGCGGATTGGGTCGCCGAAGACAGACTGAGTGAGCTGGCCCCGTAGTCGAAGTAGATCTCGAAAGCTGGATGGTTGGCTGAGATCCAGTTGTACATCTGCTGGATGAAGTAGGGATCGTCACCGCCGGCGTTCGAGCCGGTGGTGACAACGCCCCACTCTGGGATTGACATGGGCTTCCCGTGTGCCGCCGCGAAGGTATTCCACCAGTTGAGTCCGTAGGGCTCGTTCTCAATCGCCTGCCAGCGGCCAGCGGGGCCACCGTCCCCGCTCCAGGACGCGTCGTAGACGTCAACGCCGATGTAGTCGACGTACGCGTTGCCGGGATAGGCGGCATCGGGGGCAGAGGTTCCCTGGCCGATGTTCGAGCACCAGTCGAACTTGAAGTTCGCCCCCGGCACGCTCCGGAACAGGTCGACGAGGTGCTGCCAGTAGGCGATGAAGTAGGGAGCTGAGTCCGGGCCGGTTGGCTGCACGGCGTAGGCCTCCCACGAACCGTTGAACTCCCCCCCAAGGCGGAGGATGGCCGAGCCGTCACCGGCAGCCACGAGCTGCTGGGCGAGGGAGAGGAAGTACTGATCGTAGGCTCCCTGAGCCCCAGCCTCGAGGGTCCCCGGCTGGTTGGGGACCAGGAGCGGAACGTCCAGCTCGAGCTGGACACCCTGCTGGACGACCGGCGCGAGGCCATTGATGAGCCAGGACGGATCCGTCAGACCCGACCATGAGTTGTTGCCGGTGAAGTCTCCGACGATCGTGACCGGCGAATTGCGCCATGCGCCGAAGGCGAGATCCGCCGACGCGTCGGCTGGGCCGGCATAGACCCCCGAGAGCGTCGGGGCTGCGGCTGCTGCAGCGACGGCTGGAGCTGCCGCACAGACCCCGAGGGTCAGAGTGGCAGCCACCAACCGGGGGAGGAATCGGGAAGGGCGCATGCCAGAGGTCTCGACGGCCGACACCCGATCGATGATCTACCGCTTCCCAGCTAGACGATTGTTGGACTTTCGGCTTATCGGCGCTGGACACATCTGGACGCCTTTTATACCGTTTTCTGGTGTGACGGACTGGCGGGCTCGCCGAGCCGCCTTCCGGGCGCGGTGAGAGACGCGACCGGCGGCGTCCCGCCCGAGGCGTCGAACGGCGAGACGATCACGAGCCGATGGCCCGCCTGGGACCGGATCGCGACGTTGTGGGTACCGTTGGAGCGGCGCGATGCCCTCGAAGACGCTGGCCATGATCTCGATCCCGATCGTGACCGGCGTGATCGGGTACGTGACGAACTGGACGGGCGTTCTCATGCTGTTCTATCCGGTCCGGTTCCGCGGTCTGCAGGCCGGCTGGCTGCGCGACGTCGCCTGGCGGCTCCCCCACCGCCTCCAGCAGATCCCGGGGGTGATGGTCGGCGGGATCGGCTGGCAGGGGATCATCCCCTCCCGGGCGGCCAAGATGGGGAGCCTGGCCGTGGATGTCGGACTCGCCAAGCTCGGCACCCCGCGGGAGTTCTTCGACCAGCTCGATCAGGCGGAGATCTCTGCCCAGATCCTGTCCGCGCTCCAGCCCGAGGTACGCGAGATCGTCAATCGCGTCATGGCCCGTAACCATCCGCGGCTGTGGCGCGACATGCCCGAGCGCCTGCGCGAGGCACTGCACCAGCGGATCCAGGACCAGCTTCCGCGCATCGTCGATGACCTGACCGGGGAGATCAGCGCCCACATCGACCAGCTCGTCGACATCAAGCTGATGGTCATCCGGCGCTTCGATCCGGAACTCGCCAACCGTGTCTTCCTCGACATCGGCGCGCGCGAGCTCCGTTTCATCCAGAACTTCGGGTTTGGCTTCGGGTTCCTGCTCGGGATCCCCGTCGCAGCCCTCACCCACCTCGTCCACGCCTGGTGGTTGCTGCCGATCATCGGCGTGCTCGTCGGGTACACGACCAACTGGGTGGCGTTGTGGATGATCTACGAGCCCGCCAACCCCGTTCGGGTCGGCCCGATCCGTCTCCAGGGGCTGTTCGTGCGCCGCCAGCCTGAGGTCGCCGAGGTGTACGCGGCGATCGTCGCCGACGACATCGTCACGGTCGCCAACTTCGCCGGGGAGTTGCTGTACGGCCCGCAGTCCGATCGCACCCGGGCGCTGATCGAGACCGGGCTCGCCCCGGCCCTCGACCGGGCGGTCGGGCTCGCCCGGCCGGCCGTCCGTGCCGCCCTCGGCAGTCGCGGCTACGACGAGCTCCGCCGCTCGATCATCGCCGAGAGTGAGGTCTCCACGATCGTCGAGCCGCTCGCCGAACCGGCCTTCAGCCGGTCTCAGGCGGCGGCCATGCGCAGCCTGATCACCGAGCGGATGCGGCGGATGAGCCCGAGTGACTTCGCGGAGATGTTGCACACCGCCACCCGCGAGGATGAGTGGCTGCTGCTGCTGCACGGCGCGGTGCTGGGATTCGCGGGCGGCCTGATACACCTGATGATCTTCGGATGACCGCCGTGACTCGCGCAGATGAGATCATCGCCGCGTTTGAGGACCCTGTCCCCGGGGCGGCCCTTCCTGGGGTTCCCGAGCCGAGCGCCGGTTCCCCCGCGCCACCGCCCCCACACTCGGCACCGGCGTCGTCTGCCCCGCCCGAAGCTCAGCCGGCAGCGACAGAGACACGCAGAGAGAGGACCGGGACCACAGAGGGGGCGCAGCCGGCACCGTCGGTCGAGCCGGCGAGTGAAGCCGAGCCGACAGCCCGGGCCGAGGATGCGGGCGACGGGTCGGGGGCCGCACATGCGACCGTCAGCTCGGCGTCACCGTACCCTACCGGCGCGCACGACGGCCTCCCCCAGCTCGCTCGCACGGCCGCCGGCGCCTGGCTCAAGGCCGCCGGCTGGACGGCCGGCACCTCGCTGCGGGTGTCCGGCGGCCTGCGCAGGCTCGCGCTGGACCCGAACGGCGCCCAGGAGGTGATTGAGGAGGTGACCCGTGAACTGCGTGAGGTGGCCCGGGACTTCCTCGGGGTCACGGAACTTGCTGAGGAGGTGCACGAGATGGCCCCGCTGCTCTCCACCGGCCTGCTCAAGGCCGGCACCTCGAGCCCTGAGGCCCTGCGGGCCCAGGGCGAGCAGCTGCTGCGCGAGGCCGCCGACGTCGGCTTCGACGAGGGCGCCCACCCGGCCTTCGCGCGGATCCTCACCGAGCTCTCCCCGGATGAGGCCCGGATTCTGCGGCTGCTGTTCCTCGAAGGCCCCCAACCGCTCGTTGACGTGCGCGCGACGAACCTGATCGGCAGCGGCTCCCAGCTGATCGCCCGGTCCCTCAACATGCTCGGCCCCAAGGCGGGCCTGCGCCAGCACGACCGGGTGCCCGTCTACCTCGCCAACCTCCAGCGCGTCAACCTCATCGAGCTGTCCAGGGACCCGCTCGACTCGCTCGTCGACTACCAGGTCCTCGAGGCACAGCCGGCGACCCTCGCCGTTCTCCACAACACGGTACGGGCACGCGTGGACCGTCACAGCATCCACCTCACGCCGCTGGGGACGGAGTTCTGCCGGGTCTGCCTGCCCGTCGGACGCCCCGCGCTCCCACCTCCGTCCTCGCGGGTCTAGGCGCCCGGGCCACCCGCTCGCGCCCGCAGCGCCATCTCCAGCTCCAACCGCGCCCCCGGATCGTCAAGGGCGCCGCCGAGCAACCCGCGCAGCTTGGCGATCCGGTAGCGCACGGTCTGGGGGTGGACGTGGAGCGCGGCGGCGACGCTCGGGGTGTGACGCTGGTGGGCGAGCCAGGCCGCGAGGGTCTCCTCGAGCCGCTCACGCTCGGCCGCGGGGAGACCGGCGAGCGGGCCGAGGCGGCGCTGGACAAGCGCATCGGCGAGATCGGCGTCACCGAGGACGATGAGGTCACCGAGGTGATCCTCGACGGCGATGAGGCCGCCGGCCGGCGCCCGTCCCGCGCCCGGGTCCGGACCGAGCCCGTCCGCGCCCGGCCCATACCCCCAGGGGCCGCGTACCCGCCCGGAGGCGATCAGGTCGAGCAGCCGCCGGGACCAGCACAGCGAGCGCAGCGCCGCGAGCGTCTCCACGGTCGGCCCGAGCGCTCCGAGCTCGCCCGCGAGCGCCCGCGCCAGCAGCGCCCGGCGTCCGGGACCGTCCGGGTCGGGCACGAGCAGGAAGACACCGTCGCCGTCGGCCCCGACGAGCGTGTCGGCGCCGATGCGGCGGCTCACCGCCCCCGCCGAGCCCGCCGCGGGAACGAGGGCGGCGATGCTGCGGGGCACTGGCCAGCGGGCCAGTGCCGCCGCCCGGGCGAGCGCGTCGAGATCGACGCCACCGGGGTCGGTGAGCAGCGCGATCACCCGCCGGCGGCGGCGTTCGAGCTCCCCCGCCTCATCCGATCGGGCACGGAGGTACCCCTCGACGACGTCGGCGGCGAGCTCATCGGTGTAGAGGAAGATCCCCTCGGCGACGGCGAGGATCAGCTCGGTCGCCATCCCCGCGGCGGCAAGGACGCCGGCCGCCTCCCGCCACAGCGCCCGGCTGCCGGTGCGAAAGGCCGCCCGCAGGCCCTCGAGTTCCCGGCCGGCCTGGAATTCGCTCTCCCCGAGGCGCTGCCACAGCTCGCCCGCATCCGCGGACGGGTGCACGCCCGCCTCGGCCCCGTCGAGGAACGCGCTGATCGCCCCCTCGATCCCGATCCGGATCCCGACCCCCTCGGGCCCTGACAGGACCGAGCGGTAGGCGGGCGATTCGCGCTCGACCGCCTCGACGACGTGTCGGACGAGCTTTGGCAACTCGGCACGAACGGTCGCGATGACATTCCGGGGGATCGGAGGAAAGGGCCAGGCAGGCATTATCAGATAGTGACAAAGACGCGCGGGAAAGACGTTGAGCGGCGCCGTATCCCCCGGGGCGATCCGGGCCTACCTTGAGGGCAACCCCACGCGCAGGAACAACCACCGCCGAGGCAGAGGGAGCCTGACCATGGCCGCGAGCAGCAGCCCGAACCGCAGACGCAGCGTCACCAAGACCCACGAGCGGATCGCCCAGCTCGGCTGGGAGCCGACCTACCACGAGCCGGCCGTGCGCTACCCGACCCGCTACCGGTTCCCCAACCAGGCCAAGGACCCGATGAAGCAGATCATGCGGGAGTACCTGCCGATGGAGCTGGAGAAGGACGAGCGCGTCTACGGCGGCCACGACGCCGCCGTCCGCGCCGACATGCCCCATAAGGCACACCTGCGCTGGCTCGAGTGGATGAAGGCGTTCGTCCCGGTGACAAACTTCGCCGAGGTCGGAGCCGGGCGCTGCATGTCGATGCTGATGTCGGCGGTCCCCAACAACGAGCTGCGCAACGGCTACCACGTCCAGTTCGTCGATGAGCTGCGCCACACCGGGATGCAGATGTCGCTCGCCCGCTGGTACGCCAAGCATGTTCCCGACCCGGCCGGCTGGAACAAGATGCCCAGCGCGCTCGTCAACTCGCCCGCGATCAGCCCCGGGTTCAACATGCTCAGCCACTTCATGGTCGGCGATCCGATCCAGGCGGCCTTCACCCTGCAGGTCGTCGCCGAAACGGCGTTCACCAACATCGTCTTCGTCGCAACCCCCGACGTCGCCGCCCGCAACGGCGACTTCACCCTGCCGACGACATACCTGTCGGTCCAGTCCGACGAGGCCCGTCACATCTCCAACGGGTATGCGACGCTGCTCACCGTCCTCCAGGACGACCACAACGCGCCGCTGATCGAGCGCGACCTCCAGCAGGCGTTCTGGATCAACCACGCGTTCATTGACGTGTTCGCCGCGATCCTGATGGAGTACGGATCCAAGGACCGCTCCGACCCCGAGTGCTTCCTCGACAAGTGGGACCGCTGGGTGCGCGACGACTGGTACCGCGCCTACATCCTCAAGCTCGGCAAGCTCGGGCTGGACATCTCCCCGGAGATCTTCGAACGTGCCCGTGAGCGGATCGTCAAAGGGATCCATCACCGCCACGCGATGTTCGCCTACGCCGCCTGGCCGCTCGCGCACTGGCGGATCGACCCGCTGGATGAGCGCGACTTCGAGTGGTTCGAGAATCATTACCCCGGCTGGTACAGCCGGTACGGCGCCTTCCACGAGGCCTACCGCTACGCGGGCGACCCGGACAACCGCCTGCTGCTCACCGAGTTCATGGCGTTGATGCCGCCGAGCTGCTGGACCTGCCAGGGCTTCTGTGTCGACCCCGACGACCAGACCCACCGGGTGATCGAGGGCCGCACCCGCTTCTATTGCTCGAAGGAGTGCGCCTGGATGGACGAGAGCAACCCGGGCCGCTACACGGGTGACCGTAACTTCTTTGACCGCTACGACGGTTGGGAGCTGTCGGAGGTGATCGCCTCACTCGGGTTCCTCCGCGCCGACGGCGAGACCCTGATCGGCCAGCCCCACCTGCACAGCGACGGGATGTGGACGCTGTCGGACATCCGCGCCCTCAACGTGCACGTGCAGAGCCCGAACATCCGCGTCGCCCGCGAGCTCGGTCTGCCCAGCGGCGACCACTCAGGCCTGGCGGTGGCCGGGGACGGCTCGGTGCCGCTCGCCCACGCCCACTCGGACCTGCTCACCGGAGCGCGCCTGTAGATGCCCCGCGTCCGGTTCGAACCGATCGGGGAGGAGATCGACGTCCAGCCCGGCGAGACGGTGCTCGACGCCGCCTTCCGCCAGGGCTACAACCTCGCCTACGGCTGCCGGGAGGGCCAGTGCTCGGCGTGCAAGTGCTTCCTCCTGGAGGGGGACGCCGAGCTGAAGCCCTACTCGAGCTTCGCCCTCTCCGACAGCGAGCGCGAGGGCGGCTACAGCCTGATGTGCCGGGCGATGCCCGAAGCGGACGCCGTCATCGAGCTGCTCCACTACGACAGGGACTCCTACCGCCTCGAGCACCCGATCCGCGACGGGGTGGCGACGGTCACCGCGGTGGAGGCGCTCACCGCCGACATCCAGCGACTCGTGCTCGCCGTCGAGTCACCGGCCGACTTCACCTTCACCCCCGGCCAGTACGTCGACCTCCACGTGCCCGGGGAGGACGGCGCCCGCCGCTCCTTCTCCCTCGCCAACCTGCCCGCCCGGCCGGGCGCGATCCCCGGGACCGCCGGGGCCACCGGGGCCACCGGGGCCACCGGGGCCGACTCCGGGCGCAGCTCCGGGACCGCCGCGAACACCGGCCCCGGCCGGGCCGAGCTGGAGCTGTTCATCAAGTGCTATCCGGGCGGGCGGATCTCCGGTCTGCTCGAGGCCGGAGAGATCACCGTCGGCCAGCGCCTCGGCTTCACCGGCCCGTACGGGGCGATGAAGGCGCGCCCCGGCGCCGGACCGGTGCTGATGATCGGCGGTGGCTCGGGGATGGCCCCGATCCTCTCCCTTCTGCGCGCCTTCGCGGCCGAGACGAGTGGCCGCCCGATCCACTTCTTCTACGGCGCCCGGGCCGAGGCGGACCTCTTCGGCGCCGAGGCGATCGCCGCCGCGGGTGCCGCGCTCGGGGACTTCCAGTACACGCCGGTGACCGAACGCTTCGTCCATGAGGCCGTCGGGGAGTTCCTCACCGACCACCCCGACTTCGCCGCTGCCGACGTCTACATGTGCGGGCCCCCGCCGATGCTCGAGGCGGTTGAGGAGATGCTCCTCTCCGGCCACGGTTTCGCACCCGAGCACATCTTCCAGGACAAGTTCACCACCTCCGCCGACGCCGGTGGGGGCGGGGCCGGGGCCGGGGCCGCCTCCGCGGCACCGGCCGGGCCGCCGGTCAAGCGCTTCAGCGCGCTTCCGGCCGTCGGTGACGAGTCCGAGCGCCACTTCGCGTGGTTCACCCCGGCGAAGGCGCGGGCATCCCTGTATGAGGACGTCACCGTCGACACCCAGCCCTCGATCCACCGCCACGTCACCCGCGGCTGGCCGGTCTCCTTCGCCGACGGCCGCGGCACCTGGGACGATGCGAGCACCCGGGTCGCCTCCGCGGACTGGTTCGCCTTCCGCGACCCGGGCGAGCAGTGGGAGCGGCCCTACTACGTCAGCGGCAACGCCGGCGAGCAGCAGATCGAGGGAGCGGTCGCGTCCGCGATTGAGGAGGGGATCATCGCCGACTTCTCCCCCGCCTGGGTCGCCTTCCTGCGCCGCTTCCTGCAGCTGCCCGCCTTCGTCGAGCACGGCCTCTGGTTTGCGACCGCGACGGTCGCCCGCGACGGGCTGTCAGACAGCGTCTCCCAGTGCATCGCCCTGCAGGCGGCGATGAAACAGCGCTCCGCCCAGGCCCTCGTCCTCTATGCGATGGACCTCGAGCCCATCCACGGTCCGTTCCCGATCGAGGCGGCCCGGGAGAGCTTCCTCACCGAGCCCGCCTGGCAGCCGACGCGCCGCTACCTCGAGGCGCTCGCCGCGACCCCCGACTGGTGTGAGGTGATCGTCGCGGCCAACCTCTGCTTCGAGCCGCTGCTGGGGACGTTGCTGCGCCGCGAGCTCGGCTTCCGCGCCGCGGCCGCCCACGGGGACGTCGTCACCCCGGTGCTCGCCGGAGTCGCCACCCAGGAGTGGGAGTGGACGCGGGCCTGGAGCACGAACCTGTCTCGCTTCCTGCTCGCCGACCCGCTCCACGGGGAGACGAACGCGGCGGTGATCGGCGGCTGGATCGAGCGCTGGCTCCCCGACGCCGTCGCGGCGGCGCTCGCGCTCCTGCCCCTCGCCGAGGCGGTCCCGCTCAGCGTCGACCTCGACGCGGTCGGCCGCTACGGCGCCGAGGTGCTCACCGAAGCCGGACTCGCTGTCCACACACCGCTGCTCGGGGTCGACCTGATCCCCACGCCTGCGGCCGATGCCGGTCTACCGGGACCGGCATCGGCACCGACCCGCCGTGTCCGCACCGGCGAGGCGCTCCGCTCACGGGTCGGCGACGCCCACGCGGAGGCGACGCCGGCGGGCTCCGCCCCGGTTCCCGACGCGATCCCGGCCGCCGGGGTGGGCGGGGGCCCCGGGCCGGCCCCAAGCGCCGACGGCACCTACGACTTCGTCGGGATCGTGATGGCCAAGTCCGCCGAGGGGGACGCCGTCGCCGCGGTGATGGGCCGCCGGGACGGGGTTCGCGTTCTCGAGCACGCGGCCTTCTGGGACGTGCGCAGTGAGGGGCGGCTCGTGATCCCCTTCGACGAGGTCTCCGAGCAGCTCGGCTATGAGATCGACTCCTATTCGATCCAGCATGAGATGTCGACCCACTACGGGCGGATGGTCGCCACCGATGACGCGCTGATGCTGTTCTCGGATCCGACCGAGGCGATGCAGTACCTGATGGCATGAACGCGCTGACGAGCCTGCAACGCCGCCCCCGGGCCCGTGCGGTCCTGTCGGCCGGCGGCACCCGGATCGCCCGTGTCGACGGGCACGCGCTCAGCCGCCGGGTCGCGCTGCGCTCGGTCCCGCGGGCTCTCGAGAGCCGGATCGTCCCGGCCGCCACCACGGGTCTGTGCTGTGTCTATGAGCTGCGGGTGACCGCCTCGGCCGGCGGACCGGAGGCGCGCTTCACCCTGACGGTCGCTGACGGCGCCGTCCGCGTCGAGGCCCGACCGGCCCCGGCGGCCGACGCCTGGGTCGCCCTCTCCCTCGCCGACATGATCCTGCTGATCAGCGGGGCCGCGGGGCTGTGGTCGCTCGTCGCCGAGCACCGGGTCAGTCTCGGCGGGGAGATCTTCACGGTGATGCGCTTCCCGGGCCTGCTCGGGTTCTGAGGCGGGCGCGGCGGCGGCGTGGCGCCTCAGGGCTGCTTCACGCGCTCGGCGCGTTGGGCGGACGACGCCCCGACGGGGCCGGCCCCGGACGAGGGGGGACAAATGTGTCGTAGGGACGCATTTGTCCCCCCTCGATGTCGCCAGGCCACCCGGCCGCGCCCCCAAACATGGGCCCTGCCCGGACGACGGCCACGCGCGGAATGGCCCGCAGGCTCAGTAGGCGCCCTGTTCGAGCAGCTGGTTGGACTCGTGCCCGCTGTAGCTGACCCCGGTCCCGAACGGCTTGGAGCGGTCGACGACGACGCAGTAGAAGCTCGTCCCGAGCTGGTCGCTCACACAGCTGCGGTACAGACGGGGGACCTGGATGCCGACGGTGTCGATCCGGTGCAGGTCGGTGAGGAAGCGCGGCGGCGCGTGGGCACCGATCCACGCCTCCGCCCGCTCCGTCGCATCCTGGACCGCCGCCCGGTCGGCGATCACCTGGTCGTGGTGAATGAGCCCGACGAGGGCGAGGGCGACGCTGACCCCGAACGCCGCGGCCGTCCCCGCGTAGTTGCGGGCGACCGAGCGGGGCAGGTCGCGGCGGACCCGCCGCATCACCAGCCCGAGCGGCGAGCTGAGGAAGGCGATTGCCAGCAGCATCAGCCCGCCGGCGGTGAGCAGGCCGCCGACGGCCGACTCGCTGTCCCCGGACGGGGGCAGAAGGTGTCCGACGACGGCGTCGACGGCACACAGCAGGACGAAGGTCGGCCAGAGCCAAGCTCCGGTGAGACGCCAGCGGAGACGGACCAGATCGGTGCGGTCCATGCCTGAGAAGAGTACGGCGATCAGCTCGTCCGAGTCAGCGGCCGCTACGGTTTCTCATATGGACGAGCTCTGGGTCGCCCAGCTCGGGCTGATCGACTACCGGACCGCCCTCGCGCGGCAGGAGCAGCTGCGCGACGCCCGCCGGGCCGGGGCGATTCCCGACACCATGCTCGTGCTCGAGCATCCGCCGGTGATCACTCGCGGACGGCGCTCCAGCGCGGATGAGCTGCCCCTCGGTGAGGCGTTCTTTCACGCGCGCGGGATTGACGTCGTCGACGTCAACCGGGGCGGCCGGCTCACCTATCACGGCCCCGGCCAGCTCGTCGGCTACCCGATCGTCGCCGTCGATGACGTCGTCGGCCATGTGCGGCGGCTCGAGCGCGCGCTCGTGCGGGCCCTCGCTGAGACCGGGATCACCGCCCGGGCCCGGCCCGAGGACGGGCCGGACTTCACCGGTGTCTGGGTCGGGGAGGCGAAGATCGCCTCGATCGGCGTCCACGTCGCCGGACGGGTGACGACCCACGGCTTTGCCCTCAACGTCGCCAACGACATGACCCCGTGGACGTGGTTCACGCCGTGTGGGCTGGCGACGGTGGCGATGACCTCGGTCGCCGAGCAGCTCGGTGAGGACGCGGGGTGCGGTGAGCCGCTGCTGCGCTGCCTGCGCCAGCGCATCGCCCACGCGGTCGCGGAGACCCTCGGGCTCCGCCAGCGCCAGGTCACCCCCGAGCGCCTCGATCGCGCGCTGAAGAGTTCTCCCGGGATCGGCGCGGAGGCGACCGGGGCGACCGTCCCCACACGGTAGGCTTAGGGAAGTCTGATGAGCGCCACCCGTTCCCGATCGCACCCCGGCGGTATTCGCGACGTCCTCACGGTGATCGGGGCCGAGGAGGTGCAGCCCTACAGGGGCCGCAAGCCGCCGTGGTTCAAGGTGCCCGCTCCCGGCGGCCCCCGCTACCGCGAGCTGCAGGGCCTGATCGCCGCCGAGAACCTCCACACCGTCTGCCAGGAGGCCGCCTGCCCGAACATCGGGGAGTGCTGGCAGCGGGGGACCGCGACGTTCATGATCCTCGGGGACACCTGCACCCGGCGCTGCGGCTTCTGCAACGTCAAGACCGGCAGGCCGACGTGGAACGACCCGCTCGAACCGGCCCGGGTCGCTCGCTCGGTCGCCCGGATGGGGCTGCGCCACGCGGTGATCACGAGCGTCGACCGGGACGACCTGCCCGACCTCGGCGCCCACGCCTTCGTCGGGGTGATCCGCCAGATCCGCCGCCAGTCACCCGGCACCCAGATTGAGGTGCTCACCCCGGACTTCCGCGGCCAGGAGATGCCGATCGCCAAGGTGATCGCCGCCCGACCCGACGTGTTCAACCACAACGTCGAGGTCGTGCCGCGCCTCTACGCGGTCGCGCGGCGCGGCTCGACCTGGGAACGGTCCAACCGCGTGCTGGCGACCGCCAAGGAGTTCGGCGGAGACGAGGTCGTGACCAAGTCCGGGCTGATGGTCGGACTCGGCGAGAGCTTCGAGGAGATGGTCGACGCGGTCGGCACGCTGCGGGAGAACCATGTCCAGGTCCTCACCGTCGGCCAGTACCTGCGTCCGACCGCCGAGCACCTGCCGGTCGTGCGCTATTGGCATCCGGAGGAGTTCGCCGCCCTCGAACGGGCCGCCTACGAACTCGGCTTCACCCACGTCGCGGCCGGGCCGCTCGTGCGCTCCAGCTACCACGCCGACGAGCACGTCGCCCAGGCCGAACCGGGCGTCGGCCCGCTGCGGGGCGCGACCGACGGCCCCCACGCGGTCGCAAACGGAGCCTAGCCCGATGCCCCGGCGCCGCCTGGTCCTGCTCCTCCTCGTCGCGGGCGTCCTGGTGATGGCGCTCCTCCCCGCGGTTGCGCTGGCCCGCGGGGGCAGCGGGGTCGGCGGATTCAGCCTCGGCGGCGAGGGCGGCGGCTCAGGCGGCGGGGCCGGCAAGGGCTTCATCATCTACATTGCGCTGCGGCTGCTGATCGATCTCGTCCTGTTCGGGCACGGGGTCGGGGCGCTGATCGCGGTCGGCCTCGTCCTCGCCGCCTGGATCTACTTCTACGGCGGCCGCTGGATCGGCGACTGGTTCACCGCCCAGCGCCGGCGCGGGCCCGCCCAGCGCCGGGAGGCGCGCCGGCGCGAGCGCCGGGTCGCCCTCGCGGCCGCCGAGGCCGCCGATGCGGACGGCGCGTTTGACCCCGAACGGGTCCGGGCCGCCGCGCAGGAGCTGTTCGTCGACGTGCAGTCCGCGTGGGATCGCGGTGATGTCGCCACCCTGCGCACGCTGATCGCCCCGCGCCTGCTCGGTGAGTGGGAGCGGCGGCTTGACGAGCTGTCGCGCCGAGGTCTGTGCAACCACGTCGAGCTGACCGGACCGCCGAAGGTCCAGTTCGTCGGCATCGGCGTCGGGGCGCGCGCGACCGGCCCGGGCGAGGGCCCCGACCGCGTCGTCGTCCGGATCGACGCCCGGCTGCGTGACTGGATCGTCGACGCCCGCGGGCGCGAGCACAACGAGCGCGGTGCGGCGACGAAGACCGTCCGGATGCGTGAATACTGGACGCTGGTGCGCACGCCGGTCAACCCGGCCGGCAGCGGACCGGCTGACCCGCAGGCAAGCCTCGACGCCGAGTTCGATCTCAGCCTGCACAGCAACTCGGGGCCGGCGCGCGAGTGGATGCTCGCCTCGATCGAGCAGGGAGCCGAGGGCGCCTATCAGCTCGAGGCCAAGCTCGTACAGACCGGCTGGGCCGACGCGGACGCGCTGCGGGATCAGGCGCTCGTCGAGCAGGCCCAGGCGGAGGCGGCACCGCTCGGGTCCGACCTCAGCCTCGGTGAGCTGACGGACACGACCGTCGCGATCGAGACCGACGCCCGCGCCCGCGCGCTCGACCTCAGCCTCGCCGACGGGCGCTTTGCCCCCGACGTGCTCGAGGTCGCCGCCCGCCGCGCGGTCGCCGCGTGGGCGCAGGCGATCGACGGGGAGACCCGGCCGCTGCTCAGCCTTGCGAGCCCCGCGGCCAGCGATGAGATGCTTCACCCGGCCGGACCGCGGAGCCGGCTCGTCGTCCGCGGACCGCGGATCGAGCGCATCACGGTCGTCTCCCTCGACGCCAAGGCCACACCGCCGATCATGGCCGTCGACGTGAAGATCACCGGTCGGCGCTACCTGCAGGACCGCGCGACCGCATCGATCGTCGCCGGATCGGACATCCACGCGGTCACCTTCACCGAGCGCTGGACCTTCTCGCTTTCCGACGCACCCGACAACCCCTGGCAGATCAGCGCGGTCACGAGCCCCGCGCTCGCCCGCTAGGGTGTCCCCGCACCCGCCCGCTCCGAGAGCGGCGCCGACGCCGGCCACCCCGGCCGGCCACCGCTGACCTCACTGGCTCCCCTTCCGCCCACCGGCTCCCGATGCGCCTCGTCCTGCTGATCGTCACGATCGCCTTCATCTGCGGCCTGATCGCCCTCACCGTCGACGACATCAGCGTCAACGGCGTCACCCCGCTCGACGTCGTCGCGCTGCTGATCGTCGCGTTCTTCGCCGTCGCGATCGTCGGTGCGCTACGCGCCCGCCCGGACGGTGAGGAGTGATGGCGGAGCGGCGGAGGCCCGGCCGTGGGGGTACTTTCGGGGTGAGCCCAAGAACAGCATCTACGTGGCCGACGCTCTCTACGACGATCTGCGCCGACACGGACTGCCGGTCTCCCAACGTGCCCAGCGAGCCTTCGTGGACGCGCTCGCCGCGGAGCTGACCGCCGGCTGAGCCGGCCGCGCCGTCGGCCCTCGTTGACGTCGTCGCCGATCGGCCCGGCCGGGAGACGTGCTTGACCATCTCGGTCAGCCGTTGTGTGCGCCGGTCCACCAGCTCGCCGAGGTGCTCTCCGCCCTCGCCCAGCTCATCCGGGCGTGCGAGCTCAGCGCCGAGCGCGGCGCCGGCGCCCTCGCTGAGGCCGCCGCCCTCCGCCAGGAGATCGCCCCGGTCGACGAGCAGCTGCTCAACCGTGCCCTCGCCTTGCGCGACTCCGTCCGGGTCCTCGACAGACTCTACGTGGCCCTCGCCGAGCGCCAGGGCTGCCCGCTGCTGACCACCGACGCGTGCCTCCGGCGGGGCCAGCCCACCCTGCGGAGTCCTCGACGTGGGGGTTGCCGGGCCGACCCGGGGAGCTGAGGCCCGTCGCCCCGTGGCGGCCACCACGGACAGACCGGCAACCGGCGCGTTGGCCAGGCGGACGGGCTAACGTCGTCCGGGCGGTGGAGAATCTCCGAACCAAGACGCTGTACACCTCCGTCGTCGCCGGAGACTACGTGATCCGCACCGCACTGGCGACCGCGGCGACAGCGGCGATGCTCCCCTCGAGCATGCTGCTCGACCCCAAGGCCGAGCGGCGGCGCCTGGAGTATTACGCCACCCTTGCCTCCAGTCATGATCCGGCGAAGGTGTTCGCGGCGCCGCCGAACCCGATCCCGGTCCACATCCGCACCGGCGAGGGCCTAGACGACCTCGACGGGACGATCGATCTGCTCCGTTTCCAGAGCCCGTTCGAGCCGCTGCACCCCGACCTCGCCGGCCGCTTCCGTGCTCACACCAACAACGCCGTCGCCCGCGCCCAGTACTGGCGCCACCACGACGGTCCACGGGCGACCCTCATCACCATCCATGGCTTCGGCGCCTCGAGCGCCGCCTTCAACAGCTCGTTCTTCAGTCTGCGGGCGTTCTTCGCCCAGGGCTGGGACATCGTCCTGTTCACCCTCCCCTTCCACGGCGGACGCCAGAGCGGACGTTCCCCGTTCAACGGCGCCGAGCTGTTCATGGGCGGCTTCGCCCACCTCGCCGAGGCGATGGTCCAGGCGATCTGTGACCTCCGTGTCCTGATCGACTACCTCCAGCGCAAGGGTGCCCCGCGGATCGGGGCGACCGGGCTCAGCCTTGGCGGCTACACGACCGCCCTGCTCGCCGAGATCGACGACCGGATCGACTTCGCCATCCCGAATGCCGCCGTGTCCGATCTACCAACCCTGATCAAGGACTGGTTCCCGGCCAACGCAGGCACCCAGCTCCTCGCCGCGGTCAAGGGGATCCCGTCCGAGCTGATCAGTCGCTCGGCCGCTCTGCACAGCCCGCTCAACTATCCGGTGGCGCTGCCCGCCGACCGGCTGCTGGTCATCGGGGGAGCGGGGGACCGGGTGTCACCGCCGGCGCAGACGCGAGCACTATGGGAACACTGGGGCCAACCGGAGCTGCACTGGTTCCCGGGAAGCCACGTGGTCCATCTCGATCGAGCCCGTTATCACGAGCTGATGCGCTCGGTGATGGGGGAGCCTGAGCGTGCCGTGCCCGCAGCGCCCGCGCAGCGAGGGCACCCCCCGCAGCGACGACGAAGCATGTGACCGCCCCGAGGCCGAGTCCGGCTCGCGCCCCGTCACCGGCCATCACCGCGCCGACGATCGGACCACCGATCGGGGTCGAGCCCTGGAAGGCGACGAACCAGAGGGCCATCACGCGGCCGCGCATTCCCGGCTCGGAGCGCAGCTGCAGGGTGGCGTTCCCCATCGACATGAAGGCGACCGAAGCGGCGCCGACGAAGGCGAGCGCGACAAGCTCGACCCCGAGGTCGGGGGCGAGCGTCGCGAGGCCGAGCGCCACCCCGAAGGCGAGCGCAGCGGAGACGAGGACGCTCACTCCGGTCCGGCCCCGGGAGGCGACGACGAGTCCGCCGAACACCGCCCCGACGCCCATCGCCGCGGTCATGAAGCCGTAGCCGGAGGAGCCGGCGTGCAGACCGCGGCTCGCCATGTAAGGGAGCGTGACCTGAAACTCGTAGACGAGCGCGCCGGCGAGGCCCATCATCGCGAGCGGCACGAACAGGCCGGGGCTGTGACGAACGTAGCGCAGGCCGTCGCGCAACTGCCCTTTGGCGCGCACCATCGGGGGCACCGGGTTGAGCAGGTCAGCCTCGAGCACGGTCAGCGAGCCGACGACGGCGACGAAGCTGACGGCGTTGAGCAGGAAGCAGACGCCGCTGCCCACCAGCGCGATCAGGATTCCGCCGATACCCGGGCCGATCACCCGCGCGACGTTGACGAGCGTCGAGTTGAGCGAGACGGCGTTGCGGAGGTGGTCGGGGCCGACGAGTTCGAGCATGAACGACTGGCGGGCGGGGTTCTCGAAGGCGTTGTTGAGTCCGAGAACGACCGCGAGCGCGCCGATCTCCCACAGGTGGACGACGTGGGCGACCGTGAGGACGCCAAGGATGAGCGCCTGGACACCCATCGCCGACTGCAGCGCGATCATCAGCCGCCGTTTGTCGACGCGGTCGGCGATCACCCCGCCGTAGGGGGCGAGCAGGAGGACCGGTAGCGTCTGGGCGGCGACGATCAGGCCGAGGTCGGTCGCCGAGTGGGTGAGGGACAGCACGAGCCAGGACTGGGCGGTCATCTGCATCCAGGTCCCGATCAGCGACACGGACTGGCCGGTGATGTAGCGCCGGTAGTTGGGAACCGCGAGCGACGCGAAGGTCTGATGGGAGAGACGGGCGAGGCGGGTCATCGCCCGAGCCGCTCGGCAAGGGCTTCCAGCGCCGGCAGGGCGGCCTCGATCGTCGCCCGAGCCGCCGGGCTGAGATCCGCGAGTGCGTTCTCCATGGCCTCCGTCCGCTCCTCGCGGATCCGACGGGCGAGGGCCAGCCCGGCCTCGGTCGGTTCCAGCCAGGCCGAGCGGCGGTCCTCGGGATCTGCGGTCCGAGACAACAGGCCGGTCTCGGCGAGCCAGGCGACCGTACGGGAGAGCAGAGTCGGATTGAGGCCCTCGTCCTCGGCGACTTGGGCGAGGCGGACCGGCGCGTTGCGAACGACGTTCAGCAGCACGGCCACCCGGGTCGGACTGAGATCGGCCGCGAGGCCGGCCTCGGTTGGACGCAGCAGCCGGGACAGCCGCATCACAGCGATGCGGATGCGAAGTGCGGACTCGATTTCGACTGCCTGGGGCATGGGGGTCACCTCCGCCCTGTCCGTGCGGCGCGAGCCAAACCGCCCGCGCCACGAGCATTACTTGCTATCAGGCAACTAATTTAGCAGGCACTCGAGTTCACCATCAGGCGGTGACCGGCTCGGGCGGGGCGGAGGCGGCCTCCGGGGACGGTGCGCCGGCGGGGTGGAAGTCCTTCTGGCGGATGAGCGCAAGCGTGACGATCGCCGCCGCGGCGGCGATGATCGCCCCGATCAACAGGATCGCGTTGAGCGCGTCGACGTAGCCGACCTTGGCGACCGAGAAGAGCAGATGCTGCTCCGGGCCCGGAACCGCCCGGGCGGCCGAGGCGAGCGAACCCGAGCTGACTGCCGTCCCGAGCGCGGCGCCGTGCCGCGCGAGCGCGGTGCCCGCCACGCCGCTGACGACGTGGCTCTTGACGAGGGATGCGAGGATCGAGCCGAGCGCCGCGACCCCCGTCGCGATGCCGACCTGCCGGAAGGTCGAATTGATCCCGGACGCCATGCCGGCCCGCTCCGGCCGCACCACCCCGACAGCCGTCGAGGCGAGCGGAACGTTGATGAGGCCGCTTCCGACGCCGGCGACGATGAACCCGGGCAGGAAGTGGGTCCACCCCTCTGCAGCGGTGAGGCCGCGCATCAGCAGCATCCCGACGGTCAGCAGACCGAACCCGCCGGCGATGAGGAAGCGGGTCTGAACGATCGCGGTGAGCCGCCCGGCGACAGCGGCGGTGATGAAGATGACCCCGGTGAAGGGGAGGAAGCGGATCCCGGCCTGGACCGCCGAGTAGCCGAGGATGTTCTGGATGTAGATGGTCAGGTAGGTGAGCAGGCTGAAGATCGACGCCGAGATACCCCAGGCCGCGGCGAGCCCGCCGTTGAAGGTCGGCACGCGCAACAGCCCGAGGTCGAGCATCGGCCGGGCGCTTCTGCGCTCGATAACCAGAAAGGTGGCCATCAGGACGGCGGCGGCGGCGAGCGAGACGACCACCGTCGTTGAGCCCCACCCGTCGGGCTCGCTCTCGATCAGCCCATAGACGAGGCCGGCGAGGGAGAGGCTGAAGGTGATGAAACCGGGCAGGTCGGGACGGGGCGCGCCGGGCAGCTTCGACTCCGCGACGCGCATCAGGGTGACGGCGAGGGCGAAGACCCCAATCGGCGCGTTGACGAAGAAGATCCAGCGCCACGACAGGCCACTGGTGAGGATGCCGCCGAGCACAGGACCGACTGCGACGGCGACACCGGTCACCGCGCCGAACGCCGCGAAGGCGATGTGGCGCTCCTTGGGCTCGAAGGCTTGGGCGAGCAGGGCAAGCGCGGTGGCGAACATGATCGCCCCGCCGATCCCCTGGAAGCCGCGGGAGAGGGACAGCATCGTCGCGCTCTGGGCAAGCCCGCAGAGGATCGACCCGAGGGTGAAGATGACGATTCCCGTCGCGAACACGATCCGGCGGCCGAACAGGTCGGCGAGGGATCCGGCGGTGAGCAGGAGCGCGGCGAGGGTGAGGGCGTAGGCGTCGATCACCCACTGGAGGTCAGACAGGCTCGCCTTGAACGCGGTCTCGATCGCCGGCAGGGCGACGTTGACGATCGTGATGTCGAGCAACAGCATGAAGACGCCGATGCAAACTGCGATCAGCGTCCACCATTTCCGATCCATCACCACCTCCCGTCGTTCTTGAGCAGGCGCTCAGGATATCATCGATGCCAGCGATGACCGTCAGCGTGTCCAAACGCCGGGGGCGGCCGCCGTCGGGCGGACGGGAGGCGATTCTTGAAGCGGCCCTCGCGGTGCTCCGCTCCGACGGGATCGCGAAGCTGACGAGCCGGGCCGTCGCCGCCCGCGCCGGCGTCTCGGACGCGAGCGTCTACTACCACTTCAAGGACCGTGCGGGCCTGTTGCTCGCCGCCTTCGCCCACGGCATGCAACCGCTGGAGTTCCTCGCCGACGAGACGGCCGGACTCGAGCCGGCCGCCCTGCTCGAGCGGGCGTTCACGGCGCTCGAGGCGTTCTTTGATGAGGCGCTGCCGATCATGCACGCCGCCCAGTCCGACGCCGAGGTCGGTGCCGCGCTCGCCGAGCACATCGCCGTCCACGACCTCGGGCCCCACCGCGGGGTGCGCCTGCTCGGGGACGCCCTCCGCGCCCACCAGAACGCCGGCACGATCCCCACCACCGCCGACGCCGATGCGGTCGCCCTGCTCGTCATCGACGCTGCCTTCAGCCGCGCCGCCCGCCGGCACATGCTCACGCCCGACGACGGGGACGACCGCCTGCCGAGTCCGGATCGCCTGCTTGGAACGTTGACGGAGCTGCTGGTACCGCCCCGCTGACGGGCGGGGCGGTACCAGCGATCGTCGCTCAGGCGGCAGCGCCCTCACGAGCGGCGCCGACGAACCGACTGAGGGCGTCGTTGAGCGTGCCCGAGGGCCGCATCGCCGCCGCGACCAGGACGGGGTCCGGGCGGTAGTAGCCGCCGATCTCCACCGGGCCGCCCTGCACGGCGGCGAGCTCGGCGACGATCGTCGCCTCCGCGGCGGCGAGCGTGTCGGCGAGCGGGGTGAAACGGGCGGCGAGCTCGGCGTCAGCGCCCTGGGCGGCGAGCGCCTGGGCCCAGTAGAGGGCGAGGTAGAAGTGGCTGCCGCGGTTGTCGAGCCCCCCGACCTTCCGGCTCGGGGAGCGGTTCTCCTCCAGTACCCGGGAGGTGGCCTGATCGAGAGCGTCGGCGAGCACCTTCGCCCGTGGCTTGGCCTCCTTCTCGGCGAGCAGCTCCAGTGATGGAGCGAGGGCGAGGAACTCGCCGAGCGAGTCCCAGCGCAGGTAGTTCTCCTCGACGAACTGCTGGACGTGCTTGGGGGCCGACCCGCCCGCGCCGGTCTCGAACAGCCCGCCGCCGTCCATCAGCGGGACGATCGAGAGCATTTTGGCCGAGGTGCCGAGCTCCATGATCGGGAACAGGTCGGTGAGGTAGTCGCGCAGGACGTTACCGGTGACGCTGATCGTGTCCTGTCCCGCGCGGGCACGGGCGAGGGTGAATCGGGTTGCGGCGGCGACGTCCATGATCTTGATCTCAAGGCCCGCCGTGTCGTGCGCGGCGAGCTCGTCGCGCACCTTGGCGAGAATCTCGGCGTCGTGGGCCCGGGTCTCGTCGAGCCAGAAGACGGCGGGTGCCCCAGTCGCCCGAGCGCGGCTGAGGGCCAGACGCACCCAGTCACGGACCGGCGCGTCCTTGGTCTGACAGGCCCGCCAGATGTCGCCGGCGGCGACGGCGTGTTCGAGCAGCACCGTGTTCGTGACGGTGTCGATCACCCGTACAGAGCCGGGCGCGGCGATCTCGAAGGTCTTGTCGTGGGAGCCGTACTCCTCGGCTTTCTGGGCCATCAGGCCCACGTTGGGGGTCGTACCCATCGTCGCCGGGTCAAAGGCGCCGTGGGCCTTGCAGTCCTCGACCACCTCGGAATACAGCGGCGCGTAGGAGGAGTCGGGGATCACGAACAGGGTGTCCTGCAGCTCACCGGCGGCGTTCCACATCTTTCCCGAGGTGCGGATCGCCGCGGGCATCGACGCATCGATGATCACGTCGGAGGGGACGTGGAGGTTGGTGATCCCCCGGTCGGAGTTGACCATCGCCAGGGCCGGCTTGTGCTCATAGGTCGGCGTGACGGTGGCCGGGAGCGCCCCGAGCCCGTCGTTGGCGCGGTACCCGGCCGCCTTCAGCTCCGCCGCGCTCGCGCCGGTCGGCTCGAACAGTTCCGGGAAGAACGTCTCCACCGCGTGTCCGAAGATGATCGGGTCTGACACCTTCATCATCGTCGCCTTGAGGTGGACGGAGTAGAGCAGGCCGGCCTCGGTGGCCCGCTTGATCTGGGTGCGGAAGAACGCCCGCAGCGCAGCGACCTCCATCACGGCAGCGTCGAGGATCTCCCCGGCCTCAAGCGCGAGGGCATCCTTGAGCACGGTGACGCTGCCGTCCTCGGCGACGTGCTCGATGCGGGCGCTCGTCGCCTCTGAAACGGCTACCGACCGCTCCGTCGAGCGAAAGTCACCGTCGCTCATCGTCGCGACCGCCGAGCGGGAATCTGCCGACCAGGCGCCCATGCTGTGGGGGTGCGACCGGGCGTAGGCCTTGACCGACTGGGGCGCGCGACGGTCGGAGTTGCCCTCGCGCAGAACCGGGTTCACCGCCGAGCCCTTGACGCGGTCATAGCGGGCGCGGATGTCGGCCTGGTCCTCCCCGCTGGGATCATCGGGATAGTCGGGGATCGCGTACCCCTGGCCCTGGAGCTCGCGGATGGCCGCCTTGAGCTGGGGGACCGACGCGGAGATGTTCGGAAGCTTGATGATGTTCGCCTCCGGCGTCGTGGCGAGTTCCCCGAGTTCGGTGAGCGCGTCGGGGACCGCCTGATCGTCGGTCAGGCGGTCCGGAAACTGGGCGAGGATCCGCCCGGCGAGGGAGATGTCGCGCAGCTCGACCTCGATGCCGGCGGCGCCGGTGAAGGCGGTGATGATCGGCAACAGCGACTGCGTGGCCAGCGCGGGTGCCTCGTCGGTGTGGGTGTAGATGATCTTCATGGCTGGGGAGGAACCCTACTCCCGGCCCTCCCCTCGACGTGACCTCGCCCCCGGGCGCAGCGCCGGCCCGCGTCTGGGCGCGTGCACAGATTCGTCGATATGACGAACATTCGCACACGCTCGTCCGTCCCGATCGTCCGACGACCAGCCGGGCGGACGGCCCCCGGTCAGAGCCGGGCGGACGGCCCCCGGTCAGAGCCGGGCGGACGGCCCCCGGTCAGAGCCGGGCGGACGGCCCCCGGTCAGAGCCGGGCGGACGGCCCCCGGTCAGAGCCGGGCGGCGACGGCCCGCCCGGCGGCCCGCCCGGAGAACAGGCAACCGCCGAGGAAGGTGCCCTCGAGGGCGTTGTAGCCGTGCATGCCACCCCCGCCAAACCCGGCGATCTCCCCGGCCGCGTACAGGCCGCCGATCGGATCGGCCACGGCGTCGAGGACCCGGGCCTCGAGGTCGGTGTGGAGGCCGCCGAGCGTCTTGCGGGTGAGGATGTTGAGCTTGACGGCGATCAGCGGGCCGGCGTCGGGGTCGAGCAGCTTGTGGGGGGCGGCGATCCGCTGGATCCGGTCAGGGAGGTAGGCACGCCCGGCCCGGATCGCCGCGATCTGGAGGTCCTTGCCGTAGCGGTTGTCCAGCTGGGCGTCTCGGGCTTCGATCTGGGCGCGAACCGCCTCGAGACTGAGGACGGGGGCGGTGCTCTCCACCTCGCGGGCGTCCTCGGCGACGAGGGTGTTCATCCGTTCCACCAGCCGCGCGAGGTCCGCGTCGACGATGAAGTCACGCCCCCGGTCCATGAACGCCTGGATCGGCGCGGGAACGCCGGGCAGGAGTCGCTGGCGGACGGTGTCGAGCACCGACCTGCCGGTGATGTCGGGGTTCTGCTCCGAACCCGACAGCGCGAACTCCTTCTCGATGATCTTCCGGGTGAGGATGAACCACGTGTAGTCGTACCCGGTCTGGCCGATGTGGGCGAGGGTGGCGAGCGTGTCAAAGCCCGGGTAGAGCGGTGCGGGCAAACGCCGTCCCGTCGCGTCGAGCCAGAGGGAGGAGGGGGCGGGCAGGATCCGGATGCCGTGGTGGGCCCAGACGGGGTTCCAGTTGCGGATCCCCTCAACGTAGTGCCACATCCGGTCACGGCCGATCCAGCCGGCACCGCGGCGTTCGGTCAGCTCGAGCAGCCGCCCGTCGACGTGGGCGGGCACCCCGGCGACCATCCGCCGCGGGGGCGGTCCGAGGCGGGCCGGCCAGTTGGCGCGGACGAGCTCGAAGTTGTGTCCGATCCCGCCGCCGGCGAGGATCACCGCCGGAGCGTGGGCGCGGAACTCGCCGACGACGGTGCGGGAGCTTGCCTGCCCGCGCGCGACCGCGGAGGGAGCGAGCACGCTGCCGCTCACCCCGGTGACGGTTCCGGCCTCAACGGTGAGGTCATCGACGCGGTGGCGGAAGGCGAAGGTGAGCAACCCGGCCTCCGCGGCGGCGCGAGCCCGTGCCTCGAACGGGGCGACGACCCCGGGTCCGGTGCCCCAGGTGAGGTGAAAGCGCGGCACCGAGTTGCCGTGCGTGCCGGCGGCCCCGCCGCCGCGCTCGGCCCAGCCGGGGCTCGGCAGCACCCGGATCCCGCGGGCCGCGCACCAGGCGCGCTTTTCCTCGGCGGCGAACTCGACGTAGGCCCGAGCGACCCGGCGCGGCCAGGCGTCCTCGGGCCGGTCAAAGGCGGCGGAGGCGAGCCAGTCCGACCAGGCGAGCTCGAAGCTGTCCCGAATCCGGGCCCGGCGCTGCTCGGGCGAATCGACGAAGAAGAGGCCGCCGAGGGACCAGTAGGCCTGCCCGCCCAGGGACGCCTCCGGCTCCTGGTCGAGCAGGAGCACCCGCGCCCCCGCATCCGCCAGCTCGGCGCAGGCGACAAGCCCAGCCAGCCCGGCCCCGACGACGATGACATCGGCGCGATGCTCGAGAACGTTCACGGTCGCGAGACTATGACGGGTCCGCCACGGGTGCGCCGCCGCGCAGCTCCCGGCGGCGCAGCTTGACGAGATACTCGGGCTCGCTGTAGCGCTCCTCCGCCCACGGATCGCCGCGGTGGTGGTAGCCGTTCTCCTCCCAGAACCCGAGCCGGTCCTCCGTGAGGACCTCCAGGCGCGACAGCCACTTGGCGGACTTCCACAGATACAGGTGCGGGATCAACAGCCGCACCGGGCCGCCGTGCTCGCGGGTGAGGGGCCCACCCTGGGCGGCGTGGACGATCAGGCCGCGCCCGTCGCTCACGTCAGACAGCGGAACGTTGGTGCTGTAGCCGTCGTAGCCGTGGACGAGCAGGTGGGAGGCGTCCGCCGCGAGCCCGGCGAGCTCGAGCAGGGTGTGGACCTCCACGCCGGTGAAGGACATCCCGAACTGGGACCAGCGGGTCACACAGTGGATGTCGGTGTCCGTCCAGGTGGTCTGGGCGAGGCCGAGCAGCTCGGCATACCCGAGGGAGAGCGGCTCGGTGACCGCACCGTCGACGCGCAGGCGCCAGGCCTCAAGGCCGACGTCGGGCTGGCGGCCGAGGTCGAGCACCGGCCACTTGGTCGTCGGGGACTGGCCGGGCGGCAGCCGGAGCGGGTCGATCCCGAGCGACTCGGCACGCCGGCGGCCGCGCTCCCCGAAGAACTTCGCGGTGATCGGCATGCCGGGATTGTGGCCGATCTGGTCCCGGGTGCCCGCGTCGGCGAAGCGACACCGGTCCCGGATGCGGGATCTCCGCCGCACGGGTCACGCCAGCAGCCGACACGGGAAGACCGCGCGATCGACCCGGCGAGAGGCGCGCACTCAGACGACCGCGTCGAGGAGGGCGCTGACATCCTCCTCCGAGGTCCAGGCGCCGCAGGAGGCGCGGAGGAGGCCGTGGCTGGGAATCGAACGAACGAGGATCCGCCGGTCCCGCAGGCGGGAGACCTCGGACTCGACGTCGGCGCGGGGACGCCAGGAGACGAGCGTCGAGAACCCGCGGGCAGCGAGCTCGACCCCCCGTTCCTGCAGGCCGTTGGCGAGCATCCCGGCCATGAACGCGGCGCGACCATGAACCCAGTCCCAGCCGGGTGCCGCGAGCACCTCAAGGGACGCGATCGCCCAGGCGCTGCGGATCGCCGGCGGGAAGCTCGTATCGAGCCGGGCGGCGGTCGGCGCGAGCGCGGAGCCGAGCGGGTCGCCGTGATCGGCGACGGTGCCGTAGGACGGCCACGGCGGCTCGAGGCCCTCGAGCCGGTCGGGCCGCACATACAGCGCACCGCTGCCTTCGGGCCCGCACAACCACTTCTGCCCCGAACCGGCGTAGTAGTCGACCCCGAGCGTGCCGAGGTCGAGCGGGATCGCTCCCAGCGCCTGGGCGCCGTCGAGGAGGACGGGCACGCCGGTGGCGAGCAGCGCCGGGACGTCGACGACCTCCCCGCCGACCCAGGAGACGTGGGAGCAGGCGATCAGCCGGGTGCGGGGGCCGACCGCCTCACTGAGCCGGGCGAACGGGGCGACGGTGATCGTGACGCCGTCGCGCACGCGCAGGCGCCGCAGCGGGGCGAGCAGGCCCGGATGCTCCTGATCGGAGGTGACGATCTCATCCCCGGGCCCGAAGCGCAGCCCGCCGAGAACGGTGTTGATGCCCGACGTCGTCGACTCCGTCAGTGCGACGTCATCGGCGCTGACCCCCATCGTGGCGGCATAGGCGGCCCGCGCCCGAGTGGCGAGGCCGAGCAGGGTGTCGAGGTAGGCGGCGCCGATCCGTCCCTGGTTGAGGTCGGCGTCGAGGCGGCCGCGGACGGCGTCGACGGCCGCTTGGGGGACCGGGCCCTCGGTGCCCGCGTTGAGGTACCGGTAGGCGCTGAGAACCGGGAACTGGGCCTGGAAGCCGTTCCACCCGGTCGCGGGTCCACCAGACCCGCGACCGGCCTCAGCGGTCACGGAGCTCCCGCTTGAGCACCTTGCCGGTCGGGTTGCGCGGGAGCGCGTCGAGGAAGACGATCTCGCGCGGCACCTTGTAGTTGGCGAGGTTGTCCTTGACGTAGGCGCGGAGGGTGTCGGCGTCGACGGACTTTCCCGAACGGAGGGCGACGAAGGCCTTCAGGCGCTGGCCGAACTCGTCGTCCTCGACGCCGATCGCGGCGGCCTCGGCGACGGCGGGGTGGCCGGCGAGGAGCTCCTCGACCTCGTGGGGGAAGACGTTCTCACCGCCGGAGACGATCATGTCGTCGTCGCGTCCGTCGATGAACAGACGGCCGCTTTCGTCGAAGTGGCCGACGTCCCCGGAGGACATCAGCCCGTCCCGGATCTCCTTGTGGCCGCCGCCGGTGTAGCCCTCGAACTGGATCGTGTTGGCGACGAAGATCCGCCCGGTCTTCCCCACCGGCTGCTCGGCGCCGTCCTCGGCGAGGATCTTGACCGTCGCGCCGTGCACGACCCGGCCGACGGTCCCGGGCGCCGCGGTGAGGTCCGCGGGAGTGGCGATCGTCGCGTAGGCGACCTCGGTCGAGCCATACAGGTTGTAGAGCACCGGCCCGAGGCGATCGAGCGTGCGCCGGGCGAGGTCGGCCGACAGCGCCGAGCCGGAGACGAAGACGATCCGCAGCGCCGACAGGTCGCGGGACTCGAATGCGGCATCATCGAGGGCCATCATCCGCTGGAGCATCACCGGCACCATCACGACGGTGTTGACCCGGTTCTCCGCCATGCTCTCCAGCGCCTGCTGGGGATCGAAGCGGCGATGGATGACCATCGTCGCATTCAGGGACACCGCGAGGATCATCTGCGAGAACCCGAGCGCGTGGAAGATCGGGGCGCAGATCTGGTGGATCTGGCCGGAGCGGTAGGGGACACGGGAGAGCGGGCCGCCGATCGGGGAGAGCGACAGCGGTACGTGGCGGCCCGCTCCCTTGGGGGTGCCGGTCGTCCCGGAGGTGAGGATGACCAGCCGCGGCGGCTGGCCGGGCCGCGGCGGGGGGGTCGGCTTGGATGAGGCGATCTGGGCCTCGAGGGTGTCATCGGCGTTGGCGCGGGTCTCGACCCAGGCGCGCACGGTTCCCAGGCGCGGGCGGTAATCGCCGATCGCGGCCGTGTACTCCTCGTCGTAGACGATCAGATCGACGCCCTCGCGGTCGGCGACCTCACGGATCTGGGGGCCCGAGAACCCCGTGTTCATCAGGATGATCTTTCCCCCGAGCTTGGCGGCGGCGAACATCGCCTCGATCAGGCCACGGTGGTTGCGAGCCAGCAGCGCCACCCCGTCTCCGGCCCGGAAGCCGTCGTCACGCCAGGCCGAAGCGAGCGCGTTGACACGGTCGTCGAGCTCGCGCCAGGTGAGCTCCCCCTGCTCGTCGCTGATGGCGAGGCCGTCGGGGTGGCGCAGCGCGGCGGCCTCGGTGAGACTGCCGAGCACCCCGTAGCGCTCGACCGCAAGCCCGAGCCGGAGCACGCGCAGCGGCGGTTCGATCCCGAACACGCCGGCCCGGGCGCAGACGGCCGCGTAATAGGCCTCGTCGGCGGCGCGCTTAGCGAGCGTGGCGGCCCGGGAGACACCGATCGTGGCAAGCGACATGATCTCAGTGAAGGTACCGCCTTAGAGGCGGCTCGGTATCGTCGGTGTTGGGTGGCTGTGAGCGACACATTGGCGGACCAGGCCGAGGCCGTGGTGTGGAGCGCCTGCTCGGCGCTCGTCTCCACCGCGCGTGACCTACTCGCCCAGGATCCGCGCCTCGGCCGCTTCGACCTCGCCGCCGCGGCGGCCTGCGGGGAGGCTGACGTCGTCCGGCGGCTCGTGAGCGCCGACCCGGACCGGGCGAACATGTTCTTCACCCCGCTGGGCCGAACCCCGTTGCACTATGCGACCTTCTCACGGCTCGGCCGGGTCGACCCCGCGCGTGCCCTCGGGTTGCGGGAGGTCGTCAGCGTCCTGCTCGAACTCGGCGCTGACCCCAACCTCTCCTTTCACCGTGACGGGTGGGTGCAGGCCCCGATCCACGGCGCCGCCGGGATCGCCGGGGATCCAGAGATGACCCGGATGCTGCTCGACGCGGGCGCCGACCCCAACGACGCCGGCCCCGAGCAGGCGACAGCCGGAGAGGCGCTCTACCACGCAGCCGAGGTGGCCAACCCCGAGTGCGCGCGCCTGCTGATCGTCGCCGGCACGGAGCCCGAGACGGTCAGTCGCGCCCTCGGACGCGCCCTCGAGTTCGATCACCCGGCGATGGTCGCCGCATTCTGTGAGAGCGGGGCACGGGCGGACGCCAGGCACCTGCAACACGCGGTATGGCACCGTCGTGGCCCGCACACGGTCCGCCACCTGCTCGGGGCCGGGGCGCCACCGGAGGTGCTCGACAGATTCGGGCTCTCCGCTGTCCAGGTCGCCCGACTGTGGGGGGATGAGGCCGTCGCCCAATTGCTCATCGGCGCGGGAGCGGCCGACCGGCCCGCCCCCGTGCTTGAGGCCCGGGCGCACATGGCGGTGCTCGATGAGCTGCTTCGTGTCGCCGTCGCCCGGGGGGCCCGGGCCGACGTCGCGGTCCTGCTGGACCGGGGGGCACGGCTCAACGGTGACCGGACGGCCGCCGGTCCGCTCGGCCAAGCCTGCTGGCGGGGACGCGACGAGATCGTCGAGGAGCTCCTGAGCCGTGGGGCGATCGTCACCTTCGACGACGGCAGTGACGCGCTCGGGGCCACCCGCCGGGGGGCGGGCCACTGCAACGATCCGGAGGGCGGGCCGACGCTGGGCACTGCGGAGGAGATCGATCAGGCCCCCTACCGCCGGATCGAGGCGCTGCTCGCCGGGACAGCGCACTGATGCTCGAGGCGACGCTCACCGCGAGCCGGGAGCGGCCGACCGTCGCGGTCGTCCTGCCCGGCGGCGGCGCCCGAGGCGCCTATGAGGTCGGCGCCCTGTCTGAGCTGCTGCCGGTCCTCGAGGCGCGCGGTGAGCGGGTGAGCGTGTGGTGCGGAACGAGCGTCGGGGCGATCAACGCGGCCGCTTTCGCCGCCCGGGCGCACCTCGGTGCCGCCGAGCAGACCGAAGCCGCCCGGAGCCTGTGGCTGGCGATGCGCAAACGGGACGTGATCGCGCCGATCGTCGGCACCGGCGGGCTGCGGACCGTCGCGCGCCTGATCGGGCACATCACCGGCGCGCCCGGTGGCGCCGGGCCCGCCTCCCTGCTCGACCCCTCGCCGCTTGCCGCCAGCCTCGACCGCTGGATCGACTGGGACGGTCTTGAGGCCAACGTGCAGAGCCGGCTCGTGAAGACATGCGTGATCGCCACCTCGATCAGCAGCGGCGAGCCGGTCGCCTTCGTCGCCGCCGCCGACGGACCCCCGCGCCTCTACGACGATGATGTCCGCTACGTCGGCACGCGCCTCAGCGGCGAGCACGTCCGGGCCTCGGCGGCGATCCCGGTGCTGTTCCCGGCGATCGAGGTGACGACTCCGCGGCGATCGGTCGGCTACTACGCCGACGGGGGCACCCGGCTCAACAGCCCGATCAAGCCCGCACTCAATCTCGGTGCCGACCGGGTGATCGTGATCGGCCTCGAGCCGTTCCGGCCGGCCGGGGCCCGGCCGGCGTCCCCCCGCGGGCCGTCGCTGGCCGACGTCGCCGCCAACGTCCTCGACGGGATGCTTGTCGACCAGGTCGCCCATGACGTCCGCCGCCTCGCGCTGATCAACAGCTTCTTCGTCGAGGACGCGACGACCGGCACACACCGATCGTCGCTGAGCTACCGCGTCTCCCGCGGGCACCAGCCCTACCGGCCGATCTCCTACGCGCTCGTCTCTCCCCGCCGGCACGGGGAGATCGGACGGATCGCCCAGCAGGTCTTCCAGCGCCGCTATGGCGGGCTGGCGAGCCTGCGCGACCTCGACTACACGCTTATCTCCCGGGTGCTCGGCTCGAGCTCCCAGGCGCGGGGGGAGCTGCTGAGCTTTCTCCTGTTCGATCAGGAGTTCACCGCTGAGCTGATCGAGCTGGGACGCCGGGATGCGCTCGCATGGCTGCGGCGCCACCCGCGGTTCTGGTGCCGGGACGCCGGTCACGACCTCCATGTCGGCGCCGTCGACCGGGTGGCGCTGTCGGAGGCGGCGACGCTCGAGGAGTTTCGCGACCGCCGGCGCTGAGGGCGTCGCCGGGCCGGCCCCGGCACGGGACCTCAGCTGAGGATGCCGGTCGTCTCGACGCCGGCGGAGTCGACGACGACACAGAGACCGCTCGTGCAGGAGATGGCGTTGAACTGGCTCGCCGACTTGGGCCGGATCGCCGTCGCGGCGCTCCAGATCCCCTTCAGCGCCTGGCTGCTGACGTACGCGTTGTCAAAACCGTCGAGAGCGACGCAGGTCCCGCGGGTACAGCCGACGGCGTCGAGGAGGCCGCTCCCGATCCCCGGCGGGTCGGCGACCACGGACACCGGGGCCGACCAGGTGCCGGTCGGCGTCGCGGTTGCGCTCGCCAGTCCCGGGCTCGTGTTGGAGAACCCGACCCCGATGCAGAGACGCAGGCCGACACAGTCGACGGACTGATAGACGCCGTTGCCGAGCGCCCCGCCCGCCTTCCAGGCGGTCGTGCTCGTCGGGTCGGTGGAGACGTAGCGCTGGCTGCCGCCGATGACGCAGAGGGTGACGGTCGAGCAGGAGACGCTCGTCGCCGGCCCCTCGAGGGCGACGGTGCTCCACGCCGCCTTCCCGCCGGTCGGGTCCGTCGAGACGAGCACGTTCGCGTTGGCGGCGCCATCGACGGCGACACATAGCCTTGCCGACGGGCAGGAGATCGCGGTCAGACCGGCCGGTCCGCCGCCGACGGAGAGGGCACTGTCGATCCGTACCGGCCGGCTCCAGAACCGGGGGCCTTTGGTCGGATGGAGGGAGTAGACGATCGATCCGGCCTGATCGACGGCGGCGCAGAAGCTCGGGGTCGGGCAGGAGATCCCGGTGATCGGGCCGGCCGAGTCGACGTGGAACGGTCGGATCCAGGAGCCGTTGCCCGCGGTCGGGCGAACCGTCCAGGTGATGTCGCCGGACTGATCGCCAGCGACGCAGAACTTCGCGTTCGCGCAGGAGACGGCGTCAAGACCGCCGTTACGAATCGGCTCGAGCCGGATCGCCTTGTGCCAGTGGAACGTGGCCGCGCTGGCCAGTCCGGGGAGAACGAGCAGCAGAAGAAGCAGTCCGCCGAGCGGAGCGAGGGATCGGGCACGGAGAGACAAGACGTTAGTTCTACCAGGGTGCCGTGGCGACACTCTGCAGGTTCCGGTGCAGCGCATGGGGTCACAAACGCGCTTGAGCCGGGCGAAGTTGCGGGCTGCGCCGGAGCTGTGCCGAGCCGCCCCGGGCCGTTTCACTCAGGGGCGAGGATCGCCGCGACACTGTTGACGGCGTCAACGAGCTCATCGAGGGCCAGGCCGACCGGTCCGCCCAGCTCACCGGCGGAGCCGCGCAACAGCGCCCGCGGTGTCGGCCGGGCCGCCTCCTGTGTCGGTGACAGCATCGGGGCCGTGGGGCCCCAGTGGAGGCCCGGGGCGAGGGTCGACGGTTCGACCGGCCGGCGGAGGTCGCGCACGGCGTCGAGGAGGCCGTGGGCGAGGGGGGCGAGCTCGGGGTGGGCCGCCCCAGAGTCACCCTCGCTCAGGCGCAGGGCATGGATCGCGTAGGTGAGGCGGCGCAGCGCACCGAGCAGCGCCGGACGGTCACCCGGCCTTACCGGCCCTCCCTCCCGGTCCGGCTCCTCGGCGGCGACGGTGAGCAGCGACTCCAGGTCCGCGTAGGCGATCCGGGCCCGCCGGGCGAGCGGAGCGAGCCCCGCCGCCTGAGCCCGCCGGCCCGTGGGGCCGTCGAGGAGGTCGGAGAGGACCGCGGCGAGGTAGCGGCCCTGGGCGTCGAGCAGGCCGACCAGAGCGCGAGGCAATGCCCGCGCCGACCACGTCGGCCACAGCAGGTAGGCGACGAGCGCGATCGTGCCGCCGATCAGGGTGTCGAGCCCGCGGTCGAGGGCGATGGTGACCGAGTCCGGGGCGACCGGGTGGAGGAGGAAGACGACCATCGCGGTGAAGCCGGCCACTCCGAGGGCGAAGGACCCGGAGAAGACGGTGTAGGTGAGCACCGCGAGCGTTCCGATCGTCACGACGATCCCCCACCCGGAGGGGTCGATCGCGACGACGATAAGGGTCGCGAGCACCGCCCCGAGGACCGTGCCCCCCATCCGCTCAGCGCCACGGGTGAGCGTCGCGGCGATGTTGGGACGCAGGACCGTCGCCGCGGCAAGCACCGCCCAGTAGCCGCGCGGGAGGGCGAGCAGGTGAACGAGCAGCGCGGTGAGGAGCACGACGGCGGCGAGGCGCACAGCGTGACGGCCGGCCGGGGCGCGAAGGCTCGCACCCGCCCGCATCCGTGCGATCGCGGTCACGGCGCCGGCGAGCGGACGCCGCCGCCCGAGCCGCGGGTGGGGGAGACGCCAGAGCGGGCGAGGGCCCTGCCCGGTGACGACCTCCGCCTGGCGCAGAGCGGCGCGCACCTGACCTCCGAGCGCGGCGAGGCGGGCCTCGACCAGCGGGGCGTCCAGCGGCGGGCGCGCCTCCGTCCACGCGCGCAGAGCCGCCCCGCCGGCGGCGAGATCCGCCACCGCATGCTCCCCGGAAACCCCGGCGGCGATCAGCTCGAGGGCGGCGCTGAAGCGTTCAGCCGCCGGGGCGACCACCTCGGCACCGATCCCCGCGGCGGCGAGCGCAGATCCGAGCACGAGCAGTTCGAGCCGGATCCGGCGGCCCTCGGCGTTGAGCATCACGAGGCCGGCACGCTCGGGGTCGCCGAACAGGGCGGGGGCGGCGAGCGCCTGCTCGGCCCGGTCGAACGCCTCGGCGGCGGCGACACCGGAGCCGCCGAGTTGGGCGCTGATGGCGGCGAGCTCCCGGTAGGCGTACGCGAGGGCGTGGCGCTGGCGCCGCCACGCGAGTGGAGCGGCGATCAGGCTCGCCGAGAGGATCTGGGCGCCAGCGCCGCCGAGAACCAGCCCGGCGAGGCGGACGGCTCCGAGCGGCGATTCGGGAAAGCGGCCGAAGACGATGTAGGCGATCAGGGTCTGGGTGCCGATCACCGTCCCGCCACGGCCCGTCGCGGTCCCCAGGCCCGCGAGCAGGCAGGCCCCGGCAAGCACCGTCAGATGCAGCCACGGCCAGCGGCCGGTGACCGTTCCGACGACGGTGGCGAGCGCGAGCATCAGCGCTGCCGCCGCCATCGTCTCCAGCGGCGGACTCAGGGGCGAGTCCCCGGCCCGCCAGGCGAGGCCGACGAGCATCGCCCCGACGCCGAGCGTGATCGCCGCGACCGGCTGGCGCAGCGCGGTGCCGAGGGCGAGCATCACCACGACCGGGAGCGCCGCGACGGCCCCCGCCCGGAGCGAGATCCGCTCGCGATCGATGCGGGCCGCATCCCGCAGGGCGGTGGCGATAATGCGCAGATGGCCAGCCACGATCCGTTGATCATCGGCGATGACGGCCGCGCCCGCTGCCGGTGGGGGGACGCTCCCCCGCTCTACCGCGCCTACCACGACGACGAGTGGGGCCGGCCGGTCGCCGATGACGTCGCCCTGTTTGAGAAGCTCTCGCTCGAGGGGTTCCAGGCCGGGCTGTCCTGGCTGACGATCCTCAAGAAACGAGAGAACTTCCGTCGCGCCTTCTGCGGCTTTGACTTCCATCGCCTCGCCGGCTGGGGGGAGCCGGAGATCGCCGCCCGGCTCGAGGATCCGGGAATCGTGCGCCATCGCGCCAAGATCGCGGCGGTGATCACCAACGCCCGCGCGGCGGTTGAACTGATCGACGCCGAGGGGTCCCTCGCCGCGTTTGTCTGGCGCTTTGAACCTGAGGCCCAAGCGGCCGGGTCAGCCGCCGGGACGCCGGAGCCGCGGTCGGAGTCGGCGGCCTCGCGCACCCTCGCCCGCGAACTCAAGCGCCGTGGCTGGTGCTTTGTCGGGCCGACGACCGTGCACAGCTTCCTCCAGGCGATGGGCCTCGTCAACGAGCACGTCTGCGGCTGTCATGTGCGGTCCGCCGTCGAGGCGGACCGCGCCGGGTTCATCCGGCCAGGTTGAACTCGTCGACGCACCGGATGAGACGGTCGCGGACGATGTCGGGCCGCTCGTCGGAGATGAAGTGGCCGACGCCCTCGATCAGCTCGAGGGCGTAGTCCTCGGCGTTGGCGGTCCGAGCGGACGCGAGGCTGTGGTGGACGGCGAAGTCCTTGGTTCCGAAGACACAGCGGGTCGGGACCCGGGAGCGACGGCTCTCGGGAGCGCGCCGGAGGGCGGGCAGCTCCTGTGTGAGGAAGGTCCGGTAGGTGTCCCGGCCCGCCGCGGCACAGACGGGGTCACGGAAGCGGTCGGCGAAGATGCGCAGGTCGGCGTCGCTCACGCCGGTCCGCCGGGGGACGTACTGGTAGCGCAGGCTCCAGTAGACGATCTCGGTGCGGGTCTGGATCGGGATGCCGGCAAAGGCGATCATCGGCATGTAGGTGAGCGAACGCCAGACGTGCGGGCCGTAGCTGGAGCCGTCGTTCCAGGGGTGGGCGATGTTGAGGACGAGGTAGGCGAGAAAGCGGTCGGGCGCCCGCAGTGCGAGGAGATGGCCGACATATCCGCCCCAGTCGTGTCCGAGGAGGACGACCCGGCGCAGCCCGAGCGCATCCAGCAGGGCGAGCAGATCGCTGGCGACATCCTCCTTGCGCCAGCGGTGGGGGGCCGCCCCGGACCATCCGTAGCCGGGCAGGTCCGGGGCGATGATCCGCAGGCCGGCGGGCGGATCGGCGAGCAGGTCCCGCCACTCGTAGTGGTGCTGGGGCCAGCCGTGGAGAGCGAGGACGGCGAGCCCGTCGGCCGGTCCCGCCTCCGTGACGTGAAAGTCGACTCCGCGGGCGTGAACGCGGGAGCGGCGTACCCCGGGGATGGCGGGCGGCTCGGTGCGGGCGGGCTGCGGCATGGGCGGGGAGGCTACCGCCCCCCGGTCCGGCCCGCCCCCTCCCGGCGCTCGGTTGCCCGCCCCGCCCGCCCGGGATCGCACCCACCCGCACCCGCCGGACCGTGATCGGGTCGCCAGCGCGACCGACGTGGCAACCCGATCGTCGGGCGCGGCCTTCGATATGCTCCGCCGCGTCAGATGAGGCTCTGGCGGACCGGCGCTGTGGCGGCCGGCCCAAACCGCCCGAGATCGGGCTGATGGCTTCTTTTCGCGCAACGGTCCACGTGCTGAGGAGGAGCCCTGTCTGTCGATATCCGTGAGCTGGCGGCGATCTTCGGCGGCGGCATGGCCGGAGCGCTCGCGCGGGTCGGGCTCGGTGACCTGTTCCCCTCCGGCCCAACCGCGTGGCCGTGGGCGATCTTCGCGATCAACCTCGCGGGCGCGTTCCTGCTCGGCTGGCTCATCACCCGCCTGCAGGAGCGACTGCCGATCTCCACCTACCCGCGGCCGCTGGCGGGAACCGGGTTCTGCGGCGCGTTCACCACCTTCTCCACGCTACAGCTGCAGCTCCTGACGATGCTCGAGCACCACTGCGACGGGCTCGCGGCCGGCTACGCCGTGGCGAGCCTCGTCGGCGGCTACAGCGCGGTCGGGGCGGCAAGCGCGCTCGCTCGGCGGGCACGGGTGCTGCGGTGAGCGCCCTGACCTGGATCGGCGTCGCCTGTCTCGGCGGCATCGGCGCCGTCGCCCGCTTCCTGATCGACACCTGGATCTCCCGGCGCAGCGGCGGCCGGTTCCCCTACGGCACGTTCGTCATCAACATCTCCGGCGCCTTCACCCTCGGGCTGCTGACCGGTCTCGCCCTGGGAGGGGACGCCCTTCTGCTCGCCGGGACGGCGACCGTCGGCGCCTACACGACCTTCTCCACCTGGATGCTGGAGACCCACCGGCTGGCCGAAGGCGCCGAGTTCTCCCGCGCCCTGGCCAACCTCACCGTCAGCCTCGGAGTCGGTTTCGGCGCCGTCGCCCTCGGACATCTGATCGGAGCTGCGCTGTGAGTGCGGAGCGGCTGAAGCTGACGACCTACTTCGGCGAGCGTGACCGCACGGCCGAGGGCCACCTCCTCGCCGACGCGCTGCTTGACCTCTATGGCGCCCGGAAGCTGCACACGAGCGTGCTGCTGCGGGGGATCGGCGGATTCGGTCTCACCCACCGGCTGCGGACCGACCAGCTGCTCAGCCTGTCCGAGGACCTCCCCGTCCTCAGCATCGCGATCGACCGCCCAGACCGGATCGAGGCGGTACTCGCCGACGTACTCGGCCTGCAGCGTCGCGGCCTCGTCACCCTCGAACGGGCACGCGGGCTCACCGGCGACACGGCGTCGGCGGTGGCGTCCCCCGACAGCAAACTCACCGTCGCCATCGGACGCCGCGAGCGGATCGGGCGACGTCCGGCGTTCCTCGCCGTCACTGAACTGTTCCGCGAGCACGAGCTCGCCGGCGCGACGGCGCTGCTCGGCGTCGACGGAACCCGGGCCGGCTCGCGCCGGCGCGCGCGCTTCTTCGCCGCCAACGCCGACGTCCCGATGCTCATACTCGCCGTCGGCCCCGACGCTCGCGTCCAGTCCGCCGCGGACGCGATCGCCGCCGGTCTGAGCGAGCCGACTCTGATTCGGGAGCGGATCGCGGTCTGCAAACGTGACGGGGTCCTCCATGCCCCACCCGAGCCGGTGCGCGAGCGCGACGAACACGGGCTGGCGATCTGGCAGAAGCTGACCGTGCACAGCTTCGAGCACGACCGCCACGACGGCCTGCCCCTGCACCGGGCGATCGTCTCGCAACTGCGCTCACAGGGTGTGGCCGGGGCGACGACCCTCCGTGGTGTCTGGGGCTTCCACGGCGAGCACCCGCCGCGGGGGGAGGCGTGGCTGGCCCGCCAGCGCCGGGCGCCGGTGCTCACCGTCGTCCTCGACACGCCCGACCGCATCCAGCGGGCGTTCGCGACCATCGACGCGCTCACCGCCAGGACCGGCCTCGTCACCGTCGAGGCGGTCCCCGCCGCGCAGGCGATGAGCGCGGAAGTGGTGCGGGGTGGCATCCGCCTGGCCCGTACCCGCCCCGGGTAGCCTGCGGAGCGTGGGGAGCGAGACTCTCAGCGCCGCTGCCGCCCGGCGGATCGCCCTCGCCGCTCAGGGGTTCCAGTCCGGTCCGCGGGACGACGACCGGCCACCGGGCCTCGCCCAGCTGACCCGGCTCGTGCGCCGCCTCGGGTTGCTCCAGCTCGACTCGGTCAACGTCTTCTGCCGCGCCCACTACATGCCGATCTTCTCGCGGCTCGGCCCCTACGACCGCGGCCTGCTCGACCGCATCAGCGCCCACGGACGCGGGCCCTACACCCGCCGGCTCGTCGAATACTGGGCCCATGAGGCCTCACTCGTGCCGGTCGAGCTCCACCCGCTGCTGCGCTGGCGGATGGACGACCTGGGCGGCGCCTGGGGATCGCTGCAGCGGCTCGCCCGGGACCGGCCGGAGCTGATCGCCGCCACCCGCCGGCTCGTTCACGAGCGCGGGCCCGTCCGGGCGCGGGAGACCGGCGCGGTCCGCGTTCCCGCGGCGGCGGGGGCGATGTGGAACTGGCATGAGGGCAAGGTCGCCCTCGAGTACCTCTTCTACCGGGGCGAGGTCGGCGCGGCCCGACGGATCAACTTCGAGCGCCACTACGACCTGATCGGCCGGATCCTCGCGCCGGACATCCTCGCGGCGCCGACCCCACCACGGGCCGACGCCGAGCGTGAACTCGTGCGGATCGCCGCCCGAGCCCTCGGGGTCGCCGCCGAGCCCGATCTCGGGGACTACTTTCGGCTCGAGCGGGCGCGCTCACGCACCCGTGTGGCCGAGCTTGTCGAGACGGGGGAGCTGATCCCGGTGGAGGTGACAGGCTGGACGGTGCCCGCCTATCTCTGGCACGAGGCGGCCCGCCCGCGCCGGATCGAGGCCCGAGCGCTGATCTCCCCGTTTGACTCGCTCATCTTCTTCCGGCCCCGGACCGAGCGGCTGTTCGGGTTCCGCTACCGGATCGAGATCTACACGCCCGCGCCGGCGCGCGTGTACGGCTACTACGTGCTGCCGTTCCTGCTCGGAGACCGACTGGTGGCCCGCGTCGATCTCAAGGCCGACCGCCGGGCCGGTGTCCTGCGCGTGCACGGTGCCTACGCGGAGGCGGGCGTCGACATCCCCACCGTCAGCGTCGCGCTCGCCCGCGAGCTCGCGCTCGCCGCCGTCTGGCTCGGGCTCGGGGGCGGGGTCATCTGTGGCGACCGCGGCGATCTCATCCGAGCGCTTAAGCTCGCCCTATGAGACTGGCCACCTTCACCGCCGAGGGCTCCCGCCATGCCGGGCTCGTCCTCGGTGAGGAGGTCCACGCGATCACCGCTCCGGTCAAGGAGGTGCTCGCCGGGCGGGCGCAGGCGGTGCGGACGGGGGCGCACTGGCCGCTTCACCGTGTCCGCCTCGAGCCGCCGATTCCCGATCCGGGCACCGTGTACGCGATCGGCCGCAACTACGCGGCCCACATCGAGGAGTTGTCCCACGAGCGGCCGGACCAGCCGATCGTGTTCCTCAAGCCTGCCGGAGCGATCAACGCGCCCGGAGGGCCGGTACGGCGCCCGGCGGTCGTGCGTCAGCTCGACTATGAGGCCGAACTGGTCGCCGTCATCGGCGCCGCCGGCGCCGTCGCCGGGTTCTGTGTCGCCAACGACGTTTCCGCTCGGGATCTGCAGACCGAGCCCCAGTGGACGCGGGCCAAGGGTGCGGACACGTTCTGCCCGTTCGGGCCGTGGATCACCACCGCGGACGAGGTCCCCGACCCCCAATCCCTGTGGATCCGCAGCTGGGTCAACGGGGAGCTGCGCCAAGACGCGCACACGTCCCTGCTCCTGTTCGGCCTCGACGTCCTCGTCGCCTTCATCACCGAGACGCACGCCCTCCGTCCCGGGGACATGATTCTCACCGGCACCCCGGCCGGAGTCGGTGCGGGCATGGACCCGCCCCGCTGGCTCGAGCCTGGCGACCGGGTGCGGATCGAGATCGAGGGCCTCGGCGCGATCGAGCATCCGATTCTCTGACGCTCAGGCCGCGGCCGGCGCGAGGCGCCGCAGCCCGTCCACGGGCGGAAGGTGGATCCACCCCTCCGTTCCGGCGTCCTCCGCAAGCGGAGCGGGCGGACCGGAGCTGTGGCCGCACTGGACCGAGCGGGCGACGAGCGCGCAGATGAGCGCATCGAGGGCGTTGTCGTCGGCGCGGCAGGCGGCCCGTTGGTCCGCGCTCAGCCGCAACCACGGCGCATCCGCGGTCAGGGTCGCCACGAGCCGGGACCGCTCGCCGTGACCGCCGGGGCCCTTGTAGCTGGGGCGGGTCTCGGTGGCGCGGGTCTCGGGCCGGCGCAGGCCGAAGCGGGTGATCGCGGGGTCGGGGTAGACCTCACAGGCCGGACCGACGGTGCCGGCCGGTTCGGCGACCGTCCCGGTCCGTTCGTGGAAGCGGCGCAGGACTCGCTGGGCACGCATCGCCGGATAGGCGATCCTGTCGGTGCTGACGCTGAGCGGCAGCTTTCCGGTGTGGGCGTGGATCCAGCGGTCGGTGGCGCGGCGGACAAGCCGGTCCGGTGGAACCTCGTCCTCCAAAGGCCAGGGGCCAGAGCGACCGACGGCGGCGACAAAGGCGCGAGGCCAGCCGAGGGGCGCATCGATGCCGATCCGCGCCGGCGCCGGTGGGCCGGAGGCGTCCCCGCCGGTTCCGCACATCAGATCGAGCAGGTACGGATCGTCCAGGGGACGGCCGGCGTGAGCCCCGACCGCGAGCAGGACCACCTCCGTCCGGTCCGGCGCCCAGGCGAGCCGACAGACCCCGGTCGTGGCGGGCTTGGAGGCGAGGTCGATCCCGAGCGTGTGATCCATGTCGTGAGGGTATGGTCGAGCTCGTCGGCAGGACCAACCGGACCCGTGAGTGGCTGGCCGCTCGCGTTCTGGGCCCCGGCACCCCCTTTCCCCGTGACGCGTTCAGAAGAGGAGGACCTGGCGGACCGCCTCGCCGGCGGCAAGCCGGTCAAACCCCGCGTTGAGATCATCGAGGCCGATCCGGTGAGTGAGCAGGCGCTGCACGGGGAGGCGTCCAGACCGGTACAGATCGATGAACCGCGGGATGTCCCGCGCCGGCACGCAGGAGCCGAGGTAGGAACCGCGCAGCGTGCGCTCCTCAGCGACAAGGGAGACGGCGGGGATCGACAGTTCCTGGCTGGGATGTGGGAGACCGACGGTGACCGTCGTCCCGCCCCGCCGAGTCGCCGCATAGGCCTGGGCGAGCACCGCGGCCGACCCAACCGTCTCGATCACGTGCTCAGCTCCACCGTCGGTGAGCGCACGCAGCGTCTCCACCGTCGCGGCGTCCGCGGTCACGGCGTGGGCGACCCCGAGCGCCCGGGCGAGCTCAAGCTTGGCGACAACCCGGTCCACGGCGATCACCTCCGCGCCGGCGTCGAGGGCGGCGAGCAGGGCGGCGAGACCGACGCCGCCGAGGCCGAAGACGACGACGCGTTCACCGGCGGCGATCGCGGTCGCGTTGAGCGCCGCTCCGGCCCCCGTGAGGACGGCGCAGCCGAACAGGGCGGCGAGCTCGAAGGGCAGCTCCTGGTCGATCTTCACCGCCGAACGGGCCGAGACGACGGTCTGTTCGGCGAACGCTGAGACACCGAGGTGGTGGTGCAGGACCGCACCGGGATCCTCAGGGTCACGGAAGCGCCGGCCGCCGGCGAGCAGGGTTCCGGCCCCGTTGGCCGCCGCGCCCGGCTCACAGAGCGCAGGACGGCCCGCCCGGCAGGGGCCACAGGCCCCGCAGGCCGGCACGAAGGCGAGGATGACGTGGTCTCCCGCCGCAAACCCCTCCACGCCGGCGCCGACCTCAAGCACCTCACCGGCGGCCTCATGCCCGAGCACCATCGGCATCACCCGCGGGCGGGAACCGTCGATCACCGACAGGTCCGAGTGACAGAGCCCAGCCGCCGCAACGCGGATGCGCAGTTCGCCCGGGCCGGGCGGGTCAAGTTCGAGGGTGCGGATCTCCAGCGGGCGGCTGGCGCTGTACGGGGCGGGGCGTCCCATTTCGCCGAGCACGGCGGCCCGGACCGCGGTCATCGGGTGGGGGCTGCGTCGGGGGCCCGGATCTGCTCGAGTGCCTCCCGAATCGTTGCGGGGATCGGCGCGGGACGACGCCGTTCCCGGTCGACGAACACGTGCACGAAGGATCCCTCCGCGAGCAGGCGCGTCTCAGCCGGCGCGTGCTCGTCACCGTCGTGGGCACTGGCGGGAGCGGCGGCGTCACCGTCTCGGACTTCCTCGGACAGCCCGATCCCGTAGCGGACGCTCGAGCGACCGAGGTGCTCGACACAGAGGCCGGCCCGGACCACCCCGGGGAAGGCGACCGAAGCGTGAAACCGGCAGCGAGACTCGGCACAGACGCCGATGACCGGGCCGGCGTGGATGTCGAGGCCCGCCTCGAGCACGAGGAACTCGTTGATGACGGTGTCGAAGAAGGCGTAGTACTCGACGTTGTTGACGTGCCCGTAGACGTCGTTGTCCTTCCAGCGCAGGGAGATGGAGCGGTGGTAGCGATAGCGCAGCGGCGGGGTCATGACAACGGGCGGCACCGACGAGGACGAGATCGCTATTCGGACTGGCGCGCGAGGATCGCCACGAACCGGTCGATCCGCCGGCGTTCCTCTTCGCTCAGGGCAGCCGGGGTTTCGACGAGCAGGGTCATCGGCCCGCGCTCACGAGCCCAGCTGGCGACCCGATCGCTGAACGCCGGGGCGATCCAGATGAGCGGGAGGCTCGCCGCATAGGCGATCACCGTCGCGTCCTGGTCGGCGGCCGTCTCCTCCGCGCGAACGATCTGGATCGTCACCTGGCCGAGGTCGTGGGCGACGCGGCTGGCGGCCGCGGAGTCGGCCCCCACCAGCAGGGCCACCTCACCGTCCCGCAGCATCGCAGCCGCCCATCCGCCCGGGCCACCCGCGAGCGCGGCAGGGGCGGACACGAGACGGAAGGCTGGATTGCTCATCACGACGAGAGTATCCGGGAACGGCCGATGGCCGGCGCACCGGGAACGGTGTGCCGGCCATCGACTCGCCGAGGAGATGATGGAGCGAGAGCGTGTCGCGAGGGAATGCCCGCCGCGAGGGAAGCCTCCGCAACGGGAGAGGCCCCGCGGGGAAGAGGTCCCCCGCGGGGAAGAGGTCCCCCGCGGGGAAGCCGGGCCCGCAGGCCGGCTGTGTCAGCCCGGCTGCCGCCTCACACGCTACCTCGCGGCGGCACGTATCCCTCCGCCGGTGGCGCGGCCGTCGCGCGGATCGCCGCGCGGTCACGGTCGGCGGCGTTGACCATCCAGAGGAGCGAGACGAGGAACCCGACCGCTCCGACGATCATCAGGATCACGCCGATGGTGTGGATGTTGATGCCGCTCACGCTCGCCGTCACCGCAAAGCGGAGGACGGCGCCGATCGCAACGAGTAAGAGTGATGTGGACCAACCCATGGTTCTGCCTCCTGTTCGTCTCAAACTGTCGAGACTGAGATTCCCCGTCCGTCAGCCTTTCAATCGTCCGTTTCCGCAAAGTCGGGTCGATCGTTGCCGGCACGTCGGGTCGATCGTTGCCGGAGTGATCCCTGCGCACCGTGGCGGGAAGCTGAGAGTGTGCGTTTGTGTTCCTCATGTGCGTGCGCCCGCGTCCGCTCGCCCAGCACGTCAGTTCCGTGTACGCTCTCGAACCTTGATGGAACCGCACTTTCAGGTTGAGGTCAGCAGCGAGGGAACCAAGGCCGTGCTGCGCCTGAGCGGCGAGCTCGATGTGTCCTCAAGCGCGGCGCTCGAGGACGAGCTGGCCCGGATCGACGGCTCGACGCTGATCGTCCTCGATCTCAGTGAACTCGAGTTCGTCGACTCGACCGGCCTCGGCGTGCTCGTCAAGGCCCACCAGCGGGTCCGCGAGGAGGGCGTCCGGATGGTCGTGGTCCAGGGCGGTGGCCAGGTCAAGCGGCTACTCGAACTGACCGGACTCGACCAGCAGCTCGAGCTCGTTCCGAGCCCCGAACTCGCTGACTGAGTCCGTGGGTCAGCCGCCGGGAGCCGGAGGCTGGGCGGCCCGGTCGCGCAACTCGACACAGAGCCGTTCACGGTCGGTTCGGAACCCGGCGACGACTCCGGCGAGGACCTTCTCCGCGCTCTTGGGATCGTTGGCGGGGAGCGGGGCGGCGATCAGTTCGAGCCGGTGCGCGGTGCTCGCGATGGCAACGTTGACGATACCGTCGGCGGCATCCTCGAGGTAACGGGCGATCGCATCGTTGGCGGTCCGTAGGTCCGAGAGGGTCGTGATCGAGAAGTGGGACGCGGCGGCGATCGCCTGTACGGTCCGACCGAGCACGTACCGGGCAACTGCCACCGGAGTGAGAGAGATGAGGACCTCGTCACTGGCCCGCGCGACCGTCGCCGGAGCCGCGGCGCGAGCGTGCTGATGGGCGGTGAGGGCGCCGTCGACCCCGCCGGGCTGGTCGGTCGCCGCACGGCGGAAGAACATCCGCACCTCCGTGCCCCCCTCCTCGGGGCGACGAAACTCCGATTGGCTGGCGAGCGCGCTGATGACGGCGAGCCCGAGCCCCATCCGGTCCTCCCCGCCCGAGATCCGGCGCAGACCGCTGCCCTCGTCACGCACGCTCACGCTGACACCGTGCGCGGTGACGGCGATCTCCGTGACGAGCGGCCCGCTCCCCCCCTCGTAGGCGTGCAGAGCGACGTTGTTGCACGCCTCACTGAGCGCGGTCTTCAGATCGGAGGTGAGTTCGTCCCCGAGACCGACCGCGTCCGCGATGCCGCTCAGGGCCGCACGGACGAGAGCAACGTTCTCAGGAAGACTCTCGAGGTCGAGCCGCACCGTGACGGGCTGATGAATCACGATTCTTATCTACCCCTCTTTGGTCCGGCGAATCCCGGCCTGGTGCAGGCATGTCAATCGGTTTACTGCCGCCACCGGCGGGTACCTCGCTTCGGTAGCCATGCTACGCAAAACCCGAATCCGAAGCATTTACCGCGTTCCGCGCGGTGTGGCGGCTCCGGAGACCGCGCGGCACATCACCGAGCGGGAACTGGATGAGACGCGGTTTCCCGAAACCGCGGAAAGCGCCCGCCTCCTGCTCAGCGAGATCATGTCCGAGCGGCTCGGTGATCCCGAGACGCCCGAGCCACCGCTCACCGTCGACGTTCGGCGCTCGGCCGGCCGGCACCGCTGGTCGGTGATCGACCGCGGACGGCCCCAGGTGCCCGCCGGGATGCGCTCGACCGCGCTCGATCAGATCGCCGACGCGTGGGGCGTGAGCCGGCGGGCGGGTCTCACCCGGACCTGGTTTGAGCTGAGAAGCCGTCGCTGACGCAAACCGCCCGGGGCCACCACTTTCAGAAGCGGGTCGGTCCCGCCGGCACGAACGCCGGCGGGGCTCCACGCGAACGGCTGGAAATCGATTCAGAGGTCGACGGGATCGGCGGCCGCCGCGGCCAGCCGGTCGAGAGAGCTGCGCAGAATCCGCGACACCTGCATCTGGGAGACGCCGATCTCACGGGCGATCTCCGACTGGGTGCGATCTTCAATGAAGCGGAGAGCGAGGACGCGCTTCTCACGTTCGGTGAGCTGCTCGGCCGCTTGGGCGATCGTCGCCCCCAGCTCGATCCGCTCGAAGCTCGCGTCGATCTCCCCGAGACTGTCGCCGAGACGGCTCGACTCATCGTCTCCCTCCGTCGGGGCCTCAAAGGAGAGCGGTTTGTGCGCGTGTCCGGCATCGAGGGCCTCGAGGACGTCCTCGACCGGGACCTCAAGGAACCCGGCGACCTCCTGGAAGCTCGGCGGCCGTCCGGTGCGGGCCGTCAGCTCGCGCTGGGCCTGGTCGACCTTGAGGGAGAGCTCCTGGACGCGGCGAGGGACGTGAACGACCCATCCGCAATCACGGAAGTAGCGCTTGAGCTCACCGAGGATCGTCGGCACGGCAAAGGACTGGAAGGTGATCCCCCGGCTCGTATCGAACCGGTCGATCGCCTTGACGAGCCCCATGCTCGCAACCTGCTTGAGATCGTCGATCGGCTCATGCGGCCCGCGGTAGCGGTAGGCGAGCTTGTTCGCCAGCGGCAGGTACCGCCGGACGAGTTGCTCACGGGCGTGACGGTCACCGCGCGTCTGCCAGGCGGCGAAGAGCTCATTGACCGGGCGCGTCGCCAGTGCGGCGCCACGATCGATCGTTCCGTTGGACATCGTTCCGTTGGACATAAGGTGAGTCATACCCCTTCGTTCGCGGTTCAAACATTTTCTCCGCCGCGGTTTAGCGGGAGAGAAAGCTGGGAATCCGCCCCAACCAGGATGGAGCTTCAACTTATCAACATCGTCGAGCGTCTCAGGTTGGATGTGTGCGAGCAGACGCAAGCATTCGTTCTGCTCGAGGCCGGGCGACTCCGGTGCGAGCGTCTCACTGACACGGTCGGCTGCGCCTCCGACGCCGGGTCCTCGGACCCCGTGAGCGGCGCCGCGCTCCTCGACATCCATTGGGAGCTCGGAATGGCCGGGTACGTCCTCAGTGACCCGCTCAGCGCTGAGATCCGGCGCCGGTGCACCGGCCTGGCGCGCGAGATGATCGCCGCCGCCCCGATCCTCGTGACGCGATCGACGGGTACAGCCACGGCCGAGGACGCGCCTGCGTCCGCGCCAGACGCAGGCCTTGGACCGGTCCTCGCGCAAATGTTCTCCGATGCGATCGCCGCCTCGGATGCGCTCGCGCGCACCCTCGCGGACGAGCGCCTTGACGACACCGTGCGTGACCGGCTCTACCTTGTGCATGCGCACGTGATGGCCGCATGTGAGCGGCTCGACGAGGCGCTGACCGCCCTTGAGCTGGCCGCCACCGACCGTGCCGCCGGTCAGGTCAGTTGAGGCGGACGACGAGCAGCGCGACGTCATCGTTAAGCGGCCCACCGTTGAGTGCCTCGACACGATCGAGCAGGGCGTCCGGAGCGGCACGCCAGAGCGCATCGGGGCCGGTCCCAGCAAGCAGCTCGACGAGCCCGGTCAGCTCGAGCCGCTCGGCACGGCCGTTGACGTGGCCCTCATAGAGACCGTCGGAGAACAGCATCAGGGCCCAGCGATGGCCGAGGTCGACCTGGTCGACCGCCCATCCGGGCGGAAGGCCAAGCCCGAGCGGGGGCCCGCCCGGTTGCCCGGTCATGATCTGGATCGCGCCGTCTCGCTCAAGCAGGGGTGACGGGTGTCCGGCGAGGGAGACCCTCGCCTGGCTCGCGGTGAGGTCGATCTCCACGCTCGCGACCGTCGCGAAGATGTGGTCGGCATGGCGTTCCCGAGCCGCGATCCGATCGAGGGTGTGGAGGATCTGATCGTGCGGGGTGCCGGCGAGCACGAGCGTGCGCCAGGCGATCCGGAGCACAACCCCGAGGGCCGCCTCGTCCGCGCCGTGCCCACAGACGTCGCCGAGGACGAGGTTGAGGGTGTGAGGGCTGCGCTGCACGACGTCGAAGAAATCCCCGCCGAGCACCATCCTCCGGTCACCGGGGCGATATCCGCTGCGGGTCGCGATCCGCGGCTCTGAGACGATGAAGCGAGGGATGAGCCCACGCTGAATCCGGGCCGCCTCCGCGCTCTGGGAGCGCAGGGCGGCGGTCGCACGCTGGAAGCCGGCGGTCTGCTCGAGCTGGATCGAGCGCCGGACGACCCGCGCGACCTCACCGGACTCGATCCGATCACGGAGCAGGAAGTCGCGGGCACCGGCGGCGACAAGCGCCTCACCGGCGGCCCGATCGGCGGTGACGGCGACGACGGGAACGTGCGCGGTGATCGAGCGTATCTCATCGAGCAGGTGCCGCCACGGCAGCGCCACGTCGGTGACGCTCACCTCGACGATCACGCACGCCAGTCCGCGTCCGAGCTGCTCACTGAGCGCCGGCAGGGTCCCGACCCGCTGCACCTCGAAGTCCGGCCACAGCGCGACGAGGATCCGGCTCAGCTCATCCGCGACAGCCCCGGAGTCGGCCAGCAACGCGAGGCGGCGCGGCGGGAGCGCCGGCGGGGCGACGGCGGCATCGGCGAACGTCTGCAGAGGATCGACGATCACGGGGACAAAGCGGCAGCATAGGGAGTTATGTACGCGTCCGTGTTCTTTGGTCACATCCTCGGCGTGCTGGCGCTCTTCTCCGGACTGGCGATCGCCGGCACGGCATTCTCGGCGGCCCGCGGCCGCGACACGGCGAGAGACGTCGCGCTGCTGCTCGGCCTGAGCCGGATCGGCGTCCTGCTCGTCGCCGGCGGAACCCTACTGGCCGGACTCTGCGGCCTCTGGCTCGTCCACCTCGGTCGGTGGGGATACGGGTCGGGCTGGGTCGACGCCTCCTTCGCCCTGTTCGCAGCCGCCCTCACCCTCGGCGGGCTCGGCGGACGGACCCCGCGACAGGCCCGTGTCCTGGCGGTCACACTCGCGGCGCAGAGTGAGGCGGTCACCCCGGAACTGCGGGCGCTGCTCGAGCACCGGGCGACCCGCTGGACGAACACCGTCGCGTTCGCGCTGATGGTGGCGATCGTCGCCGACATGTGCTTCAAGCCCTGAGCCCGAAGTGGCCGGGGCCCCGGCCACGTCTGCCACCCTCACCCGGTGCCCTCGCCCGCGACGGTCATCCGCTCACGCCTCCCCGGCGGCCGCGATGCCGGCCTGCTGCTGAGCGCCCGGGTGCTGATGAGCGCCCAGCGCGCCCTCGTCGGGGTGATCGTGCCGATCTACCTCGCGCGGCGCGGGTTCTCGGCAACCGAGTTGGGAGTGCTGTTCTCGGTGATCGCGATCGTGGCTGCGCTGATGAGCACGGCGATCGGGCTTGCCGCCGACCGGATCGGACGGCGGGTGTTCGTCGTCTCGGTCCCCCTGCTGGCGGCCGGCGCCGGGCTCGTCTTCGCTCTCTCCGACGTCACCGCCGTCCTCTTTCTTGCGGCGGCGCTCGGCAGCTTCGGCCGTGGCGCGGGTGCCGGTGGGGGCCAGATCGGCCCCTACCAGCCCGCCGAACAGGCACTGCTCGCCGAGAAGGTCGGCTCGGAGTCCGACCGCAACCGGCTGTTCGGCTTCATCGCCTCCGCGAGCGCGGTCGGCGGGCTCGTCGGCTCGGCGCTCGCGATCACCCCGCTCACCTCCCCGACCGGCCCGGGAGTCGGCGCCGCGACCTATCGCCCCGTGTTCCTCGCCGCCGCCGCCCTCGCGCTGCTCGCCTCCCTGTGCGCCCTTCCGGTCCGTGAACAGCCCGCGAACCCGGGGCCCGCGCCCCCACCCGCGCCCGGTTCCCGCCGGCGGCTCACAGGCCGCCGGCGGGCCCAGCGGCCCGCCCGGCTCTCGACCCGGTCACGCACCCTGATCTACCGCCTCGCCCTCACCAACGGGGTCAACGGCGCCGCCGTCGGGCTGTTCGGCCCGTTCATCACCTACTGGCTCTACCGCCGTTACGGGGCCGGCCCGGTGGCGATCGGGACGCTCTACACGATCGCGAACCTCGTGACGATCGCGACCAACCAGCTCGCCGCCCCGATCGCAGGTCGGCACGGGACGGTTCGGACCGTCGTCGTGGTCCGGATCCTCCAGGCCCTCGCCCTGCCGCTGCTCGCGCTGATGCCCTCCCTCGCCACCGCCGGCGCCCTCTACACCGCCCGGCTCGTCGTTCAGAGGATCGGGCTCGCGCTGCGCCAGTCCTTCGTGATGGGTGCGGCCCCGCCGTCCGAGCGGGCGCGGGTCGCCGCGCTCTCCCAGCTCCCCACCCAGGCGATCTCCGCGGTCTCCCCGACCCTCTCGGGCTACCTGTTCGACGAGGTGAGTCTCGCGGCGCCGTTCGTCATCGCCGGTGTGCTCCAGCTCGCCAACGCGCTGCTGTTTCAGTACTTCTTCGGCCGGCCGGCCGCCGGCGAGTCCGCCGCAAGGCCCCGCTCAGGTGACGTGGCTGAAGGTGACGAACACGAGCAGGGTGACGAAGACGCAGCTCACAGCGAGAAGCCGGACCCGTTCGGTCAGCGGCTGCCGACCCCGCAACAGCCAGGCGCTGAGCCTGATCAGAATGAGTTCGTCGAACGTGGCGGTGAGATCGGGAATCCTGGGTGACTCGGGGTGGCCGAGGTCGGGCCCGAGCGGCAGCCCGACCGTCCGGGACAGAACCCAGACGACGACGACCCCGAGGCTGAGGAACTGGCCGACGCTGAGCACCCGGCGTCCGCCCCCGGTCGCGATGAGCAGCGCGCTCCAGCCGCTCTGGGCGAGCGCGAGGGCGATGAAGGTGAGGCCATAGAGAAGCGATTCGTTGATGTGCCCGATCGCGGCGGAGGCATGGAGGACGGCGATCGACCCCGACAGCGTGGCGAGGATGATGATGTCGACGCGACGCTGCTCCCGTTCGTCGACCGCACCGGGAGCGGCGACGGTCGCCACGGGGCTCCGAGAGGCATCCGAGCCCGCGGCGGGACGAGGCGGCGCGGTGAGACTCACGGAGACCTCCGCGGCGACACCGACGGCTGCGTCGCGGCGCGCCGGTCGGCGAACGACGGCACCGGTCCCTCCGTCGCACCGGCGAAAGCCCGTGAACGGTCATACAGCACGACCCGGTCACGCCCGGCCGCCTTGGCCTCATACATCGCCTGGTCGGCCTCGATCAGCAGCTCGCTGCCGACTTGCCCGGGGCGGCCGCTGAAGAGGGCGATCCCGACCGATGCAGTCACCCTCACCTGCTCGCTTTCGCGGCCCACTGTCCCCTCACGCGCGACCGCGGCCAGCAGCTTGTCGGCGACGTGTCGGGCCTCGGGCTCATCGGCGCTGGGGAGGATCACGGCGAACTCGTCCCCACCGGTGCGGGCGATGAAGTCACTCTCGCGCAGGGTGGCGCGCAGGGCACCGGCGATCTGGATGACGAGCCGGTCGCCCGCAGCGTGACCGAACGTGTCGTTGACGCTCTTGAAACCGTCGAGATCGAGGGCGAGCAGTGCGCCCTCGCCCCCGTAGCGGCGCGCGCGGGCGAGGGTCTGCTCGAGGTCCTCCTCGAACCGGCGACGGTTGTGCAGGCCCGTGAGCGGGTCATGCTCGGCGAGGTGGCGCAGCTCCCCCTCCAGCCGTTTGCGATCGGAGATGTCGAGCGCCTGCTCGATGATCACCTGCTCACCGTCGGGCCCGACGATGACCGCGTCCGTGATCAGGGCCGACACCTCCCGACCCTCCGCGCTGCTGAAGCGGCGCTCGAACTGGACGCGGGCGCCGTCGCGCCCAGAGAGCCGAGCGAGCGGCGCGCGGAAGCGGCGCTCACGATCGTCGGCGGCGATCAACGGTTCGAGCCCGGCGTCGAGCAGGGTCGTGAGCGGGACCCCGAGCATGTCCGCGTAGGCGGCGTTCGCGTCGAGGAGGCGACCGTGGTCGGCCCCCTCGAGGCCGATGATCGCCAGCGGTACCCCGGCCTGCTCGAAGGCGACCTTGAAGCGCTCCTCGGCGGCGGTCCGCGCCGCCTCGGCCCGTACGCGCTCGGTGATGTCCTGCACGGTGCCGGTGAGCCGGGTCGCCCCGGCCGCGTCGAGCTCGGCGTGGCCGAAGGCCTGGAGGACGAGCTCGTGTCCCTCCGCGGCGACCCGGAAGGTTTCGTTGAGCGGCACACCGTCGGTGAGCAGGCGGCCCCGGGCCCGCCGGACCCGGGGCCGGTCCTCAGGGTGGATCCGCTCGAGCTGGATCTCGGCGACCGCCTCCTCCGGCCCGATCCCGAACAGGCGCCGGTACTCGGCGCTGACGGCAAGCGTCCCCGTGCCCGGGTCATAGGTCCAGGAGCCGAGCCGGGCGACCGCCTGGGCCTCGGCGAGGGCGGCCCGTTCCCGGGCGATCTCCGCCGCGGCCCGGTCCCGGTCGAGGTCGGCGAACATCGCCGGGGTCGCCAGCAGCCGGGCGTAGGAGGTGCGCAGCCCGAGGTAGGCGATCCCGACCGCGGCTCCGAAGATGTCCCAGACGTCCATCTGCCAGGTGAAGGTCCGCCGGGCGAGCAGGCCGACCGGGTCATGGCCGATGAGCAGGGGCAGCACCCCCTCGAGGGCGTTATCTCCGTGGTGGACGGCGCAGGTGAAGAAGATCAGCGCCGTCGCGGCGGCGAGCCGGTTCGCGCGCAGCTGCCCGGTGCGGATGAGCCCCCGGAAGATGAGCCAGGAGATGACGAGGTAGCAGGCGGCGATCACCCCGTTGGCCGCCGACCCGACGACCCATGCGGGCAAGCCGAACATCAGCCCCGGGGTCCGCCCCGGCCGCGGCGGGCGTTGCCGGAGTCTGACCGCAGGTCGGGTCGGGTCCAGGCCATTCAGGACAGTTCATCGACCGTCCGCGCGAAAGCTTGAGCCGTCTCCCGGCGGCGCTGGCTGCCCCCGCCCGCCGCGGTGCCAGCAGGCCCCGACCGGGCATCCTCAGCGTCATCGTGACGGCGGAAGCTCACGCCCGAGCTGAGGGGCGATCCAGAGCCCGGGGGTCATCGCGACGATCTGAGCGGGCGGGAGATCGGCCACCGTGATCGCGTGCGTCGCCAGCATCAGCGCCGCAAGCTCACCCCAGGCGGCCGCGACCGGCATCACCCGGGCGGTTGGCCCCCAGCCAGCGGCGGCGCGCAACTCCTCCGCACGGGCGCGCACCTCGCCGATCGTCAGCTCGCCGAAACGGCGGTTGACGCCCTCACTGAACACCGGTGTCGCGAGGAGGGCGGCCACGCACGGGGCTCGCTCACCCATCACTCCTCACCCCCAACGGGCGGCGCCCCGTTGACGGGCCCCGATCTGGACCGCCACGCAGCGACCGCCGCCTGGCCGAAGGAGATGCCGCCGTCCCCGGCGGGCAGGCGCTCGGGGACGAGCACCCGCAAGCCGGCGTCCGCGAGCCCGGCGGCGGCACGCTCGAGCAGCCGTCGGTTCTGGAACACGCCGCCGGCGAGCACGACCGTGTCGGTCTGGGCCGCGCCGGCAAGGGAGATGCACGCCCGGACCGTGACCGAGCTGACCGCCGCGTGAAAGCGGGCTGCGATGATCGCCGTCGGGACGGCGCGAGTGAGATCACGACACAGCTCAGCCAATGCGGGCGTGGGATCCATGCATAACAGCTGACCGTTGTGGTGCAGATCGAACTGATAGCTCCCGCGTTCTGCCCGATCGCAGGCGGACTCCAGCTCGATCGCCGCCTGGCCCTCATAGGTGGCGACGGTGCGCAGCCCACAGAGAGCGGCGACTGCGTCGAAGAGCCGGCCCATGCTGGTGGTCTCGGGTGCTTGAAACCCGCGTCCGGCCATCGCCGCGACCAATTCCCATCGGCGCCGGTCCACACCCCGGGCGAGAGCCGGGGGGATGGTTTCGAATCCACAGCGGGTGAGCCACGCGCAGGCCATCCGCCACGGCTCCCGGATCGCCTTGTCTCCACCGGGCATCCTCACGGCCGTCAGCGCACCGGCACGGCGGAAGCCGCCGAGGTCGCCGACCAGCAGCTCACCTCCCCACACCGTCCCGTCGCTGCCGTATCCGGTCCCGTCGAAGATCGCCCCGACCGCGGGCCCGGTGCTCCCGTGCTCGGCAAGACAGGCGGCCAGGTGCGCATGATGGTGCTGGACGGCGATCAGCTCAGCCCCGGCCTCCCCGCGGTCCCGGGCGTATTTGGTGCTGAGGTATTCAGGATGGAGATCATGGGCGATCACGGCGGGAGCGATGTGGAACAGCCGCTGGAAATGCTCGATTCCGTCCGTGAAGGAGGCGAGCGCTTCCACGTCGGCGAGGTCGCCGACGTGGTGGCTGAGCCACGCCCGTCCCCCCTTGCTCACGCAGAAGGTGTTCTTCAGCTCTGCGCCGCAGGCGAGGATCGGGGCGGCGCCCGGTTCCGGCAACGCCAGGCTGCCGGGCACAAAACCGCGGGAGCGGCGCAGCATGACGGTGCGCCGGCCCCCGGGAAGCCCCACCGGCTGCACGATCGAATCGTCGGCACGGACCTCGATCGGGCGATCGTGGGTGAGCATGAGTTCGGCGATTCCGCAAAGCCGTCCGGTCGCCTCGGCGTCCCGGTACAGCGTCGGCTCATCGGCGACGTTGGCGCTCGTCATCACCAGTGGCCGACCGACGTCCTTGAGCAGCAGATGATGCAGCGGTGAGTATGCGAGCATGACGCCCAGATCAGGGGACCCAGCGGCGACGGCATCGGCGACCCGAGCCCCCGGGCGACGTGGCACGAGCACGATCGGCCGGGCACGGTCGGTCAACGCGCTCGCGCTCACGTCATCGAGTTCCACCAGCGCAGCCGCCTGTGCGAGCGTCGCCACCATCACGGCAAAGGGCCGGTCCGGACGGCGCTTGGCCAGGGCCAGGGCCCGGACCGCCTGCTCGTCGTCGGCGCAGCAGGCGAGGTGGAACCCGCCGATGCCCTTGACGGCAACCAGCGCTCCGGAGTCGAGTGCCGCGGCCGCGCGCCGGATCGGATCTCCCGGTGCTGCACAGACGTCCGTGACACTGTCCCCAAGTACGCGGAGCTCAAGCTGGGGGCCGCACGCCGGGCAGGCGTTCGGCTGGGCGTGAAACCGCCGGTCCCACGGGTCCTCGTACTCGGACTGGCAGGCGACGCACATGGTGAACCCGGCCATCGTCGTCGCCGGGCGGTCATAGGGCACCCCGGTGACGATCGTGAAGCGCGGCCCGCAGTCGGTGCAATTGATGAACGGGTATCGATAACGGCGGTCCCGAGGATCCGCAAGTTCCGCCAGACATGCGTCACAGGTCGCGGTGTCCGCTGCCACCGGCACGTCTGCGGACCCGCCGACCGGGCTCTCGCGGATTCTGAAGGTGTGCTCACCTCCCGGGGCACGGGCGGTCACGGTAACCCGCTCCACGTTGGCCAGCGGAGGAGCCTCGGACGCGAGGCGACCGAGGAACGCGTCCACTGCCACACGGGTGCCCTCAACCTCGATCGACACGCCGTGGACGTCATTGCGCACCCAACCGGCGAGCCCCAACTCGCCGGCCAGGCGGAAGACGTGGGGCCGGAACCCGACACCCTGTACGGTACCGGTCACGCGAACGCCAACCCGCCGCCCGGGGGCCTCACGCTCGGAGGGTGAACCTCGCGGCTCAGCCGACAAGTTCACAAAGGACGTGATACGCGCTCGCCTGTGCTTCCTGGATCCGCGGGATGTATTCGGAGGGGGTGACGATCACGCGATCAGCCAACCGTTCCGAGACGATCCGGCCGCCGTCATACCCGACGAGCGCCACGGACACAAGATCTCGCCGGCGGGCTTCTGCGAGCGCCGAGATCACGTTCGCCGAACTGCCGGACGTGGAGAGGGCGATGAGTGCGTCCCCCCGGTGACCATGGGCGATCACCTGCCGGGCGAAGATCGCCTCGGTGCCGATGTCGTTGGCGATCGCGGTGATGATCGCCGTGTCCTCGGTGAGATCGACGGCGGGATGACCCGCCGCTCGCAGGTCGGCAGCGAGATCCATCGCGTCGGTGGCCGAACCGCCGTTGCCGAGCGTGAACACCGTTCCGCCGCCGCTGAGGCAGCGGCGCAGATCCGCGGCGGCATCAGCCAGCACGCGGCCGTTCTCACGCAACGTCCGCTCCCGCAGCGCGCCGGTCTCCCTCGCCTTCATCACCACCGAGCGACGCACATCCTCGAGGACCGGCCCCAGCGCAACCTCGGACTCTGCGAGGAACGGGTACAGAAACGCCGAGGCACCGGCGTCGTGGACCGGTCGCGGCGTCCGTCCGGCCAGAAGCCCGCGGTGCTCGAAGAACACATGCACAAGTTCCCAGAGCACGTGGTAGAGCGTCTCGATCAACTCCTGTCGGACCATCGGATCGTCGGCGGACGGATCAAAGAGCCATTCCGCCTTCATCCCGGCCCTGAAACCCAGGGTCAGACAGCCACGAGCGCGGGCGACGGCGACTGCGCGGACGCCGTCCGCGACCGCGTCGGCGTCGCTTCCGAAGCTGATCACGACGTCCTCGGTCCGCGCCAGCAGGTCGACCTGGACGGCGAGGGCGCCCCCTTCAGGGCCGAGCGCGAGCGCCGGGAGGGCACGCTTGCCGACGATCACGGGGTGGACGAACTCCACCGCCACGTGCCGCGCGTCGGAGCGGTCCGCCGGCGTCGCACCGAGCGCGATCAGCCGTCCACCCCGAGCGAACCGCTCGGCCATCTGGTGACAGAGCGCCGCGATCGGCGCGGCCTCGGCCGAGAAGAAGCGCAGGTTCGCCGCCGTCCGCCGGTGCAGCTGATCATCGATGCGGCGGCCATCAGCATCGGCCAGGGCTGTCAGCGCCGGCCCACTCACCGGAGACTCACCTGCGCCGGAGGGCGGGCGGCGGCCATCAGCCAGTGCCGCCACCGGTCAAGCCCCTCACCGGAGGAGCCGCTCGCGACGATCATCTCGACGCCGGGATGGACCTGATCGATGTGGGCGCAAAGACGTTCGAGGTCGACATCGACGTAGGGGAGAAGATCGACCTTGTTGATGATGACGAGGTCACAGGCCCGGAACATCAGCGGATACTTCAGCGGCTTGTCCTCCCCCTCGGTGACCGAGCAGACCATCGCGCGCACGTCCTCACCGATGCGGAACTCGGCCGGACACACCAGGTTGCCGACGTTCTCGACCACGAGCAGGTCGATCTCCGACAACGGAAGGGCGCCGATCGCCGAGCGGACCATGTTGGCATCCAGGTGACACTCGCCACCGAAGCTCGGATCGGTGTTGAGCTGGGTGACGGGCACGTGGAGGGAGGCGAGCCTGTCCGCGTCCAGAGACCCCTGCACGTCACCCTCGAGCACGCCGACGCGCACACCCTCGAGTCGGCCGAGGACCCGCTCCAGCAGCGTCGTCTTCCCCGCTCCGGGAGCGCCCATCAGATTGATCACCCGCACGCGGTGGCGATCGAAGTCGGCCCGGTTCGCGGCCGCGATCGTGTTGTTGGCGTCCAGGGCCTCCTCCACCACCGTCACCTTCACGCGATGCATGCCGTCTCCTCCTCGACCTCGATGGACTCAACCTCGAACTCCTGGCCGGTGAGGATCTCGACCTCCGAGCCACCGCAGTGCGGGCAGCGGAACGCGGGGATCTCAATCCCCCAGGTCGCGGCACAGCCCCGGCATCCGAGCCGCGCGCCGATCCGCTCCTGATCGAGAGTGGCGCCCTCACAGAGAGTGCCGCGCGCCACGAAGGCGAAGTAGAACGCAAGCGTGTCGGGCACAACCTGGCGCAGGACGCCAACACGGAGGTGGATCGCGCTCACCGGCCGTCCGCGGGCATGCTTGACCGCGGTGTTGACGATCGCCCCCGACAGTGCCAGCTCATGCACGGCTGGACCTCGGCTCGGGCGCGGGTGCGCCGAGCAGCTCCGCTGCGGTCTCGATCACGACGCTGACGGCGTGCTCCACCGCCTCGGCCACAGGCGCTGAGAGGCCCCACCTGGGCTCGTCCACCGTGGCGGGCTCACAGGCGATCACCAGGACCCGGCCGGGCCAGGCACCCACTGACTTGACGAAGCGCAGCACGGTCCTGGGGTCCATCCCGTGGGGATTGATCACCGCCCCGTCCTCGATCCCCGCCTCCACGTCGGCTTCGTCTGGCTCGATCACGTACAGCGTTCCCGGAGCGCCACCCTGCTTGCTGACGTCGACGATGATCAGCGCGTCGTAGCCGCGCATCACCTCATAGGCGAGATCGAGTCCACCGGTTCCGGCATCCATCACCGCCACCCCCGGCGGGAGTAAGCCTGCCGACAGCCGTCGTGCGACCTCCCCACCGAACCCGTCGTCCCCCAACCAACTACTGCCGACGCCGGCGATCAGCACACTGCCCAACCGCTCGGCGCCACCCGGTTCGTGAATGACGCTCACGGGTCGATCACCTCCACCTCAGGGGGAAAGAAATACAGCAGTCGTCCGGACTCGCGCATCAGCGCCTGGCCGGGGTCGCCGTCGATGGTCACACCCAGATGGATGCAGCCGTCATAGGCAGTCATGATCCGCTCGATCGTCGCGGTGCGTCCCTCGAGCATGCGGGCCTGCAGGTCGGCATCCACCCCTGGCCGGAGCCGGACCCTGCTTCCGCGCGCAAAGGACCGGCCGCCGACCTCGACGGACTGTTCACCGACGCTCGGATCGCTGAGCCCGGGCGGCTCGGTCGGCGGCTCGTCGGTCTGGCGGTCGCGGAGGCTGACGCGACCGTGCAGGGCGGCGAGATCAGCGGGGGTTGCCGTCGCGGCGCGCACGAGGGCGGCCCTCAGAGCGGGGTCCTGTCCGGCGATCTCGGCGCGCTCACCGTCACTGAGCGCCTGCAGATGCAGCAGCAGCGCCTCCTCGATCTCGGTCCCGTCAAAGAGCGAACCGCGGCTTTCCGGCGCGATCTGAGGGTGATCGGGCAGCATGATCGTGGCGCCGATGATCACGTCATCCGCGGGTGTGGCGAGCACCGGAAACGTGTTGACGCTGTCATAGGCACGTTCGAAGGGCGAGATGAAGCGGCCCCCGCTGACCCGCAGGATCGGGTGCGTGGAGAGCAGTGAGAAGGCCAGGGCCCCGGACCGGTCGAGATGGCCGACTCGATGCATGGCCGTCCGGTTCTCAACCATCAGGGTCACCTCATGGCGGTCAGAACCGGAGTCGATCACCCGCGCGCTGAGGCACAACCCGACGGTCAGACCGGGACCGTCCTTGCAGGGGACCAGGACCTGCTTGGCCATCGGCCCGTGGGTGAGCGCGCCGAGCATGCCGCCCGGTTGATCGACGCGCTGAGCCTGAGCCCGGTGCCGCTCACCCTCGGGGCTCAGGAAGCGGACCTCTGCGGCGAGCACCGCGTCCGGGGGCGCGTGGAGCTCGCAGCGGAGTTCGAGGTGATCAAATGCCGTGGCGAGCGTCCTGGCGTAGGCGGGCGGGTAGAGGATCCCGAACGGTGTCGGGGTCGCGTTCTTGGTCGAGCCGGGGGTGTAGGGGTAGAGGGCGTAGCCCTCGAACACCAGCGAATCAAGCAGTTCCTCCAGCGTGTCAACCATCGCCGTGCTCCAGCAGCGTCCGGACGCACGCGTCGAGGGTCGGCAGACCGCGGTCGAGCTTTGCGCGCTGCAGCGCCTCCAGGGTCTCGGTGTGCACCGCGACCCACGCCGTGTTGGGGTAGTAGTGATCGACGGTCTGGCGCCAGACCGCCATCTCCAGCCGGTAGTCGATCGACTTGGTCCACGGCACCAGCGTCATCTGGATCTGACCGTCGGGGCCGGGGTAGTAGATGGTGCCGTTGAAGTGCAGCGCCAGCGGCGCCTCCCCGTCCGGCAGCGCGTACAGGTACTTGACGGCGGCGAGCTCCATGTCGAAGCTGCAGGGGACCGAGAGTGTGACCACGGTCGACTGGGTAAATGCGGGAACGAGGACCTCGCAGGTGGACCACACCAGGCTGTGGGTCGTCACCGCCCAACGCTCGGGCGAACCGAACAGCTCGAGCAACCGCTCACCGGTGGCGTCGTCATAGCGCCGCCGGGCGGGTTCGATCATGATCGCCACGCTGAGGGCGATCAGCCAGACCGGCCGTCCGCTCGGTTCCGACACCGCCAGGTCAAGTGACATCATCGGCAGCGCCGCATGACGCAGCGGGCGGGCGGCGAGGATCGCGAACTCCGGATCGGGCACGGCCGCAGGACCTGCGTCAGGTTCGCCCGCTGACAGCATGGCGCTCACGGCCATGTCCGGGCCTCGCGCCGCAGGCGCGTGAAGAACGCGGCCACCGCCTCCGCAACGCCGGCTCCGCCGGAGATCCCCTCCCAGTGCGCCTTGATCGTGCCCGTCAGCTCATAGCAGCGGTCGATCGGGGCGATCACGGACTGGGCAGGTTCGCTGAGCCGGTTGACGATCAGCGCTTCAATGTCGGGCTCCAGGCTTGCGAGCAGCGGGTTGCGCTCCGTCATCTCGTTCCAGGCGCTGAAGTGCAGCTCCGATTCCGTGGCGCCGACGGGACTGGGATACATGGCCACGACGCAGGCGGTGACCGTCGAGTGCATGAAGAAGGCCAGACCGATGGGAATCTGAAAGCGCGCCCAGAGGTCATCGGGCAGCTGCAGTTCCCCCAGCCACAGGGTGCGGCTCCCGACCGGCCGGTAATCGCCCTCTCCCGACCGCATCCCCCAGCAGGCCTCACACGTGCAGATGATCTGGCGTGGGACGAGCGCGATGAGATGGCGATGCTGATCCTCGATCCTTCCCCCACACAGCTCACAGCACGCGCTCAGCGGTGCCGGTCCCGCCAGCGCATGCCCCGGGCGACCGGACCGGGCGTCTGGACGGACACCCGGGGCCTCACCTTGCATCAGGGCCCGCAAGCCGGACACCGTCCTGGCGCGCTGGTGCGCGGTCACCGGCGCGCCGGCACGCCGGGCCTGGACGTACCCCGGAGTGAGGCCCTGGGGGCTCATCGGGCGAGCGCCACCCGCACGCAGCCTGCCTCGATCAGCAACGGGACGGGCTCGAGCTGGAGCTGATCGTCATCCATCGATCGCCCGGCGCGGGGCAGGAAGAAGGCACGCCGACAGTGCGGACAGGTGAGCGTCCCGTCGGTGAGAGCACCGTCATGGATCGGTGCGCCACAGCCCGCGCAGACGTCGCGGTAGGCAAGCAGCGTTCCGTCGACGTCCGCCACCACCAGCGCCGTGTCCCCGACAGTCGCCCCGAGTACGGTGTCCCCCGGCGGCCGTTGATCGGACGCCAGCTCGATCCATGCTCCCGGCCCCGCCGCGGTGCCAGGCCCCGGGTCGGCAGACCCGCCGGCGGACCCGCCTCCAGACCCGCCGGCCCGGGTTCGCTCCCGCGGCGGTCCCGCCATCACCACGGGCAGCTCCATCCCCGAGCCGTGCGCCCCGGTGAGCATCGGGAGACCGGCGCGGCCGACGGTCTGGGGCGCGACACCCTCGACCTCAAGACCCTCGAGGTCGGGGGCATGGGCCTCCAGCGCCTGCTTGATCGCCAGCTCGAGCGTGACCGCTGACGCCGAACAGTCAGAGCAGCTGCCACGCAGATGGATGCGAGCGACCCCCGCCTCGACCCCGAGCAGTTCGACATTGCCCCCATGGGAGGCCATGTAGGGGCGGACCGAATCGAGGGCGGCCTGCACCCGGTCCTCCAGCGGAACCGGGTGGAGGTCATGGATGAACAGCAGGGTCGTGATCAGTGGATCCTCAGTGAGCGCCGCGATGATCTGGGCGCCCGTGTCTCCGGCCGCCGCGACGGTCGCGAGCAGCCGCTCCAGACCGCTGCCGTACATCCTGATCACGGCGGCGACAAGTTCCTCGGCCAGCCCGCGGACCAAGGCGTCGCCGGCGCCATCCATGGCGGCCTGTAACTCCTGCACAGCCCCGACCAGTTCCTCGACACGGTCGGGTGCGGGGGCCGTCTGAACCGGGACGGTCATCTGCGTCAGGCCATCGCCGTGGGCGTGTGGGTGACCTTGCGCACCCGGCCCGTCCCGGTGTACATGTGGACCCCACAGGGCAGACAGGGGTCAAAGGAGCGCACCGCGCGCATGATGTCGATGCCTTTGAAGTTATCCGGGCCGTTCTCCTCGAAGAGAGGAGTGTTCTGGACCGCGTCCTCATACGGTCCGGGGGTACCGTAGACATCACGGGGGCTGGCATTCCACGGCGTCGGAGGGTAGGGCTGGTAGTTGGCGATCTTCCCCTCCCGGATCACCATGTGATGGGAGAGGACGCCGCGGGCTGCTTCGTGGAAGCCGACGCTGACGGCGTCCTCGGGCACCTTGAAGCTGTTCCAGCTCTTGGTACGTCCGGCCTGCACCTCCTTGATCGCCCGCTCAAGATTGTGCAGGGCGATCAGCGCACTGTAGGCCTGGTGGTAGGTACGCGCGCGGTCGCGCTCGATCGCGTTGGACTTCTCGGGCACCTGCCACTCAAGCTCCATCTCCGGCAGCTTGGGTGAGCGCGGGAGCACCATCTGGATCGAGTGCCCGGTCGCCTTGGCATAGCCGAAGTCGACCACTCCTGCCTTTGCCGTGCACCACTGGCGCGCAAACGGACCCCCGCCGGTATCGCAGCAGACATGCGCCCCCGTCCGCTTGTCGAACATGCGGGGTGACACGACCCAGGTGTACTTGTCGGTGAAGTCCCGCTTTTGGGGGCGGGGCAGCGTGACCTTGTTCCAGGGATGGTTCTTGTCGACCGGATTCCCCAGCGGATCATGGGTGACGAACGTCGGCTCGTTCTGCCAACCGTCAAAATAGGAGGAGCCGAGCAGGATCCGGATCATCAGGTTGATCTCAACCAGGTCCGTTGAGATCAACTCCCCACCGATCGCCACGCCAGGGGTGATGTAACGGCGGCGACCCCAGTCGGTCATGTGACGGTAGTCGTAGTCAACATAATCAGGGTCGTCAAACGACCCCCAGTTGACGAGGTTGGTCTCCCGGTATCCGACCATGTCATAGCCGGGAAGTTCCTGAAGGAAGAAGTCGTAGAGATCATCGTGCATCGGCACGCTGCGCTTGACATAGTCGAAGTAGCGCATCAGGCGCACGTAGTAATCGGTACAGGTCTGGTGGGTGATATCCGCGCTGCAGCCGCCCGGCATGATCGTCGACGGATGGGTGTGACGACCGCCGAAGAGGCAGTACATCTCTCGCGTGTAACGAGCAACGTGCAGCGTCTCCAGATAGAACTCGCCGGTGAATGGATTCAGCGCCCGCATGATGTCGGCAATCGTCTTGTGGCCATGGATGTCCCGTCCCGGCGCAGCCGTCTGCTCGGCCTTGGCGAGCAGGCTCGGGTTGGTCTCCTTGACCATCTGCTCACAGAAGTCGACGTTGGCCATGCAGTCGTTGTAGATCGCGTGGTCGAAGATGTAGTCGGCGGTCTCTGCGAGGTTGAAGGCAAGGTCGCCGAGCTTGGGTGGCTTGACCCCATAGGCCATGTTCTGGTTCAGGCATGAACACGTACAGTGGTTGTCGCCGCAGATCCCACAGATCCGACTCGTGATGAAGTGGGCGTCACGCGGATCGATCCCCTTCATGAAGATGTCAAAGCCACGGAAGATCATCGACGTGCTGTAGCACTTGAGTACCTGCCGATTGGAGAAATCGATCTCCGTGTGGATTCCGAGGCTGCCCACGATCCGCGTGATCGGATCCCAGGACATCTCCTTGACCATGACCTTGTTTGCCGTTGTGACCGCCATCACTCACTCCTCCTCGTTGCATTCTCAGCGCGCGCTCGCGCTTACCTGCCGGCGCGCTCGAGCGTCCACCGTTCACCAGCGCTTTGCGTAGCCGCTGCTGAGCGTCGAGCTCCGGCGGCGCCACTCGGGTTCCACGTCATATTCCCGCCTGATATTGCGCATGCGGAAGTAGCGGACGATCGGCCCGTAACTGAACTTGATCACGTTGGCCGCCATCGCGCCGTATTTGTCCTCGTCCATGAACGGCATGAACTTGTCCGGAAAGCCAGGCATCGTGCAGGCCATGCAGATGCCCCCGACGTTCGGGCATCCGCCGATGCCGTTGACCCAGCCCCGCACCGGAACGTTGCACTTCACCACGGGCCCCTTGCAGCCGAGCTTGATCAGACAGCGATGATCTGACCCGTACTCGGTGGCGAAGTCGCCCTGCTCGGCGAACCCGGCGCGGTTGCAGCTCTCACGGACGGTGCGCCCGAACAGCCATTTGGGCCGCAGTGCCTCATCCAACTCGGGTGCGGGTGCCAGCCCGGCGAGGTGCAGCGCGAGGTAGAGCAGAACCTCGGTCATATTGTCCGGCTGGGCCGGACAGCCGGGGATGCAGATGACCGGCAGGCCGGCCTTTGACTTCCAGCTCCAGCCGAGATAGTCGGGGACACCCATCGCCCCGGTCGGGTTGTTCTTCATCGCCGGGATCCCGCCGTAGGTGGCGCAGGTTCCGATCGCGACGACGGCGGCCGCCTTGGGTGCGAGCCGGTCCATCCACTCATTCATGGTGATCGGCTGGCCGTTGGACGGGTTGACCGCAAAGCCCGTCCAGTGCCCGTCACCGTTGATCTCCTCGTTGCCGAGCGATCCTTCGATGCAGAGGACGAACGGGTCGAGTTTCCCTGCCTCCGCGTCAAACCATGCCTGGGCGTACTCCTGCCCGACGGCATAGTCGATCACCTGGTTGTGGACGATCACCTTCGGCATTCCCGGGATCGCCTGCAAGATGATGTCCTCGAGGCTCGGGTTGGTGGCCGAGGTCATCGCCACCGAGTCCCCCTCGCAGCTCAGTCCGGTGGTCATCCACAGGACGTGGGCGGTGACCGCCTCGGTCTTGGACTGCTCTGCGTATGCCGTACTCGCCATGTTGTCTCCTCTCACCCATACACGCGGTGCGAGCCGCGCCTCAACAGATCCGTGGCAGTGGATCGCCGACGAGTTGATCCAGCACCCGCCGGCCCCCGAAGCTCGTGTGCAACAGCACCATGCCCGGGGGCTCCCGTCGTACCTCGCCGATCTCAACGGCCTGCTCACAGCCCGGGACGGCCCGAAGCGCCGCCAGAGCCTCCGCCGCCACCTCCGGCGCGACGAACACGACCATCTTGCCCTCGTTGGCCATGTACAGCGGATCGATGCCGAGGATCTCCGCCGCACCGGCCACGGCGTCCCGCACCGGCACGTCCGCCTCACGTACGACCATCGCGACACCGGAACTGCGCGCCAGTTCATTGAGCACCGACGCCACCCCGCCGCGGGTGGCGTCCCGCAGGCATCGCAGCGACGGTCCCACCCCCTCCAGCAGCGCGTCGACGGCCGGCCACAGCGAGCAGCTGTCTGAGCTGATCTCGGCGTTGAGCTCAAATGCGTTGCGTGCGAGCATGATCGCCGTCCCGTGCTCGCCGATCGTCCCCGACAGCAGGATCCGGTCGCCGGGGACCAGCGACGCCGGAGAGAGCCGGGCCCGCGGGTCCCGCAGTCCCACGCCGGTGGTGGTGAGGTACATCCCGTCGGCACGGCCGCGCTCGACGACCTTGGTGTCGCCGGCGATCACGCTGACGTCGGCTCCCCGTGCCGCCTCCGCGATCGCGGTCACCTCCGCTCCTAACACGTCCGCGCCCAGCCCCTCCTCGAGGATCATCGACAGGGTCAGCGCGAGCGGACGCGCTCCGACCATGGCCAAATCGTTGATGGTGCCGTGAACCGCGAGGCTCCCGATCGATCCACCCGGAAACTGCAGCGGAGACACCACGAACGCGTCCGTGCTGAGGGCCAGTTCCACCCCGCCGGTGACCAGCGCCCCCGCATCAGCCATCGCGTCAAGGGTGGCGTTGGCAAACGCGGGCGCGAGCAGGCCCTCGATCAGGCTCTGAGTCGCTCGGCCTCCGGCACCGTGTGACATCGTGATCGTGGGGTCCCGGAACTTCGCACGCCGGCGGCGCGCGGTCTCGATGATCCCGAGGACGGTCGCCTCACGGGCAGACAGGGCCGCGGAGTTGGTCATCACAGGACCTCCCGTTCCCGCGCGAACCGGCCGTAGTTGTAATAAGCGGCACAGGCTCCCTCGGAGGAGACCATGCAGGTGCCGATCGGTCGCTCCGGGGTGCAGGCGCTCCCGAACACCTTGCATTCCCACGGTTTGATCACGCCCTTGAGCACCTCCCCGCACTGGCAGGCCTTGGGATCGGCGACCCGCACCCCGGGAACATCGAAGCGCCGTTCCGCATCAAGATCCGCGTAGGCGTCCGACAGGCGCAGACCGCTGTGGGAGATGAAGCCCAAACCCCGCCATTCGAAGTGGGGCCGCAGCGTGAACACCTCGGCCATCACCTCGAGTGCCCGCAGGTTGCCCTCATCCGGAACGACGCGCCGGTACTGGTTCTCAACCTCACTGCGGCCGTCCCCGATCTGGCCGAGGATCATCACGATCGCCGCGAGGATGTCGAGGGGCTCAAAGCCGGCGATGACCACCGGTTTGGCGTAGTCATCTGCGATGAACTGGAACGGTCGGGCACCGACGATCGTGGCGACGTGGCCGGGGCCGATGAACCCGTCAAGACGGAGATCGGGCGACTCCAGCAGCGCACGTAGCGGCGGTACGATCGTGACGTGGTTGCACAGGCAGGAGAAGTTGTGGACCATCTCGGCCCGTGCACGCTTGAGAGTGAGCGCGGTGGACGGAGCCGTCGTCTCAAAGCCGATCGCCAGGAAGACAACCTCTCGGTCCGGGTTGTCCTTCGCGATGCGCAGGGCATCAAGCGGGGAGTAGACCATGCGGACGTCCGCTCCGGCCGCCTTGGCCTCGAGTAGACAGTGATCAGAGCCGGGGACGCGCAGCATGTCGCCAAAGCAGGTGAAGATGACACCCGGCTGGCGGGCGATGGCGACGGCGTCATCCACACGTCCCATCGGGATCACGCACACCGGGCAGCCGGGACCGTGCACCAACTCGACGTTGGCCGGCAACAGGTCATCAACGCCGTACTTGTAGATCGCGTGCGTGTGCCCGCCACAGACCTCCATCAGCTTGTAGTGACGGCCGGGCTCCACCAGCGACAGAATCTCCCCAGCGAGCGCGCGGCCCAGCGTGGGGTTGCGGAACTCGTCGACGAACTTCATCACGGCGCCGCCTCCCCCGCCAGCGTCACGATCGCGGTTCCGGCGTGGACGAGCAGGCGCTGGCCGACCGTGACCGGTCCGACCAGAGCGGTCTGCACCGTGATCTCCTCGCCACCGGATGCGGTGCAGCACGCCAGTCCGGCAGCGGCGTCGACGGACACGATGCTCACCGGCTCGGCTGCGTCAGCGCAGGTGATGCAGTGCACCGGGATCGCGCCAGCCGAGCTCGGGAGCGCTCCGGTCATTCGATCACGCTCGCCTTCAGCTGTTCGAGTTCCTGTTCATAGTCAGCCCCCATCCGCTCCAACAGATCCCGGGTGGCCCGCGCCTCATCCTCATCCACGGCGGAGATCGCGAAGCCGACGTGGATGAGCACCCAGTCCCCCGACTGAGCACCGCTCCCGGAACCGTCACCGTCCAGCAGGCTGACGTTGATCCGGCGACGAACGCCCGCGACGTCGACGACGGCGATCCGACGTGCCTCGTCGACAATCTCAAGGATCTGTCCGGGGATGGCCAGACACATGCGGCGCGCTCTCCTCGCTGGTCGCCGGCACACCGCCGAGTCAACGGCCTGCCAGGTGGATCGCTGCCGGTTCTAGCACCGCCTCCGACCAGTCAACACCTGTCCGTAACCCGGGTTACCCCAAGGGTCGGTAACCCGGGTTACCGCAGCGGATTTCACTCACATCCCGCCAGCGCCGGCCCATAGACTCACCGAAGCGGGCAGCGGGAGAACGCCGATCAGGAGTTGGGAGCCAGGACTGATGATGAGCGATGGTGATTGGACGCTCAGACCACTGGCACGCCCCTTCGGTCTCAGCGCCTCCCCGGCCCGCCGGCCCGATTCCAGCGCCCTCTACGGCTACGTGCTCGATCTCGATGACGAGCTCGCCGAAGGGGTCGAGATCCGGATGCGCCCCTCCGCCCGCCAGCATGCGACAGCGAAGGTGCTCGAGGCCGATCCCGGTGAATGCGACCTCTCGCTGCTGTTCGGCGCAGTCGGGTCCGGGCCGGGGCTGTTGATCGTTGACGGGCTGATCGCGGCGGAGACGAACCTGGCAGGTCGGACCGTGACGGAACTACTCGGCCGTACGGATCTGCTCCTGCCCCCGGAGACGAACGAGGACGAGATGATCGGCGGGGCATCCACGTGGCGGGTGCTGGCACGGACGCGCATCGCTGTCCTCGACGGGGAATTCCTCGATCGCATCCGTGCCTGGCCCCAGATCAGCCACGTGCTGTACCGGCGCTCCGAACACCGAGCCACCGACCTGACGGTGTTGCGGGCGATCTCCTGCCAACCCAAGCTCGAGGTCCGCCTGGTCCTGCTGCTGTGGCATCTGGCGGTCCGCTGGGGACGGGTCGAACCCTGCGGGCTGCGCCTCACCCTGCCGCTGACACACCGGCTGGTGGGCCAGATGGTCGGCGCTGAGCGTCCCTCCGTCTCGCACGCTTTCAGCCGGCTGTCCCAGGCCGGGATCGTGACCGGAAGCGCCGGTGACTGGCATCTTCGCGGCAGCGTCGCAGATCACCTCAACACGCTGCTGGAGTGTGGCGGGCTGCTGCGCCCGGAACACTCGACCCATCGGTCGGCCGAGCGCGTGTGAGCTGATGGGTGGAGGCGCGCGCGTGAGGACCGCCGGCGCACGCGGACATCCGGCTCGTCTGCGCTCACTCTGGAGATCCCTCGAGCGACCCCAGCGTCGCGCGCTCGGGCTGATGGTCGCTGTGGTCGGTCTCCTGCACGTGATCGGATTTGTGACCCTGGTGATGGTGGTTGTCCCGGGCCACTACCGGCTGGGGGCGTCGGGCACCTTCACGGTCGGGATCGGGATCACCGCCTACACGCTCGGCATGCGGCACGCCTTTGATGCCGACCACATCTCGGCGATCGACAACACGACACGCAAGCTGATGGGGGAAGGTCAACGGCCGTTGAGCGTCGGCTTCTGGTTCTCACTCGGGCATTCCACGATCGTCTTCGCGCTCGCGTTTGCGATCTCACTCGGGGTTCGCGCGCTCGACGGGCCCATTCGGCACGACAGCTCCAGTCTGCATCAAATCACCGGCTGGATCGGGACGATCGTCTCAGGGAGCTTCCTCTACCTGATCGCAGCCCTCAACCTCGTCATCCTCGTCGGGATCGTTCGGGCCTTTCGGGGAATGCGAACCGGTCAGCTCGATGAGGCGGCGCTCGCACAGGAACTCGCCCGCCGCGGCCTGATGAACCGCTTCTTCGGACGGTTGACCCTGACCGTCACCCGGCCGGCGCAGATGTATCCGATCGGCGTGCTGTTCGGACTCGGCTTTGACACCGCCACCGAAGTCGCCCTGCTCGTGATCGCCGCCAGCGCAGGCGCCGCCGGCCTGCCGTGGTACGCGATCCTCTGCCTGCCGGTTCTGTTCGCGGCCGGCATGTCGCTGCTGGACTCAATCGACGGGTCCTTCATGAACCTCGCCTATGGCTGGGCGTTCTCTGCACCGGTGCGCAAGGTCTTCTACAACCTCACCATCACCGGTCTGTCGGTGGCCGTCGCGCTGCTGATCGGAACGATCGAGATCGGCGGGCTGCTCGCCCAGCACCTCGCTCTCACCGGCGGGTTCTGGAACTGGTTCGAGAACATCGACATCAACGTCCTCGGGTTCATGATCGTCGGGATGTTCGTCGTGACCTGGGCGATGGCGCTGACGGTCTGGCGGGTCGGACGCTTCGAGGAGCGCTGGCAGACCGGGAAGGTCGACCCCGCGACGCCAACCGCCTCCATGGACCCGTTGCTCTCCTCGGACCGCCACTGAAGCGCACGCCGGCCTTCGACGGTCGCCAGGAAGGCGACCCAGCTCACAGCCTGGACGAGTGCGAAAATCTCATGTATACTCACTCATATCACAGCGAGTACAGGCCGTACTACGGCCACGGTATAGGAGGTATCTCATGGCACTCATCCGCTGGGAGCCGGTTTCGGAGCTCAACACGATTCAGTCCGAGATGAACCGGCTCTTCAACACCTTCTTCGACCATTCCGGCAACGCCGGCGCAACCGGCGCGGCGCGGCGCTGGATCCCGGCGATGGACCTCGTCGAGAGCGAAGACCACTACGTCCTCTACGCCGACCTGCCCGGCCTCAGCGACGCCGACGTCACCGTCTCCCTCGAGGACAGCACCCTGACGATCTCCGGCGAGCGTAAGCCCCTGCACGACGCCCACAAGGCGGCGTATGCCCGGCTCGAGCGTGGCAGCGGCAGCTTCTCCCGTTCGCTCACCCTGCCCGAGGGCGTCGACGGCGACAAGGTGCAGGCGCACTTCGACCGTGGCGTGCTGGAGATCCTCATCCCCAAGCCCGAGCAGAAGAAGCCCCGCCAGGTGCAGATCAGGCTCGGCGACCGGACCGTCGAGGAGTCTCCGGCGATCAGCTCGGCGGCCTGATCCTCGGTTCGCACCCTGAGCCGCAGTGGCGGGGGGGCCGGCCTGTGAGCCGGCCCCCCCGGGCGGCGTACCGGGGGCTCGGGCGACCCGCCACCCCGGCGCACCGGGTCCGTGGGCGGACAGCGTGCCGGCCGGCTGGATCTGGCGGCAGGGCGGCAGCAAACACCGCACGGTGCGGGAAGCGGGCGCGGTTCCGTCCCGGGGCTGCGCGATGATGCCGGGGCGTGTCGGTGCTCGAGCTCCCCTCTCGTGTCGACCTCGATGAGGTCGCCCGCTCCGTCGGCAAGACCTCCTACTCCCGCGGGTCCGCCTATGCCCGCGGCAAGCGGGTGCTGTCGGTCGACTGGAATGAGGAGGAGCTCGCGCTCACCGGCCGCGTGCGCGGCAGCGGTCTGTACACGACGCGGGTGCGCTTCGCCGAGGTCGGCACGGAGTTGCAGTTCGTCTACGGCGAGTGCACCTGCCCGATCGGCTATGACTGCAAGCACGTCGCCGCGGTCGCGGTTGCGGCGACGGCGCGACAGCCGCCGCCTCCTGCGCCGACGGAGAGGGGACCGACGGGCGCGACGGGGTCGGCCGGCGCGGGCGAGCCGCCTGTGGCCGCTGCGTCGACGGGTGGGGTCACGCACACCGGTCCGTCCTGGCGGGACCGGCTCGTGCCGTTGGTGAGCCGCCCGACCGGGTCCACCGCGGGCGCCCCCCTCGCCCTCGAGCTCGTCGTCACCGGCGGCCCCGACGCGCACCGCCGGCGCCTGCAGGCGAAGCTGATGCGCCCGGGCGCCCGCGGCGGCTGGGTCAACGGATCGCTCACCTGGAATCGCCTTGACCCCTGGGATCAGCGCGCCTCGGCCCTGCGTGAGGATCACCTCGGCATCGTTCGCGAGCTCGCCTCCCTCGCCCAGGCCCACCGGGGGAGCCGCTACCTGTACGGCTACGGGAGCCAGGACAAGCTGCTCGATCTCACCGACGTCGACGGCGGGCCGTTCTGGGGCCTGCTCGAGGAGGCGCGTGTCCGCGGCGTCGAGCTGCTCGACGCCGCCGGCGGCCCGCCCGTGCGGGAGATCGGGTCCGCCGAGCTTCGCCTCGACGTCACCGTCGCCGTGGACGGGGCCGCGGAGGCGGTGCCGATCATGTCTGAGGAGCCGCCCCGCCCGTCGGTGCTCACGCGGACGCCGGTCCTGTTCCTGGGTGAGGGTGGCCACGGTCTCCTCCTGCGCGAGTTCGGCGAGCCCGACGGTGGTGCACGGTCCGATCACGGAGCGCTGCGGCTGCTGCGCCTGACGCGGCCCGCCCCGGCGTCCCTGCAGACGATGGTGCTCGCCGGGGAACGGGTGCAGATCCCCGCCGCGGATCTGGCGGCCTTCACCGCGGAGGTCGCCCCCGCCCTCGGCCGGGTCGCCCCGATCGTCTCCCACGACGGGAGCTTCTGCGCCCCGGAGGTGAGCGGCCCCGAGCTGGTTCTCCGCGTCGAACACGGGCCCGAGCACCGCACCTGGCTCGACTGGGCGGTGCGTTACCGCGTCGGTGAGACGCTGATCGATGCCGACCTCGGCGACCTCGCCGCGGTCGGCGGGGACGATCCGGCCGCGGCGATCCGCGATCGCGGCGCCGAACGGGCCCTGCTGGAGGCGATCGCCCGCGACCCGGAGGCCGGGACGGTCTGGGGTTCCTCGGACGGGACCGGGACCCCGACGGGCGCTCCGATCATCCTCGAGGGCCTCGCGACCGCGCGGTTCGTCGCCCAGGCGCTGCCCGCCCTGCGCGAGTCGGTGACCGTCGAGGAGACCGGCACCCCCGCCGACTACCGCGACGTCGCCGACAGCCTGGTCGTCGAGCTCTCGACCGAGCCGGCGGCCGGTCAGACCGACTGGTTCGATCTCGGCGTGACGATCCGGGTCGCCGGGGTGGAGCTGGCCTTTGCGCCCGTGTTCGCCGCCCTCGCGCGGGGTGAGACCGATCTGCTGTTGGATGACGGCGCCCACTTCTCCCTGCTCGTCCCCGAGCTCCGCGCTCTCGCGCAGCTGATCGCCGAGGCGCGGACGCTCGGAGACGGGTCAGCTCCCGGGTCGCTGCGGATCAGCCGCTACCAGGCGACGCTGTGGGAGGAGCTCGTCGCCCTCGGCGTCGTCGGCGCCCAAGCGGAGGCCTGGCAGGCCCAGCTCGAGGCGCTCCGCGGGCTCGAGGAGGTCATCTCACCACCGCTCCCGGGCGGCTTCACGGCGACGCTGCGCCCCTACCAGCGTGAGGGTTTTGACTGGCTCGCCACCCTCTGGCAGCTCGGGCTCGGCGGGATCCTCGCCGACGACATGGGCCTGGGCAAGACCGTCCAGGCCCTCGCCCTCATCGCCCATGCGGTGCGCGGCGGCGCCGAGGACCCGTTCCTCGTCGTCGCGCCGACGAGCGTTCTGCCCAACTGGATGACCGAGGCGCAGCGGTTCGTCCCCGACCTCAACGTCCGGGCGATCGCCGACACCCACCGCAAGCTCGGGGCCGACATCCTCGACACGACCGCAGGGGCCCACATCGTCGTCACCACCTACACGCTGCTGCGCCTCGACGCCGACCGCTACGGCGCGCGCCGCTGGGCCGGACTGCTCCTCGACGAGGCCCAACACGTCAAGAACCACAACGCCAAGACCCACCAGGCGGCCCGGCGGATCGACGCGCCGTTCAAGCTGGCGATCACCGGTACGCCGATGGAGAACAACCTCACCGAGCTGTGGGCGCTGCTGTCGATCACCGCCCCCGGCCTGTTCCCCGACCCCGAGCGCTTCAGCGAGTTCTGGGCCCGGCCGATCGAGCGCCACGGCGACGGTGAGCGGCTCGCCACGCTGCGGCGACGGATCCGGCCGCTGCTCAAACGCCGCACCAAGGAGCTCGTCGCCGCCGAGCTCCCGGCCAAGCAGGAGCAGCTCCTCACCGTTGCCCTGCACCCGCGTCACCGCACGCTCTATGACCGCCACCTCCAGCGCGAACGGACGCGGATCCTCGGGCTGCTCGAGGACTTCAACGCGAACCGGCTCAGCGTCCTCACCGCGATCACCAAGCTGCGCCAGCTCAGCCTCCACGCCGGGCTGATCGATGACGCGCACGCGAACGTGCCCTCGGCCAAGCTCGATGAACTCGTCACCCAGTTGCATGAGGTGATCGACGGCGGCCACCGAGCGCTCGTCTTCAGCCAGTTCACCGGCTTTCTCGCCCGCGTCCGGGCCCGCCTCGACGCCGAGGGGATCGGCTACTGCTATCTGGACGGCCGCACCCGCAACCGGGAGCGGGTCCTCACCCGGTTCAAGACCGGAGCCGATCCGGTGTTCCTGATCAGCCTCAAGGCGGGCGGGGCCGGGCTCAACCTGACCGAGGCCGACTACGTCTTCGTGCTCGATCCGTGGTGGAATCCGGCGGTGGAGGCCCAGGCGATCGACCGCAGCCATCGGATCGGCCAGACCCGGCCGGTCGTCGTCTACCGCCTCGTGTCCGAGGGCACGGTCGAGGAGAAGGTCGTCGCCCTCGCCCGCCGCAAGGCCCAGCTCTTCTCCGGGGTGATGGACGACGGGGATCTGTTCGCCGGTCAGATCACCGCGGCCGACATCTCCGGGCTGCTGGGCTGAGCCGGCGGGACGGACGCCCGGTCACAACTGCGCGAACAGGGCCGCCGCGGCGATCTGGTCGGGGAACGTCTCCGTGTCGGTGAGTCCCCAGGCGAGGCTGTGCACGAGCGCCCAGCCGCGCACGCGGGCCCGGTCGAGCCCGAACCGGTCGACGTAGAAGTCGAGGCGCCGGCTGAGACGCCGGCGTGGGTCCGGTGCGCTCAGCAGGGCAGGGAGGCGGTCGCGCAGCGGTGAGGCGAGGTCGAAGGCCCGCTCGCCGATCAGCGGCTTGGGGTCGATCGCCACCCAGCCCGCCGCCCCCGCCAGCAGGTTGCCGCCGTGGGCGTCCTGGTGACAGAGAACCGGCGCGGGTGGGCGCGCGCTGAGCTCGTCGACGAGGGTGAGCGCCTCTTCGAGCAGCCGGCGGGGAAACGGCTCTCTGTGGCGTCGCCAACGGCCGGGGAGGCCGGCGGCCCAATCGCGGGCATCGTCGGTGAGGGTGCGGAACGGTCCGTCGGCGGGAGCGGGCCGCCAGAGGGTCGCGAGGACGGTGGCGGTGATCGCGTCGGCGGCCGCCTCGTCCTCGACGGACCAGAGCGGGTCGCCTGGGAGGCAGCGGTCGATCAGCAGCGCCCGGCGGTCGCGGTCCTGGTCGATCAACCCGACCGCTCCGCGCCGGTCCCAGAATGCGAGCGCATCCCCCTCCGGTTCGCTCTCGGGCTCGGGGAAGTTGACCTTCAGCACCGCCGGGCTCCCGTCCGCACGGGTGACCGGGGCGACCCAGGCGACGTTGCCGGCGCGGAACGGTTCCCCGAGGGTCAGCGCCCAGCGGTCCGCGCAGGCGGAGACGGTCGCCGGGAGCGCCTCGAGCCAGGGTTCGGCGACCGGGGTGTGGCGCCAGAAGGCCCGGAGGTGGTCGGGGACCGGGACGCGGTGCGGCTCGCACATCACCGCCACCGTGTCAGGTCCACAGCCGCCCGACGACGAGTCCGACTCCGAGCAGCACCGTCGCCATCCACAGCGCCGACAGGGCCCCCTCGAGCGGGCCGAGCAGGCCGGCCCGGTCGAGGGTCCAGACGCGCCCGTCGGTGAGGGTGAGCTCTCCGTGCAGGGTGGCGGTGCGGCGCCTGAGGTCGCGCGCAGGCGTGGAGAGCCGCCGCTGGGCGAGGCTGAGGAGGGTGCAGAAGCCGGCGATCACCACCGGCTCGGCGCGCAGGTCGGTCGCCTCGACGAACCAGCCGGTGAGGGCGGGAAACGCCCCCCAGGCGAGAGCAAACCAGACGTCACTGTGAAAACGGCCGGCGAACAGCTCGAGGTTGTAGGCGAGGGCGAGGAACGCCCCGGCGAGGATGAACGGGATCAGCCAGACTGAGACGGTGAGGGCACCGAGGACCCCGAGCAGGATCGCGCCGCCGAGGCCAAACCCGGCGAGTCCGATCAGGGCCCGCCGAGACAGCCGGGTCCCCAGTGGCCGTCCGGCCAGCTCGTCCAGCGCGTGGCAGCCGATCCCGAGGGCGAGCAGGAACGCCGCGAGCGCGGCGCCGAGCCGCCAGAGCACGAACGTCGGCGCGAGCGCCGCGCCGATCGCCACGTAACTGAGATGCCAGGCCGTATACGGCGGGTGCAGGAGGGTGACGAGGTCCCGCCAGCCGCCGGGCGCGAGCGCATAGAAGGAGGTCGCGGGCGTTGCGGGCGTTGCGGTCGGTGCGGGCGGTGTCGGCCCCGCCGGGTCAGGCCGACGTGGCGGCGTCTTTGACCCCCAGGATGACGAGCCCGGCTCCGAAGCTGAGGTCGCGACGGACGAGCTGCCCGATCCCGGCCGCCCGCCACAGCGCGAGCAGGTCGGGCCGTCCGGCGTGGAAGGCCTCAATGTTCGGGCCGAGGAAGCGACCGACCTCATACCAGTCCTCAGAGACGACCCGGCCGATGAGCGGTAGGCCGACCCGGGTGTGGACCCGCCACAGCGCCCGCAGGGCCGGGTCGCCGGGCACGCCGAACTCGACCATCCCGATCCGTCCGCCCGGCTTGACGACGCGCGCGAGCTCCGCGAGCGTCGCGGCAGGGTCGTCGACGTAGCGGAGCAGGTAGGTGAAGGAGAGCGCGTCAAAGCTCGCATCGGGGAACGGCAACGCCTCGGCCTCACCGCGCCGGAAGGCGAGCCGGCCCGCGAGCCCGGGCGTTGCCGCGAGGCGCGCCTGGGCGCCTGACAGCATCGCCTCACTCTGGTCGAGTCCGATCACGTCCGCTCCCCGTTCGGCGTGGGCGAAGGCGACCATCCCGGTCCCGGTGGCGACGTCCAGGATCGACATCCCTGGGGCGGCGGCGATGTAGTCGACGAGGGCCCGGCGCCACCGGGGGTCCTGGCCGAAGCTCATCACCGCACCGACGCGGTCATAGTGGGCGGGCAGCCCGGAGAACAGTTCGACGGCGTGGCGCTTGCGGGTCGAGGCCATCAGCGAGCGAGCATACGGTGAGCGGAGGCGCGGTGAGCCGCTGGGTGACGGTGGCGGGCGCGCCGCGCAACACTGCGGGGGTGGAACCGAGGGTGGGAGCAGCGGTGGCGGAGGGGCTCGACGGCTGGCTGCCCACTCCAGTGATCCGCGTACAGCACCGGCGCGAGGCCAACGTTGACGCCGTCTCGCTGTGGCGAGCGGCCGGGGCCATCACCCTCGCCGACACCCGCGCCCTCGGCGCGCTTGTGCGCCTGCGGATCCCCGGGCTCACACCGGCCACTCGCTTCGACGAGATGTTCCGGTCCGCCCCGTTCAACCCTCTGTGCGTAGCCGATGGCGTGCTCGTGTCCGGGCTCGTCGGCCGGATCTGGACGCTGCGGCGCGACTACCCATCCCTCCCTGACGCGGCCGCGTTCCGGGAGTGGCGCGAGCGTGGGACCGTCCGAGTGCTGTTTGCCAACTGGGTCGAGCCCCTGCCTCAGGGCCGGTCGGCGTTGGTCAGCGAAACGCGGGTGGATGCCGTCGACCGGATCGCCCGGCTCGGCCTGACCACGCTGGCGCCGCTGATCACCGGATCGCACAGCCTGATCGGCAGCGACGGCCTCGCCGCCGCGGTCCGTCGGGCCGAGGCGGGGCGGCGGGCCGAGACCGCGCCACGGTGAGGGCGGTGGGCGCTGCCGTGGCCGCCACATCTTCATCGATGCTTCTCGTCGCCCCCTACGCTCGGGGTATGGCCGTTGACGCGGCGACCGCCCTTGAGTTCGCCGGGACCTACGATCCAACCCCCGGTCCCGTGCCCGCTCGGGTGGTGATGTCCCAGCGCTGGACCCAGCTGACCTATCTGCACTGGCCCTACGATCCGGCGGCGGTCGCCCCGCTGCTGCCGGCCGGAACGGTTCCCGACACCTTCGGGGGGGTCACCTGGATCGGGCTGATCGCGTTCTGGATGCGGGACGTCCGGGTCCTCGGATCCGCCCCGGTGCCCTACTTGTCGAGCTTTCTCGAGACGAACGTCCGCGCCTATGCGGTCGACGGTGAGGGGCGCCGCAGTGTCGTCTTCTTCTCCCTCGACGCGAGCCGTCTGCTTCCGGTCGCCGTTGCCCGAGCGAGCTACCGGATCCCCTACATCTGGTCCTCGATGCGCCTGCTCGCCAGTGGCCGCGAACTCACCTATCTCACCCGCCGGCGTGTCGGCCCCGCCGCCTCCCGGATCACCGTGCGGATCGGAGCCCCGGTGACGGCGACCCCGCTCGACCATTTCCTCACCGCCCGCTGGGGTCTGCACAGCCGCTGGTACGGGATCACCACCTACGTTCCGATCATCCACGAGCCGTGGCCGCTGCTCTCTGCCGAACTCCTCGAACTCGACGATTCACTCGTGGTCGCCGCCGGCCTGCCCGCCCCCTCGGGCCCGCCACGGGTCCTCTGCTCCCCCGGCGTCCGCGTGCGGCTGGGCACCCCCCAGCGGCTGGGCACCCCCCAACGGCTGGGCACCCCCCAGCGGCTGGGCACCCCCCAGCGGCTGGGGACGACCGCCGACGGCCGGTGAACGACCGCCCAACGCGGGACCGACTGGCGGACACGCTATACGGGCGCAAGCGGAAACCAGGATGAGGGTCCTGCTCGGCTGTTCGCTCGGTGGTGCGGGCCACCTGTTGCCGCTCACCGCCGCCGCGGCGGCCCTTGAGCGCCTCGGCCACACCGCGATCATGGTTGTTCCACCCACCCTCCGCGACCGCGCGGCGGCGACCGGTCTACGAGTGACCATCGGCGCGGACCCCGCGCCCGGCGTCGTCGATGCGGTCTGGGAGCGCGTCCGGGGCGGACCCGCGGAAAGCGTCTCGGGGCTCATCGACCGGTAGCTGTTCGCCGGGCACGGTGCGGCGGCGATGCTCGCCCCCGTCCGCGCCGCCCTGTTGGCCGAGCGGCCCGACCTGATCCTGCGCGAACCCAGCGAGTACGCAACGGCCGTCGTCGCCCACCAAGCGGGCCTTCCCCACGCCCAGGTCGGGATCTCGCTCTCCGCCGTCGAGGGTTCTGTGCTCGGTGACGTCGCGGACGTTCTCGACGGCTACGGCGCCGGAACCGTCGCGGCGATCCGCCGCGCGCCCTACCTGACCGCGTTCCCGTCCTCCCTTGATCCCTCGCCGTGGCGGGACACGCGCCGCTACCGCCTGCCCCGGCTCGCGGTGCCGCCGCTGCCGGACTGGTGGGACGGCGATGAGCGACCGCTCATCCTCCTCAGCTTCGGGACCGTGTTCGGCCGCCTCCCGGAGGCGGTCGCGTCCTACCGCACCGCGATCGCCGCCCTCGCGGGGCTTCCCGTCCGTGTCCTGGTAACCGTCGGCCGGGACGGGCTGTCGCTCGGTCCCCAGCCGGCGAACGTCCGCGTCGAACCGTGGGTCGCCCAGGACCGGGTGCTCGGGGTGGCCCGGCTCGTCGTCTGCCATGGTGGTTCGGGGACGACCTACGGGGCCCTCGCCGCCGGCGTGCCGGTCGTCGTCTGCCCCTTCTTCGCCGATCAGGGCGCCAACGCAGAGCGCGTCGCGCGGTCCGGTGCCGGCCGGGTATATGTCCCACGGTCCGGGGAGGGACAGGGTATTGGTGGGCTCACCGGTGCCGACATCGCCCCGCTGGCGGCCGTGGTGGCCGCCGCCCTGGCGGACGAGCACCACCGCGCTGCCGCCCTGCGCATCGCCTCCGAGGTCACGGGCGCCCCGTCCCTCGATGACGTTCTCGGTCAGCTCCTGGAGGAGGTACCGGGGATGAGCGGCACCGAGGGTCCGCGGCCGACCTGAGCGCGGACGAAGAGCGGGCGGCTCGGGCCGGACGCCTGGGGCGGAGCGCGCCCGTCTCGCCTCTCGTCCTTGGTCCCCGAGTGCCGGCGTTGCTGCGCAGAGCCCTTCAGTGCCCGCGTCACCGGCCGTTACGCCCTCAGCGAGTGCGATTTTTCGTCATATCGACGAATCTGCGCACTCGCCCGCCCGATCCCCGGACGCTCGGCGCGCCACGGGTTATGATCGTCGTTCGCGCGCAGGACGCGACCGGTCCGCGGAAAGGGCAAAGCCCACCTGCACACGACGGTCATCAGTCTGGTCGGCTCTCCTTTCCGGCCTGCGATTGCGGACTCCGGGCCCTGATGAAAGGAGGCACCTGTGCCACCCCGCGGTCTTCCCGGCAACGCCAACCTCGAGCAACTCAGGAACGGCGCCAAGTCCTTTCAGCGCGCCGTCCGTGCCGGCGACCCGGGCGCCGCGCGCATCGTCAACGAGTTCCATCCGCGGCTCGGCGCCGCGGCGCCCGGCTCTGCTGAGCTGGCGGGCTTCACCCGCGCCGACGCCCAACTCGTCGTCGCCCGGCAGTTCGGATTCCCCAGCTGGCCCAGACTGAAGGCCCACCTCGAACTGGTCGCCCGTTACGTGCGTTCCCCCCACCACGCACACGCCGCGGCATCGGCCTGTGATGACGGAGCCCCCGTCGACGCGTTCCTGAGGCTCGCCTGCCTCACCTACGGCGACGATGACCCCGACCGGTTCCGGCAGGCGACGGCCCTGCTGTTCGCGCACGAGGGGTTGGCATGCGCGAGCATCCACACGATCGCGGTGACCGGCGAGGTCGAGGCCGCTCGCGCATGGCTGGCCGATGATCCCTCCCAGGCATCCCTGGTCGGCGGCCCGTTCGCGTGGGAGCCACTGCTGTATCTGACCTACTCGCGGGTGCCGCTGTGCTCGGGCTGCTCGAGTGTCGGGGTCGCGCGGCTGTTGCTCGAACAGGGAGCGGATCCGAACGCCGGCTACCTGTGGGAGGGGCTGCTTCCCCCGTTCACCGCCCTGACCGGGGCGCTGGGTGGCGGCGGCAGACTCCCAAAGCATCCGGAGGGACTCGCACTCGCGCGCCTGCTGCTCGAGTTCGGTGCCGACCCCAATGATGCTCAGGCGATCTACAACGAGGGCGGGGACGAGAGCGCAGATGAGGAGTGGCTTGAACTGCTGTTCGCATTCGGGCTCGGCCGCGGCGACGGCGGTCCGTGGCGGCGCCGGTTCGGTGACCGCCAGGATTCGCCGACCAAGATGCTCGAGGATCTGCTGATCGCCGCGGCGACACGCGGACACACCGAACGCGTTCGGCGGCTGCTCGCCCGTGGCGTCGATCCCGACGGTGCTCGGATCACGCACCCGATCTACGGCGGCCGCTCACCCGTGCAACAGGCGGCGCTCAACGGGCACATGGACATCGTTGCGCTCCTCGTCGACGCCGGCGCGACCTGGGAGCACGATGCCGTTGACGCCCTGATTGCCGCCGCGATGGCTGGCGACCGCCCCGCGGTGGAACGGCTCCTGGCGGCGAAGCCCGGCTGCCGCGAGCGTGCGCTCGAACGCTACCCCGTTCAGCTCGTTCGCGCCGCCGAGCAGAACCGCCGTGACGCGGTGGCGCAACTCCTCGCGTTGGGGTTCGACCCCAACGCGCGCTCGCAGACCACACCGTTGCACGAGGCCGCGATGCGCGGCAACCTCGCCGTCATCGACCTGCTCCTCGCTCACGGGGCGGACCCGACCGTGCACGATCGGGCCCACCACGCGACCCCGGCCGGGTGGGCCGAGCACCACGACCAACCCGAGGCCCAACGGGTTCTGGCCGAGGCCGAGGCAGCGGCCGAGGCAGCGGCCGAGGCAGCGACGACGCGAGACCGTGCCATCGCGGGCATGGCCTCGGCGGACCCCTCGGGAGCGGCGATGCGGACGGTGACCGTCGCGTTCACCGCCGCGGCGGCGGGCCGGTTTGACGAGCTCGGCGGTCTGCTCGCAGAGGCGATCGACTGGCGGGGACTCCCGGACGGGCAGGATGCGATCCCGCGTTGTGCCGGACGCGACGCGTCGCTCGAGCGGATCCGGACCGGGCTGTTGGCGCGCCGAGACGTGTCGGTCCGCGCGTTCGTCGAGGTCGGTGATCGGGTCCTCGCGCACGTGCGCCGGGTCCGAGATGATGAGAGCGGTCCCCCCGAGCGGTTCCTCGTCGCCGAGGTCCGCGATGGGCAGATCACCCATCTCCACGCCTACGTGACCCAGGCCGAGGCCGAGGCCGCTCTGCATGCCGGCGAGCCGGCTGACGCGAAGAGTGACCCTGCGGCGCGACCCGCACCGGCGACCATGGCGGACCCGAAATGAACTGCGGCACGAACGGACAGGCCGTGACCTGTCTCCCGCTCAGAGCGTCCGGACGCGGCGCTACCGGTGACGCATCCAGAGGTTCTCCTCACGATGGACGGCACGGTCCTGCTCCCGGTCGCCCCCGACGAGGTTGAGGGCATCCGCCACCACGTGGACACCGGAGACCCGCACGGCCATCTCCGCCCTTTGCTCCCACTCGGCGGCCGTGCCGGCGAGGACCATCGAGTTCGGTGCGGGTTTTGAGGATCACCGCACCCAGGCGCTGATGGGTGCGGATCCACGGGCCGATGGAGAGACCGTCCTCACGCCTCACGTTCACGTAATCGCTCATCATCACCTGCGGGTAACGGTGCTCGAGAACGGCCTCGCCGAGTGGACCCAACCGGGCGGCATGGACGACGAGCCAGCGACCGTCTTGGTTTGGCGCGACCGGGACGGACGTCCGGTTCATGCCGCGATCATGATCGCCGACGGGTGGCTCATCCATAAGCCGTCCCAAGGATGGATGCCCCCCCACGAAGGTCCTGGCAATTCCAGACGGCACGTGCAGCGCGAGGCCCCCTGACCGGCATCTCAGCCGCCGCCACATCAGCTGAGGAGCCGAACCGAGCCGGGTTGGCGATCAAGCCGTCGGGCCGATCATCTTCCAAACGTCGATGATGGCGAAGCGATCGGGGCACGTCACCACGTGGCTGGTCCTCAACCCAGCCAGCCGAAACGAGCGGCCCCGCGGACGCGGGGACGCGGGGCCGCGGGAGTCCGATTCGTACCCGCAGTCCGTACCGAATCGGAATCTCGCCGACTGCTTGAACGAACTGTCCACGGTGCGGACAGTTTTTGAACGGGAGCGACGGGACTCGAACCCGCGACCGCCGGCGTGCCAAGCCGTCTGCGAGGGATCACACTCCCGTAGATACTGGGAATCTCCCGTATCTATGGGGGCTTTTTGAGACTTGTCTCGTATTGGTCTGGTACCCGCGGTGGTACCCGCGAACGGAGGTGGGTTTAGAGTGCTCCTGAGATGACCTGACCGCGCGACCGACCGGCAACGTCCTCATCGTCGAGCGTGACGGCGGGCCGGTCTACTACGGCAAGTGGCGCGATCCGACCCGCCGCCAGGTGAAGAAGCGGCTCGGTCCGGCCTGGGTCGTGCGCGACGGCGAGGGCTGGAAGAAGCGGCGGGCCGTCCCGCGGACGGGTACCTCGACGAGCGGACGGCGATCGTGCTCCTCGACGCGGCGATCCAGGAGCACGCGGCCAAGCTTGCGCGCCCGGCGCCGACCCGCGCGATCACGTTCGCCGAGGCGGCCACGGCCTGGCTCGCCCATCTCGAGCACGTCGTCGGCGCGAAGCCGTCGACACTCTCGGACTACTGCTACATGCTCGCCCCTGCCGACGGCGTTCCGCGCAAGCGCGGCCGCGCTCCGGTCGGCCGGATCGATCGCGCCTTCAGCCGGCGGCCGCTCGGTGAGATCACGACGATCGAGATCAAGCAGTGGCTCGAGTCGCTGGATCGCGAGGACATCTCGCCACGGACGGTGAACAAGCACCGCCAGGTCGTCGCCTCGGTGTTCGAGTACGCCATCGCCGACGGCGAGTACGGCATCGCCGAGAACCCGGTGCACGGCACGCCCAAGCGCCGGGAGTCTGATCCCAAGCCGATCGACACCTACTCCCCCGAGGAGGTCATGGCGCTGGCCCGCGCAGCGCGAGCCGGCTTGCACCGCGATTCCTCCCGGCCCGCGGCCTCGGAGTCCGAGCAGCTCGACCGTGCGTGGGCTGATGAGCAGGACGCCTGCCTCTACATCGTCGCTGCGTTCACCGGTCTCCGACTCGGAGAGCTGCTCGCCCTGCGCTGGCGCCACGTGAGCGTCGGCGACGCACGCCTGCTCGTCGAGTCCGCCTACTCGGCCGGGGAGCTGCGCTCGACGAAGTCCCGCCGCTGGCGAGCCGTGCCTCTCGCCGATCAGGCCGCCGCGGCGCTCGGTCGTCTTGCCGCGCGTGGGCGCTTCATCGGCCGTGACGATCCGGTGTTCTGCGGGGACGTCGGTGACCCGCTCGATCCCTCGGCGCTGCGTCGCCGCTACGCGCGCACGCAGGAGGCGACCGGCGTGCGCAAGCTGCGCTTCCACGACCTGCGTCACAGCTTCGGGACGCTTGTGATCCGGGAGTTCGACCCGGCGACCGTCAAGGAGTTCATGGGCCACACCAAGCTGAGCACGACCGAGCGCTACCTTCACGCCCGTCCGCGGCGCGGAGACGCCGCACGGCTCACGCGGGCCTTCGCCGGCGACGAGGTGCCCGCAGATCCGGTCGAGCGGTCGCTGAGCAGCGACGCGTGAGCGACACGCCGCCCAGATACGCGCTCGAGTTCTACACCGACGAGGCTGGCGATGAACCTGTGCTGCGCTGGCTGCGTGAGGAGCTGTCGCCCTTTCAACCCCGCGCGCTCGGCGTCGCCATGGCCGAGATCCTCCAGGTCGAGGGAATCGGCGTCTGCCAGCGTGGCTACGGCAAGCAGCTCGGCGGGGGCCTCTTCGAGGTCCGCCTGCGCCATGACGCGGCGGAGATCCTGAAGATCGTCGGCAAACCGTTCCGGGTCGAGCCGGCCGGAGAGCGAATCCTCCTGCGGGTCTTCTGCCACGCCCATGGCGACCGGCTCATCCTGCTCCTGGGCGGCTACGACAAGGGCGCCGACCCAAGCCCGCGCCGGCAGCAGCGGGAGATCGAGATCGCACGATCCCGCCTTGCCGACTTCCTTCCGCCGGCGGAGCAATATGGGCTAACGTCCATATCTGTTTCAGCCGATCTGACTTGAGATGAGCACCTCCTTCAATGACTTCATGGCCGAGGTTGAGGCCGAGGCCCAGGCCGAGGGCCCCGAGGCCGTCGCCGAGCTCGAGGCGCTGCGCCTGCACTACTCCTTGGCGCGCCAGCTCAGTGAGCGCCGGCGCGAGCGTCACCTCACCCAGAAGCAGCTCGCCGAGCTCTCCGGCATCGACCAGGCCGAGATCAGCCGCATCGAACGCGCGCAGGCGAACCCGACGACGGCCACGCTCGGCGCCCTCGCTCGGGCGCTCGGCGTCGACGTCCGCCTTGTCGCCGTCTCCTAGCCCACGACAGCTCACCCGGCCGCCGCTATGTGCGGTTGGGTGTTCGTCCACCACCAACCAGCCGCTGCCATCAACCATCCCTCCAGTGCCCCTCCTCGCATGTCTGATCCTTTCGATCTGGACCACGTCCCCACACCAGGGTGCCGATGGATCTCAGTCCGTCCGTGACCATGGTTTGTTGCTGACCCCGGGTGCATGGAGTGCGACCGGGGTCAGCAACAAACCCGACGAACTGCAGCTGAAACGGTGAGCTCTGTCGGCACCCTGGTCGATACCCGAGTCGACCCTGCCTCGGTGGCATCAGCGCTCGGGCCACGCACCGTCTGGGTGGCTGGGGGCAGCGGCCCGCGTCGCCAGCCCAACATCTCCGCGCGCGACAGGTGTCATCGAGCTGGATGCTCGATCCGCGGCCAGCAAGTCCGCGCGCGTCAACCTTGCTGTTTGCTCACCTTCGACGTCGACTGCGCGCGACCACTCCCGCCGGCCCGGACGACCGGCACTCGATCCGCGCGCGACCGACAGCTCCTGGCTTACGCCGACTGGTCTTCGATGCGGCCGTTGCCAAGCAATTCGGCTGCGAGCGATTCGTCGCCGAAGCGCTGGTGCAGAGCTGGCCAGCGCGAACGTGAATGCGATCGCCCGGCGTGGAGCGCGGGGCACCTGCTTTTGGCGAGATGCGGGACGAACCGGACTCCGTGAGACGTGCCCTGCATTCAGACTTCCGCAGAACGCGATGCCTGCGCGGAGTCCTTTTGGGTCACAACCACGCCCTGGCGGGCAGCCAGGTGGGGGTGTCGCGGCCGTAGCGTGCGGGTGGCCCTGGCCAACGACGCGGTTGGCTGCCGAGGCGTCCTGGCGGTGCCACCGCGGTGACGTGCGGGTCGAGGTCGATGAGATACGGCGCAGGGTCGACGTCGCTGTCCGCGACCCGCGCGCGACGTAGGAGGTCTTCGGCAGTGGCGGTGAGGGAGAGGTGGGCGATGTGCGTCCCGCCCGCTTGAGCGCTGGCAGGCGATGCCTTCCAGGGCGGTGGCTGCGATGAGATAGCCCGTGGTGTGGTCGAGCAGTTGGCAGGGCAGCGCGCCGGGGTCCCCGTAGGAGATGGCGATTCCCGTGGCGGCTTGGACGAGTGAGTCGAAGCCGCGGCGCTCAGCGAATCGCGGCGCTCAGCGAATCCCGGAGTGCTTCCCCAGGCCGACAGCGTCACAACGACCAGGCCAGGATGGCGGTCGGCCATCATGTTGGGTGAGAGTCCGAAGCGGTCGAGCGCTCCGGGGCGATAGCCTGTGACAACGACGTCAGCGCGGGCCAGCAGCTCCTGGAGGTGTGGGTCGGCCAGGTCGAGGAGGGGGCTGCGCTTGGCGAGCAGCCCGTCGTACTGATGCAGCTTGAGTTCCGGGCGGCCGGGAAGGTCGATCCGGAGCACGTCAGCCCCCAGCGCTCCCAGCATGCGGGTGCCAACGGGGCGGCGATGACACGCGTGAGATCAAGCACCCGCGGGCGAGTGGCAGGCCGTGGCGGTGCGCCAGGGATCGTCTGGGTGTCGATGAGGGGAAGAGGGTCGCCGGAGAACTCGCGCCACTGAGTGGCGGTGCGTACAGCGACCGCCAGGCCGCCCGCTTCGTACACGCGGGTCTCGGCTTCAGCGGCGGGTAGGGCCCTGATCGCCGCCTCGATCCGGTCCGGGTCGGCGGCGAGCGAGAGCACCGAGCAGCGCATCCCGGTGCCCCGGATAGTTGGCGTGGGTCCGGACCCAGCCATCGGCGGCACGCCAAAAGCGTGACAGCGGCGCGAAGCCAGGCAGCGGGTGGCCGTCGAGGCGCAACAGGCGTTCGCTGCGGATCGCGGCGGCGACATGGAGGGATCGATCTCGACGAGGACTCCGCCTTGCAGGGTGGCCGCCGCTTCAAGGGCGCGTTCGACCGCCTCAACCGCTATCGCCTCGCCGCCAAGGGCCCGGCTTGGTCCTGCTCGCTGCCCGGATTGGCAGCTGAAGTCGGGGCGCTACTTCGCATGGCGGGCCCGGTGCCGTCGCGCCTTTGCGACGTTGCCGCAGCCCTGCATCGAGCACCACCGGCGCTGGCCGTTGCGGGAGCGGTCATAAAACCGTGCGCTGCAAGTATCCGACGCGCAGATCCGTACGCGCGCGCGCTGTTCAGTCCCGAGCATCTCCGCGGCATCACGCGCGATCAGGCCCAGCGCATAGCGCCCCGGATGCGCGGGGAAGCCAGGGCTGAGCACCGGCTGCGAACCGTCACGAGGCACCCTGAGGCGGTCGGGGAGGTGTGCTCCGGGCAGCCAGGCTTCGATGATGTGCAGGGCATCATCGTCCACGGCGGTTCGCGCGAGAAGCGCGTCGGTCGTCAGGCTGACCGCCTCGCGCAGGTCAAGCGCGGACAGGAGCAGCTCACGGTCGACGGGTGGCAGCTCGGTGAGCAGCCCGGCCTGGACGACCCATTCGGCGAGGTCGTCAGGGGTGACGAGCGTCTCGACGTTGCGCCACCACCGTTCACGGCGAGTATTGACGAAGTCAAGCGCGGGGCGGCCGGCGAGCCAGTACCACCACGGCGCGCCGCGATCCAACGGAAGGGAGAGATCGTCAGGAAGGTCCATAACCGCCTATTGACTCCGAACAGGTTACGGATTAGCGTAGCGGCTCGTGTCCTATAGCTACGTGCCGGCCGCAGACGCGTTCTGGCGGCCCTCCAACCAGATGGGCGTCCTGAACACCGATCTCGCCAAACAGCTCGGAACATCAGTCTTCGGCGCTCGGCTCTGGCGACTCACGCCCGGCCAGGCGTCGACCAAACACCGCCACCAACAGCAAACCGAGCTTTATGTTCTCCTCGAGGGCACCGGACGCATCCGCGTCGAGGGCGAGCTCCTCACGCTGGCGCCACTGTCGGCGGTGACGGTCGATCCCCCGACCGTCCGTCAGATCTTCAACGACACCGACAGCGACGCGCTGTGGCTCGTTGTCGGGGCGCCGGCCGAGGCGGCCAACACGCTCGAGATGACGCCCGAGAAGCTCGCCGAACTCTACCCCGACGGACCCAAGGCACTGCCACCCGAACTCGCTCGATAGCCACATTCGGGCGGCCGGCGGCCGGCAGTGCGGTCAGGCGCGGAGCCCGTGATACAGCGCCGCGGTGACTTCTCCACCCAGTTGGGTCCAGTCAACACCGGGCGGTCCTGCTTTCGTTCGGCGGCGAGGATCTCGCCCGAGGGCATCGACCGAGCCCTCCTCCGCGCGGACAGCACGAGCGGACGCCTTTTTGTCTGCCATAATTGCTGAGTGGAGATCAGATGGGCTCGATCCGCGACCAAGCACCGCATCAGCCGCACACGAAGCGAGTACGCGATCCGGAACGCCATCGCCGTGATCGACCAGCCTGCGCCGGACGACAGCCCGCACCGAGATGTTCGCGTCGTGTTCCTTGGCCCAGATGCCGACGGGAGGATGCTTGAGGTCATGGCCGTCGAGACCGCCGAGGGGTTCTTGGTGATCCACGCGATGCTGATCCGACGCAAGTACCTCGACTACCTAGAAGGAGCCAGCGATGAGCAAGCGTGAGCCCGACCGCGTGATCGCGGTCAGCAAGCACGGGACGAAGTTCACCGAGAAGATCGCGGATGAATTCGCTGCCGAAGCCGAGCACGGCTATGACCTGTCGCTCGGGCGGCGACGCGGTCGGCCTTCGCTCAACGAGGGTGTCTCGCCGAGGGTGACCTTCAGGATGAGCGCTGAGCTTCAGGAGCGAGCTCGGCGTCGCGCCGAACGCGAGGGCAAGACGCTGAGCGAACTCGCACGCGACGCGCTCGCCCAGTACGTGGAATAGCTCGCTCAGCGAGACCCGCATTCGCGACCGCTGAAGTATCTGACGTCGTATGCCGAGAGACGTGCTTGGCGCGGAAAGCTCGCATCTCGGACGAGCGCTTTTGCCCGCGGGCCGGCGTGGAGTGCGCCACTGCTCATAGGACAAGCTGTGGTTGCCTCGACCGTTGCCGGGAGAGGGCCACGATTGCTTGCCCTGGTCAGAGGGCCCGTCAAAGACCAGCCCGTCCCGACGGTGGTGAGGTGCCGCGAGCGGCAACAGGACGTAGCCCCAAACGTGAGGGCCTTGTCTATGAGCACCCGCAACGGTACCTCCGGGTCGAGGCGCTGTGAAGGCGACTCGACGATGGAGGATGAGAGATGGGATGTCGGTATGCCGGGATCGACTGGGCGACGCAGACACACGACGTGCTCGTTGCTGATGAGACGGGCGAGGAGCTGCTCAGCGCGACCTACGCGCACGATGAGAAGGGTCTGACCTCGCTGTGCAGGACGTTGGTCCGGATGGACGTCGAGCTGGTCGCGATCGAGCGGTCGGACGGGCTGCTGGTCGAGCGGCTGCTCGACGCCGGTCTGCAAGTGTTGGCGTTGCATCCGAACAAGGTCGCGGCCGCGCGGGACCGGTTTCGGGTCTCGGGCGGGAAGTCCGATCGGTTCGACGCGTTCGTGCTGTGCGAGCTTGCTCGCACCGATCATCACCGCTTCCGGGTGCTTGAGCCGGACTCTGATCAGACGAAGGCGATCAGGGCGATGACCCGGGCGCGCGAGGATCTCGTCGCGGCTCGGACCGGGGTGATGAATCAGTTGCGCTCAGAGCTGGACCGGTTCTGGCCCGGACCGCTTCAGCTGTTCTCGCACATGGACGCCGAGATCTTGCTCGCGTTCCTTGAGCGCTACCCCAGCCACGAGGACACCCGCGGTCTCGGGGTCGCGCGGATGCAGGCGTTCTTGGTGCGCGAGCGGTACTCCGGCGGGCAGCGCCCGACCGCGCTGATGGCCAAGCTTCGCTCAGCCCCGCGCGTTCGGATCGGTGAGCTTGAGCTCGCCGCCCGCCGCCAGCTGGTGCTCAGCTACGTGAGTATGATCAGGACGCTCAACGCGCAGATCAAGCAGCTTGAGTCAGAGATCCGCAGCCAGCTCCGAGCACATCCAGACGGGCGCGTGTTCCTCTCGCTGTTCAAATCACCCAACAGCGTGATCACGGCAGCGGAGCTGCTGGCAGAGATCGGCGACTGCCGCGAGCGCTACCCGACCCGTGACGCGCTCGCATGCGACGCCGGCCAAGCCGCGGTCGCCATGGAGTCGGGCAAATGGAGAGGCGCCGGATTCCGCCGCGCGTGCAACAAGCGGCTGCGCGTCGCGTTCTGCCGGCTGGCTGACAGCAGCCGACACTGGCATCCCTGGGCCCAGGACCTCTACGCCCAGGCCCGACAACGCGGCCATGATCACCCGCGCGCGATCCGGACCGTCGGCCGCGCCTGGTGCCGAGTGCTCTGGCAATGCTGGCGCAACCACACCCCCTATGACCCGACCAAGCACCGCGCGCTCCAAAGACACATCACCGTCACCATCCCCGGACCATCAGGCTCACGCGTCGACGTCGCGGCCACCCGCCTGCTCGCGGGACCCGGTCTCTGGCGACCAGACCTCACCACCGCCGCGACGCGCAGCTGACACCGCCCTGCCCCTTCGAAAGAAACGAGGTTGACACAGGACGTCTTCGGCGACGATCGGATAGGTCCGGTCGGTCCGGCTCGCCGACACCCGGATCGGGCATCGCGAGTCTCGAGATTGGCGAACAGCGGGTTCGTCGCCACGGTGCCGGTCGATCCCCGCATTCGTGTTGCCACGGGCATCGTGTTGAACTGTTGTCATTCAGAGGGCGCCGCCGCGCGGATCGCGTCAGCGAGCTCGTCAATGCGCGCGGCGTCACCGCGCGGCCCCTCCGGCCACTCGTCGACTCGTGTCCGCCAGTACTCGCGAGGCGTTCCCGGGTAGCGGGGGATTAGATGGAGATGGAGGTGCTCGACACCGTGGCCGATGATGGCCGCGTAGATGTGCTCGGCGCCCGTGGCACTCCGCAGCGCCGAGCTGGCCGAGGCCGCAAGGCGCCCCAGCGAGCTGGCTTCAGGAGGCGACAGGTCGCCGAGTTCGGCGATGTGCCGGCGGGGCTCGACCATTAAGTAGCCGAGGTACACCGATTCCCGCGGCCCCTGCGGCAGGACCAGGGGTAGATGCGAAACGAGACAGTGCTCGTCGGCGAGGAGCATCCCACCGGGCAGTTCTGCCATCCGCCGGTGCTTCGAGCAGATGAAGCACTCTTCCATTTGACGCAACACCGTAGCTCGGGCCAACCACACGCACCACAGCAATTGACGACGCCGACGATGTCGCGGCGAAGAACGTGAACCGACTGTAGGCGCGGACCACGTCTCCGAGGAGGCGTCACTGCTTGCGTTCCGCGCGGCCTGCCACCGGCGTCGACGGGCCCTCCTTTGCAGGGAAGGCGAGCATCCCGGCTGAGAACGATCGCGCCGGGGCCAGTGCAAGCCATCGTTTTCACCTGGCGATCGCTCCTGCCTCTGGAGAGACGCTGGACTCACCACCGCTTCGGCGACGGGGCGCTCGTCGCTCCCAGCCCCGAGCGTCTGCCGATACGGGCGCCAGTCGGGTCCGCTTAGTACCCGCGAGTGGTACCCACGGGCCACGTCGATCTGGGCGGCTAAACAAAAACTGCCCGCTATGCGGGCAGTTCATGAACGGGAGCGACGGGACTCGAACCCGCGACCTCCGGCGTGACAGGCCGGCGCTCTAACCAACTGAGCTACGCCCCCCGAGCGGGGAGACGTGAGTATAGGAGAGCCCGTGCGATCAACCTTCGCAGCGGAGTCACGTGTCGCGGACCGGCGCAACTCAGAGCCGGACACCGTGTTCTTGGAGGTGGATCGACTCTCTGTTGGCCCTATGCGCTTATCCCGGCCGAGGGCGCCGGCCAGTCAGAGGGCCCCATCGAACGGGAACCCACGGAATGGGTTCCCGTTCGGCTTGCCGGACAGTGCGCGCAGCGATCCGGGCTTCCACCGCTCGCGAGTTCACTCAGCCGGCGGCTGATGCCGCCCCAACTGCCGTTGACGTAGCGGCCGATGACGAGCACCCCGACGCCCGCCGCGCCGGCCGCCAGAAGCGCCGCCGCCGCCGACTGCGCGGTCGCCCCGGTCGTCCAGACGTCGTCGATGAGCAGGACGTTGGCGCGGGCGGGATCTTCGATCACGACAAACCTCCGAGGATCGAAGCGCCGTGGCGCCGCTGACTGGACGCCGGTGCTGAGGAGGTGGCGGTAGCGACCGCCCACCTCCGGCACCCGCTCGGCGACGAGCCGGCGCAGTGGGTGGATCCGATCACGACGCGCGTCTCCGGACGGGACCGCGGCCACGATGTCGAAGCCGGCCACCCCGGCCGCGGTCGCAAGACAGGCCTCGTGGCCCCCGAGGAACCGTGACAGGAGGCCGGCCAGCTCGATGGCCAGGTCGGGGACCGCCGGTTCAGAGGCGCGTTTGTAGTCGGCCAGGCGGCGGTGCAGCCAGCCGCCCCCGGGCGCATAGGCGACGGCCGCCATCACGCTCAACAGTTGGGGATGGGCGCGACAGGCACGACAGCGCCGCTCTCCCGGCACCATGAAGTTGAAGCAGGCCGGACACACGCCCGGGCCCGGACGGGGCGTGATCGTCGCGTCCGGGGCCCCGCTCAGTCCGCCCACTGCAACACGAGGTCGAGCACGGCGCCGGCATCGCTGGCGGTGCGGACCCCGGCCTGCCGGGCCAGGATCCGCCCCCACGGCCTCTCGAGCACGGCCGGAAGCAGCACGACCGGCCTGCCCTGACTGAGGGCGTGGCGTGCCTGAATCCGCGCTCCGCTGTGCTCCCCTGCCTCCACGATCACCGTCATCGCGCTGAGAGCGGACATCAGCGCATTGCGCAACGGAAAGGCGGCCCGACTGGGACCGGTCTCGGGGCTGAAGGCGGAGACGACGACGGTCATGCGCCGCTGCAGGTCGGCGTTCTGGGCCGGATAGGTCCGGTCGATTCCGGTGCCGAGCACCGCGATGCTGCGCCCGCGCGCCGCGAGAGCGGCGCTGTGTGCGGCAGTGTCGATCCCAGCCGCAAGCCCGGACAGCACCGTCACGCCCGCCTCGGCGAGCGCAGTTGCGATCCGACGACTGGCCTCCGTTCCTGACGCCGTCGGGGTGCGCGTGCCGATCACCGCGATCCCAGCGTTGTCGGCACCGATCAAGGCGCCGCGGAGAAAGAGCAGCGCCGGCGCGTCCGGGATCTCCCGAAGGGTTGTCGGGTAGTCCGGGCCGGTCACGGCGACAGCGGTGATCCCCCGGTCGGCCCAGCACCGGCGGGACGCTGCGGCCGCCTCCTGTTCTGCGTCAGCGAGCAGGCCGCTGGCGCGCTCGAGCGCCGCCCGCGGCCCGCCGGCCTGGTGAACCTCAGCCTGCGTCGGTGGCCGACGGGAACGGCCCAACAGCGCGATCAGACAATCGACGTCCGCTGTGGCCGCATCGCCGCTCAGGCGACCGGGACGGTCGCTCAGGCGAGATCGTCGTTGCGGGGAGCCACGGCCGGAGTCGCCTCGGTCGCCGCTCCACTGAGCGACGGCTCGTCCGCGGAGGCGGCCGTCGCCATCACCGGCTCGGGGGTCGGCTCGACCACCGGCAGATGCACGCGGGCCGAGTCGAACAAGTCGTGAGACTCCGAATCGATCCCGGACATCGCGCTGCGGAAGTCGCGAAGGCCCTTGCCGAGCGAGCGACCGACTTCCGGAAGCCGCTTGGGACCAAGGACGAGCAGCGCCACCAACATGATGAAGATGAGGTGGGTCGGCTGAAGGATGTCTCCAAACACAGCTGATAACTGTACTCCCCTGCGCCGGGGAGGGAAACGCGTTGAACGGGAACCCGCTGCCGGGAGGTGTTCGGCGTGAGCCGTGAATGGGAGCTGCCAATGCCGTGGACATGCCCGAAAGAGGTTCCGACGGGTCGGTTTTCCCCCTCCCTCACCTGCATTTACGCTCTGCAGCTCGTCCTGACGGCCGGCCGCCGGTGTCACGGGGCGGGTCACGGGCTGAAGGTCACAGGCACATGCCGGCTGGCGGCGGCGGCGTAGGGGTAGTCGCTCTCGTTCGCGTCGGTGGCGACCCAGAACGGGATCGTCAGGGTGCCGCGCCCCGCGTTGTAGGTCCAGCGGATCCGGAAACGTCCGTGGGCGTCGGTGCGCAGCGCCAGCAGCGGGGAGGCGCGGCGGCTGCCCGGATAGCGGACGAGGAGACGGAGCGCCACTCCGTCGCGCGGCACATAGCCACCGACGAGATGGCCGGTGATCGTCACCCAGCCCGACCAGCTGAGCTGATGCGGGCTGACCTGGACGGCAATCCGGGCCGGCACCCGCAGCGCCCCCTGCCCCGAGGCGGGCAGCACGGTCGCCGAGCCACCAAAGCGAGCCTGCACGATTCGTGAGGGACCAGCCGGCAGAGTCGCGCTCCATTGCCCGTCCGGACCGGTGCGCACGGTCTTCACCTCCCGGAAGGCGTCGGACCCGTTTTCAGGGGCCGTCCAGACGCTGACACTCTGACCGGCAAGAGCAACCCCGGCGGAGCTGAGCAGCATGCCGTAGACGCGCCGGCGGCCGCCGAAGGTCACCCGGGCGTGGGTCAAGGCCGCGATCCTCGGGGTGTGACAGATCTCCCGGCGCGGACGGTTGTACCCCGGTCCGCGGCGGACCGATCGGCAGCGCGCGAGCGGACGCACGACCGTGACGGTACGAAAGTGACCACCGACCCGAATCCGGAGACGCCGGCCGTGACGACGGATCGTCTTCCAGTGCCATCCGACCCGGACGCGCTCACGGACCCGCCGGGCGGCAACGCCACCCCGGATCGGATTGAAGCTGAGCAGTGAGCGCGCGGCCACGCGCAGCGGCAGTTGCACCGTCTCTGAGGCCGTGCCGGTGTTCCCCACCTGGCTCGTCGCTGTCGCCCGGATCACGTATACGCCACGGAGATGCGCGTCCGGAATCGTGGCGACAAGCTGTCCGGAGCTCGTCAGACTCGTCGGCAGGCTCTGCCACTCCGCCCCACCCGCGGGCGCGATCGCGATGCCGCCCCCGGCGACCGCAGACTCACTGTCGCCCGTCTGGACGACGACCTGGTCAGGGTTGGCCGGGTTGGCCGGCTCGAACTGCAGGCTCGGAGCCTGCTCGTCGATCTTCACCGTCTCCGTCGCCGAGCCGACGTTGTGCTGTCCCTGCGGGTTGACGGCGTTGTTCGTCACCGAGCAGGCAATGTGATGGGCACCGTTGCCGTCGACGGTCACCTGATAGTCGCCGCCGGCGCCAGGGTCTGCGGCGAGCGACAGCGGGCTCGTGCTGGCGCCGACCGTATCGCTGCAGGAGACGTCCGCAATGCCGCTCGGTCCGGCGGTCGGCGCCACGGTGACCGTCACCGCGTGGTTGACCGCCCATCCGCCCGGGTTCACGTCGTTCTGAGGGGTGAGGCTGATCGTTGGAGCGACGTTGTCGACCTTGATCGTCGTGGACGCGGAGGTGGTGTTGTTCGCCGCGTCCGTGGCGGAAAGGGCGAGCTGGAGGCTGCCTGACGTGGGAACGAACTGGTCCGTATCGACCGTACCCGGCCAAGTCCAGTCATTGGCACATTGCTGGAATTGTGACGGAGTTGTCCCCTGGGGTGTCGCCCCTTGGAGAACCGTCTGTTTCGTTGGCGATGCCACCTTCGCCGCGAAGCCACAAATTCCGGACGGATCATCGCCGGTCAACTCGACGGGCCAGGGATCATCCGCCGCGTTCCACACCCACCCCCCCTGGTAGAAGAGGTTGTCGGCTCCGACCGCGATGAGGGAGGGGCCGGTGTTCTCGTTCACGGTCAGGGAGACCCCGCCGAGGCCCACCCCGGGCGGGAAGGTCCCCTTCGGCACGGGCGCACACCCCTTGGAGTCGCCACAGACGAGCTGGATCCCGACGTAGCTGCTGTCCATCGGCGCCGAGAACGTCGTGACGCTGCTCGTCCAGGAGGATCCACCTCCGGCCCAGTAGCTGCCGCCACCCCACCCCGGTGAGGTCGTGAACGTGGCGACCGGCGCGAGGAAGTCTGCGTTGGTGATGACGAGCGCGGGGTTCGGCGACTGCACCACCCACAGGCCCCGATCCCCGACCGCCGCACCACCGAGCGGAGCGGTGACACCAACGCCGCTGGAGCCGCAGACGTGGTTGAACCCGGGCACGTTCGCCTGAAACACGGCGAGACCGCAGAGGGCGTTCCCGCTCGCCTGCACCGTGTAGGTCCCGGCCCATGCGGCCGGGGCGACCGCCGCCGGCAGGACAAGCGCCGCGATCAGGGCGCCGAACCTGCCCCGTCGCGATCGCAAGCGGTGTGTCGCCCTCATCATCAGCCGGCCTATGACAGACAGGAGTCCATGACGTCGAAGCCCTGATCCCCGGGCGTGTAACTCCCGTTGATGAGCTGTCCGGCGTAGACGGTGAAGGTGCTGGCCGAGCTTCCATCGAAGGTCCACATCAACGGAGTTCCCGGTCCTGCGGACCCAACCGCAGACACGACCGGTACCTGCTCGGCGTTTGCGCCGGCACAGGCCGGTGCCGTCACGGTCACGCTGAAGACGCCCGGGCTCGTCTCCTGAATGGAGAGCCCCTGGTTGAACGGGCTCGGGACCCCGTTGGTCGCCACCTGCCCGAAGGCGACAACCGCATTCATCCCCGGGACCCCCGGCTGGCCGGGCGCTCCGGCGGCGCCCCGTGGGCCGCGGGAGCCGACACGGTCCCACTCGAGCGGGCGTTGTCCGCGGCCACAGCGGGCACGCACGAGCAGTTCACCGGTTCGGCTCACCACGCAACCGTGGATCGGCCGGCTGACGTTCGCGGCGAAGGCGTAGCCGCCGCCGGCGCCGAGGGCGATCCCGAGCGCGAGATAGGCGACGACGTTCGCTCGCAGATGGGAGATGAGTCTGAGCATGGGGGCCTTTCCTCCTAGTGGCACTGCGGGTCGCAGTTGGAGCCGGCGGTGCCGGCCGTGAGTGGACCGGCCGGAGCCGATGCCGTGACAGAACTGGCGGGGGCCTCGGTGCTGCCGCTCGGGGTATCGGTGCCCGCCCCCGGTGACGGGCTGGTGGCCCCCTCAGCGGAGCTCATCGGCTGGCCAGCTCCGGAACCTGCGGCCTGCCCTCCCGAGGATGGGACGCTGCCGTTTTCCGGACCCACCGGACCCGCGCTCGTCGTCGAACCACCCTGACCAGCACGGTCGGCCGGGCGTGGGTGCCTGCGGACAGAGCGCGAACGGACGATCTGCCGTTTCCCGTTTCGTCCGCTCCCGCGTGCGGCGCCCCCGGAGCGACCCGAGTGCGCCTCTGAGACACCCGCCCAGCGCCCACCGCGAACGGCGCTCAAGGTGAGAGCCGCGACCTCCCGCCGACCCGCGAGGGCCGCTGATTGACTGGCGGGCGCGACGCGGGAGCTGGCTCGTGTGGGCGCCGAGGAAGACATGCCGCCGAAGACCACGAATGCCAGCACGAGGGCGGCCAGCATGGCCCCGAACCACCACACACCGGCCGACGGGCGGCCGGTCCGATCAGGCTGGTGGACGGCCGAGAACGGCTCGGGTCGCGTCGTCGCGAGCACGGGGACAGGCCCAGGCGCCGGCACCTCCGCGGTCGGCTGGACGGCTTGGTGGAGGGCACCGGCCCCCTCACCCCAGAAATCGTCGGCACAGACCACGGCCGCGGAGTCAGGCTCCGGAGCCGGATGCTCCGCCGCCGGGGTACCGATCGGCACCAACTCGTCCACGGAGCCGAACCAGTTCCGGGGGAAACGGATGACGTTATCCGCCCCGGCTGTTCCCGTCTCGTTCTGTTGACCTCCGGCTCCCATTCCCACCTGCCACAGAGCGTTGATCCGATTCCGCCGATCAGCGTACTATGGTTGGCCTCCGTTTGAGTCAATGCGTTTCAATTGGTTGATAGACAGATGACCGGTCCACTGGAGAACGAGGAGTTCCTCACCGTCGCCGAGGTGGCGACGCTGCTGAAGATCAACGAGCAAACGGTGAGAAACTGGATCGACCGCGGTGAGCTGTCCGCGGTCCGGGCCGGCCGGCGTGTGCGGATCCGCCGCTCGGCCCTCGACCAGGTGCTCACCGAGGTGAGCGGGGCCCGTCCGGCGGCGACGGAGCCGGTCCCCGCCGGACCCAGCGGCGACGACTTCTGGGGTGGGATCGCCGTCGGCACGGCGGACCTGCCGGTCGACTCGAACCTGAACCGTTAGGGCGGTGGCGATGTCCTTCCACAGCGACCTCGACCGGGAACGCGCCCAGGTCCTTCACCTGATCAGCCATGCGAGCGCGGGCTGGGCGGAGGCGATGAAGGCCCATCAGCTCGCACCGCCGGACCTCGGGTTCGCCCAGCGGCTCCAGGACCTCTCAGAGGCGGCCGCCGCCGAGCAACTCGCCTGGGAGCAGGCCCACGCCGCCGGCCTGGCCTGGCGCCCCGTACCAGGGGCCGAGAGCGCGCTACCACCTTATGAGCTGCGCCCGGGGACCGGCCGGCGCGGCCCCGGGGAGTTGTGGCTGCACTTTGACGCGGCGGTGATGAACCTCAACCGGGCGATCGCCGGGAACGATGCCGCCGTCGTCGCCGGCGCGTTCTCGACGATGGCGCAGGCCGCGGCCGATCTCGCCGAGGCCGTCAGACGGGAGGACGCGATGACCGAAGCCGCCCAGCAGCGCGCCCGAGCGCGTCGGGAGGTGGCCTGACGGGGATACCGGTATTGGACCTAGAAAGGCGGAGAGCCCGTCACAGTCCCCCGGGAGCTGAGGTCTTGGGCGCCCCCACAGCCGCTGAGGTGCTGGGATGACCGTCACGGCCACAGGAGGTTTGGGACGAACGTCACGGCCACAGGAGGTTTGGGACGAACGTCACGGCCACAGGAGGTTTGGGGTGAACGTCACCAATGCCGGAGGTCTGGGGGAACCGTCACAGCCGCCCGAGCGCTGGGGCGATCGCACGGCCGCCTTGGGGCCTGGGGCGCACCTCACCGTCGCCCTCGGGTCATGAGCATTCGCCGCCGTCCCTGAGCTGCAGGCGGCCACCCAGCGGCAGCGCATCCTGCCCATCTCGTCGCTGAGCAGGTAGTTTGCCGAGGTCATGCCACCCCTGCCCCGTCCGAGCCGCTCGCTGCCCTCCACCCCGCTCAACCGCCGCAGCGCGGTGGTCATCGGCGCGGGCAGCTTCGGGACCGCGGTCGCCGTCCTGCTCGCCCGCGGCGGGTTGCGCACGACCTTGCAGACGCGCACGCCCGAGCAGGCCCAGCGCCTCGCCGAGCACCGGGAGAACCGCGAGTACCTGAAAGGGGTCGACTTCCCCCGGGAGCTGAAGGTCGAGGACATCGAGGAGGGGGTCGCCCGCGCCGACTATGTGTTCCTCGCCGTCCCGTCCGCGCGGCTCGACAGTGCGATCCGACATCTCGAGCCGGCCGGGCTCAAGCCCGACGCGGCCGTGATCTCACTCGCCAAGGGGCTCGTCCCGCCGCTCGGAACCCCGCCGACCGCTCTGCTCAGCCAGCGCTTCGGACCCGCTCGCACGGCATGCGTCGGCGGCCCCGCCCACGCGGCGGAGATGGTGCACGAGGGGGCGGGCCTCGTCGCCGCCTCCACGGATGAGGAGCTCGCCCGGACGCTCGCAAACGCGTTCATCCGCGGCGGGGTCGTCTGTGAGCAGTCCAACGACCCCGTCGGGGTCGAGCTCGCCGGCGCGGCCAAGAACGCCGCCGCGCTCGCCTCCGGCGCGACCGAGGGCCAGGGACTCAACGCCGCCGGGGCCGCCGCCGGGCACATCTTCGCGGAGGTGTGGCGCTGGGCCGACTCCCTCGGCGCCCGGCCCGAGTCGATGATCGGGCTCGCCGGGACCGGCGATCTCGTCGCCACCGCCCTGGCGCCGGAGTCGCGCAACCGGCGGGCCGGGGAACTGCTCGCCGCCGGCGTCCCGGCGACCGCGATCCCCGAGCGGATCGGACAGGCGGTCGAGTCGCTCGAGTCGGTCCCCCTGCTCGCCGCGGCGCTCACCGGGGCGGGTCTCCAGGCTCCGGTGACGACCGCGCTGGCGAACCTGATCGGCGGGGAGTTGCCGCTGGAGGAGTGGATCGCCGTCGTCCGCGCGACGGTGCCGCCGCCGGCGCGCTGGCGCCCGGCCGTCACGCCGGGGTTCTGGAAGCGGCTGCGGGCCAGGATCCGCCGGCTGCTGCGCCGCGGCGCCCGCGACCGTCAGCTCACAGGCTGACGGTCGCGCCACCCCGCTGCTGGGCGAGGGTGCTCAGCACCGCCTCATAGACGGCCGCCCCGTAGCTCTCCTCACACACGCGCACCCGCGGGTGCCGGGCCGCGTCGGCGCCGAGACTCGGATCGCGCTGAGCGCCGTTGGCGACGAGCCAGAACCGGCTGACGACGGCGGCCATCTCCATGTCCTCCCGCGAGTCGCCGACTGCGATGCAGTCCGCCGGCGCGTACCCGCGGTTCTGCATGTGCCGGGCGACCGCCCGGGCCTTGGAGGCGCCAGCGGGCATCAGGTGGTAGGCGTGCACGCGGTCGACCGACAGGCCGAGGACGCTCCCGTCGACGTTGACCCCGTGGGCGGCAAGCACCCCGTTGTCAACGAGGCGCAGATGAGGGTGGCCGGCCCCGGCAAGCAGCGCGTTCGCCTCGGGGACGTCGACCTGGCCGCGCAGCAAATGGGAGACCTCCCGCCCCTCCGACCAGGGCGTGTGGTACTGCAGTGCCCCGGCGTAGCGGTCCAGCAGCAGCTCGGGCGCACCACTCGCCTCGATCTGCTCATAGATCGAGCCGGCCGTCGCGGAGGGCTCGAGCCCGTCGGTGAGCCACTCGAGCTCCGCATCGAGCACCAGCCCGCAGCCGAGCTCGAAGATGTAGGCGCGACCGCCGAGCAGGCGGGCGTCCTCAAAGGCGCTCGCCTGACGCCGGCCGGTGACGACGACGACCTCCACCCCGGCGCGCAGGCATGCCTCGACGGCACGGACCCCGAGCAGGGAGACACCGCCATCGGCGGCCGCCAGCAGCGAGCCGCCCGGGCCGAGCAGGGTGCCGTCGAGGTCGACATACAGGGCGGCCAGCACGGCGCCGACCATACTGAGAAGCAGTGGCCGCCCGCTCCCCCAGCACCCCTCCGCCGGTCCCGTCCACCACCGGGCGCGACGGCGAGCCCTGGGCGGCGCTGCTCGCCGGCGCACAGGAGGACGGGCGCCTCGTCGCAGAGGACGTCGACCCGGCCCGGCCGGGTCAGCTTGAGCCACTCCCGCCCGAGCTTGACCCCCGGCTCGTCCAGGCCCTCGCCGGCCGCGGGATCGGCGCCCTCTACCGCCACCAGCTCGAGGCATTCGCCAGCGCGTTCACCCAGACGACGATCGTCACCACAGCGACCGCCTCGGGCAAGTCGCTGGCCTTTCAGCTGCCGACCCTGCAGTTGCTGCTCGAGGACCGCAAGGCCCGGGCGCTGTTCCTCTACCCGACCAAGGCGCTCGCCCAGGACCAGGCCCGGGCACTGCACAGCTTCGGCCTCGGACACGCGCTGCGCCCGGCGATCTATGACGGCGACACGCCCCGTCAGGAGCGGCCGGCGATCCGCCGCCAGGCGAACGTCGTCATCACCAACCCGGACATGCTCCACGTCGGGATCCTCCCCCACCACGGCGCGTGGGGAGATTTCCTGGCCAACCTCGCCGTCGTCGTCGTCGACGAGGCCCACGTCTACCGCGGCGTGTTCGGCTCCCACGTCGCCAACGTGCTACGCCGGCTGCGGCGCCTCTGCGAGCACTACGGCACCACCCCCCGGTTCCTGCTCACCTCCGCGACGATCGCCAACCCGCGCCGGCACGCCCACGCCCTCACCGGCCTCAACGACATCGCCCTGATCGACACCGACGGCGCGCCCCGCCAGCCCCGCCGCGTCGTCGTCTGGAACCCTCCGCTGCTCGACGCCGAACTCGGCAGCCGCGCGAGCCCGCTCGCCGAAGCGGCTGAACTGCTCGCCGGACTCGTCGCCGAAGGCACCCGCACGATCTGCTTCATGAAGTCCCGCAAGGGGGTCGAGCTGATCCTGCGAATGGCCGCCGACCGTCTACGGGCCCGCAGCGACCTGCCCGCCGGCATCGCGGACCGCATCGCCCCCTACCGGGCCGGCTACACCCCCCAGCAGCGCCACGAGATCGAGGCGCGGCTGGTGAACGGGGAGCTGCTCGGGGTCGTCGCGACCGACGCGCTGGAGTTGGGGATCGACATCGGTGAGCTCGACGCGGCGATCGTGACGACGTTCCCCGGGACGATCGCGAGCCTGCGCCAGATGTGGGGCCGGGCGGGCCGCCGCGGTCTCGGCCTCGCCGTCTACGTCGCCGGAGAGGACGCCCTCGACCAGTTCTTCGCCCGCCACCCCGACACGTTCCGGCAGCGTCCGGTGGAGGCGGCGATCATCGACCCCCACAACCCGGAGATCTTCGCCGCCCACCTCCTCTGTGCCGCCCATGAGGCGCCGGTCACAGAGGCAGACGCCACGATCCTCGGGCCCGACACCGCTGCCGCCGCAGAGGGTCTCAGCCTCGCGGGGTTCCTGCGCGAACGGGTGACCGGCTGGGTGCCCGCCCGGGCCGACGACTACCCGGCCGGGCGAACCGCTCTGCGCTCGGCGAGCGCCGACAGCTTCCTACTCCTCGACGCAGCCAGCGGTGAGGTGCTCGGCCAGATCGAGGCGGCCCGCGCCTACAACACGGTGCACGACGGCGCAATCTACCTGCACCTCGGCCGTTCCTACCTTGTCCGCGAGCTCGACCTCCAGGCCCGCCGAGCCGTGCTCGAGCCCTTCAGCGGCGAGTACTACACCCAGGCCAAGCGGGAGAGCAACATCTTCATCGAGATGCTCACAGAGCGCCGCGACACCCACGGGGTGACCCTGTCCTACGGGAACGTCGTCTATTCAGAGACCGTCCTCGGCTTCCAGCGCAAGCATCTTCAGAGTGAGGGGGTGCTCGGCTTCGTCGGCCTCGACCTGCCGACGACGGAGTTCCGCACGCGGGCGCTGTGGTTCGAACTCGACGCCCTGATCGCCGCCGAGCCCTTCCCGGCCGCCAAGCTGCTCGGTTCCCTGCACGCGCTCGAGCACGGCCAGATCGCCGTGCTACCGCTGATCGCCATGTGCGACCGCTGGGACATCGGCGGGCTGTCGACCAACGCGCACGGTCAGACCGGCGGACCGACGATCTTCATCTACGACGGCCACCCGGGTGGCATCGGGATCTCCAAACGTGGCTTTGACCGCTTTGACGAGCTCGTCGGGGACGCGGCGGCGCTGATCGGCGAGTGCCCGTGCCGGTCGGGATGCCCCTCCTGTGTGCAGTCACCCAAGTGTGGGAACCTCAACGACCCGCTCGCCAAGGACGGTGCCCTCGAGCTGCTCGCCCGCATGCAAGCTCACTCGTAGGTGACGGCGGCGAGCATCGACACCCGTGCGGCACGGCGGGCGGGCCCGATCGCGGCGAGGCCGCCGGCGAGGACGATGCTGAGCAGCGCCCCAGCGCCCGCGAGCCACGGGACGTGGAAGCTGAGCCCCTCCGGAGCGAGGGCGTGGCTGAGACAGACCGCCAGGCCGGTCCCAAGGATGAGGCCGCCCACCCCGCCCGCAAGCGCGGTCAGCGCGCTCTCGGTCCGGATCAGCGCCGCCGCCTGGGCGGGGGTCATCCCGAGCGCCCGCAAGGTCCCCAGCTCACCGGCGCGCGCTCGCACCGACAGGTTGAGCGCCCCACCGATTCCCAGCAGCGACATCACGAGCGCGAGGACGAGCAGGGCGTCGAGCAGATCGACGACGTTGGTGACGTTGGCGGCCTGCCGGGCCGCCAACTGCCGCTCGTTCCGGACCACGACGCCCGGAAAGCGCGTGAGGGCGTGGCGGAGGGCCGTGAGTGCGACCGACTCGGACACGCTGCCCGTCAGGGTGAGGAACACCGCCTGGAGCTGGGGTTGGACGAACACCTGGTCGAAGAAGGCGAGCGGGACGGTGATGCCGCCGAGCAGTCCGGCGTCGCGGTAGATGCCCGCGACCCGGAGACGGACGTTTTGCCCCTGGGGCCCGGTGATGGTGAACCGGGACCCGACCCGGAGGTGGGCGGCCCGGGCGGTGTCGGCCTCGATGAGGGCCTCACCGGGGGCGAGCGCGGCGAGGGAGGCGGATGCGCCCGGCTGGAAGTGGAAGCGGTAGACGGCCGGCCAGCTGGTCGGGTCGACGCCGGCGACCTGCACGGAACCGGCGCCGGGGAGCTGGGCGGTGAGGGTCTTCAGCGCGGAGACGGCGGCGAGGTCGGGGACGGCGGCGACCGCGCGGACGCTGGAGGCGGGGATCGGCGCCGCGCCGCCGGCACTCTCGATCGCCAGGTCCCCGATCACCGTCTGGCGGATCGCCGTCGCGCTCGCTGAGCGCAACCCGGCGACGTAGACGCTGAGCACGAGCGCGAGGGTGATCCCGATCATCAGGCTCGAGCCGCCGAGGGCGACGCTGCGGCTGTTGGCGGCGGTGTGGGCGCGGGCGAGCGCGACGATCGGGTCCCGGCGGCGGAACCCGCCGGCGAGCGCGACGACCGCTCGGACGGTGACCGGCCCGGCGGCGAGGCCACCGGCGAGTATCAACGCGGCGCCGACCCCGGCACCGACGAGTCGCTCACGCAGGTCGCCACCGGCCCCGAGGGTGATCAGCACGCCAGCGGCGAGCGTGCCGGCGGCCAGCGCGGCGCGTGCGATGTGGGCGAGCCAGCGCCGGCGCCCGCTCGCCCCCGCCCCCCGACTCGCCTGGAGGGCCTGAACCGGCGCGGCGCGGCGGGCGGCGAGGGCCGGCCCGAGGGCGGCGAGGAGGCACAGCAGCACCCCAGCGCCGAGCCCGATCCCGACGGCAGCGGCGGTGTAGCGCAGGGGGGTGTCGGGAACGTCGGTGCCCGCGGCGGCGAACCCCGCGTGGATCGCCAGGGCGATGAGGGGACCGAGGAGGACGCCGAGGATCGCGCCGAGCAGGCCGATCACGGCGGCGTCGAGCAGCCCGGAGACGAGCACCTGGGTGCGGGTCGCGCCGAGGGCGCGCAGGAGCGCGAGCTCTTCCCGGCGGTCGCTCGCGGTCGTCGCGAAGGTGGTGAAGATGACGAGCGCGCCGATCAGGAGCGCCACGGCGCTGAACCCATCGAGGCCACCGCTGAGGGTCGAGAAGGCGGTGCTGACCCGGGCGACGACGCCGCTCACCGCTCCGGCGAGGCTCTGCACGGTGAGATCGGCGGGGAGCCGGGCGCCGATCAGCGCGGTGGCGATCGGGACGCTGACCCCAGGGCCGAGGCGGATGTCGACCTGACTGACGGACCGGGTCTGGTAGAGCCGGGCGGCCTCATCCGCGGTGAACAGGACGATCCGTTCCCCGCCGCCCGCCCCGACCGCGGTGATCCCGCTGATCCGGAACCGGGCGGCCGGCGCGCCGGTCGTGATGGTGATGGCATCCCCAACCCGCCAGTGCTGTTGGGCGGCGGTCGCGGCGTCGACTGCGACCTCCCCGCGGTTGGTCGGGGCATGGCCGGCGCGGTAGGTGAGGGCACCGAGGGCGCGGGGCAGGACACTCATGGCAACCGTCGCCGGGCTCGAGGCGAGTGGCCGTCCGTTGGCGCCGACGATCGTCGCCGGGGCGATCAGCTGGCCGGCGGCGTCCGCCACGCCCGGCACGGCGGCGATCGCCGCGACCGTCGTCGGGCCGATCGCGGGGGCAGACGGGGTCTCGGCAGCCTGACCGGTTCCGGCGAGCCCGGTTCCCGGCGGCTCGCGGGGGGAGACGATCAGCTGGGCGGCTCCGTCCGCACGGGTGAACAGTTGGTGGTAGGCGGCCCGGGTGCTCGCGCCGAAGACGAGCGCGCCGGTGAGGATCGCCACCCCGAAGGCGACGGTGAGGGCACTGAGGGCGAGCCGCGGAAGGCGGGTGAGCAGCGCTCGGAATGTGAAGGCCCGGGTCATATCTCGGCCCGGAATGTGAAGGCCCGGGTCATATCTCGGCCCGGAATGTGAAGGCCCGGGTCATGTCTCGCGGATGATCCGGCCGTCCTCCAAGAAGACGATTCGGTCCGCCCGGGCGGCCGCCTGCGGGTCGTGGGTGACGATCACGATCGTCTGGCCGAGGTCGCCGACGGCCCGGCGCAGCATCGTCAGGATCGTGTCGGTGTTGACGCTGTCGAGGTTGCCGGTCGGCTCGTCCGCGAACACGATCGCCGGTTTGCCCATCAGCGCGCGGGCGAGCGCGACCCGCTGCTGCTCGCCGCCGGACAGCTCGGCGGGTCGGGCGCGCCGCTTGTCGGCGATGCCAGTGGCGATCAGCAGCCAGTCGAGCCACTCCCGGTCGACGGGCCGACCCGCGATCCGCAGCGGCAGGGTGATGTTCTGCTCGGCGGTGAGCATGCCGAGCAGGTTGAAGGTCTGGAAGACAAAGCCGATCCGGCTGCGCCGCAGCCGCGTGCGATCGGCCTCACCGAGGTCCCCCAGCCGGGTCGGTCCGATCCACACCTCACCGCTGCTGGGGGTGTCGAGGCCGGCGAGCAGGTGCATGAGCGTCGACTTGCCCGAGCCGGACGGGCCCATGATCGCGGTGAAACTGCCGGGCGCGATCGCCAGTGACACCCCGTTGAGGGCGTGGACGGCGCCCGGGCCGTGGCCGTATCGCTTGTACAGGTCCTCGCCGGCGACGATCGCCACCGGCTCGCGGATCTCCAGAGCGGGCGGAGCGGACGGGGTCATGACCGCGCGCGTCTGGGGCTCGATCCCGGTCGCATCGGATTCGGGCACCGGCGTCGGATCGTCGGCGTGGGGATGTGCGGTCATGTCGGCGGTAGCGTCCGGGGCTGGAGGTAGCCGGTGAGCTCAGCGCGACCGGGCCCGAGGGCGGCCCACGCATCGGTGAAGGTGAGGGTGACGAGGCCGCCGGTGACGAGCTTCTCGGCGAGGCTGACGTGCAGGCTGCGCCGCGGCGGCCCGGCGAGAGTGAGGGCGAGTTGTTGCAGGGTCGGATTGTGTCCGACGACCATCACGGTCGTGACGTCCTCCCCGATCCGCCCCAGACGGACGAGCAGACTGGAGACGCTCGCCCCGTAGAGCTCGGATTCGACGTGCAGCTCACCGCCCGGGGCAACGAGCTCGACGGTCTCGACCGCCCGCCGGGCGGTCGAGCAGAGCACGAGCGCCGGTGCGATCCCCGCGTCGCTGAGGTGGGTCCCGAGCCGGCGCGCCGCCTCTTGGCCACGCGGGGCGAGGGGGCGGTCATGGTCGGCTTGGGCGGGATCGGCCCAGTCGGACTTGGCGTGGCGGAGGAGGTAGAGCCGGTGAACGGGCACGGTCCCATTGTCTCGGCTCGGGCGGCGCAATTCGCCACGTCCGCCGGAACGGGGATGAGACCTCCGCAGGGCTGGCCGACGCGACACCCTGGCGAGGCCGAGCGGAACGCCGAAGCGCGCGAGGCGGGCCTCGTCGACTCAACGAGGGGGGACCCGGTCCGGGGTCGTCAAACCCGAGCGGACCAGGCACCGACGGTGCTTCGCTACGCTCCCGGTCCTGCGGCGAGATAGCTCAGCTGGTAGAGCACACGACTGAAAATCGTGGTGTCCCGGGTTCGAGTCCCGGTCTCGCCATCGCTTCCGCCCCGGGAACGTTTCCGCCCCAGTCCCCCGCCGCGCACGGGACGGCGGGGGGTTTGGGCCATTCGCTCTCGTGGCAGGATCGATTGTGATGCCTCCGACCACCGTCGCTCGCCCGATTCGCCGTGACGCCGCCGCCAACCGCGAGCGGCTGCTGCGCGCGGCTGCGCGGGCGGTGCGCCGGCGCGGTGATGCCATCGCGATGACGGCGATCGCCGCCGAGGCAGGGGTCGGGATCGGCACCCTCTACCGCCACTTCCCGACCCGGGCGGCGCTGCTGGCTGCGCTGACGGACCGCTCCTACCAACTCGTCCTCAGTCACGCTCGCAGAGCCGTTGACAGCCCTGCTCCTGTGCCGGAGGTGATCGCCCGCTTCCTCAGCGATGCGATCGCCGCCCGGGAGCAGCTCGTGCTGCCCCTGCACGGGGGTCCGATCGATCTTTCCCCCGGGGCGATCGCCGCCCGCACCGAGATCAGTGACCGGCTGGAGCGGGTGCTTGCCCGCGGCCGCCGAGAGGGTTCGGTCCGCGCGGACGTGAGCGCGATCGACCTGATCATCACGAGCGTGCTGCTCGCCCGCCCCCTGCCCCACGTCACCGACTGGGACGGTCACGCCCGCCGGCAGGCGGCCCTCTACCTGGCCGGCCTCACCGGCGTTGAGGCTGCCGCCCTGCCAGGCCGCGCCCCGACCCGGGCCGCACTCGAGTCGGGGTTCCGCGCCCAGGCGCGGGCGGCGCCCTGACATCCGCGAGCCCGCCGCCAACCGCGGGCCCCAGGCGCCGACATCCGCCGGACGGCGAACCCGGCGGCGGTGAGAACCACGTGCCGCTACGGGCCGGCTCAGCCCGCCAGCGGCTGACCGCTCCGGTCGACCTCGACGGCGGCCGGATGGTCCGACAGGGCGGCGAGCCACGCCGCGGCCGCCGGAACGGTCACCGGGTCGGGGGCGAGATCGGGGAGCCACTGGGGCAGGCGGACCGCGACGGGCATCGCGGCGAGGTCGGCCAGGGACGGGTCTGCCCCACCGGCCAGCCAGGGACCGTCGGTCGCGGTGAGCATCCGGTCGAGTGGCCGCCAGCGTTTGCCGAGCGCGCCGCGAAGGTTAGCGATCAGGTTCGGATGGTCGTGGGCCTCGTCCAGGCCGAACACCTGCTTGCGCATCGAGAGGAAGAAGTTGGTGACGATCTCGTCCTCGACCCAGCGCAGCAGCCCCCGCGCCTGGGCCCGGGCGATGGGATCCTCAGGCCACAGCGACGGCCCCGTCCCGGTCTCCTGCGCCCACTCACAGATCGCGGTCGACTGGGTGATCGCACGGTCGCCGACCTCGAGCACCGGCACCCGGTTGGCTGGATTGATCTCGGCCAGCCGCGGCGGGCGCGCGACCGGATCGATCTCGATCAGCTCGACCTCGATCCCGCGGATCGCCAGGGCGATCCGGGCCTTGCCGGCAAACGGGGAGAGGTTCCAGGACCACAGTCGCGGTCGGGGCATCGCATCGGGGGCGTCGGACATGGCTGGACCCTATCTGACCGCCTGCCCCGTCCGCCCCGCCCAGCGCGCCGGTGAGACCCCGTGCCAGCGGGTGAAGGCGTGCACGAAGCTCGACGCCTCCGCGTACCCGAGCCGATCGGCGACCTGCTCGACGGTGAGCCCGCCGGTGGAGAGCAGTTCCTGGGCGAGCAGCATCCGGGTCTCCGAGACGATCGCCCGGAAGCTCGTGCCCTCGGCCCCAAGCCGGCGCCGGAGGGTCCGGACGCTCACCCCGAGAGCGTCGGCGACCCGGTCCTGGCCGGGCATCTCACGGGCGTCGGCGAGCAACTGGGCCCGTACCCGCCCGGCGAGACCCCGGCGGAGGTGGCGGCGATCGAGCAGCGCCTCACACAGGGACTGGCATTGGGCGGCGGCGAGTTCGCTCGCGCGTGGGAGCGGCCGCGCGAGCAGGGCGGCGGAGATCCTCAGGCCGTCGTACTCGGCCCCGAAGCGCGGCCGTACCCCGAACGCCCGCTCATACGCCTCGAGCCCATCCATCGCCCCGCCATCGGTCGCCCCAGTCTCACCGTCTCCCCCTCCGGCCTCCGGCCCGGGCGCGGGCTCCGGCCCGGGCGCGGGGAAGTGGAAGCTCACGCCGGCGAGCGGAACCGGCTCGGCGAACAGCTCCCGCTGCATCAGCGCGATCGCCGCCGCGTCGCGCTCGAGCACGAGCCGGCGCAACCCAGACGGCAGGTGGCCGGCGTCGAGGCGGACCTCGATGTGGTCCCCCGCACTCACGGTGTGAACGTCGACGAGCGCGTAGGCGAGCTCGCGGAAGCGCTCGGCAACCCCGATCGCGTCCGCGAGCGTCGCGCTCGCGAGCACGGCGAAGCCGAAGATCCCGTAGGTGTGGAGGCCGTAGCGCTGCCCGAGACCGAGCCCGAGACCCGCAGGCGCGCCCGTCAGCGCCGCGAGGTTCGCGAGCACGGCGAGCTCCTGATCGGCCTCGATCTCGGCGGCGGGATCCTCCAGCAGCGCCGGGATGACGCCGCTGCCGGCGAGCAGCCGGTCGCCCGTCAGCCCCAGTGAGCGCCCGTACTCGACGATCAGCCCGACGCTCGTGGTCGCCCGCGGGGCGGGGGACCACGCCGCAGGGGTGCGCGCCGCCGGCACCCCCGGCACGGTCCCCGATGGTCCAGACGACGATGTCACCCGGCTGGCCGAATCGAACAAGATGTTGCCCAATCTGCCATTGATCTGGGCCTGCGGGAGCCATACCTTCTCAGGGTGTCCTCCACTCACTCACCACGGATCGCGATCGTCGGCGCCGGCTTTGGCGGGATCGGGATGGCGATCGAGCTCGACCGAGCCGGGTTCCATGACTTCACCGTCTTTGAACGGGCCGACCGGATCGGCGGGGTGTGGAGGGAGAACACCTACCCGGGGGCAGGCTGTGACGTCCCCTCACCGTTCTACTCGTTCTCCTTCGCCCCGAACCCGCAGTGGCCATGGCGGTACTCCAAGCAGGAGACGATCCTCGCCTACCTCGAGCGCTGCGCGATCGAGTTCGGGGTCGCCGACCGGATCGAAGTCAACGCGGAGGTGACCGCTGCGGCCTTTGACGAGGCCACCGGCCGCTGGGAGGTCCAGGTCAACGGGAGCACCGAGAGCTTCGATCTGCTCGTCTGCGCCTGCGGCCAGCTGTCGGAGCCGACCGTCCCCGCCTTCCCCGGCGCCGACTCCTTCACCGGCCACAGCTTCCACAGCGCCCACTGGGATCACGAACACGACCTCCGCGACGAGCGGGTCGCAGTGATCGGCACCGGCGCGAGCGCGATCCAGTTCGTCCCCGAGATCGTCCCTCAGGTCGGCGCCCTCCACCTCTTCCAACGCTCGGCGCCGTTCGTCATCCCCAAACCCGACCGCCGCTACAGCCAGCTGCACCACCGGCTCTTCCGCACCCTTCCGGCGCTGCTCGCCGCCGAGCGCTTCGGCTGGTTCCTGGTCTCAGAGTACGGGCAGATCGCCCTGGCCGAGCACCCATCCTGGCTCAACTTCATCGTCGGGGCGTCTCGCTGGAACCTCAACCGGGCGATCACAGACCCCGCCAAACGGGCGGCGCTCGCCCCGACCGATCAGGCCGGCTGCAAGCGGCTGCTGTTCTCCAACAACTACTACCCGGCCCTCGCCCAGGACCACGTCGAGGTCATCCCCGAGGGTGTGAGCGCGATCGGCCCCCACACCGTCCGTTCCGATTCCGGCCTCACCCGAGAGGTCGACACGATCATCTACGCGACCGGCTTTGCCGCGCACGGGTTCGTCGCGCCGATGCAGATCACCGGCCGGGAGGGCCGCCGCCTCGCCGAGGACGCCTGGGCAGGCGGTGCCTCGGCCTACCTCGGCATGGCCGTCCCCGATTTCCCGAATCTGTTCATGCTCTACGGGCCGAACACGAACCTCGGCTCCGGGTCGATCGTGCACATGCTCGAGAGCTCGATCCATTACGTCGTCGAGGCCGCCCGTGCCTTCGCCCGCCACCCGGGAGCCCGCTTCGCCGTCCGCCGCGGACGCCACCTCCTCTACGACAGCGAGGTCCAGCGCCGGCTCGCCACCTCGGCGTGGGCGAGCGGCTGCTCGAGCTGGTACGTCGACGAGACGGGCCGCAACGCGAACAACTGGCCGGGAACGATGAGCGAGTATCGCTGGCGGACACGGCAGTTCCGGATCGAGGATTATGAGGCTCTGGACGGCGGGGCCGACGGTCCCGCCCCGAGTGAGGAGAGGGAGACGGTGTTCTCGTGAGCTACGACTTTGACTGGCTGGTGATCGGGTCGGGATTCGGCGGGAGCGTGTCGGCGCTGCGGCTCGCGGAGAAGGGCTACTCGGTCGGGGTGCTCGAAAGCGGCCGCCGCTTCGCGGACGAGGACTACGCGGAGGAGACCAAGGACGCCAGGAACTACTACTGGGTCCCCCAGCTCGGCCTTCGCGGGATTCTCCGCCTCACCCTGTTCCGGGACATCTTCATCGCCTCCGGCAGTGGGGTCGGAGGCGGCAGCCTCGGGTATGCGAACACGCTCTACCGCGCCCTGCCCGGCTTCTATGAGAACCCGCAGTGGAGCGGACTCGCCGACTGGGAGACCGAACTGGCCCCCCACTATCAGGAGGCCGAGCGGATGCTCGGCGTGGCGGAGTACGACCGCGAGGGCCCGGCCGACCTGCTGCTCAAGCGCTACGGGGAGGCGACCGGCGTCGCCGACACGTTCAAGCGCGCGCGCGTCGGGGTGTTCCTCGGCACTCCCGGCGTCACCGTCGAGGATCCCTACTTCGGTGGTGAGGGACCCCCACGGACCGGGTGCATGCGCTGTGGCTCCTGCATGGTCGGCTGCCGCCACGGGGCCAAGAACACCCTCGTCAAGAACTACCTGTGGTTCGCCGAGAAGCTCGGCGTGCAGGTGATGCCCGAACGAACGGTGATCGACGTCGTGCCGATCGGCGGGCCGTCGGCGACCGGGGCCGACGGCTACGAGGTCACCCACATCCGCTCCGGCGCGCTGTGGGGACGGGAGAAGACGACGCTCCGGGCTCGCGGCGTGATCGTCGCCGCCGGCGCGCTGGGCACCAACCGCCTGCTCGCGCGCTGCAAGCTCGCCGGCTCCCTGCACCGGATCTCGGACCGCCTCGGTTATCTCGTGCGCACCAACAGCGAGTCGATCATGGCCGTCAGCGCCCCCGCGGACCACCCGGACGACTTCACCAAGTCGATCGCGATCACCTCAAGTCTCTACACCGATGAGAGCACCCACGTGGAGGTCGTCACCTACGGCAGGGGAGCCGACTCCCAGTCCCTGCTCTTCAACCTGATGGTGCAGGCCGGCGGTCGCGGCACCCGCCCGTTCTACTTCGCCCTCGCCGCCCTCCGTCACCCGCGGGCGTTCCTGCGCGCCTCCAAGCTCGCCGGCACGTCGGCCCGGACGATCATCCTGCTCGTGATGCAGACCCTCGACAACTCGATGCGCCTGAAGGTCAAGCGCCGTCTGCCCGGCGGCGCGGTCACCCTGACGACCGAGCAGGACCCGCTGCACCCGAACCCGGACGGGGTACCGGTCGCCTATGACGTCGCCCGCTGGTTCGCCGACGAACTCGGCGGCGACGCCTACGCCGGGATCACGGAGGGGATCTTCTCGATCCCGACGACCGCCCATATCCTCGGCGGTGCGGTGATCGGGGCATCCCCGCGGACCGGCGTGATCGACGACCACCAGCGCGTGTTCGGGTACGAGAACCTGCTCGTCTGCGACGGGGCGGCGGTGCCGGCGAACGTCGGCGCCAACCCGAGCCTGACGATCACCGCCCTCACCGAGCGGGCACTGGCGTTCATCCCCGCCAAGGTCGGGGCGCTCGCGACCGTCGGCGCCTGAGAGGCCCTCGGGCATGTCCAGGGACACACCGGTCAACGTGGTGGGAGCCATCGTGCGGACCGCCGTGCGTCCCCTGTTCGGCCCCGGCGTTCCCGTCCCCGTCCAGCGTGTCCTCCTGGAGGCGACCTGCCGGACCCTGCCGGGCGCCCGGGTCAGGCACACCCGCGCGTACATGGCCGGCGTGCCGGTCCTCATCCTCGCCCCTGACGATGGGCCGGCCCAGCGTACGATCCTCTACCTCCACGGCGGCGGATATGTCGTCGGCTCAGCCCGCAGCCATCTCGCGCTCACCTCGCGGCTCGCCCGCGCCGCCCACGCACGGGTCATCGCCGTCGACTACCGGCTCGCCCCCGAGCATCCGTTCCCCGCCGCGTGGGAGGACGCGGCCGCCGTCTACGGTGCGCTCTGCGCGGACGGCACGGCACCCGGGTCGGTCTGTATCGCCGGGGATTCCGCCGGAGGCGGGCTTGCGCTCACGACGGTGCTCGAGGCCCGGCAACGCGGGCTCCCCCGCCCCGGCGCGCTCGTGATGTTCTCCCCGTGGCTCGACCTGCGCCCGCCGGCGGCCCACGCGGCCGCCGGCGGCGAGGATCCGATGCTCACTGTGGCGGGTCTCGAGCGCTGGGCGGCGCTGTATGCCGGATCCCACCCGCGGACCGATCCGCGCCTCTCCCCCAGCCTCGCCGAGGACCTCAGCGGACTGCCGCCGACCCTCATCCAATACGACGCCGGCGAGCTGCTCGCCCGGGACACGCTCGCCTTCAGCACCCGCGCCCGGACCGCCGGCGCCGAGCTCACCCTCCAGCCCTTCAGCGGTCTCTGGCACGTCTTCGAGCTGTTCACCCTGCTTGCCCCGGCGCGGGCGGCGATCACCCTCGCCGGCGCGTTCATCGCCACCCACACGGCCCCGCCGCCGAGCTGAGCGGAGCCTCCGCTGCTTGTCCCTTCCGGACAACCGGGCCGATCCGGTTTGGGGGAAGACCCAAACACCGCCGGTCGCGTTTGCGGTTCCGTCTGGGTCGGTCCACGTGGCGCCCGCCGGGAGCTCGGACCGGACCACCGAACACGCCAGAGGAGAGGACCCGCATGCCCACTGCCAAGCCCGTCGTCGTCTACGGAGCCAGCGGCTGCACCGGCCGACTCGTCTGTGAGGACCTCCGTGAGTACGGCATGGCGTTCATCGCCGCCGGCCGCAACGCCGATCGGCTCGCCGTGACCGGGCAGCGTCACACCGTCGGTGGGACCTAGCGGTGCGCCCCCGGCCCGACCTCATCTCCCTCCCGGACCTGCTGCGGACACGGGCCCGGGCCACCCCCGATCTCCCGTTCGCCCGCTTCAGCGACCGGGCGTGGACCTACTCGGCCTTTGACGCGCGCACGGACGCGCTCGCGGGCGGTCTCGCCGCGCTGGGGGTCTCCCCCGGTGAGACGGTGTCGGTGCTGCTGCCCAACTGCCTCGAGTTCCTTGAGGCGTGGTGGGCGATCCTCAAGCTCGGGGCGGTGTTCGGGCCGGTCAACCCGGCCTACACGGGCCCGGAGGTCGCCTACGTGCTCGGCCACTCCGGCGCGGTGGCGGTCATCACCGATCAGCGGGGGGCCGAGGTGCTCGCGACGGTCCGGCACGAGCTTCCGCGGCTGAGGCACGTGATCGAGACGACCCCTCCGGCGGGCGCGGCGGCCGGCGTGGTGAGCCTCGACGCCCTCGCCGCAGCGGGGTACCCGGCGCCGGCACCGGCGATCGGCGCCGACACGCTTGCGGCCGTCCTCTACACCTCCGGGACGACGGGCAAACCCAAGGGGGCGATGCTCTCGCACCGGAACCTGCTCGTCAACACGGCCCAGGCGGCCGAGCTCGTGCCGCTCGCCGCCGGTGAGCGGGTCGGCATGCTGCTGCCGCTCTTTCACGCCAACGCCCAGCTCGTCACGACGCTGATCCCGATGCTCGTCGGCTGTGAGGTCGTCATGTGGGAGCGCTTCTCCGCCGGCGACTTCTGGGCGACGGTGGAGGCATACGCGCCGGTGACGATCTCCGCGGTTCCGACGATCCTCGCCGCAGTGCTGCACGCCCCCGGCGCGCCCGGTCCCGGAACATCGTTGCGCTACATCATCTGCGGGGCCGCCCCGCTCTCGGTGGAGCTGCTGACCGCCTTCTCCGAGCGCTTCGGAATCCGCATCCTCGAGGGGTACGGCCTCACCGAGACCGCCTGCGTCGCCTCGATCAACCCCTACTACGGCGACCGCCGGGCCGGCTCGATCGGCCTCTCCCTTCGCGGTCAGGAGATGGCGATCCGCGACGAGGACGGGGACCGGCTCGGCCCGGGGGAGTTCGGAGAGATCGTCATCCGCGGCCCCAACGTGATGCAGGGCTACCTGCACGATCCTACGGCGACCGCCGAGACGATCCGGGACGGGTGGCTGCACACCGGAGACATCGGCTACTTCGATGAAGATGGGTACTTCTTCATCGTCGACCGCTCCAAGGACATGATCATCCGCGGCGGGGAGAACATCTACCCGCGGGAGATCGAGGAGGTGCTCTACCGGTTCCCCGGGGTGCTCGAGTGCGCGGTGATCGGGGTTCCCGACCCGGTCCGGGGGGAGGAGGTGCTCGCGATCGTCGTGCCCGCGGACGGCCACACCCTCGACCCCGACGCGCTCGGCAGCTTCGCCGCCGAGCAGCTCGCCCGGTTCAAGCGGCCGCGGGCGATCCTGCTGCGGGACGCCCTCCCCAAGACGCCGACGGGCAAGATCTCCAAGGGACCGCTGCGGGAGGAGTTCGGCTCCTGGCAGCAAGAGCACGCCGACCAGACCGGATGAGGCGAGGCGAGACCTCGCGCTGAACCGGCGCCCGCCCGCGCCCGCCTGTGGGATGATCGCCCATCGGGATTCGCGGCGGACCGCTCGACGGTCCGCTTGCCGGGAGGACGGAGGTTCGAGGGCATGGTCTCTGAAGGCAACCGGGCGACAGTGGCGGAGACGGTCCGCGTCTGTGCCGACGGGATGCGGGACGAGCTCGACGGTGTCGCCGCGGCGATCACCGAGCGCATCCACGCCGCCTGTCCTGACCTCCCGGCCGGCCTCACCGACGGGACGTACGCGAGCACGCTGTCGAACGTCGATGCGTTCACGACGATCGTCCGCGACGGGATCGACCCCGGCCTGGTGCCACCCCCCGAAGACGCCCAGGCCTACGCCTGCCAGTTCGCCCGCGGCGGCCTGGACGCCGAGCTGCTCACACGTGCCTACCGGCACGGTGAGCACGCCTACCTGCACCTCTGGAAGGGGTACCTGCAGCGGACCGCGGCCGACCCCGACACGTTCGCGGCGGCGACGATCCACGTCAACGATCTCCTCTTTCAGTACATCAGCTCGGTGACCCGCGCGCTCGCCCTGCAGCACGCGGCCGAACAGGAGCGCCGCAGCTCTCCCGCGGCCACCCTCCGGCTCGCTGAGGTCCGCCGGCTCCTGTCGGGCGCTCCCGTCGATCAGCTTCGCGCCAGCCAGCGCCTGCGCTACCGCCTCGATGGCTGGCACACCGCCTTCGTCATCTGGGAGGAGGGCGAAGCCTGCCTGACGGAGGAGAGCCTCGGGACGCTCGCACCGCTCGCCGACGCCACCGGCCGCGCCCTCGGGGCGACGAACACCCTGACCCTCGAGCTCGGGGACGTCTACGCCGGCTGGGCGAACGTCTGCGCGTCGGCCGTAGACGCGCCGCGTGATCGACCCGGTGGCGTCCACGTCACGTTCGGACTCTCCCACCGTGGGCCCGAGGGCTTCCGGCGCAGCCACGAGGAGGCCCTGCAGGCCCGGCGCGTCTACCGGCTCGGCGGCCGCTGCGGGACCCCGGTCAGCTTCGGCGAGCTCGCCCTCGAGGCGCTGCTCACCCACGACCTCAAGGAGGCCCGGCGGTTCGTCGAGCGTGAGCTCGGGGACCTCGCGGACGGCACCGGTCCCCGCCGGCGGATCGTGGAGACCCTCGAGGCATACCTGACGGCCGGGTCGAGTCTCGCCCGGGTCAGCCGCCAGCTCGGGGTGCACGAGAACACCGTCGCCTACCGCATCCGCCGAGCCGAGGAGATCCTCGGCCGTCGCATCGACGAGCACCAGCTCGAGCTGCAGGCGGCCCTTCGACTCGCGCGGATCCTGCCGGCCGATCCCCCCTGAGACCCACCGCCGCTCATGCGTTTTGTGGGATTACGCCAAGCCCGGGAGCCGTGTCTGTGGGGCCCCGACATGGAGGTTCGGGCCGTCGGCTGGGACAGTTATCGGTCTCCGTGCCGTCTCCGCGGGCACAGAAGGGTCGTACCGCAGTTCTCGTCGTAGCGCAGTTCTCGTCGTAGCGCAGTCCGTGTCGTACCGCAGTCCGTGTCGTACCGAGCAGAGGGAGCAGGCAGATGGGTTTCCTGGTTGGCACCACCCCTGAGGTGGACCCCGAGACGTTCATGAACGAGCCCTACCTCGAGCGCACCAAGGTGCTCTCGAGGTTCTGGATTGAGAACGGCTTCGGTTCACCGAAGGTGATCATGGTGATGTACCTGACCAAGCTCGCGCTGTTCTTCGGCGCCGGCGGCATTCTCGCCGCCACCCTCACCTCCGGTCTCAGCCCCTGGCATCCGGGCCAGTGGTTCGACCAGCCGATCTTCTATGAGAAGGCGATCCTGTGGACGGTGCTGCTCGAGTCCCTCGGCGTCGCCGGGTCCTGGGGCCCGCTCGCCGGGCATATGTGGCCCTTCACCGGCGGCTGGCACTACTACGCCCGCCGCGGCGCGCTGCGCAACCCGCCCTGGCCGACCCGCGTTCCGCTCACCGACGGCGACGAGCGGACGTGGCTCGACGTCGGCCTCTACCTCGCGGTGCTCGCGTCCCTGATCGTCGCTCTCGGGCTCTCGGGCGTGGACGTGCACGGTGTCGGTGCCCATGTCGCCCACAGCCACGGCCTCGTCCCGCCGCTCGCGATCGGGGTAGCGATCGGACTGATGGTCCTGCTCGGACTGCGGGACAAGATCTACTTCCTCGCCGCCCGCAGCGAGCAGTACCTGCCCGCGCTCGTCTTCATGACCTTCTTCCCGTTCGTCGACATGATCGTCGCGGCGAAGGTGCTGATCGTGATCGTCTGGATGGGCGCCGGGTTCTCCAAGCTCACCCGCCACTTCCCCCAGGTCATCCCGCCGATGGTCGCCAACACGCCGTGGCTCGGCTCCAAGGCGCTCAAGCGCCGCCAGGTCACCGCGTTCCCCGACGATCTCCGCCCCTCGCGGATGGCGATCTTCCTCTCCCACGGTCCCGGCGTGTTCGGTGAGCTCGTGCCGCCGCTCGTGCTGCTGCTCAGCCACAACCCGACGGTGACGGCCTGCGCCGTCGGGTTCATGGTCTTCTACCACCTGTTCATCATCTCGACGTTCCCGCTCGCGGTGCCGCTGGAGTGGAACCTCGTCTTCATGTACCTCGTCGCGTTCCTCTTCCTTGGCTATCCGGCCCAGGACGGATACGCGATCGCGAACGCCGGCGCCGGGGTGATCATCCCAACCGCGGCGATCCTCCTCGCCCTGCCGGTACTCGGCAACCTGCGGCCGGACCTCGTCTCCTTCCTCCCGTCCTTCCGCCAGTACGCCGGTAACTGGGCCTCGGCGATGTGGGCGTTCGCCCCGGGGGCGGAGGAGAAGCTCGATGCACACTTGATCAAGGGGGCCAAGACGCAGCTCAAGCAGCTGCAGACCCCGATGCCGCTGCTCGGTTACGAGGAGAACGTCGCCGAGATCACCCTGCAGATCCTGCTCGCGTGGCGCTCGCTGCACAGCCAGGGTCGCGGCCTCAACTCGGTGATGATCAACCAGCTCGGGGCCGACATCGACACCTACACCCTGCGTGAGGCCGAGTTCCTCTGCAACGCGATCGTCGGGTTCAACTTCGGGGACGGCCACTTCCACGATGAGCGGCTCATCAGGGCGATCCAGCGGCGCTGCCAGTTCACTCCCGGCGAGTTCATCGTCGTCTGGGTCGAGTCAGAGCCCGTCTGGCACGGCTACCAGCGCTACTGGGTGATGGACGCCGCCATCGGCGTCGTCGAACGGGGTCGCTGGCAGGTCGCCGACTGTGTCAACGCCAAGAACTGGCTCCCCGACGGCCCCGTCCCCGTTCAGGTCGAGTACCGCCTGGCCGGCTACGAACGCGTCCGCCACCCCGCCGGCGACCCGTCCCGCCCCCACCCCGTCACCGTCGTGGCACCCGCGCCGGTCGGAACGGCGGTCAGCGCGTGAGCGGCCCGGCGGCCTGAGCGAGCAGATCGGCTCCGCACCCCCGGCCCGGCGCCCGCACTCCGGGCCGACAAGGAAAGAGGGGCCCGGTCTCGGTGACCGGGCCCCTCTGAGAACGACTGTCCGTCGCGTCAGCGACGTCCTTACATCATGCCGCCCATGTCGGGCATACCGCCGCCCATGCCGCCGCCGCCGTCGTTCTTGTCCGGCACCTCGGCGACGATCGCCTCGGTGGTGAGGATGTTCTTGGCGATCGACGCTGCGTTCTGCAGGGCCGAGCGGGTGACCATGGCCGGGTCGATGATCCCCTCGGTGATGAGGTTGACGATCTCACCGTTGGCCGCGTTGAGGCCGTGATCCTTCTTGGCCTTGCGGACGTCGTTGACGACGACCGAGCCCTCGAGGCCGGCGTTCTCGGCGATCTGGCGGAGCGGCTCCTCGAGCGCGCGGTAGACGATCCGTCCACCGGTCTGCTCGTCCTCACCGACGATCTCATCGATCTTCAGCGCCTTCTGGGCGACGAGCAGCGCAACCCCGCCGCCGGGGACGATGCCCTCCTCGAGGGCGGCCCGGGTGGCCTGCAGGGCGTCCTCGACGCGGTGCTTCTTCTCCTTGACCTCGGTCTCGGTGGCCGCGCCGACCTTGACGACGGCGACACCGCCGGACAGCTTGGCGAGGCGCTCCTGGAGCTTCTCGCGGTCAAAATCGCTGTCGGTCGTCTCGATCTCGGACTTGATCTGGGCGATCCGGCCCTTGATCGCGTTCGCGTCTCCGGAACCGTCGACGATCGTCGTGTTGTCCTTGGCGACGACGACACGGCGGGCGCGGCCGAGCTGGCTCACCTGGGTGTTCTCGAGCTTGAGGCCGAGCTCCTCGGTGATGACCTCGCCGCCGGTGAGGATCGCGATGTCCTCGAGGATCCGCTTGCGGCGGTCACCGAAGCCGGGCGCCTTGACGGCGACGCCGGTGAAGGTGCCCCGCAGCTTGTTGACGATCAGGGTCGCGAGGGACTCGCCCTCAACGTCCTCGGCGATGATCAGCAGCGGCTTGCCGGACTGGATGACCTGCTCGAGCACGGGAAGGACGTCACGGACCGAGCCGATCTTCTGGTTCGCGATCAGGATGTAGGGGTCCTCGAGGACGGCCTCCTGGCGGTCCTGGTCGGTGACCAGGTACGGGGAGATGTAGCCCTTGTCGAACTGCATGCCCTCGGTGAACTCGAGCTCGAGGCCGAAGGTGTTGCCCTCCTCGACGTTGACGACGCCGTCCTTGCCGACCTTCTCGATCGCGTCGGCGATGACGTCGCCGATCTCCTCATCACCGGCGGAGATCGTCGCGACGCGGGCGATCTGCTCCTTGCCCGAGACGGCCTTGGACTGCTCGGCGATGTTCTTGACGACCTGCTCGACCGCCTTCTCGATGCCCTTCTTGAGCGCGAGCGGGTTCGCCCCGGCGGCGACGTTCTTCAGACCCTGGCGAACGATCGCCTGAGCGAGCACCGTCGCGGTCGTCGTGCCGTCACCGGCGATGTCGTTGGTCGCGGTCGCGACCTCACGGACGAGCTGGGCGCCCTGGTTCTGGAAGACGTCCTCAACCTCGATCTCGCGGGCGATGGTGACGCCGTCATTGGTGATCGTCGGGGCGCCGAACTTCTTGTCGAGGACGACGTAGCGACCCTTGGGGCCGAGCGTCACCTTGACCGCGTTGGCGACCGCGTCAACCCCGGCCTCGAGGGCCTTGCGGGCCTCGACGTCGTACTTCAGTTCTTTGTGAGCCATGTGTTCAGGTTCTCCTGGTTACTTGGTGACCTTGGCCAGCACGTCGGACTCGCGGAGGACCAGCAGGTCCTCGCCGTCGACCTTGATCTCGGTCCCGCCGTACTTGCTGTAGAGGACCTCATCACCCTCGGCGACGTCGAGCGGGGTGCGCTTGCCGGTGTCCTCGTTGATCTTGCCGTCACCGACGGCGATGACCTTGCCCTTCTGGGGCTTTTCCTTGGCGGTGTCGGGGAGGACGAGGCCGCTCGCGGTCATCTCCTCCTCCTCGATCGCGCGGACGATCAGGCGATCGCCGAGCGGCTTGAGACTCATCTGTTGAGACCTCCGGGTGGGGTTTCGGATTCCTTCTGGCTTGGCACTCTCAGACCGAGAGTGCCAACTGCGTCCACTATACCGCGTCCGCGCCATCGGTTGGCACTCTTGTGTAAAGAGTGCCAGGGTCCATCGGGGCCGAGCCCGCCCGGTCGGGACAGGGCGGAGGCCACCTCGGCATCCACGGTCGCAGGCGAACGGTCCGGCGCGGGGAGAATCACCCCACGGGCCGGGCCGGCGGCCTATCGTGTGCCCGATGCCCGTGCGAGCCCGCCCCCTCCTCACCGCCCTTGCAGCGGTCGCGGCCGCCGTCCCCGCCGCCGCGCTCGCCGACGGCTCACCGGTGGCGAGCCGCGGGCCTGTCACGGTCGTCCATGGCACCCCGTCGCGGCCGGTGACCCCACTCCGCTGTTCGAGCGTCGCCCCGCGGACGGTGCGCGTCAGCTCCACTCCGGGAGCGAAGCGGATGCTCGTGCCCGGGCGACCCGTGAGCGTGATGCTGTGCCGCTACAACGGCCTCCCCGAGGGTGCCGGTTCCCATCTGCCCGGCGCCGGGGACGCCGGGTTCACCCTGCTCGGCGAGGCCGCGCTCACCGGCGCGGGCGCCCGCACCCTCGCGGCCCGGTTCAACGCGCTTGCGGCGCTCCCGCCGGGAGTCGAGGCGTTCGCCTGTCCGGCCGACTTCGCGACCGTCGCGACCGTCACCTTCGTCTATGCCGACGGGATCCGCGCGGACCCGGTCACCGTCGAGCTGTCAGGCTGCAAGGACTCCCAGAACGGACACCTGCTGCGCGTCGGCTACCCGGCCGCCGTGACCCGGCTCACCGCCGGCTCGGTCCGGTTCGTCCGCGCCCACGAGGCGACCGTCCGCGGCCGCCTGCGCGGTGACCTCGCGGATCTCAGCGTCGAGGTGCAGGACGCCTCCGGTGACATCACCTCACTCGCTCACCGGGTCAACCGCGGTCGCTTCCAGCTGCTCGTCACCGCCGGAGAGGACACGCTCCTGCTCATCCGTAACGGCGAGGCCGGCCATCCGGTCACCGTGCTGCGGCGCCGCCTCCGCCTCACGCCTGGGCGCACGCTCTCGCTCGCCCTGTCGCTGCCGCGGCGGTGAGGGCCCCGGGCGCGGTCGAGCCCCGTCGACTGGCGCGGTTGCCACGCCGGGAGCTCGACGGCGGCCTCCTGATCGTCACCGCCACCGACTGGCGGGCACGTCTGCTCGGCCTCGCCGGACTGCGCCGGCTCCCGGCCGGTACCGGGCTCGAACTCGCGGTCGCCTCGATCCACACCGTCGGCCTGCGCTTCGGCATCGATCTCATCTGGCGAGCCGTCGACGGTGCCGTCGTCCGGGTCGACGCCGACGTCGCTCCCGGACGGGTGCGGATCTGCTCAGCCGCCCGGTCGGTGGTTGAGGTCAACGCCGGGGAGGCCGACCGGTTCGTCGACGCCCTCACCGCAGCGGCCCCTCCGGACTGACCGGCCCAGCGATCGACCGACGGTCAGTTGTTCGCGCCGCCGAGCCCGTGGAAGCGGTCGCGCAGCTCGGGCGGGTTCTCGATGATCTGGGAGAACCGGACGACGGTGACGAGGTCATCGATCGTGACCGCCTTGCCGTAGATCTGCTGGAGGAAGTGGACCATCTCATCGATCCGCCGGAACTCCGGGTTGTCGTGCTCGATGTCCCGAGGTGAGAGCTCGTGCACGCGCTTGACCTCAACCTGGTCGATCACCGCATTGAAGATCTTCTCCCGCGGCGAGTGCTGGTAGCCGATCGTGACGACGACGCAGTCGTTCTTGCGGTACTTGTGGGACTTGTCGCCGAGGCGGATCGTCGCCGTCTTGCGGCCCCGCCGGAGCTGGTCGGCAAAGACCGAGGAGTAGAAGTTCAGGACACGCACCGCGGCGACATTACAGGGCGGGCTGGCCGCGCACCAGTTCCCGGGCGCGCGTCACCATCTCCCGCTCCCCGACGTAGGTGAGCGCGCCGATCGCCGCGTCAAAGTCCATCCACCGCGCCTCCTCGATCTCGTGGTCGTGATCGGCAGGGTCCCCGGCGCGGTAGCGGATGAGGAAGAAGGTGACCGACTTGCGCCGCGGCCGGCCCTTGCGCTCGTAGCTGTAGGTGACCTCACCGAGCCGGTCGAGCAGCTCCCCCTCCACACCCGCCTCCTCACGGACCTCGCGCGCGGCGGCGGCCTCGAGGCTCTCGCCCGCCTCCGGGTGGCCCTTGGGCAGCCCGAGCACCCGGGTGCCGTCGGCCGCCCGAGCGACCGGGGTGATGACGACGATCTCATCCCCCCGGTAGACGACCCCCCCGGCGGAGAACTCCTCGGCGCTTGACATCTCGGAGAGACTACCCGCGCTCGGGGCGGGGTTCCCGCCTGCCGGGGCGGGAACCCCGACGGGCCGCCCGCGGTTCGGCCCGCTCTCCCCGCCGGGCGCCCGCCCCCGTCCACGGTCCGAGCCCGGCCGTCAGTAGACGTAGCGGCTGAGCGCGTCGGCGTCGTGGACGACGAGCTTGCCGCGGCCCTGGGTGATGATCCCGGCCCGCTCGAGGACGGCGAGGAAGCGGCTGGCCGACTCACGCGAGGAGCCGGCCATCTGCGCGAGGTCGGCCTGGGTGGAGGTGATCAGCACGTCCCCGGCGGGGGCGCCGTCGGTGCGGGCGGCCTCGACGAGTTGGGCGAGCACGGCGGCGACGCGGCTCTGCACGGTCTGGAAGGACTGGCGGGCGAGCCGCTCGTTCGTGTTGCGCAGCCGTTGGGCGAGCGCGGCAATCAGCTTCACCGCGATCTCCGGGTGCTCGCGCATCAGGCGACGCATGTCCCCGCCGAGGATCGCGATCACCTCGGTCACCTCGAGCGTCTCCACGGTCGCCGAGCGCCGCTCGTTGTCGAACATCGCCAGCTCGCCGAAGATGTCGCCGGGGCCGAAGTTGGCGAGCGTGATCGTGCGGCCGTCGGTGTGGGCCCGGATCGCCCGCGCCTTGCCGGAGCGGACGACGTAACAGGTGTTCGACTCGTCGCCCTCACGGAAGACGACCTCACCGGCGCTGAAGCGGCGGGGGACGGCGACGTCGGCAACCTTGCCGAGGTCCTCGTCGGCGAGGGTGGAGAAGGCGGGGACGCGGCGCAGAAGCGCGGCGGTGCCCTCGCTGCGCGCGATCACCGGCATAGTGTGATGGTGATACCACAGGGTCCGGGTGGTGGGCGCCGGTCGGATGTGCGGGTGAGCCCTGCAGCGAGGCTGTTCACGTCGGTGCTGGTGACGCTCACCCCCCCCCCGGCCGGTCTCCGCGCTGGTGAGCCCGGCGTGGAACTCCAACGCGATCAGCTCGCGCTCGCTTGCGGAGCAGAGCGGCGAGCGCGGCTCGCACGGCGGTCCGGGTGAGGAGGATCTCCTCCTCACCGTCGCTCAGGTCGGGGTCAGGCGCGCCAGGTTCGTCAAGCCGGGACGCGGTCCGGCGCCGGCGGCGCAGTTCATCCAGGAGGGCGTTGCGGGCGATCCCGAACCGGCAGGCGCGTTCGACGGCGCGGCGGCGGTCAAAGCTCGCCCACATGCGGTGGGCCCGTTCGCAGGCGAGCGCGGTCACGTCCTCGGCGGCCGCCGCTTCCCGCAGGAGGGAGAGGACGTAGGCGTCGACGTCGTCGCGGCTGCCGCGGTAGAGCGCCTCAAAGGCCGGCCAATCCGCGCTGGTTGGTCTCACACCACCGCCACGGCCCGGCTGGCGCGGTCATCACACCGGGTATGTTCCAGCCGATGTCTGCCGCCGACAAGGCCCGCCCCCCGCGCGTCCACGCCGGCGTGCGCGTCGCGCTCGTCCGCGCGCAGCGCCACGTCGCCGCGGCCGGCGTCCTGCTGATCGGGCTGCTCATCCCGTTCTGCACCGCGAGCGGCGCGGTCGCCCAGGCCCGCCCGGTGTCGCCGATGGTCGCCCAGGCTCACTCCGACCGGCCGCCGACGGTCCGGCGCGCCCGCCCGGTGTCACCGACCCCCGCCGAGGTCCGCCGCGCCGTCGCGAGGGCCGCCCACTCGCGGACCGTGTGGGCGACGCTGACGACCTGTGATCTCCACCACGACCGGACGGTCGGGATCCGCGGCGAGATGCCCGCGCTCCCGTTCCCCGCCCGCCTGCTGATGGTGGTCACGGTGCTCGAGTTCTCCCCGTCCGCCCACCGCTACCTGCCCCTGGCCGAGCACTGGAAGCTCGGCGGTCGCGTCGCCACGCACGGGGTCCTCGTCCAGGACGGGCTCACCCTCCGCTTCGCCGGACCGGTGACCCTCACCGCGCGGATCCGCTTTGAGTGGTTCCGCGACGGGCGTCTCCTCGGCGCGACCTCACGTCTCAGTCGCGGCGGTCATCCGACCGCCGTCAGCCGACCGCGCCGCTTCAGCGTCGGCGCCTGCTCACTGCGCTGACCACGGTGCCGGAGCGTCGCGGATGAGGATCGCCCTCACCGGCGCGAGCGGCCGCCTCGGCGCGCCGCTCGCCCGTCTGCTGGAGGAGGGCGGCCATGAGGTCCGCCGCCTCCACCGCGCCTCGCCGTCTCATCCCGTCGACCTCCGCACCGGCGCCGGGCTCACGACCGCCCTCGCTGATGTCGAGGTCGTCGTCCACGCGGCTAACGCGGTCGGCTCCCGGCCGGCGGCCGGGGTGCTGCTGGAGGGCTCGCGGCGGCTGGTCGCCGGAGCCCCCGACGCCCACCATCTCCTCATCTCGATCGCCGGGGTCGACCGGGTCGCCGCCCACAGCCGCTACTACGCGCTCAAGCTCGCCCAGGAGCGACTCCTCACCGACGGCCGCCGCCCCGCCTCGATCCTGCGCAGCACCCAGTTTCATGAGTTCGTCGGGGTCGCCGCGCTCCGGGCCGCCCGGCTCGGGCTCGAGCTGCGCGCCTCGATTCCGCTCGCCCCAGTCGCGGCCGCGGAGGTCGCGGCCGTGCTGGCCCGCCTCGCGACCGGGGCACCGACCACCGCGAGCGTGACCCTCTGTGGCCCCGAGACCCTGACGGTGAGCCAGTTGCGCGTGCATCGCGGCCTGCCGCTGCCGGTTCCGCGCGCCGGCGCGCTCCTGCGCGCCCTCGGCGACGGGGCACTGGTCCCGCCTGATCCGGACATCCGCGGCGTGCTCACCTACCCCCAGTGGCTCACCGAGCGATTCGGCCGCCCGTGGCGGCCGGCCCCTACCGCGGCTCGGGGGTCATGAAGGCGAGCGCGGGGGCGATCTCCGAGACCCCGGTGAGCGCGGCGATCCGCCGCCCCGGCTGCACGGCGGGGCGGATCTCCCCGAGCCGGTCCCCGAGCTGTTCGGCGAGCGCCTCAAGGCTGATCACGACGACGACGAGCCCCCAGAAGCGCGGATCCCCGGCCCCACCGCCGGGCGGACCGCTCGGCTGAGCCCGGGCGACGACGCCGGCCCGCTCGGCCCCGGCACCGTCGGCGGGCAGCTGGACGAGCTCGAGGATCGCCGGGCCGACCCGGCGAAAGCCCTGGCGCCCCCGTCCGATCTCCTGGGTCCGCTTGAGCGGCAGGCCCGCCCGGGCGAGCGCGGCGGCGGTGCGATCGAAGTTCGGTGTCGTGATGACGAGGTGATCGAGGCCGGTCGCCCCGTTTGGGTGGGTGCTGAAGGGCGGCGGGCGCAGCATCCGAGGCACCGGGGTGGGGAGGCCGTCGATCGACCCCATCGCGTTGACCCGGCGCAGGGACCAGGAGAGGATCCCGCCGCTGCCCTTGCTGCCGAGTCGCAGCCGCACACCACCGAGGTCGAGGTTGCCCTCCTCATCGACGAGGAAGCCGAGCTGACGCCAGGCGCCTGGGGGGTCGCTGATCGCCAGTTCAGCGAGCTCGGGCTCACGCGGCTCGCGCCACAGGTCGGGGTCGATGGTGTGGGACTCGGTGATCATGGAACAACATGATGGCGGGTACCGGTCCCCGACTCCAGAGCGCGGGGACCCGTTGCGTCAACCCGGACCGACCCATCCGGGGGAGACCGGTGCGGCCTGGGGGGAGCACACGGTGGTGGTCGCCTCCGATGACGGGGGACAAATGCGTTCCTACGACGCATTTGTCCCCCGTCGTTGGTGGAAGCCCACAAGCCCGGCGACCGCGGACGGGTTCGAGGAGCGCCGAGACGACTCGGGCCGCTTTTGTCCAACACGAGTTTTTCCCCCGCCCGGGCGCCGCGGACTAGGGTGCGGTTGTGCGGTCCGGTCGGACTGCATCGGTCGATTCCCCCCTATCGGGAGCCATCATGTTTCGTCCAACGCGCATCATCGCGCTTGCCCTCATCCTGCTGGGCTCGGGTGCGGCCATCGCCGCCGCCGACGGAGGGCCTCCACCCGACTCGAGCATCTACATGCAGCACCCGGGGAGGAAGGTCTCGGGCACCGTCACCCCGGCGGCCGGTGACAACGTCATCATCGTCTTCCGCCACGCCACCGGGACCGCGCAGCTGCAGGCGACCAACACCTGCCTCGGAACGGTCAGCTATCCGGGAGCCGCTCACGTCCCTGACGCGGCGGTGCTCAACTCGATTGCAGTTCACCACGACACGATTCACACCCACACCACGGCGATGGTCTACACAAGCGCCCACGGCGGCCATCGCGTCAAGATCATCCTGAGCGTTCGGCTCACCCCCGCGCGCGCCTCCGGGACGGTCACGTTCCCGGGCACGCGCTGTCACCGGATCGTCTTCACCGCACGGCTGGTCCAGCGCACCTGATCTCAGCCCCCGCACCCCCGTACGGCGGGGGGAACGCGTTCGCGCACGCCACGCGATTCTCCCCCGTCGACGGTGGACTGTCGGCGCGCCGCCGCCGGCTGGCGTGCGCGCCGAAGCGATCGCCGCAGGGGCTCAGTCAGCCGTGCCCTTGCGTCAGCTCACGGGCACGGCCGAGGACGGCGTCGAGCATCGCCTCGGTGAGCCGGCCCGTGAAGGTGTTCTGCTGGGAGACGTGGTAGCTGCCCAGCAGCCACAGACCGGCACCGGGCCCCGCGCCGAGCCGGTGCTCGACGGCGTGTCCGAACCGGGGTCGTGGGCGGGGGGCGTCGAACACGCGCAGCGCGGTCTCCCACGCGAAGCCGCCGAGACAGAGGATCACCCGCTTGGCCACCAGCAGCTCGAGCTCGGGGATCAGCCAGTGGCTCGTGCAGGTGTCCCGCTCGGCGGGGGTCGGGCGGTTCGCCGGCGGCGCGCAGCGAACCGCGGCGGTCACCCAGCAGTCGGTGAGCGCGAGCCCGTCCCCGGCGGACACCGACTCGGGCTGGTTGGCATACCCGGCCCGCCACAGCGCGCCGAACAGCCAGTCCCCGGACCGGTCGCCGGTGAAGATCCGCCCAGTGCGGTTGCCGCCGTGGGCGGCGGGAGCGAGCCCGAGCACGACGAGCCGGGCGGCGGGGTCGCCGATGGCGAGGGCGGGACGGCCCCAGTAGACCTCCTCCCGGAAGGACGCCCGTTTCTCGACCGCCACCTGCTCGCGCCAGGCCACGAGCCGCGCACAGCGCCGGCAGTCGGCCAGCTCGCTCTGCAGCGCGGCGAGTGGCCCGCCGGTCAACGGCACCGGAGCCGACGGGTCCAGGCGGGTATCCCGGTCAGGGGCCACAGCGGACGTCCCCTCGCCCCCCGGGCCACGCCGGCGGGCGGGCCCGCTCAGCGTCCCAGCTCCTCATAGCGCGCCTCCGTCGGGGCCTTCTGGGGCCGCCACCACTCCGGGTGGGCGCGGTACCAATCGATCGTCGCCGCGAGCCCGGCCTCGAAGTCACGGTAACGGGGGGTCCAGCCGAGCTCGGAACGCAGCTTCGTCGCGTCGATCGCGTAGCGGAGGTCGTGGCCGGGGCGGTCCTTGACCCAGTCGAAGTCGTCGCCGTCGCGGCCCATCAGGGTGAGGATGAGCCGGACCGTGTCGAGGTTGTTGCGCTCCCCGTCCGCGCCGATCAGGTACGTCTCCCCGATCCGGCCACGCTCGAGGATCGCCAGCACGCCGCTTGAGTGGTCCTCGGCGTGGATCCAGTCGCGCACGTTCTCCCCCGCCCCGTACAGCTTCGGGCGGCGCCCCTCGAGGATCTCGGTGATCTGGCGGGGGATGAACTTCTCGACGTGCTGGTAGGGCCCGTAGTTGTTCGAGCAGTTCGACAGGGTTGCGGCGACCCCGAAGGAGCGCACCCAGGCGCGGACGAGCAGGTCCGAGCCGGCCTTGGTCGCCGAGTAGGGCGAGGAGGGGTTGTACGGCGTCGTATCGGTGAACGTCGCCGGATCATCGAGCGCGAGGTCCCCGTAAACCTCGTCGGTCGAGATGTGGTGGAGGCGGATCCCGCGGGCCCGGACGGCCTCGAGGACCGTGTAGGTGCCGACGAGGTTGGTGTGGACGAACGGCCACGGGCTCTGCAGGCTGTTGTCGTTGTGGGTCTCGGCGGCGAAGTGGATGACCGCCTCCACCCCGTCGAGGGCGCCCTCGAGGGCGGCGGGGTCGCAGATGTCGGCCTCCACGAGCGTCACTCGTTCCGACAGGTCCGCGAGGTTGGCCCGGTCCCCGGCGTAAGTGAGCCGGTCATAGACGACGACCTCCCAGTCGGGCCGTTCGCGGTGGACGTGGCGGACGAAGTTCGAGCCGATGAAGCCGGCGCCGCCGGTGACGAGCAGGCGCATCAGGCCGCGACCTGCTGCGCGGACCAGGCGGCCATGTACGCGGCCACGCCGGAGCGCCAGTCGGGCAGGACGGGGACGCCGGCCCGTTCGCTGGCGAGCACCGAGAAGGCGGGACGCGCGGCGGGGCGGGGGTGTTCCGCGCTCGTGCACGGGGCGATCGCGGCCCAGCCCGGCGTCCCGGCGGCACCGGTCCGGCAGACCGGTGCCGCCGCCAGCAGCGCGGAGGCGAACCCAAACCAGCTGACCGCGCCGGCCCCGGCGACGTGGACGACCCCGCAGAGCGCGCGCGACTCGGCGAGCTCGGTGAGCGCGGCGGCGAGGTGGGGCGTGTAGGTCGGCGAGCCGATCTGGTCGTCGACGACGGTGAGCTCGGGCCGGCGGCGGGCGAGATCGAGGATCGTCCCGGGAAAGCACGGCCCGCCGGTCCCGTACAGCCAGGCGGAGCGGACGATCGTGTGACAGTCCGGCGCGGCGGCGGCGACCGCCGCCTCCCCGGCGAGCTTGCTCTGCCCGTAGACGGTCTGCGGTCCGGTCGGGTCCGATTCGAGGTAGGGACCCGAGGCCTTCGCACCGGAGAACACGTAGTCGGTGGAGACGTGGACGGTCCATGCGCCCGCGGCGGCGGCCGCCGTGGCGACGGTTCCCGCGCCGTCCGCGTTGACCCGGTGGGCGGCCTCGGGTTCGGACTCGGCACGGTCGACCTGGGTGTAGGCGGCGCAGTTGACCACCACGTCCGGGGCGGCGGTGGCGACCGCCGCGCTCACCGCCGCCGGGTCACAGATGTCGAGGGCGGCCCGCGTCAGGGCGGTGACCTGGTGCCCGCGGGCCCGCGCGACCGCGTACACGTCCTGGCCGAGCAGGCCGCTCGCTCCGGTGATGAGGAGGCGCAGGGACATGGGGGCCCTAGGGTAACCCGGTGCCGGAGCCCGGGTGCGCCCGTCGCCTTGTCCACCTGGCCAAACGGTCACGGTTTGCTTTGGCCGCGAGGTTCTGGCCGCCGCGGCCCGGGACGCCATAGTGTTCGCGTGAGGATGAGCGAGCCGGATCCGATCACGGAATATGAGGTGCCGGACGGTTCGATCGACGAGCTGCTCGAGGCCGAGGGACGGCCCCGAACCCACGTCTCCGGGCTGATCGCCTCCCTGCAGCGGCTCGGACCGGACGCGCTCGCGGCCGCCGGCCGGCGGCGGGACTCGATCTTCATGCAGCAGGGAATCACCTTTGAGGTCTACTCCGAGGACGGCAAGCGTCGGGACCGGCCCTTCCCGCTCGACCTCGTCCCGCGGGTCCTCACCGCGCAGGAGTGGACGGTGATCAAGCGCGGGCTGGCCCAGCGCATCCGGGCCCTCAACGCCTTCGTCGACGACGTCTACCACGACCGAGAGATCGTCCGGGCCGGGAAGGTGCCGTGGTCACTGATCGTCTCGCGCCCGAGCTTCGCCCGGGCCGCGCACGGGATCCGCGCCCCCGGCGGGGTCTACACCCACGTCAGCGGTTGTGATCTCGTCCGCGGCGGGGACGGGGTCTGGCGGGTACTCGAGGACAATGTGCGGACCCCGTCGGGCATCTCCTACGTGCTCGAGAACCGGGTCGCGATGACGCGGCTGATGCCGGAGCTGTTCGCAGGGCACCGGGTACGGCCCGTCAGCACGTACCCGACGCTGCTGCTCGAGGCGCTCAAGGCGGTCGCCCCGGCCTCCGACGGCGCGCCGACCGTCGTCGTGTGGACGCCCGGGAGCCTCAACAGCGCCTACTTCGAACACGCCTTCCTCGCGCGGGAGATGGGGATCGAGCTCGTCGAGGCGTCCGACCTGATCGTCCGCGACTCGACCGTGTACATGCGCACGACGGCGGGCCTGCAGCGCGTGCACACGATCTACCGTCGTCTCGACGACGACTTCATCGACCCGCTCGAGTTCCGCGCCGACTCGGTGCTCGGAGTGCCGGGGCTGATGCGTGCCTACCGGGCCGGCAGCGTCGCGATCGCCAATGCGGTCGGGACCGGGGTGGCCGATGACAAGGCGATCTACCACTTCGTCCCGGAGATGGTCCGCTTCTACCTCGGGGAGGAGCCGATCCTCGCGAACGTCCCGACCTACTTCGTGCACGAGGAGCAGACCCGGGCGATGGTGCTCGAGCGGCTCGCCGAGCTCGTCGTCAAGCCGACGTCGGAGTCGGGGGGCAAGGGGGTGTTCATCGGCCCGAGCGCGAGCGCCGCCGAGCGGGAGGCCCAGCGGCGCCTGATCGAGGCCCAGCCCGAACGGTTCATCGCCCAGGAGCTCGTCCACCTGTCCACGGTGCCGACCGAGGTCGGCGGCCGGCTCGCCCCCCGCCATGTGGACCTGCGCCCGTTCGCGGTGTTCGGCGAGGAGATCCGGATCGTGCCCGGTGGGCTCACCCGTGTCGCGCTCCGGGAGGGGTCGATGATCGTCAACTCGAGCCAGGGCGGCGGCTCCAAGGACACCTGGGTGCTTGATGACGGGGACGGCGTCGAGCTGCACCCCGGGGACGTTCCGCCGCGGCGACCCCCGGCGCTGCCGGACATCCGCTACGGGGGCTGGCACGGTCAGGCCCAACAGCAGCAGCAACAACAGAACTGGCCGGCGAGCAGTCCGGACCGGGACTGAGGCGGGGATGCTCGCCCGGATCGCCCAGGAGCTGTTCTGGCTCGGCCGTGACCTCACCCGCGCGGAGGAGACGGCCCGGATGCTCGACGGCGCCTTCCACGCTGACGTCGTCGGTGCGGACGCGCGCGGGATCGCCCTCTCCTGGGAGGGGGTGCTCGCAGTGATCGGCGCCAAGCCGCCCGCGCCGGGGGAGGAGAGTGAGCCCGCCGACCCCGCTGAGGGCAAGCTGACGGGCCACCGAACGGTCGGCGCGACAGCCCGCGGTCGGGTCAGCCTCGGCCGGGCGGAGATCGCCCCGCTGCTGACCCTTGACACGACGAGCCCCGCCTCGGTCGTCTCCTGCGTCTACCGGGCGCGGGAGCGAGCCCGCACGCTCCGTGACGTGATCTCGACGGAGATGTGGGAGGCGCTCAACGGCTTCTATCTCTCCCTCGGGCGCTATGACCTCCAGGCCGCCCTCGCGACCGGCCCGTACTCCGTCTATCAAGAGGTGAAGGAGCGCTGTGCGTTGTTCTGGGGCCTCGTCGAGCGCACGATGCTCGCGGACGAGGGTCGCGCCTTCCTCGATGCGGGCGGCCGGATCGAGAGCGCGGACATGGCCCTGCGGATGCTGCGGGTGTCGGTCCCCGTCCAGCTCACCCGGGCGGTGAGCGCGGGCGAGGACACCGCCGCCCACCAGGGGGAGGCGCTCGCCCTGCTCCAGGCCGTCGGCGGGTTTCAGGCCTACCGGCGCGCGACCCGGCAGGCACCGGAACTGCGTGAGGTCGTTCGCTTCCTGCTCTATGAGGGCACCTATCCGGGGTCGGTCGCCTCCTCCCTCGAGGCGCTGCGGGCCGCACTGGAGACCGCGGACGCGGCCCCCCGGTCCTCACCGCCGGTGCTGCGGCTCGGTCGCCTCATCGCCGACCTCGAACTCCAGCGCCGGACCGCCGAGCGCTTCAGCGTGCTCGCGGACCTGCTCGCCCGAGTCCAGGAGGAGCTCGAGCTGATCGATCGCGCGATCGACGATCGCTACTTCGCCGTCGCGGCCGTCGCGGCGGTGCACGTCTGATGCCCGAGCACGACGACCGGGGGTGGGAACGGGAGACCGGCTTCCGTCTGCGCTACGTCACCCGCTACCGCTATGACGCCGAGGTGGCCGACAACCTCAACGCGCTGCGGGTGCGCCCCGTCACCCACGCCCGCCAGCGCGTCGAGGAGTTCAGCGTGCGGATCAGCCCGGAGGCACGCCTGCACCGTCACGACGACTACTTCGGGACCGAGGTGATCGAGTTTGAGGTCGCTCGCCCCCACCGTGAACTGCTCATCGACGTGCGCGCTTTCGTCGCCACCCTGCCGGCGGCCCCCCCGCCCCGCCCCGACTGGGCGGCCCTGGCCGCCGACGCCTACCGGGAGGTGGGGGCCGAGTACCTGCTCCCAACCGAGGAGGCGGCCGGGCATCCGGTCCTCGCCGACCTGACCGCCGACACGACCGGCCACCGCGATCCGCTCGAGCTGGCCCTGGCGGTCTGCGAGCTGATCCCGGACCGGTTCGAATACCGGCGGGGGGCGACCTACGTCGACTCACCGCTGGTTGACGTGCTCGACGGCGGCGCCGGCGTCTGCCAGGACTTCGTCCACCTCGGGCTGTGGCTGCTGCGCCACCACGGCGTCGCCGCCCGGTACGTATCGGGCTACCTGTTCACGACCGCGACCGCCGGAGACGGCGAGGCCGTCTCCGGCTCCCCCAGCGCGGGCGGGTCCGCTCAACTCCCGGCCGCGGGCGGTCGGCCGGGAGCGCCCGAGCCCGACCCGCGCGCGGTCGGCGGCGCACCCTCGGAGCCGGTCGAGGTCGACACGCACGCCTGGATCGAGGTGCTGCTCCCCGAGGACGGGACCGACGGTGACCGCGGTCCGGACGTCCGAGCGGTATGGGTCGGCGTTGACCCGACCAACCGCGGACTGACCGGCGCCGATCACATCAAGATCGGGCACGGCCGCCACTACGCGGACGTGCCGCCGGTCAAGGGCGTCTACCGGGGGATGGCCAATTCGAACCTCGAGGCGACCGTCACGATGACGCGAGAGGGCCCGCCCGTCCGCTGAGCCTGCGGCGCCCCGGCGGGCGCGATCGTCATACTCGGGACTGTGCCCCGGGTGCGATTCCGGAAGTCGATCCTCCTCAGCGCCGCGCTGCTCGGTCTCAGCGTCGCCGGCTGCGGGGCGATCACCGGGACGAAGGTCGCCGAATCGGGCGCGATCGCGCTGCACGGCAAACCCCAGGTCATCCAGCCGGTCGCCGGGCAAGCCCCCTCCGCATCGGCGGGTTCCTCGTCGGGGACGAACGGGGCTGGGGCCGCTGGCGACGGGGTCGTCAGCGTCGCACCGAGCTCGGGGCCCCTGCCTCAGCCGGCCTCCAACGCCCAGGTCGAGGCCGAGCTCACGGCCAGCGGCATCAACCCGAACCCGGACCGGGCGACACTCACCAGCTCCGGCCTCGCGATCCCGCCGGCCAACGCGCCGGCACCGGTGGTCGCCGCGATTGAGGCCGGCAACGAGATCGCCCACCTCCCCTACATCTGGGGCGGCGGCCACGTCACCTACGAAGACAACGGCTACGACTGCTCCGGGTCACTGAGTTTCATCCTCGCTGCCGCCGGACTGCTCACCGGCACCGAAACCTCGGGGCAGCTGATGTCCTACGGCGACCCCGGCCCCGGGCGCTGGATCACGATCTACGCCAACGCCGGCCACACCTTCGCCTACATCGCCGGCCTGCGCTTTGACACCGTCGCTCTGGCCGAGAGCGGAACCCGCTGGTCGAACCGGCCCGCGGACGAGTCGAACCTGCCGAGCTTCGCGATTCGCCACCCGGTCGGCTTCTGATCCCGTCCGGGACGGGGTCTACCGTTCCGGATCACGATGAGCGGACCCGCCCGCACCGCATCCGAGCTGGAGTCCGATCTCCGGGCGCTGATCGCCAGCGTGACCAACCCACACCTGCGCCGGCTCATCGGTTGCCTGATCGGTCCGGAGGGACAGTGCTGGCCGGCGTTCGCGGAGGCGCCGGCGGCCAAGCACTACCACCACGCCTACCGGCACGGGCTGCTCGAGCACTCCCTCGTCGTGGCGGAAGCCGTGAGCGCGATCGCCGCCATCTTCGGCGGGGTCGACCGGGACCTCGCCGTCTGCGGGTCGCTGCTGCACGACATCGGCAAGCTCGAGGCCTACACGGTGGGTGAAGACGGCATCGAGATGTCCCACCACGGCCGCCTGCAGGGGGAGATCGCCCTCGGGTACTTCCGGATCCGCTCGGCGATCGACGGGCTTGGCGGGTTCCCCGACGATCTCGCCGAGGCGCTGCTGCACATCATCCTCAGCCACCACGGCTCCCTCGAGCACGGCAGCCCGGTCGTGCCCGCAACCCGGGAGGCGACCCTCGTGCACATGGCCGACAACCTCGGATCCAAGTTCGGCAGCTTCGATCGGGTCCAGGCCGAGCTCGCCGAAGGCGCCCGCTGGTCGGGCTATGACCGGGGGATCGGCGCGGCGCCGTACTTCGGCCCGGCCGGCGCCGACGAGGCCCCGGCGCGACGGCGCCCGGTCGCCGTCGCCGCCTGAGCGCCCGCCGGTCGCCGCCCAAGCGATTCCCGCACCCCTCAGACCCGGTCATCTGCCCGGGCCTGCAGCCCTCGCCTCCGGGGCGGATTGGCGCAATTTGCGGGGCCCCCGACGGGCTGGCCTCTGCCCGAGGCGGCGACCGGCTTTAAAGTGGCCGGGATGGCCAAGGACACCGAGAAGCTGATCCGCCAGCTTTCCCTCATCTCCTACCTGATGGCCGAGCGCCGGCCCGTCACCGCACCGGAGATCCGCCGGGACGTGGAGGGCTACAGCGTGATGAACGAGGACGCGTTTGCCCGACGCTTCTACGCTGACCGCTCCGAACTGGAGTCCCTCGGGATCGTGCTCACCGTCGAAAAGCCCGCCGACGGGCAGGTCGAGCAGGAGAACTACAGCCTCGCGCCGGAGAACTTCCACCTCCCACCGATCGCCTTCAGCGACGAGGAACTCGCCGCCCTCGGTACCGCCCTGCACCTGCTCGACGGGGAGTTCGCCTACGCCGAGCCGCTGCGCCTCGCCCTCCAACAGATCTCCTGGGGACGGCCCTCCCCGCTCACCAGCCCGGTGCAGACGACGGTCAAGCTCAACCTCACCGGAGCCGCCGGCGGCCATGAGATCTCCCAGCGCCTCGCGAAGATCGAGACCGCGATCTTCAGGCGCAAGACGATCCTGTTCGACTACTACACGATGGAACGGGGCGAAACCGGCTCCCGCCGGGTCGATCCCTACCAGCTCGTCTATCAGGGCGGCCAGTTCTACCTCGTCGGACGCTCCCATGAGCGCAAGGCGATCCGGGTTTTCCGCCTCTCCCGGATCCGCGGCAAGGTCGGCTATGCGACCAAGGCCGAACACGACTTCCAACGGCCCACAGACTTCGATCCACGCGCCTACGCCGACCGGATCCAGTGGCAGTTCGGCGACCCGGTCGGGACGGCGGAGATCTGGATCTCGGGCCGGATCGCCTGGCAGATCGAACGGCACTTCGGTCGCTACGGCAGCTTCCGCCCCGCCGGGGACGGCATCCACGGCCTCGGTGACGAACGCGACCGGATCTTCAGCACCGACTACGCGAACCCGCGTCAGCTCGTCGCCTGGGTGCTCGGCCTCCGCGGGCAGGCACGGATCGTCTCTCCACCCGAGCTCGCCGGCGAGAGCCAGGAACGGCTCGCCAGCATTCTCGCCCACCATGAGGGGGACCCCGCCACCCCGCTTGGCCGTACCCGCCCGGCCGCCGCGATCGACGCGGAGGCGGCCGCGGAGAGCCCGGGTCGCGACGAGGCCGAGACGGAGGCGGGCATCCGGCCTGAGCGGTTCGCCCGGCTCGTCACCCTCGCGAGCATCCTCATCGACCACGGCCGCTCAGGGCGGTCGCTCACCGCCCGGGAACTGCGGGACCGGCTCAAGGTGTCCGACGGCGAGCTGCGCGAGGACATCCAGGTCCTCAACATCGTCAACTTCGGCGCCGGCACCTACGTCCTCTACGCCGAGATTCTCGACGACGGCACGGTGGAGGTCGACCCCGAGCCCTACGGCGACTCGTTTGCCCGGCCGGCCCGGCTGCTGCCGGTGGAGGCCAAGGCGCTGATCGCGGCGATCGACCTGATCGGCGAGCACATCCCCGAGGGCTCGCTCACCTCGGTACGGGCCAAGGTCGTCGCCGCCCTCGGGGAGGACCCCGCCCAGGGCGGGCTCCACATCGCTCGGGCCGGGGCCGATGACACGGAGATCGCCGCCGTGATCGCCGAGGCGATCACCCGCCGGCACCGGCTCGCCTTCGAGTACTACAAGGAGAACGAAGACGAGTTCTCCTCCCGCACGCTTGAGCCCAATCAGCTCGTCAACGGCCGCGAGGGCTGGTACGTCGCCGGTTTTGACCCGAGCCGGGGGGATGTCCGTCACTTCCGCCTCGACCGGATCAAGTCCGCAACGGTCACCGAGACCGTCTTCGAGCCACGCCACGACACCGGCGAGGACGCCGAGGTCGACGGCTGGCTGCGCACCGGTGAGGTCGCCAGCGCCCGCCGTGCCCGCGTGTGGATCTCCCCCGACCGGGCCCGCTGGGCCCGGGAGGATCGCACCGTCACCGACGAGTACGAGGACGGGGCCGTCGTGGTGGAGATCGGCTTCGCCGGGCTGGACTGGCTGATCCGTGAGGTGCTCAAGGAGGCCGGGGACGCGGTGGTGCTCGCACCCGCGGACGCCCGCGAGGCCGTCCACCGCGCCGCCCTCACTCTCGTCAACGCCGCCAGCCCCGTCTGAGTGGCGCCCCCGCACCACCCGACCCGACCGCTCAGCCGCCGGTGATCCGTTTCTCCCCGAAGAACGTCGCGACCGGGTTCGCGTTGAAGTTCCCCATCGGCCGATAGCCTGCACTGAGGTAGAGCCGCTGGGCAACGGTCTGGCGCTCGCCGGTGTCGAGTCTGGCGGTGTGGAAGCCCAGCGCGCGAGCCCGCTCCTCCAGGGCGCCCAGCAGCGCCCGTCCGACGCCACTCCCGCGCGCCGCCGGTGTGACGTACATCCGCTTGAACTCACACACCCCGGGAGCGAGCGTCTTGATCCCCCCGCAGCAGACCGCCTCGCCGTCGCGGTAGCCGACGAGGAACACCCCATGGGGCGGGTTGAGCTCGTCCGGACCGGCTGGAGGCATGTCCGGTGCGGTCATGTCGAGGCCGGGGTACATCGCCTCGACCTCGGCCCGCATCGCCGTCTCGAGGCGGGCGCCGTCGCCGCTGTCAACCCGGGCGTCGGCGAACGCGACCGTCGGCACCTCAGTGCGGAGTGGCGAGGTCGGCCTGGAGCTGGGCGAGGCCGGTCTCCTGCTCAAAGCGCGGCAGCAGGTAGGGCTCGTTCCTCGTCGCGTAGGCGAACCCCTCCGTGGTCGCGTCCTTGTATCCGGCGGCCTTGACCGCAGCGATCACCGTCGCGTTGAAGTCCGAGGACGGGTAGGCAAAGCCGTTGACGGGGATGTGGAAGGTTCGCTGGAGGAACTGACGAGAGGCGACGAGCTGGTACTTCAGCTCCGCGGGGGTGGCGGTCGCCAGGTCCGGATGGGTGACCGAGTGGGAATCGACCTCCCAGCCGAGCTTGAGCACGTGGGCGATCTGGTAGTTGTAGAGGTGGTTATCGGTGATCTCGTTCAGCACCGCCGGCCAGCCGTACTTGGAGAGGATCTTCGGGGCGAAGGTCACCTGCGGCGGGTAGCCGTTGTCGAAGGTGATGACGATCGGCTTGGCCGGCAGGGTCCCGTGGTGGTACCAGGCGTTGAGGACCTCATCGAGGGTGACCGCCTGATATCCGGCCGAATGCAGCCAGGCCATCTCCTGGGCGAAGATCGGGTAGGGCATGTACAGGCCCGGGTACGGCTCGGTCGGCGGGGCGATCCCGAGTTCGTGGTAGAGGATGATCGGCACCGGGCCGGTGTAGGGTCGCCAGCCCGGCTGGGGGGTGGCGTTGCGCACCTCCGTGGAGACCGGGGCGTGGTGGACCCGGTGGGCGGCGGTCCGGCTCCGGACCGTCGTGGAAGCGGTGGTCGGGTGGGGGCTGCTCGATCCGCAGCCGGCGAGGCCGGCCCCGAGCAGGAGGGCGAGCAGAAACGAACGTGCGCGCACGGACATAAGGTAGCGCGAAGCGCTGGCGGAGGGCCGGCCCGGGGGCAATCGGGCCGGCCCACCAGAGAACGGGAGGATCCCCCGGCGCGACGGTCCGGGGGCGAGCCGGTGCTCGCCCCCGGAGCCTGCACGCAGGAGATCAGACGGCGGCGAGCTCGGTTTCGTCCGAGTAGATCTCGCCGCGCTCGGCCATCTCGACGAGGGAGGCCGGCGGCTCGAAGCGGCTGCCGTAGGCGGCGGCGAGCTCGCGGGCCCGGGCGACGAACGCCTTCGGGCCGACGGCCCCGTCAGCTCCCTCGTAGCCGTTGATGTACTGCAGCACCCCGCCGGTCCAGGCGGGGAACCCGATCCCGAAGATCGAGCCGATGTTCGCGTCGGCGACCGACTCGATCACGCCCTCATCCCGGCACTTGACCGACTCGATCGACTCGACGAAGAGCATCCGCTCCTCGAGGTCCTTGAGGTTGATCGAGCGTGGGTCCGCGACGGGCGGGAACGCCTCTGTGAGACCGTCCCAGAGGCCGAGCCGCTTTCCGGACTCGGGGTCGTAGCTGTAGAAGCCCTTCTTCTCCAGCCGTCCGGGCCGCTCGTACGTGTCGAGCATGTCGTCGATCACCTCGATCGCGCCCTTGATCTCGTCAAAGCCCGAGCCGGTCTCCCCGGCCTCCTGGGCGGCGATCCGGATCTTGCGCATCAACTTGAGGTTGAGCTCGTCCGAGAGCTGCAGCACCGGGGCCGGGTAGCCGGCCTGGCTGGTCGCCTGCTCGATCGACGGGGCCGGGACGCCCTCCTTGAGCATCGAGATCCCCTCATTGACGAACGTGCCGATCACCCGGCTGGTGAAGAAGCCGCGGCTGTCGTTGACGACGATCGGGGTCTTCTTGATCTGCTTGACGTAGTCGAGGGCCTTGAAGGTCGCCTCATCCGAGGTCTTCTCGCCCCGGATCAGCTCGACGAGCGGCATCTTGTCCACCGGGGAGAAGAAGTGGATCCCGATGAAGTCCTCGGGCCGCGTGACGTAGGTGGCGAGGCCGGTGATCGGCAGGGTGGAGGTGTTGGAGCCCAGCAGCGCGTCGGGGGCGACAATCGGCTCGATCTCCTTCCACGCGGCCTCCTTGATGTCGGGGGCCTCGAACACCGCCTCCACCACGAGGTCGGCGGCGGCGGCGTCCGCGGCGCTGTCGGTCGGGTGGATCCGGTCAAGCAGGGCCTGGGCCTTCTCCTCACTCATCCGACCCTTCTCGACCGCCTTCTTCACGAGGTTCTCCGAGTAGCCCTTGCCCCGCTGGGCCGCCTCGAGGCTGACGTCCTTGAGCACGACCTCGATCCCCGCCTGCGCGGACACGTAGGCGATCGCCGCGCCCATCATCCCGGCGCCGAGGACGGCGACCTTCTTGGCCTGGAAGGTCTCCACGTCGGCGGCCCGGCCGCGGGCGCCGTTGACCCGCTGGAGGTCGAAGAAGAACGCCTGGATCATGTTCTTGGCGACCTGGCTGGTGGCGAGGTCGACGAAGTAGCGCCCCTCGATCTCAAGGGCGGAGTCGAAGTCGACCTGGGCCCCCTCGACCGCGGCGGACATGATGTTGACCGGCGCGGGCATGTTCGCGCCCTTGAGCTGCTTGCGCAGGTTCGCCGGGAAGGCGGGCAGGTTCGCCGCCAGCGCCGGGGTCGAGGGCGTCCCCCCGGGGATCTTGTACTTCTTGTCGGCATCCCACGGCTGCTGGGCCTCGGGGTTGGCCTCGATCCAGCGGGTCGCGGCGGGGATCAGCTCGTCGGCGGAGGCGACGACCTCGTCGACGATCCCGATCTCCTTCGCCTTGGCCGGCTTGAGTCGCTGGCCCTGGAGCAGCAGCCCCATCAGGGCGGGCACGATCCCGAGCATCCGCACCGAGCGGACGACCCCGCCGGCGCCGGGGAGCAGCCCGAGCTGGACCTCGGGGAAGCCCGTGACCGCCTTGGGATCATCAACGATGATCCGGTGGTGGGTGGCGAGGGCGATCTCGAGCCCGCCGCCGAGCGCGGCGCCGTTGATCGCGGCGACGACCGGCTTGCCGAGGGTCTCGAGGCGGCGCAGGTAGGTCTTGCCCCGCTCGAGCCAGGCCCGGAACTCCTCCGCGTCGGACCTCTTGACCTTGCGCAGGTCATTGAGGTCACCGCCGGCGAAGTAGGTCTTCTTCGCCGATGTGAGGATGACGCCCTTGATCGACTCCTTCTCGGCCTCGAGACGCTCGACGGTCGCCTTCATCGACTCGAGGTAGAGCCCGTTCATCGTGTTCGCACTCTGGTTCGGGTCGTCCATCGTCAGGACGATGATTCCGTCCCGGTTCTCCCACGTGATCATGTTCTCTGACATCTAGATGGCCTCCACCACGGTTGCGATACCCATTCCACCCGCGACGCACAGGGTCGCCAGGCCGTACTTCTGTCCCGTCCGGTGCAGCTCATCGATGAGCGTGCCGAGGATCATCGCCCCGGTCGCGCCGAGCGGGTGACCGAGCGCGATCGCCCCGCCGTTGACGTTGACCTTCTCCATCAGCGCCGCCTCATTCTCCTTGCCGGCCATGTCCCGGACAAAGCGCATCACGACGGAGGCGAACGCCTCATTCATCTCGATCAGGTCGATGTCGTCGATGGTCAGGCCGGCCTTGGCGAGCGCCTTCTTCGACGCCGGCGCCGGGCCGGTGAGCATGATCGTCGGGTCCTCGCCGGCGAGCGCGGTCGCGAGGATCCGCGCCCGCGGCGTCAGCCCGAGCTCCTCACCGATCTTCGCGTTGCCGATGGTGACGAGGGCGGCGCCGTCGACGATGCCGGAGGAGTTCCCGCCGGTGTGGACGTGGTTGATCTTCTCCACCCAGTGGTACTTCTGCAGGGCGACTGCGTCAAAGCCACCCATCTCCCCGATTCCGGCGAAGGCGGCGTTGAGCTTGCCGAGCCCCTCGACGGTGCTGCCGGGACGGACGTGCTCGTCGCGGTCGAGCAGGACGTGGTCGTTGACGTCCCTGACCGGGACGATCGAGTTGTTGAAGCGGCCTTCGGCCTGGGCGCGGGCGGCGCGCTCCTGGGAGCGGACGGCGTAGGCGTCGACGTCCTCCCGGTCCCAGCCCTCGATCGTCGCGATCAGGTCGGCTCCGATCCCCTGGGGGACGAAGTAGCTGTCATAGGCGGTCGCGGGGTCCATCGCCATCGCGCCGCCGTCAGAGCCCATCGGCACCCGGCTCATCGACTCGACACCGCCGGCGAGGACGAGCCCCTCCCAACCGGAGGCGACCTTCTGGGCGGCGAGGTTGACCGCCTCGAGGCCAGAGGCGCAGAAGCGGTTGACCTGTACGCCGGTGACGGTGTTCGGCAGACCGGCGGCGACCGCGGCGGTCTTGGCGATGTCCGCGCCCTGGTCTCCGATCGGGGTCACGCAGCCGAGGACGATGTCATCGACCCGGCTCGGGTCGAAGTCGGGGTTGCGCGACAGCTCCTCGTGGATGAGCCCGACGACGAGGTCGACCGGCTTGGTGGTGTGCAGCGACCCGCCCTTGTTCTTGCCCCGCGGGGTGCGGAGCGCGTCAAAGACGAGCACTTCGGTGGCGGACATGGTGTTTGCGGCTCCTTGGCGGGTGACCGCCGCCGCGCCTGTGCGCCGGCTGCGGTCGGGCCCCGAATCGTGTTTCTCGAGCGGGCTTGGTGTCGGTTGTGGACCGGACCCGGGCCATAACCGACACCTATGTCGGATAATACCGACAGATGGCCACCGACGCTCCCAAGTCACGCCTCCCCGGCGCCCGCCGGCGCGCGCTGATCATAGAGGCCGCGCTCGCCGAGTTCGCCGCTGTCGGCTATGAGGCGGCCTCCCTCGGCCGGATCGCCACCGCCGCCGGGGTGGCCCGCACCGTCCTCTATGACCACTTCGATTCCAAGCTCGCCCTGTTCAGTGACCTGCTCGCGACCGAGGAGGACGCCCTGCTCGCCTATCTCAGCGCCGCGCTCGAGTCCGAGGGAAGCACCGAGCAGCGCTGGCGGGCGACCTTTGACGCGTTCTTTCGCTTCGCCGCCGAGCACCGGCTCGCCTGGCAGCTGCTCTACCCGGACCGGCCGCCGCTCGATCCCGAGGCGAGCGACGCCTACCGCCTCTCCCGGGCCCGCCACAGCCGGGTGCTCGCGGACCTGCTCGCCGCCGACGCCCGCCGCGCGGGCCTCGATCCGGTCACCGTCGAGGCGCGGGCGGTGTTCGCGATGCACCGCGACGCCCTGGTCGCCGCCGCCCGCTGGTGGCAGGCCCACCCGGAGGTGTCCCGGGAGGAGATCGTCGCGGCGGCGATGGCGGCGCTGTGGACGGGCTTTGGCGGGATGCAGCCGCGCTGACTGAGGATGGGCCGGCGCGGCCTCAGCAGGTGCCCGAGTAAGCGGACACCCCGGGGCCGACGGCCGGGTCGTCGACGACCCCGGCGTTGACGGAGCGCAGGACCGCGCCGAGGTGGACGATGTACCACACCCCGCGCCAGCTGATCATCGAGGCGATCCCAAAGGAGCGGACCTGCCCGTGGGCGGAGTAGACGACGCGACTGTTGGGCACCTCCCAGTAGCCGGAGCTGTTGTAACAGACGTTCGGCGGGACCCAGTGGGCGTAGCTCTCGGGCACACGGACGCCGAGCAGCTTCGCGGCTCGCGGATCGGCGCCGAGCAGCTGGTGGGCGGCCTTGACGTCGAGGACGTAGTCGCCGAGCAGCCGATTACGCCAGTCGGCCTGAGGATCGGAGATCGCCTTGATCTGCACGTAGGCGGCCTCCGGGAAGAAGGCGGGCACGCCCGGCCACACCCGGCCGACCTGGACGGCCCGCCAGAAGTCGGCCATCTCCGCGTGCAGTTGGGGACTGGTGGCCGGTGGCTCGGCCGGGGTCTGGGGGAGGGTGCCGGGTGCCGGCCCGCGGGGGCGCCGGGGCGGTCGGCGGTGGACGGGGTGCCGGCGGGCGGGAGTGACCGACACCGCGGCGGTCGTCGTGGTGACGCTGAGGACCGCGCCGGGGCCGTTGGCGGCCGTGCTGGCCGCCGCCGACCGCGCCGCGGCAACGCCCGCGCTGACCCGGCCGCTCGCGCTCGCGCTCTGGCCACACCCGGCGAGGGCCACCGCCGCGAGGATCACCGCACTCACCCAGCGCATCGTCTCCCCATCGTGTCAGACGGGGTCCAGCGGCCGACCGCGGGTGGGGGCGGCTAACGGGATCCTCACGATCGACTGGTCGAATCCAGGGCGCCAGGGTTCCACCACCCAGAAGGGGTCGATCAGAACACCCTCTCGGGCCTTATCGGATCCGATAAGATCTCTGTGTGCTGGAGGGCGTTGGTCTCCCACCCCGACTGGCTGGCGTGATCGCCTCCGCCGCCCGCCTCCAGGCGGTCGTGCCCGAGGCGGTCCTCGTCGGCGGTTCGGCGGCGGCCCTCTATGCCCACCACCGCGAGTCCTTCGACCACGACCACGTGCTCGCCGATCTCGCCGAGCGCTACGAGGAGATCCTCGCGGCGGTCGAGGCGACCGACGGCTGGGTGACGAGCGTGCGCGCGAGCCGCCCGCCGCTCACGCTGATGGGCTCCCTCGGCGGGATCGAGGCGGGGCTGCGCCAACTGCGCCGCCACCGACCCCTGGAGGTGGTCGAGGTCGAGGTTCCCGGCGCGGGACGGTTGCGGGTTCCCACCGACGCGGAGATGCTGCGGATCAAGGCCTACCTCGTCGTCGTCCGCAACCAGGTGCGTGACTACCTCGACGTCGTCGCGCTCGCGGAGATCGTCGCGGACGCGCCGCGGGTGCTGGCTGGGATCGACGCCTACTACGACGACCGCTCGGGCGCGCCCGACTCGGTCCTCACCGCCCTCATCCAACGACTCTGTGAACCCAATCCGCGTGATGAGCCGGTCACCCGGGAGTTGGCCGCCTACAAGGGGCTCGCTCCCCGCTGGCATCGCTGGCCGGCCGTGTGTGCGGCCTGCGCGGAACTGGCGGACGCGATCATCGCGGGGCTGACGTGACGCACGTCGGGTTCCGCAACGTCGTCGGCGACCCGACCGTACCGGTCACCCAGTGGCCCTATGAGGCGCTCGTGGCGACGATCGAGCGCGGCACGGTCGGTGACTGGCTGGGGATCCTCCGAGAGATCGAGCGCGCCCCCTGGGGGACGGTCGCCCGCCGGGTGACCACCTATCTCGGCTACGCCCGCCCCTACGGTGTGGCTCCCCTGCTCGAGCGCACGATCGCCCGGGCCCGAACGGCGGCGCACGCCGAGGAGCGGGTCCAGGTCGCCGCCCGGGTGCGTGAGCTGATCGGCGCCTCCGGACTGAGCCGGGCCGAGTTCGCCGCGGCGATCGGCACCTCCGCGAGCCGGCTGTCCACCTACGCCTCCGGGGAGGTTGTTCCCGCCGCGACGCTGATCGTGCGGATGGAGCGCGTCGGCACCGGCGCGAGGTGAGCCGCCGGGCCCTGCAGGCGGCCATCTACCCTTGCGCTCGTGCCCACCGAGATCCGCTCCGATATCCGCAACCTCGCGATCGTCGCCCACGTCGACCATGGCAAGACCACGCTCGTGGACGCGCTGCTGTGGCAGTCGGGCGCCTTCCGCGCCAACCAGGACGTCAACGAGCGGGTGATGGACTCGATGGACCTCGAGCGGGAGAAGGGGATCACGATCCTCGCCAAGAACACCGCCGTCCGCTACGGCGAGGTCACCTTCAACATCATCGACACGCCCGGGCACGCCGACTTCGGCGGTGAGGTCGAGCGGGGCCTGACGATGGTGGACGGCGTCGTCCTGCTCGTCGACGCCTCCGAGGGGCCGCTCCCCCAGACCCGCTTCGTCCTGCGCAAGGCGCTTGAGGCGCGCCTGCCGGTGATCCTCGTGATCAACAAGATCGACCGTCCCGACGCCCGCGTCACCGAGGTCGTCGACGAGGTCTATGAGCTGTTCCTCGACCTCGACGCCACCGACGACCAGATCGACTTCCCGATCGTCTACACGGTCGCCCGTGACGGGCAGGCGACACTCGATCCCGACGTGCCCGGCGAGAACCTCCAGCCGCTCGTCGACGTACTCCTCGAGCACATCCCGGCTCCGTCCTTTGACCCGGACATGGGTCTCCAGGCTCACGTGACGAACCTCGACGCCTCCCCCTACGTCGGCCGGATCGCGATCTGCCGTGTGCACAACGGGACGATCAAGAAGGGTGAGACCGTCTCCTGGTGCCGCTCGGACGGCACGGTCCAGCCGGTGCGGATCACCGAGCTGTACCTCACCGAGGCGCTTGAGCGCGTCCCCGCCGAGTCCGCCTCCGCCGGAGACATCATCTCCGTCGCCGGCATCCCCGAGATCACCATCGGCGAGACCCTCGCCGATGCGGAGAACCCGGTGCCGCTGCCGGCCATCAACGTCGACGAACCGTCGCTGTCGGTGACCATCGGCACCAACGACTCACCGCTGGCGGGCACCGAGGGGGACAAGCTCACCGCCTCCCAGGTTCAGGCTCGGCTCGAGCGCGAGCTCGTCGGCAACGTCTCCCTGCGCGTGAACCCGACCGAGCGACCGGACGTCTGGGAGGTCCAGGGCCGCGGGGAGATGGCTCTCGCCGTGCTCGTCGAGCTGATGCGCCGCGAAGGGTTCGAGCTCACCGTCGGCAAGCCCCAGGTCGTCACCCGCGAGGTCGACGGCAAGCTGCACGAGCCGATGGAGCGCCTCTCCGTCGACGTGCCCGAGGACTACGTCGGCGCCCTCACCCAACTGCTCGCGCTGCGCAAGGGCCGAATGGAGACGATGACCAACCACGGCCACGGTTGGGTGCGGATGGAGTACCTCGTCCCCGCCCGCGGCCTGATCGGCTTCCGCACCGAGTTCCTCACCGAGACGCGCGGCACGGGAATCCTCCACCACGTCTTCGACCGCTGGGAGCCCTGGCACGGGGAGATCCGCACGCGCGGCACGGGGTCGCTCGTGGCCGACCGCCGCGGCAAGGTCGCGGCCTTCGCTCTGTTCAACCTCCAGGAGCGCGGCTCGCTGTTCGTCGGGCCCGGCGAGGAGGTGTATGAGGGGATGATCGTCGGTGAGAACTCCCGCGCGGAGGACCTCGACGTCAACGCCGTCAAGGAGAAGCACCTCACGAACATGCGCAGCTCGACCGCCGATGAGCTCGTCCGCCTCGTCCCCAAACGCGAGCTCTCCCTTGACGCCGCGCTTGAGTTCCTCCGCGAGGACGAGTCCGTCGAGGTGACCCCCCGCAACGTCCGCCTGCGCAAGACGATCCTCGACCAGACCGTCCGGGTCAAGGCCAACCGGGCCCGCAAGCGCGCCCCGGCCTGAGGCCGGAGCGTCAGCGGACGGGGGCCACCTTGGCCGGACGAGTCACCCGGGGATCTCGACCGCGTAGATGTTCCTCGGCTCGATCGTCACGATCAGCCGCTCAGACCCCGGCGCGTCGAACTCGCGCACGTCCGCCCCGTACTTGGGGTTGACATGGGCGACCGCCCAGGCGTAGTCGGGGTCGGGCTCGGCGTGGGCGTGCCCGCGCACGTCCATGAACCGCATCGGGTTGGCCGGGTCGGGGATGAGCAGGGAGACCTGGGGCCGTTTGCGCAGGTTCTTGGTCTTGAGACGGTCGGTGTTGAGCGACAGCTTGAAGTGGCCGTCGGCCTCATCGAAGACGAACCAGGTGAGGGTCGCCTGGGGGCCGCCGTCGGCGCCGATCGTTGTCAGGGAGCCGACCGGCGCGCTGAGCAGGTCGCGGTGGGATGCGGGAACGGTGGTGGGCATGCGAGGATTCTCCCTCACCATGGGCTACTCATCGACAGACGTTCCCGATCTCACCGGTCAGCGCGTGATCATCACCGGCGCCAACAGCGGCCTCGGACTCGAGACCGCCCGCGTGCTCGCCGACCACGGCGCGGCGCTCACCCTCGCCGTTCGCAACGCCGGTAAGGGGGAGGCCGCCGCCGCTGAGGTCGGCCACGGTTGTGAGGTCGCCAGCCTCGACCTGGCCAGCCTCGACTCGATCCGCGCCTTCGCCGCCGACTGGGGCGAGGAGCCAATCGACCTCCTGATCAACAACGCCGGCGTGATGTACACCCCGCTGACGCGGACGGGTGACGGCTTCGAGTTGCAGATCGGCACCAACCACCTCGGGCATTTCGCCCTCAGCAACCTCCTGCTCCCTCACGTCCGCGGCCGGGTCGTGACCGTCGCCTCCAACGCGCACAAGCTGGGCAAGATCGACCTCGCCGACCTCAACTGGGAGCGGCGCTCCTACAACTTCATCGCCGCCTACAACCAGTCCAAGCTCGCCAACCTCCTGTTCACCTCCGAACTCGCCCGCCGGCTGAGTGCCGTCGGCTCACCCGTGATTGCCACCGCCGCCCATCCGGGGTATGCGGCGACGAACCTCACCGCCCACTCGGGCTCGCCGATCAAGGGGGCCCTGATGGCGATCGGGGACCGGGTGCTCGCCCAGAGCGCCCGCCAGGGAGCCCTGCCGACCGTCTACGCGGCGGTCGAACCGCTGGCGAGCAACACCTACGTCGGACCCAACGGGCTCGGGGAGTGGCGCGGGACCCCGACGATCGTTGGGCCCAGCAAGGCGGCCAAGGATGAGGTCGTCGCCGCGGCGCTGTGGTCGCTCTCAGAAGAGCTGACCGGGGTGAGCTGGCCGCTCTGATCGGCGGCGCCGTCCCGACGCTCGTTGATCGCCTCGATCCGGGCGGAGAAGGCGTTGGCGACCCGGTCGGCGTGCGCCTTGGCCTCCTCGGCGACCGGGCCACAGAAGAGACGGTCGACGGTGTCGGTCCACAGCCACAGCCAGCGGGCGAAGTGGCCACGCCGCAGGGGGACCTGCGCGTTCAGCCGGAGGTGCGGGGCAAAGGCCCCGCCGCCGTAGGAGCGGGCTCCGAGCAGCACGGTCTCCCAGAACCGCGTGATCCGCGGGAGGTGCTCGTCAAGGTCGAGGTGGGCGACGTCCGTGAACAGGAACCCGATCACCTCATCGGTGAGCGCGCGCTCGTAGAAGGCGCGCACGAGGCGAGCGCAGTCGGCTGAGCTGGTGATGTCGTCCATCGACTGCTCAGGATAGGCGGAGGGGACGGTCAGGCTGCGTGCGTGACCGTCCCCTCCTGCGAGCTCAGAGCCGCTTGGGCAGAACCGCGCGGAAGGCGCCGGCGATGAGCCGGTAGCCGGTCGCGTTCGCGTGGATGTTCGGCCCGACCGGCGGCGGAGCACACATCCAGGTGAGGCCGCAGATGTCGGCAACATCGGTCGGAACGCTGCTCATGCCGGTGGCCGCCAGCGGGGTGCCCGCCGTCGACTCCGGCGTCATGTTGTAGGTGGAGAATGCGGCCGCCACGTCGGCGGTACGGAACCCGTGGGCGCGGTCCGCCTTGGCGATCGCCGTGTTGATGCTCTTGACGAGGCTCACCGACAGCGCCCCGAGCTGCTGCTGGCTGGAGTCGGTGGAGAGCTCGTCGGCGAGCACGGGGTCATAGAGATTCATCGCGGCGAGCGTCGTCCCCGGACCGGCGGCGCGGCGCAGGCCGGCGAGGATCTTGGGGGTGTTGGTCTCAATCGACGTGATGCCCTTGCTGACACACCCTTCGACGGCGGCGATGCCCTGGCTGGCGTCCGCGGCACAGCCGTCGACGTCGTTGGCGCCGATGTCGAGGGTGACGAGGGCGACCTCCCCGCGGGCCCGGTGGGCGCGCAGGAACGCCTCGGCGGCGCGGAGCTGGGAGCCGCCGCGGCGGTCGCAGTGGTAGTGGCGGGCCGACGCGGCGTTCCCCTTGCCGGTGAGCATGCTGGTCGTCGTCTCCCCGGGGCAGCCGAGCTTGACGAGCCGGAGGTCTTTCACCTTGTGCCGGATCGTGGTGTAGAGGTCGTTGGCGTACCCCTGGTTGGTCTCGACCCCGACCCCGGCATGGTTGGGCTGGTAGCCGACCGACAGCGAGTCGCCGAGCGCCAGGTAGTAATGGACAGGTGGGCGGCGCGGATGGGGATGGCTCGCCCGGGCGGCGGCGCTCGCCACCCCGCTTGCCAGCGCGATCACCAGCGCGAGCGCGCCGACGGTCAGACGTACCTTCATCTTCTCTCTCCTCAGTCAGCTCACGGGCGCCTCCACGCCGCGCAGCCGAGTCTAGTGTCGGCCGTCGCTGAGCCGGGGCAGCACGGCCAGGAACGCCGCGGCGATGCGGCGGTAGCCGAGGGCGGTCGGGTGGACGTTCGGGGTGGTCGCGCAGACGTGGGTGTCGACACAGAGCGCGGCGACCGCCCGGCGGGCGCCGCGCTCTGGGTCGGCGCGCCCCAGCCGCAGACCACTTCCCCCGAAGCGCGCAGCGACATTCGCGGTCCTCACCCCGTTGCGCCCGTCGATGGCGGCGATCCCCTCGTTGAGGCGGCTGATCGCCGCGAGGGAGAGCCGAGCGATCGCCGCGAGCGTGGGGTTTCGCGACCTCAGACCGATGAGGAACGGGTCATAGATCGTCATCGCGGCGATCGGTACCTGCGGACCGGCGGAACGGAGCGCACCGAGGATTCGGGGCAGGTTGACCGACACGGCACGCAGACCCTGGCCGAGACAGGCACTGACGGCGCGGAGGCCACGGACGATCGTCGCCGCAGCGACACAGCCGAACAGATCGTTGGCGCCGATGTCGATCGTGATCACCCTCACCGCAGCAGGGTCCCGGTGGATGACCGCGAGGGCCGCAGCGAGCTGGGAGCCGCCGGTGCGGTCGCAGTGGTAGATCCGTGCGGTCGCCGTGTCGCCGGCGCCCGTGAGCAGGCTCGTCGTCGTCTCTCCGGGGCACCCGAGCGCGACCCGCCGAATGCCGGGCACCTGCGCCCGGAACCGGCGCTCGAGCTGATCGGTGTAGCCGGCTGGGGTCTCGATCTCCTGCCCGCCGACGCCCGGCTGGACCCCCACGGCGAGCGAATCCCCGAGGGCGAGGTACAGCGCGGGCGACACGCCGTTCCCACCGGCGAGGATGAGCACGAACGTGAGCGCGACGGCCGCCGCGGTTGCGATGGGGACCCCTCGCGCCGCCCGGCGCGGGATGCGATGGCGGCGGGCGGAACCTCTCTGAGCCACACCGTCACCCCCTGAGCATTGACATCGGCCGTCGGCTACGCTGACCGGGCAGTCTAGGTCAGCCCGGCTGACCCCGCATGCCACTTAAAGGCGGCCTAATGCAGGATCTCTTGCAGAGCAGGGTTCTGCCGACCGTCTCCGACGGAGGCTGTTACGGTCCCACCGCACCCGGCGCCGCCCCGATCAACGCGCCGCGTCCACGAGCCTGGAGTTGCATGCGAAGCACACGTCACATCAAGCGGTTCACCGTTGCCCTCATCGCCGCCGGCCTGCTCGGTGGGGTCGCCCTCGTGCCGGTCTCGGAGGGGGATCTGCAGAACCAGATCTCCGCCCAGCAGTCCGTCGCCGGACAGCTCGCCCAGCAGATCAAGGCCGACAACGCCCAGATCGCCCAGACGAGTGGCGGCCTGGCCGCCGCCCGGGCCCAGCTGAGCGCTGTCGAGGCGAAGCTGGCCGCGCAGATGGACGAGCTCAAGCAGGTCCAGGTGCAGCTGATGACCGCCCGTGACCAGCTCGCGGCCCTCGAGGCCCGCCTCCGGCTCGCGTCCACCGACCTGGCGACAAACCTGCGCGCCGAGTACGAGCAGGGAACCCCGAACCTGATGACGGTGATCATCAATGCCCACGGTTTCACCCAGCTGCTCAACCAGGTCAACTTCGCTCAGCGGATCTCCCGTCAGGACGCAGAGATCGTCGGGGTGACCCGCTCCGCCCGGCGGCGGGTGCTTGCCGAGACCGTCCACCTCGGAGCCCTGGAGAGCCGCGATCGGACCCTCACCAACGCGATCCTCGCCCAGCGCAACCAGCAGGCCGCGCTCGAGACCGCGCTGCTGAACCGCCAGATCGCCGAGACGACTGCGCGTGCGAACGTCCGCGGCAAGCTCGCCAGCGTCAACGCCGACCTCAGCTCCCTGCGGTCCAAGCTCGCCGCCGTCCAGGCCGCGGCCGCCGCGCGGGCCCGCCAGAGCGCCGCCCAGGCCTCGGTGGCGGTCAACCAGCAGGCGGGGGGCCTGGCGATCGACACCGCCGGCATGGTCCAACCGCCCGCGAACGCGCCTGCGGCGGTCAAGGAGATGATCGCCGCCGGAAACGCGATCGCCACCCTCCCCTACATCTGGGGTGGAGGACACGCCTCCTTCATCTCCCCCGGGTATGACTGCTCCGGATCGGTCTCCTATGTCCTCGCCGCCGCCGGGCTGCTCAGTGCCCCGGAGGTGTCGGGTCAGCTGGAGAGCTTTGGCGCACCCGGTCCCGGCCAGTGGGTGACGATCTACGCGAACGCGACCCACGTGTGGATGGAGATCGCCGGCTGGCGCTTTGACACCGTCGCCCTCGCCGAGTACGGGACCCGCTGGTCCCAGGGCGGCGGCGAGTTCGCCGGCTTCGTCGTTCGCCACCCGGTCGGGCTGTAGGGGCCCCACGCCGGTCTCGATCGGTGTCCGGCGAGAAGCGCCCCCGGTCAGGCCCCGGTCGGAGGTGAGGGTCGTCCCGCCGGCGGTGAGCGTCAGCATCTCAGCTCTGCGCCCAGGGCTCCGGGCGAGCCGGGCGGCGACGAGCCCGGGAGCCTCGTGGCGCCCGCGTGAATAGAGTAGGGGCTCCCTCTGAGCACCCCACTTTCAGGAGTCGATATGTCATCCAACAGCTTTGGCGCGAAGGCCTCCTTGGAGGTTGGCGGCCGCACGTATGAGATCTTCCGGATCGATGCGCTGCAGTCCCGGTTCGATGTCGCCCGGCTCCCGTTCTCGCTGAAGATCCTGTTGGAGAACCTGCTGCGCTGTGAGGACGGCGTTGCGATCACCGCCGCCGACATCGAGGCGCTCGCCACCTGGGACGCCCGAGCCGAGCCGGCCAAGGAGATCGCCTTCACCCCCGCCCGCGTCGTGATGCAGGACTTCACCGGCGTTCCCGCCGTCGTCGACCTCGCCGCGATGCGCAACGCGATGGCGGAGATGGGCGGGGATCCGGAGAAGATCAACCCGCTCGTCCCAGCCGAGCTCGTCATCGACCACTCCGTCCAGGTCGACGCCTTCGGGACCCCGTCGGCCTTCCAGCGCAACGCCGAGCTCGAGTTCGAGCGCAACGAGGAGCGCTACGCGTTCCTGCGCTGGGGCCAGAACGCGTTCGCGAACTTCAAGGTCGTCCCGCCCGACACCGGGATCGTCCACCAGGTCAACCTCGAGTACCTCGCGCGCGTCATCTTCGTCAACGACGCGACCGGCCAGGCCTACCCGGACACGCTCGTGGGGACCGACTCGCACACGACGATGATCAACGGGCTCGGGGTGCTCGGCTGGGGTGTCGGCGGGATCGAGGCGGAGGCGGCGATGCTCGGCCAGCCGATGTCGATGCTGATCCCGCAGGTGATCGGCTTCAAGCTCCACGGCGCCCTGCCCGAGGGCGCGACCGCGACCGACCTCGTGCTGACGGTCACCGAGATGCTGCGGGCCAAGGGGGTCGTCGGGAAGTTCGTCGAGTTCTACGGGGCCGGGCTGGCGACCCTGCCGCTCGCTGACCGCGCGACGATCGGCAACATGTCCCCCGAGTTCGGTTCGACGTGTGCGATCTTCCCGATCGACGCCGAGACGTTGCGCTACCTCGAGTTCTCGGGCCGCCCGGCCGAGCAGATCGCCCTGGTGGAGGCCTACGCCCGCGCGAACGGGCTCTTCCATGACGAGGACAGTGAGGAGCCGACGTTCACCGACACCCTCGAGCTCGATCTCGGCACCGTCGTCCCGTCGATCGCCGGCCCCAAGCGCCCCCAGGATCGGATCCCGCTGACCGAGGCCAAGCACGCCTTCTCCGAGTCGGTCGGCGCCTACGTCAGCACGAACGGACAGGACGAGGCCGAAGCCGACAGCTTCCCCGCCTCTGACCCGGTCTCGACTCCCGCAAGTGCGCCGTCCGGCGGGCCAGCGAGCACCCGCGGCGCGACCGGGACCGCCACCCCGGTCCGGCTCGCCGACGGCACGGAGACGAGCCTTGACAACGGGCACGTCGTGATCGCCGCGATCACCTCCTGCACGAACACCTCGAACCCGTCGGTGATGCTCGGCGCCGGCCTCGTCGCCCAGAAGGCGGTGCAGCGTGGCCTCACGGTCAAGCCGTGGGTGAAGACGTCACTCGCCCCCGGTTCCAAGGTCGTCACCGAGTACCTCGCCCGGGCCGGTCTCGACACCGCCCTCGATCAGCTCGGGTTCAACCTCGTCGGGTACGGCTGCACGACCTGCATCGGCAACTCGGGTCCGCTGCCGGAGGAGATCTCCCAGGCCGTCAACGACGCCGACCTCGCCGTCGTCTCGGTCCTCTCGGGCAACCGCAACTTCGAGGGCCGGATCAACCCGGACGTGAAGATGAACTACCTCGCCTCCCCGCCGCTGGTGGTCGCCTACGCGCTCGCGGGGTCGATGGACGTCGACCTCTACCACGACGCGATCGGCACCGATCCCGACGGGGCCGACGTCTTCCTCGCCGACATCTGGCCGACGAACCGGGAGGTCGCCGACGCCGTCGAGTCCGCCGTCCAGGCCGACCAGTTCCGCCGCTCCTACGGCAACGTGTTCGACGGGGACGAGCGCTGGAACGGGCTCGAGGTCCCGACCGGTGAGCTGTTTGACTGGGACCCCCGGTCCACCTACGTCCGCCAGCCCCCGTTCTTTGACGACCTCCCCCGCACCCCCGACCCGGTGGCGGACATCTCCGGCGCCCGCGTCCTCGCCGTCCTCGGCGATTCGGTCACCACCGACCACATCTCCCCGGCCGGCTCGATCAAGAAGGGCGGGCCGGCGGCCCTCTACCTCAACGAGAACCACGTCGAGGCCCGGGACTTCAACTCCTTCGGCTCCCGGCGAGGCAACCACGAGGTGATGATGCGCGGCACGTTCGCGAACATCCGCCTGCGCAACCAGCTCGCGCCGGGGACCGAGGGCGGCGTCACCCGCTACCTCGCCGACGGCTCCGGCACCGAGATGTCGATCTACGACGCCTCCATGCGCTACCAGGAGGCCGGCGTCCCCCTCGTCGTCCTCGCCGGCAAGGAGTACGGCTCGGGTTCCTCCCGGGACTGGGCGGCCAAGGGCACCCGGCTGCTCGGGGTGCGCGCGGTGATCGCCGAGTCCTTCGAGCGCATCCACCGCTCCAACCTCGTCGGCATGGGCGTCCTGCCGCTCCAGTTCCTCGACGGCGAGTCCGTGCAGTCCCTCGGCCTATCGGGCGAGGAGACCTTCACGATCGCCGGGCTCGCGGGCGGTCAGGACATCCCCCGTCGCCTCACCGTCTCTGCCGACGATCGCACCTTCGAGGTGATCGCCCGGATCGACACGCCCAAGGAGCAGGAGTACTACCGCCACGGCGGGATCCTCCAGTTCGTCCTGCGCCAACTGCTCGCCGCCTGAGCGGACTGGCGGGTGAGGGGGCCACCGAGCCCCCTCACCCCCTCATGCGCGCCGGGGGCCCGCGGCGCAGGACCGGCCCGCCCGTTCTGTGGCGCGCCGCGCCGGATACGGTGCCCAGCGCGCCGGAACACCCTAGGATCCCGGCTGTGCTCGTCCTCTTCGACATCGACGGAACGCTGCTGGCGAACGCCTCGCGGGAGCACGCCCAGGCGATCCATGAGGCGATCGCCGAGGTCCACGGCGTTGACGTCGCCGCCCTGCGGCGGCCAGGGCCCGAGGTTGCCGGACGGACCGACGGGGAGATCGCGCGGATCCTGCTCACCCGCGCGGGGGTCGGCCCGGGCCGGATCGACGCGCTCGCCGACGCGGTGCGCGAGCGCGCGTGTGCCCGCTACTGCGAGCTCTGCCCGCCCGACCTCACCGCGGCCCGCGTCCCGGGGATCGCCTCAGTGCTCGAGGCCCTCAGCGCCCGGGATGATCGCGCCCTCGCTCTCGTCACCGGCAACTTCGAGCCGGTCGCCCGGCTCAAGCTCAAGCGGGCCGGCCTCGGCCACTTCTTTGCCGCCGGGCAGGGGGGGTTCGGCTCGGACGCGGAGGATCGGGCGGCGCTTCCGGCGGTCGCCCGGCGCCGCGCGGGCGGGGTGTCTCCGCGAAATGCCGTCGTCGTCGGTGACACGCCCCGGGACATCGCCTGCGCACGGGCGGACGGGTGCCGGGTGATCGCCGTCACGAGCGGCCCCTACGGCGCCGACGCGCTCGGTGGGGCGGACGCGGTCGCCGAGGACGCCGAGGCGCTCACCGCGCTGCTCACCGACGGGTTCTGAGCGCCGGCCCGCCGTCGGCCTCAGGCGTGCTCGCCGGTGGCGCTGTTGGCGAGCGCGGTCTCCAGCGGGGTCTGGAGCGGGAAGTGACAGGCGGCGCGGTGGCTGTCGGAGAACGCGCGCAGGACCGGCTCCTCAGCCGCACAGCGCTCCTCCGCCCGGGGGCAGCGGGTGCGGAAGCGACAGCCCGAGGGCGGGTTGAGCGGGCTGGGCAGCTCTCCCCGGATCCCCGCCTCGGTCTTGGCCTTCTCGATCACCGGGTCCGGCACCGGGATCGTCCGGATGAGCGCGTCGGTGTAGTGGTGGGCCGCACGCCGGTAGATGTCCTCGCCGGTGCCGATCTCCACGAGCTTGCCGAGGTACATCACGCCGATCCGGTCCGACAGGTACTTGACGACCGCCAGGTCGTGGGAGATCACGACTGAGGCCATCCCGTGTTCGAGCTGGAGGCGCTTCATCAGGTTGAGGACCTGGGAGCGGATCGACACGTCGAGGGCGGACACGGGCTCGTCGGCGACCATCACCTTCGGCTCGAGCATCACCGCCCGGGCGAGGGCGATCCGCTGGCGCTGGCCGCCGGAGAACTCGTGCGGGTAGCGCTCGAGCGCGTTGAGCGGCAGACCGACCTCCGCGAGGGTCGCCTTGATCTTCTCGGTCTGCTCCTTCGCCGTGCCGATTTTCTGGATCTGCAGGGGCTCCTTGAGGATTGAGGAGACGCGCATCCGCGGGTCGAGGGAGCCGTAGGGGTCCTGGAACATCATCTGCAGGTCCCGCCGGGCGACGCGCAGGTTCGAGCCGCGCAGTTTGAACACCTCACGGCCGTCGAGGGCGATCGAGCCCGAGTCGGGCTTCTCGACCCCGACGATCAGCTTGCCGAGGCTCGTCTTGCCACAGCCCGACTCGCCGACGAGCCCGAGCGTCTCCCCGGCGTCCAGGTGGAGGGTGACGTCCGAAACGGCCTTGACCGAGTTGACCTGGCGCTGGAGCAGACCGGCCTTGACCGGGTATTCGCGGACGACGTTGGTCACCTCGAGCAGGTGTTCGGCGGCGGCGGGCTTCTTGGCCTCCAGCGCTGCGGCGGCGGCCGCCTCATCGACGATCAGCGGCGGCGGGGTCTTCACCGGACCGTCGACGGGATGCCAGCACGCGAACAGGTGGTCGGGGCTCTCGCCGGTCAGCGGGGGTTCCTCGGCCCGGCACTGGGCGTCCGCGAACGGACAGCGGGCCGCGTAGCGGCAGCCGGCCGGCGGGCGGGTCAGATCCGGGGGCAGGCCGGGGATCGAGATCAGCACCTTCGTGGGGTCGGACTCGAGCCGGGGGATGGAGGCAAGCAGCGCCTGGGTGTAGGGGTGACGCATCCCGGCGAACAACTCCTCGGTGCTCGCGGTCTCGACGATCCGGCCGGCGTACATCACGTTGATCCGGCTCGTCCGACCGGCGACGACGCCCATGTCGTGGGTGACCAGGAGGGTGGCCATTCCGAGCCGGTCCCGGAGGTCGTCCAGCAGCTCGAGGATCTGGGCCTGGATCGTCACGTCGAGGGCGGTCGTCGGCTCGTCCGCGAGGAGGATCTTCGGCTCGCAGGCGAGCGCGATGGCGATCATCACGCGCTGGCGCAGACCGCCGGAGAGCTGGTGGGGGAAATCCTTGAGTCGCTGCCTGGGCTGAGGCAGCCCGACGAGGTCGAGCACCTCCAGCGCCCGGTCGACCGCCTCCCGCTTGCTCGCGCCGCGGTGGAGGCGGACCGGCTCGGCGACCTGCTCCCCGATCGGCTTGGTCGGGTTGAGGCTCGACAGGCTGTCCTGGAAGATCATCGCGATGTCATTGCCGCGGAGGCGGCGCAACTCACGTTCGGACAGGCCGACGAGCTCCTGCCCGTCCGCCTTGATCGAACCGCCGACGATGTGACCCCCGTTGGGGAGCAGGCCGAGGACGGACAGGCCGAGCATCGACTTGCCCGAGCCGGACTCACCGACGAGCCCGACCGTCTGCCCGCGCTCGATCCTCAGGTCGACGTTGCCGACCGCCTGGACGACCGAGCGGCTCAGCTGGATATGCGTGGAGAGGTCCTTGATGTCAAGGGCCGGGGTCATCGCAGTGGGTCCTTTCTAGCGGCGCCGCAGGCGCACATCGAGGGCGTCACGCAGTCCGTCACCCACGAGGTTGAAGGCGAGCACGACGATCACGAGGCAGGCGCCGACCGGATAGACGAGCCACCAGTAGCCACTGTTGAGGTACTGAAGCGCATTGGCGAGCATGTCCCCCCAGGAGGTCTGGGGGTAGGAGAGCCCGAAGCCGAGGAAGCCGAGGTAGGCGAGCGCGAGGATCGAGTCGGCGATCAGGAAGGTGACGTTGACGATCGTCACCGACAGGGCGTTGGGGATGAGGTGCTTGAACACGAGCCGGCTCTGGCGGGCCCCCATCACCCGGGCGGCCCACACGAAGTCGCGTTCTCGTAGGGTGAGGACCTCTCCGCGGACGAGCCGGGCGGGCACGAGCCAGGAGAACGCAGCGAGGATTCCGGCGATCTCCAGCACGTTGGAGTTGAACTTCGTTGCCAGGACGAGGATGACGAGGAGGTAGGGCAACGACAACCCGACGTCGACGATGCGCATCATGATCGTGTCGACGATCCCTCCCGCGAGCCCCGACACGGCTCCGTAGAGGGTCCCGACGACGATCGCCATCGCGGCGGCGAGGGCGCCGATCTCGAAGCTCGTCTGGCCCCCGCGCATCATCGCCCCGACCTCATCGAAGCCCTGGTCGTTGTAGCCGAAGATGTGCGTCCCGGTCGGCGGGTTGTCCGACAGCGCCGGGTTGGCGAGGGACTGGTTGGTCGGATCGACGATCGGCCCGGCGAAGCTGAACAGAATGAAGAAGACGAGCACCGCCACCCCGATGACGGCGAGGCGGTTGGACATGAACTCGCGCAGACTGAGCCGCCAGCCGCTCGTGACGACGGAGACCTCCCCACCGTCGGGGGTGCCGGGCTCCGCAGGGCCCTCGGGGAGACCGTTGGGAGCGAGCTGGCCGGCGTCGGCGTGGGCGAACCCGGAGACGAGGGCCTCGGCGGCGGGATCAGTCAAGGCGGATGCGAGGGTCGGCGAAGGTCATGGCGATGTCGGCCATCAGGTTCCCGATGACCGTGAGGAACGCTCCGAACAGCGTGTAGGCGAGCAGGATCTGGTAGTCCTCGTTGCCGAGGGCGATGAAGAACAGGTTGCCGAGGCCCTGAATGTTGAAGAGGACCTCGATCAGCAGGTTACCGGCGATCAGCGCCGGAACCGACAGGCCGATCAGCGTGATCATCGGCAGGATCGCGTTGCGGACGAGGTGGCGCGTGAGCACCAGGCGCTCCGAAAGTCCCTTGGCCCGGGCAAGGCGGATGTAGTCCTGGGCGAGGGCATCGAGGGCGGAGGAACGCATGTAACGGCTGAAGGAGGCGACGTTGATCGCCGCGAGCGTGATGATCGGCAGGAACATCTGGCGGACGTGGGTGAGCGCCTGGACCCAGGTGGTGATGTTGTCGCTCACGTCGGCGGGGAAGACGTTGAGGTCGAGGGCGAACACCTGGATGAGGATGAGCCCGAGGAAGAAGCTCGGCATCGAATAGAGGACGAAGTTGAGCGTCGTCATCGAATAGTCGAGCGCCGAGTTGCGCCGGATCGCCTGGAAGATGCCGAGCGGAATGGCGATCAGGATCGCGAGCACGAGCCCGGCGATCGTCAGGTACGCCGAGCGACCGAAGTCCTCCTTGAACAGGGACCAGACGCTCTGGTCGAGCTTGTAGCTGAACCCCCAGTTGAAGTGGAGGACGAGCCCCGTGAAGTAGTTCCAGAATTGGACGAGGACCGGCTTGTCGAAGCCGTGGGCACGGTTGAAGGCGGCAACCGAGGCGTGGGTCGCTTTGGGCCCGAGCACCGTGTAGGCGGGGGACGGGGCGATGATGTGCAGCATCAGGTACGTGACGAGCGTGACGAAGAAGGTGATGACGATCGCCACGAGCACCCGGCGGACGATGTAGGCGATCATCGCCGCGCCCGCCCGTCACGCGTGAGGTGGCCCTGGGGAGCGGCCGGCGCGCTGGGGCGCCGGCCGGCCCCCGGGCCGGTTCCGGTGGTCTCTGCCACCGGAACCGGACGCCCGAGCGTCCGTGCTTGGGGGTGTTCCCACAGGGCCACTGGTCTCACGTTGCCTACGTCACTACTTCTTCAGGTACCAGTACTGGGGCTGGGTCGCCTGCTGGGTGAGGATCGTGAACGACGCCGGCGGGCCGCCGAGCTTGTCGGTCACCACCGAGAGGGTGTCCTGGTCGGGGAAGAAGAACACCGGGACGGCCTTGGCCTCGTAGTTGTTCTCCGTCTCGACGGCCTTGGCGTTCGCGCTGAACACCGACGCCTTGATCAGGGCGTTCGCCGTCGGGTCGTTGAAGTCCCCGAGGTTGAAGCCCCCGCCTGGGTTCCAGACGCCGTCCTGGGTCGGGTAGTAGTTCATGAACAGACCGCCGTAGTTGTTGACCCCCCAGTCATTGGTGTACTTCGCGGCGGCGGGGTTCTGATCGTTGTAGTTGGAGGTGAGGAAGTTGAACGTCTTGGACGTCAACTCGATGTCGATTCCGGCGTCCTGCTTGGCGGTGGAGGCGAGGATCGTCGACTCCCCGATGCCCGTCGTCGAGGTGGACTGGGGGAGGTTCGCCCAGACGAACTTGATCGGCGTGCCGACCGGGATCCCGGCGCCGCACTCATTCGCGGCGGTGCCCGCCTTGGCACAGACCGTCTGGCCGCCCGGGTGGACCGCCCAACCGTGGGCCTTGAGCACCTTGACGGCGTTGGCCGGGCTGTAGGGGTAGGTCGGCGTCGTCGACGCCGTGCTCGTGTAGGGCGACAGCGGCGCCGCCGGCGTCGGGCCGTAGGAGTTCACCGCGGCCCCCTTGTAGACGGCCTTGATGATCGCCGGCGCGTCGATCAGCGACTGGATCGCTCCGCGGATGTACTGCTGGGCGATGACGTGGTTGAAGTCATTCGCCGTGTCCTTGAAGTTGATGATCCCACCGAACCAGCCCCACGAGGGACCGCCGAAGACGGTGAAGCCATCCTTCTTGAGCGTCGGCACCTGTGACAGCTGGGAGGGGTCGAGCCCGCCGATGTCGAGGGTGCCGCTCTTGAGCGCGTCGAACTCAGCGGTGGAGGAGGTGAAGGTCTGGACGTTGAGGGTCAGCTTCGCCTTCGGTGAGCCACCGTAGTTGGGGTTCGGCACGAGCGTGTACGCGCTCGAGGTCGGGTTGAAGCTCGAGAGCTTGTAGGGACCGTCGACGTCGCTCCAGATCGGGCTCGTCGCCCACGTCGAGAGCTTCTGCGACTGGGCGTTGAGGAAGTCGTAGATCTTCTTCGCGTTCGCCGGGTTCGTGTAGTCGAGGTGGGGACCGCCGAGCTTGTCGATGTTCCACGCCGTCGATGGGAGGGCGAACAGGCCGTAGTTGGTGTCCTGGAGCTGGTTGTAGAGGAAGAAGCCCGGGTTGTAGGCCTTGTTCAGGTTGATCTGGACGGTGTATTTGCCCGTCGGCTTGATCGAGGTGACGTCGAGGGGGAACTCGCCGGGGACGAACTGGCCCCAGTTGGCCGGGCTCTCCTTGACCGCCGCGAGCAGCTCATCGAAGCCGAAGACGACGTCGTTGGCGTCCACGGGCTGGCCGTTGGCCCACTTGAACCCCTGCTTGAGGGTGATCGTGTAGGTCTTGTCGCCGTTGGAGGCGACCGGCGGGGCGGCGAGACTCAGCTGCGTGTTGTCCTCGGGCTTGGCGCCGTTCGGGCCGTTGTAGATCGGCAGGAAGAGGTCGGAGATCAGCTGCCCGTTCTGCGTGTTGGTGAAGGATCCCGGGGTGATCGGGAAGATGTAGGTCGGGGTCTGGCCGCTGATCTGGCCGAGCGTGATGCTGCCCCCCGACGCGGGGGTGCCCGGCGTCGGCAGGGTGCCGTACAGGCTCGTACCAAGGGCCTGGCTCGTGCTGTTCTTGACTGCGGCGGTCCCGCCGCCGCAGGCGGCGATGGCGAGCGAGCCGGCCGCGACGGCGGCGGTGACGCTCACGCCCCGCATGAGCCCGCGGCGGGCCCGGGTGACGGCGACGCCCCCAGAGCGCGCCGGAGAACTGCTTTCACGCTGAAAGCGCATTGAAGGAGTATCCCTTTCCATTAGACGACGTCTCAAGCGACCGGAGCATAGAGTTGCCTCTGAGGGAGTCAAGGGACAATCGTCCCAACTCCCTCAGACCGGTCCGGCAACTCGCCCAACCTTAACTGCGACTAAGACGCGAGGTCAATAAGACCTCATTTGCAGCGCGATCCCAGTGGGTTAGGTCGGCCCTGCGATGGCCCCAACGGACGAAGGCCGCGATTTTGTGGACGAAGTGGCCCATCACGCGCCGCTGAGTTGGACAAACCGGCGACCGGCCGCTCAGCTGCGGACGAGCTTCTTGTAGGTGATCCGCCGGGGACGGTCGGCGGCGTCACCGAGCTGCTCGCGGCGGAAGCTCTCGTATGCCTCGAAGTTGCCTTCGAACCAGCGCACCTGGGAGTCGCCCTCAAAGGCGAGCACGTGGGTGGCGATCCGGTCGAGGAACCAGCGGTCGTGGGAGACGACGACGGCACAACCGGCGAAGGAGAGGAGGGCCTCCTCGAGCGCGCGGAGGGTGTCGGTGTCGAGGTCGTTGGTCGGCTCGTCCAGGATCAGCAGGTTCCCGCCGGAGGCGAGCAGCTTGGCCATGTGCAGGCGGTTGCGCTCCCCTCCCGACAGGGAGCCGACCTTCTTCTGCTGGTCGCCCTTCTTGAAGTTGAACCCCGCGACGTAGGCGCGGGAGTTGATCACCTGCGTCTCCCCGAGCTTGATCTGATCGAGGCCGCCCGAGACCTCCTCCCAGACCGTCTTGGTCGGGTCCAGGGCGTCCCGGGACTGGTCGACGTAGGCGAGCTTCACCGTCTCCCCGACCGTGAAGGTCCCGGCGTCGGGCCGGACCTCACCGGTGATCATCTTCATCAGCGTCGTCTTGCCCGCGCCGTTGGGTCCGATCACGCCGACGATCGCGGCCGGGGGCAGGCTGAAGCTGAGGTTCTCAAAGAGGATCTTCTCCCCGTAGGCCTTGGAGATCCCCTGCGCCTCGACGACGAGTCCCCCGAGCCGCGGTCCGGCGGGGATGTGGATCTGCACGTCCTCGAGCTTGACGTTGCGGTCCTCCGCGAGCAGCGCCTCATACTGGTTGAGGCGGGCCTTCGGCTTGGCGCGCCGCGCGGACGCGTTCATCCGCACCCACTCGAGCTCCTTGTCGATCGTCCGCTTGCGTGCGTCCTCGGACCGCTGCTCCTGGGCGAGGCGCTTCTGCTTCTGCTCGAGCCAGCCCGAGTAGTTGGCCTCATACGGGATGCCGCGACCACGGTCGAGTTCGAGGATCCAGCCGGCGACGTTGTCGAGGAAGTAGCGGTCGTGGGTGACGGCGACGATCGTGCCGCGGTAGTCGCGCAGGTGGTTCTCCAGCCACTGCACCGACTCGGCGTCGAGGTGGTTGGTCGGCTCGTCCAGCAGCAACAGGTCCGGCTGGCTCAGCAGCAGGCGACAGAGCGCGACCCGGCGGCGCTCCCCTCCGGACAGGGTGCTGACGTCAGCGTCCGGAGCGGGACAGCGCAGCGCGTCCATCGCGTACTCGAGCGTCGTGTCGAGATTCCAGCCATCGACGGCGTCGATCTGCTCCTGGACCCGGGCGAACTCGTCCGCGGTCTCCTCGCTGTAGTTCATCGACAGCTCGTTGAAGCGGTCGAGCAGGTCCCGAATCTCCCGCACGCCGTCCTCGACGTTGGCCTTGACGTCCTTGGCCGGATCGAGGTGGGGCTCCTGCTCGAGCAGGCCGACGGTCGCGCCGTTGGCGAGCTTGGCCTCACCGTCGTATTCGGTCTCGATCCCGGCCATGATCTTCAGCAGGGTCGACTTGCCTGCACCGTTGTACCCGAGCACGCCGATCTTGGCTCCGGGGAAGAACGACAGGCTGACGTCCTGGAGGACCTGCTTGTCGGGCGGGTGACGCTTGGAGACCCGCTGCATGGTGAAGATGTATTGGCCGGTGGACATCCCTTGGGAGGGTATCGGCCCCGCGCCGGCAGGAAACCCGCGGTCGTTCTCGTATTGCCCGTTTGAGTCCAGTGCCCTCATCCGAGGCGCCGACCCAGCCGATGACAGGTCTGGAGGAAAGCGAAAGATGTCACCACACCCATTCACCACCCCGAGCGTCGTCTACCTCGGCCAGGCGCACACCGAACCGAACCCGACCCCGGGTTCGTCACCGGCGCTGCCCGCCCCGGCCGGCGGCGGCCCCGCGGCTCCGAGCCGCTGACCGACCCGCCCCGGGGCCGTGCCCCGGGCGCGTCGGGTCAATTCTCGGGCTGCCAGGCACTCACCACCCAACCGCCGTCCCGGCGGGAGACCTGGGCGAGCGTGAGGTGCCAGGCGGGCGCCAGCCCCGCGTAGGCGGCACTCGCGCTCGCCGAGGTCGACTCGCGGGTGACGACGACCCAGCCTGACCCGCCCGGAAGAGCCGCGACCGCCTCCACCGCCCCGCGGTTGGCCACCCCTGCCCGGGTGAGCTCGGGATCCGCCCGCGTCTGAGCGGCGGCGAGGAGCATCGCGCTGCGGGCCTCACCGACGCTGTCGGCGGCGAGGGACGCAAGCCGGGCGGCGACCGTCGCGGCCGTCCAGTTGATGTAGAGGGTTCCGAAGCGGCGCAGCGCCGCGACGGGGGTGGCGGCGACGGGCGCATGCTCGAGCGGCCCGGGCGGTGTCGGGATCTCGTTTGCCGCCCCCGTTCCCGTTCCCGTCACCCGCTCCGCTCCGGCCGCTCCCGTTCCCGTTCCCGTCACCCGCCCCGTCCCGCCCGCCCCGGATCGGCGCCCCATCGCGGGGGACGCGGTCCGCGCGGCAGCCCGCAACGCCGGGGCGAGGCTGAGCCCGCATCCGGTGAGAGCGAGACCGGCGGCGAGCGCCCCGGCAAGCACCAGCGGTCGCCTCATAGCCCCACCGGGTGGCGGGCGACGAAGCCGTCGGCGGAGCGGATCAGCGGATGCCAGCCGATCCCCGCCGACCCGTCTCCCGGGCCGGCGGCGTTCCAGGTGTCCCAGCGCAGCCCGGCGACGTACATGAACACGTGCTCGGGGCTCGCATATAGGGTGACCCAGCGCCCCGGGCCGGGCTCGCCCCAGCTCTCGAACATCCCTGAGGTCATGTCCTCGTTGGCGCCGAGCAGGCCACCGCCCCACAGCAGGTGAGCGACGCTCGAGGAGCAGTCGTAGCTGGGAGCGATCTCGGACAGCGGGAGACCGTGGCCGCCGCCATAGACGTAGGGCTTGGCGACGATCTCGTTGCCCGCGGCGATGATCGCCTTGACCGCCGCGGGCGCGCCGGCCGGCGCGAGCGCCTGGCCGTCGGGGAGCAGCTGAGCCCGGGCACCGGGGACGGTCGCGACGGCGAGCCCGCCGGCCGGCCCGACGGTCGCCTCCGCGCAGGCGAGCCCGGACGGGCTCCCGGATCCCGACGAGTCGGCCGCCCCGGCGCTCGCGGTGACCGCCGGGGTGCCTCCGAGCACGTTCCCCGCTCCGGTCGCCGGCGTCCGCTCGATCCGGACCGTGCCCGACCACTCGCCGTCCATGTAGGGGATGCCGAGGTGCCCGGCGAGCTCCCACCAGAGGTCGATGACACGCGGACGGCCGTCGATCGGCCCGCCGCCAAGTCCGATGTCCTGCTTCTCGGCGATCACCGACCGACCGCCCCAGGTGATCCGCAGCGGGGTGCCGTAGGGGAGCCCGCCCAGCATCGTCGCGGTCGCGAAGGTGCTGCCGCCGAGCTCGGCGTAGCTGTCGGGCTGCGCGAGCAGGTTCACCCCCGAAGCCCCCACCGTCCCGCTGCTCGGATCCCCGGGTCCGCCGTACTCGGTCGCCCCGACGAGCGCGCCCTCGCCGGGCCCGAGCAGGACGCCGCCCGCGGGCGGGGCATTGCAACCGGCGGCGGCACTCGCACCCCCGCCGAGGGCGAGGAAGAGGCCGGCGAAGACGACGAGCGCGAGACTCCCGACCGCGACCGACACGGCGATGATGAGGGCGGTGATACTCCGGTGCCGAGCTGCCATGTCCGGCACGGTAGGTCCGACCCGAGCGGCCTGCCGAGACTGGTACAGAGTTGTGATGCCTCACCACCGAGCGCCGCCGCGCCGCCGCGAGAACGGGGAGCCCGCAGCGGGGTCGAGAGGTGGCCGGTCGCTACCTTAAACAGGCATGGCCCGAGTGCTCGATGTCGAACAGGCGTTGCTGCTGCTCGAGCTTGAGGCGCCCTTCGATCAGCGTGACGTCCAGCTCGCCCGCCGGCGGATGGCCAAGCGCTGGCATCCCGACATCGCCCCCCCGGGCCGCCAGCACGAGCACCAGCGCCACCTTCAGGCGATCAATGAGGCCGCCGACCAGCTCGAGCGGCTCGCGGAGGGGTCACGCGGGGGCCGCGTCAGCGCCAACGCCGTCAAGGTATCGGCGGCGGCGGCCCGCCGGGCCCGAGCCGAAGAGGGCCGCCGCGCCTATGAGGCCGAACAGCGCGCCCAGGCCGAGGCGGCAGACCGGGAGCGCTATGACCCGTTCGGCTCGCGGGTGCCCGACCACTCCGTCGTCCACCGCTACGCGCGCTGTCTCTCCTACCCCGAGTGGGGGGTCGGCACCGTCAACGGGATCTACTTCTCCGGTGAGGGGGACGACGTTCAGCAGTGGGCGCGGATGTCCTTCCAGCACGGCATTCGCACCGTACCCGCCGGCTCACTGCAGTTCGTCGCCTTCGACCGGCCGGACGCGGCAGCCGACCGGGTCCAGCGGTTCATGACCGCCGCCCAGCACGCACTGGAGGAGGGAGACCCCGCACTCGCCGCCCAACGCCTCGTCTACGCGCGGGATGCCGACCCGCAGAACCCGGCCGTGCTGCGCCTGCTGACGGTCTCCTTCTGGCAGGCGGGGAACCTCCCGGCCGCCGCCCGGACCGTGCGCGACTGGTCACGGGCTGAGACCGACCGCCCGACGCCCGAGCGGTACGCCTCACGGATCTACGAGGACATGGGCGCGATCGACCTCGCCGCCGACGCCGCCCGCAAGGCGATCGGCCGGGCGCCGGAGGACGCCTCCTCCTGGGCCCGGCTCGGGCGGCTCTCCCTGCGCCTGATGGACCGCCAGGGCGCGATCGACGCCCTCGAGCAGGCCCGGCGGCTCGAGCCGACCGTTGAGATCCTGCTCGACCTCGCCCTCGCCCAGCATCTCGCCGGGGACGTCGGCGCTGAGGTGTCGGCGGCGGCGGGGGCGACCGTGATTGATCCCAGCTCCCCGCTCGCCTGGTCGGCCTACGCCCACGCCCTCGCCCGCACCGACCGGCTCAGCGAGTGCATCGCCGCCTGCGAGCGGGCGCTCGCGCTCAACCGGGAGGATGCGGAGGTCGCCGACCTCCTGACCCGGGCCCGGGCGGCGCTGCCGCACGTCCTCACAAGCGCTCCGGGCTGAGGCGCGCCCCCCCACACGTCCCCGGTGGGGCGTGATGGCGTCGCCGGGCCCGTCGGCGCCGGGGGCGCCGCCGGCAACCGAGTGAACCCTCAGGCGGCGGGCCGTTCGGGGGCGAGCTCGAGGATCCCGAGCAGCTCCCCGACGCGGCAGACGAGCAGCCGCTCCTCATCCACCTCCACCCAGGCGCCGGCGGAGGCGGGAAAGACGACGTGATCCCCCGGGCCGACGGGCATCTTGATGCCGACCTGTTCCCACCAGTCGAGGCCGGGACCGACCGACAGGACGATCCCGTGCTGGGGCGGCGGCTCGTCGTTGCCCGGAGGGACGAGCAGTCCCGAGCGCCGGACCCGGTCGGGGTCGAGCTCCTTGATCACGACGCGGTCGAAGAGGGGCCGAAGCTCGTGGCGCATTGGCGGGCGATGCTACTGCGCGCGCGGCCGGCCGCGGGCCGTCGCCGCGGCGAGCTGGGCGTCCCCGCGCTCGGCGAGTCCGCCGATGACGCCGTCGACGTCCGCGGCCGAACGCTGGACCCCGAGCTTCGCCTTCGCCTCGACCCGGGTGATCGACAGCTCCACCCCGACGATCGCCCTGAGCTGGGCGTCGAGGTAGTCCCGGGGCGCGTCGTCGACCTGCCAGGGCTCGGGCCGGCGGCCTTCGTGTCGGGCCGTCAGTGCGCGCACGAGCCGCTCGAGCCAGGCGGGATCGTCGTGGATGACGAGGTTGCCGTAGACGTGGGCGGTGAGATAGTTCCAGGTCGGGACGACGCGCCCGTGCTCGGCCTTGGCCGCATACCAGCTCGGCGTGATGTAGCCGTCCGGACCGTGGATGATGACCAGCGACTCTCCGACCGCCTCGCGGCGCCAGTGGTCGTTGGCCCGGGCGACGTGGCCGAGCAGCGCCCCGTCGACGTGCAGAAGCGGCAGGAAGGTCGCCCACAGGCCCGACGTCGTGGCGGTGATGAGATCACCGGCCTGCACGCCGTCGAGCAGCTCCCGGGTCTGGGTGTCGTCGGCGCGGAAGTGCTTGGGGAGATACATGGCCTGCCCTGACTCTATGCCCTCACCCGGGCCCGCGCCGAGCTCCGTGGCGCAGTGTCGGGCCCCAGCGGGCCGAGCGAGCGCGCTGCCACGCGCAGGAGTGCGGCGCTGTGGCCCGGCAGCCACAGCGCCGCCCGGCCCGCCGGTGAGATCGTGAGCGAGCGGGGGGTGAAGGGGCCGATCCAGCGGCCGGAGGCGCTGATCCGCTGTCCGGCGAGGGAGACGCCGCCGGTCGCCGCAGGGCCTGGGGCGAGCAGGCGCTCGAGGACGCCGTGCCCGTGGGCGGGCAGGCGCAGATCGAGGGTCTCGGGCCGACGGCCCGGGTTGATCAGCAGGAGACCGAGGCCCGGCCGGGAGGCGACGGCCCAGACCCGCAGGCGGTGGCGGACGGCACCCGTCACCCGCACGTGCCACAGTCGCGCATCCGGTCCGAGGGTCCGGGCGAAGAGAGCGAGTCCGTAGAGCAGCGGCCGGGCGACCAGCCGCGGGCCGACGAACGTAAACGGCGCGTTGACCGCCGCCAGGCGGACGTGGAGGTTCGCCGCCGCCACCCCGCCCCGGACGAGCGAGAACAGTGCAGCCGGCGCCCACAGCGCGGTCGCGAACGCGTTGGAGACCCCGCGCCGCCCGCCGCAGGTCACCGAGTTGAACTCGGTGAGGACATAGGGAAGGCCGAGCCGGTGGGCGTCGCGAATCGCCGGGCGGAGGGCGGCGGCCATGCCAATGCTTGCCCGCGGGGAGAGGAGACGGGCGACCGTCGGGAAGCTGGGTGAGCGGCGCGACGTCACGCACGCCGACAGCGGGTAGCGGTGGCCGGTGACCACGCTGAGGTGTCCACCCGCGGCAGCGAGCGCGTCGGTCTGCCAGATCAGGTCGGGCCCCGGCACACCGAGCGCCGGCCCGGCGAGCGCGAGGTCGGGGAAGGCGGCCGCGAGTGCCCGCGCGTCGGCGCCGAACACGGCGGCGTAGGTCGCCGGGGTGAGACCCGGGCGGCGCAGCAGCGGCGGCAGGCGTCGCTCCGCCTCCCGCAGACGGCGCAACGCGCCCGCGAGGCGCCGCCGCACAGCGGCCGTCCGGGGTAGCCCCACCACTTGGCGCCCCGCCAGGCCCAGGCTCGACGCCCGCAGGCGATGCAGTGCCGCCTCGGCGCGACCGAGGCGGGCCATCCCCGGCCACGTCCCGAACAGGTCAGGCTCGTTGCCGATCTCGAGCGCCTGGAGTGCACCGGGCGGCAGGGCGGCGAGGGCGGCGCGGGTCCAGGCGACCGTCGCAGCCGGCGACCCCTGGGCCGTGTTGAGGTCGAGGTAGATGCGCAGGTGGCCGGCGCGGACAATCGCGCCGAGGGCGCGGAACCAGCGCCGGCCGATCGTGAACCGGGCCCAGGCGGGCCGCCGCCGACGCCGGAGAGCGAGGACGGTCTCACTCGCCGAGTCGCCGCCGACACGCAGGAGCAGCGGCCCGTCGCCGGGCACGTGCAGCAGCGCGAGCACCCGCGTGACGGAGGCGTGGCGGGCGGCGAGGGTGGGGATGTCCCAGTACTCGGTGGAGAGCCCGAGGAAGGAGTCGGGCACCACCGTTCCCGCCGCGGAGGGAACGACCGTGACGGTCCCAGACAGCGGCCGGGCTGAGGGCCGCCGTCGCCGGCGGCCCGCGCGGGTCCCCGCCGGCGCCACCGCCGGGGCCGTCGCGGTGGCCGCGGCGGTGGCCGCGGCGGTGGCCGTCGAGCCCGGCGAACGCGCGCCCGCCGGCCGCGCGGGCCTTCCCGGGCTGAGGGTGTGGCCATCGAGGCCGCCGATCAGCTCCGCCGTGACGGTGACCGTGACGGCCGCGGCGCCACCGGCCCCGAGCAGGGCGAGCGCGAGGATCAGGAGCAGGGCCCAGGCAGGCAGGCGGGCGAGGCGGGCAGAGCGGCGGAGGGGCCGAGGCATACCACCCATTGAGCGCCGCCAACCTTACGCCAGCCTTATGCCAGGATTGGGATTTGACGCGAACCCGGCACGAGAGGCGCCCCGCCCACGCCGATACGGTCCCGATCCGCATCCCACCCTGGTGGCGTATCGGTATGAGTCAGCAGATCGCCGTCAGGCTCCCCGAGTATCTCGTGGAATTCGTGGACAGACAGGTCCAGACAGGAGCTGGAACGAGTCGCGCTGCGGTTGTCACCCGGGCTCTGGAACGCGAGCGTCGCCGCGCCATCGCCGCACGTGACGCGGAGATCCTTGCCGCAGGCGAGCCCTATCCAGACCTGGCCGGTCTCGCGGAGTTCGCATCTCACGTGCCGCTCGACGACTGATGCGCCCCATCCACGTCGCACAGATGGACACGGTACGACCGGTCCTGATCCTCACCCGTGAGCTCGTTCGCCCGCACCTGAACCGGGTCACGGTCGCCCCAATCACGACGACCGCGCGCGGGCTTTCCACCGAGATTCCGTGCGGCAGCGCGAACGGGCTCGAGCGCGCGGGTGTCATCAGCTGCGACAACATCACGACGATTGCGACCGCCTCGCTCGGCCGGCAGATCGGGCACTGCTGGACTCCCAAGAGGCCGAACTCACGGTGGCGATTCGTGCGGCCTTTGACCTGGAGTAGCGCATGCGGTTGGATCGATTGACGACGCGGCTCTCCATGACTACGATTATGGTCATGACCGAGACGCTGCCGCTCGCAACCGTCAAGGCACAGTTCTCCGCAATCGTGGACCGCGTCGAGAGCGAGCATGATCGCGTGGTCGTCACCCGCAACGGCCGCGCCGCCGCAGTGTTGATCAGCACCGATGATCTTGAAAGTCTGGAAGAGACTGTCGCGGTCCTGTCAGACCGAGTGCTGATGGCGCGGGTCAATGAGGGACGGCGAGCCGCACAGAGTGGCGACACGATCTCCCTGGACGAGCTCAAAGCCCGTCTCGCCAGCTCTTGAGCCAGAAAGCCTGGGGCCTTGAGATCGCGGGTCCGGCTGCCCGCGACGTTGAGCGGCTTCCAGCAAAATACGCTGCCGCGATTCTCACTCTCCTGCCCGCGATCGCAGAGCACCCGCATCGACTTGGCAAGCCACTGCGGCGAGAGCTTGACGGAGTTTGGTCAGCCCGCCGTGGCCCTTACCGCGTGCTCTACGAGATCGACGAGCAGCGGCACGTCGTGACCGGCGTCGCGGTCGCCCATCGATCGGACGCCTACCGGCCGAGATGAGCTGTGCGAGGTTGCCCGGATCGGCGTGGACGTTCGTTGACGATCACACCGAGTTGAGCGTCATACGGTAACGGGCTCCCGGACGACTCGACCGACGGTCAGCCACGCAGATCCACGACCTCACACGGTGGATCCGCCAGGCCAATGATCTCCGCCGGGTCACCCGTCCACAGAGCCAGAGCGGGCCATATCAGGCCCGTCCCTGAAACGCCCGCGCAGAGGCTCCTCGTCTCGCTCACGCACATCCTGAACGAGGACGACCTCACCATCGCGCAACTCGAAGTCGACCTCATCGCCGGGTTGAAGCCCGGCGATGTCTCGGATTGCCTTGGGGATCACTACCTGACCCTTCTCACCGACCCTCACAGTCATACATTGACGGCATGACCTGCCGCGCGGTCGTCAACGCACCAACTCACCGCAGTTTGCGATCACCGACGACGCCTCCGTCGTGAGCCACGGCTAGCTTCTCGCCGATGCGGCTCATCGTTGCCAGATGCTCGGCCATCTACTCCGGCCGCCTCGACACCGTGCTGCCGGAATCCCTCCGCTTGATCATGATCAAGCAGGACGGGTCGGTGCTGGTCCACGCCGATCAGGGCGGTTACAAGCCCCTGAACTGGATGACCCCGCCGACGGTGATCGAGGAGACCGCACCCGACCATGACACCCCGGCGCGGATCACCGTTCACAAGTACGCCGGGCGGACCGAGGACCGGCTCGTGATCGACCTGCTCGAGGTGCTCAGCGACGCGTCGCATGAGATGGACGCGCCGGACGCCGGGTCGGCCCTCAGCAAGGACGGTGTCGAGGCGCACCTGCAGGAGCTGCTCGCGGCCGCACCGCAGTGGTGCGGGGAAGGGCTGCGGCTCGTGCGTCGGGAGTGGCCGACGGACATCGGCCCCGTCGACCTGATGTGCCGCGATCACGAGAACGGCTGGGTGGCCGTCGAGATCAAGCGGGTGGCCGGCATCGACGCGGTCGAGCAGCTCAGCCGCTACCTGGAGCGGATCCGCCTGGACCCGGCCTTCGGCGCCTGCCGCGGCATTCTCGCCGCCCAGCAGGTCAAACCCCAGGCCCGGGTCCTCGCCCAGGCCCGCGGGATCGCCTGGGTCGAGGTCGACCTCGCCGTACTGCGGCGCGAGCGCGAGCCCGAGCTGCGCCTGTTCGCCGCCTGACCAGGATCACCCTGCGCGGGGCCCGCCGCCCCATCGCGCCCTCCTGGCCCGACCCAGGCGGGGACGCCGCCCTCGGCGCGGGTTCCGGGTCGACCTGAGCCGATCCCGCGCCCGCAGGACTGCAGGATCGCGCCCACCGGCAGGAGAACCGTGAGAGCCATCGTGCAGGTGGCGGGGAGGCGACTTGCTAGGTTTTTGAGACGTCCTCTGTTGCGGACGGGGCCGCACAGAGGCGGCGCACACCACCTCATGCGCGTGTCTTCAGCCCACCATCTTCGACTCTGGCTGCTCGGCCCGGTCGTCCTCCTCCTCACCGCCGCGGTCTTCGCCGCCGCGGTTCTCGCCGGTCCGGCCCGGGCCGGCGGACAGAGCCTGTCTCAGCTCAACGCGCAGCTCGGGGTCAATCAGAGCACGCAGGCGAGCCTGCGGGCCGACCTCGGCACCCTCAACGCCGAGATCACCGGATTGAACGGACAGATCGCCCTCGTGCAGCGCCGCGAGCAGGCCGTCAGCAGCGCGCTCGCGCAGGACCGCAGCGAGCTCGCCGCCACGGGCGTTCGCCTCCGCACCCAGCGGCGGCGCTTGGCGGTCCTCCGCCGTGCGCTCGCCCATGCGCGGACGATCCTCGCCGACCAGCTCGTCTCCCGTTACGAACAGCCCGCCCAGAGCCTGATCTCGGTCGTCCTCGACGCCCACGGCTTCACCCAACTGCTCGACCAGCTGCAGTTCCTCTCCAACGCCGAGCACTCCCAGCAGCAGATCATCGCCTTCACGACCCGCGCCCGAGCCGAGGCGAACGCCGCCGCCACCCGGCTCAGCGCCCTCGCGGGCCGCGAGCGGACGATCACCGCCGCCGCCACCGTCCAGGCCCGCGCCCTCAGTGGGATGAACGCGCTGCTCTCCGGCCGGGAGGCGGCGCTCAACCACATTGAGGCGGCGCGGTCAAGCGCGCTCGCCAACGCCCAGGCCCAGGGTGGCAGGCTGCGTTCGGCGATCGCGACGATCCAGGCCGAGCAGGCGGCGGCCGCCCGCGCGGCAGCCGCCGCGGCAGCCCGCGCCGCCGCCGCCGCCCGCGCGGCGGCCGCCGCAGCCGCCGCAGCCGCAGCCCAGACGAGCGCTCCGGCGAGTTCGGCCGGCCCTGTGAGCGCCGTCCCCTCGGGCGGCTGGGCGATCCCGGCCGCGGTCGTGATGTGTGAGTCAGGCGGTCAGAACCTGCCGCCCAACAGCGCCGGCGCCTCGGGCTACTACCAGATCCTCCCCTCCACCTGGACGGGGGAGGGCGGCACCGGTCCGGCCGCCTACCTCGCGCCGAAGTCCGAACAGGACGCGATCGCCGCGAAGCTGTGGAACAACGGGGCCGGCGCCTCGAACTGGGTCTGCGCCGGGCTCGTCGGCATCTCCTGACGCGTCGGACGCGTCGGCATCGCCTGACGGGGCTCCCAGGCCCGCCCCGGGCCCCAGCCGCTCGGAGCGGCAATCTCCTCAAGCGCCGACCCCGGAGCGCGGCCCATCGCGGCGGCGCAGCTCTCAGCGCGCCGCCGCGCCACCCTCCTCCGCCCCGGTCGCCGTACGCCAGTCCGGGGTCAGGGTCGCCCCGTGACGGCCGTTGCGCGAGCGCAGCCGGTCATAGTGCTCGAGCGCCTTGCCCGACCCGACCGCGACGCAGGTGAGCGGCGACTCCGCCGACAGCACCGGCATCCCGGTGTCCTGGGCGATCAGTTCCGCGAGCCCATCGATCAGGGTGCCTCCACCGGCGAGCAGGATGCCGTCCTTGGCGATGTCGGCTGACAGCTCCGGCGGGGTCGCCTCGAGCGTGTCGCGAATTGCACGCATGATCTCCCGGACCGGAGCGGCCGTCGCCGCCCGGACCTCCGCCTGGTTGAGCATGATCGCCGTCGGCAGACCGGTGACGAGGTGGCGGCCACGCACCTCGTACACCTGCTCGTCGGGGCGCGGGAGAACCGAACCGATCGCCAGCTTGATCGACTCGGCCGTCTGTGAGCCGATCGCGAGCTTGTAGACGCTCTTGATGTAGCTGGAGATCGCCTCATCGAACTCATAGCCGCCGACGCGAACGGACCGGGAGAGGACGATCCCGCCGAGCGAGATCACCGCCACTTCCGTCGTGCCGCCTCCGACGTCGACGATCATCCGCCCGACCGGCTCCTCGATCGCCAGGCCGGCCCCGATCGCGGCGGCGATCGACTCCTCGATGAGGTGGACCCGGCGGGCTCCGGCGGCCAGCGACGCCTCCTCGACGGCCCGCTTCTCGACCTCGGTGACGCCGCTCGGCGCGCAGACGATCAGGCGGGGGTGGACCGAGCGTCGGTTGATCACCTTGCGGATGAAGTAGCGCAACATCGCCTCGGTCACCTCGAAGTCGGCGATCACACCGTGGCGGAGCGGCCGCACCGCCGAGATCGTCGCGGGCGTCCGCCCGATCATCCGCTGTGCCTCGGCGCCGACGGCGTGGACCTCCCCGTTGAGCGTGTCGGAGGCGACGACGGAGGGTTCGGAGACGACGATTCCCTGCCCGCCGACGTAGACGAGGGTGTTGGCGGTGCCAAGGTCGATCGCCATGTCCTGGGCTCCGAGGCTCGGGGCCAGGTGACGTCGGGAGATGTCACGGCGGGTGCCGTCTCTGCGCAGTCTCATCGTTCCCAGCTTGGCAGATGCCGCACACCGGCCGCGTGCGCTCGTCGGACCGCGACCGAGAGCGTTGATGGTCAGACAGCCGGTGCACCGCGACGGTCCCCAGTTGACAACCGTCGAGGCCGGTGGAACGCTCACGGCGTCCGACCTCGTCAACGCCCCTGAGATGCCCACACCCCGAGTGGATCGCCCACCCCGGCACACGCCGCACACCCGCACCACCGTGGCTCCGGCCCCGGGCGGTACCGGCGTCTTCGACGCGAGGGCGGTCGCGGATCGCGCAGGAGCCGGCGAGAGGACGGCGAGCCTCACCGGGGCGGCCGCGATCGCCGAGCGGCGCCTCGAGAACATCATCGCCCAGAGCCCGGCGATGATCGCGGTCAAGGATCTCAGCCTCCGCTACCGGGTCGCCAACCCGGAACTCGCCCGGGTGGCCGGACGGCCGCTGGCGGAGGTGATCGGCCACACCGCCAGTGAGCTGTTCCCGGAGTTCGGTGGGGAGATCGACGCCCAATCGGAGGCGGCGATCGAGACGGGGGAGCCGATGCACTGTGACCTGCTCGTGGAGGTCGACGGTGAGGTACGGACGTTCCACGTCGTCAGCTTCGTGCTCGACGGGCCCGACGGAGGGCCGGCCGAGGTCGGCTGCATCGGCACCGACATCACCGACCGCCTCCGGTATGAGCACGCCCTCCGCGCCCGGGAGGAGGCACTTGAGCTGGTCGGCGCGGCGCTGGTCGAGCACCGGTTGCAGGTCGTCAGCCAACCAGTCGTGCGTATCGCCGACGGGCGCGTCACCTCTGAGGAGCTGCTCGTCCGCCTGCGCGCACCCGGGAGCACGGAGGTGCTCGCCCCGGCGGCCTTCCTCCCCGCCGCCGAACGTTACGGGCTCATCCAGGAGATCGACACCTGGATGGTCGCTCACGCGGTCCAGGTCGCCGCCCACCGTCCCGTGCAGGTCAACCTGTCGGCGGTGACCCTGTCGGACCGGACCGCCCGCCAGACGATCCTCAGCACCCTCTCGCTCGCCCCGGAGGCGGCGGCGCGCATCATCTTCGAGGTGACCGAGTCAGCGGCGGCCGAGCACATCGATGCCGCCGAGGCGTTCGCCGCCGGACTGACAGAACTTGGGTGCGGCCTCGCCCTCGACGACTTCGGGACGGGCTTTGGCTCCTTCACCTACCTGCGGCGCCTGCCGCTGCGGTACCTGAAGATCGACCGCTCGTTCGTCACCGGGCTCGCCGACTCCGCCGAGGACCGGCGGGTCGTCGCGAGCATCGTCGGCATCGCCCGCCAGTTCGGGCTCCAGACGATCGCCGAGGGGGTCGAGGACGCCGCCGTCCTCGGCGTCCTCGCCGAACTGGAGGCCGACTACGCCCAGGGCTTCCACCTCGGCGTCCCCGCACCGGTCCACCTCCGCGCCGGCTGAGCGGGGCCGCGCCGGCGGTCCGACTCAGCCGGGGACGTGAACGCCGCGGCGGCCGAGGACGGCGCGGCCGTGGCGGGCGATGACGGTGTACTCCCCCGGCGTCGGGACGTGACCGCGAACCCGGAGGGGCACCTCCCGCGGGGTGACGCTCAGCCCGGCGGCGGTACGGCGGGCGACGCGGCGTCCGTGGTGCCACAGTTCGACACTCACCGGCCCCTGTCCGGCGCGAGAGAGGGCGACGGGCACAAGCAGCGCGTTGCGGGGACGGTCGACGCGGGCGGCCCCGATCCGCACCTGCAGCGGCAGGGGCGACGGGGTGGGCACCGGAACGGTGCCCGGCCCGGCTGTCTGACACACCTGGGCGGCCGGCGTGTCACCGGAGGGAGCGAGGGCGGGAAACTCGGGGAAGGTCGGGGCCTGAGCGGCGAGGGCGGGGAGATCGAGGAAGTCGGTGAGGTCGTTGGCGTTCGCGTCGCGCAGGGTCATCGCCGGCAGGTTCCACTTGCGCTCGAGGAACGCGAGCACGGACGTGTGGTCGTAGACGACGTGGGAGACGTAGTCACGCTTGGCGTAGGGGCTGACGACGATGCACGGGACACGGAAGCCGTAACGGCGGAAGCCGTCGTAGACCGACTCCCCAGAATTGACGATCGGCGGGTCGCCGTCGGGGGCGAGCGCGGCCGGCGGCGGGACGTGGTCGTAGTAGCCGCCGTGCTCGTCGTAGTTGATGATCAGCAGGGTCTGGCGCCACTTCGGGGAGGTGCCGACCGCCTCCACGACACTGCGCAGGAACGCCTCCCCGACAACGATGTTCTGCGGGTTCTCCTGCGACTGGGTGCCGTAGTTGGGGTCGAGGAAGGAGAAGCTCGGCAGCGATCCGCTCGCCGCGTCGCTGAGGAAGGCGCTGAAGGGCTTGACGTTCGTCGAGTCATAGCGGTAATCGTCGGCCGGGTAGAGGTTGGAGCTGATCCCCGTCGTCGTCGTCTGCACCGCGTACTCGGTCCAGCTGATCCCGACCTGGCTGAGCCGGTTGAAGATCGTGCCGTTCTTGGGGGAGAGCGCGAAGGCGGCGTCCTGGCTCGGGTCGGGGATGTCGTCGGTCATCCCACACGAGGTGGCGGCGAACAGGAACCGGCGGTTTGGGTCGGTCTGGCCGAGCAGGCTGCAGAAGTAGCGGTCGCCGATCGGGAAGGTGCCGGCGAGCGCGTAGGTGAAGGGCAGCTGCGCGGGCGTCCAGTACCCCATCGCGACCGGCCCGGAGGGGGAGATCACGAACCCCCGGTTGGTGCCCTGGGCGTACTGGATGTGGGAGGCCTCCCACTCCTGGCTGGGCTTGCCGTCGAGCTGACAGGTCGTCGGCATGACGAAGGCCCGCAGCGGCGCTCCGTCGGCCTGCGGGTTCGCGTTCGCCGGATAGCCGTCGGCGGCGAGGGTGAACCCGTCCCCGCGGGCGCGCTCGAACGGCCCGCGCCCGAGCATCCCGAGAAAGTTGTCGTAGGAGTGGTTCTCCATCATCACGAGGACGACGTGCTCGATCTCCGGCATCGTGTCGACCCCCTCGGGCAGGGCCATGTACGGGCGCGAGTCGGGTTGGCGCAGGGTCGTCCGGCCAAGGACCCGCAGCGCCTCGAGCTGGTCGGTGCGGGGGTCGGTGAGTTCCGGGGTGGCCCACAGCCGGGCGCGGCGGCGGGAGCGGGCGAGGGCGGGATCGGCGCTCAGGCCGGCGAGGGAGGCGGCGGCAAGACCACCGGCGGTGAGGAACTCTCTCCGTGAACTCGGCATGGAGTCAGTCTAGATTCGAACCCGGGTCCGCGGGTGAACCCACGGTGAACACGACCGTGCGCTCGGGCCGGTGACGCGAAAGCCGGTCCGGGACGGGCCGATCGACGCAGGCCGGTCAGCGCTCGCCGGGGGAGCGGCGCGGGAACTGGCTGACGGGCCGCTCGAGGTCCAGCGCGGTCGTGATGATCCGGCCCTGCTCCTTGTGGTGGGCGGCCGGGTACCCCTCACCGGAGGCCGCCCGTTCGGGCCGCCCGACGTAGCCGTAGCGGAGATGTTCGGGGAGGATCTGCTGCAGGCGCGGGGCCATGTAGGCGCGAGCCCCCTTATTGCGCGGTTCCTCCTGGACCCACACGACCTCGGTGAGGTTCGGGTACTGCTCGATCAGAGCGAGGATCTCCTGCTGGGGGAACGGGTAGAGCAGCTCAACCCGGCCGACCGCGACGCCCGTCGCCGCCTCCCGGGCGGCGTGTCCGACGATGTCGTAGTAGACCTTGCCCGAGCAGAGCAGCAGCCGGGTCACCTTCGCCGGATCGGCGATCCCCGGCTCGGCGAGTACCGGACTGAAGCGGCCCTCGGCGAGCTCATCGATCCGTGAGGTCGCGGCGGCGAGCCGGAGCAGGTACTTCGGGGTCATGATGATGAGCGGCCGCTGTTTGGCGATCCGCGCCTGGCGGCGGAGGAGGTGGAAGTACTGGGCCGGCGTCGTGCAGTTCGCGACCCGGAGGTTGCCCTCGGCGGCGAGCTGGAGGAAGCGCTCGAGGCGGGCGGAGGAGTGCTCGGGACCGGCGCCCTCGTAGCCGTGGGGAAGCAGCATCGTCAGCCGCGAGGTCTGGCCCCACTTGGCCAGGCCGGGGGCGATGAACTGGTCGATCATCACCTGGGCGCCGTTGGCGAAATCGCCGAACTGGGCCTCCCACAGCACGAGCGTCTCGGGCGCCTCCTGGGAGTAGCCGTACTCGAAGCCGAGGCAGGCCATCTCCGACAGCGGGGAGTTGTGCAGCTCCATCGGCGCGTTCGCCCCGGGCAGGTGCTGCATCGCGCAGTGCTCCTGACCGGTCTTCGGGTCGTGGAGGACGAGGTGGCGCTGGGAGAAGGTACCCCGCTCGGTGTCCTGGCCCGTGAGCCGGATCGGAATCCCCTCGGTGAGCAGGCTCGCAAAGGCGAGCGCCTCCGCGTGGGCCCACATCATGCCGCCCTCCTCCCCCATCGCGACACGCCGCTGCTCGAGCTGGCGCACGAGCTTGGGGTGGACGGTGAATCCCTCCGGGGTGGCGAGCAGGTCCTCATTGAGGGCGAGCAGCCGCTCGGCCGGCACTGCGGTGTTGACCTCGGGAGATGGGGTGCGGTCGAGCTGGTACTCGCCGGTGCCCTGCTCGACGGGGGTGGCGTGCGCGAGCCGCTCCTTCAGCGCGGCGTGCTGCTCGCTGAGCACTGTCCACACGGCGTCGGTCATCTCGGTCGAATCGGACTCGGTCACGACGCCCGCCTCGATCAGCGCCCGCGCGTAGATCTCGCGGACCGGCGGGTGCCGCTTGACGACGTTGTACATCTCCGGCTGGGTGTAGGCCGGCTCGTCCGCCTCATTGTGGCCGAAGCGGCGGTAGCCGATCAGGTCGATGACGACGTCGTGTCCGAACTCCTGGCGGAAGGCGAAGGCGAGCCGGACCGTGCTGACACACGCGTCGACGTCGTCGGCGTTGACGTGGATGATCGGCACGTCAAAGCCCTTGGCCATGTCGGAGGCGTACGGCGTCGACCGGCTGTCGTCGGGATCGGTGGTGAACCCGATCTGGTTGTTCTGGATGATGTGGATCGTCCCGCCGACCGTGTACCCGTCGAGCGCCTGCAGGTTGAACGTCTCCGCGTTCACCCCCTGGCCGGGGAAGGCCGCATCCCCGTGCAGGATGACGGGGACCGCCGCGGCCGTGTCCTGCTGGGCGTGGGGTCCCTGGCGGGTCGTCTGCGCCGCCCGTGTCGCGCCGCTGGCGACCGGTCCGACGAACTCGAGGTGGGAGGGGTTGGACTCGAGCCGGACGAGGATCGACTCACCCCCCGGCAGCTGGTAGTGGCCCTCGGCGCCGTGGTGGTACTTGACGTCACCGGTCCCACCCTCCGGGATCGTCGTGATCGCCTCGAGCGTGTTCTGGCCCTCGAACTCGGCGAAGATCGATCCGTAGGGCCGCCCGAGGTTGTGGGCGAGCACGTTGAGCCGGCCGCGGTGGGCCATCCCGAGCACGACCTCACGGGCGCCGTTGGCGGCGGCGAGCTGGATGATCGAGTCGATCATCGGCACGGTCATGTCGAGACCCTCGATCGAGAACTGCTTCTGCCCGAGGTAGGACTTGTGCATGAACCGTTCCATCGCGTCGACCTCGGTGAGGCGGCGCAGGAGCGCCTTCTGCTCCTCGGCGGTGAGCGCGGTGCGGAAGCGGCTCGTCTCGATCGCCTCGCGCAGCCACAACCGCTGCCGGGCCGAGGCGATGTGCTCGATCTCGTAGGCGATCGAGCCGCAGTAGGTCTCGCGCAGATATGGGAGCGCGTCCGCGAGGGTGTCGCCCTGCACGTAGGTGCGCAGCACCCGCGCGGGAATCTGGCGCATCAGCTCGGGGGTGAGACCGAGGGAGGTGGGGTCCAGGCCCGGGTCGCCCTCGGGCTCGCGCCCGAGCGGATCGAGCCGGGCGGCGAGGTGGCCGTGGGTCCGGTAGGCCTTGAGCAGGCTCGTGGAGGCCTGCACCGCCTGGAGCAGCTCCTCGGCGGGGGCGGCGGCGGGGGCGGCTGACGGGCTCGCCCCCGCCGGCGCGGGGGCGGAGACCGCCGGAACGGAGGCTCCGGCGGCGCGAACGGGGAGCGCGGGCAGGGGCACGCCGAGGGCCTGGAAGACCGCTTCATAGAATCCGTGCTCGCCCTGTAAGTACTCCTCGATCACCTTGAGGAACCGGCCGGACTCGGCGCCCTGGATGATCCGGTGGTCGTAGGTGGAGGTCATCGACATGACCTTCTCGGCGCCGATCTGGGCGCCGATCGCCCCGAGACCGACCGGATAGTCGATCGAGCCGGTCGCGACGATCGTCCCCTGGCCGACCATCAGCCGGGGGACGGAGGCGACGGTCCCGATCCCACCCGGATTGGTGAGGCTGATGTTCGCGCCCTGGAGATCGTCGGCGGTCAGGGTGTTCGTCCGCGCCTTGTCGACGAGCAGGTTGTAGGCGTCGAGGAACTCCTTGAAGTTCTTGATCCCGGCGTTGGGGATCACCGGCACCATCAGGGTCCGGCTGCCGTCCTTCTTCTCGACGTCGACGGCGAGGCCGAGGTTGACCTGACCGTCGTCAACCCGGTAGGGGACGCCGTCGGCGGAGAGGAAGTGGTGGGCCATCACCGGCATCTGGTCGGTCGCCGCGACCGCGATCGCGAAGGCGATCAGATGGGTGAAGGAGACGCGCTGCCCGGCGTCCTTGAGCTGCCGGCGGCGGGCGTCGAGGGTCGTGACGGTGAACGTGCGGAAGCTCGTCGCGGTGGGGATGCTGCGCGACTCGTCCATGTACCGGGCGAGAGCGGCCCCGCCGCCCTTGATCCGGGTCGCGTTATCAGGGATGACCGTCGCGGGCTTGGCTGCCTCGGCGAGGACGTCGGCCTTGGTGATCCGGCCCCCACGGGCGCTGCCGGAGACGCGGCCGAGGTCGACGCCGGTCGCGGCGGCGACGCGGGCGGCGACGGGGGAGACGCCGGCGGGGATCGCTGCCGGGGCCGGGGCGGCCTCACCGATGCGGGCGCCCGCCGAGGGCGTCGCGGCGTCGGAGGGCTCGACCGCGCCGACGGCAGCGCCAACGCTCATCCGCGCGATCACCTGGCCGACGTTGACGGTCGCACCCTCATCGGCGAGCAGCTCGGTGATCGTCCCGCTCGCCGGGGCCGGCAGCTCCATGTCGACCTTGTCGGTGGAGATCTCGACGATCGTGTCGCCCTCGCGGACGCTCGCGCCGACCGCCACCGACCACTGCAGGATCGTCCCCTCGGTCACCGACTCGCCTCCACCGGGAGTGACGATGTCGATCACCTCGACCGGAGCGCCGGACTCCACCGGGGTGGAACCGCCGGCCGGAGCCGCGCCGTTCGCCGGGGCGCCTGCGCCGTTCGCGGAGGCCGCGGCGCCGTCGGCGTCGCCCGTGGACGCCGCCCCGTTGGCGGGCGCGATCTCACACAGGAGCGCGCCGATCGCGACGGTTTCCCCCTCCGGCGCGTGGATCTTGACGATCGTGCCGCTGATCGGCGCGGGGACCTCCGCGTCGACCTTGTCCGTGGAAATCTCGACGACCGTCTCATCCGCGCTGACGGAGTCGCCCTCCTGCTTGTGCCACTCCAGCACGGTTCCCTCGGTGACCGAATCGCCCATCGCGGGCATGGTGAGCTCGAAGATGCCTGTCTCAACGGCCATTGATCTGAGTTCCCATCCTAGCGATCTGCATGGTCTGACTCCGGTGAGGATTGGTTGAGGGATCCAGCGGTGGCCGCCGCCCGCCGGCGACTCTCGATGACGAAGCCGCCGGTCCCGAAGAACGGCCCGATCCCGCCGAGCACGGCAACACAGACGGCCAGCCACCACGGAATGATCCGGTAACGAGCGGCGCCGATGCAGACGAGCGACATGGCGATCCAGAGCAGTCCGTGACCGAAGCCGAGGACCGTCGTGACCGGCTGAGGGTTGGCGAGGATGAAGGCGCAGACGAGCAGCCCGAGATAGATGCAGGAGTGGAGGAAGGAGATCGCCTCGAGCCGGCCGAGCGTGATCGTCCGGGCGAACAGGGCGGGCGGGGCCGACCCGGCACGGAGACCCTCGAGGCTCTTGAGGTCCGCGCTCGCCATCACGCCGCTCCAGGGCTGAGCATCCGGCCGAGTTCACACAGGGGCGGGTCGGCTTCCGCCGGCCAGGCGTCGACGTCGGCGGGCCACCAGGCGTGGGCGTCGTGCTCGTGGTCGGGGGTCACCTCGGCGCCGGGCGCGAGCCAGGCCTGGCCGATGAACAGGACGTTGCCGTTGGCCGCCTTGACCAGCGCCTCGACGCTGAGGCGCTCGGCGCGGACCGACCACTCCTCGGCCAGCTCCCGGGAGAGCGTGTCGGTCGGGTCCTCGTCGACCTCGACCGCCCCACCGGCCCCGAGCGCCCAGCGCCCAGCCCAGGAGGCGACCCACGCCGCCCGCCGTCCGGCGAGCCAGCGCCCATCGGCTGACCGCACGACACAGAGCGCCGAGATGCTCGACACCGCGCCGCCGTCGATCAGCCGCAGCGCCCAGCGGACAGGCTGGAGTTCGAGGGCGAGCGCCGTCGGGCTCGCGTCGTAGGAGACGAGCCGAGCCGCGAGCCCGTCGTGGGAGGGCGAGCCCCTGTCCGCAAGGGCACGGAGGAGGCGGTCCGCCTCCTCCGTAGCCGCCGCATCGGGACGGAAGGGGTCGCTGCGCCAGCCGACACGCACCGCCCCCGGCGGCCACGGACCGCGAGCGAGCACCCAGCGCCCGACCATCTCGCCATCACCGGCATCGTCGTGTCCACGGGTCTCGGTCACCGGCTGAGAACCCTACCGCCGCCACCCCGAGAGCGGCTCGAGCCCGCCGGCATCCGCCGGGACCGATCGAGCAGCGCAGGTGGCATGCGAACTTGCATGCAACTTGGTATGCTTGCCGTGTGCTCAGCTCGCCCCCAACCTCGGCCTCCGCCGCCGACCGTGTCTACGCGACGACGAAGGAGGCGATCATCTCGGGCGCGACCCCGGGCGGCGCCCTGCTGAGCGAGGCGGAGGTCGCCCGTTCCCTGCAGGTGAGCCGTACCCCGGCCCGGGAGGCGTTCGTCCGGCTCGCCGCCGAGGGCCTGCTGACCCTGATGCCCCGGCGCGGAGCGGTCGTGACGCCGCTCACCCCGACTGAGGCGGTCGACCTGCTCGAGGTGCGCCATGCGCTCGAGCTCGGGGCGGTCACCCGGCTGAGCCGGCTCGCTCCGGCCGCCCGCGAGCGGCGCCTCGACCCCGCCGCCGCGGCGATCGCCGACCAGGCACGGGCGCTCGAGGCCGGGGACATCTCGGGCTTCATCGCCGCCGACGAGCGCTTCCATGGCGACCTCGTGCGCGCCGCCGAGAACGCGATCGCCACCGGGTTCTATGCGACCCTCGCCGACCGCCAGCGCCGGATGACCGCCCTCGCCATTCAGGTCAATGAGTCCCGCCTTGTCCACTTCCTCCCCGAGCATCGCGATCTCCTCCGCCGGGCCGTCGACGGGGACGGAGCGGGCTTCAGCTCCGTCCTCTGGGGTCACCTGCGTGACACTCATGTGGCGCTCGCCCCGACGCTCTGAGTGGGCGCTTCCCGTGCGGCACTCACACCGACGCTCTGACTGGACACTCGCTGCCGCGGCGATGTTCTGCTGCGGATGGGGCGGCAACCAGTTCACCCCGTTGCTCGTCCTCTACCGCGAGCGCAACCACTTCTCCGAGGTGGTCGTCGACGCGCTGCTCGGGGCCTACGTGATGGGCCTCATCCCCGCGCTCCTGCTCGGCGGCGGCCGCTCGGACCGCCACGGCCGCCGGCCGCTGATCCTCGTCGCCGTCACGAGCTCGCTGCTCGGCAGCCTCGCCCTCTCCGCCGGCACCCTGCCCCTGCTTGCGCTCGGGCGGGTGCTGTGCGGGGTCGGGATCGGCCTTGCGATGGCCGTCGGCAGCACATGGGTGCTCGAACTCAGCCGCGCGGGCGGCGCCTCGGGGGCGACCGGGGCCCGGCGCGGCTCCCTCGCGCTCACCGCCGGGCTCGGCCTTGGAGCGGGCGTCGCCGGACTGCTCGCCCAGTTCGGACCGCTGCCGGAGTCCCTGCCCTACTGGGTCCACGCCGCCCTCACCGCCCCGGTGCTGCTCGCGCTCGTCCTCAGGTCGCCCCGGCCGGGGTCCCCCTCCCCCGCTGCCCCCGTCACCCCCGGACCGGCCCCGACCGGCTGGCCGGCCGTCCTGGCGACGACCGGCTTCCGTCGCCGGATCCTCCCGCTCGCACCGTGGGTCTTCGCGGCCGGCGGCGTCGCCTACGCGACGATCCCGGAGACCCTCGCGCCCCGGATCGGGCAGTCGGCGCTGCTGTACGCCACCGGCCTCACCGTCGTCACGATGGCCGCCGGCTTTGTCATCCAGCCGCTCGCGCACCGGTTCGACCACCCGCACCGACCCCGCGGCCTCACCGCCGCGCTGGGGATGGTGGCCCTCGGGATGGGCCTCGCGACGGTGACGGCCGCCGCCGGCCTGTGGTGGCTCGGCGGCGTCTGCGCGGTCGTGCTCGGGAGCGCCCTCGGCCTGGCGATCGCCACCGGACTCCCGGAGCTGGCGCGGATCAGCCCGCCCGACGATCTCGCGCGCAGCACCGGGATCTTCTACGCCCTCGCCTACGTCGGCTTTCTCGTCCCGACCGCGATCGCGATCTCGGGCCAGACCGTGCTCGCCCTCGGAACCCTGACCGGCCTCGCGCTCCTCTGCGGGCTCGCGGTCCTCACCCCAGCCCGTGCAGGTTCAGAACGGCGGCCGGATCGGCGGCGGGGCCTCACCTTCATGTTCACGAGAGGGCCAGCCCGGACCCGCGGGTCGCACCGGAGCGAGCTCCCGCTCGTCCTCCCCGGCGAACTCCTCGTCGCTGTCGGCGACCGCGTCGACGGACTCGGACTCCTCCTCCTCGAGCCCGGCGCCATGGTTGCCGTCACAGAGCACCCGGAAGGCGCCGGTGACCCCGCTGTCGGCCTGCAGAACGATGCCGGGCAGGATCTCCTCCCCCTCCTCGAGGTCGAGCCGCTCGATGTCGAAGTGGGTCATCCCGATCCCCCAGGTGTGATGTCCGGGGTTCTCGCGGTCATGGGCGGCGACGCCCTGAGCGAGCCGCTCGAGCAGATAGGGGATCTTGGACGTCGGGTCGGCCATCTGCGCTCCGCCTCAGACTACCGCCCCGGCCCCGGCCGGGGGTCGCCGGACCCGGCCCACTAGCCTTCTCCCCTGTGGTCATCGCCGCCTCGCAGTCGACCCGCTGGCTCTCCAACACCTACCTCGTGTACGCCGAGGGCGGGGAGGAGGCCCTCCTGATCGACGCCGGCGGGCCGGTCGCGCCGCTCCTCGACATCCTCGAGCGGACCGGGCGGCGGCTCAGCCACGTGCTGATCACCCACCACCATCACGACCACGTCGACGAGCTCGATGCCGTCCTCACACGCTGCCCGGGCGCGGTCGCGCTCGCCCATCCGACCGAGCGCTACAGCATCGACTCCCCGACCGAGGCGATCGAACCGGGCACCGTCCACACCTTCGCCGGCCTCGAGGTCACGGCGCTGGCCACCCCCGGCCACACCGGCGGGATGCTCGCCTTCCTCGTCGGTGACCGCGATGTGTTCACGGGAGACACCCTGTTCGCCGGGTCGGTCGGCGGCGTCAACGCCCCCGGGGCGACCAGCTTCGGCGACCTCCGGCACTCGGTGATGGACGTCCTGCTCACCCTCCCGCCCGAGACGGTGATCCACCCCGGCCACAGCGGACCGACGACCGTCGCCGACGAACGGGAGCACAACCCGTTCGTCCGGGTCTGGCGCGGCCTGGATCCGGAGGGAGAGCGTCCCTGCACCGTCGCGGGCCCGCTGCCCGAACCGGGTCCGGCGACCGTCGTCTGCGCCGCCCGTGACTACGACGGGGGTGAGAAGCTGTGGATCCGCTGGGCCGACGGCAGCGACGACATCATCCCCGGCTCCTGGCTCGCGGCCGCCGGCCAGACCGTCCCGGCGCCGCCCACCCCGGGGTCGGCGTGAGCGACGCCGACAAGATCCCGACCTCGCGCTTGATCCGCACCGCCCGGCTCGGGCGCCTCGCCGCGGGCCAGGCGGTGCGCAGCGCCGGGACCAAGACGGCGAACCTCGCCCGTGACGACGAGGGACGCCGGGCCGCCGCCGAGCGGCGCAACATCCAGGCGGCCGAGCAGATCGTCGCCGCCCTCGGGACGATGAAGGGCGCGGCGATGAAGGTCGGCCAGGTCCTCTCGGTCCTCGACGCCGGGATCGTCCCGCCCGAATACCAGGCCGAGTTCCAGGCCAAGCTTGCCGAGCTGCGTGATTCGGCGCCGAAGGTCTCCTTCGCCGCGATGGCGAAGGTGATCGAATCCGACCTCGGCGAGCCGATCTCCCGTGTCTTTGCCGACTTCAACCCCGAGCCGATCGCCGCCGCCTCGATCGGTCAGGTGTATGAGGCGACGCTCGCCGCCGACGGCCGACGGGTCGCCGTCAAGGTCCAGTACCCCGGCGTCGCGGCCGCCGTCCGCGCGGACATGAAGAACCTCGGGATGATCCTTCGGCTCGCCAAGCGGATCGCGCCGGGGATGGACGCCCAGGCGATGGGCCGGGAGATCCAGGAGCGGATCTTCGAGGAGCTCGACTACGAGCTGGAGGCGACCAACCAGCGGACCCTCGCCCGGCTCCATCGCGGCCACCCGTTCTTCGTGATCCCCGATGTGATCGGCGACCTCTGCCGGGAGCGCGTGCTCGTCAGCGAGTTCGTCGAGGGGACCGGCTTTGAGGCGCTGAAGGAGCGGTCCCAGGCCGAGCGGAACCGGATCGGCGAGATGATCTTCCGCTTCTACTTCGGCTGCCTCTTCCGCCACCACCAGTTCTCGGGGGATCCCCACCCGGGCAACTCGCTGCTCTTGGACGACGGCCGGATGGCCTTCTTCGACTTCGGGCTGTTCAAGTCGATGCCCGCCGCCGCCGTCGAGGCGGAGATCGCCGTGCACCGGGCGATCATCGAGGGGGACGCCGAGCGCGTCCTCGCCCTCGGGACCGAGGTCGGGATCTTCAGCGACCCGTCGCGCTTTGACCCCGAGCGGGTTCTCGCCCAGCTCCGGGACGCCTCCCACTGGTACACCGTCGACGCCGGCGAGATCGAGATCACCCGCGAGCTGACGACTCGGGTCGTGATCGACGTCAGTGACCCCCGCTCGGAGTACTTCAGCCAGATGCGCCACGAGAACGCGCCGCCGGACCACATCTTCGCCGCACGGATGGAGGTGATGTGCCTGGCCGTCCTCTCCCAGCTCCGCGCCCGCGGCAACTTTCACCGGATCGCCCGCGAGTGGTTCTACTCGGACCCGCCCGCAACCGAGCTCGGCGCTCTCGAAGCGGCCTTCTACGGTCGCTGAGGGCGGGCCGGTGGTCGACCGGGACCACCGGCCCGGAGGACCGCCCGCGGGCCCGAACCCCTCAGACCCTCAGACGCGCTGGATCTGCAGCAGTGACGTGGTCCCCGGCCGGCCGCTCGGGAGACCGGCGGTGATCGCGATGCGTGCGCCCGGCTTGACCCAGCCGAGCTCGACGACGCGGCGGCAGGCGTCGGCGATCAGGCTCTCGGTGACCTCGTGGCGGCGCATGCTCGCGGCCTCCACTCCCCACATCAGGCCGCAGCGGCGGACCGTCTCGCGGCCGGGGGAGAGGGCGAAGATCGGCACGTTCGGGCGGTGGGCGGAAACGAGCCGGGCGCTGCGGCCGCTGAGGGTCGGGGTGACGATCGCGTCGAGGTGCAGCTCGCGGGCGGCCTGGCAGGCGCTGTAGGCGAGCGTGTAGGCGGGGTCGCGCGCGTCACGGCGTACGCGCCCCTCGATCCAGTCGATGTAGGGGAGCTCCCGCTCGGTCCGCTCGGCGATCGCGGCCATCATCTCGACCGCCTCCACCGCGTACTGGCCGACGGCGGTCTCCTGGGAGAGCATCACCGCGTCCGTGCCGTCGTAGATCGCGTTGGCCACGTCGGTCGCCTCCGCCCGGGTCGGGCGGGAGGCGCGGACCATCGAGTCGAGCATCTGAGTGGCGGTGATCGACGGTCGGGCGAGCTGCCCGGCCAGGCGCAAGAGCCGCTTCTGGGCGCTCGGCACGTCCTCGATCGGCAGTTCGATCCCGAGGTCGCCGCGGGCGACCATCACGCAGTCGGCGGCGCGGATGATGTCCTCGGCCGCCTCGACCGCCTGGGGCTTCTCGATCTTGGCGATCAGCGGCAGGCGGGTGTGCTTGCGCACCGAGGTGACGTCCTCGGCGCTGCGAACGAAGGAGAGGGCGACGAGGTCGACGCCGATCGACTCGCCGAAGGCGAGCATCTCGAGGTCCTCCTCGGGGACGGCGCGCAGCCCGCGGGTGGAGCCGGGGATGTTGAGACCCTGGCGGGAGGCGACGCTGCCGGGGATCTCGACGATCGTGTCGACCTCACCCGCGCCCGCGCGGACGGCCTCGACGCGCAGCCGGATCGCCCCATCGGCGAGGTAGACCACGTCCTGGGGGTCGACGGCGTCGGCGAGGCCGGCCCAGCTGACCGACATCCGCTGCTCGTTGCCCTCTTCGGAGGAGCCACAGCAGAGGGTGAGCGCCTGGCCGCCCTTGAGCTCGGCGATGCCGCCGCTGAGGGCCCCGATTCGCAGCTTCGGTCCGGGCAGGTCCTGGAGGATCGCAACGGGGCGGCCGGCCCGTGAGGAGGCCTCCCGGATCCGGTCGACGTTCTCTGAGTGGGTGTCGCGATCGCCGTGGGAGAAGTTGAGCCGGGCGACGTCGAGTCCCGCCTCCACGAGCCGGGCGAGCACGTCCGGCTCACGGGATGCGGGGCCGATCGTCGCGACGATCTTCGTGCGGCGCATCTAGGGGTGGGTCCGCTCCATGGTCACCCCAACTTATCGTCTCCCCCTCCCACGGCGCATCGAATCGGCGGATCTCCTCTCTGAGCCGGCCCGCCCGCGGGTCGGCTCAGAGAGGATCCGGCCGGTCCAGAGCTCGAGCACCCGCAGCCTTGCGGTGTTCGTCTCCGCGGCCGTGCGGGCGATCCGGCGGCCGCCGGCGGTCGCGGACCGGGCGTCGGCGACGGCGAGCGCCCCAGCGGCGGCGCCCGTCCGAGTGAGGCGGGCGTGTCCACCGCCCCGACGGCGGTGGACGCCGCCCGGCGGGGGTCCGGTGGCGGGTCGGCTCGCGCTGGGGGTGGTCGGGGGCGGGGCGGCGGACCGGTCGGTGCCGGCCCCCTCATCCGCAGGCGTGGCGGCGCTCATCCTTGAGCCTCAGCAGGATGAGGGAGTTCCCGTTCGGCGGCGAGGGTGGGCCGCCCAAGCGCGTCGCCACCCATGTCCGAGGGCATCTGCGCGACCCGAATCGTGCCTTTTCATCCCCGCGGCGAGGTGCGAGCACGATCAGGTGCGTCCAGCGACCCGAATGGTGAAACGCCGGCCGGCGACGACGCTCATTTCACGATCCGGTACCCCACACCACCCGGACGGCGACTCAGAGAAAGACGCCGTCCCGGCTGAGGGTCTCACCGTCCACGGTGATCTCGCCGCCGCCGCGGAGGTCGCAGACGAGGTCCCAGTGGATCGCGGACTCGTTGACCCCGCCACACTCCGGGTAGCTGTTGCCGAGGGCGAGATGGATGCTGCCGCCGATCTTCTCGTCGAGCAGCGTCGAGCCGGTCGCCCGGTCGATACCGGGGTTGGTCCCGATCCCGATCTCGCCGAGGCGGCGGGCACCCGCGTCGGTCGCCAGTTGGGCCTGGAGGAGATCGTCGCCCTCCGCGGCTGCGGCCGAGGTGACGACGCCGTCGACGAAGGTGAGGACCACCTCGCTCACCCGGGCCCCGAGGTTGGAGGGGACGTCGAAGGTGATCTGGCCGTTCGCACTCCCCTCGAGCGGGCTGGTGAAGACCTCGCCGGAGGGCATGTTCCGGCGCCCGTCGGAGTTCTGCCAGCGCCGGCCGGTGACGGTGAGGGTGAGATCGGTGCCGGCCGACTGGATGCGCACCTCACGGGCCGGGGTGAGCCGCTCGACGAGGACCTGCTGGCGGGCCGACAGCTCCCGCCAGGCCGCGATCGGATCGGGCCGATCGAGGAACAGAGCGCCCGTGAGGAAGGCGGTGTAGGCCTCCAGGCCCATCTCCGCCTCCTCGGCAAGGGCGGGCGTCGGCCAGATCGAGATCGCCCAGCGCTTGGACAGGCGTTGCTCGGTGAGGGGGCGCATCGCGGTCAGGAAGCGGGAGAGGCGGCCCGGCTCGACCCCGGCGAGAGGCTCGCGCACGGTCGGCGCGACGAGGTGGCACCAGGCGTCCATCGAGTCAAAGACGGCCCGGCGCGCCGGCGGCTCCGTGTCGAGGTGGCGGTCGCGGGCGCGGTCGAAGAAGAGCCGTTCCTGACCGGGGAGGGTGAGCTTGAACTCCGGCCAGGCGTCGCGGTCAAGCAACGCGCCGGAGAGGGCGCTGAGCGCGGGCTCGGCGGCCGTCGTCGTGTCGATCACCACCGTCTGGCCCGGCTGCACCTCCAGGCACCAGTCGCAGATCAGCGCGGCAAAGGCGTCGGGGTCGAGCGTCATCGTCTTCTCCTGGCTATCGAGTTGCGCCGGCTTTGGGTGGCTGGACGTGGATGGATTGCCTATGGGGCGTCGAGCTCGGGGAACCATTCGGCGGCGTGGGCACGGAGGCAGTCGCGGACAAAGCGGCGCTCCCCGGGAGTCGCCGCGCGGTAGCGGCCGAGCAGCTCACGCTGGGAGGCGGCGGTGACGCCGTCGATCGTCCAGGCGACGGCGAGCCGCTCAAAGAGCAGTTCGGCCGCCCGCTGCCAGGCGTCCTCCCGGTCGTTCCCGCCGTGAAGGACACCGGCGTACTCCTGGCGAGCCTTGAGCGTGAGCGAACCGCGCAGCTCGAGAGTGTTGCCGTCCGGGTCGGTGAAGGTCGCGGTCGGGGCGACGAAGGCCGGCGCCCCGGCGTCGCCGCCCGCCTCTCGGCGACGCGCACGGCGGCCCATCAGCGCACCGCCGCCGTGGCGTGGCGTGGCGACGGAGTCGCCATCACGCCTCCGCCGCGGCTCGCAGTTGCCCGGGGACATCCATCCCCGAGACCGGGTGGGAGTGGCCGACCCAGACGACGCGCGGCTCGCGGTCGGCGAGGGCAAGCAGCGACCTCCGGGCCTGCTCGACGTCCTGGTCGAAGGCGGGATGGGGCAGTCGCGGCGGCCCCGACCGGCCGGTCTCGACGTCGAGGGTGTAGAGGACATCGGAACAGATCGCCAGACCGTCCTCCTCCCGGAACAGGCCGATCAGTCCCGGTGCGTGCCCGGGCAGATCGAGAACCTCGAAACCGCCGACCCGATCACCGGCCGCGACGGTGCCGGCGACTGACAAGGGCCCGCCGTCCCAGAGGCGGAAGAGCAGAGGGAACTGCGCGCGGGCGAGCGGCCCGAGGCGACCGAGGTCCCAGTAGTCACGCTGGTGGGCGGCGGACTCGGCGGCCGCGCGCTCGAGCGGGTGGCAGAAGATCGGCGCCGCGAGCCCGGCCGCGCCGCCGCGGTGATCGCAGTCGGCGTGGCCGAGGATGACCCGGGACAGCCCGCCGAGCCGGGCGGCGGCGGCGGCGATCGCCGGCCCCATGCTCGCCACTCCGGCGTCGAACACGGTGACTCCACCGTCGGGCTCGGCGATCAGGTAGACGTTCATCGACGCCGGCGCGTGGGCGCTCACCATCCACACACCGGGTGCGATCACCCTCGCCTCCCCACCGCGGAGGGGGCGGACGAACCGAGCCCCGATCCGGGCCGTGGCGGCCCGGCGGCGGCGGCCATGGCGGCCGTCCCCGAGGCCGAGGACGGCGCATACGCCGGCGCGGTCGTAGAAGACGCGTGCGGAGTCGATCTGCCCGTCGTGGACGGTGAGGAGGGCGGCACCCTCGACGTCGAGGGTGCGACCGTTGGCGGGAAACCCGGCGAGCCCACCGGACCCGGCGAAGGTCCCCCGCGCCCGCCAGTGGATGACGCAGCGCTCGCGGTATGTCGTCGTCTCGAGCTCCTCGACGCGCAGGTCGGGAACCGCGCCGAGGAGCGTCTCGAGGACCTGTCGCAGACCCCCAGGCGCGGTGATGGGCCCTTGGCCGGGGAGCTGGACGGTCGCGCCGGCCCGCCAGTGGACGAGCGCACCGTCGAGGTCGCGGCGCCCGAGGGCGCGAACGCACAGTCGGGCTGTCTCTGAGCTGGAGGCCATTCGACGTCCGAGTTTCCCATATCGTCTGGGCCCATGAGCAGACCGGAACTTGGGCGCGGCGAACGGATCCTCCCCGGGCTGTTCCGGCTTCGCCTCCCGCTCCCCTGGCCGGGAGTTCCCCACTGCAACGCGTGGGCGGTCCGGGCCGGGGACGGTCTCATCCTCGTCGACTGTGGCATGCACCAGGACGGCTCGCTCGATCAGCTCGAGTACGCCCTCACCCAGGTCGGGCTCACCCTCGACCAGGTCACCCACCTCGTCATCACCCACGCCCACGCCGACCACTACGGCCAGGCGGCGACGGTTGTGGCGCGCACCGGCGCCCCCCTGTGGATGCACCCCGACATCGATCACGCCCGCGCGGGGTACGGCGATCCGGACGGCGCGCTCGCGCGGCGGTACGAGATCGGCCGCCAGAGCGGGGTGCCCGACCGGCCGCTGCGCAGCTTCCTCGAGCACTACCGCGACCTCCCCTCGGGGATCGCCGCGTTCGTCGCCGCCGACCACCCGCTCACCGGTGGGGTGACGCTGGAGAGCGATCTCGGTCCGCTCGTCGTCTACGACACCCCGGGTCATGCGCCATCCCACGTCTGCCTGTTCGCCCCCGAGTCGCGCGTGCTCATCTCCGGCGACCACCTGCTCGGTCGTGTCTCGCTGTACTTCGACTACGGCTGGACCCCTGATCCGATCGCCGAGTTCCTCGGCGGACTCGACACCGTCGAAGCCCTCGATGCGCGCCTCTGCGTGTCCGGGCATGGGCGCCCCTTCAGTGACGTGGACGCTCACATCCGCGCCAACCGGGACCTCGTGCAGGAGCGCCTGCGCGCGACGCTCGCCGGCCTCGCCGACATGCCGCTCACCGCCCTCGAGCTCGTCCCGGGCATCTTCGGCGAGCCGCTCACCCCGATCACCGCGAGCTGGCGTCTCCCCGAGACGCTCTCCTACCTCACCCACCTCGAGCGGGCCGGGGCGGTGCGGCGGGAGCGGGACGGGCCCGAGGACGCCGAACGGTGGCGCCAGGCCTGAACGTAACCTTGACATAATCGTGTCAAGGTTGTTAGTCTCACGCCGTGCTCATCGATGAGATCATCACCGGTCGTGACGGGCCGGTGTTCAGTTTCGAGTTCTCCCCGCCCAAGACCGATGAGGGGGAGGCGAACCTGCGGGCCACCCTCGCCCAGCTGCGTGAGCTCGAGCCGGCGTTCGCCTCGGTCACCTACGGAGCGGGAGGCAGCACACGCGCCCGCACGCTCGAGATCACCAAGTGGCTCAAGGCCGATCTCGGGATCGAGGCGATGGCCCACCTCACCTGCGTCGGAGCCTCGATAGGCGACCTGCGCCGGACGCTCGAGGACCTTGCGGAGGCAGGCATCGAGAACGTGCTCGCCCTCCGCGGAGATCCGCCCCAGGGGGCAACGAGCTGGCAGCCCCACCCCGAGGGGCTCCGCCACGCCGCCGAGCTGATCGATCTCGCCCGGCGGGAGTTCCCCGCCCTGGGCGTCGCCGCCGCCGCCTACCCGGAGGTGCACCCGGAGGCGACCGACCCGCTCACCGATCTCCAGCACCTCAAGGCAAAGGTCGACCGCGGCGCCGGGGTGCTGATCACGCAGCTGTTCTTTGACAACGGCGCCTATTTCCGCTTCGTGGACGCCGCCCGGTTCGCCGGGATCGAGGTCCCGATCCTCCCGGGAATCATGCCGATCACCAACGTCGCGCAGATCAAGCGGATCACCGGGTTGTGCGGGGCGTCGATTCCCTCCGGCCTCCTCGAGCAACTCGAGCAGCGCGCCGACGACCCGGAGTCGGTCGCCGAGCTCGGCGTCGCCTACGCGACACTGCAGTGCGCCGAGCTGCTCGCCCACGGCGCACCGGGAATCCACTTCTACACGCTCAACCGGTCACCCGCGACGCGGGCGATCCTCAGCGCACTCAAGCTCGCCCACCCCGCAGCGGCGCCCAAGCCAGTCGGTGGCTAGAACGCGTGCCTCCCGGGCGAGGCCGCGACCGCGCAGGCGCGGGGCGACCCAGACGGTCACGCGCGCCCGCCCGGCCGACGAATCGATCGCATCGATGACGAGCCGGCCACAGCAGTCCTCCGAACCGGGCTGGACGAGGGTCAGCTTGAGCGTCCCCGCCGCCCAGTCGGCGGCCGCCTGCTCGACCTCGGCGCCGAGCTCCGCGCCTGAGGGGGGGCGCGCGAGCCCGAGCCGGGCCGCGAGGGACCGGTCGTCCTCATGAGCGATGAGAATCTCGGGAATGTCCCAGTCTGAGATCGGCCGCAGATCGACGAGCGCACCGGACAGACGGGCGGGGGGATCGGGCATCGGGGGAGTCACGGACGGCACCCTAGCGCCCGCGGGAGGCGAGGCGCTCGCGTACCGGATCCGCCGCTCTGATCGAGCCCGTCGGGTCCGGGTCGCCGTCGAGGTGGACGGCACGGTCACCGTCGTGCTGCCCCGCCGGATCCCGGAGGCCGCGGCGCTGGCCGCGGTGCGCGAGCTCGCTCCGTGGATCGCCAGGCGCCGCGCCGCCGTCGCCACGACCGCCGCCGCCCTCGCCGCCCGTGGCGGGCGGCTGCCGTACCTCGGCGCGTGGCTGACGGTCGTCGGGGAGGCCGGGCGCCAGCGCGCCCACCGCCGCGCCGACGTGCTCCTGGTCCCGGCAGACCAGGAGCAACGCCAGCCCGCGATCGAACGCTGGTACCGCCGCCAGGCCGCGCGGGAGGTCGCCTGGCGTCTCGACGCCGCCTGTGCCCGCGCCGGCCTCACCTACCACGGGCTGACGATCCGCGGCCAGGCGACCCGGTGGGCGAGCTGTTCGGCGCGCGGCGCGATGAGCTTCAACTGGCGGCTGCTCCTCGCCCCGCCGGAGATCCTCGACTACGTCGTCTGGCACGAGGTCTGCCACCTCGCGGTGATGGACCACTCCCCGCGGTTCTGGGCGCTGCTGGGCGAGCACCTGCCCGGCTACGCCGAACCGCGGGCCTGGCTGGCCCGGCACGGGGCAAGCCTCGTGCTGTGAGCCGGACCGGCCGGCGGGGCCGCTGGCGGTCGCGGCCGGCGGGCGCGGAGCGGCGGAGCGGTCAGGCGCCCGCAGGCAGGTCCTCGGGCAGCGGGACCGTCTGGGGGGTGCCCGGCTCGCTGTCGGCCCAGTCGGCGAACGCCTCCGCGTCCCGGGAGACGTGGGCGCGATCGACCATCGAGCCGAGCACGAGCAGCTCGAGGTCGGCCGGCCCGCGGTTGATCAGCTGGCGCCGGACCGCCGGGGCGACCCGGACGATCTCCCCGGCGCCGAAGCGGTGCTCGACCCCCTCGACGGCGAGGGTGAGCTCACCGGCGAGCACGACGTAGACCTCCTCCTGGCCCGTGTGGCGGTGGATCCGGTTGCGCTGGCGGGGGGTGAGGACGAGCTTGTTGATCCCGAAGGACGTGACGCCGAGGGCGTCACGGAGGCGCAGGAAGCGGTCGGCGGCGGCGGCGTCGAGCCGGGCGGTCCCGACTCCGTCGGGCAGGTCACTCATCACAGCTCCTCCGGTGGGGGACGGCGGTTGGAGTCATCAGGGTCTCCACGCTCAGCCGCGGGCCGAGACGGGCACGTAGTCGACGGTGCGCGCGCCGGTGTAGATCTGGCGGGGACGGGCGATCTTCTGCTCGGAGTCGTCGATCATCTCCAGCCACTGGGCGATCCAGCCGGCCGTGCGGCCGATCGCGAAGAGGACCGGGAACATCTCCACCGGCATCCCGAGCGCCTCGTAGATGAGGCCCGAGTAGAAGTCGACATTCGGGTACAGCTTGCGCTTGACGAAGTACTCGTCCTCGAGGGCGATCTTCTCGAGCTCGGTGGCGATGTGGAGGAGCGGGTTCTTGCCCGTCACCTCGAACACCTCCTCGACCGCCTGCTTGATGATCTTCGCTCGCGGGTCGAAGTTCTTGTAGACGCGGTGCCCGAAGCCCATCAGCCGCTCGTTGCCGCTCTTGACCCCGGCGATGAAGTCCGGGATGTTCTCGGTCGAGCCGATCCGACGCAGCATCCGTAGGACCGCCTCGTTGGCCCCGCCGTGGAGGGGGCCATAGAGCGCGGCGACGCCGGCGGCGACCGCCGAGTAGGGGTCGACCTGGCTGGAGCCGACCGAGCGGACGGCACTCGTCGAGCAGTTCTGCTCGTGGTCGGCGTGGAGGATGAAGAGGACGTCGAGGGCGTGCTCGAGCCGCGGGTCGGGCTGGTACTTGAGCTCGGTCATCTTGTAGATCATCGAGAGGAAGTTGCCCGCGTAGGAGAGGTCGTTGTCCGGGTAGACGTAGGGCTTGCCCTGGTTGTGGCGGTAGGAGAACGCCGCGAGCGTCGGCATCTTGGCGATCAGCCGGATCACCTGCAGGTACCGGTTGTCGGTGTCCTTGATCTGGGCCGCCTCGGGGTAGAAGGTCGAGAGGGCGCCGACGGAGGCGAGCAGCATGCCCATCGGGTGGGCGTCGTAGCGGAAGCCCTGCATGAACTCCTTGACGTTCTCATGCACGAAGGTGTGCATCGTCACCTGGTGGGTCCACTCCTCCAACTGGCGCTGGTCGGGCAGCTCTCCGTGGATGAGCAGGTAGGCGACCTCGAGGTAGGTCGACTTCTCGGCGAGCTGTTCGATCGGATAGCCCCGGTACTCGAGGATGCCGCGATCCCCGTCGATGTAGGTGATCGCCGACCGGCAGGACGCGGTGTTCATGTACGCCGGGTCATAGGTCATGATCCCGAAGTCGTCCTCGGAGGCCTTGATCTTGCGCAGCTCGGTCGCGCGGATCGTGCCGTCCTCGATCGGGACCTCGTAGGTCTGGCCGGTCCGGTTGTCGGTGATCGTCAGCGTCTCGGCTGCGCCGGCGCCGGTCCCGTTCTCGGTCACTGCCGATTCAGTCGCCATCGCGTTCCTCTCTCGCGGTCGGTCCAGGGTCCAGATTCGCCTCTGACTCTAGTTGATCGGACCTCTGTGGCCGGCTCCCGTAGCGGCTCTCGGTCGCCGCCCGCTGACCCTGGTAGTGGCTGCCCAGGCCGGGGCTGCCGTAGGGACGCTGCGCGGGGCGGTCGAGCGCCATGAAGGAGAGCTGGGCGATCGGGACGCCGGGGTAGAGGAGGATCGGGACGCGCGTGAGATTGTTCAGCTCGAGGGTGAGGGTGCCCTCGAAGCCGGGGTCACAGAAGCCGGCGGTCGCATGGACGATCAGCCCAAGGCGCCCGAGGGACGACTTGCCCTCGATCCGGGCGACGATGTCATCGGGGAGGGCGACGTATTCGAGGGTGCGCCCGAGCGCGAACTCCCCCGGGTGGATGACGAAGGCGTCCCCTTCGGCGATCAGCACCTCCTCGGTCAGATTCGCCGGCGGGTTGTGCAGGTCGATGCAGGCGACCCGGTGGTTGTGGAAGACCCGGAAGCTGTCGCCGAGCCGGAGATCGACCGAGGCCGGCTGGAGGTTGGCCTCCTGCCACGGGTCGATCGTGATCGTCTGGGCGGCGATCAGCTCACGGATCGTCGCGTCGGAGAGAACGGACACGGTCGGGCAGTGTGCCAGCCCGTGACGGCGGCGGGGCCGTCGCCGTCACCGATGGCCGGGATCCTCAGCGGACACGTTGGCGCCGAGACGTCCGTGGGTGGGCCCGCACGGCGCGAACGCGGTCCGGGGAGGCCGGGACGGGCTCCCCGTGGGGCCCGCGGGGACGGGGCCCACGGCCACCGGGCCGGGGGCGGCGCGGGTGCACCGCCGGCAGCGGCTCGATGCGCTGGCCGCCGTCATCCTCGCCGGAGGGCGCGTCCTCGGGCTCCTCGCGGATGAACCACCAGAGGACGAGCGCGAGGACGACGAGCGGCAACCGGTTTTCGATCAGGTGCCAGAGGTTGAGCAGCATGGCGGACACGCAATGCTAACGGGCGGTCAACCTCCGCGGGGCCCGGCCGTGGGGCCCGCCGTGGCAGGCACAGCGGGCGGGGCGGGCGGGCGGTGCCGGCGGTGCCGGCGGGCGGGCGGTGCCGGCGGGCGGGCGGTGCCGGCGGGCGGGCGGTGCCGGCGGGCCCGGCGGGCAGGCGGGTGGGCGGGGCCGGTGTCAGGGTCGCAGTTCGAGGTCGTCGACCTCGAACTGCGTGAGCGTGGCGAGTGCCCGCACCCGGTCGGTGATCTCGGCACCGGTGAGCCGGGCGACCCGCTCGGTCCCGAACTCCTCGACGTTGAAGGAGGCGAGCGCGGTCCCGTAGGCCATCGCCCGGCGGAGCAGGCCGAGGTCGACCGGCTCCTCCGGGTGCGCCGCGACGTAGCCGACGAGCCCGCCGGCGAAGGTGTCCCCGGCGCCGGTCGGATCGCGCACGTCGGCGAGCGGGAAGGCGGGCAGGGAGAAGAAACCGTCAGCCGTGATGAGAGCGGCACCGTACTCCCCCTGTTTGGCGACGACGGCGCTCGGACCCCAGCCGAGGACCTCCCGCGCCGCCCGGATGAGGTTGGGGGCACCGGTGAGCTGGCGCAGCTCGGCGTCGTTGAGGATCACGCAGTCGACCTCAGAGATGGCGGCGACGAGCGCGTCGCGCGCCACCTCAATCCACAGGTTCATCGAATCGAGCGCGACAAAGCGGGCGTCGCGCGCCTGGGTCCGGACGGCCCGTTGCAGGTCGGGCTGGATGTTGGCGAGGAACAGCACGTCTGCGGCGGCGGCCGCCGGGGAGAGACGCGGCGCGAACCCCTCGAACACGCCGAGCTGGGTGTCGAGGGTCTCACGGTCGTTGAGGTCCCAGCCGTAGACCCCGGACCAGAAGAAGGTTCGGCCGCCCCGAACGTGGACGATGTCCTCACAGACGACGCCGCGCCCGCTGAGGACCGCCTCCTCCGCCGGGCTCCAGTCGTCCCCGACGGGCCCGACGATGCGGACGCGATCGAAGAACGAGGCCGCCAGGGCGAAGTGGACGGCCGAGCCGCCGAGCATCCGGGGACGCTCACCAAAGGGAGTGCGGACCGCGTCAAAGGCGATCGAGCCGACGACCGTGAGGGACATGGGCAGGGAGGGTAGCCGGGCGCGGCCGGCGGCTCCGGTGCAGAGCCGTTCGGCCGTGGCAGGGAGGGGTGGCGCGGGCGGCCCCGCCTCGATACCGTCTCTCGCGCCTGCCCGGCGGCAGGATGGCCGAGCGGGCCCGGGGGACGAGCTCGGCGGATCGACATCGACTCAGTGACTGACGAGGACCGTGTGACGGTGAGCGCAAGCGCCCAGGAGGCGGAGATGGAGACAGCGCCCGATTCGGGCCTGACGGTCAGTCCTTCCCTGGAGACCGCCGTCTCACTCGATGCGGTGTTCGCGCCGGTCCGGTCGCTGACGGCCTTTGAGGAGACCGTCGACCGGCTCGGCACGGCGATCAAGCTCGGCCTGCTCCCGCCCGGGACACGGCTCCCCGCCGAGCGGGAACTGTGCACCCGGCTCGGGATCGCCCGATCCACCCTGCGCCAGGCCCTCGTCGCCCTCGGCCAGTCCGGCCATCTCCACGCGACCCGCGGTCGCGGGGGAGGCACCTTCGTCGCCGACCCGCAGCCGCCGTCGGCGCCGCTCTCCAACCTCGTCATCGCCCACTGGCGCGAGACCTGTGACCGCCGACTCACCGTCGAGGTCGGCGTCGCCGTGCTCGCCGCGCGGCGAGCCGATCCGGAGGCGGTCGCCGTGCTCGAGGAACTGCTCGAGACGATCGCCGGGCTCAACGACGACTGGCGCGCCTACCGCCAGGCGGACATTCGCTTCCACGTCGGGCTCGCGGAGGCGACCCACAGCCCCGCCCTCGTGCCCGTGATGACCGAGGTCCAGGGAGCCATCACCGGGCTGATCGAGCTCATCCCCCACCCTCAGGAGATCCTCATCTCCTCCAACCAGCAGCACCGCCGACTGCTGCGGGCGGTGAAGAAGGGCGACCAGCCGGGCGCGGCCGCAGCGATGGTCGACCACCTCCAGGGCACTGAGCACATCCTCGCCGGTCTGCTGCCGCGGTTCTGATCCGGCGCGGAGTTGCCTCAGGGTTCGAGCGATCTGCGGCCCGGTCAGCGGCGCCGCGGAGCGCGTCCGCGCTTGCGCCGGCGGCGCTCCTGGGCGGACAGCTTGCGAGGTCTGGGGGGCGCCTTGGAGCCGCTGCCGCGGGGCCGCCGGCCGTCATCCTCGGTGCCGCTGTGGCCGAGGGCGCGCGCGGTGCGACGCGCGTCACGGACAACGTAGACGGAGATACCGACGATGACGATCGCCACCCCCGCGGCGATGAGCAGGGCGTCGAGGGCGCTGAAGCCCCCTGCGGAGGTGCTCGCGGTCGTTGTCACCCCGGGGGTGCTGACGGTCGGCGTGGTCGTCTGAGGCTGGGGCAACCCGACCGAGAACGGGCTTGTGCTCGCCACCCCCGGGGGCGGGCTCGCCGTCGGCGTGGAACTCGCCGGGACCGTGACGGTCGCCTTCGGGGCCGCCGCGGCGGTGGGCGCATGGGCGACCGTGGTCGTCGAGGCCGCCGCCGCGCCGGGCAGGACCATCGCTAGCGCGAGGACCGTCAGCGCCGACCCGCGCCGGCGCCTCCCCCGCCCCCCCGTCACTGCGCCCCCGCGATCGCCACTAGCGGTCCGAGGCGAGGGGACCGTCCATCGCCGGCGTGTGCTGGTCCTTGGCGTAGGGGTTCTCCGAGTCGTGAACCTCCTCGTGGTACACGCTCTCGACGTTGACCGACCAGATGTCGTGGTCGGTTCCCCGCAGGATGTTCTCGACCGCCCGCATCGCCGTCAGCATCGAGTGGTCGGAGTTGTTGTAGCGGTGGAGGCCGTTGCGCCCGACCTGGGTGAGGTTCTTGAGGTCCGAGTCGAGCCAGTTGCGGATCGTCCGGACCCGCTCGGCGTAGAGCTCGTCGTAGATCGGATAGGCCTTGTGCACCCGTTCGACAAAGCCGAACTTGACGTCGGCGGCCCGGGCGAGGTGGAGCTTCTCGATCTCCTCCGCGGCCATCGCCACGAGCTTCTCGTCCTCGGTGTTCCAGAGTTCATCGCCCTCGAAACAGAAGTACTCCATCCCGACGGAGGCGTCGGTGGAGCCCTCTGGGACCATGTACGGGCTCCAGGATTTGAAGTTCTGGATGCGCAGCACCTGGACCCCCGGCTGGTGGATGTAGATCCAGTTGTCGGGGAAGAGATCGTGGCCGCTGATCACCAGCAGCACCGTGAGGAACTCGCGGTAGCGGAGACCGCGGGCGGCGTCTCGTACCTCGACCGGCGCCTCCGGCTCGGCGATGCCGACGGTCGTGCGCAGGGGCAGAGAGGAGATCACGTGGCTCGGGGTGAGCGTCTCACCACCGGCGACGACCTCGGTGATGCGCTGATTCTCGATCTTCAGCTTGGTCACCGGGGCGTTGAGGCGGATCTCGCCGCCCTGGGAGGTGATCGCCTCGGCCATCAGCTCCCACATCTGGCCGGGTCCGTACTTGGGATAGTTGAACTCGGAGATGAGCGACTTGATCTTGTTGCCCTTGTTGCCGAAGAACGCGGCCTTGGCGGCAGCGAAGAAGGACAGGCCCTTGATCCGCTGAGCCGCCCATTCGGCGCGGATCTCGGTCGCCTTCACCCCCCACAGCTTCTCCGTGTAGGTCTTGAAGAAGTGGTTGTAGAGGCGTCGCCCGAACCGGTTGGAGACCCACTCCTCAAAGGTGTCCTCGCTGCCCTTGGGCTTGAGCATCGCCCACAGGTAGGAGAGCATGCACAGCGTCAGCTCCCACAGGCCGAGCTTGCGGATCACGTCCATTCCCTCAAGCGGATACTCGAGGAACTTGTCGTTCCAGTAGATCCGGGATTGACGCGGCCGCTTGAGGAATTCGGCGCCGACGATCTCATGCCAGAGGTCGTCGACCTCCTGGACCTTGGTGAAGAAGCGGTGGCCGCCGAGGTCGAAGCGGAACCCTTCCTTGACCGTGGTGCGGGCGATTCCGCCGAGCTGGCCGGTCGATTCGAGCACGATCACCGGCTTGCCCGCCTTGACCAGCTGGTAGGCGGCAGTCAGCCCGGCCGGACCGCCCCCGAGGACGACCACGGGCCGGTCAGAGGAGATGTCGGCTCCGCCGGGGACGGACGGAACCATCTGGGTGTCAGGCATGAAGTGTCAGACCTTCTTGTAGAGGACGGCGCTGTCGGCCACGCAGCAGGCGCCGAAGTAGTTGTGGGGGGCCCACTTTCCGGGTTCCTGCACCAGCTGCTTGTCGGAGGCGATGATCTCACCCCACTGCGCCGAGCGCAGCCTGACCAGCTCGGTCCAGGGTGCCTTCCAGTTGAGGGCACCTTCGGTCATCGGCCTGATGAACAGAACCTGCTGACCGGGTTTGAGGGCATTGAGGATAGGCGGTAGGACCTTCCACGGGTTCGCGGCGCGGTAGCGCTCGATCGCGTTGATCCAGTCCATGTAGGTCGGCTGGCGGTCGATCCCCTGCATCGTGTTGGCGAACACGAGGCTGTTATGCCCGTCCGGTAGGTAGTAGTAGGCGAGCGGTGTCTGTTCGGGCTGGCCGACGATCACGAGGTCTCCCTTGTGGAGATCGGGCCCGAGCTCCCCGGCGACGTCCTGCATGTCGGACTTGTACTGCGGCGTGAACGACGCCGGATTGGCGAGAAAGATCACCACGAGCAGCAGAGAGATCGCCCCGAGGACACCGGCTCGGGACAGCCCCATCGCTCCGAGGATGAGCAGCGGCGCGACGATCGGGGCGAAGTACCGCGGCACCCACGCCGGCGTGATCTGGGAGGCGATCCAGGCGAGCCCGAGCGTGATGATGACGAGCGAGAAGAACATCCACATGATCCGGGCCGTGGGCGTGTTGCGGCCCTTGCGGACGAACAGGTCGGCGAGACCCACCCCTCCGCAGAGGACGAGCGCCGCGGTCGCCGAATCGGCGCCGATCAGGTTCTGAGAGAGCTGAACGGGCGCGCCGAACCGCGGAGAGGAGTCCCACGGGGCGCCGGTGTGGGTGCTCTGGAAGATGAAGGTCGGCAGCCACGGCAGGAACAGCACCGCGACGGCGACATAGGCCATCAGGGCGTCCTTGACGAGCCCGGTGCGCTCCTCCGCGGGCGTCAGCCGCCACAGGATCGCGAGCGAGATGAAGCTCCCGGCACCGTAGAAGAGACCCCACGCGTGGGTGTAGAGCATCAGCGCCTGAGCGACGGCGAACAGGATCACGTACTTGCGCCGACGCTGCACGAATCCGGCGATGAACCCGATCGTCGCAAACAGCCCGAGGAACGCCATCATCGAGTACATCCGGGTTTCCTGGCTGTACTGGGTGAGGAACGCGTTGAAGGCGAACAGCACCGCGGCCATCATCGCCATCCGCTTGTTCTTGAAGATCGTCCACACGCCCCAGTAGGAGATCGGGACACAGGAGATCCCGAACACCGCCGACAGGGTGTGGGTGGCGGTCTCTCCGTCGCCGAGCATGCCCATCCACAGGTGCAGCAGCATGTAGTAGAGCGGCGGGGACCCGTCGTAGCGGAGGATCCCCGGAATCGCCGTGAGCGGGTGCGAGGCGATCCCGACCGCAAGCGCCTCATCCATCCAGAACTGGCCGTTGAGGTAACGGGTGCGCATGAACGCGGACAGCGCGGTGAGCAGGACGAGGAAGGCGGTGACCCGCAGCCACTCAGGCCAGCGCTGGAGCCATCCGGGCATCCACAGCTTGAATTCGCGGACGATCCGGGTCGGTTGTTCGGCGGGTGTGGAGGAAGTTGCGCTCATGTCTCGGGGGCGGTGGAGGTGGACGGTTGGGCCGGCGCGGCTCAGCTTGCGGTCGGGGCCTTCTGATCGTTGGGCTGAGGCGCGCAGTCCTCGAAGAAGCGGATCTCCTTGGTGGTGATGATTCTGTAGTGGGCGCCCTGGCGTTCCCAGCCGTTGATCGTCTGCCAGAGCGGGAGCAGGGCGGCACTGCCGGTATCCCGGTCCTGCAGGATGACGTTGGGCCACGGCGCGTTGCGCGGCAGGGAGATGCCGGTGCTCGTCGTCTCAGGCGGTGCCTCGATCTCGTCGATCCGCTCGCCCATGTAGTACGCGAGCATCGGCACCTGGAATCCCTCAACCATGATGTGCCCCGCACCGCAGTTCTGCAGCCCCTTGGGACCGCCGTGGATGCGGATGAGGTAGCGGACGTTCTGGCGCAGAGTTGCCTGATAGACGAGGGAGCGGTGGAACGCCGGCAGGTTGATGTAGTTGGACCCGACCCAGTTGGGGAACAATGCGAAGAACGCGGTGAGCACGGCGGTTCCGAGGGCGAGCCGCGCCGCGACCCCGAGACGCTCACGTTCGGCGGGCACCCACCGCTGGGGGAGCGTCGCGAGAACGACGGCGCAGGCGGCGAAGCAGAATCCGCCCGCGAGGTTGAGGAACGGCAGCCCGACCGTGAGGTAGCGGCTGTTGCCGGAGAAGCCCGCCTGGGTCTCCAGTGCGATCAACGCCCACCAGGCGTAGCCGAACAGGCCGGAGATGACGGCGACACCAAGGGCGCGCCGTTGCAGGGGGGTGAGCCGGATCCGCGGCTCGGGGCGGCTTCGGGTCCGCCGGAGATAGAGGGCGAGCCCGAGTCCGCCGAGGATGAGCACGGCGGCGGCGATCTTCACCCGGAAGATCGACAACGTCCATGCGGCGGTGATCTCCGAACAGAACGGGCAGGACTTCAACGCGTTGGAGTTCGGCCGGACGTGGGTGGCGCGCGTGACGCCGGAGAAGAACGATCCCCCGCCCCACTTCTGGGGGACGAACCAGAGCACGAGGCAGAGCACGGCGAGCGAGACAACGAGCGCCCGCGAGCCGGGGTCCTTCCACATCAACCACAAGCCGTAGGGACCCCAGAACGCCCAGATCTCCGGACGGTCGAGGGCCGCGACGAAGCCACAGACGAAGGCCTGGCGATAGCGGCCGTCGATGTGGCGCTCGAGGCCGATGACGAGGAACGCCGCAGCGAGGGCCTCCGAGTAGCCGAGGGCGGCGTCGGAGATCCAGCCGCTGCCGAGAGCGACGGTGAGCATCGCGATGAGCGCCGCAAGAGTCGCGGGCCCGCCCGCTCCGACGCGCTCGATCCAGCGCGCTCCGCGGAAACGGGGCGGCCGCTGCTCGGCGGTGAGCCACAGGGTGACCCGGGCGGTGAGCTTGCCGGTCATCAGCACCATGACGACGAAGCCCGCCCGGGAGATGACCACCCAGATGAACGGCTGCGCCTTGCCGAACAGCGCGAGCACGGTCGTGAACAGCACCGGCAGCGGCTTCCAGCTCGCTCCCCCCTGGGTGTGCAACGAGCCGTGAAGGATCTCCCGCCCCCAGACGAGCCAGTTCCACGGGTCATAGCTCGGGGTCCACGGCACGATCATCGTGATCGCCCCGACCACAAGCCCGATCACGATCATCACCCCGTAGACGGTCCAGTTCCCCGCTCCCAGCAGGCCGCCGACAACGCCGTCGTCGGCAGGGGCGGCGCCGCGCAGAGCCGGGCCGGGGGACGGCACGGTCACGGCAGGATGGTCGGATGTGGAGGACAGGGACACGAAAAAGCCGGCGGCCGCGTCAGCCCTTGACGCCGATGGCGACGCAGGTTTCGACCGTCTTCATGAGGGCGTCACTGCTGCGGTGGGGATAGACGAGGGCCGATCCGATCACCTCGGCCGACTCCACTTCACCCTTCATCTGGTCGCCCTCGGCGATCCCGGGAGTCGGCTCGAAGACCACGGTCGGACCGTAGGGGACGCTGTTGATCTGGAGGGAGCGCAACTGGCCCGGTCCGGTGAGGAATTCGGTGACCTTGAATCCTGCCTGGTGCAGGCAGTTGAGGTATGGCTCCCGCGGGTCGTTGACATAGCTGTGATTTCCGGGGTAACGGTCAAGATGGACCGTACCGGCCACAGGCTTGGCCTGGATTCCACAGGCGCTCACGAACAACGCCACCGCGATCAGCCCGCAGGTCACGGCGAGCTTTGCGAAGGACATATGGCTGGACAGCGTAGAGGATGGGCGCCCGGGGAGGCGTGGGAATACGGTTAGGGGACGACGAACGGTGGCCTAACCCCGCCGCCGCTACCGGTTTTCGCCGCCGGGCCCCTACGCTTGCCAGCACCGTGCTCGTCCTCAGCGTCGTCACCGGCTCACCGCTCAAGCTCGGGGTCATCCTGCTCGCTCTGCTCGCGGGCGCGGTCCTGGTCCTCCAGGGGGACCGTCGACGGGCGGGCGCGATGCTCCTGGCGCTCGTGTTCGCCCCCGCGCTGCTGCTCGGGGACATCTGGGGCTCGCCGCAGCTCGATGTCGTCCGCCGCCACCCGCTCGTAGCGGTCGCAGCAGCCCTGATCGGACTGCTCGCGGTGATCGCCGTCGCGGTGCTCCTCGCCCGCCACCGGCAGTGGATCGCTCCGCTCGCGCTGGCCGCCCTCCCCTTTCGCGTGCCGATCTCGGTGTCGGGCGCCACCTACAACCTGCTCGTCCCGCTCTACTTCGTCGTCGCCGCCGCCGCGCTGTCCTGGCTCGTGCCCATCCTGGCCCACCCGGAGCGGGCCGGCCGACGGCGGCCCGCCCACCGGTTCGAGTGGCTGCTCGCTCTGACCGTCGTCCTCTACGCGATCCAGGCGTGGTATTCGGCCCACTTCGGCACCCTCGATGGGTTCGCCGCCGCCCTGCGGAACCTCACCTTCTTCTACGTCCCCTTCGCGATGCTGGCCGCACTTCTGCGCGACCTCGACTGGGGCGAGGCGCTCGTTCGCCGCTGCCTGATCGTCCTCGGTGCCCTCGCGCTGATCTTCTCCGCCGTCGGCTTCTGGGAGGAGGCCACGGGAACCGTGCTGCTCAACCCCAAGCTCATCGCCGCCAACCAGGTGCACCCGTACTTCACCGTCAACTCGGTCTTCTTCGACCCCGACATCTTCGGTCGGTTCCTCGCGATCGTGATGATCCTCGGCGCCGCGGTGCTCATCTATCGCCGCCGTCCCGCCGAGGTCCTCACCAGCGCCGTCGTCCTCGCGATTCTCTGGGGCTGCCTCGTCCTCACGCTGTCGCGCTCGAGCCTCGGGGCGCTGCTCGTCGGGATGGCGGTGCTCGCCGCGTTCCGCTGGAACGCAACGCGCCTCGTCGTCGGAGCCTTCGCCGTCGCCCTGCTCGTCGGAGGCATCGCGCTGGCGATCACTCCGAAGACCTTCGGACTCAACCAGGGCCTCAACGGCGCGTCCAGTGGCCGCGCGAGCCTCATCTCCGGCGGAGCTCAGATGTTCGCGGCCCGTCCGCTCACCGGCTACGGCTCGGGCGCCTTCGAGGCCGAGTACGCCAAGCGTCACGGCGGCTCCTGCGGCACCGTCTGCGCCTCCCACACGATCGCCGTGACGATCGCCGCCGAGCAGGGGCTGATCGGCCTGATCCCCTACATCGCCCTGCTCGTGAGCGCGATCGTCACGCTCTTCCGCGGCGCACGGGGTGACCCCGTGCGAGTGGCGATCGCCGCCGCGCTGCTGGCGCTGCTCTTCCACACCCAGCTGTACGCCGACTTCCTCGAGGATCCGACGACGTGGGTCCTGCTCGCCGTCGGCGGCGCCCTCGCCCACCGCTGGGCGGACACGCGCGAGTCCGACCGGCGCTCCGCCCGCCAGGCCCGGCGCCAGCTCGCGCCGACGACCTGAGGGCTCCTCACGGCCCCCCAGCCCGCCGCCTCCGGTCCGCCCTCCACCCCTGCGCCACCTTCCCCCCGCCGCTGGGGCCGGCCTGTCGCGCCCGGCTCAGGCGGCGGCGCGCAACCGCCTGCGGGCGGCCGTGATCTGCCGTTCGACCGTGCGCTCGGTCGCGCCCGTCTCGAGCGAGATCTCGCGGTAGCCGAAACCGAGGCCGCGCATCCAGATGATGTGCTGCTGACGGCGCGGCAGATGGGACAGCTGCATCATGCGATCCCGCAGCTCGGCCGCCTCGGCCGGTCCGGGCACGCGTGAGGCCAGCGGGAGCGGGCGCAGCGGCCGCGGAGTGAGTTGGCGACCGCCCGCAGGTTCAGGCGGCGGGCCTCCGAAGGGGTCGCTCGGGAGCTCGACCCGCTGACGCGAGAGCAGGGTGAGCGCCTCCCGACGGGCCGTCGTCACCAGCCAGGGCAGCCGCGATTCGGCCCTGACGTGCTCCCCGTGGCGCAGGAGCGCCTCCCACGCCTGCTGGCAGGCGTCCTCCATCAGGGCATCAGGGGCCTGCAGCCGCCGCCCGAGGATTCGGCGCAGCTGCGGGGCGAGCCGGGGGTAGAGGTCGGCGATCTCATCGTGTGAGGACATAGTGGTGGGCGCTCCTGGCGGTATCGAGATCAATTAGTTGCAATCAACGCTTGCCGAAAGCGAGCCTACGACCTAGGCTGAATACATGTCAACTAGATTGTTTTGGACTAGATGGGTCTCGTGATGGTGGTTCTCGGTGTCACCGCCACCCCGGACGCTCGCGCGCTCCCCGGCAGCAACGTGCTCCAACAGCTCGTCAACGGGGCGGACGCGTGGGCGCTGTCAATCGCGCTCCTCGGGGCGTTCATCGGAGCGGCGATCTGGGCTGTGGCCTCCCACACCAACAGCCACCATTACGCGGGCCGTGGACGGATGGCCGCCCTCGTCTCCGCCGCGGCGGCACTCATCATCGGCGCCGCTCCCGGACTGGTGAACTTCTTCGCGCACCTCGGGGCGACGGCACGATGACCGGCCTGCTCGGCGCCGGGTCGATCCTCGGCACCCTTGCGGAGTGGCCGCTGCGAGAGGCGGCGGGGGTCGGCCTCGCCGCCGTCGCGGCCTGGGTGGTTGCCGGTGCCGAGGCGATGCTCGCTCAGGTCCTCACGATCATCGACCGAGCCGCGAACCCGTCCCTGTCGGCGACCTGGTTCTCCGGGCGCTACTGGGTGATCGCCGGACTCGCCCTCGTGCTCACGCTCCCGTTCCTGTTCGCCGCCGCCGTACAGGCGATCGCCCGGGCCGACCTGGCGATGCTGCTGCGCGCGGGCCTCGTCGACCTCCCACTCGCCGTGCTCGCGGTCACCCTGTGCACACCGCTGATCCAGGTCCTCCTCGCCGTGACCGACGCGCTGTGCGCCGTCGTCAGCCGGAGCGGCGGGGCCGGCGCGCTCATCAACCGGGCGGTATCGGCGCTCGCCGCGGGGCACGGCGGGTTCCTGCTGCTGATCGTCGCAGGACTGATGCTCGTCGGGGGGCTGGCGATCAGCATCGAGCTCGTCATCCGTGCCGCGGCGATCTACGTCGTCGTGCTGTTCCTTCCGCTCGGGTTTGCCGCCATGGTCTGGCCGGCCCGGCGGGTCTGGATTCGCCACATGCTCGAGGTGCTCGCTGCACTGATCCTGTCGAAGTTCGCGATGGTCGCGATCCTCTCCCTCGCCGGCGCCGCGGCGACGGCCACGGTGACCGGGCAGTCCTCTCTGACCGCCGCGCTCACCACCGGCGCACTGATGCTCCTCGCCGCGCTCTCGCCGTGGGCGCTGCTGCGGCTGCTTCCCTTCACCGAACTCGCCGCCGCACACGGGCCGCGACTGCACGGCGATCTCGAGGAAGCGGGGCAGCGGGCGCGTCACTGGGCCGGACGGGCGACCGGTGGTCCGGCCGGCCCGTCTCCGCTCGAGTCAGCCGCGGTGACCTTCGACACCCTCAGCAGCCTGCTCGGCCCGCGCGACCGCGGCGGGGCTGACTCCAGAACGGCATCGGAAGCGATGCGGAGCACCGGCGCAGCGGCGCTGCTGCCGGGGACCGATCCTGAGAAGGGAGGCGGCTCAGGCGCCGGACGAGGTCCGGGACAGGGTGGACCACCGCACAGCGGCGGCCTCGGGCCAGACAGCGGCGGCCTCGGGCCAGACAGCGGCGGCCTCGGGCCAGACAGCGGCGGCCTCGGGCCAGACAGCGGCGGCCCGTGGCTCGGCGACGGTGACGGCGGGACGCTCGCACCGCAGGGATCCGCCCCCGCTCGCCCGGGGGCCGCCGCCGGCCCGCCACTCGGCACGCCGGCGACCCCCGGCGCGAACGGGTTACCCGGCTCTGGTGCCGAGCCGAGCGGGGACCGGGGAGACTGGCTTGACCGCCTGTTCTCCCAGGAAACCGCGGGCGCGAGGCTCGATCTCACTGGCGCAACCGACGGGTGGTGGACCGAGCTCCCGGCCGAACCGCGCGACCGGGGCGCCATGACAGGCCCAGACGGAGCGCCAGAGTGAGCCACACGCCACTGACCTTCCGTTTCGGCCCGCTTGAGCGCCGAGGCCTGCTCGGCCCCCTCGACGGCCCTCAGCTGGCGGTCCTCGCCGCCGCGGCGGTCGCGCTCGTCATCCTGCTCGATCTCAGTCCCCGGCCTGGAACCGCGCTCGCCGGCGTCAGCCTGATCGCGCTCATCACGGGCGCCGCGTTCGCTCCAGCCGGGGGCCGCCGGGCGATCCAGTGGCTTCCCACCGCGGCCGGCTTCCTCGGCCGCGGCGCCCGTGGCCGGCGCCGGTTCCGGTCCCGGGCCCCGCTCGCCGGCCATCGGGCCACCCCGTCGGTGTCCGGCGACCCGACTCCGGTCAGTCCGGTCCTCGGCGGAATCACGGTGGAGGCGCTCGCCCACCCGTCCGGAACGCTCGGGCTCATCCGCGACCGCTCAGACCGTCGGATCAGCACGGTCCTCGCGTGTGAGGTCCCGGCCCTCACCCTCCTCGATCCCGCCGACCAGGAGCGGCGCCTGACGCAGTGGGGGGTCCTGCTCAGCACGCTCGCGAGCGGACCGGTGCGCCGGCTGCAGTGGCTCGAGCGGACCGGTCCCGCCGACGGTGACGCGCTCGCTCGCTGGCTCCAGCGCGAACGCGACCCCGAGCTCGGCGTTCACGGGTCCGCGGTGATGGAGTCCTACCTCGAGCTGATCAGCGCGAGCGCCCCGGTGATCCAGTCCCACGAGCTGCTGCTCACCCTTCAGCTCGATCTCCGCCGGGTACGCGGCGGCCCGGCCGGCGTGCGGATCGCCGCGATCGAGCAGACCGAGCGGGTCGCCGGCGTCCTCGCCGGCGGCGAGGTCACCGTGCTGGGCGCACTCGGGCCGCGTCAGGTCGAACGCGCGCTGCACACCGGTTTTGATCCCTACCTCGAATGTCAGCCCGGGCACGGCACCCCCGGGGTGCCGAACTCGCGCACGGAAACGGGTCGCGGTGCCCCGCCGACGCCGATGGCCCTCGATGAACACTGGGATCACCTGCGCTGCGACGGGGCGCTGCATGCGACGTTCTGGATCGCCGGCTGGCCGCGGGTCGAGGTTCCCGCCCTGTTTCTCAGTGGCCTGCTCCACCGGGCCGGGACCGCGCGCGCCGTCGCGGTGACCTTTGAGCCGGTCGCGGCGGCCCGCTCGACCCGGGAGGTCGAGGCGGCGGTGACCCGTGATCGTGCCGACCGCGCGCTCCGCCAGCGCTTCGGGCAGTCAGAGACCGCTCGGCACCGCCAGTCCCAGGAAGCGGCCCTCCGGCGTGAGGCCGAGCTCGCGGCCGGCCACGGTGAGGTGCGCTTCAGCGGGTTCATCACCGTCAGCGGGCGCGACGAGGGGGAGCTGCGTCGCGGGTGTGCCGAGACGATCCAGCAGGCGGCCGCCGCTCGCCTCGAGCTGCGGCGTCTCTACGGGCAGCAGGCGGAGGCCTTCACCTTCACCCTGCCCCTCGCCCGGGGGCTGAGATGACCTCCCGCCTGCCGGCCCATCGATCGACGACCCGTCATGCCCAGGCGATCTATCCGGGCGGGGGCGGTGGGGGAGGCGGCTACGGCGGCCGCGGGGTGTTCATCGGACGCCAGTCGACCGGCGGGGCCTTCTGCTTTGACCCGTGGTCCCTGTATGCCGAGGGGGCCCTCGACGACCCGAACATGATCGTGCTCGGAACCCTCGGGCAGGGCAAGAGCGCGCTCGTCAAGACGCTCGTGTGGCGGATGCTCCTGTTCGGCCGCCGCGCCTTCATCCTCGACGTCAAGCGCGAGTACGGGCCGCTGTGTGCCGCCGCCGGCGTCACGCCGGTGTCACTGGCCCCCGGGGCGGGTGTGCGCCTCAACCCGCTCACCAGCACACCGGACACCGCCGGGCGCGTCGAGCTGCTGCGCGCGATCACGGCGACGGCGATCGGCGACCGTCTCACCCAGGCCGAGGCGGCGGTGCTGCGGGAGGCGCTGCGCCGGGTTTGCGACGTCGAGACAGAGCCGACCCTGCCTCAGATCGCCGGGCTGTTGCTCGCCCCGACCGGTGACCTCGCGGCGATCCTGCAGACGGACGTGGCGACGCTCACCGGTGACGCCCGGCGGGCTGGCCTGGCCCTGCAGGATCTCTGCGAGGGCCCCCTTGCGGGTATCTTCGACGGCCCCACGAGCTCCGGACTCGACCTCGACGCGCGGCTCGTGGTCGTCGACCTGCACGCGGTCCGCGACTCGCCGGCGGTCGGGATCCTGATGACCTGCGCGACCGCCTGGATGAGCGCGCTGCTCGCCCGTCTGTCGGTGCGTCCCGGACCGGACCGGCTCATCAACGTCGCCGACGAGTCCTGGAAGATCGTCCAACACGCCGGCCTTGGCGAGTGGTTTCAGGCGAACTTCAAGCTCGCCCGGCAGTTCGGCGTGATGAACGTGATCGTCCTGCACAAGCTCGCCGACCTCCGCGCCGCCGGATCCGAGGGATCCCGGGCTGCCCGGATCGCGGAGGGGCTGATCGCCGACGCCTCCACCCGTGTCATCTACCACCAGGACCCGAGCCAGGCCGAGCTGACGCGCTCGCTCCTCGGCCTGTCGGGGACCGAGGCCCGCCTTCTCACATTGCTGCGCCGCGGCCAGGCCCTCTGGCGGGTCGGTTCGGGTTCCCACGTCGTCGAGCACTACCGTTCCCGCCTCGAGGCCCGCTTCACCGACACCGATTCCGGGATGGGCGTGGAGAGTCACGCGCCCGAGCCGCCACGGCCGGGCGCGCCAGGATCGGAGGAGCGCCGGTGAGCCTCCCGCTCCTCCTGATCGCCGCGGCGCTCGCCGCCGTGGCGTGGCGCACCGATCCCGTGCGACCACGCCGGGCCGACTCCGCGCGCTGGGCCACGGGAGCGGAGTTGGCTCCGCTGCGCACCCGTGCTCGCGCCCGCGCCGCGGGGCGACTCGGTCTCGGACGCCACCACGGTCGTACCCTCCGCGCCGAAGCCCGCCACGCGCTGATCGCCTTCGGCCCGCCCCAGTCGGGCAAGTCAGCCGGCCTGGCGATCCCGGCCCTGCTGGAGTGGGAGGGGCCCGCGCTCGCCTCATCGATCAAGACGGACCTGTGGACGGCCACCCACACCCGCCGGTCGGCGCTCGCCAGCGGATGCGCAGGCCACCCCGGACGCGTGTTCGTCTTCGATCCGTTCGCCCTCTCCGGGGTGCATTCCCACACGTGGTCGCCGTTGCGGACGGCGGACCGCTGGGAGGGCGCCCTGGAGGTCGCCTGGCGCCTGGCGGCGGCCGGCGAGCTCGATCAGCGCGGGACCGAGGGTGGAGAGTTCTGGGCCGTCGCCGCCGAGCAGCGTCTCGCGCCGCTGCTGTTCTGTGCCGCGGCCGGCGGTCTCGGAATTGAGGACGTGCTGAGCTGGGCCTACGGCCAGGGGGCGCGTGACCTCGAGCGGATCCTCGAACGGCTCGCCGGCGAGGGGCATGACCCGGCGTGCCGAGCGGACGCCCGCGAGGCCTACGAGGCCGTCCGTGGCTTCCAGGCCCAGGCGGACCGAACCCGCACCTCGATCGAGGCGACCGTGCAGGCGCTGCTACGCGCCTACCGCTTCCCGCGGGTCGCCCGTTCAGCTGCCGGCAGCGAGATCACTCCCGAACGGCTGCTCGAGGGAGCCTCGACGCTCTATCTGATCGGCGACCCGAAGGCGTCCAAGTTGCTGCGGCCGATCTTCACCGCCCTCGTCGCCGAGGTCGTCGACGCCGCCTACGCACGCGCGAATGCGCACGGGGGCCGACTGCCCCTCCCGCTGCTGCTCTGCCTCGACGAGGCCGGGAACGTCGCCCCGATCCCGAACCTCGCCGAGGTCGCCTCGACCGCCCCGTCACACAACATCCAGCTCGTCTCGATCTTTCACGACCTCCAGCAGGCCCGAGCCCGATACGGCGGCCAGGCGGAGACGGTCGTCAACAGTCACCGCGCCCGGATGCTGCTGCCGGGGGTGGCGGACATGGAGACGTTGCGCTACTTCTCCGCGCTCGTCGGTGACACTGACGTGCCGGAGACGACGCGCAGCCGCGGGCGTGAGGGCGTGAGCACGAGCATGGGTCGCCGCCGCGTCCCGCTGCTGGCCGCCGACGCGCTGCGCCGTCTCAGAGAGGGGGAGGCGCTGCTCCTCTACGGGCGACTCGCGCCCGTGCGTCTCCGGCTGCGCCGCTACTACGCCGACCGTCGTCTGCGGCGGCTCGCCGCCACCGGGGACCGACACCACCCGACCGAAGGAGACGACCATGCCGTTTCCGCTTGACCCCGTCAGCCCCGAGGACGTTGCCGACCACGGAGGCAGCGGTCTGGACGCTGTCCACCTCAGAGCCAGCGGCTGCGCAGCGAGCGAGTGCGACCGCACCGATGGCGATGACCTCGAGGACGTCGATCCCGAGCCGTCGTCGTCCCGGCGCCTGCTCTCCTGGCGCCAGTGCGCCCGGCCGAGTGAGCGCCGGGCGTGGTGGGAGCAGTTGTGGACTGATGTCTGTGACCTGCGTCGCCGCTACGGCCTCGCGGTTCGGTCACGGTGGTGGGAGGATGAGATCCAGGTCGAGGCTCTCGCCGCCTTCTCGGTCTGGGTCGCCCTCTATGACAGCGGCGAGTGGGAGGACCCGCCCGGCAAGCTGTCGCTCATCTTCGAGCTCGAGCGGCTCGACCCGCTGCTGCGCGACGGACACGACCCGTTCGTACCCGACCGTGACCGCAGCGTCTTCGAGGTCCACGTCACCGGGCTCACCGGCGGGCCGACCACCTCAATGTCGAGGCACGCGAGCGGGCCGAGCGGCCACCCCTGACATGATCGACTCATGGCCCTCAGCGAGCGACACACCCACGCGTCACATCCGCACCACCAACCGGCCCCGGTCCACCAGACCCAGCCGGGCACCCTCCTGCCCAGTCACGCCCTCGGTGACCACGGGGTGGGCGAGACGACCGCTTATGAGCTGATCTCCAGCGACCTGCTCCTCGACGGCCAGGCGCGACTCAACCTCGCGACGTTCGTGACGACGTGGATGCCGTCGCTGGCCGCGCGGTTGATGGGCGAGACGGCCGACAAGAACATGATCGACAAGGACGAGTACCCGCAGACCGCGCGGATCGAGTCCCGCTGCGTCAACATCCTCGCCGACCTCTGGCACGCCCCCACCTCCGAACAGGCGACCGGCTGCTCGACGACCGGTTCCTCGGAAGCGGCGATGCTCGCCGGGATGGCGATGAAGTGGCGCTGGCGGGCCGCCCGCCGCGCCGCCGGCCAGCCGACGGACCGGCCCAACCTCGTGACCGGAGCCAACGTCCAGGTGTGCTGGGAGAAGTTCATGCGCTACTGGGACGTCGAGCCGCGGCTTGTGCCGATGGAGGGGGACCGCTACCACCTCACCGCCGAGGAGATCGCCTCCCGGGTGGACGAGAACACGATCGGCGTCGTCACCGTGCTCGGTTCAACCTTCGACGGCAGCTACGAACCGGTCAAGGCGATCGCCGCCGAACTGGACCGGATCGAGACCGAGCGCGGGCTCGACATCCCCCTTCACGTCGACGCCGCCTCCGGCGGATTCGTCGCGCCGTTCATCCAGCCCGAGCTCGAATGGGACTTCCAACTGCCGCGGGTCTGTTCGATCAACGCCTCCGGGCACAAGTACGGGCTCGTCTACCCGGGTGTCGGCTGGGTCGTCTGGCGGGACAAGTCGGCGCTCCCGGAGGAGCTGATCTTCGACGTCAACTACCTCGGTGGCCACATGCCGACCTTCGCGCTCAACTTCTCGCGCCCCGGATCAGAAGTGATCGCCCAGTACTTCATGTTCACGTCCCTCGGCCGTGAGGGGTACCGGCGGGTGATCCAGAGCACCCATGACGTCGCCACGTACCTCAGCTCGGAGATCGAGAAGATCGGCCCCTACCGACTGATCTCACGGGGGGACGAGCTGCCGGTGTTCGCCTTCACCCTCGCCGACGGGGTCGACAAGTACACGGTCTTCGACGTCTCCGCCCGGATGCGCGAACGTGGCTGGCTGATCCCGGCCTACTCCTTCCCGGAGAACCGGGAGGATCTCAGCGTGCTGCGGATCGTCGTCCGGGCCGGCATGAACTTCGACCTCGCCGAACAGCTGATCGAGCACCTCCGCGCCGAGACCGCCGACCTCGAATCGCTCAGCCACCCCCTTCCCGTCTCCCAGAGCGGACCCAAGCAGGCCTTCGCGCACTGACTTGCCGACCCGATCCCCGTGGCACGCTGAGCGGCGCCAGCAACTACATTCCCGCACACAGGGCAACGGGAGGCGATGAGCACATCAGAGTGGATCCGGCTGGCGACGATCCCGTTCTTCACGGGAGCGATCGGCTGGTTGATCAACTGGACGGGCTTGATCATGCTGTTCCAGCCGGTGAAGCTCTACGGCGTGAGGATCCCCGGCCTCCGGGATGTCGCCACCCTGCTGCCGCGCAAGCTGCAGGAGATCCCCGGCTGGATGGAGGGGAGGCTCGGCTGGCAGGGGATCGTGCCCGCGCGGGCGGCGAAGATGGGGTCGATCGCCGTCGACAAGGCGATCGCCAAGCTCGGAACCCCTGCCGAGTTCTACCAGCAGCTCGAGCCCGATGAGATCGCCAGGAAGATCGTCGAGATGTTCGGCCCGGAGGTCCCCCGAATCGTCGATGAGAGCATGTGGCGGGAGCAACCGGGGCTGTGGGGCGCGGTGCCGCCACGGGCCAAGCAGGCCGTGTATGACCGTGTCACCGCCCAGCTGCCGGTGATCGTCAAGCAGATCACCGACGAGATCGGCGAGCACATCGACCTGCTGCTGGACCCGAAGCTGATGGTGATCGATCACTTCTCGGCCAACCCGGCGCTCGTCAACCGGATCTTCCAGGACGTCGGCCAGCGCGAGCTGCGGCTGATGGTCAATTTCGGGTTCCTGTTCGGGTTCCTGTTCGGCATCCCGGTCGCCGCGATCATCCACTTCTTCCCGGACTGGTGGCTGCTGCCGATCCTCGGGGTGATCGTCGGGTGGATCACCAACCTGCTCGGGATGTTCGTGATCTTCGAGCCCGTGAACCCCCGCTACGTGTTCGGGATCAAGATCCAGGGCCTGTTTCTGCGGCGCCAGAACCAGGTCGCCGACGTGTACGCACAGATCATCGCCGACGATGTGGTCACGCTGGAGAACATCGGCAACTTCCTGCTCACCGGCCCGCGGGCGGACCGTACCCGTCAGATGCTCGAGTCGGCGATGGGCCCGGCGATCGACCTGGCCGCCGGCCCGGCCCGGGCCGCCGTCCGCGTCGCGGTCGGAACCCGCGAGTACGACAGCATCCGCAGCTCGGTCGCCCAGCAGTCGGTCGCCTACACGATGACCCCGTTTCTGGATCCGGAGTTCAGCCGCGAGCAGAGCGACCGGATCCGGACGCTGATCGCCGCCCGCACGCGGGAGATGGCGCCCAGGGACTTCGTTGAGATGCTGCGGGCGGCGATCAAGGAGGATGAGTGGATGCTCTACCTCCACGGCGCGCTGATGGGCCTCGCAGGCGGCTTCATCCACCTGCTCATCTTCGGCGCCTGATGGGACTGTTCTCCCCCGAGCCCACGCCGGCCGACACGACCGACGTGCTCGAACCGGACGCGATCCTCGATTCCCCGGCCGAGGAGGACCCGACGGCGGGCAGCCTCGCCCGCGCAGCGGTGACGGTGATCGGCCACACCGGGAGCTGGGCGGCGGGCGCGTACCTGCGGGCGGGCCGTCGTGTGATCGGCGTCGTCATCGCCCCCGCCTCGAGCGTCGAGCTCGTCCGTGACCTCGCCACCGAGACATCCCGTGCCCTGCAGACGGTGGCGGAGGCGACCGAGCTCGACCGCCGCCTCGATGAGGCTGGACCGGCGGGCGCGCTGCTCAAACGGATCGGCGCGGTCACCGGCGCCCTGCTGCCTGTCCCAGCCCGACAGGTCACCCGCACGACGGGTGCCCTCTCCCCCGCTCCCGCTCACCCCAACGGGCGGCCGCTGAGTCTGCGCGAGCAGGGTGAGGAGCTGCTACGCCGGTCCCGTGACGTCCGCGACGCCTACGACGCCCACCCCGCTTATGCGCGGATCCTCTCCGAGCTCGCCCCGGATGAGGCCCGGATCCTCCAGCTGATGCTCGTCGACGGACCTCAGCCGACCGTTGATGTCCGCACCGGGGGGCCGCTCGGGCTGATCAACTCGCGCCTGATCGCCCCCGGACTGTCGATGATCGGCGCGCGCGCCGGGTGCCGCTACGGCGACCGGGTCCCCTCCTACCTCAACAACCTGTTCCGGCTCGGCCTGATCTGGTTCAGCCATGAGACGCTGCGCGACCATCAGCGCTACCAGGTGCTCGAGGCCCAGCCGGACGTGCTGGAGGCGATCCACTCGGTGAGCGCCGCCAAGGTCGTCCGCCGCTCCGTGCACCTCACCCCCTTCGGCGAGGACTTCTGCCGCGTCTGTCTCGCCGACGACGTCAAGGACCTCACCGGGCTGCCCGAGCACTCCGCCCCGAAGGAACTCGACAAGCAGGCCCAGCCTCCGACCGAGCGGGTCGAGGGCTGACGCCTCGGCTACAACCGCGCCGCCAGCTCACGCCCCGCCGCCTCCAGTGCCTCGATGGTTCCCGCCTCGAGGATCACCTGCAGGTCGAGGATCCGCTGGTCGAAACGGTCCAGGAGGCAGCGTCCGACGATCGCGTGGCAGGGCACCCCGGCCTGGCGGGCCCGGGTCGCGATCTCCCCGCACACCTTGCCCGCCAGGCTCTGGCGGTCAAGCCGTCCTTCGCCGACGACGACAGCGCGGGCGGCCCGCATCCGCACATCAAAGCCGACGGTCTCCAGAACGAACCGCGCCCCGCCGCGCAGCTCGGCACCCAACTGGGCCCACAGCCCGCCGGCGAGCCCGCCCGCCGCGCCGGTCATCGCCACCCCGCGGGGGTCCCGCGGCCAGGCCCCGGCGAGCCGGTCAAGCCGGGTGGTGAGCGCGGCCACCTGCTCGGCGCTCGCCCCCTTCTGGGGCCCGTAGACGGCGGCCGCCCGCTCAAAGACGGTGCCGACATCACAGAGCACGACAACGCGAACCGTCCCGATCCCCCCGGCCGCGGCGATCACCTCCAGCGCGCCGGCACCGCCGTCGGTGGTCGCGCTCCCGCCGGCGGCGACGCACACCGTCTGCGCTCCGGCCGCGCAGGCGGCGAGGATCAGCTCGCCGGTACCGGCGCTCGATGCCGCCACCGCGTCCCGCTCCTCAGGCCCGACGAGCCCGAGCCCGCTTGCGGCGGCCATCTCGATCAGCGCGACCCCGTCCCCGAGCCCGTACAGCGCGCGGACGGGCCGCCCGAGCGGGTCACTGACGGTCACCTCGACCGGGTCGAGGCCGAGCGGACCGCCGACGGCGGCGAGGGTGCCCTCGCCGCCGTCGGCCACCGGACACAGCGACACCGGCCGCCCCGCCGCGCTCAGGCCGGCGCCGATCGCGGCGGCGACCTGGGTCGCGCTCAGCGTCCCCTTGAAGCTGTCGGGGGCGACGAGCACGTCGGTGGGAATTCCCCTGCGCGCCATTTCCCGCCATCCTGTCAGCGCATGGCCTCCGAGTACACGACGATCGCCGTCGCCGGACGGGAGGTGCGGCTCTCCAACCCGTCCAAGGTGTTCTTTCCCGACCGCGGAACTACCAAGCTCGCCCTCGTCGAGTACTACCTCAGCGTTGCCGACGCCGCCCTGGGTCACCTGCGGGACCGGCCGACGACGCTGAAGCGCTACGTCGACGGCGCGGGAGGCCCGCCGTTCTTTCAGAAGCACATCCCCGACAGCGCCCCGGACTGGCTGGAGACGGTGACGGTGCGCTTCCCGAGCGGCCGGCCGGGACGGCTGCTCGTCCCCGCCGACGCCGCCCACCTCGTCTGGGGGGTCAACCTCGGGGTGATCGACTGGAACCCGTGGCCGGCGACGGTGGCCGCCCTGGGGACACCCGACGAGCTGCGGATCGACCTCGACCCCCACGACGGAGCCGACTTCGCCGCCGTGCGCGCGACCGCCCTGCTCATCGGCGACCTCCTCAGCGAGCACGGTCTCACCGGCTTCCCCAAGACGAGTGGCTCCCGGGGTATCCACATCACCGTCCCGATCCTCCCCGAGCAGGACGCGGTCGGGGTCCGGCGCGCCGCGGTCGCCCTCGCCCGAGAGGCCCAGCGCCGCGCCCCGGACCTCGCCACGGCCGCCTGGTGGAAGGAGGAGCGGGGCGCCCGGGTGTTCGTCGACTACAACCAGAACGCCCCGGACCGGACGGTCGCCTCCGCCTACAGCGTCCGCCCGACCGCCGACGCCCGTGTCTCCACCCCGGTGCACTGGGCGGAGGTGCCCGACCTTGACCCGGCCGCCTTCACGATCGACACGGTGCCCGAGCGGGTCGCCGCCCACGGCGACCCGTCCGCGGACCGGCGCAGCGCCGCGGGCTCCCTCGCCAGGCTGCTCGCGCTCGCCCAGCACGACGAGGCGGCCGGCCTCCCCGACGCCCCGTGGCCGCCGAACTTCCCCAAGATGCCCGGCGAGGCTCCGCGCGTCGCACCGAGCCGGGCCCGTCAGTCCAGCTGACTGAGCCGGCACTCGGCCGGGGCCTTGTCCTGGCGCCAGGCGACGAGTTTGGTGCCGTGGCGGATCCGCCCGCCGGAAACCTGGTCGTAGCGGACCTCGACGACGAGCTCGGGTCGCAGGCCGACCCACTCGAGTTCGCGCTCGCTCGCCCACCGGCTCGGGTCGGCGCTGCCGCGCTCCCCGGAGGCGTAGGGGGCCAGGCGGCGGGCCAGGTCCGCCTTCTCCGCCGGGCGGATCCCGCTGCAGTGCCCGACGACCTGCAGCGCTCCGCCCTCGTCATAGAGACCGAGGATGAGTGAGCCGACCGTCCCCGGCTCGACCCCGTGCCGGTAGCCGACCACGACGCAGTCGATCGTTCGGACCCGCTTGACCTTGATCATCGCCGTCCGCTTCCCCGGCGCATAGGCGGCGTCGGCGAGCTTGGCGACGACGCCCTCTCCCCCCGCCAGCCATGGCTCCGCGGCGGCGGGATCGACACTCAGCGGGGTCAGGCTGACCCCGGTCGCTGGTTGGGGGCCCAAGCCCCTGACCAGCGCCTCCAACGCCTCCCGCCGCTCGACGAACGGGCGCTCCAGCCATACCGTGTCCCCCTCGGCGAGCAGGTCAAAGGCGATGAACCGGGCCGGCGTCGTCGCCGCGAGTGCGGCAACCCGGGAGGCGGCGGGGTGGAGGCGGTTCTGCAGGGCGCCGAAGTCCTCGTGCCCGTCGGCGGCGTCGATGACGATCTCCCCGTCGATCACGTACCGACCGGAGGCGAACGCCAGCTCGGGGAAGTAGCGGTGAAGCGGCTTGAGCCCGCGGGACTGGAGGTAGACCGCGGCGCCGTCGATGAAGGCGAGGGCGCGGAAGCCGTCGTACTTGGGCTCATAACGCCACTCGGGCCCGCGCGGCAGCTCCGGTTTGCCGCGGGCGAGGGCGGGCGCGATCGGGGGTGACAGGGGAAGGGGCACCGGCGGAGGGAGCCTAGCGGCGCTACCCTCCGCCGGGTGGAGCCGACCGTCGCCGAGCAGGAGTACCTCGAGTCGCTCTTCTGGCTGTTGGAGGCGGGCCTGGCGATGACCGGCGCGAACCTCGCGCGGGCGATGCAGCTGTCGGCCCCGACGGTTTCGGAGATGCTCGGTCGGCTCGAGCGGGACGGCCTGATCGCCCGTGACAGCAGCCGGACGATCTCCTTCACGGAGGAGGGGCGCGCCGACGCCGAGCGACTCGTGAGCCGCCACCGGATGGTCGAGCGGTTCCTCACCGACGTCGTCGGAGTGCCCTGGGATGACGTGCATGAGGAGGCCGAGAAGCTCGAGCACGCGATGACACCGCGCTTTGAGGCGTTCATGCGCGCGGCGATCGGGGACGCGACGACCTGCCCGCACGGCCACCCGATCCACGTTGGGCACCGGATTGACGGCGTCCCGCTCGCCGACTGCGCGCCCGGCGCCTCGATCCAGATCCTGCGCTTTGAGAATGAGGCCGAGGATCTCCTCCACTATCTCAAGTCCGTCGGGGTCGAGCCCGGCCTGACCGGCCAGGTGCTCGGCAGCGACCCGGAGGTCGTCAGCCTCACCCTGGCCGGCCGCGAGACGGAGCTGACCACGAGCGTTGCTGAGACGGTGTCGGTGCTCGCGAACCCAAGCCCGCCGCCGAGGATCGCCCTGCCCGAGCAGCTCGTGCTCGGACGCGAGCGCTACGGCCGCTGAGCGGCGCCCGCCTCAAGCAGGCGGGTCCCCCCGAGCCAGCGCACGATCTGCTCGGCGATCACCGGGTGCCCGAGCAGGTCGAAGTGGGTGGCGTCCCCGAGGTGGCTGTAGTGGTCCGCGGCGAAGGCGACCGGCTCACCCCGCGCGGTGTCCCACGCCGAATGGCGGTGCACGAGGAGGTCCCCGAGCCACGGCTCGAGGCCCCGGCCGAGCCCGGCGGAGAAGAAGTAGTGGTCGACGTCCTGGGCGCAACGCTCCGCGGCACCGTGGCGGAGGTCCTGGATGCCGGCCGAGCGCAGCCCGAGCGCGTCGGCGAGCGCGCGGGTCTCGGGGACCCACGCCATCACGCGGGCGGCGGCGTCGGCGGCGACCTCGAGCCGAGCGCCGCGATGGGGGGTGCCGAGGCTGATCAGGTGGCGGACCGGCAGGGCGCTGTCACGGGCACTCAGCGCCGACAGGGCCTCACGGGCGACGAGCCCGCCCATCGAGTGGCCGATCAGGACGATCTCCTCGATCGTCATCGGGGCGTCGGCGACGAGCTCCTCGAGCAGGTCGGCCAGTTCGGCGCCGTTGTTGGCGATCGGCTGGCCGCTGTTGTAGCGGACGTACACCGGGGTGTAGCCGAGGGGGACGCGGAGGCGCTCCCCGTACAGCGGCCCGCGGCCCCGCCAGAGAAACCAGGCGTCGTCGGTCTCACAGAGGCCGTGGATGAACACAGCGAGCCGGGGGCTGGGCGGCGCGGCAGCGTCGACGCGGGCGACCATCCTCAACGCGAGCGGGCTGCCCTCGCGGGCGAGCCGATCTCCGAACATGCCGTTGAGGACACCGAGCAGGACCCGGGCGCGCAGCCCGGCCTGCTGCCCGGCGGCGATCAACGCCGTCAGCTCGGCGCCGACCCGGGCGACGGTCTCTCCGACTGCGCCGGTGAGACCGTAGGCGAGACCGCTGATGCTGTCGTGGAGCACCCGCACCGGCAGCGTTGCGAGGGCGACCGGGTCACCGGCCGCCGACAGCGCCCAGAAGACCCGGCCGGCGATCACCCGGTGGGTGTCGCGCAGGGCGCTCACGGCACCGCTGAAGCCCTGTCCGAGCAGAGCCCCGGTGCCGCTGATGAGACTGTCGAGGGGCGGCCCCGCGGAACCGGACCCCGTGGCCCTGGACCCCGGACCGCCGGTCCGCGTCAGCGCGCGCGAACCATCAGGCGGCGGCATCGGCCCGGGCGGTCACCGCGGCGTAGGCGTCGGCGAGGCGGCGCACCCCCTCGTCGATCTCCGCGACGCTCACGCCCGAGTAGGCGATCCGCAGCGCGGAGGCACCCCCCTCGATGAGGAAGTCGCTGCCCTTGACGAACTGCAGTCCGCGCTCGAGTGCGGCGGCATGCAGGGCGTCGCCGTCGGTGTCCTCGGGCAGCTGCACCCACATGAAGTAGCCGCCGTCGGGGATCTGGAAGCGGGCGTCCGGGAGCTCACGGGCGAGGGCGGCCCCGAGCGCGGCCGCCCGCTGGGCGAGCGCGGACTTGACGGTCGCGATCGCCGCGCTGAAGGCGTCCGAGCGGACGAACTGATTGACGATCCCCTGGGCGAGCATGCTCGGTGAGATGTACGTGTTCGTCGCGAGCCGAGTGATCTGGGCGATCAGCTCGGGCTGCCCGACGAGGTAGCCGACACGGACGCCGGGGCAGACGATCTTGGAGAAGGAGGAGGCGTAGACGACCCGGGCGGGGTCGAGGGAGAGCATCGTCGGGAGGCTCTCCCCCGAGAAGCGGACCTCCCGGTAGGGGTCGTCCTCGAAGATCGTGAAGCCGTACTCGGCGGCGAGGCCGAGCAGGGCGCGGCGCTTCTGCAGCGACAGGGTGTAGCCGGCGGGATTCTGGAAGTTGGGGATGATGTGGGCGAGCGTCGGGGCCGCCCCGGCGCTGAGCGCCCGTTCCAGCGCGCCGACGTCGATCCCGTCGGCCTCGAGCGGGATCGCCAGCACCGCCGCGCCGCGCTCGCGCAGCGCGAGCAGGGTGCGGTCATAGGTGGGGGCCTCCACGACGACGGTGTCTCCGGCCTGGACAAGCGTGTCGAACAGGAATGCGTCGGCCTGCATCGACCCGTTGGTGACGATCACATGGTCGGGGCTGACGTCGTGCTGGTGGGCGATCCACTCCCGCAACGGGCCGTACCCGACCGCCGTGCCATAGCCGGTGAGACCGGCCGGGTCAGCGGCGAAGGCGGCCTGGGCGGCGACGGCGAGGCCGCTGACGTCGACGATGTCAAGCGACGGCGCCCCTCGGGCAAAGGAGATGGTGGCGGCGGACATGGTGTCCTGAGACTAGTAGACCCGGCCGTTAGTTCTGGTTGTTAGGCCGCGAGTGCGAGATCGGGTGCGTGCTGGCTGATCTTGGCCAGCACGCGGTCGAGGTCGCTGCGGGTGAAGGTCCAGTCAAACGGGCGTGCGATCTGGCGGTAGTGCTCCTCGAAGGTGGTGATGCGGGCCTGGAGGGCGCTGAGGTCGGTGAAGTCGTTGGGGGTCAGTGCTTTGCGTTGGAGGATCGAGAAGTAGATCTCGATCTGGTTCAGCCACGAGGCGTGGATCGGGAGATGGATCAGCCGCAGGTTCGGCCACTGGCTTTGGAGGCGGTCGATGCTGGCTTGTCCGTTGTGGCTGGAGCCGTTGTCCACGATCCAGAACACGCGAGGTGCGGAGGTGTAGGGCTCTTGACTCATCACCTGTTCCACGAGACGGCCGAACGGTTCGATCCCGGTCTTCTCTTCACAGCGTCCGTAGATCCGGGCGTGGTGGACGTCCCAGGCGGCGAGATAAGCCAGGGTGCCGCCACGTCGGTAATCGAACTCGCGTCGCAACGCACGCCCCGGTCCCGGCGCGAGGCTTGGGTGCCGGCGATGGAGCGCTTGGAGCTGGGACTTCTCATCGGCGCTGATCACCAGCTCATCCGGGCACAAGCGTTTGCCGTCAAAGACGCGGGCGTAGAGATCGAGAACGCGGTGAGCTTTCTCGGCGAAGTTCTTGTCGCGAACAAACAGCCAGGATCGGGTCTGCCACGGTTTGATGGCGTCCTCAGACAGCCACCGCCAGATCGTGGTCGCCGACGCGTCCGTCACGCCGCGCTCGATGACGAGACGGTGCAGCTCAGCGCGGGAGAAGCGCCCCAGCGGCAGACCGTGCTCGATCGGCAGCTGACAGGCGATCGCCTTGACCTCGGCGACCTGCTCCGGGGGGAAAACGCCGCGGCCGACCCGGCCGCGGTTGATCAACCAGACCCTCAAGGCGATGTTCGGCAAATCTTCGCCGCCACCGGCCGACCAGCCCGGCTGTGGTGTCCAGCCGCGCAGCGATCTCGGTGTCCGCCAGTCCGTTAGCGGCGTGCAACACGATCCGTGCTCGCTGCACATCCTGAAACGGAAGCTTCTCCGCCCGTGCGACACGCTCAAGCTCGCGACGCTCTACGTCGCTGAGTTCGATCTGGTGACGGGGCCGCCGGGCCATCACCTCAGAATTCAACCCGCGCGGCCGGACTCCTTCACATAATTCCGCCCAATACTTCCGGCCACGTCTACTAGCTTCTCGATCTCAGGATGCGACTGGCTGCCCGGTCCTTCCGGGTGGCCACGCTCACCTGGCCCGCCCGCCAGGACCTCTCGGGCGGGCCGCAGCGGCCTCAGGCGGCCGCGCCAAGCAGCTCGATCGCCAGCTCGGCCACCTCGGTCGGGGTCTTACCGACCTTGACGCCCTTGGCCTCCAGCGCGGCGGCCTTGGCCTCAGCCCCGCCGGAGGAGCCCGAGACGATCGCCCCGGCGTGGCCCATCGTCTTGCCCGGAGGGGCGGAGAACCCGGCGATGTAGGCGACGACCGGCTTGGTCACGTGCGCGGCGATGTACTCGGCGGCCTTCTCCTCGGCGTCCCCACCGATCTCCCCGGAGAGGACGATCAACTCGGTCTCGGGGTCGTCCTGGAACATCGCAACGACGTCAACGAAGTCGGTGCCGGGGACCGGGTCCCCGCCGATGCCGACGATCGTCGAGTTGCCAAAGCCGCTCTGGGCGAGCACGTTGCCGATCTGGTAGGTGAGGGTCCCCGAGCGGGACACGACCCCGACGTTGCCCGGCTTGAAGAACTGGGCGGGGATGATCCCGACGTTCGCCTTGCCGGGCGAGAGGATGCCCGGACAGTTGGGCCCGATCAGGCGTGAGCGGCCGTTCTTCTTGATCACGCTGTAGGCGCGCAGCTCGTCGTGGGCGGGGATGCCCTCGGTGATCGCGATGATCAGCTCGATCCCGGCCGCCTCGGCCTCGAGGATCGAGTCGGCGGCAAACGGCGGCGGCACGAAGATCATCGCCGTGTTGGCGCCCTGCTGGGTGACCGACTCCTCGAAGGTGTTGAAAACGGGGATGCCGTCGACGTTCTGGCCGCCCTTGCCGGGGGTGACGCCGGCGACGACCTTCGTTCCGTAGTCGCGGTTGCGCAGCGTGTGGAACGTGCCCTCCGAACCGGTGATCCCGGCGGTGACCAGGCGGGTGTTCTCATCAATCAGGATGCTCATGGTTGGCTCCTTGACCTAGGCTCGCGCGGGGCCGGCCAGCTCGACGACCTTGGCGGCCGCGCCGTCCATGGTCGCCTCGGTGTACACGTTGGGAAGGTCCGCTTCGGCGAGCAGTTTGCGTCCCTCGACGTCGTTGGTGCCGTCGAGGCGGACGACGAACGGGACGGTCGGCTTGATCTGGGCGAAGGCGGCGATGAGGCCGCGGGCGACCTCGTCACAGCGGGTGATCCCGCCGAAGATGTTGAACAGGACGGCGGTGACCCTCGGGTTGGCGAGGATCACCTCCACGGCGGAGGTGATCGCCTCGGCCTTGGAGCCGCCGCCGGCGTCGAGGAAGTTGGCCGCTTCGCCGCCTGCGAGCTTGACCACGTCGAGGGTCGACATCACGAGCCCGGCACCGTTGCCGAGGATCCCGATGTTGCCGTCGAGCTTGACGTAGGTGAGCCCGCGTTCCTTGGCCATCCGCTCCTGCGGGTCCTCGGCGGACAGGTCGCGCAGCTCCGCATTCTCCTTGTGCCGGAAGAAGCTGTTGTTGTCGAGGGTCACCTTCGCGTCGAGGGCGCGGACCCCACGCTCGGGGGTGATGATCAGCGGGTTGACCTCCACGAGCGTCGCCTCCTCGGCGACAAAGACGTGGTAGAGCTGCTTGAGGATCGCTCCGATCGGCCGGACGACGTCGGCGTCGACGCCGGCCTTGAAGGCGAGCTCGCGGCCGTGGAAGTCCTGGAAGCCGACGAGCGGGTCGACGTGGAGGTGGGCGATCGCGTCGGGGTCCTCCTCGGCGACCGCCTCGATGTCCATCCCGCCCTTGGTCGAGAGCATCACCAGCGGCGCCTTGGCGGAGCGGTCGAAGACGACCGAGGCGTAGTACTCGGCGGCGATGTCGGAGGCGCCCTCGATCCACAGCTCGTAGACGGTGAGTCCGCGGATGTCCATGCCGAGGATGGCCTCGGCGTGAGCGCGCGCCTCAGCGGCGTTGGTGGCGATCTTGATGCCGCCGAGCTTGCCGCGCCCGCCGATCTGCACCTGGGCCTTGACCGCGACCGGATAGCCGATCTCCTCGGCGGCGGCGACGGCCTCCTCCACGGTCCGGGCCGGTTTGCCCGATGGCACCGGGACGCCGTGGCGGGCGAACAATTGTTTGCCTTGATACTCAAGCAAGTCCATGGCAAGCGACTCTATTGGAAAGCGGTGCAAATCCGCGTTCTGACTCCCAGCAGGGCAAGGTGCCCGTCATAATGTCGCGCTCATGGCCATTCCCAAGCAGATCACCTTCGTCACCTTCGACGTCTACGGCACGCTGATCGACTGGGAGACCGGAGCAGCCGACGCCTTCGTCAAGGAGGCCACCCGGGACGGGTTCACGATCGACCGCGAGGATCTCATCCCGCGCTTTCATGAGGTCCAGCAGCAGATCCAGGCGGGCTCCTACGAGCTCTACGCCGAGGTCCTGCGCCGGACCGCCGTCCAGATCGCCAAGGACCTCGGCTGGCCACTGGAACCGTCACGATCGGGCTTCCTGCCCGACTCGGTTCAGCGCTGGCCGGCGTTCAAGGAGACCAATCCGACGCTGATCAAGATCGCCAAGAAGCATTCGATCGGCCTCATCTCCAACATCGACGACAAGCTGCTCGGTCTCACCCGCCGTCACCTCGCCACCACCACCGGGCAACCGCTCGACTTCGACCTCGTGGTCACCGCCCAGCAGGTGCGCTCCTACAAGCCCGACGCCGCCCACTTCACCGAGTGCGAGCGGCGGATCGGCACCAAGAAGGGCTGGGTCCACGTCGCCGCCAGCTACTACCACGACGTCGAGCCGTGCCTGAAGAAGAAGATCCCGGTGATCTGGGTCAACCGCCACGGCACCGAGCTCGAGTCGGGCCAGAAGAAGCCCGACGCCGAGGTGCGGACCCTGAAGGAAGCGGCGAAGCTGATCCTCGAGGCCGGCGCCGAGTAGGGGTCCGGGCCGGCTCGTCTCGCCGGCCCGAGGGACCGGCCGGGTGGGCTGAGATCTCGCTGCACAGTGCGAGATCTCAGCCCGGCGGCGCTCGGAGGCGCGCTCGGCGGCGGCTCAGGCGGCGCTGATCACCGCAAGCGTGTCGCCGCTGGCGACGGAGACGCCGGGACTGATCGGCAGCTCGGCGATGACCCCCGCCTTGTGTGCGGTGATCTCGTTCTCCATCTTCATCGCCTCGATCACGCAGATGAGGTCGCCCTCGGCGACGGTCGCCCCGGCCTCCACGTTGACCTTGAAGATCGTTCCCTGCAGCGGGCTGGCGAGCGTGTCCGAGCCCGCCGCGGAGCCCCCCCCGCCGGAGCGGGCCGCGCGGCGCGGCGCGGCGGAGCCCGTGCGGGCGCTGCCGTTGGTCGCGGACGCGGCGGCGGGGACCGCCCCGTAGGCCGGGCCGATCACGCGGACGTCAAAGCGCTTGCCCGACACCTCGACGGTGTATGCCTGCTCGGCGGTGTCCTCGTCCTGCGCCGGGGCCGCGCCGGTGCTCTGGGCGGCCGGGCCGGTCGACTTGAGCCACTCGCGGTCCTCGATCAGGTCATGACAGGTTTCGGCGTCGGCCCACTGCTGCGTCGCGAGGATCGTCTTGTGGAACGGGATCAGCGTCTTGAGCTCACCGATCTCGTACTCCGACAGCGCGCGGATCATCCGCCGGGTCGCCTGCTCCCGGTCGACGTCCCAGACGATCAGCTTGGCGACCATCGGGTCATACATCGGGGAGACCTCGGCGTTGGGGCCGACGCCGGAGTCGACTCGAACGCCCGGCCCGGCGGGCTCGCGGTAGCTGGAGATCCGGCCGGGGGCCGGAGCGAAGTTCTTGGACGCGTCCTCGGCGTTGATCCGGCACTCGATCGCGTGCCCGCGGAGGATGACGTCATCCTGGGTGTAGGCGAGCGGCTCCCCGGCGGCGACCCGGATCCCCTGCTTGACGATGTCGATGCCGGTGACGAGCTCGGTGACGCAGTGCTCGACCTGCACGCGGGTGTTCATCTCGAGGAAGTAGTACTCGCCATCCTGGAGCAGACCCTCGATCGTCCCGGCCCCCGAGTAGTTGACCGCCGCGGCGGCGTCGGTGGCGATCTTGCCGATCTTCGCCCGCAGCTCCGCGTTCACGGCGGGGGCGGGGGCCTCCTCGATCAGCTTCTGGTGGCGCCGCTGGAGGGAGCAGTCGCGCTCCCCGAGGTGGATGACGTTGCCGTGATTGTCGGCAAGCACCTGCACCTCCACGTGGCGCGGGTTGGGCAGGTAGCGTTCGAGGTAGACGGTCGGGTCCCCGAAGAACTTCTCCCCCTCTCGGCTGGCCCCCTCGAACGCCTCCTGGAGCTTGTCCTCAGACAGCGCGACGCGGAAGCCCTTGCCGCCGCCACCGCCGGCCGCCTTGACCGCGACCGGGTAGCCGATCGTCGCGTCGATGAGCTTCTTGGCGTCCGCGACCGACTCCACCGGCTCGGTCGTCCCGGGCACGATCGGCACGCCCGCCTTCTGCATCAGGTCACGCGCGGCGGTCTTGGAGCCCATCGCGTCGATCGCCGAGGCGGGCGGGCCGATGAAGACGATCCCGGCCTCCTCGAGCGCCTTGGCGAAGGCGGCGTTCTCAGACAGGAACCCGTACCCGGGGTGGACGGCCTCCGCCCCGGACTGTCTGACCGCCTCGAGGATCTTGTCGATCACCAGGTAGCTCTCGTTCGCCGGACCGGGTCCGAGCAGGTAGGCCTCGTCGGCCCGCTTGACGTGGATGGCGTCGCGGTCGAGTTCGGAGTAGACGGCGACGGTGGCGATACCCATCTCTTCGCAGGCACGGATCACGCGGACCGCGATCTCGCCCCGGTTGGCGATCAAAATCTTCTTAAACACGGGCGCGGACTTTAGAGCTTTGCCGCGCAACTAGACTTCTGCGGGCATGAGCGCTGTCCCGGAACTCTCACCGGCGCGCACGGGCGTGGCCGGGGAGGGGTTCGGCGCGACCACCGACCGTCTCCGCTTCCCGCTCGCCGTCTACCTCGCTTCCCGCGTCCTCTACCTCGCCGTCGCGGTCGCGGACATGTTCATCCGCGGCGGCCGGCTACCGCTCGAGCTGCGCAACTGGGACGGGAAGTGGTATGTCCTGCTCGCGCAGCACGGCTACCCCCACCACCTCCCGACCGTCTACGGCGCGCGCGGCTGGTCGCCGCTCGGGTTCGAGCCGCTCTACTCGATCCTGATGTGGGCCGGCGGCGCCGTGCTCCCGCGCGGCGTCGAGGCTTCCGGACTGCTCATCTCCCTGCTCGGCGGGGCGATCGCGACGGTTGAGATCTCGGTGCTCGCCCGGCGCTGGTGGGGGGAGGCGGCGAGCCGGCGCGGGGTCGTCTTCTTCTGCTTCTTCCCGGGGACGATCGTCTTCTCGATGGTCTACACAGAGGGGCTCACGCTCGCCCTCGTCGCGGGGGCGTTGCTCTGTCTCGAGGACCGCCGCTGGATCCTCGCCGGCCTGCTCGCCGGCGCCGCGACGGCGGTCGAACCGGTCGCCTTCGCGATCATCCCGGCCTGCGCCGCGGCGAGCCTCGCGGAGATCTGGCGCCAGGGCCGCCTCAACCGGGCCGCCCTGCGCTCGCTGTGGGCGCCACTTCTGTCCCCGTGGGGGGCGATCGCAACCGGCGCATTCCTGTGGTCCTGGACGGGGACCCCGTTGGCTACCTTCGACACCCAGCGGATCGCGTGGGGCGAGCACTCGAGCCCGCTCGCCCTCTACACCCAGACGCGCAAGTTCGTCGACGAGTTCGTCCACTGGCAGGGCATCCGCCACATCGATCTCAACCTGCCGACCGGGGTGATCGGCGCGTTTTTCCTCGCCTGGGCGCTGGGGCAGCTCTGGCGTCTGCGCCGGGGCCTGCCCGACCCCGCCGGGTCGGTGGGCGCGTCCACCGAGTTGACCGGCGGGGCGCCGACGAGCGCCCCGCCGTTGACCGAGAACGGTGTGCGGCTCGGCGCCGGGGTCTCCCTCAGCGCGCTCGTGTGGACGGCGTTCGTCGCCCTGTTGACGGTCACCTCAGACCAGACCCCGCCAAACCCGCGGATGCTCATCTGCGCCTTCCCGGTGCTGTTGGCCGTCGCCGCACCCCGGACGGGAGCGCGTCAGCGCCGTCTGTTGACCGTCTCGATCCTGCTGTTGATCGGGATGAGCATCGGCACCTTCGTCGGCGGTGGCCTGCGCCCCTGAGGCGGAGGCCGCCGACCGTGCCCGCTCAGGCCGAGCCGGCCCGCCGCGCCGCGGCGGGCCGCGCGTACAGAGTGATGTGGATGACGGCGGCGTACCCCTCCGCACTCGCCCGGTGGGCGAGGTAGGCGCGGCTCAGGACCGCCTCGAGCAGGCGGTAGCCGGCCGCGTTGTGAACCGAGGTCGGGGTGCCGTGGGCGCTGCCCTGATGGCTGGCGATCAGCCACAGGCGCCGGCATCCGGTGAGCCAGTCCCCCAGCCGACGGGGGCTCGGAACGACGTACTCCTCGACGTGGGGCGTGCGGGCGCTCCAGGCCGCGACCGGGAGGACGGCCCGCGGCGCCCGCGCGGACCCGCCCGGGGTGTGCTGCACGTAGTAGGCGAACGGCATCCGGCCGTCCTCGGGGTAGAAGGCGACGCAGTCCCCGGGCTGACGTGCGGCGAGGACACGGGCGGCCACCTGCTTCCACGGTTCGGGCGTCTCGGCATAGCTGGGGAGCAGCACGGCGACCCGGAGCCCGAGCAGGATCACGAGGAGAGTCGCCGCGACCCCCCGGGTATGCGGGAGCCGGGTGCCCGGGGGATGGCCCGTCCGGGCCGGCGCGGTCGCGGCCCGAAGGTTCTGTCCGGCCCCGGTGAGCAGCCACCCCAGCAGAAGGGAGACGGCGGGGATGACGAGGATCGAGATGCGCGCGAGCTCGAAGGGCTCGCCGGCCGCCGAGCCGGCGACGGTCAGGAGCGCGGTGAGCAGCCACCATGCCGTCGGGACGATCACGAGCGCGCCGGCGGCGGGGGAGTGATCGCTGCGGGGCCGGCGGACCGCCAGCCGCGGCCACGCGTCGGCGAGGGCGAGCGCGGTCGCCACGAGGACGAGGACGCCCGCCCACACGGTTGCGATCACCGTCACGACGGTCACGTGGAAATTCGGCGGCAGCCCGGCGGAGAGGACGGTGACGAGCGTCTGGCCGAGCGCGGACAGGCTGAGCGGACCGACCCAGAAGAGCTGGCTGGAACCGCGCTGGAGCGCGAGCAGCACGAGCGGAAGGCAGGCGAGGGCGACGAGGAGCAGGACAGCGATCAGCTCCCGCAGGCCGCGCCGCAGGACCCAGGCGCAGAGCAGCTCGGCCGGGATCAGTAGGACCGCGTCAAAGCCGATGTAGAGGGAGAGCAGCGTCGCCAGCCCGTAACCGAGCAGGGCGCCCCGGGGGACGGGCGTTCCCGGGTCTGAGTCGACGACTCCGACGAGGGCGAGGAACGCGGCCGCGGCGGCGGTCACCATCAGCGCGTACCCGCGGGCGTCCTGGCCCCAGAAGACGAGGCTGACGCTGAGGGCACACAGGACACCTGAGACGAGGGCGGCGCAGCGGCCGCCGAACAGCCGCAGGGCAAGGGCGGCGACGAGCCCGGCGCTGAGCGCGTCGGCGAGCACCGACAGGCCACGCAGCGGCACCGTACCGTCCCCGAACAGACCGACGATCACGTGCAGGGCGAGGTAGTAGACGAGCATGTTGCCGCCGTCGTGGGCGATGCCCCGCCACAGGGCCGCCCCGTGCTGGGAGACGATCGAGACCGTCGCTCCCTCGTCGAGCCACAGGCTGCGGCCGGCGAGCGCGGGGAGGCAGACGAGGGCGCCAAGGAGCGCCGGGGCGATCACCACGCCCCAGTCTCCCGTCCGCATCCGGCGCTGCCCGGTGGCGCTCATCGGGCCCATTTAAGCCGGACGGTGACCGGAGCGGGCGACCGGGGTGACCGGCGCCGGTTCGTCAGCGTCCGCTGCGGATCATCCCGGCACCGACCGTGTCGTTGCTCGCCTCGTCGATGAGGATGAACGAGCCGGTGCTGCGGTTGGTCGCATACGCGTCGATCATCAGCGGCGCGGAGGTGCGCAGACGGACACGGCCGATCTCGTTGAGGGCGAGCTCACCGGCCCCGTGGTCGTGCGCGAGGGTGTTGACGTCGACGCGGTACTCGAGGGCGTCGATCACCGCACGGGCGGTCCGGGTCGTGTGCTTGATGAGGTACCGACCCCCCGCTCGCAGCGGCTCCTCCGCCATCCAGCACACGGTCGCCTCGAGCTCACGGACGACGGCGGGACGATCGTCGGGGTCTGCGAGCATGTCGCCGCGGGAGATGTCGAGCTCATCCTCGAGCCGGACGGTCACCGACTGGGTCGGGAAGGCGACCTGAAGCGGCCCGTCGAAGGTGTCGATCGCGCGCACCCGGGTACGCCGTCCCGACGGCAGGACGATGACCTCCTGCCCGGGCTCGAGCACCCCGCCGGCGACCTGTCCGGCGTAGCCGCGGTAGTCGTGGAACGCATCATGGTTGGGGCGGACCACCCACTGGACGGGAAAGCGGAGCTCCTCGAGGTTGCGGTCGGCGGCGATCACCACGTGCTCGAGGTGCGACAGCAGTGGCGGCCCGTCATACCAGGGCATCGCCGCCGAGCGCTCGACGACGTTGTCCCCGCTCAGGGCGGAGATCGGGATGAAGGTGAGATCGGCGGTCCCCACCCGGGCCGCCCAGTCGGTGAGCTCGTCCACGATCGCGGTGAAGGCCGCTTCGGAGTAGTCGACGAGGTCCATCTTGTTGACCGCGACGACGAGGTGGGGGATCCGCAGCAGGCTCGAGATGTAGGCGTGACGGCGGGTCTGGACCGACACGCCGCGGCGCGCATCGACGAGGACGATCGATAGGTCGGCCGTGGAGGCGCCGGTGACCATGTTCCGGGTGTACTGCTCGTGTCCGGGGGTGTCGGCGATGATGAACTTGCGCCCGCGACCGTCGGGGTCGGCGCGGGTGATCCCGGCCGCCGCCCCGGTCTGGAAGTAGCGGTAGGCGACGTCGATGGTGATGCCCTGTTCACGCTCGGCACGGAGCCCGTCGGTGAGCAGCGCAAGGTTGAGGTAGCCGTCCCCGCGTCGAGCGGAGGTGAGGGTGACGTGCTCGAGCTGGTCTTCGAGGATCGATTTGGTGTCGTGCAGGAGTCGTCCGATCAGGGTCGACTTGCCGTCATCGACGGAGCCGGCGGTGGCGATCCGCAGCAGCTCCGAGCGGCCGGTGAGCGTGCGCATGTCTAGAAGTACCCCTCACGTTTGCGGTCTTCCATCGCCGCCTCCGACGCGCGGTCATCGGCCCGGGTCTCACCGCGCTCGGTGACCCGGGTCGCGGCGATCTCGGCGACGACGTCGGTGACGGTCGCGGCGTGCGATCGGACCGCGCCCGTGCAGGTCATGTCCCCGACGGTGCGGTACCGGACCGAGGTCCGGTACGCGACCTCGCCGTCGAGCAGAGCGACATCCGGATGCATCGCATAGACCATGCCGTCACGCTCGAACACCTCGCGCTCGTGGGCGAAGTAGATCTCCGGGAGGGCGAGGCGCTCCTGGGCGATGTACTGCCAGACGTCGAGCTCGGTCCAGTTGGAGATCGGGAACACGCGGACGTGCTCGCCGCGCCGGATCCGGCCGTTGTAGAGCGCCCACAGCTCGGGCCGCTGGGATTTGGGGTCCCACTGGCCGAAGTCATCGCGAAAGCTGAACACGCGCTCCTTCGCGCGGGCGCGCTCCTCGTCCCGGCGGGCGCCGCCGAAGGCGGCGTCAAAGCCATGTTCGGCGATCGCGTCGAGCAGGGTCGTCGTCTGGAGCCGGTTGCGGGAGGCGCGCGGCCCGGTCTCCTCCTGCACCCGGCCGCGGTCGATCGACTCCTGGACGCTGGCGACGATCAGCCGTTCCCCGAGCTGCTGCACGAGCCGGTCCCGGAAGGCGATCACCTCCGGGAAGTTGTGCCCGGTGTCGATGTGCATCACCGGGAACGGGAACCGCCCGGGCCGGAACGCCTTCTCGGCGAGGCGCATGAGGACGATCGAGTCCTTGCCGCCGGAGAAGAGCAGGACCGGCGACTCGAACTCGGCGGCGACCTCACGCATGATGAAGATCGCCTCCGCCTCCAGGGCCTGCAGATGGGTGAGCTCGTATTTCACGGTGGTCGTCTCCGCGATCGCTCGGCGGTCGGGACGCCGACCGGCCGGACTCAGAGGTGCAATCCGCATTCGGTCTTCTCCTCTCCGCTCCAGCGCCCCTCCCGCCCGCTTCCAGGCAGGGTGCAGGGCGCGCAGCCGATCGATTCGTAGCCATGATCGTGCAAAGGGTGGTAGGGAAGCTCGTGGGCGGCGATGTAGGCCCACACGTCCCGGTCCGTCCAGTCCGCGAGCGGGTTGACCTTCCACAGGCCCCGAGCGGTATCCCGCTCGAGCTTGCGCGCCCCCGCGCGGGTCGGCCCCTGCTCGCGGCGGATGCCGGTCACCCACGCCTCCGCCCCGGACAGGGCGGTCGCGAGGGCGGCGACCTTCGCCCCCCCGCAGCAGCGCTCCCGCGTCCATCCCGCGCCGGTCGGATCCCGCGCGTCGACGGTGTCGATCACGAGCGTTGGGAAGCGTGCCCGGAACTGCGCCCCGGTCGCCTCCGTCTCGGGGAACAGGACCCCCGTATCGATCGTGAACAGACGGGCCCCGGGGGCGATCTCGGCGAGCATGTGGGCGAGCACCGACTCCTCCTTCTGGAACGAGCAGGCGGTCCGCAGCCCCGCGCCGAAGCGGTCGACAGCGTAGGCGAGAACGTCCTGGGCGGAGGCGGCTTCGAGGTCGGGCACGTCGATCATGGTCGCAAAGGCAAGTTAGCGGAGTGTTCAAGTTGAGAATGGGTCCGGCGCGATGCCTGCCGTGTCAGACGGCGCATTCGCCCTCCCCGCGCTGAACCCGGAACGGGCTCTCCCGGTTCCAGTCGATGAACAGCGACAACTGCTCGAGGGAGAAGGCGACCGGAAGGGCGAGGTCGGCCACCTCGGCCTCAAGGGCACCCGTTCCCACCCGTTCGACGAACCGCGCAAACGGCTCCTCCGGCTCGCGGGTGCGCTCATACAGCGCGACCCAGCGGGCGACCGCCTCGGGGACGCGCTTGGCCGGAAGCCGCGACTTCAGCCGGCTGCCGAGGCGCACCTCCCCGTCCCCGAAGCTCCCGCCAACGTGCGGGATGTAGGCGGGGATCGTATGCTCGCCGACCTTGATCGACGCCCCGGAGAAACCGATGTCGGCGATGTGGTGCTGACCGCAGCCGTTCGGGCAGCCGCTGTTCTTGACGTGGATCGCCCGGGTGAGCGGATCGGTGATGTTGAGAGCGACGAGCCGGTCCTGGATCGCCTGGTTGAGGCCCATCGAGCTCGTGATCCCGAGCTTGCAGGAGTCCGTTCCCGGGCAGGAGACCGTGTCGGTGATCTCGTTCGCCCCCGCGTCTCCGAGCTCGAGGGCGCACAGTGCCCGCCACACCTCATAGACGGCCTCATCCCGGACCCAGCGCAGGACGAGGTTCTGGGCGATCGTCGTCCGGGCAAAGCCGCCGCAGTGCTCGCGCATGATCGCCGCGAGGCCGCGCAACTGGCCAGGCGTGAGGTCGCCGCGCCGGACCTTGACCTCGACGGTGTTGAACCCGGCCTGACGCTGTGCGGTGACGTTGGAGGCGCCGAACCGGGCAAAGGTGGCGGCGTCCCCGTTCGGGCTGAGGTATCCGGCGGTCCGGCACGGGGGCAGGGAGCCCGCCTCATCGATGTCGTAGCGGAGCGCGTCGATGCAGAAGTCGCGCTCAGCGCGCCACGCGCCGGCGAGTTCCTCGGTGAGGAGGTCCCGGAAGGCCTCCACCCCGATCCGGTCGATCAGCACCTTGATCCGCGCACGGGCCCGGTTGACGCGGAGGAAATCCTGGCGGTCGAAGATGCGGAAGACCGCCTCCGCGTAGGCGAGGTACTCGCCGTCGTCGGCGCTGACGAAGTCGGCGATCACCGGCGCGAGCCGGGGCATGATCGCCGTGCCGCCGCCGACCCGCAGGGTGAACCCGCGGACCCCGTCACGCAGGCAGGGGGTGAAGGCGATGTCGTGGATCTGGGTGATCGCGTTGTCGGCGGCGCTTGCGCTGAAGGCGGTCTTGATCTTGCGCGGCATCGCCTGGGTGAGCGGGTGGCGCACGAAGTAGCGCACATACGCGCCGGCATACGGAGTCGGGTCAAAGGGCTCGTCGGGGAGCGTGCCCGCCCGCGGGTCCCCGGTGACGTTGCGGACGGTGTTGCCGCACCCCTCCCGGCTCGACAGGCCGGCGTCGGCGAGCTCGCGGATCAGCTTCGCCGCGTCCCCGAGCGGGACGTGGTGCATCTGAACGTTCTGGCGTGTCGTGATGTGCCCCTTGGCGAGGGGGACGTAGCGCTCGATCCCCGCCGCGAAGGCGTCGAGCTGGTCGGGGGTGACCCCGCCGAGGGGGAGCTTGACCCGGACCATCTGCACGGCCGGCTGGCGCTGCCCGTAGACGCCCTGCTTGAGCCGGAACTTGATGAAGTCGGGCTCGGGGGTGAGCCCGTCGAGGAAGCGTCGCGCCTCCGTGTCGAAGTCGTCGAACTCGGCGGCGAGGATCGGGATCACGTGCCCGGGGACGTTGGAGAGGACCTCGGGATTCTCGAGCGTCCCGCTGGTGGAAGCAGTCATCGGCGGGGAATATACACAATCTTGACTAGGTTTACGGTATTTTTGTCGAAGGAGAAGGCCCTCTCCTCCTCGGCGCAGCCTCGCCCTGGTCAGCGCGAAGGCGTCCCCGATCAGCCCGGGTGGCGAGGACGCCGTGTCGCCGAGCGCGCCCTCGGCCCGAACGTCAGTGCACGGGCCTGGGCGATTTGCCCCTCCCGATCCTCAGAGCTCGCGCGCCCCCCGACGGAGGCGGAGGCTGGGTGATTCCACGCAGCGCGGGCAGCCGAGCTCGAGGGTTCGGCGGCTCCTCTGGCACCGGTGGCGACGCTTGGAGGATCACAAGGCCATCCCGTTGGCCGCGGGACACATGGCAGAGCGGCACGATCAGCCGCGCCGTATGGGCGGTGATGACGTCGTTCTGCAGGCGGCCGGGGAGACGGCCTAACGCCTGACGACCCCGGAGAGACCGCGCGGGACCTGCCAGCCGATCGCCGCACCCGTGCGGGCATCCCATTGGTCAACCCGCCAGGAGCCAACGCGGATCTCCACCCAGACATCGGGGTCACAGATTCGTCGCTATGACGAAAAATCGCACTCGCTCACACAGCCGCCCTGACGCGACAGCCAGTCGCAGGTGGCCGCCGGGGCGCCCTGGACCGTGAGATCGAGGCTGACGGCGAGCACGTCAGACTCCATCTCGCCCAGCGGGGCGCTCCTGACGCCGACGAGAAACTCGAGCGACAACTTCTGCCCGACCACGCGGCGTGAACCTGGCTCTATGGTGCGACACGTCTGGGCCTCCTTGAAGGCGTGTGAGCTTCGAACACCCACAACCTTCTCGGCAGGCCCGGACACCTACCTCACGTTCTGAACGTCCCCGGGCACGTCAGCTAGCCACTTCCCTCGGATAAAGTCGCTGGAAGTAGCTAGTGTCCTGAGTGTTTAAATCGTCGGCGGTTAGGTTATGGGGTGGTTCATGCCCTCACCTACCGCCGTCGAGATCACGCTCTCAGAGCAGGAACGTTCCCAATTAGAGGCGTGGGAGCGCCCCAGGACGAGCGCCCAAGCGTTGGCGTTGCGCTCCCGGATCGTGCTGGCCGCGGCTGAGGGACTTAAGAACGCTGAGATCGCTGAGCGGCTCGGGATCGGTCGCGACATGGTCCGAAAATGGCGTGGGCGCTTTGCTGAGCACCGCCTTGACGGGCTCTGTGACGAACCTCGGCCGGGGCAGCCCCGCAAGATCACCGATGAGAAGGTCGAGGAGGTGATCACCAAGACTTTGGAGACCAAGCCAAAGGACGCGACGCACTGGTCGACCCGGGCGATGGCCGCAGAAGTCGGGCTCTCTCAGACTGCGATCTCCCAGATCTGGCGGGCCTTTGGGCTCCAGCCCCACCGTCAGGGGTCCTGGAAGCTGTCCAAGGACCCGTTGTTCATCGAGAAGGTCCGCGATGTGGTCGGCCTATACATGAACCCGCCCGAACGCGCAGTCGTGCTGTGTGTGGATGAGAAGTCCCAGATCCAGGCGTTGAACCGGACCGCGCCGATCCTGCCGCTGCTGCCCGGGGTGCCCGAGCGGGCCACCCATGACTACAAACGCCATGGCACCTCCAGCCTCTATGCCGCCTTGGACCTCGCCACCGGCAAGGTGATCGGCCGGCTCCACAGCCGCCACCGCGCAATCGAGTTCAAGAAGTTCCTCCAGACCATCGACGCTGAGGTCCCCGACGATCTCGACGTTCACCTCGTCTTGGACAACAGCTCCACGCACAAGACGCCGCAGATCAAACGCTGGCTGCTGGCCCACCCGCGCTTCAAGCTGCACTTCACCCCGACTTCCAGCTCATGGATGAACCTCGTCGAGCGCTGGTTCGCTGAGCTGACGAACAAGAAGCTACGCCGATCCGCACACACCTCCGTCCGCCAGCTCAACCACCACATCTGCGCCTGGATCGACACCTGGAACGAGAACCCCCGCCCCTACGTGTGGACCAAAACCGCCGACCAGATCCTCGAATCCATCACCACCTACTGCAGCCGAATTAACGACTCAGGACACTAGGCCCAGAACGGCGTGAGTCGCGGGGCACACATGACGCCCTCTTGGAGGGCGGCCTGCTGCCAGGGCGACGGCGCCGGCTCGGGCTCGGGGGGGTCGCTGACCGCATGGGCGGCCCGGAACTGGGCGATCGCCGCAACGACCGCGGCGGCCTCGGCGGCCGTCGGGGTGGGGGTCACCTGACCGATCTGCACTGACGCTGGCATCGCCTCGGCCCCTAGAGCGGAATGTTGCCGTGCTTGCGCCGCGGGCCGGGCTGGCGCTTGGTCTCCAGGGTCCGCAGCGCCGTCACGAGCTTGGGGCGCGTCTCGTGCGGGATGATCACGTCGTCGATGTAGCCGCGCTCGGCGGCGACGTACGGGTTGGCGAAGTGGGCCTTGTAGTCGGAGATGAGGGTGGCCCGACGCTCGTCCGGCGTCGGCGAGTTGGTGATGTCCTTGCGGTAGATGATGTTGACCGCACCGTCGGCCCCCATCACCGCCACCTCTGCGGTCGGCCAGGCGAAGTTGAAGTCCGCCCCGAGGTGTTTGGAGCCCATCACGTCATAGGCGCCCCCGTAGGCCTTGCGGGTGATCACGGTGATCTTGGGGACCGTCGCCTCGGTGAAGGCATACAGCAACTTGGCGCCGTGGCGGATGATCCCCTCCCACTCCTGGGCGGTTCCCGGGAGGAAGCCCGGCACGTCACAGAACATCAGCAGAGGAATGTTGAACGCGTCGAGGGTGCGGATGAACCGCGCGGCCTTCTCGGAGGAGTTGATGTCGAGCACCCCGGCGAGCGCGGCGGGCTGATTGCCGACGATCCCGACGGCGTACCCGTCGACGCGAGCGAACCCGCAGATGAGGTTCTTGGCGTAGTGCTCGTGGACCTCGAAGAACTCACCGTCGTCGACGATCAGCGACACGACGCTGCGCATGTCGTAGGGCTTGTTCGGGTTGTCCGGGACGACCGAATCGAGCGCGGGGTCCATCCGCTCGGGATCGTCGGTCGGCGCGGTCCGCGGCGGCGCCTCGAGGTTGTTCTGGGGCAGGAAGGAGAACAGGTAGCGGGCGTCCTCGAGGCAGGCGTCCTCATCCTCGGATGCGAAGTGGGCGACCCCGGACTTGGAGGCGTGTGACATCGCCCCGCCGAGCTCCTCGAAACCGACCTCCTCACCGGTGACCGTCTTGATCACCTCCGGGCCGGTGATGAACATGTGTGAGGTCTCCTTGACCATGAAGATGAAGTCGGTGATCGCCGGCGAGTAGACCGCCCCGCCCGCGCACGGTCCCATGATCAGGCTGATCTGGGGGATGACGCCCGAACAGCGGACGTTGCGGGCGAACACGTTGCCGTAGGCGCCGAGGGAGACGACACCCTCCTGGATGCGTGCCCCGCCCGAGTCGTTGATGCCGATCACGGGACAGCCGATCTTCTCGGCGAGGTCCATCACCTTGCACATCTTCTCGGCCATCACCTCACCGAGGCTGCCGCCGAAGACCGTGAAGTCCTGGGAGAAGACGCAGACCCGGCGCCCGTCGATCGTCCCGTGTCCGGTGACGACAGCGTCCCCGTAGGGCCGGTTCTTCTGCATGTCGAAATCGGTGGTGCGATGACGCATGAAGGTGTCGAGCTCCTGGAAGGAGCCGGGGTCGAGCAGCTTCTCGATCCGCTCACGCGCGGTGTACTTGCCCTTGGCGTGCTGCTTCTCCACCGCGGCCTCGGATCCGGCGTGGATCGCCTCATGTCGCAGCTCCTGCAGCTGGGCGAGCTTCTCTTCGTATGTCTCGGGGGCCTTGTCGCGCATCAAGGGCGAGGAGTGTAAAGGGCGACACACGATGACGACGCTCCGCCCCACCGGGACCCGCCGCGTGACACAGGACGGATCTCCTGCATGAACCGTGGGTTGTGGTACCGGCCGGGTAGGGGTGGGCTTAGCCGCCTGACGAACGGCTCCAGCCGGCAGCGCCCGGCCCACGCGAGCCAGGAGCCGAGCAGCGCGATGGCGTCGTCAACGCCGACGCGCCCGCTGTCGCGGAGTTGCTGGGCGAGGTGGTAGGCGCGCCAGAGTCGCTGGTTGAGCTTCTGGATGCGGGCGAACGTGAGCTGTTGGCGTTCAGTCAGGTTGCCCGGGTTCTCGTTGAGTCAGGTTGCCCGGGTTCTTCCAGAACGCGAACCGGGCGTCCTTGAGCACCTTGGCGACCTGGGTCGGACTCTCGCCTGGCCTGATCCAGACCTCGCGGGCGATCTCGTCCAGCGCGTCAGTGGAGAGCTTGATCAGGCGGAACCGGTCGCAGCAGACGCTCGCGTTCGGGCAGACGGCCGTCGGAGACGCCGGTCGGACCGAGCGGCGTATCGGGGCCGCGATTCTTGGACTGATGTAGGGTCGATTCCGGGGGTTCGGCGGGGAGCCGAACCGGAGACACGGAGGAGGGTGATGCGCCAACTGACCGCGCTGGACCAGCAGTTTCTCGCACTGGAAGACTCCCGGCACGTCGGGCACGTCGGCGGCTTGGCGATCCTGGATCCCTCCACCGCGCCCGGTGGCGAGCTGGCACTGAGCTCGCTGCAGTCGTTGATCGCCGAGCGGCTGCACACGGTTCCGCCCCTGCGCTGGCGTCTCGCCGAGGTGCCCTTTGATCTCGACTACGACTACTGGATCGACGACCCGGACTTCGACATCGATTTCCACGTGCGCGAACTGGGCCTTGCGCCGCCCGGAACGGAGGCACAGCTCTCTGAGCAGGTCGCCCGGATCTTCGCACGCCCGCTGGACCGCGCCCGCCCCCTGTGGGAGCTCTACCTGATCCACGGGCTGCCCGACGGCCGCGTGGCGGTGATGACCAAGATCCACCACGCGATGATCGACGGGATGTCCGGTGCCGAGATCATGGGCGTGCTCTACGACCTCGACCGCACGGGCCGGCAGATGGAGCCCTCACCGGCGCTGGTGCCGGCGCCCGCACGGGCGCCGGGCGAGCTGGAGATGCTCATGCACGGTATGGCGGGACTTCCACGCTATCCGCTGCGGATGTTCGGGTCCGTCCGCCGAGCGCTGCCCGACATCGCCGAGGTGCCGTCGCTGGCGGGAATCCCCGGGGTCAGGCTCGCCGGGCGAGTGGCGGGCACCACCCAGCGACTCCTCGGCCGCCGCAGCCGGGTGATCGGCGACACCGGGCTCGTTCCTCCGCGAACGTCCTTCAACGGTCGGGTCTCCGCGCACCGGCGGTTCGTGTTCGGTCAGCTGTCGCTCGCGGAGATCAAGCAGATCAAAGGAGCCTGGGGTTGCACGGTCAATGACGTCGTGGTGTCGATCTGTGCCGGCGCGGTCCGCCGCTGGCTCCTCACCCACGACGAGCTGCCGGACGAGCCGCTCGTCGCCCAGATCCCGGTCTCGGTCCGCACGCCGGAACAGCGCGGCACCTTCGGCAATCGGATCCTGCTGATGACGGCGCCCCTGTTCACCAATGAGGCGGACCCCGTCCGGCGGCTCGCCCTCACCCATGATGCGCTGGCGCTCATGAAGGAGCGCCACCAGGCGCTGCCCGCGAACCTGCTGCAGGACGCGAATCAGTTCATCCCGCCCGCCGTCTTCTCCCGCGCGGCGCGTCTGAGCCTCGCGATCAGCTCGTCCAAGCGAGGCCGTCCGTCCTGGAATCTGGTGATCTCCAACGTCCCCGGTCCGCAGGTTCCGATCTACCTCGCCGGCGCGCGGCTGGAGGCGAACTTCCCGCTGTCGGTGATCACTGACGGAATGGGCCTGAACATCACGGTGATGAGCTACTGCGGAAGGATGGACTTCGGCATCGTCGCCGACCGCGACCAGATGCCAGACGTCGCCGACCTGATCGTCCACCTCCAGCGTGAGGTGGACGTGCTGCGGGAAACTCCCGCCGTGGCGGTCGGCTGAGCGGACCCTGCGCCCTCACCCCTCGGAGGCGACCGCCGGCCCCGAGCCCGGCATCGCCGCTGAGGCAGTGGACCGTTGCAGTGCGAAGAGCCCGGCGAGCAGAAGCACGGGCAGAATCAGGACGAGCACCATGTCGTGGTACCCGACAAGCGGGATGATCGCCCCGAGGATCGGCGGCACCAGGACGGCGGTGAGGCTGGTGGTTCCCAGCAGAGCGGCGTTTGCGCGGGGCAGATCCTCGGGCGGGCTCGCTCCGGCGACAAGTCCGAGCACGAGGGGAAAGGTCAGCCCGTGCGGGAGCCCGAGGATCGCCATCGCGAAAACCAGTGCCACGAGCCCATGACCGGTGCCGAGCGCGGTCAGCCCAGCAACGGTGAGACCCGCCGAACCCCACAGCAACGGAACCTTGCGCGTGATCGGTGAGCGCCAGGACACGAGCACGCGCGCGGCGAGCGACGCGGCGAAGAACCCGCTGAAGGCGAGCTGGGTGTGGGCGGCGCTGACCCCGAACCCTTCCCGACCGACGAGCGCGCCAAAGGAGGTGAGTCCCGCGAACGGGATGGCATAGAGCAGCTGGATGATGAGCGCCCGGCGCCCCGGCGCGCTCCTCAGCAGCGCCCCCAGCGGCCCACCACGGCAGCGACGCCCCCGTAACGGGCCGACCCCGTCCGTCACCGGGGCGGCCCGCGTGATGGCGAGGGACGGGCCCGCGGTTGCGGAGGCAGCGGGCGTCGAGATCCGGAACAGAACACCGGCACCACACAGCGGCAGGGCGAGGAAGGCGAGGAACGGAGCCCGCAGGTCCTCACCGGACACCGCGAGAATCATCGTCTCCAGCAGGGGCCCGACAGCCAGGCTCACGCTGAGCGTGATCGTGTAGAGCCCGATGACCCGCTCGGCGTTCGCATGGTCGCCGTGCTCGACGGCGTTGAGCAATCCCGGCATCGCCAGGCCACCGCCGATCCCGAGCACGACCGTCCCGAGGACCATCTCCACGAGCGAAGTGGCCCCGGCGAAGATCGCGATCGCCACGGCGAGCAGCAGCATCCCGACTGCGGCGGACCGCTCGGCCAGGCGACCGGGCACGCGACCGGCGACGCCGATCATCGTTGTGGCGAGGGTCAGTCCCGCGAGCGCACCGAGGATCCCGATCGTCTGGGAGCTGAGATGCAGGTCACCGTGGGCGAGCAGCGACAACGTGGTGAGCGCCATGTTCTGACTCGACCGGAACATGGCGGTCACGACGAACAGGATCACGAGTCGTCGCCGGGGGGTCACCCGGACACCGTAGTAGGCTCCCGCGGCCGTCAGACGTGACTGCTCCGCCCCGTCCCCGGCATGGGCACGGACGCGCCGCCGGACATCCGGAACCTGAAGCCGAAGACCGCACCCTGCCGGTCCCCGTTGGCGACCTGGAGGTCGCCTCCGTGGGCGTGAGCGCTTCCGCGAGCGATCGCGAGCCCGATCCCGACACTCGAGACGGCGGTTCGGCCCCCGATGCGGTCGAGCGGGCGGCGAGACGATCGAAGATGCGCTCGAACTCGCCCTCCGGCACCCCGGAGCCTGATCTGAGCCGATCACCGTCGCGGATGCGCCCCCCCGCGACCTCGACCTCGCTGTGGGGCGGACACACACAGCGCGTTGTCGAGGAGGTTGATGAGGAGCTGTTCGGACACACCGGAATGCGGGACTGAATCCGACCGGGAGGTCTCGGGACACCATGAAGACGGTCTATCGCCAGTGCACGCTGTGTGAGGCCCACTGCGGCATCCGTGTGGAGGTGGAGGGCACCACCCGGGTCCTACGGATCACCGGCGATCCTGACGACGTGATGTCCGGGGGCTACATCTGCCCCAAGGCGGCCGCGCTGGTGGACCTCCACGAGGACCCGGACCGGCTGCGCCACCCCGTCAAGCACGTCGGGGATGAGTGGGTGGCGATCCCCTGGCCAGAGGCCCTCGACTTCGCCGCCGCAGGCCTGCGTGCGATCCAGGACCGCCACGGCGCAAACACGGTCGCCACCTACCTCGGCAACCCCGGCGCGCACTCGGCCGCCCTCCTCCCCGCCGTCGCGCTACGCGCACTGCTGGGCTCGGAGAACAACTATTCCGCGGTCTCAGTCGACCAACTGCCCCAGCACCGCAGCTCCCACGAGATGTTCGGCAGCCTTGCCCTGTTGCCGATCCCCGACGTCGATCGCACCGACCACATGCTGCTGTTGGGGGCCAACCCGGCGGTCTCCAACGGGTCGGTGATGACCGCCCCCGGCGCCCGGCACCGCCTGCAGCGATCCGGGAGCGCGGCGGACGAGTCGTCGTCGACCCGCGCCGGACCGAGACGGTCGCCCACGCCAGCGAGCACATCTCGATCCGGCCCGGCGGAGACGTCTTTCTCCTGCTCGGCATGCTCCACACGCTCTTTCGGGAGGACCTGGGCGGACTCGCCGGCCGCGTCGACGGCGTGCCCGAACTGGCTGGCCTTGCCGCGAACTGGCCGCCCGCGCGGACGGCTGCCCGCGCAGGCGTGGCAGCCGACACGATCAGCCGGCTGGCCCACGAGTTCGCCGCCGCCGCCTCCGCGGTCGCCTACGGCCGGGTCGGGGTGTGTCACCAGCGCACCGGCACCCTCACCCACTGGCTGATCAACGCCCTCAACATCCTCACGGCGAACGTCGACTCCCCCGGCGGGGCGATGTTCCCGACCCCGGCGATCGACGGCTTCGGTGTGCTGGGCACGATCCCGCTCACTCGGCGCTGGGGCCACCGCCACCAGCGGGTGAGCGGTCTGCCCGGATACGCGGACGAACTGCCGATGGCCGGCCTGGCAGATGAGATCCTCACCCCAGGAGAGGGTCAGGTGCGCGGACTCGTCACCTACGCGGGCCACCCGGTCCTCTCCACGCCGCAGGGGGCGCGGTTGGACGAGGCCCTGGCGGGCCTCGAGCACTACATCGCCGTCGACTTCTACGTCACCGAGACGACGCACCATGCCCACGTCATCCTGCCCCCGGTCTCCCACCTCGAACGTGCCGACGTCGACTTCGTCTTCCCGTCGGTCTCGGTGCACAACCACATCCGCGCCAACCGGCGGCGCTCCCGACGCCGCCCGGCGGGAAGACCGACTGGGAGATCCTCTGGGGCTCGTGGCGCGGATCGGCCGCGGCGCGCTCGGCCGAGTGCAGCACCCGGCGCTGAAGCTCGTCACCGCGGCGGTGACCCCGGAGCGGCTCGCCGACCTCGGCCTCCGCGCCGGCCCCTACGGCCTGCTTGCCCGCGGTCCCCGCCGCGGACTCACCCTCGCGACGGTGAAACGGGCACGCCACGGGATCGACCTCGGGCCGCTGACGCCTCGCCTGCCCGACCTGCTCGCCACCCCGGAGACGCACGTCCGCCTCGCCCCGGAGGCGATGCTCGCTGAGGCGGCCCGGTTGGAGACGATCGCCGCCGAGCCGACAGACACTCGAGCCCGGGGCTTCGACCTGACCCTGATCGGTCGCCGGCAGCTGCGCTCGAACAACTCATGGATGCACGACGCCGCCCGGCTGATGAAGGGTGAGGACCGCGGCACCGCGCTGCTCCATCCCGAAGACGCCGTCGCCCGGAGCCTCGCCGACGGCGATCGGGTGCGCATCAGCTCCCGGATCGGCTCGATCGAGCTGCCCGTGTCGGTGAGCGACGAGATCCGCCACGGGGTCGTCTGGTTGCCCCATGGTTTCGGCCACTCCCGTGCCGGCGTGAGCTGGCGCCGGGCCGCCGAACATGCCGGGGCGAGCCTCAACGACATCACCGACGCAACGGTCCTCGACGGCCTGACCGGCAACGCCGCCTTCAACGCGGTGCCGGTGCGGGTGGAGGCGATCGCGACGACTCCGGCACGCAACGCGGACACCAACCGTCAGGCCGTCTCACCGAGCGGCCGGGCGGCCGCACGGCCCGCGCTCGTGGTGGACCGCCGGCGCCGACGCCGGCGGACGGTCACGGCGGCCCGGGCCGGGCTCAGGCGCGGGAGTAGGGGCGGTGGTGGGCCCGGCCGAGACTGTCGAGGGCGGCCTCGAGGCAGGCGGCGAGGTCGATCGCGGGTTCGGCCACCGCCGGGCACGTCCGGGTGGACGCCGCCGGGCGACGGGCACCCGCCGCCGGGACGGATCCCGAAGGGCGACCGGTCAACCCCGCAAGCACCTGAGCGGCCTGGCGAACGGTGCGCGCGAGCAGGCCCCCGGCCGAGGGCCGGACGGCCGCCGGCGGCGGCTCGGGCGCTCCGGCCCGCCGGACGGCCGCCGGCGGCGTCTCAGGGGCTCCGGTCCGCCGGCCGGGGGCCGACATCGCGCGGATCCGGACCCGCGTCCCCCACCCCGACGGTTCGAGGGTCACCGTGCCGCTGACGCAGTCGCCCTCCCAGGCCACGGTGTGCTCCTCCTCCAGCGCGGTGATGCGCAGCCCCCCGATCGCGTCGAGGTGGCGGCCCAACGTCTCCGCGTCGCGACATTGGGCCCACAGCTCGGGCGGAGATTTGACGAGCCGCCTGACCGCTTCGAGTTCGTCCATCACCTGAGGGGTTCGCCGCGGCCCCGCCCCTTCCTGCCCGCCCGTCTCCCCCGTCGGCACGCGGTCGGCGGCGGCGGGGGCGTGGCGTTGGCGGGCCCGGGGGCGCAGGACCGGGCCGCCGGTCCCGGTGGACCGGCGGCCCGCCAGAGCGGGTCAGTGGCCCTCGAGCGGCGGCGGGTAGACGTCGGCGACGTAGTGGTCGACCCGCGCCTCCGGCAGCCGGGTGGCGACCGCCCAGTAGAAGATCATCAGCGCGAAGACGGCGTTGATGACAAGGGAGGCGTACAGGCCGATGTCCCCGGTCCCGCCCTGGGAGAGGATTGAGGTGAGGCCGCCGAAGGCCCCGCCGGGACCGAACGGCCCGAGATAGGAGAGGAGGAGCATCCCGATCAGGTAGGCGATGATCCACGGGGCCGCGACCCAGTCCATCGCCGGGGCCTTCGAGTTGAGCCGGAAGGCGTAGTTGAGGGCGATCAGCAGATAGCCGACGAGCATCGCCGCGGCGACCGTCGTCATCGTCTCCCAGCCTGAGAACATGATCACCCAGGTCGCCCCGACGAACGCGGCGGGGGCGAAGAACCAGGCGCCGGGGAGCCGGTAGGGCCGGTGCAGATCGGGCTTCTGCTTACGCAGCGCCGCCAGCGACACCGGTGCACCCGCGTACATCAGCACCGACATCGAGGTGACGACGTTGACAAGTACCGCCCAGCTCGGGAACGGCAGCAGGAACAGGGCGCCGACGATCGCCGCGACGACGATCCCGACCACCGGCGTCCGGGTCGAGCCGGTCACGCGCTCGAACGCCTCGGGGATGAAGCCGTTGCGCGACAGCCCGAAGGAGATCCGGGCGCTCGCGGTCTCGTAGATCAATCCGGTACCGCCCGGGGAGATGATCGCGTCGATGGAGAGGATCGTCGCGAACCAGGAGAGCCCGAGGATCGAGGCGACGGTGTAGAACGGGCTGCCGACGATCGCGGCGACGTGGGGGGCCTTGGAGGTCGAGACGAGGCCCGACCAGCCGCCGGCCGCCTTGAGGATGTGGGTCGGCACGCCGCCGAGGAAGGCGAGCTGGACGAGGATGTAGACGGCCCCGCCGATGAGGATCGAGAGGATGATCGCCTTGGGCAGGTCCTTGGGGTCACGGGCCTCGCCGCCGAGCTGGGTCGCCTGCTCGAAGCCGAGGAGGGAGAAGATGATCCCGGCCGGGAGGGTCTCGAAGATGTTCTTGACCGCACCGCCGTTGGAGTTGAAAAACCCGCCGACGCCGTGACCGAAGTTGCCGCTGTGGAAGTAGCCGATGATGAAGATGAAGATCGTCACGACGGGGATGGCGACCTTCCATGTCGTGATGCCGGCGTTGAACCGGGCGAGCAGCCGGATACCGACGAGGTTGAGCCCGATGAAGAACACGAGCAGGGCCAGGGCGACGACGATCCCGACGCCCGAGAGGGTGCCCGGGCCCGTGGTCGCCGGCTTGTACCAGCCGTGGGCGAAGTGCGCCCAACTCGCCCCCGACGTGTACTGGATCGTCGCGAGCACCTCGATCGGCGCCACGCTCGCCGCCTGCAGATAGGAGGCCCAGCCGAAGGTCGCACCGGCGAAGGAACCGAACGCGTAATGGGGGAACCGGCTCGTCCCGCCCGAGACGGGGAAGAGGCCGCCCAGCTCAGCGTGCACGAGGGCGAGGACGAGGATGATCACCGAACCGAGGACCCAGCCGAGGATCGCCGACGGACCAGCGAGCGCGGCAGCCCCGAGAGCTCCGAACAGCCAGCCTGAACCGATGATCGACGTCTCCGAGGCCCAGAGCAGGCCGAGGAACCCGATGCCCCGGTCGAGGCCCTCGGAATCGAGGTTGACGACCGGCGATGCCGGTGCCGTGGTGGACATGTACGACTTCCTCCTCTGAGTTGGGACTGCGTTAAGGGCGAGACCCTCCCATGCCGCGCCCGGCTTGTGCGAGTTTTTCTGCGAGACGGACCGGTCGCCCCCCCCCTGGGGCGGCGGTCCTCGGCTGCCGGCAACCTTCCCGCGCCGCACCCCCGAGCACAAGGTCCACGGGGCCAAACCGTGCCGGCCGGTTGTCCACGCCGCTGTGGTCCGGTATTCGCCGCAGTCCCCCGGGACCCTTCCGCGCTGGGCCGACCGGCGGGGGGCGGCGGCGTGGCCCGTGTCGGGCAAATGTGAAACCTTCTGCCCGTCACCGCGGTAGATTTGGCCAGATGCCAACCTGTCTTGTCACCGGTGGCGCAGGATTCCTGGGGTCTCACCTCTGTGAGGAGCTGCTTGCCCGCGGAAATCGCGTCATCTGCATCGACAACCTCGAGACGGGATCGCTGGTGAACATCGCCCACCTGCGGACACCCGACTTCGTCCACCTCAACCTCGACATCACGAACCCGTACTACGTCGAGGAGCCGGTCGACTGCGTCTACCACTTCGCCTCCCCCGCCTCCCCGATTGATTACCTCCGCCTCCCGCTGCACACTCTCAAGGTCGGCTCCTACGGCACCCACCACACGCTTGGGCTCGCCAAGCGGCACCGCGCACGGTTTCTCACCGCCTCCACCTCGGAGGTGTACGGCGACCCCAAGGAACATCCCCAGCGGGAGTCCTACTGGGGCCACGTCAACCCGATCGGCCCCCGTGGGGTCTATGACGAGGCCAAGCGCTACGCCGAGGCGCTGACGATGGCCTACCACCGCCAGCAGGGGGTCGACACCGCGATCGTGCGGATCTTCAACACCTACGGGCCACGCATGCGCCCCCACGACGGGCGGGCGATCCCGACCTTCCTCCGCCAGGCGCTCGAGGACAAGCCGATCACCGTGTTCGGCGACGGGTCACAGACCCGCTCGTTCTGTTACGTCGACGACCTCATCCGCGGGATCATCGCGCTGTCGGACTCCGGGCACCACGACCCGGTCAACATCGGCAACCCGAACGAGTTCACCCTCCTCGAGCTCGCCCAGACGGTCCTCGAGATCACCGGGTCCGCGTCCGAGATCGTCTTCGAGCCGCTCCCGACCGACGACCCGCAGGTACGTCAGCCGGACATCAGCCTCGCCAAGGAGCTGCTCGGCTGGGAGCCGACCGTAGCCCTGCGTGAAGGGTTGACGCGGACGATCGAGCGGGCCGGCGCTGAGGCGCTCATGGGTAGCCGGTGAGCGTTGGAACACCGACCGCGCCCGATCGCGCCGGTACTTCCTGCGCAACCTTCTCGCCCCTGTCCCGTTGCAACTGCGCGACCCTCAGCTAGCGGTCGCGTCATCTCGATGAGCAGAGGGAGAGCAGGGTCAGCGAGTCCTGCAGGTTCCACGTGAGCAGCGTTCAGCACACCGAGGCACCGCCGCCCTCCCCTCCGGCCGACGGCTTCTACCGCCTGCCGGCGCCGCGGGCCCTGCGCCCGGGTGGCCGGGGTGGACCGGACACGCCGGCGAGTGTGAGCCGGCCGCGGTCACCGTCCCCGATCCTGCGCTGGGACATCACGCGCCGAGTCGTTCGCGTCCTCTCCCTGCTCGCCCTCGACTTCGCCGGGATCACCGGCGCGATGACGCTCGCCCTCTGGCTCAAGCTCATCCTCAGCGGCGGCGGAACCCTGGAGAGTGCGATCAACCAGGCGAACCACTGGTCGCGGTTCGCCTACCTCGTCACCGTCCTGCTGTTCGCCCGCGCCGACCTCTACTCCGAGCGGGCGCGGCGGCCGGGGACGGCGAAGATCGCCGCCGCCCTGTTTCAGGCGACCGTCGTCTCGCTCATCTTCGCGCTCGCCAACGGCGAACACTTCTCCAGCTACTACATCTTCTACGGCTCGCTCGTGTTCGCGACGATCGCGATCGGCCTGCTGCGCTACGTCCACACGGCCGTCACCGGCTGGCTGCTCACGCGTGCCGGATACGAGCGGCGGGCCCTCCTCGTCGGCTCGGGGCGCCAGATCGCCGACGTCGCTCACGCTCTGTCGAGCCGGACCCGCTCGAACGTCGAGGTCGTCGGGTTCGTTTCGGTCACCCCCCACCCCGACAATGGACTGCGTTCCCTCGGCGCGCTCGGGGACCTGTCTGAGATTCTCGTCGACAGCCGCATTCAGGAGGTGATCCTCACCGACCCGGATTTTCCCCAGGACCGCGCGCTCGAGTTGATCGACACCTGCCACCAGCTCGGGGTAAACGTCCAGGTCGCTCCGTCGACGATGGAGATCCTCATCGACCGGGGCGAGTTCGTCCCCGGGGCCACCGTCCCGCTCTTCCGGGTCAAGCCACCGGTCTTCGACGGCGTCGACTACGCGCTCAAGCGGGGCTTCGATGCGGTCGTCGCCTCCTGTGCCCTGCTCATCGCCACGCCGGTGATGCTGATGATCGCCCTTGCCGTGAAGCTCACCTCCCGTGGACCGGTCATCTACCGCTCGGTCCGGCCCGGGCTGGCCGGCCGGCCCTTCTACTGCCTCAAGTTCCGGACGATGCTCAACAACGCCGACCAGATCCAGGACGATCTCGAGCCGCTGAACGAGAAGTCGGGGGCGCTGTTCAAGATCAAGGACGACCCGCGGCTCACGCCGATCGGCGCGTGGCTGCGGCGCTTCAGCCTCGATGAGCTTCCCCAGCTGCTCAACGTGATCCGTGGAGAGATGTCCCTCGTCGGTCCGCGTCCGCTCCCGATGCGCGATTACGAACTGCTCGAGAACTGGCACAAGAAGCGCTACCTCGTGCTGCCGGGCATCACCGGGCTGTGGCAGGTGTCGGGCCGCTCAGACCTCGACTTCGACGACCTCGTGCGCCTCGACTTCCTCTACCTCGAGCAGTGGTCGCTGTTCCTGGACCTGTCGATCCTGCTCAAGACGATCCCGGCGGTGTTCTCGCGCCGGGGCGCCTACTGACCGGTCGGGGCGCCGCCTGACCCGCGCGGCATCTCCGCGTCGGCGGGTACCCGCGCAGCTGTCGATCCCGCCACCCCTTAGACTGCGCCGGCGATGCCGCCGACCGACCGTTTCATCCCCAGCTTCGCCGCCGAGCCGCCTCAGGAGGCCACCCCGTCCGGCCGCTGGGCCGAGACGCTCACCAGCGAGTTCCTCGCCGCAGTGTCCGGAATCGACGCCGACGGGGAGGATCTCGGCAGCCCCGGTGAGATCCGCTGGTTTCCGGACCGCACCTACGCCGGGCGTACGTACGTGCCCGCGTCAGCCCGGACGAGCACGGGCTTTGAGCTGTTCGGCTTTGTCTCCTACACCGGCGGAGACGGCGCGGAACCGTCGGACTTCCGCGCCCAAGCCGACTTCACCGCCGAGACGGCGGAGGAGAACCCGGCCTGGAAGCTCGACCTCTCAGATGAGGTGATCGCCGTCTGGCGTGGCGAGGGGGGTGCCCGGGCCGAGATCACGCTCGTCTGGGGTGTTCCGCTCATTCGCGGTGGGGCGCTCGTGACCGCGGAGCTTGCCAACCTCGCCGTCGACCAGTGCGAGGTGCAGGCCGAGCGCTTCACCCTGATCGCCCCCGACAACTACATGGGGGACTTCCTCGAGGTGAAGCTGTGGGGCCGGCGCGGGAACGAGCTCGCGGTCGAGTCCCTCTACGTCGAGGACGACGAGGACGACGGCCCGCCGGAGGCACCCGAGGGCTGAGGGGCGCGGCGGCGGCGCTGCACCGGCACGCCGCCCTCGAGGACGAGGATCTCCTCCGCCACGCGCTCACTCACCTCCAGCGGGCTGTCGGCCAGCAGGAGCGTGAACCCGAGCCGTTCCCAGAGACGGCGCAGGGTCGCGGCGAAGGTGACCGCCTCCCCCGGATCCAGGCCTGCGGTCGGATCGTGGGCGAGCAGGACGTGCGGGCCGTTGGCGAGGATGAGGGCGAGCTGGGCGCGTTGGCGGTCAAGCGCCCCGAGTCGGTGCGGCCGCGCCGCCACGCGACGCTGAGGCTCGGGCATCCCGGTGAGCTCGAGCAGATCGATCGCTCGGTCCCAGGCGGCCCTCCGGGTCCCTCCGAGCGCGGCGGCGATCTGCGTCCCGACCCGCTCACCGGGGTGCAACGGGCGGGCAGAGTCACCGAGCAGCCAGACGATTCCGGGCCCGGGCGGGCAGGCACGCGCGAGGATGGGCGCGGCGCCGGCGCCGATCAGCGCGAGGGCACTGCCGGGCGTGACGAGCTCGACACCGCCGTCTTCCCACCGCAGCGGCAGGGGCTCCAAGGCAGCTCGGTCCGCCGCCATTACGGCGCCTCCACCTGGCTGTCACCGTGGGCCAGGCCGTCGCCGCCACGAGCCGGCCCGTGATCGTTTTCGGGCCGGCCGCCGTCGGCTTGGACCCGGCCGTCGTCGCGCCCCGGACCGAGCGGGTCCCGCGCCGGACCGAGCGGGTCTCGCCCCACGACGATCGCCGTCAGGGCGACCTCGAGCAGGAGGAGCGCACCGGCGGCGAGCAGGGCGATGTCGCTGATCCCGGCGGCCCGGCCGGCGTGTGCGTCCGCGGCGGCGGCGTGTCCGAGCCCCGGGATCGAGAAGGTGACTTCGATCACGACGATCGCCCCGATTCCCGCGCCGAGCCGGGACCGGAGGCGGGCGAGCAGCCCAGTCCGCAGGCTGCGCCGCCGCTGGCGGATCAGCGCGCCGGTGCCGACTCCGGCCGCCCGGGCGACAGTCTGCTGAGCGGAGGCGGCGACCTCCGCGCTCGCCCGGGCCAGCCCGGGCGCGGCCACCGCGCCCAGCCCGAGCCCGAGCAGCACCCAGGCGAGGATGAGCGGCTGGGCCCAGGCGCCGAGGCCGGCGGCGAGAGTGGCGTAGCTGCCCGGCGCCGGGGCGATCGGGATCGGACCGACGCTGTCGGAGAGCAGAGCGAGCGCGAGGTAGGCGGCCCAGCCAAGCGGGGCGGCGAGCACAAGCCCTCCGAGCCGAGCCGCCGGCGGCAGCGGGAGCCGCCTCCGCCACCCACCCTCCCCCGCCAGGATGCGGATCGCGCACTCGACCGTCAGGGCGGCGACGAGCAGCGCCCCGACGGTGAGGGACGCTGTCGCCGCCAGCTCCCGGCCGGCTCCGGCGAGGGGGCCGTCGCCGCCCGGTTCGCTGCCGCCAAGCTGCGGCAGCAGGACGAACGCGAGCAGCAGGGTGACCCCAGCCCGCGTGGCCAGATCGAGCCCGCGGAGGGCCCACCGGTCGCCGATCAGGCCCACGGGGGTGCCGCTGGGACGGTCGGCGCCGGCCCAGCGGGCGCGGGCCGCCAGGGCAAGCGCGGAGGCCAGCAGCATCGCCAGGCCCGGGAAGACGAGCGCCCACCAGGCGGGAACCCCGGCGAGGATCCCGCGTCCGGCGGTGGCGACCATCGCCCCGAGCTCGGGCGTGCGCCCGCCGGCGCGGACGCCGAGGAAGGTGAGGGTGAAGACGAGGGAGAGGGCACCCGGGAGCCGACGCAGGAACGCCCTCCCCGCGGCAGCGGTACTCGCCGGGGCGAGCCCGACCCCGACCTGGGTGATGGCCACCACAAGGATCATCCCGCCCGCGCCCCGGCCGAGCCGGACACTGAGGGCGAGCCCGAGCAGCAACGCCGGAAAGGTCCCGAGCGCGCGGCAGAGCAGCGTCCAGGCGCGCGCGAGACCCCGGATCCTGACGGCGAGCGCGGTGATGGCCGCTCCGGTGATGACGGCGAGGGCGGTTCCGGAACCCGCGAGCAGCACGAGCGAGCGGAGACCGTCGAGAATTCGGCTGAGAACGTCCCGGCCGGCGGCGTCGACCCCGAGCGGATGGGGTCCGCTCGGCCCGGTCGGGTCGCCGAACAGGATGAGCGCCGCCCCGTCGTGAGCCTGCGGGCCGGGCAGCCCGAGCACCGAGATGACCACCGGGGCGGCGAGTGCGAGGATCACGACGACGGCCCCCGCGAGCGGGAGAGTCACCCCGCGCGCTCGCGAGGCCCAGCCCCGACGGCTCCCAGGGCCGCTCCCCGGTTGCCGCCGGCGGGGCCAGTGCCGCCGCGGCGGGGCGGGCGATTCAGGCTCGGAGGCGAGTGAGCTCACTGCCCGGGTTGTACCGGTCGCCGCCGCTTGGGGTCTTCCCCATTCCCAACCGTCGCCGGGCGCGCGCTCCCGCCGAGTGCCCGCCGCTCGGCCGAGCCGGAGACCGCGAGCCCAGATACCCTCACGGTGACCGCCACCGCCACCGCCACCGCCACCGCCACCGCCACCGGCCGCAGCCGCCGCCGCGTCCGTAGCGTCCGGGCCGACCCGGCGGGCACCCGCCCTCGTAGCTCAATGGATAGAGCACGCGCCTCCTAAGCGCGGGATGCAGGTTCGATTCCTGCCGGGGGCACTCGAAGCACGCCCGCGCCAGGAGTCCGAGATTCACGGCGGGGTCACCCCGTTCGGACAACGTCGACGCACACCCTCAGCGCCCGTCGGTGCTGACGGGCTAATGATGCCCTGTGCAATGATTGCTACATGCACGTAAGCACGGAGGGTTCGCCGGCGGCCTCCGCCGACCCCGCCGCCCCGGTCCCTACCGCGGCGACCCACCCGACGGCCGCCCCCGCCCCCGGTGAGATCGTCGACGCGGTGCTCAGCGCGAGCCGGGTCCTCGTCGCCGTCGCCGCCCGCTCCCTCGCCGCCGTCGCTGAGGAGGTGACACTCACCCAGTACCGCTCGCTCGTCATCCTCGCCTCACGCGGCCCCCAGAGCGTCGCCACCCTCGCTGAGGCGGTCGGCGTCACCGCTCCGACCGCGTCACGGCTGTCGGACCGGCTCGTGCAGAAGGGGCTGATCGACCGCCGCGCGGCGCCTCATGACCGGCGGGCGGTCCGGCTCGGCCTGACACCCGCGGGGCGAGACCTCGTCGATGCGGTGACCGAGCGCCGGCGCGGAGAAATCGCCGCACTGCTCGAGGCGGTCCCGCCGCAGGGCCGCGAGCCGCTCGTCCACGCCCTGCGACAACTCACTGAGGCGGCGGGTGAAGTGCCCGAGCAGGAGTGGAGCAGCGGATGGGATCTGTGAGCGGCCCCGCGCCGACTCCGGCCGCGCCGGTCTCCCACCACGACCCGGGACCGCCGCCCCGCCCGACGCGGTTACGCTCCCTGCGCGCGCTCGCCACGGCCGCCTCAGCCTGGGTGGCGAAGGCGACCTATGTGCAGAAGTGGCTCGTCCTCGGGGTCGCGGTCGGAGTGATCGCCGGGTCGGGGGCGGTTCTCTTCTACGCCGCGCTGCAACTCGGGACCCACGTGTTCCTTGGCGTCCTCGCCGGCTACCGGGTCCCGACGCCGTTCGGAGAGGGGAACGTCGTCGGGAACTCTCCCGCCGCCCGGGAGTGGGCGCTGCCGCTGATCACCGGCCTCGGCGCGCTGCTCGGAGCGATCCTCGTCTTCCGCTTCGCCCCCGACGCCGAGGGGCACGGCACCGACGCCGCGATCTCCGCCGTCCACCACAACCCGCGCGGGGTGCGCCTGCGCACCGTGGTGGTGAAGATCGTCGCCTCCGCGCTGACGATCGGCTCCGGGGGCTCCGGCGGTCGTGAGGGGCCGACCGGGCAGATCTCGGCCGGCTTCGGATCGCTGCTCGCCCGGGTCCTCGACCTCAGCCCGACGGACGCCCGGATCGTCGTGGCGACGGGGATCGGGTCCGGGATCGGCTCGATCTTCGGCGCGCCACTCGGCGGAGCGATCCTCGCCGCCGAGATCCTCTACCGCGACGACTTCGAACCCTCCGCCCTGCTGCCGTCGTTCATCGCCTCCGGGGTCGGGTACGGCATCTTCGGCGCCGCCGAGGGATTCACGCCGCTGTTCGGATTCGCGAGCTTCCACTTCACCCACCCGGTGACGTTGATCTTCTTCGCCGTGGTCGGGATCGCCGGCGGTCTCATCGGCCTCCTCTACGCGAAGGGGTTCTATGGGTTGACCGGTCTGTTCGGACGCTCTCCGCTGCCGCGCTGGGCCAACCCGGCCCTCGCGGGCGTGCTCGTCGGAGGCATCGGGATCGCCATCCCCCAGGTCCTCGGCACCGGGTACGGCTGGATCCAGCACGGGCTCGGACGGGAACTGCTCGGCCTCCCTCTGTGGATCGTCCTCGTCGTCCCGTTCGCGCGGATCGTCGCCACCGGCCTGTCGATCGGCTCAGGGGGTGCCGGGGGGATCTTCGGGCCGGGGATGGTCATCGGCGCGTTCGTCGGCGCCGCGGTCTGGCGCCTGCTCGAGCCGATCTTCCCGGGGATGGGGGCTGACCCGGCGCCGTACGTGATCGCCGGGATGATGTGCTGCTTCGGCAGCGTGGCCCGCGCGCCGGTCGCCGTGACCATCATGGTCGCGGAGATGACCGGCAGCCTCTCCGCCCTCGAGCCGGGCATGGTCGCCGTCGGGGTCGCCTGGCTGATCGTCACCCGAACCGACCAGACGATGTACCGAGCCCAGTTGCGCAGCCGCGCCGACCGCCCGGGCCGCCAGGCGCTTGACGCCACCGCCCTCCCGAAGACGGTCACCGTCGCCGACGCGATGGCCCGGCCGCGACTGCTCGTCCCCGACGCGCTGACCGGCGCGGAGGCGCTCGCCCGCCTCCGCGAGGCCGGACTGCGGGCCGCGCCGGTCGTCGACGCGGACGGCCGCTTCGAGGGCACGACGAGCACCGCCGCCCTCGCCGAGCGGTCGGCGGGGGACGGATCGCTGCGGGAGGCGATCGACGCGGGCGCCCCGACCGTCTCGGGGTCGGCGACCCTCGTGGAGGCGATGGACGCGCTCAGCGCGAACGCGCGCCGGTTCCTGCCGGTCCTCGACGAGGACCGGCGGGTGATCGGCACGCTCAGCGTCGGCGATGTCCTCGGGACCTACCGCAGCGAACTGCGGGCCCAACTCGGAGGCGGACCCGACGGCGAGCCACCCGCGCCGACGCCGGAGAGCCGCTCAGGGAGCGCCAACGAAACGCGGTGCGGCGGCGAACCGGCCGGCGAGCGTGAAGGGGACGAGCAGCACGATGAGCAGTGCGATCGGCACCGGCCAGGCGCCGGTGATGCCGTGGAGAGCTCCGAGCAGGAACGGCCCGGTCCCTGCGAGCATGTACCCGACGCTCTGGGCCATCGTCGAGAGACCGGCCGCTCGACGTGCGTCGGGGGCGCGGGCGACGATGTAGCCGAGGGCGAGACTGAGTGACACCCCCTGCCCGAGCCCGAGCAGGGTCATCACCAGATACGCAGCCGGCCCGGTTGGCCCGGTGAGGAGACCGACGTACCCGGCGCCGAGCAGTCCGGTGGCCACCAGCACAAGGCGCCCCGGCCGGCGCATCCGCCGCTCGACCAGCGGGGTCGCCAGCGCGGTGAGCATGCCCGGGAGGGTCGAGAAGGACAGCAACCAGCCGGCGGTGGTGGCACTCACCCCGTGGCTCTCGAGGATCGTCGGGATCCAGCTGAGGGTCGCGTAGTAGCCGAGGGACTGCAGACCCATGAAGGCGGTGACCGCCCAGGCGGTCAGGTCGCGCCAGAGTCCGCCGATCCCAAGCCCTCCGGCCGCTGGGGCCGGGGCGCCGTCGGGCTCCCCCCGTCCGTCGGCGGCATGGGGGAGCCACAGCGCCAACCCGACGAGCGCGACGAGCACCCACAGCGCCACCGCCACCCGCCAGCCGACGTCCAGGAGATGCTGGAGGGGGACCGTCAACCCGGCGGCCACACCACCGCCGATGAACAGCGCCACCGAGTAGAACGCGGTCATCAGCACCCGGGCGTCAGGAAAGTCGGCCTTGATCACGCTCGGGACGACGACGTTGCCGACCGCGATCGCCGCGCCGATGATCGCCGTGCCGGCGAACAGCGCCGCCGTCGGGGTGAGCAGGCGCACCAGACACCCGGCGGCGAGGCCACCGAGGACGAGCGAGAGGGTCGGGCCGCGTCCAAGCCGGCGGATCAGGCGCGGGCTTGCGAGCGCGCAAACGCCGAAGCAGAACACCGGGATCGCGGTGAGCAGGCCGCTGGCGGCCGCGCCGAGACCGGTGCTGCGACGGATCTCGCCCAGCACCGGAGGCACGGCCGCGATTGCGAGGCGCAGGTTGATCGCCACGAGCACGAGCGCCGCCGCGGACGCCCGCTGAGACCGCCGCACCGAGCCGGTCTCACTCAGCGGTCGGGACGGCCCGGATAGATCTCGTCGATCGTCGCCAGCGCCCGGTAGGGCGCGTCGCCGATCGCCGCCCGGATCGCCTCCGCCCCACCGGCGAGCCGGTCACAGACCGCGAGCACCCCGCAGACGTGGCGTCCCTCGGCGCGCAGCGCATCGATCGCCTTGAGCGTCGAACCGCCGGTGGTGACCGTGTCCTCGACGAGCATGCAGCGGTCGCCGTCGTCGAGCAGGGGGCCCTCGATCCGGCGGGAGAGGCCGTGGGCCTTGACCTCCTTGCGGACGAAGAACGCCTTCACGTCGGCCCCACCCGCGAGGGCGGCACAGGCGATCGGGTCGGCCCCCATCGTCATGCCACCGACCGCGGTCGCCCGCCACGCCCGCGCCTGGGCGGCGACGAGGCGGGCGAGTGGCACAAAGCCCTCCGGAAGCAGAATCGCCCGCTTGACGTCGACGTAGTAGTGGGCGAGCGCGCCGCTGGTGAGCGTCACCTCACCGAGGATGAGGGCATGGTCGCGCACGGCCGCCAGCAGTGCCTGACGGGCGGGTTCGTCGTCGTTGTCAGGGCTGACCGGCGAGCGGGAGGTGGGCGTCACGGGGCTCATGCTAGAGGCGTCGGAAGCCGACACTCCTCTCTAGATGGCTCGCCTGCTCCGTCTCCTCTCGCTCCTCTGCTGCGCCTTCGTGGTCGCCTCCTTCCTCCTGTTCGCGGTCTCTCAGACCTCGCATGCCTCCGCGGGCCAAGCCGAGGCGATCGCCAACGGCACGATCTCCGGCCCGAACCGGAAGTCGGTGCCCATCAGCCGCGAAGCCCAGCCACGGCGGTTCATCGATCAGGTCACCGCGCAGCTCGAATCGCCGTTCCGCTCGATCGTCAGCACCGACTCGCGGTGGATGCGCCACCTCATCGAGACCGGGCTGTCACTGCTCCTCTACGGCTTCCTGCTCGGTTTCATCGCCCGCTGGGCCAGCGCCCGGGCGTTCTGACGCCGACCCGGTCGCGAGTGGGACCTGGACACGCCCGAGGGTGGCGGCTGACCGGGCAGTCAGCCGCCACACCACCCACCCGTGGTGACGATCAGGTGTAGTAGGTGTCGACCCAGTCGCCGAGGGCGAGCCAGTCAAAGACGGTGATCGCATCCGGGATCGGCAGGCGCATGCAGCCGTGGCTCGCCGGATAGTTCGGCGCGGGATCATAGCCGTGGATCGCGTACCCGCTGATGAAGAAGTCCGAGTAGTACATCCCGTCGGGCAGGTAGCCGGGGGTGCGCAGCCAGATCCGCCAGGAGCCGAGGACGGTCGGCGTCGACGGCTTGCCGGAGCTGATCGGGAACAGGTTGACGACCCTCCCGCCGTCGACGAGCGCGAGGACCTGGTCGGACAGGTCACCCTCGGCGTGGCGGCCCTGACGGGGGAACCGCACGTGGAAGGCGCCACGGCCGGCGAGCAGGTCGCTGACGAGGGCGGGGGTCACCGCGGTGTCGCCCTCCCCCTGGCCGAGCATCCGGTGGTAGGTGTTGAGCGCGAGCAGGGTGCCGTTGTCGAACACCCCGGTGCGGGGCAGGAAGATGTGGAGGGCGGCGAGCCGGGCCTGCAGGAGGTCGATGAACCGGCCTCGCATGCCGGGCCGGACGGCCTCGGACAGGACGTTGTAGTGGCGCTGGGCCCCGAAGGCCGCCTGGGTCGCGGTGGCGGCGTGGCTGACGGTGACGGTGACCGTGCCCGGGAGGGGGCTCGAGAAGGCCGCCCGGAAGCGCCCGTCGACCCGCCGGGGTGAAGGGACGAGCGCGAGCACCCGCCGGCCGATCGCCCGTCGACCGACGAACGCGGTGACGGTGACCTGTTGACCGGGGACATACGGCGTGACGACCCCGGTGACGGTGACCGGCCGGCTGGGGACGCTGACGTTCGCGTGGTCGATCGTGGTGACTCCGGCGAGGAACAGCCGCGCCCGTCCACTGGCCCGGCGCACCGGGCTCGGCGGGGTCGGGCTGGTCGTCGTCGGGCTCGTCGGGGCGGTCGTCGTCGGGCTGGTCGTCGTCGGGCTCGTCGGATTCGCGACCGCCGGCGTCGGTCCGGTGCCGGAGGAGTGACCGCCGGCGAACGCGGCCGCCGGCGCGGTGAGGGCTGCCGCGGCGACGCAGGCGAGCCCGAGCGCTCGAGTTCTCATCCGCCGGAGGCTAGCTCACGGCGGGGGCGCCAGGGCGCCGGTCCCGACAGCCGACCGGTGATCAGCCCGATCGCGGCGAGGGCACTGACGGCGACGGCGACGATCGGTCCCGCCCCCCAGTGCATCTCGTTGACGCCGAGGGCGACCGCGTTGTTGATCGCGTGGATCGCCATGCACGGGTACAGCGAGCCGGTGAACCAGCGAACGAGACAGAGCACGAAGCCGAGCAGGCCGAGCGGGATCAGGTACTCGGGCTTGGCCGAACCGGAGTGGGCGAGCCCGAACAGGATCGCGACGATGATCGCCGCGATCAGGGTCCCGAACTCCTGGCCGAAGATGCGCGCCCGGATTCCACGGAGCACCCCGAACAGGAACCCGCGAAAGAAGAACTCCTCACAGATCGGCGCGACGACGCAGACGAAGATCGCGGTGAACAGCGCCGCCACCGTCGAGTGGGTCACGCCGAGTTCGCTCGGCAGCTTGTCGGTCCCCTTGACCGTCACAAGCAGGCTGTAGAGGAAACTGATGCCGTAGTAGGCGGCGCCCGCGAGGACGACCGCCGTCACCCCGACCCGCCACGGGATCCGGCGATATCCGAACGTCGCCGCGCCCATCACCGGCCGCCCCGTCAGCCCACGGCGGAGCACGACGAGGTAGAGCGCGGCGGCGACGAAGCAGAGGTCGAAGAGGTAGTCGGAGACGAGACTCACCGCCGGGCTCGGGCTCGTCAGCGAGGAACCGAAGGCGTGCCCGACGACCTCGACGATGACGGTGACGAGGAAGCCGGCGGCGAGCCCGATCACGACGGCGGCGGGGGCCAGCAGCAGGGAGACCGGGTGCGGGCGCGGCTCGTCCATGGGCGCGAGCTTAGGGGAGAGCGGGCAGGAGCCCGCACCCACAGCACGAACTCATCGGAAAGCCGGTGTGCTCCGGACGCCGACGCACCCCGGGCCGACCGTCTCAGGCAGCTAACCTGCTGAGCAGACGGCGGGGCTGGACCAGACATGAGCCGACATCAGCGACAGCGGCGCAGCCGCAGAGCCTCTCACCCGCTCAAGCGGGTGCTCGCTCTTGGCGCGGTCGCGGTGCTCGTCGCCCTTGTCGGCGGTGGGATCGCTGCCGCCGGCTGGGTGATCTCGACCGCCGACTCAGCGCCGAACCTCAGCGCGCTCGCCCCGCGCGTCCAGGGTCAGCTCTCGGAGGTGTTCGCCTCCGACGGCACCCTCCTGGGCTACCTGTCCAGTGATGTCCTGCGCAAGGCGCTCACCGCCAACCAGGAGCCGACGCTGTTGCGCAACGCGACAGTCGCGATCGAGGATCGCCGCTTCTTCCATCACGGAGCGGTCGACTACCAGGGGATCCTCCGCGCCGCCGTCGCGGACGTGTTCGGCAGCGGCGGCGGGGTCCAGGGCGCGTCGACGCTGACGATGCAGCTCGTCAAGAACGTCTATCTCCCGCTCAGCCTCGTTGACGCCCGCTCCTTCAAGTACAAGATCGTCGAGATCAAGCTCGCCGACGAGCTCTATGCCCGTCACTCCAAGCGGTGGATCCTCACCCAGTACCTCAATGACGTCCCGTACGGCACGGTCGGCGGCCAGTCCGCCTACGGGGTCGCCGCCGCCTCGCAGATGTTCTTCGACAAGCCGGTGACCCGCCTCGACCTCGCCCAGATCGCCCTCCTCGCCGGGCTGCCCCAGGCGCCGACGTCCTACAACCCGTTCCTCAACCCGACCTTTGCGCGTGAGCGCCGCAGCGAGGTGCTCGCGGCGATGGTGCGCTCGCACTACATCACGCCCGCTCAGGCGAACGTCGCAAACGTCTCCTCCCTGCAGGTGCACGCCAACAACGCCTACGACACGGTCCGCCAGCCCTACGTGTTTGCCTACATCCGCCAGCAGCTGATCAACCGGCTCGGGGTCAAGACCGTCGACGAGGGCGGTCTGCGGGTGTACACGTCGCTCAACCTTCAGGATCAGCAGTACGCCCAGGCGGCGCTCGCCGCCAACGAGGGCCAGCCCGGCGACCCCGACGCGGTCGTCGTCAGCGTCGACCCGAGCACGGGGGACATCGTCGCGATGGCCCAGAACACGACCTACGGTCTCAAGGCCCCGCACACGATGCTCAACTTCGCGACCCAGGCACTGCGCCAGACCGGGTCGGCGTTCAAGGCGTTCTCGCTGATGGCGCTCATCCACGACTATCAGGGCAACCCGAACACCACCTACTACGTCTCCAAGAAGCTCAATCCCGGCTGGCTGCCCGCGGACCCGACCTGGTCGGTGGCGACGGCGGAGCGCACCTACGCGGGCACGATCGACGTCACGCAGGCGACGACGGTGTCCGACAACACCGTCTATGCCCAGCTCGGGGTTGACCTCGGGCTGCCGAAGGTCCTCTCGATGGCCTACGCGATGGGGATCACCACGCCCCAGAAGCCCTACTACCCGGCGATCATCGGCGGACTCAACCCGGGGGTCACCCCGCTGCAGATGGCCGACGCCTACGCGACGATCGCCAACGGCGGCTCGCACTACCGCGCGACGATCATCACCGGCGTCCGTCTCCCCTCGGGCCGGTTCGAGAACCTTCAGGACACCTCACCGACCCGGGTGTTCTCTCCCGCGGAGGCGTACGCCGGCACCCAGGCGCTCGAGACGGTCCTCACCCCGTCCGGTACCGGCTATGGCGCCTACTACGGCTGTCCCGCGGCCGGCAAGACGGGGACGACGAACAACTACACCGACGCGTGGTTCGTCGGCTACACCCCGCAGCTGTCGACCGCCGTCTGGGTCGGCTACACCGATGAGGGGCAGTACATGGAGGACGTCAACGGGCTCGGCCCCGGCTACGGCGGCACCCTCGCGGCCCCGATCTGGAAGGACTTCATGGAGAAGGCGACGGCGGGCAACTGCAGCGCCTTCCCCGTTCCGGCCCAGCCGTTCGTCGGCAAGCCGTTCAAGGGTGCCCACAGCGTGAGCGCCGCCCCGGTGATCACGACGCCGTTCACGCCGGCGACGGCGAGCGGGACCGGCGCGACGACGGGGACCGGCACGACAACGGGAACCGCCACGGGGACAGGGACGGGGACGGGGACGGGGACGAACGCCCAGGCGACAACCGTCGGGGCGACGACGACCCCGGTCCAGACGGCGCCCGTGACGGCGCCCACCACCCCGGCGCCCGGTGCCGGCACGGGGCCCGGAGGGGGCGGGACACCCCCCGGCCAGACCGCCACGAATCCGACCACCGGGGGCTCGGGGATCGGCTAGGGGCCGCGGCGTCCTAGAATGGCCGCCGATGCCGAAGGAAGAAAAAGTAGAGCTGGAGGGAGAGGTCGTCGAGGCGCTCCCCAACGCGATGTTCCGCGTCAAGCTCGACAACATGGATCGGATCGTGCTTGGGCACGTCGCCGGCAAGATGCGCCGCTTCCGGATCCGCATCCTCCCCGGCGATCGGGTCCGCGTCGAGCTGTCGCCCTACGACCTCGACCGCGCCCGAATCGTCTACCGCCACCGCTGAGCCCCGTTTCGGTGCGTGAGCGCGCACTGATCCGCGAATTGGCGCGTCATCTTGCGCCCGGCGCCGGGGCCGGCTTACCGGCTCGGCCCCGGCCAGACGCGGCTCCGGGGTCCGCCGCCGACCCGGACGGCCCGGGGAGGACCGGGGCGCGACTGCTGCGCGGGATCGGAGATGACGCCGCCGTCGTGCGGGCGCGCGGCTATGCGGTCACCTCCGTCGACATGATGGTCGATGGCGTCCACTTTCGCCGCGGCCAGCTGACGGCGGAGGCGATCGGTCACCGGGCGGTCGCGGGGGCGTTGTCGGACCTCGCCGCGATGGGCGTCCCCGCCGGTGAGGTCTATCTCGCGGTCGGGCTCACCGCGGACCTCCAAGACGCGTGGATCCGGGACCTGTTCGCCGGCGCGGCCGCGCTCGCCCGGGGCTGCGGGGCGGTGATCGCCGGCGGTGATCTCAGCACTTCGGCGATCGTGACGGTCGCCGTCACCGTCGTCGGCTGGGCTGACGATCCCGGCCTGATCGTCAGCCGAAGTGGAGCGCGCCCCGGAGACCGCGTCGGGGTGACCGGAACGCTCGGAGGTTCCGCCGCCGGGCTCGCGCTGCTCGACGGGGCCACCCCGGCCGACCTCGATCCCGCGACCCGGTCGCGGCTGGAGGGCCGCTACGCCCGGCCGCTGCCGCGGCTGGGCGCCGGCGAGGCACTCGCTCGCGCGGGCGTGAGCGCGATGATGGACCTCTCCGACGGGCTCGCTGCCGACGCCCGGCAGCTTGCCGACGCAGGCGGCGTCATCCTCGAGCTCGACCCCGAGACGATTCCCCGTCCCGCCGGTATCGACGCGGTCGCGGCGGCAGCCGGTGTCGATCCGCGCCGGTGGGCCGCCGGGGGCGGCGAGGACTACGAGCTGCTGTTCTGTGCCGGCGCCGACGCGGTCTCTCGCATCGAGGCCGTCCTCGGGCGGGAACCCACGGCCGGCGGGGTTTCCTGGATCGGTCAGGTCCAGCCGGGCCGGGGCAGCCCCGGCCTGCGCTGGGCGGGAGAGGATCCCGGCAGCGTCGGCTTCGAGCACGTGTTCTGAGCCGAGATTGACCCGGGCAGCCTCACCGGGCCGTCATCGAGCGCCTCGGGCGCGAGCAGCTGTGCAAATCCTCTGGCCAGCATCGCGGCGACCACGGCATGCATGTCGCGTTCGTCCTCCTTGATCATCACAGTCATCATCCCCTCCAGCCAGATGGACATCCACGCGGCCCCGTCAGATGTGTCTATCGGCGTCAACGGGGGGGAGCTGAACTCCTCGGCCGATCGACTGGACGGGATCCGGACTGGGGAGACGAGCCGGCCCGGCCGGGGCGATCGCGACGAGCCGGGCGAACACGACGAGCCGCTGGGCGGCGGAGAAGAGCGGGTTGCAGCTGGAGAGGACGAGCTGCTCATGTCCGACCGGCCGGGTGATCCACCATGCGTTCGGCGCGACGACCGCGCTGTGGGTGACCGTGTAGGTGAAGGTTCCGTAGCCCATGTAGAGGACGACCGGGTCTCCCGGGGAGAGCTCGTTGATGTCGCGAAACGGGGCGAGGTAGGTGGTGCGGTGACCGGCGATCGCGACCGTCCCGCCCTCACCCGGAAGCGGGGTCTGCCCGTAGTGCCCGGGGCCGAGCTCGAGGCTGGCGGCGTCCGCCCCCTGGATGAGATCGTCCGCCGCGCCGATGCGGGGAATCACCAGCCGCCCGATGACAGCCCCGTCCGGGGCGGTGCGGGCCTCCCGGGCGGCAAGGAAGGCGATCCGGCTGTCCATCGAGTGGATCGTCGCGAGCGTCGCCATGCTGACCCGGCTGAGGGAGAGCGTGCCGCTGAAGCGCTCGTTCAACCCGGCTCGCCGGATCGTGGCGATGACCGCCGTCACGGGCTCCTGCCAGAGGGCGGTGGCAAGGACGTCGGCGCCGAGGGCGCCGCCGGCGAGGATCAGCGCAAGGGAGAGCAGCCGCCAGCCGCGGTGGGAACGAGCGGTCACCGGCGCAGTGCCGACCGGGTGCCGCCGAGCGAACCGGGGCCCGCGTAGCTGACGGGGCCACGCACACTCACCGATGGTTCCGGCGCGGGGTCGGCGGCGCGAACGGCCCGGAGCAGCAGGACGACGGCGCTCGCGAGGATGCCGAGGGCGACACAGAGAGCGGCGGCAGTGCCCGGGGCGATCGCGCCTCCGACCACCGCGAGGGTGAGATCCCAGGCGAGGCGCCAGGGCGTGAGCCCGAGGTCGACGAGGTAGTAGAGCAGGGCGAGGGCCGGGACCAGCAGCCCACCGGCGACGATCGCCGCCGCCCGAAGAGGCGAGCGGACCGTCGCCGGCACCCCGAGCCAGAGCGACAGGTGGAGGGCCGGGACGAGCAGGAACGCGGCAAACGGATTGACCGCCCACACGAGCAGGCTGAGGCCGCAGAGGACGATCGACAGCCCGACGGCGGCGCCCTCGATCACCGGTGTCGTCGGGGTCCGGCGCCAGCCGATCCCGGAGGCGAGCTGGACGCCGGCGGGCCGCAGCAACGGAAACGCGAGGATCGCTGCAAGCAGGGCGACACCGGTCACCGCGGCTCCGGCGGCCGTGACCGGCGCACCGACCCCGACCGCACCCGGCGGTGCCGTGAGGAGGTGGGTGACCCGAGCGAACTCGAGGACGGCGAGCCCGATCAGGAACGGAAGCATGCCGCTCAGCACCCACACGGCCCAGCTCAGCACCGAGTGGCCGCGGCGACGGACGCGCGCGACCGCGTCGACGAGGGTGAGCGCGACCGGAGCGATCAGGCCGAGGACGAGTATCCGGATCGCCCACAGCGGGATGAGCTTGGAGCTGACGGTGAGATAGGCCGAGGCGGCGGGCACCGCCGGCCCGGCGTCAAGCGCATTGACGATCTCGTCGAGCGCAGCGCCGAGGCTGCTGAGACGGCGCAGGTCTACCCGCTCACCGGCCCGTCCGAGTCGATCTCCGGTGAGAGAGATCCCCACGGCGGGAATCCCCACCGCACGGAACGGGGCCTGGCTGCCGGTGACGAAGGGAAGCGCAAGCTGGACGACCTCTGACCCGAAGCTCGGATCCGTGGCCATCGCCCCGACGACCGGACGGAGGTAGGTCGTGACGGTCGAGCCCAACAACGGGGGAGCGAGCCGCTCCCCTCCCGTCCACGGTGCGAGCACCGGTCCACGGATCCGGGCGGCACTGAGATCCCCGAGGACGAGCGCCGCGTCAACGTTCGCCCCGCCGAGCCGCTCGGCGAGGCGGGTCGCGCCGGCGGCGCCGACCGCTCCGCTCGTGGAAACGAGCAGCACGGAGCGGTTGAGCGTCGACCCCGACAGGGCTCGGGCGAGAGCGACGAGCATCGCGCTCGGAGCGGTCGCGGCGACCGCTGCGGGGCCGGGCCGGCCGAAACCGGCCGGCCCGGGAACGACTCCGTCCCGGTTGGCGATCACGACGACTGTGCCCTGGCCGAGACCGGGGCGCTCCGCCTCGACGGTGGCCACCGCCTGCGTTCCCGCGGCGGTGGCCGCCGTGACCGACCGGTCCGTGACCGAGAACCCTCCCGCGGAGCGGAGCTGGGCAGCGACCGCGGCGGCCATATCCGAGTCCGCGAGTGTGCCCGGGGCGACGACACCGAACCGGTCCGCCAGCGCCGTCGCCTCCCCGGCCACCGAGGTGAAATCCGTTCCCGGGCTGACGGCGGTCGGGAGCCCGGGGGGCCGGTCACGGAGGGAGAAGCCGAAGATGACCACGGCGACGAGGACGATCAGCCAGCCCGCCCGGTAGATGCGCGTCTCCACCATCGCCGACGGAGGCTAGTGGACCGTGAGAGGGTGCCGCCCCCGGCCCGTCGCGGCGGGTCAGACGGCACCGCGAAGGGCCCTCGCTCTACCCTGTCGATGGTGCACGGAGAGCGTCCGGCCCGCATCCTGCTCGTGGATGATGAGCAGTCGATCCAGACCCTGCTCGCCTTCCCGCTCCAGCGCGACGGGTATGAGGTCGTCGCCGCTGCCGACGGGCAGGAGGCGCTCGAGCGGTTCGGGGCCGAGAACTTCGACCTCGTCGTCCTCGACGTGATGCTGCCCCGGGTCGATGGGCTCGAGGTGTGCCGGCGCCTGCGCTCACGCAGCGCGGTGCCGATCATCATGCTGACCGCACGAGCCGAGGAGATCGACAAGGTCGTCGGCCTCGAACTCGGCGCCGACGACTACATCACCAAGCCCTTCAGCCTGCGGGAGTTCTCCAGCCGGGTGCGGGCCGTCCTGCGCCGGGCCGAGATGGTCCGCGCCGCCGACAGCGGCGCGAGTCCCGAGCGACTGTCGATCGGCGAGCTGCGCGTCGATCTGCTCAAGCGGACCGCGCGACTCGCCGGGACCGACGTGCCGCTCACCTTCGTCGAGTTCGAGATCCTCGCGATCCTCGCCCAATCTCCCGGCCGCGTATTCACCCGGGACATGCTCCTGGCAAAGATCTGGGGGGACTCCGCCTACCGCGATCCCCGCACGATCGACGTACACATCCGGCATCTTCGCGAGAAGCTCGAGCGCGACCCGAAGGCGCCCGCCTACCTGTTCACGGTGCGCGGCGTCGGCTACCGCTTCCGGGATGACGCGGAGGCGGGGTGAGCCTCACCGCCGGGCTGTGGCTTGCGCTCGGCCTCGGGCTCGGAGGCGTCTGCGGGGGCTGGCTGACCGCCCGGCGCCTGCTTCCCCGCATCCGCCGGCTCGAAGAGGGGTCCGAACGCATCGCCCAGCTCGATACGGCCCGCAAGCAGTTCATCGCAACCGCCTCTCACGAGCTGCGGACACCGATCTTCTCCCTCGGCGGCTTTGTCGAGCTGCTGGAGGACGATGACCTCGACCCGGCGACGCGACGGCGCTTCCTCGGCCATGTGAGCGAGCAGCTCGAACGCCTGCGCAAGCTGTCCGTCGATCTGCTCGACCTCAGCCGGCTCGAGGCGGGGGCGCTGGAGCTGCGACCCGAGGAGGTCGATCTCGGCGAACTCACCCGCAGCGTCGCGGCCGAGTTCGAACCGGCGCTCGCCGCCCGTGACGCCCGTCTCGAGCTGCATCTCCGCCGTCACATGGAGATCGTCTGCGACCCCGTGCGGGTTGCCCAGATCCTTCGGATCCTCATCGACAACGCCCTCGGCCACACCGCCGCGGGAACGCGGATCCTCGTCTCCACCGGGCGCTCGGAGGGGCGGGTCCACGTCGCCGTTCACGACGACGGGGCCGGCATCCCGACCGAGCAGCTCAACCGCATCTTCGAGCCCTTCTACACCGGCGATGCGGTGCACGGATCCGGGCTCGGGCTCGCGATCGCCAGCGAGCTCGCCGAGCGGATGCATGGCCACCTCACGGTGGCCTCCGAACCGGGCTCGACCACCTTCGAGCTGGTGCTTGAGGACTGAGCCCCCGCCGCCTGCCGTCCCGCCCGCCACTCTCACCCAGACACATGGCCGCGATCGACCCTCACCCCATCACCTCCCCGTCGAAGTAATCGAGGTGGCTGCCGGGGTCCGAGCGCCGCACCATCAGCTCGTCCTCCTTCACGGCGCGATTGAACACTGCGAGCTTGTCACTGTCGGGATAGACGCAGACCACCGGATCCCCGTCCCGCGAGAACATAAGGACCCGCGCAGGGACCTCACCGTGCGTGTTGGACACCTGGTGGGCGCCGGACGGCCCGGCGGGAAAGCACATCACTGCACCCGCAACGAGCGCGACGATGCCGGCGGGGCGACGCACACTCACCTCGCCGGTGAGCACGAGCAACCACTCCTCGACGTATTCGTAGTGGTAGGGGCAGAGATGAGCTCCGGGCATGATCTCGAAGGCCCGCACCACGAGCTCACGCCCCCCGGCGCTCCGGCCGACCTCCAATGCCGCGGCCGCCCACCCCGGCGGGCCATCTGGGTCCAAGGGAAAGGAACTGGAGAAAACGTTCATCTCACTCACGAACGCATGTTCGAACACGTACCGGACGGAATCAAATAAGGTGCCTGAGGTGCCCGCCCCGCTCGTCCTCGTCTCCAACCGTGGCCCGGTCACCTTCGCCGACGACGGCACCTTTCGCCGCGGCACCGGCGGGCTCGTCACCGCGCTGATCGGGCTCGCAACCCACCGCGAGATCGCCTGGATCGCCTCCGCGATGACCGACGGGGACCTTGCGATGGCCGATCGCCACGGCGGGCGGCCGTTCCCCGTCACGACGGCGGAGGGACACCAGTACCTCGTCAAGCTCGTCGCCTCCGATCCCGACGCCTACGACCACTTCTACAACATCATCGCCAACCCGATGCTGTGGTTCATCCAGCACTATCTGTGGGACCTCTCTAACGCGCCGGACATCCGCCGCCACGAGACCGAGGCCTTCGAGTTCGGCTACAACGTCGTCAACGAGGACCTCGCCCGCGCCGCCCTCGCGGAGGTGCAGGACACCGATCACCCGATCGTGATGGTGCACGACTACCACCTCTACACCCTCCCGGGGCTCATCCGCCGCGCCCGCCCCGACGTCTTCCTCCACCACTTCGTCCACATCCCCTGGAGCCAGTCGGACTCCTGGCGCGTGCTCCCCTCCTTCATCCGCGAGGAGATCTACCGCGGCATCCTCTCCAACGACATCATCGGCTTCCACACCTGGTCCTACCGCCGCAACTTCCTCCAATGCTGCGAGGACCTGCTCGGACTCGACGTCGACCACGACGGCGGGGTCGTCCGCGTCGACGACCGGGAGGTGTGGGTGCGCCACTACCCCCTCCCGATCGACCCCGACGCGATCGTCGCCGTCGCCGCCCGCCCCCGGGTCGCCGAGTTCGAGGCCGAACTGCTGCGCCGTCGTCGCGAACATCTCATTCTGCGCGTCGACCGTGCCGACCTCTCCAAGAACATCCTGCGCGGCTTCTCCGCCTTCGACGTCTTCCTCGAGCAGCACCCGGAGTTCCGCGAGAAGATCACCTTCATCGCCCAGCTGATGCCGTCGCGCACCGACGTCCCCGAGTACGCGGAGTACCTCGAGCGGATCGAGGCGGTCGTCGCGATCGTCAACCACCGCCACGGCTCGCCGGACTGGATGCCGATCCAGCTCAAGCTCCGGGACGACCTCGAGGAGGCCGTCGCCGCCTACAAGCATTACGACGTCCTGATGGTCAACGCCATGTTCGACGGGATGAACCTCGTCGCCAAGGAGGGCCCGATGGTCAACGAACGCAACGGCGTCTCGATCCTGTCCGAGAACACGGGAGCCCACGAGGAGCTCGGCGAGCATGCGCTGTCGGTCAACCCCTTCGACATCCAGGAGCTCGCCGACAGCATCCACGCCGCCCTGACGATGCCCCAGGCCGAGCGGGCCAACCGCCTCGCCGGCCTGCAGGCGAACATCCGCTCCCGCCATCCCGGGCAGTGGATCGACGAGCAGCTCGCCGACATCGAGCGCAAGCGCGCCGGGGCCAGCCGGCCCTGATCCGCTCCGCGCCGAGTCACGGGCGCACCGGAGCACCGGAGCACCGTTGCTATATTCGCTCCCCGCCCGGCCTCCCGCCTTCCCGTGCGTGACCGGCCCTCTTCACATGCCTTCAGAACCAACTCTCTACGACCTCGTCCTGCTGCTCTCGGCCAAGAGCGATCAAGCCGCCCGGGCCAAGGTGCTCGCTGATGTCGAGGCTGCGATCACGACGGCCGGCGGCAGCGTCGAACGCAACCAGGAGTGGGGACAGCGGCCCACCGCGTTCCCGATCGACCACCAGTCCGAGGCCGAGTACCACCTCCTCCAGTTCACCGGTCCGACTGCCCTGCTCGAAGACCTCCAGCACAACCTCAGCATCTCTGACGACGTCCTGCGGTTTCGGATCATCAAGGTGCTGCGCGGCACCCCCCCGGCACCCGACGCCGCTCCGCCGGTCATCGTCGGCGCCGCCGGCGTCTCCGACGACAACGAGTAGCCCGCTCGCGCCGGTCGCTCAGAGCGGCGGCGCCCCCGTGTCCTCGGCAGATCGGCGTCTCCCGCGTTGTGGCCCTCGCGTACCGGCTTCTCGTCGTCCCGCCCGCGGTCGCCCGCCCGCGGTCGCCGTCACCCGGTCGCAGGGCCCGCCGGCTTGTCCGAGGACCGGATCGACGCGCCAGATCGTGTCGATCGTGACGGACCTGAAACGACTTTTTCACGATCGTGCGTCAGTTTCCCAGCCGACCCCCTGAGGCCGCCTGATGCGCACTTATAGTCGCTGACAGGCGATCGAAAGGACAGGACAGATGGCAGGCTCCAACATCAATCGGGTGATCCTCACCGGCAACCTCACCCGCGACCCCGAACTGCGCGCGGCCGGCAACACGCCGGTCTGCGGGCTGCGGCTGGCGGTCAACGGGCGGCGCAAGACCGGCGACGGTCAGTGGGTCGACGTGCCCAACTACTTCGACGTCAGCGTGTTCGGCGCTCAGGGCGAGAACTGCGCCCGATACCTCACCAAGGGACGGCCCGTCGCCGTCGACGGACGCCTGCAATGGCGCGAGTGGACCGACAAAGAGGGGAACAAGCGCCAGACAGTGGATATCATCGCTGAGACCGTGCAGTTCCTCGGCGGGCGTGACGACGCCTCCGGCGGCAACGGGAACGGCTTCTCCTCCAGCGTCCGCGCGGTGGAGAGCGACATTCCCGTCGACACCGCTGACTTCGTCTCTGCCTCCGTCGGCTCCGGCTCGGCAGCCGAGGACGACATTCCGTTCTAGGCCGCGAAGACAACTGAGATTGACCCCCAACAGGTGAGGCCAAGTGGCAAAGCAACGTAGAAGGCCGGTTCGCCGGCGCGACAGGAAGGGCGGACTGACCTCCACCCGGCGCAAGCCGTGCCCCTACTGCCGCGACAAGGTCGACCAGGTCGACTACAAGGACGTCTCGGCCCTGCGCCGCTTCATCTCCGACCGCGGCAAGATCCGCTCCCGGCGGATGACCGGCGCCTGCCGGCGCCACCAGAGCCAGGTCGCCCGGGCGGTCAAGCGGGCTCGCGAGCTCGCTCTTCTGCCCTACGTCGCTGAGGGCGGCTCTGACCACCGTGGCGGCCGGGGCGATCGCGACCGCGACCGCGACCGCGACCGCGACCGGTAGCCTCGAGATGCCCCAGGCAATCCTGCTCCAGGACATCAAGGACCTCGGTGAGAAGGGAGCCGTCGTCGAGGTCTCCGACGGCTACATGCGCAACTACCTCGCACCGCGGAAGCTGGCCGAGACCGCGACGAAGGCGGCGATCGCACAGGCGGCCCTACGCCGCGAGGCGGCTGAGCGTGCCGCCCGTGAGGCGATCGAGAAGGCCCGGGAGATCGCCAACACGCTCTCCAAGACGGTGCTGACGATCCCCCAACAGGCCGGCGACGACGGTCGGCTCTTCGGCTCGGTCACGACCCAGGACATTGCGGACGCGATCCGTGAGGCGCGGGGCCTGCGGGTCGACCGTCGCCGCGTGCAGCTCTCTGACCCGATCAAGAGCGTCGGCACCTACCAGGTGACCGTTGAGGTTGCCGAGAACGTCCAGGCGTCTGTCAAGACGATGGTCGTCGCCGCCTAGCGACGGCCGCCGGTCGGGGTGACGTGGTCCGTCCGGGCCACGTCACCGTCCTCCGGCGGTCGAGCGGCTCCGCGGACCCGCTCGCCAACGACCGAGCACCGTCATGACGACGGACCGGCCTCGACGGCGCGCTCGAGCCGGTTGAGGCGGTCGGGCCAGGCGCGGGCCGCCTCACCGATCCACTCTGGCGCCGCGACACGAGCGCGCGGGGCCAGAGCGGTCCGGCGTGGGGCGGGGGTCAGCCCGACCGACCCCTGCAGGCCGGCCCCCTCATCACCAGCGCAGGGGGCCACCGTCAGCCGGGGGGCCAGCCGGACCGTGACGCGGCGCCAGCCCGGCGTGGACCCGCGCGGCGGCGGCGAGCAGCCCGGGCGGTCCGAGCAGCTCGAGCTCGACGTCCAGCAGTGCGGCCCAGACAAGGAAGCGACCGCTCCAGGGGCCGACGGTGGTGACGATGCAGGTGTCCTCTCCGTCGGCCTCGACGGTGACCGCCCCTGCGGGGAGCCGGGGACGGATCTCCGCCACGGGCGCATGGAGGCGGATCCGGCCCGCGGGCGCCTCCTCCCCCTCCCGGTGGCGGCGCAGCTGACGTTGGACAAAGGCGGCCGCATCCCCACCCGGAGGGGTGCGGCGCACGGCCCGGCCGTCGTGGCGGAGCTGGGAGGTGATCCGGTCCAGGCGGAAGGTTCGCCAGTCGTCGCGGTCGAGGTCAAAGGCGAGCAGATACCAGCGGTGACCGCTGAAGACGACGGCGGCCGGGTCGACGAGCCGGACGGTCGCCCGCTCAGACCGGCTGAGATAGCCGAAGCGCACCCGCATCCCGTCCCGGCAGGCGGCCGCGAGCCCGACGAGCACGTCCGGATCGATCCGCGGACCGTCGAGGCTGAAGGCCGAGGTCGACTGGCTGAGCGCGCTGACCCGTCGGCGGAGGCGGTCGGGCATCAGCTGTTCGAGTTTGGCGAGCGCGCGGACCGACGTCTCCTCGATGCCGGCCACCTGGCCGGCCGCGGCAGTCCGCAGTCCGACGGCAACGGCGATCGCCTCCTGATCGTCGAGCAGGAGCGGCGGCAGGTCCGCTCCGGCTCCGAGCCGGTAACCGCCGGCCACTCCCGGGGCGGCCTCCACCGGATAGCCGAGCCGGCGCAGCTTGTCGATGTCGCGCCGGATCGTCCGCGGTCCGACCTCGAGACGGGCGGCGAGCTCGGCGCCGGTCCACTCTCGCCGCAGCTGCAGGAGGGCGAGCAGTGCAAGCAGGCGAGCCGACGTCTCGATCACATCCACACTCTCCCATTCAATGCGGACAGCAACGGTCCTCGATCGGCCGGACACGCGCTGCCGGTCGAGGCTCCCCACCCGCGCGGCGCCACCGCCTCCCCGCCGGCCGAGAGGCAAACCCCGGAGCTTGCGGCAAGCCCCGGCGGGTCCGCCTGGGAGCGAGCTATGTTGACGTGCCTGGCATGAGCGCGACGATCCCGAGCAGTCTCCCGCCCCACAATCTCACCGCCGAGAAGTCGGTGCTCGGGGCGATCCTGCTCGATGACCGCCACATGTTCGCGCTCGTCGATCTCCAGCTCAAACCTGAGCACTTCTACCTCCCCGAGCACCGGGCCGTCTACGGCGCGATGCTGAGCCTGTACAACCGGGACGGCAAGATCGACCATCTCACGGTGTCGGAGCTGCTCGAGCAGAACGGCCAGCTGTCCGAGCTCGGCGGCACCCAGATGGTCGAGGAGCTCGCCGCCTGGGTGCCCGCAAGCGGCCACGCCGCCGAGTACGGCCGGATCGTCCGCGAGCAGGCCCAGATGCGTGCGTTGCTCGAGGCGAGCCACCAGTCGATCGCCGCCGTCCAGAACCGCGAGGCCTCCGCCGCGGAGCTGATCGCCCAGACCGAACGGCGGATCCTCGACATCGTCGGGGACGAGCGTCAGCGGTCGATCCGCCGGGTCGAGGCGATCCTCGACGAGGAGACCGAGCGGCTGCACGAACGGACGACCCAGAAGAGCGCGCTCACCGGCACCCCATCCGGCTTCCGCGACCTCGACGAGCGCACCGGCGGGTTCCAGCCCGGCAATCTGATCATCCTCGCCGCGCGACCGTCGATGGGCAAGTCCGCACTCGTCTGCAACATTGCCGAGAACGCCGCCCTCGCCGGCTACCCGGTCGCGCTGTTCTCACTCGAGATGTCCGAGTCCGAGCTCGCCCAGCGCTTCGTCGCCTCGCAGTCCTCGACCAAGGGGGACGACCTCCGCCGCGGCAAGGTGCCCGACAGCCGCTGGCCGAAGATCCTTGAGGCCTGCCAGCGCCTCGGGGCCACCGACCTGTTCGTCGACGACTCATCCGACACCGGGATGCTCGAGATCCGCTCCAAGTGCCGGCGGCTGCACCAGCAGCTCCAGGACAAGGGCGGCCTCGGGCTGATCGTGATCGACTACCTGCAGCTGATGCGCCACGAAGGACGGATCGAGAGCCGAGTCGAGCAGGTCGGCCAGATCTCCCGCGGACTGAAGTCGCTCGCCCGCGAGCTGAAGGTGCCGGTCATCGCCCTCTCCCAGCTCTCCCGCGGGGTCGAGCAGCGTGCGGGAGACAAGAAGCCGATCCTCTCGGACCTGCGGGAATCCGGTCAGATCGAGCAGGACGCAGACCTCGTCATGTTCATCTACCGGGACGAGTACTACAACCGCGAGACCTCCACCCGGGCAGGAGAGGCCGACATCATCATCGCCAAGCACCGCAACGGATCCGTCGGTGAGCTCACCCTCACCTTCCAGGGGGACTATCCGCGGTTCATGAACTACGCCGGACCCCGGTTCGAGGGCTGATGGCCCGCTGCCCCTTCGACGCCTGTGACGGGTCGGGTCTGATCGTCGATGAGGCCACCCGCACCGTGTATGACTGCCGCTGCCGACCCCAGGTGATCGCCCGGGTCAAGGCCCGCTCGCTGTCGGCGGTGATCCCCGCTCGCTACCGGGACATCGGCTTTGACCGCTACCCGGTGACGGAGATCGACTCGGCGATCGTCACGGCCACCCGCCGCTTCTGTGACCGAATCGAGGACAACCTCACCCAGGGACGCGGGCTCTGGTTCATGGGCCCGGTCGGGACCGGCAAGACGACGCTGGCGATGCTCGTCACCCAGGCGGCGCTGACGGCCGGGCGGTCGGCGGCTCGCTACTCGCTGCCCGGGCTGCTCTCCCAGATCCGCAAGACCTTCGACACCGGCGACCACAACGATCTCCTCGAACGCCTCACCGCCGTCGACCTCCTCCACATCGATGACATCGGCGCCGAGCAGACGACGCCGTGGGTGCTCGAGGAGCTCTACTCGATCGTCAACGCCCGCTATGAGGAACGCAAGTCGATCGTGATCACGACGAACATCCTCGACCGGGAGACCCTCTGTGAGCAGATCACCGAGCGGACCGTGTCGCGACTGACGGAGATGTGTGACGAGCTGCCGCTGATGGGCGAGGATCACCGCCTCGACGTCGGCCTGCCCGACCGGCAGGACGCCGAACCGGTCGCCCGTCCGGGGTTTCTCCGCTGAGCCGACCCCGTCCCGCGCTCACGCGGACGCGCCGCATACACTGAGGGGCATGCCAGGACTGGTCATCATCGGCGCCCAGTGGGGTGACGAGGGTAAGGGCAAGATCACCGACCTCCTCGCCGAGGGGGCGGACGTCGTCGTCCGCTTCCAGGGCGGCAACAACGCCGGCCACACGATCGTTCGCAACGGGGAGACCTGGAAGCTCCACCTGATGCCCTCGGGGATCCTTCACCCGAACAAGCTGTGCGTGATCGGCAACGGCGTGGTGATCGACCCGAAGGTGCTCACCGACGAGCTCGACGAACTGCGCCGGCGCGGCGTCGACACGGGCGCGCTGCGGATCTCCGCCAACGCCCATCTGATCATGCCCTACCACATGCTCCTCGACCACGCCGGGGAGATGCGCCTCGGCAAGCTCGAGATCGGGACGACCCGCCGCGGGATCGGCCCCTGTTACGCGGACAAGGCCGCGCGCCTCGGGATCCGGGTCCAGGACCTCCTCGACGAGAAGATCCTCAAGAAGAAGATCGTCGCCGCCCTCGAGCCCAAGCGGCTCGGGCTGCGGGACTTCGCCAAGGATCCCCAGCTGGACCTGCAGACGATGACCGAGGAGTACCTCACCTACGGCCACCGGATCAAGCAGTACATCACCGACACCTCCAAGCTCGTCTGTGACCACCTCGACCGCGGTGAGATGGTGCTCTTCGAGGGAGCCCAGGGCACCCTGCTCGACATCGACCACGGCACCTATCCCTTCGTCACCTCCTCGAACCCGATCGCCGGCTCGGCCTGCATCGGCGCCGGGGTCGGCCCCAAGGACATCGATGAGATCTGGGGCATCACCAAGGCGTACTCGACCCGTGTCGGGGCCGGCCCGTTCCCGACCGAGCTCGACGGGCCGATGGCCGCCGACCTGCGCGAGCGGGGCCACGAGTACGGGACGACGACCGGACGGGAACGGAGGGTCGGCTGGCTCGACCTGGTCGCCCTCCGCTACGCGGCCCGGATCAACTCGCTGACCGCGCTCGCCCTGACCAAGCTCGACGTCCTCTCCGGGCAGGAGCGTCTCCTCGTCGCCACCGCCTACCGCGGCCCCGAGGACGCCGAGTTCGACCACTTCCCCTACCACCAGACCGTTCTGCACCACGCCTCCGGCATCTACCAGGAGCTGCCCGGCTGGGAGGAGGACATCTCCGCCTGTCGCTCCGAGGACGAACTGCCCCAAGCCGCCCGCGACTACCTGCGCTTCATTGAGGAGTTCGTCAAGGTGCCGATCGCCCTGATCGGCGTCGGCCCCGGGCGGGACGAGGTGATCTGGACCAAGGCGGGCGCCGCCACCCACGCGGGCAGCACCGCCGCCCTCGCGGGCTGACAGGGCTCACCCCGCCTCACGGAACCACCCGACACCGGGTCCGCGCCAGAGCCCTCTGGCGCCGAGTGGCTGGAGGGTCGTCCGTGCGTGAACGCGGAGTCCGCTCAGCGTCGCCAGTGCTCGATCAGCTCGCCGTCAGCAACCTCACCGACGACCCGGCCGGGGATCCCCACCACCCGTGCGCGCGCCGGCACGTCCCGGGTGATCACCGCCCCAGCACCGATGAACGCTTCCGCGCCGACCTCGACCCCGGGCACGAGGACGACGCCGCCACCGACCCGGGCGGCCCGGCGCACGACCGGGGCGACGAGACCGATCCCGCGCGGGTGCCGGCCCATGCTGTCATCGTTGGTCATCAGCACTCCAGGACCGAGGAAGACGTCCTCCTCGAGGACCGCGCCGCTCGTCACGTACACCCCCGTCTGGATCGACACCCGCGCCCCGACCTGGGCGCCGAAGTCGACACATGACCCGCGGCCGATCACTGCGGCGGAACCAACCCGGGCCTGCTCCCGCACCTGGGCCTGGTCGCCGATGATCGCCCCGACGCCGATGTGAGCACCCGCGTAGACGACCGCGCCGGCACAGATCGTCGCCTCCGCCTCGACGATCAGCTCCCCGAGTTGGAGACCCGCCGCTGAGGAGCCCCCGCGCAGCCGCGGGCGCTTGCCGAGGACCGCCGTCGGCTCGACACGTACCGCCGTCCCGAGCGACACGCCCGCGAGGATCACCGCGCCGGGATCGACGATCGCCCCCGCCCCGACCGCCACCCCGGTGTCGAGGACAACACGGGCGCCGATCTCGACGCCGTCGGCAAGGACCACCCCGGCTCCGATCACCGCACCCGGCCCGACTTGGACGCCGGCGCCGAGGACCGCCGTCGGATCGACGACCGCCCCGGCGGCGATCTCAGGCCTGGCCACGCCGGGAGCGGTCGAGGGAGGCCTGCAGCGCCTCGAGCACGCGCACGACCCGCAGGCCGGACCGGCCGTCAGAGCGGGGGACCGTGCCGTTGCGAATCGACTCGATGAAGTGCCGGCACTCGAGGCGCAGCGGCTCAGCGGCCGGCAGCCGCGGGGCGAAGATGTCGCCCGAGCGCGTGATGTATTCGCCGTAGCCCTGGGCGTTCTCGTCAAAGCCCTTGTCATAGAGGGTGAGCTTGCCCTCCAGAGCCATGTCGTCGAAGGTCGCCATCCGCCGCGAGCCGACAACGGTGAAGCGCCGTTCCTTGTGCGGGTCGAGCCAGGAGAGGTGCAGGTGCGCCGAGAGTCCCGACGGGAAGCGCAGGAAGCAGAAGACGACGTCCTCGACCCCGGGCCGGACATAGGATTCGCCGTGGGCGACGACCTCGGCCGGCTCCTCGCCGACGAGGGACAGCACGACCGAGACGTCATGGGCGCCGAGAGACCACAGCGCGTTCTCGTCCGCTCGCAGCTTGCCGAGGTTGAGCCGGTTACCGTAGATGTAGTAGAGGTCACCGAGCTCACCGGCGTCGGCGAGCTCCTTGAGCCGGGTCACCCCCGGGTGATATTCGAGCAGGTGTCCGACCATCACGGTCCGGCCCGACCGCTGCGCGGCCGCGAGTACCCGCTCGGCGTCGGCGACCGACTGGGCGATCGGCTTCTCGACAAAGCAGTGTTTACCCGCCTCCAGGACCGCGATGGCGAGCTCGGCGTGACTGGGTACCGGGGTGGCGAGCGCGATCGCGTCGAGGCTGTCGTCGGCGAGCAGATCCTCGAGGTTCGCGGTGACCGCGACACCGGGGTGGGCGAGGGCGGCGCGGGCGCGCGCCGCCTCGGAGCCGTCACAGAGCCAGACGAGCTCCGCATCGGGAAGGCCGGCGAAGTTGCGAGCGAGGTTCGGGCCCCAGTAGCCCAGTCCGGCGACTCCGATGCGTACGGGCGTGTCGGTCGGCATTCGCGGGCCAGTCTAGAAGGCTGGTGTCGAACTGGGCTTTTGAAGGAGGGAGAGCGGAGCTCTCCCTGATGTTGTCTCTGACGAAGGCCGGCCGCTGCGCGGCCTTTTGCTGCGCGTCGGAGACGGGACGCCGGCTTTAACTGGCCGTAGGCGCCGTCCTGGGCCGGTTGGGCAGTCCTGGGCGTCTGCGGATCGTGTTTCAGGTTGTGCTGAGTATCCATCCGCCGGGTTGGCGGTCAAGTCCGAGCACGCTGAGGCGGGCGAGGTTCACAGCGGCGGCGAGGAGTGAGAAGTCCGCGGCGACCTTGGTGCTGCCACGCACCCGGGCGCGACGACCGCCGTGCTTGCGGCGCATCAGATGCGCGATCTTGCGTTCGACCTTCGGGCGGGTCTGCCTGTAATCAGCCCGCCACGCCGGATCGGTTTGCTGGGCGCGAGCGGCGGCGAGTTGGTGTTCGTGGTGGCCGAGGTGGATGCTGCGTCCTTTCCGGCTGGCAGTGCACTGGGCGGCGAGCGGACAGCCGGCACAGAACTTCCCGAACCGGGCGACTTGCCCGCTCTTGAGCTTCCGCAGGACGACGGTGTGATCGGCCGGGCAGGTGACCGTGCCGGCGTCCAGATCGACCTGGAACACGGTCTTCGGGAACCGGCCGCCAGGCGCTCTGGGCGGCTGGGTCTTGCAGAACGTCTGGACGCCGGCCTGCTCCAGCGTGTCCAGCACCGCGCCGGTCCCATAAGCACTGTCGCCATAGACAGTCAACGGCTCGACCATCTCGGCGGTCTCGGCGGTCTCGGCGGTCTCGGCGGTCTCGGCGGTCTCGGCGGTCTCGGCGGTCTCGGCGGTCTCGGCGGTCTCGGCGGTCTCGGCGGTCTCGGCGGTCTCGGCGGTCTCGGCGGTCTCGGCGGTCTCGGCGGTCTCGGCAGTCTCGGCGGTCTCGGCGGTCTCGGCGGGGAGGTCTTGGGCGAGTAGGTCAGCGACCGCCGAAGCGTCTCCAACGTTCCCGGCGCTCACGTGCGTAGCGACGATTACTTCTGAGTCGGGGTCGATCGCGACATGGCCTTTGTAACCGTCAAACCCGCGCGCGGCGGTCTTGTGCCCATGCCGGGCGTCCGGATCGACCGTTGAGATCACCCGGTCTTTCGCTACCTTGCGGGCGATCCGGAACCGGCCGTCCTGATCGGTCTCGAGGTCCTGGCCAACGACCGTCGCGAGCAACTCACCAGCCTTCTCCAAGACCGGCTCAAGCTCCAGTCCGTCCAACACAGCCAGCAACGCCCGCGCGTCCCGGGCGAGCGCGTCGACGAGTTCCTCGCGTGCCGAGCGATCGTCCCAATCACACACCGGCTTGCCGGCAGACCGGTACTCATCATCACGCGTCAGCACCGCCCGCAACCCGGCCTCCAACGACGGATCGGCGGCTGCGAGCACTCCGCGGATCGCGGAGCGGATCAAAGTGACGGTGTCCATCGTCGCGACCGCATCAAACAGAGCGGTTGAGTCCAACACCCGCCGGCGCCCGACCAACCCCGCCTGCTTCGCCGCAGCGAGCGTGACCTCGAACACCCGATCCGGCTTCTCAGACGCTGCGAGCCTGGCGCGCATATCGACCAGCACCGTGTGCACGAACCCCGGATAGTCGAAATCCAGGCCGCCCGCCGCGTACTTCCACCGCAAGTCATAAGCGAACCGGTCAACCGCTTCACGATCTGAACAGCCCTCCAGTCGCTGGAGGACCATCACGACCGCGACGATCATCGGCGGCACCGACCTGCGCCCAACCTTGGTGAACAGGTCCGCGAACATCTCATCCGGGAACAGCTCAAAGCACTCACGGTGCAACAGCCCGTAGATCGAGTCCGCCGCGATCCGGCTCTCACAGAAGCTGGTGGTCGTCGCGAACAGGTCCGGCTGGCGAGGAGAAACACCAAGACTCATACCCTCAAGTTTGACTTGAGGCTCGGACAGACCCAAGGCCGCCCAACGACCCAGTTCTCAGGCACAGCAGGAGGCCGCGCAGCGGCCGTCTTCGTCGGAGACAACCTTCAGGAGAGCTTCAGCTCTCCCCCTGTCCCAAGCCCGAAAAACACCAAACTCCTAGGGCGGGGCGACCCTGGCATGCTTGGACCGGCGATGGACACGATCAGCACCGGCACCCACGGCGTGCTCACCCTCTCCTGTCCGGACACGGTCGGGATCGTCCACGCCGTCTCCGGGTTCATCCTCGAACACGGCGGCACGATCGTCGAGGCCCAGCAGTTCAACGACCCTGACACCGGCACGTTCTTCATGCGCGTCCGCTTCGGTGCCGCCGCGGGCGGCCCGCTCGCCCTTGCGCACCTCGCCGCGGCGTTCGGCACGATCGCCGCCCGCTATGAGATGACCTGGCGTCTGCTCGACGCCGCCCAGCGCCGCCGCGTGCTGATCATGGTCTCCCGGGAGGGGCACTGCCTCAACGACCTCCTCTATCGCAACAGCGTCGGCGAACTCAACCTTGAGGTCGTCGCCGTCGTCTCCAACCACGAGGACCTGCGCTGGATCGCCGACTCGCACACGATCCCCTTCCACCACCTGCCGATCACCCCGGAGACCCGGACGGAGGCGGAGGCGGCCCTGCTGGGCCTGATCGACGCCGAGTCGGTCGAGCTCGTCGTCCTCGCCCGGTACATGCAGATCCTCTCCCCGCACCTGTGTGCGCGCCTCAGCGGGCAGGTCATCAACATCCACCACTCGATGCTGCCGAGCTTCAAGGGGGCGCGCCCCTACCACCAGGCTCACGCCCGCGGGGTCAAGCTGATCGGCGCGACCGCCCACTACGTCACCGCCGAACTCGACGAGGGTCCGATCATCGAGCAGGAGATCGAACGGGTCGACCACGCGATGAGCGCGGAGGAGTTCGCCGCCCGCGGCCGTGAGGTGGAGGCGCGCGCCCTCGCCCGGGCGGTGCGCCATCACACCGAGAACCGGGTCGTCCTCAACGGCGTGCGCACCGTCGTTCTGCGCTGAGCTGAGCAGCGGCCGCCGGTACCCTGTCGCGGGTGCGGTTCGTCATCTTCGGAGCCGGAGCGGTCGGCGGGGTCGTCGGCGTGCGCCTCCAGCAGAGCGGCCATGACGTCGCCCTGATCGCCCGCGGCGCGCACCTCGAGGCGATGCTCAGCTCGGGGCTGACGCTCGAGACGCCCGAGGGGAGCAGCACGCACCGGCTCACCGCCGCCGCAACCCCAGCCGAGCTCGGACTCGACGCCGCTGACGTCGTGCTGCTGGCGGTCAAGAGCCAGGACACCGTCGCCGCGCTGGGGGCGCTCGCGGAGGCGCGCCCGGGCGGCGGGCCGCTCGTCCTGCTCCAGAACGGAGTCGAGAACGAACGGGTCGCCCTGCGCCGCTGCGCCGACGTGTACGGGGCGGTCGTGCTCATTCCGGCCGCCCACCTCGCGCCCGGCACCGTTCAGGCCTTCGGGCTCGGGCCGCTCACCGGCAAGATCGACGTCGGTCGCTTCCCGACGGGTGTGGACGCGACGGTCTCCGCGGTCACCGATGCGCTCGCCGCCAGCGGTTTTGCCTCCCTCCCGAACCCGCAGATCATGGCCGCCAAGTACGCCAAGCTGATCGACAACCTCGCCAACGTTCCCCAGGCGCTGTGCGGCGTCGGGGCGGACGGCCTCAGCGAGCTGATCGCCCTCGCCCGCGCGGAGGGGGAGTCCGTCCTGGGTGCCGCCGGCATCGACTTCCTCCCCCGTGAGCCCGAGCTGCAGCCCCAGCGGTTCATGTGGCAGGGGATCGGGGAGATCGCCGGGCGGCCACGGGCGGGCGGCTCGACGTGGCAGTCGCTGATGCGCGGCCGCTCCCTGGAGAGCGACTACCTCACCGGGGAGATCGTCCTCCAGGCGCGCCTCATCGGCCACCCCGCCCCGCTCAACACGCGGCTGCTCGCGCTGATCGACGAGGCGAGCCGAGCCGGCCGGCGACCCGGCTGGATCACTGCGGCGGAGATCCGCGCCCGCGCCGGAGTCTGAGCCGCCGCCGCGCCCGCCCCGACGCCTTTCTCCCCCACGACGGGGGAGAAAGGCGTCGTGGGAACACATTTGTCCCCCCTCGTTGGTCCCGCCCCCAGCACGGGGGGACTTTCGTGCCCTCAGGGCACTCAACCCCCCCCGACCTTGCGGGCACGAGGCCGCCCGGCGCCCCTCCGGCCCTCCGAGCGCGCCCTCGCGCCCCTGAAGTGGGCGCGATGCAGACGGCCGCCCCTCAGCCGGCCCCGAAGTGCCGCTCGAGCGCGGCGAGAACCGCCGCCCCGGCGTGGCCGTCCCCGTAGAGAGCCGGGCGCTCGCTCGGCGGGGGCGTGCCCAACGCCGCCACCGCCGCCACCGCGTCGAGGTCGACGAGGGTGTTCCACCCCGCCTGGACGGTCTCGACCCACTCGGTGCTCGACCGGAGGGTGAGACACGGGACGCCGGCGAGGTAGGCCTCCTTCTGGAGCCCACCGGAGTCGGTGAGGACCGCGCGGGCGTTCGTCAGCAACGTCGTCATCTCGAAGTAGCCGAGCGGGTCACAGACGGTGAGCCCGGGTACCGCCGCAGCCGACAGCCCGAAGCCCTCGAGGCGCGCCCGGGTCCGCGGGTGCAGGGCCCACAGCACCGGCATCTCGGCGGCGACGGCGCCGAGCAACCCCAGCAGCGCGGTCAGCCGCTCGGGCGTGTCGACGTTGTGAGCGCGGTGGGCGGTGGCGAGCACGTAGGCGCCGGGGGTGAGCCCGTGGGCGGCGACCAGCTCGGTGCGCTCCCGCGCGAGCGGCTGGGCCATCAGGGCGACGTCGACCATCACGTCACCGACGAGCTCGACGGGGACCGGCGGGCGATGGTCGGGTCCGATCCCCTCGGCCTCGAGGTTGACCACGGCCGACGGGGTCGAGCAGAGCGCGAGGGCGCAGAGATGGTCGACGGTGACCCGGTTAATCTCCTCGGGCATCCGCCGGTCGAAGCAGCGCATGCCCGCCTCGACGTGAGCGACCGGGACGCCGGCCTGGACGGCGGCGAGCGTGCCCGCGAGGGTGGAGTTCGTGTCTCCGTAGACGAGCACGCAGTCGGGCGAATCGGCGGCGATCACCGGTTCCAGGGCGGCGAGCTGACGGGCGGTCTGGGAGCTGTTGGAGCCGCCGGTGATCTGGAGGCTGACGTCGGGGGCCGGGAGTCCGAGCTCGTCGAAGAACACCGCCGACAGCCGTTCGTCGTGGTGCTGACCGGTGTGGACGAGCCGTTCCTGGTGGGCGGCCCGCAGCAGCGGGGAGACCGCCGCGGCCTTGATGAACTGGGGGCGGTTACCGATGACGGTGAGGACGCGCACGGAAGCGGTCAGGCGGCCGGGTCCGCCGCCGAGCGCCAGCGGTCGATCTCCGCACGCACCGCGGCGGCAACCTCGGCGGTCACCGGTCCCGGGGCAGGGAACGTCGTCGTGTCGATCGCGCTCACCGGCTGGACCTCGCGCAGGGTGGAGGTGAGGAACGTCTCATCGGCACCGAGCAGCTCCGCGAGCCCGACCGGTGCCTCGGTCACCTGACCGCCGGCGATGCCGGTCGCGGCGATCACCTCGATCACGAACGCGCGGGTGATCGACGCGAGGATGTGCTCGCTCAACGGCGGGGTGTGGACGGCCCCGTCGGTCACCCAGAAGATCGAGCTCGTCGGCGCCTCGAGCACGCGCCCGTGCGGGGTGACCGCGAGCGCCTCATCAGCCCCCTGCTCGCGGGCGAGGCGGCCCATCAGCATGTTCGCCGCGTAGGAGAGCGATTTGATGTTGTCGAGCACCCGGGTCGGGGCGTAGGTGACGGTCGCGAGCCGGGTCACCGGAGGAATGTGATGCATCGCCTCCGTCAGGATGATCCGCCGGCCCCCGCGGGTGAGCATGATTCGGACCGCCTGATGGGCGGGTCCGCTCCCGGCGGCCGCGAGCAGCTCCGTGACCTCGCTGGTGATCGTGGCCCGGTCGACCGGGAGGCGGATCCCCGCCCCACTGCGCTCGAGCCGGTCGAGGTGAGCCTCGAGCCGGAAGGGCCGGCCGTCGTAGAGGCGGATCACCTCGAAGATGCCGTCGCCGCGGATGAGCCCCTCGTCGGTGACGGGGATGAGCGTCTCCGCCGCCGGGGCGATCGTGCCGTCGAGGCTGGCGAGAGACCCCTCGGTGGCGCTCATCGCCGCCCCCACGCCTCGGCGAGGTGGACGACGACGGCGCTGGCGGCGGCCATGTCCTGCAGGGAGGCCCACTCGCGCACCGAGTGGTATTCGTGGCCGCCGGTGAACAGGTTCGGGGTCGGCAGCCCGCGGAGGGAGAGGCTCGCCCCGTCGGTGCCGCCCCGGATCGGCGTGTGCACCGGTTCGATCCCCTCGGCGCGGTAGGCCTCCTCGGCGGCCCGGAGCACGTCGGGATCGGCCTCGATCGCCGCCCGCATGTTCGCGTACTGGTCCTTGACGGTGATGGTCAGCTGCGCCCGCGGTGCGGTGGCGAGGACCTCGGTGGCGGTGGCCCGCAGGAGCGCGACGTGAGCGTCGAGCTGGTCGGGGTCAAAGTCGCGGAGGATGAGACGGCAGTCGGCGGCCGAGGGGGTGCCCGTGAGGGAGAGCGGGTGGATGAACCCGTCGCGCCCCTCCGTCGTCGCCGGGGTGAGCCGGTCGCGCGGGAGAGCCGCGACGATCGCGGCCATCAGGACGAGCGCGGAGACCATGATCCCCTTGGCCGACCCGGGATGGACGTCGACCCCGGTGATGTGCAGGCGCACCTCCTTGGCGCAGAAGGACTCATAGGCGAGCTCTCCGATCTCGGAGCCGTCGAGGGTGTAGGCGCAGCGTGCCCCGAACCGGTTGAGGTCGAGGGCGGCGGCGAGGCTGCCGATCTCCTCGTCCGGGGTGAAGGCGACTCGCAGCATCGCCCGCGGCCGGGTGCTGTCGGCGGCGAGGTGGGCGACGGCGGCCATGATCGCCGCCACCCCCGCCTTGTCGTCAGCGCCGAGCAGGGTATCCCCGGAGGCGGTGATGATGTCGTGCCCGCGCTTGCTCGCCAGCTCGGGCACCGTCGCCGGATCGAGCCGGGTGCCGCCGCGGGGCAGTTCGATGACGCCGCCGTCGTAGTCGCGGTGGACGATCGGCTCGACCCCGCGGCCGGGCGCCTCCGGGGTCGTGTCGAGGTGGGCGATCACCCCGATCACCGGCGCGCCGGGGACGGTGCCTGGGACGGTCGCGGTCACGTACCCGTGGGCGTCCTGGTCGACGTCGGTGACCCCGAGGGCGCGCAGCTCCTCGGCGAGCTGGCGGCCGAGCTCGAGCTGGCCGGCGGTGCTCGGCGTCCCGGACGCGTCGTCAGCCGATTGGGTGTCGATCCGCACGTAACGGTCAAAGCGGGCGAGGAGGTCGGGCGCGAGGGTCGCCGCGAGCTCGGAGGTGTAGGGCGCAGGCATCGCCGGCGATCTTCTCAGGCGAGCGCTCTCGCACGCAGACCGCTGCGCGCGCCGGTCGCGTCGGTCACCTCGACGCCAAGGCTCAGCCGGAGGGCGGGTCGGCGGCGACGGGCGGCGGCGAGCAGCCCGGAGTTGGCCCGCAGCGACCCGGCCGCGAAGGCGACGTAGACGGGGCTGGCTGAATGGGCGAGGCGGAGGGTGAGCGTCGCGCCGTGGTGGGCGAGCCGGTAGCGCAGACCCCGACGGGTGGCGAGGTCGGTCAGCGACAGGCGCCGCTTCCCGGCGAAGGTGAGCCCGCGCGGCAGGCTCAGCTCGATCTCGGTGAGCCCCGCTTCAGCCCGGCCGGCACTCACCCGCAACGACAGGGTCGGCCGGGTCCCGGTGAACCGGAGGCGAAGGTGACTGACACTCGGGCGACCGGCGACATCCCAGACGAACGCGGACCGTCGCGTCGTTCCGGCCGGGTCCGTCGCGGTCACCCGGACGATGTAGGTGCCCGGGCGGTTCGGGGTGCCGCTGATCCGGTCATCCGTGGTGTCGAAGCGCTCGCCGGGCGGCAACCCGCGGACGGTGAGGGTGACGCGACCGCCGGCACCCGGGCTCGCCCGGACCGCGAGGGATCGGGTGACGTGGACGAAGCTCTGCAGCGAGCGTGGGACACTGACGCGCAGGCTGTCGGCACACAGGGCGGCGGCGAGGGCGGTGGCGTTGGGGGTGCCCAGGCCGGTCGCCATGTCGTAGCCGACGGTCGCCGGGTAGAGCCCGTGGTGGGAGTCGGTGAAGTCGTTGTTGCCGGAGGTGACGTCGTTGAAGAGGGTTCCCTCACCGGTGGCTGCCGCCGCGTACAGGGCGGGGTTGGCAAACCCGATCGGCTCGCCCGCGCAGGCGCGGTCGGCGTCGGTGAGGGCGAGCAGCGCCGCCCACACCGGCGCGGCCCCGCTCGTCCCGCCGGTGGCCTGCCAGCCGGCCGGCTGGCCCGCCTCGGCGTGGTTGCCGTTGTAGTAGATCGCGTACCCGTGGGCGGGATCGGCGTCCGCGGACACGTCGGGCACCTCCCGGCAATCTCCGCTGCTGTTGCCACACGGACTCGAGCTCGACAGGGCGTTGAGAACGTGCAGGCTCGCGGGGGCACCGGACTGGTAGGCGGGCATCGGCCAGAAGCTCGAGATGCCGCCCCCGCCGGCACCCGCCCCGGCGGCGAGGCCGAGTCCGAACAGGGCGCTGCCGCCGCTGTTCCAGGCGACCTCGGTCGGGGGCGGCCCGAGGGCGGTCAGGGACGTGCCGCCGACGTCGGTGACGTAGGGCTGGCTGCCGGGGTCGTCGACGGCGAGGTTGACGTCCGGGGTGGAGAAGGAGGAGAGGCAGTCCTCTGAGCCGTTGTCGCCGCTGGCGGACAGAACGGTCTGACCCTGGATCGCCGCCTCCTCAAACAGGGTGTTCTCCGCGCGAGCGTCGGTGATGCCCTCCTGAGCCTCGCACTCCCCCCACGAGTTGGTGATCACCGACACTCGGTCCTGGCTGATCATCGCCGCGAACGTGTCGTAGGGGCCCGAGCCGGGGTTGTCGTTGTTGGAGTTGGGCCCCTGGTAGACGAGCAGGTTCGCCTTGGGGGCGAGTCCGATCAGCTGCTCGATGTCAAAGGCGGCCTCCCCCGACCCGTCACCGGAGCCGACCCCCCCGTCGACGGGCACGTAGCTGACCGCCGTATCGGTGCCGTAGCAGGCCTGGTAGGCGGCAATGTCGCTCGGCGCGTCCGGCTCGAGTTCGTAGACCCCGATCGTGACACCCGCACCCTCATCCCCGGCGCCGTAGAGCCCGCTGAACCGGTAGGCCCCGGCGATCTGATTGGCCGTGTAGGCGCCTTGGGCGGCCGCGGCACCCGAGGCAGCCGCGCAGGGGGCGGGGATCTGCCGGGTGCGACGGTGCGTCGCGGTGGTCGACCGGTCCGGGGCCGCCACGGCCCGGCCGAGGGCCGTGGCGGCGTGGACGCGGGTGGCGGGCCGCGCCAGGCTCGCGCGCATCGTCGCCAGACCGTTGAGGCCGATGATCGCCTGGACGGCGCGGCCGGCCGGTGCGGGAAGGGCGGGCGCGTCGAAGTTGACGAGGGCGGCCCGGTGGTCGGGCAGCAGCACGCGGCCAAGCTCGACGTGGAGGCCGCGCTCGAGGTCCCCGGCGGGGGCGACAACGTCGAGGGAGAGGTGGTTTGCCTCCAGCGCGCCGGGCCGGAGGCCGGCGCGCTGGAGGGCGCCGCGCACCGTGGCGATCGCCGCCGCGCTCGCGCCGAACCGACCGGCGAACTGCGCCGGGGTGAGGTAGTGCCCGTAGCGTGAGGAGGCGGGGTTCGACACCGCCGCCGCGTAGGCGCTGAGCGCGGCCGGGTCGCGGGGCTGGAGGGCGACGGTGACGCGCAATGGCATCGCAGCGCTCACCCCGGCGAGTGGTTGGGTGCCGAGCGGCAGGAGCGGCGCGGATCCGATCCGGATCAGCTGAGCATGATTCGCTGCGCCGTGCCCAGGCCGACGGGCGGCGCCGCGGTGCACCGGCACAGCGGCGGGACGGTCGGAGGTGAGACGGGCGGCGTGCGCGGGCGCGAGCGGGCCCGCGGCCACGGAGAGAACCGCGAGCGTCCCCGCCACGGCGGCGACGCTTCGACGACGGACCACCTGCGCTCTCCTCCGGTTCGATCGCACGGGCATGGAGCCTAAACGTCGTGGCTAAGACGTTTGTTGCAGGGCGGCCGCGCGGCCGGGCAGCAGTGGGAAGGCCCGCTCGGGGCGGGAGGGCAGGACGTAGTTGGCCCGCTTGAGCACGAAGATGAACTCGTTGATCCCGTTGTTCGTCGTGGCGGTGATCGCCGGGTTGATCAGCTGAGCGCCCGCCTGGTTCATCGCGGTGCGGGTAGTGACGAAGTCGGCGATGTCACGCTGGAGGGCGACGAAGTGAAGGCCCGCCTGCCCGCCGTCGGTCGTGTCGAAGTCCCGCCGAAGGATGATCGCCTTTCCGTTCCGGCGCGCCCGCGCGCAGGCCTGGGAGTGCCCGATCACCCCGTCACGGCGGATCGCCTGGCCGATCAGGTTCGGGTCCGACTCGGCGTCGGTGGTGATCGCGCGCTGGTCGGCGACGGTCATCTGCGGCGCGTACATCCGGGCGATCCGCTGAGCCTCGTCAAGGTTGTCGTACCAGTTCTCGAGGCTCAAGGTCATGTAGGAGACGGTCATCGTCGTCCCCTCGCGGAACGGGCCGCTCGGGATCGTCACCGCATCCTCGGTCGCCTGGTTGCCCTTCAGCGCCGATTTGAATCCCATGTAGAGCGGTGCGTCGGCGGGGACGGGATCGCCGGCGGGGATGCCCTGCACGTGCTGATGGGCGGCCGGCAGGCCGGAGCCGGTGAACCCGGTGCGGGTCTCGCGCCACTGCAGCGCGGGGGTGATCGCCTCCGGCCCGCGCAGGAGCGCGACCTGGGCCTCTCCGAGCCGGCGCTCGTCGTCGCAGGCGAGGTGGAGGCAGAGGTCGTAGTGGTCGATGCTCGGCGCCTCGAAGTCCGACAGGGCCCGTGCCGGCGGGACCGGGCTCGTGCGCTTGAGCAGGTCGGTGAAGTAGTGCGGGCCCCACCCGGCGGTGATCAACAGACCACCGGGGCCCCAGGGGTAGCGATGCTCGAGCGCGCGCAGGCCCGCCTCGAGGATCCGGGCGTGCGCCGGGGTGGGGCCGCCCTTGACGTCGAAGAACAGGAGCCGGTCAAAGCGTGGCGGGAGAGCGTTGCCGTAGCGGTCGGTGTGCAGGGTGGCGTTCCAGGCGTGCTGGCGGACGGGAAGTCCGGGGACGGGCGGAGGGAGGGTGACCCGGGGCAGCACGGCCGCGGCGGGCGCGCTCGTGGTCGCGCACCCGTCGATCGCCGCGCCGGTGATGACCGCCCCGGCGGCGACGCCGGCCCCGGTGAGGAAGCGCCGGCGGGAGAGGCCGGAGGTCTCTTCGGGCGCGTTCATTTCCAGGTGAAGGTCGTCGTCAGCTGGTGGGTCCCGGTCCACATGTGCGCGTACTCGACATGGAGCGCGGCGACGGGGGCGGAAACGAGGACGGTGAGCCGGTAGGTGCCCGGGCCCGGAAGGGTGACGTTGTCACCGTAGTGGGGGCCCATGTATTCGGAGATCATCGGCCACTGGCGCTGGTTGAAGATCGTCTGGCTGCCCTTCTTGATCGTCGCCCACACGGTCGCGTACGGGATCGCGACCCCGGTGTGGCGGTCATTGAGCATCACCATCAGGTGAAAGCTCGCGTTCCTGGCCGGCTTCTCCTCACTGAAGCTCGTGCCGTTGTAGACGTAGAAGGGGACCGGGGTCATCTCCTCCGCGGTGATCTTCATGTCCTTCCAGTCGCCGCTGCCGAGGACCTTGATCGGGACGGGGGTCGGCACGCCGTGGGCGTTGAGCACCGTCGTCGTGTGCATGTTCATGCCTGACATCCCTGCCCCGGAGGACCCGACGGCACTGCCGGCACCCGCCGTCGCGGACGCTCCGGCCGGGGCGGTGACCGACGTGGGGTCGGCGGCGTTCTTGTTCGCGGCGGCACAGCCGCTGATCGCGACCACGGCGAGCGAGGTGGCGGCGAGCAGGAGTGGGCGTTTCACGCGGGAAGCTCCTTGGTCGAGGCGAGGGGCGGAGGGGACGTGTCGAGGCGGGCGATGCCGTAGGTGAGCAGGAGGAAGAGCGGCCCGGCGTTCGGGTCGGTCGCCCCGCCTTGGAAGATCCCGCCGAGCCCCTGCCCGAGCAGCCAGTAGGCGAGGTTGAGCAGAACCGCGAGGGTGAGCAGCTCTCGCACCCGTTGGCCGGTGGCGACGCCGATCCCGATCAGCGCGGAGGTCCCGGCGAGGATGAGCGCGACCGCGACGCCGTTGTCACGGAGGAGCGTCGCGACGCCGTCCTGCAGGCTCGACAGCCAGCTCATGCCCGACGGCGCCGCAGCGATGATGTCGTGGATCGCGTTGGGGGCGGCCGAACCCGCCCCCAGCCACAGCCAGGCCATCACGAGCCACAGGCTCGCCCACATGACCCTCGCGCCGCGCACGCCGAGCAGGCCGCCGGCCCGGCCGTTGGGCCAGGCGAGCAGGCCGATCAGGACGTAGAGGACGACCGCACCGGGCGCGCCGCTGAGCGGCGAGGCCATGGAGCCCATCAGCATCATCCCGAACCCCTCCCCGAACCACCAGACCACCAGCGCCCAGGCGAAGCTGAGCCCGAGCGCTCCCTTGACGGTCGGTCGCAGCAGGAGTCCGGCGCCGATCAGCACCTGGACGACGGCGAAGCCCGTGTTGAACACGCCGAGGTCACCGCCGGCGAGGTTCGCCGCCCAGATGATCGAGTGCGCCGCCCAGCCGGGCTGTCCGACCGCCTGGGCCTTGATCATCGCGATGAACCCGCGCGAGTACATGAAGCCCTGGAACTGGAGACCGCCGTCGAGCAGCCACAGCAGGCCGAGCCCGGTCTGCAGGGCCCGGGCGGGCTCGCCGAGGAAGTAGCCGCGCATCTGGCTGACGCTCGCGAGACGGGACCCGGTGTGCACGGCGACCGGTGCCGCAGAGGTGCTCACAACGCCACTCAGCCTACCGGGGCGCCGGTACAGTCTCTGTGTGATGATGCCCACAGACGTAGCTGCGGCTGGCCCGCTCACCCTCCGCACCTGGCGGCCTGAGGACGCCACCGGGCTCGCGGAGGCGATCGCCGCCAGCCGCACCCACCTCGCACCGTGGATGGGGTTCGCCAACGCGCCGGCCCGAACCCCGGCCGAGCACGCCGCCCGGTTCGGGGAGTGGGAGCAGGACCGCCGTGCCGCGGGCGACGGGATCTACGGGATCTTCCTCGATGGGGCGCCGGTCGGCAGCTGTGGGCTGCATCGGCGCCTCGGTCCGGGCGCGCTGGAGATCGGCTACTGGGTCCATGTCGGGTACCTGCGCCGGGGGATCGCGTCGACCGCCGCGGCTCTGCTCACCGATACGGCGTTCGGCCTGGAGGGGATCACCGTGGTGGAGATCCACCACGACGCCGCCAACCTCGCCTCCGCGGCAATCCCCCGCCGCCTTGGGTTCTCCCGGGTCGGCGAACTGACCGGGCCGCGGACCGCACCGGGGGAGCGGGGCCTCGAGTGGCAGTGGCGGATGACGCGCGAGCAGTGGCCCGAGCGGCGCCCGGCCGACCTCAGAGTCCGGCCGGATGCAGGATCTGGTTGAAGGTCGCCAGGTAGCTCGCCGGCGGGGTGGCGATCCGCTGCACCCCACCCCCACCGCCCCAGGAGCCCGCCTCGCCCCCGGACTCATAGAACTGCCCGTTGAGGTCGATGATCACGTGGTCGGCGCCGAGGCCCGCGTCGGTGCGGTCATAGATCGTCACGTACTGTCCTGGGCCGGCCTCGATCCCGGCAGCCGACGGGAGGGTCTGGGTGTCCTGGGGGCTGGCGAGATAACCGCCGGCGTGGAGGACCGCGGAGACGAACCCGGAACAGTCATAACCGGGCTGGGGCCCCCACCCGCCGTGCCCTCCTCCCCACACGTAGGGCTTGCCGACGAGCGCGTTCGCCTCCGCGGTCATCGCGCTCACGGCGGCAGGCGCGGCGTCCGCCGCACCGACCGCCCCCGCCGCGGCTGCGGCGCCGGTTCCGGTCGGGAGGCCGGCGAGGACCCCGAGCAGCGCCGGATCGCTACCGGCGAGGGAGCTGAGGGCACCGAAGGCGCTCTGGGTACCGAAGCTCGCGGCAGTGGTGCCGGTCAGCGCCGGCGGGAGGGTGCTGTTCGTCCCGGCACTGGTGCCCGTGAACGCCGCCGGTCCGGAGCTGGCCGAGCTGCCCGTTCCGCTACCGGCGAGCGATGAGAGCAGCGTCGCGAACGCTGATCCGCCCGCGGACGCCGTCGCCCCGGAGGCGGCTGACCCCATTCCCGTCGACGCGACGGTCGTCGTGGCTCCCGCAGCCGCGCCGGTATTCACGGCCGCCGGAGATGTCGGCAGCGCAAGCAGTTGCTGCTGCTGGGCCTCGATCTGCTGGATCCGGGTGAGCACCCCGTCGAGTCCGATCGGCTGGGTCGACATCACCCCGGAGAGAACGGCCACCCGTGCCAAACCTTGAGCGCGAACCGCGGGAGGCCAACGGCGGCGGTCTCTAGCCTGTCGGCGATGGACGGCGTCCGCATCAGCACGATCGCGACGACCCCGGTCAAGGGTCTCGCCCTGCATGCCCGTGAGGAGGTCGAGCTCGGACCGGCCGGCGTGGCCGACAACCGCTGCTTCTACCTCATCGACGAGCGGGACGTCCTCCTCAACGCCAAGCGCGTCGACGCCCTCTCCGCCGTCCGCGCCGAACTGGACCCTGCGGCGGCGACGCTCCGCCTGCGCTTCCCCGACGGCAGTGACGCGATCGAGGGGATCGAGCCCGGGCCGGCCCAACCGACACGGTTCTTCTCCCGGTCCCCGCCGGCCGAACCGGTCTGTCCGGGCCTGTCGGCGGCGTTGTCGGACTTCTGTCGCCGTCACGTCCGGCTCGTCCGCGCCGACCCGGAAGCGACCGGCAACGACCGCGGCCGGGGCGGGTCGGTGTCGCTGCTCTCGGACGGCTCCCTCGCTCACCTCAGCGCCCGGGCCGGCGAGCCGGTCGACCCGCGTCGCTTCCGGATGCTGTTTGGCGTCGAGGGCGTCCCCGCCCACGGCGAGGACGCCTGGGTCGGCAGACAGGTTCGGATCGGGGAGGCGACCGTCCGCTTCCACGGCCACGTCGGCCGCTGTCGCATCACGACGCTTGATCCTGACAGCGGCGCGGTCACCTTGGCGACCCTTGACCTGCTCGCCTACCGGTCCGGGCTGGCGACGACCGAGCCACTTGCCTTCGGCATCTACGGAGAGGTGACCGTCCCCGGAGCCGTCCGGGTCGGCGACGTCGTCGACCCCGGCTGAGCGGTTGGCTCAGCGCGACGGGGTGGGCGGGTCAGCCGGACCGCCGAGCGGTCCCGATCACGATTGGGTTGACCGGCAGCCAGGCGGGTGGGAACACCTTCTCGCGCTGGGCCTCGATCCGCAGCGGCGACCCGGCAATCGTGGCGAGCGTCTCACGCGAGCAGTGACACCCGCCGCCGATCAGCGGCCAGGCGCCCGAACGGTCGAGCCCGCGCTGGACCGCCGCCATCCGCGGGGAGCTTGAGCGGACGTGTTCGAGGAAGCGCAACTGCCCGCCGGGGGCGAGCACGCGGTGCAGCTCCGACAGCACCCGGCGCTGGTCGGAGACCGAGCAGAGCACAAGGCAGCTGACGGCCGCGTCAAAGCTGCCGTCCTCACACGGCAGCGACTCGGCTTGGCCGTCGATCACCCGCACCGGGACGGGGGCGGCGGCCGCCGCCGCCATCGCCTTGCCGCGCAGGAACTCCTCCGGCTCGACGGCGACGACCTCCGTCACCGCCGTCGGGTAGTGGGTGAAGTTGAGGCCGTTGCCGGCCCCGATCTCGAGCACCCGCCCGCTGAGGCCGGCGACGAGCTCGGCACGGTAGCGGGCAAAACCCTCATCGCCGAACCGGCTCAGCGCCGACCACAGCCGAGCGAAGATTGGATGATGGACCGGCGATGGACCCAATGTCGTCGTCACCGGGTCATTGTGACGGAGCCGGCGCCGACCCGGCAGTCTGGCGGCGGGGATCAACACCGCCTGAGCGGCCGCACATCGTTTCTGGGCGCAGCGCACCGTTCGGCGCTCACCGGTGTTCTAGGCGACGGGCATGCAGTGCCATGCCCGTCCGCTGGGACCGACCATGACCTCCGTCACCCGAGAACATCACCGATGGCGCTTGCTTACTGCGTGCCTCGTGGCCGCGTGGCTGGTCGCGTCGGTGGCGGTGGCGAGCGCGTCAGCACGGATGATTCCGGAGGGCGCCGCCCTGTGGTTCGCCTGCACCGAACCGTCGTTCGCCGGGCCGCCCCAACTGGCCTGCCCGCAGCCGTACACGCCGCAGTACCTCAGCACGTTCCTCGCCGGCTTCCAGCGCTTCACACCTGAGAACGAATTTCAGATGCAGTACCTCGAGCCGTACCAGAACCACTTCAACTTCACCGTCGCAGATCAGATCGCCCGGTTCGCGGTTGAGCACCACCTCACGATCCGCGGTCACAGCCTGCTGTGGTGGGCGGAGGAGCCCGCGTGGCTCAGTAACCCGCTGCTGCGGTGGACCGCACCCGCGTTACGAGCGGTGATGGACGATTACATCAGAACGGTCGTCGGCCACTTCGCTCGAGCGTTCCCCGGACTGGTCAGTGAGTGGGATGTCGTCAACGAGCCACTCACCCAGACGGGGACGCTGATCACCTCGATCTGGGAGCAGGTACTTGGACCCGGTTACATCGCGGCGGCGCTCACCGATGCGCACGAGGCCGATCCGGCGGCGAACCTCGTCATCAACAGCGAAGGCTCCGGGGCGCCGGGACCGGAGACCACGGCGCTTCTGAACCTCGCCACCGGGCTCAAACGCGAGAACGTCCCGCTCGACACTGTCGGCTTCGAGGCCCACGTGACAACGGCCGATGCCCCGTCACTCCGCCAGCTGCTGTCTCTCTGGCGACAGTACGCGTTGATCGGCGTCAACGTGGAGGTCACCGAACTGGACGTCAACAACCTGCCCGGCGGGCTCGATGATCCCGCCGCCAAGCAGGCGGTGTTCGAGCGCTACGCCACCGCCTGCCAGCTTGCCCCCAACTGCACCGGATACACCGTCTGGGGGGTCGCCGACAGCTACTCCTGGCTCGGGCCCGAGACCGACGCGCTTCTCTACGACCCCGGCTTCCGGCCGACCCCCGCCGCGGCGGTCGTCGCCGCGACCCTCGCCGGGCAGCCCGCCCCGGGCGGCCGGGCCACCGGCGCGCCCCGGCTCGCGGGGTGTCGGCGACGCGACCGAGCGCGCGCACGCCGGCGGCGGTCATGCCGGGGCGGCCACGGGCGCGCCGGTTCGCCGTCGCGAGCTCAGAAGCGCACGGGAGCCCAGCGGCGGCCGCCGTCCTCGGTCAGCCAGACCCGACCCGGGGAGTAGCGGGCCGGGGAAGAGACGGCCGCAGGGCCCTCGATCACGACCCCGTCCGCCGGCGTGGTGAAGCCGAGGTCGCTCCAGGGGATGCCGCCGCTGTCGAGGGCGAGCGCGCTTGACCAGGTCCGGTTGCCGTCACCGCTGCAGGAGAGGAGGGTCGCCCCGCTGCTCGCGCTGACGACGAGGGCGTGCGGGCGACGGTGGTGCCGGCGACGGCGACGCCGGCGGGACCGTAGGGGTTCCTGCCGCGGTTCAGACCGGGCTGGGCGACCGGCCGAAAGGTCTGCCCGCCGTTGCTGGAGTGCAGCAGTGCGGTGTCCCCGAATTCGCTGCCGCCGGTCACCCACACGGAGGACCCGTGCACGGTGATCGTCGCCCCGAAGCCTGCGCGGGGCAGCGCGCTCACCCGCACCCACGGTCCCGCCGTGAGGCCGCGTCGGTAGAGCGCCTCGGGGCCACAGCGCCCGCCGCCGGAGGCGGGGCAGGGGCGCCGATGGCCAGCCGGCGGCGGCCGAGAACCGGCTCGAGGTCGACGATGTCCCGCGCCGGGGCGGGCGCGTGCACCCAGTCGGCGCCACCGTCGGTCGTCTGCCCGAGCCCGTCCCCGAAGGCGTAGCCGTCATGAGCGGTGGCGAAGCGCAGGCCCCAGAGGCCGTTGCCGGCCAGGCCGCTCGCCGCCTCCCGGGGGGCGGGCAGGCCGACGCGGGGCACCCCGCGGTCGGTGCTTTTGAGAATCGCCGAGCAGGGCGCATGGGGTGGTCCCGAGGACGAAGGCGATCTCAGCGGAGATGAAGGTGATCCTCGTCGCCCGGACGCCGGCGGGCACCGGCCCGCCGGCGGGGGTTGCCGCCGTGGCCGCCGAGGTGGCCACCCCCGTGCTGGCCGGGCGGGGGGTGCCGGTCGCGGGATGCCGGTCGCGGGATGCCGGTCGCGGGGCTGGCCGAGGCGGGAACGGGGCGGTCCGCGGTCGAGGTGGGGTGCCGCCACACCCCGCGATCGCTGCGGCGATGGTGATGAGGGCCGGCGGAGAGCGAAGGGGACGAAGCACCCGAAGGAAGTCATTACGTGACGCGAGCGATCCGCGGCCGGCATCCGGGCCTCGCCGGTCGGGCGAGTGTGAGAGACTCAGGCGTGCCCCTGTTTCGCTCCAACCAACCCACGGGGCCCAGCGACGCCGAACTCCGGGCCGCCGAGGTCGACCTCGAGCGGATCCGTCAGGGCGGAATCCCGCTCGGGGCCGAGCAACGCCTCAGGCGCGTCGCCGAGCAGACCGACCCGTTCTTCACGAGCGACCTCTCCAGTAAGGAGTACGCGCTCGCGCAGGCCTCAGGGCTGCAGCCGGTCTCCCAGGTGATGGGCTCCTCGGTCGTCCAGCACGGCTGGGGGGTCGGCCAGACCTACTACTACTCCGGCGAGATCACCGCCCTGTCTGACCCGTGGAACCTGGCTCGCGACCGCGCGTTCGGACGGCTCGAGCAGGAGGCGCGGCTCGCCGGGGCGGACGCGGTGATCGGGATCGAGATGTCCCACCGTGCCATCGGCGACCCGAACAACGTCGAGCTCGTCGTCTTCGGCACCGCCGTGCGCGACCGTGCCCTGCCCCGCCGCGCAGCCGGATTCGGCTCCTGCACCCTGTCGGGCCAGGACGTCGACAAGCTGCGCCGGATCGGGGCGGAGGTGTGTGGCGTGGTCGGGCACACGACGGTGCTGTGCGTCCAGCTGAGCATGACCTCGAACTGGGTGATGAACTCGAGCGGCTGGCTCGGTGGGGCCGGCGCCCAGAACATGGAGATCAGCGAGATCTCCCACGGGGTCGCCGCCGCCCGCAGCCGCGCGATGGCGGAGGTTCACCGCCAGGCGGCGGTCGCGGGCGCGAACACGATCGTCGTCTCCACCCTGCGCCACTCGATCGACCATCGTGAGTACGAGCAGGCGGTCGGGATGCGTTACCACCTCTTCTACGTGACGATGAACGTGCTCGGCACCGCCATCAAGCTCGACGCCCACCCACCCCATCCGGCACCACTGCAGGCGCCGATGATGTCCATCAACCTCGGCAGCTGACGGAGGTCAGGTATGGCTGATTACGACCCGAACAGCACGGAGGGGCTCGCCCTCCACGCGACGGAGCGGCTCGAGATGAACCGCCGCGGGCTGTTCACCTCGGACCTGTCCGTCAACGAGTACCTGTGCGTCGAGAAGGCCGGTTTTGAACCGGTCGGCCTCGTCGTCGGCTCGAGCATCTACCACGTCGGCTACCAGTTCGCAGCTCTGCGCCAGAACCAGGAGCTGACCGTCCTCAGCCAGGCGATGTATCACGCCCGCGAGCTGGCGATGACCCGGATGGAGGAGGAAGCCGACCAGCTCGGTGCCGACGGGGTCGTCGGCGTCCGCCTGGAGATCGGCCGGTACGAGTGGGGCGCGGACATGGCCGAGTTCATCGCCATCGGGACGGCGATCAAGCACAAGGGCGGCAAGCTCCACCGCGCCCCCAACGGGCGGCCGTTCACGAGCGACCTCTCCGGCCAGGCGTTCTGGACGCTGATGCAGACCGGGAAGCGGCCGGTCGGTCTTGTGATGGGCAGCTGCGTCTACCACGTCGCCCACCGCGGAATCCTCCAGTCGATGAAGCAGGCCGGGCGCAACGTCGAGCTCGAGCAGTACACACAGGCGCTCTATGACGCCCGCGAACTGGCGATGGAGCGGATGCAGGCAGAGGCCGAGGCGATCGGGGACGGCGTGCTCGGCATCGTCGAGGTCAAGCTCCGCGAGCAGAGCCACGGCTGGGGGAGCCACACGATCGAGTTCTTCGCACTCGGCACGGCGGTCGTCCCGAACGAGCACGTCGACGCCGACCACCAGCTCCCCGACATCACCCCGACGCTCGACATCAACGACCGCTGAGGGGCGTAGCGCCTCAGCGGTCGGCGGCCCCGGCGGCGAGGGCGCCGAGCCGGCAGATCGCCTCGTAGGCGATCGGGCCATACAGGGTCTCCAGGACCGGCTCGACCGGCCAGGGGGCGCTCAGCTCGACGGTGATCTGGCTGCCGGACCGTGGGGGGTGATGGAGTGGCGGACCCGGACCAGACCGATCCGCCAGGTCCAGGACGTCGCTGTGGCCTCAGTGATCAGGGCGAGGACCGGGACGACCCCGGCGAGCAGGATCACACCGGCGCTCGGGCTGGTGACCCGGGCGCCGCCGAACCCGCGGACGCCCCGGATGTGGGGCGCCCAGCGGTGCCACTGGCCCGGCTCGGCCAGCAGCGCCCACACCGCCGCCGGCGGCGCGGAGCTGTCGGCGGTGTAGGTGAAAGCCACTGGAGGTGAGCCTACCGGGCGCCCGAGCCGCTCCCGGCCCACGGGCTCGGATCGGGCGGCTGGTAGGCTGCTGGCTCGAACCGTCAGCGTGTCTGCTCCTTCGGTGATGGGAGCGCTGGCGCTGATACCGCGACCGTCTCACGACGTCGGGGTCCCCGGCGGAGACCTGAACGGAGAACGTGATGCGGTTGATGGCGACCTGGTGTGTGCGACACCGCAGGCTGGTTCTCGCAGGATGGTTGACGGGGCTCATCGGCTTCGCGGCGATCGCCCAGAGCGTCGGCAGCGCCTACAAGAACAGCTTCTCGCTGAAGGGAACCCAGAGCTTTGAGGCGCTCGCGCTGCTCCAGCGAGCCGCCCCGCGGGCCGCCGGGGATGTCGAGCAGGTCGTCTTCAGCGTCGCGCACGGAGCGATCACCGACCCAGCCGCACGGACACGCGTACAGGCGCTGCTCGCCCGCATCGGCGCGCTTCCTGAGGTGTCCTCGGTCGCCTCCCCGTTCGCCGCCGGCAACGCCGCGCAGATCTCCAGCTCGGGCCGAATCGGCTTTGCCAACGTGATCCTCGACAAGCAGGGAATCACGTTCACCGTCAGCCAGGCCAAACGGTTCGTCGCCGCCGTGCGAGCGGGCGCGGGCGGCGGCCTGAGCGTCGCCGTTGAAGGGCAGGTCGCCGAGCAGACGGTCACCAACAACGTCTCGCGTGCCGGGTTCGGCGCGATCGCCGCGCTGATCGTGCTCTTCCTCGTGTTCGGGTCCCTCCTGGCCGCCGTGCTCCCGCTGATCACCGCCGGGTTCGCCCTCGGGGTCGGCACCGCGGTGGTCGGTCTGCTCTCCCACCTGCTCGACATGGCCTCCTTCAGCTCCGAGTTGGCGCTGCTGATCGGCCTCGGGGTCGGCGTCGACTACGCCCTCTTCATCGTCACCCGCCACCGGCAGGGACTGCAGCAGGGCAAGTCGGTCGAGGCGTCGATCGTGGAGGCGCTCGATACCTCCGGTCGCGCGGTGATGTTCGCCGGGATCACCGTCTGCATCGCGCTGCTGGGCATGTTCGCCCTCGGGGTCAGCTTCCTCTACGGCGTCGCCGTGGCGGCCGCCGTCGTCGTCGCCTTCACCGTCTTCTCCGCGTTGACGCTGCTGCCCGCGCTGCTCGGATTCTTCGGGCCACGCATCCTCAGTCGCCGGGCCCGGCGGGCCCTCGCGGCACAGCCGACGAGCAGCGGCACACCCAGCGGCCCGTGGGTCCGCTGGACCGGGGTCCTGCAGGCCCGGCCGGCGCTGATCGCGGCGACGGGCGTGCTCGTGATGGCCCTGATCGCGGTGCCGTTCTTCTCCATGCGCCTCGGCTCCTCCGACGCGGGCTCAGACCCGGCCGGGTCGACCACCCGCCAGGCCTATGACCTGCTTGCCCGCGGGTTCGGCCCGGGTTACAACGGTCCGCTCCAGCTCGTCGCCCAGGCCAGCGGATCGGCACAACAGGCCGCCTTCAGCCGGGTCCTCACCGCCGTCGCCCACACCCCCGGGGTTGTCCGGGTCACCCCGCCCCATCTCCTTCCCGGCGCCGGCGGAGCCCCGGCGGTGATCAGCGCCGACGCCTACCCGGTCGGGTCCCCCCAGGCGGCGTCCACCGGCGCGCTGCTCAGCACCCTCCGCGACACCGTCGTGCCCCGAGCGAGCGCCCGTAGCGGCCTGCACGTGCTGATCGGCGGCCAGACCGCGATCTTCGCCGACTTCGCCAGCGTGCTGTCCGCCAAGCTGCCGCTGTTCATCGGCGTCGTCGTGTTGTTGTCCTTCCTGCTGCTCACCGCCGTCTTCCGCAGCCTCGTCATCCCGGCCACGGCGGCGGTGATGAACATGCTGTCGGCCGGGGCCGCCTTCGGGGTCGTCACCGCCGTCTTCCAGTGGGGCTGGCTCAGCTCCGTGTTCGGCATCTCCACCGGTCCGATTGAGGCGTTCATCCCGGTGATGATGTTCGCGATCCTGTTCGGCCTGTCGATGGACTATGAGGTGTTCCTGCTCGCACGGATCTACGAGGAGTGGCACCGCACCCGGGACAACCGCCTCGCGGTCACCCGGGGTCTTGCCGCCACCGGACGGACGATCACGGCCGCAGCGGCGATCATGATCCTCGTCTTCGGCTCCTTCATCTTCGGCGGCCAGGTGACGATTGAGATGTTCGGCCTCGGGCTCGCCGCCGCGGTTCTCCTTGACGCGCTCATCGTCCGCTCGATCATCGTGCCGGCCCTGATGCTCGTGATCGGCGCGGCCAACTGGGCCCTTCCCCGCGCCCTCGAACGGGTCCTGCCGCGCCTCAACGTGGAGGGCGCCGCCTCCACGGGACTCGACGGGCCGGCGGAGCCGCCGGCGAGCGAGCCGCGGGAGGTTGTCGGCGCCGGACGGTAACGACCGCTAGGCCGCCGGTGCATTCTGCACACGCGGCCTGCACCATCACCCGGCACAGTCAGCAGTCACAGGCTGAGATCCACCCAGTTCGACAGGCCCGCGCCTGTCCCGGCGGGAGGATGGCGATCCCGCGGCGCCGGCGGCGCAGATGCACGGTGCCGGCGAACTCGGTCCCGCGCACGCGGGTCGTGCGGCGCCTGCAGAGGTCGCGCGGCGCCTGCCTCCGCTTGAGTAGACTCGCGGCCTCATGAACGTTGTCAACGGTGGCGTTGGCGTAATCGGCGCCGGCACGATGGGAGCTGGAATCGCCTATGTGTTCGCGGCGGCCGGTTTCGAGACGTTCGTCGTGGAGCCCGACGACGAACGCGCTGCGGCGCTGCTTCGCACAGTGGCCACACAGGGCGCAGCCGGTCACGCACGCGGGAAGCTCAGTGCCATGCGGCTCGCGGCGCTGCCGTGCGCGGTGCGTCACCTTCGCACGGTCGGCGCACTGCCGGACGGTTTGGAGCTGATCGTCGAGTCGGTCCCCGAGCGACTGGAGCTCAAGCGCGAGGTGCTGGCCGCTGCCCTTGAGCGGCGCCCCGCCCTCCTGGCGACGAATACCAGCTCGCTCTCGATCGACGCGCTCGCGGCAGATCTCGCGAACCCGGCGGCACTGATCGGCATGCATTTCTTCAACCCCGTGTGGGCACTGCGGCTGGTGGAACTGGTGCGCGGCGCGGAGACCCCTGACCGCGGGGTGGCCGCGGCTCAGCGGCTCGTCAGCGCAATCGGCAAGGAGGCTGTGGTCGTTCGCGACGTACCCGGGTTCGCCACCAGCAGACTTGACCTGATCGCCGCACTCGAGGCGATGCGGATGGTCGAGTCGGGAGTCGCCTCCGTGCAGGATATCGACCGAGCGGTGACCCTTGCATACCGGCACCCCGTCGGACCGCTCCGCCTGTCCGACATCGTCGGTCTCGATGTTCGGTTGGACATCGCCGAATCGCTCTCCAGCGTCTACGGGGAGCGGTTTGCCGCGCCCCAGATCCTTAGGGCGAAGGTCGCCGCCGGCGAACTGGGGGAGAAGAGCGGACGTGGGTTCTATGAGTGGTCGTGAGGAGTGTCGTCAACACAGTTGCTGATAGCCCGCGGTCGGGCTAAGCTTCCGGTCTGACGGCCCTCCCGGCCGACCCAGTGAGTGGAAGGAGAAGCGAATGGGCAGCGATCCAACAGCTGACTGGACGCTGGCCGGTGTCCTGCGGGACCTCTCGACCGAGCGCCCCGACCATGAGGCCTTCGTCTCCGGTGACCGGCGGCTGACCTTCGGCGGCCTTCACGCGCGGAGCTCGCGGATCGCCAACGCACTGATCAACGCCCATGTCGAGCCGGGTGATCGGGTGGCGGTACTCGTCGGAAACGGCATCGAGTTCTTCGAGGTCGCTTTCGGCGTCAGCAAGGCCGGCGCGACCATGGTCGCGCTCAACTGGCGACTGTCAGCGCTCGAACTCGCGGCGATCCTTGCGGACGCCCGACCATCGCTGCTGGTCGTCGATCCGGAGTTCGCGGCAAAGGTCCCGCCGGTGAACGAGCGGGCCGCGAAAATGCAGGTTGTGACACTCGGACCCGAATATGAGGCCTGGCTGGCGGCATCCCGGCCCGAGGATCCGTGTGTGTCCTCCGCTCCGGACGACGTGATGCTGGTGCTTTACAGCTCTGGCACGACCGGCCGCCCCAAGGGGGTGATGCTGACCAACGCCAATCTTGCCTACATCGAGGTGATGGCCAGAGAGCTGTTCCGGATGACGCCGGACTCGGTGCATCTCGTCGTCGCACCCCTGTTTCACATCGGTGGAGCCGGAACTGGACTGACAACCACCACGCTTGGCGGTCGGACGATCGTCCTGACCGAGGTGAAGGCCGATGACGTGCTCGAGACGATCGAGCGCGAGCGCGTCACGCATGCGTTCTTCGTCCCGGCGGTGATCCAGCGGCTTATCGAGTCTCCGCAGGCCCGCGAGCGTGACCTGTCAAGCCTCCGCTACATCGCCTACGGCGGGGCACCGATGACCGAAACGCTCCTGAGCCGGGCTCTGGACACCCTCGGATGTGGATTCATCGGGTGTTATGGCATGACAGAGACGGCCGGCACAGTGATCGCCCTCCCTCCCGAGGATCACCTCCCGGACGGCGAGGCGGTCCGACTTCTGCGCTCGGTCGGTAAAGAGCTGCCTTGGCACGACGTGCGGGTCGTCGATCTTCTCACCGCGGAGGAGGCAGCGCCCGGCCAGATCGGTGAGATCTGGGTCCGGTCGCCGATGAACATGAAGGGATACTTCAACCAGCCAGACGTGACCGCCCGTGCGCTCACGGAAGGCGGCTGGGTCCGAACCGGCGACGGCGCCTACCGCGACGAGGACGGCTACTTCTACCTCACCGACCGAATCAAGGACATGATCATCTCCGGAGGAGAGAACATCTATCCGGCAGAAGTGGAGAACGTTCTCTCGGCCCACCCGGACGTCGCCGAAGCGGCCGTGATCGGGGTCCCCCATGACAAATGGGGCGAGACCGTCAAGGCGATCGTCGTGATCAGGCCCGGCGGCGCGGCCCAACCAGAGAAGCTGATCGCCTTCACCCGAGAGCGGCTCGCTCACTACAAGTGCCCGACCTCGATCGACTTCATCGCCGAACTTCCTCGCAACCCCTCGGGCAAGGTCATCAAGAAGGTGTTGCGCGATACCTACACCCAGTCGCTCACTCCGAGTGCCTCGTGAGCGTCGCGATTCTCACCGCAGCGCTGACCGGTCCGATCGCCGGCAAGGCGGACAATCCCAACCTGCCGACGAGCCCGGAGGAGATCGCGGCAGACGCCAAGGCAGCATGGGAGCAGGGTGCGAGCATCGTCCACATCCACCTCCGCGACGGTCAGGGGCGGCCCACCGCCGATCTTGACGTAGCACGCCGCGTGGTCGGACTGATCGGCGAAGTGTGCCCCGCCCTGATCCAGCTCTCAACCGGCGTCGGCCTCGGTGTGCCGCTCGCAGCGCGCGCCCAACTCGTGGAGACCCGCCCGGCGATGGCGACACTCAACGTCTGCTCGATGACGTTCAATGATGCCCAGTTTCTCAACCCGCCAGACGGCGTCCGCCGGCTCGCTGCCCGTATGCGCGAGCTCGGCGTCAAGCCCGAGCTTGAGCTCTACGACACCGGGCACGTGGAGATGGCGCTCGCGCTGTTCGAGGAGGATCTGCTCGAGGCGCCCCTCCAGTTCTCCCTTGTCCTCGGCGTTCGCGGCGGTATGCCCGCGACTGCGGATAGCATCGTCCACCTCGTTCGCCGCCTGCCGCCTGATGCGGTTTGGCAGGCGATCGGTATCGGCCGGCACAACCTGACGATGACGGCGATCGGGCTGGCCATGGGCGGTAACGCAAGGACCGGTATGGAGGACACGTTGATGCTCCGACGCGGCGTGCCGGCTCCAGGCAACGCGGCGCTCGTGACGCGTCTCGCCGACGTGGCACGAGCCCTTGAGCGTCCGGTCGCCGACGTCGAACAAGCGCGAAGCATCCTCGGCCTGTCCGACTGAGAGCCGCCGCCGGGGAACGGAGGGCGGGCGTGACGGGACCCTCGCCGGCCGGAACCTACCAGCGGGTGATGCCCCCGTCGACGAGCAGTTCCGAGCCGGTGCAATACGACGCGGCGTCGCTCAGAAGGAACACGGCCGGCCCCACAAGCTCGCTTGGTGTCGCCATCCGCCGCATGGGGATGTCGTCGAGAAAATCGTCGAGCGTGCGCGCCGTCTGAACGCCTCGTGCCATTCCCGTGCGCACGTAGCCAGGGCTGAGCACGTTGACGCGGATACCGCGGTCGACCCACTCAATCGCGAGGCTGCGTGATAGCTGGAGGATTCCCGCTTTGCTCGCGTTGTAGTGGATCTGGTTGATGCCACGGTTGACCAGCGTGCCGGAGATGGAACCGACATTGACGATCCGGCCACCGCCGTTACGGAGCATCGCCCGGCCCTCGGCTTGGCAGCTGAGAAAAACCCCGGTCAGATTGACGTCGATCAACGCCTGCCACGTCCCGAGTTCCATCTCCTCGGCCGGCGCGTTGCTGTGAATCCCTGCGCAGTTAACGGCTGAGCTCAGCAGCCCCAACTCCGACTCGACGGTGGCAACGGCTGCCGCGAGGGAGTCGGGGCTTGTGACGTCGGCGGAGAGCGCGACCGCGCCCCTTCCCATCGCATGGATCCGAGCGGCGGTGTCGTCCAGATGCGTGGACGGACGATCGAGACAACCGACATCTGCGCCCGCCTCAGCGAGGCCGACCGCGATCTCAGCTCCGATCCCACCGCCCGCGCCGGTGACGAGGGCCGTCGACCCGTCGAGGCGGAAGCTTGCTGATGTCAGCATGGGACAGCGTCGGCGGCGGCCCGAAGACCGCCGCCATCGTTGTTGGACGCCACTCCTGGCCTACTTGCCCCAGAGCTTCTTGAACTGCGCCTGGTAGTTCGGATTGTCGGTCGGGAACACAGTGCTCGACGTCGCAGCGGGAATGTTGTGGTACTCCTTGGCCCAGATCACTGGCGGGCCACTGTTCTCGTCGGGCGCGGTGCTCTGACCTGTGAAGAGGCGAGCGAGCGCGTCAGCCACCTGCCAGCCGTTCTCGTTGTAGTCAACGGGCGCCGTCGCCGTCCGCACGCCAGCCGCTGCGGCTTGAACCCCGGCGATCGTCGGTGCCTCCGAGTAGGTCTTCGGCAGCGTGATACCGGCCCCCTTCGCGGCGCTCGCCAGGTCCTCACCAACCTGTTCATAGGAGAGGAAGAGCGCGTTGACCCCCGGGTTGGCACGAAGGAAGTTGACGATGTCAGTTCCGTCCGTCGTTCCCAAACTGGTTGGCGCAATCGTCGTCGAGATGATCTTGCACGCCGGACAGACCTTCTTCAGCTGCGCGTTGTAGGCGGCGGTGTAGGCCGCGATGATTGGGTAGCCGCTGAGGATCACGTCGGCGACGGTCCCCTTACCACCGAGGTCGACCGTGGTCTTGTCGGCGAGTGCTTGGGCCAAGGCATCGTCGAACCCGACGCCATCGATCTCCAACGGCGCGGTGCCCGAGGTGGGATCTGTCCCGTAGAGCTCGATCAATGGGATGTGCGCGGCCTTCAGCGCCGCGGCCTGATGGGGATACTCAATCGTCGGCAGCGCTGTGACGACGACCGCAGCAGGATGGTCGTTGACAATCTGTGTCATGTCATTCTGGACGAGCTGTGGGGTCGGTTCAGCGGGGGTGTACTCCTTCACCCTCCAACCCAGAACTGCCGCCGCCTGCTTGAACGCGTTGGTCGCGTATGTGCATCCAGCCGGTCCGCAGTTGAGGATGTCGACGAGCTTGCCGGTCGGGATCTTCTTGCCAACCGGGGTCGTCACGGGAATCTGGGTCGGGTTGGTGATGTGCGCGCTGACGAACGCCTTGGCCTCCGCCAACCCTGAATTGCCCGTCGAGGACGCACTGCTGGACGATGTCGAACTGCTCGATGCGCTCGGTGAACTGCTGGAACTCGGCGTGCTGGCGGAACTCCCGCAGGCCGCCACGGCGAGGGCCAGCGACACAGCTACTGCTGCCGCGGCCGGCACCGACGATCTGAACCTAAATGTACTCACGGACGTGCCTCTCTCCACTACTGCGTTGATTTGATTGGTCTGACTTGTGGCGGTATCGCTGGATCACTCTGCGGGTGCGGGCCGCCGAACGCGTCGCGATCGAACCCAGGCCCGCGCCTGGACTGCCCGTTCGAAACTGGAGGCTCCCAAGGCCACCAGCAGGACAACGCCGCTGAACATGCTCTGCGTCCACGGTGCCCCCCCGACCAGCACGAGACCGGTCGTGCCCGTCCCGAGCAGGATCACCGCGATGATGGTGCCCCAGGCATTGAACCGACCCCCAAACTGGGTTGCCCCGAGGAACGCCGCTGCAAAGGCGTTCAACAGATAAGGCGGACCGATACCGGGTGACCCCGAACTGACACCGGAGGCAAGCAGGATGCCGGCAATCGCCGCGACGGTGCCGGAGACGATCAGTGTCGCGAACTTGATTCGGCCGGTCTTGATTCCGGCCAGCACCGCACCGCGCTCGTTGAAGCCGATCGCGTAGATCCGACGCCCGAGCACGGTGTACTTCTGGATCACATACAGCACGATGGCGACGAGAAGCATCAAGATCACTGGGAGCTCGATACCGGCGACGCTGGTCGTCGCGATGTTCCCGAACGAGCCATTCAGCGCATTGCCGGTGATCTGCTGGTCGTGGGTCACCAGTGAGATCGCCGCCACCATCAACGATCCCGTCGCCAGAGTTCCGATGAATGAATCGATCTTCGCCGTGACGACGACAAGGCCATTGAGGAGACCGATGAGGAGGCCGAGCGTGAGGGTGATCAGGATTGCCGGGACGACCGCCACGCCCTTGTTGACAAGCAGCCAGGCGATCACCACGTTGGCCAGCCCCATCGCATTACCGATCGAAAGATCGAATACCTGTGCCGAGAGCGGCACCACGAGGGAGAGCGCCATCAGGCCAGCGACAGCGTTCTCATTGAGCACCGACTTGACCGTGATCCAGGTTGGAAATGTCGACGGCGCGAGGATCGAGAAGACGATGATCAGCGCGATCTCCACGTACACGACGCCGATGTTGGCGAAGCCCAAGTGCCGACGCCAAGACGGGCGGCTCTCCCCGTCCGGCGCGAGGGGGCTCGTTCCGGCGGCCCCGGGACCCTCACTGACACGATCAACCGTGCTCACTGTGCGCACCCTCCATTGCGTAGGCAATTGCCGCCTTGGTCATGTGATCGCCGGCGAACTCGCCGGCGATCACACCGTCTCGCAGCACGATCACGCGGTCGCAGGATGCGAGCAGGTCTTCCACATCTGACGAGGCCATCAGGATCGCGAGGCCATCGGCGGCTCGTTGACGCAACTCCTGATAGATCACGTTGCGGGCGCCGATATCGACGCCTGCCGTCGGCTCAGACAGCAGCAGAACCTTCGGTCCCACGGATAGCCAGCGCGCTAGGATCGCCTTCTGCTGGTTACCGCCGCTAAGGGTCGAGATCAGACGCTCGGAAAAGCCCGGATCGGCGTGGACGGCGTTGAGCCAGCGGCTGACGAACGCCTTCTCAGCGGGCGGCGTGAAGAGCCCACGCAATGCGATCGTCGGTAGCGCTGCGAGTGATACGTTCTCGCGCGTCGTGAAATCGGCGAAGATCCCCTCCCGGGCTCGATCAGCCGGAACAAGCACGATCCCAAGTTCATGCGCTTCGGTGACAGTGAGACAACGCGACTCCCGGCCGTCGACGCTGACCGCACCCTCGGCCCCCGAGCGTTGGTTGCCGCCGATGAGATACGGCAGTTCCTCGCGACCAGAACCCAGCAACCCTGCCACGCCAAGAACCTCACCGACGCGAAGCCGGAAACTCACCCCTCGCAGATAACGCCCATACATCCCACGGGCCTCGAGTGCGATCGGCGTCTCGCTGGAGGTCGTGTGATTCCTGACGCGATGCCCGCTCGCGTGCGAACCGGCTGTCGCAGTGGAATCGGACGCTTCGGTGTTGGAGATGAGGTCAACGAGCCCGCTGAGCGACGTGCTCGACAGGGGACCGTCCCACACCTTTGCGCCAGACCGCATCACGGTGGCATGGTCGGCGATCGCCATCACCTCGTCCAAACGGTGTGACACGAGGATGACGGCGGTCCCAGTGCCGCTGACCTCCCGCACCAGGCGGAACAGCTCGTCCACTTCGTGAGCGGGCAGGGCAGCGGTCGGTTCGTCGAGGATCAAGACGCCCCGTCCGGCCTTCCACCCGGCAACCGCCCTGACGATCGCAACGGCCGCACGCTCTGGTGGTGATGCAGCGGCAAGTGGCTTATGTGGGTCGAGCTTGAAGCCGAAGCGCTCAAGCAGTTCGGTGGTCACCCTCGCCTGCGCGCGCCAGTCGATTCGACCGAAGCGCCCCCGCTGAAAGCCGAGGACGAACCCGACGTTGTCGACCGCGCCCATCTCCGGGATGATGCCGAGCTCCTGGTGGACGAACCGCAACCCCTTCAGTTGCGCGTCCACGGCGTCACCGATCTCGAGTGGCTCGTCGTCGATCCACGCCTTGGCTCCCGGGTCCGGAGCATGAACGCCAGCGAGGGCCTTGATCAGCGTGGACTTCCCGCAGCCATTGTGGCCGAGCAGAGCGTGAACCGATCCAGCCCGCACGTCGAGATCGAAGTCGACCAGAGCGCGGACACCTGGAAACGTCTTCGCTACCCCTCTGATTTTAAGTGCCAGGCGATCGCTCGCTGTCGCGGGTTCTCTCACCAACTTCATCCTCTCCTCCGGTCGCAGCTTTACAGACCGCTCGCCGGATGTCAACATCAACGCTGGAGTTGATTTTGGTCTCACAGTTCTTCAAGGAACCTCGATCTGATCGAGCGCTGATGCGCTGGCCGGTACCATCGGAGGCTCAGTGACGCGCCGGGAACCTCCGCAGCGACCGACGGCAGGAAAAATCCCGCCCAGATCCAGCAACATCGCCCAGCGCAGAGCCGCAGCACGGGGTGGCGGCCGCGATGCCTATGTCCTCCGCACGCAGGAGATCGTCCGCGTGGCGGCCTCCGTCTTCAAGGAACGCGGCTTTCGTGGCACGACGCTGAACCACATCGCCGATGCGCTTGGCACGGACCGCGCCACGCTCTACTACTACGTCGGGAGTAAGGAAGACCTCTTTCAGGAGATCGTCCGTGAGGCCGTGGGGGTTAATTTGGCCACCGCGATCTCAATCCGCGACGGGGAGGGAACCGCTCCGGAGAAGGTGCGGCAACTGATCGTCAGCGTGATGGCCTCCTACGCCGAGTTCTACCCAGTGCTCTACGTGCTGATCCAGGAGAACCTCGACCATGTCGCCCCCGAGCGCGACACCTGGGCGCAGGAGATGAAACAGGTCAATCACGACTTCACTGACGTGTTGATCGAGATCATCGAGGCTGGCCACCAAGACGGGACCCTGTCGAGCGCTGCTCCGGCGTGGCTTCAGAGCTACGGCATTATGGGTATGGTCGGGTGGACCAACCGCTGGTTCGATCCGAACAAGGCGCCCGTCAGCGCAGAGGAGATTGGGTCAACCTTCGCCGACATGGTTCTCGGCGGCCTGCTTGCCTGATCGCTGACGTCCGCGTTCAGGCCTCACTCGCCAGACCAGACCGCCGGGCGCTTCTGCACGAACGCCTCGGCACCCTCGCGGGCATCAGCCGACGCGATCACCGTGTCGAGTCGCTGACGCTGGCGGTCCCACGCCTCAGCCTCCGTCCACGTGGCCGCGCCGGTGATGAGTTCCTTGCTGAAGGCGATCGAGAGCGGGGCGTTGCCGGCGATCCGAGCGGCGAGCGCCTGGGCTGTCCCCAGCGCCTCTCCGGTAGGAGCTAGCCGATTGACGAGCCCCCAACGGTGTGCCTCGGCCGCTGACATCATGTCACCCGTCAATGCGTACTCCATCGCTATCTGCGGGGGAATCCGGTGAGGCAACCGAATCAGGCCCCCAGAACCCGCGATCAACCCTCGTCTCACCTCGGGCAGGCCGAAGGACGCACCGTCACCGGCGACGACGAGATCGCACGCCAGCACCATCTCGAATCCGCCGGCCATCGCGGCACCTTCGACGGCCGCGATCAGCGGCTTGGCCGGGGGCGCCTCGGTGAGTCCGGCGAACCCTCTGCCCTCGACGCTCCGAGGCTCCCCAGCGAGGAATGCCTTCAGGTCCAGGCCCGAGCAGAAGCTGGCCCCCCGCCCAGTGAGTATGCCGACGCGCAATGCTTCATCCGCGTCCAGATCCGCGAGCGCGCATGCCAGCGCCTCGGCAAGTGAGGCGTTGACAGCGTTACGGACCTCAGGCCGGTTGAGCGTCATCACCAGTGTTGGGCCACGCCGTTCGACGAGCAGCTCAGCGCCCGACCGGCTCACGTTCGCGCTCCCGCCAGCGCTCGCTGCATCCCCAAGCGATCACGGATCACCCGACCCTCGCTCACGCGAGCGTCAGCGACCGTCACGAGACCCACAAGGTGGTGGGCCGCCTCCGATCCAGGCGCGGCATCGATGCCCTCCAACCCCCCTGCATAGCGTCCCCGTTGCAGACCGTGAAAGGCAACCCGCGGACCGGCTGAGAACAGCTCGGTCAACTCCGTCTCCGGATCGTCCAGGAGCAGCGGTGCAGGTCTCCCCAGCCATGCGTCGTCGAGCTCCGCCCCAGCGAAACCTCCGGTGGCCAGCCACGCTCGTACAACCGCCTCCGCCTCCGGGTCCGGCTCGACGTGGGTCGCATTCCACGGAGCGGGTGACGGGCGGTCGATCGGATCGCAGCGTTCACCGGCCAACTGTCGGCGCCGGGCCAGGTAATCTTCCTCGGCAAAGCACTCCGTGAGTTGCTCGCCGTTCCAGCGGAACAGCGCGATCCCGCCCCACGCAGCCGCCCGGTCGTCGAGCTTGACAGACGCCCCATGCTCGGTGAACCGTACGGCGAGCCGACCCTCCGATCGGATCAGTTCGTGAACCGTGAGCCCAAGCCCTGGGAAGCGGTCGAGTTGCTCGACCGTGCCCTCGATGTAGCGCTCCCGCGGTCCCAGCACGTAGCCCCCGATCAGAATCTGGTACTCGGGAGCGAGGATCTCTGCGCAGACCGAGGGATCGGCGGCGGCGATCCACTCCACCGCCCAACGGCGCACGAGGCTTACCATCGGATCCATGAACACCGCCGACCAGGCGCGATCAATAGCTCTTGGGGAGGCCGAGGCTGTGCTGTGCGATGTGGTTGAGGACCATCTCGCGGCTGACCGGTGCAACCTTGACGGTCCGCGCCGTGAACCAGAGGTCAGCCAGACCGATCTCGTTTGACAGGCCGTTTCCCCCATGAGTCTGCATCGACTGGTCGAGCGCCTGCAGGCAGGCATCCGCGGCGGCGAGCTTCGCCATATTGGACGCCTCAGCGGCGTCGAGGCCGGCGTCGAACATCTCCGCAGCCCGCATCGTCATCAGGCGGGCGAGCTGAACATCGATGTAGGCCTTCGCGAGCGGATGGGCGAGGCCCTGATGGGCACCGATCGGCGTCGACCACACGACGCGCTCGCGCGCGTAGGCGGCCGCCTTCTCTAGCGCGAACAGAGCGATCCCGTTGACCATCGACGCCGCCGCGATGCGCTCGGGATTAAGACCGCTGAACACCATTCGCAACCCTTGGCCCTGAGCGCCGATCAAACCGTCCGGAGCGACCGGAACATCGTCGAAGAAGACCATGAACTGCGTCTCGGGCGCATCGGAGGCCGAGTCAATCGGTTGGGTCGTGATGCCGGGCGCATTGGCCTCGACGACGAACAGAGAGAGCGTGGGCGTGCCACTTGGACCTGGCTGAGCATCGCGAGCGACGACGAGGATCGCGTCGGCCTCATCAACCCCCGACGTCCAGTACTTGGCGCCGTTCAACCGCCAGCCGGCGTTCCCATCAGGCGTGGCGGTAGTGGAGATCCGATGGGTATTCGTGCCGGCGTCGGGCTCGGTGATGGCAAAGCACATCTTGATCGTGCCCTCAGCGATGCCGGTCAGCCAGCGGTCCTTCAGCGCATCCGACCCGTGATGATCGAGGATCGTGCCACAGATCGTGGGTGAGATCACGATGTACTGAAGGGGGCATCCCTGAGCAGCGGTCTCCTCGAGAACGATCGCGGTATCGGTGAAACCACCACCACCGCCGCCGTACGCCTCGGAGATGTGTGCCCCCAAGAAACCGGCGGCACCCAGTGCCTGCCAGAACTCGTCGGGTCGCGTCCCTTCGCGAGCATGCTTCTGCATATACGCGCGCCCGTACCGCGAGGTCAGCTTGGCCACGCTGTCGCGGAGGTCACGGCGTTCGTCGGTCGGCGCCAGCAGCGCTGAAACGCTAAGGCTTTTGGTCTTGATCACGCTGCCATTATCGCGATCCCCGGCGATCGCGTCAACGCCGGTGCTGACAAAGGTGTTCGGCCCCATTAAGCTCGGTTGATGCGAATCGTCGACCTCTCAGCTCCGATCGAACCAAGTCCACCGGAGACTCCGGCGTTCCAGCGCACACTGATCGACTACGTGAGTCACGCAGAAGGCGCCGCGGAGATCGAGCAACTCCACGGCGTCCCCCGGCAGCTCTTACGAGACGGGGAAGGCTGGACCCGTGAAACCCTGACCCTTGGTACCCACAACTCGACACACGTCGACGCACCGTGGCATTACAACTCGCTGATCGGCGGCGAGCGGGCCGAGACGATCGACGAACTGCCTCTGGAATGGTTCTTCGGCGCCGGTGTCGTCCTCGACTTCGGTGACCGAGCCGACGGCGAGGTGATCGAGGCCCCCGATCTCGTCAATCGACTGGCGGCCATCGACCACGATCTTGCTCCTGGGGAGATCGTCCTGATCCGGACCGACCGCGACGCGTTCTATCGCGATGCCGACTACATCAATCGCGGTCCGGGAGTTTCAGCTGCCGCGACCCACTGGCTCTATGACCGTGGGATCCGAGTGATGGGGATCGACGCCTGGGGTTGGGACCGTCCCCTCCCCCTCCAGGCCGAGGAGGCGCTGCGAGAGCAGCGTCCCGGAATCTACTGGCAGGCCCACCAGACGGACCTGCGCTACTCACAGATCGAACGGCTCTTCGGCCTCAGCCAACTCCCACCTGACGGCTTCAGCGTGGCCTGCTTTCCGCTGCGGGTGGCCCGCGCGAGTGCGGCACCCGCTCGGGTGGTGGCGATCCTGGATGACTGACAGCGTGACGGGCACAGGCGAGCCGCACCCGGACGTGGCGAGGCTCGTGGAGCAGTTCCGAGCGGCCGGCGTTCCGAGCTACGACCAGATCGGTGTCCTCAAGGCCCGTGCGATCCTGGAGAACGTCACGCGCTCGCAGCTGCCCGCGATCACGGTCGCCGCAGTGCGAGACATCCTCATCCCGGGATCCGCCGGTCTGCTCCCGGTGCGGATCTACGATCCCGATCCCAGTCGCCCGCTCCCGTTGGTCGTCTATTTCCATGGCGGAGGCTGGGCGCTCGGTAGCGTGCGCGCAGCCGATCGTCCCTGCCGTCGTCTGGCGGTGGCCGGTAATTGCGTGATCGCCTCCGTCGAATACCGGCGCGCGCCGGAGACGCGGTTCCCAGGCCCCCTCGAGGATTGCGTGGCAGCCGTAGAGTCGCTTGTCGCGCGCGCGGCCGATCTCGGCGCCGACCCGGACACCGTCGTACTACTCGGCGACAGCGCCGGAGGCAACCTCGCGGCCGCCACATCAGGTGATCTGGCCGGGCGCGCCGACGGTCCGCGACTGGTTGGCCAGATCCTGCTCTACCCCTGTCTGGCTCCCGCCCGCAACAGTCCGTTCGCCTCCTATTGCGACCGCGCAAACGGGCCGCTGATGTCCCGCCGGGAGCTCGAGTGGTTCTGGGATCTCTACCTCGCCACCGATGCCGACCAAACGGACCCACGCGCCGCGCCGCTGGCAGCCGAGGACCTCTCCAGCCTGCCTCCCACCACGATCATCCTGGCCGAACTGGATCCGCTCCGTGATGAGGGCCTCGCCTACGCTGAGCGGCTGCGCGCAGCAGCGGTGCCAGTGACGACCATCGTGTACGCCGGAGCCGCGCACGGATTCTGGTGGTTGGACGCCGAGCTGAGCCAGGCGGCAGAGTTGACCGACACGCTCGCTGGCATGCTCCGAGCGATCGGTCAGCGGGTCTGAAGACCCTGTGCCGCGAGGGCGGCAGCATCGGCGGAGCTGGTCTCTGATCCGGAGGTGCGTTCCTTCAGCGCAAAGCCGTCGTACCCGTCCGCGACAACGCGCTCCAGGGTGCGGCGATAGCCACGGACCCCGCCGACGTAGGGTGTGAACACCCGAGGTTTGGAGGCGACATCGTCACCCATGTAGTAGGAACGGGCCTTGGGGTAGAGCGTCTGCTCGGCACGCTCGCGCACGTGCTCTACCCATCGGCGCTCAGCTTCGGCCTCGGCTTCGATCTCCTCGATCCCATGATCCCGGGCGTGGACGAGCAACGCCGCAAGCCAATCAACATGCTGCTCGATCGACAGCAGGACGTTGCTGAGGAGCGATGGGCTCTGGGGGCCGGCGATGATGAACATGTTGGGGAAGCCGTGAACGCCGAGCCCGAGGTATGTCTGCGGGCCATCGGCCCACTTCTCGACGAGGGTTCGCTCCCCCGAACCGATGATCTCAGGGCGCAGCAGGGACCCGGTCATCGCGTCGAACCCGGTGGCGAAGACGATGATGTCGAGGTCGTGATGGCCGCCGGCAGTAAGGATCCCGGTAGCGGTGATCGCGTCGATCGGATCCTTGCGGATGTCGACGAGTTCGACGTTGTCGCGATTGAAGGTCTCGAAGTAGCCACTGTCGACCGGCGGCCGCTTGGTGCCGAACGGATGATCGCGCGGCATCAGCTTCTCGCGAACGACAGGGTCGCGAACTTTCTCGGCGATCTTTTTGCGCACGAACTCCGAGACGTGGTCGTTGGCCTCCTGACTGATCAGCAGGTCTGGGAAGGCGAGAACGAAGCCGAAGCCCGCCGTCGGCCAGGCCTGCTCGAAGGTCTGCTCACGTTCCTCTGGGGTCGCCTCAAGCGCGGAGGTCTTGTTCGGCGTGAAGCCGAGGCCGCTCGGTGTGTCCAGCGCTTTGCGCCGCCGCTCGCGGTAGCCCGCCTTGACCTGCTCGTCGCGTTCATCGGTGATCGGCGCGTTGTTCGCCGGAATGCTGTAGTTCGGGGTCCGTTGAAAAACCGTGAGGTGCTCGGCCTGCTGCGCGACGATCGGGATCATCTGGGTTCCAGACGAGCCGGTGCCGACCACGCCCACGCGCTTGCCGGCAAACTCGACCCCTTCCTGCGGCCAGCGGGCGCTGTGGTAGATCGCTCCCGTGAAGTCGTCTGTACCCGGGAGATCCGGTGCCTTCGTCGTCGAGAGTTGTCCGACGGCGAGGATCAGGAAGCGGCTGATCCAGTGACCGCCGGTGTCGGTCTGCACGGTCCAGAGATGCGCCTCATCGTCGTAGGCGGCCCGCCGGACCTGCTGACTGCAATGGATGTCGGAGCGCAGACCAAAGCGATCGGCGACATGGTTGATGTAGCGAAGAATTTCAGGCTGGGTCGCGTAGCGCTCGCTCCAGCGCCACTCCTGCTCGAGCTCCTCTGAGAATGCATACGAGTAATCGAAGCTTTCAACATCGCAGCGGGCGCCAGGGTAGCGATTCCAGTACCAGACGCCGCCGATGTCATCTGATTCGTCCAAGACGGCAACGGTAAAACCGCACTCACGCAGCGTGTACAGCGCACGGAGCCCGGCGAAACCGGCTCCTACGACGACCACATCCACGTAGGGAACTTCAGCGGGTTCGGTTTCAACGCTCATGTTGATAGCATACAGCGCTCAGATGCAAACGTTACGGTGAAGGTCGAGGAGAGGCCCGTGGAATTGGAGACGCTCATCTACGAGAAGGACGGACGGATCGCAACCGTCACGCTCAACCGGCCGGAGAAGGGCAACGCCCTCTCGCGGAAGCTGCGGGACGAGCTTGACCTGGTCATGGACGACCTCGATCTGGATGACGACACGCGTGTGCTGATCATCAAAGCCGCCGGCAACCACTTCAGCACCGGCTACGACCTCACCGAATTCTCGTACCTGTGGGATGCCGACAGCGCCATCAACGACGTGCAGCGCCGGCCTCACCGGCGCTCGCCGGTCTGGTCACGCCGCGAGTTTCATCTCAGCCGGGAGCGCTGGATGCGACTGTTCCGCCTACGCCAGGCGACGATCGGCCTTGCGCACGGACACTGCATCGCAGGGGGCCTCGATCTGCTCGGCGTGTGCGATGTCGCCTTCTGCGCAGATGACGCGCTGTTCGGGCAGCCCGAGGCCAGGGCGATGGGCGAGATTCATGTCTTCGGGCTGTGGCCGATCCACCTTGGCATGCGCAAGACAAAGGAGTGGTTGTTCACCGGCGACAACATGAACGGCCTCGAGGCAGCTGAATTCGGGTTGGTGAACCGGTCGGTTCCGCGGGACCAACTGGAGGCGGTCGGTCGCGCCTACGCCGAGCGGGTCGCCAATGTGCCGCTCGACGCGCTCTACTCGCACAAGGAGGTGACGAACCGCTGGTTCGAGGCGCAGGGGATGCACGCCGGCATGGCCGCGGCCAATGACCTCGACGCGATGGGCATCGCCGGTCCGGCCCTGAACGAGTTCACCGAGATCTGGCGCGAGGGCGGTGTCCGCCCCGCCGTACGGTTCCGCGACCGCGAGTTCAAAGAGCATCGCACCTACTGGGAGGCCTACCAAGCCTCCCGGAACAACACCAGCACCGGGGGGAAGCCGGGCCCCGGGGGAACCGCAGGCGCGTGAGCTCATCCGGCCCAAACGCTCACGTGGCGGTTGTCACCGGTGCCGCCCGCGGCATTGGGGCAGCGATCGCCCGACGGTTGGCTGAGGATGGATACGATGTCGCAGCTCTGGACCTTGATGAAGGCGCCTGCGAAGAAACCGCGGCCGCGGTCACCGGCTGCGGCCGGCGGAGCGTCGCGGTCGGGGCCGACGTCGGTGACGAAGTAGCCGTCACCCGGGCTGTGGAGCGAATTGCTGCCGAGTTGGGGCCACCCGTGGCGCTCGTCAACAATGCGGGAATCCAGCGTGACCGGATCCTGTCCAGGATGACCGTCACCGAATGGGAAAGCGTGATGGCGGTGCACCTGCGTGGCGCCTTTCTCATGTGCCGTGAGACCCAGCGACACATGCGAGAGGCGATGTGGGGCCGGATTGTCAACATCTCGTCAACGGCCGCCCTCGGGAACGTCGGGCAGGTCAACTACTCTGCGGCCAAGGCAGGCCTCCAGGGCTTGACCCGGACCCTGGCGATGGAGTTGGGCCGCCACAACATCACCGTCAATGCGGTGGCCCCCGGGTTTACGATCACCGACATGACGAGAGGAACAGCTGCTCGCGTTGGGATCGACTTCGATGAGATGGTCGCCAGCCAGGTCTCCCAAATCGCCGTCGGCCGCGCCGGCGAACCCCAGGACATCGCCCAAGCGGTCTCGTTCTTCCTGGACCCGCGAAGCGGCTTCGTCTCTGGCCAAGTGCTGTACGTCGCCGGCGGGCCGCGGGGCTGAATCCAGGCCTTGCCACGCACGACCCCGTCACTCCGAGAGAGAGGAAATTTCCCAATGGCTCTGTTCGACCTGACCGGGAAGGTGGCAGTCGTCACCGGCGGAACACGCGGGATCGGAATGATGATCGCACGGGGCCTGCTGGATGCGGGTGCGAAGGTCTACATCAGTTCACGTAAGGCCGAGACTGGAAAAGCGGCGGTCGCCGAACTTTCCCCCCACGGCGACGTGATATCGATTCCCGCCGACATCTCGAGCGAGACCGAGTGCCAACGGCTCGCCGCGGAGGTTGGCGACCACGAGCGCAACCTTCATATCCTGGTCAACAACGCTGGCGCCACCTGGGGCGCTCCCCTTGAGGAGTTCCCCGCATCTGCGTGGGACAAGGTGCTCGCGCTCAACCTGAAGGCGCCGTTTCTCCTCACCCGGGCCTTCCTGCCGATGCTCGAGACCGCAGCCAGCGCCGATGATCCGGCCCGGGTGATCAACATCGGATCGATCGACGGACTGCGCGTGCCCGATCTTGAGACCTACTCATATTCCGCCAGCAAGGCCGGAATCCATCAGCTCACCCGAGTGCTCGCCAAGCAGCTGGGACCAAGGCACATCACGGTCAACGCGATCGCCCCGGGACCTTTCCAATCGAAGATGACAGCCGCCACACTTGAGCAGTTCGGCGACATCATCGCGGCGAGATCGCCGCTCGGGCGGATCGGACGCCCCGATGACGTCGCGGGCACCGCCATCTACCTGGCCAGTCGGGCGGGTGCCTACACGACCGGAGCGATCATCCCGGTCGACGGCGGTATCTGGGCCGCGCACTGAGCGGCCGTCGGGCGCGAAAGGTCGCTCACATCGACGTCCAGCCGCCGTCGACCGGGAGAACAGCACCGGTCACATAGCTGGAGGCCGCCTCACTCGCCAGGAACAGCAGCGCGCCGTCAAGCTCGTGACCATGACCGTGGCGGTTGGACGCCGTGTGGCGCGCCACCCACCTATAGCCACTCTCGTCCGAGAAGAGCTGATCGGTCATCTCGCTGGCGAAGAAGCCGGGAGCGATCGCGTTGACGCGGATCCCATAGCGCGCCCACTGGGCTGAAAGCTCACGCGTCAGGTTGATGAGCCCCCCCTTTGAGGCCGTGTAGGACGCCTGTGGGGGACGGCCGACCCCGACGATCCCAAGAATCGAGGCGATGTTGATGATCGATCCTGGGGCATCGCGTGAACGCATGTCCCGGGCGACCGCCGCGGCCAGTACGAACGGCGCCACGAGGTTGACCCCGAGCACCTCACGAAATACCTCCTCGGTCTCCTCAAGCGCCGGCCGGCTCCGCTCGATTCCGGCGTTGTTGACAAGGATGTCGACGCGTCCGTGCGACCGGATCGCAGCCTGCACCGGGAGTTCGAGATCCTCGCTGCGGCCGAGGTCGCACGCCACGGGAACCGAGCCGTCGAGCTCGGCGGCGAGGCCCTCCAACCGCTCCAGCCGGCGAGCAACGAGCACGACCCGCGCCCCGGCCGCGGACAGTACCCGAGCGAAGCGCTCCCCCAAACCACTGCTGGCGCCGGTGACGATCGCGACCTTTCCGTCGAGGCGGAAGATCGCCTCTCCGGACGCGGCCGGCCCGGACTCGATCATGCGACGTGCCCGTTGACGGGGAGCCAGCGCTTCCGCGCTCTCGCGTTGACGAGACTCCACGGCGGCAGCTGAAACCCAACCCCGTCAAGTGCCGCCGTCAACTCAACGGAGCTGACGGTGGAGGCGTTGGTCCAAACGTCAGAGTGCTCGAGTGCCTCGACGCTGAAGAACTCCTTGACGAGCGCGCCGACGCCGCTCTGCTCATCCAGCACCATCAGGTGGCCCTGGCCCGGAATGACGCACAGCCGTCCCTGGGGAAGCAGGTGGGTGATCAGCATCGAGTTGGCCACCGGCGTGAGAGGATCGTCATCCCCCGTCAGCACAAGCGTCGGGCTCTGGATACGGGGAAGCAGGGGCAACCCGCTCCAGACTGCCATGCTCGCGAGCTGTCCGAGGTAACCCCTCCATGGCGGCGACTGGTTGAAGCGCAGCTCGGCCTGCTCGGCGATCCAGGTCCGATCGTAACGCGCGCGACCGCCAACCAGCGACCCGATTGTCTTGGCGTATGTGGCGGGAGACATGTACCGAATCGGCGTCATGATGTTGATCATCGCCTTCACGGGACCCTGCATTGCACCCTGCCCAGGGGTGGTCGAGACGAGCAGGAGCCGTCGGACTCGCTCGGGCGCGTCGGCCGCGAGCTGCTGAGCGACGACACCTCCCATCGAGTAGCCGAGGACGTCTGCCTGCCCCATCTCGAACTTGTTCATCACCGACACCGCTAGGCTGGCCACGCGCTTGATCGGCATGGGCAGCCACGGCACGTCAGACTGGCCCGCCCCCGGCAAATCGAACTCAACGATCTGAAAGCCCTCGAGTTCACGCTCGAGCGACTCCCACATCCCCGTGTGGGCGCCAAGACCGTTGATCAGAAGCAGCGGGTGTCCGTCGCCGACCGCACGCACATGGACCCTCCCTTCAGGGAACCGCAGCTTGCGGTCAGTGACCGCACTCATGCGACCGCATCCTCAAAGCCGCCCGTCACCATCGTCGACCAGGTGTCGTCGACGAGGTGCGCGAGGATGACGGTGTCGCGTAACTCGCCGTCGCCGGGATTGCGGAGCTGGTCACGAAGGAGCGCCTCGCCCTCAAAGCCCAGCCGGAGGAACATCTCCACCGCTGACTCATTGTCTGACGCGATCGTTACCGTCACCTTCTTATAGCCGTGGTTCACCGCTTCAATCAGCATCGTCCGGGCGAGGACTTTGCCGAGACCCTGGCGTCGGGCCCGAGGGGAGACGAGCAGCACGAGGTCGGCGACGTGAGCTGACCACCCGAGCCCGGGATCGAGCGCGGCAAGCGCCCGGAGACGTCCGTCGTCGTCGACGACGGCCTTGCGCAGCCGTTTGTCGTCTGAGACGTACGCGTCGATCACCGCCGGGTCGTCGACATCAAACTGAAAAAACGTCCTGTCCTCAGCGGGCATCTCGGCAAAGAACGCACTGAGCGCCGGGCCATCAGCCTGGGTCAGGTCCCGCACGTCTGGTCTCATCCGATCTCCTCACTGTGCTTTCCAATCCAATCGAACACCTGCGGCATGACCTCTTTCACCGACTGGCGTCCCGCAAACAGGCTCACGTGGCCGGTATCGATCTGCAGCAGGTCGACCGTCGCGTTGGGCAGGATCTCCTTCAGGATGCTGGCGGACGCGACCGGCGCGATGTCATCGCGCTCCGCGATCACGGCATGCACCGGCGTCGTGATATTGGCGAGGCTCACTCGGCGGCCGTTGAAGCGCAACGTGTCGTGGATGAACGCGTTGTCCCGCATCCACTGGTCACGGATCTGCTCGGCAGCGCCGCGTGCCATGGGAATGTGATCGGACAAGAAGCGGTTGATCGCCTGATATCCCTCCACGTAGCGGTCGTTCCACATGTGCTGCCAGAGGTTCGCGTAGTTGACGATGTCGCCGGTGGGCTTGCGCGCCTTGAAGCTCTGGCGTATCACCGAGCCCGGTAGATTGCCGCTGTCGTCGAGCAGCTCTTCGAGCTCGATCTTGCCGTCCTTCATTGCATTGACAAAGGCCCCTAGGTCGCTCCAGTCAAACGGTGACGCGAGTGTGGTCAGTGTGTGAACTGGCAAGTGAGGCTGTGCCGCCAGGGCGTGGACACTCATGATTCCACCCATGCAGTAGCCGAAAATGTTCACGCTGTCGGCGTTCGCCTCGGCGGCGATTGCGTCCAACGCTGCTGGAAGATAGCCGCGGAGGTACGTCTCCAGTGTGTTCTCAGAGTCGACCGTGTCGGGGACACCCCAGTCGAGCACATACGCGTCGAAGCCGTAATCCATCAGCATCTCGACAATGCTGCCGCCCTTGTAGAGGTCGAAGATGTAGGAGCGTCCGACCAGCCCAAGGTAGGCCACGACGGGCTGCCTGAACCGACGCGGAGCATCGGACCTGTAGTGGCGCACGTGCGCGTTTCCATGGCGCCAGATGACGTCGCTGGCCGTCGGATGCGGGGGCGCGAACTCCGCCCCCCTTGCGTACTTGACTCCGTTCTTGGTCCGTGTCGCACCGCGCCGGACCTCCCGACGAACGGCGCCCAGAAGTCCGCTCTGCTCCGTCTCAGGTGACATCGTCGAACTCGTTCGTTCCAGATCGTGACCCACGGACCGGCTCGTTGGCTTGAGCGCTCATTTGCGCGAGCTTCATCTCCCTCTGGACGACAGAGAGCTCCCGCACTTCGCTGGTGAGCACCGCCAACTGCTTGTTGAGACGCCGGATGTCTGATCGCGTGGGAATATTGGCGACCTTGAGCACGCGCTCACTGACGCCACCGACGATTCGACCCACGCCTCCACCGACGGATCGCTGGACCTTGAGGCCACGCACCATCACGTCGACATAGCGGCTGGACGCGGCGATCTCCTCGAGCGGCCCCGCGATCGCTCGTTCCACCTTGTCAAAGGCGCGCCACCAAGGAGGTTTCCCCGTGCTCACGATGCAATCCTAAGAGGACGGTACGGACATTGTCAACACCGCGGTTGACGGTTGAAGGTGCGGTCCGATAGTGGATCAAGCGGAAAGACGCCCTCGCGCCGCACCAATCGCGCAATCGCTGTGGCTCCCTTTGGAAGAACGACGTGCTCATCTGCCTCGATGCCCGTGACCGCTTCGACTGCCCAGTCCGCGGGACTCATCCGTTCCCACTTGGATGTATCCATGTATCGCCCGAAGATGGCCTCCGTATCGTCGAGAAGTACGGTGTCGACACTCGGGGTGACCAGGTGCATCACCTCGACGCCCGTATCCCGAAGCTCGCGCCGCATCGCCTCACTGAGCACGACCATTCCCGTTTTGGCTGCGGCATATGTGCTGACCGCCGGGAACACCGCATAACTGCCGATCGATCCGTTCATCACGATCTTGCCGCGACCGCGCGCGAGCATCCCTGGGATCACCTTCTGAGACAGATGGGCGACGGCCACGAGATTGACCTGAAACAGGGCGTAGAACGCTTCTGTGTCCTGCTCCTCGATCAGGCCGCCTGTCATGAGCCCGGCATTGTGAATGAGCAGATCGATTTGATTCAGCTCCTCGCCCATCGCGGCGCAGCACTCTTCGATCGAGTCCCGGCTCGAGAGGTCAAGGTGGACCGGACGCACCACGGAGGCGCGATCCGTCATCGGCTCGAACCGTTCCGGCTCACGCACCCCCGCGAGCACAACCTTCATGTCGCGCTTCGCCAGTTCGGCGACCAGAGCCAGGCCGATTCCCCGGCTGGCGCCCGTGACGAGCGCCGTGCATCCTCTGAGGTCCATCAGGCCTCGATGCGCTCGCTCAGGCGCTGGACCGAGAGTTCGACCAGGCGGAACTTCTGCACGCGGCCGGTGGCCGTCACCGGCAACTCCTCGATGGCGGCGACGATGACGCTCCTGGGAACCTTGAACCCCGCCAGCCGCGCCTGACAGTGCGCGACAAGCTCCTCCGGTACCGGAGGGCCGTCCGGGTCGACTGGCACGACCCACGCGCAGGCAACCTCGCCCATCCGATCATGAGGAATTCCCACCACATGCGCCTCGGCAACGGCCGGGTGCTCAGCCAACACGTTCTCAATCTCCTTTGGCATCACCATCTCCCCGCCAACGCGGAAGCTCTCTTTCAGCCGGCCCGTGAGTCGCAGAATCCCGTCAGCATCGATCGAACCGATGTCCCCGGTCCGGAGCCAGCCGTCCTGCGTGAACGCCAGTGCCGTCTCCTCCGGCTTCTTGTAATAGCCGTCTGTTACGACCATTCCACGGACGAGGAGGTGACCGCGTTCACCGGGGGCAAGGTCCGCGCCCGTCTGGACATCAACGGCCTTGTACGCCGCCACCCGGTAATCAAGCTCTGGGTCGCCCGCCAATCCGCCTGCGCGGAGGCGTCCGTTGGTGTTGCGAACGAACCACTCGTCGTCTTCCGGATTGGTGCAGGTCGTGGTGGCGGTCGTCTCGGTCATTCCGTAACCGGTGATCAGCTCGACACCGGGGCCGAACACGTCACGGATGTCGTCCCACACGCTCGGGGGCGCCGCGCCGCCGCTGGCAAAGACCGTCTGCACCGTCGAGATGTCATAGCCGCCGCGGCGATGCTCCGCGATCAACGGCAGCGCTACGGCCGGCACGGCCATCACCTCATGCACTTGATGTCGACTGATCTGCTTGAGCATGTGGGAGGCGTTGAAAGCCACCTGAGGGATGATCGCGCCGCCCACGAAAAGCGCAGCCATCAGGCCCTCCATATACCCGAACACGTGATACATCGGCATCGGGAAGGCAATCCGCCGGCCGTCCTCCAACGCCCGCTGGTAGGCGGCGGCGTAAGACTCGCGCACGACCTGATCGTGCTTGAGCAGCACGCCCTTGGGGCTGCCGGTCGTCCCGGATGTGTAGAGGATGTCCGAGTACGAGCTGACGTCGATCGTCGCAGCACGGCTTCTGAGCTCCACGGTCGAGGTCTCACGCCCGAGCGACTCGAGCTGTTCGAGCGAAAGCGTTTCGCGGCTGGGCGGGATCCGCTCGGGGCTGAACACCACAATCCGCCGGAGCTGGGGGAAATCACTGCCGAACCCGGCGTTCTCCCAGTCCGGTACGAGCGAATCAAGATGGCTGAGGTAGTCCAGGTCGCGGTGACGGTCCATCGTGATCAGGACCTTCGCGTCTGACTGACGCAGGACATACCCAAGCTCGGCGGCTTGGAAGAGAAAGTTGATCGGGATGCAGGTTGCACCGGCTCGCGCGATCGCGAATTTGATCGGAACGAACTCCGGATGGTTGGCCATCACAAGCGCGACATGGTCGCCCACGCCGACACCAAGCTCGATCAGACCAGCGGCGAGACGCTCAGACCACGATTGCACCTCGGCGTAGGTGTATACGCGCTCATCGGTGATCACCAACGGACGCTCAGGAAATTCAGCTGCCGCCCGATCGAGCGCCTGCGCGAGCGTCATCGGGATCCACGGGGCGTAGCGGGCTTGCAGGCGCTCCCTTCGCTCAGCGGCGGGTGCCAATCTGTTTCCCTGGGTCATGCTGTCTCCTTGTGCTCGCTGGCAACGTCCGCGTTGACAGGACACTACACCCGTCCCGGCGCCCCGTTCAACACGCCTATGGTTGAGGTGGATGAGCACAAGGCAAAAATCGTGGACGGTCGGACTCAAAGGCGGTCAGCCGATCATCCTGCGGCCGCTATCGGCCGCGGACAAGCCGCTCATTGCGGCCAGCTTCGACCGCCTGAGCGAGCCGTCGCGCTACCGACGGTTCTTTCTGCGCCTGCAACAGCTCCCTCCCGGCGTGCTCGAGGCTCTCATCGACGTCGACCATCACGATCGGGAGGCGATCCTGGCGGTCGCTCCCGTGACGGGCGAGGTACTCGGAGTAGCTCGTTACGGCCGTCTGAGTGCTGATGCCACGACGGCTGAAATCGCGGTCACCGTCGTTGACGCCTGGCACGGCCGAGGCGTCGGAGCCGCTCTGCTTGACAGGCTCGTCTGCCGGGCACGGCAGGAGGGCATTCGTCGGTTCAGCGCGCAAGTGCTTGGCGAGAATCCCGGAGCGCTCTCGTTGTTCGCCCACTTGGGGCAATCGGTCAGTGAGGTCGATCATGGGGTTATCGAGATGGTTGTCGAACTGCCCGCTCTGCCCGGCATCGGTGAGCGTCTGCGGAGCGCGTTACACCCGCGCGCGCTGGGATCCTCGAACCGGCCCGGATGATGAGCGACCGACTCGGCTAGGTCGAACTGCCCGTCTCACCGCGACGAACGGTCCGCTCGATTGCGTCGATGACGTGCGGCCATACGTCCCGGGGGAGGTCGTGGCCCATGCCGTCGATGACCATCAGCTCGGCATCAGGGATCGCGGCAGCGGTCGCATTCCCGCCGCTCACGTCGACGAGCAGATCGTCCGATCCGTGGATCACCAGAGCGGGGATCCGGAGCTTGCGCAGGCCGGGGGTTCGACCCGGGGCTGTGGCGACCGCAGCCGCCTGACGCAAGATGCCCCCCGGGTCATAGCAGCGATCAAACGCATGCCCCGCACGCCGGGTCAGCCACTGCTATGGAGCTCGAACCCGGCGAGGATGATCTATGGCGGCGTCTGGCAGAGCATGCCACCGAATGAGATTTCCACAAGGTGCGCCGAGTCGAACCCGAGCGCCGCGATCAACGCCGGCACATCAGCTGCCATGTTCGCGATCGATTACGGCAGTTCGGAGTCAGGCCCGAGCCTGCCGTGGTCGACCTCCAGTCCTAAATGAGTCGAATGCCCAACGTCACGATTGTCCAATCACCCTACGAACAGCCCGCGTCCGGAAAGCTGCTCGCAGAACTGTTCGTGCCAATAGTGCAGCTGTCGTCCAAGGCCCATCACGGGCGGATCACCGTGGACGCCGAAGCGTTCGGTAGTCGAGTTCAACGTCTCCGACGGCAGCTCGCTTCTCCCTGTTCACTCCGCTCGGCCGATCAGGAGTCGAGGCCCTGGATGACCTTGGTTTCAAGGTACGGCTCGATCCCTTCGATCCCACCTTCACGACCAATCCCGGACTGTTTGAAACCGCCGAACGGCTGGCTGGAGCAGATGGCCCAGGAGTTGACCGACATCTGACCGGTTCGCACCCGCCGCGCGATACTCTCGGCGAGCTCGACGTCCTCCGCAAAAACTGCGCCGGAGAGGCCGTACGGCGAATCGTTGGCGATCCGCACAGCCTCGTCGGTCGAGTCAAAGGGAATGATCGTCAAAACAGGTCCGAAGATCTCTTCCTGGGCGATCCGCATACTGTTGTCGACGTTGGCGAACAGCGTTGGCTCGACGTAAAAGCCGCGTTCGAGATGGGCTGGACGCCCGCCGCCGGTAACGAGAGTTGCGCCCTCCTCCCGGCCAATCCGGATGTATTCCTCCACCCGCGCGCGCTGCCGTTCAGCGGCCAGCGGACCGATGAAGGTGTCCGGTTCAGACGGGTCCCCCACCTTGAAGCCCTCCATCATCGCTTTTACGGCTGCCGTGATCTCGTCATGTCGTGAGCGCGGCACAAGAATCCGCGTGAGCGCGGCGCAGACCTGTCCAGAGTGGGCGATACCGCCTGGAATGATGATCGGCAGCACGTCCTCCATCGCAATCCCGTCCGCGATGATCGCCGCGGACTTGCCTCCCAGCTCGAGCGTCACACGAGCGATCCGCTCCGCGCACAATGCCATGATCCGTCGGCCGGCCGCTGTGGAGCCGGTGAAACTGACCTTGTCAACGTCACGGTGACGAACAAGATGCTCACCGACCTCGCGTCCCGCCGGCAACACGCTGACGACTCCCTCGGGGAAACCCGCTGCCTCAAGGGCCTCGGCGAGGATCATCACGTTGACCGGGCCCTCCGGGGCAGGCTTCAGGATCACCGGACACCCGGCAGCGAGCGCCGGGCCCATCTTCCATCCGGCTGTGGCCACGGGACCGTTCCACGGGATGATCGCTGCGGCGACCCCAACCGGCTCCTTGATCACCCGTACCGCTTCATCCTTCCACCGCCGCGTCTCCTCGAGGCTCACTCGCTCGTGGAGCGTGCCGGCCATCTCCCAGTTGCCGACGCCGATCGTGTGGAATGACTCACTGATGATGTGTGGGGCGCCCATTTCCACGGTCCAGGTCGCGATCAGCTCCGGCAGGCGCGCTTCGATCTCAGCGGCAGCCCGCAGCAGCACGGCACCGCGCTCGGCCGGCGTCAGCCTCGGCCATGGGCCCTCGTCGAACGCGACGCGAGCAGCGGCGACGGCGGCGTCCACATCGGCGTTCTGAGCTTCGGGAACCGTTGCCACGACCTCTTCCGTGATCGGCGAGACCACCTCGATGACCCTGTCACTGGAGGGTTCCACCCATCGGCCTCCGATCAACAGCTTCGAAAAGCTCCTTACCGCGTGCACTCCGGCCGTCGTAGTCATTCCCTCTCCTCTGTCTCTGTCGCGGCGCGTCGACGTTACAGCGAACGGCCGAGCAAGTCAACTACTGTGTTGACGGTGGTTGGCTCCGGAGCCGCGCTCTTTCCTGCTGATGCAGATCACGCAAGCGCGGCAGGAGACAGCAGCCAACGCCCCTACGTACCTCGCCCCGCCGTACATGGATGCCGGAGCCCGATCTGCACCTGGCAGATGCCACGTGCGGCGACTGCCACGCGTTAGCCTACGCACAGGATTTGGGCAATGCCGATTTTGAAGTGAACGACGTGCCATCCCCGGGCTGGGTGAATGGGAATGGATGACTCCACGCTGCGTGCGCTACGCCGACTTGAACAAGATGCCTGGACCGCCTCACAAAGGTACAGAGCACACGCGTCCGAAGCCACCTACCGCGAGCTCCGCCTCCAGGCAGAGACACTGAACCAAACCGAGGGCTGGATGTCAGAGGAGCTGTTCTCGTCGACTCTGCTCACCGTCGAAGAGGAGTGGCTGGTCGAAGAACTCAATGATCAGTACGGCGGCACGGTCCGTGAGCCTGGCCACCCGGTGGAGCGACTTCTTCGCAGGCTCGCCGCCTGGGCTCTCGGTACGCGACTCGCTGGCAGCGCCTTCCCAGATGATGCATCTCTGTGAACCGAGCCAAACCTCACCGTTGCCGCACCCACGCACAGGCGCGACCGTCGGGTTGGCTGGATTGGTGCGACGTCAAACTCCCGTTCACCAAGCATCGGCTTGGTCGATCGCCCGGAACGGTGCCCGGGATCGGCGCTTTCAAGCAACAGCTATGGATGACGAGCTGAGCATCGGCGCGGGAATGCAAAACATCCCGGCCTGACTTGGTGCACATTCGGGCCAGCCGTTCCTCCGGACCGGGCGGCCAGTACCCCGAGGTGACCGCCGTCCGGATCGAGGCGAGCATCGAATTGCGCGCACTCGAGAACCTCGGCGACGCTCAGCGCGCACGTTTGGAGGCACGCTTCGGCGCGCGGGCGAGCGCCATCGGCCAGGACACGCGCAGCCAGGCACGAGATCGGTAGTTCGCGCTCGAGCGGCTCGCCGCGAAGCCACGGGCCGCACTGACCCCGCCACCTCCGCGCCGTGCCTCACGTCCGACGCGGGCCAGCGTCGAGCGGCGGCTTCAGAGCAAGCGACGCCAGAGCACGCCAGGACCCGCGTCCTCCGCGGGACGCCTGAGATCACCCGCGCTGCGACTAATCAGATTTCTCTGAAAGATTGATGCTGTGAGACGGATGATCGCAACCGACGCCGCCAGGAGCTTCTCTGACGTGCTGAACAGGGTCGCGACCGGGAAGAGAGCGTAATCACGCGCGGCGGCGCACCTGTTGCTGTGATCTCGCCGCCCAAAGCCAAGCTGATGTCAGCAGCTCGCTTCCGCGAGTCGATCGCCGCAGGCCGATGCCTGACGCTGGGTTCGTCGGCGACGTTGAGGCCATCCGGCAGCCGGCGTGGCGCCTGAGGATCAGCGGCCGTCCTGCTCGACACGGCCCTGCTCGTGGACCGCGGGCGCGGCATCGCCAACCCGCAGGTTGATGCCGCCATAGGCGACGAGGACCGTGCCATGAGCGTGATCACCGTCAGCGAACTCCGGCACGGGGCCTACCGCGCGAAGGTGCGCGTCGCAGCGTGTGCGTCGAGCATCGGCTCGCCGGACCGCGGGCGCCTGAGATCACCGAGCATGTCGCTGCGCTCACGCCGACATATGGGCGCGGGCTCTCCGCGGGAGGTGAAGCCACCGGCGCGCACGACCCTTGGATCGGCGTGACCGTGTTGGATCACGGAATGGGCCTCGCCACCGGCAGTACCGGTAAGTTCAGACGGATCCCCGGCCTCCGACTCATCGCACCGCCCCGCTAACCGACGGGCTGCGTGCCATCGCATCCAGGGTGGGTCCCGGGCGGCCCGTCGGTGCAGGCCAAGTCTGACCCCACCAGACCCATTCCGTTGACGGCGGGGCTGCCGTCCCAGCGCGGTGCCGGCCTGCGCGAGAACCGACAGCATCCACTGCTCGAGCGCCTATCGGCTGCTCGTCAGCCCTGGCGCAACGAGGCGTCCTACCACGGGCTCAAGGACCCACGGCACGGATGAGAGCGCACACAACTGGTGGTGCCACCCCGACAAGGTGGCCGCTGACGATCGCCCAGCCGGTGGGGCCCCGGAGGGGCCGGTGTTGCTGCCTGTCGTCGGCGAGCTCGGAGCTGTCACCGGGACTGCCCTGGCTCGAGTTTCACTGCCGAGGCGGATTTGGGGACAGCTACGTCTAACTGTCTGAGTGGGACAGTTTCCAATAGCCGTGGAGCCTGAGATTTCAGCTGAGGAAACGGCCGCTTTGTACAGGCGCCCGCTCACTACTGTCCATCGGGCGAGGCTCCCGAGGCGGATGGGTGGCCGCGGGTTGCGCCCCTTGGGGTCAGCGGTGTTGAACCCAGAGGTTCTCTTCGTCGTACGTGGCCATGTCGGCCTCGCGGTCTACGTGGAGCAGGTTGAGTGCGTCAGGAACGATGTACTGGCCGGTGACCGGAAGTGGCATGTTGGCCCATTTTTCCCATTGTTCGACGCTGCCGGTGACCACCATCGAGTGCGTCGCTGGGCCGAGAATGGTTGCTCCGAGCCTCTGATGGGTCCGTATCCACGGGTCGATTGAGAGTCCGTCGGTTCGCTTCCAGGTTGCGTACTCGCCCATGCTCACGTTCGGGTATCGGTGTTTCCATGTCGGACGAAGCGGGGCGACCACGTGTGCGAGCCCCGCCGCCGTCGCTCGTGAGGTCAGAGCCTCCAGAACACGGGCAGCCAGCCCTTGTTTGTCAAAGTCCTGAGCGACCGCGGCGGCCATGAAGCTGAAGGCTGTCGGGCTCCGTCCGTGTTCGTGGTCCTCCACGGCGGCTACGAGCGCCGACCTGTAGCCACTGGGGAGCCCGGCGGGGGTTCCATCCCAAACGATGGGAACCCCCCAGCCGCCGGCGGCCACTTGGTCATCGCTCAGGAGCAGGATGTCGAAGTGCCCGAAGTAGGCCTCGACCCGGGGCATGTACTGCGGAGGTATCTCATCGTGGAAGATGAATTCCGGCCACCGCTCACGAAAAGCGCTGGCCGCAGCGCCCGCGAGGTCCGGTCGCTCGTTGGATGTCACCACCTCGAAGCTCATCGGGACTCAGCGGACGGAAACGGCGAGGACCGAGCAGGTGCTCACCTTCGGGTTGCTCGGGCAGTACTGGCTCCTGACCTTTAGCCGTACTGTCCCGCGCGTCCGGGCTTGGTAGCGGACTGTTTGTCCGTGCACGTCGGTGATGACGAGGACTGAGTTGGTTGGCTTCGGCACCGGGAAGGCACGGGTGACCTGGGTGCCGTTTCGGTTGCCGGCCACCAGCACGGTGAAGCGCTGCCCAGGATGGACCTGGACCTGCGGTGGGTGGGACCCCGGCATCTGGCCGGCACAGGAGCCTGACGGGATTTTGCGGCCGCCGACCGTGAACGTGTACGGGACGCCGCAGTTCGTCGACGCCGCGACTGAGGTCGTTGGGCTTGATGAACTCGCGCCGCATCCCGCCAGGGCCGCTGCCGCGGCCAAGCATGTGGCTACGCCGATGGCCTGAGCGCGGAGGTGGGTACAGGGCTGACGCGTGGTCATGACAACAAGACTACGTCGCGCATCGTCGTTCGTCACGACGGGGGCGACGGAGCTGTGGTCCGGGCCTCGCACGCGAGGCATGGTTCAGTTCGGGTTCCAGAGCTTGGCGAGCTTGATGACGCGTCCGTCGCGCTCGACGCCCCAGAACGCGAACCCGCTGACGGCACCGCCGCCTTGGCAGTGAACGGCTGCGCCCGTGAGGGACGCAAACTCACCTTCGCCTTGGACGCGGACGACCCCGGTCTGGGAGTCGAAGGCGGCGCGCCAGCTACGGCCTTTGTAGCTGCCGATGAGTGTTTCGTCCCCTCGCAGTCGCCCAGCAGCGACGAAGTCGCCAAGAGTTGCTTTTGCCTGTCGTCCGCCGAGCGAGGTCGGGGGTCGGCGGCGTCGTTGCCCCGGCATGTCAGAAAGGTTGATAGGGGGTGTTCTCGGCTCCGCTGCCCCGGTCAGGCGCCGGCGGCGCAGTTCGGCTTGGGCATCGCTGCGCAGGGCCGCCCAGCCGCCGTGGTTGTCAAAGGCGCTGGAGGAGGGAGCCCCGGTCTGGCCGGCAGCCCAGTCGTTGTAGCCGCGCTCGGTGCTGTGCTGGCGCGGGCGGAGCTGGTCGAGGTAGCGGACCAGCCAGTCGATGAGGTCGTCCCGAGGCTGGTCACGACGGCGGCGCTGTTCGCCGGGGCGTCCGGCGCCGATGTTCTGGGTGTAGTCCCAGCGCAGGTGACGGGGCGGAGGGCCGTCGGGGACAGGCAGGCCGGCGGCCCGGCGCCCGTCCTTCCACTCGGTGATGTAGGAGGCCCAGGTGCGGGTGCGGTCACGCGAGAGGGGGATGCCGTTGGCTTTGGCGAAGGCGTGCAGTTCGACGCTTGTCGGTTCGGTCTCGTAGTGCTCGTAGCAGCGTTCGAGCGCCTCGACGATGCTCAGCGGTCGCTGGCGGGGTGGCTGGTGGCCGCGGGCGGGTCGGGGGCTGAGTCCGGCGTGGCCGAGCGCACGGTCCCAGCTTCCCGCGACGGCAGCAATCTGGTCCTCAGTCGGGAGACGCAACCCCCCGCCGTGCACGGAGCGGCGGTCGGCGGCGAGCATCCGCGCCCGTTCGACCCGGTACGCACTCGGGCTGAGCGTCCGCACCCCGACACGGCGCGCGACGAGCGCGAGCACGTAGTCGCTGTATTCCGGGGTGAGCCACGAGCCCTGGCGCTCGTTGAGCGCCTTGCCAAGGGCGATGCGCTGAGCAGCGGACGGGAGGAACGCGAGCTCGCGCAGCTTTTCCCAGGAGAGGTCGAGGTGCTCACAAATGCGCCGCGCCGAAGGCGCATCCGGGAAGGTCTCACTGAGCGACCGAGCTTGGTCCCATGCCCGGGTGCTGATGCGCTCCGGGCTCACACCGCCCCCGGTCTCGGCGATGTCGCAGACCATCTGCAGGAGAACCAGCGGCTCAAAGGCCGATGCCGATTGCGACTGAGGCGCTGCAGTCGTCATACACCCCGGAAGGTAGGGGCCAACCGGGACGGCAGCGCCAGGCACAGCCGGTCAGGTTCTTTGCGCACGGAGCAGGAACGTTCGATGCTCTGGCGTCCTCGCCTGGGTAGCGTGGGGGGCATGCCAGCACGCCGGGACCCGGGGACCAAGGCGGAGTCGCGCCTCGCGCGCGCCCGGATGGCGCGTGGCGTGACCCAGGAGGAGCTGGCGGATGCCATCGGCGTATCGCTGCCAACCTACCGGCGGCTGGAGCGAAAGCAGACGAACAACCCGGGGTTGCGCTACCTGATGAACGCCGCCTTGGCGCTCGGGACCGACCTGGACGTGCTCATCGAAGACGAGTGGCGCGAGTGGATGGTTTTTGACCAGCAGCGGCCCGCCCCGCCGATGCCTGACGAGTTCTGGCGCCGCCCGTACCGGCCTTGACGGCCAGCCAACATCCTGTCTTCGGCTGCCGAGGGTGCTTATGCTCGACGCTGTGAACGAGTCGGAAAAGCTGAAGCCTTTCGAACTGGGGTCGCCCGGCCCCATGCGTGACCAGCTCGTAAGTGCCGTTCTCGCAGGCAAGAAGGTGGCGACATCAGCTTTGCTTGCACAGTACGAGGATGAGCAGGAGCCGCTCCCTGTCGCCGGCGAACTCTGCGCCATGATTGGGTCACGAGGAGAGTTCATCGCCACGGTGGAAATCGTGGATGTCTCCATCATGAAGCTCGGCGACGCTGACGACCGGCTGGCACATGAGGAAGGCGAGGGGTTCGAGTCAGCCGCGGACTGGCGCCTCGCTCACGAAGCCTTTTGGCGCCGTGATGTTCTTCCAGAACTTCGTCAGCCGCTGGTACTCGACGCGGACACCGAAGTCGTGGTCGAGCGCTTTCGCGTTGCCGACCGGCCCGGCCGCTGAGAAGCAGCCCGTGCCGGGCACGCCACTGCGCCGCTGTCTCACAGGGACTCCCAGCGCACTTCGCCGTCTTCCACCACATCTGTCGCCCGCAACCCGATGGCGTGCGCCACACGCTCTGAAGCGTGGTGGCCGGGATGGATGCGGGCCGACATGCGCGAGACACCGCAGGAGCGCAGCCAGGACACGACGAGGGCGGCGGCCTCCGTGGCGAACCCCTGTCGCTGATATGAGACGCCGATAACCCACGCAAGCACTGCAACGGTCTGACGTTCACGGACGCTGAGTGTCGCCTGCAACGCGCCGACAGCCTGACCGCTCGGGCGCATGCGGACCGTCCAGTTCAGCCAGCCTTCCCGACCATCAGGCGAATGGCCCACAGCTTGGCGCTCGAACCGAACCCGCAGCTCATCCGTGCTGACCGGCTTACCGCCTGTGAACTCGTGCAGAGCGAAGTCGTTCAGCACGGGAGAGAGTTCTTCCGCATGTTCGGGCCGTAGCGGCTCCAGGACCAGCCGCTCTGACTCAAGCCGCCCCGCCGTCATGTACTCGGCTGACCCCACGCGAAGCAGCGTACGACCGGCGCACGGGCTGCGCTCTCATCCACATCTCAAAGAGAAACGAGAGCCGGGGTCTCCTTCCGGCAGAACACCTTGGGAGCAGTCCGTCCGCACCTGGTGCGAACATGTGTTCGTATATGATTGGCTGTAGGTCAAGGTATTGAGCGGCTGTACTTCCGGTCGCACCTTCCTCCGGAGCTATCTGAAGAGCACTCCATGCCGCCGACCCGCTTCCAACCACCGGACCGTATGCCCGGCTCCACCGCGTTCGCCCGAGAGGACGCGCTGCGCGGCGGCCTCCAGATGGTCCAGCTCCTCAAAGCGAACCGCTGGCTGTGGAACGAGCTGCGGCGGGCGTGTGACCTGGACCACCGGCACGGGCGCCGGCGCCGGCGCGGCCACTGGGAGCTCATCGCGGTCGCCTTCGTCGTCTCTGACTACGTGGACATCCAGCCCTGGCATGACAACAGCACCGACGAGCTGTGGCAAGCCTGCGGCTTTGATGCCAAGCCTCACTACCGCACGACGTGGCGTCGGCTGCGTGAACTCGCTGACGTCGCCGACGAGTTCCTCACCGCTGCCGGCAAGCTCATCCGACGCGCCCGGGCGAAGGACCCGCTGTTGACGGACACGCTGGATGGTGATGACGGCGCCATCGAGGACGATGATCTGGGGAACGAACGACCAAACGACCAAAGGGTCTTCCGGCGGGGCTGGGTCCCGAGGAACGACAGCATCGAGACGGTAAGGGTCATGGGCGTGTCGTTGTGCGTCGCGCGTTGAGACCGCTGCGCTCTGGCTGGTGATGCTCGCCGCGACAGCGGCCGGGGGCTCGCGAGACGTCATTGGTGGGCGGCAGCGGTCTGGCGAGCATGCGACCCACTCGCGCGTAGCGGCCGCGACCCGGTGTCCTCAGAATCCGGGCGGGTCGCGCGGGCGCCCGTGCAACAGGCCCGTCAACGCGACGGCGAGCTCCCACGGCGACGCCGTGATCTCGAGCCGCAGACGGCACGCTCGGGCGGCGCAGCCGAGCGCGTCGACGGCCTGCACGAACGGCGACCCCGCCGTGAATGGGTGATCGGCTGAGGGCTCGAGTGCACGCGTCCAGAGCCGGGCTGTCGCGGCGACTGGTTCGGCGCGACGCGCGAAGGTCCGCAGCCACCCGCGCACCGTCCCGGGTGGTCGCTGCAGCGTGGTCGCGATCGTGCGGTGCCCCTGCCCGTTGGCCCTGGCCAGCAGCGCTCGGCCGATCACCTCCGCACCGTCGCGCCGACGCGCAACCGCCCAAGCCGGCAGCAACACGTGCGTCTGCTCGCAGCGCCGGCAATACACCCGCCGTGGGCGCAGCGAGCGGGTCTCGTGAAGCAGGCGAACCGTGCGCTCGCGCGCGAACCCCCACCGCGACAGCGGCCCGTCGCAGCCCGGGCAGCACAGACGCCCGGCGGCCAGATCGGCCTCGACCACCGCCGATTCCACGGTCATCGCCATCACGCTCACATCGCACCTCGATCATCCCCTGGTCCAGGCTCGCACGACCACCGCGCGGCAGCCAGGGGCAACTCGTGTTGGGAGCAATATCAGACCCCGACCGCACCCGTGAACGGCGCCACCACGATGGTGATCGTCAGCATTCCCGGTGACGCGACAGGCAGCGATCCGCGCACGCAAATTGCGGACGAACACCGCGATTCAGGCGATCATCACTATGACGCTGACGTCCACCGACATCAGCCGGTGACCGCATCACCACGCTCAATGGCGTTCGCGTCTCAAATGGTCACCATCGAACGTGTCGCTCAACACCCGCGAGTCATGGCGCACGTGCACTTCGACAACACCGAGGACGAAACCCACGCCTCGCTCGTACACGACTGCGAACCCGGCACCTGCCCCCGACGCGCCCGAGGGCACGCCGCCGGGCGTGGCCGCTCCGGCGCCGGCGCGCGGCCCACCCGGCAGAGCACCAAGACCTTCCGGGAGGACCGCCAAAAACTCAACACCCTCGACCCGGAAGTGGCCGACCGCGAGCGCAGCGCCCGAGAGCCCGCCGAAGCTGAACTGGTGGAGCGCGCCGGACGGATGGTCAAGCGCGTGAAGGTTGGGGAGTGCTGGTACCGGACCCTCGACACTGATGCCGGCATCCGCGCCTACGTGGGCCCGCGCGGTGCCAAGCGCTTCTGGCACGGCTACTACTCCGGCAAGGCCGTCTGTCACTTCACCGGCGGGGTCATTCCCATCGTCGAGAGCGCCAGCGTCCAGGAGCACTACATCTTCGACCGCCACTTCGACCTCGTGTGCGAGCTCGCCGGCGCCGCACCGCAGACCGCCATCGGCGACAAAGGCCTGTCCATCGAAAGTGCGTTCCGCAAGTGCACCACCAACGGGACCGCGCCCGTGTTCCCCTGGCGCAGCACCCCCGACGGCGTCCGCCACGACTACGAGACCCACGACCGCCACGGCATCCCCCGCTGCAAACACTGCGGCGCACCGACCACGTTCGTGCGCTTCTCCCCCGGCGACCGCAACCGGCCCGCCGAGCAGCGCCACCCACGGCTGTGGTTCAACTGCATGTCCGGCGTCACCCCTGCGTGCGCCAAGACCCAGAGCATCGCCTGCTCCACCGACTACCGACTGCTGGTGCCGCTGTGGCGCACCGACAAGCTCTACCACGAGCTCCGGGCCTCCCACGGCAGCTACGAGAGCGCACACGACTGGTGGCGTGACCGCTACAAGGTCGCCGCCGATGACCTCGGCCTGCGTCCCAAGGTCCGCGACATCGGCTTTCATCGCCTACGCGCCAACGCCGCCGCGCTCATCGAGTGGCTACGCATCTGCTACGTCGCCGGCTGGCTGGGCAATCCGGACCGCCGCACCCGCGAGGCGACCCGCAAGTTCAAGACCCGCGCCGAACGCATCGCGGTCCGGCTCGCCGAGATGCGCTACAGGATGGGCGTCATGGGTGCCTACGGCGAGGCCGCCGAACGGCTGGCGCTCGGGATGCGCACCCCACCCTCGCGCCGGCCGCGTGGCGCACCCGTAGGGCAGACCACGCTCGACATCCCGGACGCGTAAGCCCCGGGACGCTGAGCAGCTACACCGACAACGAGACCCAGCAGACCGGCCGCTTGAGGGGACCACCCCTGGGCGGCCGTCGCCGTTCTCGCCCTTCCGCGGCGCAGACCACCATCGTCAGCGGCCTCACACGAGGTGTCAGGTGGCGCTTCCACGCCGTGGAGTGACCTTCAGACGCCTATTGGAAACAGTTGCGTCTAACTGTCGGAGTGGGCCGTGCAGGAATCGAACCTGCAACCTTGGGATTAAGAGTCCCCTGCTCTGCCAATTGAGCTAACGGCCCGAGGGAGACGAGCATGTTAGCGGCGTCGCGACGCTTCCTCGGAGCGACCCGGCTCATCCTCGCCCGCGGGATGCCGATGCAGCCTCAGGTCCACCCACCTCGGGCGAGCTCAGCACTCGCCGGCGACCGCGGTCTGGGCGGTCGTAGCCGACGACTTGGCCTGGGTGAAGGCCTGCTTGATGTTGAGCTGCTCGAGCTTCGGCGTGAGGGCGACCGCCTTGGCGGCGGCCTCGTCACCGAGGGCCGTCCGCTTGGCAGCGTAGGCGGTGAGGGCGAGGCACTCATAGCCCTTGAGCTGACCGGGGGAGCCGGCGATGAAATCCTGCCAGGCGACCGTCGCGCCGGCGTAGTCACCGGTGATCGAGTAGGCGCGGGCGGCGAGCAGGGCGGTGCTCTGATTCGGAGTGCCCTTGACGAGGGCCGCATAGCGCTTCCAGGCGGCGAGCATCTTGACGAGCTCAGCCTTGCCTGAGGCGGTGAACGTGGCGGTCGTCGAGTTGTAGTTCGACCCGGACCCGGCGACCTGGTAACGGGCCTGCATCAGTGCCTGCCAGGCGGCGGGGGAGCTCGGGTCGGCGGTCACCTTCTTCTCGGCCGCCTTGAGGTCACTGGTGACGAGGCTGTTCTGAGCGGCGTTGCCGCTCGAGCTGTTTCCGGTGAGGGAGTTGAGGAAGCCGCCGTTGCCGTTGCCGGCCCCGACACCGAAGAGGATCAGGCCCCCGCCCATCAGGATGGCAAGGAACAGGTAGATGATCTTCACCGCGGTCCGGCGGCGGCGACTCTGAAGGTCAAAGAGCATTGCGCTGCCTAGCTTACCGTCGCGCGGAGGGAGCGCGGACTAGACCCGGTCGAGGTCGCGTTCGGGTTCGGGGTCGGCCGGGAGGGCCGCCTCGCGGCGCCGTGTCCGGTACTCGACGAAGTGCAGCAGCCCGATGCTCGCGAGGTACAGGGCGAGCAGCGGCACGGTCTCGGCGGTCATCGTCACCGGGTCAACCCCGGGCAGGGCGGCGACGACCACCGCAATGATCACGATCGCGTACCGCCAGTTGCCGGTGAGGGAGGAGGCGGTGATGACGCCGAGCTTCTGCAGGGCGAGCAGGAGCAGGGGCACCTGGAAGGCGAGGCCGATGCCGAGCATCAGCAGCACCTCGAACTTGTAGTAGCTGCCGGCCTGGACGAGAACGTAGAACTGGTTGGCGTTGTAGCCCTGGAGGAAGTGGATCGCCGGCGGCAGCACCTCGAAGTAGGTGAAGACGACGCCCATGGTGAACAGGACGGGCGCGGCAATCATCGCCGGCAGCGCCGCCCGGCGCTCCTCAGGCTTCAGCGCCGGCAGGACGAAGGCGTAGATCTGGTAGAGGATCAGCGGGAGAGTGATGAGGAGAGCGAAGTAGGCCGCGACCGTCAGGGTGGACGTGAAGGTCTCCCCGACCCCGATCGTCAGCGGCTTGCTCTTCTCCGAGGCGATCACCTTCGGCAGCTGACGCCCCGCTTGAGTCGCATCATGGGCGAGGGCCTGGGCGCCGGCGACCGCCAGCGGACTGACCCCACGGCTGGCCGTCAGGCCGCGGCTGAGCAACTGGGCGTCGGCGCCGATCCGCGAGAAGAGGTTCTCCTCCACCCGGTTCTGCTTGTCCGTGTTCGTCAGCGCGCTGTTGGCGTCGTGGGGCAGCGCGTTGTTGAGCAGGTTCAGCAGCGCATTGTTCTGCCAGAAGCAGAGAAAGAACGCGATGACGACCGCGATGCCGCAGACGATCAGGCGGTTGCGAAGCTCGTCGAGGTGGTCGACGACGCTGAGCCGCTCCTCATGGCTGATCGGGCGAAGCTTCATGGGAGGGTCGCCCCGCCGTGCGGCCTATGAGACGGTTTCGCGCTTCTCGGTCGTCTCAGCGGACTGGGACGACGGTGCGTCAAGGGTTTTGTCGGCGGAGCCGTCGGCGATCCCGCCCTTGAACTCCTTGATGCTCTCTCCGATCGACCGGCTCAGCATCGGCAGGCGCTTGGGCCCGACGAACAGCAGGATGATCAGCAAGATGATGATGCCGTCGGCAAACGGGCTACGGAACATTGCGGCTTTCCTTCGCGGTTTCCAGGACAGCCCAGTCTAACCCGTCGGGCCCGCCGGCCGCGCGCTCAAGCCGGACGGCCACCACGCCGATACCTCGGGCAGAGCATCATGGCCCGCCCGCACCCCCGCCCCCACCGTCACGCCGTCCGCCGCATCCTCCTGCCGTCGGGACGATCGATTGAGGTCGTCCGCTTTGAGCAGGAGACCGACCAGAGCGTTCGCCCCCTTCACGTCTGCCCCGACTGTGCCTGCGAGCTCATACAGCCCTCGGACTGGTCGGAGGCGGCCGACCACGGCTGGCGGATGACGCTCGGCTGTCCCAACTGCGGCTGGTCAGAGACGGCGACGTACCCTGCCGAGGCGGTCGAGCAGCTCGAGGCCCGCCTCGACAGCGGGCTCGAGGAGATGATCGACGACCTTCGCCGCCTCACCCACGCCAACATGGTCGCTGAGATGGACAGCTTCGTCGCCGCGCTGCGCCACGACGTGATCCTCCCGGAAGACTTCTGAGCTGATCAGCCGTTCCGGACGGTACGCCGCCGTGACGCGGCGTACCCTGAGCCGAAAGCGCCGGCCGGCCGTCGCCTCAGCGGTAGCGCTCGACGACCTGATCGGCGACGAGCTCGAGCGCGTCCCGTTGCGCTCGCGGCAGGACGGGCAGCTGCGCCTTGGCGGTGCGGACGAGCCCAAGCGCGTCAGTGCGGACCGCGTCGAGAACACCGGTGGCGATGATCTCGTCACACACCCGCGCGGCCGCCTCCGCGGTGCTGACGCCGCGAAGATCGAGCTCACCCAGGCCCCCCGCCCGCTCCCGGGCGAGGATCAGCGGCAGCGTCACGGTCCCGTCAAGGAGATCGGCGCCACGGGGCTTGCCGGTGCGCTCGGGGGGGCCGGTGACGTCGAGCACGTCGTCAAAGAGCTGGAACGCGAGACCGATCGACTCCCCGAACAGCCCGAGCGCGGCGATCCGGTCCGCGCGGGCGTCGACGGCAAGGCCGCCGAGCTCACAGGCGGCCCGGAACAGCTTGGCGGTCTTGAGCCGGCAGCGCTCGAGGTAGCGCTCGACCGTGACGGTCAGGTCCCAGGCGTCGGCGCGCTGGAGCAACTCGCCGGCGGCGAGGGCACGGGCGGCGTCGGCGAGGCTGCGGACAGCGGCGACCGATCCGCCGGCGGCGAGGTCGGCAAAGGCACGGGAGAACAGCAGGTCACCGGTCGCGGTCGCCGCGAGCCGGCCGCCACTGGAGACGACGGTCGGCCGCCCGCGGCGGAGATCGGCCCCGTCGAGCACGTCATCGTGGACGAGGGTGGCCGAGTGGATCAGCTCGACCGCGCAGGCGGCCCGGACGAGGGCGTCGGACTCCCGGACTGGGACCCCGCTGGCGAGGCAGACGAGCAGCGGGCGCAGGCGCTTGCCGCCCGCCCGGATCGTCTCGGCCCCGTGGCGGCCGAGCGTTGGGCCGAACTGGGCGGTGAGCGCGAGCATCCGCGTCTCAGCCGCGGCGAGGACCGAGGCGGCCCCATCCCCCCCGCTTTCGGTCACCCGGCCGACCACCACGGCGGGGTCGGCGCTCATCCGGGCACGGTCCCCACGTGCAGGGCGATGATCCCGCCGGCGGTGAGGATGTAGCGGACGTCGACGAGCCCGGCCGTCACCATCCGCTGTGCGAGCACGCCCGGGCCCGGGAAGCGGCGCACTGAGGAGGGGAGGTACGAATACGCGCCCGAGGCATCTCCGAGCACCCGCCCGAGGATCGGGACGAGCCGGTCGAACCAGAGCGCAAAGAAGGTCGACAGCGGCGGCTTCTGCGGGGTGGTGATCTCGAGCACGACGACCCGGCCGCCGGGCCGGACGACCCGGACCATCTCACTCAGTCCGCGGTCGAGGTCGGAGAAGTTCCGCGCCCCAAAGCCGACGGTCGCCGCAGCGAACCCGTCATCGGCGAACTCGAGCTCGAGCGCGTTGCCCTGCAGCCAGGTCACCGCACCGGTGGCGTCCTTGGCCTCAGCGAGGGAGAGCATGCCCGGAGAGAAGTCGACGCCGACGACGACGCCCGCGGGTCCGACCACGCGCGCCAGCGCGAGCGCGAGATCACCCGTCCCGGTGGCGACGTCAAGGACGCGGTCACCCTCCCGCACCCCGGACAGCTCAACCGCACGCGTCCGCCAGCGGTGGTGCAGGCCCGCGGTCATCACCGAGTTGAGAGTGTCGTAGACCCCGGCGATGCGGTCGAACATCGCCTGGACCTGCGGCTCCTCGAGTGTGCCCGGGGCAGCCATCAGGAAAGGAACCTGTCGTCGCCGCTAGTGCAGCAGCGACAGGAACTCGACGAGGTACTTGAACTTCTTCGGGGACTGCTGGGCGAGGCCGGCAAAGGACGGCATCGGCGCGGTCGGATTGCGCAACGTCGCAGCGATCCCGCCGGGCTCGAGGATCTTGGCGATGTGGGTGAGCGGCGGACCGGGCCCGTTGTTGCCGTAGTCACCGATCAGGTGACAGCCGAGGCAGCCGGACTCACCGACGACGATCTCACCGGCGTAGAACGCGGTGCGCTCGGAGGCGGTGAGCCCGGAGGGCGGGGTCACCTGCACCTCATTCGGGGACCCGGTGCTCGACCCCTCGACGGTGAGGAAGGCGATCGTCACGATCGTCATCAGGCCGGCGGCGAGGGCGAGCGGCCGCTTGGTGATGAGCCGCTCGGGGCTGCGATCGTAGATCGGCAGCAGGAACAGGCCGAGCATACACAGCGTCGGGATGCCGATCGCCGCGAACGGCGTGTACTTCGGCACCTCCTTCATCACCCGGAAGACCTCGAACAGGAAGAAGAAATACCAGTCCGGCCGCGGGACGTACGTCGTCGTCGTCGGGTTGGCCTTGGGACCGAGTTCCGCCCCGAACTCCATGGACAGGAACATGATCACGAGCATGACGATGACCGCCATGATCGAGTCCTTGGCCACGGCGTAGGGGAAGAACGGCTTTCCCTCGTTCTTGAGGATCGAGTACTCGCGGAGGTACTGCTCCTTCTCGGACTGGTTCATGTCCTCAGACCTCCACGGTGGTGATCGCGGCCTCGGGTTCCTGCGCCTTGAGCCACGGGGGGGCGGAGATCCCGAGCTTGGCCACCAGGTACAGGTGGAAGCCGATCAGGGCCGCCATGATCCCGGGGATCAGCATCATGTGGATCGCGTAGAAGCGACTGAGCGTCGTCGCCCCGAACTCGGGACCGGCCCGGAGGAAGTCCCCGATGTATGGCCCGAGGAACGGCGCCGTGTTGTTGATGTTGACGCCGACGATCGTCGCCCAGTAGCTGCGGTTGTCAAAGGGCAGCAGGTAGCCGGTGAAGCCCATCGCGAGGGTGAGGATGAGCAGAACGACGCCGATGATCCACGTGAGCTCTCGCGGATACTTGTAGGCGCCGAAGAAGAACACGCGGCCCATGTGCAGGAAGATGAGGACGATCATCACCGACGCGCCCCACTTGTGCATGCCGTGGACGAACTGGCCGAGGAAGACGTTGTCGTTGATGTTGCGGATCGACTCGTACGCGCCGCCGTTGACGTTCGGCTGGTAGTACATCGCCAGGAACACGCCGGTCACCGCCTGGTTGAGGAAGGCGAACAGCGTCGCGGAACCGAGGGTGTAGGCCCAGTTGATCCCCTTGGGCACCTTCCGGTACATCATCCAGCGCAGACCGGGGGAGATCTGGGTGCGCTCGTCCAGCCAGTCGACGACCGTCAGCCCACCCTCGGCGAGGGCGTCCGCCGGGTGCATCGGGCTGCCGTCCGGCTCGGTCGGCTGCAGCGGCTCGGGAACGAGCGGTGTCTTGGGTACTGAGGCCATGGATCAGGTCCCGGGGATCGGAGGTGGAGCGGGAAGATTGGTGACGGGGGGGAGGACGGCCGTGCTCATCCGCGGCGGGTACAGGTACTGGCCGATGCCGTTGAGCGGCTCGCCTGGGTCACGCGGGGAGAAGATCTTCAGCTGGTCGTTGACGCTGTAGCGGGGACCGAGGTAGACGTAGCCGTTGTGCTCGTAGGTGTAGAAGCGGTCGAGCGGGCGGACCGGAGGACCCCCGGCGACCTGGCCGCGGAAGTTGTAGACCCCGCCGTGGCAGGGGCAGATGAACCGCTCTGCGGCCTGGACGTAGCGGACCGGGCAACCGAGGTGCATGCACCGGCTCGAGAGCGCGATGTAGTTGTTGTACTTCGTGTGCGGCTCGGTGTCGATCTGCGGGTCCCGCTTGCGAACGTAGGCGATCGACTTACCCGCGTCCCCGATGCCCTCGACGATGTCGATGACCTTGGTGACGTAGTTGGTCTCGGTGAAGTCGGCGGGGGTGCCGACGATCTGCCAACCCAGCGGGAGGGTCTTGAACACCGGGCCGAGGGCGAAGCCCAGTGCGGGCAGCGCGAAGGCGGCGACGGCGATTCCACCCGCCCCCTGGGCGGTGAGGTTCATGAAGCGGCGGCGGTTGACGGTCTCGCCCTCAAAGGCGCCCGGCATCCCGCGTTCTTCGGTGTATTTGGAGGACTGTGCGTGACGATCTGCTGGCATCTCAAATCCTGCTCCGGGGACGGTCGGCGTCCGTTGCCGCGCAAAGCCTACCGAGAATCGTCCGGCGGGTGCGTGCCGGTCCAATACCGTCCGCCCCGGACGGTATGGAGTGCCTGCTCCCATGCGGATTTCGCGTGCTCGCGGTCACCGCGCGCGTAGGCGCTGGCGACCGTCGAGATCGCGTCCCCGAGGATCACCGTCGCCCGCAGATCCCCGAGCTGGGCGAGCGCGCCGAGTCCGGCGGCGTAGCGCTCGTCACCGCGCAGGAGGTCGAGGTCGGGGTCGGCCGAGCCGTCGCTCTCGTAGTGGAGGCGCACACCCGCGCTGATGTCGGCGAGCAGCGCCTCATAGGCGGCCCGATCCCCGGCGGGGCCCATCAGATCGCCGCCAGGGCGGCGCCCGCCGCGGCGATCGTCGCATCGACATCGGCGTCGGTGTGGGCCAGGGACGGGAACCACGCCTCGAACTGGGACGGGGGCGGGTAGACCCCGCGGGCGAGCAGTTCCCGGCAGAAGGCGCCGTAGGTCTCGAGGTTGGACTCGCGCGCCTGAGCGTAGTCCTCGGGCGCATCGGCCCGGAAGAACGGGGTGAGCAGGCCGGGGACGGCGCGAACGCTGAGCGGGTGGCGGCCCACCTGGGCCGCCACCTCCCGGAGCCCGGCCGCGAGGCGGTCGGTGAGCGCGGCGAGCCGGTCATAGGCGGCCCGGTCCAGACGCGCCAGCGTCGCGAGGCCTGCGGCGACCGCGAGCGGGTTTCCCGACAGCGTCCCGGCCTGGTACACGTCCCCGGCCGGAGCGATCCGTTCCATGTGCTCGCGCGAGCCCCCGTAGGCGGCGGCGGGCAGTCCGCCGCCGATCACCTTGCCCATGATCGTCAGGTCGGGCGTGATCCCGAGCCGGGCCTGGGCCCCGCCGCGGGCGACGCGGAAGCCGGAGATCACCTCGTCGAAGACGAGCAGCCCGCCGTTGGCGCGGATCCCGTCAGCGAGTAACTCGAGGAACCCGGGGGCGGCCGGGACGAGCCCCATGTTCGCCGGGATCGGCTCGACGAGCACGGCGGCAAAGCGGTGACGGGCGAGCGCCTGGGTCAGCGCCGCGGGGTCGTTGAAGGGGATCGTGATCGTCGCCGCCGCGACGCCGGCCGGGACACCCGGGCTGGCGGGAATCCCCTGCGTGGCAAGGCCCGAGCCGGCGTCGGCGAGGAGGCCGTCGACGTGTCCGTGGTAGCAGCCGGCGAACTTCAGCAGCGTCTCGCGACCGGTGACCGCGCGGGCGAGGCGGATCGCCGACATCGCCGCTTCGGTGCCCGATGACGTCATCCGGACCATCTCGACGCCGGGCATCGCCGCGACGATCGCCTCGGCGAGCAGCACCTCCCCGGGGGTCGGCGCGCCGTAGCTCGTCCCGCGCCGGGCCGCCTCGCTGACGGCGGCGACGAGCTCCGGGTCGGCGTGGCCGAGGATCAGCGGCCCCCACGAGCACACCCAGTCGATGTACTCGTTGCCGTCGACGTCCCGGATGTGGGACCCCTCCGCGGAGGCGATGAACACCGGGTCGCGGCCGATCGAGCGCATCGCCCGCACGGGCGAGTTGACCCCGCCGGGCAGGACCGCAAGCGCCCGCGCCTGCCACTCAGCAGAGGCGCTCACGGGCACCCCCATCTGCCGCGGGGCGGAGCCGAGAGCGGCTCACACGCCGGCGTGGGTCCGTTCCCACGCCCGGAACTCGTCGGTGAAGTACTGCAGGCGGATCTTCTTGAACTCGGTGGAGGAGTACAGCGTCGCCCGCTCGGTGATGCCGGTCGCCTCCGCGATCGAGTCGAGGATCGCGTCGCACTCCTCCTTGGAACGTCCGTGAGCCATCGTGAAGACGCTGTAGGGCCAGTCGGCGTAGGTCGGCCGCTCATAGCAGTGGCTGATCCCGCGGAAGGAGGCCATCTGCAGGCCGAGCTCGAGGGTGCGGTCAGCCGGCACCTTCCAGACGCCCATGCCGTTGGCGGAGAACCCGGCGCGGCGGTGGAAGAGGATCGCCGCGACCCGGCGCAGCAGGCGGCGCTGCACCATCCCCTCGAGGTGGGTCAGCAACGCCTCCTGGCTGATGCCGAGCGCGGCCGCGGCGGGCCCGTAGGGCTCGGAGATGACCGGCAGGTCCCCCTGGGTGGCCCGGATCACCGCTCGGTCGAACTCGTCGTAGGGTTGGGGGTCGACGTCGGCGGGGGCGACCGCCTCACCGACCGGAGCGGCAAGCGTCGCCGTGCTCGCCTCCATCTCCAGGTCCATCCGGATCTTGAACAGCTTCAGGGTCGGCAGCTGCCGGATCGATTCGGCTCCGGCGAGCTCCCCAAGCCGCTCGAGGGTGCCCTCGAGACCGAGCGGGGAGTCCGGCTCGGTCGCGATCGTGAACCAGATGTTGAACTCGTGGTTGCGCAGGTAGTTGTGGGAGACGCCAGGGTGGGCGTTGATGATGTTCGCCGCCCGCCACGGGTTCTCGGGCTCGACCTTGGCCGCCACGAGCATCGAGGAGAACCCGAGCGCGCGCGTGTCGAAGATCGGGGTGACCTGACGGATGATCCGCTCATCGAGCAGCCGGCTGACCCGGCTGAGGACCTCCGCCTCTGAGATCTCGGCGAGGGTCGCGACGTGCTGGTAGGGGCGCGCGGCGATCGGGAACTTCCCCTGCATCAGGTTGAGCAGGCGCCGGTCCGTGTCGTCGAGGGGGACGGCGGCTCCTCCGCTGCGCTCGCGCAGCTTCGGGGCGAAATTGGACGAATCGCCGGTCGGGGTTCTGATTCCGTCGTCTACAGCCATCTCGCCGCTTCCTTCGCGTAGTAGGTGATGATGATGTCCGCACCGGCACGCCGGATCGCGGTGAGCGTCTCGAGCACCGCGGCGCGCTCGTCCAGGAACCCGGCCGCGGCGGCGGCCTTGAGCATCGCGTACTCGCCGCCGACGCTGTAGGCCACCAGCGGCATCCCGGTTCGCGCCTTCACCGCGCTGATCACGTCGAGGTAGGCGAGCGCCGGCTTGACCATCAGCAGGTCCGCCCCCTCGGCCATGTCCAGTTCGGACTCGCGCAGCGCCTCGGCACCGTTGGCGGGGTCGAGCTGGTAGCCGCGGCGGTCCCCGACGCTCGGCGCCGAACCGGCCGCCTCCCGGAACGGTCCGTAGAAGGCCGAGGCGAACTTGGAGGAGTACGCCATGATCGGGGTGGCCGAGAAACCCTCCTCGTCGAGGGCGCGACGGAGGTGACCGACCCGCCCGTCCATCATGTCCGACGGGGCGACGATGTCGACCCCGGCGGCGGCCTGGGCGATCGCCGCCCGGGCGAGCAGCTCGAGCGTCGCGTCGTTGTCGACGGTGACGGTGGCGTCCCCACCCCGGCGCAGCACCCCGCAGTGGCCGTGGTCGGTGTACTCGCACAGACACAGGTCACAGACGACGGTGAGATCCGGCAGGGTCGCCTTGATCGCGCGGGTGGCGACCTGGACGATCCCGTCGGGGTCATAGGCGCCACTGCCCTCGGGGTCCTTCTCGGCGGGGATGCCGAACAGGAGCACCGCGCCGATGCCGAGGCGGGCGATCTCCGCCGCCTCCTCCACCGCGGCCTCCACGGACAGCCGGTCGATCCCCGGCATCGTCGCGATCGGCTCGCGGATGACCGCCCCGGCGCCCGAGAGAACCTCGGAGATGAACAGCGGGGCGATCAGGTCGCCGGGCTGCACCCGGGTTTCGGCGACGAGCGCCCGGAGGGCGGGGGTCGCCCGCAGCCGACGCATCCGGGTCTGAGGAAAGCCCATCACCGTTGATGGTAGAGACGCCGGCGGTTCGGCGACCTCCGCGCCGGTAGGCTCCAGGGATGCCCAACGACCTGCAGCGACGCACACCCCGCCACGTACGGGAGGCCAAGGCGTTCCGGACCCTGCAGCTCGGGGCGATCACCGGAACCGGATTCATCGTCACGACCGTGCTCGCGATCCTCGGAGCGATCGGGGACAGCCCGGCGATCCTGCTGCTCATCCTCACGGTGATCCTCGCCGTGCGGTTCCGCCGCCTCACCGGGCTCGGGCGCCGGCCGTCCCGCTGACCGATCCGCCGCCGCCCTCAGGCGGCCGCGGCGAAACGGCGCAGCGCGACCCGGGCGAGCCCACCGAAGGCGAGCGCGAGACCGAGCAGGTGGACGAGGGTGAGGGCGAGGCCGCTCCCGCCGCCGGTGAGCGCGGCCGCGGTCGCGCCGAGCGCGGCCTTGAACGGGAACAGGAACGAGATGACGGCGACGGCGTTCCCGAGCCCGGTGGAGATCGCACTCGGCGGGATGAGAGCGAGGAAGGCGACGGGCAGGCCGACGAGGATCGCCAGTAGGGAGGCGGCAGCCACCTCCCGGGCGACGGCGCCGAGGGCGACGCCGAGGGCCGCGAAGGCGAGCCCGGCGACGAGCAGGACGAGCACCCACAGCTCGACGCGGCCCCAGCTGAGGGGCACGAACACCGACACCACCGCGCTCATCACGAACGTCACGGCGGCGGCGGCGGCGGCGGCGAGCAGCAGCTTGGCCACCAGCAGCAGGACAGGTCCGGCCGGCCCGCGGACGAGCCGCGCGTACACCTGCTCGCTGCGCTCGAGCGCAAGCAGGGAGGCGGCGAGGAGCATCGCGAGGAACAGTTCGGAGACGGTGACGGCGATCGCGACCGCGTAGGCGGCCGTCGGGGTGCGGACCGCCGTCAGCGAGGTGCGCGCCACCGTGAGCGGGTTCTGCAGCTGTCCGAGCACGGGGGAGGCGAAGCTCAGCCCCTCGATCGCGATGTCGGCGAAGCTGACGACCCGGCGCAGCGGCGGCCCGAGGCGCCCGCCAAGCGCGGTCCGGCTCAACTGCGGAATCGCTCCGGCGACGATCCTGCGCGCCCGCGAGAGGCCGAGCAGATCGACGTTCGCGCCGGCGAAGCTGAGCTGGCCGCCCGCGACGACGGTGTGCAGGTCGGTGAGGGCTGTGGCGAGCAGCGCCTTGGCGATCGCCGCCTGCACCTGATCGATCCGGGTCTGGATCTGGGCGCTGACGAGATCCCGCTCGATCGGGTTGGCGTTGTCGAGGATCAGCCGGACCGTCGGGGTGCCGACCCCGTTGCGGACGAGGCTCTCGACCTGGGCGACGATGTCGGCCGGCACGATGATCGCCGCCTCCGTCACTCCGTTGCGGACATCAGCGGTCGCCGCGGCGACGGACGGGACCCGGACGGGTGTGATCGAGCCGGACAACTCACGGGTGTAGGCGCCGATGTCGATTGCGGTGCCGCCGAGCTGCACCCGGCCGTGGCCGGCCGGGACGCCGGTGTAGACGGCGACCCGGGCCCGGGGGGTGGGGGCGCCGAGGGCGAGGCCGATGATCAGTGCGAGCGCGACCGGGTAGAGGACGAGGATCCCCACCAGCAGCGGGGAACGGCGCAGGATCGCAAGATCCTTGATCATCACCCAGCCGAGCACACGACCGCGCGACCTCATACCAGCCGCCCGTCGACCATCTCGAGCACCCGGTCGGGGCGCTGGCCGGCCTCCTCCATGTCGTGGGTGGAGAACAGCACCGCCGTCCCCGTCGCGACGAACCGGTGGATGAAGCCCCACAGGCGCTCGCGCTGAAGCGGGTCAAGCGCGGCCGTCGGCTCGTCGAGGAGAAGCGCCGCCGGAGCACCGAGCAGCCCGATGCCGACGTTGACCCGCTGGCGGTTGCCACCTGAGAGTCGCCCGACCGGCTCGGCGCGGCGCTCGCCGAGCTCCATCTGCTCGATCATCGCGGCGACGGCCGCCTCCGCGTCGGGCACCGCCTCGAGCCGAGCGAAGAAGCGGAGGTTCTCGGCGACCGACAGGCGGCTGTAGACCGCCCCGATTTGGGGGACCCAGCCGACCCGCCCGTGCGTCACCGCCGCACCGGTGGTCGGCGCCAGCACGCCGGCGAGCATCGACAACAACGTCGTCTTACCCGCGCCGTTGGGGCCGATCAGCGCGACGAGCTCGCCCCGCTCGAGGGCGAGGGAGACGCCGTCCACCGCCCGGCGCGCGCCGTAGTCGTAGACGAGGTCGATGGCGGTGATGACGGGCATCAGCGCGGCGGCGCCGGGGGGAGTCGGGCCCAGGGCTCGAGGGCGAGGTGGTCACGTAGGTACAGCGCGGTCTGGCGGATCACCGTCGCAACCGGGAGGGCGACGAGCGCTCCGGCGATCCCCCACAGCTGGTCACCGACGAGCAGGGCGACGATGACGAGGATCGGGTTGATCCGCAGGGAGATCCGGAACACCTGGGGGGCGACGAGGTGCCCCTCGAGCTGCTGGAGGACGATGAAGACGATCAGCACCCAGAGGGCCGACAGCGGGTCGCTGAACAGGGCGACCGCGAGCGGCGGGATCGCCCCGATGATCGGCCCGACGTAGGGGACGAACTCCATCAGCCCGTAGAAGGCGCCGAAGAAGAGGGCAAAGCGGGCACCGTCGGGGAAGATGCCGAGCGTGCCGAACAACCACATCACCGCCGCGACGGAGGCTCCCATGATCAGCGTGAACAGGAGCTGGCCGCGGACGTAGCCGGTGAGCGCCCGCTGGACGAGCAGCGGGAAGTCGTCGGCGGCCGTGCCGCTGCCGGGGGGCATCACCCGGCGCACGAGCTCCCCGATCGGGCGGGCGTAGACAAGCAGGTAGATCGACAGGACGAGGGTGAGCAGCCCGTCGATCGACAGCGTGAAAAGGGTGGTGAGAACGGATTTGGAAAAGGAGACGATCGAGTTGGACTGCTTGAGCACCTGTTTCTGCAGGGTGTCGAGGGCGGTCTGGCCCTGGCGACGCAGGTGCACCTTGATCCCGCGGTGGTCGAGCCAGGTCTGGATCGCGTTGAGTTCGCGGTTCGCCTTCTTGGTGAGGGCGGGGACGTTGTTGGCGAAGTGGTTGATCTCCCCGGCCACCGGGTTGAAGATGATCACCGCGATGACGGCGAACAGCACGAGCACGCTCAGGTAGGCGGCGGCGATCGCGAGGCCGCGCGGCATCCGCCGGGAGAACCGTTTCACGAGCGGGTTGAGGATGAGCGCGATCACCGCCGCGATGACGATGATCGGCACGACCGGCCCGGAGGCCCGGGCGAGCGCGTAGAGCCCGAGCAGCGCGAGGGGCAGCAGCACCGCCTGGATCCAGCGGGGGACGATGACCCGCTCGACCCCCGGCGCGGGATGGGGCACGAGCCCGGCCGGATCGTCCGCGGCCGCGACCGGGTCGCCCACGGCGGCGGTCGGGTCCGCCGAATCGCGCTCCGGCGCGGCCGGTTCACCGGCTCGCCCGGCAGGCGGGCCGGTGAGAGAGGGGTCGGGAAGCCTTGTCGCCACGAACCTGGAAGTATCCCCGCGTGGCCAGCGAATGCCTTCCCGGTCTGCGAATTCTCTTCATCGGTGACGTCGTCGGCGGGATCGGACGCCGGACGCTGCACGCGCTCCTGCCCGCACTGCGCGAGCGCCACGGCATCACCTTCACCGTCGTCAACGGCGAGAACAGCGCCGGCGGGGTCGGGATCACGCCGAAGATCGCACGGGAGTTCCTCGCCGCCGGAGTCGACGTGATCACCCTCGGCAACCACACCTACCACCAGCGTGAGATCTACCCCTACCTCGATGAGGAGCCGCGGATCCTGCGCCCGGTCAACTTCCTGCGCAGCCAGCCCGGGCACGGGTTCACCGTCGTCGAGCGGGACGGGGTCCGCCTCGGGGTGCTCAACATCTCGACGAACCTGTACATGGACCTCGCGCTGCCGATGTTCGCGGAGGCCGACGCGGCGCTCTATGCCATGCGGGAGAAGACCGACCACATCCTCGTCGACGTGCACGGAGAGGCGACGTCGGAGAAGATCGGCCTCGGCTGGCATCTCGACGGCCGGGTCACCGCCGTCGTCGGCACCCACACCCACGTGCCGACCAACGACTTCCGGGTCCTGCCCGGCGGCACCGCCTACATCACCGACGTCGGCATGACCGGCCCGCGCGGCGGCGTTCTCGGGGTCGTCAAGGAGCTCGCGATCCAGTCGATGCAGACGCGGATGCCCGCGCGCTTTGTCACCTCAGAGGTCGATCCGTGGCTCAACGGCGTGGTGATCGAGACGGGGTCTGAGCCCCACCGGGCGGCCGCGATCACACCGGTGCTGGAGCCCGCGCCCGCCTCGGTGACCGGCCGCTGACGCGCTCGGAGCCGATCACGCTCTCGATCGTCGGGTGGACGAGCACGAGGGCGACGATGACGAGCGGGAAGAACCAGACGATGTACAGGTAGAACCAGTAGGTGAGGCTGCACTCGACGGCGATCATCAGCGCGCCGCCGAGGGCGGCGACCTGCACGAGGCTGCGTCGCCCGCGCGGGAACACCATCACGAGGAAGGCGGCGAGCACGGTGAGGCCCTGCCAGATCCGCTGCTCGACGATCAGCTTCGAGGTGACCCCGCCGAAGGTGTCGCCCCACAGGCCCCACACCGAGAACGGTGCCGGGCGGGACGTCTGGTAGGTGATCGTGTCGGTCCAGAAGTAGCTGAGGTCGTGGTTGAGCAGGACCGGGGCCATCGCCACCGCGAGGGTGATGACAAAGCCGGCGAGGTAGAGCGCGCCGCGGCGCAGACCGGCCCGGCCCCGCCAGCTGCCCCACTCCCCGGTGCCGCGGAGCATCAGCGGCCCGAGCACGAGCGGGGCGAACTTCGTCAGCCCGGCGAGGGCGAGCATGATCCCGCGCGCCGGCGCGGAGGTGACCACGAGCAGGGTGGCGACGATCCCCAGCGCGACGAGCGAGTCGTTGGAGTTGGAGGAGAGGACGTACAGCGTGAACGGGTAGGCCGCCCACAGGTAGGCGAGCACCACCCCGAAGCCCGGCCCGCGAACGCGGCGGCCGAGCAGGAACAGGCCGACCATCGTCAACAGGTCAAAGGCGATCGCCGCCGCGTGGGAGGCCGGCAGACCGTCCCACACGCCGCTCCAGCCGAGCGCGGCGACCGCCGGCACGTAGCTGAGGTAGTTGACCGGACCGTAGGTGTCGCCCGCCCCGTTGCTGTTGGGCCAGCAGTCGTTCGTCGCGACGGTCACCGCGCCACAGGTCGCGCTGCTCGGATCGCCGTAGAGCTTCTGGCCGTGCAGGAGCTTGTAGCCGCCGATCGTCCCCGCATAGCCGACGTCGATCACGTTCGAGTCGGTGACGTTGAGCCCGACCCGGAAACCGACGAGGAAGACGATCAGCACCGCCAGCCACGGGGTCGGGATGAGCACCCGGAGCGGCTCGCGGGGCCGCCCGATGCCGAACCCGAGCAGCCCGAGGCGGACCATCAGGTACGCCATGAACGGGTAGACGGTCGGGACCGACAGCCCGAGGTCGGCGTGGTTGAAGAAGGCGAGGGAGATCGAGAAGCCGAGCAGGACGAGGAGGTCGAGGTGCCACAGGGTCGGCCGCCGCCGCCACGGGATGAACGGAAGGACGAAGAACAGGCAGATCGGCAGCCAGATCCACGGATGGTTGACGACGCGACCGAACGCGCCCGGGTAGCCGCGGGCCATCGTCCAGGCGACCTGGTAGCCCGTCCAGGCCTGGGAGACCTGACCCGTCGCGTCGACGACGTAGACCTGGATCTCCTCCCACTGGGGGTGGGAGCGGATCTTCGGGGAGGTGAACCAGCTCACCTGCCAGACCCCACCCCCGCGGGTGTAGACGTAGGGGACGAGGGTCTTGGGCATCTTCGCCAGCTGCGAGTGGACGTACGGGTTCGCCCGGGCGATCGCGAGCACCTGGTTCCCGGTGAGCCGGTAGCCCGGGGGCGGGACGGACATCGAGGCGACGAGTGTCGGCGTGCCCGGCGGGGCTGACTGGGGGGTCTCCCCCGGCGGCGCCCACGCCGACGCCCCGGCCGGCAGCGCGAGCGCGAGGACGAGGACGAGGACGCCCCCGAGCAGGAGGGCGAGGACGCGCGGGCGGCGCGCGGGCCGCCTGAGATGACCGGTCCGCGCGGGGAGCGGCCGGTTCAGGCCTTGAAGCTCCACAGCTTCTGGGCGACGAACGAGAACGGCGTCGCGATCACGTAGGCGAGCGCGTTGGCCGGAACCTTGTCCAGCCCGGTGCTCGCGACGAGGCCGAGGTAGATGCAGTAGGCGAGTCCGGCGACGAGCAGCGACACGAGCAGGAAGCGGACCCCCTGCTTGCCGATGTGGTGGTGCTTGGCGTCGAAGGTCCAGTTGCGGTTCCACCAGAAGTTGTTCGCCGTGCCGAACAGGGAGGCGATCCAGAAGGCGACGGTGTGCTCGATCCCGAGCACGTGCAGGAGGAGGGCGAAGGCGATGTTGTTGACGACGTAGCCGGAGCCGCCGACGCAGAGGAACCGGAACGCCTGGCGGTGGTTGTTCGGATGCCGGAGCGCATCGACGATCAGGTCGACGCGGGAGATCGTCGCCTCGGCGGCCGCCTCGACGGCCGGCACGGCGCTGACGGCGGGGAAGTCGAGGGTGCTGGTCATTTCGTCGGACACAGGACGGAATCTAGTTGCGGGATCTCAGCCTGAAATAAGGAAGCGCACACACTAACCCAGCACTAATCCGCGCCGAGCCGGTCCTGTGAGGAGAAATGATCGCACACGAGCGCGGTGATGTCCTGAAGCCTCCACGGTCGTCCAGCCGCCGGCGGCTGCCCGGCGAGGCCGCAGAAGGCGAGCGTCGCGAACGAGTCGCAGCGGTGCAGGGAGCCGTGGCTGCCCCCGCCGATGTGATCCTGTCCACCCCAGTCGGCGAACTCCCGGCCCGGGCCGGCGGAGGCGAGGACGTCTCCGGCGTGGGCGCAGTGCAGCGCCGACCAGACGCGTCCGAGGGCGTCGGGATAGTCGGGCGTCACGAGCGTGCCCGCGTCGATGGTGGCCCCGAGCACGGCGAGGTCGCCGCTCACCCGCCAGCCGCGGCCGTGGCGGTCGACGACACCGCTCCCGGGCGCGAAGGCGAGCCGCCCACCCGCGCCGCCCTCGCCGGCGCCGGCGATGACCGCCTCCTCACCCTCCTGCCACATGATCAGGTCGACCCCGTCAAGGCCGGCGAGCGTCTCCACGCTCGCGGCGATCAGCTCCTCGCGCCGCGGCTCGTCGAGGACGTAGACCTGGGCCGAGCGCATCGAGGGACAGACCGCGAGCTCGCCGGGGGTGGCCAGGGGCCCGCTCTCCCAGCGCAGGCCGGGCTCGCGGACGGTGTCGAGCACCGAGTCGCGCAACCGTCGTGGGGTGGCGACCGAGAACCCGGCGAACGCCTCGAGGATCGGGATGCTCGCCGTGATCTCCGTCTGGGCGTGATCGGAGCAGACGATCACCGCGTTGGTGGCGAGGAACCGGTCCGTCCCGCCGGCGGCGTCCATCAGCCGCTGGAGCTGGCGGTCGGCGGCGGCGATCGAGCTCACCTGCGCGGCGGGACCGTCCCGGTGGGAGACCGCGTCGTTGTCGGGCAGGCTGAAGAGGAGGAAGTCGTACAGGTCGTGGGCGGCGAGGTAGGCCCCGACACAGCCGGTGTGCTGGTCACGGATTCCCGGCATCCCGAGCTGGCTGCGACAGCCCGTCCGGCGGCTCGCGTACAGGTCGGCGTAGAACAGCTCGCGCGGGCCCTGCACCGGCTTGGTGAACACGGTCGAGCCGACGATCTTGGCGAGGGCGCCCTCATCGGAGACCTGGTGGGTGTGCCGGCCCCGGTAGATGAGGTAGGTCGTGCCGGCCGTCCGCACGCCCGCGTCGTCGAGGCGCTCGAACACGGTCGCCACCTCCCGGGAGAGGTGCTCGGCGTTCATCCGGTAGACGGTGTCGGTGAGCGAGCGCAGGACGCCGTGGCGCCGGGAGGCGGTGAAGGAGGAGCCGTATTCGACGTAGCGGTGCTCGCCCCGGTGAAACCAGTTCATCGCCGGGATCCCGTGCTCGGCCGGACCGGCGCCGGTCGTGATCGTCGCCGCGCAGACGGGGGTGACCGACGGGAACGGAGCGACGCACTCGGGGATGTAGGTCCCCTCGGCGAGGATCCGCCCGAGCGCCGGAGCCTGCCCCTGGGCGATCGCCTCCTCGAGCATCGCCGGGACCATCGCGTCAACGACGACGAGGACGAGCTTCTTGAGGCCCCCTGCGACGGGCCGGCTCATGCGAGAGGGCCGGAACCGCTCATCTGAGGATGCGCAGGCCTGCGTACTTCTGGGCCTCGCGGCCCCGCCCGGTGAACCAGATCCCGGCGAGGCCGAGCAGCACGACGATCCCGGCCGGCGGGGCGACGGCGGAGAGGAGCGCGGCAAGCAGCGCGGCCCCCTCGGCGATCAGTGGCACCCCGAGGGCGGCCGCCTCGGCGTCGAGGCGCCCGCGCAGCCGACGCAGGAACGGGCGGGCGGCGAGCACCCCGGCACCAGCGCACAGCACGCCGCCGACGAGGCCCGGCCAGACCGCGTCATGCTGGTGGGCGAGCAGCCCACCGAACACGATCGCGCCGACCGCCGCCCCGAACAGCCCGCTCAGCCACACCCCGCGCCCCTCGTCGAGGAGGGCGCCGCGCCGCGAGGCCTCGAGCGCGATCAGGACGACCGCGGCGAGGGCGACGACGATCAGGAACGGGGCCTTCCCGACGAACGCGAAGCTCGAGTGGTTGAAGTGGACTCCGAAGTCGGCGAGACCGAGCAGCCCGGCGACGAGGCCGGGGAGGAACGGGCGGATCCCCGCCGCGGCGGCGATCCCGATGCCGGAGAAGATGTCGAAGAGCAGATGCACGGTCCTGTACCGTCGGGGAGGTGACGATATCTGAGGACGGTAACCGAGGTCCGCTTCGGTCGCGCCCCCGCTCGACCGCCCGGGAACTCGAGCGCTACGGCGCCCTGTTCGCCGAGCGGACGAAGGTGATGCGGTCCTCGGCGATGCGCGACCTGATGGCCCTCACCGAACGGGCCGACGTCATCTCCCTCGCCGGGGGCCTTCCCGACACGACGACCTTTCCGGCCGACTCCTACGCCTCCCTGATGGGAACCGTCGCCGCCCAGTCCTGTGCGCGGGCCCTCCAGTACGGGCCGACGGAGGGGCTCGCGGCGGTGAAGCGCTGCGTCGCGGCGGTGATGGCCGCGGAGGGGGCGATCGTCGACCCCGGCGAGGTGCTCATCACGACCGGCGGCCAGCAGGTGATCGACCTCGTCTGCAAGACCCTGCTGGACCCGGGGGACATCGTCATCGCCGAGGCGCCGACCTACCCGGGCGCGGTCCCGACGTTCTGCTCCTATGAGGCCGAGGTGATCCAGATCCCCCTCGACCGGGACGGGATGCGCACCGATCTGCTCACCGAGACGCTCGACCGCCTCGACGCGCACGGGCGCCGGCCGAAGTTCATCTACACGATCCCGAACTTCCATAATCCCGCCGGGGTCACCCTGTCGCTCGAGCGCCGCCACGCGCTCGTCGCTCTCGCCGCCGAGCGGGAGATCCTCATCCTCGAGGACAACCCCTACGGCCTGCTCCGTTACGAAGGAGACGCGCTGCCGACCCTGTTCAGCCTCGAGCGCGACTTCGTCATCTACGCCTCGACGTTCTCGAAGATCCTCTCGCCAGGTGTCCGTCTCGGCTGGACGGTCGCCCCGGCCCCGGTGATGGCGAAGCTCAACATCGGCAAGCAGGCCTCGGACCTGTGCTCCTCGAGCATCTCCCAGTACTTCGTCTCCGCCTACTTCGACTCCGGGCCATGGGAGGACTACGTCCGCTCGCTCGTCGGGATCTACCGCCTGCGCCGCGACGTGATGCTCGACGCGCTCGCCGAGCACCTGCCCCGGGAGGCGGCGTGGACCCACCCCCGGGGCGGCCTGTTCATCTGGGTGACCCTGCCCGACTACATCGACACGACCGACCTGCTCGCCCGTGCTCTCGAGGAGCGGGTCGCCTTCGTCCCCGGCCGCGCCGCCTACCTCGACGGCCGCGGCGGATCGGAGCTGCGACTCAACTTCTCCGGGGTCGGCGAGGAGGAGATCCGCGAGGGGGTCCGGCGGATCGGCGAGGTCGTCCGTGAACAGGTCGCCCTGTATGGCACCCTCACGGGCGTCCCGGCGGTGCCGGCCTCCCAGAGCGCTCCGGCCCCGGCGGGGTCGCTCGGCGGCCGGCTGACCGGCTCGGCCGCCTCCCCGGGAGCGCCAGGTGCTCCGGCGGAGGCCGCCCTCGCCCCCGTCGTCTCGCTCCGGCGCACACGGGCGTGAGCCACGTCGCCGTCCTCAAGGGGGGACGCTCACTCGAGCGCCAGGTGTCGCTGAAGTCCGCTGCCCGGGTCGAGGAGTCCCTGCGCCGCCTCGGCCACCGTGTGAGCGCGATCGACGTCGGCGCCGATCTCGTCACGCAGCTGACCGCATCCGCCCCGGATCTCGCCTTCATCGTCCTGCACGGCCGCGACGGCGAGGACGGGACCGTCCAGGAGCTGCTCGACGTCCTCGGCGTCCCCTACACCGGCTCGCGCGCGTCGGCGTGCGCGGTCGCCGGGGACAAGGTGGCGGCCAAGCGGGCGCTCCGCCGAGCCGGCCTCCCGACGCCGGCGTTCTTCGCCTTCACCGAGGGGGCGTTCCAGGCGCTCGGAGCCGGTCAGGCCCTCGGCGCGCTCGAGCGCCACCTCGGGTTCCCGATCGTCGTCAAGCCGGCCGCCCAGGGGTCCGCGCTCGGCATTCGCTTCGCGCACTCCGCGGCCGAGCTGCCGACCGCCCTGATCGCTGCCTTCTCCTACGACCGCACCGTCCTGCTCGAGCGGTTCATCGCCGGGCGGGACCTTGCCGTCGGGATCATCGACGGAGCCGACGGCGGTCAGGCGCTGCCGGTCGTCGAAGCGCTCCCGGAGGCCGGACCGGACCGGCCGGGGACCGCCTATGACTACGAGTCGCGGTACGAGATCGGCCGTACCCGCTTCTGCTGCCCGGCGGAGCTGCCCGACGCGCTGGCCGAGCGGGCCCAGGAGATCGCCCTGGCGGTGTACCGCGAACTCGGCTGCGGGGGCTTCGGCCGCGTCGACCTGATGCTCGAGGAGGCAACCGGGGAGCTGGCGGTGCTCGAGCTCAACCCGATCCCGGGCCTCACGGAGACGAGCCTGCTTCCGATCGCCGCGGACGCGGCCGGGGTCGGCTTTGACGAGCTCGTCGAAACGATCCTCGCCGCGGTGTGGGCGCCCGCCTGACGCGAAGCCGGACCCGCCGGGACGGGCCTCAGGTGACGGCGTGACCGGCTCAGGCGAGGTCGGCGACGAGCACCGGCATCCGGGCGAGCGCCCGCACGGCGATCGGCGGCAGGGTCTCGGTCGCCTCGGTGAGGATCCGCGGGTTGGCGAACCCGAACCGGCGGCCGCGCCGGATCATCTCCCCGCCCCCGGCCGCCTGCAGATTCTTGACCCACTGCGCAGTCGCCGAGTACGGGAGCGGGATCGCGACCTTGCCGTCGTAGAGCTGGGCGATCACCGGCGTGGTGAACACGCGGCGGCTGCGGCGTCCGACGTGGACGACGACGGCGAGCGGCGGCAGGTAGGGGGCGTAGATCCCCTGCACCCGGTTGGTGACCCGGAGGTTGAAGGCCGGCAGCCAGGCCGGCATCAGCGAGCGGTTGGCGTCGACGGGCCGGCGGGGGGAGGGGGCCGGCGCCACCGGACTCACTCCCCGAGGAAGTCGTCGGGCTTGACGCTGTCGAGGAAGTCCTTGAACTTCTCGACGACCTCCTCGGTGTCCTCGACGTCGTGTTCGAACTCGATCGCCGACTCGGCGATCACCTCGTCTGCGGCGAAGATCGGGGCACCGGAGCGAACCGCGAGCGCGAGGGCATCCGAGGGCCGTGAGTCGATCTCCACGTCGCGGCCGGCCGTCCGCAGCGAGATGGAGGCGTAGAAGGTGTTCTCGCGCAGCTCGGTCACCGACACGCGCGTGCACTCGACCTCCAGCTCCCCGAGTACCTCTGCGAGCAGGTCATGGGTCATCGGGCGCGGGGTCGAGGCCCCCTGCAGTTTCATCAGGATTGCCGCCGCCTCCGGGTGGCCGATCCAGATCGGCAGGAACTTGTTGGAATCGACCGCCTTGAGCAGCACGATCGGCTGCTTGCCGACCATGTCGAAACTGACGCCGTAGATCACCATCTCCTGCACGTGTGGCTCCTGACTTAGGTTCGGCCAGTATACGTTTGGACCACCGTGCGTTCAGAGGCTTCGGACACCTTCACCCTCGGGCTCGTCGCGACTCGCGACGCCCTGCGCGACTGGTCGCGCACCCCGGGCCGGGTGATCGGACGCTGGTGTGCCGGGGCGAGCCTCGCCGCCGGCCTCCTGCTCGTGGGAACCCTGATCGTCGCCGAGGTCTCGCCGGGGACCCGGGCGATCGACCTGTCGGTCCCACCGGTGAGCACCGGAGGAACCGGGTATGTGCTCACCATCCTCGGGCACAACCTGCTCGTCCTCGCCCTCCACGTCTTCGCCTGTGTCGCCGGGTTCATCGCCGGGTCGAGCGTCCCCGCGACCGCGCAGTGCCTCCGTGGTCTCGAGCGCGTCGTGCACGAGTACGGGGGCCGGCTGGCCATCGGGTTCGTCGCCCTCGCCACGCTGTTCTCCCTCGCCAACCAGGTCGTCGATCTCGGCAGCTCAGCCGCCGGGGTCGCCCACGAGCTGCACACGAGCCCCGCCCTGCTGTTGCTCGCCCTGCTGCCCCACGCCGCCCCGGAGCTGCTCGCGCTGTTCCTTCCGCTCGCCGCGTGGGTGCTCGCCAGCCGCCGCGGCGAGTGGGATCAGCTCCTGGCGGCCGCGCTCGTGACGACGGTGATCGCCGTGCCGATCCTCGTCGCCGCCGCCTCCTGGGAGACCTACGGCGCGCCGCTGCTCATCCGGCTGCTCACCGGGCACTGACGCGACGGCCGGGCGACCCGCCGCACGACCGCGACCACTGTGAGGCGCCTCACAGGCGACGCAACCAAATGTCACGGCAGTGTAGGTATGTATATGACTGAGGCATTCCTCCCCATCATCATCGTGATCGCGGTCATCGGAGTCGGCGTGTCGATGACCCGCCTCGCCTGGCCGTTCTCGGTCGCCGAGAGCCTCGGACGGACCGGGGCGTGGTTCCACCACGAGGACATGGACCCGCCCGAGGCCCAGCCGGACCCCCACCGCAACGACCCGGCGATCATCCACCGTCGCCTGCGCGGGCGCCCCTGAGCGATCGACGCTGCGTGGGGCGGCGGCCGGCCGCCGCCCCCGACCGTAGTCTCGGCTCGGTGAGCGGATCTGACCCCGAGCCGCCGGCCTCGCGCTACCCGCCGCCCGGCCGCGTCGAGCCCCAGTGGCCGCCGCTGGTGACGGTGGCGGCTGCGATCATCCTCCAGTTCCTCCTCCCCGACCGGCTCGACGCCGGGCCCAGGTGGTTGCTCCCCGCCCTCGAGGGGGTCGTCCTGATCGGCCTCCTCGCCGCCTCCCCGTCCCGCATCACCGGACACAACGTGCGGCGGCGGCGGGTGTCGCTCGTCCTCGTCGGCTTCGTCTCGGCCGCCAACGCGGTCGCGCTCGTCCTCCTCGCCCAGCTCCTCCTCCACCACCAGGTCAACAACGGCCACCAGCTGATCATCGCCGGGGCGCTCATCTGGCTCACCAACGTGCTCATCTTCGCGCTCTGGTACTGGGAGCTCGACCGCGGTGGGCCGGGCGTCCGCGCGGAGGGCGCCGACGGCCCGCCCGACTTCCTCTTCCCCCAGATGGCCTCCGACAGCCCGGCCCCGCTGTGGCGGCCCCAGTTCGCCGACTACCTGTACGTCTCGCTCACCAACGCGACAGCCTTCTCACCGACCGACACGATGCCCCTCAGCGTCCCCGCGAAGCTGATCATGGGCCTCCAGTCGCTCGTCTCCCTCGTCGTGATCGGGCTCGTCATCTCCCGGGCGGTCAACATCCTCTAGACGACGGGGTACCCCGCCTGGACCGTTGCGGTCCTTCCCTCGAGAGACGGTGCCGGCCCGGCGGTCCAATATCCTTCCGAGACGATGAGCAAGATGTCCGCCTCCAGTGGCCGCCCGTTCGCGGTCGCGATCGTCGGCTCGGGGCCGGCCGGCTTCTACGCGGCCGGACAACTGCTCGCCAGCGCCGCCCCGGAGGTGACCGTCGACGTCTATGACCGGCTCGCGACCCCGTGGGGGCTCGTGCGCTTCGGGGTCGCCCCCGACCACCCGAAGATCAAGTCGGTCACGCGGGTGTTCGAGAAGACCGCGCTGAAGCCCGGTTTCCGCTTCCTCGGCAACGTCGAGATCGGCGTCGATGTCTCCCATGACCAGCTCGCCGCCGCCTATGACGCGGTCCTCTACGCGGTCGGCACACCGGCGGACCGCCGGCTCGGGATCCCCGGGGAGGATCTCCCCGGGTCGGTCGCCGCGACCGAGTTCGTCGCCTGGTACAACGGCCACCCCGACTACGCCGACCTTGACTTCGACCTCAGCGCGGAGCGCGCCATCGTCATCGGCAACGGCAACGTCGCCCTCGACGTCGCCCGGATGCTCGCGCTCTCCCCGCACGAGCTCGCGGTCACCGACACCGCCGACCATGCGATCGCCGCGCTCGCCGCCTCGGAGATCTCCGAGATCGTCGTCCTCGGCCGCCGTGGCCCGGCCCAGGCAGCCTTCACCAACCCGGAGCTGCGCGAACTCGGGGAACTCGAGCTCGCCGACGTGATCGTCGACCCGGCGGAGGCGGAGCTCGACCCGGTGTCCGCCGCCGGGCTCGAAGCCGCCGACCAAACGGTGCGCGCGAACGTCAAGACGATCGCCGAGTACGCCGCCCGCACCCCGGCGGGCAAGCCCCGCCGGGTGATCCTGCGCTTCCTCACCTCCCCGGTCGCGATCGAGGGCGACGGCCGGGTGGAGGCGGTGAGACTCGCCCGTAACGTGCTCGAGGCCGGACCGGACGGGAGCGTCCGCGCCCGCAGCACCGACAGCCACGAACGGATCGAGGCCGGTATCGTCCTGCGCTCGGTCGGCTACATCGGCACGCCGCTGCCGGGCGTCCCCTTCGATCACGACCACATGCGGATCCTCAACCGGGACGGGCGCGTGCTCGATCCCGTCAGCGGCGAGCCGCTCCCCGGCGTCTACACGGCCGGGTGGGTCAAGCGCGGCCCCTCCGGGGTGATCGGGACCAACAAGAAGTGCGCGAATGAGACGGTCGCCCACGTCCTCAGCGACGCCGCCGCCGGCGCGCTGCCAGCCCCGAGCTCGACCCCGGACGCCCTCATCGGGCAGCTCCGCGACACCGGCGTGAAGATCGTGGAATACCACGGCTGGGCGGCGATCGACGCCCACGAGCGGGCCCTCGGCGAGCCGCACGGACGCCCGCGGGTCAAGCTCGTCCGGCGCGCCGAGCAGCTCGCGATCGCCCTCGGGGAGGCACTCAGCCACAGCGGTTGAGGGGAGCCCTCCACCTGGGGGGAGCGTATACGCACGGGCTCGCCCGCTGATCGGGCCGCGACCCCAGCCTGCCCGTGGCGAGCGGGGAGGGCCGGGATCGGAGGGGAGGGCGTCAGCCTGGGGAGGCGGTGAGGACCGCGCCGCGGTGGCGGGTCAGCACGGCGGCGGTGAGGAGCAGGCAGGCCCCGAGCAGCAGGGTGACCGTCGCGTCCCCGGCGAGCCGGGCGAGCGCCCCGCCGCCCCCTGAGCCGAGGATCTGCCCGGTGGCCCAGGCGACGTTCATCAGCCCGGCGCCGAGGGCCTGGTCGAGACCGACGCCCTCGGAGAGGTCGGCGAGCAGGGCCATCACCGGCGTCCAGGCACCGCCGAGGCCGGCGGTGCTCAGGGCGATCACGGCGACCAGCGCCACCGCGCTCGGCGCGGCGCTGAAGCAGGCGATCGCGGCCCCGGCGACGCTGAAGGCGACGATCAGCGGCGCGAGGCGCCCGCGGCGATCCGAGACGACCCCGACGCCACTGGACGTCGCCGTCTCGAGGATCGAGGCGCCGATGAACGTCGCGCCGATCACGCCGGCGCCGGCCCCGAGAGCATGGAGCCGCAGGGAGCCGAGGACGGTCAGGGAGCCGGCCGCCATCGCCGGGAGCGCCATCATCCACAGGGCGCCCCGGCCGAGCGGCCGGCCCAGGAGGGAGCCGATCGCCCGGCGGGGCGACACGATCGGATCAGAGGGGTCGGGCTCGAGCCGGCGTGCGGGAGCGCGGACGAGCCAGGTCGCGAGGACCAGGACGAGGGCGAGGGTGGCGAGGGCGATGAACAGCGCCGCGCGGCCGGTGGCCGAAGCGAGGGCGCCGACGGCCGGGCCCGCGACGCTGCCGGCGATCGCCGCCGACACGGCCTGGCCGATCACCGTACCCCGGCGCGCGGCCGGGGCGGCGAGGACGAGCCAGGCGACGCCGCCGTCCCAGGAGAACGCGCCGCCGACCCCCTCGCAGAAGCGAGCGGTGTCAAGTCCGAGGGTCGAGTGCAGCAGGGCGAAGGCGACGGTCGAGGCGAACAGCAGCCCGAGCCCGATGCTGAGGGCGACGCGCGGACCGAGGGCGACGGCAAGATATCCGCCCGGCAGCGAGGCGAGCAGCATCCCCGCCGCATAACAGGCGGTGAGCACGCCGGCGCCGAGCTTGGAGAGGTGGAGCGCGTGGCTGAGCTGGGGCAGGAGGGGGGCGACGACCGCGTAGAAGGTCGTGTCGATCAGCACGGCCGCCCCGACGAGGAGGACGAGCCGGCGCAGCTCGCGCGGGTCGGCGCCGTCGCTGCCGACGGCCTGCGGTGTCGAGGCGGCGGCCACCTCAGGGGTGGGCGAGGGCGAACTCCCGCGCGCGGGTCGCGCTCGCGAGCAGGAGACCGAGGAACCGGTCGAGCGTCTCCGCGTCAAGCTGGGCGAGGGGCAGCTCGCCGCTGACGAACACCTCACCGGCGAGGTTCTCACAGAAGCACACGAACGGCGCCTGGCGGTTCCAGTAGAGGAGCTGGTGGGGATCGATGACGCCGGCCGGCAGGACGGCCGCCTGGGCGCGCAGCAACGCGCCGCGGAGCGCCACCCCGAGATGGAGCGGGTAGCCGGCCGCCTCGAGCCGGATCCCCCACTCTCCCGGCGCGGGGGCGCTCACCTCGGCGTCGAGGGAGTCGATGAACCCGGCCACCCGGGCGGCGTCTCCAGCGTGATCGGACATCTCGGATCTTCCCTTCGGTCGCCGTGGGGTCACCGCGGCGGCGGGAGCCTACATCATCACCGGTGGACCGGAGGCGGCGTTCTCGGGCCGGTGTTTTGGCAGGAACAGGCTTGCGATGAAGGCCGCGCCGATCAGGGCGAGCGCCCACCAGAACGTCGAGCCGAACGCGGCCGCCATCGGGGCAGCAACCCGTGCCCGCACGGCGGCGCTGAGCTGCTCGCCCGCGCCGGTGGCGTGGCCGCCGAGCCGGTGGGTGATCGCGGCGGCGAGCAGGACGGTGAGGATGGCGGTGCCGATCGAGGCGCCCGCCTGCTGGATGATGTTGAGCAGGGCCGAGGCCCGGGCGGCGGCGGCGGCAGTGATCGTCTGGATCGCGCCGGTGAAGATCGGCATCATCGTCAGCCCCATCCCGATCCCGTTGATGAACAGGTCGATCTCGAGCTTCCAGTAGGCGGTGTGGGCACCGACCCCGGTGAGCCAGAGGACCGACGCCCCGATCAGGATGAGGCCGAAGGGAACGATCCGCCCCGATCCGGTCTTGTCGGAGAGGATGCCGGCGATCGGCATCATCAGCATCGAGCCGAGGCCCTGGGGGATCAGGAGCAGGCCGCTGTGGAGCGCCGACTCGCCCCGCACCTCCTGGAGGTAGAGGGGCAGCAGGAGGAAGGAGCCGAACACGCTGACGACCATCAGCGCGAGCGCGACGCTCGAGGCCGAGAACACCCGGTTGCGGAACAGACGCAGATCGATGAGCGGGTTTGTGGCCCGGAGCGCGTGGGCGACGAAGGCGATCAGGAGCAGGACGCCGACCCCGATCGGGATGAGGACCTTGGCCTGGCCGAACCCGCCGGGATCGGATTTGGCCAGGCCGTAGATGAGCAACGCGAGCCCGGGTGAGGCGAGGAGAAGGTCGATCAGGTCGAGGCGCTCCTCAAGCGCGGCGACGTCACGGGGCAGGACGCGGAAGGCGGCGATGAGGGCGATCACGCCGAGCGGTGCGTTGATGAAGAAGATCCAGCGCCAGGAGACGTCGGAGACGAGCCAGCCGCCGATGACGGGCCCGAGGATCGGGCCGAGCAGCATCGGGACGCCGATGATCGCCATCACCCGGCCGATCCGGTGCGGGCCGGCCGCGCGCGTGAGGATCGTCATCCCGGCGGGCATGATCATCCCGCCGCCGAGACCCTGAAGCACCCGGAAGACGATGATCTCGGTCGAGGACTGGGCGAGTCCCGACAGGGCCGAGCCGATCACGAACAGGGCAATCGAACTCATGTACAGCCGTTTGGTGCCGAAGCGGTCCGCGATCCAGCCGCTGAGCGGGATCACCGTGGCGAGCGCGAGGGTGTAGCCCGTCGCCACCCACTGGATCGTCGGAAGGGTCGTGTGGAACGTCTGAGCGAGGGTGTTGATCGCGACGTTGACGACGGTGGTGTCGAGGATCGACATCACCGTGCCGAGCACGACGACCCCGGCGACGGTGAGGAGCGCCCGGTCGATCCGACCGTCGTTCAGGAATCCCTCCGGACGGCCGGCGTCGGGAGCCAGAGTCGTCTCATCAGCGGTGGTCGCCATTTGATTAGGAACCTTAGCAATCGGGTGTGGCCAGCCGGTGAGATGAGCGTCACAGAGAACTGATCCGGTGGACGCCCACCCGCGTATAGGGCCTGAGATCAACGGTTCGGATCAACCGGCGGCGGGTTCAGGCACACTTGGCCGGTGCCAGACTCCTCGACGCCGGTGGACGGTTCGCTGCCGACAAAGCCCACCTTAGGCGTATCAATGTTCATCGCTGGCCCGCGGGGACGCCGTCCCCGACACACCCAAATGCCGGACGAGGAACTGATGGACCTCGTGCGCGACGGTGACACCCGCGCGTTCGAGGTGATCTTCGACCGGCACGGCAACGTCGCCTTCTCCCTCGCCTACCGGATGTGCGGACGCCGGGCCCTTGCCGAGGACATCGTCCAGGAGGCGTTCACCTCCCTGTGGCGCAGCGGCGCCCGCTATGACCGGACGCGCGGCAGCGTGCGGTCCTGGGTTCTCTCGGCCGTCCACAACCGGGCGATCGACGCGTTCCGGCGCGACTCGATCCGGGAGGGCAAGAACGTGCCCGACGACGGTCTCACCGAGCGGCTGGAAGGGCCGACCCGGACCGCGGAGGAGGTCGAGCGCCGCGACGAGGCCCGCCGGGTGCGCGAAGCGCTCGGCGCCCTGCCGGGAGACCAGCGCAAGGTGATCGAGCTCGCCTACTTCGGTGGCTTCAGCCACTCCGAGATCGCCGAACTTCTCGGCCTCCCCGCAGGCACCGTCAAGGGGCGGATGCGGCTCGGGCTCGCCAAGCTCAAGGTCGCTCTCACCGATCCCGTGAGCCTATAATCGTGTTAGGGATCGATTGAGATGTCAGAGACATTTTCGTGCCCCGGGGACGCCCCCGCCTACGCGCTCGGCGCGCTCGATGACGCCGAGCTCGCGGCCTTCACCCGCCATCTCCGCGCCTGCAGCGTCTGCCGTGAGGAGGTCGAGAGCTTCGAGGCGCTCGTCCACGTCCTCCCGATGTCCGTGCCCCAGTACCAGGCGCCCCGGGGGCTGCGTCGCGCCGTGATGGCTGAGGTGCGCGCCGACGCACGCACCCGCCGGGCTGCGGCACGCCCGCCGGTGACGGCGCGCACTCCGCTCACGCGCCCGAGCCTCCCGGGCTTCCGCGCCGGGTGGGTCGGGGCGGCCGTCGCCGTCGTGCTCGTCCTCGCGGTCATCACCGTCGGACTGACGGCCGGGGGCACCCGGCACATCGGCGCACGGATGTACGCCGCCTCGGTCGGGTCCGGTGAGGTGATCCTCAGCCGCAGCGACAACCAACTCGTCGTCCACCATCTCGCGCCCCTCGGGCCGGGCCGGACCTATGAGGTGTGGCTCAAGCGGGCCACCGGCAGCCCGCAGCCGACGAGCGTCCTCTTCAACGTTTCGGCTTCCGGGGACGGCGCGGTCGACCTGCCGAGCGGGCTCGGTGGCGTCACTGAGGTGATGGTCACCCAGGAGCCGGCGGGCGGCACCGCCCGGCCGACCTCCCAGCCGGTCCTCATCACCCACCTCAGCTGACCCGCCGCGGGCGGGTCCGCGTGTCCGGTCCCGGTGTGGTGACCCTCGCGGCTGTGCAGCCCGTCGGGGTGCGGAGGTCAACCGAGCCGTGCCCGCACGGCCACGCAGATGAACGCAATCCGTGTCCGGTCGGTCGGGGTCACTGATCCGTCCGGGCCGGGAGTGCGAACAGAACAGTGAAGGTCAATCAACGAACGGAGTACACCATGGGACTTGAAAACCCGATTCACCTCGCCCTCTTGCTGATGGTTCTGCTGCTCGTCTTCGGCGCCAAGCGCCTGCCTGAGATGGGTCGCTCACTCGGCGACGGCCTGCGCGGCTTCAAGGAAGCCGTCAGTGGCCAGGCCCCCGCTCACACCCTCACCGCCGCTGACATGGTCACCCCCGAACCGGCGACCATCGCCCCCGTCATCGTCTCCCAGCCCGCCGAGTAGCGGTTTCGCGCTCCGCTCGCTGACGGACTGACACCACCTCACCATGCCGGTCCGGACCACAGTCAGGACGGCGCTCTCGAGCGTCGCCCACGACCAAACCCTGAGCGTCGTCGACCATCTCGACGAGCTGCGCACCCGCCTGATCGTCTCCCTCGCCGTCCTCGGGGTCGCCTTCGGGCTCTGCTTCTGGCAGAACCACGCGCTGCTCAACCTGATCAACGCACCGCTCGCCCACGAGACCCAGCGGGAGGTGCGGTCCGGGCAGGGCCCGCTGGGCGCCACCTACACGGTGCAGCGCAGCGCGCGCGACGTCGCCGTGCAGGTCCGCAGCCTCACCGGTGCGCTCAGCGGTCTGCACAATGCACAGCTCAACACCGCCCTTGGCGGGATCGACCGTGCCCTCGGCCGTGATGTGCGGCGCCTGTCGGCCCCGCCGTCGGGCAACAAGCCGGTCACCCTCGGTATCGGTGAGCCGTTCAACACGACGATCGGTGTGTCACTCATCTTCGCCCTGATCCTCGCCTTGCCGGTCCTGCTGTTACAGGTGTACGGCTTCTTCACCCCCGCGTTGGAGAGCGCTCAGCGACGACGGATGCGTCCGGTCCTCGTCGCGACCCCGCTGCTGTTCGTCGCGGGTGTCGTCTTCGGCTACGTCGTCGTCCTCCCGGCCGCCGTCCACTTTCTTCAGAACTTCAACAGCGCCCAGTTCAACGTGCTCGTGCAGGCGAGCCAGTACTACCACTTCGCCGCCACGGTCCTGCTCGCCATGGGCCTCGTGTTCGAGGTTCCGGTCGCGATCGTCGCGCTCACCCAGTCGGGGGCGGTCACCCCGACCCAACTGCGCGGTGGACGCAAGTTCGCCGTGGCCGCCTGCGCCGCCGTCGCCGCCTTCCTTCCCGGAGACGCGGTCACGATGCTGCTCGAAACCGTCCCGCTCTACCTTCTCTTCGAGCTCGGCGTGTTCATCGCCGCGGTGATCGACCGTCGCAGCGCCCGGGCGACGGCCCGGACCGTCGCCGCCGAGACGGCCGCCGTCCCCCTCACCTGATCCCCAACCACGTCCCGCGAGAACGATCCCCCGATGAACATCGCCGTCGTCGGAGCCGGCGTGTCCGGCCTGGTCGCCGCCCTGCTGCTGAGCGAGGACCATGAGGTCACCGTGTTTGAGGCGGCCGCCCATCCGGGCGGGCACACCAACACCGTCGAGGTGGAGACCGAGCGGGGGCGCTGGGCGGTCGACACCGGGTTCATCGTCTTCAACGACCGCAACTACCCGAACTTCGAGCGGTTGCTCGCGCGGCTCGGGGTGGGCAGCCAACCCTCGGACATGAGCTTCAGCGTCGCCGACCCGGACGGGCGCTTCGAGTACTCCTCCACCTCGCTGCGCGGGCTCTACGCAACGCCGGCGAACCGGCGGGACCCGCGCTTTCACCGGATGGTCCTCGAGGTCCCCCGCTTCCAGCGCGTCTGCCGGCGCCTGCTGGCCTCCGGCGCGAACCCCGGACGGTCGCTGACCGCCCTCCTCGCCGACGAGGGGTTCTCAGACTTCTTCATCACGCGGCTGATCGTCCCCCAGGCCGCCGCCGTATGGTCGGCTGACCCCGCTGACATGGATCGCTTCCCGGCCCGCTTCCTCGCTGAGTTCTTCGCCAACCACGGGATGCTCTCGCTCACCCACCGGCCGCAGTGGTCGACCGTCCGGGGCGGGTCCCGCAGCTACGTGCGGGCGATCTGTGAACGGCTCGGGGACCGCGTGCGCCTGCGCAGCCCGGTGACGGCGATCCGGCGCGTGCCGGACGGGGTCACGGTGAGCACCGCCGGGCGCACCGAGACCGAACCCTTTGATGAGGTCGTCATCGCCACCCACTCGGACCAGGCCCTCGCACTTTTGGCCGACCCCACCCCCCGGGAGCAGGAGTTGCTCTCAGCGGTGCCCTATCAGCCCAATGAGGCGGTCCTGCACACCGACACGTCTCTGCTGCCACGCCACCGCCAGGCGTGGGCCAGCTGGAACTACCATCTCCTCGACCCACCGGCCCCACGAGCGGCGGTCACCTACCACATGAACCGACTGCAGTCACTGACCGCCGACCGCGAGTTCTGCGTGACCCTCAACCACAGTGACGCGATCGACCCGGAGCTGGTCATCGCCCGGTTCTCCTACGCCCACCCGATCTACACGCCCGCCGGGATCGCCGCCCAGGCGCGCGTCGGCGAGATCAGCGGGGTCAATCACACCCACTACTGCGGCGCCTACTGGGGCTGGGGGTTCCATGAGGACGGCGTCCTCAGCGCCCTCCGGGTCACCGAGCGGTTCGGAGCCAGGCTGTGAGCGCGAGCGCGATCTACACAGGGACCGTCGCCCATCGTCGCCTGGCCGTGCGGGCGAACGCGTTCCGCTACCCGGTCTCCTACGTCTACCTCGACCTCGACGAACTGCCGACCCTGTTGGGTGGGCGGCTGCTGCGCCGGCGGCCGGGACCATGGCGCTTTCACCGCTCCGACTACCTCGGTCCGACCGACCTCCCGCTCGCCGTCGCCGTCCGTGATCGGGTTGCTGCGCTCACCGACGTCCGCCCCGAAGGCCCGGTCCGCCTGCTCACCCAGCTGCGCTGCTTCGGGGTCCACTTCAACCCGCTCAACCTCTACTACTGCTTCACCCCGGATGGGTCCGACCTGCAGGCAGTGCTCGCCGAGGTGACGAACACACCCTGGCGTGAACGGCACACGTATGCGCTCGGCCCGTGGGAGGCGGCGGCCGGACCCGTCCACGCCACGGTCGTCCCCAAGGCACTGCACGTCTCACCGTTCCTGCCGATGGATCTCACCTACGACATCCGCCTCACCGCCCCGGCCGAGACGCTGTCGGTGCACATCGGCTGTGAACGGGCCGGGGCGGTCGCGTTCGAGGCGACGCTCGGCCTGACACGGTCGGCGCTGAGCCCGGCCGGCCTGGCCGGACTGATCCGGCGCGACCCGTTTGGTCCGCTGAAAACCCTGCGGCGCATCTACCGCCACGGTGTGGCGCTGAAGGTGCGCGGCGTTCCCGTCCACCCCCATCCCAGCCGAGGAGTCGCGTGACCCCCCGATCCGCTCCGCCCGGCGCGTCCGCGCCGCCACCCCCACCCGGCCCGACCGGCGGCGACCGTGCCGCGCGCGCGCTCGGCCTCGCCATGCTCAGGCTCACCCGGTCGGGCACGGTGACGGTGCGCGAGGCGGGCCTCGAGCACCGCTTTGGCCGCGGCGAGCCGCACGCGACGGTCACCGTCACCGACCCTCGCTTCTGGCGGGCGCTGCTGCACGGCAGCATCGGCCTGGCCGACGCCTACGCCGACGGGTACTTCGAGACCGATCACCTCGTTGAGATGATCCGCGTCGCAGCCCTCAACGGACCGCGACTCGACGGGCCGCGACGGCTGGTTGCGCCTCTGCGCGTCCCGATGCAGCTCGTCCGCGAGTATTCGCGACCCCTGACCCGAGAGCGCAACCGGCGGGAGATCTCCGCCCACTACGACCTCGGCAACGACCTGTTCGCGCTGATGCTCGACCCGACGCTCAGCTACAGCTGTGCGATCTTTGCGACCCCCGAGGCGACTCTGGAGGACGCTCAGATCGCCAAGCTCGAGCACATCTGTGACCGCCTCCAGCTCACCCCCGACGATCACCTGCTCGAGATCGGCACTGGCTGGGGCGGGCTGGCCATCTACGCCGCCCAGACCCGTGGGTGCCGGGTGACGACGGCGACGATCTCTGTGGAACAGCACCGTTACGCGCGCGAACGCGTCGCCGAACTCGGGCTTGACCGGCTCGTGGAAGTCGTCTTCTGCGACTACCGTGACCTTCAGGGCCGCTACGACAAGCTCGTCTCGGTCGAGATGATCGAGGCGGTCGGCTGGCGCAACATCGGCCGCTACCTGCGCAAGTGCGCGAGCCTGCTCACCCCGGACGGGGTGATGCTGTTGCAGGCGATCACGATCGATGACCGCGCCTACGCAGTCGAGAAGGCCTCCAAGTCGTTCATCAAGTCCTACATCTTCCCCGGGGGCTGCCTGCCGTCGGTGTCGGTGCTCACCCGGTCTCTCGCCCGCCGCACCGATCTCCAGGTGGCCGGGATCGACGACATCACCGTCCATTACGTCGAAACCCTCCGGCGCTGGCGGATCAACCTTGACGCCGCCGAGGCGGAGCTCGAGCGCCTCGGTTATGACGTCCGCTTCCGGAGGATCTGGCAGCTCTATCTCGCCTACTGCGAGGCGGGCTTTGCCGAGCGGCGGATCCAGGACCTCCAGTTGCTGCTCGCCAAGCCGGGCTATCGGCCCGCCACGCAGACCGTGCCCGCTGCGGCCTCCGGTCAAGCGTACGTCGGAGCGCACCGGTGAGCGCGCTGCGCTACCGCGCCCTCGACGCCGCCCTCGGCGCCGGCGCGATCCCCGACCCGGTCCTGCGGGCCGGGTCGCGCTGGGGCGCCGACCAGCGGGAGGCACGCGAGCTGCGCGGCGGCGTCGACGCCCAGGAGGAGCGACTGGCCGCGCTGCTGGAACGGATGCGCAGCGGACCGATCGCCGAGGTGCCCGAGAAGGCCAACGAGCAGCACTACGAGCTGCCGCCGCGGTTCTTCGAACTCATCCTCGGCCCGCGACGCAAGTACTCGGGCTGCCTGTGGGCGCCGGGCGTCGGCACGCTCGCCGACGCGGAGGAGGAGATGCTCGCCCTCAGCTGCTCCCGGGCGGGCGTGCGCGACGGCATGCGCATCCTCGATCTCGGCTGCGGGTGGGGTTCGCTGTCGCTGTGGCTCGCCGAGCAGTACCCGCAGGCGGAGATCACCGCCGTCTCCAACTCGGCCCCTCAACGGGAGTCGATCGAGGCGAGGGCGGCCGCGCTCGGCCTCGCCAACCTGACGGTGATCACCGCGGATGTGAACACCTTCGTCCCGCCGATGGTCGGTTTTGACCGGGTGATGTCGATCGAGATGTTCGAGCACATGCGGAACTGGCGGAAGCTGCTCGCCCGGATCGCCGGTTGGCTTGCCCCGGACGGACGGCTGTTCGTCCACGTCTTCTCCCACCGCCAGGTGCCGTACCTGTTCGAGGGCACCTGGGCGGCCGAGCGGTTCTTCACCGCCGGGCTGATGCCGAGCCACGAGCTGATCCACCACTTCCCGGAGGACCTGCTTGTCGAGCAACGCTGGGCGGTCCCCGGCACCCACTACGCCCGGACGCTCGAGGCGTGGCTCGAGCGGCTCGATGCCCACCGCAGCGAACTGCTCGACGTGCTCGTCAGAGCCGGACACAGCCGGGCGAGCGCCCGGGCGCTACTGGGCGGCTGGCGGCTGTTTCTCATCTCAACCGCCGAGATCTGGGCCTCCGGGGACGGCAACCGGTGGATGGTCAGCCACTACCGCCTGGCACCCCGCGGTGGCCACGGAACGAACCCGGAGGTCCGCTCGACGTAGTCGACGTAACCGGGCCGGCGCTCGGCGATGTCACGTTCGAGCACCGGCTTGCCGGACCCGCGAGCGAGCAGCCCCGTCATCACAAGCGGGCCGGCCACCGTCCACAGCGGCGTGCCGGCGGCGAGCGCGACGAGCCACAGCCCCCACCACACACACGCGTCACCGAAGTAGTTCGGATGGCGCGTGTAGCGCCACAGGCCGCGGTCCATCACCGCCCCGCGGTTGGCGGGGTCGGCCTTGAACCGGCGCAGCTGCTCGTCCCCGACGGACTCGAAGCCGAACCCGAGCAGCCAGATCGCGACGCCGGGAACGGCGAGCCAGCTCAGCGCCGGGTGGCCTCCGGGGACACCTTCGATCGGGAGTGCAACGAGGGCGATCAGCACCCCTTGGAGGCCGAACACGATCCCGAGACTCTTGAGCCAGAAGGTGCGGGGCGCTTTGGCGCGCATCGCCGCGTAGCGACGGTCCTCCCCGGGTTCGGCGAGCTTGCGCCGGACGAGGTGGACGCCGAGCCGAACCCCCCAGACGAGCGTGAGGCCGGCGAGGACCCACAGGCCCGGGTGGGGGCTGGGACGGCTGAGCGCGGCCACGAGCGCGACGATCCCGAAGCTCGGACCCCACACCGGATCGACGATCGACACGTCCGCGGCGACGACGCTGAGGACCCAGGCCGACACCATGACTGCGAGGATCACCACGGCGAATACGAGCACGGGCATCTCAGGCCCCTTCCGGTCGGCCCGGCCGAGCGCCGGGATAACAACAGATCATCGCGCTCCCGTCAGGTAGGCGAAGGCACGGGTGCTCAACTCGTCGCCGAACCCGGGGCCCGACAGCCCCGGTGGGCCGGCCCGCAGATGGGGGTCGAGGCGTCGGCGCAGGTCGGGCGCGAGGGGACCGATGATGTTCGCGGCGGCGACGAGGGCGGTCTGGACCGCCGCCGGGTCACAGGACCAGATGAGTTCAAAGCGCCGGGCCGGCTCGGGGCCCGGGCGCAGCTCGGGGATCTCCCAGGCGGCGAGGACAGCGCCGCCGCCCGGAGCATGAAGGAGGACGGTCCACTCCCGCTCGAGCGGGTGGCCGGGCCCAAGGGACACCTCCCAGGGACCGGTGCCAGCGCCGGCCGGGGCTCGCGTCGCACCCGGGTCGGTCGGGAAGTCGGCGAGGACGACCGCCAAGGCCGCCGTCTGGGCGAGCGCCCGCCAGCGCCGCTCACTGCCCCGGTAGTGGCGCTCGTGCTGGAAGGCCCCGATGAGGACGCCACCGCTCGCGCGCGCCGCGTGCTCGTCCTCGATCGCCCGGGAGAGGGCGATCAGCGCCGGCTTGTGGAAGACCCGGACGGGCAGGTCGGGGCGGGCCCGCCGCAGCGCCGCGAAGATCGACGGCGGCGGGGGGGCGCCGGCCTCGCCGCGGGCCTCGGCGATCGCCGCCGCCAGGGAGAGACCGCGAGCGCGCAGCGCGATCACCGCCCGCACTTGGGCGACCGCCTGCTCGTCGTAGCGCTTGCGCTGACCCGGAGGGCTCACCGCGGCCGGAAAGCCGTGGCGGGACTCCCACACCCGCAGCGTTCCGACCGGAATCCCGGTGATCTCTGCGAGCGCGGATGAGCTGTAGAGGCCGTCGGACACGGCAGAGACGTTACACTTCGTAACGATTTTTGCGACAGAGTGTTCTCAAACAGGGTGGGTGAGTCGATGCGGGTAGCCATCACGGGCGCCACGGGGTTGATCGGAACGAAGGTCTCGCGGGCACTGCGCGATCGTGGCGATACGGTCGTCGCGCTTTCTCGCGACGGGCGGAGTGCCCGGGAGCGCCTCGGCGCCGACATCGAGGTCGTCGAATGGGCCGACCCGCTCGGGACGCCCGCCCCGGCGGCGGCTCTCGCCGGCGCCGACGGGGTGATCCACCTCCTGGGAGAGCCCGTTGCCCAGCGCTGGACCGACCGCGCGCGAACCGCGATCCGCGATTCGCGAGTCCTCGGGACACGGAACCTCGTCGCCACGCTGGCGCAATTGGGTCCGGAGGAGCGGCCCGGCGTGCTCGTCTCCCAGTCGGCGACGGGCTACTACGGCCCGCGCGGGTCCGAGCGTCTCACCGAGTCAGCGGCCGCGGGGGAGGACTTCCTCGCCGATGTCGTCGTCGCCTGGGAGGCGGAGGCCCACGGCGCCGAGCCGCTCGCGCGCGTCGTCTGCACGCGTACCGGGGTCGTCCTCGCCCCCGCCGGCGGGGCGCTCGACAAGATGCTGCCGGTGTTCCGGCTCGGAATCGGCGGCCCGGTTGGGAGCGGCAAGCAGTACGTCCCGTGGATCCACGTTGATGACGTCGTCGGCGGGCTCCTGCGCGCCCTCGACGATGAGTCCCTCCACGGTCCGGTGAACCTCACCGCACCCGAACCGGCGACGAACCGGGAGCTCTCCCAGGCCCTCGGCCGGGCGTTGCACCGTCCGGCGTTCTGGCCGGTGCCGGGGGCGGCGGTGAAGCTTCTCTACGGGCAGATGGCGACGATCGTGCTGACCGGGCAGCGGGCGGTGCCTGCGCAGCTGACCGCGGCCGGCTTCCGCTTCGAGCAACCGGATCTCGACGCCGCGCTCACTGACGTGGTGGCCCAGCTATGAAGGAGCACCTCCTCATCCGCGAGCAGTACCTCCGCCAGCCGGTCGCGAAGGTGTTCGCGTTCTTCTCCGAGGCGCGCAACCTCGAGCGTCTCACCCCGTCATGGCTGCGTTTTGAGGTGCTTGAGCCGGCGCCGACGGAGATCGCCCAGGGCACGTTGATCGACTACCGCCTGCGGGTGCACGGCATCCCGTTGAAGTGGACCTCGGAGATCGAGACCTTCGAACCGGGGGTGCGCTTCATCGACCGTCAGCTGCACGGACCCTACGCGCTCTGGCATCACACGCATGAGTTCCTCGCGCTCGGAGAGGGCACGCTGATCCGTGACACGGTCCGCTACGGCATCGGGTTCGGCCCATTCGGAGAGCTTGCGCGGATTGCCCAGGTGCAGCGGGACCTCGACAACATCTTCGACTCTCGCCGGCGGGCGGTGGAGGAGATCTTCGCGTGACCGCGATCGTCTGGTACCGCCGGGACCTGCGGGTCAGCGACCATCCGGCGCTGATGGCGGCGGTTGCCGGCGCTGAGCCGGTCGTCCCGTTCTTCTGCATCGACCCGGCGCTGCTGGGCGGACGGTTCGCCTCCGGCCCCCGGACCCAGTTCATGCTCGAGGCGCTCGCCGACCTCTCCGACTCCCTGTCGGCCCGCGGGAGCGGGCTGATCGTCCGGGTCGGCGATCCGGCGACCGAACTCGTCTCCCTCGCCCGACAGGTCGGCGCCGACACGGTGCACGCGACCGTGGACGCCGGCCCGTTCGCCCGCCGGCGGGATCGCGCGGCGGGGATGGCGCTTGCGGAGGTGGGCGTGACGCTGCGGGGCCATCCCGGCCTGTTCGCCGTGGACAACCTCGACGCGGTCCGGACGGGAGCGGGCGCCCCCTTTCAGGTCTTCACCCCGTTCTACCGAGCGTGGCTGGCTGCGGACCGCCGTGAGGTCCTCGAGCCCCCGGGGAATCTGCCGGCGCTGCCCGACGCAGTGGCACCCCAGCCGTTACCGGAGCTGGCGGCGCTCGGGCTCTCCAACCCGCTCACCGACCCGACGCGCGGGGGTGAGCAGGCCGGACTGCTGCGCTGGCGCCAGTTCCGGGAGCACGGACTGGACGGTTATGGCCGCGGTCGCGACGACCTCGGCTCCGACGCGAGCTCGCGGCTCTCCCCGTACCTCCACTTCGGCTGTCTGTCACCGCGGATGCTCGAATCCGACGGCGCCGCCGGAGAGGAGACGGGGCCCGAGGAGTTCCGACGCCAGCTCGCCTGGCGGGACTTCTACGCCCAGGTGATCCGCGCCTTCCCGGACAACCGCCGCCACGAGCACCAGAGCCGCTACCGCGACCGGGTGGCCTGGCGCCGGGACGAGTCGGACTTCGCCCGCTGGCAGGCGGGTCTGACCGGCTTCCCGCTCGTGGACGCGGGGATGCGCCAACTCGCGGCCGAGGGGTGGATGCACAACCGGGCCCGGCTGGTCGTCGGCTCGTTCCTCACCAAGGAGCTGGGGATCGACTGGCGGTGGGGGGAGCGGCACTTCATGGAGCTTCTGCTCGACGGGGACGTCGCCTCCAACAACGGCAACTGGCAGTGGATCGCCTCCGTCGGTGTTGACCCCCAGCCGGTGAGCCGGCGGATCCTCAGCCCGACCCGTCAGCAGGAGCGTTTTGACCCCTCCGGCGCCTACGTTCGCCGCTGGGTCCCCGAGCTGGCCGGCGTCGCCACCGAGCGCCTGATCGAGCCGTGGACGATGAGCGCGGAGGAGCAGCGCAGCAGCGGCTGTGTGATCGGGGAGGACTACCCAGCGCCGATCGTCGACCGCCGGGACGCGCGGGCGGCCGCGCTCGAGCGCTTCCGTCAGGCCGCCGAGGCCGCCTGACGCGACGCTCGACTCGAAATCACGGTCACGGTCGAACCGGGTGATCCCCCGGCGGGGGACTCAACGCTGGTGGCCGCCCCGTTCCGATGCTCGCCGGCCCCCGAGGCTCGGGGACTGCACCCGCGGGGTATGAGCCGGTCCCTGGAGGCCGGTGCGCTCCTGGCTCGGGAAGCGGCCGTGGAGGTGACGGTGGGCGCGCTCGTAGACCGCCCGGGTGCCGGGCCGGGGATGACGCTCCCCGAAGGCGACGAGCGCGAGGTAGGGGCGACCGTTCTCGACACCGGGCGAGAAGATGAACCCGAAGGGGCGCTGTGAGGCCGGCTCGTCTGAGATCGGGACGTAGACCTTGAACAGGCCGGAGAGCCTCGTCCCGCCCGGGCCGGCGGGGTCACAGGCGATCAGCTGGGTGAGGGAGAGGCCGTCCCGCTCGAGCCGGCGTCGCTCACGTTCGGCGGACTGACGCGCAGCGGAGCCGGACCTTAGGCGTTCCACCTCCTCTGCCCAGACCCGCCCAGGGATCCGGACCTCCACCTGCGGCGCACCCGGGCCGGTCCCCACGCTCAGCTCAACCCTCTCCGTCGGCGAGAATCGCCCCGAAGAACGCCTCGACCTCGACACCGGTCGCCTCCCGTCCACCGGCGAGGCGGTGGATCGCCCCGACGGACAAGGTGATTGCGGGCTCGAGGGTCGCTCCGCCGTCGGCGTCGGCGACGATCTCATAGCGCCGTCCGTCGACCTCGATCTCCTCACCGAGTCCGAGCTTCGGGGCACGGTCGTCCATGCCGTGGATGTTAACCGGGTGCAATTCCCCGGGGTTTGCAGCCATCTGAGCGCCGGTTCCTCACACCGGCACAGTTCACCGTCAAGCTACGCGAAAGCCCCTGAGCAACCTCAGCTGCCGTTGGCGTTTCAGCATCGCCGCCGATCAGGCTCGGGGCACAACCCGCACCCGGAGACAACGCCGCCAGGATCGGGGGAAACTGGAATCAAACCGGCCATCGCTTTGGTGATCCGGCCATCACCAAGCTCGCTTTCACACCAGCCCGGGCATGGGCCATCGAAGCAGGACGCGACGACAGGCGCGGAGGCGTCTGACTTTCCGTAGCGGCAAGTAGTGTGCTAACTTGCCGACATGGAAAGTCGGTCTTCGGGTTCGGTCCCTCCAAGCCTGGCTCGCGAGCAGCTTCGGGCCGCCCGCGACGCGCAGGAGTCATCGGTTCGGCGTGCGACGCCCCCGGCGGGGTTCATCCTCGCGTTGAGCGTCTTTTGCGGAGTTCAGACGATCGCGCCTTCCGACAAGGGCCCGGGTGACGTGGTGGGCCTCGTCACGGCGGTGTGGTTCCTCCTCGAGCTGTTGCGGCTGTCGGCTCGTAACCAGTGGCGTCCGTTGCGTTCGTTGCCGAAGCCGAGGTGGGGCGTCGTTGAGGTGACGCTCATCGGTGGCGCGGTGCTCGCCGGGGGTGTGCTCGGGCCGCACCTGCTCGCCAGCCGCAACAATGCACCGCTGGCCAGCTGGGGTCTTGCGACGGCCGTGACTGTGATCGTTGCGTCCTGCCTGTTCGCTGCGAAGGCTTCATACCGGCGTCGTGCTCATCGCGGGTGGTGACGGTGAGCGAAGCGCGGTTCGACGAGCTGATCCACGCGCCGTTGCGTCTTCGGATCTGCGCGATGCTCTCGCCGGTGCAGCGGCTGGCGTTCTCCGAGATCCGCGACAGCCTGGGAGTCTCGGATTCGGTGTTGAGCAAGCACCTGTCCGCGCTCGCCGAGGCCGGGTACGTGGAGGTTCGCCGGGTGCGCGCGGGTGCGCGCTCCCGGCGACAGATCACGCTCACCAGGCCGGGGCGGGCCGCCTTGCGTGGGCACCTGGCGGCCCTGAAAGCGATCGCCGCGGCGGCCGAAGCCACGATCGCCGAGGAGCCGTCCGGTACCCGTGCCGCGCAGCGCCACCAGGCCCGTCGAGCGGTCTCCCTCGATCCCCGGATCGCGTAGGTAGCGAGTGCTGCGCGGGTGTTTTCGGGCCCAGCGTTCCGGGCGGGAACCTGGAGGTTCGAGACCTATCAGTCGTCTACGGAGTGAGGAAGGCTGTGGATGGCATCAGCTTCCTTGTCGCGCGCGGCGAGGTTTTTGGTCTTCTGGATTGGCGAGAGGCCCGTCCCAGCTCTCACAGCAGTGGCTCCATCAACGGGGTCCGCTCATCCGCGCAAAGGGTGCATCTCGTTGGGAGCATTGCGATGCCTGTGCCGGAGCGAAAGGGGGCCGGAGTCGGGCCGACACCCCCGCGGTCAGCGTGGTCGGTAGACGTCGCTGCGATGTTCGACGCGAAGGACGATGACCTCGCGTGGGTCCTCGCGGATCCGGTAGAGCACGCGGTAGGTACCGCGGCGTGCTGACCAGATCCCGGCCAGCTCACGACGGAGTTGCTCGCCGACTCTACGCGGCTCGCGGATCAAGCTGGTGGTGACGAACAGGCCAAGGCCGTAGGCGGCGCGGACCCCGCCGAGATCGGTGAGCAGGGCGGCGAGGGGTAGCCGACGTCGACACCGATGATGGAGACCACTGGGATCAAGGCGATGGTGGCCGCGCTGCGCTCCTCGGAGAGATGGTCGCGGGCGACGCCCATCATCAGCGCTGTCAGACCGAGCCCGACGCCTTGGGCGGTCCGGCCGACGAGCAGCCACGCGAACGGCAGCGGTAGCACCGTGAGCGCACTGTCAGCGACGACGACCGCCAGCGTGCCCAGAATCGTGCCGCGCCGATGTGAGCCAGCCTCGAGACGGCCGAGAACCGGCGTGGCGAGGGCGCCGCTCAACAGCGCGATGGTCAGCGTCCACTGCGCGCTGTCGAGTGAGAGGTGGAACGTAGTTGCGACACTGGTGATCAGCGGCGTCCCAAGGCTCGCGACCGCAGCTACGACCAGCGCGATGAACATCAGGGCGGGCACCAGCAGCCGCGCCTCGGAGTGCTCCCGGGTAGGCCTCATCGGTTGGCCCCGGTCGTGATGTAGTCCAACACGCCGGGACAGATGCAAGCCTGGCCCCCGCTCAGTGACCATCCGGTCACTGCTTCGGCCCTTCCCGATCTTCGCTGTCGAGCGCGGCGAGATGTTGCAGCGCCGGGAGATAGCCGCGTCTCCGAGTGCCATCGCAATGACGGACCTCAGCAAGCCGGGCGAGCGCACCTCCCACCCGCTCCATTCATCGATTGTCGACGGTGGCGAACCTGAGCAGCGTTCGGTGACCAGACAGCCGACCAGGCCGCCATCGAGCGTCGCCTTGCCGAACGCCATCAGGACGGGTGCCACACCCGCAGCCGCCATTCCCAACCACCCAAGTGCCGCTCGCTCACGATCCAACGAGCCAGCAATCCGCTCAACCTTGACAACGACCGGCTCGCCATTGATCGCCAGACGCTGGAGGACCGAAGCAGTATCCCGGACGGATACCGCTCATCCGCAGGGTGGCTCCCCGTCGCCAGTGCGCTCGTGTGGCTGAGCGGTGTGGATTCGCAAAGGCGATAATCGCCCGGAGGGGCGCCGTCCCCGAGAGGGAGTCGGTAAGACTGGCTAGTCTTACCAGCATGAGAGTCACCCAAAAGGGACAGGTCACGATCCCGCTTGAGGTTCGTCGCGCGCTCGGGATCGCACCGGGGACCGAGGTTCGCTTCGAGCTCGACAACGGCACTGCCAGGCTGGTTCCCGACCGTGAACGAGCCGCAGAAGAAATCGCCCGTATCCGCGGCGCCGGCGACATCGAGCTGAGCACTGACGAGATCCTTGCGCTGACTCGCAGGTGAGCGCGACCGCAGGCACGGTGGTGGACAGCAGCGTTCTGCTGGACGTGTTCACCGAGGATGAGACCTGGATTGCTTGGTCACAAGCCCGATTGACGGAGGCCGCAGAGCGCGGGGCGCTGGTGCTCAACGCCGTCGTGCTGGCCGAGATCGCTCCTCGCTTCTCGCGTGTCGAGCAGCTGCGCGACGCGCTGCCGTCGATGTGCGTCATCGAAGAGATCCCACTGGCTGCCAGCTTCCTGGCCGGTCATGCTCACGCCGAGCACCGCCGCGCCGGCGGTAGCCGCCAGGCGATTCTGCCGGACTTCCTGATCGGAGCTCATGCAGCCGTGACCGGCCGCCCGTTGCTTACACGAGACCCGACCCGCATCGCGCGCTACATCCCGGGGGCCGACCTCATCTCACCCTGAGCCACGGCTGCTCGGTCGCCCAATGCGCTCGTGCGGTTCTCAACGCGGCCCGAAGGAAAGCGGTCGTGCAAGAGCCCCCGCTTTGTAGCTGTATTACAATATTGCCGATGGATGAGACAGTGGATGGGGCTCCCGTCAGCGAGGAGCAGATCGCGAGATGGCAGCAGCAGGCGGCAGCCGGGCTCGACGTTGATGGCCTGCGCCGTCGCGGACGACCGCGACTCGGCACGTCAGGGGAGAGCCCGGTCATCCCGGTGAGGATGGACGCAGAACTACTCGAGGCGCTCAACGAGCGGGCCTCCCGTGACGGTGTGAGCCGCTCTGAAGCGATTCGCGAAGCCGTGCGCGCCTGGACTCACGCCGCGTAGTGCAGATCCACCGATCCGCGCTCGCGCACGACATCGATCCGAACGACGCGATCTGCGCAGCGGAGAACTGGTTCTTTCGCCGCGCCGCATAACGACGATAGCCCGATGCCCGAGTTCCGGCTCGGGTTTGACCAGCACGGCCGCCTGCTCGAACTCGTCGTCCTCAAGTTCGACAGCGGCAACGAGTTGCTGATCCACGCGATGAAGGCCCGCCGGCAGTACTGGGACCTACTCCCCTGACCAGCCCGCATTCTTCGCTTCCGGCCAGCGCCGACCGGGCCACACGACGAGTGCCTTTCACTGCTCGGCTGACAGCTACCGCGCGATCGCAAGGGCGACGAGCCATCAAGGCTAGCGGCAGGAGTCTTGACGACTGCTTTCCGCGTTCAGAGATCCGTTCACTCGCGGGGGTTGGCGCGGGACGATGGCGAGGTATTCGTGTTGAGCGACACGTTCGATGGTGACCATTTGAGACGCGAACGCCATTGAGCGTGGTGATGCGGTCACCGGCTGATGTCGGTGGACGTCAGCGTCATAGTGATGATCGCCTGAATCGCGGTGTTCGTCCGCAATTTGCGTGCGCGGATCGCTGCCTGTCGCGTCACCGGGAATGCTGACGATCACCATCGTGGTGGCGCCGTTCACGGGTGCGGTCGGGGTCTGATATTGCTCCCAACACGAGTTGCCCCTGGCTGCCGCGCGGTGGTCGTGCGAGCCTGGACCAGGGGATGATCGAGGTGCGATGTGAGCGTGATGGCGATGACCGTGGAATCGGCGGTGGTCGAGGCCGATCTGGCCGCCGGGCGTCTGTGCTGCCCGGGCTGCGACGGGCCGCTGTCGCGGTGGGGGTTCGCGCGCGAGCGCACGGTTCGCCTGCTTCACGAGACCCGCTCGCTGCGCCCACGGCGGGTGTATTGCCGGCGCTGCGAGCAGACGCACGTGTTGCTGCCGGCTTGGGCGGTTGCGCGTCGGCGCGACGGTGCGGAGGTGATCGGCCGAGCGCTGCTGGCCAGGGCCAACGGGCAGGGGCACCGCACGATCGCGACCACGCTGCAGCGACCACCCGGGACGGTGCGCGGGTGGCTGCGGACCTTCGCGCGTCGCGCCGAACCAGTCGCCGCGACAGCCCGGCTCTGGACGCGTGCACTCGAGCCCTCAGCCGATCACCCATTCACGGCGGGGTCGCCGTTCGTGCAGGCCGTCGACGCGCTCGGCTGCGCCGCCCGAGCGTGCCGTCTGCGGCTCGAGATCACGGCGTCGCCGTGGGAGCTCGCCGTCGCGTTGACGGGCCTGTTGCACGGGCGCCCGCGCGACCCGCCCGGATTCTGAGGACACCGGGTCGCGGCCGCTACGCGCGAGTGGGTCGCATGCTCGCCAGACCGCTGCCGCCCACCAATGACGTCTCGCGAGCCCCCGGCCGCTGTCGCGGCGAGCATCACCAGCCAGAGCGCAGCGGTCTCAACGCGCGACGCACAACGACACGCCCATGACCCTTACCGTCTCGATGCTGTCGTTCCTCGGGACCCAGCCCCGCCGGAAGACCCTTTGGTCGTTTGGTCGTTCGTTCCCCAGATCATCGTCCTCGATGGCGCCGTCATCACCATCCAGCGTGTCCGTCAACAGGTATTCGTCCGTCGTGCCAAGGAGGGCCTCATGGAGTCTGTACCACTGTTGGATTGCGCTGGTAGGCATAGGTCGCCTGCGACCACGTCCAGCTTCCACGAGGGGCTGCCACCCAGGAACAAGGGCCTGCGGTATCCGCCGGACCCGCCGACCGTCGAAGAGATCGTCGCGGTCATGCGCGCCGCCGGCGACAGCGCCGAGGGGGTCCGGCTACGCAGCATCATCGTCGTGCTGTGGCGTGCCGGGCTTCGGATCAGCGAGGCGCTGGCGCTCAGCGAGACCGATTTGGATCCAGTACGCGGCTCGCTGCTCGTCCGCCACGGTAAGGGCGACAAGCGCCGCGAGGTCGGAATGGATCGCTGGGCGTGGTCGCACATGGACCCGTGGCTGGAACTCAGGAAAGATTTACCGGTCGGCCGGTGATTCTGCGTTGTGCGGGGTCCGACACGGGGCCGGCCATGCGCAACGGCCGGCATCCGTGCGCAACTCCACCATGTTGCTGCGACGGCGGGTGTTCGGCGTCGGTTCGCGCCTCATCAGCTCCGGCATGCGCATGCGGTTGAGATGTCACGGGAGGGCATCTCGCTGATCGTGATCCAGAGACAGCTCGGCCATGCGGATCTGGCGATCACCTCGCGGTATCTGCGCGGGATCGATAGCACCGAGATCATCGCTGCCGTTCACGAGAGGCCCGCGCCAATGGTCCCCGCAGACCCGCTGATGGTTCCTCGCCGCTGATCGACCGCTTCGGGCTGGCGCACGACCCAGGTGCATCTGCAAGGCCACGCGCCGGCCCGGTGCTGCAGTGACACTCGATGCATGCCGCCGCTGCCGGTAACGTGACCATCGAGATGGCTGTCGCAGACCTTGATGCAATCCGGCGGCGTCGGAGCGAGATCCTGGACCGTGCCTCAGAGCATGGCGCCCGGAACGTTCGCGTGTTCGGGTCCGCCGCTCGCGGTGACACCGGGCCGGCAAGCGACGTGGACCTCCTCGTCGAGATGGAGCCCGGCCGAAGCATGCTGGACTTCGTTGGGCTATGGCAGGAACTGGAGGACCTGCTCGGTCGGAAGGTTGATCTCGTCAGTGAGGGTGGGATCAGCCCCTACCTACGCGAGAAGATCCTGTCCGAAGCCATCGCGCTGTGAACAGCCAGCGCGCCTACCTCCTACATGCCCTCGACGCGATCGACGCCGTAATCGAATACACCCAAGACGGCCGCGACGCGTTCTTCGCCGATCGGAAGACGCAAGACGCGGTCATCCGCAACGTCGAGATCCTCGGCCAGGCCGTCAAGGGCCTTTCAACACAAACCCGGGCATACGATGACTCAGTCCCCTGGCGGCAGATCGCGGGGATGCGCGACAAGCTCATCCACGAATACTTCGGCGTTGACCTCGCCCTGGTCTGGGACGTCGTCGAACGTGAACTTCCAGTACTGCGCCTCAAAATCGCCATGCTGCAGGAAGGCCTCCCCGACTAAGCCGAACTATCCGCACCACCCGCTCGGTCGCCAAACAACTCGCTTCTTCTGGAGACCGGTCGACGTGGAAGCAATCGTGTCGTGCGAGCTGGTAGCACTTCTGCTACGATTAGTGGCGTGACCACTATCCAGCAGAAGCAGCTCCGTAACGAGGTTGGCGATGTGCTTCGTCGTGCCGAGGCGGGAGAGGAGTTCATTGTCACCGTCGCCGGGCGTCCGGTTGCGCAGATCGGACCGCTGCAGCGCGACACCTGGGTACCCACGAGGCGGCTGCAGGATCTACTCAAGCTGCCGGCGGATCCAGCCCTGGCGGCCGACCTCGACATCTTCAAAGCCGGCTTGTCCGATCCGTGGAGCGGCTGATTCTTGACACCTCGGTGCTGATCGACCCGGTCGATCTGCCCGAGGATGCCCAGGCGGCGATCAGCGCGGTCTCCATCGCCGAACTGCACTTCGGGCTGCTGGTCGCCGACGAGACCACGCGCCCGTTGCGCGCCGCGCGACTCGGACTGATCGAGTCCCGCTTCACCCCGCTACCGCTCGATGACAAGGTCGCTCGCGAATGGGGGCGCCTCCAAGCAGCCGTCGCGTCGCGCGACGCGAACCCGCGCAAACGCTCAGCCGACCTGGCGATCGCAGCAACAGCAAACGTTCACGAGGCGACCCTCCTGACGCGCAACCTCAAAGACTTCACAATCATCGAGGACCTCCTACGCGTCTCGGGCGTCTGAGCCGTCGCCATGTGAGACACCAGCGCGCGCTAACCGCCGCGAGCGCTTTTGCAGTTGCCACCGTTCCGCGGCAACGAGTGGATTGGCGACATCTCGATCGTCGCTCCCACGCAGCCGGCGCTTCCGGCATGGTTTCCATCGCGGCGGGATGTGTGTATGCACAACGGAGGGCCGCGAAGCGGCCTGCTTGCGTGACGGCGACTCCGTCCTGCCTACGGGGACGACGATGATTCACGATTCTCGGGCCGTCGGATCAAGCGACGCTCCCCCTGATCGCCTCAGCAGCACTTCTGCTTGCGTTGGTTGCAGCAAGCCGTGCCGTCGTCTCTACTCTCCGGCCGGTGGAGAGCCATGACCTGAGTGCCATCTGGCAAGAGAACGCTGAGGACTGGTTGGCGTGGGCGAGGACACCGGGCCACGACGTCGCGTTCTGGGAAATGAACCTCCCGGCCATGCTCGACGTGATGCCCTCACCGGGCATTGGGACAGTGGACATCGGCTGTGGCGAGGGCCGCGTCGGTCGCGTACTCGCTCAAAGAGGCCACCGTGTTCACGGTCTTGACAGCTCCGAGACGCTTGCTGACGCCGCGCGCACAGCCGGCGGTTATGAAGAGGTCGTCCACGGTGATGCGACTGAGCTGCCCTGGCCGCCGGAAATGTTCGATCTCGCCGTTGCGTTCATGTGCCTGATGGACATGCCAGATCCGGCCCGGGCGATCCGTGAGATTGCCCGGGCCCTCGTTCCGGGCGGCCGCCTGTGCGTACTGCTCACCCACCCGCTGGATCGACCGGCGAGGTCCGTCGAGGACTACTTCGCCGAGACCGAGTGGGACGAAAGGGTTCAAGAGAACGGACTGCCGATGCGCTTCGTGGGTCGAGCGAGACCCCTTGGCTACTACACGGGCGCGCTGTCTGATGCGGGCTTTGTCATCGAGGAGATCAGAGAGCCTCGGCCCGGTGTCGAACTGATCGGTCGCTTCCCGCAATTAGACCCAGCAGCCACGCGACCTTGGACACTGCTGATTCGCGCCCGCCTCGACTGACGCCCTCCGAACTCGGTCTCCATCTCATCGTGGACGCCGCAAACGCATTGCGGTTACGCGCCTATGCAACCCAGCGTCGACGCCTCCGAGGTTCGAGACGCGCTTCCGGCGACGAGCGCGGCTCGCTTCCGTGTCGGACGAGCTCGGTGCCGCAAGAGGTCGAACCCCGCCCCACATGGCGCCGGCGACGAGCATTGACGCAGCGCTCTTGAGCGTGCGGCCTTTTGACACGGTCGCGCTCGTCCGTCAGCGTCCGGAGAGTCTCGTCCGGCCGGTCCCTGCTCACCTTGGAGCGCACCGCCCGCGACGGCGGTCGCGGACCAACGAAGGCGAGGGTCGCGGTCCTCCCGGCCGTGACACGGGCATCCAAGCGCGTGCCCCGTCCGGGAGTGTCTGCTGCCCCGGGGACGACCACCCCACCACCAGAACACAGACCTCAAACAGCAACCGACGTCGCGCGAGGCTTCCATCTCGCTCCCATACCGCGGGTCGTCTCCTCCGGACTGCACCGCCCCGGAGACACAAAACGCCCGCAGTCGCGCGCGCCACACCTGATGGGCGATCCAGGATTCGAACCTGGGACCTCTTCCTTATCAGAGAAGCCCGGACGTTGCGCGCAGTTGTGTGTAGTTGTCGATTGCCCTGGAAATGCGCATAAATCTGCGCCGCCGTGTCGACGGCGCGCGATAACTTGCGTCATTCTGGTGCACCCCTGGTGCACCCCGGAACCGGGCGTGCGTTCGGGCCCAGAGTCATGGAGAACTGACGATAGGGCCGGCGACGGACAGAAGCGGCTTCGTGCTCGGCGAGTTGTGGCGCGTGGCCGCGTGGTCGAGGGAGCCTCATGACGCGACCGACGGTGAGGCCTGCGATGACGAGAGTCCTTCGCGCGCAGCCGCGATCGCAACCTCGGCGTCGACCCGCGGCTCTCCGTCGAGCTCGTCAATCACGTGGCCGTACGTGCTCAGCGTGATGCGCGCGTCATGCCCGAGCTGCCGGGCGACGTAGATCACCGAGCGTCCCTCGTGGAGGAGCAGGGATGCGAAGGAATGCCGCAGGTCGTAGGGGCGCCCGGCCTCGATCCCGGCGCCGGTCAGCGCGCGACGAAAGGCCTTGCGGCGCCAGGACTGATATGCCGCGAGAGTCCACGGATCGCCGCCGCGCGATGGGAAGACAAGTGCGCTGCCGGCCGGCCGGCCGCTGCGAAGGCGCCAGGCGCGGAGATCGCCGGCCAGCGGCCCAAGCAGTCGGACCGTGCGGTGGGCGAGGTTCTTGGTGTCCTTCGCCTCGCCGAGCGAGAGCGCGCGCTCCACGAGGATGGTGCGATCCCGGATGTCGCGCCATTCCAGCGCGAGCGCCTCACCGGGCCGGAGCCCTGAGTAGGCGAGCACGCTGAGCAGCGTCGCGTCGCGTGGGGACGCTTGGGACCTCATCCGCTCCACGGTCACGGGAGCGAGGGGACGAACCTCCTTCCTGCGGGGAAGCGGCGCCTTGCGAACCGCCCGCGCCGGGTTCGTCTGGATGTGCCCGCTCTCCAGCGCGCGTTGCAGGATCGAGCCGAGCAGCGTGAAGGCGTCTCTGACCGCTACAGGGCCGCCACCGGCAGCGAGCCGGTCCGCCTGCCAGCGTCCGATCACCTCGGGACTGATCTCGTTGAGCCGGAGTGGCCCGAGCTCGGGGAGGACGTGCTTGTCGTAGAGGTGTCCGTAGCGGAGCTTCGTGTTCTCGGAGAGGTGGGCGCGGTATGCCTTCGCCCACGTCTCGGCGACGTATTCAGCCAGGGTCAGACGCCCGGAGTCGATTGCGTCGAGCGTGCCCAACTGCGCCCGTCGCCGGAGCTCGGCCGCGAAGTTCTGGGCATCGCCCTTGCGGTCAAAGGTCCTGACCCGGTAGCGCCCGCCTCGACCACCCTGGTGCCATCTCACGCGCCACCGGACCGAGCCGTCTTGGAGGTTGCGCTTCTGAATCTCCATCGTTCACCTCGCGATCATGCCGTGGCCTTGAATGCCGCTGCGAGCGAATACTCCCGCACCTCCCGCCCGGCGGTTGAACGCCGCGAGCGCAGAGGTCGACCGACACCCGAGCGCCGGGGTGGTTCTGACAGCCACGCCTCGAGCGCCGTTGGCGCGATCCGCGCGGAGCGCCCGTTCCAGAACGTCACATCGAGCTCGCCCGCCCGGATCGCGCGGCGGATCGTCTCGACGTGGACGTTGGCTCGCGCGGCGGCCTGAGCGGCACTCAGCAGACCGAGCTCCGGCCGCGACTCCCTACTCAGGTGTGGGGCCAGTCGCGCGGCGAGTTCCTCCAGCGCGTCGTCGTCGAGCGCCGCCGGGAGGGCTCGAATGAACTCGCGAAGCAGTGCCTGGCCGAACTCGTCGCTCACGTCGCTGCCGCCCGGTCGGGCGCCTTCCGCGCCCTGAGTCTGACCCCGACGGCTGCGACCCGGTGATCAGTTACGCTCATATGATGTAGGATAACCTATGTTGTCATGTGTTGCACTACTTCTCTATTGCTCACCACCTGATGTCGCTTCTGGTCGTTGATCCGAGCCGACCTCGAGCGCCGGGGCTTCCGGTGGGGCGCGCTGCGGCTGACGATCCTCGGGTGGCGGTCTGGTGGGTCGGGGTTCATGGCGGTGCCGGCGAGGACACTCTCGAGACCGTCTTTGCGGGGTCCCGGGCCGCCGGCCACAGCTGGCCGGTGGCGGGCTTCGGGCAGCCCGCGCCGCGGGTCGTGCTTGCTGCGCGCACCAGCGCGCGGGGTCTGGTCGCTGTCCAGCGGGCGATGCGGCAGTTGGACGAGGAGCGGCCGGCGGTGTCTGTGCTGGGTCTGGTGTGGATCGCGGATGCGCCGGGGCGTCTGCCGCGGGCGTTGCGCGATCTGCAGGCGGTGGTGAGCGGTGGCGTGCCGCGGGTGTGGTGTCTGCCGTGGGTTGAGCGTTGGCGCCTCGGTGAGGTCCCGTCGCAGGCGAACGCGCCGCGGGAGGCCGGGGAGTTGCTCGCGGATTTGGTGGCTATCGAACGTGGAGAGGAGCGGGTGGATGTTCAGTGACGACGTGGTGAGGACGCGGCGGTGGTCGCCGCTTGCGATGGCGTGGAAGCTCGCGGGCGCGCCGAGGGCCGCACTGGCGCAGGCTCTGGCAAGGCTCGTCGCGGCGACCGCGGTGATCCTGGCTGTGACGCCTGCGCTCGCGTTCGCGGGCGGCAAGCCGAGCGGATCGTCGGGCTCGTCGATCATCAACCCCGGGCAGGGTGTGGTGCCGCCTGGGGCGGCGCAGCTGACGACGCTGGTGGGCTATGTGGCGTGGGCGGTGTTCGCCCTGTGTGTTGTTGGGGTTCTGATGGCGGCCGCGCAGATGGCGGTGGCGCATCACCGCGGGGCCGGGGCGGGCGAGCACGCGAGCCGGCTTGGCTGGGTGCTGGCCGCATGTGTGGTGGCTGGCTCGGCGTCGGCGCTGGTTGGCGCGTTGGCGTGATGCTGCGCGGAGTCGACATCGAGCCGTCGTCGTTCCGCCGGCAGCGCGGCTTCGTGGCGGCCGCGTCGTTCGTGGCGCTGATCGCCGCAGCGGGGGCTCTGCTCACGGTGGCGCATTTCCTCGGCTCGGTGGCCCCGACGGTCAGGGCGCGCCGTGCGGCGCCGAGCTCTCCGGGTTCTGCGCCTGCCCGGGTTTCGCCGGCGGGCCCTGCGCGGACCAGCGGTTGCGGCGCGTTGCCGGGCGGTTCCCAGGCTGTTCCGACGGTGACGCCGGCGGGGACGCATTGGGTGTTGGTCGGGGATATGGCGGAGCCGACCGCTCCGGCGACGATTGGTCCCGAGCGTCAGGTCGATGGGTTCGGGGAGTGTTTCGCGCATTCGCCGCTGGGTGCCCTGTATGCGGCGGCGAACGTGATTGCGGCGTTCTCGGCGCAGCCACAGTCGATGGTGATCGCGACGCTGGCGGTGCCCGGCCGTGCCCGGGATCTCGCTGTTCGGCAGGCAGCCGACGGCGACAACCGGGATCTCGAGCAGATCGCAGGCGGTCCCTCGACGCTGGTCGGGTTCTCGTTTCAGGGCTACTCGCCGCAGGAGGCGGAAATCAGTCTGGCGATCCAAGGGCCGAGCGGCGCACAGGGAGCGGTCCCGCTGGTGATGGACTGGGTCGGGGATGACTGGCGGTTCGTCGTCCCGCCGGGCGGTCAGGGCTTCGCTGCGACGGCGCTTGCGAGCATGGCCGGGTTCGTTGCATGGAGCGCGGGGTGATGCTCGCTCTCGGCGGACTCCTCAGCACGCTCGGCGGAGTGTTGGGCGGGATCGTCGGTGGTGTCGGGTCGGCGATCGTGAATCCGATCTTCGACGCGATCGGTCACGCTGTCGGCGGCGCGGCGGCGTGGATGGTGAGGTCGATGGCGACGTTCTGGATGAGCACGCCGACGCCGCAGTTGGCGAGCGGGCCGGCGGGCCAGACGCCGAGTGCGCCGGTCGCGCTGATCCAGGGGCATCTGTGGTGGTACATGACCGCCGCGGCGGTCGTCGGCGTGCTGGTCGGATGCGGTCGGATGGCGTGGGAGCAGCGCGCCGACGCGGGCCGTGAGGTGCTGCGCGCCCTGGCGGTGTTCGTCGCGACCGCGGGCGCAGGGTTGACGGTGATCGCCTTGGCGACGACGGCGGCGGATCGGTTTTCGACGTGGATCGTGAGCGCGTCGACCGGCGGGAACTTCGGGACGGAGGTCGGGAAGCTAACGACGCTGACGGTGATCGCCGGCGGCGGGCTGACCGGGGTGATCCTGGTGTGCGTCTTCGGGCTGTTGATGATCGTCGCGTCACTGATCCAGATGGTGCTGATGGTCGTGCGCGGCGGGATGCTCGTGATCTTGGCGGGGGTGCTGCCGACGACGGCGGCGTTCACCTCGACGCAGGCGGGCTGGCACTGGTTTCGCAAGAGCGGCGGCTGGCTGGTCGCGTCCATCCTCTACAAGCCGGCAGCGGCGATCGTGTATGCGACGGCGTTCAGCCTGACGGGAAACGGGTCGCTGGGGTCAGGCGCAGTAACTAATGTGATCACCGGCCTGATGCTGATGGGCCTGGCGATCCTGGCGCTGCCGGCGTTGATGAAGTTCGTCGCGCCGATGGTCGGCGCGACCGCAGCGGGCGGCGCCGGGGCGGTGCTCGGAGCCGCGGCGGGTGGCGCGGCCGGCGGGGCGATGCTGGCCGGGCCGTCCGGCGCGCTGCGGGGCGTCGGGGCGGGTTCGAGTGCAGCGGGCGGGAGCATCGGCGGATCCGGTTCATCGCCGCAGGGCGCGGCGGGAGCGCCGAGCGGCGCCTCCACGCTCGGCGGGGCTATGGGCAGCGGATCGGGTGCCGCAGGCAACGGAGCGACGAGCGCCGCGGCGGGCGTTGTGGCGGGTGCCGGCGTCGGTGCTGTTACGGGCGTGGCCGCGGCGACCGGCAGCAGGGCGTCAGGGGTGGCCTCCGGCGCGGGAGACCGCACCGGCACGTCGCATCCGGGCGCTCAGGGCGTTCAGGGCGAGCCCGCTGCGCCCGGTACGCCGGGATGTGCCGGGCAGCCGGGGCCGGCCGGGCCGGCTGGGGCGGCCGGAACGGCGCAGGGTGGTGGAGGGGTCGGCACGGTGCTCGGCGGTACAGCAGGGGCAGCAGGCGCCGTCGCGTCGGGCGCGGGCTCGGCGGTTGAGCCGTCCGGTGCGGGTGAGGCGCCGAGTGAGGGGATGGCGTGATGGGCGAGAGCGTTCGGGAACGGACCTACGGCAACTGGCGACAGCCGCGCTCCGCCGGCCTGTGGAACCTCGGCCTGCTTGGTACCGCGATGCTGATGGCGGGGATCATCGTGGTGATCGTCACCGTCGCGACGGTGGGCCTGGTGCCGGCGGTCGGTGAGCTGGTGCTGCTCGCGCTCGGGCTGACCTCGCTGATGGTCCGCGACCGTCACGGCAGGACGGGGATCGAGCTGGTCGGGGTGCGGGTGGGGTGGTGGCGGGCGCGCTCGCGCGGCACTCACCTGTACCGGTCGGGGCCGTTGGGGCGCACGCCGTGGGGGACCTGTCAGCTGCCGGGGCTGCTGGCGCAATCGCGACTGTCGGAGGCGCAGGACTCGTGGGGCAGGCCGTTCGCGCTGATCGAGCTGCCGAGCATGGGGCACTTCAGCGTGGTGCTGGCGACCGAACCGGAGGGCGCGTCACTGGTCGACCAGGAGCAGATCGACATCTGGGTCGCGCGGTGGGGCGATTGGCTGGCCGCGCTCGGCGACGAGCCGGGTCTTATCGCCGCGGCGGTGACGGTCGAGACAGCGCCGGACACGGGCCGGCGGCTGCGGCAGGTTGTGGAGGCGAAACTCGATCCGAACGCTCCGCCGCTCGCGCAGAGCGTGCTGCGTGAGGTCGTCGAGTCCGCGCCCGCGGGTTCGGCTTCGATCCGGGTGTGGATCGCTCTGGTGTTTATGGCCGCGACCCGCGGCCGGCGCCGCGACGGTGACGAGTTCGCCCGCGATCTCGCGGCGCGGCTGCCGGGCCTAACCCAGCGGTTGCAGGGCACCGGCGCAGGCGGCGCGCGACCGATGACCGCGCAGGAGCTGTGCGAGGTCGTCCGCGGCGCGTATGACCCGGCGGCGGCACGGACGATCGAGGAAGCGCACGCCCAGGGCGCCACGCCGACGCTGCGCTGGAGCGATGTCGGCCCGGCCGGCGCGGAGGCGTCGTGGGGTGCCTACCGCCACGACGGCGCGACGTCGGTGTCGTGGATGATGAGCGCCGCCCCACGCGGGGAGGTGCACTCGAGCATCCTGTGGAAGCTGCTGGCCCCGCATCGCGAGGTCGGACGCAAGCGCGTGACGCTCGTCTATCGCGTGCTCGACCCGGGGGTCGCGGCGCGGATCGTCGAGGCGGACAAGCGCAACGCGGACTTCCGCGTGCACTCCGCGACGCGGCCGAGCGAGCACTCGTTGCGCGAGCAGCGCGCGGCGCTGGCGACCGCGCAGGAGGAGGCGCGCGGCGCCGGGCTGGTCGACTTCGGCGTGATCGTCACCGCCACGGTCGAGCACGCGGCCGTTGATCAGCTCGCGGCTGCGGAGGCGACGGTCGAGAACCTCGCGGCGACCGCCCGGATCAACCTGCGCCGGGTGTACGGCTCGCAGGACTCGGCGTTCGCTGCCGGGCTCCCGCTCGGGCTGGTGCTCGCTCGGCATCTGAAGGTGCCGCAGGAGATCAGGAGTGCCCTGTGAGACGCGCCCGCCGACAGCACGACACACCACCGCCCGCGGCGACCACTCCCGCGGGCAGCCGGCTGGGGATGCCGGGCTCCCGTGGCTGGAGCGCGGCGGGCGCGGGCTCCTCGCTGCTGGTGCAGGCGCCGACACAGTGGCGCGGCACCTCGGTGCAGGTGTGCGGGCTGTGGCCGTTCTCGACGGGGACGGGGACGCCGATGATCGGCGTGCCGATCGGCCGCAGCCTGATCTCGGGGGCGACGCTGTGCGCGGATCCGATCAGCTGGTTTCAGGACGCGAACCTGATCTCGAACCCGAGCGTGTTCGTGCTTGGCCGCCCCGGCCTGGGCAAGAGCTCGCTGCTGCGCCGGATGGCGCTCGGGCTGGCGGGGTTCGGCGTCGCGCCGCTGGTGCTGGGTGACCTGAAGCCTGACTACGTCGACCTCGTGCAGGCGCTCGGCGGGCAGGTGATCCGCTTGGGCCGCGGCCGCGGCTTCTTGAACGTGCTGGATCCGGGGGAGGCGCGCGCGGCGGCGGAGCGGCTGACGGGCAAGGCGCGTAGCGAGGTGCTGGCGGACGCGCTCGCGCGCCGGCACACGATGATCGCGACGCTGATCACGCTCGCGCGCGCGTCAGTCCCGTCAGATCGGGAGGAGATGATCCTCGACCGGGCGCTGCGCGTCCTTGACGACCGCCACGACGGTATCCCGGTGCTGAGCGATCTGGTCGGCGTGATCGCCGAGGCCCCTGGCGAGCTGCGCGATGTCGCGATGGACCGCGGTGACCGGGTCCGCTACGACGACATCACCGAGCCGCTGCTCGTGAGCCTGCGAGGGCTGCTTGGCCAGGGGCGGCTGGGAGAGATCTTCAGCCAGCAGTCGACGACCCCGATGCGCCGCGACGTGCCGGTCGTGTTCGACGTCTCGGCGATCGACGACGGCGAGACCGCGCTGCAGGGCGCGGCGCTGATGGCGTGCTGGTCGACCGGGTTCGGGGCGGTCAACATCGCCAACGCGCTCGCCGACGCCGGTCTTGAGCCGCGCCGGCACTACTTCGTGGTCCTCGACGAGCTGTGGCGCGCGCTTCGGTCGGGGCGCGGGATCGTGGACCGCGTCGACGTGCTGACGCGGTTGAACCGTCAGCGCGGGGTTGGGGTGGTGATGTGCAGCCACACGATGAGCGATCTGCAGGCGCTCGCCTCCGAGGAGGACCGCCAGAAGGCGCGCGGGTTCGTCGAGCGCTCGGGGATGGTCGCGCTCGCCGGGCTGCCGGCGGCCGAGATGCCGATGCTGACAGCGGTCGTGCCGCTGTCGGACGCAGAGCAGCAGCTGCTGGCCAGCTGGCAGGACCCGCCGGCATGGACGACGACAGGCGCCGGCGCGACGCCGCCCGGCCGCGGGAACTTCCTGGTCAAGGTCGGCGGTCGGCCCGGGATCCCGATCCACGTCGGGCTGACCAGCTCCGAGCGCGCGCTGCACGACACCAACCGCCTCTGGCACGAGCACAGCCGCGTGCAGGCCGCCGCCGAGTTCGACCAGCCCGCCCGAACCGAGCGGCCCGACAGGACCAGCGTCCTGGAGACCGGAGCGCAACTCCAGGCGGGGTCGGCGCTGTCGACGGCCCGTCCGTGGCGGGCCGCGCAATCGAGAGCAGGCGAGAGGGAGGCGGACAGTGAGCGCTGAGAACCGGTCGATCCCGGTGGTCGAGTCGTACTTCGGCGAGGGCGTGTCCCCGCTGCTGGTGGGGGAGCTGATCGGCTCCCCGCACCAGATCTCGCAGCGCCACCACGCGCTGCGCCGCGAGGAGCGCGACGGAGGACGGGGATGAGCAGCACGTCCCCGCGCTCGGGCGGCCCGCCCCTCGACGCCGAGATCATGCTGCTGTGGGGCGCGATCACGGTCGTGTTCGGGACCGTGCTGGTCCTCGTCGGCGCCACTCACCTGGCGATGCTCCTCGACGGCAGCCGCGAGCGGCTGCCCGCCAATCCGGTCGCGCTGGCGATCGACCTGGCCCGCGGCAGGTCGCGGTGGCCAGCGGACGCGACCGCGATCGCCGCCGCCCTCGCCGGCCTGCTGCTCGCCACCGTCACGGCGGTCGCGTGGCGCTGGCAGCGCTCCCAGCGCCGGCACGTCGACCGGGCGGCGCGGTGGATGGGCCGCGGCACCGACGTCGAGCGCCTGACCGCCCGGCGCGCCGCGGCGACCGCACAGCGGCTCGGGGTCGAACAGCCCGGGCTGCCGATCGGGCGGGCGGGCGGGGGTGGCCGGATGCTCTACATGGGCTGGGAGGACGTCGCGGTCGACGTGTGGGGCCCGCGGACGGGGAAGACGACGAGCCGCGCGATCCCGTCGATCCTCGCCGCGCCGGGCGCAGTGCTGGCGACGTCGAACAAGCGCGACCTGGTGGACGCTAGCCGGGACGTGCGCGCCGAGCGCGGGCGGGTGTGGGTGTTCGACCCACAGGGGATCGCCGGGGAGCGGCCGTCCTGGTGGTGGAACCCGATCAGCTACGTGACCGACGAGGTCCGCGCGATCGAGATGGCCGACGTGTTCGCCCTGGCCAGCCGGGAGGTCGGCGCCAGGACCGATGCGTTCTTCGACACCGCCGGACAGAACCTCGTCGCCCAACTGCTGCTCGCCGCGGCGCTTGACCGTCGCGAGCTGACGCAGGTGTATCTGTGGCTGAGCGCGGAGACCGACGACGAGCCGGTCCAGATCCTGACCGAGCACGGCTACCAGGTGATCGCCGGCGCGCTGCAGGCGCAGATCAACGCGCCGGAGAAGCAGCGCGGCGGCGTGTTCGGCACCGCGCGGGAGATGTGCGCGTTCATGACCAACCGCGACGCGATGGCGTGGGTCACTCCGCCGCGCGATCACCGACCGCAGTTCGACCCGCGGGCGTTCGCCTCCTCGACGGACACGCTCTACAGCCTCTCGAAGGAGGGCAAGGCCGGTGCCGGCCCGCTCGTCACCGGGCTGACGCTGGCGGTCTGCGAGGCGGCCGAGGACCTCGCGAAGACCTGCCGCGGCGGACGGCTGCCGGTGCCGATGGTGGCGGTGCTCGACGAGGCGGCGAACGTATGCCGCTGGCGCAAGCTGCCCGACCTGTACTCCCATTACGGGTCGCGGGGGATCCTGCTGATGACGATCCTTCAGTCCTTCTCGCAGGGCGTGGAGGCATGGGGGCGCGACGGGATGCGCAAGCTGTGGAGCGCCGCGACCGTGAAGGTGTACGGCGGTGGGGTGACCGAGGTCGAGTTCCTCGAGGAGCTCTCCAAGCTGGTCGGCGAGTACGACCAGCTGAACCGGTCGGACACTCGCTCCTACCGGCAGGGCCGCTCAAGCAACAGGCAGGTGCGCCCGGCGCGGATCCTCGACGTAGCCGACCTCGCGTCGATGCCGCAGGGGCGGATCGTCGTGATCGCCTCCGGCACCCGGCCGACGCTCGCGACCCCGATCCCGTGGATGGCCGGGACCGACGCCGCGAAGGTGAGAGCGTCGCTTCAGGCGCACGACCCGGTGAACGACGCCCGCGAAGGGGTGGCGTGACGGTGGGCGCCGAGGACCTCTACGAGGGCTACGAGCCGGCGCCCGGGTTCGACGCCGCCCCCGAGTTCGACGACGGCGAGCGACCCGCACCGGCGGGCGGGGAGAACGTGCCCGAGCCGGTGTACGGGTCGCTTGAGCAGTTCGTGTCCGAGTACCTGCTGCCGCTGTATCGGCGTCCGGTGTCGGGGAACGGGGCGACCTGGTGCGCGGAGTGGTGGCGCCACCCCGAGGCGTGGGTGCGCCTCGATTCGATCTGGCGGGCGTGGGAGTACCTGCGGCTCGATCCGGCGACGGGCATGTCGGTGTGGCTGCGCGACCACGCCGACCCGCACATGGCGATGCTGCTGTCGGCCGACGGCCCGTTCCGCGGCTGCAAGCCCGACGAGCACGCCCGCCGCCCGCTGCAACCGCTGCCGAGCACCCCGATCCCCGCCGACACCCCCGATCCAACCCGGCCGGCCGGCGGGCAGGGGGGCTGATGCGGGTCCTGGCGATCGCGCTCGCCGCCGGCTTGCTCACCTTGCTCGGCCTGCTGCTCGGGCTGGCGGTGCTGGTCGCCGCGATCAGCGGCGAGGCGAGCGGCGGCTGTCAGGCGTCGGGGCCGAGCGCGGACGGGGAGCCGCCGCTGATTCAGTACTACATCGACGCCGCGGCCCGCTACAGCCTGGGGCCGGACGGGTACGCGTACCTGGGCGCGATCAACGAGGTCGAGACGAAGTTCGGGACCGACCTGGCGGTGTCGAGCGCCGGGGCGATCGGCTGGATGCAGTTCGAGCCGGGGACGTGGGCGCGGTACGCGGTGTCTGTCACCGACCCCTCGGCGCCGGCAGACCCCGGCGATCCACAGGACGCGATCTACACCGCCGCCCGCTATCTGGCAGCGAGCGGCGCGCCCGGCAACTGGCCGGCGGCGATCTTCGCGTACAACCACGCCGGCTGGTACGTCGCCGAGGTGCAGTCCTACGCGCTGCGCTACAGCGGCCCCGCCGGGCTGCGGCTGCTCGCTCAGGACATCGCGGCGGTCTGGGGCGGCCAGCAGCCGGCGATCCCCGCCACGGCTGGCACGACGGTGCTGGCCAGCTACCACCCGACCACCAGCACCTCGGGCACGAGCGCAGCGGCAGCAAGATCGGCGGTCGGCTGCTCCGGTGTGGGGCCGATCGATGTCGCGCCCGTGCCCGGCCGGGTGGCGGTGATCATGCCCAACGGCCTCGCGCGCCCGCCCGCGGACGCGCCGGTGGCGGTGCAGGCGATGGTCGCGGCCGGCGATCGGATCGTCGACTTCCCCTACAGCTGGGGCGGCGGGCACTGCGTCGCGGCGATGAACCAGCAGCAGCCCGACCCGCAGGCGTGCCCGGGCTCGCAGGAGAACGGCGGCCCCGGCTATGACTGCTCCAGCTCGACCAGCTACGTCTTGTGGGGCGGCGGCCAGGCAGCCCTGCTCGGTGAGCAGCCGCAGACCTCCGGGGCGCTTGCCGGGATCGGCGCTGCGGGAGTTGGGCGGTGGGTGACGTGGATGGCGAACGCCGGGCACGTCTACATCGAGGTCGCCGGCATCTGGCTGAACACCGAGAACGGCCCGTGGCTGCACTCGCCGCCGCAACCGCCAGCCGCCCCGAGCGCGACCGGCCCGCGGTGGTCGACCGGCAACACGCTGGACTCGCTCACCCGGACGGGCTACGTCCCTCGACACCCGCCGGGCCTGTGAGATCACCCGGACTCATCCCCGGCGGAGCGCTGCTCACCACCCTTTGCGCGATCGCCGCCGCCGGGGCGGTGCTCCTGGACCGCGCGCTAACCCACGCGCCGAGGCGCCCGGCCGCCGTGGCCGCTCCCCTTCCGGCGCGTCCGCCCGCGGGGACAGCAGCGCAGCAGCTGACCCTGAGCCAGGTCGAGCGGGCGTTCGCCGCAAGCTACGCCCTGTACCTCGATGGCGCGGCGATCGGCGTGCTGCACGACGCGAGCCTCACCGCCCGCGCGCAGGCGCGCTCCGGCGGCCGGATCCCGGCCGCGTTCCGTGACGGGACGCTGCGAGTCGCTGCCGTGTCGGGTTCCTCGAGCCCGTTCTCCGCGCGGGCGCAGCTCGTGCTGGCCAACCGGGAGGAGCGCTACCCGCTCGTCGTGCAGCTGCTGCACGAGCAGCACGGCTGGCAGGTGGCGCAGCTTCAGCCGCCGGACCTGACGATCGACGAAACGGTCAAGCCCGTCGCCGGGGTCAACATGCCGAGCGCCGCGCAGGAGGCGACGCGTCGCTTCGCGATCGCGTACGCCGCCTACCGCGCCGGCGTCGCGCCGCTGCCGGCGGGGATGACCGCCGCCGCCGTCGCGGCGATCAGGAGCCGCGAGGACACGCTGGCCGGAGTGCGGCTCCCGGCGATGCGCCCGCGGCTTGTGTCCGTGTCCTACGGGCCTCTGAACGAGGACGAGTTCGCTGCCACCGCGACCGTGCGCTTCGGCGCGACCGCGGAGCGCTTCTCGCTCCTCATGCAGCTGCGCAAGCAGACAGGAGGGTGGCTGTGCGCCGCGTTCCTGTGAACCCCGGGCCGCCGCGCGGTGGCCCCAATCACACCCTCAAGGAGGGGAGCAGTGAGCAATCACATCCATCTGATCGGCCGGTTGACCGCCGACCCGGAACTCAAAGCGCTGGCCAACGGCAACTCCGTCTGCCACCTGCGGCTCGCCGTCGACGGGATGGCACCCGGCCGCGAGACCGGGTACATCAACGTCTCGACGTTCGGCGCCTCAGGCGAAGCCGCAGCCCGGACCCTTACGAAGGGGTGGCTGGTCGCCGTCGACGGCCGCCTGGAGCAGCACGCCTGGGAGAAGAACGACGAGCGACGCACCAGCTACGCGGTCGTCGGGAACGTCGAGTTCCTCGCCGCGCCGCGCGCCAGCGGACGCGAGCAGGAGGTAGCGCAGGAGACGCAGGCCGAGACCGAGACCGCGAAGGAGGGCGAGAGACCGTCGCCGTCTGAGCCTGGCTTCGCGCTGCGGGCAGAGCGGCTGGCTGCGACCACGGCCGCGGCGGCCGGGGTGGGCGTCGACTGGTGAGAGACCGGTTGGGCGCCCGGCACATGATGCTGCCGGGCGCCCGTACCGCTTCGCGGACGAGTGTTGACACTGATGGCTGACGAGCTCGAGCGCTACCTGCAGCTGCTCGGCGGCCGGGCCCGCGCCGGTGAGCTGCTGGAGATCCGCTACAGGATCCCCGAGGGCATGGGCCGCCGGTTCGTTCAGGCCTGCGAGGTACGGGCGGCCGCCCGCACGATCCGGGCGCTGGCGTCGGGCAGCGACACGTTCGTGGGTGTGCTCCCGCGCGTGCGCCCACGCGGCCGCCTCGACGACATCGCACCGTTCGCCACCGTCGCGTGGGTCGACTGCGACACCCACGCCTCCACCCGCACGCTCGCGTCGCTGCGCTGCCCGCCGACGATGCTGGTCGCGTCCGGGAGCGAGGATCACCGCCACGCCTACTGGTTGTTGCGCGCGCCGGTCGACCTGCCCGGGCTCGAGCGGCTCAACCGCACGCTCGCGCTCGCGCTCGGCGCCGACGCTGGCGTGGTCACAAAGCCGCACACGATCCTCAGACCGCCCACCTCCCTGAATCACAAGCATGCGCCGCCGCGAGCGGTGCGCCTGCTCGACATCGACCCCAGCCGCGCCTACGACCCTGCCGAGCTGACCGACGGGCTGCACGCCCCGAGCCCACCGGCGCCGACCGACGTCCGCCGGGACGTGGTCCCTGCCTGGCCTCGGCGGGCCAGGCAGGAGGGCGACGAGTCGGTGTATGAGCGGCTGAGAGAGCTTCCGGCAGCGGAGTACGTGCGCGCGCTGACGGGCCGGGAGCCGAACCGCGAAGGGAAGGTGCGCTGCGTCTTTCACGAGGAGCGCACCCCCTCGCTGCAGCTCTACCCGGACGGCAGCTGGTGCTGTTTCGGGTGCGGCCGGGGCGGGACGATCGTGGACTTCGCGGCCGGCATCTGGGGACTTGGCACCAAAGGCCCCGACTTCCTGCGCGTCCGCGACCGGCTCGCTGAGGAGCTGCTCGGCGCCCGGCCGGCGAGCGGGCGGGCGGAGATGGAGGCGCGAGGCGTCCGGCGCCTGCCGCGCGCACATTCGATGAAGGAGGAGGAGGAGGAGGCGAGATGATGCATGAGCCCGACGGTGTCGCCGAGGAGGTGGAGCAGCTGCTGCAGCGCGGCGGTCAGGCCGCCGCTGAGGTCGCCCGCAACCGGGCGCTGCGCCGTGCGCAGGAGCTGCACGAGCGCGCTAGGGAGAGCGAGCAGCGAACCCGCGAGGCACAGGCGCGGTTCGAGGCCGAGCGCCAGGCCGCTCGGGCGCAGCTCGCCGGCGTCGAACACGAGCACTGGTGGGAGCACGCCAGCGCCCGGGAGATCGTCGACGCCTGGGGCACCGCTCAGCAGTGGCGCGAGCACGACCCACTCGCCGACCGCGCCTCGACCCACATGCGCGCCGAGATGATCGAGCGCTTCGGCGTCGACCCGCTGCGAGTCGGGGAGGAGCCGCAGACGGCTTCTGACCCTCCCGACACCGGCCACTACGCAGCCCACGACGTGACGGCGGAGGAGGTGCGCTCGTGGGATGCCGAGGTCGAGCAGCCCGGCCCGGTCGGCGAGCGCGGCCGAGAGCTTCAGGCGACGCTCGCCGAGCTGCGCGAAAGCCGGCGCCTCGGCGAGGCCGCCGGGCAGGCGACGGTCGCCGACACCGTCCGCCAGGGCGCTCCGCAGCGCCCCCCGCGCGCCCGCCGCGGCCGCGGCGGCCCGCAGCTCGGCGCCGAGCGGGAGCGCGGCCGATGAGCGGCACCGAGGTCTCGACGCGTGTCCTGGTCCTCGACGGAGACCCCGAGCGAGGTCTGGGCCGTGTCCGGCAGCTACTGCTCGACGGCTTCGACGCCGAGTCGCTGACCCGGGAGAGCGTCGCGCGCGAGCGGCTCGCCGACATCGAGCTCGTCGTCCTCGGCGACCTGCAGGGATCGGCCGCCGCGTCCCTGGCAATGCTCCGTGACGTGCGCGCCGGGCGGATCGAGCGCGTCAACCAGCGGCTGCGAGCGATCGCGCTGGCCGACAGCGAACCGCAGATCCTGAGCGCCTACCAGGCCGGCGCCGACATGACACTCCCCCGAGCGGTGTCGGGAACGCTCCTGTCGGCCAGCATCGCCGCGCTCGCACGCCGCAGCTGGCCGACCGTGGACGTGGTGCGCCTCGGCGCCCTCGAGGTCGACCGCGCCGGTCGCACCGCACAGATCGACGGGCGGGCGGTGAAGCTGACCGCCCGCGAGTTCGATCTCCTCGACACGCTCGCCAAGGCGCCCGGGCGGGTGTTCACCCGCGAGGAGCTCTCGCGCGAAGTGTGGGGGCAGCGGCACCTGCAGGGCTCGCGAGCGATCGATACGACCGCGCATCGGATGGCGAGCAAGCTGCGAGGCGCGGGCGCGCAGCGCGCGCTGATTCAGAACGTATGGGGGCAGGGCTACAAGCTGAACGAAGGGAGCCAACGATGACCGCCAGCGTCCGAGTACCGATGCCAACCATCCAGCCGATCACCCTCAACCGCAGCCTGGTGGCCGTGGTCGCCGACGGGGATGCGCTGATCTCCGAGGACCTGGACGAGCGAGACGCCGCGACGGTCAAGGCGATGTGCCTGTTCGCGATCGAGATTCAGGCCGGTGAGACCGAAGGCCCGTACACCGAGACGCGGGCGCTCGCGTACGCCTCGCGCGCGGCCGGGTTCCGCCAAGCGGCGCGCGCGGTGCCGCGAGGCCGTGAGCGATGACCACCTGCGGGAGTACCGTGAGGCGATGCGCAGCCGCGGATCATGCCCAGGCGTAGTCACAGTGGTGGCCAGGACGGCGGGCAGCTGTCGTTCGACGACTTCCTGTGGGCCCGTGAGGAAGGAGCAGCAGGTGAACGAGTACGGGGCGCGGCTGATGCGCCAGTGGCAGCAGGCGGACCCGGAGCGGTTTCAGCGGATCCCGGACCCGGAGGCGTTCTTCACCGAGAAGGGGCTGGAGCTGGAGCGGGAGGTCCAGACGCTGGCGAGCGCTCTGGCGGGCCCAGACCGGCCAGAGGAGACCTACGAGCAGAAGCTCGCACGCCTGCAGACGGCGAGGTTCAACGCGGAGAGCGACCTGATCCGCGAAACGATGGCCCCGGATCCGGGGGACGTGGACACGCCGCTGGACCCGGAGGCGTGGGGTCCGGCGTACACGGGGGACCTGGAGGACCCGGAGGACTAGACCGCTTCCGCCCCGGCACGGGCGAGGAGCAGCTACCCCGTCGGGCGCGCGCGGCCGCGCCCGCGAGAACCTCGCGGTCATCCGGATCCTCGCCGAACTGGACGAACGTGAGCGATCGGCCACCCCCGAGGAGCAGCAGATCCTGGCCCGCTGGTCGGGCTGGGGCGCGTGCTCGGAGCTGTTCGACGAACAGCGCGAGGAGTGGGAGCCCGAGCGGGCCGAGCTGCAAGGGCTGGTCGGGGAGGAGGGATACGCGGCGGCGCGACGCACGACGCTGAACGCCCACTACACCCACCCCGAGCTCGCGCAGGCGATGTGGGCGCTCGCCGAGCAGCTCGGGTTCGCGGGCGGACGGGTGATCGAGCCCGGCTGCGGCGCCGGCGTGTTCATCGGCCTTGCCCCCGCGGCCGCGGAGCTGGTCGGGGTGGAGCTGGATCAGACGACGGCCCGGATCGCGCAGGAGCTGTATCCGCACGCGCGGGTCATCAACCGCTCGTTCGCCGATCGCTCCCGCACGCTGCGCGACGGCAGCTTCGATCTGGCGATCGGGAACGTGCCGTTCGGGAAGATCACGCTATACGACCCCGAGCACAACCGCTCCGGGCACGCGATCCACAACCACTTCATCGTCAAGAGCCTCGCGCTGACCCGCCCCGGCGGCCTGGCCGTGCTGCTGACGAGCCGCTACACGCTGGACGCGGGCAACCCGGCGCCGCGGCGGGAGATGAGCGAGCTGGCCGACCTGGTCGGCGCCGTGCGGCTGCCGAGCGGCGCGCACCGGCGCGTCGCCGGCACCGAGGCGATCACCGACCTGCTCGTGTTCCGCCGCCGCGCGGCCGGCGTTCAGCCGGCGGACGACAGCTGGGTGCGGACCGAGGAGGTCGACGTCAACGGCGGCCGCGCCCGGATCAACAGCTACTACGCGACGCACCGCGACCAGGTGCTCGGCAGGCTGAAACTCGCCCGCGGCCTCTACGGCGACGACGAACTCGTCGTCGAGCAGCTCGCCGACGACCCCGCGCTGGCCGAGCGGATCCGCGCGTGGGGCCGCGAGCTCGCCGAGCGCCAGCCTGCCGTGGCGCCCGTCGAAGCGGCACGCATCGCGGAGCCGACTCCGGCCGTCGTTGAGGCGCCGGAGGGGCTGTGGGACGGCCATCTGCTCGCACTCCCCGACGGCGGCTTCGCTCAGGTTCAGCACGGGCTGCAGGTCGCGATCGAGCCCGCGCGTACGATCCGCGCCGAGCTTCGCGCGCTGCTGGGGCTGCGTGACGGCGCCCGGCAGCTGCTCGCCGCCGAGGCGCAGAGCCTGGAGGACACGCCGGCGATCGCCGAGCGCCGCGCCCGGCTGCGCGGCGACTACGACGAGTACGTCAAGCGGTTTGGGGCGATCAACCGGTTCAGCGAGCGCCGCACCGGCCGCAGCGATCCGAAGACGGGGGAGGAGCGGATGGCGCGCGTGACGCCGCCGGCGATCCGGTTCCTGCGCGCCGATCCCTTCGCGCCACTGGTCCTGAGCCTCGAGGTGTTCGACGAGGAGACACGCCTGGCGACGCCGGCGACTTTGCTGCGCCAGCGGGTCGTCGCGCCGCGCGCGCCGATCCGCGGTGCCGACACTCCGCAGGACGCGCTGGCGGTCTGCCTGGACACCCGCGGGCACGTCGACCTGGTCGAGATCGCGACCCTGCTCGGCGCGACCGAGCCCGACGCTCGCCGAGCGCTCGGCGAACTCGTCTACGACACCCCGGACGGCGATCTGCTCCCCGCGGCCGAGTACCTGTCGGGCAACGTCCGCGCGAAGCTCGGCCAGGCGCGCGAGGCGGCCGTCGACCGGCCCGACCTCGCCGTCAGCGCTGCGGCGCTCGAGCGTGTGCTGCCGATCGACCTCGGGACCGACGAGGTTCACCCGCAGCTCGGCGCGGCGTGGATCGAGGTCGACGACCACCGGGCGTTCCTGTCCGAGATCCTCGACGACCCCGGGATCGAGGTCGAGAGCGCTGGCGGCGGCGTGTGGGGCGTGAAGGGCAACAACGCGAGCCTGCTGGCGCGCTCGGAGTGGGGGACCGAGCGGATGCGCGCGCCGGCGATCGTCAAGGCGCTGCTCGAGCAGCGCGCCGTGCAGGTCACCGACGAGCTCGACGACGGCCGCCGCGTGATCAACCCCGTCGAGACCGCCGCCGCCCAGGAGAAGGCCCAGGCGCTTCGCGACCGGTTCGCCGAGTGGTGCTGGGAGGACCCCGACCGCGCCGGCCGGCTGCTCGGCGAGTACAACCGCCGGTTCAACTCGATCGTGCTGCGCGACTACACCGCCGACGGCGAGCGCCTCTCGCTCCCCGGACTCGTCCGCACGTTCGAGCCGATGCCCCACCAGCGGGCGGCGGTCGCGCGGATGATCTCCGAGCCCGCCGTCGGCCTGTTCCATCAGGTTGGCGCCGGCAAGACGGCCGAGATGATCATCGGCGCGACCGAGCTGCGCCGCCTGGGGATGGCCCGCAAGCCGGTGATCGTGGTCCCCAACCACATGCTCGAGCAGTTCACCCGCGAATGGCTGCAGCTCTACCCACAGGCGCGCGTGCTCGCCACCAGCAGCCAGGACCTCCAAGGCGATCGCCGCCGCCAGTTCGTCGCCCGCGCCGCATCCAACGATTGGGATGGGGTCCTGATGACGCGCTCGGCGTTCGAGCGGATCCCCGTCAGCGTCGAGACCCAGCAGCGCTACCTCGAGCGCGAGGTCGCCGAGCTGCGCGAGATGCTCACCAGCGCGCGCGGGCTCAAGGGCGGGAGCTTGACCGTCAAGCGGTTGGAGAAGATGGTTCTGAGCGCCGAGGAGCAGCTGAAAAAGCGCCTGGACACCGTCAAGGACCCGGGGATCAGCTTCGAGCAGTGCGGGATCGACTACATCGTCGTCGACGAGGCCCACGGGTACAAGAACCTGCGCACCGTCTCGAACATCCGCGACGCCGCAATCGACGGATCCAACCGCGCGACCTGCACATGAAGGTCACGTGGCTCCGCGAGCGCCACGGCCGCCGGGTCGTGACGATGGCGACCGCCACCCCGATCGCCAACAGCGTTACCGAGGCGCACGTGATGCAGCGTTACCTGCGCCCCGACCTCCTCCAGGCCGCCGGCGTCGAGCACTTCGACCAGTGGGCGGCCACGTTCGGCGAGGCGATCACCGAGATCGAGATGGCACCGACCGGCGGCGGCAACTACCGCCTCCAAACCAGGTTCAGCCGCTTCGCCAACGTCCCCGAGATGCTCCGGATGTGGCACGTGTTCGCAGACGTCAAGACCGGCGAGGATCTGAACCTGCCGGTCCCGTCGCTGCGGCCGTACGCGACCAGGACGGCAGTGTGAAGACCGGGCCGCGGACGATCGTGATCCCCGCCGGCCCCGAGATCACCGACTACCTGCTCCACCTCGCCGACCGCGCCGAGAAGGTCCGCTCCCGAGCGGTCCTGCCGGAGGAGGACAACATGCTCAAGATCTCAAGCGACGGCCGCAAGGCCGCGCTCGACATGCGACTGATCACCGGCGAGCAGACCCAGGGCGAGTGCAAGCTCGAGCGCGCGGCCCGCGCGATCGGAACGGTCTGGCGCGCCACCCGCGAGCTGACCTACGCCGACCCCGACAGCGACGAGCCCTCGCCGATCCCCGGTGCCCTCCAGATCGTGTTTTGCGACCTCTCCACCCCCAGCGAGGGCTGGAACGCCTACGACGAGCTCCGCAGCCTGCTCGTCGCCGAAGGGCTGCCCGAGCACCAGATCCGCTTCATCCACGAGGCCCGCAACGACGCCGAGAAGGGCCGACTGTTCGCCTCCTGCCGCGCCGGGCACGTCGCGGTGCTGATCGGCTCGACCGAGAAAATGGGCGTCGGCACCAACATCCAGGCACGCGCGATCGCCTTGCATCACCTCGACTGCCCGTGGCGGCCGGCCGACATCGAGCAACGCGAGGGCAGGCTGATGAGGCAGGGAAATCAGAACCCCGAGGTTGCGATCTACCGCTACGTCGTCGAGCGATCCTTCGACGCCTACAGCTGGCAGACCGTCGAGCGCAAAGCCAAGTTCATCAGCCAAGTCACCCGCGGCCGACTCGACGTCCGCACCGTCGACGACGTCGGCGACAGCGCCCTCAGCTACACCGAGGTCAAAGCGCTCGCCTCCGGAGACCCACTGATCCTCGACCACGCCCGCGCCAGCCAGCAGCTCACACGCCTCGAGCGCCTCGAACGCGCCTGGGGCCGCAACCAGCAGAACCTCCGCCACGTCCTCGCCGCGGCCGTCGAGCGCACCAAGGCCCGCGGCGGCGACCTGGAGCTGATCGACCTGGCGCTCGCCCGCCGAACCGACACGCGCGGCGACCGCTTCTCCTTCACGATCGGCGCGGTCACCCACACCGAGCGCCGCGCCGCAGCCGACGCCCTCGCCCGCTGGGCCGCCACCGCCTCCTTCGGCGCCGCGAAGCCACTCGGCACGCTCGGCGGGCTCGAAGTCGCCGGCACGATCCGCCTCGACTACACCGACAGCGCCCGCGAGGCTGTCATCACGCTCGTGGGCGTTCCCTGCGAGCCGGCGCACGCCACCCTGAGACACCTGAGCGAGAACCCGCTCGGGCTCGTCCGCCAGCTCGAGCACCGCGTCCAGGACCTCGACGCCCTCAAAGCCCGGACGACGGCCAGGCAGCAGGAGGCCACGCAGGAAGCCGAGCGAGCGCGGGAAGCACTCGAGCGGCCGTTCAAGCACACAGACGACCTCCAGGACGCCCGCCGACAGCTGCACGAGATCACCGAGCGGATGCAGAACGCCTCAAGCGAGATGCCCGGAGGAGGGGACCTGTCGCCGCCGGCCGGCACGTCGACGGGAGACACGTCGCCCGCCCGGGATCCGCGCGACACGTCGCCCGGGCCCACCATGCAAGTCCGCTATCCGCCGAGACCCCGGCCGCCGGCACTCTCGCCGCCCGTGCCCGACCCGCAGGCCGCCCGCCACCTCGACCACCGCACCCGGCAAACGCCTGCGCGGGGAGCAGAACGGTGAGCGAACTGAGAGACGAGGGCGATGCGACAGACCACACGATGATCGAGCTGGTGGCGAATCCGCCCTTGGCTGCTCAGCGGCGCCGCTGCGGACTACATCGCCAACCGCAGCACTCCGCAAGCTGCCACTGAGGTAGCGGGCCTGTGGGTCCTAGTCGGCGCGCTGCTCCTGTTCGCATGGACGCGTCGGCATGGAGCTGCGCTTCCCGAGACCCGCGCTCGCATCGCCATGCTGCGTCGTAGCGATACCACCTCTGCGCTGCTCACGCCGTGGATCGTCCCGGTGGGCGTCGCGGCGATGCCCCACCCCCGGCACGTACACGGCCTTGGCACCGGACTGGTGGTGGCCGTCGCGGCCGGGACGATGCTGTTGTTCGTGAGACGCCACCCGCGGCTGATGCTCTCCATGCGCGCGATCGCAGGCTTGACGAACTGGCTGAGCGCGCGCGACGGCGGCTCGGAGCCGTACAGGCCGGCCGACGCAGATTCGGCCTGTGTCGCCGACGGGAGGTTGCCTTCGTCCGGCGCGCTCGCGCGGAGAACCTCTGCCGGGAGGCACGGCGCGCGAGGCGCAGGGGCGAGCTGCACGGACTCCCCCACTTCGCGAGCCGCCATGGTTGTCCCACGCCGCCGGCCCCACCACGCGCCATATCAGCGTCGGACGACCGCTCGGTGAGGGAGGCAGTCAGGTACCCGCCGCCCGCCGCAGATGTCGTGGTTGGTGTCGTCCGCGAGCAGCAGCCTCGTGAACGCATGTCGACCACGCGGTCGTCGCCGCTTCCCGCGCAAGGCGAGGTGATGTCGCGAGTTACTGTAGATGCCTGTTCGAGAGCGAAGGCACGTCCACGGCAGCTGTCGCGAGCGCCTTCGTTGCTTTTCCACGCCTCAAGGAGCCCGACCACGGCGCGGGCTGCTTCTGCACCGCAGCGGGCGCGCGCTGCGGTGGCGCGCTGAGGGCGGTCGACAGGCCGGCAGGCAAGTCTGCCGGGGGTGACGCGGGTCGCTGATCGCGGTCGCGCTTTCCAGCGCAGACCGCTTCGCGCCGTGTCGCCGGCACCACGAGAGATACGGGGTAGTACGACGGAACCCTGGCCTGCATTGCACCGTTGGTACGTTCTTGTGGTGCGGCAGGTGGATGGTCCTGTAGCGGGTGTTTCGTTCGGCCGGGTGGTCGATGCGGCGGCGGACTGGGTCGCGCGTTTGATCACGGGTGTGCTCGAGTGGCTGTACGGGTGGCTCGGGGTGCGCTATCTGCTGCTTGTTGCGGTTGCGGAGGCTGTTTCGGGGGTCGCGATCTGGACAGGGGCGGTGGGGTGGCTGTCTCGGTACCGGCCGATGTCGTTTGTCGACTTCGTGCTGGTCGCGGGGGCTGGTTCGGTGTTCACGTTGGTGATGTTGTCGGTGGTGCTGCGGCGTGCCTGGCCGATGGTCCGGCCGGTGGTGACGTGGGTGGACTTGCGGGACAAGGCGGGGATTGAGGATGCGTGGCGCGGCATGGTTGATCTCCCGCTGGCGCTCGTCACGCGCGCGGGCGCGGGGAGCTTGCTGGCCGGCCTGGTGCCGAGCGTGGTGGTGGCGATGCTGGTGCTCGGTTTGCCGGTGGGGGATCTCCCGATCGTGTTGGCGGTTGCTGGGATTGCGCTGGCGTATGGGCTTGTGTTGAACGTGTTCGCGCTGGAGTTGGCGCTACGTCCGGTGGTGCGCGACATCGCGCGGGAGCTGCCGCCGTCGTTCGTGACGGGCCGCAGGAATCTGTCGCTGCGGTGGAAGCTGCTGCTGGCGCTTCCTTTGATTAATCTGATCAGTGGTGTCGCGGTCGCCGCGCTGGTGCCGGGCGCGCACCGTTCCCTGGGCGATCTCGGGGTGACAGTGCTGCTGGCGGGTGGGATCGCGTTATCGATCGCGTTTTTGCTGACCGCGGTTGTGGGCGGCGCGATCCTCGGCGCCGTCGGCGAGCTCGCGACCGCGACCCGCAGGGTCCGCGAAGGGGATCTGTCCTGGCGGGTTTCGGTGTCATCGACGGACGAGTTCGGCCAGCTCGGGGATATGTTCAACGAGATGGTCGCCGGGTTGTCCGAGCGGGCGGTGCTTCGTGATGCGCTGAGCAGCTATGTGCACCCCCAGCTGGCGGAGCGGGTTGTGCGGGAGGGTCTGACGCTCGCGGGCGAGGAGTTCGATGTCACGGTCGTGTTCGTCGACATGGTCGGGTTTACGTCGTTCGCCGATCGGGTCGACGCGGCTAGCGCGGTCGCGCGCGTGAATGCGTTTCTGGCGGAGGTGGTGCCGGTGATCTCGCGGCATGGCGGTTATGTGGACAAGTTCATCGGCGATGGCCTGCTGGCGGTGTTCGGCGCGCCCGAGCGGGTCAGCGATCACGCCGAGCGCGGGCTGGCGGCCGCGTGCGAGATCGCGTGCTTGTCTGACCCGGACCGTGGTGGATGGCGTGCTGGGGTGGGCGTCAATTCCGGCCGGGTGCTGGCGGGCACGATCGGTGCCGGGGATCGGTACGAGTTCACGGTGATCGGCGATGCCGTGAACGTCGCATCGCGCGTCGAGCGCGCGACACGAGAGCTGGGAGAGCCGGTGCTGGTGACCGGCGAGACTCGGGAGCGGCTCGCGGACCCGAAACAGCGCGGGCTGGTGGCGCTCGGGAACCTGTGCGTGCGCGGCAAGCGCGACCCGGTCGCTGTCTACGCCCCGCTCGCCGGTGCGGTCGGCGCGCCGCATTAGGGTGGGGTGATGAGTGCGTCGGTTGAGCGATCGCGGAAGGGCGAGCGACGCGCGGACGAGATCCTGGAGGCGGCGATGCGCTGCCTGGGCCGCGATGGGTACGCTGCGACCTCGTTGCAGCGGGTGGCGGACGAGGCGGGGGTCAGCAAGCGCAACGTGATCTATTACTACGGCTCCCGCGAGCAGCTGTTTGACGCTGTCGTTCATCACGTCGGCGGGCGGTTGCTCGAGCGCGTCGCGGACGCTGTCGCGGGCTTGGTCGAGCCGGCGGACATCATCTCGCGCGGGTTCGATCAGCTGTGGAATGGGCTCACGAACGACCGCACGCTGCTGGTCGCGTGGCTCGGTCTGCGGACCGAGGCGATCACCAACCCCGCGCTACGCGCGACGGCGGCCTGGATGGGTGACCGCTTCCGTGAGCTGCTCAGCGCCGTGATCGACGACGCGCTCGGTCGCGGGAGGCGGCTGCTGGTTGACCGGGACGCGCTCGAGGTGCTGATCTTCGCGTCGATCCAAGGGCTCGTGCTTGAGTACGTCGAGCGCGGCGATGGTCCGGAGCTGACTTCGGCGATCGAGTCGTTGCAGCGCCTGCTCGAGGCGGCCTCGCTGCCACCGACAAGCTGATCGCACGCCAGGCGATCACGCGAGGTGAAAGCCGCTCACGTTACGGCCACGTCTGACGAGCAGCCCGAGCGGTGCGCTGATCGCTGCGATCAGCGCCGCGAGGCGGGTCGCGGTTTGAAGCCCGGAGACGAACGCCGCCGGGCCGCTGCGGGCGATCTGAGCGGCCAGTGCCGCGGGGAGGGCGCCGGCGGCGTGGAGGTTGCCTTGCGCGATCGCGGTCGTCGCCTGGTGCGCGAGGTGCGCGGCCAGCGTTGCGGCGAGCGTGTCCCCGTGGAGTTGGACGTGCGCGAGCCGGGTGGCAAGCTCGCCGTCGGCGTGGGTCACGAGAACCGAGCCGAGGATCGAGGTGCCGAGCACGCCCCCGAGCTGGACGAGCGTGGAGACGATCGCGCTGGCGCTGCCCGAGTAGCTCACCGGCGCGTTCCCGAGAATCGCCTGGATCGATGTGACCCCGACGACGCCGAACCCGGCGCCGGCGACCGCGAGCGGGAGCGCCAGGGCCGCGATCGTGCTGGTAGCGGTCGCGCGAGCGAGCAGCATGAGGCCGACCGCGAGCAGCAGCAGGCCGCCGGACATCGCGATCCGTGGGTGGATCCGGCCGGCACCAAGCCCCATGACGGCCGCGGCGACGACGAACGCGACGGTCAGCGGCAGCAGGTGAACGCCTGACCGGGCAGGCGAGTCGCCGTGGATCCTTTGCAGGTACAGCGTCCAGAAGAACAGGACCGCGAACAGGCAGAAGTACATGACGATCGTCGCCACGGCCGCCGTGCTGATCGTTCGCGACCGGAACAGCCCGAGCGGGAGCATCGGGTCGCTCGCTCGCAGCTCGAGGATCACGAACAGGCCGAGCAGCGCGAGTCCGGTCGCCAGCAGGCTGAGCGTGTACGTGGATCCCCACCCGTGTGCCTGCGCTTTGACCATTGCGAAGACGACGACGAACAGCCCGGTGCTCGCCGTGGCGATCCCGCGAAGGTCATAGCTTGCGGTGGCGCTCGGGTCGCGCGACTCGGTCGCGAACCGCAGCGTGCCTGAGACCGCGAGTATCGCGACCGGGACGTTGAGCAGGAACACGGCCTGCCAGGAGACATGCTCGACCAGCAGCCCGCCGATGATCGGGCCGGCGATCAGGCTGAGCGTCGCGGCGGCCCCCCAGACGCTGATCGCCCGATCGAGCTGCTCGTCTGGGAAGGTCGCGCGGACGATCGCGAGCGAGCTCGGCATCAACAGCGCGCCGGCGGCGCCCTGCGCCGCCCGGAACGCGATCAACATCTCGACCGAGCCGGCGAGCGCGCACCCGGCGGATGCCAGCGCGAACCCGCTCACGCCGGCCAGGAACACCGCGCGGCGCCCGACGCGGTCGGCGAGCCGCCCGCCGGTCAAAAGCAAGATGCAGAGCGCCAGCAGATACGCGTTGGTGACCCATTGCAGCCCGGCGAGCGAAGCGTGCAGATCGCGGCCGATCGTCGCGTTCGCGACGCTGACGATGCTGGCGTCGATCCCGACCATCGCGATCCCGAGCGCAAGGCCAACCAGCACCCGCCCGCGACCATCGAACGACACCGCGCGAAGCACGCCCGTGGCCGAGACGCCTCCCGTCGGCACCGAAGCAGGGCCCGGCAGCTCGCCGGCGCCCCCTTCCTCAGAAACAGAGCCGACCAGCACCTCGCTCGTGCCGACGCGCTGCACGAGGAACCGGCGCGCCCGAGCGAAGCCCCAGGTCAGCGCGCTCACGAGAACCCCCTCCAGCACGGCCCGCGCAACGCTCAAGGCGCCATCCGCAACCCCCGCCGCTCGTCGCGACTGGCGACAGTCATGTCGCATCTGCGACGGTATCGTAGCAACACGCGGACAGCCGGCGCAACGCGATGCCTGGTGCGATGACGCCGTCGCCACCGTAGGATCCGGGGAGATGGGCGATCCGGAACGACGGTCTGATGCGCGGCGCACGAGCCGTCGGCTGCTCGACGCGGCGATCGCGGTGCTCGGCGAGAATCCCGGCGCGAGCATGGATCAGATCGCCGCGGCAACGGAGATCCACCGCTCGACGATCTACCGCCGCTTCCCGACCCGAGAGGCGCTCGTCGATGCGCTGCTCGAGCGCGCCCGTGTCGAGGCGTCCGCGATCGTCGCGCGCGCGGCGACGCAGCCCACAGACCTCCAATCGCTGAGGACAATGTGCGTCGAGATCCTCACCCACGGCTCGCGCTACGCGTTCCTTGAGCACCATTACCACGAGGCCGATCTCGGCCCCGACCCGATCGGGCTCACCCGGCTCTTCCGTCGCTACCAGCGCGCCGGAGTGCTGCGCTCCGATCTCGCGCCCGGCTGGCTTTCGAGCGCGTTCACGGCGCTCGCGGTCGATCTGATCGAGAACAAGCGCGGCATCGCCCGCTCACCGGCACACGCCGCGGAGCTGCTGTCCGAGACGTTCCTGGGCGGCACCCAGCAGCGGGATCTCCAGGGCTGAGCACCAAGTCGCACCGATCGGTGCAGCCAACTGCACCGTTTGGTACTTTTCTGGGGTGGACGGGCAGGAAGCCTTCTCGTCGTGACGCGGTCGGCGGCCTCTCGAGGCTGAGGATGCCCGCGAGCTGCTCCGCGAGCGCTTCCGCCGCACCGATGATCCCGCCGAGCAGCGCGAGATCGTGACTGACGCGCTCGACACGTTGAGCGCGAGCTCACCTTCGTACGCGAACGCCGCGTCGAGTTCGACCGCTTCGAGCACGAGCTCACCATCAAGCGCCAGAAGCTACGCCGTCGCCTCGCGAGCCTCGAGCAACCGGCCGTTTTGAACGACGAATCCGGGACGTGTTGGGCGCAGCGCGAGGACCTCGGGCTGTGCCGCGCCGCGGACCTGCGTATCCGACAGCCGTCGCCGGCGGCTGTGGCCGCGCCCGCGCCGTCGTGTCCACGCTCGTTGGTGTGAGCAGTAGTCGCCGGGACGAGTAAGCCGTGGCGCAGAAACGGACGCATGCGTCCGTTTGGTGTTATCCTGCCTCAAGGACAGTGGTGATGCGCTCAGCACCGGTTAGCCAATCAGCCCCTCTCGGCCTTCGGCGGGGCCGTCTGACGGGCGGCCGTCTCCGGTTTCAGCGAGGTCAGCTCAGTGACTGGTGTGCGGTCGTGAGCGTGGGATCGGGCGGGCGGCTGGGTTGGTGATCGACGTTGCCCAGCACCGCCCGGCGCCGTCCTGCAGGCGAGCGGATGCAGTCCGCAATCACGCGCGGGTGGTCCGCGCTGCATATGAGGTGTTCGCCGAGCAGGGTCTGGACGCGTGCGTGGAGGATGTCGCTGTTCGCGCCGGGGTCGGCCGTACGACCGTGTACCGGAACTTCCCGAGCAAGGAGCACCTGATGGCAGCGGTCGCGTGCGGGCAGCTGCGCTGGTTTGAGGGGCTCGCCGACGAGGCGCTCGCGAGCGGTGATCCGTGGGGGGCGTTCGTCGAGCTGATGCTGCAGGCAGCCGACGCGCAGGCGGGCAATCGCGCGATCGTCGCCAGTATGGACAGCCTCAACGACAGACCCGACGTACAGGACGCGCGCGCCGCGGCCGCCGCTGCGCTGCAACGACTGATGGACCGCGCCAAGCGGCAGGGCGCGATGCGCGCGGACGCTCAAAGCCGAGAGGTGTGGGTGCTGTTCGGGGGAGTGGGACGAGCGCTGAGTGAGCCCGAGCGCGGTGATGTAGTGCTTTGGCGACGTTATGCGATGCTGATCGTGGACGCGATGCGTGGTCGGGACGAGACCGCGCTCGCGTCGACGACGTTCGTGCTCGACCGGCTCGAGGGCCCCGCCGCTCTCGCTCCACCGACCCGAGGGGGACAACGGTGACCGGCGACGCGCAACCGCAACTGACGGCCAACGCGCATCGTCAGCACTACCGCGTGACACTGGCCGTGCTCGCCGTCTCCGCACTGGCGTATGCGCTGTTGCAGACGATGGTCGTGCCGGCGCTGCCGACGATCCAGCACAAGCTGCACGCCTCGACGACGTCGGTGACCTGGGTGCTGACCGTGTACCTGTTGAGCGCCTCCGTGGCCACGCCTGTGCTCGGCCGCCTCGGTGACATGTTCGGCAAGGAGCACTCGTTGCTCGCGGTCCTGGCGGTCTTTGCGGCCGGACTGCTCGTCTCCGCGCTGTCGCATTCGCTGGTGTTGCTGATCGTCGGCCGCACGATCCAGGGTGTCGCCGGCGCGGTGTTCCCGCTCGCGTTCGGGGTGATCCGCGACGAGTTCCCAAAGGAACGGGTCGCGACCGGGATCGGCCTGATCTCCGCAACGTTCGGGATCGGCGGCGGCGCGGGGCTGGTGCTAAGCGGCGTGATCGTCGATCACCTCTCCTACGAATGGATCTTCTGGTTCGGGCTGATCGTCACGGTCATTGCGCTCGTCGCGACGCGCCTGTTCGTTCCCGAGTCGCCGGTCAAGAGCCCAGCGAAGATCGACTGGGCCGGGACCGTGTTGATGTCCGCCGGGCTGGTGTGCCTGCTGTTAGCCGTCAGCGAAGGACCCACGTGGGGATGGGGGTCGGCACGCGTCGTGGCTCTGTTCGTCGCCGCCGTGGTGATCCTTGCCTTGTTCACGATCGTCGAGCGCCGTGTCCGCGCGCCGCTGATCAACATCGGCCTGATGCGCTTACGCGGAGTGTGGACCACCAACCTCGCGGGCCTGCTGATCGGCTTCGGGATGTTCGGGTCCTTCGTCCTGATCCCGCAGTTCGTCGAGACCCCGCCGCACGCCGGTTACGGATTTGGCTCAAGCGTGATCCAGGCCGGCGTGTTCCTGCTGCCCTCGGCCGGGGTGATGCTGGTCGCCGCGCCGCTGGCCAGCTGGCTCGGCAACCGCTTCGGGTCGAAGCTGCCGCTGATGCTCGGCACGCTGATCGCGACCGGCGCGTTCGTGCTGCTCAGCGTGGCGCACAGCGAGCGGTGGGAGATCTATCTCGCCGGCCTGCTGCTCGGGATCGGTGTCGGGTTCGCGTTCGCGTCGATGGCGAACCTGATCGTCGAGGCCGTACCACAGACACATACCGGTGAGGCGACCGGGATCAACACGATCATGCGCAGCATCGGCGGCGCGCTCGGCGCACAGATCGCCGCGTCGATCGTCGCCGGACACCTCAACCCACGCACCGGGATCTCGACCGAGAGCGGTTACACCGTCGCGTTCGCGATGTCAGCGGTCGGGGTACTCGTCGCGTTCCTCGCCAGCCTGCTGGTCCCAACCCGACGCGCGGTCGCCCGCTCGCGCGCCCCAGCACCCGGGCCGGAAGAGCCCGTGGCGGCGTGAGCGATGTCCGCGACACGCCAGCTGCTTGTCGGCTTCGACGGCTCGCTGCCAGCCCGGGTCGCGCTGCGACGCGCGGCGCGAATCGCCGGGAGCGATCACGCCAGCCTCACCGTCGTGCTAGCGATCGACGTCCCGCGGCTCGTCGGCACCTGCGTGCTCACCGGCGCGACGCTGCCGCTACACGAGATCGAGCGCGACGCCAACGACACGCTGCGCTCTGCTGTCGCCGAGCTCCCATCTGACATCTCGGTCATCTCACATCTCGTGCTCGGCCCGGCCGGACCCGGGCTCGCGCAAGAAGCCAACCGGATCTGCGCCGACGCGATCCTCATCGGCTCACGATGCGGCATCACCAGCCGCCTCACCGGCGGCGTCGCGGGCTACCTGCGCCGGCACGCCCACGCGCCGGTCATCGTCGTGCGGAGTGCTCAACCGCGCCGCCCCGGCCACCCTGCGACCTCTCAGAGCAAGACAGTGCCTCCCGCGGGCGGCACCGCGGTACGGCCAGTCTGAACGCCCCGGGCCCTTCCCCCGACCTGGCTCCAATTGCAATAGAGGGAGAAGATCTGTCAACCGCTGATCAACGCAAATCGAACCGCCGCCGCGCTGGCAGCCGCAGTGCCGGGCACTCCAGCGGCAAGAGATCAGGGCAAGAACCCCAACGCGTCGACCCGGCGGCGCCAGCCCGCAGGAGCACCGCTCGCAGGACTTCTGCACCGGGCGCACGCAATCACAAGCCGCCGTCCTCACCGACTCCCGGCCCCGTGCTCGACCGAGCCGTGTGGGAACGAGCGATGCGCGGGCTCCAGCTGCTGGCACGAGCGCTGGGCGCGGTGCTGCTGGCGCTGGGCGCCCGAGCGATCTCCGACGACCCGAGCGTCACCGTCGGGGTCACCGCCGCCGTAATCGCAGCGCTGTTGCTCGCATGCCTTTCCCTGCTGCACCGAGGCCGCCGACTCGAACGTCACACCCTCGAGGCATCGGATGAGCTTGTATCGTAATCCGCTGCGGGAGCGCGCGGAGCTGCTGTCCGAGACGTTCCTGGGCGGCACCCAGCAGCGGGATCTCCAGGGCTGAGCACCAAGTCGCACCGCTCGGTGCAGCAAACTGCACCGTTTGGTACCTTCAAGGGGTGGACGGGCAGGAAGCCTTCTCGTCGTGACCCGCGCGGCGCGTTTCTCGCTTGAGCGACCCAGGTTGACGCTGCTCGTGTGGGCTCTGGTGATCGGCGTCCTAGCGGTCGAGGGGCTGAGTTTTGGATCGCGGATAGCGCCGAGCTCGCTCAATGTGCCGGGGTCGGCGAGCTACCGGGCTGAGCAGGTCGAGGCGAGATATTTCGGGCTGCAAGCCGAGATTCCGGTGCTGTTGCAGGGTCCGCGCCGCGCGGTCGACTCGCAGGGTCGCGCGCTGGTCGCGAGGTTGCGCTCGCATCCCGGCTACACGGTGCTCTCGCCGTGGGATCAAGGGGCCGCGATCCCGGAGCTGCGTCCCGCGCGCGACGCGGCCGTCGTGCTCGTGCTGGTGAAGACCAAGAATCTGCTGGTCGGGAGTTCGGGGGAGGCGGTCCGGTCGCTGGCGCAGCGGTTCACCCGTTCGCCGGTCAGGGTCTCGGTGAGCGGGTTCTCGGTGATCGGCGGCGCGCTGAAGGCGGACGCGTTGACCGCCACCCATAACGCGGAGATGGTCGCGATCCCGGTGCTGTTGCTGGTGCTGCTGCTCGTTTTCCGCTCCCCGATCGCCGCGTTGATCCCGGCGGTGTTCGGGGTCGCCGCGGTGCAGGCCGGGTTCGGTGCGGTCGGACTACTCGCGACCCGGCTACAGATCTCGGACGTTGCGACTGCGCTGACGTCGATGATGGGGCTGGCGCTCGGGGTCGACTACTCGCTGCTGCTCGTCTCCCGGTTCCGGGAGGAGCTCGCCCACGGCCGCGATCCACGATCGGCGGCCGCGGGCGCACAGGCGGCTGCCGGTGGGCCGGTGCTGTTCGCGGGGTTCGCGCTGATCGTCGCGATGATCGTCGCGATCGCTCTCTCGCCGGGGAACTTCCTGCTCTCGGCGGCCGCGAGCGTCGCGGTGGTCGCGGCGATCAGCATGGGCGGCGCATACCTTGCGGTGCCGGCGGTGCTGGCGCTGCTCGGAGCGCGGATCGACCGGTGGCGGATCGGGCGCCCGCCCCGGGAGGATGGCCGCTGGGCCAGCCTCGCCCGTGCGGTGCAGCGCCGTCCACTGCTGACGGCCGCAGCGGCGCTGGTCCCGCTCGTCGCGGTTGGCACGCAGGCGTTTGCGCTGACGACCGGGCCGCCCGACGTGCGCGACCTGCCGCCGGCAAGTCAGACGCGAGTGCAGTCAGAGCGCGTGGCGCAGGTTCTTGGGCCTGGCTGGTCGGCGCCGTATGAGGTGTATGTCGCTGACCCGAACGGCCCGGTGACGACGCCTCGCCGGTTGCGCGCGATCGAGCGCTGGCAAGAGCGGATCGCGCGGATGAGCGACGTGCGGACCGTGATCGGCCCCGGCGAGATCGCCGCGCGCGACCCGACGCTGCTGCACGCGGCCGGGACCGCCGAGCAGGTCAGACGCTCGCTATCTGACAGCGGCGGCCAGGCACGGCAATTATCCGCTGGGCTCGCGCGCGCCAGCTCCGGGGTCGGGCAGCTCCGCAGCGGGCTGCTCCAAGCCCGGTCCGCCGCGTCCGCACTCGGGACCGGCGGCGCTCAAGCGAGCGACGCGGCGACGCGCCTCTCGGCGGCGCTCGCCCAGGCGCACGCCGGTGCCGAGACGCTGCGCCGGGCGCTCGCCCAGGCCGCCGCGGGCGCCGGCCGGCTCACCGGCGCTATCAGCTCGGCGCACGGCGGCTCACGGCAGCTGACGGGAGCGCTTGCGCGGGCCGCGGCCGGCTCGAGCCGGCTCGCGACCGGCGCCGGCCAGCTCGCCTCCGGGCTGGCCGCCGGCCAGGGTCAGCTCGCGCAGCTCAAGACGGCCTCCGACACCGCCACCGGCGACGCCGCGACACTCCTGTCCGCGCTTGAAGGCATGACCGTCGGGAAGCTCGACCCCCGCTACCAGCAGGCGCTGCGAGCCGCGGGGGAGCTGGACGCGTTCACGACCGGTCGCGACCCACGGACCGGTAGCCCCGTCGAGCCCGGCTACCTCGGGCTCAGCCCCGCGCTCGCAACCGCCGAAACCCGGCTCTCTCAGGCCGCCGCCGGCGCCGCGCAACTGAACGCCGCAGCGATCACGCTCGCCAACGGCCTGGGCCGCCTCACCGCCGGTGCCAGCCGGCTGTCAGCCGGGATCGCGACACTCGCCGGTGGCGCGAGCACCCTCGAGCAGGGGCTCGCGCAACTCTCTCAGCGCAGCAGCGCGCTGCCCGCCGGCCTCGCAGCACTCCAAAACGGCGCGGCCCGGCTCGCCGGTGGCCTCGCCCGACTGAAAGTCGGCAGCGGGCAGCTGGCCAACGGGCTTGCGTCCGGCGCCGGCCAGACGCAGACGCTGCAAGCCGGGCTTGACAACGCGAGCCGGCAGACCACACAGGCCGCCACAGGCGGAAACCAAGCCCAACAGCTTTCACAGCTCCAGAGTCGCTCTCCGCGGCTGCTGAGCTCCGGCTACTTCGTCCTCGCCGCGCTCGACGGCGCTGACCAGAGCGCGCGGACACAGGCGGGATACACCGTCAATCTCAAGGGCGGCGGGCAGGCCGCCCGGATCACGATCATCCCTAACAGCGGACCGAACGACCCCGCCACCCGTGCGCTACGCGCGCGCCTACGACAGCAACTCCCCGCACTCGCCAGCGCGACCGGCGCGAACACCTATCTCGGCGGAGTCGCTGCGCAACTCGCCGACTACCAGCACACCCTCGGCGACGCGCTACCCATCCTGATCATCGCGCTCAGCATCGCCGCCGCGATCCTGCTCGCGATCATCCTCCGCGCGATCGTGCTCGCAGCGATCAGCGTCGCGCTCAACCTTGTGACCGTCGGCGCGTCGTTCGGGATCGTCGAGCTGCTCTTCCAAGGCCACCACCCCCCGCTCGGCGGCCCCGGCTACGCCGACATCCTCTCGCTACTCAGCACCTTCACCGTCGTGTTCGGCCTCTCGCTCGACTATCAGGTATTCGTTCTCACGCGCATCCGCGAAGCCTGGCAGCAGACGCACGATCTCGAGCGGTCGATCACGCTCGCGATCGACCGCACCGGCCGGGTGATCACCGGCGCGGCCGTGATCATGAGCGCCGTCTTCATCGCGTTCACGTTCGCCGAGCTCAGCCTCATCCGCCAGGCCGGCGTCGGGCTCGCCAGCGCTGTGCTGATCGACGCCACCCTCGTACGGCTGATCCTCCTCCCAGCCGCGATCCGGCTCGCGGGACCCGTCACCTTCTACTTCCCCGCCTGGCTCGACCACCACCTCCCCACCATCCACCACGACACCACCACGCCGCCCTGCCCCGCACCACATGCCGCCTGACCCCCAAGCGGCGCGACGCGCCACCCCTCATGTCGCGCTCAACCCGCACACCGCCGCGCCCGGCATCACGCGGTTCACGGTGCCGCTCGCGATCGACTCCCCCGATCACCTCCACGTCCACATGCTCCAGACGCCCGACGGACCACTGCTCATCGACTGCGGCGCGCGCGGCTCCGAGGACGCGCTAGACGCCGGGCTCGCCACCCTCGACGCGCGTCCGAGCCGGGTGCTGATCACACACGGGCACATCGACCACTGGGGCATCGCGACCACTCTCACCGACCGCGTGCTCGCGCACCCCGGCACGCTCTCAAGCCTGCGGTTCGCCTCGCACGGCCCACCCGCGCGCAGGCCCGCTGGGTGGCCGAACACGCGCGAGCTCGCGCGCGCGTTCGGCGGCTTCTCAGAACTGATCGCCGGCGTCCCCGAGATCGACCCGATCCACGACGGCGACCGGCTCGGCGACTGGGAAGTGCTCTGGACCCCCGGTCACGACCCAGGCCACATCTGCCTCTACCGCGCAAGCGACGGAATCCTGCTCTGCGGCGACCTGCTCCTTCCCGGCTACACCCCCAACATTCAACCCGCGCTCGACGGCAGCGACGCGCTCGACCAGTTCCTCACCTCCCTCGACCGCATCGCCGCACTCCCGATCACCCTCGTACTACCAGCCCACGGCCCCCCTTACAGCGACGCCGGCCGACGAGCGAACGAACTCAAAGTCCACCACATCAAACGGCTCGACACCCTCCGGCACGCGCTACGCGGCGGCCCCCGGACGCTCGCCGAACTGACGACCGTCACGTTCACGGCTGACCACAGCCAACCCGCCGACAAGATGCTCGCCCACATGGAGACATACGCCCACCTCGAACACCTCCGCCAACAACGCCAAGCCAACGTCGACGAACACGGAACCTGGTCGCTCACGTAGACGCCCGCTCTGCCAACGCCGACCCCCCACGAGCCCCACCGAATCAGGCTCCTGTGCGTCTGACTTCGCGACCCCAGGACCTGCCTTGACTCGCCGCTTCGGCTCGCCCGTCGCGCGACCGCTGGCGGCGCCGATCGCGGGATCGGAGCCTCCGCTCTCACGCCGAACCATGGAAGCCGCTTTTGATGGGCGGGGCACTCGTCGCTCCGCGCCTCTCGAAGTCTCAGCCTCAAACCGGGGGAGGTCCAACATCGCGGTCGGGAGCCCCGATGAGAGGGGCGTCTCCTCGATCGGCCTCCGCCTCCCATCCCGCCATCGGCGTTCAGCTATGCGCCGCGTGGTCCGTTCCTGGCCGTGAAGAGCACGCGGGTGGCTCAACGACGCACCAAATGCGGCTCGGATACGGCATCGAGCGGGGCGGGGGCAGGTTTCGTGCCTGTGCTGGGCCAGGCCACAGCCGAGGTGGGTCTACACGGACAACGATCTGAGTCAGTGGCGGCGTCGGCCTAGTGCGGATTTCGGGACCGTCGGGCCGATCGGACCGGATCGAAGGTTCTAGGTTGCGCGTGGCGCGAAGGCAAGGTTTACTTACTACAGGAGTAGACGACTGTGCTGCCGAGGAAGACAAGCAGATATCGCTGTGTTGGTTGGGATCCGGGCGGGCCTTGGCGTCCCGCGTTGCCGTCGTTCGTCGCGGAGATCGGCGGTATGTGTCATCTGGCGGCCATCGCGTTCGTGCGTGGTGTGCGCCCACCGATGTCGTATGGGCCGGAGCTCGCCTCGCAGTTCCGCTTTGCGCTGCGGATCTCGTGGTTTACGTTGATCCTGACCTCGTTCGCGCTCGCGTTCGGGCCGGCGGGTATCCAAGCATCGAGTTTCCTTGCCTTGTTCGGTGCACTGGACCGGCTCGGCGCTGCCTACGAGTTGATCGAGGTGCGCGAGTTCGCGCCGCTGGTGACAGCTATCGTCGTGGCGGGCGTGGCTGGCACGGCCATTTGCGCGGATCTCGGTGCGCGTCAGGTGCGGGAGGAGACCGCCGCGCTGCGCGTCCTCGGCGTCGATCCGGTTAAGGGCCTCGTCGTGCCGCGGCTGGTCGCGCTCGTGGCGCTCGCGGTGTTCTACGACATCTTGGCGTTGGTCAGCGGTATGGTCGGAGCGATGCTTGTCGTGGCGGAGAACCACGCTCCCCTGGGTCCGTTCTTCGCCACGTTCTTTGCCAATGCGACGCCGCTTGAGCTGGGGGCGTCGTTTCTCAAGGCGGGGCTGTATGGGACCGTGATCGCGGTCGTCTGCTGCTACAAGGGCATGAACGTCTCGGGCGGCGCGGAGAGCGTCGGTCGTGCCGTCAACCAAGCCGTGGTGATCGCCTTCCTGGCGATCGGCGCGATCGACTACACGTTCACCCAGCTGCTGCTGGCCACGCATCCGATCCTGTCCGAGACGCGATGATCACTGACGGGCCACAAGCTGTGCGGGGTCGGCTGCTGCCGCCCCTGGTGTCGGTCGGCCGTGCGATCGATTTCTTCTGGCTCGTCGTTCGGGGACTGGGCGACGGGCGGGTGCGTCCCTATTTCGGAGAGGTTCTCCGGCAGGCTGGCATTCTGATCACGGGCTCTGTGATCATCGTGCTCGGGCTGGTGTTCGCGCTTGGGTTGGTGGTCGGGATAGAGGGCTCCTACGGCGCACGGATGGTCGGCGCGCCGGCAGCTGCCGGCGCGTTCACGTCGATCGCCGACCTGCGGGAGATCGCTCCGTATGCGTTTGGGTACATGATGGCCGCGAAGGTCAGCACGGGGTTCGTGGCCGAGCTCGGCACGATGCGCATCACCGAGGAGATCGATGCGCTTGCGGTGATGGGGCTCGACTCGGTCGTGTACTTGTGCTCGACGCGGCTGCTGGCGTCGTGGATCATCCTGCCGTTCGTCTACGCGGTGGGCATCCTGGTCTCGTTCATCGGGTCGTTCATCGCGGTCGTGCTGCAGGTGGGCCAGGTCTCAGCGGGCGGCTATCTGGAGCTGTTCTGGAAGTTCCAGAGTCCTGCTGACTACCTCTTCTCCGGGGTTAAGGGCATGGCGATGGGGACCTTTGTGGTGCTCGTCGGCTGCTATTTCGGCTACACGGTGTCGGGCGGCCCGGTGGAAGTCGGCCGTGCTACAGCGAAGGCGATGGTCGTGAATCTGATCGGGATCCACATCATCGGGATCTTCGGGAGCCAACTGTTCTGGGGCGGCGGTCACGCCCGCCTGCCGATCGGCGGATGAGCAGCACTACGCACAGCACAGCGGCGCGACGCGGGGGCTGGAGGCGACCCCACGGTCCGGCGGACCGATCCGGGCTGCGTGGTCGCCTGCCGGTCGGAACGCTCGCCTGGGGATGCTTGCTGCTCACTGCAGCGGTCACGTTGGCGATCCTCTTGGCAGGCGGCGAGTCCTACACGATCAATGCTCGGTTCTATAACGCGGGCCAACTCGTAACCGGCGGTCTCGTCGAGGTCGCCGGCCGGCCCGTGGGGACCGTCGCCGGCCTGACCGTGACCAAAGACGGGCTGGCAAATGTCAGGCTCTCGATCACCGACTCGCAGATCGTTCCGCTCCACGTCGGCACTCGCGCCCAGATTCGGGCCGTCGGTCAGGCGGGAGTGGCAAACCAGTTCATCGACCTCACGCCTGGGCCGCCGGCTGCGCCGGCGCTGCGCGACGGGGCCGTGCTGCCGACCAGCCAGACGACTGGGATGGTCGATCTCGACGCGATCCTGGACACGCTGAATCGCCCGACCCGCCAGGATCTCCAGAGCCTGATCGCGCGAAGTGACCAGGTGTTTGCCGGCTCCGGCTCGAGCTACTTCAACGGCGTGCTCGCAAAGCTCGATCCGGCCCTCCGGGCTGTTGACGGTGTCGCGGGCGAGCTCAGCTACGACCATTATGCGTTGAGGCGACTGATCGACGAGTCGGCTGTTGCGGCCTCCGCGATCAGCTCGCGCAGCGGCGCGCTAAGCGCCGCGGTCGCCAACACCGCTCGGGTGATGGAGGCGTTGGCGTCCGAGCGCGCCGTGCTCGCTGACGCTCTCACCCGCGCGCCGGGGGTGCTGGTGCAAGCGCGGGGCACGCTTGCGCGCCTGTCCGCGACGGTCGTCGCGCTGCGCCCGACGCTGCGCGCGGTTCCATCGGCTGCTGGGCCGCTGGCAACGCTTGTGCGGCGCCTGGGCCCGACGTTACAGGCCAGCGAGCCGGTGGTCTCGCGGCTGCGTGCGCTGCTTCCGGGCGTGCGCCGCTCGCTCGCGGGGCTTGCGTCGCTCGCCGGGCCCGCCGTCGACGCGCTCGGCTCACTGACGCCAGCGCTCAAGGGGCTGATGCCGATTCTGACGGGGATCCGGATCTACGGCGTCGACTTCACCCTCGGACTCACGAACGGCCTCGCCGGGATCCTCGCCTCCAACTACAACGCCGACGGTCATTACGGACGACTCACTTTTGTCCAGAACCTACAGACGTTGCTCGCTGGCCTGCCGGCGGCCGTGCTTTCGAAGTTCCCGCTGGTCCCGGGCGTCCTGAGCACGCGCAAGAGCAGCGCCGCATGCCCGGGTGGGGCCGAGCCGCCGGCGCCGGACGGGTCCAATCCGTGGATCCCGGACCGATCGCTGTGCGATCCCTCGAACGATCTCCCCGCGAGCGTGAACCAGCCATGAGGTGGACCGTGCTGGTGGTCACTGCGCTGGCTGCGGTAGCAGCGGTGTTCGTCTTACTCAGCTCCTGGGGCGGAAACTCTCGCGTGGTAGTAGATGCGGTATTCGACACGGCGGACGGCATGGTTTCCGGCCAGCTCGTCAAGATCGCCGGCGCGCGGGTCGGCACCGTCACCGCGGTCAGACTCGAACCTGGACCGGTCGCGTTGTTGCAGATGAGCATTGACCGGCGGTTTGCTCCGTTCCGTGCCGACGCGAGCTGCCAGATCCTGCCCGAAGGATTCATCAGCGAGAACTACGTGGAATGCGACCCGGGGTCGCGCACGGAGCCTCCGCTCGCGGCCGGGCCGAACCGGGTCCCGACGGTGCCGCTCTCCCACACCGCGGTACCAGTCTCCCTCCAGGAGGTGCTGAACATCTTCTCGCTCCCCGTCGACCAGCGCCTGAAAGTCCTGATCGACGAGCTCGGGATCGGCACCGCCGGCCGCGGCGAGAGCCTGAACGCGATCCTGCAGAGCGCGAACCCGGCACTCACCCAAGCCCAGCGCGTGCTGTCGATCCTCGATCAGCAGCGCTCGGAGATCGCTCGCGCGGTCGGGCAGAGCGACGTCGTGCTCTCACAGCTCGCCCGCGAGGATCGCGGCGTCAGAGACTTCGTCGACCGGGCCGCCGCCGTGCTGCGCACCACCGCGGCCCATCGAGCGGCCCTGGCGGACTCGGTTCGGAATCTGCCGGCGATGCTCGACGCCACCGACAGGGCGATGGGATCGCTGGGCACGGTGGCTGCGACCGCCGCGCCGCTGCTCGCTGACCTGCGTGCCGCCGCGCCCGGGTTGACGCTGGCCACGCACACGATCCCGGCGTTCGCGCAGACCGGCCTGTCGGCTATCCGCCCGCTTCGGGACGCCGCCGGGATTGCGCGGCGCGCAATCCCGGCTGTCGAGCCGGTGGTCCGCCACCTGCGGACGTTCGGCGTCCACGCCGGCCCCGTGACGCACAACCTGAGCAGGCTGCTGGTCAACCTGCGCGACACTGGCGCTTTCGAAGCGGTCCTGAACCTCGCGTACAAGCTCGCGACAATGTCAGCAGCGTACGACCCGATCTCGCACATGGGGGGCGTCGTGATCACCTTGCAGACGCGCTGCCTGCTGGGCTGGCTCCGAGCCCCACTGTCGCCCGCAGCCGGCTGCAGCCATGCATACACCGCACCGGGGCGCGGCACGGTCCCGGTCAACGCTCCTAGCGCGGGCCCGCAGCTTCAGAGCTCATCGGTGTGGGGTCAGGCGACCGCGCCGACCGGAACTCCGGCTGCAAGCGCCGCACCGGCCAGCCCCCGGTTCTCGGCGACGCAGCTCAACGCCCTGCTCAGGTACCTGCTGCGCTGATGCCGTTCTCTGCCAAGACCCGCCGGCGGCCTGACCGCCTGTTCCCGATCGTCGGCGTGCTCGCGATCGCCGTACTCGTTTTCGCGGTGTACGTTTCCTACACCTCCAACCGCGGGCTGCCGTGGCAGAGCACTTACGACGTCAGCGTAGCTGTGCCTAACGCCGACCGGCTGATCCCGACCGACGAGGTCCGGATCGGCGGCGTCCGCGTCGGCCAGGTCGCTTCGGTCTCCGCGGAGCAGCGGACGGACGGACAGCCGTTCGCGCGGTTGCAGCTGGCGCTAGACCCCTCGATCCGGCTCCCGCTCGACACGCGCGTGCGCGTCGGGTCGGCTTCGATCCTCGGCGCGACCTACGTCGAGCTGCTGCCCGGAACCGGCGCGCGCACGGTGCCCAACGGCGGCGAGCTTCCACTCGCCAACAGCCAGCCGACGGTGCAGCTCACCGACCTGCTCGACGTGTTCAACCGCTCCACGGCGCGCGCGCTACAGGCGTCTCTGGGCGACCTCGGCTATGGGGTCGCCGGGCGAGGGCCCGCGCTGAACTCGACGCTAGGTTCGCTCGACCTGCTCCTCCCACCGCTGAACGAGGTCGGTAGCGCGCTCGCCGCGCCGAGCACCCGCCTACCGGCGTTTCTCCACGGCTATGAGACGATCGCGGACGCGCTCGCGCCTGTCGCCCGTCAGCTGGCTGGGGTGTTCGCGGGAGGTGCCGTCACGTTCGCGGCGATCGCCCGGGTCCGCTCCCCGCTCGGAGCGACGATCGAGGCGCTGCCGCCGGCCGAGCAGTCCGTGACCAGCAACTTCGCGCGGCTGCAACCGGCGCTCGACAGCCTCGCCACGACGCTGGCCGACCTGCGCCCCGCCGGCCCGCTGCTGCCCGGCGCCCTGCGCGCAGCCAACGCGGCGCTCGCGGCCGGCGTGCCGGCGCTGCGCTTGCTGCCGGGCTTCACGTCGCGCCTCGATCCCACGCTCGGCGCGTTGCGGGCACTGAGCCTAAACTCAGCCACCGACGGGTCGGTGCGCGAGCTGACTGGCCTCAGCGACGCGCTTGTCGCGCCGCTCGCCGCGCTGCTTCCCGCCCAGTTGCAGTGCAACATCGTGCCGCTGTGGGCGCGTGACTTCGCCTCGGGCTTCGGGGACCTGGGGTTCGGCACCGGCCCCGGCATGGCCCTGGTCGGGCTCACGCACCTCGGAGCGACCGGAGAGATGTTGCAGAACGCGGTGCCCTCGTCGAACGTAGCGATCAACAACACGCCTACCGAGAACTTCAGCGAGTGCGAGGCGGGTAACGAGCCCTACACCGGCCATCAGATCCTCACCAACCCGCCCCGCGAGCTGAGCAACCAGACGATCCACACGACCCCGCCGCCCGGCGTGCTTACGCTCGCACGCAGGGCCGGTCTGCTCGACAATCCCGCGCCCGGCGAGCGATGAGCGCGAGGCGAACACCAGCACGTCGGGGGAGCGAACGCCGCTACCTCGCGCTCGCGGTGCTGGCCGCGCTCGGGCTGTCAGTCCTCGCCTACGCGGCGTTTGTGCGCCAGCTCCCGTTCAAGAGTCAGTTCGAGCTGCGCGCGGTGTTCGCCTCCTCAAACGATCTGGAGCCGGGCAACCCGGTCCGTGAAGCGGGCCTGGACATCGGCAACGTAACCGGCGTGGGCCCTGGGCCGCACGACACCTCGGTCGTAACGATGCAGATCGACCGGCCCGCCAGTCTGCGTCTGCACGCCGACGCGTCGCTGGCGATCGAGCCGCGACTGATCTTCGAGGGCAACTTCTACGTGCGCGTCAATCCTGGCACGCCCGCGGCGCCACCGCTGCGCTCGGGGGCGACGATCCCGATCGCTCGCACAACCATTCCCGTGCAGATCGATCAGGCGCTCGACGTGTTCACCGCACCAACCCGCGACGCGCTCCGCGGCACCGTCGCACAGCTCGCACAGAGCCTCGACGGCCCCCCAGGGCACAGCGGCGCGGACGGACTCCGGCGCGCCGTCCGCGCGCTCGACCGCGCGCTAGGTCCGCTCACGCAGGTAGCCAACGCCGCGTTGGGCACCAGCCCCGGTGACCTGCACCGCGCGGTGGGGTCCTCGAGCGACGTCGCCTTCCAGCTGGCACACGATCCGTCGGCGCTGGCGGGCGCGGTCACGCACTTCAACGACGTCGCCGGAGCGCTCGCCTCGCAGGACCAGGCGCTTGCCCAGAGCGTCCGCGGCCTCGACGGCGTGCTTCAGCTCGCCCCCTCCACGTTGACGGCGCTCGACCGGGCGCTGCCCGTCCTGACGCGCTTCAGCCGCGTCGCGTCCCCGGCGCTCCGCGCAGCCCCGGCGCCGCTGCGCTCGACCGCTATGCTGCTCGGCCAGATCGACGCGCTGGTGCAGCCCGGCGAGCTGCCGCGGCTGCTGGACCGTTTGGCGCCGGTGACGAGCACGCTGCCGGTGCTCGAGCGGCGCCTGGGAGGCGTGTTCGCGCTGCTGACCCCAGCCGCCCGGTGCGTGAGTCGAAACGTCGTGCCCGCGCTCGACATGGAAGTTCCGGACGGGCGGCTCTCGACCGGGCGACCGGCGTGGCAGGACCTCCTGCATATGGCTGCCGGCCTGAGTGGCGTCTCCCCCGGATTCGACGCCAACGGCGGCACCCTTCGGATCGGTCTCACAGAATCCGCCCAGGCTCTCGAGGGATTCATCCCCGGTATCGGCAAGGTCGTCGGCCTCGGCGCGATCCAGGGCGTCGACCCGACCTGGCTCGGGTACGGCGTGATCCCCCCGTTCCGCCCGGACGCGCCGTGCGTCGAGCAGGCGCTGCCGAACCTCGCGGCGCGCGCGAGCCTCGGGCCGCCTGCCGGGATGCACGCGATCACGCTCCCTCAGCCCAGTGCGCGGCAGCGCGCGCAGCTTGCGTCGATCCTGACCCTGCTCTCAGATGGGCCCGCCGGACGCGCGCGGTTGCTGCAGATGCTGCTCAGCCCGACCGGCCGCGCCGCAAACGCTCCGCAGCGATCCGGCGCCATCGGTCCGAGCGTACCGATACCGAGCCCCCCGGCGCGCCCCGCGCCGCCGGCGGGCACCGGGGCACCCGCGGCGGCGGGCCCGCCGGCTCGCGGCGGCAGCCTGGCGAGCACCGTCGGCGCGCTTCTCGGGAAAGCCCCGACGACCGGGCAGGGCCGATCGACCCCAGGCAATGCGATCCAGTCACTGCTGTCAGCGCTTGGCCTCGGCCACGGAGGTGGACAGTGAGCCATCTGCGCTGGCAGCGCCTCGGGTTCGCCGGCGTGCTCCTCGTGCTGATCGCCACGGGAATCGTCTCGGCCGTGTACGTGCTCGTGCACGAGCGTCTGCCGCTCCCGTTCCGCGATACCTACCAGCTCAACGTCGAGCTCTCCGCCGCCGACGGCGTCGCCCCGGGACTCGGCCAGCCGGTCGATGTCGCGGGGGTCGGCGTCGGCACGATCACCGCCGCGCGAATCGTCAACGGCAACGCGCTGGTGACGCTCACGATCGACCGCAATCAGCTCCCACGCGTCTACGCCGATGCCAACGCGACGCTGGCGCCGATCACGCCGCTGGGCGACATGGAGGTCCTGCTCGACCCCGGTCACCCACCCAGCAGGCCGCTACCCGGCGGCGCGACGATCGGGATCGGGCAGACATCGTCACCTATCCCACTGTCGGATCTGCTCTCACAACTAGACACCGACACACGCTCCTTTCTCACCACGCTGATCGCTTCCCTCGGGGAGGGGACACAGGGCAGAGGCCTCGACCTCCGCCGCGCGCTGCTCGCGCTCGGCCCGACGGCTGACCAGGCCCGCGAGATCACCGTGGCGCTGCAACACAGAGACGCTTCGATCGCGCGCCTCGTGCACAACATCGCGCTGGTCACCCGAGCCGCCTCGCAAGACCAGCAGCTCGCCAGCCTCGTCACCGCCGGCAACCAGACGCTCGACGCGCTCAGCTCACAGGACGCACCGCTGCGGCTCGCGCTGACCAAGCTGCCCGGCACGCTCCAGACGATCGGCTCGACGCTCGTCCGCACCAAGGAGCTCGCCGATCAATCAGCGCCAACCCTGACGAGCCTCACGCCCGCATTCGCTCGGCTGCCCGCCACGCTCTCTGCGCTGCAACCGTTCTCCGAGCAGGCCTCCGCGGCACTCGCCAGGCAGATACGACCACTGGTGCGCGAGGCGCAGCCGCTGCTCGGCAACCTGGGGCCCGCCGCACGCGAGCTCAGCGGCCTATCGCCCAACCTCGCAACGGTGATGCAGGTCGCCAACTACGCGCTCAACGAAACCGCCTACCACCCACCCGGAAACGACGAGGGCTTCCTGTTCTGGCTTGACTGGTGGTTTCATAACTATGACTCGTTCAGCGAACAGGACGCTAACGGTGGTGCTGCGCGCGCAATGGTGATGGTCAACTGCGAGCAGCTCACCGGCCTGGCCGGGCTCGGCGAGATCCTGAAGCTCGCGCTCGGCGTCTACGACCTCTGCCCCGGCTGATGGAGACACACTCACCGACACCCCGCCAGCTGCTCGTCCCAGGAGCATTCGTGCTCGCCTGCGTGATCCTGAGCATCCTCACCTGGCTGTCGTTCGGCGGCTCGGTGCCGTTGCAGCCCGCCGGCTACCGGATCACGATCCCCCTGCCAGACGCATCGAACCTCTACTCCGGCGCCGACGTACAGATGGCCGGGGTCGACATCGGCAAGGTCATCAGGGTACGCCGCACCGACGCCACCGCCGCCGCCACGGTCCAGCTCGACGCGGCCGACGCGCCGCTGCGCAGCGGCGCGTCGGCGATCCTGCGGACGAAATCGCTGCTCGGTGAGGCCTACCTCGAGTTGGCTCCCGGGCCCGTCGATGCCCCGCTCCTGAAAGACGGCTCCTGGCTACCAGCCAGCCACGTCGCCCACCAGCAGAGCCTCGACGACGTCCTCCAAACGTTCTCTCCGACCACCCGGGCACACCTTCGCCAGCTAATCAAGGGTCTCTCGGCGGCAGTTGCGGACCGCTCGCAAGCCCTGAATGCCGCACTCGGAGACGCCGCGCCGGCAACCGCGAACCTCGCCACCGTGATGCAGACGATCGGAGGGCAACAGGCCGACCTGCGCCAGCTCGTCGCAGGCTCAGCAGCGGTGCTGAACGCGCTCGGAGACCGCGAAGGAACACTCCGCGCCGCCGTCACCGCCGGCGATCAGCTGCTGAGCACCACCGCACACCGCGACCGCGCGCTCGCCGCCACGATCGCCGCCTTTCCCGCCTTCCTCACGCAGCTCCACGCGACCGCCCAGACGCTTGGTGCGGCGAGCGGCGACCTCGACCGTGCGGCGGTCACGCTCGCCCCGGTCGCGCGGCCGCTGGCGCCGGCGCTGCAGGAGGTGAGCTCCGTAGGACCGCAGGTCCGCGCGCTGCTCACCGAACTCCCGGCGGTCCTGCGCGCCGGCGAGCGCGGCCTTCCCGCCGCCCAGCGGATCTTCCGCGCCGCGCCGCCGGCGCTCGAACAGCTGTACCCGGCCGCGCGGCAGGTGATCCCCGTCCTGCAACTGCTCGGAGCCGTGAGCAGCTCGATGATCACCACCTTTGCGAACGTCGCGCAGATCTTCAACGGCACCTACGTCGGGCCCGGCCAACGCATCCTGGACTACGCGAACGGCGTGATCACCTTCTGGAACGAGAGCATCTCCGGATGGGTCAAGCGACTGCCCACCCATCGCGGCAACGCCTACCCCAAGCCAGGCGCCCTGCGGCTGATCTCATCGCCGGGCGGCCTTGCCTCCTACGACTGCCGCAACATTCACAACCCCGAATACCTCCCCCCGTTCGGCTCAGTCGCGCCCTGCAAGACACAGGGGCCATGGACCTATCGCGGCGTCAAGGCCTACTACCCGCACCTGCAGCCCGCGCCGCCGTGATCGCAATCACGACGTGGCACGGCGCCGCGTCCAGTCCCCGCCGCACCCAACGTCGAGTTGTCGCTCAGCGCTCGGATCGTGCGCGCGCGACCCGACCGAGGGCAGCCTCCGAATCGGTCGTCGAGCCTCAGCACAACGCAGTGGCGATGACCCAGAACACGAACAGGCGCGCGTCAACGGGCCGACGATCCCCCAGTCGTCAACGGCCCCATCGACGGCCTGGACGCCTCACCGTGCTGCGGGGTGATATCCCTGCTGTCAAGATCCCTGCACTCTTGCGGACAGCTCGGTTCCTGGCTTGTCCCGACGTATTCCTCGAGCGCAACTGGGGGGCGGTATGGATGGAGACATGCTCAGGGCGCACATCATGGGCTTCGCGTCCAGCAGACCCAACCTGTGCGACCAGCGGCTCACCTACTGCCGGCAGCAAGTTCGGGCCTGTCAGCGGGATCGCAGGCGTGGCCGCCTCACCAAAGGAATGCTCATGGGCTTGCCTCGAATGACTGCTCGATCAGCCCCCCGCAAGCGCAGCTCACGGGAAGCTGGGTTAGCGACCGTTGGCGGCGATCCTGAGCAATGACCCCCTTACGGCACTCGCGGGTTCCGGGCGTGGCGCTTAGGCTCAGGGACCGCATCGACCCCGGGGCGGACTACGGGTTGAGCGACCACCCCGACTGGCGCACGGTTACGTGGAGCCGGATGATCAAGGAGATGGAGGTCGACGGCTGCATGATACGCTATGTCGATCTCGGGTCGGGCTCTGATCCGCCGATCGTGTTCATCCACGGCCTCGCGGGCTGCTGGCAGCATTGGCTCGAGAACATCGCGGTGGCCGCGCGGCACCGGCGTGTGATCGCGCTCGACCTACCTGGCTTCGGAGCCTCGGCATCCCTCGCTCATGGCTGCTCGATCGAGGCCTTCGCCCGCGCCATCGAGACGTTCTGCGAGCGTCTCGACACGGGGCCGGTTGCGCTGGTGGGAAACTCGATGGGCGGTCAGATCGCCGCCCAGCTTGCGATCTCAGTGCGGTCTCGGGTCGAGCGTTTGGTGCTCGTCGACGCCGCCGGCTTCAGCACCTGCGAGCTTCCCCGGTCCCGGTACCGGCTGCTCGTGAGGACGCTCGCCGCGGTCGGCACGACAGCCCCGCTGGGGCATCGCGGCCTGGCACGCCGGCCGCGGGCGCGGAGTCTCGCGTTCGGTGCGATCTGGCGCCATCCCGCCCTCCTAAGGGTCGACCTGCTGAGCGAGATCTCCGACGGGACGGGAGCGCCCTGGTTCACGACAGCGATGGATGCGATCATCGTTCACGACTTCCGCCATGAACTGCGGACCATAGCCGCCCCAACGCTCATCGTGCACGGACGACAGGACAGGCTCGTTCCAGTGCGCGACGCCTACGAGTTCGCCCGGGTCATTCCCGCGAGCCGCGTGGTCGTTTTCGAGGACACTGGCCACATGCCGATGCTCGAGCGGCCCGCGCGCTTCAACACGACGTTGCTCGAGTTCCTCGGCGCTCGTCACGGTGAAGATCCGCCCCCACCCGCCCCCGACCAACGGCCGGATCGAGAGCAGACGAATTGAGCGCGACTCGCAGCGCTCTCACTTCGCATTGCGCGGGTCGACAGCGTTACTGCGACCCTGGAAGGGACTCGTCGGCCGGCCGGTGAGCGGCCCCGCCGGTGGCACTTGGTTCGGGGGACGTAGAACGGCCTCCGGTGCGCCGCGCGGCCGCGGAGCACGATCCGTCACGTTGCTACGCGGTTGCGCACGGCGTTTGGCGCGCAATGCGGAGCGACTCGGCCGGGGTTTCAGGTGCTGACGCGCGGCGCGAGACCCGCCTGGAGAAACTCGGCGAGTTCGCGGATCCGCTCGGCGTCTGCTGCCTTTCCCGAAAGCCGCTCTTCAGCGGCGATCATCAGGCACGCACCGATCGCGAGTTGCACCAGCAGTCGCGCCGAGAAGTCGGCGTGCTCCCATTCCTCGTCGTGTGCCTCGATCGCCGCGGCGAAGCGTTCGATCGCGGGCTCGATCTGTGACGTGTAGAACGGCTCCGCGTACCCGCCCCCGCCGTAGAGCATCACGCCCAGAAGCGGCGCGAGATCCTTGGCCGCCTCAAGCACTGCGACGAGCAGGTCGGTCACGTAGGCGTCGCGGTCTCCGGACAGGGCCTCGCCGGCTCGACTTTCGAAGCTGAGGAGGAGCTCGACGTGCCTGTGCAGGGGCTCGACGATCGCCGCGTCAAACAGTGCCTCCTTGGACTCGAAGTGCCGATATAGCAAGGCGTCGTTGACACCGGCGGCCTTGCTGATGTCGCTCACGCGGGTGCCAGAGAAGCCGCCCTCCGCGAATGCCCTGCGTGCGGCGGCAATTAGCTGGTCACGACGCTCGGACGCTGGAAGTCTGCGCCGGGCTTGACCGCGGTCGGACGTGTGGCCTTGATCTCGCATGGTCTTTTCCGGTGCCGCACGCGACACACGACGCCAAGGGCGAGTGTATCCGTGGCGGGAAGGCACCGGTTCCCGCTGGATGGAGCCGGGGGCTGGGACGCCGCCAGCGAGCCGACCAGTGCTGTGCGTTGTGGCTCGCTTCGGGCGGATCTGGATCAGTCGTCGGCGACCATGATGGTGTCCGCCCCGTGGTCTCCTCGGCGCTCGCGTTCCATCGCGATCGCAATCGCCTGTGCCGTGCTGCGTGTCCCGATGCGCTCGACGATTGGTATGAAAACACCCGGTGCGACCAGCGCCGGGAGAATCCAGCGAGGCGCATACACACGTTTGCGGCGTCGCATGACGCCTTCCGCGATTGCTTCCCCGGCTCGCGCCACGGGAATCGGACGATCGAGGAACGACGGCATCGCCGCGCGCATGGCCTCTGTTGCGGGGTCGGCACTTGAACGTCGAACCAGGTCGGTGTCGATGAGGCCGAAGTAGGCGCAGCCGACGTCGACGCCGAGCGAGCGCACCTCCGCCCGCAACGCGTGCGCAAAACCGTTGACGCCATGCTTGGCCGCGGTGTAGTTCGCGCTCAACGGAATCGGCACCGCTGCTGCGAGCGAGGCGACGGGCAAGACGTAGCCGCGGCGCTCGATGACATGCGGAAGCGTGGCTTGAACTGTGCGCACAACTCCGAGCAGGTCGATCTCCAAGACACGCTCCCACCTCTCCGGAGGAGTGCCCGCCACTGAGCCGATGGCGTTGACCCCTGCGTTCGCGACGACGACATCGATGCCGCCGAACTGCTCAATGCCGACAGCGACGGCGTGTCTGAGAGCCTCGCGCGACGTTACATCGCACTCGACCCCGAGTGCGCCTGAGCCGAGTTCCTCCGATATTCGGGCGAGCCGGTTCGGCTCAAGGCCAGCCAGCACCACGTTCATACCGAGGGCATGCAGGCGCCGAGCAGCATTCTCACCGATCCCGCGAGCCGCGCCGGTCACGAGGACGGTCCGTCCCGCGACGTTCCAGGGCGTGTCAGGCATGCTCGCGACGCCGCCCGGCGAAGGTGACCATCGTGCCGTTGCGGGGGGTTACCAAAACGATCCGATTGTGTGGTTTCTCGAGGTCAGGTGTGGCTGCGGTCAGCTCGGTGGAGAGGACGACGTGCTTGATGACCTCACGCATCTCCATTGGCGCGAAGTTCGCGCCGATGCACCGGCGCACGCCGCCGCCGAAGGGGATCCATTCATAGGTCGCCGGGCGTTGCCCGAGGAACCGCTCGGGCTTGAATGCAGCGGGGTCTTCGTAGAGATCCGGTCGACGGTTGACGACCCAGATGGAAGCGAGCACGGTCGTACCCGCTTCGATCTCGAAGCCGTCGAAGGTCTGAGGCGCCGTGAGGATGCGCTGCGAGGTCACGACCACGGGCCGGACGCGGAGGGCCTCGGTGACAACGGCGTCGAGATAGCCGGTCTCGCCGGCGGCGAGCTCGTCGCGCAGACGATGCAAGATCGCCGGGTGATGCAAGAGAAGGTCGAAGGTCCAGGCAAGGGATGAGCCAGTCGTCTCGTGCCCGGCGAGCAACATGGTGATGAGCTCGTCGCGCAGTTCCTCGTCGGTCAGCCCATCGCCGTCGGCGTCGCGGGCGTCGATCAGCATCGAGAGGATGTCCGCCTGCCCTGTCGGGGCATCTGGACGGCGTCGCCTGGCGATCTCGTCGTAGAGGATCGCATCGACCCGCGCCTTGGCGTCCTGCAGCGTCGACCATGAGCGGATCGGGCCAAAATCCCGCCGCAAGGCCGGAAAGACGAGCGCCAGGACCACCGGCAGGTTGTCGTCGATGATTCTGATCAACTGGCGCCGCAGTTCCTCGTAGCGGCTGCCGTGCTCCACTCCGAACACCGCGCGGAGGATCACCTCCAGCGTGATGTTCGCCATGTGCGGGCGCAGAGCGAACGGCTGATCGGCCGGCCACTGTCGTATCGAGCGCTCGGTGGCGTCCCTCACGATGTCCGTGTAGGCAAGCATGCGCTGCCCATGGAAATGCGGGAGCAGCAGCTTGCGGTGCCGCAGATGCTCTGGCTGATCGAGCACGAGCAGGGAACTGGGGCCGGCGATCGGGACCAGCGGCCGCTTTGCGACCTCGCCGAGCCGAACGTCCTTCGGGCTGGCTTTGAACAGCTGCTCGACGTAGCGCGGGTCGGATACGACTACGTGTCGACCGGTGCCGAAACCCTTGATGCTCGCGCGGAAGACATCGCCGTAGCGCTGCCAGTTCCGTTCGAGGAACAGGTCTGGCCGAGTTAGGAACTGCGCCGTCTGAACCCACGACGGCGTTCGAAGCTTGGGTACGGATAGCTGCTCGCTAAGCGACGCAAACGACGCGTTCGGTGTCGTCGGACCGGTGGTGGAAGCCACGATGCTGCTCCTCTGGACGCTGAAGTAAAGTTTGACTTACAATCGTATCCGATCTTGACCGGGGTTTCATCAACGAGAAGAGGGAGGTGTCCGGAAATGCGATTCGAGAGCGCATCGGCCAACCGCGACAACACTCAGACTGCGAGCCCCGCCGTGGCTGCGCAGCTGTCAACGAAGGTCGTTCGGGCAGGCACGGCTACTCCGGGCGAGTCCCGCGACGCTGAGGAGCGGCTCGCGGCGCGGCTGGCCTTGCCCGAAGGGGCGGGCGCGCCGCGTGAGCCCGACGACGCGGCAGAGGTCCGCGAGGTCGAGGCAGTGATCCTCGGCGGCGGGATATGCGGGGTTGGTGCCGCGGTCGCGCTCAAGCGCGAGGGCGTCGACGACTTCCTCGTCCTCGAGCGCGCCGAGCACCTCGGCGGCTGCTGGCACCACAACACCTATCCCGGGTGCGCGGTCGACATCCCTTCGCACCTCTACTCGTTCTCGTTCGCACTCAACCCGGATTGGTCGCGCATCTTCGCCGAGCAGCCGGAACTCGAACGGTACGTAAACCGGATCGCGGATGACTTCGACATCCGCTCGCACGTGCGCTTTGGCACTGAGGTGCTCGACGCTCGCTGGGAGGAGCGCGATCAGCACTGGGAGTTGCAGACCAACCGCGGCCGCCTGATCTCGCGGGTGTTCATCGTTGCCGCCGGCCCGCTGCACGAGCCGGTGATCCCCGACCTACCGGGTCTGTCGACCTTCCGCGGCGAGATGTTCCACTCCTCGAACTGGCCTGCGGACTTCGAGCTGTCGGGGCGGCGCGTGGCCGTGATCGGTACCGGAGCCTCGGCGATTCAGTTCGTCCCCGCGATTCAGCCGGAGGTCGCGAAGCTGACGATCTTTCAGCGCACTCCTCCATGGGTGATGCCGAGGCTGGACTGGCGCACGACGCGCCTCGAGCGTTGGGCACTGCGCCAGATGCCGTTCCTCATGCACGTCGAGCGGTGGGCGCAGTGGGCGCCACTTGACTTACTGGTCGGGGTCGTCGTCCGACATCCCCGCCTCGCACGCCTCGCCCACCCGGTCGGTCGCTGGCACATCCGTCGCGCGATCAAGGATCCGATCTTGCGGCACAAGGTCACCCCGAACTACGTGATGGGATGCAAGCGGACGTTGTTAGCCAACAGCTACTACCCCGCGCTTGCGAGCCCCAACGTCGAGGTGATCACATCCCCGGCCGCCGAGGTCCGCGAGAACTCAATCGTTGCCGCCGACGGCGGCGAGCACGAGGTCGACACAATCATCTTTGGGACCGGCTTCCACGTGCTCACCGATCACCCGGTCGCCGCGCGGATCCGAGGCCGCCGCGGTGAGACGCTGGCCGAGTACTGGCATGGCAGCCCGCGCGGCTACTTGGGGACGGTGATCTCAGGCTTTCCGAACATGTTCATGATGTTCGGACCCAACATCGGCACTGCCTCAGGCTTCGTGATGGCCGAGGCCCAGCTCGACTACATCACCGGCGCGCTGCGGGCAATGCGCGAGCGAGACCTGGCGAGCATCGACGTGACCGAACAGGGCCAGCGAGACTTCACAGCGGAGGTGGATGAGGCGCTGCAGCACTCAGTCTTCCTCGCTGGTGGCTGCACGAGCTACTACATCGACCATGCAGGACGTGTTGCTCTCGCGTGGCCGTGGACCATGCGAGCAATGCGTCGGCGGCTCGCGTGCTTCAGCCTTGAGCCCTACAACGTGCGTGTGCGTGGACACGCCCCGACGGCAGAGCCTGCCGAAACATTTGTCTGAGCTGGAGCATGACGCATGCGGACAGGTAGGGGTCCGGACCGCGACATAAATGCACCGTCTGGTACGTTTCGGGATGTGAACGGCGACGCCCTTTCTCTCGTGGTGACGGGTGGGACCGGCCTGGCCGACATTGCCGAGTCCGCCCGTCTGGCCGAGCGGGCCGGGTTCGCGTCGGCGTGGGCGACGGAGTTCTACGACCGGTCGGCGACGGTCTCGCTCGCGGCGATGGCCGCGGCGACCTCTTCCTTGACGCTGGGGAGCGCGATCGCGTACGCGTTTGGGCGCACGCCGCTGGTGTGGGCCGCCGAGGCGCGGGATCTTGACGAGCTCACGGGCGGGCGGTTGATCATCGGGCTTGGCACGGGGACGCGGCGGATGCAGCGTGATTGGCACGGATTGGACGGCGAGCATCCGGCCAGTCGGGTGGAGGAGCTCGTGCCACTGATTCGGCGGCTTTTACGGTTGCACGAGGGGCCGGTGAGTCATGAGGGGCGCTTCTACCGGGTCGACGTGCGTCCGACGGCGCCGGTCGGCCCGCCGCCGCGGATCGATCTGCCGATTTATCTCGCGGGTGTCAACCCGCGGATGGTGCAGGCGGCGGGCACGGTCGGGGACGGGTTGATCGGCCATCCGCTGTTCACGCCGGAGTACGTCCGTGACGTGGTACGTCCGGCCTTGGAGCGTGGTGCCCAGATCGCGCGGCGCGACGCCCCGGTCCCGATCGCCGGTTACATCACGTGCAGCGTCGCCGAGGATCGCGATGCGGCGCGTCAGGCCGCACGCGCGGTCGTGGCGTTCAACAGCACGGTGAAGACCTACCGGATCGTTCACCGCCATCACGGATTCGAGTCCGAAGCGGAGCGGATCCGCGAGCGCTGGCTCGCTGGTGATTTCGGCGCCGCGGTCGAGGCGGTGAGCGACGAGATGCTCGACACGATCGCGTTGGCCGGGACCGCGGAGGAGGTGCGCGCGCGCTTTCAGGAGCGGTGGGCCGGCGTGTATGAGCGGCCGTTGCTGTGGCCGCCCGCGTTTTTGGGGATCGACGGCGTGCGGGCCGTGATCCGCGCGTTCGAGCGCTCGGGCCAGCGATGAGCGCCACCGAGTTCGGGGAGCGCTATGACGAGCGGATCGCAGCGCAGATGCTTCAGTTTGGGAGCACCCTCGGAGGGCTGCCCGCGTATCTCGGGATCGAGCTGGTCCGAATCGAGCCCGGAAGGCTGTGGGCGCGAGCGAACCTCGAACCGGAGTTGATCACGCCCTCGGGGAACGTGCATGGAGGCGCGCTTGCGGCGATCCTCGATCACGTCACCGGAGCGGTCGTGTATCCGCTGATGGCGCCCGGCTGCTGGGGAGCGACTACCGAGCTGAAGCTCAACTACGTCACGGCCGTCCAGGCCGGCGCAGTCGAGGCGCACGCGAGCGTGCTGGCGATGACCAAGCGCAGCGCCGTGGTGCGCGGCGAGCTCCACAGCGCTGAGCGGCTGGTGTGCGCGGCGCAGGGCACGATCACGATCGTGACGCCGCGCGCGTGACGCGGCGGCAATGACGTTGTCGAGTTCCAGGTCGCGCCGCCTGCGGCTCCGGCACCGGTGGCGAGAGCGCTGCGGCCGAGGTCTCCGGGAGTCGCGGGCCTGCGCCGCGACTCCCCGGCGACGCCTCGCGGGATCCGCAGCCGGCAGCGTTTCCTCGGTCGACGCGTGCGGCCGCCGGCGACGCGTCCCCTTTCCCGAGCGTCGCGCTTGCTGGGTGATCTCGTGTAGCTGCCAGTGGGCGTCCCGGAGGTCGTCGGTGTGCTTGAGCGGCCGCCCAAGCGGCGTCACGTGCCCGCTTGGCCGCGCTGCCTCCTGCTGTCTGGCCGTTGTCCGATGTCGGTGTAGGCCAGCATGCGCTGGCCATGGAAGTGCGGCAGCAGCAGCTTGCGGTGCCGTAGGTGCTCGGGCTGATCGAGCACGAGCAGGGAATTTGGGCCGGCGATCGGGACCAGCGGTCGTTTGGCGATCTCTCCCAGGCGCACGTCGTTCGGGCTTGCTTTGAACAGCTGCTCGACATGTCTCGGGTTCGATACGACGACGTTCGTGCCGGTGCCGAAGCCCCGGATGCGCGCACGGAAGATGTCTCCGTAGCGACGCCAGTTGCGCTCCAGAAACAGATCTGGGCGCGTGAGGAACTGCACTGTCTGCACCCACGACGGTGCTCGAACCTCGGGGAGGCATGACTGGTCGCTGGCTGATGACGACATCGCCGGCCTAGTCTCCGGGGGAGCGTCGTACGAGCGTGCCGGCAGCGAGCGCCCCGAGAAAGGCGATCGCCGCGCCGGCTACGAACACGCGACCAAGTCCGGTCGTGAATACCTTCTGCAGGCCCGGGAGGGGGTGGCTTCCGATGAGGGGAACGCGCGTGGCGTGGCCGGCTCGGTCGAGGGCCGTGTTGAACACCGCGCCGAGGGCGGCGACGCCGGAAGCGACGCCGACCTGGCGGAAGGTGGAGTTCATGCCCACTGCGGTCGCTGCTCGGTCCGGCGGCGCGACAGTCAGCGTGACGGCGGCGACGGTCGGGTTTGCGAGGCCGAATCCGAGGCCGCAGAGCACGAGGCCGGGAAGGATCACGGTCCACTGGTCGGTTGGCGCCAGCGTGGTCATCTGGAGCAGACCGGCGGTGCTGCTTGACAGCGCGAGCGCGAGAACGATCCGCGGGGAGATCCGGCTCGAGGAGCGGGCGGCCGCGACGAACGCGACGATCGTGACGGGGAGGAGTCGCAGGCCGGCGTGCAGGCCGTCGAGACGTTGGACCCGCTGGAACCAGGCGGTGAGGTACACGAACATGCCGAACAGCGACGCTGAGGTCGCGAACGCGGCGCACGCAGCGCCGGTGAACGTCCGGTTTCGCAACAGGCCGAGGTCGAACATGGGGGCCCGGCTCCGGGTCTCGATCGCCCAGAACAGACCGAGCGAGATGACCGCTAGGGCCGCTAGTCCGAGCGTGACCGGTGATGACCAGCCCCAGTCGGGTCCTTTGATCAGCGCGGTGACGAGCGCGGCGATCGCGACGGTGAAGGCGACCTGACCGGGGAGATCGAGACCGCGCGGATTAGGGTCGGTGCTCTCGCTCGCGTAGCGGATGGTGATGCCGATCGCAACGGCTATCACCGGGAGGTTGGCGTAGAAGATCCAGCGCCAGCTGCCGATCTCCAGGATCGCGCCGCCGACGAGCGGGCCGAGCGCGACGGCGGCACCGAACACGGCGCCGAACGCGCCGAGTGCCTTGGCCCGGTCTGTGCCGGTGTAGGCGGCGCCGAGCATCGCGAGGCCGGTCGAGAACAGCATCGCTGCGGCGATGCCCTGGAGCGCTCTGGCGGCGACGAGCAGGGTCGCGCTCGGCGCGGCGCCGCACAGTGCCGAGGCTGCGCCGAACCACGCCAGCCCCGCGAGGAACACACGGCGATGGCCGATGCGGTCAGCGAGGGCGCCGACGTTCAGCAGCAGCGCGGCCAGCGTCAGCGCGTATCCGTCGATGATCAGCTGCAACGAGCTCAGGCTGCCCCCGAGGTAGCCGGCGACGCTCGGGAGCGCCACGATCACCACGGTGACGTCGAGCATGAGCACGAGCTGCGCGAGGCAGACCGCCGCGAGGGTCCCCCACCGCCCACGTCCCACCCGCACCGCCGGGACATCTTCATGCATGTCGATTCCGGTCGCGCGGGTGGCGCTCATACCGGCGCTGCGGACGGGATCGGGACGTTTTGCCCGGCGGGTCCGAGCGGTCCTACGACCGTCCGTACCGCGGCCCAGAGTGCCGACGCGATGGCGGCCGCGATCATGCGGTGACGCGATGCATCTGGTCGCTGTAGATCCCGGCGAAGAGACCGCCGAACAACGCCACGCCGAGGGTGGTGCTGACTTCGCGAGCGGTGTGGTTGAGCGACGCGGCGACCAAGCCGACCGCGACACAGAGCACGGTCGGCGCGCGGGGCGAGCGATGCGCGCCGATCATGCGCGATCTCGTGCCTGGGCCGAACCGTGCATCGGTGGCCTCGGCGCCGTCCCCCACCGGCGCCATGCCTCCGGGATCGGCGCGCGTGTGCCCTTGAAATGAGCCAGATCCACGCGGACGAACACTGCCGTCGCCTCCGCCAGCAGCCGCCCGTCAGCCTCCAGCGTCGCGCCGAACATCAGCTTGCGCCCGTCGGCGCCGGTGTTCGACGCCCGCAAGACCAGCGGCTCGCCGAGCGGCACCGGCGACCGGAAGTCGACGTTTAGATTCGCTGTCACCGCCGGCGCCTCGAGCACCACCAGCATGCCGCCGAACAGATCGTCGAACACCGCCGCGACCACCCCGCCATGGGCCAGGCCGGGCGCGCCCTCGTGCCGAGCGTCGAGCGTCAGATTGGCGCGAATGCCTTCCCCGTCGACCCGCATCTGCAAGCCCAGTCCGGCGGGATTGTCCGGCCCGCACCCGAAGCAATTCGGGTGGTGCGGCGGCACCTCGCCCTCAGGGCCGACCCTCATCCGGCGTTCACCAGACCACCGTACCACAAGAAATGCTCCAACTGGTGCATTTCGTAAGGCCCGGCTGCGAGAGGCGCCGGCGCTGCAACACATGGCCGACTGGCGCTGGTCCCCTTCCGCCAGCCTTACCAGTCCCGAAGAAGATCCGGACTGTCAGCGCCGCGGAATGGCACCCAATCGCTCGCTGAACGCCTTAGCGGCGTCGTGGCCCTTGGCAAGTGTGGCGGCCACGCCGGGGTAGTGCTCGGCGTATGTCGCCAGGATCTCGCCGAGAGGGAGGTCTTGGCGGGTTCCGCGGTCTCGCACGTATTCCATGTGGCGGCGGCCGTCACCGGTGAATGCATGTAGCAGCGCGTGGCCCCGCCCGTCGAAGTCGAGCGGGGCGACGCCGAATCGCACACAGAGGTCCGTGTTGAAGGCGGGGCTCGCCTTCAGCCACGTGCCGTCGATCCACAACACACTGAAGCCGTGGTACACGAATAGGTCGGTCGTCATGGCTGCCGCCAGGCGCTCGGACTGAAGGTGGTTGCGCACGTCCGCGAACCCGAGCCGGGCCGGGATCCCGGCAGCGCGAGCCGCTGCGGTGAGCAGCACCGCCTTGGGCACGCAGTACGCCGAGCCGCGCGCGAGCACGGTGCTCGCGCGGTACTCGGTAGGGTCGGTCGCCAGCGAGTAGGGGTCGTAGCGGATCTCGTCGCGGACGGCCGCGAACAGCCGTTGCGCGCGCGTCCGATCGTCGTGCGCGCCGTCGATGACACGGGCGACGAACGCCCCGACCCGGTCATGGTCGCTGTCGATGAACGCGGTGGGGCTGCAGTCCGCCACGGCCGGGCGAGGGGTGACACTCACGCTGCCGTCACCAGCCGCGGATTGTGCAGGACCGCCTGGCCGACGCGATAGGTGGCGTCGGCGTGCCCGCCGGCGAGCCTGCGGGTCAACTGGGCCCGGCGGAAGACCAGTGGCGCGTCGTGCTCCCAGGTGGCGCCGATGCCGCCGTGCACGTTGATCATCGCGCGTGCAGCGAAGTCGAGCGCGTTGCCGGCCACGCTGCGCGCCGCGGATGCGGCGAGCGGGAACTCAGCAGGTCGTGAGTCGCGTGCCCAGCCTGCGTAGAACTGCAGTGCTCGAGCGTTCTCCAGTCGGCGGAGGACTTCGACGATCTCATGCTTGACGGCTTGGTAGGAGCCGATCGCCCGGCCGAAGGCATACCGGTCCTTGGCGTATGACACGCTGACGCCAAGCGCGGCTTCGACGGTGCCGACCGCCTCCGCGGCGATCAACGCCTGCACCAGGTACCACGCATCGGTTAGCTCCGCGGAGTCGACGTCGAGCAGTTCCGCAGGGACGTTGTCGAACGTCACATGGCCGACGGACCGCGAGGCGTCGTAGGCGGCGACTGGTTGCACTTGCATCGCGTCAACCACGGCGGCAACCGGGCTGCCCGTGGCGTCGGTAGCCGCGACGACGAGCAGGTCGGCATCAGGAGCATCGATGACGTATGCGGCCTGCCCGTCGAGACGCGGGTGCGCACCGGAGCGGATCACACGCGGCGCCGGTGCCGAGCGGCCGTGTCCGTCCTCGACCGTCCACGACTCGGCGCCTGAGACGGGGGGACGCGCCGGCACGAAGACCGGCCTGCGTTCACCGGTCGCGACGGCTTCGAGGCAGGGGTGTGCGGCGCGGTCGAGCAGCGCCGTCGCTGGCATGAGGCCGATGAACGGCACGCGGGCGAGGACAGCGCCGAGCCGTTCGGCCACCAGCAGAGCGTCGAAGGTGCCAAGTCCAGCGCCTCCGGCAGGCTCGGAGATGAGCAGGCCCGGCCACCCGGCCTTGACGGCGACCGGCCACAGATCCAGGATCGCCGCCGGGTCCTCCAGCGCGTCGCGAGCGGCGGCCAGCGTGGCAACGCGCCCGAGCGCATCGCGGGCGGCCTCGCGCAGGAACTCCTGCTCGTCGCTGAGGGCGAAGTTCATGCCGCCACCTCGGCGATCTGCCGCGTGCGCAGTTCGCGGAACGGCACGCCCTTGTCGACCCGAGGCTCGGCTGGGAGCCCGAGCACGCGCTCGCCGATCGTCGTGCGCAGGATCTGCTCGGTGCCTCCCGCGGACTTGAGCCCGGGCAAGAACGAGGTCATGTAGCCCCATTCCTCGTCGGTCAGGGCGCCGGGACCGAGGGTGTCGCACACCAGGTCGGCTGCTGCGATGAGCGCGTTGACAGTCGTGATCTTGGCCAGCCCAGCCTCGGGGCCGGGAATCTGACCGCGCGAAAGTGCCGTCAGCGACCGAAAGCCGCCGTAGCGCACTGCCAGCAACTCGGCGGTCAGCTCTCCGAGCCGGTGGCACACTCGCGGATCGTCGGCGCCGGCCGCCGCCAGCGCGGTTGCGACCCGATCGGGCCTGAAACCGATCGTCTCGGCTCCGGCGCCGATCATCATCCGCTCGAACATCAGCACCGTCAATGCCGCCTTCCAACCGCCGCGGACGCCGCCGACGACCATGTCGTCCGTAACCGTGACGTCGTCCAGGAACACCTCGTTGAACTCGGCCTCCCCCGAGATCTGGCGCAAGCCCCGTACCGTGATCCCGGGGGCGTCCATCGGGACGATGAACATCGTCAGGCCTTGGTGCTTGACCGCGTCGGGGTCGGTGCGGGCCAGGCACATGCCGAACGCGGCGAACTGAGCGCTGGTCGTCCACACCTTCTGGCCCGTGAGACGCCAGGACCCGTCGGCTTGCTCGACCGCCCGTGTCTGCACGCCTGCGAGGTCAGACCCCGCGGCCGGCTCTGAGAACAGCTGACACCACACCTCGTCGCCGTGGAGCATCGGGGCGAGATACCGTGCGCGCTGCTCATCGCTTCCGTGAGCGATGATGCACGGGCCCATCAGGCCGATGCCGATCACGTCGAGGTGTCCTGGTACTCCGGCGCGCGCCATCTCCTGGTTGATGATCACCTGGTCGACCGGACCGCGGCCGCGCCCGCCGTGCTCTTCCGGCCACGTAACGCCCACTAGGCCCGCCTCGGTCAGACTGCGCTGCCAGCTCCGGCGCACCTCGACGTATGCCGGGTCCTCGAAGTCGCCGCGCGCCGGCGGCGCGTCAGACTGATGCCGTGCCAGCCATTGGCGCACCTCGGTGCGCCATGCAGCCTGGTCCGGAGTGTCGTCAAGATCCATGAATCTGGTCCTCCTGTCGGGAGCGTCGAGCTTCGCATGAGCGGTCGTGCTTCGCTCAGGAGGGGAACGCGGTTTGAGGTCGGGATGCTCCCGTCCGATCCTGCGTTCGTCCGAACGATCGCCGCTCGACGATAACACACGAAATGATCCGGACGGTGCACTTTTTGCTGTCATCGGATGCGGCCCGCCGGACGTCGCGGGCCCGCGGCCGAAGCGGCTGACGGTCGCTGTCGACGCCGTGAGACGCAGAGTGGGTCGCTGCCAATTAAGCACCAGATGGTGCAAAAGTCGTGTTAGGGTGTTTGCATGCACATGACTGGTCGACGGGCGTTGCCCTTTCCCCATCACCTCGCCGGCCATTGCGGGTCGGGCGCGTTGTGTGACCTGCTCGAGTTCCATCACTTGGACTTCGGCGCTGGTGTATTGAGCGAGGGGATGGCGTTCGGGCTGGGCGCCGGGCTGGGGTTCCTCTACATGGAGATCCCCGGGTTCACTCCGCCCGTCTACGTTGTCGGGCGAACGGCGGACATGGAGCGTGACTTCGCCGAGCATCTGGGCATCGCCCTCGAGGTTCGAAGCACCGCCGATCCGGTGGAGGGCTGGGGGTGGGTGCGCGAGGAGATCGATGCCGGACGTCCGACGATGGTTTTGGCGGACATCGCCGAGCTCGAGTACCTGCGGGTCCGGATGACCAACACCCGCCACGTGATCGTGATCGTCGACTACGACGACGCCGACCAGGTCGCGTGGGTGGCCGACAACGACCGCGACGAGCTCCAGCGGTGCTCGCTGGCGTCGCTGGCGGCCGCACGCAACTCGCAGGGGTTCCCCGGCCCAAACGCGCACACGACGTTCATCTACGACTGGCCCGACGCCCTCGACGATCCGCGCGTTGCGGCGTCGGCGGCCGTGCGTCGCGCGGTGAGCAACATGCTCGGCGGGGGGGCGGCGCTGGCCGGAACGAGCGGCGCCACCGGCCTGGTCGGGATCGAGCGCTTCGCCGCGGCCTACAGGGACTGGCCGGTCATGTTCGGTGAGGCGCTGCCACAGGCGCTGATGGGCCTGGGGGTGTTCATCGTCAAGGCAGGCACGGGCGGTGCGATGTTCCGCTCGCTGCACGCACGGTTCCTGAACGACATGGCCGATCTGCTCGAAACGCGGCAGCTGCGGCGGGCCGCGGCGATCTACGACGAGCTGTCTGCGACCTGGGTCGCTCTCGCCGACGCTGCAGCCAGCCTCGATCATGCCGCGGGGCTCGACGCGGCGGCGGCGCTTGCCGGCCTGGAGCGCTCGGGGGTGGCGGCCATGCAGCAGTGGCTCGCTGAGGGCGCCGGCTCCGCCACGATGGCGCGCGGCTGAGTTCACCACTGATGGATCCCCGGGTCGCGATCATCGGCGCAGGGTTTTCCGGCATCGACATGGCGTGCGCGTTGCAGGAGGCCGGACTGCCGGACTTCACGGTGTATGAGAAGGCCGATGGCGTGGGCGGAACCTGGTGGCACAACCGCTACCCAGGCCTGACCTGCGACGTCCCAAGCCGCTTCTACCAGTACTCCTTCGACCTCAAGTCGGACTGGACGCATGTCTTCTCGCCCGGCCCTGAAATCCGCGGATACATCACCGACGTGGTCGCGCGTCGCGGCCTGGCGCCGCACATCCGGCTGCAGACCGAGGTCGCTGAGGCACGGTGGCAGGTGGGGCGCTGGCCGTTGCGTCTGGCCGACGACACGACCGACGCCGCCGATGTCCTGATCTGTGCGACCGGCGTGCTGCATCGCCCACTCGTGCCCGATATCACGGGTCTGGACACGTTCGCGGGCACGGCGTTCCACTCCTCGCAGTGGGAGGAGCGCGTGACGCTCGCCGGACGTCGGGTCGCCGTCGTGGGCACCGGCTCGACCGGCGTTCAGATCACGGGCGCGCTCGCTGGCGTGGCCGCGAAGGTCACGGTCTTTCAGAGAAGCCGCCACTGGGTCATGACCGCACCCAACCCGCGATATACGACGGTCGGCAAGATGGTCCTGCGTCACGTGCCAGGACTGAGCCGCGCTGCGTATCACGGCTACCGCGCCTCGATGTTCGACTTCCTCGCGCAGGCGCCGGTCCTGCCGGGGTTCAGGCGGCGCTTCTGGCAGGCACTCGTGCGAGCTGGCTATCGCATCCAGATCCGCGACGGTGCCCTGCGGGCGAGCGTCACCCCGGGGTACCCGCCTCTCTGTAAGCGGCTGATCGTGTCGCCCAACTGGTTCAAGGCCATCCAGCGCCCAGATGTCGAGATCGTCACCAGCAGGATTGACCGGATCGAGCCGCACGGCATCCGCGATCACACCGGTCGGTTGCACGAGGTCGACGTGATCGCGCTGGCGACCGGGTTCGACGCGCGGGCGTACATGCGCCCGATGCGGATCACGGCGCGAACGGGCTCACGCTCGAGCAGGCGTGGAACAGCGGGCCAAAGGCATACCGGACCGTTGCGGTGCCCGGATTTCCGAACCTCTTCACGCTGCAGGGCCCGCATAGCCCGGCGGGCAACTACTCGCTGATCTCGGTGTCGGAGACTCAGATCGCGTTCGTCATGCAGTGGATCAGCCGCATCTGCGCCGGCGATGTGGAGACGGTCGCGCCGACGCAGGAGGCGACCGACGCCTACTACCGGGCGCTGCGCGCCAAGGTGCCGGACACGGTCTGGGCGGAGGGCTGCCGCTCCTGGTACCACGGTCCCGACGGAGAGGTCGAGCTGTGGCCGTGGACCGCCAGACATTTCCGGGAGATGCTCGCCACACCGGTCGCCGAGCACTTCGAGATCACCCAGCCCGAACGACGATCGGCGTCGGCCACGACCGTGGCCGGCTGACCACCCAACAAGGAGCACGATGGCACGCACCACCCACCACATCGCCGGCAAGGTGATCGCGATCACCGGCGCGGGGCGCGGTATCGGCAAGGCGACCGCCCGCGCGTTGACGCAACAGGGCGCGAAGGTCGCGATCGGCGACATCGATCTGGATACCGCGCAGGCGACGGCGCAGGAGCTCGGGCTGAGCGCACCAGCGGTGCGCCTGGATGTCACCGACCGGGCTTCGGTCGACGCGTTCCTCGATCAGGTCGAAGCGACGCTCGGCCCGATCGACGTGCTTATCAACAACGCCGGGATCATGCCGACCGTCCGGTTCCTCGACGAGGACGAGGCCAGCATCGACCGCCAGTTCGCGATCAACGTCCGCGGCGTGATGCATGGGATGCGCGCCGTGATCCCGCGGATGCTGAACCGCGGCGGCGGTCACGTGATCAACGTCGCGTCGACGGCCGGCAAGTTCGGCGTCCCGGGGGTAGCGACGTACTGCGCGACCAAGCACGCGGTCGTCGGCCTGTCGAACTCGGTGCGCGCGGAGTTGCGCGACACGCCGGTGGACTTGTCGGTCGTGATGCCGGTGATCGTCCGCACCGAGCTGACCGATGGCGTGCCAGACACCCGCGGGGTCAAGACGCTCCAGCCGCAGGACGTCGCCGCGTCGATCGTCGAAGCGATCCAGACGCGCCGCTACGAGGTGTGGTGCCCGCGGTCGGTTCACGCGATCTACCGCGCGACGACGCTGCTGCCGCTGCGGGCCAACGACCTGTTCGCGCAGGTCACGAAGGCCGAGGACGCGATGCTCGTTGCGATCGACAGCCCGGCCCGACAGGCGTATCTGACCCGCATCAACGAGCCCGCACAACTGCCGGCCAGCACCGCTGGGAGCGACTCATGACCACAACCGCCCCGCAGCCGCTGGAGACGATCGATCTCGGCGACCTCGAGCTCTGGAAGGACGGTCCGCCGCACGCCGTGTTCGAGCGCCTGCGGCGGGAGGCCCCCGTGCACTGGAGCCAGATGGCGACCTGGCCCGGGGAGCCCGGCTTCTGGTCGATCACCCGCGCCGAGGACATCCGTGGAGTCAGCCGCGACTGGCAGACGTTCTCCTCCGAGCGCGGCGGGATCCTCGCCGCCGACCATGCCGTGCCGCTCGAGGCGCAGAACGCGATGTTCATCGGCATGGACCCACCGCGGCACGATCGCATCAAGGCGCTGTTCCAGCGCGGCTTCACGCCCAAACGGATCGCCGAGCACGAAGCTGAGATTCGCGCGATCGCCTGCCGTGTGCTCGACCGAGTCGCCGATCGGGACGTCATCGACCTCGTCAACGATGTCGCCCAGCCGATCGTCGGTCGGGTCAGCGGGATGTTCCTGGGTACCCCTGAGGGGGAGGCTCCGGTCTGGGCGGACCTCGCCAACCGCGGGCTCGGGTTCGGCGATGACCAACTGCAGCCGGACAGTGAGGACACCGTGATGCAGATGATCGCCGAACTGCTGCAGCGCGTGATGGTGATCGCCGCCGAGCGGCGGGCCAACCCACCGACGACCTGACGAGCATTCTCGTGCACGCCGAGATCGACGGCGAACGCCTCGAGGACCACGAGATCGCGTTCGGCTTCGCGCTGCTCGTCGCCGCCGGCAACGACAGCACCAAGGCGACCTACTCCAACGGGATGTGGGCGCTGCTGCGCGAGCCCGGACAGCGCAACAGGCTCGTCGAGAACCCCGGCCTGATCGCCTCCGCAGTCGAGGAGTTCCTGCGCATGTACCCGGCGTTCGGCCATTTCCGCCGCACCGCGACCCGGGACGTCGAGTTGCACGGCAAGACGATCCGTGAGCGCGACAAGGTCATCCTCTCGTACCCGTCCTGCAACCGCGACGAGGCCGTCCACGCGTGCCCGCATCAGCTCGACGTGACGCGCAACCCCGAGCACCAGGCCTTTGGTTCCGGTGGCCGGCACTTCTGCCTCGGGACCGCTCTCGCGCGGCTGGAGCTGAAGGTGATGGTCGAGGAGACACTTGAGCGGTATCCCGGCATGGAGCTGGTCGGCGAGGTCGACGTCGTCCGCTCGCTGTTTCTCAACCAGCCGCGCGGGCTGCCGGTGCGACTGCGCCCCTGACGTGGCGTGGCCACATTGTCACGCGACCCGGCGGCCGCTACGCGCTGTCGCCGAGGCGGGATCGGTTGCGAGCATGAGCTCGTGCAGCGCGTCGCGGTAGCGCGCACGTCCGATGTGCACGACGTGACTGCCGGGAAACCATTCGATCCGCGGACGTCCCCAGTGCTCCCAGAGCAGCAGGCTCTGTTCAGGCGGGGCAAGCCGGTCACCGAGCCCAGCGACGACCAGGCGCCGCTCACGGGGCACCAACGGCGGATATGACAGCGGGCTCGTGATCCTGATCGCCTCGGCGAACGTCTCGGCGGAAAGGCCACCGGCAGCCCGCAGCGCGCCGAGAGCGTGGTTGGCCGGAAACCAGCTGCGCAGCACGAGCGGGAGGTCGATGACCGCTGAGTTGGGTGCGACGAAGTCGAGACGCCCGTCGACGGCGGCGGCGAGTGCCGTGACGTAGCCGCCGAGCGAGAGCCCGGTGAGGCCGATGCGCGGGACGCCCTGGGACTCGAGGTGAGCGAGGAAGACGCGCAGGTCGTAGACGGCGTGCAGCATCGCCTCGGTGAAGTGCGCCATTCCGTGCGCGAACAGCTCGATGCCGTTGATCGGCGTCAGATCCCCGCGTCGTGAGCCGTGGAACGGCAGCTTGTACATCAGCACGTCCCAGCCGGCGCAGAAGACATCGCGTAGGCCGAAGAATGCGACGTTGAACCATGCGGGCGACGCCCCGAACCCGTGGACGACGACGAGCGTCGGACGCGGACCGGAGGGGTGGCGCCAGTGCTGGGCGTACGCGACGGCGTTGTTGGCGTGCCGGGCGTAGGCGTCGCGCAACATCGGGTTCAGCGCGACGTACGGCGTGTCGAAGTCGAGCAGCTCAACTCGGCCGTCTGCGACGCCGGGCCCGCGGCCCGGCCGGGTGCGCACGGCGACCGGTGGCGGAGCTTTGAAGATCGCCTCGCGGTCGCATCCGGCCAGCTGCGCATACCAGCGCAGCCGGCGTCCGTCGCGGCGCGTGACGACCTCGCTGATCGTCGTCGCTGACGCAGCAGAGATCGCCGTTGCAAGCGCGGTGCGAAGGCCGTAGTCGATCGCGACCGACCCCTGCAGCAGGGCGGCCCCGAGCGGGCTTCGTGGCGCAGACGGCGGCAGGTCGTTCATCAGATGCGTCCGATCGGAGCACGATCGAGCAGCGCTTGGACCGGGCCGGGGATGAACGGTGCGGCGCGGTGCGCGATGCCGGCCTCCAGGCCGACGGGGACCACGGCCTGGTTCTTCTCGGTGGCTCGCACGATCGCCTTGGCGACCGCGTCGGGCGCATGCCCGAAGCGAAACTGGCGCTGTAGATGTGCTTGGCGGCCGGCGAGCGGACCGAGGAGGCGGGTGGCGGTTACGATCGGCGTGCTGATCACCCCCGGGCAGATGACGCTGACGCCGACGCCGCTCCCGGCCCAGTCGGCGCGCAGGCAGCGTGACAAGGCGAGCACGGCGGCCTTGGAGGCGCAGTAGGCAGCCATGTCGCGGTTCATCACGTAGGCCGCGGCCGAGGCGACGTTGACGACGTGGCCGTGGCGGCGCTGCACCATCGGGGCGCCGAAGGAGCGGCAGCCGTTGGCGACGCCGTCGAGGTTGACGCGCATCAGCCACTCCCAGTCTTCGGCGGTGGCGTCCAGGAACGGGCCACCCATCCCCACCCCGGCATTGTTGACGACGACGTCGATCGGCCCATGGTCACGTTCGATCGCCTCGGCGGCCGCCTGCAGCGCGTCGCTTTCGGCCACGTCGCACGTGAACGCGACCGCTTCGCCGGCGCACGCGGCGGCTGTGGCCCGCACACGCTCCCCGTCGATGTCGATGCAGATCACCTGCGCACCCGACCGTGAGAATCGCAGGGCCGTCGCCTCGCCGATGCCGCTGCCCGCGCCGGTCACCACAATCCGGGCGCCCGCTGCTTTGACCCCGCTCATGCTGCCGCGAACCGGTAGTCGTCGAGATCGAAGCGCCGGCTGCGCCAGTCGACCTCGAGCGAGGGTGAGGGCCGGAACGGCACGTCGCCATGCGCGTCGAAGTAGTAGCTGTTGGCCCGCGCGCAGCTGTCCTGGAAGAAGATCTGCCGGCCCCGGCGGGCGAGCATATCCCGGAAGAAGCGGTCGTTGGCCTCCTCGGTGACCTCGACGATCGCGGCGTCGCGACGGCGGGCAGCGGTCAGGCAGCGGACGATGTGCCGGGACTGCGTCTCGATCAGGTTGAAGTACGAGGCGCCGTTGTAGGCGTAGGGTCCGAGCATGGTGAAGAGATTCGGAAAGCCGGGCACGCTCGCGCCTTCGTAGGCCTGGAAGCGGTTCTGTGACCAGAACGTCTCCAGATCGAGCCCATCGCGGCCGGTCACCGTGAACGGCGGCATGTTGCCTCGCTCGAAGACCTTGAAGCCCGTCGCGAGAATCAGCACGTCAAGGGCGTGCCGGTTGCCCTGTACGCTCACGCCACGCTTGGTGATGCGCGTGATCGGGGCGGTCTCCAGGGCGACGTTGTCGCGGTTGAAAGTCTGCAGGTAGGAGTTGTGGAAACTCGGCCGCTTGCAGCCGAGGGCGTACTGTGGCGTGAGCTTGTCGCGCACGTCGGGGTCACGGACCTCCCGCTCGAGGTACCAGCGGCCGAGCCGCTCGGCCGCCCGCCCGAGCGGGATCACGCCGCCGAAGTGCGCGGGCAGCGGAAAGGTCGCCTCGACGAATGCCTGGCTGGCCAGCCGCACGCCGAGATCACCGAACGGGAGGAGTTGCATCGTGGCCCGTAGCGGCCCGGGTAGGGCGGCGTCGGGCTTTGGAAGGCACCAGATCGGGGTGCGCTGGAACACAGTCAGTCGCGCGACCTCGGGCGCGATCGCGGGGATGACCTGGACGGCGGATGCTCCCGTGCCGATGATCCCGACCCGCTTGCCGCGCAGATCGGCGGCCTGGTCCCAGCGCGCGGTGTGGATCGTCGTGCCCGCGAACGCCTCGACGCCGGGGATGTCGGGCAGCTTGGGCTGTGTCAGCACGCCGGTCGCGGCGATCAGAAAGCGAGCGGTAGTCTCGGCGCCGTCGTCGGTCAGGACCCGCCACCGCTGCGCCCGCTCCTCGAAGGTCGCGGCCGTGACCCGCCGGCCGAAGCGCACGTGCCGGCGCACGTCGTACTTGTCGGCGCAGTGGCGCGCGTAATCCGCGAGCTCCGCGCCCGGCGCGTATACCCGCGACCAGTCGGTCCGGCGCTCGAACGAGAACTGGTAGCTGAACGATGGGATGTCGACCGCAACGCCGGGGTAGCGGTTCCAGTACCAGGTGCCGCCGACGTCGTGGCCTTCCTCGAGCAGCACGTGGTCGTCGAAGCCGGCGCGCTGCAGCGCGATCGACACGCCGATCCCGGAGAATCCGGCGCCGACGACGAGGACGTCGTGGTCAGGTGTCGTCGGCATCATGCGGCCACCGGCGCGAGGTAATCGAAACGGCTCGCGAAGAACGCGGCCTCTTGGCGACCGAGCTCGGTCGGCGGCGGCTCGTCGAGGAGCCATTCGCGGACGATGTCGAGCCACACGTTGCTCGATCCGAGCGACGCGAGCGCGCCGATCAGCAAGAACACGGAGCGCACCAGCACGAAATGCTCGGCCGGGAGCACGAGGTCGTCGAAGCCCTCGCGCCGCATCCGGGTGTAGCGCGCCATCATGTCCGCGGTCTTGGACGGGTCCGCCGCGAGTCGCTCTTCGGACAGCAGCCAGCCGAAGATCGCCGAATAATTCTCGAAGAACGGCTCGGCGAGCGCTGGGTCGGGCGGAAGCGCCCCAAGCTCGCTCACGACCGCCAGGAGCTGTTGCGGATCGCCGTGGTAGGTCGCCTGCGTCGAGGCGATCAGCTGGCGCACTGACCGGTCGTCGAGGTGCTTGGTGAAGCCGAAGTCCACGAACGCGACGCGGCCGTCCGGGTAGAAGAGGCAGTTGCCCGGATGTGGGTCGCCGTTGAGGAGACGGTGGCGCAGCGGACCGTTGAGGTAGAAGCGGACGATCGTCTCGCCGGCGCGATCGCGCTGCTCCGGGGTCAGCGTCTCGCGCGCCTGGGCGAATCGCATCGCGTCCAGGTACTCCGATACCAGCACGCGCTCGCGACACAGCGACGTGATCACGTCGGGCACGACGATGAATGGGTGTCCGCGGTAGATGCGCGCCATCTCACGATGGTTGGCCGCCTCGAGCTCGTAGTCGAGCTCCTCGCCGATGCGTTCGCGGACCTCGTCGGCGATCGCGCCGGTGTCGATGCCCGGAGCGATCGCCGTCAGCAGCTTCAGACCGAGCTTGAGATTGCGCAGATCGGCATGGACCGCCTCGGCGATCCCGGGGTACTGCACCTTGATCGCGACCTCGCGCCCGTCGTGGAGGCGGCCGCGATGAACCTGCCCGATCGATGCTGCCGCGAGCGGCCGCTGGTCGACGTGCGCGAACAGCTCAGCGATCGGCGCGTCGAGGTCCTGCTCGATGACCCTACGGATCGCCGAGAACGCCACCGGCTTGGCGTCTTGCTGCAACGTGGCGAGGATCTCCTGGAACTCCGGACGTACCTCCGCGGGCACCAGGCCCAGGTCGACGGCGCTGAGCGTCTGCCCGACCTTCATCGCCGCGCCGCGCATCCCGCTGAAGACCTTCACCAGCGCCTTGGCCGACTTCAGCTGCTGCCGCGTCAACGCCTCATTGCCATCGGGGGCCGCGCTGCTGATCATCCGCCCGGTGATCTCTCGCCCCGCCACGGCGGCGGCGGCCCCGGTCATCCGCATCGCCCGTCCGACGCGCGACGCGCTCACTCTCTCGTCGGTCATCTCGCTCCTGGTGATCCTGATTCGCCGATCGGCCGATCGACGAGTTTGGGCACAGTAGCATGTCGATCCCATGATCGATCAATCGGAAGCCGCGCCGCGTGTGCGACGCGTCACACGAGCCGAACAGCGAGCGGCGACGCGGTCAGCCATCGTCGAGGCGGCCGTGCAGTGCCTCGTGGACGAGGGGTATGGCGCCCTGACGACGCGCCGTGTGGCGGAACGAGCCGACGTGGCACAGAGCACGCTCATGCACCACTTCCCGTCCCGCGAGGAGCTCATCCTCGAGGCCGTCACGCATGTCGCGCTGCGACTGGCCGACCGCGCGCTCGACACCATCGATCCCCGTGGCCTACGAACCCCTGACGGGCGCGAAGCTGTGCTCGATGAGGCCTGGCGAGAGTTCACATCGCCGCAAGCACTCGCCGCCGCGCAGCTCTGGTCTGCGGTGTGGGATGAGCCCGAGCTCGCCGCGACCCTGCGAGAGCTCGAGGAGCGGATCGGGGCGATCATCCTCACGACTGTCGGCGCGGTCTTCCCTGAGGTCGAGGCCAGGGCGCAGCTGGTCGCGATGGTTCACGCGATGGTTGCGCTAGTCCGCGGCCTCGTGCTGGCGATCCCGATCTGGGGCCGCGTCGCAATCGACGCTCGCTGGGCGGCGATCAAGCCGCTTCTCCTGCAGCTGCTCGAGCAGGTTGTCGACCCGGCAGCAGCAACGGCCGCGACGTAGTAATCGCGCTTCGCTGCCCACGAACGGCGTCTTGTCGATCACGCGATCGACGTGTATGCTCGGCGCATCTCGCCGATCAAGCGATCGGCGAATGTCCGAAGGAGTCCTATGATCGTTACCGCCACAGCAGAGCGCCCGACACCGACGACGAGCGGCATTCGGGTCGCCCAGGACATGCTGCTCAGCGGGTTGATCTCGTTCAACCGGATTGCGGAGAAGGCGGCCGGGTCCGACATCGTGCGCTGGCGCGGCGGTGCACGGCAGGTCTTCGCGATCACGCACCCCGACTACATCGAGCACGTCCTGCGCAAGCACTGCGATCGGTACATGAAGTCGGTCGAGTACCAGCTCGTCAGCACGGTGCTCGGTCGTAGCCTGTTCACCGACGACGGTGACACCTGGCAGCGCCACCGAACGATGCTCAATCCGTTCTTCGCTCGCCGCCAGCTGAACGGGATGATCGACCTGATGATCGACCCGATCGATCGCTACCTCGCCGGGCTCGACGCGCAGGGTGATGCGTTCGAGGTCGAGATGGTCGCGGACATGACGATGCTGACCCTCGACGTCGTCGGCACCGCGCTGTTCGGCCACGAGCTGGGAAGCGTCGCCAAGAAGATGGGCACGGCGGTCACAACCGGCCTTCGACTCGGCGAGATCGCTGCGCGCCTGACGCTCGTCGCCGCCCCACCGGCCTGGGCGGTCAAGCTCCTCGGACACACCGTCCACTACTCGCCGCTGCTGCCACCCCCGCTCGACCGGGCGCAGCTCACGATGCGAACCATCGATCGCATGGTCGAGGACGTGCTGACCGACCGCGGGCAGAACCCCGATGACGGCGACGACCTGCTCGGCATGCTCCTGCGGGCGCGCGACGAGGACGGGACGCTCACGGCGCGGCGCGTCCGCGACGAGGCAGTGACGTTCATGATCGCCGGACACGAGACCACCGCCAACGGCATGGCCTGGATGTGGTACCTGCTCGCACTCAACGGCTGGGCACGAGACCGGATGCTCGACGAGATCGACACCGTCCTCGGCGATCGCCGCCCCACCGCCGAGGACATCCCGAACTTGCCATGGACGAGCGCGTGCTTCCAGGAAGCCCTGCGCTACTTCTCGCCGATCTGGGTCGTGCCGCGGACGGCGATCGACGACGACGAGATCGACGGCTACCGCATCCCCAAAGGCTCCACCGTCCTCGTGCCGGTCAACGCCGTCCACCACGACCCCCGGTTCTGGGAAGACCCGCAACGGTTCGACCCGACCCGGTTCCTCCCCGAGAACGCCAACCACCACCGCTTCGCCTACCTCCCCTTCGGAGCGGGCCAGCGGATCTGCATCGGCCGGACGTTCGCACTGATGGAGGCAACGCTCATCGCCGCGATGATGTCCCAGCGATTCCTCTTCGAGGCGGTGCCGGGCCATCCGGTCGAGCCCGAAGCCACGCTCACGTTGCGCCCTCGGCGCGGCGTCCGCATGATCGCGCGTCGTAGGTCGCAAGTTGGGAGCTCGGAGCGCAGGCGGTAAGCCTGACGGCAAAAAGCACCATTTGGTGTAAAGTTATGGTAGGGTGTCGTCATGACCGAGATCTCGACTTTCGCCCAAGCCCCGCTTGACAGTGTCGGCGTTGCCGATGACGCGCACTGGACCGACGGTGCGCCGCATGAGCTGTTTCGTCGTTTGCGTCGGGAGTGCCCGGTGCATTGGAGCGCCGGGATTGCTCAGTCCCCGCAGGACGCCGGCTTCTGGTCGGTGACGAGCGCTGAGCTGATACAGCAGGTCAGCCGGGACTGGGAGACGTACTCGTCGGCGACGAACTTCGTTTTGAACGATCACCTGGTCCCGATGTTCCTGGTGCAGGGGATGTTCATCGGGATGGATCCCCCCAAGCACGACCGGATCAAGGTGCTGTTCCAGCGCGGGTTCACCCCCAAGCGGATCGCCGAGCACGAGGACATGATCCGGGAGATCACCACGGGAGTGCTCGATGCGATCGAGCAGCGCGAGACCTGCGACCTCGTCACTGACGTCGCGCAGCCGGTCGTCTCGCGCGTGATCGGACGCTTCATGGGCCTCGCCCCTGAGGACGACATCGTCTGGGCGACCAACATCAACAGGATGCTCGGGTTCGGCGACCCCGACCTCAACCCAGGCGGGATCGAGTCGTTGATCGCCGAGCTGCTGCCGCCGATGTTCACCGGGTGCATGGAGCTCGTCGCCGCGCGCCGCGCGAACCCGACCGACGATCTCCTCAGCACCCTGATCTTTGCCGAGATCGATGGCGACAAGCTCACCGACGAGGAGATCTTCGCCGGCTTCGTGCTGCTCATGGCGGCCGGCAACGACTCCACCAAAGCGACGTACACGAGTTGCATGCGCGCGCTGATGGACCACCCCGACCAGCGCCAGAAGCTGATCGACGATCCCTCACTGATCCCGAGCGCAGTCGAGGAGGCGCTGCGGATGTTCCCCGCGTTCGCGCACTTCCGCCGCACCGCGACCAACGACACGGAGCTCGGCGGCTGCGCGATCAAGAAGGGCGACAAGGTCGCGATGTGGTACCCAGCCTCGAACCGCGACGAGACCGTCTACGAGAACCCGGACGTGTTCGACGTCACCCGCAACCCCGAGCACCAGGCGTTCGGCGCCGGAGGACGGCACTTCTGCCTCGGAACCGCGCTCGCGCGCCTCGAGCTGCGGATCCTGGTCGAAGAGACACTCCACCGGTTCCCCGAGATGAGCATCGCCGCCGAACCGACCTGGGTGCTCGCGCAATTCTCCAGCCAGCTCAAAACACTTCCCGTCCGCCTGTACGGCTGATCCCCGCACGGCCTGGCAGGGACTCACGGCACGGCCGGCCCGCCTGGACACTCACCCCGAGGACCCGTGCGCGCGCCGACGGCGTTCGCGCCGGTGATCGCCTGGCACTGCGACAGTCACGAGGAAGTGCCGGAACTCGGTGATCGCCGCGCGCAGCGGCGGGACGTCGCCGTGCTCGAGGAAGTACGCCGCGAACCCCTGCACGTTGGCGACCACCAGCACCCGCAGCACGTCCCGATCGACGCGCAACACCCGCCCACGCGCGAGCTGCGCGTCGATCGCATCGCCAACGATCCCCTCCAACCGATCGCCGATATAACCGGCAGACCCCGAGAAGGCCGGATTGATGACCGCCTCGGCATGCAGGCCAAACCAGGCAGCCAGCAGCGCACGGTCGCTCGTGATCGCGCCCCACACCACCTCAAACCCGCGCGCGACGATCTCAACCGGATCCTCTATCCCCCCAACAGCCTGCTGCAGCTCGTCGAGCATCCGATCACCCACATGGCGGATCACCGCATCCAGCAGACCCTCCCGCGTGCCGTAGTAGTAGACGACTGCGCGCTTCCCGACGCCCGCCTCATCCGCCACCCGCTGCATCGTGAGCGCCGGCAGCCCATCACGCGCGACACACCGAACCGCCGCATCCAGAATCCGCCGCGAAGTACGCTCGCCCTTCCGCGTAAGAACCGGATTCGACGTCACCCCCACGAGCCTAGCTGACCACACAGCCACGCCACGCACGTGCCACCCACAGCATTCAGCCGCCTGCCGGCGTGGATGGCCGGTAGCGCCCGCCGCAAGCAGCAAGAAAGCCACGCCCGGAGGTGAGCGAGCTGCGAGCCAGGCTGTGTTTGCGAATACAGACGCTCCCCGGGACGGCCGATCTCTCATGTTTGGCGCAGACGTGGGTCGGATACCCGCTCCTCGCCAACAGCAGGGCGCCTGAGGCCGCGCCCTCCTTTGCGCAAGTGCAACTCCGGCCGGAGCTCCCTTGCGGTGGCCGCCGATGTGCTCGCGCTCATCTTGATGAGCGGGACGATCTGAAAGCATTGGTCGCTGCCGCTCGCGTGGCGGAGCGTCGACCCGAGTCGACGCTGGTCGCGTCGCTGCTGGGTTGGAAGGGGGCTCGACAGTCGCTTCCGGTAGAGCGTCGGCTAGTCCATTCGGAGGAACAGTCGCCCGTATCAGCGAGCGGTCGGCTGGCGAGCCTGTCGGGGGGCGTAGCGCGAACCTGACCGCACCGGTACGTTAGATCGCATCCACAGCTTCTCGACCGGCCGGCCCACGCCGCCGCTTGCGCGTCAAGCGCGTCGAGCACTGCTCGCTTGAGTTTATCGAGCGTGCTGGTGAGAGCCAGATCGGGCGTGATGACGGTGATCCCCCCGCGCTTGAGGACGTCTGCCAGGAACCGCGGTCGTCGGTGATCAGCAGCTCGGCGTGGCCGGCGATCGCAAATGCGCACACGTGCACGTTGTCGGGGTCGGTGGTCGCGCCGGACGCCGCGCCGGGTGCATCGAGGCCGTGCAGGTCGACCCGGTCCGCCCGGAACGAGCTTGAGAGGAAGCCCACACAGCAGTCGGCTACCTCAGCGGAGACCCCCTTGCGGCAAACTAGCGCGGAGCGCGCCTCAGCTCTCTATGAAGGAGGGGTCGGTGTCAAGGGGTCGGTGATGGGTCATGGTCCGCGGCAGGGGTCGTGTGGCGTAGCGTGACGCAACTCTCTATCGCCTCATCTCGTGAGGACCAGGTGCTATGGGTGTCTCGCTCCGGTGGCGCATCTCAAAGAGGGCCGTCTATGCGGCCAGAGCCGGCGTGGCGCCTGCCGGAGCGAAGGGTTGGTCGCGGGTGAGCATGTGCCAGATCGCCTCGGCGAGCCGCCGGGCGATATCGACCTGCGCGACCTTCGCGCCGCGCTGTCGGCCGAGCCGGTGCTTGTTGCGCTGGTAGCGCTCCCGGTAGGCGGGGTGCCGGCACGCGTGGGTGGCGGCTTCCATCAACGCCCAGCGCAGGTACTTCGGGCCGGCGTGCGTCAGCGGGCCGCGGCGGTCGGTTGACCCGGACTGGTAGACGCGTGGGCACAGGCCGGTGTAGCCGGTCAGCTTCGCCGGCGTGCTGAAGCGGTGGATGTCGCCGATCTCGGAGGCGATCGTGTAGCCGAGCACCCACGCGATCCCGGGCGCGCTCATCAGCGTCGGGACGTACGGATGATCGGCACCGAGCGCCTTGAGTTCCCGGTCGATGTCCACGATCTGGCGATCGAGGTCGTCGATCATCGCCAGCGCGGCAAGCACCCCGCCCCGCCACGGCTCGGGGAAGTCCAGGCGGGCGAGCAGCTCGCGGCCCTCGCGCCCGAACAAGTCCGCCACCGGGCAGGTGTGCCCGAACGCGAGCAGCTGCGCATGGATCCGATGCTTCAGCGAGCTGCGCTTGCGGACCAGAAACAGCCGCCAGCGCGCACGTTCGCGCTCCGCACGCTGCTCGAAGGACGGCAGCCAGATCGCCGGGACCAGCTCACGGCGGGAGAGCTCGGCCAGCACCCACGCGTCGATCCGGTCGGTCTTGCACGCCAACGGCGCCAGCCCCTTGACCTTCTGCGCGTCCGCGACCTCGACCTCCCAGCCACAGCGCTCCAGCGTGTCGTGCACGAACCGGGCGCCGTTCATCGACTCGATCGCCGTCCGCACCTCAACCGGCCCGAACCGCTCACGCACCCCGCGCGCGAACCCCCGCAGCCCGTCCCCATCCGGCGGCACAGCCGCCAGCTCGAGCCGCCCGCCCTCCCCGTCCAGCAAGCAGTAGTCCAACGTTTACGACTGAGATCAAGTCCGGCGTGCAACATGAAGACGGGCCTCCTTCGGGCGCGGTCCTTCGATGACACGCCGGAGCGTGCCACCGGAGGAGGCCTCCTTCATGACATTCAGAGAGCAGTTCCTCGCTCCAGATCAGGGTGAACAGCCGTGGCCCGGTCGCGAGACGTCCAAACATGTCGTGCAGCACGCGAGAGAAGATGACGTCGTTGCCCAGGACCGCCCGCCGCGGCGCGGTGCTGTCACTCAAGCGGGGCGCCGAGATCGTCGAGCGAACGCGACCACGCGTCGGCACGGGAGCGAGCGGCTTTGCGTTGGCTTTGCGTCGTTCATCGAACTCGATCACCGATCCGATAGGAAGACGCCAGACGCCCGAAGCTCGAGGATGCCAGCCTCTCCGCCGCGAGCTCCCCTGCCACGATCAGCCTGACGACGTGCTGGCGCGAGAACCCCAGCCCACCCGCCGCCTGGCGGGGCGAGAGGAACCCGCGCTCCTCGGCGACCGTCACCGTGATCCGCTTGCCGTCGCCCAGCAACCGTTCGATCTCGTCGGAGACCGGCGCCGCGCGGTCGCGACCGTCGGGATCGAGGCGGACTGTCTTCACAGACTCATCCTTGCAAGCCTGTCGCACCTGCACTTCGCTGCACGTGCATCAACCTAAGGGCGGAGGTCAGCGCGGAGCCCCGTGGTCGCCCGACGACGAGAATGCGGACACCTCGTCGACGCCCCTCACCGAACAGCGCGCGGAGACAGCGCGGAGACGTATAGATAGGAGGCGCGGCGTTATGCGTCTCTGTACGCCCACCGGACTACCGCTCGATGTCCCGGACGGGCCTCTGCCGGCGCCGCTGCGACCGATCAGGACGCCCGCGTAGAGGTGTTCCCGGTTCGAGGCCGACGGGTCGATGTCGCGTGCTCGTGGTCGAGATCGTCCTGAGCTGGGCGATCGCTGTCCGCTCGAGTTCAGCTGCGCGCTCAGCCTCCCCGGCCGCTGCGTGCATGTCGCGAATCGCGTCGCCGAGTGACCGAACACGGGAGAACAGCAGCCCGTTCGAGGCCGGCCCCGTTGCGGAGCGGAGCAGCAGCCGTGCCGTTGTCTGCGTCGGCGGGAACGGCCGACGCGGCGTGCCGGGAACCTGCGCCGCGCGCAGCTGCGCCGTGCGCGCGATCGCTCGGCCAGTCTCGGCGAGCGGTCCCGGCACGGGCTCGGTGCGCAGCGACCAGGCGGCAAGGATCCCCGCGGCGTCGCGCGCGACGAGCGCCCAGGTGCTCTGATCGGCGTGCGACACGGTGCGGAGTCGTTCACGTAGCTGCGCCAGCTGGCTAGCGCACTCCGCCTGTAGCTCGGGCGTCGGCGGCGTCGAGGTCCTGCGCGACCGGTCGCCCACCGACGACCGTATCCACGCAGCCACGCGCGCGTTCGCGTCGAGCTCCGGCCACGCCGCGCGCAGGCGTGGAAGTGTCAGCTCTCGACTCAACCGGCCGCCGCCGTACCAGATGGTCTGCCCACCCTGCTCGGGCTCCAGGGCGACCGAGTAGCCGACGACGTCGTCCCGGCCGCCCTTCTCGTACCGCGGTCGCCACAGAACCCCCTCGGCCATGAGGTGGCCGACGAAGTCGCGCTCGTCAACCGCGGCGGTGGCACATGCCCTGACGATCCGCTCGAGTTGCCGACGGGCGGTGTGCTCAGTAGGGATCCGCTCAACCCCGGAACGGCTGCCGTCGACTTGGCAGGCGATGACCTCGGCCGGTTTGACGCCGCGCTCACCGGCGCCGCGGCCGCACGCCTCGACCTGGTTCAGCCCGAACTCCTGCTCGAGCGTCCGACACGCCCGCTGAGCGCGAGGCCGGTCCATGTGTACGCTCGCCACCTTGCCGTCATCCCGCACAAGGTTCACGACGACGTGGATGTGGTCGCTGTCGCCGGCGGAGCGCCCGTGGTGCACAGCAACCCACCGGCACGCAGGGCGACCGTCGAGCGGATCGAAGCCGAGCATCGAGACGTAGCGCTCGGCGATCCGCCGCCACGTCTCGTCGCCGAGGTTCGGCTCGGTCGGGTGCAGCGCGAGCGAGCAATGCCACACGTGTGCCGCCCGGCGTTCGCCGGTCGACTGCCCGTCTGCGTCCTTGATCGCGATCGTCACCTCGGTGCCGAAGTCCCGCATCGGCTCATCCAATAGGCTGGCGATCGGTCCGACGTCGCGCGGCGCGAGGACTCGCTCGCCGTGTTCGACCAATAGCGTCCCGGGCTGCCCCGCCACCAGGTGCGGGTGCTCGTGTTCGTCTCGACGCCCGCGACCAGCGAGGTAGCGCAGCAGCTTCACCGTGCTGCCGCCGCGCGTGATGTTCGGGATCACCTATCTCCCCCTCTCAGCGCAGCTCGCCGACGATGCGATGGAGCTCGTCGCGCATCTCGGCGAGCTCGTCCAGGTAGCCAGTGACGCGACCGACCGCGACGACCTGCCCGGCGATGTTCGCCTGACGCGCGAGCTGGTTGACGTTGTTCGCGAGGTTCCCCAGCAGCCGCTCGAACCGGTTGAGCTTGACCACGACCCGCTGCCGCTCGGCCTTGGTCTCGACCTGGGCGAGCGCGGACTCGACCAGCAGCCGCGACATCGACACGCCCGCCTTCTGGGCACGCGCACGGAGCTGCGCCAGCTCCTCCTCGCTAAGCGTCACCCGTAGGCCCGTGGGACGACGACCCGGGTGCTTCGCACGACGCTCCCGCGGCCGATCACGCCGCCCTGCGGGCGCGCTCACGACGTCCGCCTTTCAAGCCAGCGCAGCGACCCGCCCCCTGGGCGGGACCACCCCGTCAGGCCGCCGGCCGGCGGACAAGCCGATAGTGGGATCACGATAGTGATACCACTATCGTATAGCTTGCTCTGGCTCAAGGACTCTGGCTCAAGGAGTGTTACCCACTTCTGGCCTCGGTTAAGCGTGGTTAGCATTTAGTACTAGTCAGGACACGTAGCGCCGTAGCGTCCGGCTCCAGGTGCCGAGCCATGGCCATCCGGCCTGCGGCACGATTCGGGCTTTGAGTCGGTAAGCGTGTCCGGCGGCTGCGGCAGGGACGGGAAGTACGGCGCTCCAGCGGCCTTGCGCGTTGGTGCGGATCGGCTCGCGGATCGGCTGCCACCCGAGCGGATCGCCGCTGGCGGTCTCCCACAGCTGCACCAACACCCCACCAGCCGGGATGTACCCGCCGAGCACCCGGCCGGTGGCGTGGACCACGTGGCCGCGGCCTGGAGTGAGGCGGGCGGGCAGATGGATCAGGAGGTGGCTGCGGGCGATGATCGGCTGTACCGCGGTGGTCGCCTGCACGGTCGCGGTGCCGGGGTAGGTGAAGATCAGCTCGCCGGAGGGTCCATGCACGGGATAGGTGAACTGCCCGTACTGGTTCGTCGTGACTGTCCCGAGTGCTTGGCGCGGCCAGTTGCCCTGCGGCTGTCTGGACACATCGATCACCGCGCCCGGCACCGCCCGCCCACTGACGCTGAGCAGGCCAACGACACGCTGCGCGGCGTGCCAACGCAACCGGATCGTGTCCGCCGCGACCCGCTCCCACCGGCAACGCCGCCGGCCATGATGGCGCCCGCACACACGCTCGCGAACAGTGTTCGGGACGAGGATGGTGTGGCAGGAGCTGTGGTGCCGGGCGCAGTAGCGCCGGGTGCTGCGTGTGCGGTGCGCCGCCGAGCAGCGGCGGTGGTGCTCGCAGAGCACCAGGACCTGATGGGCCTGCGGTGCGACGCTCACTCCGGACGGGGTGCCGTACGCGGCGATCTGCAACACCTCGCTCGCTGCCGGCCCGCTCACCCCGGCGTTGGTGACCGCGTGACAGGAGATCTGATGGGGCCCGTTCCCAGCGACCGGCACGGTCATGCTCGAACTGGCGGCGGTCTGCGCCGCGCCGCCGTCGACGCTGCATACGATCTCAGCGATCCCGGACGGTGCGGCGCTCTGCTCGCTGCCGCTCACAAGCACCGTCTGCGCGCCCTGGTCGGTCGCGGGCGCCGGTGGCGCACCGGAGAACGCGACCTGCGGAACCGCGTCGTCGACCTGCACCACCTCGCTCGCGCTCCCCGACATCCCAGCCGCGGTGCTCGCGGTACACGTCACCGTCCAGATCCCGGTAGCGGTCAGCTTCACACTCCCCGACGTCCCGGAACTGGTGCTCGCGAGCTGCTGACCGGCCTGCCCGTTCACCGCTACGCAGGACACGCCGTCGACCCCGCTCTCCACGACCGGCTCCGAGCCGCCGGCGACGACCGTCGGCTGACCGCCGTTCCACGCCGGCGCCGCCAGCACGTTCGAGAACGCCACGCTCGGCTTCTGTTCGTCGATCAGCACGGTCAGCGACCCGCTGCCGGTGTTGTGCACGCCCTGCGGATCGACCGCGTTGTTTGAGACCGTGCACTGGATGTCGTGCCGGCCATTGCCATCGACCGTGACATCGGATCCGGCGCTCATCGTCAACGGGTTGCCATTATCGGCGCACGACAGGCTCGAGACCCCCGAAGGCCCGACGATCGGCTGCACGTGCACGGTCACCGCATGATCGGCGCCGCTCCACGACCCCGGGCTCGGATCGTTGACCGCGCTCAACGCCACCGACGGAGCCTGATTGTCGATCTGAAGCGTCGTCGAGGACGAGCTCGTGTTCCCCGCGGCGTTGGCATCCTGGACCGTGTAGCCCGACCTGCCGTTCGGGAACTCCGTCGTGTCGAGCGTCGCGTTCCACGGCGTGTTGTTCGGGCACTGCTGCCAGGTCGTCCCGTTCGGGATCGAGTTCTGCGACGGGGTGGTCCCGTCGATCGTGTAGGAGTAGGTGCAGACCCCGCTGGGATCCGAGCCGACCAGCGTCGCGTTCCACGGATCACCGGCCGGGTTCCAGATCCACCCCCCGCCCGTGTAGAACACGTTCCCCGGGCCCACAGCCGTGAGCGACGGATCACTCGTCTCGGTCGCCGTCAAACTGAAACTCGGGACATAGATCTGCGCGAAATCGCTGCACGACGCCGCGCCGCAGGTCAGCTGAAACCCGACATACGGGCTCGAACCGCTGAACCCCGGGCACGCGCTCGTGCCGAGCTGGATCGTCTCGTTGCTCGCCGGCGACCACTGGCACCCACCACCTGACCAGTACGCGCCCCCGCCCCACTGATTGCCGTTGTTGACGTTCGTGACATACACGCCGTTGAACGTAAGGCTGTTGATCGTGATCCCCGCCGGCGCGTCGATCTCCCCCTGCGCATAAGCGCCCTGGCTGACCGCGAACCCCTGACTCTGCAGGTAATCAGCGTTCAACGTCTGCCCCGAGCTGCCGTTCCCGCAGTACATCATCGCCCCGGTCGTGTGAAAGCTCGTCAACGCGCACGTCGACCCGCCCTGCCCCGCAGTGCTCGCCAACGTCAACTGCCCAGCCGTCGCGGCCGGTGCCCCCGCCAGCCCGACCGCCGCGAGCACGGCGACCAGACCCGCGAGCCGACCCGGCGATGCCCACGCGAACGGTCTCATCCCAATCTCCCCGCTACCACTCCTGCGCGCGTCAGCCGATCGGGCAGGACACGCTGACCGCGATCCCGTCGTTCACCGGCTGCCCGGCGGAGTTGAAGACCTGGAACTGCCAGCCGATCACGTACCCGCTGGTGTCGTGGTACTCCGACTCGGTCACGGTGTCCGCCGAGGACGGCGCCAGCGACGTCGGGTTCGGTGCCTGCACAGGCGTCGCCGTCGCCGCACAGGTGTTGACGACAGTCGGAGCGGCGCTCGGCCGAAACTCATACGCACCGTTGAGCCCGGCCGTCAGCGTCCCACCTTGCTGGACGCGGACCTGCCCGCCGGGTTCAGCAACCCCGAAGGCGGTGACTGGCGATGGCCCCGCCGGACCCTGCACGCCCTGCGGTCCCTCGGGCCCCCGCACATTCCAAGTGATCCGATGCTGCCCGCGTCCGCAACGCGGCTTGACGAGCAGGACCCGCGCGTGAACCTCGACACACCCTCGGATCACCTTCGGCCCGCCGCTCGGTGAGGCGAGCGCATAACCACTGCTCGCTGCAACCGCGGACAGCACGCTGACGGCAGCGATCTTCAGGGCTCTGGACGGGAGTTGACGCATCGGAGTGGCTCCTTTCGGGGAGGCGAACGTCATAGGATGGGCGGGAAGGAGCGCGACGAGCTCTGGTGGTTCTGCACCGGGGCCGAAGGTGGCGCGGACGTTTGAGCCGGCGGGGCCGGCTCGCGTGTCGACGAGAAGCCGCTCGGGGAACTCGAGAGAGCCTGCGGAGTGCCGCTCGGATTGACCGCACCCGCGGCGTTGACAGATCTGGTGTGGCGAACCAAGCGGCGCCTGCTCGCCCGGTGATGCGTGGGCACGCGAACGCCCCGCGCCACCGTGACGATCGACTTGCGCAGTTCAGCGATGACGAGCGCCATCGGCAGCAACGTCGCACGGGCAGTATGCGCGTGGGCTGACGCGGTCACCGGCGCGGCATTGGCCGGCCTGCCAGCGGGCCGGCCGCGAGACGCCGCGGTCCCGCCGGCGAGCGTCATCAAGGGCAGCGAGACAGCGACCACCGCAACGGAAAGCAGCACCTTGCGCGGCCGACCGCGAACGCGCTCAGCCGCGTCACGGGCGGGACTCGCACGATGGACCGCACCCTCGCGCGCGTAAATCGGCGTGCGCGTCGGTCGCTCGGACGGTGCGGTGATCTCGTCGGCATCGCGGCCTCTGTCTGCCGTGGGCGCGACGGGCGGTTGGGACGGTGGGGCGTTTGGCGACGGTTCAGTCGCCGTTCGCCAGCCGAGCGACGGCTGGCGCTCTGTGTCAGACGTGGTGCCGGTTCGCCCGGGAGCTTGTTGCGCCGAATCGCTCGCGGAGTGAGCACCGGCGGTAAATTGACCGAGCAGCGAGCGGGCGCCGAGGCTGTCCTCGTCAGGATCAACGGATTGCGACGGCGACTCGGCGGCGCGGCGGCGCGCCTGGAAGTCGACTTCGGTCACGACTCGGCGGAGGTCGAAGTCGCCGTTACCCGAGAATTCGTTCATGGGACCCAGCGGGCTACGATACCATCTGTTGACGCAGGATAAGCGCAACCCGGAGAGTGCTCTCTCGCATGTCCACTTCCAATCCAGACGAACTGCTGACCGTCGCCGAGATCGCGCGCGAGCTCAAGTACACCGAAGCGACGATCCGCGTCTGGATCAAGCAGGGCCGACTCCGCGCGATCCAGGCGACAAACCGGGAGTACCGCGTGCGCCGCTCCGATCTTCAAGCGATGCTCAGCAAGCAGGAGCCCCAACCGACCGGGCCTACGGAGGTTGCGTCCCTGGAGGACTCATTGGTCGGGCAGTTCACGCACGATGACGCTTGACCGCGCGATGACCCAGCTGCGGGTCGCGGAGGCGAGCTGGCAGAACGCGCTCAAACAGCACCGCACGGCCCCTCCGGACGCCGGCTACCCCCGTCGTCTGCGGGAGCTCGCCGACGCCTGCGAGCAGCAGCAGATCGCCTACGACTACGCCGCGACGCAGGGGCTCGGGTGGAAGCCGCTGCCGCCGGCCAAGCGCCCCGCCCCCCACGAACTCAGCCCTGAGAGCGGTCGCCCTGGGCCGCCTGAGACGTGGCAGGAGTTCGATCAGGCGATCGAGGACCTCTCACGCGCGTTCGAGGGAATCAGCGTCGCGGCGATCGCCCGAGCGTTCGGCGAGCTCTCGCGGATCGCTCGGGCTCTGTCTGCCGCGGTCGCAGACCACGGCAGCGAGCAGGCGCGGGGACGTAGACCGGCGTAAGCGCGGCCGGTCGGTCGCTCGCCGCGACCGCTATCGGCTCGGGGAGTCATCGGTGCTCGGTGGTGCCGGGACCCATGCGGCCTGGAGGCGCCGCAGCGCTGGAGATCCGATTACAGCGCGCCCGCCCGGAGGTACTGGAACCCGTCGTGGGTCGCCTCATCAACGAGGTTCGGCGGCTTGGCCGAGACCTCGGGCGGCACGCTGGTCGACCCTTCGGCTGGGCGCACATCGATCACCGCCCGCCCGCGGTACACGCGGGCGATGAGCTCCTGGCGGTCGATCGTTTCGCGGCCGGGCCGAGGTAGTCGGGGGCGGCGCGTTAGCACCTGCAAGCGCTGCGCGCCGCCGGGAGCAAGCAGTGCGCTGACTGCCGCTCGCATAACGGAGGCGTCGATGAGGGCCCTGGCGTGCTTCCCGCTCGGGAACGAACTCGAGGTGCCGGGGCCTCGATCCAGATCGTGGCGGAGCCATCACGCGGTTGGTGGTGCCGGGCGTGATCGCTGTCGGCTCACGTGATCGCGCCGCCATCGTCCTGCGGCGGGATGCCGGTCGCCGGTCTCGTCGCTCCCGCGCCGTTGCGCTTGCAGCGACTATCTCGGCACCGGCGCGGATCCGGGCTGCGCCGGTGACCTGACCCTTTGCGGGGACACGAGAGCAGAGCGGATGCTGGAGCTCGACGGTCCCGAGCTGCTACGGCCGCCGCAACGCGCGCACGAGGACGGCGGGGTGCAGAGCCATCTTTGCTCCGACGACCACGGCGAAAGCGACCAGGCCAAGCAGCGGCCGGAGATGCGGGCGGATCCGTTGTATTCGACCGTCCGGGGCCAGCTCGACAACCATCGCATCGCCAAGCTTGAACGGGCCAACACGGGCCTCACCGCACAGCAACGCCACCTTGCCGTCGGTCACCTCGTCTTTCCAGGTGAGACCTGTCAGCGACCCGTACACAGCGTCGAACAAGACGCGTAGGTCGCCTTGGCCCCGGAAGACCATGCGTCCGGAGATCGGCGACACAAGTTCGGCGTCGACCGCGAGCTCCGACATGAACCCGCCAACGTCCCCGGCTTGCGAGGCGACGCGGAACCGCTCGATTGCATCGTGCACGACCACGATTGTCTCATCCCACGTTGAGAACGACGACTTCGCTTGCCCGACCGCGACGGCGTGCTCACGCGTCGGGCGGTCCTTCTGCAACCGCGCAGACACCAGGCGGCGATCACAAGCGTGGCGTAGGACTCGTGCGCGACCAGGACGGCCGCGTCGCTGGATCGTCGCCAAAGCGCTCGCGATCCTGCAGGCGGGCCCGAGATGGAAACGATCGTGTCCGTGCGGGCTGGCCCGGCGGCGGCGCCAGTGGCCAGCCTGATCCGCGCCCTCCCGCGAACTGACGGGGTGTCGCCGGTCCGCGCGACAGAATGAGACCATGACCGGCGCGAACAGACCGCCGTCCGAGCCAGGATTGACAATCAGCGGCGGTCGGTTGCCGGGGCCTGTGACGAAGCTCCTTGAGGATTGGCGCACGATGGCGCTAAAAGCATCTGGGAGGCACTCGGCCGCGTGCGACAAGTACGAGCGATTGGACTCCTTCTATGGCGTCGGGAGTACTGTCCTGACCGCGATTGTTGGCTCGACGATCTTCGTCACCTTGCAGAAGACGGCTAGTGAGGCAATCCGGATCATTGCCGGCTTAGTGGCCGCTATCGCAGCCGTCGCCTCTGGGATCCAGACAGCGGCTAAGTACGGTCAGCTGGCGGAGCGCTACCGACAGGCCAGCCGCCATTACGCCACGGTGGCGCGGCGCATCGACGAACTCCTGGCGGTACCGCCACCCGCTGGACAGTTGACCAGCGTCCTGAATCAGCTGCGCAAGAGTCTCGACGACGCTGGGGCGATGGCACCCAACGTGCCGCCGCGGATCTGGAGAGTGAGTCCCAACGAAGAACATCGTCTCGCCTTTCCGTCCCACCACGACGCGCTCGACCAGGCGCGCCACGAGGCTGGCGCGCAGAGCGCCGAGAAGACGGAGTAATGGACTGGTCCGCCGGTGTAGCAACCGGTCTCGCCCGTGCCGGTTGGGTCCCCTGACCGGACCCCGTCTGTCGCCAAACCAGTTGCCGGCAGGTTGCCACCGCCTTGACGAATGCACTCGTGAGCCACAGCGAAGGACGCCCGCGAACTGCGCCGTGGGGACCCAAGGCATAGGCTGTGCTCGTAATGCTTCTAGTGATCTTCGGCGCGGGCGCGTCCTTTGACAGCGCCGACGTTCCGCAGATGCCGGTTAGACCGTGGCTGCGGCCTCCCCCGCTTGCAAAAGAACTCGCCGATAAGCGGTTCAACGAGATTGCGGCAGAACTACCAAACTGCTTGCCGATCATCGACCGGCTGAGACACCGCATGGCCGACAATCCAGACGCATTCTCGCTCGAGACAGAACTGGCGAAACTCACAGAGGCGTCGATCGACTCCGCAGAGCGACGCCAACAACTAGCCGCCTTCCAGATCTACCTCCACCGCGTCGTCGCGAAAGCCAGCAACGAATGGATGAACGCAACCGCAGGACTGACCAGATACCTCACGCTCCTGAACTACATCTACGACTGGCACTGCCAGACGGGCATGGCAGTGCGACTGGCGACGTTCAACTACGACCTGCTCCTCGACGCCGCCGCGGCCGGCCTCGTCGCAGACTGGCGTCTCTACACCTTCGAGGACTACATCAGCCGCAGCGACTTCCGACTTTTCAAGCTCCACGGATCTACGTCCTGGTCACGAGTGCATCACTTCAACCGCCACACCAGATCCGTGTCGGCCGCCATGGAACTCGCGGCCGCCAACCAGCTCGGCGAAGGCCTGCTCACAGCCGACCCACCACGAGAAGACGCCCTCTCCTCGCATGATCCCGACGCGGGGCATACGACCTACTCGGTCGCTCTTCCTGCGATCGCGATTCCGATGGAAGGAAAGACCACCTTTGAGTGCCCGGAGCCCCACATCGCTGCTCTTCGTGCCGACCTGCCGGAGGTAACACAGCTGCTTATCGTGGGATGGCGGGCGGCCGAACCACATGCCGTCGAACTCCTTGCAGGGTCCGCGCCGCAGGAAGGACTTCACCCTGCCTACGCGCTAGGAATCGTCAGCGGCAGCGAGCAGGACAGCGAGGAGACCCTTCGCAATCTCAACCCCGTAGCGGCTCGCGGACGGCTCGCATTTACAGAGGCCGGCGGCTTTTCCGCCTTCATAGGGAATCTGGGAGCGCACATGACCGCGCTGCACGACGCGACCCCGCGCGGCAAGCCCTGAGTACGTATTCAGGGGGTCGCGCAGGCGTTTTCGGGTTGGGGGCGTAGTTATGGAGCGTGAAGCGTGAGGAGTTGCGTGAGGCGATCGGTCGTGATCCGGAGTCGGTGATCGATCTCGTGTTCTCGTTGATGGCCAAGGTCGAGGAGCTCGAGCGTCGTCTCGCTCAGAACTCGTCGAACAGCTCGCGGCCCTCATCGTCAGATCCTCCGGACGCTCCGAAGCGGCCGGCGAGGAAGCGGTCGGGCAAGAAGCGTGGCGGGCAGTCCGGTCATCAGGGCCGTCATCGTGAGATGGTCAAGGATCCGGATGAGATCGTCGAGCATGTGCCTCAGCGCTGCTCGGGCTGTGAGGGTGATCTGGCTGGTGGGGAGCGGGTCGGCGGTCCGGTCGCTCATCAGGTCTGGGAGCTGCCGGTTGTGGCGTGCTCGGTGACCGAGCATCGCCGTGCCCGGGTTCGCTGCCGATGCTGTGGCAAGGCGACGCTCGCGCCGATCCCAGAGGGCGTGCCGGTCGGGGCGTTCGGTCCGAATAGAACTATGGGCAACCACCAGCAGCTTGGTGGCCGCGCCCGTTCCTAGACAGCGGACCGCGACGAACACAGGGTCATGAGGTAGCCAGCCCTCGCATATCAGTCTGGAATCGCATCCGCACGACTGAGCGCCTGGTCTCGCGCCGTCCCGGGAAGCCCGCCCCTCCCAGCAGACCCCGCCCGCTCAGACGGAGAGTTCCGCGCGGGCACTTGATGTCATGAAGGGCGGTCGGGCCCGGTGACTCGATCCGCGTGGCCGCTCCTGGCGGCGGCGCGGGAGGTGGCCGGTCCTCGCTCCCGAATTGCAAGTTCGACGCTGCACGGATTACGGCCGTGCGGCTGGACAACCCAAGAGGAGGACCGGCCGTGGAGAACGCTACGCGTTGGATCGGTATCGACCTGCACCGCCGCCGCTGACAGATCGCGGTGCTCGACGAGCAGGGCGAACTGACCTTGTCCAAACGGATCGTGAACGACCGTGACACGTTCCGGGAGTTGCTCGGCGACCCCGCCAGCGCGCATGTCGTGCTGGAGGCGACCTACGGCTGGGAGTGGCTCGCGGAGCTGCTCGAAGAAGCCGGCTATGACCTGCACCTCGCGCACCCGCTCCGCACCCGGGCGATCGCGGCCGCCCGCGTGAAGACCGACGCGATCGACGCCAAGACCCTCGCGCAGTTGCTGCGCGCCGGGTTCCTCCCCGAGGCGTACATCGCGCCGCGCGAGCTGCGGGACCTCCGCGAGCTGCTGCGGCATCGCGCGACGCTGACCCGGATGCGGTCCGCGATCAAGAACCGTGTGCACGCGATCCTCGCCAAGCACGGCATCGCGAACGAGTACTCCGACCTGTTCGGCAAAGGCGGCCGCGAGTTGCTCACCAACCTTGAGCTACGCGACGCGCCACGTCGCCGGCTCGACAGCCTGCTCGCGTTGATCGAGGACTTCGACCGGGAGATCAACGACACCACGACCGAGATCGAGCAGCGCGCGAAACTCGATGACCGCGTCGAGGTGCTGACCCAGATCCGCGGGGTCGGGCGCTACACCGCGATGCTGATCGTCGCCGAGGTCGGCGACGTGCACCGCTTCCCGACCGCGCGGCATCTCTGCGCCTGGGCCGGCCTCACACCCAGCGTCCGCTCCTCGGACGGGAAAGCCCGGATCGGGCACATCACCCGGCAAGGCTCGCCGGCGCTGCGCTGGGCGCTTGTCGAAGCCGCGCAGAAGATCACCACCGGATCAGGACCCTTGCGCGAGAAATACGAGCGGATCGCGAAACGGCGCGGCGCGAAGATCGCGAAGGTCGCGATCGCCCGGGAGATCCTGACCCTTGCCTTCTACGGACTACGCGACGGAGAGATCCGTTGCCTAGCGCGCCGCAGCCGCGCGAGCGCGAAAGAGAAGCTGGCGGCCGCAGCGTGAACCGCCGCGCGCTCACAAGCAGCAAGGCTTGCGCCCACGACCACGGCGCGATGCGCACGCTCGGGCGAGCTCGACGTTTGTCATGGCCTCGCTAGCACCAGGACGGCCGCCCACTTGATTGAGCCCCCGAGCACCGCAGGACACACTGGTCCGCCCCGCGCGACCGGATGGATGACTGGAGCACGCTCCACAGCCGGACCGCCGTCAGCGACCCGGCCCCCGACCACCCGCGCCCCCTGATGACCAGGCAGGCGCCGCCTGCCGCTCCGCCACCAAGATCAGACCCGGTCCCACGACGCCCGCACGACGGGGCGCGGCAGCACGCTCACCGACACCCACTCGCCGATCACCACCACGCCACGACAACAGCCCAGAACTACAGGCGATCAGACGAAGATCAGCGGCTCCGAGGCACGAACGTCAAAAACGGCCGAGCGCCTCTTGACTTCAAACCGCCCTTCATGGATGACTTCAAACCGCCCTTCATGGATGACAAACAGACCTCCATATCAGTTCTTGATCGTAAATCGGTAGCGGCGCAAACCCGGATGGCCCGGGCGGATGAACCTCGGAACTCTGTACCAGAAAGACTTGCCGGTATCACGTTCGCGCGGGAAGCCACCAAGAACTACGATGAGCTCGTCGCCGATCTCGTAGTGACCGCTGGCGAAGGTGGGCTCGAACTGGCCTAGCCCACGCAACTTCATGTCCCAGATTCTGTCGCCAGCCTCGACGGCGAGCATGGCTTCGCCACCCTGATGCGTGAGCAGTCGGGTGGTGATGTTGATGTTCTCATCGAGGAGGGCGAAGAGTTGTATTGGTGCGAAAACTTCTATTGGGCGCCGGTCGCCGCGGCTGTGAATCTCACCTGGGAATGCGCTGAGGCCCGCAAGTGGCAATGAAAGGCTGAGGGCGGGACTGATCCGTGCTATGTCGGTGGACGCGGCAAGCGCAGGGTCGCGACCCGAGATGATCGCCTCGATTGACGCGGGGACGGTGGACTCCCCGTGCGTAAGGCGGGCGATGGTTTCGAGTACGTCGTGTTGGAATTTCGCCACGACGGCCTCCGTCTCGGCCATGCGCGCCGCCATTACACTGACCGAGTAGTCGAGTTTCTCGTCGGTCGATGCGGCTTGCGTCAGGCCAACGATCTCGAGGACGGACGCATCGCTTGGAATGGCACCGGCGGCTAGCAGTTCGGTGGTGATTCGGGCCGTGAGGCCAGGACGCTCGTCGTAGTCACCACCCACGGTGAGGTATGTGATGTCGTCGCCGAACTCGAGGACTGCAAACGCTTGCTGGGCTCCGTCGATCTCAAGCGTTCCGGCAGCTAACGAAGTGTCCTGACCGTTCCCGCCCTTGACTTCGGTAAACGTGGCGCCGGCGGCTTCCCAGACGGCCCGTGTCATCGCCAGGGTGGCGGCGACGCTGCCTGAGGCGCTGGATGCCCCGGGCTGCCAATTGATGGTGGCGGTGGTCATGGCGCGTACTCGTGAAGCGATTGGGCGATCTTTACGAATGCGATCGACAGCTTCACAACATCTAGATTATCGGCAGGCACGAGAAATTCGCCCAATTTGCGCCAGAAGACCTGCGGCCCGTTCCAATTATCGGGCGCTTGGAATGACCAAAATTCGAAGCCACGGTCGCTGGGGGGCAGACGACCGCGGTGCGCCTGCGCAGCTGGGTCGAGGCCGAATACCGGAGGTTCGCCCCAAAGCTCGCCGCTGAGGACTTGCTTCACGATGGTGGTCGCGTTCTGCGTGCCTGAGACGAGCCTATAGAACGGGCCGTGAACTGAACGTGTGTCGTATCCGACTCTGGTCACGCGCTAGATCCGTTCATCGCGCATGCGTTTTAGTGGGTTGGGCGGACGATGTCACGCCAGGGTGCGGCGCCCGCAGGTACCCTGACTCGTGCGGAAACCAGCGCGAGCGCTTTTGTCTTCTGGCTAACCGGCGCGAGGTGATTGCTTTGGCGACCGTCGGTGGGCGGGCTCGGCTGGCCGCTACTGACTCAGTGCGCTCGGCCACGCTAGGACTTCCTCTGGCGCAGATAGGCAACGACGCTCGCGGCGCCATCTTGCCTTGGAGGAATCAGCGCTCCGATGGTCCATTTTGCGATCGCGCTGAGCCCGGCTGCGGCTACGGCACTGGTCGTGCCGCCGAGGGCCGCGCCGGTCGCGCCCGCCGCTGCCACGCCAGAGGCGAAATCGACTGAGAGCTCCGGTCCAGTGCTGAACAGACGACGTATTGCTTTCGCTTCGTCTCGAACGCGACGCTCCACCGGGCCAAGTGCATCCTCGAGTACCTGCGCACTATCAGCCGCAAAATCAGCGCCGCCCGCTGGGATTGTAGATAGTCCGCGCGCCGCCTGACGAAGCGCGATTCGCCAATCCTCCATCGCTCCTTCTTTGATCCTGAGAGTGCTCACAGCGTCGAGCGTGAGCCCATCGAGCAAAGGAAGTTCGGAGGCGTGGAGGGCGGCGAGTACTTTCAGATCCGTTCCGGTTATCCGCCTCAGTTCGTTCTTCGCGGCCTGGCACCGCAGCTCGAATAGACGCCAATCGGTAGCTGACGGCGGTACGTACGCGGCACCAGCAGCAGCCGCCACAGCCAGCGTCTTGTTCAGATAGTAAGAGGGGTTGCCGCCAATTTCGAGTCGCCGGTCCTTGTCGCTCGCCAGGCCACCGGCGCCGGAGAGGCTTTGTTGCATTCCGCGGGTGGAGTTCCGAGTCACTGGCTGAACGTCAACTGGCGCCTGGACCGCTTCAATGAAGGCGTCATTGCGAAGGTCATGCCGGACTGCGCTGAGAATGCCGTCTTGCGCGCGAATGACGAGCTGCAACTGCGGAACCAAGACTGCGGCGCCCGCGGTGACTAAGGGCTCCACACTGTGAAGCGCCGGCACCGCCCACCGCAGCACCGCGACGTTGCGCTCTCTATCGCTCTGATTAGCGACCCAACCGTCGTTGATGAGAATGTGCCCCTCGGAGCTCGCCACCGCGGCGCCGTTCCTGTATCGGACCACGTCAAGTGGTTGTATGCGGGAGCGGTCTGCGCAGAACCAATCGGCAAGTGGATCGTGAAGGACCACCTGATCCGCGTACAGCAACATCGTGGCCAAGATTTCTCGAGGCTGAGCAGCGGCGAAGTGACCGCCGACCCAGGCTCCAAGGTCCACGCGAAGCCGAGGGCCTTCCGGGGCGCGCCAGGTCACGTCGGTAGAAGTGGTGTAACGAGCGCCTGAGGTCGGAGCGGTTCCGACCACCGTGGTGCTCATGCTCGTCGGCTCAACCACGAGTCGTTCGAGAAGGAGACACCACGATGGTCGTAGAGCAGAGCATGACGGTTGCTGATGTCGTTGCCCAGGTCGGTGATGGGCGGTTGGAGGACTTTCTGCGCGCGGCGGTCTCGCTTGTCGCGAGGGAGATCATGGAGGCGGAGGTGTCCGTCGAGGTCGGTGCTGGCCGGGGTGAGATCGCGCCGGGGGCCAGGGTCACGCATCGGAACGGGTATCGGTCGAGGGCGTGGGAGACGCGGGTCGGGGAGATCGATCTGTTGATCCCGCGCAAGCGGTCGGGGGACGCGTACTTCCCGTCGTTCTTGGAGCCGCGTCGCCGTGCTGAGCAGGCGATCGTGGCGGTCGTGATGGAGGCGTACGTGAACGGCGTCAGCACCCGGAAGGTCGACCGGTTGGTCGAGCAGATCGGTGTGGAGGGGATGACCAAGGACCGGGTCTCGGCGATCTGCCGTGGGCTGGACGGGCAGGTCAAGCAGTTCCGGGAGCGGCCGCTGCTGGGCGCGTATCCGTATGTGTGGCTGGATGCCAAGCACGTCAAGGTTCGTGACCAAGGCCGGGTCGTGTCCAAGGCGCTGGTGGTCGCCTATGCGGTGCATGAGACCGGTTGCCGGGAGGTGATCGGCCTGGACATCGGCGAGGTCGAGTCCGGCGTGTTCTGGACCGAGTTCCTGCTCTCGCTCAAGCGGCGCGGGTTGGCCGGCACGCAGCTGGTGATCTCCGACCAGCACGAGGGGTTGAAGGCCGCGATCGCTCGCGTGTTCTGCTGCCCGTGGCAGCGCTGCACAGTCCACTTCTGTCGGGACATGGTGATGCACTGCCGTCGTGACCAGCGCGGGCTGGTCGCCGCCGCGCTGCGGGAGGTGTTCAACGCCGAGAACCAGGCCGACGCACGAGCCCGCGTGACGCAGGTGATCGAGAAGCTGACCGGCACCACGCCGAAGGTGTGCGCGCTGTTGGAGGCCGCCGAGGAAGACCTGATCGCGTTCTACGCGCTGCCCGCCGATCACTGGGTCAAGCTGCGGTCCACGAACCCGCTGGAGCGGGTCAACAAGGAGATCGGCCGCCGCTCTGACGTGGTCGGGATCTTCCCCAACGACGCCGCGGCGATCCGCTTGGCCGGCGCGCTGCTCGCCGAGCAGAACGATGAGTGGGCTGTCGCTCGCCGCTACCTGTCGGTCGAGTCGATGGCGCTCGTTCTGACCGGCCCGCAGGACTCGCCCGTCGAGCTGATCACGCCCGTGGTCGAGGAGCTACCGGTTGCGGCCTGACCCCACCACGATGACGCGCCCGCGCGTGACGGCCTTCGGCCTCGCCCTCCGGGCTCGGCCTCAGGCCGACACGCGCGGCAAGCTCGGAAGGAGGCCGCTGCTCAGCCGGAGCTGAGACACGAAGTCGCTGACGAGCGGGTTACACCACTCAATCCGACTTGACTGCGCGCCAGCTCTGGTAGTGGGTCTGCACCGCGTACGCCAGCTCTGCGATCTCGTCAACGGTGAGCTCTTCAAGGCGGCCTGCGCTTAGGTCCGGACCGAGTACTTCTCGCAGCATGTCGACGATTGTGTTCTCCACAAGCCCATGATGCCGAAGCGTCCGAGCCTCGCTCACCGACTGTTCGTCGGCAGTGGTCGCATGAGCGGCGACCGGCATCCGTTCGCCTTGTGTGACAACAGCACGACGGCCAGCCGGGGGAGCGGCCACCCTAAGAGCCTGTCTCAGTTACCCCGAGGAAGGTCGATTGAGATCGGCGTCGTACGTGGTCTGCAATGCAAACTTATGTAGACCAGCTACAGGAGCCGGCTGACGCGGTTGTGGGGAGCGAGATCGTCGAGCGGCCGGTCACGATGGCAGGGATCTTCAGGATCCCTGACCCGATGTGGGAGCGGATCGCGCCGTTGATCCCGGCGCCGGCGAAGGTTCATCGGTTCGGGGGTGGCGCGCCCCGTATCCCGCGGACCGGGTCGTGCTCGACGCGATCTTCTTCGTGCTGCGCATGGGCTGTCAGTGGCATGCGCTGGATGCGACCGGGATCTGCTCAGGCGCGACTGCGCACCGTCGCTTTCAGGAATGCGAGCAGGCCGGGCTCTTCGATGCGTTGTGGGCGGCGGCGCTGGCTGACTATGACGCGGGCGTGGGGCTCGATTGGTCGTTCATGTCGATCGATGGATCGATGGGAAAAGCCCGCTGGGAGGCGGTGCTACGGGCCCGAACCCGACCGATCGCGGGAAGCTCGGGGTCAAGCGCAGCGTGATGACCGACACCGCCGGAATCCCTGTCGGGGTCGTGATCGACGGCGCCAACCGCAACGACTGCAAGCTGTGTGAGCAGACGATCCTGAGCATCCCGGTCCCACGGCCCGCGCCGACCCCCGAGCAGCCCCAAGGAGTGTGCTTGGACAAGGCCTATGACCACCAGTTCGTCCGTGAGATCCTCACCAACCTGGACCTCACCCCGCACATCCGCAGCCGCGGCGAGGAAGCCAAAGACCTCCGAGACGATCCCATGCGCCGCGCGCGACGCTGGGTAGTGGAGCGGATCCACTCCTGGATCAACCGCTACAGAGCGATGCTGGTTCGCTGGTCTGAGAAGACCGAGAATCACGAGGCGCTACTGAAGCTCACGCTCGCGCTGATCACGTGGCAACAACTCGGGGTTCTGGGGTAACTGAGACAGGCTCTAAGGCTAAGGCCAGGCTATTCCTTCTACCTACAGGGGGCTCTAAAGCGGACGATCGCTTCGGCGACGATCCGCTGGCGCGGCCGTGCCGTCCACGGACGAGTCCTCCGCCACGGTAGCGCTCGCCCCGCATCCCGCGCAAAGCGCGACTGGCGGGGATGGCTCCAACATGTCCGCGCGGATGCGGATGTAGGCCTGCACGCTGGGCGTACTCCTTGTTCAGGCACGGCTGCTCCACGTGCTGGGGCGCTCCTGGGCTGCGACAGCGGTGGTGAGTGCTGCGTTGGACTTGGAGTGGCCCGTTGGGACGATCGGGTGCGGGTCTCACTTGGCACGGGCGATGGCACCACCCGCGTTAGGTCAGTTAGGGTCGGTCGGCGGACCGGCGACAGCGAGATGGTCCGCGGTTGGCGGGCCGGCCTGGGAGACCGGCCCCTGTCCTGTCAACCGATGGCGCTCTTCGCGCTCGATGAGGCTTGCATTGTCTCGGGGCTTACCGGGGTGATTTCGCCGACCTCGATCCCACCGCCGATCTGGATCAGCGGGCAGGCGGAGGCGAGCTCGATCGCCTGCTCGGTCGTTTCGGCGGTGATCACGCTGTAGCCGGACAGCTTCGTGCCCGCGCCGGTGACGCCGACCGTCTCGCGGCTGAAGATCGGGTTGCCGAGGTCCTCCAGGTGGGAGCTGATCCCTTGGAAGTAGCCGCCCCATTCGGCGGTCGAGACGCCGCCGGGCTCATAGTCGGTCGGCGCACGGAAGCTGAACAGATAGCTGGGCATGGAGCCCTCCTGGTGTCGGGCCGGCTCGTGCCGGCGTTTTTGGGTGCCTATAACCGGTCAGACACCAGTTCGGGCGCGCAGGGGTCGCTTGGGAGCCCGAGCCGTCCCATGTACGTCGGACCGATGAACCACGTCAGCGCGGCGATCTGCGATCCGGTCAGCGTCAGCACCAGCAGGCCCACGGGCATCGCCAGCCCGGTGGCGGGGGCGATCCGGTAGACGCCGAGCGCTGGCTGGAAGTTCACGCGGGCCGGCAGCACACGCGCTGGCATTCCCGTGCGCCACTCGGCAATCGCCGCCAGGAACCGGCCGATCGGGCCGGGCCCGTGATACTCGTGGTTGGCCGGCGGCATCCGGAACCAGGCGTGCTCGGTCACCAGCGCGACCATGCCGTCGATGTCGTCGGCGACGAACGCCTGGACGAAGCGCTCCAGGAGGTCGCGCTCCTCCGGCGATCGCGCCGCCGGCGGGGTGAGCCGGTCGGGCAGCTCCTCGGCGAGCGTCGTGCGGGCCCGCCGCAGCGCACTCTTCACCGCGTCGACGCTCATCTCAAGCATCGCCGCCGTCTCGTCTGCGCGGAAGCCGAGCACGTCACGCAGTACGAGCACCGCGCGCTGGCGCCCGGAGAGCTGCTGCAGCGCGCCGAGGAACGTGATCTCGACCGACTCTCGCGCCTCGTAGCGGGCCGCCGGGCCGGGGACGGCGTCGGCCAGCCAGCCAAGGCGGTCCTCGGGGTAGGGCTCGAGCCAATGCGGGTCGGACATCCGGGTCGGCGCGGGGATCGGAAACGGCGGTTCTGGGGCCACCGGAGGCCGGCGTGACGCGTCACGCAGCGCGTTCAGGCACCGGTTCGTCGCGATCCGGTACAGCCAGGTTCGTAGGCTGGCCCGACGCTCGAACTCGGCGAGGCTGCGCCAGGCCGCCAGCATCGTCTCCTGGAGGACGTCCTCGGCGTCGTGCAGCGAGCCGAGCATCCGATAGCAGTGCAGCTCGAGCTCGCGGCGCAGTGGGTCGGTCAACTCGCGGAAGGCGAGCTCATCGCCGCGCGAGGCTCGCTCAAGCAGTGGGGTGCTCAAGATCGTGATCATTGTTTCTCTTGACACCGCCACGCTCGGAAAAGGGGCGCGACACGTTTGCGCCGCCGCCGGTGTCTGCACCTCCAACCAATCGAACCGGAGGTGACCTGTGATGCAGAAACCAAAGCTGGGCGCGGTGCTGGGCCTGACCTCGGCCGCGTATTTCATGGCGGTGCTGGACGCGCTCGTCGTCGTGACCGCACTGCCGCAGATCGGCCACGACCTGCGGGTCGGGCTGCCGACGCTGCAGTGGACAGTCAACTCGTATGGGATCGCGGTCGCGGCCGGGATTATCAGCGCCGCCGCGCTCGGCGACCGATTCGGGCGCCGCGCCGTGTTCCTCGCGGGCGTCGGGGTGTTCACAGCCGCCTCCGCAGGGTGTGGCCTGGCGGGCAGCGGCGCGCTGCTGATCGCCGCGCGGGCGGTCCAGGGGCTCGGCGGAGCCGCCGTGATCACCTTGAGCCTGACGATCCTGACCGACGCGTTTCCGGCCGAGCGCCGCGGCACCGTCATCGGGCTGTACGGAGGCCTGTCGGGGCTGGCGGTTGCGTGCGGCCCGCTGGTCGGCGGCAGCGTCACGGAGGGGCTTGGCTGGCACTGGATCTTCTGGATCAACGTTCCGATCGGCCTGCTCACGGCGCTCGGGTCGGCGCGGCTTCTGCCTGAGAGCCGAGGCCCGCGCGAGCCGATCGACACGCGCGGGGTGGCGCTGGTCAGCGCCGGGTCAGTCAGCCTCGTGTGGGGGCTGGTTCGCTCGGCTGCGGCCGGCTGGGGCAGCGCCGAGGTGATCGGCGCGCTCGCGGCCGGTGCTGGACTGCTGGCCGCGTTCGTCGTCTGCGAGGCGGTGGTGGAGGCCCCGATGATCCCTCTGAGGCTGTTCCGCAACCGCACATTCGCGGCGGGCAGCGCGACCCTGTTCCTGATGTCGGGCTCGATCTTCGCCGCGGCGTTCCTGATCATCCAGTACGTGCAGCTGGCCCGCGGCTACTCACCGGTGATGACCGGGGTGCGGCTGCTGCCGTGGCTGATCACGCCGATGTTCGTCTCACCAATGGCCGGGTCGCTAAGCGACCGGATCGGGCCGCGGCCGCTGATCGCCGCCGGCCTCGCGCTGCAGGCGGCCGGCTTCGGCTGGCTGGCGACGCGCGTCGGTTCGGGCGTCGGGTACGGCGAGATGGCGGTCACGCTGCTGCTCGCCGGAGTCGGGATCTCGATGGCGTTGCCCACCGCACCGACGGCGATACTGAACGCGGTCGCGCCTGTCGAGCTCGGCAAGGCCTCCGGCGTCGCGACCACGATGCAGCGGTTCGGAGCGGTCTTCGCGATCGCGATCGCGAGCGCCGTGTTCGCAGGCGCCGGCGGCCTCGGGTCACCAGCCGCTGTGATCTCCGGTCTGCAACCGGCGCTCGCTGTCTGCGCCGGCATGTCGTTGCTCGGTGCGCTCGCGTCACTAGCGCTGGCCCCGGGTGTGCGCCCGACCCGGTCACAGCAGCCCCCGGGACCATCAATCGCCCCGGTCCTCCCCAGCAAGTCGGCGACACGCTGACACGGCGTCAGCCAAACCACGATCAACCGAAGTGGCTCGACCGTTCCGCCGCGCGTCGCGCCGGCGATCTCGATCTCGTGATCAACCCCGAGGACAAAACCGTCATCACGGGCACAGGACTCGCCGGCGACTGCCACGCCGGACAAGAGCACTCGGCCGAGCCGACGCTGACGAACGCGACGCCACTAACCCGAGCGGCGGCTACGGACTGGCGGTCACCCTTCGCGCACCGAGAACGTTACTGAAGCTGGACGGAACCGCACCTAGACGTCGCGTCCTGGGATTACCACCAGCGCAACCGTCGGGACCCCGAGCGCCCGGCTGGCCGTCGCTCGCCCTGCTCGCCGCGCAATGCGCAACCGCTGTGGGCGCGCCGGGGAGATCCGTCTCGAGAGCAAAGGAGGTTCGATCGACTGCGCGCCGATCGGTTCCCCTCAGCAGCCAGCGAGCCACTCGGTCCGGGTGATCCAGTACACATCAACGTCTACCGGGCCCCGCGCTTCGGTTCCCGGCAGGGTGGCGGTGCGCTCCAACTTCATCCCGATCCGCTGAGCCACGCGTGCGGAGGCGGTATTGGTGCTTTGCGGCACCGAGCACACCTCATTCAACCCAAGCCTCTCAAATGCGCCGTGCAGCGCGGCCACGGCACCCTCGGTCGCGTATCCCTTGCCCCAATGGTCGGGGTGCAGCCGCCACCCGATCTCGACCGCAGGCATCCTGTCGGCAGGGATGAGGTCAGGCAGGAACGACGGCATAGAGAGACCGAGATAGCCGATCACCTCCTGCTGCTCGATCGTGCGCACGACCCACAGCCCGAACCCGAATCGGTCCCAGTGCTCGATAGCCCTGGCAACGAACCCGGCCGTCCAAGCCGCATCCATCCCACGCCCTGAAAGGGAAATAGCGTTCAGGCAGCCACCAGCCCTGCCGTTGACGTTGTTTGGAGCGTGACGGTGTGTCCGAGACGTTGGAGCTGGTCGACGAGCCGTCGGGTCTGGCGTTCGGGGTTGCGGGCGGTGAAGTGGTCGGGGCCGAGGTCGCGGTAGATCTCCCCGGTGGTGAGCATGTGCCAGATCGCGCAGATGATCGAGTGCTTGACCGCGCCGATCGCCTTGTTGTGCCCGCCTTGGGCTTTCTTGCGGCGGTAGAGCGTTTGGAGGTAGGAATCGGTGGTGCTCGTCGCCGCCATCGCGGCTTCTTTGAGCGCGATGTTCAGCCATTTCGAGCCTTTTCGCGTCTTTCCGGATCGTCGTTTCCCGGCCGACTGGTCGTTGCCAGGACACTGCCCGGCCCATGACGCGAGATGCTGGGCGGAGGGGAACACGCTCATGTCAAGGCCGATCTCGGCGATCACGTTTTGCGCGGTCCGCTCACCGATCCCGGGGATCGTGCACAGCAGCGTGACCGCGCCCGGCGCTAAAGGGCCAAGCTCGCCTCGATCGCTTCCGACAACGCGAGGATCTGGGCGTCCAAGAAGTCGAGATGCGCCAGGATCGACCCGATCAACAGTCCGTGCAACGGTTCAAAGCGGCCTTCCAGCGCCTCCCGGAGCTCCGGGAGCTTCGCGCGCATCCGGCCTTTCGCGAGCTCTGCGAGGATCGTCGGGTCGGTCGTTCCGGACACGAGCGCGTCGAGCATCGCCCGGCCGGACTTGCCGAGCAGGTCAGACGCGACGCAGTCGAGCTTGATGTTGGTGTCCTCCAACGCCTTGTGCAGCCGCTGCGCTTCGCGTTGGCGCTCGGCGATCTGAGTCTTGCGATACCGAGTGAGCTGCCGCAGATCGCGGATCGGCTTGGGCGGCACGAAGTTCGCCTTGAGCAGCCCGGCCTCCGCGAGCTGGCACAACCACGCGGCGTCGGAGAGATCGGTCTCGCGACCGGGAACCTGCTTGACGTGCCGGGCGTTGACTACCTGAACGCAGTGACGAACTTGTCGGCTGGTGGCCTTGCGGGGCGGGGATTGAGTGCCGGATCGTGATCTGGTCCTCGCCGACGAGCACCTCGCGGACGAGCAGCCGCACGATCTGCTGGCGGTCCTCGATCGTAAGCTGCTGGGCGTTGGTGCCGAGACGCGCGCGGAAGCTGTCGAGCGTCTCGGTCAGCTGGAGGTAGCTCTCGGCGTCGTGCAGTTCGGTGTCGAGCGCGTCGAGCTCGGCTTGTAGGGTCTGCTCGCGCTTGCGTAGCGCGGGCGAGCGGGCGCGGAGCTCGTCGAGGGAGATCAGCTCTTCTTGGTAGGCCTCGATCAGCCGCTCGACGGCCCGGCGGGCGCGCACGAGGTCGCGCTCGAGGTTGTCGCGGCGGTGGCTGGCAGGATGCTCGACACGCACGCTCTCGAGTCGCCGCTGGATCTCGGCTTCGATCAGCGATGGGTCGTTGAGCAGGCGCAGCACCTCAGACCAGACGATGTCGTCGAGCTTGTCCTGGCGCGCTGGCCGGTTTGTGCACACCTGTCCATGGATACGTCGTGAGGCGTCGGTACCGCCGCAGCGGTAGTAGTGGTAGACGCGGCCTTGCCGGGTGGTGGTCTGCGCGCGGTGATAGGCGTAGCCGCAGCTCGCGCACACGACGATCCCTTGCAGCAGCGACGGTTCTCGGGTGTTGCGCGGCGAGAGCCGCTGGCCCTGCCCGAGCCGATCGGCCGCCAGCGCGAAGGTCGCCTCGTTGATCAGCGCCGGCACCGGGATCAGGATCCACTGCTCGGCGCTGACCCGCTCGCACGCTGCCCCGCCGTGCCGTTCGCCGCGTTGGCGGGTGGTGCGGGTCACACGCGCGCGCTTCTCGGTCATCCGCGTCTTGCCGTAGGCGGCTTGCCCGGCGTAGGCCGGGTTGCGCAGCATCGTCCAGATCGTCGACTGGCTCCAGCCGGCAGCGCCGGTCCGGGTCGGCACGGCACGCTCGGTCAACGCGCGCGCGATAGCGCCGACCGACTCGCCGGCCTGCGTGTAGCGATCGAAGATCTCGCGCACGATCCGCGCTTGGGTCTCGTCGATCTCCCAGAACGCGTCGGCATGCTCGGTCTTCTTCACATACCGGTAGCCGTAGGGTGCGCGGGACATCACCGACACCGCCCCGGCCCTGGCGCGGTGCAGCGTTCCGCGCCGGGTGCGCTCGGCGATCTGCGCCCGCTCGTACTCCGAGATCATCCCCTGAAACTGCCTGAGCAGCTCGTCCTCCGGCGAGCCGGATCGCTCCGGCTCCTTCGCGAACACGACCTCCACGCCTGAGCGCGCGAACTCCTCCAGCAGAAGCACCTGATACGCGTAGCGGCGCGCGAGACGATCCGGCGCGTGACACAGCAGCACCTCGAAGCAGCCCTCCACCGCACGATCGCGCAACCGCTCCAATGCCGGGCGGATCAACGTCGCGCCGGAGATCCCCTCATCCTCGAACACGAGATCCTCCACCACCGCCAGACCGCGCTGCTCGGCCAGCTCACGCAGCACGGACAGCTGACTCTGGATCGTCTCGGCCTGACGCTGACGCTCCGAGGACACCCGCGCGTAGATCGCCGCCACCCGCGTCCTGTGATCGTTGCCGTTGCTCATCGCTCAACTCCGTTCCGGTTCGCTCAACCTCAGTCCGCCGACGCCGCTCCGGCGCCAGCAACCCGTACGCCTGCGCGACACGAACGCCCGCCAGTCGATCGCCGCCGAACTCGACCTCAACGCGACGCGCCACCCCGCGCACCCCTCTCCACCCGCTCCACGCGCTCCAACCCGGCACACAACGCCTGCGCGGTCGTCGCGCTCAAGCTCATGCCGCTGAGCGCCGCCGCGTCGCGCACCCGGGTGATCAACGACTCCGGGAGCCGAACCGTGAACACCGCGGCGCGCTCCGGCACCCGCACACCAGCCGGATACCGCCGCGCCGCCTGTACATACCTGCGCGCCTGACGCTCCGACAGTCCGTGCTCGACCGCCAGCGCCCGCACCGCAGCCGGCGGCGAGGACTCCCCAAGCAACGCAACCGCCCGATTGACCCGCACCGCGTACTCGTCCAAGTGAGCTCGACGCTCCGCCATCGGCCACACCCATTCTCCGCCTCACGACCGATCCCTCCCCACCGACCGATCGAACTCGAAGTTCGCAACTGTGTTCAGGGGGCCTTGACCAGCAGCAACTCGAAATCGTCCTCCAGCACATGCCAGATCGGCTTCCAATACACGCCGGTCGCTTCCATCGTGACCTGCGTCACCCGATGCGCCTTGAGCCAGTCGGCCAGGACCAGCAGCCCTCGGACGGTTGTCTTGAACTCCTGGACCCTCTCCACCCTGACGCCGTCCTCGCCCGGCACGCGCACGCACGCCGTGACCTGCGCCTTGTGGACATCAAGCGCCGCTGGACGCTCGACGATCACCTCCATCACAACCTCCCGCTTCGGACCGATCAACCGGATCGCCGCCCGCCAAGAGGCCTTCGAAACAGACGAGTCTGAAAAGCGTGCTCATGGCAACAGTCCCGGGATCCGGGGAAGACCCCCACGCCAAACTAACCGCGGGCTCAAGAGCACCATAGGAGGAGGGGCGTCAGGCAGGCGAACCCGCACATCCTCCAACATTTCCACCCGCCCCGAGCGGCGAAGCCGCCAGGAGAACTAACGGGAACTCCCAAACCGCCTCATTTGCGAACACGGGTGCCAACGCTTCGGCGTCATCGGGCACGACACGGACAAGCCGCAGTCGCTCCGTCAGCGTGTCACCAAGCGGCGCGAGGATCACTGGCGCTTCTGAAGCTCCCACGCGAACCAGACTACGAGACTGTCGCGTCGCGGCCAGCCCACGATGAACGCCCGCCGCGTGAAGGAGGCGGCTCGGCGCCATGGATCGGGAGGGTCGCGGAACAACCGATGCGCGTCTCCGGCCGTCGCCGCGTCCGCAGAGCGTGGCGGTCAGCGCAGTGCCAGGCGCGAGGCCTCTTCAGCGTTCAGCAGGAATCGACGAACCTCCGTGCGGCTGGTCAGCGATACCCACCGGCTGTCGCTTTGCGCGGCATAACGGAGGCGCTGCGGTTCGTGCCGCGTCCAGGACCAGAGCAGGACCGACCGCTCAGGATCCCGAGAAAGCGCGTTGCGTAACGACTCACGGTTGCCGTTCCACAGTCGCTCGCGCAGCAACCCGCGCCGCGCGGTTCGCCACGCTAACTGGCGCATCACCGTGACGCGAGGAAAGTCGAGCCAGATCACGGTGTCAGCGCGAGCTCGGACCAGATCGCCGCCCTTGGTCTCATAGTTGCCGTCTGCCACCCACGCGCCTTCGGCCGGGCAACGGATATCGAGTTCCCAGCGCATCTCATCGGCCGGCAACGCAGTCCAGTCGGGGCCGTGATGGATCGCATCCAGCTCAACGTGTGCAACGCCAAGCGCAGCAGCAAGGCGCCCGGCCAACCACGTCTTACCCACGCCAGTCGAACCCACGATCGCCACCCGTCGCACAGCAAAGATGATCGCAACCCGCGCGGAAGGGGGAAGTTTGGTCGGCCGGCGGTCTGCGGTCGTGCAGCGACGAAAGCAGGGGTATCTGTGAGCGCTGGCGAGCGCTACTCTTACACGGCCCTGAGAGCTGCCTGCGCGGCGGCCGCGGTGATTTCGCCTGCGACGAGGAGCGGCTTGGTGTCTCGGGTTGCGCGGGCGATGACGAACGCTCCTTCGAGGGCGCTGAGCATGGCTAGGGCCAGGTCGCGGGCGGTCGCGGGCGCGGCGCCGGCAGCGCTGAAGCGCTCTGCGCCTGCGTTGATCCAGCGCTCGAACACCTCCGCGCAGGCAAGGCGCAGTGTCTCGCTGCTGCTGGAGACCTCAAGCGCGACCGTAGCGATCGGACACGCGTCGGCGTAATCGGACTCGACCAGGTGTGTGGCGGCGCCGGCAAAGAAGTCCCGCACGCCTGTGACAGGGTCCGCCGCCTGGTCGAAGACCGCCGGGATGAGCAGCTCGTAAAGGGTACCTGAGGCGCGGATCGCCTCGGCGCCGAGCTGCTCCTTGCCGCCGGGAAAGAAGTGATAGAGCGAGCCGAACGGGGCCCGTGCCATCTCGGCGATCTGTTTGACGCCGGTCGCGGAGTACCCCTGGCGGCGCATCAGTTCGGCGCTCGCCTCGACGATCCGCTCTCGCGTGCTGGGCACCCCCGGTAGCCTATCGCTAGAACGATCACTCTAGTCGGGAGGCGGGGATGCAGACATGGCTTGGCAGGAAGCTCATCGGCTACGTGATGGGGCGCACCCGGCAGGGCGACGTCCGCCCGACGCTGCTGCTCGACCACCCCGATGTGCGCCTCACCTTCCCGGGCTCCAACTCCTGGTCAGGCACCTTCACCGGCAAGCCCGAGGTCGAGCGCTGGCTTCGGCGCCTCAGCGCCGTTGGCCTGCAGACCTTTCCTGATGAGGTGATCGTGCAGGGTATGCCGTGGCGGACGACCGTGTGCGTGCGCGGACACGACCGCCTCGACGCCCCCGACGGCACCCGCGTCTATGAGAACCGGTTCGTCATCTGGGGACACATGCGCTGGGGGCGCCTGCGCGACTACGAGGTCTACGAAGACACCCACAAGCCCCACGCACTCGACGACTACCTCAAGACACACCAGCCCCACCTCGCTGCGCCGTGACCCGGCAGGAGCGGGTCTGCGCCGAGGACCGCTGCTCAGAGAGGGTGAAGCCCGGATTTTGACTCGAGGTCCAACGCGGGAGCGACCACTGCGTCATAGATCGCGGAGAAACTCGCCGCGGCGGCAAAGCAGGTCTGCGATCTGTGACGACACCTCCCCTCCTCCTCGCCACAAGCAGGGCGTGAAGGTACGGCGCGGATCTGTGCAACCCTGAATGGCGACAAGTACTGAGCGGTGGATCTCGCCCCGGTGGTGGCGGCGCTCCTGATGGCTATCGGCCACCGCGGTCACGGCGCCGCGTGTTCGCTGGCGCGTTTGCGGCGGATCAGCTCGGCGACCTCATCGACGGTCTCGGGTCCCTCCTCAAGCAGCGCGATGACGAGTTCGGTCAGGCTCGGGTGACGCAGCCTCCGGTGCGCCTGCTCGGTGTCACGGACGAGTCGGCGGAAGCGGTCGTGCAGGTCGACGGGGATCCGGAAGTTCACCAGCCTGGTCGACGCGTAATCGGTTGCCGGGCGCCGCCGGCGACGTTCTCCGGGCACTGGGGGCTGCCGCGCACCCGAGCTGGTTGATGCCGCGTCGTGGGCGCGCGACGGCGTCCGTCGCCGCGCGGGTGCCGGTGGCGACGCGGACGCTGCCGCGGGTGCGGCTGGCGCCGCGGCGCCGTTAGGATCGACCACGGTGCCGGGGTTCGACGTGGAGTCCTCCGGCGGCTCTGGCGAGGTGTCGACGAGCTGGTCCGGTGGCAGGGAGGCGGGACGGGTCGATGCCATCCCGGGGATCGGGCGCCGTCGCGCCGGCGGCATCTGTGCCGAGGCGGTCATCGGCCGACCTCCTTGATCAGGAGATCGGCGAGCCGGCGGTAGGCGTGACTGACGATCGAGTCGGGCTCGAGTACCACCGTCGGCGCGCGGTAGCGCGGCGCCGAAGCGACTCTGACGGCCCGTGGGACATGGACGGGCAGCACCCGCATCTGATCGGCGGTCATCCGGTCGGTCGCGTCGCGCGTGATCCGCCAGCGCCGCTCGCTGGCGGCGATCAGCACTCCGAGGATCCGCAGATCGGGAAGTTCCCGCTCGACGAGGTCATACACCTTCCCGGCGCCCCGAATGTCAAGGTCGGCCGCGAGCGCCGGGATCAGCAGGGCGTCAGCGGCGAGCACCGCCATCCCCGACAGGATGCCCAGGCCCGGCGGGGTGTCCAACAGCATGAGGTCAAACCGGCCGCGGAGCCGATCCAGCAGCTCCCGCAGCCGGTGCTCGTACCCGGCGCCGGCGATCTGTGGCAGGTCGGCGGCGAGGTCGGCCAGCGCGCAGGTCGCGGGGATGATCCGCAACGCCTCCCGCCACGCAAGCTCAGGCGCGACGTCCGGCCGTAGCGCAACCGGCGGGCTGTACCGGGTCGGGGCCGCCGGGTGAGCGAGCAGATCCTCGAGCCGCTCGCCGGGCACCTCCTCCCCCCAGCCGAACGCTTCCGAGAGGTTCGCCTGCGGGTCGCAGTCGACGATCAGCACCCGCCGGCCGGCCTCCGCCATCATCGCCCCGAGATTGGCCGTCGAGGTCGTCTTCGTCACCCCGCCCTTGTGGTTCACCAAGGCGATCACATACCCACCGCGATCACCGGCCGCCTCGTCATGACCGTCTTTACGGCTCGCTTTACGGCTGTCTTCACGCGCGTCTACACGGCCGTCTACACGTCCGTCTGTCTGGCTGTCTTTACGTACGTCACGGTGGATCGGCGGGGGGATGGTCATACGGCCTCCTTCTGGAGATGGTTTGTCTGATCGGGTGAAGACGGGGGCGGGCGGCGTCCGAGCGCGTCGAGCAGCTGAAGGTCGCGCTCGTCAGCCAGGCGCCAACAGCGCTCGACGGCACGGCCCGCACGGTCAAGCACGCCGGCGAACCGCGCCGAGACCCAGCTGCGCATCTGCACAGGCACGGCCAGCACCAGCTCGCCGGACGGCTCGACGGCAACCAGTGCGAGCGGCTCAAGCCAGATCTCGAACCGCGAGTCGCCGACGATCCGACGCAACTCGTTGCGCAAACGCTCGAAGCAGCGCTGCGCGTCGGCATCCGGCGGACGCAGCTGAGCTGCGGCGTCGTCGAGGCTGACGAGCACGCTCCGGCGGCGCTTGCGGCCGCGGTCGGTGAGGAAGTCCTCGACGATCGGGACCGCCCCGGCGGCGCTCCCCCCGGCAGGGGGGCTGGGGGGGTGTTCGTTCTTCTGGTTCCCTGGTTCGCTCCCCGCGTGCGCGTTGGGCGCCGGGGTTTCTGCCGGGGTTTCTGCCGGGGTTTGGTGACGAGAAACCGTCCGGTCCTGACCGGGGTTTAGCGCGGAAAGGGTCCGATCCTGACCGGGGTTCATTGCCGAAACAGTCCGGTCCTGACCGCGGTTTTCGACCTCGGCCACAACCGGCGTCGCCGGTCCAACGAGGGGGCGCGCGTTCCCGGGCGGGGCGATCCGCCGCCGAGCCGGTAGAGGCGTCCCAAGGCTTCGAGGATCGGCCAGCCTCCATCGGTTCGTGTTCCCGCGGCCGCCGGCGCAGCTCTCCGCGACCAGCTCCCCGGATGCCAGCAGCGCCGCACGGGCGCGACGGTACGTCCGATCGGACAGACCGGCCGCTGCCAGGACCTCCTCGGTCGTGACATCCACGACCTGGCGCTCCTCGCCGGCCAGCGCGGCGAGCGTCGCCAGTAGCACCCGCGCAGGCCCGCGGGCCCGCGTGTAGCCAAGCACCGTCCCGAACAGCTGCGGATTGACCCGCTCCTCCCGCCACGGGCCACGGTCCGCGAACGCGAGCGTCAGCGTGGCCGACCGCCCCCGCCCACCGCCCCCGGCTGCCACCGAGATCAGACCACGGGTCTGGAGCCGCTCGCGCGCCGCGAGGTACTGGCTGCGGCTCAACCCCGCCCTCGCCGCCGCCGCCGTGTTGCCCACGAACGTCTGATGCTCGGGGTCGGCGAAGCTCGCCAGCGAGAACGCGACCAGCCGCTCACCGACCGAGACGTCCTCGAGCGCCAGCGCCGCGGCGATCGTGCGGTAGCTCACCGGCACCTCCGGTACAACGCGAACAGGCACGAAGACGACGCGAAGCGGCATCCGCCTCGCCGAGCGGTTTGGTTGGGGTGGCTGAAGACCATCGCCAGCGCCCGAGATCGGGACGCTCGCGATGGCGCTCACGCACCGCGAGAGGACGCAGAGAACCGTCCCGGGGTTGGAGTCCGTCCAGCAGCCGGGTACACTGTGCCCAAGAGATTTGGTTCGGCGCTGACGGCGCCTATGTTCTGGAAGACCGGGCGGCAACCCGGTCTTTCGCGTTTCCGAGGCTGCGGCGACTGGTGGGCCGCGAGCAAGACATCCCTCGCAGCGGCGGATACGACCTGTCCTGGTGAGCGATGGGCCACTCACGAGACGTCTTCCTCGAACGGCTCGCTGCCGCGCCGGCCGGCGATCACGACCCGCCTGTCAGCCGTCGTCCAGGTCACCGTGCCCCGGATCAGCGGATGGCCGGCGAAGGTCCCGTACCGATCCCAGACCGGCGCCTCGAGCGCAAACGCGAGCTCGTCGCGGTACATCCACCGATCGACGTCGACGAGGTCCTGCTCGCCATCATGTCGCGAGAGCCGGATCGGTTCGATGCGGCCACCCTGCCCCGCCCGGCCGGAGAACGCGACAACAGCGACCGTCGCGCCCCGGCGCTCGAGCCCGTCCCACACCGCCGAGCGCAACACCTCCGCCCGCGACGGCCGCAGCCTCGCCGAATGGATCAGCGACGCCCCGCGCCCCGTCGGCGTCCGACACGACTCGCTCGGCTGCGCCTTGCACGTCGGGCAGCGCCGCCCGCGCCAGCCGCGCGCAACGTGAAGAGCCACGGGGCGTGGTCGCGCTGTGCCCGGCATACGCGCCCACGACCGGGCACAGCGGGCCCCAGGCGCAGCGCGGCAGTCTGGGCACCACTCCTCAAGCCATGCGGCCCGGTCGCTCACGATCGGCCGCTTCCAGCCGACCGGATCAACCCGCTCGCGGGTGCCGTCCGGAGGGGGTCCAACGAAGCCGGTGCACCCCTGGTGCACCCTTGACCCGATCTGGCGAGCCTCCAGCTCGTCTCACTCCGGTCCAGAAAGCCCGCCGTTTGCAGGGCCTTCATGCCAGTGGGCGATCCAGGATTCGAACCTGGGACCTCTTCCTTATCAGAGAAGCGCTCTAACCGACTGAGCTAATCGCCCCGGAGGACCGCAGATATTAGCGGGCGGCCGACGGCCGATCGCGGTGACGCGCCGACTGCGTCGATCGGCCTCAACGGGGCGGCGGCGAGGCCCCGAACAGCCGAGAACGCGCGCGACCACCGGCCGGAAGACCGGTCAGGGCCGGGTAGTACGGGCCTCCGCGTAGGCGAGTGCCTCCTCGAGGCTGGCGAAGCGCAGCGTCACGGCATAACCAAAGCCGGCCGGTTTGACGCTGACGTCAGCGGAAAGCGCGGCACCGAGCGCGTCGGCGATCCGGGTGACCGCCTCCGCCTGGTCGGGGTGGACGACTCGCTCGCGGCTGGGCCGGGATGGGGCCCCCGCTCCGTCGCCGGCATCAGCCGCCGCTCGGGCACGTGCCTCGAGTTCACGCACGGACCAGCCCTCAGCCGCCGCCACGCGAGCGAGGCGGCGGCGGGCATCGTGGTCTGCGGCGAGCAGCAAGGCCCGGCCGTGGCCCTCACTGAGATGCCCGTCCTCGATCAAGGTGAGCGCGTCATCAGGAAGATCCAGCAGACGCAAGAGGTTCGACACCGACACACGACTGCGACCGACCCGCAGGCCAACCTCCTCCCGGGTGAGACCGAGCTCCTCCACAAGGGCGAGGCAGGCGCGGGCCGCTTCCACCGGGTTGAGGTCCTCGCGGACCATGTTCTCGATCAGGGCGAGCTCGATCGAGGCGGCATCATCGTCGTGGCGGATGACGGCGGGAACCGACGGTAGTTCGGCAAGTTGGGCCGCGCGCCACCGGCGCTCACCGGCGATCAGCTCGAACCGCCCATCGGGCAGGGGACGCAGGAGAACGGGCTGGATGACCCCTCGGGCCCGGATCGAATCGGCGAGGCCGAGCAGCGCATCCTCGCCAAAACGGTGACGGGGCTGATGCGGGTTCGGAGCGATCAGCTCGACAGGAACCTGTCGCAGCTCCTCAGGTTCCTCCCGGGGTGCGGCCGCGAGGATCGCCGCCAGACCGCGGCCCATCCCCTTCTGGGCTCGGGGATCAGCCACGGGTCGCCAGCTCCTTTGCGAACTCGAAGTAGGCGCCCGCTCCCGCTGAGTGGGGGTCATGATGAATCACCGGTCGCCCGAAACTCGGCGCCTCACTGATCCGGACGTTGCGCGGGATCACGGTCTCGAACACAAGCTCAGGAAAGTGGTGCCGCACCTCCGACTCGACATCCTGGGCAAGGCGAGTCCGCGCGTCCGACATCGTCAACAGGAGGCCGGAGATGGTCAGGCGCGGGTTGAACTCGCGCCGGATGAGCCGGAAGGTGTCAAGCAGGCCGGCGAGGCCCTCCAGAGCGAAGTACTCGGTCTGGACCGGCACGATGAGACGGTCGGCCGCCACAAGCGCGTTGACCGTGAGCGGCCCCAGTGAGGGGGGGCAGTCAAGCAACGTGAACAGATACTGTGAGCGCACCGGGGCGAGGGCGTCCCGGAGCCGAGTCTCCGAGCCCTCCAGCCGGGGAAGCTCGACGTTGGCGCCGGCGAGGTCCGGTGTCGCTGGCGCGACCGCAAGCCGATCGATTCCACTCGGCCGCGCGACGTCCTCGAGGGTGGCCGCGCCGGAGATCAGTTCGTACACCCCGGGCGAACAGTCCTTGGGAAGCCCAAGCCCGACCGTCGCGTTGGCCTGGGGGTCCATATCGACAAGGAGCGCCTCATATCCGGCCTCGGCAACGCAGGCGGAGAGGTTGACGGCGGTCGTCGTCTTACCGACGCCGCCCTTCTGATTGGCGATGGCGTAAATCTTTCCCATTGTCTTCCGGTCCGAAGCTAGCGCCAGTATCGGTCGAGGTGCCGAGCCGTCCGCTCAGCCGGAGCCGAGCGGACGCTTCCGGGCCACCCCGGGTCGCCGGGGAAACCGCGAAGGCGTGGGGCTCACCTTAGACATGAGGTGGAGATGCCGGTGGCTCGCACCCGGATATGGCTCGACATGGCGCACGATCTGCGCGGAAAGTCCGAGAACTTTCGCAGCTCCGTCAGCCTCAGCCTCAACCTCGGGTTCACGCTGGCCCCGCCAGGCGACAAGCACGCCACCCACACGCAGGAGCGGCGCTGCATACTCGGCAACGACGGCGAGTGGGGCGAGAGCACGAGCCGTGACGATGTCCCAGCCCTCTCGGGCGGCCTGGGCCACCTCCTCGGCCCGAGACGGGAGGATGGTCACGTTCGCCAGCGCGAGCTGCTCGACGGCGCGGCGAAGGAAGTCGCACTTGCGGCCGTTCGCCTCGATGAGGGTGACCCTGGCTTCTGGGAGCGCGATGGCGAGCGGGAGGCCGGGAACGCCTGCCCCGGAGCCGACATCGACGAGTGTCCGGGCGGAGCGGACGACCTCAAGCTCGAGGGCGACGAGAGCATCGGCGATGTGGTCGTCCCTGACTCGTTCAGGGACGCGTACCGTCGTCGGAGCGAACTCGTCAGCGGAAAGCAACGCGAGCAGTTCCCGGAGGCGCGCTTCTGCGACCGCTGAGAGGTCGTAGCGGCTACGAAGTGCGGACAGGTCGGGAGCGCTCACGGGCGATCACGGCGTCGTAACGGGCCAGCATCATCTGGAGCCGATCATGGGCGTGCCCGTCCAACTCGGGGGAGAGCTGAGCCTCGAGGATCGGCAGGAGATCGTGGACGAGAACCTCGCCCCTGGCCATCCACTGGTAGTAGGAGCGGCCACCGTGGTGGTAGGGGCCGTACAGCCGGGAACGGGGAAACCGACCCATCAGCCAGTGGAACAGCGCCGCATGGCGGGTGTGCATCCGGACGGTCACCTGGGGCTGGCGGCCGTCGCCGCCGAAGGAGCCCTCCCCGATGAGGAGGCCGATCAGGACGCCACGGTCAAAGTCCGACAGGACGACCGGGTCGGTGGGGGTGGGATCGTCGCTCACGGTCACGCGAGCGTACCGCGCCGGCGCGATGCTGTTTCACCGCGAAGAAAAACGTGAAACGTTGACCGAACGGGAGATCAGACGACCGGCGCGACGACGAGGTGCCGGTTCGGTTCCTGGCCCTCGCTATGGGTCTCGACGTCCGCGCGATCCTTGAGGTGCTCGTGCACGACCCGCCGCTCAAGCGCGCTCATCCCATCGAGGGCCACCGGGCCGCCGGTGCGCAGCGCTGAGGCCGCTGCCTGGTCGGCGATCCCCCGTAGTGCCTCCGCCCGCCGCTCGCGGTATCCGCCGGCGTCGATCGTCAGGCGGGCTCGCTCACCGCCGCCCCGAAACACGATTCGGTAGGCGATGTGCTGAATCGCGTCGAGCGTCGCCCCGTGATGCCCGATGAGCACCGCGACATCGTCGCCGTCAAAACGCGCCTCCAGGTCGCTTCCCTCACTCGTCACGGTGACCTCCGTGTCGACGTCGAGCGCGTCGGCGATCTCCTCGAGGAGTTCCTCGAGGCGCTCGGCAGGGGTCAGATCCTCATCAACAGGTTCCACGTCGTCTCCTCACATCGGCTCGCCGTCGCCACCATCACGGGCGAGCGGCGTCGGGCCTCAGCGGCGCCGTCCGGATCGTTTTTTCTTCTTCCGTGGAGAAGCCGGGGGGGAGCTCGTCCGTGTCGCTGCGCTCGCGTCCGCACCGCTGCCCTCACGAGCGGTTCGCTTGCCCTCCCCGGTGCCCTTGCCCGTCCTCACCCCAGGCCCACCGGCCCCCCGCTGCGCCTGGGTTGCCGCGCCGTTGTGGGTCTTGCCGGCGACGGCGGGCGTAAGCCGGCCGGCTGCGCCCACGTCAGCGCTGACCTTATCGCGCGAGAGGCCGAACAGGCTGAGGAGTCCCCCACCTCCGCTGACGGTTCCCTCGCCCGGGATCCCGATCGCGACGCCAGCTGGGTGTCGATACTGCTTGCCGATGAGTTCCTTGAACACCGACTGCTGGACGACCATCCACAGGTTGAAGATGATGTAGTAGAGCAGAGCGCCCGCCGGGAACTGAATCGTGATGATCGCGAACACGACCGGCAGGATGAGCATCATCCGCTGCTGGTTCTTGTCGGTGCCCGGCATCATCATGATCCGTGAGGATCCGATCGAGGTGCCGACGTACAGCACGAGGAGGATGATCATCTCTAGGCCGTGGGCCTTGTTGGTGAGATCGTGGATGAAGAGGAAGCTCGAGCCGCCGTGGGCCCCGCACGCTGTCGTCTGGCTGGCAGCGGCACCGAGCGAGATGTGGTGCTTGGTCGCATAGGCGGACTGGTAGCGGTGCTGGACGCCCGGGCAGATGTCAAGGCGGAGGTTGCCGCGCAAGGTCCAGAACAGCCCGATCAGGAACGGCCATTGGATGAGCAGGGGCAGGCACGAGGAGAACGGATTGATGTTGTTCTCTTTGTAGAACGCCATCGTCTCCTGCTGCATCCGCTGCGGGTTCTCCTTGTACTTCTCCTTGATCGCCTTCATCTCCGGCATGTGCATCGCCATCCGCTGCATGCTGTGGAACTGCCGGATGCCGAGCGGAACGAGCGCGAGCCGGACGAACACCGTGAGCAGGACGATCGCCAGGCCCCAGCCGACCCCGATGTCGTTGTGGAAGAACTTCAGGACCGCTGCGAAGACGTCGATGAGCGGTTGGAAGATGTTGGCATCAAGCAGCATGGTCTAGTCCGTTCGCGGTCGGGGAGGCGGCAAAGAGCCGCTGATCCTCGACGAGGTCGACTCCTCCGCGGCTGAAGGGATTGCAACGCAGCAGTCGCCACAGTGCGAGGGCAAGGCCCCGGAGTATGCCGTACCGGGCAACCGCCTGGACGGCGTACTCCGAGCAGGATGGGTAGTAGCGACACCGCGGGCCGAGCAGCGGGGAGACGATTCGTTGGTAACCCCGGAGCAGCCCGACAACGACTCGCCGCGACGCGCTCATCGTGACTCCGGCAGGTTGGCGACGACCGGGACCGCCTCAGCTTCCATGCCTTCGCGCGCTGACGCACTGTCGCCGGTCTCGGGCTCGCTCGGTGCCATGTCCCGCGCACCCGGCACGCGGTCGATCAACCGGGCGAGGGCGGCCTCGACGCCGGCGAGTCCCTCGCGCTCGGCGAGATCGCGGGCCGGAGTCCGGGCCACCACGACGACGTCGGAGCCGGCGGGGATCCGCGAAGCCAACCGGGTGAAGGCCTCTCGAACGACGCGCTTGACCCGGTTGCGCTCGACCGCGCCGCCGACCTTGCGGGAGACGGACAAACCGAGCCGGGGCGGGTCTTCTCCGCCGTTAGGGAAGACGTAGAGGACGAACTCACGGCCACCGAGTGACCGACCGCTGCGGATGACCTTGTCGAACTCCGCACTACGGGAGAGCCGGCCACGGCGCGGTGGACGCGCGGCCATGGCCCCGACTAGACCGTGAGCCGCTTGCGGCCCTTGTCGCGACGGCGCTTGAGCAGGTCACGGCCAGCTTTGGTCTGCATCCGCTCGCGGAACCCGTGCGTGCGGGCGCGCTTGCGCTTCTTCGGTTGATAGGTGCGTTTCATCGTTCTCCAGAACCTACCCAGGGGGAATCGGCGACCGAGTATACGCAGGCGCTGACGGCGGCCGAAAACCTCCGGTGGACCGGCCGCGCGATTTTTCCGCGCATTGCGTGATGGGTCCTACCAGACCGCCCGGACGGCGAGAGTGCGCTGTTATATTCGCCCCCCCGGCCGGACCTTCCGGCCCACCTCGATACGTACGGTCCCCCGACCGAGGAGCCGCCGGAGTTGCCTGTGCACCTCGAGATGACGCATGCCTGGCAGCGAGCCCGCGCAGAGTTGCGCCGCCTCGTCGGGGACTCGACCTTCGAGATCTGGCTCGCAGGGCTCGAGTGCGCCGACTGGGACGGGACGACCGTCACCCTCAGCGCCCCCGTGGCCACCCAGGCGTGGGTGGCCAGCCGGTTCGCCCGCGCCCTTCAGCGCAGCGTGCACAGCGCGTTCGGCCCCCACGCCCGACTCGCCTTCACCACCACCAGCACCCCCGGCCACTCGACAGTCCAGCGGCCGCCCCGACCCGACGGCGTCACCGACCCGCGGGCCGACCTGGAGCGCTTCATCCCGCGCTACACCTTCGACCAATTCATCATCGGCGACGCCAACCGACTCGCACACGCCGCCGCCCTCGCCGTGGCCGAGCACCCCGGACACGCCTACAACCCACTCTTCCTCTATGCGCCTCCCGGACTTGGCAAGACCCACCTCCTGCATGCAATCGCGAACTACATCTCGACCTACGACCCGCATACGCGCGTGCGCTACACGACGGTCGAGTCGTTCACCAACCGTTTCCTTGCCGCCCTCCAACAGCGGTCGACAGCGGCGTTCAAAGCCCTCCACCGTGACGCAGACGTCCTCCTGATCGACGACGTGCAGTTCCTCGCCGCCAAGGCGAAGACGGAGGAGGAGTTCTTTCACACCTTCAACGCCCTCTATGACAACGGCCACCAGGTCGTCATCACCGCCGACCGGCTCCCGCGCCAGATGGCCGGCCTCGAGGATCGGCTGCGGGCCCGTTTTGAGGCCGGCCTCGTCACTGAGATCGCGCCACCGACCCGGGCGACCCGAATCGCCATTCTGCGCAAGCGCGCCGCGTTGGACGAGATCACCGTGCCCGACGAGACCGTTCTGGAGTTGATCGCGGACCGAATCCAGGACAACGTGCGGGCTCTGGAAGGCGCACTCATCCGCGTCGTCGCCCACCACTCGCTCACAGGCCGGCCGCTCGACGCCGCCCTGGCCGCCGACGTCCTCGAGCCGCTGCACCCGGGACCCTCACACCCGGCGGGAGCAAGTCTCTCGCTCGAGCGCATCCAAACCCTCGTTGCCGGACACTTCGGAGTCTCCGTCGCCGACCTCTGCTCCAGCCGACGGACCGCCGTCCTCACCTGGCCCCGCCAACTCGCGGTCTTCCTCAGCCGGGAGCTCACCGGGGCATCCCTGCAGGCCATCGGCGACGCTTACGGAGGCCGCAACCACGCGACCGTCCTGCACGCCTGCCAGCGCGTCAGCGAACGGACGCAAGCGAGCAGCGAGGACGCGGCGGAGTTGACATCTCTGCGTTCGCTGTTGACAGCCGCCGGCGCCGACCGCAGTTGCTGACAGACTCCGCCTCGGCGGTCGACACAACTCCCGCCCAAACTGGCGTTTTTTCTCGCGTTTCCATCATTTCCACATCTCTATGACTTCTTCCTTCTGCTTGAGGTATTCACCGTGAAGATCTCCCTCGACCGCGAACTGTTCCTCAGCCACCTCCAGACCGTCGCGCGGGTCGCTTCGACCCGGAGCGCGATCTCCGCGCTGTCGGGCGTCCAACTGCTCGCCGAGTCTGGGCGCTGCGAACTGCGGGCCACCGACACCGACGTCAGCCTTCGGGTGCCTCTGCCCGCCGAGGTGAGCCGGGAGGGAATGGCCGTCCTTCCAGCCCGGCTCCTCCTAGACGTCGTCCGCTCACTTCCAGCCGCGACCGTCGGCCTTGAGGTCCGCCCCGCCGAGCAGGACGTCGAGCTCGTCTCGGGCAACGCGACATTTCACATCCGCACACTCCACGCCGAGGATTTCCCACCGTTCCCCGAACCCGATCCGGCTGCCACGGTGCTGCTCTCGGCAGCCGCTTTCGTCGAAACGGCAACTCGCGTCGCCGGGTCGGCCTCACGAGATGAGACGCGCCCGGTCCTGACGGGCATCCACGTGATCGCCGAGGGGTCCGAGTTACGGATGGTCGCGACCGACTCCTACCGTCTGAGCGTGAAGGAGACGACGCTTCCCGCGTCCCTGAGCGCCGGCTTTGAAGTCAACGTCCCCGCGCGCGCCCTCCAGGAGCTCACCCGGATCGTCGGCCGTCCCGAGGGCGAGGTCGAGCTCGCCATCAGCGTCCGCCAAAACCAGGTCGTCTTCCGGTTCGGTGACATCGTCCTCTCCTCTCGCCTGATCGACGGTCAGTTCCCCAACGACCGCCAGTTGATCCCTGAGACCTTCGAGCATCAGGTACGCGTCGCAGCCGCCGAGCTCCGTGATGTCGTGCGTCGGATCAGCCTGCTGGCCCAGAAGAACGCTCCACTGCGCCTCGCCTTCAGCCCCGGGGAGCTGATCGTCTCGGCCCAGACACCGGACATCGGCGAAGCGTCTGAGGCGTTGCCGGTGCCGTTTCAAGGGGACGGCTTCGAGATCGGATTCAACCCCGAGTTCCTCCGGGACGGCTTGGAGGCGATCGCAGATGGTGACGTCCTGCTCAGGCTGATCAGCCCCCTGCGGCCCGGACTCCTCGAGTCCACCGATGACGCTCGCTTCCGCTATCTGATCATGCCGATCCGGCTCAACGTGTAGGTGCAGGTCCGCTCCGTCTCGGCTCGCGATTTTCGCAGCTACGATCGGCTTGAGACCGATCTGGGGAGTTCCCTCACCGTCCTCACCGGGGAGAACGGCGCGGGCAAGACGAACCTCCTGGAGGCCGTCTACTTCGGCTGTACCGGACGGTCCTGTCGCACCCACCACGACGCGGAGCTCCACCGGTTCGGGACCGCGACCCTGCGGGTGAGTGTCGCCGTCATCGCGCCCGACGGCCGCCACGAGCTTGCAGTTGGGCTGACCCGAGGTGAGGCCAAGCGGATGTGGGTCGACACGGCCCCGGTCGAGCGCCTGCTCGACACGCCCCACCGTCCGCTCGTCAGCGTGTTCCTTCCCGATCGTCTCGACCTGATCAAGGGGGTGCCCGCCGGCCGGCGGGCCCACCTCGATCAGCTCCTCGGGGCGCTCTGGCCCAGTCGCGCCCAGACACGCCGGGCTTACGCTCAGATTCTCGCCCAACGAAACGCCCTCGTCGCCCGGCTGCGGGGCGTCGCTCCCGCTCGTTGGCCCGACCACCTCGAGGCGTGGGACACCCAGCTCGTGCGGGCGGGATTGGCCCTGATGGCCGATCGCGCGGCCGCGGCAGCCGCAGTCGCGCCGCACTTTGGCCGAATCGCCGCTGCGCTCGGCCTCGAGGATGCCCCGACCGTCAGCTACCGTCCCCGCGTCGCGACGGACTCTGAGGACGTCTTCCTCAACGAGTTGCGAGCCCGTTGGGAGCGCGACGTCGAGCGAGGCCACACGGGCTACGGTCCCCATCGGGACGACCTCGTCCTCCGCCGGGCCGACCATGACCTGCGCACCTACGGATCCCAGGGCCAGCAGCGACTCGGCCTGCTCGCGCTCCTGCTCGCCGAGCGGGCGGTACTTGCCGAGCAGCGTGACCGGGCGCCACTGATGCTCCTTGACGACGTGATGAGCGAACTGGACCGCACACGCCGGCGTCGCCTCGTCGACCTGCTCCTCAGCACGCCCGGACAGGCGCTGATCACCGCGACGGACTCCGAGCACGTGCCGGTACCCCGCGCGTCGGCCGCGGTCCAGCTGGTGGTGGCGGGGGGTGCGCTCACCGGCGCGCCCCCCGACGGAGGCGATCGGGCAGACTGCTGAGGATGGCCCTGCATCGCCGCGCCCCCCGTGATCTCTCTGCGGTGCTGGCCCCGCTGACGGCACAGCTCGCTCCCGCCACCGTGCTCGGAGAGGTCCAGAGTGCCTGGCGCGGGGTCGTCGGAGCCGGGATCGATGCGGAGTGTCGACCGGTTGCCGAGCGTGCCGGGGTACTGACGGTCGCCTGCAGCGCTGCGGTCTGGTGCGAGGAACTGGAGCTGATGTCCGCGGTCATTCTCCCGGCCCTCAACGCCACCCTGACCACGGGGAGGCTGACGGCCGTGCGGGGCGTCGCCGACGGCCGCTGACTCGTCGCATTTTGTGGGTCTTTGCAGGCCATTCAATTGTCCGCCCGGGCTCGGGGCGGGGGGCCGTTGTGCTATCTTGTACAGCAATCAAGTTTTGACGCCCCGGCGCGCACCTCGCGTGCGCGGCACCGGGGCGTCTCGACGTCAATCGGAGGATCGTTGACGAACGACAGCGGCGCCGAAGCGCAGCGCCCCATACCGCAGAGCTACGACGCCCAGAACATCCAGGTGCTCGAGGGACTCGAGGCGGTGCGTAAGCGGCCGGGCATGTACATCGGTTCCACGGGCGAGCGGGGCCTCCACCACCTTGTCTATGAAGTCGTCGACAACTCCGTCGACGAGGCTCTCGCCGGCCGCAACGACACCGTCGACGTGACGATCCACCCGGACAACTCGGTGACCGTCGTCGACCACGGGGCGGGGATCCCCGTCGCGACGATGGAGAAGGAGGGCAAGTCAGCGCTCGAGGTCGTCCTGACCGTCCTCCACGCCGGCGGCAAGTTCGGTGAGGGCGGCGGCTACAAGGTCTCCGGTGGTCTGCACGGGGTCGGCGTCTCGGTCGTCAACGCCCTGTCAGAACGGCTTGACGTCGAGGTCCGCCGCGACGGCTACACCTGGCGCCAGAGCTATTCCCGGGGCACGCCGCTCGGTCCGATCGAGCGCGGGGAGCCCACCGACGAGCATGGGACGACCGTCACGTTCCTTCCGGACGCCGAGATCTTCGAGAGTCTCGAATTCACCTACGCGACGCTGGAGGAGCGCCTGCGGGAGACCGCGTTCCTCACCCGGGACCTGCGCATCTCGATCACGGACGAGCGCGGCGAGGGGGCGCGGGCGGACTTCCATTACGAGGGCGGGATCGCTGACTTCGTCACCTACCTCAACGAGAACCGGGACCCGATCCACCCGAAGGTGATCGCGATCGCCGGCGAGTCCGAGGAGGGCTCGGTCGAGGTCGCGATGCAGTGGAACTCGACCTACCAGGAGGCGGTGTTCTCCTTTGCCAACAACATCAACACGCATGAGGGCGGGTCGCACCTCACCGGGTTCCGCACGGCGCTGACGGGCGTGATCAACCGGTACGCGCGCGAGGTCGGCGAGTTGAAGGAGAAGGACGACAGCCTCAGCGGCGAGGACGTACGCGAGGGGCTCACCGCGGTCATCTCCGTCAAGCTCGCCGAACCCCAGTTCGAAGGCCAGACCAAGACGAAGCTCGGGAACCCCGGCATGGCCGGGTTCGTCCAGTCGATCGTCAACGCGCGGCTCGCCGAGTGGCTGGAGGAGAACCCGAAGGAGGCGCGCCAGGTGATCCGCAAGGCGGTCGGCGCCGCCCAGGCCCGTGCGGCCGCCCGCAAGGCGCGCGACCTCACCCGCCGCAAGTCGACGCTGGGCAACTCGACGCTGCCGGGCAAGCTTGCGGACTGTTCGGTCAAGGACCCGTCGCTGGCGGAGCTGTTCATCGTCGAGGGGGACTCCGCGGGCGGCTCGGCCGTTGACGCGCGGGACCGCAGCACCCAGGCGATCCTTCCACTGCGCGGCAAGATCCTCAACGTCGAGAAGAGCCGGATCGACAAGGTCCTCGCCAACCAGGAGATCCAGGCGCTGATCACAGCCGTCGGGACCGGTGTGCGTGACGAGTTCGACCTCGAGAAGGCGCGCTATCACAAGATCGTCCTGCTGACCGACGCCGACGTGGACGGCGCCCATATCCGCACCCTCGCGCTCACCCTCCTGTTCCGCGAGATGCAGCCGCTGATTGAGGCCGGGTACGTCTACATCGCCAAGCCGCCGCTCTACCGCCTCACGCGCGGGCAGAAGCACCGCTACCTGGAAGGCGAGCATGAGCTCGAGGAGCTCCTCCTCGGCGACAAGTTCGAGAAGATCGAGATCGACGATCACGACGGGAAGGCGCTCCGACTCACCGAGGCGCGCTGGAACCGGTTCAGCCGGCTGCTGCGTCAGTACCAGGGGTGGGGGGCGGCGCTGCGGACCAACCACGGTCAGGGGATCGTCTCCTTCCTCCAGCAGGCGCGGCTGCTCGAGGAGCGGGTGACCGACGTCGAGGATCTCCTCCGCGTCGTCGTCGCCGCCGGGGAGAACGGTCACGCCTACCGCGCCAGCGTGCTCGCGCAGTCCGACACGGAGATCGTCGTCCGAACGTTCGAGACCAAGACGGGTCTCGCCTCCACCCACCACGTCCCCAAGGCGGTGCTCGAGGCGACCGAGTACCGGCGCCTCGCCCAGGTCCATGACGAGCTCGTCGGGCTCGTCGGCATCCCGCCGTTCACGATCACCCTCAATAACGAGGTGACCGAGGCGTTCTCCTTCGAGGAGCTGCGGGCCAAGGTGCTCGAGATCGCCCAGAAGGGCGTCACCTACTATCGCTTCAAGGGGTTGGGGGAGATGGATCCCGAGGAGTTGCGCGAGACGACGATGGACCCGTCGACCCGGACGCTCGTGCAGGTGACGATGGAGGACGCCTCCGGCGCCGACCGGGTGTTCGCGATGCTGATGGGCGACCAGGTCGAGCCCCGCCGCGCGTTCATCGAAGAGAACGCCCGGCTCGTGGCCAACCTCGACGTATAAGGCCGGCGACGCGGCTCTCGACGCTTTCCGGACAGGAGACAGGAACTTCACATGGCAACGATCGACACACTCGGTGGCGGCAACATCGAGCCTCGCGGGCTCGAGGAGGAGATGCGCTCGGCGTACCTCGACTACGCGATGTCCGTGATCGTCGGGCGGGCCCTCCCCGACGTCCGCGACGGACTCAAGCCCGTGCAGAAGCGTGTCCTCTACGCGATGAGCGAGATGGGCCTCAACCCGGCCCGCAAGCACGTCAAGTGCGCTCAGATCGTCGGGCGCGTGATGGGCGAGTTCCACCCCCACGGCGACAGCGCGATCTACGACACGCTCGTGCGGATGGCCCAGAGCTTCTCGATGCGCTACCCGCTCATCGACGGGCACGGGAACTTCGGCAACATCGACGGGTGGCCGGCGGCGGCGATGCGCTACACGGAGGCCAAGCTCGAGAAGCTCGCCACCGAGATGCTGCGCGACATCGACCAGGACACGGTCGACTTCATCCCCACCTACGACGGTAACGCTCAGGAGCCCGTCGTCCTGCCGGCCCGGTTCCCGAACCTGCTCGTCAACGGCTCCTCCGGCATCGCCGTCGGGATGGCGACGAACATTCCGCCGCACAACCTGCGCGAGATCATCGGTGCCGTCAACGCGTACATCGACAACCCGGCGATCGACATCGACGGGCTGATGCGCCACGTCCACGGGCCCGACTTCCCGACCGCCGGGATGATCCTCGGCCGGGACGGGATCCGGGACGCCTACGCGACCGGCCGTGGCCGGGTCCGGGTCCAGGGTCGGGCTCACATCGAGCCGATCGGTCAGGGCAAGGAGGCGATCATCATCACCGAGCTCCCCTTCCAGGTCCGCAAGGGCGGGGAGAACGGGCTGCTCGACAAGATCAAGGACCTCGTCCTCGACAAGAAGATCCCTGAGATCACCGATCTCAACGACGAGTCGGACCGCAACGGGATGCGGATCGTCGTCGAGCTCAAGCGCGACGCGATCCCCAAGGTCGTCCTCAACAAGCTCTACAAGCACACGCCACTGCAGACGACGTTCGGCGTGAATATGGTCGCGCTCGTTGACAACGTGCCGCGGACCCTGTCGCTGAAGGAGATGATCGGCCACTACGTCGACCATCAGCGGGAGGTCGTCGTCCGGCGCAGCAAGTACGAGCTGCGCCGGGCTGAGGAGCGCGCCCACGTCCTTGAGGGGCTGATCATCGCCCAGGCGAACCTGGATGAGGTGATCGCCCTGATCCGCGCATCCGCGGACCCGGACGCCGCCCGCCGTGGCCTGATCGAGACCTTTGAGCTGACCCTGATCCAGGCGGAGGCGATCCTGCAGCTGACCCTCCGCCGGCTGACGGCGCTGGAAGCGGACAAGATCAAGCAGGAGCACGCCGACCTGCTCGAGCGGATCGCCGAGCTCCGGGAGATCCTCGGGGACGAGCAGCGGGTGTACGGGATCATCAAGGACGAGTTGAGTGAGATCGCCGCCGCCTACGGGGACGAGCGGCGCACCGAGATCACCTACGCCGAGGGTGAGATCGACATCGAGTCGCTGATCGCCGAGCAGCAGATGGTCATCTCGATCACCCACTCCGGATACATCAAGTCGCTGCCGCTGTCCACCTACCGCCAGCAGCGCCGTGGTGGGGTCGGGATCAACGGGATGGACCTCAAGGACGAGGACTACATCGAGCACCTGTTCGTCTCATCGACCCATGACTTCCTCCTCTTCTTCACCAACCGCGGCAAGGTCTACCGTCAGAAGGTCTATGACCTCCCGGAGGCATCCCGGACGGCCAAGGGCCGTGCGCTCGTCAACGTCCTACCCCTCCGTGAGGGGGAGCGCGTCCAGTCGGTGCTCTCGACCCGTGACTTCACCGAGGGCCGTTACCTCGTCTTCGCGACCCGCAACGGGATGGTCAAGAAGACCGAGTTCATCGCCTACAACACGCCGATCAAGGCGGACGGGATCATCGCGATCAACATTCGCGACGACGACGAGCTGATCGCGGTGCGCCGCACGAGCGGCGAGGACGACATCATCATGGTCTCCCGCTCCGGGCAGGCCGCCCGTTTCTCCGAGGAACGGGTCCGTCCGATGGGCCGGGACACCTCCGGGGTGCGGGGGATGAACGTCTCTCACCCCGGCAACGCGCTGTTGGCGATGGACGTCGCCAACGACGATCAGGAGCTGCTCGTCGTCACCGAGAACGGCTTTGGCAAGCGCACCCCGATCTCCGAGTACCCGGTCAAGGGCCGGGACACGATGGGGGTCAAGACGATCCAGCTGACCGAGAACAAGGGTGCTCTCGCCGGCGCGCTCGTGGTCCGCGAGCACCAGGAGCTCGTGTTCATCTCCCAGAACGGGATGGTCCAGCGCACCTCGGTGCGCGGGATCAACCGTTACGGCCGGGCTTCCCAGGGCGTCAAGGTGATGAACATCCGCGACGACGACCAGGTGTCCGCCGTCGCGCTGATCGTCGAGTCCTCCGCCGATCCGGTCGATCCGGTCGATCCGGTCGATCCGGTCGACCCGGACGATCCCGCCGCTCCTGGCGTGTCCGTCGACCTCGAGCTGGCGTCCCTGCCGGAGGACCTCACCGACGGCGACCCGGAGGCCACCGCGGACGGCCCCGAGGACCCGGATTCCGGTCCCGTCGACTCAGAGCAGTGAGCTGAGGATCCCTGCTGCCGGTCCGGTGCGGGCGGCGGCGTGGCCGGTTCCCGCCCAGAGGTGGACGCGGTCGGCGTCACCGGCGGCCGCGGCGGCTCGCCGGATCCCGGCGCTGAGATGGTGGATCGCCGGGTAGCCGAGCGGTGCGTCGGCCTCGTGGCGGCGGATGAACCCGTTGAGCAGGCCGCGCGCCGGGCGGCCGGTGAACGCGCGCGTGATCACCGTCTCGCTGAAGCTCGGATCGACGAGAGCCCGCTGGTGGGTCACCGACGCCCCCGACTCGTCACAGCGCAGCAGCAGGGTGCCGATCACGGCCGCGCTCGCCCCGGCGCTGAGGACGGCGCGGACATCCGCCGGCCCGGCGATCCCGCCGCCGGCGATCACGGGCAACCGGACGGCGGCGGCGATCTCGGCCACCCGCACCGCGGTCGGTACCGCGGTGATCTCCGCGCCTGGGTCAAAGCTGGCGCTGTGGCCCCCGGCGGCCGGGCCCTGCACGATCAGGAGGTCGATCCCGGCCCGGCTCGCCTGCTCCGCCTCCGCCACCGTCGTGACGGTGACGGCGAGCCGGCTCCCGGCCGCTCGCAGTTGCGCGAGCTCCCCGGGGGTCGGGAGGCCGAAGGTGAAGGAGACCCAGGGGACCGGCTCGGTGCAGAGGAGCGCGAGCTTCGCCGCCCAGTGGTCGTCATCACTGGTCGGCGGGATCGCCGACAGGTCGATGCCGTAGGGGTCTGCCTCGGCTTGGAGCTCGCTCGCGTAGCGGGCGTAGGCGTCGGGGTCCGGGGCGGTGGGCGCAGCGCAGAAGAGGTTGACGCCGTGGCGGATGCCGGCGCTCCGAAGCTGGCCGAGGGATTCGGCGAGGGCGGCCGGGGTCTGATAGCCGCCAGGAAGGAACCCGAAGGCTCCGGCGGAACTGGCGGCCCGGAGCAGCGCGACGGTGGTCGCGCCACCGGCCATCGGGGCGACCACGAGCGAACGCTCAGAGAGGCGGAGATCGTCGTGCACCTGGCGAAGGCTACGGCCTTAACGTCCGCCCGCCGATGCACACCCCCGGGAAAAGCTGAGGGGCGCCGTTCGACGGACGGCGCCCCTCACCACACTGCTGACTGGAGACCGCGATGACCCGTTGATGCCGGTGGGACGAGTCCCGGCAGCCACCGCGGCGGTGTCCCGGTTGGCCTCCGCTAAGGGAAGTCAGCCTGTTCCGGTCTTAGCGGCCGGACACCTCCAGGGTCCCATAACGACTGTCAGACAAGATTGGACCACCTCCTTTCTCTGGTGAGATCAAGAATACAGGAGAGGCTGGACGAGACCAAACCCGTCTCTCCCCCGCGAGGTCCGTCCTCTCCGCTTGAGCTGAACCGGCCGAGCGGGCGGGTGCCGGCAGGGCGCCTCGAGAGCGGACCCGGCGGCGGGCTCAGGCGGCACGCGCCGGAACGGGCGCGTGCGCGCCCTCGACGGCCCCGTGGTACATGTACTGGCGCCAGGCGACCGGGATCGTCGGGCTCGCGACGTGGATGAACACGTCCGGGCTGGGAGTGCGCGGTGGCCGGGCGAGCTGCATGTTCGCCTGCCGGGGCAGCAGGTCGCCCTTGCGGCGGTTGCATGGCGCGCAACTGGCGACGATGTTGTCCCAGCCCGACCCTCCCCCCTTGCTGCGCGGAATGACGTGATCGACGGTCAGTTGGCTGCGGGCGCCGCAGTACTGACACGTCCAGTTGTCCCGGGCGAACACGGCTCGGCGGGTGATCTTGCGCCGGTGCGCGTCCCGGGGGATCCGCACGTAGCTGACCAGGCGGATCACCGCCGGCCGCGACATCGACCCGTTCGCGGAGTGGAGCTCCCGCTCGGACCGCTCGATCACCTCCGCCTTCTCCTTCAGCAGCAGGACGATCGCACGACGGACGGTGCACACGTTGACCGGTTCGTACGTGGCATTGAGGACGAGCACCCGACCCACATCAGATCCGTGCCGCTGGTGCTCAGAGAGCGGCCCGGACCCACCTGGTGCAGGTATCTCTGAGCCTGACCTCATCCCATCCTCAGTGTACAGGCGACCCGGGCGGGTACGGGCCCGCCCGGCCGGTCACCCGGCCGCGTAGGAGCCGAGGATCCGGAGGACCTCGGTGTGGGCGGCGAGCGCGCGGAGCCCGTCGGCGACGTCCGGATCCTCGCGATCTCCCTCACAGTCGACGAAGAACATGTAGAGCCCGAGTTCGAGCTTGCGGGGCCGGGACTCGATCCGCGTGAGGTTGACCCCGCGCTCAGACAGCTCCGAGAGGCAGCGCACGAGCCAGCCCGGCCGGCCGGTTCCGTCGCCCCAGAAGACGATCGAGGTCTTCGCGGCGCCGGTCGGCCCCGGGGTCGGTGAGGGGCCCGGTTCTGCCGCGATCCACACGAACCGCGTCTCGTTGTGCGCGCGGTCCTCCACACCGGCCGCGAGCACGGTCGCCCCGTAGCGCTCGGCCGCACCGCGGGGTCCGAGGGCGGCCCAGCCGGCCCCCCGCTCGGTCACCTGGCGGACGGCGTCAGCGGTCGAGCTCGCGCTGAGGACATGGGCGTGGCCGAGCCGGTCGTGGAGGAAGTGCGCGCACTGGGCGGTCGGCTGGGGGTGGGAGAGGACCGTGTGGATCGCCTCGAGCGGCTGGTCGGCGGCGGCGATCAGGCACTGCTCGATCACCTCCACGTGCTCCCCGATGATCTGCACGTCCGGCGCGTCGATGGCGAGCGCGTCGAGGGTCATCGACACGGACCCCTCGATTGAGTTCTCGACCGGGACGACCCCCCGCTGGACGCGCCCGTTCTGCACGGCGACGATCACGTCGTAGATCGTGGCCAGGCTCACGAGTTCGGCCGCCGGCCAGGCGCGGCGGGCCCGCAGGGCGGCGGCGTGTGAGAAGGTTCCCTCCGGCCCGAGAAAGCCGACCCGCAGCTCGGCGGCCGCGCGCATCGGGTCCTAGCCGCGCGGGCGGCGGACCCGCACCCGCGCTCCGTCGTCGCCGGGCTCCTCTGCGCTGGATTGGCGCTCGCCGCTCAGTGCGAGCCGGACCGCGTCCGCCTCCTCCGGGGAGAGCTCGAGGTCCGGACGGCCCGCGTGGATCTGCTTGACATACAGGCGGGCCTGGTCCCGGTGGTGGATCGAGGAGAGGACGATTCCCGAGCGGGTCGCGTCGAGCAGGGCGATCGAGGTCGACTGGTGGCCGGACATCTCCCCGTAGGCGTCGTAGCGGACGAGCGAGCGGTAGGCGATCGCCCCGTCGAGCCTCGCCTCGGTCGCGAGGATCCGCGACTCGAAGCGGGTGAGACCGTCCCGCACTGCGGCATCGAGGTCGTGGAACTCCCGGGCGAGCGCTGCGGCGTGGCTGACGAGGTCGGTGGACCGGTCACCGAGCACCATCCGCTGAGCTGCCCGCAGTCGCCTGAGCGCGACGGTCAGCGAGAGGGCCCAGAGGAGGGCGATGACCGCGACGGCGCCGGCGGCGATCGCGACGATCTGCGTCGTGTTGGCGGACCCACTCACCCGGGGGAGGATAGGTCTCCGGCCTCCGCGGCGGCAGCGTGAGGGCCGCCGGCCCGTATCGGACTACTGAAACTGAATCGTGTACGTCGCGCTGTTGTTGGCGAGATTGGTCTCACCGGGCACCTTCGCGACCGACGCGGTCACCTGGTAGGTGCCGGGACTCACCGTCGAGGGGAGCGTGACGTTGCACGTGCTCGTGTTGCCCGGCGTCGTCTCGGGAACGGTCGCGTGCCCGGTCGGCCCGCCACTCACCGTCACCGTGCAGCCGACGTTGTACTCGTTGAACTGCCCGCCGTTGGAGACCGACAGCACGAAGGTCGGCGCCGGCGAGCCAGGGACCGTGTTGGTCACGCCCGGTTGCAGCGTCGTCGACCCGACCGCGGCCGAAACGAGGGCGTCTCCGTGGACACCGGGCTGGTCGGTGTTCTTCGGTGACCCGGTCACGGCGGCCGGGTTCGCCCCGAGCTTCGTCGCGATGAAGCTCGTCTGGAGCCAGCCGAGGTCGGTGAGGAACTGCCCGCCGTTGATCTGGATGTTCGACGTCGCGCCGACGCTGATGTTGTCGCCGTGGAGGGCACCGGCGATCGCCGGTGCCGCGTAGGCCTTGTAGATGACGTCGGAGGCGTAGAAGCGCGCGGTCCCGAGCGCGATTGCGGTGAGGGCGGCTTTCTGGGCGGCGACCGAGCCGCTCAACTGCCCGGCGTTACGAGCGATCTGTCCGATCCCGTCCGCCCGCATCCGCAGTGCGAGCAGGAGGTCGGTCTGTGCGGTCTGCATCTGGCCGGGCACCGCCAGTCCCTGCGCGGCGGTCAGCTCACCCTCCGCGGCCTGCAGCGGGCCGGCGAGGTTGGAGGCGATCGTCGATCCGCCCTTGCCGGAGGAGAGGATCGAGAACACGGTCCGCCCGGTCGCGTCCGAGCGGCTGATCAGGCTCGACACCGCGTTGTTGTAGTTCTCGAGCGAGCTGCGTGTGTTCGCCGCCTGACAGCTCGAGATGAGCAGGATCATCAGGATGACGACGACGATCAGCACCCCGATCGCGATCAGTCGCCGCCGCTCGACCGCCGCGTTCGGCGTCGACACCCGCCGTCGGGCCGGCACGGAGCGCGCGGCCGAGCCCGCACGGCCACCGGTCGGGCCGGCGCCGGACCCGCGCGGCGAACCGCGTCGCGGGCCCGCAGACACGGCCGGCCGAGCCGGGTGGGTGGTCTCCTCGATTGGGTCGTCGTCGTCGAAGAACGACACGGGTGGTCTCCTTGATCGGACCTTCCAGCAGTATCCCCCGGCCCGCCGCCCGCCGACGCAGCGACCGCGGGCGTCCCGGACGGATTCGCGCCGCCCGCGATAATCCCTCTCTCCATGGCCGCTCCCTGCTCACAGTCGGGTCAGCTCCCTGCAGCTCACCGCCCCCCGGCAGGAGCATGAGCGCCCGCCGCGAAAGGAGTTCCGTCGTGCGCCGGAACTCGGAGATCCTCACTGTCGCCGTCCCCGAGGACGTCACGCTCGCCCTCCGCTCCACCGCCGACACCGCCCGCACGGCGGAGGCGCTCCCGGGAGAGATCGGCGCCACAGCGGGCCCGCGGTCGACCGCGGGCTCCGGCGACGGCAGCGCGCTGACGCTCGGGCGCTACCGTCTTGGACGCCGCCTCGGGACCGGCGGCTTCGGGACCGTCTACGCCGCCCATGACGAGCGGCTCGACCGTCCCGTCGCGATCAAGATCCTCCCACGTGAGCGGGTGATCGAGAGCCGGTTTGCCCGCGAGGCACGGGCGGCCGCGCGCCTGTCGCATCCGGGGATCGTCACCCTGTTTGAGGCCGCCATCGACGATGACGGCGCCTACCTCGTCTCCGAGCTCGTCCGCGGCGGCACCCTCGCCCAGGGCCTCGCGCGCGGTGATCTGTCTGACCGGGACATCCTCGGCGTCGGGATCGCGCTCACCGACGCGCTCGAGCACGCCCACGCCCACGGCGTCGTTCACCGCGACGTGAAACCCGAAAACGTCCTCGTCCCGTCCCGCCGGGGCACGCCGGCGGCCGGCCCGGTCCTCGCCAAGCTGACCGACTTCGGGGTCGCCCGCGTCGTCGGCGGGGACACCCTCACCCGGACCGGCGATGTCATCGGCACCGTCGCGTACATGTCCCCCGAGCAGGCCGAGGGTCGCGACACGGGCCCGGAGGCGGACCTCTACAGCCTCGCCCTCGTCCTCTATGAGGCGCTCACCGGCGTCAACCCGGTGCGTGACCGGCTCCGTTCGGGGGCGAGCCGCCGCCTCGGCACCTACCTCCCGCCGGTCCGTCGCCAGCGCGCCGACCTCCCACGTCCGCTCGGGGCCGCGATCGACCGGGCCCTGCGCCCGCGCCCATGTGAGCGCGGCACCCTCGGGGACCTCCGGGAGACCCTGAGTGACGCGATCACGCTCGCCAGCGACCGGGCCGGGGTCGTCGCCCCCGCCCGGGCGATCGCGCTCACGCGCCGCCTCGACCGTCCCGCCCCGCCGCTCGCCTTCACCGCTCCGCCCGCCGCCCCCCGTCCCGATCTCACCGCTCCTGCCGCCCCTGCACGTTCCCGTCAGGGCGGAGGGTTCGCGCCCAGCGGGCTGTTGCTGCTCGCCTTCGCCCTGCTCGCCCTCGGCGCCGGGGCGGTCGGGCTCGCCGGCGTCTGGCCCGGACTCGTGGCCCGGAGCATCCGCGGCCCGTGGCGGCGGGCGCTGCTGGGTGCGCTCGGGCTCCTCTGGATCGCCGCCGGGGACCTGCTCAGCCCACGCAACTTCGGGGTCGGCCCGATCACCAGCTCGCCGCGGACCCTCACCGCGCTCGGGGTGTGTGCCCTCCTGTGGACCGTCGCGGCGGTGATCGGCCCGTGGCTGGCGGGCCTGCGGCGACCCTGGCGCAGCGTCAGCGCGCTGGGGGTTTGGACGCTCGCGCTCGCGCTCGGCCCGCGGCTCGCCGGCCTCACCCACACCACCGGTCTCACCGTCGGCGCCCTCCTCGGGGGGCTTCTGCTCGGCGCCCTTCCACTGCTCGCCGGGCTCCGCTACGCGATCGCCGCACGCGCCCTCGCGTAGCATGCGTGTGTCAGAAGGCGTTCACGCCCTTCTGCCGACCCTGTGGGGTCCCCACCCATGAGCCTTCTGGACAGCCTCGAGAGCAAGATCGCCAGCCTCGTCGAGGGGACGTTCAACCGTGTCTTCAAGTCCGAGGTCCGGCCGGTCGAGATCGCCCGCAAACTCGCCCGGGAGATGGAGGAGCACCGCACCTACAGTCTCTCCCACACCTACGTGCCCAACGACTATCGCGTTCACCTCAGCCCCCGGGACCACGAGCGGTTCCTCGACTTCGAGGACGCGCTCGCCGCCGAGCTCGCCGGCTATCTGCTCGAGCACGCGCGCCGGGAGGGGTTTTCCCTGCTCTCGACCCCGAAGATCAGTTTCGCCACCGATCCCCACCTCGGCCTCGGGGAGTTCGGGATCGAGACCCGCACCGTCAGCGCCGAGGACGCGGAGGGCCACGATCCGGCGCCGCCGTCGACGGTCTACCCCGCCGCGGAGGAGCCGGCCGGGGCGACGATGATCTACTCGACCGCCGCCCGCGTCGCCGAGCCGCTCGCCGAGATCGCCGTCGCCCGCGCGCGTCGGGCGACGCTCCTCCACGACGGGCGTCGCCTCGCCATCCCCGCCTCCGGTGTGACGATCGGCCGCTCCCGCCAGTGTGAGATCGTCATCGACGATCCCAACGTCTCCCGCCGCCACGCCGAGGTCCGCCCCCGCGGCGGGGCCTGGGTGCTCACCGACCTCGAGTCGACGAACGGCTCGCTGCTCAACGGACGCCGGATCCGCCAGCCCGAGAGCCTGTCCGCCGGCGATGAGATCGAGATCGGCACCTCCCTGATCCGCTTCGAACTCGAGTGACGTTGGCGATGACCCTCCAGCCCGTCTCCGTCGGCCTCAAGTTCGGATTCCTCATCGTCCTCTACCTGTTCCTGTTCTGGATCGCCACGAGCTCGCTGTTCGACCTCCGCGTCCGCGGCCGCTCGCGCGACTCGCGGCCCGCGGGCGGCGCCGGTCCGGAGCCGTGGGCGGGGACGGCGACCGACCTGTACGCGACCGTCGACCCCCGCGCGGCGCTCGACCCGGCGGCCGGGGAGTTCGAGCCGCGACTGCTGATCGAGCACGCCGCCGGGCATGAGTCGGGCGTCGCCTATGACCTGCTCAACGGCGCGACGCTCGGCCGCGGGGACGTCGAGATCCAGCTCGATGACCCGTTCGCCTCCTCCCGGCATGCCTCGATCACCCGCCAGGGCCGTACCCTCGTGCTGACCGACCTCGGATCGACGAACGGCACCTACCTCAACGACGAGCCCCTCAGCGGCCCCCAGCCGCTGCACAGCGGCGACCGGATCCGGATCGGCGATTCCCGTTTCACCTACCTGCAGTGAGCTCACCGTGAGCCCCCGCCCCTGATGCTTCGCGCCTCCGACACCATTCAACGCACCGACACCGGCCGTCAGCGCCGTGGCAACGAGGACTGCTCCTACGCCCGGGCGCCGCTGTTCGTGCTCGCCGACGGGATGGGTGGCGCGGCCGCCGGGGAGGTCGCCTCCCAGATCGCGATCGAGGCCTTCCGCGCCGGCCTGCCCGCCAAGGGCGGCAGCGAGGAGCGCCTCGCCGTCGTCGCCCAGCGCGCGAACCGGGAGATCTATGACCGTGCCCGCGCGGACCCGCGCCTCGACGGGATGGGGACGACCCTCACCGCCGTTTACCTCGACGCCGACCGCCGGGTGCTCGCCCTCGCCCACGTCGGTGACAGTCGTGCCTACCGGTTGCGTGACGGCGAGCTGACCCGCCTCACCGAGGACCACTCCCTCGTCGAGGAGCTCGTCAAGGACGGCCGCCTCACCGAGGAGGAGGCGTTCGAGCACCCGCAACGCTCGATCATCACCCGTGCGCTCGGTCAGGAGCCGATCGTCGAGGTCGATACGCTCAGCTACCCGGCGGGCCCCGACGACGTGATCATGCTCTGCTCCGACGGGCTCACCGACATGCTGCCCGAGCGGACCGTCGCCGAGCTGCTCGCCGCCGCGCCCGATCTCGACACGGCCGCCAGCCGCCTGATCGACGCCGCCAACGAGGCCGGCGGTCGCGACAACATCACCGTCGTCCTGTTCCGCGTCGAGGACGTCAGCGCAGGAGCCGAGCCGAGCGAGGAGACGCTCGCCCTCGGTGGCGCGCAGGCGGCCGCTGCCGGCTACCGGGCCGGCAGCGCCGAGGGGCGGCCCGGCGGTTCGGCGTACGTGACCCCGCGCCCCGAGGCCCTCCGTGACCTCGCTCGGGCCGGCAAGGCCCGGGTGAGCGCCCGCCTCCCGCTCGCCCGCACCCAGGGACCGCCCCGGGCCCCCCAGCGCGAGTTCAACTGGGTCGGCAAGCTCGTCGCCGGGGCGGTCACCCTCGCGATCCTCCTGTTCCTGTTCGGCGGGGGCGGCTACCTCGCCAGCCGCCAGCTGTACTTCCTCGCCACCGACAACCAGGGCACCGTCGTCGTCGACCGCGGTTTCCCCTACCGGGTACTCGGGGTCAACATGTACGAGACCTACTACGTCTCCGGGGTTCCCGCCTCGCTCATCCCCGCGGACCGGCGGGCCGCTCTGCTCAACCACGAGCTGCACTCCGAGACCGCCGCCTTCAAGCTGATCAACGACCTGGAGCTCGGCAAGATCTCCGGATGAGGGCGCGCAACCGAGAGCTGTTCGGCCTGATCCCCGCCGCCCTGCTGATGACCGCCGGGCTCGCCGCGGTGCTCGTTCAGGAGTCCAACCGGCTTTCCAACACGAGCTTGATCTACGGCGGGGTGTTCCTCGGCCTCTGCCTGGTCGGGAACATCTTCATCCGGATCACCCTTCCGCACGCCGACCCGTACCTGTTTCCGCTCGTCTCGGTCCTCGCCTGCTTCGGGCTCGTGATGGTGCTGCGCATCTACGGGGTCACCTACGCGCGCCAGCAGGCGCAGTGGTTCGTCCTCGGCCTCATCCTCGTCGCCGTCGCCGTGCTCGTCTTCCGCGACTACCGCAAGCTCGAGCGCTACCGCTATCTGATCGCGGTCGGTTCGATCCTGTTCATGGTCCTCCCCCGCGTCCCAGGTCTTGAGGACCCTGTCAACGGCGCGTACCTGGCGATCAAGCTCGGGCCCTTCACCTTCCAGCCGACGGAGTTCGGGAAGGTCGGGCTGATCGTCTTCCTCGCCTCCTACCTGCGCGATCACCGGCAGGTGCTCGCGCAGGGGACGACCGTGCTCGGGGTCCGGGTCGGCCTGCCGCCGTTGCGGCACCTCGGCCCGATGCTGCTGCTGTGGGGGATCGCGATGCTGATCCTCATCTTCCTCCACGACGTCGGGACCTCGCTGATGTTCTACGGGGCGCTGCTGGCGATGCTGTATGTGGGCACCGGTCGGGTCTCCTTCGTCGTCCTCGGCCTGCTCGCCTTCGCCGTCGGCTCCTGGTACCTGGCGACCCACATCGCCCACATCGACGCACGCGTGCTCGACTGGGAGCACCCGTTCCGTCCCGCCCTCTATGACGCCTACGGCGGCAGCCAGCAGCTCGCCGACGCGCAGTTCAACATGGCCGCCGGCGGCCTGTTCGGGCAGGGGTTCGGCCAGTCGATCATCACGATCCCGGGCACCCAGGACTTCTGGCTGCCGGCCCCGGGGACGGACATGATCTACGCGGTGATCGTCTCCGAGCTCGGGCTGTTCGGCGGGGTCGGGCTGCTCGCCGTCTACATCCTCATCTGCTGGCGGGGGTTCAAGGCGGCGACGCTTGCCCGCGACAGCTTCTCCAAGCTGCTGGCGACCGGACTGTCGGCCGTGCTCGCGCTGCAGGTGTTCGTGATCGTCGGCGGGGTCACCCGGGTGATCCCGCTCACCGGCGTCACCCTCCCGTTCGTCTCCTACGGCGGCTCCTCGATCCTCGCCAACTTCATCCTCGTTGCGCTGCTGCTGCTCGTCTCAGATCGCGCCCGCCGCCAGGCTCTCGGGGCGATGACTCCGTGAACCGGTCGATCTCCCGGCTCTATGTCGTCGTCCTGGTGCTGTTCGCGCTGCTGATCGTGTGGACGAGCCGATGGACTGTGTTCAGCGCCAATGCGCTCAACGCGAACCCGCTCAACCGGCTCGGCTACTTCGCGGAGCTGAAGGTCAAGCGCGGCCGGATCCTCGCCGCCGACGGGACGGTGCTCGCCCGCTCAGTGCCCGCGCCGGGTGGCACGTTCACCCGCACCTATCCGCTCGGGCCGCTGTTTGCCCAGACGGTCGGGTTCTCCGACATCCAGCAGGGCCAGGAGACGGGCCTGGAGAGCGAGTACTCCCGGGCCCTGTCGGCCCGCCAGCAGACGACCCTCAACTCGGTGTTCGGACCGATCTCGACCTCCAATGTCGGCGACGATGTCGACACGACGCTCGACCCACGCGCCCAGACGCTCGCGCGCAGCCTGCTGGCCGGACGGGTCGGCGCGGTCGTCGCGATCGTCCCCCAAACGGGGGCGATCCCGGTCCTCTATGCGAACCCGACCTACAACGACAACAACCTCGCCCACCCGTGCGCGCAGACCCAGATCACCGACTCCTACACGAACCCGGGCCTGCAGAACGAGTGTGAGTTCAACCTCGCCCTCCAGGGTCAGTATGCGCCCGGGTCGACGTTCAAGATCGTCACGTCGACGGCGGCGATCAACAGCGGGCTCTACACCCCCAACTCGCTCATCAACGGCCATTCGCCGCTGCTCGTCTCCGGCACTCCGCTGCACAACGACGCGAACCAGAGCTTCGGTGAGGTGACTCTCACCGAAGCTCTCACCCTGTCGATCGACACCGTCTATGCCCAGGTCGGCCAGGCCGTCGGCGCCACTCGCCTCGAGGACTACATGCGCCGGTTCGGGTTCTATTCCCCGCCGCCGATCGACCTGCCCGCGGGGTCGGTGACCGCGAGCGGGGAGCGCTCCCCGACCACCGGCAAGCTGATCCCTGTCAGCTCACCCCAGGTCGACCTCGGCCGCAGCTCGATCGGCCAGTCCGACCTGGAGGTCTCCCCGCTGCAGATGGCGATGGTCGTCGCCACCGTCGCCAACGGCGGCACCCTGATGAAGCCGCGACTCGTCACGAGGGTCGTCAATCCGGAGGGCCAGGTCGTGCAGAGCTTCCCGCCTCAGGTCTACCACCACGTGATGTCGGCCAAGACGGCGGCGGAGGTCGGGCAGATGATGCGCAGCGTCGTCCTCTCCGGGACGGGGACGGCGGCGGACCTCCCGGGCCTCGATGCGGCCGGTAAGACCGGCACGGCGAGCGTGATCAAGAACTTCCACGGCGTCGAGCTCGATGAGGCGTGGTTTGTCAGCTTCGCGCCGGTGACCAACCCGAAGATCGCCGTCGCGGTGATGCTCCGCAACGTCCCCAACGGCTACGGTGGCACGTATGCGGCACCGATCGCCGCCCAGATGATGAAGACACTGCTCGGAGAGGGATATTGAGCGCGACCGACCCCGACGGCCTGGTGGACAACCGCTACCGGATCCTGCGTCGGCTCGGGACCGGCGGGATGGCCGACGTCTTCCTCGCGCAGGACACCCAGCTCGAACGTGAGGTCGCCCTCAAGCTCCTGCACCGCCGCTTCGCCGAGGACCCCGGCTTTGTCGAGCGGTTCCGTCGCGAGGCCCAGGCGGCGGCGAATCTCCAGCACCCCAACGTCGTCGCCGTCTATGACCGCGGCACCTGGGACGGCACCTACTACATCGCGATGGAGTACCTGCAGGGCCGCACGCTCAAGCAGGTGATCCGGACCGACGCGCCGCTCGATCCGCTGCGGGCGATCGACATCTGCGTCCAGATCCTCAAGGCGACCCGGTTCGCCCACCGCCGCGGGGTGATCCACCGTGACCTCAAGCCCCACAACGTGATGGTCGACGACCAGGACCACGCGAAGGTGACCGACTTCGGGATCGCCCGCGCGGGCGCATCGGACATGACCGAGACCGGGTCGATCATGGGGACCGCCCAGTATCTCTCCCCCGAGCAGGCCCAGGGCCTCGCGGTCGCGGAGGCGTCTGACCTCTACTCGATCGGGGTGATCCTGTTCGAGATGCTCACCGGGCAGGTGCCCTTTGACGCCGAGTCGGCGGTGACGATCGCGCTCAAGCACGTCTCCGAGCCGCCGCCGCCGCCCCGTCGCCTCAACCCGGACATCCCGCCCGCGCTGGAGCAGACGGTGCTGTGGGCGCTCAACAAGGATCCCGCCGACCGTCCCCAGGACGCGGATGAGTTCATCAGCATCCTCGAGGGGGTGCGGGAGGCCGTCGCCGCCGGCGGCGGCGCCCAGCCGACGGCGAGCATGACCGCCCTCGGCGGCGGAGTGCTCGCCGGCGCGGCCGGTGCCGCCGCGGCGACGGGCCCGTTCCCTCGCGTTGCCCTCGGGGAGCGGCCGCTGACCGAGCCGGCCACCGTCGTCGCCCCCGTGACCGGCCAGTACGCGCCGCTGCCGCCACCGCCACCTCCCCCGTACGGGGATGAGGAGCGTTCGGGGTGGTCACGGGCGTGGCCGTGGCTGCTCGCCCTGCTCGTGCTCGCGCTGATCGCCGGCGGGGTCGTCGCCTTTCTGCTCACCCGTCCGGTGAAGGTGACCGTCCCGATCGTCGTCAACGACACCCAGGCGGTGGCGACCTCCAAGCTCGAGGCCGACGGGCTCAGCCCGAATCCGATCCAGCAGGCCTCGACCGAACGGGCCGGGACGGTGATCTACCAGAGTCCGCTCGGTGGCACCCGCGTCAACTCGGGCGCGACGATCGACCTCACCGTCTCGAGCGGGCCGGGTTCGACGACCGTTCCCGCCGTGGTCGACCTCTCCCAGACCCAGGCGGTCGCCCAGTTGCACCTGGCGGGGCTGAAGGTCTCGCGGGTGCTGACCGAGCCCTCCAGCGCGGTCCCCTCGGGCAAGGCGACCCGGACCGACCCGGCGGCGGGCACCGACCTCCAGACCGGCCAGGGTGTCGTCCTGTACCTCTCCAGCGGTGTCGCGCCCGTGCCGGTCCCGAGCGTGACCGGGGACAGCCTCGGCACCGCCCAGGCGGCGCTGTCGAACTTCCACGTGCAGGTGACCAACCAGGTGAGCACCAGCCAGGCCCCGGGGACGGTGATGAGCCAGACACCGGCGGGCGGGCACAACGCGCTGCCCAACAGCACCGTCAGCCTCGTCGTCGCCCAGCGGCCGCCGACTGTGACCGTCCCCAACGTCGTCGGCGACTCCCCGACCGCGGCGGAGTCGGCGATCACCTCCGCCGGGCTCACCTACGTGCGGACGTTCCAGCGCACAGCTGTCGCCTCCCTCTCGAACCAGGTCCTCTCCCAGAGCCCGGTTCAGAGCACCAAGGTCAAGCGCGGCAGTTCCGTCACGATCGTGATCGGTCGTTACCGGCCCACCAATACGCAGACGAACACGACGAGCAATCCCTCGACGACGAACACGACGACCGGGCCCGGCCCGATCCCGACGGGCACGGGAACGGGCACGACGACCGGCACCGGCACGAGCACGACCGCACAGGGGACCGGCACAACGCCGGGGTCTGGCCTGTGAGCGGCCTGTCGACCGTCGTGCTCGGGGGCGGCCGCTCCTCCGAGCACGAGGTCTCCCTCGCCTCCGCCGCCTCCGTTGCCGCCGGGCTGCGCGCCGCCGGCCACCACGTCCGGGAGATCACCATCGCCCGCGACGGTGCCTGGCCGGAGGGGATCGCCCTCGTCCCGGGTGCGGGCCTCGACGGCGCCGACGTCGTCTTCCCCGCCCTGCACGGTCCATACGGGGAGGACGGCATCATCCAGGGCCTGCTCGAGTGTCTCGCCGTCCCCTACGTCGGATCGGGCGTGGCCGCCTCCGCCCTCTGTCTCGACAAGGTCCTGTTCAAGGACGTGATGGCCGCCGCCGGGGTTCCCCAGGTCGCCTACCGCGCCGTTGACGCCGCCGCCTTTGCCGCAGACCCGGCGGGCGCCGTGGACTCCCTTGCTCCCCTCGGGCTGCCCGTGTTCGTCAAGCCGGTACGGATGGGCTCGTCGGTCGGCATCGCCCGCGTGAACCGTCCTGACGGCCTCGCCGATGCCCTCACCGCAGCGTTCACCTACGACGACCGGGCGATCGTGGAAGCGGCCGCCCCCGGCCTCGAGGTCGAGTGCAGCGTCCTCGGCAACCGGGCCGGAGAGGTGCGCGCGTCCGCCCCCGGGGAGATCCTCCTCGCCGCGGGCGAGTCGGCCTGGTATGACTACGCGGCCAAGTACACCGCCGGCGGGATGCGCCTGATCGTCCCCGCTCGCATCTCCCCGGCTGCGACAGACCGGGTTCGCGCCCTCGCCGTCGAGGCGTTCATCCGCGCCGGCTGTGACGGTCTCGCCCGGGCGGACTTCTTCGTCGCCGGGGAGGATGTCCTCCTCAACGAGCTCAACACGATGCCGGGGTTCACGCAGACGAGCGTGTACGGCGCGCTGTGGGCGGCCGAGGCGCTCGCCTACCCGGACCTGCTGGATCGGCTCGTGCACCTGGCGCTTGAGCGCCACCGGCCCAGCTCACCCCCGCTTCAGGAGTAGAGCAGCACCTCATTGAGGGACACGTAGTCCTGATGGGGCGGGAGGGAGGTGATCCACACGAGGTAGTAGGTGTAGCGGACCGTCGGCCGGTCCAGCAGGAAGGTCTGGTGGGCGGAGACGGAGTGCACGGTGTCGAGCGGCACCCAGTCACTCGCGGAGAAGCTCGTCGGGTTTGGTGACCGATTCGTCGCATAGATGGTCGCCGAGAACCCGGGGGTGGCGGTGTCGACGATCAGCCGAGACGCGGTCGTCCCGGGGGCCGCGTCGACGTAGAGGCCGACCCCGGGCTTGCCGAGCGAACCGGTGTAGTACTGCTGGGTGTCCCAGGCGGTGGACGGGTCGCCGTCGATCGCCAGGCCGGCGGTCTGGTTGTTCTGGGCGATGCTCGAGCCGATCGCGTCCGGGTTGTAGGCCGAAGCGCACTGGGTGCACAGGTGGATGAGGTTGGCGTGGGGGGCGACGACCGCCCGGGTCCCGGGCGGGGCGGCGGTGCCGAGGTGGGAGCGCAGCGCCAGCCACGCTCCGGCGGCGACGAGGAGGAGGGAGACGAGCGCGGCGAGCGGGATGAGGTGGCGGCGGTGCAGGATGCTGAAGGGCACCCGCCGGCGCGCCCGGGGTGGCAGGGTGCGCAGCACCGTCGTCGCCTCAGCACTCGTACCGCCGGCGCGGGAGGCCTCGATCGCGAGCACGTCCTCCAGGTCGGCGACCATCTCCTGGTCGTCGGCGTACCGCTCCTCCGGCCGCTTCGCGGTCGCCGCGTCAAGGACCGCCGCGAGGGTGGCCGACACCTCCGGGCGCAGTTCGCGCACGTCCGGCATCGCCTCGCGGACGTGCTTCATCGCGACCGCCACCTGGTTGTCCCCCTTGAACGGCACGTCCCCGGTCAGCATCTCGAACAGGACGATGCCGAGGGAGTACAGGTCCGACTGACCGTTGACCCGGCGTCCGAGCGCCTGCTCGGGGGAGACGTAATCGGTCGTGCCGAGCACGCGCCCGTCGGCGGTGAGACCGTCCTCATCCAGGGTCCTGGCGATCCCGAAGTCGGTCACCTTCGCGGACCCCTCGTCGTCGATCAGCACGTTCTGGGGCTTGACGTCACGGTGGATGATGTGCCGGGCGTGGGCGGCGCCAAGTGCCCGGGCGATCTCAATCGCGTAGGCGACCGCTTCTGGGATCGGCAGGCGGCCGAGCCGGCGGATCCGCTCCTTCAGCGTCTCCCCCTCGACGTACTCGAAGACGATGTAGGGACGCCCCTCATCCTCACCGGCGTCGATCACCCCGACGATGTGGGGGTGTGAGAGCTGGGCGACCGCCCGGGCCTCACGGCGGAACCGCTCGAGCTGATCGGAGTCCGAGCTCATCTCCCGGTGCATCAGCTTGATCGCGACGTGGCGCTGAAGGGTCTCGTCGAGGGCCCGGTAGACCGTCGACATCCCGCCGCTGCCGATCCGCGCCTCCAGCCGATAGCGGCCGCTCAGGGTCGTGCCGAGCAGCGTGCTCATCTCAAACCGGGGGGTAGCGGCGCGCAGCGGTGGGCGTCCCGGTCAGTCGGTGACCTGAGGCCGTTCACGGGCCCTTCATTGTGAGGGATCGACGGTCTGGGCACCATCCGCGCAACGCCCCTGTCCTAACCGGCGCCGACGAGCTTTCCCGAGCTGGGATCGTTGTGGATACCGAGGCTGGGGATCTCGACCCGGCCGGCCTGATCGGTCACCGTCCCGATCACCCGCGCCCCGGGGTGCAAGGACGCGAGCAGGTCCGCCGCGGCACCCGCCGAGACCGCCGGAACGGTCGCGATCAGGCCGGTGCCCATGTTGAAGACCTCCCACATCTCCGCGACCGGGACGTGGCCGAGCTCGGCGATCAGTGCGAACACGGGCGGGGCCGTGAGCGGGTCGAGGATCGTGTAGCCGACCCCGTCACCGAGCCGCAGCAGGTTGAGCAATCCGCCGCCGGTGATGTGGGCGAGGCCGTGCACGGGGATCCCGGAGTCGAGCAGGGCCCGGACCGCGCGGACGTAGATGACCGTCGGCTCGAGCAGCACGTCCGCGACGGAGGCGCCGCCGAGCGCGGCGGGCCGCTCCGTCAGCCCGAGCCCGCCGTCGGACAGCAGGGCGCGCCGGGCGAGGGTGAGCCCGTTGGCATGCACGCCGGAGGCGGGCAGGCCGATCAGCGCGTCCCCGGGGGCGATCGCCGCCCCGGTGATGACGGCGTCGAGGGCGACGGTCCCGAACGCCGAGCCGACGAGGTCGAAGCCGTAGGGGGACGGGTGGCCGCGCAGCACCTCGGGGACCTGGCAGACCTCACCGCCGGGGATCTCCACTCCGGCGAGCTCCGCCCCGGCCGCGAGGCCGCGGGCAAGGCTGGCCAACAGGTCCGGGTCGGCCGCCTCAACCGCGACGTAGTCGAGCAGGGCGAGCGGTTCGGCCCCGACGCAGATGAGGTCGTTGACGTTCATCGCGACGCAGTCGATCCCGATCGTGTCAAAGCGTCCGGTCTCCTCGGCGACGATCACCTTCGACCCGACGCTGTCAGTCGCGAGCGCGATCCCGAGCGCCCTCCCGGCCGCGTCGGTCGCGCCCGGGAGGGCGAGCACGGAGGCGTAGTGGGCGCCGAGGCCGACGGCAAGCCGAGCCCGGCCCGGGTTGATCGCGGCGAGGATCTCAACGATCGCGGCGACCCCGCGGTCGGCCTGAGAGGTGTCGACTCCCGCGGCGGCGTATGCGTCGCTCATGAGCCCCATTGTGCGCGATCGAGCGGACCGGCTGTCGCGGCCGCGCCGGCGGGCCGATCCGACGGTCGTCCCTTGTCCTTGGTGGGGGCAGCGGAAGCGGTGGGGACGGGACGGGCGAGGCGGCGGAGCACCGCGCTGCCGAGCACGATCCGGTAGATCCCGAACGGCGCGAGGGTGCGGTCGCGCTCGACCTGGCCGAGCATCCAGGTCGACCCGAGCGTCGAGACGAAGCTCGCGCCCGCTCCGGCGAGGAACGGAACGAGCGCGCCGGGCGGCAGGCCCCGGCGAGCGAGCCGGGCGAGCTTGAGCCCGGTCGCTCCGCCGATCACCGGCAGCGCGACGTGCCGGGAGAGAACGTTCGCGTCGACCCGGCGGAACCGGCGCAGCCGGGCGGCGGTGAGGGTCGCGCCGTTGCGGGAGACGCCCGGCATCAGCGCGCAGGCCTGGGCGACCCCGAGTGAGAGCGCGTCGGCGATACCGGCATCCGTTCGCGCCCGCTCCTGGGGGGCGCGGTCAGCCCAGATCAGCAGTGCGCCGCCGGCGATGAGGCCAACGGCGATCGATCCGGGGGTGCCGAGCCGCCGCTCGATTGGGCCTTCGAGCCCGTACCCGATGATCGCCGGGGGGAGGAACGAGCAGAGGAGGTGGCCGGCGAGCCGGGGGGTGAGGCCGAGGACCGCCTCGCTCACCTCCTCCCGCAGGCCGATCAGCAGCGCCGCGGCGGTTCCGGCGTGCAGGGCGACCTCAAAGGCCTTGCGCAGGTCGGGCTCGAGGTTGAGGTAGTCCCAGCCGGCGAGGAATGGGACGACGGTGAGATGGCCGGAGGAAGAGACGGGCGCGAGTTCCGCCGGACCGTGCAGCAGTCCGAGCAGCACCGCCTGTGAGAGCGCGAGGCGCCCGGAACCCTCCGCGGTCGCGGACATATCGTCGAGATCAGAGGTCGACGCCGGCGTGGCTGCGAGCCGCTGCTCGCGGCTTGTACACCCGCGCGTACAGCAGCCAGACGATCCCGGCGACGATCAGCACGACCGCCGCGTAGTCGACGTAGCCGAGATGGGACTTCCACTGTGACCACTGCGAACCGACCGCTTCACCGAGCAGGCCGAGCCCGAGCATCCACACGATTGTCCCGGCCGCCATCGCGGCGAAGTAGCGCCAGAACGGCATGTGGGCGACGCCGGCCGCCCACGGGCCGCCGGCCCGGACGGTCGGGACGACCCGGGAGAGGGCGACGGCCGGGATCCCCCACCGTTCGAACCAGGCGTGGGCGCGGTCGAGGCCGTGGGAGCTGACGTTCAGCGGCCCGGGCAGTCGGTTGAGCACCTCGTGGAGGCCGAAGTAACCGATCCAGTAGACGCAGACGGCGCCGAGGATGTCCGCGATGGAGGCGAAGACGACGATTCCGAGGAGCGTGAGGTGGTGCTCGTCCACGTTGAACCCGCCGAACAGCATCGTCACCTCCGTCCCCGGGAGAATGAAGAAGGCGGAGAACAGGGTGAGGCCGAAGATGCCGGCCTCTCCGAGGTGGGTGATGAGGTGCGTGGCGAAGGTCGCGAGCGCTTCGGTCACGGAGGCGGCGAGGAGCATGGCCCGAGAGTATGGCGCCGGTACCTTCGGCCCAGCTCAAGCTAAGCCGCATCTCACCGTTGTCAAGCGCGTGTCATCCGGGGGATTCCGGCGCGGTCCGGCCGGTGCGGTCCGGCCCGGCCGGGGAGGACGTCACGGCCGGTCGCTAGCGTTGCCGCGGTGGCCGTCCCCCTGTTTGATGCCGACACCCCCCTCGCCCCCCTGCGGGAGGAGATCCTCGCGCGCGTGAGCGCGGTGATCGCCGCCGGCCGGTTCGTGCTCGGGCCGGAGGTCGCCGCCTTCGAGGCCGAGCTCGCCGCCTTCCTTGGCGTCTCCCACGCCGTCGGGGTCGCCAACGGCACGGACGCGCTCGCGATCGCCCTCCGCGCCGTCGGGGTGGCTCCGGGGGACGACGTGGTCGTGCCCGCCTTCACCTTCTACGCCTCCGCGGAGGCGATCGCGGCGATCGGCGCCCGCCCGGTGTTCGCCGACGTCGACGCCGCCACCCGCAACCTCACCCCGGAGACGGTCGCCGCCGCCCGCACCGAGAACTGCCGGGCGGTCGTCGCCGTCGACCTGTTCGGCCTGCCCGCCCCCGTCGCCGAGATCCGCGCCGCAACCGGCCTGCCGGTGATCGAGGACGCCGCCCAGGCGCTCGGCGCCCGCTGTGGCAAGCGGGCGGCCGGGACGCTCGGGGACATCGCCACCGTCTCCTTCTACCCGTCCAAGAACCTCGGCGCCTTCGGTGACGGCGGGGCGGTGCTCACCGACGACCCCGCCCTCGCCGAGACGGTCCGGGCGCTGCGCTTCCACGGCTCCCGGGACAAGCAGACCTTCGACCTCGTCGGCTACAACAGCCGCCTCGACGAGCTGCAGGCGGCGATCCTGCGGGTGCTCCTGCCCCACCTCGCGGAGTGGTCGGCCGCGCGCCGGGCCGCCGCGGCCGCCTACGTAGCCGCCGGAGCCGGGGCGTACGTGAACCTCCCGGAGGTTCCGGCGCAGCTCACCCCCGCCTGGCACCTCTACGTCGTCACCCACCCCGCGGCGGACGCCCTGATCGCTGCGCTCAACGGCGCCGGGGTCGGCGCGCGGGGCTACTACCGCCGGCCGCTGCACCGCCAGCCCGCGATGGCCCCCTACGTTCCCGCCGGCCTCGAGCTGCCGGTCACCGACTGGCTCGCCGCGCACAACCTCGCCCTTCCGATCAGCCCGGTGCTGTCGGCCGCCCAGGCTCAGGAGGTGGTGACCGCGCTCGCCGCGGCTGCCGAGCCCACAGCCGGCAGCCGCGCCACCCCCGCCGGCGTCGAGAACCCGGACCCCGCCGCGGCCGTAGCCGCCGGCCCGGGCGGCGCCTGACCTCGGGGCGGTCGCGTGCGCGTCTGGGTCGATCTCACCAACTCCCCGCACGTGCTCGTACTCGCGCCCGTCATCGGCCGCCTCGAGGCGGCCGGGCATGAGGTCGAGGTGACCGCGCGTGATTTCGCCCAGACCCTCGGGCTGTGTGAGCGCCTCGGCGTCGCCCACACGGCGATCGGTGCCCACCGCGGCGGGGCGCTCACCGCCAAGGCGGCTGGGCTGCTCGACCGGTCGCGGGCGCTCGTCCGCTATGCCCGCGGCCGCCGCTTCGACCTCGCGATCGGACACGGCTCCAACGACATCACCGTCGCCGCCCGCCGGCTGTCGATCCCGTGCACGACGACGTTCGACTATGAGTGGGCGACCGTGCAGCACACCGTCAACTGCCGTCTCGCCCAGGCCGTCGTCGTGCCCGAGGTGATCCCGCCCGCCCGCCTGCGCCGGTACGGGGCGGCGCACAAGCGGATCACCTACCCGGGGCTGAAGGAGGAGTACTACCTCGCCGACTTCCAGCCCGACCCGGCCGTCCTCACCCGGCTCGGCCTCGATGCGGCCGCGCCGATCGCGGTCGTCCGCACCCCGCCGGCGGTCAGCCTCTACCACCGCTTCGAGAACGACACGTTCGCCGCCGTGCTCGCCCGCCTCCAGGGCGCCCAGACCGTCGTCCTGCCCCGCACCGACGCCCAGCGCGAGGAGCTGGCCGCCGCGGGCGGGTACATCATCCCGGCCGCCGCGATCGACGCCCAGTCGCTGATCGCCTACGCCGATCTCGTCATCTCCGCCGGCGGGACGATGAACCGGGAGGCGGTCGCCCTCGGCACCCCCGTCTACACCGTGTTCGAGGGCCGGCTCGGCGCCGTCGACGCCGAGCTGATCGCCCAGGGTCGGCTGCGCCGCCTCACCGACCCTGCGGATGTGGATCTCGTTAAGCGACCGCGCGGTGCCGGGTCCGGGGCTGACCGGGTCCGTCGCGATCCTGCTTTACTCACCGACCTGCTCGCCGCGCCCGCTCGAGAGCCCTGGCGCTGACCCGACCCGCGTTCGCGATGTCCCTCACCAGCTCCCACTCCGCCGCCCTCGCGGCTCCCGACACCGACTCGGCCCGCGGCGTTCTCCGCCGCGCGGTCAACAACCCGTGGGTGTGGGCGTGGATCGCGCTGCCGCTCCTCTCCTATCTCATTCTCCGCTGGGCCCAGACGAGCCCCGGTTATGACCCCTACGGCTGGCTCGACTGGGGCTACCAGGCGCTGCGGGGTCATCTCAACCTGCACGGAGCGCCCTCCTGGAAGCCCGTCACCTTCATCTTCACCCTGCCCTACTCGATCTTCGGCCACTACTCGTGGTGGCTGTGGCGGATCACCGCGCTCAGCTTCGCGATCGTCGGCCCGGTCACCGGCGGGCGGATCGCCTACCGGCTCGTCCGGCGTGAGGACGAGCCGATCTGGCCGGCGCTCATCGCCGCCCTGTTCGCCGGGATCGGGATCGTGATGATCGTCCAGTACTGGCACTACATCCTCTCCAGCCAGTCAGACCCGATGCTCGTCAGCTTCGTCCTGCTCGGCTTCGACGCGCTGCTGTCGCGGCGCTGGCGCCTCACCCTGTTCTGCCTGTTCATCGCCGGGCTCGGCCGGCCCGAGGTGTGGGCGCTGATGGGCCTCTACTGGCTGTGGTGCTGGTTCAAGGTGCCGGTGCCGGGGATCCGCCGCTGGCTGATCGCCGCCCTCATCATCACCCCGTTCCTGTGGTTCGGGATCCCGGTGATCACCGGCGCCTACTGGGACATCGCCGGCCGCCTCGCCCAGCACTCGGTCCGCGAGCTGCACTCGAACAAGTTCACCGGCACGCTCACGCGCTTCTTCGACCTCACCTACTGGCCGGTGCTCGTCTCCGCCGCGGTCACCTTCCTGTGGTCGCTTCTGCGCCGGGACTGGTGGGTCGCCGGGGTCGGGGCCGTGGCGATCATCTGGATGGGGGTCGAGGAGTGGTTCGTCCTCTCCAACGGTTTCCCCGGGGTCGCCCGTTACATGTTCGAGGCGGGCGCCTTCACGATCGTCCTCGGCGGCATCGGCGTCGGTTGGCTCGCGCGGATCGCCTTTGGCAGCACCGCCGCCCTATGGGGCCGCGGTGCTGTGAGCGGTGGCGGCGGCCGGCTCCCGGCCCGGCTCGGCGCGGGGGTGCTCGCGCTCGTCCTGGTCGGCTTCATGGCCCCCTACGCCAAGAGCGCCTGGGACTGGGAGCACGTCGACATCGTCGGTCAGCGTGCGCGGACCCACAGCATCTACATGCTCGACCGGACGATCGCCCGGGCCGGCGGGGCGGCGTTCGTCCGCTCCTGCGGGGTTCCGACCGTCGATGTCGGCGCCGCGTCGATCCTCGCCTGGGACACGCACCTCAACACCGCCCAGGTCGGCTACATCCCCGTCCGTCAGATCCACATGGGCGGCCCGGTCGTGCTGTTCACCGGCCTCTTCAATGGCTGGGTGATGCACACCTACAACGAGCATGGGGCGGCGGTCTCCCGCTGTCGGGTGCTCAACGACGCCTACTACCTGGAGACCGCCGGGCACCCGACCGGTGAGTTCTTCCATCTCAACCATTAGCGCCGTTCTCCCAACCGAGTTCTCACACGGCGTTTAATCCCCGCAAAGGGGGGCGGAGACTAAAATCGCGGCGCATGCGCTGGCGGATTCGCCCCGGTGCCCTCCCCGTCCACCGCCACTCGCTCCCTCAGCTTGTCGCGGACGGGCTGCTGGTCGCCTTCAGTTACCTCATCGCCTTCGAGCTGCGCTTCGACGGGCACCTGCACGGGCAGTTCGCTCGCTACGGCCATCTGCTCGCGGACACGATCTGGTGGGTCGTTCCGCTCCTGCTCGTCGTCCTCGCCGGGTTCTCGGCCTATGAGCGTGGCTGGAGTTACATCACCCAGCGCGACTATGAGGCGGTCGTCAAGGCGACCGTCGTCGGGGTGCTGCTCGTCGTCGGCGGCGTCGACATCTTCCGGCCGGTCGCGTACGTGCCGGAGCACGGTCTCTTCAGCTCCCCCGTCGAGCTGCCCCTGTCGGTGATCGCCCTGTTCCTGCTGATCACCCTCGTGCTGCTGATCGGGGTGCGGTTCGGCGTCCACCTCGTCCGGGAGGGCCGGGTCGGCGGGATCCGCTCGGTCAAGGGGGCACGGGAGGTGCTGATCGTCGGCGCCGGTGACGGCGGTCACCTCGTCGTGCGCGAGCTGGCCCGCAATCCGGAGCTGCGGCTGCGCCCGATCGGGTTCATCGACGACGACCCGCGCAAGCAGCGGTTCAAGGACGAGCACGGGCTGCGGGTGCTCGGCCGCACCGAACCGACCGAGCTCGCCCGTGTCCTCGACGACGTCGAGCCGGATGAGGTGATCATCGCGATCCCGTCCGCGCCCGGGCAGGTGCGGGCCAACGTCGTCACCGCCTGCCGCCGGCGGGGGATCCCCGTCCGCACCCTGCCGACCGTGTTCGAGCTGCTCCAGCACGCGCCCGGGCGCGGCGGGTATGCGCGTCAGCTCCGTGAGGTGCAGGTCGAGGACATCCTCGGCCGCGAATCGGTGGTGATGAACGTTGAGCGGGTCGGTCGCTACCTCGCTGGCAAGGTCGTGATGGTGACCGGCGCGGGCGGATCGATCGGCTCCGAGCTGTGTCGCCAGATCAGCCTCGTCAACCCGAGCCGCCTGATCCTCGTCGACCACGCCGAGGACAACCTGTTCCAGATCGCCCGTGAGCTGGAGGAGGAACGTCACGTCAACGTGTGTGTCCCCGTGCTGGCCGACTGCAAGGAGGAGGAGCGGATGCGTGAGGTGCTCGCCGAGCACCGGCCCGCGGTGATCTTTCACGCCGCCGCCTACAAGCACGTCGCGATGATGGAGCTCAACCCGGTTGAGGCGGTCCGCAACAACGCGCTCGCGACCCGGCTGATGACGGTCGCCGCCGGCGAGTTCGACGTTGAGACATTCGTCCTCATCTCGACCGACAAGGCGGTCAAGCCGGCGACGGTGATGGGCGCCTCCAAGGCGCTGGCTGAGTGGGCGGTCGAGGCCGCGGCGGTCCGCTTTCCGGCGACGCACTACGCGTCGGTCCGGTTCGGAAACGTGCTCGGCTCCTCCGGCTCGGTCGTGCCGATCTTCCGCCGCCAGATCGCCGCCGGTGGTCCGGTCACCGTCACCGATCCGCGGATGCAGCGCTATTTCATGACGATCCCCGAGGCCGTCCAGCTCGTCATCCGCGCCGGCTCGATGCGCGCCGGGGCGCCGTTCGCCGGGATCGCCGGGCCGGGGACCGCGCCGGTCGCCGCCGCGCCGGGGTCCGACGTCGAGCTGCGACGGGACGAGCCCGGACCGGCCGACGTGTTCGTCCTCGAGATGGGGGAGCCCGTCCGCATCCTCGAGCTCGCGGAGACGATGATCCGCCTCTCCGGGTTCGAGCCGGGTCGCGACATCGCGATCGAGATCGTCGGCGCCCGGCCGGGCGAGAAGTACGACGAGGAGCTCTTCAACGTCTATGAGACGCCGCAGCCGACCGCGGCGCAGAAGATCCTCCGCGCCGACCGCCACCCCCTCGACCCGGCGACCGTCGAGGCGATCTTCGACACCGTCAACCTGCTCGTGCTCGAGGGGGACGCCGCCGCCCTTGCCGCCCACGTCTCCCGGCTCGATACGCTCCGCGCCGCGGCCGTCCCCGGCTCGGTCGCGCCCTCCCCGTAGACTCGCTCGCCGATGTCGATCCCGTTTGCCCTCTCCCTGACCAAGTACCTCCATTCGGCGGGGACCGATATCGGCTTCGGCTCGCTGATCGCCGTCGCCCTCCTGGTCGTCCTCTACTTCGCCGGCGCCCGCGAGAGCCGGATCCTCCGGGAGGAGCTCGAGGACGCCGACGACCGCCTCGCTGAACTCGAGACGCGCGTCGGTGAGACGATCGCCGCCGCGTCCGCCCGGGGCCCCGTCAGCGCCGGGCCGGGTCCGCGGCCCGGAGTCGTGCCCGCTCCCCGCGTCGCCGCCCAGATGATCGGCTCGACGGTTGCGCGTGTGAGCGCGGAGGCGACCGCGTCCGCCGCCGCCCCGCCCCGCGGTGTGCTGCTCGGCTCGCCGGCCGGGTCGGGCGCACCTGCGCTCGGATCGGCGACGAAGCTGATCGCCTCCCCGGCGTTGCGTCCCCGCCCGGTTGAGTCCGATCCGGTGGCCCCGGCCCGGCCGGTCAGCGTCCAGGACGCCGTCGGCGCGATCCCGGTCGTGCCCTCCCCGATGGGGTCCGCTGGGCGCCGCCAGGCCACCGCCGGGGCTGATGCCGCCATGCCGCCCGCTGCTGCGCCGTCCGCCCCGGAGTTCGTCGGGGCCGACGCCGTTCCCGCCCGCGACGACACGCTGTTCGTTCCCGCGTCCACCGCCGCGGCGAGCAACGGTCGCTCCGGCCGTCGCACCGGCTCGCCCGCCCCCGCCCGCGTCGACTTTCACGACGAGCTCCCGCCCGTCGCTGGGGACCGGCGTCTGCTGCCCCCCTTTGATGAGATCCCGCTCCGCCGCGGGCCGAGCCGCGTCGCCCTCACCGTCGGCGGGGCCGCGGCCGCCGTCGTCCTCGTCGTTCTCCTGCTCGCGCTCACCGGCAGCCCGCGGACGGCCCGTTCGGCGTCTGCCAGTACCCCCGCGGCTGCGCCGGCGCACCATCACGCCGCGTCGACGGCGCAGATCAGCCCGGCGACGATCACCGTCTCGGTTCTCAACGGCACCGCTGTCAACGGCCTCGCCGCCGCGGTCGGTCAGAAGCTCAGTGCCGCCGGGTACACCGTGCCCGCGACGGCGATCACCAACGCGGCGATCCAGACGGCGGCGACGACGACCGTCGCCTACCTGCCCGGCGCCCGGGCCGCTGCGGCCCAAGTCGCCGCCGCACTCACCCGCGCCAGCGGCGTCACCGTCACCACGCTCACCCCGGCGAGTCAGGCGACGATCACGAGCTGTGCGACCCCCGCCGCAGGCGGGCAGCCGGGGACCTGCCCGGCCAAGGTGATCATCACCGTCGGCAGCGATCTCGCCGCCGTTGCGAACACGACCACCACCGGCTGACCCGACCGTCGGGCCGGCGCAGGAGAGGAGACGGTGCGGTGACGGCGTTGAGCTCCGGGCGAGCCCCGGCCCGGCTGTGGCTCGCCCGGCACGGGGAGACCGCCGACAACCGGGCGGGTGACCGCTTCCAGGGCTTCCGCGACACGCCGCTGAACGACCGTGGCCGTGCTCAGGCTGACGCGCTCGGCCGGCGGCTCGCCGCCGACCCCGACCGGCGCTTTGCGTCGCTGTGGTGCTCGGATCTTGCGCGGGCCCGGGAGACGGCGGAGATCGTCAGCGCCCACATCGGCCTGCATCCGGTCCTCGAGCCACGGTTGCGGGAGGGGAACCGGGGGGAGTGGGAGGGCCGCCGGTTCAGGGAGGTTGCCGTTGAGGCGCCACAGCGCTATGCCGCCTGGCTGGCGGCCGACCCGGACTTCCGTTTCCCCGGCGGGGAGTCGCTTGGGGAGCATCAGCAACGGGTGCTCGCCGCCCTCGACGACATCCGCCGGGCCGGTTCCGGCCCCGCCCTCGTCGTCTGCCACCGCGGGTCGATCCGCCTCGTGCTGTGTGCGGCGGATCCGCGCGGAATCGCGGCCTTCCACGACCATGACGTCGCCAACGCCGGGCTGGTGGAGGTGTGAAGCTCCCCGACCGGCTGTCGCCGCGGGTCCCCGCGACCCTGTTCGGCCTGCTCGTCCTCGCGACGGTCGGTGCCTTCTACCTCACCCAGCACCTCAAGGTCCAGAATCCGCTCATCAACGGCAACCCGCGGGCGGATCCGGCCGTGATCAATCCGGTCGCCGCCGGGGTCTGCGCCGACGCGGCGGGCAAGCGGGTGAGCTTCCGTCACACCCGGCTGGGCTTCTACCTCCAGACGCACTCCGACGTCGTCACCGTGCAGGTGCTCAACGGGGAGGGGCAGGTCGTGGCGACGATGGGCGGCTCGGGCCGCTACATCCGTGCCGGCTTTGACCGCTACGCCTTCTTCACCTGGGACGGACGGCTCGCGGACGGGGCGCGCGCGCCGGCGGGTGTCTACACCTTCCTCGTCTCCCTCGCCCACCAGGACCGGACCGTGCCGGTCACCGGCGCCTCCGTCCGCGTCCAGTACGGCCGGCCCCGTCCGCAGGTGACCGCCGTGACGGTTTCCGGGCGCGGTGCCCTCACCGGTCCGCCCGGCAGTACCCCGACCTTCACGCCCGGCCGGGCGACGGCCACCGTCCACCTCGACACCCGCCACGACCTCGGGGTCCGGATCCTCGTCTACCGCGCTGGCGCGAACGGATCCCACCCGCTCCAACTCGTCCAGAGCTTCGGGGTCAACCCGCGGCTGCCGGCTGTCTGGAACGGTCTCATCAACGGGCGTCCCGCCCCGGCGGGCAGCTACCTGCTCGGAGCCGCGGTGACCGACGCCTCCTGCACCACCGGGCAGTTTCCGCCCGTCACCGACCCGGCGCCCGGCAGCACCCCCGGGGCCGGGGTCAACGTCAGCTACCTCAGCGCCACGCCGCCGCTCGAACCGGTGGCCGCCGGAGCGCTCGCCGCCGTCGACGTCAACTCCGGCGGCGCACCCTACCGGTGGTTGCTGCGCCGCGCCGGCGCTGCCGCCGTCATCTTCCGCGGAACGAACCCGGGAGCGGCGACGATGCACGTGCGCCTGCCGCGCCTCGGCCTCTACACGCTCACCGTCACCGCGGGGAGGCAGGCGACGAGCGTGCCGCTCGTCGCCTCCGGAACCGGTGCGGCGGCGAGCGCCCCGGTGCTTGTCGTTCTCCCCGCCCTCAGCTGGCAGGGGGCGAACCCGATCGACGACAACGCCGGCGGTCTCATCGACACGCTCGCGGACGGCGCCCAGGTGAGCCTCGAGCGGCCGCTCGTCAACGGCCTCCCCGCCGGGCTCGCGGATGAGGCGGCGCTCCTGTCGAGCCTCGACGCCGCGCACCGCGTCTATGACCTGACGACCGACGTCGCCCTCGCCGAGGGGGTCGGACCGACCCTGAGGGGCCGCCACGGCGTCCTCCTTGACGGCGCCTTCACCTGGTTGCCGACCCAGCTCGCCGGGCGCCTGGGCGCCTTCGTCCGCGGTGGCGGTGCCGTCTTCAACGCCGCGGTGCACTCTCTGACCCAGACCGCCGCACTCGTCGACGGACAGTCGGGTCCGGCGGCCGGTCCGGCCCGCGGTCTCGCCGCCGACCCGTTCGGCGTGCGCCACGGGGCGCTGTCGGCGACGGCGGGCGCGCTGATCACCCCGTTCACGGACGGCCTCGGGATCTTCTCGACCGCGGCGGTGTTCCCGTTCTCGACCTACCAGGCCCTCGAGCCCCCCGGCGGCCGCGTGTCCGCCCTCGCCGGCGTCGCCCCGAGCGCACCGGCGGTGATCGGCTTCCACCTCGGAGCCGGCACGGTCGTGGAGGCGGGCCTGCCGAACTTCGGCCTCAGTCTGATCCGCAGCGTCGACTCCCAGGAGCTGCTCGCCCGCGTCTGGCAGGTCGTGCTGCGCTGAGGCGGCGCGGTCGGCGGGCTGCCGCTGCCCCACGCTCTGCGGGGGCTCCGGCAATGGGTGCGCATCTCAGGGTGGCTCACGGTTCCCACCCGGGTGACGTAGCGCGGTGTGCGACGTTCGCGGGTCCGCGATGACCATTTACTCTCCCTCGGCCATGGGCGGCTATCTCAAGCGGCTGGCGAGCTCCCTCGGCGCCTACCAGGTCGCCAACATCGTCGGCAAGCTGTTCGGGATCGTCCTGATCCCGGTCTACACGGGCCGGATCGACCCTGGCGGCTACGGGATCGCCGAGACCCTGATGACCTTCGTGATCCTCGTCTCGATCGTCGTGCGCCTCGGGATCATCGAGGCGTTCCTGCGCTTTCACTACAGCGACGCCGACCCTGATCGCCGGGCCGCGCTCGCCCGGCGCGCCGTCGGGTTCCTGCTGCTCACCACGACCGCCGCCTGCACGGTTCTGATCATCCCCGCCGACCCGCTCGCCCGCCTGATCACGTCCGTGCCGGCGGCGGGCCCGTACCGCGTCGCCGTACTCGGGATCTGGGCGTTCACCAACCTCGAGCTCGGCCAGGCCCTGCTGCGTGTTGACGAGCGCCTCCGCGCCTACGCGACGGTGACGCTCGTCAACGTGGTCGGGACGATCGCCGCCTCCGTCCTGCTCGTCCTCGTCCTCCACCGCGGCTATGAGGGCCTGTTGCTCGGCAACTACGGGATCTCGACGCTCGTGCTCCTCGGCCTGTGGTGGAGCGAGCGGGGACGGCTATGGCCGCGCCGGCCGGTGCCGGGCGTCGAGTCCTTGCGCACCCTGTTCCGGTTCGGACTGCCGACCGTCCCGGCAGAGGCGTCCGTTTACGCTCTCAGCGTCGTGGATCGCCAGTACCTCGTTCACCAGCAGGGGATCGCGGCGGCGGGGCGATACGCGATTGCCGTCAAGGTCGCCGGGGCGATCGTGTTCGTCGTCACCGCCTTCCAGTACGCCTGGCCGCCGCTCGCCTACTCGGTCGCCGATGACGGGGACGCCGCCCGCCTGTACGGTCTCGTCGCCACCTACTACGTCCTCGTCACCGGCACGATCGTCTGTGGCCTCACTCTCGAGGCGCGCTACATCATCGCCTTCCTCGCTCCCCACCCGGGCTACCTGGCCGCCTACACCGCGGTTCCGTGGCTGTCGCTCGGCTGGGCTCTCTACGGACTGTGGGTGATCTTCCTCGTCATCGCCGGCCGGGCGCAGGTGACCCGGCGCAACGCGCTCGCCGCCGCCGCCGGGGTGCTCGTCAACCTCGGCCTGCTCGTCGTGCTCGTCCCGGTGCTCGGGATCGCCGGGGCGGGTATCGCCCTCTGCGGCGCGTACCTGGCGATGCTCGCGGTGATGTATGCGCTCCTGCGCCGGGTCTTCCCGGTCGCCTTCGAGTGGCGCCGGCTCGCCCAGTCCGTCCTTGTCTGCTCCGCCCTTGCCGTCGCCGGCAGCCTCACCCTGCCGGCCACCGGTCCGGCCGGGCTGCTCCTCCGTGCCGTGGCGTTCGTGTTGATCCTCCCCGTCCTCGCGCTCAGTCGCTTCTTCACTCCCGTCGAGCTCGCCGGGGGCCGCCGTCTCCTCGCCCGCCTTCGCCGATGAGCCCGGCCGAGCCCCCCACGCTCGAGAGCCTGCCGGCGCGCCCGGCCGTGTCGGTCGTCGTTCCCTTCGCGGGGGAGGGGGCGGCGGCTGCCGCCGCGCTCGCGCTGCTCGATGGACTTGACGTCGAGGCCGGAGACGAGCGGATTCTCGCCGACAACTGCGGGATCGTCACCGAGGCGCCTGCGGGCGTGCGCGTGATCGCCGCCGCAGGGGAGCGCTCGCCCGCTCACGCCCGGAACGTCGGTGCCCGCGCCGCCCACAACGACTGGATCCTCTTCCTTGACGCCGACACCCGGCCCCCCGCCGACCTGCTCGCCCGGTTCTTCGCCGCGCCGATCCCGTCCCGGATCGGCGCGGTCGCCGGCGAGCTCGCCGGGGTCGTGACGGTCGACACGCTCGCCGCTCGCTACGGCGCTCACGCGAACTTCCTCAGCCAGCGGGCCCACCTGAGCCACTACTACCGACCGCGCGCGGCGAGCGCGAACCTGCTCGTCCGCCGCCGTGCCTTCCTCACCGTCGGCGGCTTCTGTGAGGGGGTCCGCGCCGCTGAGGACACCGACTTCTGCTGGCGCCTGCAGGAGGCCGGGTGGACCCTCGGCTACTGCCCGGGGGCGGTCGTCGGCCACCGCTACCGGGAACGGCTGTCTGACCTGCGCCGCCAGTGGCGCGCTTATGCGGCCGGGTCGGCCTGGCTGGAAACCCGCTGGCCCGGCTACCACCCCGATCCCGCCCTGCACCGGCTCGTCCGGCTCGTCCGCTCCCGACTGCGCGGCGGCCCGGGCCTCCCGGACCGGCCACACCGTGCCAGCGGCCCGACGGCGCGCCTGCCCTGGGCTGACCGGCTCGCCTTCCTCGCCGTTCAGTGCCTGCTCGGGGTCGAGGAGCAGATCGGCCTGCGCCAATCCAACCGCGTCCGCCCCGTGCGGTCGGGGATCGCCCGGCGGCTCCGTCCCGCTGACCTCCGAGCCGACCGGAGGCCGTGACGTCGATGCGCGTCGATCTGCTCGATCCGCCCGCCTATCTGCCCAGCTACGACCACGAGCTCGCGCGGGCGCTCGCTCGCACCGGCGTGTCGGTCCGGCTGCTCACGGGCCCGTTCGTGTACGGGCCCGTGCCCGCTCCCGACGGGTACGACCGGAAGGTCGTCTTCTACCGCCGGGCGGTGTCGGGCGCGCACCCACGCCGCCGCCGGGTCCACAAGCTCGCCGCCCACCTTCCCGGCCTCGTCTCCTACCGCCGGCATGCCGCCGGCGACCTCTGCCACGTCCAGTGGCTCACTCTGCCGGCGCTCGACCTCGCTCTCCTCCCCCGCCGCCCGCTCGTCCTCACCCTGCATGACCCGTTCACCCGAGGGCGTCCCGACCAGTGGATCCCCGCTGCGGCGTTGCGTCGGGTCGGGGCGATCATCGTCCACTCCGGCTTTGCCCGCGAGCAGCTCCTGCTCCGGGTGCCGGGCCTGGCACCCGGTCGCGTCCACGTCGTCCCGATCGGCATGAGCGCAGCGCCCGCCCCCGGCGCCCCCGGTCCGGCTGCGGTCGATGCGCCAGGCGCTCCCGCTCCCCGCTCCGCCGGCGCTCCCGCCCCGACGGAGACCGAGGCCGCGTCTGGCGCGCCGGAGCTCCCTCCCGAACTCGTGCCGAGCGGCCGGCCGGTCGTGCTCCTCTACGGACTGATCCGCCCTTACAAGGGCCTCGAGGCGTTGCTGGCGGCCTGGCGACAGGTGCACGGGGCCGACCTGTGGGTCGTCGGACGGCCGATGTATGACATCGCCGAGGAGATCGCCGGTGCCCCCGCCGGGGTCCAGTTCGTCCCCCGCTATGTCGACGGCCTGGAGGAGCGGGCCCTCCTCCAGGCCGCCGACGTCCTCGTTGTGCCGTACCTCCCGGCCGGTCAGTTCAGCTCTTCCGCGGTGCTCGCAACCGCGATGGCGGCCGCCAAGCCGGTCGTCGCCTCCGCCCTCGGCAGCTTCACCGAGCTGATCGCCGCCGGCGGCGTGCGCGGGGTTCCTCCGGCTGACCCGGCCGCGCTCGCGGCGGGCCTGCAGGAGCTGATCGACGACCCCGGCGCCCGTGCGGCCCTCGGCGCCCGCGCGGCCGCGCTCGCGACGGGCCCGTTCTCATGGGCGGCGGCTGCCGAGGCGACCGTCGACGTCTACCGAACGGTGTTGGGGTGACGGTGGCCGTCATCGTCGTCTGGCTCGCCCTCGCCCTGCTGGTCTACACCCAGGTCGGTTACGGGCTCCTCCTTGCCCTGCTCGCTCACCTCGGGGTGGCTCGGGCCGATGCCCGCCGCGCGGGGGGCGGCAGCCCGGCCGGGGGCGCTGTCGAGGTGGACGCCGAGCTGGGGGCCGACCGGCCCGTGCCACCGGTGTCGGTGATCGTCGCCGCCTACCACGAACAGGACGTCATCACCGGTCGGGTCGCCAACCTCCGCGCGAGCCGCTTCCCCGCCGGCCGGCTCGAGATCATCGTCGCCGTCGACGGGGGTGCGGACCCCGATCGCGACCTCACCGCCGACCGGGCCCGGGCGGCGGGGGCCGACCTCGTGCTCGAGCTGCCCCGCTCGGGCAAGGTCGCCGCCCAGAACGCGGCGGTGCGCGCCGCGGGTGGGGAGATCCTCGCCTTCACTGACGCGAACGCCCGGTGGGAGCCGGACGCGCTCGCGACCCTTGTCGACGCCTTCAGGGATGCGCGCGTCGGCTACGCCTGCGGTGAGGTGAGCTTCCTCAACCCGGCGGGTGGCACGAACCAGGAGGGGATCTACTGGCGCTATGAGCTGTTCCTGCGCCGGCTCGAATCGGAGCTGGCGTCGATCACCGCCGGCAACGGCGCCATCTACGCGACCCGGGCGGCCACCTACCTCCACCTCGACCCGCGGATGGGACACGACATCTCCTTCCCGTTCCGGCTCGTCAAGGCGGGCTGGCGGGCGATCTCGGTCCCGGCGGCCAGGGCGACGGAGAAGATGGCGCCGAGTATCGAGGGCGAGTTCGCCCGCAAGCGGCGGATGGCGCGCCAGGAGACGTGGCCGAGCGTGATCCTCGGCGGCATGTTCGACCCGCGTGGCTATCCGCCCCTGTACGCCCTGATGGTGTTCTCTCACCGGACCCTGCGCTATACCTCCCCGCTGCTGCACCTCATCCTGTTCGGCGCGAGCCTCGCCGCCGTCGGAGCCGGAGCCGGCCTCGTTTACGAGATCGCGCTCGCGCTCCAGGTCGCCCTGATCCTCGGCGCCCTGCTCGCCCCGCGGTGGCCCAATAGACTGCTGCTGCTGGCCCGCTACTACGTGTTCACCACCGCGTCCCTCGCCGTCGGGCTGTGGGACTGGATGCGCGGCACGCAGACCGTCGGCTGGGAGCCGGCGGAAGGTACACGGTGAAACGGACATTCGATCTTCTCCTCGCGGTTCCCGCAGCGGTCCTCACCGCTCCGCTGATCGCCGTCCTGTGCCTGCTGATCCGGCTCGGGTCACCGGGTGACCCGATCTTCACCCAGGTTCGCGCCGGTCGGGACGGCGAGCCCTTTCGGATCTTCAAGCTGCGCACGATGGTCGCCGGGGCCCAATCCTTCGGGGCGGGTGACGCCGTTCTCCCCGACGATGCGCGCATCACCCGGATCGGACGTTGGCTACGCCGCACGAGCCTCGACGAGATCCCCAACCTGTGGAACGTCGTGCGGGGCGAGATGTCGATCGTCGGACCCCGCCCGACCCTGCCGGGACAGGTCACCCAGTACACGCCGCGCCAGTGGACCCGCCTGAACGTCCGGCCCGGGATGACCGGCTGGGCGCAGGTCAACGGCCGCGCGGCGCTCAGCTGGCCAGAACGGATCGAACTCGACATCTACTACGTGGAGCACCACTCACTGTGGCTGGATCTGCAAATCCTCGCCCGGACCGTCGTGACCCTGCTCGGCGGACATGGGCTCTACCACGAGGGTGAGGGCGGCGGGTGGGTCACCCCCTCCTGATCTACGGGGCCGGGGGTTCGGGGCGGGAGATCGCCGCGTGGGCCTCCCGGGCGTGTTGGGCGGAGGTCGCCCACGACCTGATCGGCTTCATCGACGACCGCGCCGCGGGGGATGAGACGGTGCACGGTCTCCCCGTCTGGCCGCTCGCCGTCGCGGCTGCGCGTCATCCCGGGGCGGGGGTGATCGCCGCCGTCGGCGATTCGCGGCTGCGAGCGGCGCTCATCGCCGCCGCGGAGGCGACCGGGCTGATCAGCGCCGCGCCGCTCGTCCACCCCGGGGTCGAGATCGACGCCGACTATGTCCGCCTCGGCGCCGGCGTCGTGATCTGCCCCCGGACGGTCATCACCACGGACATCGAGGTCGGTGCCCACACCCAGATCAACGTCAGCTGCACCGTCATGCACGACACGGTGATCGGCGCGTTCGCGACGCTCTCTCCCGGCACCTGCCTGTCGGGCACCAACCGGATCGACGACCACGCGTTCCTCGGAACCGGGTCGGTCACCGTCAACGGCGCCCCGGGCCGACCGCTGCGCATCGGCGCCGGCGCGATCATCGGCGCGGGGGCGGTCGTCACCGCCGACGTGGCGCCCGGAACGACGGTCGCTGGGGTTCCAGCCCGGGTTATCTCGCCCGGATCCACCAACAATCGGTAACACAGTCTCATGGAGCTGCCGCAAACCCGCTGGCGCAGACCGAAACGTGGCGCTATAACACGTCTCAGGCGGGCGTGGCCAGGTCGTCCGCCGACCTGAACTCGGGACTGAAGGCGGTGAGGCGGAATGGAAGCGGGGACACTCCCACGCCCGGCGGCGGTGGTCGTCGGGCCGCCGCCGGTGCGGCGACTGAGTCCGGATGCCCGTCTGGTGAGCCTCATCCGGGAGGGGGAGACGGCTGCATTTGAGGCCCTCTATGACCGCCATCATCGCGCGATCCTCTCGTTCTGCCGGCACCTGCTCGGCGACGCCCATGAGGCCGAGGACGCCGTTCAGCACACCTTCATGGCCGCCTACCGTGAGCTCGTCTCCACCTCCAAGGAGATCAGCGTCCGGCCGTGGCTGTTCACGATCGCCCGCAACCGCTGTTACTCGATCCTGCGGGCCCGCCGTGATTCGCCGACCGATGACGTGGACCAGGTATCGACGGAGAACCTCAGCGCCGAGGTACAGCGGCGCGAGGACCTGCGCGCGCTCCTCTCCGATATCGCCGCCCTGCCCCAGGACCAGCGGGCCGCGCTCGTCCTGTCGGAGATCGACGCGCTCAGCCACACCGAGATCGCCGGAGTGCTCGGCGTCCGTTCCGAGAAGGTCAAGGCGCTCGTCTTCCAGGCCCGGTCAAGCCTGATCGCCGACCGCACGGCACGGGAGACGCCCTGTCAGGAGATTCGCGAACTGCTCTCCACCGCGCGTGGGCCGGCGCTTCGGCGGGCCAACCTGCGCCGGCATCTGCGCGACTGTGACGGCTGTCGGGATTTCCAGACCCAAATTGAGCGCCAGCGCCGCCGCCTGCGCCTGCTGCTGCCCGTCGCACCGTCCTTGGCGCTCAAGGAGGTTGCGCTCGGGGCGGCGCTGCTCGGCGGCGGGAGCGCCGGTGGCGGCCTCGTGCTCGGTGGCGCGCTCAAGGGCGGCGTCCTCAAGGGGTTGCTCGCCACCCTGGCGGTCAGTGCCGGCACCGCCGGGACCGCGGTGATCGTCGCCACTGGCGCCCTGCCCTTCAGCCATTTCATCGGCGCTGCCCGCTCGTCGAGGCCGCTCGGTTACCCCCACCGTGACGGACACCTCCGCTCGCCCGCGGCCCCGCGTTCACTTGCGAGCGCGGCCAGCCTCACCGGCCGTGGCGCGGTCGGGGCGGGCGGTGCTCCCAACGCGACCGCCCTCGGTGTCGGGCGGCTCGCGCGGAGTGCCCACTCCACCACCGGGTCCGTTGTCCGGTTCGCGGAGATCGCTCCCCGGTCAGCCGGTGACCACCGCGGCGACGCTCGTGGTGGTGTACGGGTCGGCTCGCCGCGTGCGGCCGCCCGTCGCGGCCTTGCCCCGGTCGCTCCTGCAGGCGGAGCGGGGGCGGCCCTGCCGCCGTCTGCGACCTCGACCGCCTCGCCCTCCGGAACGGGCTCCATCGTCTCCGGCTCGGCTTTGAGCACGGGTTTCGCATCCAGTCCGGCTGCTTCACCTGCGCCGACCCGCGTCCCGGCGGCCCCGACGGCAGCGGCGACGCATCCGGTCCGCCCGCGGCCATCGCCCGCCGCCGGCTCGAGGCGCCACGGGGACACCCCCGGATCGGCGGCGTCAGCGGCGCAGGGCCGGCACGGTGGTGTGTCTCCCGATTCCGGCGCTGCCGACGGGCGGCACGCCCACGCGGTGACCTCGGTGACGCCCACGCCGGGTGGCAACCCCGCCGGTCCCGCGGCCGGCTCGACAGGTACCGGTGGGCCCACTCCCGGCGGCAACCGGCACGGGGGACACGGCCCCGGCGGCAACCCCGGCGGCAACCCCGGCGGTGACAACCGCCCCGGCGGCAACCCCGGCGGCGGGGGCCAGTGACCTGCCCAACTCGCGCGGGCTTCAGCGGCTACCGTGCGCGGGGTGGACGGCCGCTTCGGACGCTGTGATGTCTGCGGCTCCCCGCGGGCCCGTCTCTTTCTCCGCTCACCGCGCCTCGACGGGCCGCTCGTCCGCTGCGCCGAGTGCGGCCACCTGTTCGTCGCCGTCCGTTCCCGCGGTTTCACCTTCACCGGGGCCGATCCGGCCCGGACCGCCGCCCTCGCCGACCGGATCCGCGCGCTCGGCATCGTCGACGTCGGCGTCGAGGAGGGCGAGGCCCCGTCGTTGCGGGAGGCGGCCCAGCGCGAGCGCCTCGAGCGTCTCCTCCGCCACGTCTCCGGTGGCCGGCTGCTTGACGTCGGGGCGGCGCTCGGGGACTTCCTCGCTGTCGCCGGCGAGCGCTTCGACGCCGAGGGGGTCGAGCCGGATCCGGCGACCGCCGGGCAGGCGGTCGCCCGTGGCCTCCGCGTGCAGAACACGGCACTGGACCGGCTCAGCGCCCCGCCCGGCGGGTACCGGGCAGTGACGATGTTCCATGTGCTCGAGCATCTCGATTCGCCGCGAGCGGGTCTCGATGTCGTCCGCGAGCTGATCGCCCCGGACGGGGTGCTCATGATCGAGACCCCGACGGTCGACAGCGTCTTCTTCCGGATCGCGCCCGGGCGCTGGCGCCAGCTCATCCCCGACCACTACCACTTCTTCTCCTGCGCCACGCTCACACGGCTGCTCGGCGACACCGGGTTCACCGTCATCACCCATCAGAAGGTCGGTCGCCGCGTCAGCCTTCGTTTCGCCGCCGACCGCTGGCGTCGGGCCGGGTTGCCCGCCGCCGGCCCGCTGCGTCACCTCCTCACGGCCACCGGGACCGCTGAGCGGACCGTCCGCATCGTCCCCGGTGACATCATGGAGGTCACCGCCCGGCCGCGCTGAACCGTGCTGGGCGGCGTCCAACTTCGGCGTGCCCCACGGTGTCGGCTATCCTCCCCCGCTCGCGCCCCGGGCGGCCCACCCCATCCTCTTTCGCTCCGGGCGGTGATCGTGCGGCCGCTGACGTCCGCCGAGCGAGTGATCGGAACCGACATCACATGACCATCTCAGTGCTTGTTCCCCAGCCGGCCGCGTCACGGCAGGACCGGCCGTGAACCTGGCCGGCAGCACCGTCCTCGTCACCGGCGGGTCCGGGTTCATCGGTCGCCAGGTCGTCCGCTCCCTCACTGAGGCGGGCGCGCGCATTCGCGTCGTCGACCTCGTCGCCCACCCTGACCCGGGCGTCGACGTGATCATCGGTGACATCGCCGACCCGGCGACGATCGAGCGGTGCTTCGAGGACCTCACGATCGACGGGGTCGTTCACCTTGCGGCGGTGACCTCGGTGCTCAAGTCAATCGAGCAGCCTGAGCTCACCTATCAGACGAACGTCGCGGGCACCCACCGACTCCTCGAGGGAGCCCGCGAAGCCGGGGTGGGCGCGCTTGCCTTCGCCTCGACGAACGCGGTGACCGGGCCGATGACCGCCCCGAAGATCACCGAGGGCCAGCGACTCGCCCCGATGACCCCTTACGGTGCGACCAAAGCGGCCGGGGAGATGCTGATGTCGGCCTACACCGAGGTGTACGGGCTGCGCTGCACGGCGATCCGGTTGACGAACGTGTACGGGCCCGGCATGCAGGCAAAGGACAGCATCGTCGCCCGGCTGATGCGTTGCATCCGCCTGGGTCGGTCCTTTGAGATCTACGGTGACGGCAGCCAGGTTCGGGACTACGTCCACTCCCTCGACGTCGTTGCCGCGGTGACGGCCGCGCTTACCGACGAGCGCTGGTCCGGGCCGGTCGTGATCGGGTCGGGAACCTCGCTGTCGGTGCTCGATGTCGTCGCGCAGGTCAAGGCGATCACCGGGGCGGAGTTCCCCGTCGGACACGGTCCCGCCAAGGCCGGGGAGATGCCGGCGGTGATCGTCGACAACGGGCACGCCCGCGTCCTCGGCTGGACGCCACGCTATGACTTTCGGACCGGGGTCCAGGGTGTCTGGGACGAGTGGCGGGACCTCGACCTCGGCGGCGCGTGCGCACCGTGACCCCCGAACCCTTCGAGCTCGAGCGCGAGCTCGCCCGGCTCGAACCGGCCGAACGGGACGCCGCCCGCGCGTTCCTGCTTGCCCATCCGGCCGGCGCGGGTGCGCCCCTTGCCGTCGTCATCCCCGCCTTCAATGAGGAGCCGACCGTGGCTGAGGTGGTGGCCGAGGTGCCCCGGGAGGCGGCCGGGCTCGCCCTCGAGGTGATCGTCGTCGTCGACGGTGCCAGCGACGACACGGCCGGCCAGGCGCGCGGCGCCGGCGCACTCGTCTGTGACGTGCCGGTCAATCGCGGACAGGGGGCGGCGCTCCGCCTGGGCTACTGGCTCGCTCGCGCCCGGGGCGCTCAGATCATCGCGACGATCGACGCCGACGGCCAGTATGAGACCGCGGAGATCGCCGCGGTCGTCGCGCCGATCCTCGCCGGCCAGGCCGACTTCGTGTCCGGGTCACGCCGGCTCGGGACCGAGCTGACGACCGACTTCACCCGGCACCTGGGGGTGATCGTGTTCGGGGCGATCCTCACCCTGTTCACCCGCCACCGGATCACCGACCCGGCCTGCGGCCTGCGGGCGATGCGCGCGGAGGTGACCGCCGCGGTCACTCTCGAGCAGCGCCAGTATCAGGCCTCAGAGCTCCAGATCTCTGCGGCCCTCAACGGTTTCCGCCTCACCGAGGTCCCGACGACGATGCGCGACCGCGGCACCCACGCGACGGGCACGAAGAAGGGCAACAACCTCGGCTATGGGGTGCGGTTCGCCCGCGCTGCCTTCAGGACCTGGCGCCGGGACCGCCACGCCGCCCGGAACCGGCTCTCCCCGGTGAACACCCAGCGGTCGTAGATCACGAACTTCACGACGAAGAGCAGCGCTTGTACAAGCACGTAGGCGCCGGTGACGAGCAGCGACCGCAGCCCGCTGTTGGCCGCGACGTGACCCTGGACGTAATCCTGCATCAGTCCGGTTCCGAGCGAGGAGGCGGCGAGCGCGATCACCGACACGATCGTGTAGCCGACGATCTCCCGCAGCACGTCCATGTCGCCGGTCTGCTGCCAGGCCCAGCGACGGTTGAGGATCCAGTTGGGCACCGCGCCCGCTACGAACGCGGCGATCGAGTCGATCGTCGTGTTGTTCGACCCCACGAGCAACAGCAGCTCGAAGACGACCGTGCTCGTGCCGAGCGCGATCACCGAGCCGATCGAGTATTTGGCGATCTTGCCGAAGAACCGGGAGGACGTCAGTCGCTCATAGAGGGTCTCCGAGCTCACCGGCTGGTGTGGGCCTTGAGTCACTGCCCTCAGGGTATCCACCGGTGAGAACGATCGCCAGCGCCGATCTCGCGACCCTGTTGGAGGACCGGTTGCTGTGGGGTGACAACCTGCCGGCGCTGGCGGCCCTCCCGTCCGGCGGGTTCGACCTCATCTACCTCGACCCGCCGTTCAACACCGGTCATGCCCAGGCCCGCCAGAGCATCAGGGTGCGTCCGGTGGAGTCGGCGCCCGAGGCCGGCGCCGCGGCGGGGGAGCGCACCGGCTTCGGGGGCCGCCGCTACCGCTCGACGCTGTTGTCGCAGCTGAGCTACGAGGATCGCTTCAGCGACTACCTCAGCTTCCTCGAGCCGCGCCTGCGTCGCTGCCGGGAGCTGCTCGCCCCCCACGGCAGCCTGTACTTCCACATCGACTACCGCGAGGCGCACTACTGCAAGTTGCTCCTCGACGAGATCTTCGGCCGTGAGGCGTTCCTCAACGAGCTGATCTGGGCCTACGACTACGGCGCCAAGCCGCGACGGCGCTGGCCGGCCAAGCACGACACGATCCTCGTCTACGTCCGCACGCCCGGCGCGCACCACTTCGACGCCGACGCGGTCGAGCGCGAGCCCTACATGGCCCCAGGCCTCGTCACCCCGGAGAAGGCGGCGCGCGGCAAACGTCCGACCGACGTCTGGTTCCACACGATCGTCCCGACCAACGGCCGGGAGAAGACCGGCTACCCGACCCAGAAGCCCGAGGGGGTGCTGCGGCGCATCGTCGCGGCGTCCTCCTGCCCGGGCGGGTGGTGCCTGGACCCGTTCAGCGGGTCGGGCACCCTCGGAGCGGTCGCCGCCGCCCTCGGGCGCCACTTCGTCCTCATCGACGCCAACCCGGTCGCGATCGAGATCGCCGCCGCCCGTCTGGGTCTCGACCCGCAGGCGCTCGCGCCCCCGGACGGTCCGCCGTCTCAGTGTCCGTAGCGGTCCATCAGGGGCGCGACCTGGGCCTGGAGCTCCTCACCGGACAGCCCCGGCACCTCAAAGCGAGCGCTGCCCCCGGCGGTGTGGACGACGAGCCGCGGGGCGCCCTTGCGGCGGCGCCGTCCGTGTGGGACGGTCACCTCGAGAGCGGAGATGTCGGCCCACCCGAGCCGTCCGAGGATCTCTCCGCTCACCTCGAGCAGGTCGAGACCGTCGGCGGAGAGGTGCACGTCGACCTCCCCGGCGGTCGGCAGGCTCGCCACCCCTCCGAGGTGGACTGCCGCAAACGCGGCCTCGCCTCCTACCGGAACGGCCTCGTGCTCAAAGGTGTCGCCGCCCATGGGGGCGGCGACCTCATCCTCGTTCTCGGTGGTGTCCCGAGCCCACAGCACGGCCGCTGACGGGTCCTCGGCCGGCTCGGGGTCGTCCTCGGTCGTGCTGGGGGTGGACGGGCCGGTACCGGCCATGAACTCGGCGGCGAAGTCGTCGGCGCGATGGGAGAGGACCTCCTCACGCGACTCGGGCGCGCTGTCGGCGACCGGCTCGGCGGGGGCGGGGATCGCGGACGGGATGACGATCGTCGGGGATGGGGGAGTCGCTGCGGACTTCGGCGTCGAGCTCGCCTCGGCGGGTGGTCCGGCCGCCGGCATGTCGGCCGGCGTGGGCGCGGGGGCGGGCGCCGCGACGCTCGGGGCTGGCTCCGGATCGGTGGGGATCAGAGGCTCGGGACCGGCGTCGACGGCGGTCGGCTCAAGCTCGACGGAGACCACAGGCTCGGGACCGGCGGCTGCCGGGGCCGACGCAGGCTCAGCGGAGATCGTCGGCGTCGGCGTCGGCGTCGGCGTCGGCGCTGGCGTGAGTGGAGCGGGGACGGGCCGTGCGGTCACCGTCGCGTGGGCGCTGATCGGCGTTGGGATCGGGACGGCGAGGGCGGCGAGAGCCGACTCATACGACGGCGCGCCGCTCAACTGGTGGGCGCGGGTCACCGCCGGATGGGTGAGGGCGGAGCCGAGGTCGATCCCAAGGTCTCGGGCGGCGACGCCGGCGAGAGCGCGGCGCCACTGCAGCCCGTCAGCCTCCGCGGCTGAGCGCTCGACCATCGCCTCGATCCGCTCGGCATCGAAGCTGACGAGGTCGCCCTGGGTGCCGAGCGCGTGGGCGTAGGCGTTGCGGAACCGCGCGAGCAGCTCCTCCCGGCCCGCGGCCGCGTAGCTCTCTGCGAGCGTGTCGAGGTCGCGCTCGCTCATGTGCCCGCCACCTCCTCCGCCACGGCGGCGAGAAACCGGCCGGCATCGGACGACTGCACGATCCGGTGGTCGACCGCGAGGGTGAGCGTGATCTCGTGACCGGGGACCACGGCGCCGTCGCGCACGACGGGCACCGCCCGGATCGCGCCGATCCCGAGCGCCCCGGCCTGGCCGCCGACGACGAGCGGGGTACCGGCGGTGAGACCGTCGGCACCGAAGTCGGCGACGGTGAAGGTGCCCCCCGCCAGCTCCGCGGACTCGAGCCGGTCCGCGAGCGCGCGGGCCCGGTAGTCGGCCAGTTCGGCGGCGATCAGGTTCGCGGGTTTTGTCTCGCAGTTGAACAGGGTCGGCACCACGTACACCCCTTCAGCGGCGATGGTCACGCCGAGGTTCACGCGAGAGTACAGCTCCCCGCGGCCGTCGCGATAGCCGGCGTTGAGACGCGGCACCCGCGTGAGGGCGCGGGCGACCGCGGCGATCAGCAGCGCCACCGCCGGAACATCCTCCGCCGCGGCGGCTTCGACGAGTCCGTCGGCGGGCACGGTCAGGCTGTAGTCCGCGTCGGGGACCGTCGCCCGGATTTCCGCGCTGCGACGGGCGACGGTCCGCTCGAGGCGGCTCGGGGTGAGGAGGGTCGGGATCCCCCGCAGCGGAGCGGTCTCGGGGTCGACCACGGGCTCGGGCCCCGCGGGCTCGGTCCCGCTCACCCGTGGATCAGCCATCCGTCCGCGGCCCGGGCCGCCTCAGCGAGCGCCTCGGACATGGTCGGGTGTCCGTGGACGATCCGTGCCACCTCGGGGTAGCCGCCCTCGAGCGCCTTGGTGTTGACGAGCTCCTGGATCAGGTCGGTCGCCTTGGCGCCGACGATGTGGGCCCCGAGCAGCTCACCGTAGGTCCGGTCCCCGACGATCTTCACCTGGCCGGTGCGGTCGCCGTAGACGGTGCCGGCACCGACCGCCCCGTAGGGGACCTTGCCGACGACGACGTCATGGCCCTGCTCCCGGGCCTGTGCCTCGGTGAGGCCGAAGCTGGCGACGTTCGGTGTGCAGAAGGTCGCCCGCGGAACGTCCTGGTAGCTGATCGGGTGCGTCGCCAGCCCGGCGGCGTCCTCGATCGCGATGATCCCCTCGTCTGAGGCCTTGTGAGCGAGCGCCGGGCCGGGAACGATGTCCCCGATCGCGTAGATCCCGGGCACGCTCGTCTTCATCGTCGCGTCGACGCGGATCAGACCACGATCGTCGAGGGCGATCCCGGCGGCCTCGAGCCCGAGGGCGTCGACGTCCGGGCCCCGCCCGGCGGCGATCACGACCCAGTCGGCCTCCCCGGTCGCCTCCCCGTAGCGGAAGCTCACGGAGGTCTCCCCCGATGCGACGTCAGCGACGAGCACGCCGGTGTGAACGTCGATCCCCTGCTTCTTGAAGCCGCGCTCGGCGATCCGCGAGATGTCTGCGTCCTCGGTCGGCAGGACCCGGTCGAGGGCCTCGAACAGCTGCACCTCGGAGCCGAGCCGGGCGTAGGCGGAGGCGATCTCCGACCCGGAGGCCCCCGAGCCGATCACCGCCAGGCGGCGCGGCAACTCTGGCAGCGCCCACGCCTCCTCGGTTCCGATCACGCGGCCGCCGAACGACGTTCCCGGGATCGGGCGCTTGACCGATCCGGTCGCGAGGATGACCACGCGCGCGGCGTACTCATGACCACCGACGGTGACCGCCGGGCCAGGGGCGAGGGCGGCGACACCCTCGATCACGTCGACGGCGTTCTTCTTCAGCAGGCTTGAGACGCCGCCGGTGAGGGTGGAGACGACGCGGTTGCGTCGCTCGATCACCGCGGAGAAGTCGATCGTCGGCGCGGAGGTGGTGATCCCGTAATCGGCGGCCTCGGCGATCTCCGCGGCGACGTCAGCGACCCGCAGGACCGCCTTGGCCGGAATACATGCGTAGTTGAGACAGCGTCCGCCGATCTTGTCCTTCTCGACCACGGCCGTTCGGAATCCCAGCTGGGCGGCCCTGATCGCGGTGACGTAACCGCCCGGGCCAGAGCCGATCACGATGCAGTCGTATGTGGAGTCAGACACGGGACCAGCCTATAAGACGGCCGCCTACGGCGTCTGAGGCGGGCGGCCGTTGACGGTCGCCCGCCCCTCTCCGCCGGGTCAGCCCTTGGCCGAGGGGGACGGTCGCTGTGGCATCTGGATCCGCCCGAGGACCCCGACCAGCTTCCAGAACAGGGTTCCGCCGAGGGTGATCAGCACCAGCGGGACGATCAGACCGAGCAGATTGGAGAAGCGCAGCAGGAGGGCGGAGAGGATGACGAGGGCGATCGCGAGCAGGCACATGAACGCGAGCACCGCCTGGAACCAGTGCTTCCACATCCCGACCGCGCAGGCGAACATCACCACGACGTAGAGGATCCAGCTCGCCGACGGCGAGCGGTGGTCGACCTTGACCCCGGCGACCATCAGCACGAGGGTGCCAAGGGAGAAGACGAGCGCGAGGCCGATCGCGATCCGCAGCGGCCAGGGCTGCTCGCCCCTGCCGAGCGGGACGATCCGCGCCCGCGCCTCGGCGTTGCGCGCCTCCGCGCGGGCGGCATAGCGCGCGACCCAGTCCCCGTCCGCGGGCACGGGGGGGATCGGGGACCCCACCGGCACGGGGGGGCGGGATGGGTGTCCTGGCGCGGTGGGGGGTGCCGGGCGCGCCGGCGCGGGCGTGGATGGCATGCGGGGGCCGGGCCCCCCGGGCGGGGCCGGGATCGCCGTCGGGTTCGCGGATCGGGAGGCGGTTGGGGCGCCCGCCCGGCGCCCGCCGGGCCTGCGCTTACGCTGGCTCATCCCCGGCCTCCAGTGCGGCTCTCAGCGCGGCTGCAGCCGCCGTCGGGTCGGACGCGTCGGTGATCGCCCGCACCACCGCGACCGCGTGTGCCCCCGCGGCCCGCGCGGCGATGACCGTCGAGGTGTCGATTCCGCCGATGGCGAAGAACGGGGTCACCGCCCGTGACGCGGCATAGCGAATGAGCGCCTCTCCGACGGCCGGGCGCCCCGGCTTGGTCGGGGTTGCGTGGATCGGGCCGACGGCGAAGTAGTCGATCGCCAGCGCCTCCGCGGCGTCGACCTGGGCCGGGGTGTGCGTCGACAGCCCGATGATCGCGTCGGGACCGAGCAGGGCCCGGGCCTCGGCGACGGGCATGTCCTCCTGGCCGAGATGGACCCCGTCGGCCCCGGCGGCGCGGGCGAGATCGGGACGGTCGTTGAGCAGAAACGGAACTCGATACCGGCGACAGACCGCCTGGACCCGGGCGGCCTGGGCGAGGATCGCGTCGTCATCGGCGTCCTTGAGCCGTAGCTGCACGATGTCGACGCCACCGGCGAGGGCGGCGGTGAGGCGGTCGTCGGAGATCGCGCCGGTGACGAGGTAGAGGCGGGCGCGCAGAGGCACCTGACCAGTGTGCCACTCCCTCCCGGCCGGTGGGCGGCACCGTCGGCCCGGAGGGATCACTAGCCTTGCCGGAAGCTGGCGATGAGTGAGACGAGCCCACATGATGTCCTGATCGTCGGCGGCGGAGTCATCGGCCTCGCCGTCGGTTGGCGCCTGCGCCAGCGCGGACTCAGCGTCTGCGTGCTCGAGCGGGACGCCGCGCCGGCGCGGCAGACCTCACGGGTCGCCGCCGGCATGATCGCCCCGGTCAGTGAGGCCTCCCCGACTGAACCGGCGCTCCTCACGCTCGGCCTCGCGAGCGCGGACATGTATCCGGCGTTCACCGGGGAGCTCGAGTCCGAGACGGGCCTCAGCGTCGGCTTCCGGCGCTGCGGATCCCTGTTCCTCGCTCGCGACGGGGATGAGGCGGCGGTGCTTGACCGGGACCTCGCCTTCCGTGAGCGGCTCGGCCGTCCCGTCACCCGGCTGCTCCCCTCCGAGGCGCGCCGGCTCGAGCCGGCGCTCGCCCCGACCCTCCGTCTCGCCCTCGACATTCCCGACGATCACGCGGTGGACCCCCGCGCCCTCACCGTTGCTCTCACGCGCGCCTTCACCCGAGCCGGCGGCGAGCTGCGGACCGCCGTGGAGGTCGCCGCCCTCAGCGTCTCCCATGAGACCGTCCACGGTGTCCGCCTCGACACCGGCGAGAGCCTCGCCGCCGGCCAGGTCGTCGTCGCCGCCGGGCCGTGGTCGGGCCAGATCGCCGGCCTGCCCCCCACCGCTCGTGTCGCCCTGCGGCCGGTCAAGGGCCAGATCGTCACGCTCAGTGACCCGGCCGGGCCCGGGCTGATCGATCGGGTCCTGCGGATGCAGCCGGGCTACCTCGTCCCCCGGGGGGACGGCCGCTACATCCTCGGAGCCAGCGTCGAGGAACGCGGGTTCGATACGTCGATCACCGCCGGAGCGATCTTCGCTCTGCTGTCGGATGCGATCGAGCTCGTGCCCGGTGCGGCAGAGTGGCGGATCGACGAGCTCAACGCCGGGATCCGGCCGGGAACGGCCGACAACCTGCCGATCATCGGTCCCTCTCCGGTGCTCGACCGGCTGCTCTGGGCGACCGGCCACCACCGCCACGGCGTGCTGCTCACTCCGCTGACGGCGGCGATCGTCGTTGCAGCGATCCTCGGCGAGACCCCGCCCGAGGGGGCCGAGGCTGCGACGCCCGGGCGCGCGAGCGTCAGCGCAGCCGCGCCCGCCGGCGGGGCCGCCGAAGCGGCGGAGACCGCCGCGGCCCTCGCCGCAGGGCCGGGAGTCGAGGGCTGATGGAGATCATCCTCAACGGCGAGCCGCGGGACCTTCCGGTCGGGACGACCGTCGCCGGTCTGATCGGCACCCTCGGAGTCCGCGCCGATGGTCGCGGGGTCGCCGTCGCCGTCGACGGCGTGGTCGTGCCCCGCGCCGTCTGGGGGGAGACACCGCTCGCCCCAGACGCATGCGTCGAGGTCCTCGTCGCCGTGCAGGGAGGCTGACGTGCCCGCGCCTGCGCCCCTCCGCATCGCCGGCCGGACCTTCGGATCCCGGCTCATCCTCGGGAGCGGCGGCTTTGACAACCATGAGGTGATGGCCGAGGCGCTCACCGCCGCCGGGACCGAGCTGTGCACGGTCGCTCTGCGCCGGCTCGATCCCGCCGCGCACGGGTCGATCCTCGATGTCCTCGAGCGCTGCGGCGTCGACGTGCTCCCCAACACCGCCGGCTGTTTCACGGCACAGGACGCGCTCAGCACCGCCCGCCTCGCCCGGGAGGCGCTCGGAACCGACTGGATCAAGCTCGAGGTGATCGGGGACGAGCACACGCTGATGCCCGACGCCGTCGAACTGCTCGCCGCCGCCGAGACGCTCGTCGCCGACGGGTTCACCGTCCTCCCCTACACGAGCGACGACCCTGTCCTCGCCCGGCGTCTCGCGGATGTCGGCTGTGCCGCGGTGATGCCGCTCGGCGCCCCGATCGGCAGCGGGATGGGGATCACCAACCCGTACAACCTCGCCCTGATCATCGACCAGGCCGAGGTTCCGGTGATCCTCGACGCCGGGGTCGGCACCGCCTCGGATGCGACCCTCGCCCTCGAGCTCGGCTGTGACGCGGTCCTCTGTGCCTCGGCGATCTCCCGGGCCCACGACCCGGTGGCGATGGCCGCGGCGATCCGACTCGGGGTGGAGGCGGGCGCCCTCGCCCGCTCCGCCGGGCGGATCCCCCAGCGCCGATACGCCCGGGCTTCGAGCCCGCGCGCCGGCCTCGCCGACCTGCGCTCGCCGGCCGCGAGGGCGCGCGGGTGAGCGACACGGAGATGGAACCGCGCCGGCTCAGCGTCGATCAGCTGATCGACGCCTGGGAGGAGGCGTGGTCGGCCCGGGACCCGGCGGCGTTCGTCGCGATCTGCACCGCGAACGTCAGCTACGAGGATCCGCTCGTGATCGCCCCGCTCACCGGGCCGGCCGCCCTCGGCGGCCACGCCCAGCGGCTGTGGACGGCGTTCCCGGACGCCCGCCTCGAACGCTCGGGCGCCCGCCTGTCGGCGGAGCGGTTCATCGCCGCCCCCGCCCGGCTGCTGGCGACGAACACCGGTCCGCTCGAGGCGCTCCCGGCGACCCAGAAGTTCCTGGCCGTACCGATGGTCTTCTACTGCCAGACCGAACGGGGACGGCTGCTGCGCGTCCGCGCCTTCTTCGACCTCTACGACGCGGCGACCCAGCTGGGTGTCCTCCCCTCCCGGGGGACGCTGTCTGAGCGGGCGCTGCTGATGCTGCGCGGCTTCGGGCTCCGTGCCGGCCGCTGAGGCCGACCTCACGCCGGCGGGCCGCTGATCAGCCGTTCCAGCAGCGCCTTCTGGGCGTGGCGGCGGTTCTCGGCCTGATTCCAGATCCGCTGGCGCTCGCCGTAGAGCACCTCCTCGGTGATCTCCTCGCCGGGGTGAGCGGGCAGGCAGTGCAGCGCGATCGCGCCGGGGGCCGCGGCGGCGAGCAGCCGGCCGTCGAGGCGGTAAGGGGCGAGCGCCTCCCGCCGGGCCGCGGCGGTCTCGGGAGCGTCGTTCATCGACACCCACACGTCCGTGTAGACGGCGTTGGCCCCGGCGACGGCCTCATAGGGATCGTCGGTGAGGATCGCCCCGGCGACGGGGTCGAGCTGATGGCCGGGCGGCGCGGCGACGGCGACGGTCACCCCGACCCGGGCACCGACGATCGCCAGTGACCGGGCGACGTTGTTGCCGTCCCCGACGTAGGCGAGCTTGAGCCCGTCGAGGTGTCCGAACTCCTCATCGAGAGTGAGCAGGTCCGCGAGCGCCTGACAGGGGTGGTGGTCGCGGGTGAGCAGGTTGATCACCGGGACGCTCGCGTGGGCGGCGAGCTCCTCCACGGTCTCGTCCGGGCCGGTCCGGATTCCGATCGCCGCGACGTGGCGGGAGAGGACGAGCGCGGTGTCGCGGAGTGATTCGCCCCGTGACAGCTGCATCTCCTCCCCGCGGAGGATCACCGGATGGCCGCCGAGCTCGCTGACGCCAACCTCAAAGCTCACCCGCGTCCGCGTCGACGGCCGCTCGAAGATGAGCGCGACGCTCGCGCCCGCCAGGGCCCGCGAGTGCAGCGGCGCCGCCTTCAGCTCCCGGGCCCGGCGCAGCAGCGCGGCGGTCTCGGTGCCCGTCAGCTCCGCCCCGGTCAGGTAGTGGGTGAGACGCACCGGGCCAGAGTACCGGCTCGACAGCTCTACCCTGCCTCGCATGGAACCGCCACGCAGTGCCACTCGACCCCAGCGCGGCGAGCGTCTCGAGCTGCGCATCGACTCACTCGCCCACGGTGGCGCCGGGGTCGCCCGCAGCGACGGGTACGTGCTGTTCGTCGCCGGTGGTCTGCCCGGCGACCGCGTGCTCGCGGAGGTGACGAAGGCCAAACGGGCCTACGCGGAGGCGCGGGCCGTCGAGGTGCTCGAGCCCAGCCCGGACCGGGTCGCCCCCGTGGCCGACCACCCCGGGGCGCCCTGGCAGGTCCTCCCCTACGAGCGTCAGCTGGCGATCAAACAGGAACAGGTGGAGGACGCGCTGCGCCGGATCGGCCGCCTCGACGGGTTCGTGATCGAGCCGATCGTGCCCGCGCTCGAGCCCTGGCGCTACCGCAACAAGCTCGAGTACTCCTTCGGCGATGACCCGACCGGCGCCCCGGGCGACGGTCCTGGGCGCCTCATCTGCGGCTTCCACGCCCCCGGACGATGGGAGGAGATCGTCGAGGTGCGTGACTGCCTGCTCGCCTCTGAGGCCTCCAACCGGGCTCGGGAGGAGGTCGTCGACTTCTGTCGCGCCCGCGGCCTGGCCGCCTATGACCGCCGCCGCGGCACCGGCTTCCTGCGCAACCTCGTCATCCGGGAGGGGCGCCGAAGCGGACAGTTGCAGGTGCGGCTCGTCACCGGCCCGACGACTCCGGGACAGCTCGACCGGGCCGAGCTGTGTGCGGCGACCCCGTCCGCGGACACGCTCCTGTGGACCCGTACGGAGGCGCTCGCCGAAACGACCCAGGGCGGGATCACCGACCTGCTCAAGGGTTCGCCCAAGCTCCCCGAAGCACTCGGCGGCCTCGAGCTGGCGATCTCCCCGGAGGCGTTCTTTCAGACGAACACCGAGATGGCCGAGCGCCTCTACGGACTCGCGATCGAGTACGCCCAGCTGACCGGCTTTGAGCGGGTCTATGACCTCTACTGCGGGATCGGCACGATTGGGCTGATGATGGCCCCACGGGCGGCCGAGGTCTGGGGCCTGGAGATCATCCCCGCCGCGGTGGAAGACGCCGCCGCGGCGGCGCTCGCCAATGAGATCGACAACGCCCGCTTCAGCGCCGGGGACGTGCGCCTCGTCCTCCGCGACCTCAACGAGCGGGCCGGCCGTCCTGACGTACTCGTCGTCGACCCACCGCGCGCGGGGCTGTCCCCCAAGATCGTCCGCCGGATCATCGAGACCGCCCCGCGGCGCATCGTCTACGTCTCCTGCAACCCGACGACGCTCGCCCCGAATGCTGCTCAGCTCGTGGAGGCCGGCTACACCCTGACCAAGGTCCGTCCCGTCGACATGTTCCCCCAGACCCCGCACGTCGAGTGCGTGGCCCAGCTCGAACGCCGCGGCTGAGCCCCAGCTCGAGCACACTCACGCGATGCGTGCCGTCACTCTCCATCCCGACCACTCGATCACCGTCAGCGAGCATCCCGACCCTCGGCCCGGGGCCGGTGAGATCCTCGTGCAGGTGCGGGCCGCCGGGCTCAACGGGGCGGACATGGCCCAGCGCCAGGGCCGCTACCCTGCCCCGCCCGGCTTTCCGCCGGACATTCCCGGGCTCGAGTTCTCCGGTGAGGTGCTCGAGTGCGGGCCGGGCGCCGCGCGCTTCGGGCCCGGCGACCGGGTCTGTGCGATCACGGGAGGCGGGGCCCAGGCCGAGCTCGTGACGATCCATGAGCGGCTCGTGATGCCCGTCCCCGGCCAACTCGCCTGGGTCGCCGCCGGCGGCGCCCCGGAGGCCTACAGCACCGCCTATGACGCGCTCTGCGGTCAGGCGGGGCTCCAGGCCGGGGAGCGGGTGCTCATCCACGGCGCCGCCGGCGGCGTCGGCACCGCGGCGGTCCAGCTCGCCGCCGCCTTCCGGGCCGAGGTGCACGCCACGGTCCGCAACCCCGACCACCGGGACGCGGTCGCCAAGCTCGGGGCGACCGTCCACGCCCCCGACGACTTCTCCGCGCACGGTCCCTTCGACGTCATCCTCGAGCTCGTCGGCGCTCCGAATCTGCCCGCCGACGTCGCTTCCCTCGCCCCGTGGGGCCGGATCGTCGTGATCGGGATCGGCGCCGGGGCGGAGGCGACTCTCAACCTCGGCGTGCTGATGTACCGGCGCGGGCGGATCCTCGCGAGCACGTTGCGCGCCCGCCCGCTCGAGGAGAAAGCCCTCCTCGCCCGCGCCCTCGAGCGCAGCGTGATGCCGCTCCTCGGCGACGGGGTCCTCACGGTCCCCGTCGCCGCCACCTACCCGCTCGACCGGGTCGCAGACGCCTACGACCGTTTCAGCGCGGGCGGGAAGCTCGGCAAGGTCGTCCTGCTTCCCGCCGGCGATCAGCCCCGCTGACGGCGTCGGCCGACGGCCCGGGTGGCCGGCGCGGGGATCGCCTACGGGATCAGGTCGACCCGGTTGGGGAAGGTTCCGGCGAGGGCGCGATCGAAGGTCGCCAGTCGCGCGTCATGGGCGGCGGCCAGTGATGTGAGGTAGGCGTCGGTGACCTGGCGGTGGCCCAGGACATGGCCGAGATCGGCGGAGGTGTGGGAGATCGAGTCAGGCCAGAACGCGCAGCGGGGCGAGGCGTACAGCTCCCTGAGGACGGCCGTCGCGGTGGCGTGGCTCTCGCCGACGCGGATGAGGAACCGGATCAGGGCGCCCTCGACGATCGGACACAGAGCGACGCGATCGACGGTCGCCATCCAGGCCCCCGCCCGCTCGTGGTGCTCGTGGTCGGCGAGCACCAGTGCGATCAGCGCGTTGGCGTCGAGCAGGTGGCTCGCGCTCACGGCTCATCGAGCGCGTCAGCGACGTCGGCCGCGCTCACGCGGTGGCCGAGCCGAAGGAGGGGCAAGCCGCTGTCGGGGTCCGTCGTGATCCGGGGCGGCTCGCCAAGGGCGGCGAGGCCCCGCACGGTGAGATCGGCGAGGACGGTCGAGAGTGACTGGTGTCGCTGCTGTGCGAGCTCGAGTGCCCGCCGGTGAACGGCGGGCGGAAGGTCGACGGTCGTGCGCACATCCGCATCATACCTACATCAGGACTGATGCAGAACGTCAGTACGGGGGCAGTTCCTCCCACCACTGCCCGAGCACCCGGAACGCGTTCCAGAAGCGCCGCTTGGCTCCCTCCTCGTCGAGTGAGTCGTCGATGTTGGGGACATACAGCGCGTCGATCGCGGGCGTGAGCCGCTGGATCGTCCCGACGGTGTCGGTGAGGTCGTGCCGGGCAGGAAGGTCGAGGTCGTTGAGCACGGCGAGAGCCTCAGGCCCCATCACGACGACGATCCGCGGGGCGACGATCGTCAACTCCTCGACGAGCCGGTGCACGCAGGCGGGGTCGGCCATCACCGGGTCGAGCACGGGGCACTTGACGCACACGGTCCCGTACACGGCGAGCGGGTCGATGTCGAGCCGCTTGAGCGATTTCATCAACGCGGTGCCGCTGCGACCGTAGAAGGCGACGCCCTCCTCGATCTCACTCGGCCGCGGGGCATGCTTGACCATGAGGATGTCCGCCTGGGGGTGACCGGAGCCGAGCACCGGAAGGAGCTGGCCGCGGGGGCACTCCCGGCACTCCTGTAACTCCTGAGTGAGGCGGTTGAGCTCACGGATCGCCCGCTCCAGGTACTTCTCACGGATCTCATCGTCGGTCGCCGGCACTGGGGCGGGATTAGACGCCGGCGGGGTGACTCCCTTGCCCTGCATCAGGACTTGCGGGCCACCCGGCGCAGCTGGCGCTCGCGGGAGACACGCCGGGCGGGCTCGGGCAATGCCTTCGTTTGCAGGAACTTCAACGTCTGAACGTAGATCAGGGAGGCGGGTGTCCGGATCACCTCCGCCCCGCGGAGCGACTCGAGAAATTCCTCCGGCCCGTTGAAGTCGTGCATCCGGATCCGCACCGAACCGAGGCCCTGGGGCACGTGCGCGTCCGATCCGGCCCCGGCCGGGATCCGGTACTTGGCGGCAAACCGGACCGCTTCGGCGTTGAACTCGGGGATCGCCACCCGCGGGTTGAACACCTCGATCAGGTCGACGTCGTCGAGCACCTCGAGCAGGTGGCGGTAGTCGGGAACGGCGTGCATGCGGTCGAACGGGTGGGGGACGTAAACGAGTCCGCCCTGGCGCTTGATCTCCGCCACCGTCTCCGCGAGGGTCATCCCACGCTCGATCTTCTCGGAGATGAACAGACCGATCACCTCGCCCTCGGTGGCGGTCTTGACCTCCTCACCGACGATCACCTTGATTCCGTCCGCCGCCGCGGCGGCCGCCAGCGCGCCCGAGATCTCGTTGTGCTCGGTGACCGCGATCGCACCGAGCCCCCGCTCGCGGGCGGTGGCCAGCAGCACCTCCACCGGGGTCGCGCAGTCGTAGGAGTGGTCGGTGTGCATGTGCAGGTCGACGTCGATCAGTTCGCGCGCGGCGATCGCGGCACGGACGCCGGCCGAAGGGCGCGGGCGCCGGTCAAAGCGCCGCGCGACGAGGCCGGCGTAGACATCCTCCACCTCTGTGGCGAGGCGGTCGAAGGTGAGGGTGGCCCCGGCGCTCGCGGCCGCCTCCGCGAGCCCCCGGCGCCGGTCGGCATCGGTGATGAGCCCGGCGAGGCGCAGCGTGAGGGTTTCGACGTCCCCCGGCTCATACGGGATCCCGCAGCGGCTCTCTCCGATCAGCTCCTCATAGACAGCCAGGCGCGGAACGATCGCCGGCACGCCGGCGGCGAGCGCGTGGACGAGGACGAACGGCGCGCTGCGGTGCCCGACGGAGCCGAGCACGACGAGGTCGGCGTCAGCGACCGTCTCGGTCCAGCTCGCCTCCCGGGGGCCGATGAAGGCGATCCTCTCCCGGAGCGCGCGGCTCAGTGTCGCCGGTGCGCCGACCGCGCGCGCGGACCACACCGTCGCCTCCCAGCCCTGCTCGGGCAGGCCCCGCAGTGCGCGCAGGATCAGCCGCAGCGCCGCTCGCTCCTCCTCCGCGACGACGACAATCTGCAGCGGACGGCCGGGGCCGCGGGTCGGCGTCCGCGGACCGGCCAGATCCGGGCGCGGCGGGGCAGCCACCCCCGGAGCGAGGATCCGGTACTCCCCCGGGAACGTGCGGGCGAGCAGGTCGCGAGTGGCGACGAAGCTCGCCAGGCGGGCGTCGAGCCGGCTCAGCAGGAGCTCTGACAGCGGCCGGGCGAGCTGGGTGGAGAGCACGCGCTCTGTCGGTTCATGGAAGGTGGCGACGTTGAGGGCGTGGGAGTGGCGCAGCGCGGTCGAGGCGGTACTCGGGGCGAACGGCTCGTGGACGTGGACGACATCGAGCGCGATCGTCGTCATCACCTCCTCGACTGTGCGGGAGACGTCGAGGGGCAGCGAGTCGGCCCGTCGCCGGGTCGGGGAGAAGGCGAGCACCTCACCGACCGCGAGCGTGACGACTGCGCCGTCCGCCTCGGCGAGCAGGCCCTCGGGGTCGCTGCTGAGCCGCCGGCGCGTCTCCCGGACGAGTGCCGCGTTCGTCGACGGGGCGACGAGCAGGCTGCGGTGGCCGCGCGCGGACAGGGCGCGGGCGAGACCGGCGGCCTGATCCCCGACGTCACTCCCGGCCTCGAGGGTGAAGGGGCTGACCTGGGCGATCGTCAGTGGCCGCGCGTCCGGCACACCGCCGAGTGTAGGGTCGCCCCGCATCCGCCGGGGCGACCCGGCCTGAGATCGGCTCAGCGGCTGGGGGTGTTCGGCACGCCCGCGGGCGTGCCCGCCGGGGCGGCGGTCGCCTTCGTCTTGGCGGCGGCGGCCTTCGTCTTGGCGGCGGTCGCCTTTGCCTTGGCGGGGGTCGCCTTCGCCTTCGTGGCGGCGGCCTTCGCCTGCGTGGCACCTGTCGCGGTGACCGTCTTGGCGGCGGTCGTCTTGGCGGCGGTCGCCTTGGCGGCGGTCGTCTTGGCGGCGGCGCCCCGGGTGGCCGCGACGACCGTGGTGCGGGCGTGCCTGGCGATGAACGTCTCGGTGAGCTTGCGCGCCTCATCATCGGGCCGCTGGTTGTGCGGCGACTTCATGAAGTACGAGCTCGGGCCATCGAGCTGCCCGGCGATCCCGTGGTTGAGGGCGAGCTTGCAGCAACGGACCGCGTCAATGACGATTCCCGCGCTGTTGGGGGAGTCCCAGACCTCGAGCTTGGCCTCGATCGTCAGCGGAACGTCACCGAAGGACTGGCCCTCGAGACGGATGTGGGCCCACTTGCGGTCCGTCAACCACGGCACGTAGTCGGACGGGCCGATGTAGACATCGTCCTTGGGCAGGGTGTGGCCCATGATTGACGTCACTGCGTTCGTCTTCGAGATCTTCTTGGACTCGAGGCGCTCGCGCTCGAGCATGTTGTAGAAGTCCATGTTGCCCCCGACGTTGAGCTGGCTGGTGCGCAGCAGCTTGACGCCGCGGTCGTGAAAGAGCCGGGCGAGGGAGCGGTGAACGATCGTCGCCCCGACCTGGGACTTGATGTCATCTCCGATGATCGGCAGCCCGGCCTTCTTGAACCGCTTGTTCCAGTAGTCCTCGCTGGCGATGAACACGGGGATGCAGTTGACAAAGCCACAGCCCGCCTCGAGCACCTGCTCGACGTACCACTTGGTCGCCTGCTCGGAACCGACCGGGAGGTAGGAGACGACGACGTCGGTGCGCGTCTCCTTGAGGATCGAGACGATGTCTGCGGTCTCCCCGGGGGCCTTGGTGATCTTCTCCTTCAGATACTTGCCGAGACCGTCATGGGTCATCCCGCGGTGAACGGGCACGTTGAGAGCGGGAACCTCGTCCATGAACCGGATCGTGTTGTTCTGGCCGGAGAAGATCGCCTCAGACAGGTCCTTGCCGACCTTGTCCGCGTCGATGTCGAAGGCGGCCGAGAACTCGATGTCGCGCACGTGGTAGCCGCCGAGGTCGACGTGCATCAGGCCGGGAACCGCCTGGTTGGCCCGCGCGCCGCGGTAGTACTGCACCCCCTGGACGAACGAACTCGCGCAGTTCCCCACCCCGATGATGGCGACCCGCACCTTGCCCTGCTGGTAACGGGCGCCGCCGTTGGTGGCGGCCTTGTCGGTGGCGGCGAGACGGCCGTTGCTCGGTGTCACTGTCGAGTTGCTCCTTGGAAGAGGGGGTGCCCACGGGGGATGGGGCCGCGGCTCTCACAGGCAGGGGTGCGCGGCCGACCCCGAGGGAGATCAGTGTAGGTAGGCCACGCGGGCGGGTTCGTTACAGCGCGCGCAGCTGACGGCGGACGTGGAGCACCCGTTGCAGGGTGGTGATGATCGTCAAGCCCGCGAGCGTGTAGATCGCCGCCGCCAGCAGGCTGAAGTTCCCGAGGGAGGCGCCGCGGGCGAAGACGAGCCCGATCGAGATGATCACCACCCGGACCGGCCGGTCGGCGATGCCGACCTTGCACTGCACGCCGAGGGCCTCGGCGCGGGCGCGGGTGTAGGAGACCATCAGGCTGAAGAGGACGGCGGCGACGACCGCCGCGACGGCGGTCGGGTCGTGCCGGCTGGCGAATGAGGCGGCGATCGTTGCGAGGACGATCCCCTCCTCGACACGATCGAGCGTCGAATCGAGGAACGCGCCGAAGGGCGTCCCCTTTCCGGACATCCGGCTGTAGCTGCCGTCGAGCGTGTCGCAGATCGAGCCGATGATGAACGCGAGCCCGGCGAGGAACCAGAGGCGATCGACCACGAGCCCGGCCGCCAACAGGTTGAGCGCCAGGCCGGTGAGGCTGATCGCGTTCGGCGTGATCGGCGCCGCGATCAGGCGCTCCTTGAGGGTGGGGGAAGACATGGCGTCGCGGGCGAGGATAACTTCCACGCCAATGAGCACCGAGACTCCCACCCCGGCACCACGCAGCGTGCTGTGCCTCGGGGAGGCGCTCGTCGACCTCATCTGCGAGCGGCCGGTGAACGCGCTCACAGACGCTGACAGCTTCGTCCCCCACTTCGGCGGGGCCGTCGCGAACGTCGCCCGCCTCGCCGCCCGTGAGGGCGCCCAGACGGCGCTGGCGGGCGGGGCGGGCGCCGATGACTGGGGGCGCTGGCTGGCGGAGACCCTCCACCGCGACGGCGTCGACACGTTCCGCTTCCGGCTCATCCATGGTCTACAGACCCCGATGGCCCTCGTCAGCGTCGGGCCCGACGGCGAGGCCGCCTACAGCATCTACGCAGAGTCGGTCGGGACGGTGGTGGAAGCCCTCGGCGCGGATGTCGAGGCAGCCGTCAGCGAGCACGGCGCGCTGTTCATCTCCTCCAACACCCTCGTCAGTGCCGCCGAGCGGGAGGTGACGATGCGCGCGCGGGCTGCGGCGCTCGCGCACGAGCGTCCGGTCATCTTCGATCCCAACCTGCGCCTGCACCGTTGGTCGAGCCGGGCCGACGCGGCCGCGAGCGCGAACGCCTGCGTGCCCGGCGCGCTGCTCGTCCGCGCCAACGCGCAGGAGGCGGAACTGATGACCGGCGAGCGGGATGTGGAACGAGCGGCGCTTGCCCTCCGCAAGGCAGGCGCGGCGAACGTCGTCGTCTCCCTCGGGGCGGCCGGAGCGATCCTGCGCGGCCGGATCCGCGCCGATGTGCCCGGGATGCCGGTGGCGGAGATGCGCTCGAGCATCGGGGCCGGGGACGCGATGACCGCCGTCCTGATCGCTCGCCTTGCCGCGAGCGGGTTCTATGAGCCGGTGATCGCCGCCGGGCTGCGGGACGCCGTTCGCGCCGGCACGGAGGCGTGCGAACGCTGGGGCGCGGTTGACTGAGCGCCGCCGGGTAGCCGCCGTCCGCGACCGCCTGCGCGAGGTCTACGGCATCCCGTGCGCTCCGGCGCACGGGGACGGACTCGCCGAGCTGATCCTCACCGTCCTCTCCCAGTCGACCAACGACCGCAACCGGGACGTCGCCTACCTCGGCCTGCGCGACCGCTTCGGGACCTGGGAGGCGGTCCGGGATGCGCCGGTCGAGGAGGTCGAGCGGGCGATCCGCCGCGGGGGGATCTCGCGGGTCAAGTCTGTCCGTATCCAGGCGATCCTCGCCGCCGTCGGCGCGAGCGGTCCGGAGCCGGGGCGACTCGAGCTCGGCTGGCTCGCCCGGGAGCCGCTCGCCGACGCTCAGGCCTACCTGTGCGGCCTGCCCGGGGTCGGGCCCAAGACCGCCGCCTGTGTCCTGCTGTTCGCCTACGGGATGGCCGACATTCCCGTCGACACCCACGTCTCCCGGGTCGGGACCCGCCTCGGCCTGCTCCGGCCCCGCTCGTCCTTCAGTGAGCAGCACGATCGCATGCGCGCGCTGACCCCGGCCGGGCAGGAGCTCGAGTTGCACCTCAACCTGCTCCGCCACGGCCGCCGGACCTGTGCCGCGCGCGCCCCGCGCTGTCGGGAGTGCGCTCTCGCGCGGATGTGTCCGCGGGTTGGGGTTGGCTGAGCGGACCGATCCGCTGGGGAGCGCGCGGCCGGTGTTGGTCGTGGTCGCTGCCTGAGCCGCCGGCCTGATCGGGGGACGACCCGCTCGTCATCCGGTACCGATCGTCCCACAACAATGGGTGATGAGCGGTGCCCGCAGTGCTGTGGAATCGACGGAGGGCAGTGGCGAGAGGGGGGCGTCGGCGTCGCAGGCCGCGCAGGCGTGCGGAATCGACGAGTGCCCTGGTGGGCGGTGCCCTGAAGACGTCGGGCGGCGCGCGTACGCGCTGGAGGGGGTGGCTGTCGCCGGCTCGGGGTGCCGCAGCCCGAGGGCTCCAGGGACGATCCGGAGACCGGTGTCGTCGAAGACGAGCCGGAGCCCACAGCCCGACTGTGACGTGGACATGTCAGCTGGGCCGGGATCTGGCAGGCGGGTTTTGCCGCAGTGAACCAACGGCCAGCGATCGTCCTCGGCACGGTAGGCAATGAGGTCGCCGTGGCTGAGCCCGCCGGTGAGGTCGATGCGTGCGGTCGGGCGGTCGCGACGGTCCGGGCCGCGCTTGAGGCGGCTCCCCGGCCAGCGTGCCAGGCGGGCTCGTCAAGACAGACGTGCCGATCGCAGTCGCCATCAGGCCGCGAGGGTGGTCGATCGCGACCGTCGGCGTCCTGCTGTCGCGCTGCTCACAGACCAGGTACACCGGCCGTCCGTCCCCACCGAGCCGTCCGTCCCCACCGGGCCGTCCGTCCCCACCGGGCCGTCCGTCCCCACCGAGGTCGATTTTTCGTCATATCGACGAATCTGCGCCCTCGCTGGCCCGATCCCGTGACGGCCGGGGCGTCACAGGTCGTACCGGCGGGCCGAATGGCCATCCTGAATCGGTGTTCAGGGAAGCTCGATGATGGCCAGGCACACACCGCCCCACCGTTGGCGGCGGGTTTCTGTTCACCGGGAGCTCGAGGAGTCCGCGGGAACGAGCTCGGGTCCACGACGGCGGTCGACGGCGACCGCGATCGCTGCGAGCCCGAGGAACAGCCGCCACGGGCGGACGTGCGCCCCCGCGCCCCCGCGCCGCCGGCGCAGCCCAGCGGCCAGCCCCGGGGACGACCCCGCCGATAAATCTGCTAGTCTGCGACTGAGATTTCAGGTATCCCTGGCGCTCAGCCGGATACCATGGACAGCGAGATATCTGCGACCTACGCACGAGGAGCTACGACACGATGGGCAAAACAATCGGAATCGACCTCGGGACGACCAACAGCTGCATGGCCGTGCTCGAGGGAGGCGACCCGACGGTGATCGAGAACGCCGAGGGCGGCCGCACCACTCCGTCGGTCGTGGCCTTCACCTCCAGCGGTGAGCGCCTCGTCGGGACCGTCGCCCGCCGCCAGGCGGTGACCAACCCGCAGAACACGATCTTCTCGATCAAGCGGTTCATGGGTCGCAAGGAGGCCGAGGTCCGGGATGAGGAGGCGATCGTCCCCTACAAGGTCGCCAGCGGTCCCAACGGTGACGTCCGCGTCGACGTCGGGGACAAGCAGTACTCCCCCCAGGAGGTCTCGGCGATGATCCTCGCCAAGCTCAAGGCGGATGCGGAGGCCTACCTCGGCGAAACCGTCGACTCCGCGGTTATCACCGTCCCGGCGTACTTCAACGACGATCAGCGCCAGGCGACCAAGGATGCCGGCACGATCGCCGGTCTCGAGGTGAAGCGGATCATCAACGAGCCGACGGCGGCCTCGCTCGCCTACGGCCTCGACAAGCAGGCCGACCAGACGATCCTCGTCTTCGACCTCGGTGGCGGGACCTTCGACGTCTCCGTCCTGGAGATCGGTGACGGCGTCTTCGAGGTGAAGGCGACCGCTGGCGACAACCACCTCGGTGGGGACAACTTTGACAAGGCGGTCGTCGACTGGCTCGTCGCCGAGTTCAAGCGCGACCAGGGGATCGACCTGTCCGCCGACCCGATGGCCCTCCAGCGCCTCTATGAGGCGGCGGAGAAGGCCAAGATCGAACTCTCCACCACCCAGGAGACCCAGATCAACCTGCCGTTCATCACCGCCGACGCCTCCGGGCCCAAGCACCTGGACACCCGCCTGACGCGGGCCAAGCTCAACGAGCTTGCGGCCAAGCTGCTGGACCGCCTCGTCGCCCCAGTGCGCCAGGCCCTCGACGACGCCAAGGACAAGGGCGCGGCGAGCATCGACCACGTCGTGATGGTCGGCGGCATGACCCGGATGCCCGCGGTCCAGGAGAAGGTCAAGGCGCTCACGGGCAAGGACCCGCACCGGGGCGTGAACCCCGACGAAGTCGTCGCGATCGGCGCCGCGATCCAGGCGGGCGTGCTCGCCGGGGACGTCAAGGACGTGCTCCTGCTCGACGTCACCCCGCTGACCCTCGGGATCGAAACCAAGGGCGGGGTGATGACGAAGCTGATCGAGCGCAACACGACGATCCCGACCCGCAAGGGGGAGGTCTTCTCCACCGCCGAGGACAACCAGCCGAGCGTGGAGATCCACGTCCTCCAGGGCGAGCGGGAGATGGCGACCTACAACAAGTCGCTTGGCAAGTTCCAGCTCACCGGCATCCCGCCGGCCCCGCGCGGCGTCCCCCAGATCGAGGTCGCCTTCGACATCGACGCGAACGGCATCCTCAACGTGTCGGCCAAGGACCTCGGCACGGGCAAGGAGCAGAAGATCGAGATCCGCTCCGGCTCGGGCCTCTCCGATGAGGAGATCAAGAAGATGGTCACCGACGCGGAGGCCCACGCGGAGGACGACAAGCGCCAGCGCGAGGTCGCCGAGGCTCGTAATGAGGCAGAGCACGCCGCCTACCAGGCCGAGCGCCAGCTCGTCGACCTCGGTGAGAGCGTCGATGAGGCCGCCAAGGCGGAGATCCAGGAGGCGATCAAGGCGGTCCGCGACAGCCTCACATCCGAGGACCCGGCGGCGATCAACGCGAAGAAGGACGAGCTCAACGCGGCCTTCCACAAGATCTCCGAGGCCCTCTATCAGAAGGCAGCCGAGGCCGGTGGCGGCGTCCCGAACTTCGACGGCGAGGCCCCCAGCGCCAACGGCGCCTCCGCGGAGGAGGACGTCGTGGACGCGGAAGTGGTGGACGAGGGCCACTGACGTGAGCGCGCATCGCCACGAGCCCAGGCCAGCGGCGGCGGACCCCGGGTCCGCCGCCGACCCGGCGGCCTCCGCCCCCGAGGAGCCGTCACCCGGCGCCGAGGCCGGCACGGCCCCTGATCCGGCGGCTGGGGTAGACACGCCCCCCGGTCCGGCGGGGCAGGCCCCCAATCCGGCGGGGCAGGCCCCCGGTCCGGCGGGGCAGGCCCCCGGTCCGGCGGGGGTGGGTGACGACGCAGCGGGTGGGGCCTCCGGCCCGACGGGTGTCGGTGCCGACGCGTCCGGAACCGACGCCGGCGGCCCCCCGGCGGCCGCCGCCGACCTCCATGGGGCGACCGCTCCGGAGCCCGGCGGCGACGGACGGACGGAGGTCGATGAGCTCGCCGCCGCGACCGCCCGGGCCGAGGAGTACCTCGGTCTCGCCCAGCGGACCAAGGCCGACTTTGACAACTACCGCAAACGGGCGGCCCGGGATGCGGCGCTCGCGGCCGAACGTGGGGTGCTCAAGCTCGTCAAGGAGCTGCTGCCGGCGCTGGACAACCTCGAGCGGGCAATCACCCACGCCCCGGCTGAAGATCCGCTGTTGGAGGGGATCAAGCTCGTGCACAGCGATCTCCTCGGCGCGCTCGCCCGAGCGGGCATCGAGGCGTACTCCCCGGCGGGTGAGAGCTTCGACCCCCAGCTCCATGAGGCGGTCGCCCAGCACTCACGAGAGGGGATCGAGGCGGGGACCGTGATCGAGGTTTACCAGCAGGGTTACCGGCTCGCGGACACCGTCCTGCGACCCGCCCGCGTGCTCGTGGCCGCCTAGGAGAAGGCGAGAACGCTGATGGCCGGCCCACCCGACTACTACAAGGTTCTCGGCGTCTCCAAGAACGCCACCGAGGACGAGATCAAGAAGGCCTACCGAAAGCTCGCCCGCCAGTACCACCCGGACCGCAACCCGGGGGACAAGGCGGCGGAGGAGAAGTTCAAGCAGATCTCCCAGGCCCATGACGTGCTGTCGGACGCGGACAAGCGCAAGGCCTATGACCGGACCAACGGGCCCCTCGGCGGGTTCACCCAGAACTTCGGGCAGGGGTTCGATGCCTCCAACATCGGTGGTTTCTCCGACATCCTCTCCAACCTGTTCAGCGGCGCCGGGGGGGTCGGCGGCCCCGGGGCGGGAGCTCGCAGCGGCGCGGCCCAGCGCGCCCCGGAGGCCCGCGGGCGCGACCTGGAGACCGAGGTGCACCTCAGTTTCGACCAAGCGATCCACGGCACCCAAGTCCCGCTGGCGGTCCCGACCTCCCACGCGTGCCCGACCTGCCATGGCACCGGCGCCAAGCCGGGGACGAGCCCGCGGGTCTGCCCGGTCTGTGGCGGTCGCGGCGTCGAGGCACAGAGCCAGGGGATCTTCTCGATCTCCCAGCCGTGCTCGAACTGTGGCGGCTCGGGGACGGTCATCGACGATCCGTGTCCGACGTGCGCGGGGACCGGTGCGCAACGGTCGATCAAGCGGCTGCGGGTCAACATTCCCCCCGGCGTCAAGGACGGAACGCGGATCAAGCTCGCCGGCAAGGGCGATCCGGGACTGCGCGGAGCGCCGCCCGGGGATCTGTACGTCATCTGCCGCGTCACGTCCTCCCCGGTGTTCAAGCGCGTCGGCGAGAACCTCGAGGTCGAGGTTCCCCTCGCTCCCCACGAGGCGATGCTCGGCGCCGTCATCGAGGTGCCGACGCTCAAGGGCAGCAAGCGGCTGCGGGTGCCGCGCGGAACCGCTCACGGCACCGTCCAGCGGCTCCGTGGCGAGGGTCCACCGCGCGGGGCCGGGAAGGGCAACGGCGACCTCCACTACCGGTTCATCATCGACATCCCGACGACGCTCACGCCCGAGCAGGCGGCCGCCGTCGACCGGCTCGCCGCCGTCAGCCCCGGGGATCCGCGCGCCCAGCTGTTCAAGGATGCCGGGGTCAGCCGAGAGGGCCCCGAGTCGCGACCGCACACCGAGGAGGTCGCCTGATGGCGACCCGCCGCGTCCGCACGACCCGCGTGGAGGTCGATTCCGACCGCGGGGTGTTCATGATCTCCGTCGCGGCCGAGCTCGCCGACATGCACCCCCAGACCCTGCGTATGTACGAGGCCCGGGGTCTGATCGAGCCCAAGCGCTCACCCAAGGGGACGCGGCTCTACTCTCACGCCGACGTCGAGCAGCTCAAGCGGATCCAGGCGATGACCGCCGAGCTCGGGCTCAACCTCGCCGGGGTCGAGAGGGTCCTCGAGCTCGAGGCGCAGCTCGACTCGATGACCCGCAAGGTCCAGGCGCTCGAGCGTCGCGCCGAGAATCTCAAGTCTGAGGTGCAACGGCTCGAGGCGCTGCGGCGTGAGCTCCGGGCTGAGATCGTGCCCTACGTGCGAGCCGGAGCGCTCGTGCGTCGCGCCGACCGCGGGCGCGGGCAATCCTGACCTGCCGCGCCCAGGCGCGACAATGTCGCTTCAGCGTCGGTCGAGCCCTGCGGGGTCCCGTCCGCGACTGTCACCCTGTTTCCCCGTTAAGTCGGTGATGACCTTGAGCCCCCGCCCCCTCGCCCTGATCGCGCTGATCGCCGCCGCGCTCGCCCTCACGCCCGCGGATGCCGCCGCCGCCCCCCGCGCGCGGCTGGCGATCGTGCTCCCGCTGCGTGTCAACACGGCGGGTCTCGCCGCGTTCGCCGCCGCCGTGTCCACGCCCGGCTCACCCGACTACCGTCACTACCGCTCGATCGCCTGGCTCGCGCGCCACTTCGGCGCGTCCCCGGCCGCCGAGGCGCGGGTCGTTCGCTACCTGCGCAGCCACGGCGCCAGTCGCGTCCGCGTTGACGCCACCGGGCTGTTCATCGACGCGCGCCTGCCCGCTGCCACCGCCGCGACGCTGTTTCGCACGCGCCTGATCCGGCGCGGAGCCCGGACGGGCGCGTTCACCGCCCCCACCACCGTGCCGCGTCTGCCCGCTGCCCTCGCCGGCGCGGTGAGCGGCGTGATCGGCCTCGACAGCCAGCCCCTTCAGCTCGCCCCCGCCTTCACCCACGCCGCCCCGCCCTGGACACGGGTGAGCGGCTTGACCTCGTCGTGGACCGCTCCCGCCGGCGCGTTCCACGACGCGTTCACCTCCCTGCGCGCCCCCGTCGCCCATCCCGCGCAGGCGACCGGCTCGGGGTACTCGCCCGCCTCCGGTACCGCCTCAGGTTGTCCCGCTGCCACGATCGTCGGCGGATTCACCCCGAACGAGTACCTCACTGCCTACGGGTTCTCCGGAGTGCAGGCAACCGGCACGCTCGGGCAAGGGGAGCGCGTCGCGCTGATCGAGATCGACGGCTTCCGTTCCTCCGATATCACCAACTTCGCTCACTGCTTCGGTCTCCACGTCCCCCCCATCGTCGCCTTCCGGGTCAGCCGGCAGGTAGCGGCGACCGGCCTGCCCCCGGGGGGCGAGGCAACTCTCGACCTCGAGGTGCTCGACGCGGCCGCCCCGGACCTCTCCCAGATCGACGTCTATGAGAGCTCGCCCTCGATCGCGAGCGTCCTCGAGTCCTTCACTGCTCCACTGCAGAACAGCGGCTACAAGCCGGAGGTCATCTCCGCCTCCCTTGGTCTGTGTGAAGCGCAGGTCCGCTCGGCGATCGGTCTCGCCGGGCTGCGCAACGCGGAGGCGGCGTTTGAGGAGGCGGCCGCGAGCGGCATCAGCGTGCTCGCCGCCACCGGCGACACCGGTTCGGCCGACTGCACGAACTCGAACTCCCCCGGAGGCACCCCGATCCCTGAACTGGCGGTCAACTATCCAGCCTCCTCACCGTTCGTCACCGCCGTCGGTGGTACGAACATCCATCTCAACCCGGCCAACCAGATCGTCAGCCAGCCGGTCTGGAACGACGACGCCTCCCAGCCCGGGTCGGCCGGAGGCGGAGGCTTCTCGAGCGTCTTCACCCGCCCGCGCTATCAGTCCGGGGTGGTCCGCGAGAACCGTCGTGCGGTCCCGGATGTGGCGCTGCTCGCCGACATCGCGCCCGGCTACGACGTCTACTGCAGCGCTCAGTCCGACTGCATCTCCCCGCTCAACGGGCAGCTCGACCCGTGGCAGGCCGTCGGGGGCACGAGCGCGTCGACTCCGCTGATGGCCGGGGGGGTCGCTCTCATCGATCAGCTCCTGCGCGAGCACAGGCAGCAGAGCCTCGGCCTGCTCAACCCGCTGCTCTACCGGCTCGGCGAGACCCCGTCCACGGCCGCGCAGGTGTTTTCCGACGTCACCGTCGGCTCCAATGACGTCGGCCCGTTCATCCAGGCCGACCATCAACCGCTCGGCTGCTGCAACGCCGGCCCTGGGTACGACGAGGCGTCCGGTTGGGGGAGCGTCAACCTCGCCGGGCTCGCCGCCGCTGCGCTCGCGAGCGAGCCGGCGATCGTCGACGTCTCCCAGACCGTCCCGACCCCCCAACGCCCGCTTCGCCAGCGCGCACTGGTCGATGAGGTCCGCTGCAGTGGCCGCTGCGTGATCGGCGCCATCGCCCACATTCAGATCGGCCGGTCCCGTCCGGTGACCTTCTACTCCGGCCTCGCTCACCTTGCCGCCGCCGCCGGTCGCCGTCTCCGGATCCCCCTGTCGCCGCCCGAGCTGAGACGGCTGCGGGTCGCCCTCAAACAGCGCCGGCGCATCCGTGCGACGGTGGTGGGAGCGATCGTCGACGCGGCGGGCAACATCGAGCGGCGTACCTCCGCCGTGCCGGTGACCCTGCTCGGGTGAGCGACGGGGCCGCCTCGGCGCGGGTGAGCGGCGAGGTCGCGTCGGCACCCGCCAACGATGCGGCGCAGCTGCGCTGCGGCTTCTGCGGCGGACCCGCCCGCCCCGCCGGTCCCCGCCTGATCGCGTGTGCCGCCTGTGGCAGCGCGACCACCTTTCCGGTCCCCGACGACCGTGAGCTCGCCGCCGCCTACGCCGGCAGCTACCGGCCGGCGGAGGGCCGCTTCGGTGCCGGTGGGGATCGCCTCCTCGCCGCTACCCGCGGACGCCTTGCCCGCCGGATCGACGCCGTCGCCCCGCCCGGCCCGGTGCTCGACGTCGGCGCCGGCGACGGCACCCTCGTGGCGGCGCTCCTGCGTCGCGGCCGGGAGGCTGTCGGGCTCGAGCGGGGCGGACCGTCCGCGCCCATGGGCACCCGCCCGATCGTCGCCGCGGAGCTGGCCGATTTCGATTCGCGGGCGGGCGAATGGGCGGCGATCGTCATGTGGCACTCGCTCGAGCATCTCCGCGACCCGGCTGGCGCGCTCGCCCACGCCGCCGGACTGCTTGCCCCCGGCGGGGTCCTCCTGATCGCCGTTCCCAACCGGGACAGCTGGCAGGCGCGGATCCTCGCGGACCGCTGGCTCGCGCTCGACCTGCCCCGCCACCTCACCCACCTCAGCGCAGCCGCCCTCACCGACGCCCTCAGCGGGCTCGGGCTCGAGGTGGAACGGGTCAGCCACTGGCGCGGCGGCCAGGTGCTGTTCGGCTGGCTGCACGGGATCCTCGCCGCCCTTCCCGGCCGGCCCGACCTCTACGACGCGATCCGCCAGCCGACGGCGCGGACGGCGGCCTTGACCTCGCGGCAGCGGGGGCGCACGCTCGCCGCCGCCGTGCTGCTCAGCCCGGCCGCCGCCCTCGCCAGCGCCGGAGAGGTCCTCACCGGTCACGGCGGCAGCGTGTTCATCCAGGCGCGACGACGCGCCGCCGGCCGACAACCGGCACACTGACGCGGTGATGGTGATCGGGGTGGCCGAGGATGCCTGAGACGGTGACCGGCGAGCGGGTCGTCACCTCCGCGGGCGGGTTCAACCCGACCTACCAGCGTCACGTCGCCGCCTACCGGCTCGCCGGGGCGCTGCTCGGCCCCGGCCGGGTGCTCGACCTCGGTTGCGGGACCGGCCACTCCTACCGTGAGCTCGCCCCACGGGAGACGGTCGGCACCGACATCGCCGCCGAAGTGCTCGCCGGACAGGAGCGCGACACCGTCGTCGCGGACATGCGCGCCCTCCCGTTCCCCGACGGAAGCTTCAGCTCGGTCTTCTCGGTCCACTCGATCGAGCACGTCCCCGACCCCGAACGGGTGATCGCCGAGGTTCGTCGCGTGCTCGTGCCCGGCGGCCGGGCGATCTTCGTCACCCCCAACCGGCTCACCTTCGGCCGGCCCGACGAGATCATCGACCCCTACCACTACATCGAGTTCGACGCTGCGGCCCTGCGCGCCCTCTGTGCCCCGTTTGACCGGGTGTCGCTGTCGGGCCTGTTCGGGTCCCAGCGCTACCTGTGCCTCGTCGACACCGAGCACGCCGAGCTCGACCGGCTCCTCGCCCTCGACCCGCTCGGCCTGCGCCGGCGGATCCCGCGCGGCCTGCGCCAGCGCCTCTATGACTGGCGGCTCTCGCGTAGCCGGGCGCTCGCGCTCCCTGGGGCCGAGGCGATCACCCCCGAGGACTTCACCCTCCGCGCCGGGGATGACCGGACCCTCGCGAGCGCGCTCGATCTCGTCGCCGTCTGTGATCGCTCGCCCGAAGTCCTCTAGCCTCCCGCCCCGGAGTGAGGCGCCGATGACTGACACCCCCCCAGCGACTGCCTCGGCGAACGTGATCGTCGTGATGCCGGCGATGAACGCCGCGCGGACGCTCGAGCGGACCTTTCACGCGATCCCGCGGGAGGTGGTGAGCGAGGTGATCCTCGTCGACGACAACTCGACCGACGCGACCGCGGACGTTGCGCGGTCGCTGCCGCTCCACTTCATCTGGCATCCCCACAACGTCGGTTACGGCGGCAACCAGAAGACCTGCTACCTCGAGGCGCTGCGCCGTGGCGCGGATGTCGTCGTGATGCTGCACCCGGACGGGCAGTACGAGCCCGCGCTCATCCCCGACCTGATCGCGCCGATCCTCGCCGGGGAGGCGGACATGGTCCTCGGCTCCCGGCTCGCCGAACCGGGCGCGGCGCGGGCGGGCGGGATGCCGCTGTACAAATACCTCGCCAACCGGACGCTGACGGCGATCGAGAACCGGTTGATGGGCATTCACGCGACCGAGTTGCACACCGGCTACCGCGCCTACTCCCGTGACTTTCTGCTGACGATCCCGTTCTTGCGCAACTCGATCGACTTCGTCTTCGACTCCGAGGTGCTGATGCAGGCCTCGGCCTTCGGCCTGCGGATCACCGAGGTTCCGGCCAACTCCCGCTACTTCGCCGACGCCTCTTCGATCTCGCTCCGGCCCTCGATCGTCTACGGCCTCAAGACGCTGTGGATCGGGGTGCGACTCGTGCTCCACCGCCACCGCATCTGGCCCTCGCGCAAATTCCAGCCCTGATGGTCGCCACCACGCTGGCCGACAGCGCGCTGCTCGTGCTCGCGAGTCTCGGCCTCGGCGTGGCCGCGCTGCGGATCGCCTCCGGCCTCGCACCGGCCGGCCTGCCCCGCGTCATCGCGGCCGTCGCCCTCGCCGCGGCCGGCGCCGTCGCCGAGGCGCTCGGCCTCGGCCTTGCCGGCCTCGGTGGCAGCCCGGTCGCGCTCACCCTCGCTGCGGTCCTCACCGCGGCGGTGACGGTGGTACTCACGCCCCGTCCCGGGGTCGGCCTCCTCAGTGAGGCGGCCACATCGTGGGCGGCAGCGAGCTGGCCGGCCCGCCTTGGGCTCGGCGCCGCGGGCGGCGGCCTCGCCGCCGTCCTGCTCATCCAACTGCACCGGCCGGTCCTCGGCCAGGACGCGGTCACCTACCACCTGCCGGAGGTGATCGGTTTCGTCCAGTCCGGGCACACCGGGGCGGTGCAGTCCCTCTTCTACGGGCTGCCGGTCGGCAACTATCCGATCACCGAGGAGGTCCTGCTCGCCTGGGCGACCGGCATCGCCCACGGGTTCGCGCCCGCGCTCGTGCTGACGGTCGCCAACGTCGGCCTGCTGCTCGGCGCCGGCTGGCTCACGCTCGCCGAGCTGGAGGTCCCCGCCGGGCTGCGCGTCCTCGCGCTTGCCGCGCTCGCGCTCGTTCCGCTGATCACTCAGGCGTGGGTGCAGCCGGGCACCGACCTGGAGGCGACCGCGTGGATGGTCTGCACCGTCGCCCTCGCGCTGGCGGCGCGCCGGCACCCCGGCCTCCTCGCGGCGGCCGTCGTCTGTGCCGGTCTCGCGCTCGGCACCAAGACGACGGTGCTCACCTACAGCGTCGGCATCCTCCTCGTCGCCGCGGTTCGCCAACGCCGCGAGCTCGCCCGGTCCTGGCGCCCGCTCGTCGCGGCCGTCCTGCTCGCCCTGGCCACGGGCGCGATCTGGTACCTGCGCAACTGGGTCCAGCACGGCTCGCCGCTGTGGCCGTTCTCCTCCTTTCCGGGCGGAGCCCCCGAGCCGGCGATCATCGCCTACCTGCACACGCCGCTGCTCGCCAGCCTTGGCCCGACGCTGTTCGACCATCTCGGCGCCTACGTCGCGGCCCTGTCGGGGTCGGTGCCGCTGATCCTCGCCGGGTTTCTCGCCGCCCTCGGACTGCTCGCGGGCCTCCGACGCCTGCACCTGCCACGCCGCTACGTGCGGATCGGCGCCGCCGGCCTGATCGTGATCCTCGGGGCACTCGAGTACGCCCTCGGCCCGGTCACGGGCCTGCCCCGCCATGGGGGCGTGCTCGTCGCCGTCGTCGGCTCGACGCTGCGGTACCTGTTCCCCGTCATCGCCGCCGGCACCCTCGCCCTCGCCCTCGCCGCCGCCGACCCCCGGCCGCCGATCGCCTGGCTCGCGCGGCTCGTGCTCGCCGGCGCACTCGTCTGGGATCTCAGCTCGGACCTTCCCGCCCACTTCAGCCTGGCCTTCGACGGCTGGCTGTGGCCGGGGCTCGGGACCGGATTGCTGCTCAGCGTCGTCCTCGGCGCCCGCGCCCGCGCCCGCGTGAGGGGCCGCTCGTCGTCTGCCCGCCTCGCCCGCCCGGACGCCGACTCCCAACCGGCGCCCGGGCCCGCGCCCCGCCCCGTCCCGGTCGTGTTCTCCCTGCTCACCGGAGTGGCGCTCGCTGCGCTGTTCACGGTCGGACTCACGGTCGGCTCCCGCCACTTCAGCCTCCGCCACGCGGCCGTCAGCACCGACTTCGCGACGGCGGTGAGCGCCTTCCTCGACACCCAGCCGGCTTACACGGCCACCGACGCCCCGGTCGCGACGACCAAGACCGGCCTCGCTCCCCTCGCCGGGGACCGGCTCCAGCACCGGCTCTCGCTGATCCCGGTCGATGCGAGCTGTGCGCGTGTCGCGGCGATTGGACGCCGGCACTGGATCGTGCTCGCGATCACCCCGCCGGCGGCCCGCAGCGGCATCCTCGCGCGGATCGCCCCCTACGGGAGCGCCGAGGCGTGCCTCGCCCGCCGCCCGCCCGCCTTCGATGACGGCCAGTACGCCGTCTACGCGCCTTGGCAGACCCTCGCCAACCTGTCATAATCTCAGTCAGAACGACTAAGATTTTGTCCAGCTGAGGTTAACCGACCCTGCCGGACCCGCCCGACCCGAGGATCCCCCATGCACCCCGACCGCTTCACGATCAAGGCACAGGAGGCCCTCAGCGCCGCCCAGGCGCTCGCCTCCCAGCGCCAGAACCCCCAGACGACCCCCGAGCACCTGCTCGCCGCCCTGCTCGACCAGGCCGACGGCATCGTCATCCCCGTCCTGCGCAAGCTCGGGGTCGACCCCGCCGCGGTCTCTGCGACGCTCGCTCCCGCGCTGGACCGTCTGCCCCGCCTCAGCGCCCAGGCGTCCGGCGGTGAGCCGACCGGCGGCTCCAGTGACCTGATCCGCGTCCTCGGCGCCGCCGAGCAGGAGATGCGCCAGCTCGGCGACAGCTACATCTCGACCGACCATCTTCTGCTTGCCCTTGCCGCCGACCCATCGACGGCCGGGGACGTCCTGCGCTCCGTCGGCGCCGGGCACGACCCGCTCGCCCGGGCCGTCCTCGAGGTGCGCAACGGCCAGCAGGTGACCGGCCAGAACCCCGAGGACACCTTCCAGTCGCTGCAGAAGTACGGGCAGGACCTGACCGAGGCGGCCGCCCAGGGGCGGCTTGACCCGGTGATCGGCCGCGACGAGGAGATCCGCCGCGTGATCCAGGTGCTGAGCCGGCGGACGAAGAACAACCCGGTGCTGATCGGCGAGCCCGGCGTCGGCAAGACGGCGATCGTCGAGGGGCTCGCCCAGCGGATCGTCTCCGGGGACGTTCCCGAGAGCCTGCGGGACCGGCGCGTGATCGCCCTCGACATCGCCGCGATGGTCGCTGGTGCCAAGTACCGGGGCGAGTTCGAGGACCGGCTCAAGGCGGTCCTCAAGGAGGTCACCCAGGCGCGGGGCAGCATCATCCTGTTCATCGACGAGCTGCACACGATCGTCGGCGCCGGCGGCGGAGAGGGGGCGATGGACGCCGGCAACATGCTCAAGCCGATGCTCGCCCGCGGGGAGCTGCGCGCCGTCGGGGCGACCACCCTCGACGAGTACCGCAAGCACATTGAGAAGGACCCCGCGCTCGAGCGTCGCTTCCAGACCGTGTACGTCGGCGAGCCGACCGTCGAGGACACGATCGCGATCCTCCGCGGGCTCAAGGACCGCTACCAGCTCCACCACAACGTCAAGATCCAGGACTCCGCCCTCGTCGCCGCCGCGACGCTGTCGGACCGCTATATCGCCGACCGCTTCCTCCCTGACAAGGCGATCGACCTCGTCGATGAGGCGGCGAGCCGGATCCGGATGGAGAACGACTCCAAGCCGACCGAGATCGATGAGGTCGATCGCCACATCATGCAGCTGGAGATCGAGCTCGAGTCGCTCAAGGACGACGCCGACCCGGGAACGGTCGCGCGCCGCGAGCAGCTCGAGCGCCTGCTCGCCGAGGAGCGGGAGCGGTCGGGGGCGATGACCGCCGAGTGGCAGCGTGAGAAGGAGACGATCGGGGCCGCCCAGACGCTGCGTGAGCAGCTCGACAACGCCCGGATCGAGCTCGAGAAGGCCCAGCGGGCCGGGGATCTCGCTCGCGCCGCCGAGCTGCGCTACGGGACGATCCCCGAACTGGAGAAGGCGCTCGGGGCGGCCGAGGACGCCGAGGAGGCGGCGACCGCGAGCGGCTCGAAGTACCTCAAGGACTACGTTGACGCCGAGGACGTTGCGGAGATCGTCGCCAAGTGGACGGGCGTGCCGGTCAGCCGCCTGCTTGAGGGGGAGATCGAGAAGCTCGTCCACATGGAGGAGCGCCTCCACCGCCGGGTGATCGGCCAGGACGAGGCCGTCGACGCGGTCGCCTCTGCGCTGCGCCGCTCCCGGGCGGGCCTGCAGGACCCGGACCGCCCGATCGGCTCGTTCCTGTTTCTCGGGCCGACCGGGGTCGGCAAGACCGAGCTCGCCCGGGCGCTCGCGGAGTTCATGTTCGACACCCAGGACGCGATGGTCCGCATCGACATGTCCGAGTACATGGAGAAGCACGCCGTCAGCCGCCTGATCGGCGCCCCGCCCGGATATGTCGGCTACGACGAGGGCGGCCAGCTCACCGAGGCGGTGCGGCGGCGCCCCTACAGCGTGATCCTCCTCGACGAGGTCGAGAAGGCCCATCCGGACGTGTTCAACACGCTCCTGCAGGTCCTCGACGACGGCCGCCTCACCGACGGCCAGGGACGCACCGTGTCGTTCAAGAACACCGTGCTGATCATGACCTCGAACATCCCGGGCGGCCGGGCTGGGGCGGAGGGTCACTTCCGGCCCGAGTTCATCAACCGCCTCGACGACATCGTCGAGTTCGCTCCGCTGCGCCGCGACCAGATTGCCGAGATCGTCGAGCTCCAGGTCGACCGGGTGATCCGCCGCGTCGCCGAGGCGCGGGAGATCACCCTCACCCTCGACGCGGACGCCGCGACGCTGCTGGGCAACCTCGGCTATGACCCGATCTACGGCGCCCGGCCGCTCAAGCGGGTGATCCAGAAGCGGCTCGTGGATCCGCTCGCCCTGGCGATCCTCGAGGGCCGCTTCCGGCCTGGTGACCACGTCGAGGTGACCGCCGCCGACGGCGAGATCGTCCTCGCGCGCGCCGGGGTGCCCGCGTCACTGTGAGCGGCCCCTGCTGTGAGTGGTCCACCGTGGACCACTCACAGCCCACGGCGCACCGGCCCTGCGAATCCTCGCGCCGGCTGCGGTGCTCCCTAGCCGACGCTGACGCGCAGCCGGGCGACCCGTCCGGGCGGTCGGTCCGTCGGCCCGGCGACGGTGTCGATCAGCAGCGTCCAGGTGCCGGACGTGGGCCGGAAGGGAAACAGCGGCCGGCCCGGCGCGATCAGGGCACCGCACTGGCCCCGGCTCTCCCCGAGCGCGACGGTGGCGGCCGCCCGACCGGACGGGGCGAGGTAGTGCAGGTAGAGGCGGACCTCCGGGCCGGACGGAGCGAAATCCCAGGCCTCGAACGTGACGCGGCGGCGCGGGGAGGACCCGGCACCGGCGGTGAACAGCGCTCCCGTGGGGCGGGTGACCGTGAACTGCGCACTCGCGGTCACCGATCCGTCCGTTGCCGTTGCCGTGTCGGCGCTCTGGGCGACCCCGGCGGGCAGGCCTCCGGGGAGGACGGCGGTGAAGAAGTCGCCGGTCCTGGCGGTCAGGCTCTGGCCGAAGTCGACGCCGTCGATGGCGAGGTCGAAGGGTGCGTCCGGGGCAAAGCCGCTGCCGCTCAGGTTGACCCGGTCTCCGACGAGCTCGCAGGCGTGCAGAACGGCGAGCCGTGGGCCGGGGGCGGGGGAGACCGTCACGTGCAGCACGGCCGGAAATGGTACAAGTGAGCCACCCGTCGACGGAGAGGAGGCACCGTGCCCACCTACATCATGCTCACCACCCTCACCCCCGAGGGCGTGCAGACGCTGCGCAACAACCCGGACCGGATCAAAGAGGTCAACCGTGAGGTCGAACAGCTCGGGGCGAAGGTCATCGCCCAATGGGCGACCATGGGTCGCTGTGACTTCGTCAACGTGATCGAGGCCCCGGATGAGGCGACGATCATGCGTGTCTCGGTTGAGCTGAGCGCCCGCGGCACCGGTCGCTATGAGACGCTGCCGGCTGTCCCCATCGATGCCTTCATCTCCCTCCTCTGACCGCCGGTGAGAGCCGCCTCGACCCGCCGCGTGCGGCGAACCCGCTGCCCGTGAGCGGCCCGGTCGTGCTCGTGGTCGGCTCCGGCGGCCGTGAGCACGCGATCCTTGACGCCCTCGCTCGCTCCCCGCGGCGGCCCCAGCTGCACGCCGCGCCCGGCAACCCGGGGATCGCGGGGATCGCCACCGTCCATCCGGTGCCCGCCGCCGACGTGCCGGGGATCGTCACCCTCGCCGGCGAACTCGAGGCCGAGCTCGTCGTGATCGGGCCGGAGGCGCCGCTCGCCAACGGGGTCGTCGACGCGCTGGCGGCGGCCGGGATCGCCTGCTTCGGACCGACCGCCGCGGCTGCTCGCCTCGAGGGCTCCAAGGCGTTCTGCAAGGACGTGCTCGCCGCCGCCGGGGTCCCGACGGGCGCTCACACCGTCGTCGAGACCGTCGCCGCCGGGCTCGCGGCGATCGGTGACCGGTTCCCGGCGGTGATCAAGGCCGATGGGCTCGCCGCCGGCAAGGGGGTCGTCATCGCCGGCGATGCCGCCGAGGCGCGGGCGGCGCTGGAGAGCTTCCTGATCGAGCACCGCTTCGGCACGACGCGGGTCGTCGTCGAGGAGTACCTCGAGGGGGAGGAGTGTTCGCTGTTCGCCCTCTGTGACGGGGTCTCGGCGCTGCCGCTCGCCTCCGCTCAGGACTACAAGCGGATCGGGGACGGGGACGCGGGTCCCAACACCGGCGGGATGGGCGCCTACTCGCCGCTGGGACGGATCGACGCGGCCGCGGCCGCGTCGATCTGCGCGCGCGTGCACCAGCCCGTCCTCGACGAACTCGCCCGCCGTGGCAGCCCATTCCACGGACTCCTCTACGCCGGGCTGATGCTGACCGCCGACGGCCCGCAGGTGATCGAGTTCAACGTCCGCTTCGGCGACCCGGAGACCCAGGCGATCCTGCCGCGGCTGCGCAGCGACCTGCTCGAGCTGATGCTCGCCGCGTCGGTCCCCGGCGGGCTGGCGGGGGTGAGCCTCGAGTGGGATCCCCGTCCCGCCGTCACCGTCGTCCTCGCCTCCGCCGGCTACCCGGAGTCGGGCGGTCCGCCGGTGGTGATCGACGGGCTCGACGCGCTCCCTGACGGGGTGCATCTCACCCACGCGGGCACCCGCCGCGAGGCGGACGGGAGCGTGCTCACCGACGGCGGCCGAGTGCTCAATCTCACCGCCCTCGGGGACGATCTCGCCGCCGCGCGCACGCTCGCCTACGCCGGCGCGGCGGCCGTCAGCTTTCCCGGGGCGCAGATGCGAACCGACATCGCCGCCGCGGCCGCGTCGAGCGGCCACGGTCCAGCCGGGCCGCCAACCGGGTCGACCGGCTCGGTCGCCCGCTAGCCTGCCGCGAGATGCGCCGCCGGTCCGCCTCTCTCTGGCTCGTCTCGCTCGCGCTGCTCGGCCTTCTCGCCGGCTCCGGCCTCGCGCGGCCACCGGCCGCCGCCGCCGGGTCGCGGGCCGCCGGGTCGGGGTCGGCGAGCGCGTCGGATCCGGTGACGCTCACCACCCCCGCAAACGGCGGCCTGATCATCGACGCCCAGCCGACCTTCGCCGGGGCTGCGCAGAACGCTCCGGCCGCCTCCGGTCAGGTCACCGTTGACGTCTACGCAGGCACCAGCGCCGGCGCGCTGCCCGTCGAGGTGCTCAGCGCCGACGTGCATTCGGGCGCCTACACGGTGACCGCCGTCGGCCTCCCCGACGGCACCTACACCGCGACGGCGTCCGAGACCGCCACGAGCAGCGGTCTCGCGACGAGCGCGCCGGTCACCTTCCAGATCTTCAGCGCCCCGCCACAGGTGACCCTCACCGCCCCGCCGGCGCCGATCACGACGCCTGCGCCGACCCTCACCGGCACCGCGTCGACCCAACCCGGAGCCGGGCAGAGCGTCGACATCATCCTCTGGTCCGGTTCGGGCACCGACTCGACGCCACTGGCGATGCTGCCGGGCACCGTCGCGGCCGACGGCAGCTTCAGCGTGCAGGTGCGCCCCGGTCTCGCGGTCGGCACCTACACGGCGGTCGCCGGCCAGCAGCTCGCCTCCGGGCCGAACTTCAGCCGGCCGGTCACCTTCGCCATCACCACCGCACATGCGGTGCTGAGGCTCACCACTCCCAGGCCGGGAGCGAGCGAACCCCAGAGCGCGGTCCGTTTCTCCGGCAGCGCCGGTGCTGCCTACGGTGACAGCCCGCACGTCACCGTCACCCTCTACAGGGGCCGCCGCGCTGCCGGCCGCCCGATCGGCCGGGCCGTCGTCGCCCGGACCGCGACGAGCTGGTCGCTGCGCTGGCGGCGGACTCTCGCGCTTGGGATCTACACCGTCGCGATCGGCCAGGCCAACGTCGTCAACCGGGTCACCCGGGTGACCCGCACCTTCCGGGTCGCCGCCCCCGCCTCCCTGATCGGCCCGCCGGGGATCACCGCGGCCGGCCGGGTGAGTGCGACGGTCAGCTGCCTCCCTGAGGCGGGGAGCTGCCACGGAGACGTCCTCATTCTCACTCAGGCGCCGTTCACTCCCCAGTACGGCGGGCCTCACGGTCGGCTGTCGCTGCTGTTTGCCCACTTCAGTCTCCCGGCCGGCGCCCGGGAGACCCTCACCGCCCAGCTGAGCGCCCCGGTCCGGCGGGTGCTCGTCCGGGCCCGGCAGTTCAGTCTCGTCGACACCGTCATCTACCCGCTCGGTTCGCGCCTCGCCGAGCTGACCCGCACAACCGCGCGAGTGAGCGTCGGCTGAGGGCCCCGAGCGCCTTCTAAGCTCGGGGCCGATGATCGCTCGCTACACCCGCCCGGAATTCGGCGACCTGTGGTCCGATCACGCCCGCTTTGAGGCGATCCGCCAGGTTGAGGTCGCCGCCTGTGAGGAGATGGACGGCCCGACGGATGCGGAGATGGTCGCGATCCGGGCGGCCAGCTTCACCGTGGAGGCGGTGCTCGAGCGCGAGCGCGTCACCGACCACGACACGGCCGCGCTCGTCGACGTGCTCGCCGCCTCCGCCGGCCCGGCCGGCCGCTGGATCCACTACGGGCTCACCTCCTCTGACGTGCTCGACACGGGCCTCGCCCTGCAGCTGCGGGCCGCCGGGGAGCTGATCCTGCCCGACGCCCGGGCCCTCGTCACCGCCCTCGCCGAACAGGCCCGCGCCCACGTCGACACCCTCTGTGTCGGGCGTACCCACGGCATCCACGCCGAGCCGACGAGCTTCGGGATCAAGCTCGCCGGGTTCGCCTTCGAGGCCCACCGCAACCTCGAGCGGCTCGAGCGGGCCTTCGCGGAGGTGGCGGTCGGCGCCCTGTCGGGCGCCGTCGGCACCTACGCCGCGACCTCCCCGGCCTTTGAGGCCCGGGTACTCGCCCGGCTCGGTCTCACCGCCGAGCCGGTCTCCACCCAGGTCGTCCCGCGGGATCGGCACGCCGCGCTGCTCGAGGCGATCGCCCTCGCCGGCACCGGCCTCGAGCGCCTCGCCACCGAGATCCGCCACCTCGCCCGCACCGAGCTGTCGGAGGCGCGTGAGCCGTTCCGGCCCGGCCAGAAGGGCTCCTCGGCGATGCCGCACAAGCGCAACCCGATCGCCGCCGAGCAGATCACAGGGCTCGCCCGCGTCCTCCGGGCCGACGCGACCGCGGCCCTGGAGAACGTCGCGCTGTGGCACGAGCGCGACATCTCCCACTCGAGCGTCGAGCGGATCATCCTCCCGGACGCGACGACCCTGTTCGACCACATGCAGCGGCGGATGCTCAGGCTCATCCGCGGCCTCGAGATCAACCCGGCGGCGATGGCGGAGAACCTCGAGCTCACCCACGGCGCGATCTTCTCCCAGCGGCTGCTGCTCACCCTCGTGGAAACCCGCGGGCTCAGCCGCGATGAGGCCTACCGGATCACCCAGGCCCTCACCCAGCGCGCCTTCGACACCCGCGTCCATCTGCGCACGCTGCTGGCCGACGGAGAGGGCGGGCCGGCCTGTGAGGGCCTCGACCTCGACGCGATCTTCTCCTACGCCCCGTATGTCCGTTACGCCCAGGAGATCGTCGGGCGCCTCGATAGGATCGTGCCGTGAGCGCGCTCAGCGACCTGCCCCTCCTCAGCGCGGGCAAGGTACGCGACGTCTATGACCTGTCCGACCGGCTGCTGCTCGTCGCCACCGACCGCATCTCCACCTATGACGTCGTCCACCCGACCCCGATCCCGGGCAAGGGCGCGGTGCTGACCGGCCTCACCGCCTTCTGGCTCGAGCGGGCCGGCGCGATCGTGCCCCACCATCTCCTGTCGGTTCTCGACGGGGTGCCCGACGCGGTTCGCGGCCGGGCGATGGTCGTCAAGAAGCTGGCGATGCTGCCCGTCGAAGCGGTCGTGCGCGGCTACCTCAGCGGCAGCGGCTGGCGTGACTATCAGGCCACCGGCCAGGTGTCGGGAATCGCGCTGCCGGCCGGGATGGAGGAGTCCGACCGCCTGCCCGAACCGATCTTCACCCCGTCGACGAAGGCGGCCGCCGGTCACGATGAGGCGATCGACTTCGGCGCTGCGGCCGCGCTGATCGGCTCTGCGGACCTCGCCGCGCAGCTGCGCGAGCGGGCACTGGAGCTCTACCGCCTCGCGGCCGGACACGCCGCGCAGCGCGGGATCATCCTCGCCGACACGAAGTTCGAGTTCGGCCTCGACGCCGACGGAGTGCTCACCCTCGCCGATGAGGTCTGCACCCCCGACTCGAGCCGGTTCTGGCCCGCCGCCGAGTACGCGCCAGGCCGCCCCCAGGCAAGCTTCGACAAGCAGTACGTGCGCGACTGGGCGACCGCCACCGGCTGGGACAAGCGCCCGCCCGCCCCGGCGATCCCCGCTGACATCGTCGCGGCGACCGCAGCCCGTTATCAGGAGGCGTGGGTGCGGCTCACCGACACGCCGTTCTCGGACTGGCTCACCGCCACGCGCGCCGATCCGGCGCGCGTCGGTCTCGGCGCCCCGGGTGCCGAGACCGCAAGCGTCGTCCCTGACCGTTTCAATCACCCCGACTCCCCGGAGGCCTGACGTGCCGCGCGCCCGTGTTCTCATCCGCCCCAAGGCGGGCATCCTCGACCCGCAGGGCCAGGCGGTCGAGCGGGCGCTGCCCCAACTCGGGTTCACGGGCGCCGCCAACGTCCACGTCGGCCGACTGATCGAGCTCGACGTCGAGGACATCGCCGAGGTGGCGGGGATGTGTGAGCGGCTGCTCGCCAACCCGCTGATCGAGGAGTACGAGGTCATCGAGCTTGCGTCCGCTTCCGCCGGAGAGCCGTCGGCGTGAAGTTCGGGATCCTGCGCTTCCCCGGCACCTGTGACGAGCGCGATGCCGCCGGCGCCGTCGGCCGCCTCGACGGGGTGGAGGCGGAGATCCTCCCCCACCACGACCGCGACCTGCGCGGTGTCGACGCGGTGATCGTCCCCGGAGGGTTCTCCTACGGGGACTATCTCCGCACCGGGGCGATCGCTCGCTTCGCCCCGGTGATGGAGTCGGTGACCGAGTTCGCCGCGGCGGGCGGGATCGTGCTCGGCATCTGCAACGGCTTCCAGATCCTCTGTGAGGCGGGGCTGCTGCCCGGCGCGCTTCTGCCCAACCCGTCACTGCGCTTCCTCTTTCGCCAGGTGCGCCTCTCGGTCGTCGATCCCGAGTGCGCCTTCACCAACGCCTGCCCGCTCACCCTGTCGGTCCCGGTCAAGCACACGACCGGGCGCTACTACAGCCCCGACCCGGTCGACGTCGTGTTCAAGTACGCCCCCGGGGAGAATCCGAACGGGTCCCAGGACGACATCGCCGGGGTCCGCAACGCGGCCGGGAACGTGCTCGGCCTGATGCCCCACCCCGAGCATGCCGTCGACCCGCTCTGTGGCGGTTCCGCGGACGGTCTGACGATCTTCGCCTCCATCGCCGCCCACCTTCGGGCGTCCGCGTCGACCCCTGCCACCCCGGCCGGCTGAGGCGATCACGACCATGGCCACCCACACCGAACTCGGTCTCAGCGACCACGAGTACGCGCTCATCCTCGCCGGGCTCGGCCGCGAGCCGGGCCCCGTCGAGCTGGCGATGCTGAGCCTGATGTGGTCCGAGCACTGCGCCTACAAGCACTCGCGCCGACTTCTGGGCAGGCTTCCGACGGACGGGCCTCACGTGCTCGTCGGCCCGGGGGAGAACGCCGGCGCCGTCGACGTCGGCGGCGGCCTCGCCGTCGCCTTCAAGGTCGAGTCCCACAACCACCCGTCCGCGGTCGAGCCCTTCCAGGGCGCGGCCACCGGGGTCGGCGGGATCCTCCGTGACGTGTTCGCGCTCGGGGCGCGGCCGATCGCGCTGCTCGACTCGCTGCGCTTCGGTGAGATCGCCGACTCGGCCCGGTCGCGCTACCTGCTCGAGCGCGCGGTCGCCGGGATCGGCCACTACGGCAACTCGATCGGCGTGCCGACGGTCGGGGGGGAGATCTACTTCGAGGCCGAGTATGAGCAGAACTGCCTGATCAACGTGATGGCCGTCGGGCTCGCACCCCACGAGCGCCTCACCTCGAGCGCCGCCGTCGGGGTGTCCAACTCGCTCGTCCTGCTCGGGGCGCTCACCGGCCGGGACGGGATCGGCGGTGCCTCCGTGCTCGCGAGCGCCGAGCTGTCCGGCGGCGAGGACGCCAAGCGCCCGACCGTCCAGATCGGGGACCCGTTCGCGGAGAAGAAGCTGCTCGAGTGCTGCCTGGAGCTGCTCGACCTGGGGCTGCTCGCATCCCTCCAGGACCTCGGCGCGGCCGGGCTGACGAGCGCCGCCTCTGAGATGGCGGCCAAGGGCGGCGTCGGCATCGACATCGACGTCGCCTCGGTCCCCCTCCGCGAAACGGACATGGAGCCGTTCGAGATCATGGTCTCCGAATCCCAGGAGCGGATGCTGTGTGTCGTCGAGCCCGCCCGGGTCGCCGCCGTCCTCGAGGTGTGTGAGCGCTGGGAGGTGCTCGCCACCCCGATCGGACAGGTGACCGAGCCGGCCGGCGGGGTCGGCGCCTTCCGCGTCCTTCGCCACGGCCGGGTCGTCGGCGAGCTGCCCGTCTCCCTGCTCGTCGACGACTGTCCACGCTATGACCTCGCCCCCGAGGCGCCACCGCGCGGGCTCTATCCGGCCCCGGCGCGACGACTCGACCCGTCAGCGAGCGCCGGGGAGACCCTGCTGGCCCTGCTCGCCTGCGCGAACCTCGCCTCGCGTGCCCCCGTCTTCACCCAGTACGACCCGGTCGTCGGCTCGCGCACGGTGCGCCGGCCCGCGGAGGGCGACAGCGCCGTCCTCGTCCTCGACAACGGCGCCGCGATCGCCGTCGCGATCGACGGCAACGGCCGCCGGGTCGCGGTCAATCCGCGGGCCGGGGCCGCCGAGGCGGTCTATGAGTGTGCGGCCAACCTCGCCTGTGCCGGTGCCGAGCCCCTCGGGCTGACCAACTGCCTCAACTTCGGCAACCCGGAGAAGCCGCACGTCGCCTGGCAGCTCGCAGAAGCCGTCGACGGGCTCGCCGGCGCCTGTGAGACCCTCGGCGTTCCCGTCGTCGGAGGCAACGTCAGCCTCTACAACGAGTCACCGGACGGCCCGATCCTGCCGACCCCGGTCGTCGGCATGGTCGGCCTGCTGCCGGACCCCGAGCGGGCGGGTCGGACCGGGTTCCTTCAGGCCGGTGACGTCATCGCTCTCGCCGGCCGCTTCCACCCCTCCCGGGACGGCTCGGAGATCGCCAAGCTCCACGGGCTCGCCCCGGAGGGCGAACTGCCGACCAAGGACCTCGGCGGGCTCGCGGCGACCCACGCCCTCATCCGCGACGGGGTCCGCTCGGGGGTCTTCCACAGTGCCCACGACATCGCGGAGGGCGGCATCGCCACCGCGCTCGCCGAGTGCGTTCTCGCAGGCGGCGTCGGCGCGGAGGTCACCCTGCCCGACGGCCTCGACCCCTTCGGTGAGGACCTCGGGACCGCGTTCATCGTCTCCGGGCCGGCGGCGCAGCTCAGCGGCCGGGATGGGCTGGCGGTGCTCGGCACCGTCGGCAGGGAGCGGTTGGTGATCGCAGGGCTGCTCGAGCTCGACCTCAGTGAGCTCACGGCCGCCCACGTCGGCTCGCTCGCCGTCGCCCTCGGCGAGGGGGTCGGGCCGGGCTAGTGCGTGTGGCCGGCGACCGTATCGGTCGCCCCCGGGGGTGAGGGAACGGCGGTCGCGCGGGCGTGCACCCCGGAAATGTCGGTGGCGGGCCCGTGCGGGCCCGCCACCAGCATCTTCATGGGGGACGTTGAAGTCTGACGGCCCGCCGGCGGCCGGTGCGCCTGATCAGGCGCTGAGGGCGCCGACCGTCTGGGTGACGCGGGCCGGCAGGAGCTCGGGGGTCACGTTCGCGTTGTGGGCGACGAGCACGGTCATCAGTTCGGTCGTCTCGTCGATCTCGAGTGCGGCGGCGGGCGAACCGGCCGGCCGCCATGCCGTACTGCCGTGGGCGGGCTTCGCGGTCGCGACGATCATGAGCGCCCCACGGCTGTGATCACGACGCTCCAGTGGCGTGGTCCGCTCCGTGAGCAGCGTCTTGAGGACCCGCTTGCCGTCCTTCCAGGCGTTGAGGTTCGACTCGCCGGCTCGGCGCTCGAGCTCCATCGAGGGCACTTCGGCGATCACCAGTCCCGCCTTGATCGCCGAGCAGATCAGCTCCATCTCAATCTCAAAGCCGTCCGCGGTGAGCGCGAGGCGGTCCAGGTCGGACCGCCAGAAGGCACAGTAGCCGTAGCAGAGGTCCGAGAAGCGGGTCCCGAAGAGGAGATTGGCTGCCCACACGAACCCGAGGTTGCCAAGGTGGCGCAGGAGGGTGAAGTCGATCGACCCGCCGCCGCTGAGATTGCGCGAGCCCTTGACGAAGTCGGCGCCGTCAACGAGCGCGTCGACGAACCGGCCCATCTCTCGCGGATCCGTTGATCCGTCCGCGTCGATCATGACAATGATGTCGCCGGATGCGGCCGCGAACCCGGCCCGGAGGGCGGCGCCCTTGCCGCGCGCGTGTTGGTGGACGACGACGACGTCAGGCCGGTGATCGCTGACGACGAGTTCGGTGCCGTCGATGGAGAGCCCGTCGACGAGTACGACCTCCGACACCCAGCCGGGGATGTTGTCGATCACCCAGCCGATCGACTCCTCCTCGTTGAGGGCGGGTACCACGACGCTCACGGTCGGGTTCGTGGTCCGTCCTCGGTGCGGGTGGGTGCGGGCGAAGGTGGTGGTCATGGTCGATCCCCTGTCTGCCAAGGCGGTTGCCTGATGACCAAATGATCAGAAAACGGAGTGTTCGCTCCCACGGGGAACCACGTCATTTCTTTCGCGGGTCCGCCACAGGCCTCGGTGGACCGGCCCGCAACCTCAATCCGTAGTTTTCCGCACCCGCCCCGCTGTCCGGGCGCTGCCGTGGGCCGCTGATAGCCTCATAGGGTAGCCGCCGTCGTCCGCCGGCGTGCGAGCCCCCCCATGCGCCCCCCTGATGATCACCGCGATGGACCGCGCGACGAGTGCGGTGTCTTCGGCATCTACGCCCCCGAGGGCCAGGACGTCGACGTCGCCCGGCTCACCTACTTCGGTCTCTATGCCCTTCAGCATCGCGGCCAGGAGTCCGCCGGGATCGCCACGGCGCCCGAGCACGGCCAGATCGTCGCCTTCCGTGAGCAGGGGCTCGTCTCCCAGGTCTTCAAGGCTGAGCACGTGCTCCGTTCCCTCGTCGGCAACCTCGCGATCGGCCATGTCCGTTATTCGACGACGGGCTCCTCCCACTGGGAGAACACCCAGCCGATCATCCGCGACGACCGGCGCGCGCTCGCGCTCGCCCACAACGGCAATCTGATCAATGCGGTCGAGCTCCACTCCGAGCTGCGGGGCGACCGGGTCGCCTTCCGCTCGACTTCGGACTCGGAGATCATCGCCGCGCTGCTCTCCCGCAGCCGCGCCGAGGACATCGAGGACGCCGTGACGGAGGTGATGCCCCGCCTGCAGGGCGCCTTCTCGACCGTCCTGATGACCGATGACCGTGTCGTCGCCTTCCGTGACCCGCACGGTCTGCGCCCGCTGTCGATCGGGGTGATCGACGTCGACGGTGGGCAGCCGATCTACTGCGTGGCGTCGGAGACCTGCGCCTTTGACCTGCTCGGTGCCCGCTTCGTGCGGGATGTCGAGCCGGGGGAGATGGTCGTTCTCGACCGGCGCGGACTTCGCTCCCGAATCGTCAACGGGGCCGGACGGCGTGCGTTCTGCCTGTTCGAGTACATCTACTTCGCCCGCCCGGACTCGCGGATGTCCGGCCAGCGGCTGCAGACGACCCGTGGCCGGATGGGGGAGATCCTCTGGCGCGAGGCGCCGGTCGACGCGGATCTCGTGATCGCCATCCCCGACTCGGGAAACGCCGCCGCCCGTGGCCTCGCGCGTGCCGCCAACCTTCCCCAGGACGACGGCTTCATCAAGAACCGCTACGTTGCGCGCACGTTCATCCAGCCGGGACAGCAGCTGCGTCGCAACGGCCTGCGCCTCAAGTTCAACCCGCTCCCCGAGGTCGTCGCCGGTCGGCGCCTGGTCGTCGTCGACGACTCGATCGTGCGCGGCAACACGATGCCGCAGATCGTCGCGATGCTGCGGGATGCCGGCGCGGCGGAGATCCACCTGCGCATCTCCAGCCCACCGATCAAACATCCCTGCCACTACGGGATCGACATGTCGACCCGCGAGGAGATGGTCGCCCACAACCGCAGCGTCGCCGACGTGGCCGAGCTCCTCGGCGCCGACTCGTTGCACTACCTCTCCCTCGCCGGGGTGTATGAGGCTGTCGGCGGGGACGCCGCCCACCACTGTGATGCCTGCTTCACCGGCAGCTATCCGCTGCCGGGGACGGAGGAGGCGACCGGAAAGTTCGCGCTCGAGGCCGTCGAGCTGCCGGTGCTCCGGTAGCGTTCCGTGAACGTCGCGGTCCTCGCCTCCGGCGCCGGCACGAACCTCCAGGCGCTCATCGACCAGCTGCACGGCCGTGACGGACTGGCGATCGTTGCGGTCGCGTCTGACCGGCCGGAGGCGCCCGCGCTCGCCCGGGCTGCCGCCGCCGGCATTCCCAGTCGCGTGTTCCCCCGGGCCGAGCATGGCGGTGACCGTGCGGCCCGCGACCGCGCGATGGCCGGATGGCTGACTGAGGCTGGTGCCGAGCTCGTCGTCCTCGCCGGCTACATGCAGCTCGTCTCGCCGGCGTTCCTCGGCGCCTTCCCGGACCGGGTGATCAACGTCCACCCCGCTCTGCTGCCCGCGTTCCCAGGGCTCGACGCGGTCGGGCAGGCCCTCGACTACGGGGTCAAGGTGTTCGGGGTGACCGTCCACCTCGTTGACGCCGGAGTCGATTCGGGCGCGATCCTGCTCCAACAGACGGTCGCCCTGCCCGAGGCCCGTACCCGGGCTGAGGTCCAGGCCGCGCTCGCGCCGATCGAGCACGCGCTGCTGCCCGCGGCGGTGCGCGCCTTCGCGGACGGGCGGGTGCGCCGGGACCCGGCGCACCCGCGCCGGGTCGTGCTCGAGCAGTGACCGTGCGGAGTGGCCGGCGGCGCTCACCGGGCTGATCGGGCTCGGAGGCCGCGGGCGCGAGCGGAGCTCGCGCCGGGGGCCCGTCCAGTCGGCCCGGCGCCGGCGGTGGGCCGGTAGAGTCGCCGCTGTATGAGTACGTCTTCCACCCGTGACCGGCTCGCCTCCGCCGAACCCGGTGAGGTTCAGATCACGCGGGCTCTCCTGTCGGTCTCCAACAAGACCGGGATCGTCGAGTTCGCCCGCGGCCTCGCCGACCTCGGCATCGAGGTCGTCTCCACCGGCGGAACGGCGACCGCGATCGCGGCCGCCGGCATCCCCGTCCGCTCGATCACCGATCTCACCGGGTTCCCCGAGATCATGGACGGGCGCGTGAAGACACTCAACCCCCGCCTGTACGCGAGCCTGCTCGCGGTCCGCTCCAACCCCGAGCACGTCTCCGCCGCGGTCGAGCATGACGTCGAGCCGGTCGATCTCGTCGCGGTCAACCTCTACCCGTTTGAACGGACCGCTGCGATTCGCGGAGTGGCGGACGCTGAGGTGATCGAGAACATCGACATCGGCGGTCCGACGATGATCCGTGCCGCCGCTAAGAACTTCGCCTTCAGCGCCCCGGTGACGAGTCCGGAGGCCTATGACGCGATCCTGGAGGAGCTCCGTGCGGGTGAGCGCCGCCTCTCCCTCGACACGCGCCGGACCCTTGCCGCCGAGGCGTTCGCCTACACCGCCCGGTATGACGTGGCGATCACCCGCTGGTTCCAGGAGCGTGAGAACGCGACGTTCCCCACCCAGATCATCCGCGCCTTTGAGAAGTCGCTCGAGCTTCCGCACGGGGAGAACCCCCACCAGCGAGCCGCCTACTACAGCCAGGTCGGCTCGCGAACCCATCTGCTGTCGATGGTCGCTCAGCGTGGCGGGAGCGCACTCAGCCACGCAAACCTCCGCGACCTCGACACCGCCCGGACCCTGCTGGAGGAGTTCAGCGGCCCGGTCTGCGTCGCCGTCAGTGAGGATCTGCCCTGCGCGGTCGCCACGGCGCCGACCCTCGTCGACGCCTACGCGATGGTCCGATCTGTGGCGCCGCCCGGCGGCATGCTCGGCTTCAACGGTCACGTCGACGCCGAGCTCGCCTCCGCGCTCGACCTCGCCGGCGTCGAGCTCGTCTTCGCCCACGGCTATGACGACTCGGCGCTGGAGCGGCTGCTCGCCGCCCCCGGGCTACGGGTTCTCGAGAACCAGGAGCGCCGGGTCCCGGCGCTGCATCTGGAGATCGCCACCCGGCAGGTTCGCGGCGGCCTGCTCGTTCAGGACCGCGACGTTGAGATGGAGACTCCCGACGTGATGCACGTCGTCTCCCAGCGCCGCCCGACAGACGCCGAGTGGGCGGCGCTCAGCTTCGCCTGGACGGTTGCCAAGCACGTGCGCTCCCACGCGATCGTGATCGCAACCGCTGGAGCGACGCTCGCAATCGGTGCCGGCCAGGCGAGTCAGGGCAACGCGGTCGCGCTCGCCCTCGCCGCGCTCGCGACCGGGGAGGACGGATCTCCGCGGGTCCCCTCCGGTGCCGCCGTCGCCGCGGATGCGCCGATCGGCGGCCTCGACGCGCTCGCTCCGCTGCTCGCGGCGGGCTGTGAGGCGATCATTCAACCCGGTGGCATCGACGCCGACCTCGGCATGGTCGAGGAGGTCGACCGGGCGGGCGCCGTGATGGTCTTCACCGGCCGAAGGCACCTCCGGCATTGACCGTCGACCGCCTCGGTGGGGAACCCCCCTCACCCTATGAGGAGCGCTACGGATTCAGCCGGGTCGTGCGGGCCGGCGACCTCATCATGGTTGGCGGCACGACGTCCGTTGACCCGCTCGGTTTCGTCATCGGGGTCACCCCCTATGAGCAGGCGGTCGAGATCCTCGCCAAGCTCACCCGCGAGCTCGCGCGACTCGGTGCCCGGCCCGAAGACGTCATCTCCACCCGTGCCTACGTCACCGACGTCACTCGCGCAGATGAGGTCGGCCGCGCCTTCTCCGAGTGTTTTGGCGAGATTCGACCGCTCCTCACCCTCGTCGGTGTCGCCGCCCTGATCGACCCGCGGATGCTCGTCGAGATCGAGGCGACCGCCTACGCCCCGGTGGGCCCTCCCGCCGCCTGAGCCCGCCGGCTGCTCCCGCGGGATGCGGGTGCGGGTGCGGGTGCGGGTGCGGGTGCGGGTGCGGGTGCGGGTGCGGGTGCGGGTGCGGGTGCGTCATCATGTGAGGCCACGCCGCCGTAGCTCAGTCGGTAGAGCAGCGGACTTTTAATCCGAAGCGCGTCGGTTCGAGCCCGACCGGCGGCACTGAGGGGCTCTGGAGGCGCTCGGGGGAGTGGGTGGTTGGGGTCTGTCTGGGGGGCTTTGGGCGTTAGTGTTTGATCGTTTCTGTTCTGTTCAGGAGTGTGCTGTGGTGGCCGTGGGAGAGCAGTCTGACCGTCAGTGTGGTTGGGAGCGTTTTGAAGCGGGCTAGCAGCGTGCGGAGTACCGCCCGGGGGTTGAGCTGCGTCCTGATCGTGTGGCCGCCCTTGATCTTCGCGGCGAGATCAGGAATGAACAGCCTGGAGACGGAGCACCTGCGGCGGCGGGCCTACGCCACCCATGAGCCGCCGCGCAGCTCGGTCTTTCAGTACGTCGAGGAGGTCTCGGACCGCCGCAGCCTGTTGGGCTTGCCGAGGCGGTCCGAGAGCTCAGCCTTCGGGGTGCTCACGGGGTGGTGACGGCGCATCGCAGTCCGGGGGCGCCGGCGATGCGCTTGTCCAGCGTCACGAGGGCGGTGTTGGTGGCTTCCGCGAGGGCGACGTAGCTGGCGTCGTAGATCGAGAGGTTGTGCCGCAGCTCCCATGCCCGCTTCGCGAGCAGCTCATGAGGCCACAGCTCGATCGTGAGGTCGAGCAGATCGACGTGGGCTTGCGCCGTCTGGTCTGGGCTGACCAGGCCGGCTAACTCATGGCGGCGCAAGACATTGGCAGCCTCGAAGCTGATCAGGCTCGGCGCCAGCAGGTCTGCATCACTCAATGCGCTTGTCGCCCAGCGACCATCCGGCCCACTGTCCAGCAGCACGGCGACAATCGCCGAGGCATCGCAGACGACTCGTCGGGTCACCGTCGGTCGGCGTCAAGGGCTGCGAGGATCGCACCCGCTTCCACGCACGCCCCGGTCGCGTCGACCCTCGCCCGGGCCCGGGCGATGACATCGCCGACCGGTGGGCGTTCGGCTGCGTCGACCAGCATCGCTCGCAGGTACTCCTGCAGCGACTTGCCGGCCCGTGCGGCCCGTGCGGCGAGCTCGTCACGGACGTCGTCGGGCACGTTGCGAACGGTGATCGCCACAGACATTGCCTGTACTCTAGCTGCATCGCTGCCGATATGCCAGCAGTGGCGGCTCTGCGACCTCGTCCGGAGTGTGACCACGGACCACCTCAGCTGGGCAGGGCGGCTCAGGCGAGCGCGACGGTGAGCTCGAGGACCTGTCGGGGATCGCTGAGGGCCTCCCCGAACAGGTCGCGCAGCTGCCCCATCCGGTAGCGGACCGTCTGGGGGTGGACGAACAGTGCGCGGGCGACGTCGTCGCGGCGGCCCTGGTGCAGGAGCCAGGCCCGCAGGGTGGCGATGAGCTTCTCCGCCGCGGTCGCGCTCACCGTCTCCAACGGGGCGAGGACGCGCCGGCGCAGGTCCGCCAACGCGGCGGGGTCCGCGCCGAGGACGAGCTCGAGTAGGTGCGCCTCAGAGTCGACCGGCCCCGGGCTGTCGGCAACCTCCAGCCGGGCGCAGGCGAGCACGCGCAGGTGGGAGGCGCGGACCGCCGACCAGGCGGTCGCGGGTCCGACGACGGCCCGACGACCGTGGAGGGCGCCGATCAGGGCGCCGCTCAGGGCGCCGCGGTCAGCCTCCCGCGACGCGGGAACGAGCAGTACGGTGCGGCCGGTCTCGACGCCGGGAAGGTCCTCGCCGGGACGCAACGTTTCCGGGTCGAGCTCGGTGATGAGCGCATCAGCGTCCTCCTGGTCGAGCAGGAGCGCGCAGAGACGTCGCGGGGGCGGCCACTCGGCGAGCTCTGCGGCGGCGCGGAGCTCCTCCTCGGCCGCGCCCTCGATCAGCTTGAGGCAGAGCCGTTCCCGCCGGCGCTGGCGGATCTGGCCGCGGGAGGCGAGTGCGTCGGCGTGACCGTTGATGCTGCGCACCGAGATGTCATTGATGAAGCTGAAGACGAGCTCAGCGAGCCGTGCGACCTCCGTGGAGGAGAGGCCGGCATCGATCGCCGCGCCGCCGAGGTCTCGCCAGGCGGCACGGGCGCCGACCCCGTAGGCGGCGGTGAGCGCGTCGATCGGCCGGCCCGCGCGGGCCTCACCCTGTCCCAACGCGTAGGCGGCGTCGTGGACCCGCTCCCGGTCGGGATGGCGCCGTGTCGCCTCCGAGCTCTCGGCGAGGGCGAGAAAGCCCTCCAGCGCCGCGCGGATGGCACCTTCGATGTTCACCCCCAAGCCGCCCCGGAACGGGTCCGCATACAGCGGCACCTCGCTGACGATCGCGGCGAGCACCCGCTCGGCCATCCGCGGCACCTGCGCCTGCAGTTGCCTCGCCACCGTGGGGGACAGCCGAAATTCTGCGTCGATCATGTGCTCCAAGCCCGGATTTGTTCGCAGTGGATGAAACACGGGAGGAGGTTCACCGTGATTGGCCGAGATTTTAGGCTCAAATGTAGCCATGCTTACCACCATGACGGTCACGACACCGGGACGGGGACCGCTGAGGCGGCTGGGAGGCCACGTCCGTCGTGTCGCCGACGCCGTCGCCACGCCGCTCCTGCCCCAGGACTACCTCGACCTGATCGCGCCGCTGCACGGCAGCGTCCTGCGTGGCCGGATCGAGTCCGTCCACCCGGAGACCCGGGACGCCGTCACGCTCGTGATCCGGCCCGGTCGGGGCTGGGTCGAGCACCGTCCGGGCCAGTACATCCGCATTGGCGTCGACGTCGACGGCGTCCGCCTGTGGCGGGCCTACTCGCTCACCTCGCCGCCCGCCACCGGCGCGACCGTGTCGATCACCGTCAAGGCGATCGCCGACGGGGTGGTGAGCAGCCATCTCGTCCGCCGGGCCCGCCCGGGGATGATCGTCGGGCTCGATCCGCCCACCGGCGACTTCACCCTGCCGCTGCGGCGGCCGGCAAAACTCCTCTTCATCACCGCGGGCAGTGGCATCACGCCGGTGATGGGGATGCTGCGCAGCCACCTCGACGAACTGGACGACGTCATCCACGTGCACGCGGCACCCCGCCGCGAGGACGTGATCTTCGGGGGTGAGCTGCGCGCGCTCGCCCGGGCGGGCCGCCTCGAGCTGATCGAGCATCACGACGACACCGACGGGCTGCTCAGCACCGAGCGGCTCAGTGCTCTGGTCCCGGATCTGCGCGAACGGGAGGCGTGGGCCTGCGGTCCCGCCGGCCTGCTCGCCACCCTCGAATCCTTCTACGACACCGCCGGCATCGCCGACCGGCTGCACACCGAACGGTTCCGGCCCACGATCCTCGCCACCGGCGCGGGAGGAAGCGTCACCTTCACCCGGCAGGGCACGACCGTGCAGGGGCCGGGGGATGTCCCGCTGCTGAGCGTCGGTGAGGGCGCCGGTGTCCTAATGCCGAGCGGATGCCGGATGGGGATCTGCTTTGGTTGTGTCGTGCCGCTGGCCGAGGGCACCGTCCGGGACCTCCGCAGCGGTGCGCTCACCCACGCCGCACCGGGCGACAACGTCCAGATCCAGACCTGCATCAGTGCCGCCGCCGGCCCCTGTCGCATCGACCTCTGACCCCCTTGAGGAGACCCCGTGACCGTTCTGCAGAAGAAGGCGATCAACCCCGTCGCCCACCTCAGCGCCGAGGACATCGAGAACCTCGGGGTCGAGCTCGACGCGATCCGCGAGCAGATCATCGCCTCCCGCGGCGAGCGTGACGCCGCCTACATCCGCGGCCTCATCAAGACCCAGCGCACGCTCGAGCTCGGCTCCCGCGCGGTTCTGCTCGCCTCGCTGCTGCCGCCCGCCTGGCTGGCTGGCACCGCCGGTCTCACGATCGCGAAGATCCTCGAGAACATGGAGATCGGCCACAACGTCATGCACGGACAGTGGGACTGGATGCGCGACCCGGCGATCCACTCGACGAGCTGGGAGTGGGACAACGCGAGCCCGGCTGCGCAGTGGAAGCACTCCCACAACGAGCTCCATCACACCTACACGAACGTGATCGGACGCGACAACGACCTCGGCTACGGGATCATGCGCGTCGACGAGGACCAGCGCTGGCGGCCCTTCTATCTCGCCCAGCCGCTGTGGAACCTGATCAACGCCTGCTTCTTCGAGTACGGCATCGCCGCCTACGACCTCGAGCTCGGCCTCAACCTCACCAAGCGCCGGCGCCGCGATCCCGAGTTCCGGGCACGCGCCGCCCAGGTGCTCACCAAGATCAAGGCGCAGGTGAAGAAGGATTACGTCGTCCACCCGCTGCTGTCGGGGCCCTCGGCGCCGACCACCCTGGTGGCGAACCTCACCGCCAACCTCCTGCGGAACCTGTGGACGCACTCGGTGATCATGTGCGGTCACTTCCCCGAGGGGGTCGAGACCTTCAGCCGCCGCTCGATCGAGGGGGAGACCCGCGGTGAGTGGTACCTGCGCCAGATGCTCGGCTCGGCGAACATCAGCGGCTCAGATCTCCTGCACCTGATGGCCGGGAACCTCTCCTTCCAGATCGAGCACCACCTCTTCCCCGACCTGCCGAGCAACCGCTACAAGGAGATCGCCCCGAAGATCGAGGACATCTTCGCCCGCTACGGCCTCACCTACACGACGGGGTCACTGCCCCGCCAGGTCGCCTCCGCCTGGTCCAAGGTGATCCGCCTCTCCCTCCCCAACGGATTCCTCGACGAGGTCACCGAACAGCCGCTGGCCACGGTCACGCGGCTGGCCCGGACCGTCGCCCCCGCTCCGCGACGAGAGCCGGTTGCCGCCGCGGCCTGAGCGCCGGACGCGCCCAGAGGCGGTCCGGGGGCGTGATCGTGCGGGGCGTTTCCGGGTGGCTGTCCGCCCCCGCGCTCACGGGGGATCAGAGACCGGGCTCGCGGCGCTTCGGGTCGATGAGGATCTTCGCGTGCGACTCCGGGTCCCCGAGCGCGCTGAAGGCGTCGGCCACCTCATCCAGACCGACCGTCGCGGTGATGAGCGGCGTCGGGTCGACCTTTCCCTCGGCAAGCATCGCCAGCGTGTCCCGAAACTCCAGCGGCGTGTAACCGAGCACGAAGCGCAGGTCGAGCTCCTTGTTGATCGCCATCATCGGGCGGATCCGGTCGTCCTCCATGCAGACGCCGACGACGACGACGCGCGAGTAGATCGGCGCGCCCGTGATGACCTGGTCGATCATGCCCGGCACGCCGACGCACTCGAAGATGACCGGCCGTTTGGGGGTCGTCGCGCCGAGCCGCTCGGCGGTCCGGTAGACCTCTGACCAGGGCAGCAGCGGGATCCGCCGCAGCCTGTCCATGCCGTCGACGGCGAGCCGGAGCATCGACGGGGCGTCGGTGAGGTGGCCGTGCCCACCCGTGAACGGGGACTGCTCCCGCGGGTCGACGACCATATCCGCGCCGCAGCGCACCGCGAGCGCCCGCCGGCCGGGTGACAGGTCAGAGGCGATCACGTGGCGCACCCCGTGGGCCTTGAGCATGCAGATGACCGCGAGCCCGACGGGACCGCAGCCGATCACGACCGCGACGTCACGCCTGCCCACCTCACCGCGCCGAACGGCGTGCCAGGCGACGGCCATCGGCTCGGTGAGCGCGGCGGTATCAGAGCTGAGCCCGTTGGGGACCGGGAAGGCGAGCGACTCCTCGGCGAGCACGTACTCGGCGTACCCACCGGGCGCGTGGGCGGACAGTCCGGTGAGGTGCACCGCAGAGCCCTCACGCAGGAGCGGGAAGACCGTCACCGGCGTCCCGGCCGGCGAGAACCGCCGGCTGCGCGGGCCGTGCTCGACGATCGTCCCGGAGAACTCATGCCCGAGGGTGACCGCCTGATCGGAGCGTATCGCGCCGTCATAGCCCATCTCCGCGGTCACGTCGGCGAGTCGGTCGGCGTGGTGGCGGGCGTGGAGATCGGAGCCACAGATCCCACAGCGGCTCACCTCGATCAGCACCTGGCCCGGTCCCGGCTCGGGGACGGGCCGCTCCTGGACGCTCAGCTCGGCCTGCTCACAGATGACGGTCCTCATCGGACCAACCCTATCCGCGTGTCCACGCCGGTGCGAGCGCCCGCGGCGCGCTCGGCCGATCCACCGAGGTTCCGGGACACGGCTGCCGCCGCCGCGGCGACCTGGACGGCCAACGCCTCCCGACACGGACCGTCCACGGCATGGCTGGGGAAGGTGAGGGCGACGGCGGCGACCGGGTGGCCGCCGTGGTCGCACACCGCGCAGGCGACCGAGGCGAGGCCGGGGGTGACGCTGGCCTCCTCCACCGCGAACCCGGACTCCCGGACCTCACCCAACAGGGTCCGCAGCGCGGACACGGAGCGAGGTCCCCGCCCGTGGCGGGTCTCGAAGACGTGCCGGGCGGGGTAGAGCGCGGCCAGCTGCGCAGCGGGCAGCGCGGCGAGCATCGCCAGCCCGCTTGCGGTGAGGTGGGCGGGCAGGCGCACGCCGACCTCGGTGACGAGGCTCGGCCGTCCCGGGGCGCGCTCCTCGATCACGTAGAGGACGTCCCGGCCGTGGAGGATCGCGAAATGGCCGTGGTGGCCGGTCGCGTCGACGAGCCGGGACAGCGCGCCCCGCCCGAGCCAGCCGAGGGGCTCCTGGCGGGAGTAGGCGAAGCCGAGCTCGAAGGCGGCCACCCCGAGGGCGTAGCGGTGCTCGGCCTCGAGGTGGGTCACGAACCCGAGCTCCTCGAGGACCCCGAGGATCCGGTAGGCACTCGAGCGCGGCACCCCGAGCGCGCGTGCGATCGCCGCGGCCGGCATCGGCGCCGCATGCCGGGACAGCAGCATCAGAACCCCGAGGGCGTGACGGACCGCCGGGACGTCGGAGGGTGATCGGGGGGCGGCGGAGGGCACGTCCACCGACACTGTCCCAGATCTGGGACACAACCCGACGCACCCGCCTTGATGACACGGTGCCCGGAGGGCTTGAATCGGATCCACCCCATGAGCCACACCCTCCCCAGCATCGTCGCGGTCGGCACCGGCCCGCTCACCTACGCCCAGGTGGTCGCCGTCGCCCGCGATCACGCGACCGTCCGCCTCAGCGAGGACGCCGAGGCGGCGATCGCCGCGAGCCGCGCGATCGTCGACGCCCTCGCCGGGGACACACAGCCCCACTACGGGATCTCGACCGGCTTCGGCGCGCTCGCCAACCGGCCGATCCCGGCAGCGGATCGCACCCAACTGCAGCGCAACCTCATCCGCAGCCACGCCGCCGGCTCGGGCTCAGAGGTCGAGACCGAGGTCGTGCGGGCGCTGATGCTCCTGCGCCTCTCCACCCTCGCGACCGGACGCACCGGCGTACGTCTGGTCACCGCCCGCGCCTACGCCGAACTGCTCAACCACGCCATCACGCCGGTCGTGCACGAGTACGGCTCGCTCGGCTGCTCGGGGGATCTCGCGCCGCTGGCCCACTGTGCCCTCGCCCTGATGGGCGAGGGCGAGGTCCGCGACCGTGACGCACAGCGCCGCCCCGCCGCCGAGGCGCTCGCCGCCGCGGGCCTGTCCCCGGTCGAGCTGCAGGAGAAGGAGGGGCTCGCGCTCATCAACGGGACCGACGGGATGCTCGGGATGCTCCTCCTCGCGATCGCCGACCTCGACGAGCTGCTGTGCGTCGCCGATCTCTGCGCGGCCCTCAGCGTCGAGGGGCTGCTCGGCACCGACCGCGTCTTCGCCGCCGACCTGCACGCGCTGCGGCCCCACCCCGGCCAGGCCCGGTCCGCGGAGAATCTCCGTCGGCTGCTCGCCGACTCCCCGATCGTCGCGAGCCACCGCGGACCCGATGACACCCGCGTCCAGGACGCCTACTCCCTGCGCTGTGCCCCCGCGGTGATCGGCGGCGCCCGCGACACCGTCGACCATGCCCGCCGCACCGCCGAGTACGAGCTCGCCGCCGCCGTCGACAACCCGGTCGTCACCCGCGACGGGCGGGTCGAATCCAACGGCAACTTCCACGGTGCCCCGGTCGCCTACGTCCTCGACTTCCTCGCCATCGTCGTCGCCGACGTCGCCTCCATCGCCGAACGGCGCACCGACCGTTTCCTCGACCCCGCCCGCAGCCACGGTCTGCCCCCCTTCCTCGCCGACAACCCGGGGCTCGACTCCGGGCACATGATCGCCCAGTACACCCAGGCGGCGATCGTCTCCGAGCTCAAGCGCCTCGCCGCCCCCGCGAGCGTCGACTCGATCCCGTCCTCGGCGATGCAGGAGGACCACGTCTCGATGGGGTGGGCGGCCGGGCGCAAGCTGCGCCGGGCGCTCGACGGTCTCGCCCGCGTGCTCGCGGTCGAGCTGCTCACCGCCGCCCGCGGGATTGACCTGCGGGCCCCGTTGGTGCCCGGGCCGGCCGCCGCCGCGGTCATCGCCGTCCTCCGTGAGCACGCCGCGGGGCCCGGCCCGGACCGCTTCCTCGCCCCCGAGATCGAGGCTGCCCGTGAGCTCATTCTCAGCGGTGCGGTCCGCCGCGCCGCCGAAGCCGTCACCGGCCCTCTCCACTAGCGACCGACCTGCCGACTTGCGCCCCGCCGACCCGCCCGCCTGAGGAGACCCGCCATGGCATCCACCGCCCACCGCACCGTCCGCGCCGCGCGCGGCACCACGCTGGAGACCCTCGGCTGGCCCCAGGAGGCCGCCCTGCGCATGCTCCACAACAACCTCGACCCGGAGGTCGCCGAACGACCCCAGGACCTCGTCGTCTACGGCGGCACCGGCAAGGCGGCCCGGGACTGGGACTCCCTCGCGGCGATCGAGCGGACCCTGCGCACCCTCAAGTCCGATGAGACCCTGCTCGTCCAGTCCGGCCGCCCCGTCGGGGTGATGGCGACCCACGAGTGGGCCCCGCGCGTGCTGATCGCCAACGCCAACCTCGTCGGGGAGTGGGCGACCTGGGAGGAGTTCCGTCGCCTCGAGGCGCTCGGCCTGACCATGTACGGGCAGATGACCGCGGGGTCGTGGATCTACATCGGCACCCAGGGGATCCTCCAGGGGACCTATGAGACCTTCGCCGCGGTTGCGGCCAAGCGGTTCGGCGGCTCGCTGCGCGGGACGATCACCCTCACCGGCGGGCTGGGCGGCATGGGCGGGGCCCAGCCGCTGGCCGTGACGATGAACGACGGCATCGCCATCTGCGTCGACGTCGACCCGACCCGTATTCAGCGCCGCCTCGCGCACCGCTACCTCGACGTGCTCGCCTCGAGCGTCGATGACGCCCTCACCCGCGCCGAGCACGCCCGTGACCACGGTCAGGCGATCTCGATCGGCCTGCAGGGCAACTGTGCGGAGGTGTTCCCCGAACTGCTCGCCCGCGACGCGCCGATCGACATCGTCACCGACCAGACCTCCGCCCATGATCCGCTCGCCTACCTGCCCGCCGGGGTGCCCGTCGAGCTGTGGGCGCAGCAGGCCCGCCGCGACCCCGAGGACTTCATCGCCCGCGCCCGGGCGTCGATGGCCGCCCACGTCGAGGCGATGGTCGGCTTCCAGAAGAGGGGCGCCGAGGTATTCGACTACGGCAACTCGATCCGGCCTGAGGCACAGCTCGGCGGCTACTCGGACGCCTTTGCCTTCCCAGGCTTCGTGCCCGCCTACATCCGTCCGCTCTTCTGTGAGGGCAAGGGTCCGTTCCGCTGGGCCGCCCTGTCGGGGGACCCGGCCGATATCGCCGCGACCGACCGGGCGATCCTCGAACTGTTCCCGGACAACGAGATCCTCGCCCGCTGGATCCGCATGGCCGGCGAGCGCGTCCACTTCCAGGGCCTGCCCGCACGGATCTGCTGGCTCGGTATGGGCGAGCGTGACCGCGCCGGTCTGCGCTTCAACGAGATGGTCGCCTCCGGGGAGCTGGCCGCCCCGATCGTGATCGGCCGCGACCACCTCGACTGCGGGTCGGTCGCCTCCCCCTACCGGGAGACCGAGGCGATGGCCGACGGCTCGGACGCGATCGCCGACTGGCCGCTGCTCAACGCGATGGTCAACGTCGCCTCAGGCGCCTCCTGGGTGTCGATCCACCACGGCGGCGGGGTGGGGATCGGCCGGTCGATCCACGCCGGCCAGGTGAGCGTCGCCGACGGCACCCCCCTCGCCGCTGAGAAGCTCGCCCGTGTCCTCTCCAACGACCCGGGGATGGGGGTGATCCGCCACGTCGACGCCGGTTACGGGCGGGCCGCCGAGGTCGCCACCGAGCGCGGGGTACGGGTGCCGATGCGGGAGGGCGCGTGAGCGCGGGCGCCCGGCGCTTCTTTGCCGAGTATGCCTGGCTCGGCGGCCACCGAGCCGCCGAGCTCGTGCTCATCGCCACCGACGCCGGTGTCATCTCCGAGGTGAGCACCGGCGTCGACTGCCCGCCCGACGCGGTTCGGCTGCCCGGCCTCGTCCTGCCGGGCCTGGCCAACGCTCACTCCCACGCCTTCCACCGCGCCCTGCGCGGCCACAGCCACCGCGGCGGGGGGAGCTTCTGGACCTGGCGGGAGGACATGTACGCCGTCGCCGGCGCGCTGGACCCCGAGCGCTACTACGCCCTCGCCCGGGCGACGTACGCGGAGATGGCCCTCGCCGGGATCACCTGCGTCGGGGAGTTCCACTACCTCCACCACGACCGCGACGGCGCACGGTACGGCGAGGCGAACGTGATGGGGGAGGTGCTCATCGCCGCCGCCCACGACGCGGGAATCCGGATCACGCTGCTCGACACCTGCTATCTCGCGGGTGGCTTCGGCCGCCCGCTTGAGGGGGCACAGCGGCGCTTCGGTGACGGGGATGTGGAGGGCTGGGCCGCCCGGGCGGCTGGGCTGACCGGCGCCGCCCACGCGCGGGTCGGGGCGGCGATCCACTCCGTCCGCGCAGTCCCCGCCGACCAGCTCGCCGCGGTCGCGACCTGGGCGCGTGAGCGCGGGGTCCCGCTCCACTTCCACCTCTCCGAGCAGACGGCCGAGAACGACGCCTGCCTCGCCGCGCACGGGCGCACCCCCACCGCGTTGCTGGAGGACCACGGCGCCCTGGGACCGCGCTCATGCGCGGTCCACGCCACCCACCTCAGTCCCGAGGACATCGGGACCCTCGGCGGCACCCGGACAACCGTCTGCCTGTGCCCGAGCACCGAACGCGACCTCGCCGACGGGATCGGACCGGCCCGGGCACTCGCCTCCGCGGGGGCGCCACTCGCCCTCGGCAGCGACTCCCACGCGATCATCGACGGCTTCGAGGAGACCCGCGCACTCGAGCTCGGCGAGCGGCTCGCCCGCCACAGCCGCGGTCACTTCAGCGCGGCGGAGCTCCTCTCCGCGGCGACGGTCGCCGGGCATACCTGCCTCGGCTGGCCGGAGGCGGGTCAGATCGCGCCGGGCGCCCCGGCGGACCTGATCGCCGTCGGGCTCGACTCGGTCCGCCTCGCCGGCGCGCGGCCGGACACGCTGCTGGAGTCGGTGATCTTCGCGGCCGGGGCCCCTGACGTGGCGGAGGTGATCGTCGGCGGGCGGACCGTCGTCGCCGACGGCCGCCACCAGCTCCTCCCCGACGTCGCCGGCGCCCTCGCCGAGGCGATCGCCGCGCTGGAGGCCTGAGGTGGCCAGCCTGCTCATCGACCACGTCGGCGTTCTCGTCACCAACGACCCCGAGCTCGGGCCCGGCCCGCTCGGGCTGATCGAGGACGCGGCGATCGTCTTCGCCGACGGGGTCGTCGCCTGGGCGGGCCCGCGGGCGGCCCTCCCCGAGGCCGCCGCGGACGAGCGCGTCGACGCGGGTGGCCGCGCGCTCATCCCCGGCTTTGTCGACTCCCACGCCCACCTCGTCTTCGCCGGGGACCGGGCGGGCGAGTTCGCCGCTCGGATGGCCGGTGTGCCCTACCACGCCGGGGGGATCGAGACGACCGTCGCCGCGACCCGCGCGGCCGGCGACGCCGAGCTCGATGCGAACGTCGCCCGGCTGATCGCGGAGGCCGGCCGCTCCGGCACGACGACGATCGAGTGCAAGTCCGGCTACGGGTTGACGGTCGAGGACGAGCGCCGCAGCCTGCAGATCGCCGGCGCCCACACCGAGGAGGTCACCTTCCTCGGCGGCCACGTCGTCGCCCCCGAATACCGCGACCGGCCTGAGGAGTACGTCGCCCTCGTCTGCGGGGAGATGCTCTCCGCCTGCGCCCCCCACGCCCGCTGGATCGACGTGTTCTGTGAGCGGGGGGCCTTCGACGCCGACCAGTCCCGGGTGATCCTTCAGGCGGGCCGGGACCGCGGGCTCGGTGTCCGCGTCCATGCCAACCAGCTCGGCCCCGGCCCCGGCGTCCAGCTCGCCGTCGAGCTGGGGGCCGCCTCCGCCGACCACTGCAGCCACCTCGACGCCGCCGACATCGCCGCCCTCGCCGACTCGGACACCGTCGCCACGCTGCTGCCCGTCGCCGAGTTCTCCACCCGCGCACCCTACCCGGACGCCCGCCCGCTGCTTGAGGCCGGGGTGAGGATCGCCCTCGCCGCCGACTGCAACCCGGGGACGGCCTACTCGACGAACATCCCCTTCAGCATCGCCGTCGCCGTGCGGGAGATGGGCATGACCGTCGATCAGGCGCTGTGGTCGGCCACCGCCGGCGGCGCCGCCGCCCTGCAACGCCGCGATATCGGCCACCTCGGGATCGGCGCCCGGGCCGACGCCGCGCTGCTGGAGGCGCCGAGCCATCTCCACCTCGCCTACCGGCCCGGGGTGCCGCTGATTGCCGCGGTGTTCAAGGACGGCACCCGGTGGCCCTCGGCGATCGACTGACCCTCAGAGCGCCAGGACCGCGACGCGAGCGCGGCGGGCCGCGTCCGCCATCCCCGTGTCGGTGGTGAGCAGCGTGGCCGAGAGCGCCCGGGCGAGGGCGACGTAGTGGGCGTCGTAGGCGCTGAGGTTGTGGCGGAGCTCCCAGGCCCCATCGGTGATGGTCCGGGCGGGGTAGCGCATGACCGGCAGGACGGCGAGATCGTCCAGGGTCTCCCGCGCCCGGCCGGGGGAGATCTCCGCACCGCGCTCCCACCGGCGCAGCACGCTCATCACCTCGACATCGATCAGGTCGGGGGCGGCCAGGGGCTCGGCCGAACCTGCCAGCAGCGTGGCGATTCGCGGATGTCCGGCGGGGTTGAGCAGCCCGTCCAGCGCGGCGGACGCGTCGAGGACGATCACGGCCGGTCGTCGCGGATCGCCGCGAGCGCGTCAGCGGCGCTCTCGGCCGGTATCACCGGGTCACGGGACTGGAGGCGGGCGAGCAACTCCGCGGGGGTCGGTGTGGCGGCGACCCGCTCGAGCTCGCAGCGCAGGTACTCCGACAGTGAGACGCCCTCACGCGCGGCGCGCGCCTTCAGCGTGCGGTGCACCTCCTCCCGGACGTCACGGATCTGAATGAGCGTTCCCATGCGCGTCGTAGGCTACCATACGCTACGTATGAACGTTGAGATCTGGTCTGACATCGCCTGTCCCTGGTGCTACATCGGCAAGCGCTACTTCGAGGCCGCGCTCGCCGGGTTCGAGCACGCCGAGGAGGTCAACGTCCGCTGGCGCTCCTATGAGCTCGACCCGAGCACGCCGCCGGAGGTGCCGGGTCCGAGCGTCGAGATCATCGGGCGCAAGTACGGCCTCACGCCCGAGCAGGCCCGGGCCGCGGAGGCGCGCGTCAGAGAGACGGCGGCCGCGGCCGGGCTTGAGTACCACCTCGACCGGGCCCGCCTGGGCTCGACCTTTGACGGCCACCGCCTCGTCCACCTCGCCCGCGCGTACGGTCTCGAGGCGGCGATGAAGGAGCGGCTGTTCCGGGGGCGCTTCTGTGACGGTGAGCTGATCGCCGACCCCAACACGCTCGTCGCCGCGGGTGTCGAGGTGGGTATCCCTGAGGCGGAGGTTCGCGCCACCCTCGACTCCGATCGCTTCAGCGCCGAGGTCCGCGCCGACGAGGCGACCGCGCGCGAGCTCGGGATCACCGGGGTGCCGATGTTCGTCGTCGACCGCCGGTTCGCGATCTCCGGGGCCCAGCCGCCCGAGCACCTGCGCGAACTGCTGCGCCACGGCTGGAGCGAGCGCGCCGCCACGCCGGCGCCCTGACCCGATGGCCGTCCGCCCGATCGTCACCGTCGGGCACCCGGTCCTGCGCGAGCGCGCACGTGAGGTGACCGCCGCGGAGCTCGCCTCCGCTGACCTCCAACGCCTGATCGACGACCTCATCGACACGATGCGCGCCGCCGGCGGGGCCGGCCTGGCGGCCAACCAGATCGCCGAGACGGTCAGGATCGCCGTCGCCGAGGTCCGCCCCAACCACCCGCGTTACCCCTACAAGCCGGAGATCCCCCTCACCGTCATGGTCAACCCGGTGATCGAGCCGGTCGGGCCGGAGACGACCTGGATCAATGAGGGGTGCCTGTCCGTCCCCGACCTGCGTGGAACCCTTGACCGCTTCCTTACCGTCCGGGTGCGCTACCTCGACCGGGACGGCGCCGTCCACGAGGAGATCCAGCGCGGCCTCAGCGCCGGCACCTTCCAGCACGAGGTCGACCACCTCAACGGGATCCTCTTCCTCGACCGCGCCGACCCCCGCACCCTCACCACCTGGGAGCACTGGAATCGCTATCAACGCGACGCCTTCCTCCGCCACGTCGCCGAGATCGAGTCGCCCTGAGGTGGGCCCCACCCCGTGCGAGTGGCCTCAGGATGGCCGCCGCGGCCGCCGGGTCAGCCGCGGCGGGGTGTGCGGCGGCCGGGCGGGGGACTGAGGTCGCGGTGCGGCAGCCCGGCGTGGGCGCTCCGTCCGCGGCAGGCCCGGAGGGACCGATGCGACGTCCTCGGGCGGGTCGGCGGCGGCCGGCGGGTGCGGCCTCGGCGCGAGCGTCTCCAGGAACGACATGCGGATGAACCAGTTCCACAGCCACAGCATCAGCGCGATCACGATCAGGGTCACCCCGAAGGCGGTCGAGATCGTCCCCGCCGTCCCGAAGATCATCAACACGACGCCGGCCACCGCGGGGGCGATGATGAGGAACCAGCGGATCGCCGTCGTCATCACTCCCCCCGTTCTCGCCTTGGGTGTCGGCAGCGGAGGCACTCCACCTTGAGCATAGGCCCCGCCGTCAGGCTCGCGTCAGCTTCCGCCGCGGTCCCGCCAGCGCAGATACCAGGGCCGGGCGGGCCGGTTCGCGTCGCCCCGAGCAGCGGCGGTCGCCTCCTGCCGGGTGGGCAGGCGGCCCTCCCGGCGGGCGGCGAGGACACAGGCACTGTGGGCGTGCCGGCGGCGGGAGTGATCACCCTCGGGGAACAGGAGCATGTGCTCTGACAGTGCCGGAAGCCGCCCGCCACACAGCGGGCAGCTGTAGGTCGCCGGCTTGGTCGACTGGGCCCGGCGGATCTCCCACCACAGCGGATGGCCGGCGGCCATCAGCGGTCCGCCCCGACCGGGGCGGTCAGTCGCGGGAGGGGCCGGTCGCCCATCCCATCAGTCCGTAGCAGCAGACATCCTCGACGGCGGCGACGACGACGTCAGGCCGGCCGCTCAGTCGGCCGGCCTGGCCCCGCACCCACCAGGTGAGGTAGGTGGCCGCCCCGGCGGCGGCGCCCCCGCTCAGCGCCCCCCGCCAGCCGGCGACGTTCCCGGCCGTCAAGCCGCCGACGATCACCCGCCCCACCCACGCGGGCGGCCTGATTCGGTCCGGCGCGCCCGACCACTTGTCGAGGGCGAGCTCACCCACCCCGGCGGCGATCAGCCACGGCCGGACCGGGGCGGGGACGCGGCCGCGGAGGGCGAGCACCGCCGGGCCGGCCATCGACCGCATCGACGCGGCCACCCCGACCGCCACGCTCGACTGCCACCGCCACGAACCACTCATGCCCCGGCACGCTACCGCCTCGGGCGCTAGCGTGCCCGGCGTGGTCATCGACGAGCTCGATCTCAGCGAACTCGACCTCCTCCGCGAGCTCGACCGTCGCATCCGGGCGACCGACGGGGTCACCCTCAAGCTCGAGTGGGCCGACCTCGAGCAGGCCCGCACCGCCGCGAGCCTCGTCGCCCGTGAGGACGGGGCGATCGCCGGCTTCCTCGGCCTCTATGCCTTCGGCGCCGAGGCGGACGTCGAGCTGTGCGGCATGGTCGCCCCCGAGCACCGTCGCAGCGGGATCGCCACCGCCCTGCTCACCCACGGCCGCGCGCTCGCCACCGAGCGCGGACTCACCCGCCACCTGCTGATCGTTCCCCGCGCGTCGGCCTCCGGCGTCGCCTTCCGCACCGGCCTGCCCTCCCGGCTCGAGCACAGCGAACACACGATGCGCCTCGACGGCCTCCCGGACCTGCGGCCGCCCGACCCACGGATCACCGTCCGGGCGGCGACCGCGGCGGACCGGGACGCGCTCGCGACGATCCTCACCGCCGGCTTCGGTCCGCCGCCGGAGGGGATGCTCACCCCCCTGCACCGAGAGGACGTGGAGACGGTAATCGTCTGTCGTGCGGGGGAGCCCGTCGGCACCGCCCGGCTCGCCCGCCACGGTCCTGAGGGGTCGATCTTCGGGTTCGCGATCGACCCGGCCCACCGCGGCCGCGGGATCGGGCGGGACGTCCTTGGCCGGTTCTGCGCGACACTCCTGGGCGGTGGCTGTGACCGCGTCGGTCTGCAGGTCGCCGTCGACAATGAGCGCGCCCTGTCTCTCTATACGGCGACCGGATTCCGCCGCGTCAGCACCGAGGACTACTACGAGCTGCACTGACGCGGCGCCGGGGTGAGCGCGGTGGCCGGGGTCCCGTCCAGCGGGACGGGACCCCGGGTGAGGCGTGGCGGGCCCGGCGCGATCAGGGTGCCGGGCAGCTGAGCGCGTAGGCGCAGGCGTTGAAGGACGCGCCGTCGGCGGCAAGCGGGGAGACGGTCGCCTCATCACCGATCCCGCCGGGAAGGGCGAACGGTGAGGGTGAGATGTCGAGGGCGGTCGGGTTACCCGCGGCGATCGGGACCGGGCTGGCGCCGTTGACGCCAAAGGACGAGCCGGAGCCGAAGTGCACCGTCCCGACGTCGGCGAGCGGGGTCTGGGTGACCACCCTCGGGGCTTCGAGGATCCACTCGGCCGACGATTCGGTGGACGCGTAGCTGACCGTTTTGGACCAGCTCCAGTGGCCCGCGTCGGTCAGGCTGATCTGCCACTGGCCGGCGCTCGCGCCCTGGGTGATGTGGACGCTGACGTTGTCGCCGGGCTGAACGGTGCAGCTCGGGTCACCGGTGCAGCCGCTGATCGGCGTCTCAGAGGCGGGCAGCAGCTCGTACCACGCCTGGTAGGTCGCCCCGGTGAGCAGGCCGCCGACGAGCGAGTTCTCGGTCACCCCGGCCTGGATGAGGTCCTGGCTGGAGTACCCGCCGATGCCCGCCCACGTGGCGGCAAAGCCGGGGATGAGGGGGTTCGCGGTCGGGACGGTGAAATCCGTGTTGACCTGGGTGACGCCGCCGCCGGTCGGGGTCACCGCGTACCCCGACCAGTTCAGTGACGTCGCCGTTCCGCCGTGGGCGGGAATCGTCTCCCCGGCGTGGGCGGGCAGGAAACCGCCGTTCACCGGCGGGGTGGTGGCGGCGGCCGCCGCGGTGAGGGTGAGGCTGGCGCCGGCGACCGCGAGGGCACCGCCGAACCGTGTCCGGAATGTCATGTCGTCTCCCGTGTTTGGACCCTGCCGGTGTCGTCCTCGCCCCGGGGCGACCCTCCCGGCCGGTGCCCGCGGTGACCGAGGGCCTCCCGACCCTGTCCGCCTGTACCCTACACCCCGGCGTGCGCCGGCGGTCCCGTTCAGCCTGGGGGTGAGGGGGGCTCGTCCATCCGTGACCGTTCGGCCTCGGCCGGCACGGACCGGCGGGTCAGCAGCCAGTAGAGGCCTCCGCCGAACAGCGCGCCCATGAACGTCGAGAAGTCCGACCCGCCGGTCGCCTTCGACAGCGGCGCCGACGTCCAGGCCGGGTAGGCGTTGAGCCAGGAGGCGGCCGCGAGAGCACCGACGACGAGCGCGACGATCCCCGGCCAGTGCACCCCGCCGCGGCGGTAGTAGATCCCCCGGGCGGTCGCCATCAGCCCGTCACGGTCATAGCGGCCGCGGCGGAGGAAGAAGTCGACGAGGTAGATCGCGACCCACGGGGCGATCCAGATGAGGATGAACAGGGTGAAGTCGGTGACGTCGGTGTAGAAGCCGGCCGAGAACACGGTGACGGCGGTCAGGCCGCCGGCGAGGACGGTGTCGAGCAGCACGCACTGCCAGCGCCGGATCCGCGGGAGGATCGACTGCAGGGTGAGCCCGGACGTGTAGAGGTCGAGGCTGTTGATCGCAAACAGCTGCACGACGACGACGATCAGGTACGGGAGCAGGAACCAGCCGGGGAACGCCTTGGGGAGCCCGGCGATCGGGTCGGTCGCGGAGGCGACGGCGGTGGCGACCGCCGCCCCGAGCAGCAGACACAGGCTCGCCGGAAGAAAGCTGCCGAGGAACACCGAGCCGACGATCTGGCGCCGGCTCGAGTCGGCGGGCAGGTAGCGGGAATAGTCGGAGGCGTTCATCGGCCAGCCATAACCGCCCGTGGAGAACATGAAGGCAAGGCCGCCCATCATCGCCGCCCAGCTCGCGTCGTGCCCGGCGCCGAGGTGGGCCTTGCCGACGGTGAGGATCGCCAGGAGGACGAATAGCAGCGCGAACGGGATCGCCAGCCAGCGCAGCACCCGCATCATCGTGCCGTGGCCGAGCAGCGGCAGCAGCAGCTGGATCGCCGCGGCGCCGACAATCAGGGCGATCTTCAGTTCGGTGGAGGAGCGCACCCCGAGCTGGCCGAGGATTGCCTGGCCGGCGGAGACGACGAGGTACAGGCCGAGCACCTCAAAGCCGACCTGGGTGAGCCAGTTGAAGGAGGCGACCACGCGCGCGCCGTTGGGTCCGAACGGCGCGCGGTTGATCGTGAACCCCGCCGTGCCGGCCCGCGGGCCGGGCAGGGAGCCGATCCCGGTGATCAGGTAGGAGAGGTTGCCGACGAGGATCACCACCGCCGCCTGCCAGAACCGCAGGCCGAACCCGACGATCAGCGTCGCCCCGTAGACGACGTACTCGACGTTGAAGAGGGCGCCCGCCCACATCCAGGCAAGATCGATCGGCCGGCCGCGCCGGTCCGCGGCGGGGATGTAGTCGATCCCGCGCGACTCGAAGGTCGGCTCCTCCCCGATCGGGCCGCCGGGGCCGGCTCCGGCCTCAGATGCGATGACTGCGTTCACGTGGCGAATCCCCCAGGGTCAGAAGCGAAAAGGGTGCTGGCCGTGCCCGCCGGCCAGGGCTCATTGTCCCGGAGGGGCGGACGGACGGGCGCCCGGAGGGCCGGACGGCGGGAGCGTCGTCGCGTCGGACCGAGCGCGCGGCGGGGACGTGGTCCCGGGTGCGGTCGCGGCCAGGTCCTCGGGCGTGTCGATGTCGGTCGTCGCCCCCAGTCCGGTGCAGTCGACGTCCCGGGGCGTCCACTGCGTGAGACCCCGGGCGCCCATGTCCCCCCGCAGTTCGGCGACGGCGGCGAAGGTGGCCTGGCTGAGGGCGACCGGGTGGCCGGCGATAGTACCGTAACGGGCGCGGCAGACCGGGTGCCCCTCCCGGGAGGCGGCGAGGACCCGTGCGACCGCGGCGCCGCTGAGATGGGGCTGGTCGGCGAGGGCGACGATGGCCCGTTCGGCCCCGCGGCCCGCGGCGGCGCTCACCCCGGCCCGTAGGGACGCGCTCATCCCCTCAGACCAGTCGGTCACCTCGACGACCTCCACTCCGCTGAGGACGGCCCGGACACGGTCGGCGTGGGCGCCGAGGACGACGATGATGTCGGACAGGCCGCCGGCCCGCAGTGCCGCGATCGGCCAGCTGATCAGCGGCCGTCCGCCGAGCTCGGCCACCTGCTTGGCCCCGCCGAAGCGCCGCCCGGCGCCGGCGGCGAGCACGATCCCGACGGCATCCCGGGCCGGGGCGGCGGGTGGCAGGGGGCTCGACATCCCCGTCGATTCTCCCCTCCTCGCCGGGGGTGGTGTCGCGCGCCTGCCAAGGCCCGTGAGCGGGCACCTAGAATCGGACCCCACGCCCCCATGGTCTAGTGGTTAGGACGCCTGCCTTTCACGCAGGAGATCGCCGGTTCGAGCCCGGCTGGGGGTACTCCCTGCAAATCGGTTAAGCGGTTCCCGGGCGCTGGTCATCGACTCGATGAGGCTGCCGAAGCGCTTGAGCGCCGCGTGTTCTTCGCTCAGTTCGCCACGCGCTACGAGGAACTTCGCGTCGATTCCGCCGCCTGAGGCGAGATCGAGCCCGGCGCATCCGGGCTCGCCGAGCTCTCGGCCGCTCGTACGGGCCGGCCGGCCAGCCGATCTCGCGGTGTCGTTGAGCCGGTCGGTCTGCGTCAGGGTTGACAGTCGATCGCGACGGCGAGGGCGGCGCAGATCTCGCGCATCCGGATGTCGGCGAGTCGACCAAGTCGTTCGACGAGCACACCGAGGGAGACGCTCTCCACCGAGTCCAGGTTGACCGCTGACCGTCGCGGGACGGGGTCTTCGCCCCGCTCCAGGATCACCTCGCTCGGTAACGAGCGGATCGTCGTCGTGCACGGTGCGATGAGCGCGCGGCCGAGCCGGGGAATCGCGGCATCGCGTGAGAGGACGACGACGGGGCGTCGACCGGTCTCAGGCAGTTCACACCACCACAGCTCACCGCGAGCCGGAATCGCGCTCATGATGCGGCGGCCGCGCGACGGAACGAAGCGAGATCCCCCCAGGCGTCGGGCTCCTCGAGCGGGTGGCGTTCATACGCGGCGTAGCTCGCATCCAGCTCCGCGGCGCGATGCTGCGCCAGCAGTGCCGCGAGCGCTTCATCGACCAGCGCCGCATCGGTGGCACCGGATCGCAGCGCCCGGACGCTCGCCAGCAGCGCGGAATCGACCGTCGTACTCAGACGTATGCGCGCCATGCCATGAGTATGCCACCAGACGAACAGGCCGGAGGTGCAGCGGGTTCGCCGGTTCCGACAGGGCGTGACGGGGGGTGTCCTGGGGTCCTCGGGGCGGTCACGCGGTAAGAAAGCGGGTGGTCGTGGGCGCTAAGGGGGAAACGAGCACTGCCAGAGGAGATCTCATGATGAACCCACTGGGCGCGGGCGAGCGCTTCCCGACCCTTGTCATCCGGCCGGTGGACGCCGATCCCCTGCAGCTCCCCGACGCGTTCGCGGGCCGCTGAGCGCGCTGAAAGGCGCGCAGCAGGCCGACAAGGCCGGGCACGGCGGCGAGCATCGCGCCGTGTTCGTCTACCAGCTCGACTCCTACCGGTACTGGGCTGAGCATCTCGGCCGCGACGACTTCGAGCCCGGTCAGTTCGGCGAGAACTTCACCGTCGAGGGACTGAGCGACGAGGAGGTCTGCATCGGTGATCGCTACCGCATCGGCGAGGCGATCTTCGAGGTCACCCAACCGCGCGTGACGTGCTTTCGCATCGGGATCCGAATGAACGTGGCGGACATGCCGTCCCTCCTGGTCGCCCACCGCCGCCCCGGCTTCTACCTGCGGGTGCTCGTCGAGGGCCGGGTGCAGAACGGTCAGCTGATCGAACGGGTCGCCCTCGGACCCGAGCGGGTGAGCGTCGCCGACTGCGACGCGCTGCTGTATCTCCCAGACAAGTCAGAGCAGACGCTCCGCCGGGTTCTACGGGTACCCGCGCTCAGCGCCGGCTGGCGAGATTCGTTCGCGACGCTGTCCTCTGCGCCGACCAGCGCGCCCGCCCCCGCGTGGGAGGGCTTCCAGCCTCTGGAGGTCGTCGCTGTCCAACCCGAGAGCGACACCATCACCTCGTTCCTTCTGTGCCCCCTCGCGGCCGACGCACCGACCCCGCGCAGTGAGGCCGGGCAGTATCTCGCGCTGTCGCTGCTCCCCGGGGGCGATACCGAAGCGCCCGTGATCCGCAGCTACTCGCTGTCGCGCCTGGCGGGCCCGCAGGGGTACCGGATCAGCGTCCGGCGCCTCCCCGGTGGCCGGGCCAGCGGCTTTCTCCACGATCAGCTGTGCGAGGGTGACCGCGTCATGGCGGCCGCCCCTCGGGGTGACTTTCGGCTGCACATCGGGGAGCGGCCCGTTGTCCTGCTGAGCGTCGGCGTCGGCATCACCCCGGTGCTCGCGATGCTCGAGGCGCTCGCCGGGGGGGCGGATCCGCGCGAGGTCTGGTGGGTGCACGGGGCGCGGGATCGCTCCGAGCAGGCCTTCGCCGCCGAGGTCGATGAGCTGCTGGCGCGGCTGCCGCGCTCACACCGGCTCGTGAGCTACAGCCGCCCCGAGCCCGGGCACCCCGTCGCGGCAAACAGGGGTGACCTGGTCGGGCGGATCTCCGGTGCATCTCTGGGGCGGGCCGGCGTCCCCGTCGATGCCGACTTCTACCTGTGCGGACCCGAGCCGTTCATGGACGCGCTCGCCGCCGGGATCACGGCCGAGGGAACGCCGCCGGGACAGATCTTCACCGAGCGCTTCAGCGCGCGTCCCACCCCGCTGCCACCGGGCCTGGCCCACCGCTCCGTCCCCCATCTCCCCGATCCGGACCGCGGGACCGGACCCCGCGTCAGCTTCACCTACAGCAACCTCACCGTGCGCTGGGATCCCGCCTACGGCAGCCTGCTCGAGCTCGCCGAGGCATGTGACGTGCCGGCTCGCTTCGGCTGTCGCAACGGCGTCTGTCACGCCTGTGCGAGCGAGGTGCTCAGCGGCACCGTCACCTACCTCACCGCCCCCCTGCAACCCCCGGGCGAGCGCCAGGTCCTGCTGTGCTGTGCGGCGCCGACCTCCGACCTCGCGCTCGAGCTGTGAGGCGATCCCCAAGCGCCCGGGCGATCGACGCGCAGTCTCATCCGCCCGGGCTGCGCATGAGCACGGACGCGACCCTCGCAGCCACGTCGGATGAGAACCGGGACGGGGCCGGCGGGGCCGCGCCGGCGCGAACCGAGGATCGCGCCTGGGCCTACTCCGACGCCGTCTTCGCGGTGATCGTCACGATCATGGTCCTGCAGCTGCGTCCGCCCCGTTCGCCTGACCTCTCCGCCCTCCTCGCGCTCTGGCCGATGGTCATCAGCTACCTCGTCAGCTACGTGTTCATCGCGATCATCTAGATCAACCATCACCACGTGACGCGGTTTGTCGATCACCCGTCACTCGGGCTCATCTGGACGAACTTTCTCCATCTCCTGCTCGTGTCCCTGCTGCCCTTCGCGACAGCGTGGCTCGCCCGGACGCGCATGGCCTCCGTGCCGACGATCGTCTACGCCGGCCTCTTCCTCTGCGCGGCCAGCGTCTTCAACGTCCTCGAACACCGGATCCTCACAAGCGCCGCCCAGGTCCCCCGACCGGTCCGCCGCACCGCACGCCGGCGATCACTGGTGGCCCTCAGCCTGTTCGGGCTTGCCATCGTCGCCGCGACACTCCGGCCGTGGGTCGGCTTCGTCTTCATCTGTGCCGCGCTCGTGCTGCACGTCAAGCCGGACGTCGGGTGCAACCCAACAACCAAAAGGTGCATGACAGATGAGCGGGCAATGTGATGCGATCGTGATCGGCGCGGGCCCGGTGGGTGAGGTTGCGGCGTCGCGGCTCAACCGTGACGGGTTGAACACGGCACTCGTGGAGCGTGAACTGATCGGCGGGGAGTGCGGGTACTGGGCCTGCATTCCGTCCAAGACCCTGCTGCGGCCCGCTGAGGTCCGGGGTGAGGCCGAGCGGACCGCGGGCACCTCCGCCCCGGACCAGCGCTGGCCCGAGGTCGCCGCGTACCGCGACTTCATGATCCGCCACCTCGACGACAGCGCGCAGGTGACCGGCTATGAGCGGGACGGGGTGCGTGTCTACAAGGGTGATGGCCGGCACGCCGGTCCCGGCCGGGTCGAGGTCGCGGGGGAGCTGCTTGAGACGAGACGGGTCGTGATCGCCACCGGAAGTGACGCGCGGATCCCCGACATCCCCGGCCTCGCCGAGGCCGGGTACTGGACCAACCGTGAGGCGACGACCATCCAGGAGATCCCCGACAGCATCCTCATCCTCGGCGGCGGGCCGGTCGGGATCGAACTCGGTCAGTTCCTGCGTCGCATCGGGACCGACGTCACCCTGATCCAGGCCGCCGAGCGGCTGCTGCCCCGTGAGGACCCCCGTGTCGGCGAGCTGATCGCCGAGCAGCTCCGCTCCGAGGGGATCGCCCTGCACCTCGGGGCCAGTGTCGTGTCGGCGAGCGCCGGTGCGGGCCGGCGCACCCTCACGCTCGCCGACGGCCAGACCCTCAGCGCCACCGAGGTGCTGATCGCCACCGGCCGTGCCCCGCGCGTCAACGACATCGGGCTGGAGACGATCGGGATCACGCCCGACCCGAGGGGAATCCCGATTGATGAGCGCTGTCGTGTCACCGACGGCGTCTGGGCGATCGGCGACGTCACCGGGGTGATGCCCTTCACCCATGTCGGCATGTACCAGGGGCGCATCACCTGCGCAGACATCGCCGGCCGGGCCGCCCGGGCCGACTACAGCGCCATCCCGCGCGTCGTCTTCTGCGACCCGGAGGTCGCCGCCGTCGGCCTGAGCGCCGATCAGGCCACCGAACGCGGGATCGCCGTCAGGACCGCAACCGTCGCGCTCGCCGACGCGATCGCCCGACCCTGGACCTACCAGAAGGACCCCGGCGGCGAACTCGGCATCATCGCCGACCGCGACAGCCGCACCCTGATCGGCGCCTGGGCCGTCGGCCCGCTCGCCGGGGAATGGATCCACTACGCCACCCTCGCGATCAAGACCCGCGCCGGCATCGACGTGCTCAGTGACACCGTCGCCCAGTTCCCCACCTACACCGAGGCGTACCTCAAGGCCATCGAGCAGCTCGATTTGTGACGGGTCGGAGGTAGTGTGAGAGTTGCTTCATGTCCGCTCGCGGATCGACTCGGCTGACCGACTACCCGGTGTGACGTCCCAACGAAGGAGCCAGTATGAGCGTTTCACCGATCGGCGGTCAGAACATGATCCTCGCGGCCCAGGCGGCGGCAGCCGCCGCCAAGCCGGAGGCGGCCGAGCCCGCCGGCGTCCCGGACCACGACGGCGACAACGACAGCGCCGTCAAGGTCACGCTGTCGAAGTCCTCCTGAGGCCAGAGCGGGTGCCGGCCGTGTGCGGCACCCGCTGCCTCCGGGCTCACCCTCAGCAGCGGCGGTAGATCCGCGTGAAGCTGACCGACTCCCGGTGGTGGCCGACGATCATCCGCTCGGTCACCTGCACGCGGACGGGGCGCCGGCCGGCCCCCAGCGGGACCCCGGTGAGGCGGTTGCCACGCCGGCGCAGTCGGAGCCGACGGCCGTTGCGCGTCACGGTCACCGAGGTGATCCGCTCCCCGACCGCGTGGGACAGCGCGATCTGGACCCGCGGGCCGACACAGCGCGCCACTCGGGTCACCGTGTGGCTGCACCACGGGTTTGCGGGCACCCCGCCACAGGGGTCGGGCATCGTCACGAGCTCCGAGGCGGCGGGGAGTTCGTGCAGGACCGGCGTGGTGATCTTCGGGTAGTGGGACCCGGGCGGGCAGGGCAGCGACTGGCCTGCGGCCAGGCCGATTCCCGAATCGCAGGCCACCTGAGCGGTGAACTCCGCTCCCTGGGGGGTGCTGTCCTCGGGGGTGGCGACGGGCTTGCCGTTACAGGTGGGGAACTGCTGCTGCAGGCCCGATGGTGAGCTCGTCCACTTCCCGCTGGCGTCCGTGTTGTGAGCGAAGCAGTCGGTCGGCTCGTTCGGCTCGAAGTTGGTGAACCCGAAGTCCCCGTTGGTCGGGTTGCCATAGGAGCCGTTGTGCTTGTAGTAGTTGCCGATCAGCGCGTCCCCGTACTCGTCGAAGATGCACAGCGCGCCCGGCGTCTGGCCGCCGGTGCCGCCGGTGCAGGGCGGGCCGCTGTCCGGGTAGGGGACGAACGCGTTACCCCACGCGTTGTTGTTCTCGAAGTAGTTGTTCATCACGGTGTCGTTGCGCCCGCCCGATAGCGTCATCCCCGTGCCGACCGGCCCGGCCGCGGCCGACCCGGCCGCTGGGGCGCTCGCGTTGTTGTTGTCGTGGCTCCAGTTGTCCATGAACACCCAGCAGGAGTGCGTGTGGGTGATCGGGCTGATCCCGTTGTTGGGGCAGGCCCCGTTCTGGGGCGACGGCTCGTCAGCGTTCTGGCTGTTGGTGTCGAAGCCATCCTCGTTGTTGTCCCACTGGGAGTTCTCGATCACCAGGTTCCCTCCGGAGTTCGTTCCCGAGTATCCGAGCGCGCTGAACTCCGACCACGCGTCATTGACGACCTGGTTGCACTGTTGCTGACAGGCCCCGATGTAGAGACCCGAGTCGTTCATGTTGGAGGCGTACACGTGATCCCACATGCCGCCGTCCCAGTTGCTGGAGAAGATGCCGTACTGGGCGGCGGAGGTCTCGTTCGCGTAGTAGAGCGTCGTGCCGGTGATGTAGGCCCCGTAGTAGCCCCAGCCGCCGATCTTCTGGCTGTTGGCGCCGCCGTTCCACCAGATCCCGTTGCCGGTGTTCCCGTCCGCGCCCGAACCCCCGGGGAAGTTGCAGGCGGTGAGGTTCTCGATGCTGACGTTGTCGGCCTTGTAGACCATCAGGCCGTTGAGGCCGGCCGGCCCCGTCGGGGTGGACGGTCCGAAGTTCTGGTCGGCGGTGATGTTGTTGCACGGCGGGCCGGCGGTCGTGTCGTCGATGATCACGCCGTTGCGGTTCATTCCGCGGATGGTCAGGTTCGGGGTGGTGACGGGATCGGCGGCGGGAAATTGCCCGCCGGATCCGGCGGGGAAGCTGACAGACGTCGTCTTGTAGTCGCCCGGGCCGATCAGGATCACGTCACCGGGATGGGCGGCGTCGAGGGCAGCCTGAATCGTCGAGAACTGCCCGGGGATCCCGTGAAAACGGCCGACTCGCAGCACCTCGGACGCCCGGGCCGCGTTCCGTGCGGCGATCGCGGGATACGCGTTGCGGACGTGTCCGACGGGACGGCCCTTTGGCCAGTTCGGGCTCGTGATCCAGCCGGACGGGTTGATCTGCATGTGCCTGCGTGCCGGGGTGCGCATGTTCGCGTCGAGCAGGCGGCCTCGCTGCGGCGCACGGCTCGCCGCCGTTTTGAGGCCACGGGCACCGCTCGCCTGGGCGAGCACACCACCGATGGCGGCACCCAGGAGCAGCACCACCGTCACCACCACCGACACCGACCGTCGCATCCTCGTTCCCTCTCTGTTGCTCTCAGGCGGCGTCCCGGACCCCACTCCCGCCGGTCCCCCGGAGGCCGGGGCGCCTGTACCCCGAGAGATGGCGTCCGGACCGCACGTCGAGACGCTAGGTTGAGCGCGGTCTGCTGTCAACTGCCAAGCGTGCTCCGGTGGCGAGGCCGCGCGCTCGGAGGGCGTCGGGGTGTCCTCAGGCGGCGTACCGGTGATGCAGCAGCAGCGAACGGCGGCCTCGAGCGGGCCGCGCCGGACCGCACCGGTCGCGCCACGCGCCTCGGCCGCCCCCACGGCGGCCGGATAGCCTCCGCGTGTGCTCGTCCTGCTTCCCCCGTCCAAGACGATGGCCGCCCCGGCGCGAGGCCGGCGGCTGGGGCTCTCCACGCTCGCGTACCCGGCGCGGCTGACCGAGCCGCGCCGCCGGCTCATCGACGCCCTCGATCCCGCTCTCACGCGCACCCCCGCCGTCCCGGCGGCCGAGCTGTACACCGGTGTCCTCTACGGCGCCCTCGGCCTCGCCGACCTGCCCTGGGACGGGGTGCTGATCGCCAGCGCGCTGTGGGGCGTGCTGCGCCCCGGGGATCGGGTGCCCGCCTACCGGCTCGACATGGGAGCCAAGCTGCCCGGCCTGCCCGGGCTCGCCGCGCACTGGCGGGCCCCGCTCGCCGCGGCGCTTCCGGACCGTGGGCTCGTGCTCGACCTGCGCTCGGGGTCCTACGCGGCCGCCTGGTCGCCCCGTCGCGCCGAGCGGCTCGTCGTCCGCGGCTTCAGTGAGGCGCCCGACGGGACCCGCCGCGTGATCACCCACATGGTCAAGCGCGTCCGCGGTGAGGTTGCCCGGATCGTCCTCGCCGCCGGGGGCGCCGAGCGGGCCGGTGAGGTCGCCGAGATCCTCACCGCCGCCGGGCTCCGGGTCGAGCTCTTCCCCGGGTTCTGTGACGTGATCGAGTCATCGGCGTGAGTCGCTCCTTCGCCCCCGGGCTGACGCTGATCGCCAACGCCTGTCTGGACCGGATCAACGGGTCGGCCTGGCAGGCGGGCGGCGCGCCCGTCTATGCCCTGCCCGCCTACCGCGCCCTCACCGCGGGCGGGGCGATCCACTACAGCTGCGCGGGCGGGGACGCCGGCCTGATCGGCGCCGCCTTCCGTGGCGCCCCGGAGGGACTCGCTGTCGTCTGTCACGCTGCCGCGCAGACAATCCACTTCGACATCACCAGCGCCGGGGACGATCGCAGCTTCGGCGTGCTCGCGACCGGACACACCTGGCGGGCGGCGGACCTCGCCGACCTCGCGGTTCCGACGCGCTGGGTGCATTTCGCTCCGCTCCTGGGGGGTGACGTGGCAACCGACCTGCTGGCGACGCTCGCCGCCCGTGGGCACATCGTCTCCTATGACGGTCAGGGCCTCGTCCGCGGCGCCACGATCGGACCGCTCGTCCTCGAGGCCCGTGTCCCCGCCGGTCTGCTCGACCACCTCAGCGTGTTGAAACTGTCGGTGGAGGAGGCGGCGATCCTCGCCGCCCCGGACCCCTTCAGCGCCGCGACGGCGGCCCGGCTCGGCGTCCCGGAGGTCCTCGTCACCGCCGGCAGCGGCGGCGCGACGCTGTACTGGGACGGAACGGTCATCCACGTCAGCCCCGCGCGCGTGATCCCGGTCGAGGCGACCGGCGCGGGTGATGCGTTCTCCACCGCCTACGCGATCGCCCGCGACCGCGGCGAGGACCCCCCGGAGGCGACTCGGACGGCGACGGGCGTCGTCCAGGCGATCCTCGCCGCTCGGCTCGGCGGCTGAGCCCCACCTCTGGCCGGCGACACCCGCCCCGCCGGCGGGTCTCATTTTGGCACTCGCACCCGCCGCCGCCACGCACTGAAGGAGCTGACCGTCCCCGCGTCCGGCCGCACGAGCCACGGCCACGGAAACAGTGCCACCGGGGCGAGCCCCGCGGCCCGGCGGCGGAAGCCGGGGACCGGCGCGAAGGTGACCGCCAGCGCGTGCCCGGAGAGCAGCGCCACCGGGTCACCGCGGAGGAGGACGAGCTCGCGGCGCGCGGCGAGGTCGGCAAGGCACTCGGCGAGAAACACGAGCCGCTTGCCCGACAGGCCCAGGCGCGCCAGCAGCGGGGCGTCGAAGACGAACACCGCCGGACGCTCGGGGTGCGTCCTCAGGGCCGGGTCGTCGTCTCCCAGAGATTCGGCGGTCAGCCACACCCACTCGGGGTCCCGTGGCTCGCGCGCGACCGTGACCGGTCCCGCGGTATGCGCGACATCCGGGTCGTGTCGGAGTCGCGGGTCGGGGTCACTGAGACGAGGACCCGCCGCCGCCGCCGGCCACGCCTCGATCGGGCAGCGTTCGGCGAGCGCACAGCGCCCACACAGCGCGGGCGCCCGCCTGGTGACCTGCCAGCGGCTGAACCCGTAGGGCTTGCCGGTCCCCGCCCCGACCGTCCACTGCCAGCCGAGCCGGTTGGCCGCCCGTGAGCCGTCGAGCAGGTCGGCGAAGAAGCGGTCCTCCCCCGTCCGCCAGTCCGCCCCCGCCCGGACGGTCCACTGCGAGCTCAGCCACATCCGCACCTGGTTGACGAGCCAGCCGTCGGCGCTCAGCTCCTCCAGCGCCGCCCGCACGCAGGCCATCGTCTCCGGCCACGGCTCGGTCCAGCCGGGGTCGGCGCTGGCCGGCTCATACCGCAGCGGGCGGGTGGTCGCCGGGCCGAGCCGGGCGTACAGGTGCCGGGCGTACTCCTGCCAGAGCAGTTCCTCCCGGAAGCGGTCCCGGTCCCGGGCCGGCGCACCGGCCACCGCCCGCCACAGCGCCGGCAGCGGGAGGAGCCCGTGGCGCACATACGGGGAGAGGCCGCTCGCTCCCCGTGCGCTGAGCGGCAGCACCTCGTTGCGGCGCGCCGCGTACCCGGTCAGGTCCAACCCGGCGAGCGCGGTGTGGGCGGCCCGCTGGCCGCCCCGGAAGCGCGGTGAGGCGGCGACCCCGTCGGGGCCCTCGCGGGCGAGATCCCCGAGCGTGCGGGCCGTCCAGGCGCGGACGCCGTCGGGATCCCCTGTGGGGGGCAGATCGAGCCGGTCCGGGAAGCGCACCGTCCCGACGATGCCAGGTCGGGATGACCCCGGCCGCCCGTCGCACGGTCGCTCCGCTCGAGCCGCAGCTCACCGGCTGAGGCAACTCGCTCACCCAGGCGGGAAAATGCCAGAGATGCCCCTCCTTCCCGCAGACACCGGCGCGCGACTGCTCGCCCTCGCCGGCGCCGCGACGCGCCGCGCCGCCGGTCTCGCCACCCACCGGGTCGACGTCGACGGCCTCTCGGTCACCTACGACGAGGGCGGCGCCGGCGCGCCCGAGACGGTGCTGATGCTCCACGGCTTCAGCGCCGACCGTGACGTGTGGGGCCGGTTCGCCGCCGGCCTGCGTGACCGCCACGTTCTCATCCCCGACCTCGCCGGGCACGGACGTACCGCGTTCCGTGCCGGTGCGGGCTATTCCGCCCCCGCCCAGGCGGACCGCCTCGTCGCATTCCTCGACGTCCTCGGGATCGACCGCGTCCACGTGATCGGCAACTCGATGGGCGGGTTCATCGCCGCGACCCTCGCCCGCCGCGCACCCGACCGGGTGCGCAGCCTCGGCCTGATCGACGCCGCCGGGGTGAGCTCACCGACCGCGAGCCCGCTCGAGGAGATGCTCGCCCGCGGCGAGAACCCGTTCCTGTTCGACGACCCGGCCGGCTTTGGCCCCTTCTACGCGATGACGATGCACCGGGCCCCGTACGTCCCCGCGCTGATCCGGGCCGCGATCGCCGCCGACTACGTCCGCCGCCGTCCCGAGCTTGCGGAGATCATCGCCGACTTCCACGGCCACGACGCCCTCGACGACCATCTCAGCGAGATCGCCGCCCCGACCTGGGTCGCCTGGGGCCGCCACGATCAGCTCATCGACGTGAGCGCCGCCCGGGTGTGGGCCGACGGCATCCCGAGAAGCACGCTCACCGTCTATGACGACCTCGGGCACATGCCGATGTTCGAGGCGCCGCGGCGCTGCGTCGCCGACTACCGGAGGTTCCTCGCCGGCCTGTGAGCGGCCCCGGCCCGGCCGGCGCAGCGGTCCAGGGGGTGAGGACGGCCGTTCCCAGGCGGTGGGGGCGGTTCAGGCGGTGAGGGCGGCGCCGGTGTGGGCGTCGACCCAGCGGCAGATCGTCGCGGTCACGCCGATGGGGTCGTCCCACATCGGGACGTGCCCGACGCCGGGCAGAATCTCGAAGCGGACGCCGGGGATCTCCCGCCGGAACCGGGTCGCGCACCCCGCGAGCGGCAGGATCCGATCGTGCTCGGCCCAGGCGATCAGGGTTGGGGCGGCGATCGTGTGCAGGTCCTCGACGTGGGCGTGCCCGGCCCGCAGGCTGGCGAGCACGTCGTCCACGACCGTGCAGGCGAGCGGGTCGAGGCTGAGCGCGGCCGCCTCCGCAGGGTTGACGAGCTCGCCGTGGCGCATGATGTCGCGCAGGGCGAGCCGGCGGGCGCCGGGCCGGGCCATCACCCGGCGGACCTGGCCCTGAGAGGCGCGGATCATCCGCATCTGCCGGGCGAAGAAGTCGGCGATCCGGGCGGGCTCGGGGCCGCCGATCTCCCACCCGCCGCCCGGAGAGAACGCGACGACGCTGCGGGCCCGGCCGCGTTTGGCGAGCTCGAGGGCGAGCGCGCCACCCATCGAGTTGCCGATCAGGTGGGCGCTGTGGACCCCAAGCTCGTCGAGGTGCTGCTCGAGCGAGTCCCCGGCGTCGGCGAGCCGGTCCAGCCCGATCCCGGCCGGATAGGCGGGCCCGCCCTGGTGGCCCGACAGCGCGGGGGCGATCACCTCGTAGCGGGCGACGAGGTCGGCGAGCACCGGCCGCCAGTGCCGCCAGTGCCCGGTGAACCCGTGCAGGAGGACGACCGGCTCCCCGGAGCCGGCGCGGTAGAGGGCGGGGGAGAGCTCACCCATCCGCGGCTCAGCTGATCGTGTGCTCGAGCCGGCCGAGGGTCGGCACGTCGATGATCAGCTCATCCCCGGGACGCAGGGCGGGTACCGGCTCGGCGGCGGCGAGCGCGTCGATGCTGAAGAACTCGCCGGGCAGCAGCCGCTGGCCGGCCGACGCGGTCGCGAGCAGCTCCCCGAGGTCGATCGTCGAGTTCGCTGCGCTCGTCCGCGCGATGACGCTGCCGTTGACGGCGACCGTCCCGGTCAGCTGCGACCAGGCCTCGCGCAGCTCCGCGGCGCTGACGGCGATCTGGGCGAGCGAACTCGGTGCGGTCGGCGTGCTCGGGAGCGCCCCGGCGCGGCCGTCTGACCCCTCACCGGCAGAGAACTCGCAGGTGAGGATGAACGCGGCGATCGCGCCGAGCGCCTCCTCCGGGGTCGCGTCGGCAAGCTCGCGGGCGATCACGAACCCGAGTCGCGGCTCGTATTCGAGTCCGCGCGCCCCGGCGGGGACCGACAGCGGGCTGCCGGTCGGGACGACCGCGAGCGGGTGGTTGAGCCGGTAGGCCGTCTGGGTCGTCGCGGTCCGCGCCTGGGCGAGCGGGCCCAGGCGCTCCCGGGCGGCCCCGAGGAAGGTCTCCCACGCGCTCGTCAACGGCGGCATGAGCCGCTTGACCTGCAGGTAGGCGGCCTCGAGCACCGCCTGCTCAGAACCGTAGAAGTGGCGCACCGACAGCGGCTGGAAGGGCAGCACGGGCGCGCCGGGCCGGCCGCCGTAGCCGATCGCGTGGCGAACCTCCCAGCCCGGCGTGTACGGCGACTCATACCCGAGGGCGACGAGGTGGCTGACCGGCTTCCAGGGCGCCTCCGGGTCAGGGCGGGTTTCCACCTGCAGCGTCTGGGCGCCGGTGAAACGGCGGCGGATCTGAGACATCGCCGGACCAGAGTAGTGCAAGCCACTAGCCTCAGCCCCGCGTGATCTACCAGCGCCTCTACGACCACGTGCTCGTCCGGATCCCCGCCGAGGCCGCCCACCACTGGACGAGCGCCGGCCTGCGGATCGCCGCCGCGCCCGCCCCGATCCGCCGGCTCGGCGCCGCCCTGACGATCCCCTCCGAGATCGCCGTCGACGCCTTCGGGCTCCGGTTCGCCTCCCCGCTCGGGGTCGCCGCCGGCCTCGACAAGGACGCGACCTTCCACGCCGCCCTCGGCGCTCTCGGCTTCGGGTCCGTGGAGGTCGGCACGGTCACCCCGCGGCCCCAACCCGGCAACCCGCGCCCGCGGATCGCCCGCATCCCCGCCGACCGCGCGTTGATCAACGCGATGGGCTTCCCCAGTGACGGCGCCGAGGCGGTCGCCGCCCGGCTCCCGGGCCGGGCGGCCCCGACGGCGGGGACGGCGGGCCCGATCCTCGGGATCAACCTGGCCAAGAACCGGGACACCCCGATGGCCGCAGCCGCCGACGACTACGCCGCGGTCGCCGGTCGGCTCGCACCGCTGGCGGACTACCTCGTTCTCAACGTCTCCTCCCCCAACACGCCAGGGCTGCGGGACCTCGAACGGGCCGCCGGGCTCGCGCCGCTCATCACCGCCGTCCGTGCCGTCGCCGGCGCGGTCCCGCTGCTCGTCAAGATCAGCCCCGATCTGGCGGACGCGGATGTCGACGCCGTCGCCGAGCTCGCCCACCGGGAGGGCCTCGCCGGGGTGATCGCCACGAACACGACCGTCGACCGGGGCGTCCTCTCGCCGGCCGGCCGAGCGGTGGCCGCCGGCTTCACCGGCGGTGGGGTGTCCGGCGCGCCGCTGATGACCCGGTCCCTGGCGGTGCTTGCCCGCCTCCATCGGGCGCTCGCGGGGTCGGGCACGGTGATCGTCTCGGTCGGCGGGGTCACCGGGGCCGAGGACGTGTGGGCGCGGATCCTCGCCGGCGCGACGCTCGTGCAGGTCTACACCGGCTTTGTCTACGGCGGTCCGGCCTGGCCGGCCCGGGTCAACCACGGCCTTGCCGGCCGGCTCCGTGCCGCCGGGGTGAGCTCTCTGGGCGAGCTCGTCGGGATCGCCGCCTGACTCGCGCCCGTCTCCGCGCCACCGGGTCCTCACGCGCACCGCGGCCGGCCGTTCAGGCCGAGGACACACGCCGACAGGTGCGCTCAGGTAGGGTGACTCTCATGCAGCTTGCGATGGTCGGTCTCGGTCGGATGGGCGCCAACATGGTGCGGCGCCTGGTCAAGGACGGGCACGAGCTCGTCGTCTACGACGTCTCCGCGGACGCGGTCGGCGCCCTCGCCAAGGAGACCGGCGCGACGCCGGCCGACAGCCTCGAGGACCTCGTCGCGAAGCTGAGCCCGCCGCGGGCGGTGTGGGTGATGGTCCCCGCGGCGTTCACGGATGAGACCCTGGACGAGCTCGCCCGCTTCGTCGACCCCGGTGACGTGCTCATCGACGGCGGCAACAGCCACTACCACGACGACCTCGCCCGCGCGGGTCGTCTCGAGCCGCGCGGGATCCACTACGTCGACGTCGGCACCTCCGGCGGCGTGTTCGGGCTCGAACGCGGCTACTGCCTGATGATCGGCGGCACCGAGGCGGCGGTGAGCCTGCTCGACCCGGTGTTCAAGACGCTCGCCCCGGGGGCGGGCGACATCGAGCGCACCCCCGGCCGTGACGGTGAGCTGCTCCAGGAGGAGCAGGGGTACCTGCACTGCGGCCCGGCCGGTGCGGGCCACTTCGTCAAGATGGTCCACAACGGGATCGAGTACGGGATCATGGCCGCTTACGCGGAGGGTCTCAACATCCTCAAGCACGCCGGCTTCGGCGCCCAGACCCAGGAGCAGGACGCGGAGACGGCCCCGATCGCCAACGCGACCGAGCTCTACCACTATGACCTCGACCTGCCCGCCGTCGCCGAGGTGTGGCGCCGTGGATCGGTGATCGCCTCCTGGCTGCTGGACCTCACCGCCGCCGCCCTCGTCGAATCCCCCGAGCTGGAGGAGTTCGGCGGTCGCGTGTCCGATTCGGGTGAGGGCCGCTGGACGATCCACGCCGCCATCGACGAGGGTGTCCCCGCAGACGTCCTCACCGCCGCCCTGTATGCGCGCTTCAGCTCCCGCGGCAACGCCGAGTACGCGAACAAGCTGCTGTCGGCGATGCGCAAGCAGTTCGGCGGCCACGCGGAGAAGCCCGCCTCCAGCTGACGGCCGCGGCGGTCCCCGGCTCCCGGCCCGGTCCCGGTCGGGTTCGGGTCCCGCCGCGAGCGGACCGGAGCGGCCGCGCCGCCGGCCAGGGCCCGCCGACTACCCTTGCCCGGTCCGGGCGATTAGCTCAGCTGGTAGAGCGCCTCGTTTACACCGAGGATGTCGGCGGTTCGAGTCCGTCATCGCCCACTCACTCATTCCGCCGCGTGTCGCGACCGAGCCGGTTCGTTCTCGTCGACACTTCGGGCACGCGCCACCGGGTCTGCCGACGCGGTGGCGCCACCGTCGCCATGCTGATCGACTGCCTTATCGCGGCCGACGCGATCCGCGCGCCCCCCGCTTCTCCGCGCGGACTCTGCCTTCGACGTGCTCGCCGGTCATAGCGAGCCCACGCTCTTCTGCGCCTGAACCTCGTCGGTTGGGCCGTCCATCGAGCTTGTCGTTGTTGGTGAAGCTGAGGCGCGCCGGTCACGTCTCCGCTCACGTGGCCCGCGACGTCGATGAGGAAGAGAGCGACGCGCAAGTCACGGCGCCACTGAGCTCTGCCAGCTCTTGGCCGTCGTAACCGAGGTCGCGCAACACCGCCTCGGTGTGCGCCCCCAGGTCCGGCGCCGGTCGCTGCCACGGAATCTCACGATCGTCGATCAGCCAGGGTAGGCGGACCAACGGCACGCCGTCAGAGTCCAACATCGTGCGGCGCTCGCCCGCGACGTTGGTCTTGATCGCCTGCTCGAGCCCGAGGACCCGTCCGACGGGGACGCGCTCACGGGCGAACACCGGCAGCCAGTCCTCGGTCGGCCGAGTCCGCAGGCGGTCACTCAGCTCGTGGGCGAGTTCCTGTCGGTTGCCGCTCCGCTCAGCGACGGAGAGAAAGCGGGGATCGTCCGCGAGCTCCGGAGCGTCCAAAGCGCGCGTAACTCCCAGCCACAGCCGCTGGTTGGCCGCCGCGATGAGCAGATAGCCGTCCTGGGTCTCGTAACACTCGTACGGCGCCGCAATCGGGTTTCCCGAGCCGGCTCGCGGCGGGCGAACACCCGTCACATACGCGCTCGTGGCCTGGTATGCAGCCAGATTGAAGCCTGTGTCGACCAACGCCGTTTCGATCTCCTCAACCGGCTGGCCGGCATGGCGGGCCATCAGCGCTGCCACCACGCCCAGCGCGATCCACTGGCCGGTGCCGAGATCAATCACCGAGGGTGCGCATCGTGTGGGAGGAGAGCCGTCGTGTCCGGTCATCTCCATGATCCCGGTGAAGGCCTGCACCAACGGGTCATAGCCAGGGAGAGTTGCTCCGACGGCACCGGCGCCAAAGCCGTTGACGTCGTAATACAGCAGCGACGGATTGATCTCGCGAGTCGCCTCCTTGCCGAGCCCGAGGCGCTCCAGTGTACCGGGACGCATGCTCTGTAACAGGACGTTTGCGGTGCCGATCAGTCGTAGCGCTGCCTCTTGACCCTTCTGGCTCTTGAGGTCGAGCACTAAGCTCCGCTTGCCCGCATTCACGTAGCGGTGAACGACGCTGACGTCGTTGAGGGGTGACGCATAGTGGCGAGAGTCATCGCCGGTCGGAGACTCGATCTTGATCACGTCAGCGCCGAGTTGCGCCAGGATCATCGCCCCAAACGGCCCGGCGATATTCGTGCAAAGCTCGACAATACGGATGCCGCGAAGGGGCGCAAAATCAGGCGGGAAGGTCATGCAGCGTGACTGATTCGCATGGAGTTGATTAGAAGCCAGCATTGAGCAGACGGCGACTGACCATTGCGCTAGTCACGATTGTCCGGCGGCTGCTCGGCAGCCCGCCGCCTCCCAGTTGGTTGCCAGCACGATGGCGAGGGCCTCCAGCACGTCGCCAGGGATCGCGGACGCCATGGGTAGTGCGGGAGGCGCGACCTCTCTCAGGTCTCCGAGTGCGGACAAGGAGTCGGACATGGATGGCGTCGGCGAACTCGCCGACGAGGCGAAACATATAAGGCCGCACATCTGCAACGTACATCGGATGTGCGGATCCTCGATCGCGTCTGGCGCTGCATCGGCGACAGGCCGAGGTCGTAGAACTCCCCGTGGAACGACAGAGCGTGCTCGCTCTGGACCCCTCCCAGATGTGACCCAACGCGCCGATCGGCTTGTGCAGCCATGGTTCCGACCCGTCGCGCCGGGGTTTCGTATGAGCACGCGTTGTGGACGCCACGTGAGTGCCGAGGCCGAGCGCAAGGCGCCCATGGGAGGCCACTTGAGATCTCAGGTAGTCAGGACGATGACCAACGGACTCCCCGTGAAGGCGGTTGAGACGCCGGCACCCCGCAGAGGTGGGGGATCGATCCGACGATTCCGGCCTGGTGCGGCTGCCCGAGCGCGGTCACGGTCGTGTGGAGCGCCTCGGCCGCTGGGAACTGGGATAACCACGCGGGCCGACGCGACCGAGACGACATCGATCGCCCTGTGATCGGGCCGATTAACAGTGGTGTTCAGGATGCGCTCGACGCCGGCGGCGGTACACGCGTCGGCGATCGCGTCTGAGACCGCGGCCGGGCTGGACACAAGCTCGACGCTGTCGCTGGGGTGGCTCTACCAATGGCGAATAGCGAGCACTGGCTCGGTCGCCCGCCTTCAGCGAAACTAGCGCTTCGGATAGTTGCTGGTGGGTGCTGCGCTAGCCATGCTCGACGGGAAAGCTCGTCTTCGGAACCCGTGGCGGCTCGGTGACTGTAGGGCGTCACAGGCCCCCGAAGACACAGCCATCTGAGGCTCAACAGCGCGCATGCGCTGGGGATCCCGGACTGAGGAGAGGAATAGGTACATCATGAAACAGGATCGACACAATAAGAGGCGATCCACGCGCTGGGTCGCGATATTGGCGGGCTGTGTGCTCGCCGCAATCACGTTGGCGGCATGTGGCGCCGGCAATAGCGGTACTAGCGCCAGTTCGAGCGGCTCGGGGAAGAGCAGCGGCGGTTCAGGCGGGAAGTCGGACTTTGTGGTCGGGACCGTTCAGCCCCTGACAGGGGTATACGGAGCAGCGGGCCTCGACATCGTCCATGCACTCAAGGCGGAAGCCAGCATCATCAACGCCAAGGGCGGCATTCTGGGGCACCCGGTCAAGATCGTCGCCGTCGATGATGCGTCCAACCCGCAGACCGCGATCTCCGCGACCCAGGAGCTGATCAGCTCCAACTCACTGAACATGTTCGAGCCGGACGTGATTTACGGTGCCACGCAGTTGCCTCTGACCAAGAACATCTTGTCGGTCAACATCTGCGGGAGCGCGGAGTGCAGCGACGCCAGCAAGTATCCGCTCGACTTTTCACTCAACCCCCCAGCGGGTGCGCAGGTCCCACCGCTGATTGCCTATGCCAAGCAGCACGGCTATACCAAGGTCGGGATCCTCGCCACCAACGACGCGGCAGGGACGTATTTCACCCAGACCGTCACGACTGACGCAAAGGCGGCCGGACTGACGGTCGTCGGCTCCCAGTCCTTCAGTCCGACCGCCACCGACATCTCGGCTGAGGTCCAGGCCCTCAAGGGCAGCGGCGCCCAGACGGTTCTCACCTGGGCGGCCGGCGCCACGATCGGCGTAGTGATGAAGGGCATGCAGGCAGTCGACTACACCGTCCCCGTGCTCGGGACGCCGACCGTGTTTACCGCCCCGGTTGCCCAGCTTGTGCCTGCTCCCGTACAGAAGCAGCTGACCTGCCTCTGCTACGCAGTCGGCATCCGCACCGGCGCGACCGCTCCGGCCGTGCTGCAGCCGCTGGTCAGTCGCGTTACCAAGTACGGCCCAATCGCGAGCATGATGGTCGTTGGCCTTGCCGCCGACACTCTGGAGTTGGCCAACTACGGCTTTACCAAGGCCGGGTCACTCGATCCGAAGGCGGCCGCTACGGCGATCCAGGGCATCGGATCTGCCTCGAATTACCCGGGGACGGATTTCTGGTCCTACCGCACCAAGGCGCCAGAGTTCACGGCGACCAATCACGCCCCTGCGAGCGGACCGCTATCACAAGGGTTCTATGGCGTGGCCAAGGTCAGCCCTCTGGTGGACGGGATGTACCTCGGCACGTATCCGTTCAAGTATTAGGCCAGTCCTGGATAGCTGACGAGAGCCAACGACCACGATCACAGACCAATTCCCATGCAAATGAGTGCTAACACATGAATCTCACAACACTCGGTGTCGGCATCGCATCGGGAATTGGTCTGGGGAGTGCGTACGCGCTCGTCGCAGTCAGCTTCACCCTCATCGTCGCATCCACCGGGTACTTTATCTTCGCGCTGGAGTCGCTCGTGTCCATCGGTGGAGTCTTGACCTACGTCCTCAGTGCCGACGCTCATCTTCCGATGCTCCTCGTCGGAGTGCTCGTGTGCATCGGTGGTCTGATCGCCGGTGCGGCACTTGACGTTATCGCGCGCCGGCCGTTCGAGGGCAGGACGACGAACATCGGCCTGGTCGTCCTGCTCGCCTCGATCGGACTGTCGATCGCCATCGATGCCACGGTCGGGCTGCTGTTCGGGAGCAATACACTGAACGTGCCCGGCTACGTATCCGCGAACCCGTTGATCGTCGACGGCGTCGCGATCAACCCGGCCTATGTTGTGATGTTTGGCGCGATCGTGGTGCTGACCATCGTCTCCGAGTTCGTCTTCCGCCGAACCAGTACCGGTCGGAATCTGCGCGCGACCCAGCTCGACAGTGAGGGGGTTAGGCTCCTCGGCCTGAACGTCGGATTGATGACCACCTGTGTGTTCGGGGTGTCAGGCCTGCTGGCGATGTTCGCCGGCTACCTCCTCACTCCGATCACCTCGGCGTCGGCAACCACGGGTTCTGGGCTGGTGATTCCTGCATTCGCCGCGTTGGCAATCGGCGGCTTTGGCAGTTTCCGTGGTGCCATCGGCGGCAGCATCGCCGTCGGCCTCGTTGTCGGGATCGTGCCGTTGTACATGCAGTCGGCCTACGTCGATCCGATCCTGCTTGCGGCAATCGTGTTGGTCCTGCTCGTGCGGCCCCAGGGCCTGTTTGGTACGACGGCCGCCCGAGCACTCTGAGTTCGATCATGCCTGAGCCCACCGTCCAGCCTCCGACCCCCACGCCACCCGCCGTTCGCGGCAATGCTCTGCGCGCCCTGTTGTCAGCCAAGCAGCGGCCTGGCGTCAACTGGGGGGTCGCTCTCGCTGTCCTAATCATGGCGCTGCTTGTCCCCTTCATCACGGGCGGTTACGTTCTCTTTCAGCTGGAATTGGTCCTGATCTACATCGGTGCCGCCAGCGGCCTCAACCTCGCGGTCGGCTACGCAGGGGAATTCCTGCTGTGTCAGGCCACCGTGATCGGTATGGCGGCATATGTCTCCGGCATCTTGAGCAGCATGCACAACTGGTCGCCGATCGAGACGTTGCCGCTGGCGATCGTCGCCGCGATCATCTGGCAGCTGATCATCAGCATCTCCGGACTTCGGGTCCGAGGTCTCTACCTCGGGATTCTCTCTTTCTTCTCTGTCCTCGTCTTCCCGGATCTCGTCCTGCTGACGAGCAACATCAGCGGAGGCACCGGCGGACTGATCGGGATCTCGCCGTTTGCCCAGCCCGGCTCATCTGACTTCACGGTCCTGCCTTTTGAGATCGCGGTTGCTGTCGCCGCGGTTTCGGCCCTGATCGTCCGCAATCTTGTCGTGTCCGGATGGGGCATCAGGCTCCGCTACCTCCGAGACGCCCCTCATTCGCTGGCCTCGGCCGGGGTCAACATCACGAGAACCAAGTTGACGGTGTACGTCGTCTCGGCTATTCCCGCAGCGCTCGCGGGCTGGGCGCTTGCGTACTTCAGCGAGTCGCTGACCTCGTCGGTGTTCGGACTGTCGCTGACACTCATTCTGTTCGCCGGGGTCCAACTCGTCCGTCCCGGGTCCATCGCGGGACCGATCATCGGCGCTGGGCTGTTGGAGGGCTACAGCCAGCTTGTCGGCCCCTTCAGTCAGTACAACACGCTCGGGCTCGGGGCCCTGCTGACCCTTGCGTTGATCGTTCTCCCGGGTGGTTTCGGCCGCTTTCTCTCGCGCAACAGCGGGAGCGCCGCCGCCACGCGGCGTCGGCGTATCCTCAGCGCTGGACCGGTCACGCCCGAGCTCAATCCGCTGGTCGAGTTACGCCGCGCGCGTCAGGATGCCAGCGCAGCCGGTCAGGCGGAGAACGATACAGCGGTAGTGCTGGAGGTTCGTGACATCGTCAAGTCCTTCGGTGGCAACCGTGCGGTCGACGGCGCGGGCTTCACCGTCGGGACCGGTCGGATCGTCGCGTTGATGGGTGAGAACGGATCGGGAAAGACGACCTTGGTGAACATCATTTCGGGGTTTCTGCGTCCCGACTCCGGCCAGGTGCTGATCAAGGGCCGGCCGACGACCGGCATGGTTGCCTCGCAGGTGGCCCGGCTCGGCTGTGCCCGGACCTTTCAGGTGCCCCAGGTGGTTGGCGAACTGACCGTGCGCGAGAACGTCGAAGTTGGACTGCTGTATCGCTCGTGCGTCGGTCCGGCGCGGGCGATTCTGCTCCCGTTCATCGCTCGGCGCGCCGACCGGGTGCGTCGCGAGGCGGCGGTGCGCATCTGTGAGGAGATGGGCCTCTCCGCAGAGCAGATCGATCAGGAGACCGACACTCTGTCGCTCGGCATGCGCCGGATCGTCGAGGTGGCCAGGGCGATCGCCAGTTCGGCCGACCTGATCTGTCTTGACGAGCCGGCCGCGGGCCTCAACGACGATGAAATCGATTCGCTGTCCCAGGTGCTTAAGGATGTGCGGCAGACCGGTGAGGCGATCCTCCTCGTCGAGCACAACGCGCGCTTTGTGCTCAGCACCTGCGACGACATCATCCTGCTGCGCGCCGGCAAGGTGGAGGCGTTCTTCTCGGACGTCGATGAAGACAACCTGCCTCCAGCGTTACAGCGTCATCTGCGTCGTGCGACGGTAAGCGTCTGACCATGACGAAGCCGGTACTCAAAGTGACGGCGCTGCGTGCGTGGTACGGCCGCTCTCAGGTGCTCTGGGATGTCGGGTTCGAGATTGGGTCCGGTGAGGGCCTCGGGATCATCGGCCGCAACGGGGCCGGTAAGTCGACGTTGCTGCGTAGCCTGGCGGGGGTGCATGAGAAGGTCGCGGGTGCCATCGAGTTCAGTGGTGCCAACGTGACCGGGCGCCCGCCGCACGAGATCACCCGCCGCGGGCTCTCGCTCGTGCGTGAGGGGGCGCCGGTGTTCGGCGATCTGACGATTCTCGAGAACATCACGCTCGGTGCTGCGCTCGCCAAGCGGCGTGGCTTATCGCCGCTGGACCTCGAGGAGGTCTGGGAGACCTTCCCGGTGCTCCTCCAGATGGCTGATCGCAAGGCCGGTTATCTGAGCGGTGGCCAGCGCCAGATGCTCGCTCTGGCCACAGCGCTCGTGTCGCGACCTGTGCTACTGCTGCTTGATGAGCCCTCGGCCGGTCTGGCGCCGGAGGCGGCCGCCACCGCGTTTGAGGCGATCGCCAAAATGCGCCAGGGCGGACTGTGCATTCTCATCGCCGAGCAGAACCTTGAGTGGCTCACCGGGATCACCTCGAACACCCTGGAGATCGAGAGCGGCCGTGTTGAGGGCCGCGGGTCTGTGCACGTCTGACGCGTCGGGCTGACGACGTCCTGGATGCGCGCACAAGCGCGCGTGCTCAGCCCTCGGGCCGGAACCTGGGCCGCCGCTTTTCGAGGAAGGCTCGCGTCCCCTCGTGGAACTCGGCTGTCCCGTAGATATAGGTGAGCGCTTCGAAGCCCTGGCGGACCGACGCGAGCACCGCGTCGTTATCGGCGTTGATCGAGGTCTTGGTCAGACGCATCGACTGTGGGCTGTGGCTGAGCAGCCGCTCGCACCAGCTCTGGACGACCGCGTCGAGCTCGTCGTCAGGAACCGCCCGATTGATCCACCCGATACGCGCCGCCTCAGTCGCAGTGTAGGTTTCACCCAGCATGATGATTTCCTTGGCGAGCTTCTCCCCGACGAGCCGATTCATCAGCTGAGTCCCGAACCAGATCGGCGAGTTGCCGAGGCGGGCATCAGTGTGGGCGAAGCGGGCGGACTCGGCGGCGATCGAGAAATCGCAGAACAGGTTGAGCTCGTTGCCACCGCCGACACACCAGCCGCTGATCTTGGCGATCGTCGGCTTACCGGTGCCCCGCATAGCCTCAGCAAGACGCATCAGGAGACGCGCCATCCTGCGCCCTTCATCTGGTGTGAACTCGCCTTCCATGTCCACCTCACCACCGGTGCTAAACGCTTGCTGTCCGGCTCCGCTGAGTACGATGACGCGGACCTCCGAGTTGGCGTCGGCACGGTCGAAGGCCTCGATCAGCTCATGGATCGTCTGCTCGCGGAAGGCGTTGTGGACCTCCGGACGGTTGATCACGATCCGACAGACCCCGTCCGCTGCGGCATAGCTGATGTCGGGGCTGGAAGCGGTCCCGCTCATGCGGTGCCAGCCGCGGGCGGCGGCGTGGGGGTCTCGGTCAGCATCTGGCGTAGACGGTATTTGAGCACCTTGCCGCCGACGGTGACCGGCATCTCCTCGAGCACCACGATACGTTTGGGCGTTTCGAAGCCCGCCAGACGCTCCCGGCAGAAAGCGATCACGGCGGCTTCATCGACAACGTGGCCCGCGGTCGCCGTCACGACGGCCGTCACCGCCTCGCCCCAGCGATCGTCGGGCAGGCCGATGACTCCGACGGAGTTGACACTGGGATGTTGGAGGAGAACCGCCTCGACGCGCAGGGTCGAGACGTTCTCGCCTCCGGACTTGACGATGTCCTTGTAGCGATCCACCATGATTCGCAGTCCTTGCTCATCGAACATGCAACTGTCCCCGCTGTGGAACCAGCCACCGCGGAAGGCCGCCTCGGTTGCCTCCGGGTTGCGGAAGTATCCAGATGTCATGGCGGGAGAGCGGTACACGGCCTCGCCGGCCTGCCCGGGCCGGTCGCGCAATGGTTCGCCGTCCTCATCGACGATCGTGGCTCCAAGCAGCCCGATTGGTAGGCCAATGTGGTTGACCTCCGGGGCTGTGCGCAGAAACTTCTCCGGCCAGCGACTGGGTGAGAAGCGGTGACAGGCGATCGCCTCGGTCTGTCCGAACAGCCCGATCATGCTGACGTCGCCACACACCCGCTCGATGCTTTTGACGAGACCCGGTGCGGGCGTTGACCAGCCGTAGACGATGGTCGTGAGGCTACGGAGGTCATAGGCCATCGGATCAGCGTCGACGTCGCGGACGAGATCCGCCAGAAACTGAGGCGAACCCGCCCAAAGGCACGTGACCTGCTCGCGCGTGACCGCTCGTGCGGTCGCCGCGCCGGTCGGCTTGCGCCCGAACACGACACTGCCGCCACATAGGAGGCTTGACAACACAGAGGCATGGTCGCCAACGTGGTAGATAACCGGGAGGAACGTGCACGTGCGGAAGTCGGACTCGAACTGAAGCCCACGAGTGTAAGAGAGCGCGTGGCCGAGTGCGGCAGTGTAGGAGTAAGTGTGGGAGATCATTACGGCCTTTGGCAGTGCCGTGGTCCCCGAGGTGAGGATGATCTCCCAGATGTCGTCGCCATGGATCCGGACGTCCGGTTCGGACTCCGCATCGGAGGCGGTGAAGTCAAAGAAGTCCGTCGTTCCGGGGACGACCGCGGAGCCTCCCGCCCGGATCGTGGCGACGGGTGCGACGCCCGCCGACGTGAAGGCGCTAACAGCGCCCGGCCAGAGGTCGCCGTCCACGATGGCGACACTGGCCTCGACGTGTGCCAGCATCGCCTCAGCAACATCGTTGGTCATCATCGGGTTGATGGGCGCCGCGACAAGCCCGGCCTTAGCGATCCCGAGCTTGCTGAGGTACGCCTCGACTGAGTTCTCACAGAGCATCGCGACACGGTCAGAGCGGTTGAGCCCAAGTGCCAGCAGCGCGTTGGCGACACCGTTGGCGACGCGGTCCGCATCGGCGTACGACAGCCGCTGAAAGCGCGGATCCGCTAACGCCTCGGGCGCGGCAATGAACGCGACCTTGTCCGGGGTACTGTGCGAGATCCGCTCAAGCACGTCACCGACGGCCATTCTGTCCCACCGGTTGTCGGCTCGCCGGTTGTGGAGTGAATCAACGTCAAAGGTCACGCTGATCGTGAGTCTCCCACCGCGCGGACGCGCGGGCAACTGGCGTTTCCGTCAGGTCACGGCGTGACCGGCTGCCGCTAACGTCGGCGTACCGGCAAACGGTTGTGAAACTTGGTCGTGTGCGGTCGAGGGAAGATGCGTCGATGAATCTCAGATGGTGGCTCGAACGGGCGTCATGGGAGTACCCAGAGAAGGCGGCGGTCATCGATGGCGACGGCGCCGAGACGGACTACACCCATTTGCGCGCGATGTCGAACCGGATCGGGAACGTGCTGGGAGAGCATGCGGCCGTCACGGAGGACGAGATCGTCCTGACGCTGATGCGCGACCACCATCGCCACGTTGCCGCCTTCTGGGGGACGATTGGGATCGGCGCCGTCTTCAGCGGGCTCAACCCTCGTCAGGTGCCCTCTAAATACGTCTCGGATGTACAGCGAAGCCGTGCAACGACCCTCATCGTCGATCCCGAGTTCGTCGCTATCGCCGAGTTGCTGGAGTCAAAGACGGCGCTGAGCAGGATCTATGTGAGTCGCGGGACACACCCGCGGTTTGCCAGCCTCGAGTGGCTTGCCGCCGAATGCTCTGACGAGCGACGCATCGCCCCGCGGGCGACCTCTGATGCAGCGGCAGTCAACTTTACGTCAGGCACCTCGGGAGTAGCCAAGGGTGTGACGTTCACCCACGGGACGCTGAACAACTCCTGCTGGGGGTCGGTGTTTCTGGCCGGTATCACGAGCAGCACACGCAACTTGTCGCTGGTGGGCATGTTCCACAGCGGTGGGATTCACGATTCGGTGCGCCTGGCCATGGCGGGCGGCACGGTGGTCTGGTGCGATGGTTGGGATGTCGATCGCGTCGTACGAATCTTCCGCGAACATCGACCCAACTGGATGTACTGGATCATTCCGACGATGGTGCGAGACCTGATGCGCCACCCGGCCTGGGCGGACCTCGATCTCAGTGGCGTGAGCGCCTACATCGCCGGGGAGCCGGTCCCGCCCGACGTCGAGGACGCGTTGACCGGCAAGGGAGTGAGGCTGGCGAACATGTATGGACTGACCGAAGCGATGCCGGTCTGCGTGCTCGGACCCTCTCTTTATTACGGCGATCAGGCGACAGTGCCTGCTGGGTCCTCCGGTCGGCCGAACAAGGAGTTCTGCGAGGTGAAGCTTGCCGACGCCCTCACGGGTGCGGCGCTGACCGGCGGCGACGTCGAGGGCGAAGTCTGCATCCGTGGGGACGTCGTGTCACCCGGGTACTTCAACGACCCGGAGCGGACGGCTCAGTCGATCGACGCGGAGGGGTTCCTGCATACCCGTGATGTCGCGTACCGCGACGCCGAGGGTTGGTACTACGTCCGCGGTCGCGCGGATGACGTCATCAACAGTGGCGGGGAGAAGTTGTCGCTGATCGAGGTGGATGACGCGCTCCTCGCCCACCCGAAAGTGTTTGACGCGGCATGCATCGGAGTCGCGCATGAGCGCTTCGGCGAGGTCCCAGCAGCCTTTGTCGTGCTTGATGGCACCTTCGACGACGGCGCGGCACGGGACATGCTGGACGCTCACTGCCTCGGGACGATCGAGCGCTGGAAACGACCACGTCTCTACGTATTCGTCGAGGCGGTGCCCCGTACGGTGGCCAAGCGGTCGAAGTGGCAGGGGGAGATGCGTCGCCAACTGGAGGGCATCACTGTGCCCGACGCCAACGGGGTCACGACGCTGACCGAGTTGCGCGGTCTGCCAACCACGTCAGGTGCCGCGGATCTGGCCCAGGACGGTCAGCGGTGATGACCGACGGCGGCCCTGGGCCGCGGATCACGACGCGCGTCACGGAGTTGCTGGGGATCGAGCATCCGATCATCCAGGAGGGATTGGGTCCCTACAAGACCGTTCAGTTGGCGGCCGCCGTCACTAACGCCGGAGGTCTCGGGACGATCAGCATGCCAGGGATGACCGCCGGTGCGCAGGGGGTACGAGACCTACGCGCCTACATCGAGCAGGCATGTGAACTGACGGACGGGACGCTGGCGGTCAACATTCCCGTCGGCACCGCTAAGGGGGCTGAGCCTCCGGAGTTGCTGCCGTTCAGCGCCGCTTACGTCGGCTGCGTCATCGACGCGTTACGCGATTCCGCGATCGCCCAGCGGCTGCGGGTGATCACCACCTCGGCCGGCCCTCCCGGGGTGGTCCGCCGTGCGATCGCTGACAGCGGCCTCATCCACGCGCACAAAGTGGGTGGCACTCGCCAGGCGATCCGCGCCGAGCGCGATGGCGTCGACGTCATCATCGCATCCGGCTATGAAGCCGGAGGGCACACCCACGCCCGCCCGGTTCACACGATAGTGCTCGGGGCGAACGTGACCGAGGCTGTCGACGTGCCGGTTGTGATCGCTGGCGGCATCCGGGATGCTCGCGGCATCCTGGCGGCGCTCGCGCTCGGCGCGGACGCGGTGGCGATGGGGACCCGCTTCGTGGCCAGCTGCGACAACCCTGATTGGGATGACGCCTACGCGCAGCGGGTGCTCGCCATGCAGGAGGGCGAGGATGTGGTCTTCCCCGCCGTCTTCGGTCCCTCACGCGGATTGGCCAGCGACGGGCTGAGTGAGCTGCTGTCGTTCGTCGGTTCCGAGGCAATGACTGAGAGCGAACTCACCGCATGGAAGGACGACCGGTTGATCATCGCCCAGCGTGACGGCGACGTGACTCACGGGATCATGCCCTGCGGTCAGGTGGCCAGCGGGATCGGCGACCTCATTCATGTGGCGGAATTTGTACCCGGGGTCGTTGCCGAGACCGCCGCTCTGCTGGAGCGGCTCTCCGGCCTGTTCGGTGGGACGGGCCGGCCGGAGTCAGATCCCAGGACAAGGACGAGGGCGCCATCATGAAGACGAGCCTGCGCTTCGCGGCTTGGGCGGCCTTCTGGGGGGACACCCCGCGCGCGGCCGAGCAGGTGCTCCGGTCCGAGCGGATCGACTATCTGGTCTCTGACTACCTGGCGGAGATCACCATGGCCCTGTTGGCACGCGCACGGGCCAAGGATCCGGCGACCGGCTATGTCGCCGACGCGGTCCGGACGCTGGCGGCGATCCTCCCGGAGATCGAGGCCAGGGGGATCAAGGTGATCACGAACGCGGGCGCGCTCAACGCGGACGCCTGCGCCGAGGCGCTTGAGCGGGCCGCCCGCGAGGCAGGTGTCTCGCTGCGCGTTGCCTCAGTTGAAGGAGATGACCTGATGCCGCGTCTGGACGAAATCCTGGCTGCGGATCCCCATGACATGTTCACCGGAGAGTCGATCCCCGGGGCCGTCAGCACGATGAATGCGTACCTTGGTGCTCGTCCCATCGCCGAGGCGCTCGCGGCCGGCGCGGACATTGTCGTGACGGGACGCTGCGCCGACGCTGCGGTCGTGCTCGGACCGCTGATGTACGAGTTCGGTTGGTCCGACGACGACTATGACCGGCTGGCCGCAGGGAGCCTGGTGGGTCACATCATCGAGTGCGGCCCTCAAGCCACCGGCGGCATCCACACCGACTGGTGGGCCGTCCCCGGTTGGGACAACCTCGGTTATCCGATCGCCGACGTCGATCCCGACGGCACGGCTGTGATCAGCAAGCCGCCGGACACGGGAGGTCTCGTCTCGGTCGGCACGGTCTCCGAACAAGTCCTCTATGAGATCGGAGACCCCGGGGCCTATGTCATGCCCGACGTCGTGTGTGATTGGCGGGAGGTTCACCTCGAGCAGATCGGTCCGGATCAGGTACGTGTCTCCGGTGCGCGCGGCTCGGCCCCGACCACGACCTACAAAGTCACGGCCACCCACTCAGACAGTTATCGGGCGATGGCAACCGCCATGTTCGCGGGCCTCGACGCGGTGGCCCGAGCCCATCGCGCCGGCGAGGCGATGGTCACGCGTGCCGGACGGTTGCTGGAACACGATGGCTTCGCCCCTCTGGCCGAAGCCTCGATTGAGGTCATCGGGGACGGCAAGGTGCTCGCTCCGCACGCCGCAGCCGAGGTCGCGACCGGGGCTGTGCTCAAGATCGGCGTGCGGCACCCCGATAAGGCCGCGCTGGAGATCTTCGCTCAGGAGTTCGCGGCCTTCGGGCTCGTGGCTCAGGGGATGACCGGGGTGTTCGCCGGGCGCCCGCGGGTTGCGCCGGTGTTTCGAGTTCTTCACCTGCTGGTCGACAAGGCGACCACGCCCGTCACGGTACGCATCGCAGGTGAGTCCCGAACCGTCGCTGTTGCCCCGGGCGTCGCCGGTCCGCCCGTCGAAACCCCAACGGTCGCTCTGGTCCTGGGACCGGTCCCGGATGAGAGCGCGAGTTCGGCTGCCGCCGGCGGCGGTCCCGCAGCCGATCGTGTTGAGGTTCCGTTGCGGGCGCTGGCGTGGGCGCGCAGCGGTGACAAGGGTGACCGGGCGAACATCGGTGTGATCGCCCGGCGGCCTGAGTTCTTGCCGGTCATCCGGGAACAGCTGACGGTTGAGCGCGTGGCCCAATTCTTCGCCCACTACTCACCGAGCGCGGTCCGCTGCTGGGAGCTTCCCGGCCTCAACGCCCTCAACTTTCTGCTCGACGATGTCCTCGGCGGGACGGGCGGGACCTCGACGCTCCGCTACGACCCCCAGGGCAAGTCGTATGCGGCGATGCTGCTGACTGTCGGGATCGAGGTGCCGCGAGATTGGGATTGGCCGGCGCACCCGGAGCTTGTGGCGGTGACGTCATGACCCTCCCGGGCAAGGTACTGATCGCCAACCGCGGCGAGGTCACCGTTCGCATCATTCGGACATTGCGGGAGCTTGGAATTCCGAGCGTTGTCGCCTACCACGCGATGGAGCGCCACGGGCTCGCCGCACGCGAGGCCGATAAGGCAGTCGAGGTGTTCGGCGAGCCGCCGGTCTCGGCGTATCTCAACGGTGAGGCGATGATCGAGGCCGCACTCCGAACCGGCGCTGACGCGATCCATCCCGGCTTCGGATTTCTCGCGGAAAACGCAGACTTCGCCCGAGCCGTCGGGGATGCCGGCATCACCTTCATCGGTCCTCCCCCCTCGGCGATCCGGGCGATGGGCGACAAGATCGAGGCCAAGCGTCTCGCCCAGGCCGCCGGCGTCCCGACGCTGCCCGGATCCAAGCACGCGCTGTCAGACGCCGAGGAGGCCGTCGCTGAAGGCGAACGGATCGGCTACCCCGTCCTGCTCAAGGCGAGCGCCGGCGGTGGCGGCAAGGGCATGCGCATCGCTCATGACAGCGACGGCTGCCGCGATGCTTTCGTGCGCGCATCTCAGGAGGCCAAGGCCGCCTTCGGTGATGGACGCGTCTTCCTGGAGCGCTACATCGAGAAGCCGCGCCACATCGAGGTTCAGGTGCTCGCCGACACGCACGGGACCGTCCTCGCCTTGGGCGAACGGGAATGTTCGATCCAACGGCGCTACCAGAAGGTCGTTGAGGAGGCTCCCTCTCCGTTGATCACGCCGGAGGTGCGCGTCGCGATGGGCGACCGGGCGGTCGCCCTGGCACGATCGGTCGGCTACGTGTCGGCCGGCACTGTCGAGATGGTGGCCGACAGAGAGGCCAACTTCTACTTCCTCGAGATGAACACTCGGCTACAGGTCGAGCACCCGGTCACCGAGCTCGTCACGGGGATCGACATCGTGGCCGAGCAGCTGCGGATCGCGGGTGGTGAGCCGCTCGGGTTCGGTCAGGACGACATCCGGATCGGTTGTCATGCGATCGAATGTCGGATCTACGCCGAGGATGTCGAGGCGGGCTTCATTCCGGCAACTGGTCGGCTCAATCTTGTACGCTTTCCGAGCGGCGCCGGCGTGCGAGTGGATCACGGAGTGCGCGAGGGCGAGGCGGTCACGGCGGCGTTCGACCCGATGGTCGCCAAGGTGATCGGCTACGGCACCACGCGGGCAGACGCCATCGAGAGCACACGCAGGGCGCTGTCAGAGACGGTGCTACTCGGGACCGTCACCAACACGAGTTTCCTCGAGCGTGTCCTCGCCCATCCCGCCTTCGCTGCCGGCGAGATTGACACCGCATTCCTTGACGACCACCCGGAGGTTTGCGAACACAGGCCGGCGACCGAGGAGCAACAGCGTTTGCTGATCGCTGCTGCCGCGCTGGCCAGCCCCCGCTACGAACGCCGTCACACCCTTGCTGAGCCGCTCGCCTCACTCGGCGAATGGAGGCCCTGATGTCACTGCAGATCTCTCTTGACGAAGGTCCGGCGCGCGACGTCGCACTCACCCGGCTCGGGGCCGGGCCTGCCCGGCTGTGGATCGACGGCCGGGAGTACGTTGGGCAGCTTCTTCCGGTTGGCGGTGGCTTTGAGATCCAACTCGACGACCGTACAGAGCGGATCTGGCTGGTCGTCGACCGCGACACCGTGTTCATCCACGCCTTCGGCCGAGTGTGGCAAGCGCAGGTGACCGACCCGTCCGAACGGTCGGGCGCTGACGCTCACGCCGCGGACGTGATTACCGCACCGATGCCGGGCATGGTCATCAGCGTCGCCGCCAGCGTCGGAGAGCCTGTCGCCGTCGGTCAAGTCCTGCTGGTGATCGAGAGCATGAAGATGCAGAGTGAGATCGTCGCGGGGCGGGACGGTGTCATCGAGCGTGTCCACCTTCGGGTCGGCGACACCTTCGACCGCGGTGCGTGGCTTGTCCAACTCCAGTCGCTGGAAGCAGACCAAGGAGCTCAGCCATGAGGCGCATCGCCTCTCGGATCGACACAAGTACGGATGCCTACCGACGCAACCGCGAGACCAACCTCGCGCTTGCTGCGGATCTCCGCGAGAAGATTCACACAGCGCGGTATGACCGGCCGGCCCGAGCGCTCGCCCGTCTGGCCGAGCGCAACAAGCTGACGGTACGGCGGCGACTTGAGCTGCTGTTGGATCCCGGCTCCCCGTTTCTCGAACTGTCACCTCTCGCGGCGATGCACGCCTATGGCGGTGAGGCGCCCCAGGCCTTGATCGTCACCGGCATCGGCGTGGTCAGCGGACGCGAGGTCATGATCACCGCCGGGGATAGCTCGCTGAAGGGCGGCTCGTGGTATCCATTGTCGACGAAGAAGATCGTCCGCGCCCAGGAGATCGCGCTGGCGAACCACCTGCCCGTCGTCAACCTCGTCGACTCCGGCGGGGCCTACCTGCCACTCGGCGACGAGATCTACGCACTCGGCGGTTACACCTACCGGGCTCAGTGCCTGATGAGCGGGGCCGGAATTCCTCAGCTCGCGCTTGTGCTCGGACCGTCGACCGCGGGTGGGGCCTATCTCCCGACGCTGTGTGATCAGTCGATCATGGTCCGCGGGACCGGCTTTGTCTTCCTCGGCGGTCCGCCGCTCGTGAAGGCTGCGACTGGAGAGGACGTCAGCGCCGATGAGCTCGGCGGTGCCGATATGCATACCTCCGTCTCCGGTACCGCCGACTATGCGGTCGACGATGAGGAGGAAGGACTCGAACTCTGTCGCGAGATCGTCGGCACCTGGACCCGTCCGTCGAAGCTTGCGATCGACCGGCGCGATCCGGAGCCTCCCTACTACGATCCTGACGAGCTCTACGGGATCATTCCCGGCGACATCAAGAAGCAGTTCGACATGCGTGAGGTCATTGCCCGCATCGTCGACGGCAGCTTGTTCCTTGAGTTCAAACCGGCCTACGGCGAGACGATGGTGACCGGCTGGGCCTACCTCCAGGGGATGAAGGTGGGGATCCTCGGCAACAACGGCGTGCTCTTCAGTGAGGCTGCCAACAAGGCAACACAGTTCATGCAGCTGTGTGATCGCGACGGCACGCCGCTGATCTTCTTGCACAACATCACCGGATTCATGGTCGGACGCGAGTACGAGCGCGGTGGGATCACCAAGGACGGCGCAAAGATGCTGATGGTCCAGGCCAACGTGACTGTGCCGAAGTTCTCGGTCTACGTGCACGCGTCCCAAGGTGCCGGCAATTACGCGATGACCGGCCCGGCCTGGGACCCGCGGTTCCTCTTCGCCTGGCCCAACTCGCGCTCCTCGATCATGGGCGCCGAGCAGGCGGTGAAGACGCTCAGTGAGGTGCGGGTGGCCAACCTCAGACGTGAGCAGGGCCGTGAGGCGACCGAGGCTGAGCTGACCCAGATCCACGAGGACGTCTGGGAGTACTACGAACGCACGTCTCATCCTTACCACCTCACCTCAGAACTCCGCGACGACGGTCTGATCGATCCGGTGGAGACACGGAACACCCTTGCGATGGCTCTGTCGGCCTCGCTGAATGCACCGATCCAGCGCACGCCCGGCGGCGTGCTCCGGATCTGACCCGCGCCGAAGGCCGATCGACCAGAGGAGAGAACATGGCGGACGAGATCATCTACGACGTACGCGAATCAATCGCGTGGCTCACCATCAACCGGCCAGAAGCGCGCAACGCACTCAACAAGGCGGCCCGTGACGGCTTCGCAGACGCGTGCCGAGCGTTTGCCTCCGATGACTCAGCGACCGTGCTGATCATCACCGGAGCCGGCGAGAAGGCCTTCTGTGCCGGCGCGGATCTCAAGGAGATGGCCGAGACCGCCATGCGGGTACCGCCCAAGGATCTGTTCATCGAGTTCAACCGGACGCTGATGACCGACAAGCCGATCATCGCGGCCGTCAACGGCCACGCGTTCGCCGGCGGCTTCCGGATCGCTCAGATGGTCGACCTCGTCGTGTCCGCTGATCACGCCACCTACGCGATCTCCGAACCGAAGGTCGGACGTGGAGCGCCGTGGGCAGCGCCACTGGGCAGGCTGGTGGGCCCGCGGATCGCGCTCGAGCTGCTGACCACGGCTGCGCCGCTCAGCGCTCAGCGCATGTATGAGCTCGGCTTCATCAATCGCGTGGTTCCCCACGACCAGTTGCTCACCGCCGCCGAGGAGATGGCTCGGTCGATTGCCGACAACGCCCCGCTCTCGGTGCGGGCCGGCAAACGCATGGTCTATGACTCCGCGTCGCTCGGCTGGTTGGAGGGCCTTGACCACGCTGATGAGCTCTGGAAACACGTCTACCTCAGTGAGGACGGTCAGGAGGGGCCACGGGCATTTCGTGAGAAGCGCAAGCCGGTGTGGCAAGGGCGCTGAGACAGCGCTGGACAGGCTTCACGCGATGTCCGTGTTAGACAAGTTCCGGTTGGACGGCAAGGTTGCCATCGTGACCGGTGCGTCCTCGGGGTTGGGGGTTGCGATCGCGCGGACTCTGGCGGAGGCGGGGGCTGACGTCGCACTCGGCGCCCGTCGTCTTCAGGGTCTCAGGCGGACCCGTGCGCTGGTCGAGGCGACCGGTCGCCGCGGCCTCGTCGCCCAAGTCGACGTTGCGGATGCTGAACAGTGCCGACGACTCGTCGCCGAGACGGTCGGAGAGCTCGGACGCGTCGACATTGTCGTCAACAATGCCGGGATCGGCGAGATTGTGCCTGCGCTCAAGCAGGACCGCGCTGACTTTCAGCGTGTGCTCGACGTCAATCTGAGTGGCGCTCACTGGATGGCGTGCGCCGCTGCCCAGGCGATGACCGACGGTGGCTCGATCGTCAACGTCGCGAGCATGTTGGCGCTGACGACGGCCGGTTCGCCCCAGGCCGCGTACGCGGCGAGCAAGAGCGGCATGCTCGGGTTGACGCGCGATCTCGCTCACGAGTGGAGCCAGCGCCGGGGCATCCGCGTCAATGCCGTCGCACCGGGCTATTTCGCGACCGAGCTGACCGACGCCCATCTCGAGTCGATCGATCTGCTCGTCCAGCGCGCCGCGCTACGCCGAATCGGAGAGCCCGACGAGCTCGCCGCCGCCGTCCTCTTCCTCGCCAGTCCCGCGTCGAGCTACATCACCGGAGAGACACTGGTCGTCGACGGCGGCTTCGCGGTCGGCTGATGGAAGCGACGCTGCGACGCGGCGATCAGAGCAACTCTGGTCGCTTTCGCCGGTGTGCGGCATCGACCGCTCGGCGGAGCGAGTCTGCTACAGGATGACCTCAAGTAGTTCCCCGAACTCCTCTGCGGCTTTGCGCTGAGCGTGAACGGGTTCGATCTGCTGGATCAGGAAACCCTGCAGGGCGGCGTTGATCGCCTGCCCGAGCGCAGTCGCTTTCACGTCGGAACGAATCGAGCCGTCATCCTGACCCGTGGCGACAAGATCGATCATGTATTTGCGCTGGCTCGCTTGCACACGCCGTGCGATCGGCGCCAGATGCGGGCGCGAGGTGCCCGCCTCGACGTGCAGGCGCAGGAGCAGGCGGTAGAAGGGCGTCGCGGATCCGTAGAGCCGTGCAGACTCGGCGACCAGCCCATGCAGACGTTCTCTCCCGGAGCCGGAGTCGCTGGCGGTGATCACCTGCTCGGCGTGCCGTCTGACCGCCTCCTTGAAGACCTCCTCGACAAGTCCCTCCTTGGAGCCGAAGTGGTGGTACAACGCACCGCGGGTCACGCCGACATCCGCCGCGATCGCATCGAAGCTGGCATCCGGGCCGCGCTCGGCGAGGCGTGAGATCGCTGCGTCCAAGAGTCGACGCTGGGTCTCCTTGCCAGCAGCGACGCGAGTGGTCGGGGCGCTCATTGCCGTCAACTCGAACTCGTCTGGAGCCGCATCGGACCGAGGATACCTTCATACAGACTCGCACGTATGCCGTTGGCTGCGACTAGCGTAAGCGCCAGTGCGCGGTGACCACGCGGCCGCCTACCGTAGGTGCATGCCCGATTTGACGCGCGACGCCGAACCGGCTCCGACGGGACCCCTGCGTGGGCTGCGCGTGGTCGAATTCGCTCAGATCATCGCTGGTCCTCTCGCGGGAACGCTGATGGCGGATCTGGGCGCGGAGGTCATTCACGTCGAGCCGCCGGGTGTCGGCGACCCGCACCGCAATACTGGACCGACCAAGGACGGTGAGGCGCTGTGGTGGAAGGCTGCCGCCCGCAACAAGCGCTCGGTCACGCTTAACCTCCACGAGCCGAAGGCTCAGGAGATCGCTCACGGGCTTGTGGCGCAGGCCGACATCGTGATCGTAACGATGCGCTCCTCCACGGTGCAGAAGTGGCGTCTCGATTTCGCGACGCTGCACGCCATCAATCCGAAGCTCATCTTCGTTCAGATCTCAGGGTTCGGATCGACGACTTCGCGGGCTGACGATCCAGGATTCGGGAAGGTCGGAGAGGCTCGTAGCGGCACCGTCTACATCACGGGCTACCCGGAGCACCCGCCTGTCCACGCCGGATTCTCACAAGGAGACGCCACGACTGCGCTGATGGCCGCCTTCGCCGCCATGTCGGCGCTCCATCAACGTGACGCCGACCCTGAGTTCGACGGCGAGCACATCGACCTCGCTCTCTTCGAGTCGCTCTTCCGCCTCGCCGACTGGCAGGTCATCTACTACGACCAACTCGGCAGGACGCCGGAGCGGTCCGGCAACCGCCTCGCAAACGCTCCGGCGGCCGTCGTCAACACGTACCTCACCGCTGATGACACATGGATCACCATCACGTCGGCGACTCTACGATCGGTGCTGAACGTCGTCCGCATGGCCGGTCTCGACGAGTCCGACTACCAAACCTGGGAGGCCCAGAGGGCCGGGGCCGACGAGATCGATCTCGCGCTGAGGCAATGGGTGTCTGCCCGCACCGCGCAGGAGTGCCTCGACGCGATGCGTGCCCACAGCGTCACCGGAGACCGGATCTTCAGCATGGCGGACATCGTCAATGACCCGATCTACGCTGAGCGTGAGGACATCGTCACGGTTGACGATGCGGTTCTCGGACCAATCCGCATGCAGGGGGTCGTACCCAAGCTGATCCGCAATCCGGGCAATGTCTGGCGGTCAGCGCCCACGCTCGGGCAGGACAACATTGACGTATTCGGTCGCTGGTTAGGAATGAGCGTGAATGAATGCGCCGAGCTCGCCTCCCACGGCGTGATCTGACTGCGACATGGAACTCAAAGTCACCCGATATGAAGTCGATGCGGACGGGATCGCAACAGTCTGGCTCCATCGCCCCGAGCGGCGGAACTCCTGGACTGCGCGGATGCACACTGAATACCGCTGGATCATGGCTCAGCTTGATGCTGATCCCGCGGTCCGAGTTGCGGTCTTGACCGGCACTGGCTCCACATTCTGTGTCGGGGCGGACGCCAAGGCACTTGAGACATACGTCGGCGGGGACGGATTTGATCCGGGTCTGAGCCACGACGTTGACCGACCTGGAGGCGGTGTGCGCCCCGAATTCGACGCCGACGTAGTCTGGCAACTAGGGCTACGGTTACCGCTCATCTGCGCAGTGAACGGGGCCTGCGCTGGTGTGGCGATGGCGATGGCGGCCTTCTCTGACATCCGGTTCGGGCTGATGGGCGCCAAGGTGACGACCGCCACGGCAAAGCTGGCGATGCCGGCCGAGTATGGACTCTCCTGGGCCCTGCCGCGCCTGATCGGGCTCACTCACGCTGCCGACGTGCTGCTCAGCGGCCGGATCCTGCTGGCCGAGGAGCTCGGCGAAATGGGGTTCTTCAATGGCGTGTTCGAGCCCGATGAGTTCGAGGGCCGAGTGTACGACTACGCGCGTCGTCTGGCGGCCAACTCACCGGAGGCGGTTACAGTCACCAAGCGGCAGCTCTATGACGACATGCTTCGGCACGATCCGGCGGCGTCGGTTAACGACAGCAAAGCCCTGATCGGTCGTCTCATGGGCCGCCCGGACTATGAGGAAGGGGTGAGGGCGTTGATTGAGAAGCGGCCCCCTCGCTTCGGGGCAGCGATCTGACCGGCAGCTTCTTCGCATGCATGCGTAAGGGTATGTATGCTGCTTCGTGAGAGAGAACCCGCCGCTTCTGACCCAGCTCGGTTGAGGAGTGCTGAGGAGGAGAGATGACGATTGCAACGCTGTTCCCGTCTGGCATCTCCAGCGGGGTAGAACAGATGAAGGTGATGATCGTCGATGATCACGAGGTGGTCACCGAGGGGCTGCGAACGGCGATTGAGCGTGACGAGCGCTTCATCGTCGTTGGGGTTGCGCACACTGGTGGCGATGCCAGAGCGCTGGCGCGTCGGGTGCTGCCCGATGTCGTGATCCTCGACATGCATCTACCGGACATGCCGGGAGATGACGCGTGCCGCCAGCTGCGCGTACTGCTGCCGAGGGTCACGGTCATCGCGCTGAGCGCATACCTGAACGAAGCTGCTGTTCGCAGCGCCATGGAAGCGGGCGCATGGGCGTACGTCACGAAGTCCGCGGGCCTGCCCGAGCTGCGCGCAACCCTCGATCGGCTCTGGACGGGGCAGCCAGACGGTGAGTCCGCCAACGCGCCCCGAATCGTCAAGCACCTGGCCGGGATTGTGGAGCGACGTTCCGACAGCGAGACACTCACTCCACAGCAGGCTCGGGTACTGGAACTGCTCGCGCAGGGCCTGACGTACCGCAAGATCGCGCTGAAGATGATGATCTCCGAATCGACGGTCCGCTTTCACATTCAGAAGCTGAAGGTGAAGTTCGGGACCGATTCCAAAACGGAGATGATCGTCCAATGTCTCCGGAGGGGAGTGATCTCCTCACCCGAAGAAGAGGCCACCGCCCAGTCCGCCCGCTGATGCTCGCCGAACGCGTGAGGCGCCGGCTGAGCTCAGAGCTCCGTGGCGTGGCGGATTTCGGTGCGCGTCAACTCGCCGCAGAGGCGGTCATTGTCGTCGATGAGCGCGAAAGCCCACTGGTGTTGGTCGCCTGTGAAGGACCGCGGAGAGAGGAACTCCTCGCGCAGCCGGACGCGTTCACCCGCCTCGCGAACAGTTCTGACCGCTGGGGGTTGCGGGAAGCCTCGATCCAAGTCGTCCCGCTCACATTCACTGACAGCGAGCCGGTCGGAACCCTTTACGTGCTGGCCGGCCCCCCCGATCGGTCCCACAGGCCAGACATGCGCAGTGAGCATACTCAAGCTCTCGCCCGTCAGATCGCTCTCGTGCTGTGCAAGCCGGGCTGCGGCGCCGTCGATTCCGAGCGAGCCGGTACCGGCGGCGGCTGGCTCAGCGAACTGGACGCGCTGCCGTCGCTGCCGGACGCGATTGGTCGGTTGACCCCCACTGTTGCCCGCGGCGCCTCGGAGCTGCTCGGTGTCACGGCTGGTTGTCTTGTGGTGTGGGATGGTGAGCGTTCGATTCTCCGCGCGTTGCCTGGTGCGTTCGGAACGTCAGACCGCGCGTTGAGCGACTCGATCTCGGGTCCGCCGACAAACCCCCACAGCCTGACCTCGCGGGTCTTCGCGACCGATCAGCCGTACATGACCAACGACGCATCGTCTGACCCGAGTCTGCATCAGCAGTATGTCGACGTCTTCCGATTGCGCCGCGTGCTCGCGGTCCCCTTGACGGTCGGCGCCCGACGGGTGGGCGTTCTGATGGTCGCGAACAAGCCAGCTCCGTTCACCGTTGCGGATGTTGTTGCGCTCGAGCGGCTGGCCCCGCGGATCGCAACCACGGTGCAGTTTGCGCTGTCGATCGAGAAGATCCGCCGGAGTCAGCGGATGGAGCGAATCCTGGCTCAGGCGGCGACTGATGTTGCCTCGGGCAAGAGCGTTGAGGACTGTCTGGGGCCGGCACTTCGCGAGCTCGGGGCGACGACTGGGTCGGCGCTCGCGGTATTGAGCCGCCGAACGGCCGCGCCGGTTCTGTGGCGTGGGGCGAGCGTCGATGCGGAGCTGGAGCAAGCCTTCCTCAAGGCCGCCCAGAACATGTCGATGCGCGCCGCGGGGGCGTATCCGCATGATGTCGGTGACCCCGGCTGGGCGGCAGCCCATGCGCCGGTGTTGTTCTCCAACGACCTGGTGGCCGTCGTATCCCTGTTGCGTCGCAACGGAATGCCGTTTGGAAGTGACGAAGAGGAATCACTCGGCAGGCTGGCCGATATCGCTGCGCTTGCATGGGCGACGGACCGCTATCAGCGCCAGGTTCTTGAGCTCACCCGGTCACGTGAGCGAGCGCGGATCGCCGACGAGCTGCATGACCACGTCGCCCAGATCATGTTCGCGGCGCAGATCGGCCTCGACTCCCTGCTTGAGTCTGACGTTACCGAATGTGACGAGGAGCGCGGGCGGCTCGTGGAGATCCGCGGTCTCTTGACGATCGGCGAGGCTGCGATTCGCGCGGTGATAGATGAGTGCGACCCGGGACCTCAGGAGAACCTGGTCCGCCGCCTGGAGAACACGATCGCGGCCGTCGATGACCAGTTTCACGTCGCTGTCGTTCTCAGCCTGCCGGACCCGGAGAGCGTCGCCGAGGTACCACGTTCGGTTGCTGACGGTGTCGTGAGGATCGCACACGAGGCGACCATCAATGCCGTCAAGCATGCGGGTCAGTGCCGCATCGGCCTGACTCTATATCAGGCCGCTGACGCGTTATGCTTGCGTGTCCGTGACGACGGCAAAGGGACGAACGGGCCTGGCTTTACGAGCCGCCACGGTGTCAACTCGATGCGTCGGGCTGCGCTCGAGATCGGCGGTGTTCTCGACATCACGGCTGGTCCGGGTATCAGGGGAACGCAGGTACAGCTAACGGTTCCGCTCGAGCTCTGAGCGACCGCACGTCGCGCCATCGCTCGAGGACTGACGGTTGTGCCAGTTGGGCCGCCCGGAGGTGACAACTAGCGTGCGGTGAGGACATTTACCACCGTGAGGGTTGAGGGTCGTTGCCGTGGAGCTGTGGAATTTTGCTGATGTTTGGGAGACCGTGGCGGCGACCGTCCCGGAGCGACTCGCACTGATACACGGCACGACCCGGCGCACCTGGGCACAACTCTCAGCTCGCGCCGACCGCGTGGGCCGGGGCCTCGTGGGGGCGGGGCTCGGTCCCCAGGACAAGGTGTCCCTCCTGCTCTACAACGGACCCGAGTACATCGAGACCGCCTTCGCCGCCCTCAAGTGTGCCCTCGTGCCGGTCAACACGAACTATCGCTATGGGCCGGACGAGCTCGTCTATCTCTGGAGCGACGCTGATACGGCAGCCGTCGTCTTCAGCGGTGCACTGACCGAGAGCGTTGCCGCGGCTCGAAACCACTTGCCGGACATCCGTCTCTGGATCCACGTTGACGACGGCTCCCACCCGCGACCGAGCTGGGCCGCCGACTATGAGCAGCTCGCCTCCGGCAGAGATACGGACTCCGCCCCGCTGGCCGGCGGCGCCGCAACGGACCCGAGGCGTCAGCGCTCCGGCGATGACCTCATTCTCATTTACACCGGCGGCACCACCGGGCGGCCCAAGGGGGTCATGTGGCGTCAGCACGATCTCTACAGAGTGTCCGATACGGCACGGGATCCGGCAGAGGCCGATCTTGACCGCGTTCGCCAGCGGCTGCTGGAGCAGCGTCCCGCGCCCCCGGTAGGGCTTCCCGCCGCGCCGCTGATGCACGGCACGGGGTTTGTCTTTGCGGGGACGATCCTCAGCCGTGGTGGCACGCTCGTCACGCTCACCTCGCGCAGCTTCGTCGTCAGCGAGCTGCTCGACACGATCGACCGTGAGCGCGTCACCGCGCTCTGCATCGTCGGCGACGCGTTCTGCCTGCCGATCGTCAACGCGCTTGACGCGGAGCCCGAGCGCTGGGACATCTCCAGTCTCACGGCGGTCTCCTCGGCCGGAATGGTGTGGTCGGCCCAGAACAAGGAGCGTCTGTTGGTACACGCCCCAGACGCGCTGCTCCTCGACACGCTCAACAGCAGCGAGGCCAGCGGCATGGGACGCTCGATCACCTCGCGCCAGCGCCCGGCCGGGCAGACTCGCTTTCGTCTTGGCGAGAACGCCTTTGTGATCGGTGACGACGGCAGGGAACTGGCGCCGGGGTCCGGCCAGGTAGGGCGGCTCGCCGTGCGCGGGCACCTGCCGCTGGGCTACTACAAGGACCCGGTCAAGACCGCAGAGGTGTTCACGGAGATCCGCGGTCGGCGCTGCTCGATCCCGGGCGACTACGCGACGGTCGAGCTCGACGGAACGATCACCCTGCTCGGGCGCGGATCGACGAGCATCAATACCGCCGGTGAGAAGGTCTATCCCGAAGAGGTCGAGGCAGTTCTCAGGGGCCACCCCGACGTCGTTGACGCGCTTGTGATCGGCGTACCGGATGAACGGTTCGGTGAGGTGGTGGTGGCAGCCGTGCAGACGGTGCCCGGAGCCGCAATCGATGCCGCGATGCTGATCGCGCACACGCGAGATCGGTTGGCGGGTTACAAGACGCCACGGCACGTGATGCTCGTCGGATCGGTTGAGCGCGGCCCCAGCGGCAAGGCCGACTATCCGGCCGTGCGCCGTCGACTGCTCGAGTGGATGCGCCAACCCCAACCAGCGAACGCGGGTGACCGGCGATGAGCCACGACGCACCACAGGTCCTGTATGAGCAGCGAGACGGGATCGCCTACGTCACGCTCAACCGCCCCGAGAAGCGCAACGCGCTGACCCCCGAGATGGTGGTGCGCCTCGTTGACATCTGGGAACGGGTCGCCGAGGACTCAGACGTCAGGGTCGTGCTCGTGACCGGGGCCGGCGATCAGGCGTTCTCCACCGGTGGAGACCTGGGCACGCTCATCCCGATCATGATGCGGGCCCGGGAGCCCGAGAATGAGTGGGAGGAGAAGGTCGCCGCCAACCGGCGCCTGCTCTACCAGGCGCTGCTGCGCGGTGCCGAGTTCTACAAACCGATCGTCGCGGCGGTTCGCGGGCAAGCCTTCGGTGGCGGCGCTGAATTTCTGCTGAGTACAGACGTGCGTGTCGCCTCGACTGAGTCGAGCTTTGCGTTGACCGAGGTTCGCCGCGGGTTGATCGCCGGCGGCGGATCACTCGCCCGGTTGGCCCGCCAAGTCTCGTGGGCCAATGCGATGGAGTTGGCGCTGACCGGCGAACCGATCAGCGCCGAACACGCGCTCCGGATCGGTCTCGTCAATCGCGTCGTCCCCTCCGAACAGGTGATTGCGGTGGCTGAGGAACTCGCGAACAAGATCAGTCTCGGAGCGCCGGTCGCGTTGGCCAAAACCAAAGAGGCGATCGTACGCTCCAACGGTCGACCGCTCGATGAGGCGTTTGAGATCGAGAGCCAATGCACGCGCGAGAACGCTCGGACCGACGATGCGAAGGAAGGCCCGCGGGCCTTCATGGAAAAGCGAGCTCCCGTTTTCCATGGACGATGAGATGACGTTGCTAAAGGGCATTCGCGTGGTGGAGATGGGCCTCTGGCTCGCTGGGCCGGCGGCCGGTGGCATCCTCAGCGATTGGGGCGCCGACGTGATCAAGATCGAGCCGCTGTCAGGGGATCCGATGCGCAACCTGTACGGACGCCTGTCGGGCTCGAAGGAATCCCGGACTCCCGCGTTCGACCAGCACAATCGAGGCAAGCGCAGCGTCGCGCTTGACATCAACAGCGAGCACGGACGCGATCTGGCTGAGCGGATCATCGCGAGCGCAGACGTCTTCGTGTCCAACATGCGGCCGGCGTTCCTTGAGCGCGTCGGGCTGGACCACCAGGGCATGCTGGAGCGCCATCCCCACCTGGTCTACGCGATCCTGACCGGCTACGGCCTCGAGGGACCCGACAGCGGGGCGCCTGGATTCGACGTCGCAGCCTTCTCCGCACGGAGCGGAGTTGCGGGCCGCTGTGCGCCCGAAGGGGAGCCGCCTGCCACACTCGCCGGTGGCTTTGGCGACATCGTTACGGCTATCAGCGCCACGGCCGCGATCATGGGCGGGCTGGTGCACCGCGAGCGCACCGGCCAAGGGCAGCTTGTGTCGACATCGCTGCTGCGCACCGGGATCTATTGCATCAGCATGGACGTGGCGACGCGGCTTGGTCTTGATCGGCTGGCGCCCTCCCCGTCGCGGACGCACGCCGCCAACCCACTGCTCAACTCCTACGCGGCCGGAGACGGCAAGTGGTTCTGGCTGATGGGCGCGGAGTCTGAACGCCACTGGCCGAACCTTGTTGCAGCGATTGGCGACGGGGCCGTGGCACTGGGTGAGGAACGCTTCGGCTCCCCGCGAGACCGGCGCCGCAACGCCGGAGAGCTCATCGCGCTGCTCGACGCGCTGTTTGCGCAGCAGCCGCGGGAGGAGTGGGCTCGGCGGTTTGCTGAGCATGGTGTTTGGTGGTCTCCGGTCAACACGGTCGAGGATCTGCTGAGCGATCCTCAGGTACAGGCGTCCGGGGCCTTTGTCGGTGCGTCACCCGAGCGCAGCGTGACGGGATGCGCGGTCGCCACCCCAGTCGACTTCAGTCTCACCCCGGTGGGGCCGAGCGGACCCGCTCCGGAGGTCGGGGCCGACACCGATGCGGTCCTGCGGGAAATCGGTCTCGAGCAGGTTGAGATCGAGCAGCTCAAGCTTGCCCGGACCGTCGGCGGAACCCCAGACAACGCGCGAGCTGCTTGGCCATGACGCCGCTCGCCTGGCCGGGTAGCACGGCGCTCGTGGGCATCGGGGAGACGGATTACGTCCGTGGCAGCGATGCCTCCCCGCTCCGGCTGATGCTCGAGGCTTCGACGACGGCGATCGTGGACGCCGGACTCTCGCCTGCCGATATCGACGGGATCATTCCCCCACCTGGGTTCACCTCCGCCGAGGAGATTGCCGCCCACCTAGGCTGCTCCGAGCTTCGCTTCTCGGTGACCTCCCACATGGGGGGCGCGAGCCCCGTTGCCTCGTTGCAGAGCGCCGCGCTCGCGATCTCGGCCGGACTGGTCAGGAACGTCCTCATCACAGTTGGCTGGAACGGCTATTCGGCGTTCCGACGCCGTGAGGGGACGACGCCGCCGCGCAAGCGGAGGGACCCGGGCGCCTACGCTGGGGTCACACCCGACTTCTACGTACCCTACGGCCTGCGGGCTCCCGCACAGATGTACGCGCTCTACCTCATGCACTACGTGCAGCGCTACGGCGTTTCCGGAGACGCGGCCGCGGCCGTCGCTCTGGCCTGTCGCCGGCACGCACAGCTCAACCCGCGTGCACTGATGCGCGGCCGGGAGCTGACGCTTGAGGAGTACGCCGCGTCGCCCTGGGTGGCCGAGCCGCTCCGCAAGCTCGACTGCTGCCTGGAGACCGACTGTGCCGCGGCTGTTGTGATGACCTCGCTGGAGCGAGCGCGGAGTCTGCGCGCAGCACCGGTCGTCTACCTGGCCGGTGCCGAAGGCCACCCGTTCCCCGCTGATGACGTCATCAATCGGTCTGACCCGTTACGCCTCGGCTTGCACGACGCCGCTCCCCGGGCGCTCGCGATGGCCGGCGCGCGGATCCAGGACGCGGACTTCCTGCAGATCTACGACTGTTTCACCTACGTGGTGCTGCTCGAGCTCGAGGCACTCGGATTGGCCGATCCGGGTGGCGCCGCAGAGTTTGTCGCCGGAGGCTCGATCGAGCTCGGCGGACGGTATCCGCTCAACACGCACGGCGGCTTGCTGTCCCAGGGGCACGCCTGGGGACTCAACCACGTCATCGAAGCCGTGCGGCAACTGCGCCATGAGGCCGGAGCCGCGCAAGTAAAGGACGCAGGACTGGGCGTCGTCACCGGTTACGGCGACCTCGGCGACGGCAGCATCGCGATCCTTGCGCGGGAGAGTGAGTCCAGATGAGCATCCAGCCACGTGCCCCTCAGCCCGAGGGGCTGAACCTCGAGTTCTACGAGCACGCCGCCTCAGGCACGCTGCACATTCAGCAGTGCAGCGACTGCGGACACTTCCGGCATCCGCCACGATACTTCTGTCCGGTCTGCTTTTCGTCGCACTATCGCTGGACCCCCTCGGAGGGACGTGGAACGCTCTTCTCCTGGACCGTCACCCACTTCCCGTACGACCGCGGGTGGGCCGAAGGCCTCCCGTACGCGACGCTCGTGGTCGAGCTCGATGAGGGCGTGCGGCTGATCGGGGCCGATGGGACACAGGACATCGCTGTCCTGAGCCCAGGTCTCCGTATGGTGGGGCAGCTCACGCAGGACTCCTACGGCTTCCCGTTCCTGACCTTCGTCGAGCACCCATGAGTGTGCGGAACCCAAGCACCGGAATTGACCGCTTCGCGGTGACGCGGTGGCTTGCAGCCGAGGCCGGCCTGATTCTGCCCCTGAGGTTTACCCGTATCGGTGGCGGCCAGTCGAACCTCACCTTCAGGGTGGAGGACGCCACCGGGGGCTTCACCGTCCTGCGTCGCCCACCGATCGGGGCCGTGCTCGAAACGGCGCACGACATGGCCCGCGAGTTCGAGATCACCGCGGGCCTCCACCGCGCCGATCAGAAGGTCCCCAGGCCGATCGCCCTGTGCCGCGATGTCGCCGTGACTGGAGCGCCCTTCTACCTGATGGAGCATGTAACGGGCCATGTCCTACTCGACCGTGACGCCGCGGAGCTCCTCGCTCCGGAGATACGGCGGCGAGCGGGCCTGGAGATGATCGACACGTTGGTCGACCTCCAGCACGTCGACCTGGACCTCGCCGGTCTCGAACAGCTGAGACGGCGGACACCCTATATCGCGCGTCAGGTGCGTCGCTGGCACGGACAGTGGGAGGCATCGCGGACCCGCGACCTGCCCGAGGTGGACGAGCTTGCGGTGCTGCTCGCCGAGGCGGCGCCGTCGACGGATGAGCACGTGCTCGTCCACGGCGACTACCGCCTCGACAACCTGCTGGTCGTCGACGACGGTTCGGTCGCCGCTGTGCTCGACTGGGAGCTGTGCACGACCGGGCCGCCCTTGGCGGACCTTGGCCTCGCACTCGCCTACTGGGAGGAGGCCTCCATGCCCGCCGGTCTGTTTCCGAGTCCCGTCACGTCGCTCGTCGGGTTCCCGACGCCCGGTGAGCTGATCGAGCGCTACATCCAACGCTCGGGTCGCGACGCCAGCGGCCTTGAGTATTACACCGCGCTCGCGTTCTGGAAGATCGCGATCATCATCGAGGGGGTCTATCGCCGGTGGCTCACCGACCCGACGAATGGTGCAGAGACCGCCGGTGACCTTGGTGAGATCGTCCCTCGCCTCGTCCACCGCGCGACCGAGGTCGCGCGCGGTGCCGCCTGACAGCGCAGGCATCGGCCGCCGCCGAACCACTTCACCGCTCTTTCTGAGCTAGCGGGCCCTACAGGCTGACGACGAGCTTGCCGCGCACATCACCGGAGCTCATGCGAGCGATGCCCACGGGGACATCGTCCAAGGACAGCGTGTCACTGATCGGTGGACGGATGCCGGTCTTGACCATCAAAGCGAGCAGCTTTATGAGCTCGTCCCTCGTTCCCATGGTCGAGCCCTGGATCCGCACGTTGTTGGAGAACAGCCGGCCCAGGTCATAGGTGGCCGCCAGGCCGCTCGTGCCGCCCGCGACCACCACCGTCCCACCCTTGCGCACTGAGTACAGCGAGTGTTCGGCAGTTTTGGCCCCGACCGAGTCCAGCACGGCGTCGACGCGTGCCGGCAGCCGCGCGCCCGGCTCAAAGGCCGCGTCAGCGCCAAGCGAGCGGGCGTACTCACGCTTCTCCTCAGAGCGGCCGGTCACCCAGACGATCAGCCCAGCGGCGTTGGCGAGCATGATCGCGGCGCTGGCCAGGCCTCCGGCCGCGCCCTGGATCAGCACCGTCTCGCCGGGCTTCAGTGCCGCCTGAACAAACAGCATCCGGTAGGCCGTCAGCCAGGCGGTCGGGAGGCAGGACGCCTCGGCGAAGCTCAGCTCCTGTGGCTTGGGCACCAGGTTCGCGCGCGGCACGACGACCTGTTCAGCCAGAGCACCCTGGTGGCGCTCTGACAGCAACGACAGCTGTGGATCAAGCTCCTGCGGCCCGAGCCAGTTCTCGGCGTTGATCACGCCGTGGATGATCACCGCGTTGCCGTCCGCGTCGTCGCCTGCGGCGTCGGTGCCGAGGATCATCGGCAGCGCCTCCTCGCGAATGCACAGGCCCCGCGCCGACCAGACATCGTGGTGGTTGATCGACGCTCCCCGTACGGTGACGACGGTCCAGCCCGCCGGTGGATCGGGTGTTGGCCGCTCGCCAACGGTGACCGCGGCGGCCGGGTCCTCCGCGTCAAAGCGCTCCAGGTAGGCGGCGCGCATCAACGTGCCGTCCAGCCGCCGTCAACGGCGATCGTCTGGCCCGTGCAGTAGCTGGAGGCATCGGAGGCGAGGAAGAGCAGGACCCCGTCAAGCTCGTCCTCGCGACCCATCCGCTCCATCGGACAAGAGCGCCGGATGTAACGCTGAGAGGAGTCGTCATCGACCATGTCGGCGGTCATCTCGGAGGGGAACCAGCCGGGCGCAATGGCATTCACACGGACACCGCGCTTGGCCCACTCGACCGCCAGCTCACGCGTCAGGTTCACCAGCCCGGCCTTCGAGGCTGCGTAGGCGGCATCCATCACCGGCGCGTTGGCGACCAGACCGAAGACCGACGTGATGTTGACGATGCTGCCATGGGCCTGAGCCAGCATCGGCGTGGCCACCAGTTGGGCCATGGAGAAGACCGATGAGAGGTTCACGTCGATCGTCGTCGTCCAGCGCTCAGCCGGAAGATGTTCGGCCGGGACTGGATCGCCAGATACGCCGGCGTTGTTGATCAACACGTCGATGCGGCCCAAACGCTTCAGCGTGGCGGCGATCACCGACTCGCGGTCCCCAGCCCTCGTGATGTCGCCCGCTACGGCGATCGACCGCTCGAGCGTAGCCGTCAGCTCATTCAGGCGGTCGGCACGGCGGCCGGTCAGCACGACGCTGGCGCCCGCCGCGTGCAGCACCTCGGCAAAGCGGCGCCCCAGGCCGCTGGTTGCACCGGTCACGATCGCCACCCGTCCGGTCAGGTCGAATGGCGTGAGCGCTTGGGCCGACGGGCGGACCGCCGGCACCGGGCGGGGGGGCGCCACCGGCGCCGACTTCGGCTGGCCCAACTGGTCAGCCGATGAGAGCGGCGCGGTCTCCGTTGGCGTTCCCCCCACAGGAGTTGGCTCCTGGCGTTCGAGTAGGTCAACCAGCCCAGCGATCCCGTCCCCGCTGGTCGCGCTGGTCAGCAGCACGGGGCGGTCGGTCCCTGTGCGACCACCAGGGCCTGCATCGGCGAGGCCGGCGGCAAGTGCCTGAGCGCCCGGGCGGTCGGATTTGGTCACGACGAAGATGTCGGCTACCTCCATCAGGCCGGCCTTCATCACCTGCATCTCATCGCCGAGGCCGGGCGGCGCGCTGACCATCGTCACATCCGCCAGGCCACAGACGTCAATGTCGCTCTGCCCGGCACCGACGGTCTCAATCAGCACAACGTCGGCACCCCAGTGCTCCAGCAGCCGGATCGCCGTCGCGGTCACCTCGGCCAGCCCGCCGTGGCCGAGGCGCGAGCCGATCGAGCGGACGTAGAGGCGGGGGTGGGGACGATGTTTCATCCGCACGCGGTCAGCCAGGATGGCACCGCCCGTACGTGCGCTGGAGGGGTCGATCAGCAGGACTCCGACCGTGTGGTTGCGGCGGACGAACTCAGGCACAACCGCGCCCAACAGCGTTGACTTGCCAGCCCCGGGCGGGCCGGTCAAGCCGATCCGTAGCGCTCGTTGACCGGCGGCGGCAAGCTGGGAATCGATCAATCCGGCCAACGCGGGCGAGTTCTCTGCGCGGGAGATCGCCTGGGCCAGGACGGTGCGATCACCAGCCGCGATCGCGGCCAGCGATGCGGCCAGACTCTCCGAACTGCCCACCACGGCTGTGCTCATGCGGCGGCATTGCGCTCGGCGCGGGTGCTGAGCGCGAGGGCACGGAAGGTCTCAATCACACGCTCAAAGCTCTCGCCACCGCGGAAGATCGCACGCACGCCTGCGGAGTTCAGGCCCTCAACATCGAAGGGACGGATCGTCCCGCCGACCACGACCGGGATGTCGCCGCGGTTGGCTTGAGCCAGGGAGCCAACGATCGCCTCTGTGACCGACACCTGGCCGCCGGACATGAAGCTGACGCCGATCACGTCGACATCCTCATCGACGGCCACGTGCGCCACGTCGCTTGGCATCTCGTAATCGATCAGGATCACCTCAAAGCCGGCATCGCGCAGCGCCAGTGCGATCGTCTTGATCGCGCGGTCGTGGCTGTCGATGAAGCTCTTGGTGAGCAGGACGCGGGGGACAAAATCGGTGGACATGCGCTCTGGCCTACTTGTTGCGGCCGAAGACTTCGTGCAAAACGGTCTGCATCTCTCCGAGCGTCGCGCCGATCTGGGCGGCGTCGACCAGCGCAGCGGTGACCGACCCGATTTCGCGGCCCTCCTGGATCGCGTGGCCGGCCCTGCGCAGCTTCTCCAGCGCCGCGCTCGTCGCCGCGTTGTCGCGCTCGGTTCGGTGGCGGGCCAGATCCTCGAGCGCCAGACGAGCGGCCTCGGGGTCCGGCTGGAAGACACGGACTTTTGGCTCCTCATCCACGACGTGGGTGTTGACGCCGACCATCGGCCGGGCGCCTGACTCAACCTCTTGGCGCCAACGGTAGGCCGAGCGGGCAACCTGCTCGGTCATCCAGCCGGACTCGATGCACTCGATCAGGCCGCCGCGCTCATCGATCTCATCAATCACCGCCATCGCTGCCCGTTCCACCTCATCGGTCAGTCTCTCGAGGTAAAAGGACCCACCGAGGGGGTCGGTGACCTTGGTGACGCCAGTCTCCTCGGCGAGGATCTGGCTCGTTCTGAGAGAGAGGGTCACCGCCTCCTCGGTGGGGATCCCCAACGCCTCGTCATAGGCGTTGATCGTCATGCCGTTGACGCCGCTCAGTACGGCGGACATCGCGCCGTAGGCGTTACGCATGAGGTTGTTCAGCGGCTGCTGCACGGTCAACAGTGAGCCAGCGGTTTGGGCGTGGATGCGCGCCTGGAGCGAGCCCACTTTCACACAGGCGAAACGGTCGCGGTTCACCTTCGCATACATCCGCCGCAACGCTCGCGTCTTGGCGATGTCCTCGAAGAAGTCCTCGCCGTAGCGTACGTGGAAGCCGTACCGGGGAACGACGGTGTCGAGATCGATCCCAAGGGAGCGGCACTCCTCATTCAGCGCGATGATCGTCGCAATCGAGAAGGCGACCGCCTGGACGTGATTGGCGCCGGCCTCACAGATGTTGTGCTCGCTAACGGTCAACGTGTTGAAGCGCGGCGCGACGCCAGCGCAGTAGACGGCGATGTCGGCACACAGACGGTAACTGCCGCGCGGTGAGAAGTTGATGCCGCCGCAATGACCGAAGAAGTCCCAGATATAGTTGGTGATGTTGCCGCCCAGCTTGGTGAGATCGAATCCCCGGTTGCGGGCAGCCGCCAGATACAGCGCGAGGATGCCGGGCGAGCCGGCGTTGCAGACCATCGACACGTGTGTGGCCGTGAGGTCCTTGCCATCGAACAGCGTCTCGAAGTCCGACATCTTCGAGATGGACACGCCGGTGTCGCCGATGGCGCCCTGTACGCCCGGGAAGTCCGGATCGATGCCCATCGAGGTGGGCATGTCAAAGATGATGTTGTAGGCCTCGCCACCGAAGTAGCCGCGGGCGCCGCCCTCCTCCTTGAGTAGGTCCATGCGTTCGCGCAGTTGGCTCGCCACGCCGTAGCCGATGATCTGCAGATCCATCCACGGCTGGTACTGGTAGTGGACTGGGTAGAGGTTGCGGTCGTAGGGGAACTGGCCCGGCATGACCAGCTCCTCAACAGGCTTGGCGGCTAGGTCCTGGGGACCGTAGGCGGGTTGGACCACAACGCCTGATCGGTTGGTTGATTCGAAGGTGGCTTCGCCATAGCGCTTGTGGCGGGCATCGAGCCAGCGCTCGGCCGCGGAGTCCACAACTGCGGCGGCCGTGTCGGACAGCCAGCGCTTGATCCTCGGGGCGTCGTTGGTGCCTGTGAGCATCGTGCGCTAACGGTAGGCATCGGGCTGCTCGCTCGACACTGGCGATTCAGCTAGTTGCCCGATGCACTGATCGCCCGTTGACAGGAGGTCTTGGCCCGCTTCACGCTTCGATCCCTGCATGCACGCCGCCCCCAGCTCGGGGATGACGCGAAAAGGTATGGCGGAATATGGGGAATGGTCTCGCAAGGGAGCAGCTCAGTTACGGTGCGGCTCCGTTCGTGGGCAGTTCATGGACAGTTCAAAACTGGAATGGCAGCGTCGTTGTGTGATCTGCAGGAATCGACCGTGGGCTCGGCACATTCAGCACGGCAACCAACGCGCGACTTCAGGGTCGATCCTTTACCCCGAGCATGTCGGCGGTTCGAGCCGTCGTCGCCAGGTCGTCGGAATGGTCACCGACGCAAATGGCGATCTCTCAGCTTCGGCTGTGCGTTGAGCGCGTCTGAGGGAGTCTCGGCACGAGTGAGCAGCGGCGGTGACCGGCCGTGGAGAAGACCGCGACTGACCACAACCGCGCAGGTCACGCGAAGCAACGACGCTGCCAGGTCGCGCGTGGGTGGGCGATGCCGTCGGCGCTCATGCCCCCGGTCCGCGGGCGCGCAGCCAGCCGGTGAAGTCCCGGGCGACGATCCGCTCGTCATGCACCCCCGCGGCGGCGGGAGACGCCAGCCAGACGATCGGTTCTCCCATCACCGACGGGTCCAGCAGCCGGGCACGCAGATCCTCGCTGAGGTCGTCGGGCACCATGCCGGTCGCCGTCGCACCCCCGGGAAGGAGGAGGTTGGCTCTCACCGGGGTCCCCGCCAGGTCGGCGGCCATCACCCGGGCGAACGCCTCGACGGCCGCCCCGGACGGGCCGTAGGGGACAAAGCCACGGCGGGTCATCGTCGACTCGTTCATGGAGACGGTCACGACCCGACCACCACCGGCCGTGAGCATCCGCGGCACGACGGTGCGGCTGACCAGGAACGTTCCGCTCACCTTCGTGTCGAGCACGTCGCGAAAGCCGGTGTCGGTGACCGTCCAGAACGGCTGCGGGTCGGTCATGAACTGTGGATTCACCGTCCGCATCCCGATCCCGGCGTTGTTGACCAGCAGATCGAGGCCCCCGAACGCCCCATACACCGCATCGACGCCCGCCGCGACCGCCCTGGCGTCCCGCACGTCGAAGGCGACAGCCAGCGCGTTGGCCCCCACCTCGTCAGCCGCCGCGCGGGCTCGGTCCTCGCTCCGGCTCGACACGGCCACGCGCGCACCCGCATCCGCCAGGGCCCGCGCCATCGCACGCCCGATCCCGCTCGACGCGCCGGTCACGAGGGCGCGCACGCCCCGGAGGCGTTCATCCACGATCGTCGTCATCCATCTCTTATAGCCGGAACCCCCAACCAGCCGAAACCCCCATCCCGTCCACGGCCGGCCGTTCGCGGATACCGCGAGGCGGCGCCTCTGTCGGTGCTCGATCACCTCGACCCTTTAGATTCCGCGCTGTCGTGAACTCGAGTGCGCAAGAGGACTTCACTCCCCCGACCCCGGGAGGCCGCGTGTTCGCCCAGATGATGCGGCCGGGGCTTGCCGACTGTGCCCCCGACGGCCGCATGCGCCTCGACGCGATCGCCCGCTGGTGTCAGGACATCGCCTACGCCGATGTTGCCGACGCCATGCTCGCTGACCGGGCCTTCTGGATCCTGCGGCGCACCCGGATCCGGGTGCGGCGCTTCCCGATCATCAACGAGCCGCGGCTCGTGCAGACCTTCTGCAGCGGGGTCGGGAAGCTCGTCGCGGAGCGGCGGACGGTGATCGGACCCGCCGAGGACCCCGACCGCCATGACGTCGACACGGTCTCCCTGTGGGTCCACTTGGACCCGGTTAGTCGCCGGCCCTCGAACGTCACCGTGGAGGAGCTTGCCACCTACACGACCCCCGCCTCCCGCCAGCGGCGGGTCTCACACCGCCTCCGCCACCGCCACCCCGCCCCGGAGGCGTGCGGCCATCTGTTCGACTGGCGGTTCCGCCGGGTCGATACCGACATGGCCGACCATGTCAACAACGCCGCCTACTGGGAGCCGGTGGAGGAGGAGCTCCTCGGTGCCGCCGAGTTCGGCGGCACCGGCGCCGCCGACGGCCTGGACGCGGAGCTCGAGTTCCGGGACGGCGCCCAGCCGGGTCCGGTCCGCTACCTCGGCGCCGGTGAGCGGTTGCGGATGATCGTCGACCCCCACGATGGACTGCTCGCGACGATCACCCTCACCCGAGCCGGGATCGGGGCCCCGGCGTGAGGCGCCGCTCGGGGTGGGCGGTCGTGATCGCCTACGCGCTTGTCGTCGCGGTCACCCAGATGCTGTGGCTCACCTTCGCGCCGATCGACACGGACGTCGCCCGTGACTTCCACACCTCCCAGGCGGCCGTCGGCTGGCTCGCCAACGTCTTCCCGCTCCTCTACGTCCTCCTGGCGCTGCCCGCCGGGCTCGCCCTCGACCGCTGGTTCCGCGGCAGCCTGCTCACCGGGGCGGGACTCACCGCCCTCGGCGGGCTGCTCCGGCTCGTCCACCAGGACTACGCGTGGGCGCTCGCCGGGCAGCTGCTCGTCGCCGTCGCCCAGCCGCTCGTTCTCAACGCGCTCACCAAGACCGCCACCGGATATCTGCCCGCCCGCCAGCGGCCGGCTGGGATCGCCACCGGATCGGCCGGCCAGTTCATCGGCTCGATCGTCGCGCTCGCGATGGGGCCGCTGCTGGAGGGACGCCACCACCTCGGCCTGCTGCTGCCCGTCCAGGCGGCGATCGGCGTCATCGCCTTCCTCATCCTCGCCGGTGTCCTCGCGCGTCACGCGCCCGCGGAGGACGGTCCTCCGGCGGCGATCGGCGTCGCCGAGCTACGAGCAGTCTGGGCGGTCCCGCTGTCCAAGACCCTCGCCCGGCTCGCCTTCGTCGGCGTCGGCGTGTTCGTCGCCCTCTCCACCTACCTACAGCCGATCCTCCATCACAACCACATCTCCTCCACGAGCGCCGGCCTGATGCTCGCCGGCATGCTCGCCGCCGGCATCATCGGCTGTGGCGCGTTCCCGCCGCCGGTCGCCCGCCGGGACGCCGCCCGCCGCTACCTCATCTTCGCCGTCAGCTGGGTGAGCCTCTGCTGCGTCCTGCTGGCGCTCGCCCACGCCTCCGTGCTCGCCGACTTCATCCTCGTGCCGGCGCTCGGCCTGATCCTGCTCGCCGCGCTCCCGGTGATGCTCGAGCTGATCGAACGGGACCTCGGGGCCGCCGGCGGGGTCGCCACGGGCATCCTCCTGCTCGCCGGCAACGCGGGCGGGCTCGTTGTCGCCGTCATCGTCAGCCTCGTCACGGGCACCGCCTGGATCGCCTTCCTCATCCTCGCCCTCGTCGCCCTCTTCGGCGTCGTCCCCGCCCGTCGGGTCGCCGGCCCCGCGCCGACCGTGCCGGCCCCTCAGCCCGTATAGGAACGTCACCGCGAACTTTGGCCCATTGGCCAACCCGGCCAGGATGCCGATACGTCAAGATAGGTACAGAAGTTCTCGCGACACAGGGAGGCCCTGATGAGCCCCGAACGTTCATACGCATACCGCCGAGTGCTGGAGACCCTCCAGGAACTCGGGCCGAGCAAGCTCCAGCACGCCGAGCAGGAACAGATCCGCGTCGCCGCGGACAGCCTCCTCTTCTGCGGAGAGCTCGCCGGGGACCTGGCCGCCCAGGAGGCGCTGATCGACTCGCGCCTGCTCTGTGACCGGCTCTGTGAGTCCGGCCGCTGGGAGCAGGTCACCGCCGATCGCCTCGCCGAGGACATCCGCGCCTGTGGCCCCGAACCGGTGCGAGAGCCTGTCGCCGCCTGAGGCGACCGTCGGTCAGGACGCAAGGAGAGCGCGCAACTCGGCCCGGTCGGTCGCCGTCGGCACCCATGTGGCCGCGGCGGCGTTGGCGCGCACCTGATCGGAGCTCGTCGCTCCGGCGATCACCGACCCGACGGCCGGGTGAAGCGCCAACGCCCCGATCGCCACCTGGACGACGGAGAGGCCGCGGTCAGCCGCGTAACGCTCGAGCGCCTCGATCACATCCCACTCGGCCGCGGTGGCCAGGTCGCCCCCGCCGCTCAGGCGACCGGCGGCGGGCTGGGCGCCGCTCCGGCGGTACTTGCCGGTGAGCAGGCCCGAGGCGAGCGGGAAGTACGGGATGAAGCTGACCCCCAGCTCGGCGCACGCGGCGAGGGTCCCGTCCTCCTCGGCGCCGCGGCGCAGCAGGCTGTACTCGTTCTGGAGGGCGCAGAAGGGAGTCAGCCCGTGCTGCGCGGCGACGGTGGCCGCCTCCCGCAGTTGGGCGGCGGTGACGTTCGAGGCGCCGATCGCCCGCACCGTCCCGGTCCGGACGAGCTCGTCGAGGGCCTCGAGCGTCTCCCGGATCGGAGTCACCCCGTCAGGCCGGTGATACCAGTACAGGTCGATCACGTCGGTGCGCAGGCGTCGCAGCGACGCCTCGACGGCCCGGCGGATGTAGGCGGCACTCCCGCGCGGGCCCGGGTCGCCGTCCTGCATGTCCCCACCGAACTTGGTCGCCAGCACAACCTGATCGCGTCGGCCGGCGAGGACCTCGCCGAGGAACTCCTCCGAGCGGCCCGGGCCCGGCCGGCTTGCCCCGCCGAAGTGACGGCCGTACACGTCGGCGGTGTCGATGAAGGTGATTCCGGCCTCCAGTGCGGCGTCGATCACCGCCCGGGTCGCCTCGAGGTCGAGGCGACCCCCGAAGTTGTTGGCACCCAACCCGACGATCGTGGTGGTGAGCCCGCTGGACCCCAACGGACGGCTCGGCAGTTCATTCATACCGACCATCTTGCCCGGTCAGGCGGCCGGCGAGATCCCAGCCGACACATGCCGGCTGGGTGTCAGACACCCAGTGAGCGGCCGTACGCGAGGGGAAGACCTTGCCGATCCGGAATGTCCCCGACGAGGTCCACGCAACGCTGCGGATGCTCGCAGTGGCCGCAGACCGTGGTTGGCACACTCACTCGGGCGGTTCCCCGCGCCCCTCAGCGGAGAGTCAACGTTTCCATCCGCTGAACGATCACTCCCCCCGGCAACCGGGCGCGGGCGACGACGCGCAGGCGACGGTCGCGTGATCGCGAGAGCCGACGCAGGCTCGCCGGCTTCAGGCGCACCGTGAGCGTGCGGGCGTGTCCCGCCGCCACGGAGAAGGGTGCGCTCGCCAGCACGACCGTCCTGGTCACTGCCACCGGGTGGTTGCGGCGGCGGACCTCCTGCCGAACACGCAGGGTGAGCGTGATCGTCCCGCGGCAGGCGCTGTTCCCGGTACAGGCGATCCGCAACGCTGCCCGACCTTGGCGGACGGGAACGGTTAGGTCGGGAAGCGACACCTTCGCCTCCGGAACGCGGGCGGTGCCGACGACGACGTCCCCAGCCCCGTCGGCGGCGAGGCACAGGTTCGGGTCAGGGCAGGACACGGCGGCGAGTCCAGAGTTTGGATCGATCATCTGGGCGACCCAGGGGCCGACGGTCGGATCCCGGCTGGAGACGGCGTCGCCGCTGGCGTTGACACCAACACACAGGTTCTCAGCCGGGCAGGTGATGCCGGTGAGGGGTGAGAACGGGTAGCTGCGGTCGATCGCGACCTGTTCGTGCCAGGCCTGCGGGCCGCCGGTGGGGTCTGTGGTGGCATAGGCGTTGCCGTTGCCGTCCACGGCGACGCAGAGATGTGAGTCCGCGCAGGAGACGCTCTGGGCGCTGAGAGCCGAGCTGGACCTCCAGGCGCTCGGTCCGCCGGTCGGATCGGTGGACGTCGCCACCCCGACTCCCACCGCCACACACAGTTCGGTGGTGGGGCAGGAGATACCGTCGAGCTGGTTGCCCTCGTTCACAGACGCCAGCTGCCAGATCCCGCCGGCGGCCGGATCGGTGCTGGTGAACACGTTGCCGGCGTCGTCCACCGCCGTGCACAGCGATGGGCTTGGACATGAGACGGACTGCAGGTTGGCCGCCGGTGTGCCTCCGGGCTCGATGGGTTCGATTGTGGTCGCGCTCCACGCGCCGGCTCCACCGGTCGGATCGGCCGAGCTGAACGCCTGGCCGGTGTTGGGATCGATCGCCACGCACAGCGTTGGCGTCGGGCAGGAGATACCCGCGAGATTGGTGCCGCCCAGGGGCGAGGTGATCTGAACCGTGTTCCAGGCTCCGCTGCCGCCCCGCGGGTCTGTGCTGGTGATGGCCTCGCCCGCCTCATCGACAGCGACGCACAGCGACGCCGTCGGGCAGGACATGCCCGTGAGCGGGCTCCCGTGGCCGATCGGCAACGGGCTCTGCCACGCCAGCGGAGAGGCTGAGGCGGGGCTCGCTCCAGCGCCGCCGACGACAATCACCGCCAGCCCGGCCGACAGAGCCATACGGAGCGCTCGCCGGGCTGACCGGACCCCAATCAGATCCCGCATTCGACCCCTCCATGCCGCCCACAGCCGCAACCGGCGACGGGTCTCTGCCTGCGATTCTCAGTCATCGATTCAATCGTCCTCAACCTACTACGAACCGGCTCGTGGGGGCAGTTTTCCCGCGCATCTGCCGCGCGGGGGCGACCAAAGCCCGACCAATAGCCGATGGCATGGGGATGCAAGCACGCTCGGGGGGTTGGACAGCGCGGGCCCGGAAACTTCCGCGGCTCGGGCGATCCGCGGCGTTCGCTCCGCCGCCTACTCTGCGCGTGCGTCAATCGTCGTGAGGATCTGATCGGTGTGCGCCGTCTCCCCGAGGCCGGGGAAGATGCGTTCGACGCTGTGCCGGTGGTTCTCGAGGTCCCGGTCGCTCATCGCGTCGATGGCGAGGACGACGTGGTAGCCGAGGTCGTAGCCGGCGCGGGCGGTCGACTCGACGCCGGCGCTCGTCGACAGGCCGGCGAGCACGACCTGGGTGACGCGGGCGTGTCGGAGGCGGGCGTCGAGGTCCGTGCCGGCAAAGGCGCTGCGGCGGTGCTTGGTGATGAGGATGTCGCTGGGCTGGGCCTCGAGCTCGTCGACGAGGTCGGTCCAGCCGGGTGGGCGGCTGAAGTTGACGGCGCCGCGGTCGGTGCGGCCGGGGGCCGCCCCGGCGACGTTGACGAGCACGACCGGCCAGCCGCGCCGGCGGAAGGCGCGCGCGAGATCGGCGGCGCGGGCGACGATCGCCTCGGTCGGGTGGACGAGCGGGACGGCGGTGATCCCCTTCTGTAAGTCGATGAGCACGAGCGCGGGGGTGGGGTCCAGGGTGGTGAGGGGCATGAGCTTCCTTCCGTGGCGGGGTCAGGGGCGGGTGCGGGCCTCGGCGACCAGGTCTCGCGCGGACGCGGTCGACGGGGCTCCGTGGCCGAAGTAGAGGATCTGTGGGGTGAGCGGCTCGATCTGTGACAGGGACGGCGGGTGGACGACCTCGAGCCGTACGGGGACGTCGAGTGTGTCGCCGTCGTCGAAGGCGACGACACCGGCGACGGGCGGCGGTTTGGCACCGCCGTGGGCGATCATGTGCCCAAGCGCCCGGCGGGCATGGCGGTGGCGGACCATGCCGAGCATCGCCAACGGCGACCCCTCGCTCGCCTTGAGCGTGCCCTGCTCGGTGCGCTGGTTGTCCCCCCCGTGGACGTGGACGGCGATCCCGTGCTCGCGCTGCAGCTCGCCGGCAAAGCCGACGCGGTCGGGATCGGGATCGCGGGCTCGTCCATGCTCTGGAACGGTCGCACCTCCACGCGACCCCGGCAGGCCGCCGAGCCCTCCGCGGCGAGCGCGAGCGCGACGTCGAGGTCGGGCGCCTCGATCACCCAGAACCCGCCGAGGTACTCCTTGGATTCGAGGTACGGCCCGTCGGTGAAGATCGGCGTGTCCCCGGTGGCGGCGACGACGGTGGCGGTGTGGGCGCAACGGAGACCGCCGGCGAAGACGAGATGCCCCGCACGGGCGAGCTTCTCGTTGAAGGCGCCGGTGGCGGCCATGGCCGCGTGGGCCTCCTCAGCGGACCCGTAGGCACCGTACCGGCCGGCGGCCGGGTCAAAGTCGGACTCGACACCGTGCACCGACGACAGATATTGGGCCATCACAGACACTCCTCAGGTTCGGTCAGGCGATCCCGGCGATCGCCCGTCACATCTCCACGAATGGCAGCGGTCAGATCGGACAGCCGCCTCCTGAGATCACAGGTCTCGAGGCTCTGCCGTCAGCGGGCCACCGGCGTCACCGGTGTTCGGCGTGCCGTCCGGTTCGATCAGCAGCACCCACGTCTCCTCGGTCGCGTCGGGACAGTGCTCCACCCCACGGGGAACGACGAACAGCTCACCGGCGTCGAGTTCGATGTCGCGATCCCGCAGGTGGATGGTGAGATGGCCACGGATGACGAGGAAGAAGTCGTCGGTCTCGGCGTGGCGGTGCCAGACGAACGGTCCGCTGACCTTGACGACCTGCAGCTTGTCGCCGTTGTAGTGCCCGATCACCCCGGGCCGGTAGGGGCCGTCGAGGAGGGCGAACGTCTCCGCGAGGTTGATCTTGTTCTCCACGTCACTCCTCCTCCGCTGACCGGTGCGCCGACGCGGCGACGCGAGTGAGGCGCCCCGGCACGGCGCGACCGAGTATCCCAGCGAAACCGTGCCGGCGTGAGCGACCGCCCGATGACGGCGAACTTGCAGCCCCGGCCCGGCGCTCCGGTCCAATGACGCGATGGAGTCACACCGGCCCGACATTCAGGCGATCTGGCACCGCGCGCTCGCCGACGGCGGACTCGAGGCGGCCTGGGAGGTCCGTCTGGCGGGCCGTCGCCTCGCCGGCCGGGCCCTCACCCAACCCTTCCGGGCCGGCGCGATGGTCGCGACCCTGCTCGCCGCCCTGATCGAGGAGGACCTCGGCACCGGCGGGCTCACCCTCAGCCGCGCGGTGCCGGTCACCCGGGCCCACGCCGAGGCGGCCGCAGAGGCAGCCGCCGGGGCGGGGTTGCTCGCCGCCGGCCAGCTCCCGACGGTGCACCGCCTCGGCGACCTCATCCTCCTCGCCGTCGGCGCCGGCGACCTCACCGCGGCGGGTGCGCTCATCGCCTTCCTCGGCGGTCCGGTGGCCGTCAACGCCCGCTGGGCCCGGCGGGGCTGGTCAAGCGCCCTGCCGGCCCCGGGGACCGGGGAGCCCGGCGCCGGTTCGGCGAGCGTCACCCTCGCCGACCATCAGGACGCCCTCGCCGCCGTCCGCCACCCGCTGCTGGCCGGCCCCTTCGCCGCCCACCGGGGCGGCGAAGGGCTCGCGCGCGCCCTCGACCCGGCGGCGGCGTTCTTTCACATGAGCGCGGCGGCCGGTGGTGCCCGCCACGACGCCGGCGTCCTGCGCACCTCAGACGGCCCGCTGTGGGTCGGGTGCCTCAGCGACGGCGGGCCCGCCCGGGCGGGCGTCGATCACCCGGCGTGGGTGGCGATGGCCACCGCGCTCGCCGCCACCCTCGAGCGGCTCGGACTGAGCCCGCTCACGCCTGAGCGGTGACCGGCGGCCCGCGGCGGCACCTCGCGGCCGTGGCCTGCACCGGCGGCCCCCGCCGACGGCCTGCGGCGGCGGCCCGCGGGTCGATCCTCAGGCGCCGAGCCGGGCGCGACGGTCCTTGAGCAGCGCCTTGTAGGCGTCGCGGATGATCATCAGCCGCAGCCGGCGCGGCATCGCGAACATCGCGTCGAAGCCGAGCTTCAACGCCGGCTTGTCGGCGAGCACAACGAGCGGTCCGCCCTCGGCGGCGGCGGCGATCGTCGCGGCGACGGCCTCAGGCGCGAGCGCCTTCTCCGGCGGGGCGCCAGCCCCGAGACCCCAGGCGTACTCCTCCGCGAGCTGATCGGTGCGGACGTTGCCCGGGCAGACGACCGCCACCCGCACGCCGGTCCCGGCGAGCTCGTGGCTGAGCACCTCCGCCAGGCCGATCAGGGCGAACTTGGACATGCAGTAGCTGCCGTAGGACGGTGCGCCGATCAGGCCGAGCTCGGAGGAGACGAGCACGATCGCGCCCCGCCCGCGTTCGCGCATCCCCGGGATCGCCGCCTTCGCGAGCCACACCGCGCCGCCGACGTTGGTCCGGTAGCTCTCCTCGAAGTCGCTGACACTGATGTCCTCGATGAAGTCGCGCCGGAGGATCCCCGCGTTGGAGACGAGCACGTCGATCGGGCCGAGCCGCTCCGTGACGGTCGCGATCACCCGGGCGCAGTCGGCCGGGTCGGCGGTGTCGGCGGGGATGGCGACGGCACCGTTCCCGAGTTCGGCGGCGACCGCCTCAAGCCGGTCGGCGCTGCGGGCCACGAGCGCGACCCGCGCCCCCTGCCCGGAGAAGTGGCGGGCGCACGCCAGCCCGATTCCGCGTGAGGCGCCGGTCACCAGCACCGTCTGTCCTGAGTAGCTCCCTGACATGGGCCCGCACCCTAGCGGTCGGCGTGACCGCCGGGGGCGCCGAGGCTCACAACCCGAGGTCGCTGAGGCCTGGGTGGTCGGCCGGACGGGGCCCCGAGCGGTCCCAGTGAAAGAGCCGCTCGGACTCCTCGATCGCGACGTCATTGATGCTCGCGTGACGGGTCGCCATCAGGCCGTCAGGCGCGAACTGCCAGTTCTCGTTGCCGTAGGCGCGAAACCACTGGCCCGCGTCCGAGTGCCACTCGTAGGCGAAGCGGACGGCGATGCGATCGCCCGCGGTCGCCCACAGCTCCTTGATCAGGCGGTACTCGTGCTCGCGCTCCCACTTGGCGGTGAGGAAGGCGATGATCTCCTCCCGGCCGGTGAGGAACGTCGACCGGTTCCGCCAGCGGCTGTCGGGGGTGTAGGCGCCCGCACAGCGGACCGGGTCCCGCGCGTTCCACGCGTCCTCGGCCGCCCGGACCTTGACGGTCGCGCTCGCGGTGTCAAAGGGGGGAAGCGGGGGCCGGGCCTGGCTGGACATGGAGCCGAGCCTAGCGTCCTCGGTCCCCGGTTCGGCGGGACCGCGGCGGCCAGGGTCGCTCAGGCGACCCGGAGGGGGGCGACCCCCGGGGTGCTCAGGACCGTGTCGTCCTCGCAGATGAGCACCGCCTCATATCCATCCAGGCCCGCACACCACTGTGCGGCCCGGTCGGCGCCCATCGCGAAGGCGGCCGTCGCATACACGTCGGCGGTGGCGAGCTGGGGGCCGATGATCGTCACCGACAACAGGCCCTGCGGTGCGGCGCCGGTGTGCGGGTCGATGATGTGGGCACCGCGCGCCGCGGTCCCCGAGGTCGCGACGGCGCCGTCGCGGAGGGCGACCGCGAGGGCGATCCGGTCCCGCTCACGGGGATGCTCGATCCCGATCCGCCACGGCTCCCCGTCCTCGGGGTGGCCGTGGACGACGATGTCGCCGCCCGCGTAGATCGCGACGTTCTCCGCGCCGGCGTGGCGCAGGCGGGCCATCGCGGAGGCGACCGCCCAGCCCTTCACATAGCCGGACGGGTCGACCGAGCCGGCCCGGCCCCGCCCGGGCGCCGGGGCGGCGTTGGCGGCGGCCGCCGGGACCAGGTAGGGGGCGGCGATATCGAAGAACCCGTCGGTGTCGGCGCGCAGCTGAGCACACCGCTCGAGGACGGCGGCGACCATCGGGTGCAGCTCCGCAGCGGTCAGCTCGCCGCGGTTGAGCGCGCTGATCTCACTGTCGGCCCGGTAGGTGGAGAAGCGCCGGTCGACCTCCTGCAGCCAGGCGATCGCGTCGCCGAGCGCGGGCAGGAGCGGATCCTCGACGACGAACAGCACCGGCAGGCCCATCACGTGCTCGGTCTGGGACACCATCGACATCGGACGGCGGGCCGATCGCGGCGCTCAGCGGGCGGTGAGCTCGTCGAGGGTGACCGCGGGCGCGGCCTCCCGGAACTGGGCGAGGGCGAACGGGGTGCGAAATGCGGCGAGGCGGGTACCGTCGCCCCGTTCGAGCAGCTCGGCCCAACGCGAGGCGCGCACCGCCTCCGCGTCCTCGGCGGCCACCCGCCGGGCGAGATGGAGGTCGAGCGGATCGAGGCGGACCTGGACGGAGAACTCGTCGGCGAGGCGGTGCACGGCGACGTCGAACTGCAGTGGCCCGACGGCGGCGAGCACCGGCGCGGGGTCGCGTTCGGCGCGGTGGTAGAGCTGAACGACCCCCTCCTGGTCGAGCTGGGTGAGGGCGCGGTGGAACTGCTTGCGCCGGGTCGGGTCGCGGTTGTGGACGGTCACGAAGTGTTCAGGGGCGAGCGTCGGGATCGGCGGGAAGGCGACCGGGTCACCGGCGCTGAGCGTGTCGCCGACGAGCACGTCCGCCGCGTTGACGACCCCGATGATGTCGCCCGGGAAGGCGGCGTCGATCGTCGTCCGCTCCTGCCCGAACAGCTCGTGGGCGTGGGCGAGGTTGACCGGCCGTCCCGTGCGGGAGTTGACCACCCGCATGCCGCGACGGAACTCGCCCGAGCAGATCCGCACGAAGGCGATCCGGTCGCGGTGGCGCGGATCCATGTTCGCCTGGACCTTGAACACGAGCGCCGACAGCGGGCCTTCGAGCGCGAGCGCCTCCCCCGAGACGGTGCGTCGCGGGGTGGGCGCGGGCGCCCGGGCGACGATCGCCTCGAGCAGGTGCGACACCCCGAAGTTCCACAGCGCCGAGCCGAACAGGACCGGGGTCAGCTCCCCGGCGAGGAACGCGTCCCGGTCCCAGTGGCGGCCGTCGGCGGCGAGCAGCTCGAGCTCCTCGGCGGCGGTCACCCAGGCGGGGTCGGTCGGGTCCGGGGCGCTGTCCGTCAGCCGTTCCTCCCCCGCCCGGGTCGCCCCGTGCGCGCTGCGGGTGAAACGGACGAAGGTGCCGCTGTCGGCCTCGAGCACCCCCTGGAATGCGCCGGGGTGACCGACCGGCCAGGTGACCGGTGTCGTCGCGAGCGACAGCGTCGCCTCAATGTGGTCGATCATCGCGAGGGGCTCCATCCCCGGCCGGTCGCACTTGTTGACGAGCGTGATCAGCGGGATCCCGCGGGCGCGGGCGACCTGGAAGAGCTTGAGGGTCTGCTCCTGCACCCCGCGGGCGGCGTCGAGCAGCATCACCGCGCAGTCGGCGGCCGCGAGCACCCGCAGGGTGTCCTCGGAGAAGTCGCGGTGGCCCGGGGTGTCGAGCAGGTTGAGCACCGTGTTGCCGTGGGCGAAGCGCAGCACGGTCGAGGTGACCGAGATCCCGCGCGCCCGTTCGAGGGCCATCCAGTCCGAGGTGACCTCACGGCGGCCGCCCCCGTGGGTCTTGATCGCCCCCGCCTCCGTGAGCGCGCCGCCGTAGAGCAGCAGCTTCTCCGTCAGCGTCGTCTTGCCCGCGTCCGGGTGGGAGATGATCGCAAACGTCCGCCGCCGCGCCGCCTCAGCGAGAATCGCCGCCGCCTCCGTCCCGATCGGTGCGCTGCTGGGATCGCTCGCGATGAGGGCCGGTTCGGCCAGGGTGGCGCCCGGCCCGCCCACCCCGGCGGGCCGGGCCTCAGCGTCGGCGTCGGTGCGGAGGGCCGGGGCGCTCAGAGCGCGCTCACCCGAACCAGGGACTTGATCGCCCGCCGTTCATCCATCGCCGCGTACGCGTCGGCGATCCCCTCCAGGCCGGTGCTGTAGTCGAACACTCGGCCGGGATCGATCCGCTCCGCGAGGACGTCCTCAAGCAGGTCGGGGATGTACACCCGCGCCGGGGCGGGGCCGCCCTGGAACCCGACCGTCCGGTAGAACAGCTGGCGGACCGACAGCTCGACGCCGTGGGGCACCCCGACGAAGCCGACCATCGACCCGGCTCGGGCGATCGCGGCGGCGGTGTGCATCGACTCGCCGGTACCGACGCACTCGAGCGTCGCGTCGACCCCGATCCCGCCGGTCAGCTCCTTCACCTCCGCGATCGCCTCCTCACCGCGGGCGGCGATCACCTCCGTCGCGCCGAACGCGCGCGCGAGCGCCTGGCGGGGGGCGTGCCGGCTGAGGGCGATGATCCGTTCGGCGCCCATCCGCCGGGCCGCGAGGACCGCACAGAGACCGACGGCCCCGTCCCCCACCACCGCAACGGTCGCCCCCGGCGTCACCCGGGCGCAGACGGCGGCGTGATGGCCGGTGGCCATCACGTCCGAAAGAGTGAGCAGGGAGGCGAGGATCGTCTCGGAGTGGCCGCTGCCGGGAACCGGCACGAGCGTCGCGTCCGCCCACGGCACCCGCACGGCCTCCCCCTGGCCGCCGTCCCCGTTGGCCGGGAAGAACCCGCCGTGCAGGCAGGCGGTGGTGATCCCGTGCGCGCAGTTGGGGCAGCTCCCGTCGCTGAAGGCGAACGGGGCGATCACGAGCGCGCCGGGACGAACCGCCGTCACCTCCGCGCCGATCGCCTCGACGACGCCGATGAACTCGTGCCCGATCGGCCCAGGAGCAAAATCGGTCGCGCCGCGGTAGTACCAGAGATCGGATCCGCACACGCAGGCGAGGACGACCCGGACGACCGCGTCGGTCGGCTCGCGCAGGCCGGCGTCCGGCCGGTCACCGGCGCGAACATCACGGGGGGCATGGAAGATCGCTGCGCGCACGTACGGCTCCTCGGTCGCTTACGGGAGAGGGGACGTCCCTAGGGTGACAGGCCGCGGCGGGGTGGGGCCGGCGGCCGCTGTCGTGAACGCGGCTGCCTACGGTCTGCCTCGGTCGCGGCGGCCTCAGGCTCCCGGTGGTGAGGGTGACTCGGTGATCGAGGCGCCCTCGAGGTCGGCCAGCTCGGTCGGGTTGACCGCGGCGAGGGTCGCCAGCGCGCAGACGCCGAGGGAGATCACCCCGATCGTGTGCGCCCAGGGTGGGTTGGCGAACGTGAGAAAACCGAGCCCGCCGAGCAATCCGGCGATCGCCACCCTCACACTGACGGTCGCCGAGCGCGTCCGTCCGCCATCGGTCGGGACGGCGAGGATGACCGCGAGCGGCTGGTCGTCGAAGCCGCCGCGCAGGAACAGGCCGAAGAGCAGCCCGAGGGAGGGGAACAGGATGACGATCCCCATCCCGATCGCGATGAGAACGGCGATCAGCGTCGTCGTCGGGGCGGCCGCCTGGGCGACGGTGAGATCGGGCAGCAGCCGAGGCTGCTGGGCGAGCGCCCAGCCGACGATCATCCCGACGACCGCGAGCGCGGCGGAGATCCGCGCCTGACCGTAGCGGCGGGCGAGCACGAGCCCGAGCGTCGTCACCCCGGCGAGCAGGGAGATCCCCACCCCGACGAGACCAGGTCCCTCCAGCAGCCCGACGTAGAGACGGTGGGCGTCTGCGTGCAGGACGGGCAGGCCGGCGAGGGCGATCGCCCCGGCGATCACGGCCGTCACGAGCGCGCGGCGCCGGAACGCCCCCGCGAGCTCGGTTTCGTCGTGTCGGTCGGCGTCGGCGGCGAGGTAGACGGCCGCGAGGTAGGCGGAGAGGACGACCGCGAGGGCGCCGGCGAGCAGGGAGGTCGGGTTGAGCCACGAGCTGATCAGGTTGCCCGCCGCGTTGCCCTTGGGCACCCGGCCGGAGGCGATCGCGCCGACCATCGTCCCGAGCGCGAACGGGGTGAGGAAGGAGGCGGCGGAGAACAGCCCGTCGATGATCCGCAGCTCCCGGCGCTGCGCCGTCCCCGACCGGAGCGCGTAGGCGGTGCCGCGGAAGATGATCCCGACCCCGGCGAACAGGAGCGGCACCGCGAGCGTGGAGGCGAGCGCGCCGAACGCCGCCGGGTAGGCGGTCCAGGTGACGGTGAGCACGAAGATCAACCACACGTGGTTGGCCTCCCACACCGGCCCGATCGCATGGTGGGCGTGCTCGCGGATCGCCCGCGAGCGCCCGCGCCCCTCCGCGCTGCTCGCCGGGGTGAGGAGGGACACGAGCTGCCAGATGCCGGCACCGAAGTCCGCCCCGCCGAGGATCGTGTAGAGCGCGAGGCCGATGAGGACCGCGATGATCGGGAGGTCATAGAGGTGCATGAGCGATCACACCCCGAGCAGCTGTCGGTCCTGGTTGTTCCTCTCCAGGGGATCCTCCGCCCCGCCGAGTGGGGCCCGGGCGAGCCGGCGCAGAATCCACACGGCGGCGATCGCGATCATCACGTAGGCGGCCGACAGCACGCCGTAGCTGACGGGTACCGAGCCCGCGCGGGTCACCGCCTGGGCGGTCGTCATCACGTGGTAGACGACCCAGGGCTGGCGGCCGACCTCGGTCACCATCCACCCGGCGATGAGGGCGGTGATCGCCCCGGGGCCGGCGGCCGCGGCGGCGAGGAAGAACAGGCGTTGGCGGGGCAGGCGACGGTGACGGTAACGAACCCACAGGAACCACATGGCGAGCACCGCGAGCCCGGTCCCGATCCCAACCATCGTCTGGAAGGAGATCCGGGTGATGTTGATCGGCGGTCGGTAGGCGACCGGCACGGCGTCGAGTCCGGTCACCTTCGCGTTGAAACTGTGGAAGGCGAGCAGGGAGAGAAGGTGGGGGATCGCGATCCCGAACTTGATCTGACCGTTCGTGTACCAGCCGAGCAGGTGCTCGGGGGCCCCGCGGGTCGTCTTGGCGAGCCCCTCGATGGCGGCGAGCTTGATCGGCTGCTCCGTCGCGACGTCACGAGCGACCCAGTCGCCGATGAGCACCTCCAGCGGTGAGGCGATCGCGGCGATCGAGAACGGCACCGTGAAGGCGATCCGCTCATAGCGGCTCCAGCGTCCGCGCAGGCGCCCGATCGCATACGGCATCGCGAGCAGGAACCCGGCGACCATGAACGCCCCGACGTACATGTGGATGAGCTCGTTCCAGAGGAAGCTGTTGCCGAACAGGGCGGCCCACGGGTGGACGTCGTAGACGTGCCCGTGGTGAAGTCGGAACCCGGAGGGATGCTGCATCCAGGCGTTGACCGAGATGACCATCAGCGACCCGGTGAAACCGGCGAAGATCATCGGCAGGGCGGTGAGGAAGTGGACGCGCGGTGAGAACCGCTTCCAGCCGTAGACGTAGATCCCGACGAAGATCGCCTCAAGGAAGAACGAGAACCCCTCGATCGCGAAGCCGAGACCGAACACGCTGCCGAACGTCGACATGAAGGACGGCCACAGCATCCCCATCTCGAAGGAGAGGATCGTGCCGGTCACCGCGCCGATCGCGAACAGCGCGGCCATGATCCGGGTCCAGCGCCGGGCGATCGTGCGGTATAGCTCGTCACCGGTCCGGAGGTAGCGCCACTCGACGTAGGCGACGATCGCGGGCAGGGCGATGCCGAAGCAGATGAACGGCACGTGCGCGGTGAAGGAGAGCGCCTGGAGCTGGCTGGCCGCCTTGAGGTAGACGGCGTGCCCGGCGGTGGTGGGCGGATTCATGCCGGCCTCACCGGGTGAGGCGGAATACGGAAGGGGATGGTCACGTGCGAACTCCCAGGGAAAGGTTTGAGAGGACGGAGCGATCGTGACTCCGAGCGGCCGCCAACCGTGAGCGACGCAACCTCAGTTATACCAGCGCGGATCTACCCTTCAGGGATGAGTCGCCAAACGCCTCCGGGACACGACGATCCGCCGCGGCAGCGGGCGGCCCGTTCCCTCCCGCGACCGCTGGCACCTGCCACCGGCTGGGAGAGTGAGCTGGAGGTCCGCGCGGCCGCCCGCCGCGCCGGCGTCTGGCTCGGCTGGTCCTCGGTCGCCGCCGTGCTGATCGCGCTCGCGCTCGGCATCCACGCCCACCGGCGCGTCGTTGTCGTCGTCCTCATCGTCGGCGCCGCCCTGCTCAACGGGTCGATGCTCGTCGTCCCCCACCGCTGGTGGCGCAGCCGTCGCTGGAGCCGGCCCCTGTTCACCGTGTGGTCGGGCGGGCTGCTGATCCTCGTCGCCCTGCTCGTGCTCGTCGCCGGTGCCCACGCCGACCTCGACCTGCTCCTGTTCCTGATCGTCCCGTTCCTCGCGACGATCCACTCCGGGTCCGCCCGGGTCGCGTGGCTCGCCGCCGCGATCGGCCTGCTCGTGCTCCTCACCGGCGCCAGCGGTGACTTCAGCGCCGGCGCGGTCGCGCTCCGCGCCGTGTTGCTGCTCGGTGCCGCCGTGCTCGCGGTCGCCCTCGCCGACCTCAACCGGGCGGCCGCGGCCACCCGGATCGCCCTCCACGACCGGGCCGAGCTCGAGCGGCTCCTGCTCGCCGAGGCTCACCACCGCGTCAAGAACAGCCTGCAGACCGTCGCGGACCTGCTGTTGCTCAGCCGACCCGCAGGAACCGGGGACGCTCGTGCCTTCGATGAGACCGCCGACCGGATCCGGGCGATCGCCGTCGTCCACCGGCTGCTCGCGGACCGGCGCGGGGCCGACGTGGACGCGGGCGAACTCCTGCGCCTGATCACCCGCTCGGTCGCTCCCGACGCCGAGGTGTCCACCGTCCCCGAGCGGCTCGACCCGGACGTCGCCCAACAGGTCGGGATCGTCGCCAACGAGCTGATCGCCAACGCCGTCGAGCACGGGCTCGCACCGATCCGGGTCGCCCTCGCCCACGGGGATGACCCGACGAGCCTGTCGCTCACCGTCAGTGACGGCGGCGATGGACCGAACGGCCATGCCCCCGGGCTCGGGCTCGCGCTCGTCGAGCGGATCACCCGCCAGGGCCTGCACGGCCGCTTCCGGCTCGCGCACGAGCCCGACGGGCCGACCGTCGCCACCGTCTCCTTCGCAGCCCACCTCTCCGTCGCCGAGAACCCCTGATGCAGGCATCCCGACACGCCCCGTCGCTCTCCCCGTCCCCGATCGCCGCGTCCGGACGGGATCGATGCGGATCCTGATCGCCGAGGACGACCCGGTCATCGGTCTCGCCCTCACCCGCCGGGTGGAGGCGCTCGGGCACACGGCGATCGGGCTCGCCGGGGACGGGGAGGAGGCGATCGCGCTCGCGCGCAGCGCGCCGCCGGACCTGTACCTGTTTGACATCGACATGCCCCGCCGGGACGGTCTCAGCGCCGCCTCCGCGCTCGCCGACCTCGGCCTGCGCCGGCCCGTCGTCGTGATCACCGGGGTCGAGGATCCGGGGCTGATCGACAGGTGCATCGCCACCGGGGTGAGCGCCTACCTCGCCAAGCCGGTCAACGACCGTGAGCTCGCGGCGGCGATCGCCCTCGCCGAGATCCGGCACCGGGAGTTCCGCGACCTCGAGGCGGAGGTCACCGAGGCCCGCCAGGCTCTCGCCGACCGCAAGCTCGTCGAGCGGGCCAAGGCGGTGCTGATCACCTCCGCCGGCCTCAGCGAACCGGACGCGTTCCGGCGTATCCAGCGCGCCGCCCGGGACCGCAACCTCCGGCTCGTGGAGATGGCCCGGGTGATCCTCGACGGGGCTGAGCTGCTGGCACCGCCCGCGGACGGGGAGAGCCCGTCGGCGGGAGGCGGTTGAGGCGGCTGGTGAGGGCCCCCGGCGGGGTGACGCGCCCCTCTCGCGAGGGTGAGCCCGACGAGGGGGTGAACCGCGACGAGGGGGGGGTGAACCGCGACGGGGGGGGTGAACCGCGACGAGGGGGGACAAATGCGTTCCCACGACACATTTCTCCCCCCACGTCAGCTGCCCCCGGCTCTGAGCGCGCGTCGTCGCAGTGACCACATCTGCGCGGACCGCTCGAGCTCGAGCGCGGCCGGCCACGGCAGCGCCGGCGGCCCGGTCACCGTCGCCATCGAGCGCGCGGTCGCCCGCGCGAGGGCCGGATCGGCCGCCGGGACCGCCGCGAGCGTGGTCGCGGCCTCCAGGACCTCGGCGGCCGGCAGCGCCCGCCAGGCGAGGCCGCGGGCGGCGGCCTCCGTCCCGGTCATCGCTGCGCCGAATAGGGCGAGTGCGTTGGCGGCCTCCCGGCCTGCCGCGCGGCTCAGCAGCAGGCTGTGGCCGCCGCCGGGATGCAGGCCGATCGGAAGGAACCCCGACCGCAGCGTTGCGTCCTCGGCGATGACCCGCAGGTCGGTCGCGAGGGCGAGGTTGAGGCCCGCACCGACGGCCCCGCCGACGATCGCGGCGACGGTCGGCACTCTGAGCGCCCCGATCCGGGTGAAGGCCTGATACACCGCCCCGAGCTGGTCGTAGCGGTCCGGGGCGGCGGGGTCCTCCCCGGCACGGGTCAGGAGCGCCCGGTCCGCCCCGGCACAGAAGTAGCCGCCCGCCCCGAAGATGACCGCCGCTCCGACGGCCGGGTCGCCGTCCACCCGCTCACAGGCGGCGATGATCGCCTCGGCCATCGCGACGGTGAGCGCGTTGCGCCGCCCCGGCGCGTCGAGGGTGAGCGTCGCCAACCCGCCCTCGACCTGAAGGATGACCTCGGAGTCCATGCCCCGATCATCGCAACTCGGCGGTCCGAGAGACCTCGGGGGGCGCCGGCAGGCCCACAGTGACGCCGGTGCGCCCCCGCCTGGGGAGCCGCCGGCGCGCCCTCACCCGGAGGCGTACCGGCGCGCTCACCCCCGAGCGCGCCGGCATCGCCCATCCGGTTCAGCTGCCGGGCTGTGGCCCGGCGGAACCGCCGGCCCGGAGCTTGGCCATCTCCGCCGCCAGCCAGGCGTCGTGCGCCTCCTCCGCGCGCTTGGCCTTGCGCGGATCCCAGAAGCCCGCCATCAGCAGGATCAGCGGGATGAACACGGCCTCACCGGCGACGCCGATGAGGAAGAAGCTGCGCCACTGCTTCGGGGACCGCTTGGCCGCGCTCGCCACCGGCGGGCCGTCGGTCGCCAGGGTCTTCAACGCCGCGCCGAGCGCCGGGGTCGGCGCCGACAGGGCGGCGAACTGGGCGGCTCCGAGCGTCTTGGGTGCGGTGGTGGAGAGGAACGCCAGGTCACTCGCCGCCGTCGGGGCGATCAGCTCGCTGAACGCCTTGGCTCCGATCGCCGCCCTGATCGCGCCCAGTTGGGCGGCCGTCGGGGTGACCCCGGCCGCCTGCGCCTTGGCGAGTGCGGCGGCGATCGTCGGGTTCGCCTTCAGCGCGGCGATCAGGGCCGCGTCCCGGGCGGCGACGGTCTGCAGCTTGGCGACCGTCGTCGGATGGGCGGCGACCGCGGTCGCGACCTTCCCGATCGTCGTCGAACCGACCGGAACGGTCGAGCTGAGCACCGCCTGGACACCCGGGCCCTGCTCCACGAGCGTCGTCGCGGTCGTCACGACCTTCGGCACGAAGAACACGGACACGGCGATCACCACGCGGATCGTCAGCCCCCACACGGCGAGGCCGGTGGCGATCAGCGCCGGGTTGCGTCGCTCGACCGTCTCGGTGAAGCTCGCCATCCACGGGGCGAACGCGATCGCCAGCGACACCGCGATCGCCGACAGGAGGAACACGAACGTCCCGTAGGAGGTGTGCGCGTTCGTCGCCTTCAGCGCGAAGATGAGCGTGAAGATGATCGACAGGATCGCGCCGAGGACCATGAACGGCTTGCGCACCCGCAGCCGGTCAGAGATCAGCCCGACGATGATCAGTCCGCCCGCGTCAAAGGCCCAGAAGTAGTTGCCCAGCGTGTTCGCCCGGGCCTGGGTGTAGCGGAAGACGGTCTCAAAGAAGATCGGGAAGAACCCGACGGCGACGTAGTAGATGATCAGGAACACGCTGATCGCGAACGCCGACCCGAGGATGTCGAGGTGGAGCATCTGCCGGAACGGCTTGCGCAGGCTCGCCTCGATGTCAATCCCGGCGGCCCGGGCCTCGATCAGCTCGCGGTCCTTGCTGGAGACCATCAACTGGTCCCGCAGGCCGGGGGACAGCTCCCGCAGGCCCAGCAGCGCGACGACGAACACGATCAGGCCGATGATTCCCGCCTTCTCATATTGGTGTTGCCAGGTCGCGTTGCCCGAGCTGGAGACGAACGCGGAGACGACGAGGGAGCCGAGGACGGGACCGAGGGTCCAGAAGCCCATCGCGGAGGCGCGCCCGAGCTGGGGGGAGAAGTCGCGGATCAGCGCCGGGGTGGCGACGAGGATGATCCCCTCGACGAAGCCGATCGCGACGTAGACGATCCCGAACCCGAGCTTGGAGTGCACGTTCGGCAGTGCGAACAGACACAGCAGGCCGACGATGCCGAGCCCGACGGTGACGATGTTCGCCCGCCCGTAGCGGTCCGCGAGCCCCGCCACGACCGAGGCGGTCGCGCCGAGCAGGTAGCCGACGACGCTGACGTTCACGTAGTAGGTGAAGGACATGTGGAGATCCCGGAGGATCGCCGTCGCCACCCCACCGCTGAGGTACAGCTGGTAGTAGAGGACGATCGTCGTCGCGACGACGATCCCCAGGCTCATGAACCGCGTCGTGTTCCCCGGATAGTGGACTAGGGTGCGGTTCCAGAGCCGCTGCACGGGGCTCGGGGCTGCGTCGGAGACAGGGGCGGTGCTCACACGCGCCTCCCGTCGGTCGATCGGATCGGGTCCTCGCACGGGCCCGTGGCCCGCGGCGTCACTGCTCGCATCTCATCTCCTCCGTTGAGGTGACCAGCTCCCGGTCAGGGTGGTCACGGTCTCTCTCCTGGCGCAGACCCTATAGAGACGCCCGGCGGCGGGGCGCAGTTCCCCCCGAGTCGGCGTGATCGCCGCCGCGGCTCGGTGTCCGGCCGTCCGCGAAGCCGCCGAGCCGATTCAGTCGACCTGTGCGGTGAGCCCCGCCGCCCCCGCCCCGGCGACCGCGGCCGCCTCATCGTTGTCGGAGCTGTCCCCGGAGACGCCGACCGCGCCGAGGATTGCGCCGCCGGCGCCGTCGCGCAGCAGCACCCCGCCGGGCACGGGCACGAACGGCCCGGTGACGGCGGCGGCGACACTCGTGATGAAGTAGGCCTGCACCTCCGCTCGGGCCATCAGCGCCCGCGACCCCATCCCGAGCGCGAGGGCGGCGTTCGCCTTCCCCCAGGCGACCTGGACGCGCTGGTTGGAGGCCCCGTCCTCCCGCTCGACGCTGCGGATATGACCCCCTGAGTCCAGGATGACGACGGTGAGCGGCTTGAGGCCGTGCGCGGTTCCGTGGGCGAGCGCGGCCGCGGTGATCTGACGGGCGGTGGCGAGGGTGAGGCACATTCAGGTCAACGACTCCTGGGCGTGTTTGGCGGCGATCCGTCGGCGGTGGAGGATCGGCTCGGTGTAGCCGCACGGCTGGGCGGCGCCCTCGAGCAGCAGCTCCCGTGCGGCGAGGAAGGCGTGCCCGTCACAGGCCGGTGCGATCGCCACATAGTGAGGGTCCCCGGCGTTCTGGGCGTCGACGACGGCGGCCATCTTGGCCAGCGACGCCTCCACCTCCGCGATGGTGACGATGCCGTGGGCGAGCCAGTTGGCGACCATCTGGGAGCTGATCCGGCAGGTCGCCCGGTCCTCCATCAGCGGGGTGCCGGTGATGTCGGGGACCTTCGAGCAGCCGACGCCCTGGTCGATCCAGCGGACGACGTAGCCGAGCGTGCTCTGCACGTTCGTGTCGAGCTCGGCCAGCCGCTCGCTCTCGCTCAGGCGTTCGGGGTCCAGGAGCGGGAGGGTGAGCAGGTCGGCCAACCGCACCTCCGCTCCAGTGGCGGCGAGCTCGCGCTGGCGGGCGGCGACGTCGACGGCGTGGTAGTGGAGGGCGTGCAGCGTCGCCGCCGTCGGCGAGGGCACCCACGCGCAGTTCGCCCCCGCCTGGGGATGGGCGACCTTCGCCTCCAGCATGTCGGCGAGGTTGTCCGGGGCCGCCCACATCCCCTTGCCGATCTGGGCGACCCCGGCGAAGCCGCAGGCGAGCCCGGTGGTGACGTTCGCGTCCTCATAGGCTCCCAGCCACGCCTGGGACTTCATCGTCGCCTTCGGCACCATCGGCCCGACCGTGAGGGAGGTGTGGATCTCATCCCCGGTCCGGTCGAGGAACCCGGTGTTGATGAACACGACCCGGTCCGCGGCGGCGGCGATGCACGCCTTCAGGTTGAGGCTCGTGCGCCGCTCCTCGTCCATGATCCCGAGCTTGATCGTCTGCGGCGCAAGCCCGAGGATCGCCTCGACCCGGGCGCACAACTCGACGGTGAGGGCGACCTCCGCGGGGCCGTGCAGCTTCGGCTTGACGACATAGAGCGATCCGGCCCGCGAGTTCGCGCCCGCCCGTGGCCCGCGCAGGTCGTGGACCCCGATGAGACCGCAGACGAGCGCGTCGACGATCCCCTCGGGCACCGGCGCACCGTCCCCGTCGCAGATCATGTCGGAGAACATGTGGTGGCCGACCTGGCGGACGAACAGCAGCGCCCGCCCCTTCAGCCTCAGCTCCCCGCCCGCCACGGCCGTGTAGGTGCGATCCCCGGCCAGCGCACGGGTGAACCGCGTGCCGTCCTTGTCCACCTCGGCGGTGAGCGTGCCCTGCATCAACCCGAGCCAGTTGCGGTAACCGACGAGCTTGTCCGCGACATCGACGGCGGCGACCGAGTCCTCCAGGTCCATGATCGCCGTCAGCGCCGCCTCGAGCGCGATGTCGCACACCCCGGCGGGGTCCGTCGCGCCGATCGGGTGCTCCCGGTCGATCCGGACCTCGACGTGGAGGCCGTGGTGGGACAGCGCCAGCGCCGAGGGCGCCTCCGCCGGACCGCGGAAACCTCTGAGCTGGGACGGGTCCGCCAGACCCGTCCCAGCCCCGTCCGCCCCGTCCGCCCCGTCCGCCCCGCTCGCACCGGACCGGTCCGCGGCGAGCGCGCCCGCGGCGATCCGGTAGGCGCAGACATCGGCGTGGGAGCCCTCCGCGAGCGGGAAGTGCGCATCGAGGAAGGCGCGGCCGCGCGCGATCACCGCCGCCCCCCGGACCGGGTTGTACGGGCCATCGGCGCTGCGTCCGTCGGTCTCGTCGATCACGTCCGAGCCGTACAGGGCGTCATAGAGCGACCCCCAGCGGGCGTTCGCCGCGTTCGTGACAAACCGAGCGTTGAGCAGTGGGACGACGAGCTGGGGGCCCGCCTGCTCGGCGATCTCGGTGTCGACGTCGGTTGTCGTGATCCTCACCGGGCCGGGGTCGGGCTCGAGGTAGCCGATGTCACGCAGAAACGTCTCGGCGGTCGCGGGGTCGGCGGCGGCCGCCCGGCCCGCGGGGGTCTCGAGGGCGCCCTGCAGCTCGGCGCGGCGGGCCAGGCAGGCCCGGATCTGTGGGGTGAGGTCGTGGATGAGCGCTTCTGCCCCCGCCCAGAAGGCGTCCTCCTCCACGCCGGTGCCCGGGAGCGCCTCCTCGGCGATGAATGCATGCAGTGGGGCGGCGACTCTGAGGCGGCCGACCTGGACGGTCTCGGTCATCGGGGCGGGGCTCCCTTCAGGGCGTGGGCGTAGGCACGGTCGAGCACCTGCACCGTGTGCAGGAGCGCCATCTCGACGCCCGCCTCGCGCAGGTGCAGGCCGATCTGGGTGAGGCAGCCGATGTTCGCGGTGACGATCAGCTCCGCGCCGGTCGCCCGGAGGTTCGCCGCCTTGCGCGCCCCGAGCCGGCGGGCGAGCTCGGGATGCTCGACGTTGTAGGTGCCCGCCGAGCCGCAGCAGAGCTCCCACTCGGCCGGTTCGACGAGCGTCAGGCCGTCGATGGCGCCCAGCAGCCGCCGCGGCGCCGTACGCTCACGCTGGGCGTGGGCGAGATGGCAGGCGTCGTGGTAGGCGACCGTGATCGGCTCGGGCAGCGGGGGCGGGGCGATCAGACCGACCCGGTCAAGGAACGTCGCGACGTCGCAGACCCGCTCGGCGAGGGCGGCCCCCGCCTCGGCATCCGGCTCACCGGCGAGGAGCAGCCCGTACTCACGCATGCCCGAGCCGCACCCCGCGGCGGTCGTGATGATCGCGTCGACGTCCGTCGGGAAGGCGGCGAGGTTGGCCCGCGCGAGCGGGCGCGCGCGCTCACTCGCGCCGGTGTGCATCGCCAGCGCGCCACAGCAGGCCTGGCCGGGCGGGATCACCGTCTCAATCCCGTTGGCGGCGAGCACCCGCAGCGCCGCCCAGTTGATGTCGGGGTCGAGCACCTGCTGGGCACAGCCGGCGAGCAGGGCGACGCGCGCCCGGCGCGGGCCCTGGGCGGGCATCCGGGCCGGCAGTGGCGCGGCCGGCGGGAGGCGGTCCGGGATCAGGGCGAGCATCGCCGCGAGCGGGCTCGGCAGCCGCTCGGCGAGTGCGCGGGCGGGCCGGCCCAGCCGGGCGGCGAGCGCGAACCGGCGCGGGAACGGGAGGGTCTCGAGCAGCAGCCGGCGCTGGAGCCGAGCGGCCGCCGGGCGGCGGCGGACCGGTTCGACGTGGGCGCGGAAGCCGGTGATCAGCTCCCCGTAGTGGACTCCGGACGGGCATGCGGTCTCACACGCCTGGCAGCCGAGACAGTTGTCGAGGTACGGGAGGGCACTGTCGAGCTCGAGCGTCCCCTCGAGCACCTCCTTCATCAACAGGATCCGCCCGCGCGGGGAGTCCATCTCCTCCCCGAGGGTGACGTAGGTCGGGCAGCTCGGGAGGCAGAACCCGCAGTGGACGCAGGCGTCGATCGGGGCGGTGAGGGCCGGGCCGCGCGGCCCGAGCGTGTCGGTGGCGATCGTGTGGCGCATAGGCTGCTCAGAGCTCCGGGAAGCGGTGGTCGGGGTCGAGGGCGGCACGCACCCGGTCGGCGAACGGGCCACCGGGGACGGTGCCGAGCAGCGGCGGTCCAGGCCGGCCCCACAGCCGCTGACCGCCGAGACCGAGATCCGCGAGCCGGTCCGACAGCTCGGTGAGGGTGCGGTCAGCCGGCCAGTGGGCCCAGGCGACGCTCGCGCCGCGGCTGAAGCGGTGGCGGGCGCCGGCGGCTGTGAGCGCGGTGCTGAGGGGCGGGAGTTGGGGCGGGGTGAGCGGGATGCGGATGAGGTCGCCGCTGGGGGCGTCGCTGTCGCTGGGGTTCTCGCTGGCGCGGTCGCCGTTGCCGCGGAGGGCGGTCAGCGCGGCGGAGGCGGCCCACATGGCCGCCTCCTCAGGCCCGTCGATCCGCTCACAGGCGGTGCCGATGGTCGCCTCGGCCCGCTCGGTGAGGGCCGTGAGCGTCCCGTCGTCGCCGCCGAGGCGCACGAGCAGACGTCCCTCTGAGGTGAGATCGAGCGCTTCGAGCGCGAGCGGGCCGCGGTTGAGCACGCCGATCGTGTCGAGCGCAGCCGCCGGGCTGGCGAACGTCGCGGCGAGGGTGCGGTGGGCGCGGGCACGGGGGAACACCTTGAGGGAGACGGCGACGATCACCCCGAGCCGCCCGAGGGAGCCGACCATCAGCTTGGGCAGGTCAAACCCGGCCGCGTTCTTGACGACCCGCCCTCCGCCGTGGACGTGGCGCCCGCGCCCGTCGACGAACTCGACGCCGATGATGAAGTCTCGCAGGCCGCCGTAGCGTTGGGCTCCGGCGCCGGACAGGCCGGCGGCGACGGTACCCGCGAGCGTCGCCCCAGCCGCAGCGAGCGGCGGGTCGAAGGGGAGGTACTGGCCGTGGGCCGCCAGCGCGTCGGCGAGCTCGACGATCGGGGTGCCCGCCGCGGCGGTGAGGGTCAGCTCGGCCGGGTCATAGGCCGAGATCCCCGACAGCCCGGCGCAGTCGAGCCGGACCGTGCCCGGGTCGGTGACGGCTGACAGCGCCGGCTTGGTCTGGGCGCCGACCGGCAGCAGCCGGTCGCTCACGAGCACCGCCTCCTGCACGGCGGCGACGCTGTCGACGGTGGCGATCATCTGTGCCTCACGCGGCTGTGCCCTCCGCCATGGGGACGAGCATCTTGCCGCGGTTGGCCAGCTCGCCCGGATCGACGCTGCGGCGGATCTCCCCCATCAGGGTGAGGTCGTCGGGGGAGAACATCAGCGGCAGGTGGGCGCGCTTCTCCACCCCGACCCCGTGCTCACCGGTGATCGAGCCGCCGAGGCGCACGCACATGCTGAGGATGTCGGCGGCGAGCTGCTCGGCCCGTTCCAGCGCGCCCGCCTCCGCCCCGTCAAAGAGGATCAGCGGGTGGAGGTTCCCGTCGCCGGCGTGGAAGACGTTGGCGACGCGGATCCCCGCGGCGGCGCTGAGGGCCTCGACCTCAGCGAGGGCCCGGCCAAGCTGGGTGCGGGGGACGACGCCGTCCTGGACGATGTAGTCGGGGGCGAGCCAGCCGACGGCCGAGAACGCGCTCTTGCGCCCCTTCCAGATCAGTGCCCGCTCCTCCGGATCGGCGGTGTGGGTGACCGACACGGCGCCGGAGACGGCGATCAGCGCCTCCAGGGCGGTCGTGTCGGCGGCGACGGTGTCTCGGTCGCCCTCGAGCTCGACGATCAGCAGCGCCGCGGCGGGCGGGTAGCGGGGCTTGACCGACGCCTCGGCCGCTTCGATCGCCAGCGCGTCCATGATCTCCATCGCGACCGGCAGCAGGCCCGCGGCGACGATCGCCGAGACGGCGTCGCCGGCCGCGCTGAGACTGTCGTAGGCGGCAAGGAAGGTTGCGGTCGCCTCGGCGATCGGGATCAGTGAGACGGTCACCTCGACCGCGATGCCGAACAGGCCCTCCGAGCCGCAGAACATCCCCGTCCAGTCGGGCCCGAGCCCCTCCCGGGACGGGCCCCCGAGGGTCGTCAGCTCCCCGTCGGGGAGGACGACGGTCATCCCGAGGATGTGGTTGGCTGTCATCCCGTGCCGGAGGCAGTGCGCCCCGCCCGAGTTGAAGGCGAGGTTGCCGCCGATCGAGCAGACCGACTGGCTCGAGGGGTCGGGAGCGTAGGCGAGGCCATGGGCGGCGGCGGCCCGGCTCACGTCGAGGTTGATCACGCCGGGCTCGAGCACGGCGGTGCGCGACTCGGGGTCGATGGAGAGGACGCGGTTGAGCCGGTTGAGGGCGATCAGCACCCCGCCGGCGACCGGCAGCGACCCGCCCGACAGCGATGTGCCGCTGCCGCGGGCGACGAACGGCGTCCCGGTCGCGTGGCAGGCCCGGACCGTGGCGACGACCTCCGCCGTCGACTCGGCGAGGACCGCCGCACACGGCCGGGCGGTGAACGCCGTCAGCCCGTCACAGCTGAAGGCGGCGAGGGCCGCCGGGGTGGTGAGCAGGCGCTCACCGAGTCCGAGCTCGCCGAGGGCGGCGATGATCTCCACCCCCCTGTATCTATCACCCGGCCCGCGGGGATGCGGCGATGTACGCCTGGGGGGGTCGGAGCCCCTCAACCGGCTCGCGGAGCGGCGGAGATGTCCTGGGTGGCCAGCCGGGCGGCCCGGGGACGCAGCTCGATCTGCAGCGCGCCCCAGACAAACCGCTGGGTCCGCCCCTGCCAGGGGACCTCCGCCGGATGGTCGACGTCGGGATGTAGGACCCGCAGGCCGTGGAGGCGGTGGGCGTAGCGGACCGCGTGGACACGGATCGACCGCTGCGCCTCGAGTGGCTGGAGCCGCCACCCGGCGGCCAGCAGGGTCGGCCCGTGCCACAGCTCCCAGTGCCAGCGCCGGAACGGGGTCCGCCCGCGGGGCAGCAGGTGGAGGTCGTAGTCGAGTCCGACGGGGTCGGTCATGGGCGGGGTCACGATCAGATCGTCGTCTGTTCGTCAGTCGATCAGGCGGCGTTGCATCTGGGTCGTGGCCAGCCGCCAGAGCAGGAGGGCGAAGATGACGAGGACCCCGAGGTGCAGCAGGTCGGAGAGGTGGAAGGTCTCCAGCGACAGGTCGCGGACGAGGGCGACACAGTGATAGAGCGGGTTGAACTGGGCGATCGTGCGCAGCGCGCCCGGGAGCTGGGTGATCGGGAAGAACGTGCCGGCGACGAGGAACATCGGGGTGAGCACCGCGCTCGTGACGTAGTTGAAGTTGTCGATCGTCTTGGCGAAGGCGGCGATCAGCACCCCGAAGTTGGCAAAGCCAAAGCCGGTGATGAGACCGATGAACGGCACGAGCAGCATCGCCGGCTCCGGGGTCAACCCCCAGAAGAACCCGACGACGAGTGGCGCGACCCCGTACACGCCCGAGCGGATCGCGATCCACAGCGTCTCGGCGGTGACGAGCTCCTCCGCGTCGATCGGCGCGGCGAGCAGGGCGTCGTAGGTGCGCTGGAACCGCCAGCGCACGAACGTGTTGAACATGCCCGGGAAGGCGGATGAGAAGAGAACCGCGGTGGCGACGACGCCGGTGGCGACGTACTGGACGTACCGGAAGTGGCCGACGTGGTGGACGAGGGAGCCGAACCCGAGCCCGAAGGCGAGCAGGTAGATCACCGGCTGGACGACGGAGGAGAACGTCGTCGCCCGCCAGTAGCGCTTGAACATGACGATGTCGCGGGCCATCACCGCGCTGATCGCGGCCGGCTCGAGCCGGCCGACGCGGACGGTCGCCGGGACGGCGGCGTGGGTGGGGCCGGGCAGATGGCCGGCGGGCGGCCGGCGGGTGAGTGTGTCTGGGTCGCCGCCCTCGGGCGTGGGCGGGCGGTCACCGGGCGGGGGCGTTCCCGCGGCCGGGTCGGTCTCGAGGTTCATTCGATCTCCTCGCCGGTGAGGGCGACAAAGGCATCCTCGAGGTTCGCGGGCCGGCGCACGCCCGCCGGTGCGTCGCCGTCGAGACGCTCGGCGTTGAGGATCGCCAGCGCGGGTCCGCTGCGTCGGTGTGACCAGCCGCGACGGGACGCCTCCGCGGTGAGGGCGGTGAGCTCGGCCGGGGGGCCGTACACCTCGATCACCTCGCGGCCGGCGTGAGCGCGCACGAGCTCGGCCGGGGTTCCCTGGGCGATGATCTGCCCCGCCGACATCACCGCGACCGTGTCCGCCAGCCGCTCGGCCTCCTCGATGTAATGGGTGGACATCAGTACGGTGACCCCGTCGGCGCGCAGCCCGGCGATGAGCGTCCACAGCTCCTGGCGGACCTGCGGGTCGAGGCCGACGGTCGGCTCGTCCAGGAGCACGAGGCGGGGACGGTGGATGAGCGCGCGGGCGACGAGCAGGCGCCGGCGCATCCCGCCGGAGAGATCGCGGACGACCGTGTCGGCGCGGGCACCGAGGTTGGCGATGCCGAGCGCCCGGGTCACCGCCGCCTCCCGCTCTGAGCGCGGGACCCGATAGAGGCGGGCGAAGATCGACAGGATCTGTCGGCAGGTGAGCTCGACGTCGAGGTTGTCGAGCTGGGGCACGACCCCCATCGCCATGCGTGCCTGCTTGGACTGGGCGGGGAGCGCGTGGCCGAGCAGCGTGATCGACCCCTCGGTCGCCAGCGTCTGGCCGGTGAGCATCCGCATCGTCGTCGACTTGCCCGCCCCGTTCGGGCCGAGCAGGCCGAGACAGACGCCGGAGGGCACGCTGAGGTCGAGCCCCGCGACGGCCGTGAGCGAGCCGAACCGCTTGACGATCCCCCGCAGCTCGATCGCGTTCCCCGGGCCGCCGGTCATCCGGGCGAGGATAGGTGAGGCCGAAGGCGGGGCGGCCGGGCCGGCCGGGGTCGGGCGGTGAGGCGGGTGCGCGGGCGGGTCAGACAGCGGGGGCGGCCGGCGGCTCAGGTGAGCAGGCGGGCTCGGGTCGGGCGGCGGATCCAGAACGAGGGGGGACAAATGCGTTCCCACGACACATTTGTCCTCCCTCGTCGGGCGGCGGGGCCCCGTTGGGCCCCCGGTCCACCGTGCGCCGCGCGTCCCCACCCACTGCACGGTCCAGCCCCCGTCGACGGCGAGTACGTGCCCGGTGGCCGAGGAGAGATCCGGTGGGGGCCGGCCCCGGACTCAGCTCTCCTCCGGCGGTGGGGCGAGGGTGTCCCGGACGACGAGGCGGGGCGCGAAGACCATCTGGCGGCCCGCCTCCGCCTCCGCCCGCCCGTCGATCCGCTCGATCAGCAGCCGCACGGCGGTCCGGGCCATCTCCTCGATCGGCTGGTGGACGGTCGTCAGCCTGAAGACCTCCCAGTCGGCCATCGGCAGATCATCAAAGCCGGCGAGCGACACGTCCTCGGGCACGCGGAGCTCGAGCGCGCGAGCTGCATTGAAGGCGCCGATCGCGACGGTGTCGTTCGCACAGAGAACGACGGTCGGGGCGGGCTGCTCCGCCATCAGCTCGGTCATCGCCCCGTAACCTGCCGCGAAGGTGAACAGCCCGTGGCGCACCCGGTGGTCGGGCAGCTCGATCCCGGCGGCGGCGAGCGCCGCGCGGGTTCCGCGCTCGCGGTCACGGCCGGTGCTCGCATCCGCCGGCCCGAAGATCGCCCCGATCCGGCGGTGGCCGAGCCGGATCGCCTCATGGGCGATCAGCGAGGCGCCGAGGGAGTTGTCGACGATCGCCCAGTCGGCGGCGATCCCCTCCGTGTAGCGGGTGAGGAAGACGAACGGCAGTGCGTGCTGGGTGAGGACGCGAGGGACGATTCCGTCCAGTCGGCTCGTCGTCAGCACGACCCCGTCGGTCGCCCGGTTGAGCAGCCGATCGATCAGCGGCTTGACCTCCTCCTCCCGGGTGAGTGGCTCCGCTCCGTCCGGCCGTTCGCGGTGGCCCTCGACCGGCTCGGTGAACAGGACCATCCGGTACGCCCGGGCCGACAGCTCATCGTGCAAGGGGGCGATCAGGTGTGTGTCGTGGGCGCTCGTCAGGTCGGTGATGACGATCGCGATCGTCCGGGTTGCGCGCGTGACGAGGCTGCGGCCAACGTCACTGGGCACGTACCCGAGTGCCGTGGCCACCGTGAGCACCTTCTCCCGGGTTGGGGCGGACACGCGGCCTGGGGTGCGCAGCACACGGGAGACGGTGGACTGAGAGACCCCGGCGGCGCGGGCGACGTCGTGGCTGGTGACGGCCATGCCGGCCCGGCGCTGGGCCGGGAGGTGATCATCCGGTCCCGCGAATGCCTCCATCGCGGCGGAGCCTAATGGCTCGCTGGGGTCGCCGCCACCGGCCCGCGCGGTCGGGCAGCGCCCGGACCGCCGTCACGTCGCTCGGCGGTCCGGCGGTCCGGCGGTCCGGCGGTCCGGCGGAGCGGGCGTGAGCCGGCAGCCCGGCGGCTCACGCTCGCGGCGCACGCCTCCGCTGATGGCATGACAGTTGATCCACAGGCCACAGGTGTGGGCGTGGCCGGCGAAGTGCTCGTTGCGATCGCCCGCTGCACGCTCGTCATCTCCGGGCAGCTCGATCCAGTTCTGTCCGCCGGTGCGCCAGGAGGGCTCGCCGTGCGATCCCGGGCGCGCCGCCGTTCGGGGTGCCGGCCCAGACGGTCGCGTGGCGGTCGTCTGGACGGTTTCCGGAGGTCCGCCGCCGGGACCTACACATTCACAGTCCGACTGCCGATAGGGAGGGGATATGGCTCTCCGCCTCCGCCTCCGCCTCTCTCGTCGGGTTTGCGTGGTGGTGGGCGGCTGTCTCGTCCTCGCCTACGCGGGAATCGTCGGGCGCTACACCGGCCTCGGGCCGGGGTTCGCCTACGACATCGCGTGGTCGTTCTCCGCGCTGGCCGCGACGCTTGCCTGCTTTGCCGCCTACCGGTCCGCCGCCCCCGGGAACCGCCGGCGCTGGGCGCTGTGGACGGCCGCCTGCACGAGCTGGTTCGTCGCCCAGCTGATCTGGGACCTGTACGGCCTCATCGGCTTCGCCGGGGACCCGAACCCGGCGGACCTCGGGTGGTGGGCCTTTGCGTTCCTCGTCACCGCCAGCGTCCTGCCCGACCACCGGCGCGGACGCTCGCACCTCGCCGTGGCGGCGGTCGAGTCGGTGCCGCTGATGTGCGCCGCGGTCGGGCTCTGTCTCGCCCTGCTCTGGCGGACCGCGACCCACTCGCCTGTCGCCCCCTCCGCCCGCGTGTCCGACCTCATCTACCCGTGCGTGTACGCGGCGGCGACGATCCTCACCCTGCAGGCGATGCTCGGCGGCACGTTGCGCGGCTTCCGGCTCTGGCCCTCCGGCCTGTTTCTCGCGGGCACCGCCGTGATCTCCGCCGCCTTCATCCTGTGGAGCGGCGAGTTGCTGAACCGCACCTACGTGTCGGGCACCTCCATCCTCGACCCGCTGTGGGTCATCGGCCTCAGCCTGATCAGCCTCGGGGCGATCACGGCCGCCGGCGCCCCCGAGCCGGCCACCCCGAGCCAATCGTCGAATCAGCTCGGCGTCATCCTGCCCGCCGGGATGCTCGCGCTGCTCGCCGGCGTCCTGCTCACCGAAACCCTTGCCGGGGCGCCCCGGCCGGTGAAGGAGATCCTGCTGCTCGGCGTCCTCTGTTCGGGGACCGCGCTGATCGTCCGCTCGAACCTGATCAGCCGCCAGATTCGCGGCCTGCTCGACCGCGAGCAGGCCGCCTTCCGCGTGCTCGCCGAACGCGAGGTCGAGCTCGGCCGGCTCAACGCCCAGCTCGTCCAGGACTCACGCCACGATCCGCTCACCGGGATCGGCAACCGCCGTGCCCTCGCCGACGACCTGCCGAAGTACCTCACCCGCCAACGCGAGGCGGCGGAGCCGATCGCCGTACTCGTCTGCGACGTCGACCATTTCAAGGCCTACAACGACAGCTTCGGCCACCTCGCCGGGGACCGTGCGCTGACGACGCTGACCGCGATCGTGCGCGGGGTCCTGCGTGCCGATGACGCCGCCTACCGGTTCGGCGGGGAGGAGCTGATCATCATCCTCCGCGGGGCCCTCCACGACCAGGCTCGGGAGGTGGCCGAGCGGATCCGGGTCGCCATCGCCCACGCCGGCATCCACCACCCGCTCACCGAGGCGGGCGTCCTCACCGTCTCGATTGGGATCGCCTGCGGCCTCGATCCGCCCGAGACGCTGATCGCCCGGGCGGATGCCGCCCTCTATCAGGCCAAAGAGCAGGGGCGCGACCGGGTCGCGGACGCGGCCGGTCCGGTGCCGCTCGACTCGGGCGGTCGGGGACGAGTGCCCGAGGAGCCGGCGGCCCGGCACCTGCGCAGCATGCTCGCGGTGTCGCGGGCCGCCGCCGGCGGGCAGGGGGAGGATGCGGTGATCGAGGCGCTCGCCGAAGCGATCCGGATCGAACTCTCCTTCTCGGTCGTCGTCGTCAACCTCCGTGACGCCGAGCAGGACGGGTTCCAGGTCGTGACCGTGTCCGGAGACTCGGCCGCCCGTGCTGAACTGCTCGGTACCCGCGTCTCTGAGAAGGAGTGGGCCGACATGCACGCCGCGGCGATCGACGTCCACGGAGCGCTGTGGCTTCCGGCCGGCAGCTACGACCACGATCGCGGGTCGCCCTACTGGCGGCCGCAGGCGGTCGGCTCGCTCGCCGTCGAGGGCTGGCATCCCGATGACATGCTGCTGCTGCCCCTTCGCTCGCAGGCCAACGATGTCCTCGGGTTCGTCTCCGTCGACCAGCCGCTGTTCGGTCACCGGCCCGGGGAGGCTCAGATCGCCGTGATGATGGCCGTCGTCGATCATGCCGCGCTCGCCCTCGAGCAGATGCAGGATGGTGGGGGACGGCCCGGCTCAGAGAGCGACGGGATCCGGCTTGCGGCGGTGATGCTGCTCGCCGAAACTCTCGACCTGAGGCATCCGAGCACCGGCTCGCATGCGCGGACCGTCGGTGCCCTCGCTGGGGCAACCGCCGCGGTGATGGGCCTGGACCGGACAGGCGTGGATCGCGTCCGGGCGGCCGGGGTGCTCCACGATCTCGGCAAGCTCGGCATCCCCGACGCGATCCTCTACAAGCCCGGCAGCCTCGACGCCGCCGAGTGGGTCGAGATCCGCCGCCACCCGGAGATCGGAGCGCGGATCCTCGAGCACGCCGGGCTGACGGACATCGCCGAGTGGGTGCGAGACCACCATGAGCGGATGGACGGCGCGGGGTATCCGCGAGGTCTGCCGCCGGAGCGGATTCCGTTGCCGGCCCGGATCCTCGCCGTCGCCGACGCGTTTGAGGCGATGGTCGCCGATCGTCCCTACCGGCGCGGGATGCCGCTCGACATGGCGCGCGCGGAGCTGCGCGAGTGCGCCGGGAGCCAGTTCGACCCGGCCGTCGTCGACGCATTTCTCACCGCGCTCGACGGTTCGGTCAGCGCTGAGAACGGCAACCTCGCGCAACTCGCCATCTCCGGCCTGACCCAGCGGCCAGAGGGGTAAGGCGACCAAAAAGCCGGGCCGCGGAGGCCGTCAGCCGCGGGGCACCTCCAGCAGCCACGCGCTGTGGGCCGGCATCGTGACGGTATAAGTCCCGGGGGAAGTCGGGGTGAGGGAGGTCGCCTGGGGGGTGCCGGTGAGCGTCCCGGTCGTCGTTGCCGGGCTGAAGCGCTGGCCGGCGATGGTGACCCCGCCGGTCGCGCCGGCGGACGGGGCCCGCAGGCCGACGAGGGCGGCCGCGTGGGTCGTCGAGATCCCCGCCCGCACCGTCACGGTACGGGCGCCATCCGGGTTGACGATCAGGACACGGAGGTCCGTCGGGGTCTCGGACGCGTAGGTGCTGAGTGTCGCCGATGACCCGGTCGTGGCAAGCAGCCGGGAGCCGGCCGGGGCGGCCCAGTTGAACATCAGCAGCCCGTAGTAGATCGGGGAGACGCTCGCGTGCCAGACGCCGTGCACCTGCCAGAAGTTGAACAGCCGGTGCGCGGCGGCGGGGACGGTGTCGAAGTTGATCCCGCCGACTCCGGCGCGGGCGAGGTCGTAGCTGGCCTGAAGGGCGAACAGGGCGTCGGCGAAGCTGTTGGAGACCCCGGCGACCCCGAAGCAGGCGGCGTCGCCGATCTCATCGACCCGGAGCGGAAGGTGCCGGGCGCGCGCGGCGGCGAGCGCCGGCCCGACGTTGGCGGTGAGGTCCGCCGCGGTCGCCGGACGGGCGAGCGCGGTCACCGTCGGATACTCCGGGCTGGTCGGCGGCACGCCGCAGCGCCGCAGCGCGTACTCGTGCAGGGTGAGCAGGCTGAGCCGGTCGGCCCGGGAGCGGGCGGCCGCGAGCGCCTCCACCCAGGCCGGGCTTCCGCTCGCGGGGCCGGCCGTGGCGACCGACGGCAGCCCGGCGGCGAACTGGTTGAACTGGGCGATGTAATCGGCCGGGGTGTAGCCGGGGGGGCGGGCGAAGATCTTCGGCAGCGGCGGGCGTGACCAGGCGAGGGTCGAGTAGAGCTCGGGTTCGTTGCCGATCTCCAGCGCGCGAACGTACTGGGGCCCGATGCCGTCCACGAGGGTGCGTGCTTCGACGGCCGCGAGGCGCGGGTTGTCGGCGGCCAGGTTGAGATCGAGGAGGTAGCGTGCGTTGACCTGCCGGGCGGTGGCGGCGAGCACGGAGCTGAACGCCGGGCGGATGCTGAAGACGACCGGGCGCGGCGGGTGCAACCCCGGGGCGGGAACGTAGCTCCAGTCGGCGCTCTCGCCGCCGATCCGAATGCTCGGTTCGGTCGACAGCTGATGGATGAGCGCCGTGAAGATCGGGTTGACGTGGGCCGGGCTTGCCCCGAGCGTCTCGGCGACCGCGTAGTACTCGATGGAGACGCCGATCATCGAGGCCGGCACCGGTGGCGCGGCGAGCGGCTGACCGACGGTCACCTCGGCCGCGGACAACGAGGCGCCGCGGGCCGGGTGGGCCCCCGCGGACGGGGTGAGGCCGAGCAGGCCGACGGCGACCCCGGTGAGCGTCGCCCCAAGCACGCGCCACCGGTAGCCGGCCCGGCGGTGTCCTCCGTGGACCCGGTCGATCACCATCGCCGACGGAGGGTACCGTGCTCGGTGTCGGGTCCGTGTGTGGAGGCGCTGTGGCGGGTCGCTGTGGCCCGGCGCTGTCGCCAGGCGCTGTGGCCGGGGCGGGTGTGGGTCGGGGCCGTGTAGCGCGCCCGGTGCGGTCGGTTCAGCCGGCGCGGTCGCGTGAGGGGTCGATCAGGTACTTCGAGCCGGTCCGCCGTTCGGCGACGGCGGCGAGAACCGCCGGGTCGAGCAGGTCGCCGAGCCCGACCGTCCGCGCGTAGTGGGAGGCGAACGTCGTCGTCGCCTCAGCGAGCACCCGGGCGCGCATCCGCTCGACCGCCTCCCCGCCGAGCCGGCCCAGGGCGTTGGTGAGCAGGTAGCCGCCGACCCCCCAGGTGAGCCCGAATGTGCGGCGCAGGACGGTCGGGGAGAAGTCGAGGGCGCCGTAGATGTAGACCTGCTTGAGGACCGGACTGCCGTAGGGGGTGTAGGAGGCCAGCGGCGGCTGGGCCCGTTCCATCGCTCCGAGGATGTCCCCGGCGAGGGTCCCGCCGCCGATCGCGTCGAAGGCGAGGGTGGCCCCGGTCGCCCGGATCGCGTCGGTGAGCTCCTCCCGGAAGCTTGCGGCCGAGGAGTCGACGACGAACTCGGCGCCGAGGCCCCGCAGCAACTCGACCTGCTCGGGGCGGCGGACGACGTTGACCAGCCCGACGCCGTCGGCGGCGCAGATTCGCACGAGCATCTGTCCGAGGTTGGAGGCTGCCGCGGTGTGCACGAGCGCGTGGTGTCCCTCGGCGCGCATCGTCTCGACCATGGACAGGGCGGTGAGCGGGTTGACGAACAGGGAGGCGCCCGCCGCCGTGCTCACCGACTCGGGGAGGACGAGCACCCCGGATCCCGACGCGACCCGGTAGTCGGCCCACATCGAGCCGCCGAACAGGGCGACCCGCGCGCCGAGCAGCTCGGTCGCGTCCGCACCGGTGATGACGACGGTCCCCGCCCCCTCGTTGCCGATCGGCAGCGGCTTACCGAGGCGGTCCCGGAACAGGCCGAGGGCGGCCTCCGGCACCGCGGCCGTGAGCGTGCCCGACTCGGCCTCCAGCGCCTCCGGGGCCACCGGCCCGAGCAGAACGGCGATGTCGGACGGGTTGATCGGGGAGGCCTCGACGGCCACGAGCACCTCATCGGCGGCCAGCTCGGGCAGCTCGCGCTCCTGGAGGGACAGGGTGAGGTGGCCGTCGGCGGTGATCGTCGAGCGCAGGCTGCGGCTGCGGCGGGGAGTCGGCTGGGAAGTGGTCATGGCGGGCCTTGATCGGGGAAGGCCAGCCTACACCGCGCGCCGGGCCCGGCGGGACGGGTCAGGTGCGCGTCGGCGCGGGATCCGGGCTCGGGGCCGGCGCTAGCCTCACGGCGTGCCCGAACTGCCTGAAGCCGAGCGCGCCCGCCTCACCCTCGAGGAGATCCTCGGCCGCCGGATCGCCGCCGTCGATGACACGGACACCTACGTCTGTCGACCCCATCCCCCCGGTGAGATCAGCGCGGCCCTGGTCGGCCACCGGTTCCTCTCCGCCCACCGGCGCGGCAAGTTCCTCTGGCTCGCCGGCGACGGCCCGACGCTCGGGCTGCACCTCGGCATGGCCGGCCGAATCTGGATCGACCGGCTGGCGGCGGAGCCGCGCTGGGACCGCTTCACCGTCCACTTCGACGACGGGAGCTTCTTCACGCTGCGAGACAAGCGCCGGCTCGGCCGCGCGGTCCTCAACCCGGACTTCGACCATGTCGGCCCGGACGCCGCCGACGTCACCCGGACCGAGTTTCGCCGCCGGATCGGGGCGGGGAACGCGCCGGTCAAGGCGCGTCTGCTCGATCAGGGCGCGATCGCCGGGGTCGGGAACCTGCTCGCCGACCAGAGCCTGTGGCAGGCGGGGATCGCTCCGACCCGGCGGACCGGGTCGCTGACGGAAACCGAACTCGACCATCTCCGGCGTGAGCTGCGGGCGGCGATCCGCGCGGCGATCGCTCACGGTGGCGTCCACACCGCCAGCTTCATCCCGGCCCGCCGGAGCGGGCACCTCTGCCCACGCTGCCACAGCGACCTGAGCCGTGATCGCATCGGCGGCCGGACCACCTGGTGGTGCCCGGTCTGCCAGCCCGAGCCGCCGACCGTCGATTAGGCGGTCACCGGGCCGGCTCTCAGGGATCAGCCTGCGCCATGGCGCAGGGCCATCACGAGGTTGTCGAACCGCGCGTGGAAGGGGGCGGGGAACCCCGCCGGCCCGGCTTGGAGGGGCTCAGCCGTCGTTGACGGTCGCAAGGACGCGCCGTCCTGGCTGGACAGGTCCGTCGCCAGGGTCCTGAGGTCATCCTCGGACCGGGTGCCGGTGACCCGATGATCCCGGAGCGGGAACGGGTCGCCGCGCGCAGTGGCGGCCATTGGGGCCCGGTGGCCCCAATGGCCGTGATCACGCGGGTGTCAGTCGACGAGGACGACGAAGGCCGCGGCGGGGCCCTTGGGACCCTGCTCGGCCTCGTAGCTCACCTTGGCGCCCTCAGGCAGGGACTTGTAGCCCTCGCCCTGGATCGCCGAGTGGTGAACGAACAGGTCCTTGCCATTGTCGTCGGGGCTGATGAAGCCAAACCCCTTCTCGTCGCTGAACCACTTCACGGTTCCTGTGGGCATATGTGGTACCTCCGGTTGTGTGCTGGGCGAAACACGGAGGCGCTGACGAGCAACGAACTGGGGTGACGCGAGCACGGCTTTTGTGATCAAGCAGGCGCTCGACCTGGGCTGAGCGTAGCGCACGCGGCGCCACACCCCGCCACCGGAGCGGGGTGTGGCCTGGGCGGCACCGTCGGACGGGGCCTCGCGCGGGGTCAGCCGACCGCGCCCTGGGGTTCGACCCGGAGACCGGTCAGTTCGTTCGCCGGCTCAAGGCGGGCGAACGCCTCGCGTGCCTGGGCCCAGGTGACGAGCTTGCCGGCGTCCTCGTCATAGAGCTTGAAGCGGGTTGCGCGCAGGCCCTCGCGGATCCCGATCGTCGGCACGGTCGCGAAGATCGGGTCCGACTGGTGGGCGCGCGCCAGGTTGTAGTTGGGGACGCGCGGGTTGAGGTGGTGGACGTGGTGGAGGCCGATGCTCGCCGAGAAGAAGTTCAGCAGCCACGGCAGCTTGAGGTACGTGCTGCCCTGCAGGGCAGCCTCGGCGTAGACCCAGTCGTCACCACGCGCCCAGTAGGCGTCCTCGAACTGGTGCTGGACGTAGAAGAGCCAGACCCCGGCGGAGCCGGCGAGCAGTGCGGCGGGCAGCCAGACGAGCAGGAACGGTCCCCAGCCGAGGAACTGGCCGAACCCGACGATCGCGGCGAGAATGCTGAGGTCGGTCAGCAGGACGCTGCGGCGCTGGCGCAGGCGGGCCTCCTTGACCGGGATCCGCGGGAGGATCATCATCGCGACGATCGGTCCGATTCCGAACATGATCGCCGGGGTGCGGAAGAGCCGGTAGGCGAGGCGGCCGCCGCGGCCCTTGGCCTGGTACTCGCGCACCGTCAGCGTCTCCACGTCACCGACGCCACGGCGGTCGAGGTCGCCGGAGGTGGCGTGGTGAACGGCGTGCTCGTGCTGCCACTGGCGGAAGGGCGCGAGGACGAACAGGCCGAGCACCATGCCGACCCAGCGGTTGGCGCGCCGGGACGGGAAGAGGGATCCGTGCGTGCAGTCGTGGAAGATCACGAACGTGCGGACGAGGAACCCGGCCGCGAGCACGATCAGCAGCGCGGTGAGGAGCACCGAGGTACCGAGGGTCAGGTACATCAGGGTGGTGAGCGCCAGATAGGGCAGCAGCGAGGTGAGCAGCTGCAGGACGGCGCGGTCAGTCCGGGCGCGCGCGTGCGGGGCGAGCGCCGCCTTCCAGGTGGGGGTGAGGGATTCGGTCATGATCGGTCCACGGTCGCTTGTGGTTCGGGTTGGGGTGTCGGGTCGGTCGGAAGTGCCGCCCACGGGTCATAGGGGGTGGCGCCAGCCGCCTCAGGCCCGGCCTCTCGCCGGATCTGCTTGCGGGCCGCCTTCTCTGCCCGGCGCTCACGGAGCGCCGCCTCGCGTTGAAGCTTTGCCATCGTCGTCTTGGGTTTTCCGCTTGATGCCATGCTGCCGTCCTCGTTGTCGTTCGGGGAATCGTCAAGCACGTCAGCGACGGGCCAGAGACTCGGTTCTGAGCGTCCGCCGGATGGCGGTCGCGGGGGCCCGATCACCGGACCGGGCGCTCGGCGGCGTTGCCGGGGGAGGCCGGAACGCGTCGCGAGCCGTCAGGGTGATCTGGGCTGTCGGCGCCCCTCTCAGGCGCCCATGGTCATCGTCAGGCGGTTCCTCCCACTGGCGGCATCAGAAGCCGGACGGCTTGGTCAACCATGACACGACTCCTTTTGGCAATCCGTCGGTGGCAAGCGGTTGACCTCCACAGACGACGTCAGGTCGGCGGCAGCTCTCGGGGGCGCCGGTGGGGCGTCCGAGCGGGTGCCGAGATGAGCACGGGACTCTAGCGATGATCGGCGTCAGGCGAGTGAACTTTCACTAACCCTTACCTGAGAACCTGCACAGGTGCCGCCCCGACGCCATAGGCTGCGCAGATGACCCGCAGCGACAGCCACTTCCTTTCCGACGGTACGTCCTGCGCCGCCTGGATCTACCGTCCCGACGGGGACGGTCCCCATCCGATCCTCGTGATGGCTCACGGATTCTCCGCGACGCGCGAGCAGCGCCTCGATGCCTTCGCCGAGCGGTTCGCCGCCGCCGGGATCGGCGTCCTCCTGTTCGACTACCGCCACTTCGGCGCAAGCGCCGGCGAGCCGCGCCAACTCCTCGACATCCATCGCCAGCAGGCGGACTTCCACGCGGGGATCGCCCACGCCCGCAGCCTCGACTGGGTCGACCCCGACCGGGTCGGCCTGTTCGGCTCCTCCTTCTCCGGCGGGCACGTGATCGAGGTCGCCGCCGCCGACCCGTCGATCGCCGCGATCGTCTCCCAGTGCCCGTTCACCGACGGCTTCGCCTCACTCCCGATCCTCGGGGCGGCCAACATCGTCCGCGGCGCGGTCGTCGGGCTGTGGGATCAGCTCAGCGCCCTGCGCGGTGGTCAGACCCACTACATCGCCACGGTGGGACCGCCCGGAAGCTTCGCGGTGATCACGACCCTCGACTCGGAGGCCGGGTTCGCTGCGATCACCCCGGCCAACAGCACGTGGGTCAACCGGGTCGCCGGCCGGATCGCCCTGTGGGTCGGGCTCTACCGGCCCGGCCGGGCGGCCGCCCGGCTGCGCTGCCCGAGCCTGTTCTGTGTCTGTGACCGCGACTCGGTCGCACCGGCGGAGCGGACGGTCGCCCTCGTCAGCGCCGCTCCGCGCGGGGAGATCAAGCGCTACCCGGTCGGGCACTTCGACGTCTACGTCGGCGAGCCGTTCGAGCGGGCGGTCGCCGATCAGATCGCGTTTCTCCAACGGATCCTGCGCCCGGGCGCCCGGGCCGCGGCGAGCGGACCGGCCTCGGAAGCGACCGCCGTCTGAGGCGAGCGGTGGCACGGCTCTTCGGCGGGCCCGCGCGCCCGGGGGCCGGCACCCGCCGCTGGGCGGGCCCGAGGGCCCGTGGCTCAGAAGGGGAGCGTGTCCTCGACCGCTCTCAGCGTCGCCGTCGCGGTGATCTCGAAGGTGTGGATCCCCTCCCCACGGTCGATCGCCTCGACGCGCGCCCGCTGGGTGTCGAGAAACGCCGTGAGGGAGCGCTCGAGCCCCTTGCCCTCGGCGAACAGGTCGCACATCTCCGAGACGGGGACGTCATTCTCGTTGAGCCGGTCGGCGATCGCCTGCAGGCGCGTGTAGCCCTGCTCGAAGGTGAGCCGCGTCGGGGCGGCCGGCGCCGCCGGGGCGGCTGCGGCAGCCGGGTTGGCCGCGGCGGGCGGGGTGTCGGGTGTGGTGGGCGGTGTCATCGTCAGTCGCTCCGGGGGTCGGGGGTGATCGCCTCCACGAGGACGTCGGCGGCGCCGTCATGGAGGTCAAGGCGGAGATGGGATCGAGGGGTGAGGTCCCCGACCCCGCGTATGGGGGTGCCATCGGGGCGGCTGGCCAGCAGCCAGCCGCGGGGACGGAAGTCGAGCGCGCCGACGAGTTCGGCCCGGTGGGTGACCGCGACGGTCGCGGCCTCGAGCCGGCGCCGGGTCCCCTCGGCGAGCCGGTCCCCGAGCCGCTCGATTGCCTCGGTCTGGCGGGTGAGGGCCACGCCGGTGCGGGCGATCCCCGTCCCGGCGGCCATCAGGTCGCCCCGGGCGTGGCCGAGCTGGGCGACGGCGCGGTGGGGGACGGCCAGGAGGCGCGCATCGGCCCGGGTGAGACGGTCCCGGCGGCCGTTCAGGTGGGCGTCGAGGGCGGCGCCCGCACGGGCGAGGTGCGCGGCCACCTCGGTCGCAACGGTCGCCAGCGGTCCGTGCGGATCGATCGCCGCGCCGCGGTGGGCGAGCCGCTCGGCGGCCCGCGCGATCCGGTCCGGCACGGTGTCGAGGTGGTCGCGGGTGACGGCGATCTCGCGGCGCAGCTCCCGGGCGCAGGGGACGGCGAGCTCGGCCGACCGCGACGGCGTGTAGGCCGCCCAGGCGACCTCATTGCAGACCGGGGTGTTGTCGGTGTGCCCGATCGCGCAGACGACCGGGACGAGACAGGCCGACAGGGCCCGGCACAGCCGCTCATCGTCGAAACAGGCGAGGTCCTGGACCGATCCGCCGCCGCGGGCCATCACGATCACGTCGACGGCCGGGTGGGACTGGAGCCGGGCGAGCGCGTCAATCAGGGCCGCCGGGGCGGCCTTGCCCTGCACCGGGCTCGGGCAGGCGACGATCGCGACCGCCGGCCAGCGGTCAGTGAGCGCCCGGATCACGTCACTCATCCCGTCTGAGCTGGCGCCCGCGATCACCCCGACCGCGCGGGGAAAGGCCGGCAGCCGCCGGCGCCGCTGCGGGTCACAGAGACCCTCGGCGCGCAGCCGGGCGAGCAACTCGGCGCGCCGGCGCAGCAGCTCACCCTCCCCGGCGAGCCGGACGGCGGAGACGACGAGGCTCACCGACCCCTGCGCGGCATAGAAGTCGGGACGGTCGACCCGGACCTCAACGAGGTCGCCGGCGGCCGGCCGGTGCTCGAGACCCGCCACGTCCCGGGGAAACACCTTCGCGGTGAGGCGCGCCTCCCCGTCGGTGAGATCGAAGAACAGCATCCCCCCGCCCGTCCGGGTGACCTTCTGCACCTCCCCCTCGATCACCGCGCCGCCGACGCTGCGCAGCGCGCTGCCGAGCCGGGCCGCGTAGGCGCTGACGGTGAGAGTGGTGGCGCAAATCGGCTCCGACGGCATCCCCTCCGATGCTAAGGGCCGTGGCGGCGGTCGCCCGCGAGCCCGCCGAAGCTCCCGCGAGCGTTCCCGCCGCCCCGCCGCGCTCGGTTAGCATCGCCGCCATGAGTTCACTCGCAGGGAAGGTCCTCTTCATCACCGGCGCCGCCCGCGGGATCGGCGCGGGCGCCGCCCGGGCGGCGGTTCAGCGGGGCGCCCGGGTCGTCCTCACCGACGTCGATGAGGCGCCGCTCACCGCGCTCGCCGCCGAGCTCGGGGCCGAGCACACCCTCGCGATCGCCTGCGATGTCTGCGACCTCGGGTCGATGGAGGCCGCCGCGGCGGCGGCGGTCGAGCGCTTCGGCGGGATCGACCTCGTCCTCGCCAACGCGGGTATCGCCAGCTACGGCTCGGTGCTCGCCGTCGACCCGGCCGTCTTCCGGCGGGTGCTCGACGTCAACGTGCTCGGCGTCTTCCACACGGTGCGGGCGACCCTCCCCGCCGTCCTTCAGCGGCGCGGCTACATGCTGATCGTCTCCTCCGAGGCTGCGTTCGCCCCCGCACCCGGGCTCGTCGCCTACAACGCCTCCAAGGCCGGCGTCGAGCACCTCGCCAACGCGCTGCGCCTCGAGGTCGCCTTCCGCGGCGTCGACATCGGCTCCGCGCACATGTCGTGGATCGACACCCCGCTCGTCCAGGACGCAAAGGCCGACCTCGGCGCCTTCAACAAGATGCTCGCCGGTCTTCCCGGCCCGCTGGGCAAGACGATCCCGCTGCAGACCTGCGTCGACGCGTTCATCGACGGGCTCGAGAACCGCCGTCGCCGCGTCTACGTCCCCCGCTGGGTCGCCCTGCTCGCCTGGTTCAAGCCGCTGCTCACCTCCCGCCTCGGGGACCGCGAGACCCTCAAGCAGGCCGAGGCGCTGCTGACGGAGATGGACGCTGAGGTCGCCCGCCTCGGCCGCAGCACCAGCGCGCGCAACCGCGTGTGAGGGGGCCGTGGCCCGGGTCGCTCCGGACGGCGGCGTGATCTGGCCGGCCACCCAGTCGGGCGCGAGCTCGATCAGGATCTCCAGCATCGCCGTCACCGGGGCCGAGCGGTAGGCGGCGTTGACGGCGGCGGTCACCGGCCGGGCGGGCAGCGGTGGATCGAGTTGGCGCAGGGTGACGTCGGCGCGGGCGCTGCGGGCGACCATCTCGGGCACGACCGCGATCCCCACCCCGGCGGTGACGAACCCGAGCAGGGCGGCGTAGTCGTCGTACTGGAAGGCGACGCGCGGAACGACGCCCGCCCGCGTACAGGCGCTGAGGAACAGCTCGGAGTCGGGGCAGGTCGCCGTCGTCGTCAGCATCCACGGCTCGGCGGCGAGATCCCCCAGGGCCAGCCGGGGCGCCTCGGTGAGCGGATGCTCAGGCGGGAGGGCGACGAACATCGGATCGTTGAAGAGGTGGACGAAGCTCACCGGCAGGCCCGGCCCACCGAGGCCGGGCCTGCCCCCGGCGCTGGCCTCGCTCTGGTTGCACAGCGCGATGTCGAGCTCCCCCGCGCTGAGCTGGGGCAGTGAGTCGACCGGGTCGGCGACGGTGACGGTGAGTTCGACGGCGGGATGGCGCTCGCGGAAGCGGGCGAGCGCGGGCGGGATCACCGACGCGGCCCCGGAGGCGAAGGCGGTGATCGCCAGCGTCCCCGAGTCGAGGCCGCGCAGGGCGTCCAGTTCGCTCTCGGTGCGGCTGAGGGTGGCGAGGATCTCCCGCGCGCGAGCGACGAGCAGCGCCCCCGCGTCCGTGACCGCGACTCCCTGCGGGAGGCGCTGCAGCAGCTGAACGCCGGCTTCCGCCTCAAGGACGGCGATCTGGCGGGAGATGGCCGGTTGGGTGTAGCCGAGTGCGGTCGCGGCCGCCGTCAGTGAGCCGTGCTCGGCGACGGCGACGAGAACCCGGAGACGGCGGACGTCGAGCATGTCGTGTGGTTATAGCTCATACAGCAAAGGCGTATTTGCCTTTATGGCTCGTGAGGGGGACCATCGCGGTGGGCCTCCCGATCTGGCGCCCAGCCGCTTTCTCTCCCCCATGAAAGGACCGAACCCATGACCACCCTCGCCTCCCAACTGCGCCGCGTCATCTCTGAGATCGGCTACGCGGACCGGCGGCTCTTCAGCCTCCGGACCGGGATCACGCTCGAGGACCGCCGCCGCCCGGGTCAGCCCCGACGCGGCGGCGCCGGAGCCTGAGCCGCGCACGAGCCGACGGCGGCCTCACGGCGGCGGCGTCCGGTGTCTGGGCGGCCGCGACCGCATCAGCGCCGGCCGCAGTGTCGTCAAGGCCCGTCCCCGGTCGTGCCCCAGCGGGGGCGCGACCGGGCCAGGACCCCAGATCGGGGACGCCGGGGGCCGAGACGCGGCGCAGTCCCGCCTCCGGCCGGCGGCGGCGCAGGGAGACGATGACGACGATCGCGACGATCGCGACGGTGAGGATCAGGCCGTAGTGGCTGATGTCGTGGGCGACGGTGACCGCCGAATGGCCGATCCCCCAGCCGAGGCCGACGAACAGGCCAACCCAGAGGAGCGTGCCGATGAGATCGAGGGCGAGGAAGCGGACCAAGCCCATGCCGCCCCAGCCGGCGGCGAGGTAGACGACGGCGCTCGGCACCGGCAGGAACGGAGCGGCGATCACCGCGAGGGTGTCGTAGCGTTCGACCCAACCCAGGGCACGGGCGGTCCGGCGCTGCGCCCGCGGGCTGGTGCCGCCGAGGTAGCGAGCCGCCGCGGGGCCCCACAGCCGCCCGGCCCACCAGTAGAGCGGGTCGCCCATCATCAGCGCCGGCAGCGGCGCGAGGATGGCGAGGATGAGCGCGGCCCGGCCGACCCGAGCGAACGCGCCGGCACTGATGAGCGCGGCCGTCGACCCGCTGAGCAGCTCGAGGCGGACCGGGTGGGTGCCGATCAGGGACGGGATCAGCCCGAGCACCGCGAGCGAGTAGATCCCCTCGATGACGAGGATCGTCACGCAGATGAGGCCGGCCCGGCCGGCTCTCAGCGGCTCGGGGATCGTGACCTGGTGATCGTCGCCGCCGTGCCGCTCCCGTCGATCACGTGGCATCGCTCCACGGTAGCGGCCGGGGGCGGCCGGTCCGGGGTGGCGCCTAGGCGGCCGCCAGTTCGGCGAACTTGGCCGCCATCGTCGGGTTCCCCTTCGTCAGCCGCTGAATCGTGACCCGTTCGGCCTTCTCGTTGGCCAGTCGGAGGTTGTTCTCGGAGCCGAGCAGCGCCTCCTTGGTCTTCTGCAGCGCGGCGATCGACTTGTCGATCTCCTTGATCGCGGTCCCGAACTTCTCCGAGGCGAGCCGGAAGTTCCGGCCGAATTGCTCCTTGAAGGTGTCCAGTTCCGCCTCGAAGGTGGTGATGTCGATGTTCTGGGCGCGGGCGAGTGCGAGTTCGCGCTTGTACTGCAACGCGTTGAGGGCGGCGTTGCGCAGCAGGGTGATCAGAGGGATGAAGAACTGCGGGCGGATCACGTACAGCTTCGGGTAGCGGTGGGAGACGTCGGTGATCCCCCCGTTGTAGAGCTCACTGTCGGCTTCGAGCATGCTGACGAGCACCGCGTACTCACAGCCCTTCTCCCGGCGGTCACGGTCGAGCTCGGCGAAGAAGTGCTCGTTCTTGTGCTTGCTCGCCGTGGTGTCGCACTCGTTCTTCATCTCGAACATGATCGAGACGATCTCCGTCCCGGTTTCGTCGCAGTCCCGGAAGATGTAGTCGCCCTTGCTGCCGGAGCGGCTGTCGTTGTCCTTCTCGAAGTAGGCCTGGGGGAAGGCGAGGGCGCGCAGCCGGTTGAACTCGATCTCGCAGTGCTGCTCGAGCGTCTCACCGACCATCTTCGTGGAGAGGCGGGCCTTGAAATCGGCGAGCCGGGCGATCTCGGCATCCCGGTCACGGATCGCCTCCTCGCGGCTCGCCAGCTCGAGCTGGTGCTGTTCACGCAGGCCGGCGACCCGCAGTTGCTCCTCCGTCGCCTTGCGCTCGAGCGCGTGTCGGAGTTCGTCGCGTTCCCGCTCCGCTGCGCTGACCGCCTTGCGCACCTCGAGCTCGACGGTCGTCGCCGTCGCCTGGCCGGCGGCAGCGAGCTCAGCCGTGAGCCGGGCGATCTCCCGGTCCCGCGCGCCGGTCTGTTCGCTCAAGCGCACCGCCGCCTCCTGCCGCGCCGCCTCGACCTCCATCGCCTTCCTCTGCTCGGCATCCCGCAGTCGAACCTGCACCTCGGCGTCGAACTCGCGGCCACGGACCTGGTTGAGGATCTCCGCGTAGGCGGCCTGGTCGACCGTGAACGCGGACCGGCAGTGGGGACAGGTGATCTCGTGCATCGTGGCTCTCCTCGCGGATCCGAAGGTGATGGGCGCCGTGTGGGAGGGACCGGTGTTCCGTGCCCCTCCTCCACCCCTGGTCGCTCTCCGGAGATCATTCCTGACTCGGCGGACGTCACCCGGGTTCCGGCCCGGACCCGGCGGACCGCCGTGGGCGGCCGGGCGCCGGCTCAGCCCCACGGGACGGTGGCGGCGAGCACCGCCTCGGTGAGCGCCTCACTGCGCAGGTGGGTGACCTTCTGATACTCGGGGTCGGCGACCATCGCGCTGAAGGTCGCCCGGCTCGGGTAGCGGACGACGAGCAGCGTGTCCCAGTCCCATCCCGTCGGGGCGACGAGCACGCTCGAGCAGTCCCCGACGTAGAGCACCTCGGCGCCGATCCGGGGCAGGTAGTCGGCGAGCGCGGCGCTGTAGGCGCGGTAGCTGGCCTCCCCGCCGTCCCGGTACTTGAGCAGGTTGAGCATCACGACCGGGCCGCCGGGGTCCTCGCTGAGGAAGCGTTTGAGGTCGGCGCCGGTGGGGTCGACGGGCGTGGTCAGGTCGGTCCTTTGTCTTGGGAACGGGGTCGGGCACGCGGTGGCGCGCGCATCGCGGCATTGTGGACTCCCAGCACGGACGTCCGGCCCGCCTGGCCGGACCCCACGGCGGCGTAGGCTGATCGGATGGATCTGCAGCTGAGCGGGAAACGAGCGGTGATCACCGGCGGGAGTCGCGGGATCGGCCTGGCGGTCGCGAGGGCGCTGGCGGCGGAGGGTGTGCGGGTGGCGCTCGTCGCCAGGGACGGAGACGCGCTCGCCCGCGCTGTGACTGAGGTCGGCGCCGGGGCGATCGCCGCCGTCTGTGACACCGGTGAGGACGCGGCGGTGAGCGCGATGGCCACGTCGGTCACGGCGGCCCTCGGCGGCGTCGACATCCTCGTCAACTGTGCCGCTCAGGCCAACCAGGGGCCGATGGGGGACGAGCTGTTCGACGCGCAGATCAACGTGAAGGTCAAGGGAGCGCTGCGCTGTGCCCGTGCCTTCGCCCCGCAGATGGCCGAGCGCGGGTGGGGGCGGATCGTCACCATCAGCGGCCTCGCCGCCCGGTCGACCGGGTCGGTCGTCGGGTCGGTGCGCAACGTCGCGCTCGTGGCGATGACCAAGAACCTCGCCGACGAGTACGGCCCCGCCGGCATCAACGTCACCGTCGTCCACCCCGGGATGACGGTGACCGAGCGGTTCCCCGACACGGTCGCGAAGATGGCCGCCGCCGCCGGTCTCGACGCCGTCGGGATGGAGGCGCGCCTCGCCGCTGCGACGAGTGTCGGGCGGGTGATCGATGCCTCCGAGGTCGCCGACGTCGTCGTCTTCCTCGCCTCGCCGCGCAGTGTCGCCATCAGCGGTGACGTGATCGCCGCCGGGGGTGGCGCCCGGGGTGTCATCCACTACTGATCTGAGTGGCCGCGGAGGCGGGCGGATCGGTCCCGGCGGCGGGTGGCGCGGCAGTGGCACCGACGGTGCCCGCGAGGTATCGTCGCGGCCATAGAGTCCCAGTCGCCCGCGCCCGACGCGGCGGCCGCCGCCGTCGGCGTGTGCCCGTCGCACGGGTCGGCCTCCTCGGGTCGATGATCCTCGGTTGCCTCGGGACGGGGGACGCAGCTGCGCCTGCTGCCCCCGGCCGGCCCCGCGCTCACGCTGACGGTTCCAGGGCGTCCAAGCTCGCAGATGTTCACCGGCCCGAGCGGCGCTCCCGGCGGCCCGCGATCCCTCGACACGGGTCTCTACGTCGGACAGACCCTGTCGGTCACCTACACCCACGGTCCACGCGGAAGCCTGATGCTGCGCCAGCGCCGTGTCATCTCGACACCGACAACACGGTGACGACGTTCACCTGGCACCCGGTCAGGGAGGCGACTTCAGCGGCATCTCCAACGGCTGTGCGCTGACGGTCAGCTACTACGCGTCCGTCGACGGACTCCCCCCGGCCCGCATCTCGGCGCAGTTCCTCAGCCACTGGATCGCCCCCTCCGGGTTCACGGCGGCTTCCGGCATCACCGCCTACGGGGCCTGTTTTCACTGACCGCCGGCATCGAGCCGGGTGCCGGCGGCGGTCAGGACGGGCTCGCCGGTGCGATCGTGAACACGACGGTGACCGTCGCGCTGACCGCCTGGGCTCCGGGAGACAGGGTCGTGGGGACCGAGGCGCTCGGGGCCGCCGCGGCGGCTGACCCCGGCGTGCTCAGGACCCCCGACTGCGGGTTGAGCGCCACCGACTGAACCCCGGTGACGGTGTCACCGAGCTGGGCGGCCGCGACGTTCGCCTGAGCCTGCGCGTTGGTGATCGCCGCGCTCTCAGCGGCGATCACCAACGCGGCCGGGTTGGAGAAGCTGAAGTTCGGCCCGTTGATCGCGCTTGCCCCCGCGTGGGTGGCGGCGTCGATGACGCGACCGGCCTGCGCCGGCGTTCCGGTGATCGACAGGGACTCAGACGCCGTGCAGCGGCGGATCTCGCGGCGGTGGCGCTTGGGGCCCACCCGCACCCGGCCACACGCGGTGTTGACCGACTCGGTCTGGATCTGGGTGGCGGGGACCCCGAGGCTCCGGCTCGCCGCAACGATCGCGTCGACGCTTCGGTTGGCCGCCGACAGCGCCGACGCCGTCGTGGCGGCGGACCGGTTCACCGTCACCGACAGGTTCGCCTGGTCGGGCACGGCCATCACCGTTCCTTGTCCGCTGACGGTGAGTGTCCCCGGCGTCCCCGAGGTGGTGCTCGCGAGCGCCGCCGGCGCGGTGCCGAGCAGGATCAGGGCGACGGTGATGGCGGCACGGACGAACACGGGACTCCTCAGGCCGGGGGGTGACTTTCGCGACCCTAACGGGCGGGCCCGTGTTCGTGGGAGTGATTGCCTGCGGTTGCCGGGGCTGCGGCGGGGAGCGGAACGTCCGTCCCCGTTCACGGCGACAACGAGTGCGCCCGCTGCCCGTGGCATCCGTCCGTCACGGGGCCGGCTCGCGGTTCGGTCACTCCGAGGCGTGAGCCGCGATCCAGCGTCCGAGCGCGTGGTGTCCGACCTGCGTGAGGGTTCCGGTCGCGTTGATCCAGTCACGGGCGCGGAGCTCACCGATCAGCTCTGAGGCGCCTTCGGGGACGGGGCTTGCGTCGTGGGAGACGAACTCGTGGCTGCCGGGCGCGACGCTCAAGCGCCCCGAGTCGATGGCACTGAGCGCACGCCCCTGGGCGAGGGTCGGAACGTCAAGGGGGTGGGGGGCGGTGCTCGCCGGGGTGTCGTCGGCCCCCGGGCCGCCGGCGGACGACGCCCCGGCGGCGAACCGGCTGAGGCGGCTGAACAGGTCCGGTCCGATCAGCCCGCCGAGTTGGCGCAGCGCGTCCCCGGGCCCGTCCTCGGCCCGGGAGCGCAGCCACTCCTCAACCCGGTCGAGGTACTCGCGGGCCCGGTCGGCGTCAAGGCCCGTGACGCGCGCGAGCATGTCGAGGTCAAGCCGCTCGAGGTCTTCGACGGACCGGGCCATCTGCTCGATGATCCAGCGCAGGGCTGCGTCGCGGTCGCCGTTGTCACCGTCTGGGCTCATCCCCCCATCATCGCAGGCACGCGCACTCTCCCTGGTGGGACGGATCCGGCGGGCGACGGAGAGGGCGAGCCCTCGGGCGTGGGAGCCGGGCGAGCGGAGTGTCGCGTTTTGAATCCTCGCCAACTTGGGCAGCAGTGGGGGGACACGGCATCCCGGATGGATGTCGCGCAAAACAAAGGAGAGACATGATCACCCTGGGCATCATCCTGCTCATCATCGGCTTCGTCGCCAAGATCGCGGTTCTGTGGTCCATTGGCATCATCCTGGTCCTCGTCGGACTGATCCTCGTCGTCCTCGGTGGCATGGGTCGGGCCGTCGGCGGCCGGCGTCACTACTTCTGAGTCGCGTCCGCGGGGAGCCGGCCACCGGCTCAAGGCAGGTCAGGTGAGGCGCAGAGGCGCCGGGCGCTGCGGGGCGCCCCGGCGGCGCCGGGGCATTGATAGGTCCCGGGGTATTCGACAGGTCCGGAACACGGGCGACGAGGAGACCCGTGGGTCCTCGTCACCGGAGCGACCCAAATCGTGCACGCCCGCCCTCCTCGGCGGCTGTGGGCACGATTGGGTGCGCCCAGTGCGCCCGATCGTGAACAGCCGCCCCCGTGCCCGTTTCCCGCCGTCAAGCTGAGATCATCCCCCGATGGCCAGTGAGCGGCAGACGCCCCGCCCCTCCGGTGAGATTGTGCAGTTCGCCACCGCCGACGCGTTCGCTGACTGGCTCGAGCTCCACCACGCCACCCATCCGGGGATCTGGCTCACGCTCGCCAAGAAGAAGGCTGAGGCGGTGACGCTCACCTACGCCGAGGCACTTGACGTCGCGCTCTGCTTCGGCTGGATCGACGGGCAGAAGGCTCGGCTCGATGAGCAGCATTGGCGCCAGCGCTTCACGCGCCGCTCGCCCCGCAGCCGCTGGTCACAGATCAACCGCGAGAAGGCGGAAGCCCTGATCGCCGCCGATCGCATGCGGCCTGCCGGACATGCCGAGGTCGAGCGCGCCCGGGCCGACGGCCGCTGGGACGCGGCGTATGCGGGCCAGCGCACCGCCACCGTCCCGGAGGACCTCCAACGCGAACTCGACCGCGACCCTCAGGCGGCCGCGGCGTTTGACGCCCTCGATGGCGCAAACCGCTACGCGATCATCTACCGCGTCAACGACGCCAAGCGTCCAGAGACCCGCGCGCGCCGGATCGGCACGTTTCTGGAGATGCTGCGGCGAGGCGAGCGCATCCACAACTGACCCGACCGGTCGGCCGGCTTCCTCCTGAGCCGTTCCGGTCAAGCGACGACCTCCGCGCACGTTCTGTCCGTGGCGAGCGCGATCCTCAAATCCACCATGGACGCAATCGCGGTGAGAGCCCACGCGGATGCGACGGCCCCCGAGTCGCCGGCGACTTCGACCGCGTACGGATTCGACGACGGCCAGCTCGGCGCCCACCGGGTCCTCACCTACGCGGTCGTCGATGGCGCAGACACCTACCGCCGGATCATGCGGATCCTCTACCTCGAGCACCAGTCCTTCGGCCTGCGGCTGCGTCCCGCCCAGGTGGCCGACCGGCTGCGGGAGCGCTACGGCCGGGAGTTCGACGCCGAGTGGCTCGATGCCCGCCTGCACGCACTCGCCGACTGGGGTGCCGTGGAACGCGACCATGACGCAGGGCTCGCGTCCACGGCCGCGGAGTGGCGTCGCAACCGCTACACCTACGACGTGACGCCGGCAGGACGGCTGACCGAGGAACTGCTCGGACGCCTCGACGCGCTCGGTGAGGAGATCGGCCGCCTCGACACCGCCCGGCTGCCCCGCATCCGGGACGCCCTGAGCATGCTCGTGACGGAGCTGACCCGGCCCGAACCGGACGGCACCGAGCTTCGCGGGCTGTTCGAGAAGCTGCTCAATGAGGTCGAGCAGCTCCACCAGGGCGCCCTCTCCTTCATGCGCTCCCTCGGTGATCTGATGCGCACCGTCGAACAGGTCGGTGAGGCGGAGTTCGAGCGCGGCAAGGCCGCGCTACTCGAGCACCTCCAGGGCTTCAAACGCACCCGGCTGCGCTACTCCGCCGAGATCCTCGCTCGGCTGGAGGAGATCGAGGGACACGGTGCCGACCAGCTTGTGGCGAGGATCGTCGTCGCTGAGGTGTTCGTCGAGCTTCCGGGCGGCGTATCGGTCGCCATCCAGCAGGAGCGTCGGCGCACGGAACTGCTCGAACGGTGGCACGGGCTGCGCTCATGGTTCGTCGGGGATGAGAACGACCGCCGCTCGCCGTGGCGGACGCTCAACGACCAGGTCGTCGACGCGATCCGTGCCGTGCTGGCCATCGCCGAACGGCTGATCGAGCGCCGGTCGACCCGCATCGACCGGGCCGGCGTCTTCCTTCACCTCGCCGCACAGGTGGCCCAGGCCCCACCGGGAGACGCCACCGGCTGGCTGCGGGTGGCCTTCGGACTCCGCAGCCCGCGCCACGTCGGCGTGCCCGAGGTCGACGCTGATCAGGTCGTCGCACCCGGCCGCACCTCATGGCACGCGGCGGACCCCGCCCCGGTCGTCACGTACCTGCGCACGCCCGGAGCGGCGAAACCCGGGCGCGGCCGCGGCGCGCAGATCCGCGACCTCACCGAGATCCGCCGCCGCGTCCAGGAGCGCCGAGCCGCCGAACAGTGCGAACTCGACGCGCTGCTGGCGCGGATGTCGACCCGCGGACCGACATCCCTCTCGATGCTCGAGCACGTCGACGCCCAGGAGTTCCGCCACCTCCTCGGCTGGATCAGCCGGGCCTATGAGTCACCGGCCGGGGCCGACCAGACGCGCCGCGCCGGATCCACCGACGGTCGCGCGACGATCGTGCTGCACCCACCCGTCGATCCACAGCGAGCGCGCACGCGCCTGCGCGCCCCCCACGGCACGCTCGAACTTCCCGACTTCACGATCGAGGTGATCCGCCGGTGACCCTCCGCGAGCTCGATGACCGCACCGAACGGACGATGGCCCTACGCGCGCTGTTGGCCGAGCCGTTCCTCGACCGCCGCGCACCCGCCTACGCGCTCGTCCGCCGTCACGAGCGGGAGATCGCCCGCGAGCTGCAGACGACCTTCGGCTACCAGCTCCAGGTCGGCAGTACCGCGGCTCGCGCCTCCGGTCCACCCACCGCCGCGGGGCACCACCGTCCGATCCGGGTACCGCCCGCCTCGGCGACCGGCCGGCGCCTGCCGCCGGATGAGTGGCCGGCCCTCAGCGACCGCGCCGGCCTCCTGCTGCTGCTGACCCTCGCAGCGCTCGAGCGCAGCGGCGCCCAGACGGCGATCGCCGAGCTCGCGCGGGACGTCGAGCGCGCCGCCGCCGACGTCGACCCGCCGGTGAGCGTCGACTTCAACCGCCGCGGCGAGCGCGTCGCGTTCGCCGACGGCCTAGACCTCCTCTGCCACTGGGGGGTTCTTGAGCACGCGTCCGGATCCCACGACAGCTACACGCGCCGCGAGCAGGGGGATGATGAGGCGCTGTTCACGATCGATCACCGCCGCCTTGCCCTCCTGCTCGAGGATCCCGCGGCCGCGCTCGCGGCGACGCACCTCGCGCAGCTGAGGGAGGCGTCCGGGCGCTACGCCCCGACGCCCGAGGGGGAGAACCGGGCTCGCTTTGAAGCGCTCACCCGCCGGCTCGCCGAGGATCCGGTGCTGCTGCTCGGCGATCTCGGGCCTGAGGAGCAGGCCTACTTCCTTGGCCAGCGCGCCCGCATCGAGGAGGCCGTCGCCCACACGACCGGTTATGTCGTCGAGCGCCGCCAGGAAGGCAGCGCGCTCATCTGTGATGACCGCGCGTTCACTGACCTGCCGTTCCCGACCAACGCGACGGTCAAGCAGGTCGCCCTGCTGCTCTGTGACCGGCTCAGCACGTGCGGCCCCGACGGCGAGCTGAGCCCGGAGGCGCTCCGTGATGCCGTCGGCGCGCTCATCCGCGAACACGGCGAGCACTGGGGGCGGGATACCCGCGACGTCACCCAGGTCACGGCACTTGCCGACGCGGCCATCGAGGTGCTCCTCGCCTGTGACCTGCTGCGGCGATCGGCCGGCGGCACCCTCGTGCCGATCCCGCTCGCGGCCCGCTTCCGGAGCCCGACGCTGCGCAGCGGGGGAGTCGCACGATGACCCCGAGCCCGGACCGCTGGCGGCCACGGCGTGCCGGCATCATCAATCTCTACGAGTACGCCGACCAGGTCTTTGACTTTGCCGGCGGGCGACTGCTGCTGCGCGGCCACAACACGTCCGGCAAGACCAAGGCGCTTGAGCTGCTGTTGCCCTTCTGCCTCGACGGGGACATCAGTCCGAACAAGCTCGACCCGTTCGGAGGCGCCTACAAGGACATGAAGTGGAACCTCGTCGGCTGCACCGACGATGAGAAGCGCACCGGGTACGTGTGGATCGAGTTCGAGCGCCTCGACGCCAGCGGAGGGCTGCAGCGCCTCACCGCCGGCATCGGGCTGCGCGCCCAGAAGTCGCTTCCCAACGTCACGCGCTGGCACTTCATCGCGCGCAACCGGCACGTTGGCAGCGATCTCTCGTTCCTGCGCGGGCGTGAGCCGATCAGCCGCGCCGAGCTTGCCGCCGCCCTCGGAGATGACGGAGAGGTCCTCGAGAGCCAGCGCGACTATCGCGGGCGACTCGCCGATCTCCTGTTCGGCTTCTCCGGGGAGGAGCAGTACCAGACGATGCTGCGTCTGATGCGGGACCTGCGCCGCCCGCACCTGTCAAAGACCCTCGACCCCGATCGTGTCGCCGCGCAGCTTGCCGTCGGACTCCCCGCCGTCGACGAGGACCTGATGCGCCGGCTCGCCGGTGGTCTCGAGCAGATCGAGACGCTCGAGCGTGGCCTCAGCCGCCTCCGTGAGGTGCGCAGCCAGGTCAGCCGCTTCCATCAGCGCACCTACAGCGCCTACGCCCGAGCGATCGTCCGTGAGCGCACCGAGGCGTTGCGCCAGGCCCAGGTTGGCGTCGAGACCGCGGCCGAGCAGCTCAGGGACAGTGAGGCGCAGCTTGCCGACGAGCGGGAGGCCGCGACACGGGCGACCGCCGGGCGCCTCGCTGCCGATGCCGCCCTCAACCGCCTGGGCGCCGAACGGGACGCGCTCGTCACCTCCACGGAGTGGTCCTCGATTGCGGAGGTGGAGGCGATCGGGGCCCACGCAGCCAGCCGACAGCAGGCCGCTACCGCCTCCCGCGACTACGCCGACCGGGCCGGCGAGGCGGCGACCTCGGCGGAGGCGGAGCGGATCACCGCGGAGGCGGTCGCCGCCGACCAGCGTGAGGTGGCCGACGGCGACCTGGCCGCGGCGCGGGAGATCGCCGCCCGCGCGGGTCTCGGCGCTCGCGTCGGCCCGCTTTCCGAGCAGCTGGCCGCGACGGCGCTGAGCGCCGACACGTGGCGGTCGCTCGTGCACGATCTCGGCGCTGACTGGCGTGACGTCCTGCATCGCCACCGTGAGCTGATCCGGGCCTCCCTCGCCGCCCGCCACGCCGTCGAGCGGGCACGAGCGGACGAGCGGACCGCCGCGGAGCGCCTTGAGATCGCCGGCACGCGCGTCAGTGCGGCTGAGGCCTGCCTCGAAACCGCCCGGAGCGCCGTGTCCGACGCCCTCGCCCGCTGGAGGCGGGCACTCGGTGAGCTCGTCGTCTCAGACGAGGCGAGCGCGGCCGCCGACGAGCTCGCCTGCGCCGGGCAGGCCCCCGTCGATGCCCTCCGGCCGGCGATCGACCACTCTCGCCAGGCCCTCGCCGAGGAGCAGGCGACACTGCGGGCACAACGGGTGGGCCTGGAGCAGGCGACCCGCGCCGGCGAGTCCGAGATCGAGGTCTTGCGATCCGCCCGCGACGATGGGCCCTCCGTCCCCGCCTGGTCACGGGCCCCACGCACCGGGCGCACCGGCGCTCCGCTGTGGCGGCTGATTGATTTCCAGGTAGCGCTCACCGTCGAGGAACGCGCCGCCTGTGAGGCGGCGCTTGAGGCCGCCGGTCTCCTCGATGCGTGGGTGACGCCCGACGGGCGCCTTGCCGACGCCTCTCTCGCCGACGTTGTCGCCCGGACCGGAGCGCCGGTCCCCGGATCATCCCTGCTCGCCGCCCTCACCCCGGTACCCGATCAGGCCGTCCCGGTGGGTGTGATTGAGGCGCTGCTCGGCTCACTCGCCCTCGGCGAGCAGCCCGGCTGCAGCTGGATCGCCCTCGACGGACGGTTCTCGCTCGGCCCGTTGGGGGGACGTGGCGCCAAGGCCATGGCCGAGCACATCGGGGCGTCGGCCCGCGAGGCTCGGCGCGCCCGCCGGATCGCCGAACTGGCCCGCCAGATCGAGGAATTGGCCGCCCAGATCGCCACCCTCGATGCTCAGCTGACGGTCCTCGGTGAGCGCTGGGACACCCTTGACGCGGAGGTCGCGGCGATCCCGAAGGTGGAGGAGGTGGCCGCGGCGCTGCAGGCGCTCGGGGTCGCGACGACCCTCCTGGCCAGTGCTGCCCGCGAGCACGAGACGGCCTGTGCGGTGACCCGGGGGGCCGCCGAGGCCGAGATCGCCGCCGACGGCGCCCGCCGTGAGCACGCAGCCACCCACCGTCTCGCCCCCGCACTCGACGAGGTCACCCTCGACGAGCTGCGCCACGCCACCGCCGAACTGGCCGGGGCCGCCACCACCGCGGCCCGCTCCTGGGTCCAGGCCGAGCGGGCGGCGGCCGCCGCGCAGGCGGCCAGCGCCCGCACCGTCGAGCTTCAGGACGCGGCAGCGACCGAGGACGAGCGCGCCCGCCACGTCGAGGCTGAGGCCCAGCGGCTGCAGGCGGAGTACGACACGCGTCAGGCGGCGCTCGGGAGAACCGGTGACCAGCTGCGCCAGCGCCATTCCGAGGTGATGGCCGCCCTCGAGCAGGCCCGCAGCGACCACGCTCACGGGCTGGAGGCCGAGCAGACGGCGGTCATCCGCGTGCATGACCTCGAGCGCGACTGCCTCACGCGTCGCAGCGCCCATGAGATTGCGCGCGCCCACCGCGAGACGACGGTGGCCGGCCTCCGCCAGCTCGGGCGGGCCGGGCTGCTCGAGCTCGTCCTCGGCTCAGAGGCCCTGGCCGATGCCGCCCAGGCGACGACGTGGACGCTGACCCGCGCGCTGGAGATCGTCCGTCTGCTGCCGGGGGAGCTGCTGGCCACCCGAACGAGTTCGGGGGAGCGTGGGGTTGAGGTCCAGCGCCAGGTGCAGCTGCTTGACCGTGAGCTCGCAGAGGCCGACATGGGGGCGTATGCGATCACCGGCGAGGATGAGCTGCTCACCGTCCGGGTGAGCGAGGGTGGCGTCGACCGGTCACTGCCGGTGATCTTGGACAGCCTCACTGCGGAGATCGAGGCAAACGAGCAGGTGCTGAGCGCTGAGGAGCGTCGCGTGTTCAATGACGCGCTCGTTGAGGAGATCGCCGACCACCTGCGTCAGCGGATCCACGCGGTCCGCGGCACGGTCGAGCGGATGAACGCGGTTCTCCGTCACAGCCCGACGGCCGCCGGCAAGCTCGTCGAGCTCGACTGGCAGCCGGTGGAGGACGACAGCGGTACCCGGGCTGCCGCGCTCGCGCTGCTGCGACGGGAGCTCCGCCACCTCGATGAGGGCGGACGGGAGGAACTCGTCGGATTCTTCCGGGCGCGGATCGAGGCCGCCCGCCGCGAGCACTCCTGGAGCGAGCAGCCCCAGCCGATGGCCGAGACGCTGATGCAGGCCTTTGACTACCGGTCCTGGTTCGCTTTCGGTCTGTGGGAGCGCAGCAGCGCCGGACGGGTGCGGTTGACCAAGCGCCGCCACGCCGTCGGCTCCGGCGGTGAGCAGTCGGTGCTCATCCACCTGCCGCTGTTTGCCGCCGCGGCTGCGCTCTACGGGGACGGGCACGCCCCCCGGCTGATCATGCTCGATGAGGCGCTGTCGGGAATCGACGATGAGACGCGCGAGCGGGTGCTGAAGGCGACGGTGGACTTTGACCTTGATGTCGTCATGACCTCCCACGAGCTGTGGGGCACCTACGCGTCGGTGCCCCAGCTGGCGATCTACCAGCTCCACCGCGAGAACGGCAGCTTCGGCGTGCACGCCATCCCGTTCCTGTGGGACGGCGACGTGCTACGAGAGCTGGAGCAGGGCGAGCTGCTGGTGTGAACCGTCCACCGCTCGGCCCGGCACTCGATCGGGTGCTGCTCGCCGCCCGGGACCGGCGCGAACGGCGCGGGGCGAGCGGCGACGCTCAGATCCGCCTGAGCGACGTCAGTCCCGACGAGGCCCTCGCCCTTGACGCGCTCCTCGCCGTCTCGGCCCGCCGGCGCCCCGTGCTGCCCGGCCGGCCCCTCACGCTCCGGCTGTCGGAGCTCGAGGCCGCTCTGCGCGCCTGCGCCGGTGATCCCCGCGCCGAGTACGAACGCGTCGGCGGCCGTCCGCTGCGTGACCTCCCCGCCGACCGGGCGACCGCCCGGGCGGCCCGAGAGGACTTCCGCGCCTGGCTGCTTGGACATCCGGCGCTCGAGGGCCGACCACGCCTCGCCGAGTGGGTGCAGGCGGCGATCGCCCAGGGACGACTCCACAGCGGGATGCGACCGCTGATCGCTTCGGCCCTCGTCGTGCTCGACGCCCTCCCCGCCGGGGAGCCGGTGCAGCGGACCGTCCTCGCTGCCCGGCTCCTGGACGGAGATCCCCACGCGCTCGATGCCGGCACCCCGCTGCACAGCCTCCTCGTCGCGTTGCTCATCGCCGACGCGGGACTCGACCCCACCACGAGCCCGCGAATGGTCTGGGCACACGCCAACGTGACCGTCGACCCGGTCTCCTCAACCGTGCTCGCGCTCGGGCTCACACTGCTCGGCGACGGCGTCGCCGCACAACTCGTCCGGGCCGCCGACGGTGGCCACGTCATCCTCAGCCACGGTCAGCTGGCCGCCGGCGGCTTTGCCTGGCCGGCGGGCACTGACTGCTTCAGCGCAGAGAACCCGTCGGTGCTGGTCGCCGCCGAGCAGAAACACAAAAGCGAGTGCCGGCCGCTCATCTGCACGGGCGGACATCCCTCTGACGCCGTTCGCCTGCTGCTTGGTGCGATCGTCGATGCCGGAGGCCACATCCACCATCACGGTGACTTTGATGAGGCAGGTCTGCTCATCTTCGGTGATCTCGAGGCCCGCTACGGGGCACGGCCGTGGCGCTATGACCTCGACACCCTGGAAAGTGCGTTGACGGGCCATCCCGAGATCGCACCTCGGCGACCCGTCAAGACATTCGCCTCAGCGGTCGCGGGACTGAGACGGCCGCTGCCCGAGGAACTCTGCCTCGACGACCTCCTCAGCGACCTGGGGCCGGGCGGCCGGGACTCGCGGTGCTGAGACCGTTGTGTCGGCACGCCTCGATCAGGCGGTCGTCGTAGAGGACGACGTCGTCGACGTCGAGCAGGATGGCGGTGGCGACATGGATCGCACCGAGGGAGCGCAACCGGGACGGTGCGACCCGGCGACCCCGGAGAGGGCCGTCGCCCCGGCTCTGTAAAGGTCATTCTCACCGTCGGAACCGACCGTGAGCTGGCTGCGCAGGGCACGACTCACCTCAACCAAGGTCAGTGATGAGGAGAGGATGACCGAGCCCCGGCGTGGTAGCGGTCCAGCGCCGCTTCGAGCGCCTCCGATTCGGGCTCCTCCACCGTACGCTTGATCAGTGCGCTGCTGTCACAGTAGATGCGCAATCAGATCCGGTCGTCACGGTCGAGCAGGTCCGCGCTCGTCATCCCCTCGGCAAGCCTCAGTCGCCACGTCAGCGGGTGAGACGGTGTCCTCGGTGCCGGACGACGCCGGTGGCGATCAGTGCGCCGAGCTCATCGCGCGGTCGTTCAGTCGCCGCCAAGCCGAGATGGCGGTTGACCGCTTCTCGAATCACCTCCTGCTGTGAGCGGCCCGTGCGCAGGGCTTCGCGCCGGACCGCCTCCTCGGCGCAGGGCCGAGTCTCAGGTTCCTCGCCATCCCTCGATGGTGGCAGTGCTGGTACCGAGTTGGTACCAGTCAGATCGGGCACCGCGATCACAGCTTTACCGATACAGTAAAGGTGATGGCACGAATCTCAGCCAAGAACCAGATTACGGTTCCGGTGGCAACCCTCCAAGAGGTCGGCCTGCACGCCGGCGAGCACGTCACGGTTGAGCCGGCGGGTGACGGAGAGCTACGGATCCGCCGGGCCACGTTCACGTTCGAAGACGCGTTCGGAGCGCTCACGGGAACCTACCCGGCCGGCTACCTCGATCGCCTTGACGCTGAGGACGCGGCGAGATGAAGCGACTACTCGATGCGGACGTGCTGATCGGCGCCCTCGACGCGAACGACGCTCATCACATCCACGTTCGGGAGCTCCTCACCGGTTGGCGCGAGAACAGGGACCAGTGCGTGGTGAGCGTTGTGAACCTCACCGAAGTGCTGATCGCACCCTCAGCCGATGTGGCCCGTCTCGCCGCCGCGCGTGAGGCCATCGCCGCGCTCGGGATCGCTGTCCACCAGCCAAATGAGGCGATCGGAGTCGAGGCTGCACGCCTGCGACGGCGCTACCCGATCAGCCTCCCCGACGCCTATTGCCTCGCGACCGCGAAGCACACCGGCGGGGCGCTCAGTTCCTTCGACGAGAAGCTCCTCAATGCAGCCGGCCGCGAGCAGATCACCGTCAGCTGAAGAGGCGCACTGCTGCCACACCGCAGAGCCGTAGCCGCCCACGCGTCGCCATCTGGCCGAGCGTCGACAGCTGGCGATTGGCTGACGGTGAGATCGGGCGTCTGAGGCTCCCATCAGGCTTCACTGGAAGCCGAGCGCCGGAAGCGCTGTCTGTGGACCTGTAGGTGCCTCGCGAAGCCTCAGGTGTCGGACGGCGGGCGCCGGTCGTGCTTGCGGGCGCTCTGGCGTCGCTTGCTCTGCAGTCGCCGCTCCACGCTCGCGCGCGTCGGACGTGAGGGTCGGCGCGGGGGCGGCGGGGTGAGCGCGACCCGTAGCTTCGCTTCGAGTCGCTCGAGCGCGAGTTCCCGGTTCCGGAGCTGGCTGCGGGTGTCCTGGGCCACCGCGCTCGCCCGCGTGCCGAAGCGTGCTTCGAGCCGGTTGCGCTGAGCGGCGTTCAGGACGTCGGCGAGCGTGTCCAGGTCGATGCTTGCCTCGATGCGGGAGGCGGTCACGTTGGCATGCTGGCCGCCGGGGCCGGATGAGCGGCTCGCCCGGATTTGGACCAGGTCCAGCGGGATGGCGATCCCGGGACCGATGTGGAGTTCGTCATCCATGAGTTGTGGGGACGGTGGGTCGCTCTGATTGTGAACGGCGAGAGCGCCGTGATCGATGCCATGCCTCGCGCTGCCCGCGAGAACGGTGCCGCAGAACGGGTCCTCGCCCCGCATGAACTTCGGGCTCGCCCTCGCTCGGGCGGTTTGGGGCGATCCCTACCGGCCCTCCCCATCGTGGGGTGGTAACTCCGCGGTCGCGCCGGTGGTGCCCCGACCACCGGCGCGCGGTACGGCCCGGGCAGCCGTGCGGTGTCATTGCCACCGCCTGATTCAGGGGACGGTGCGCGTCCGTTCGAGCTGAGTGAGGTTGGCGGCGTGAATCGTGAGCTGGTGGGGGTTGGTTCGGGACGGCGGCGGGGTCGCGTCGGCCGGGTCGGCGAGGAGGGCCTCCGCGTAGATGGTGTCCTCGGCGAGGATCTCGCGAGCCCGACCCACACACACTGGCGGGCCGTGGCCGGGGATGACGGTCTCGACGGCGCCGAGCAGCGCGCCGAGACGCCTGAGCGTGGCGACGTAGTCCTCGATCGAGCCTGAGGCGTTGAGCATGGGGATCTCGACCGAGGACAGGTAGTCGCCACAGACCAGGGTCTTCAGCCAGGGCAGGTGATAGGCGCAGCCGTCCGCGGTGTGGCCGGGGGTGGGGTGCAACTCGATCGTCTGTTCGGCGATCTGCCAGGAACCCGGAAGCGGGTGCGCCGTGAGAGCGGGGAGAGCGAACGGCTCACGCAGGATGTACCACTGCTCGTCGAATGAGCGCAGGGCGGCCGCCGTCTCCTCCGGCGTCGCAGCCAGCCGCGAGCAGGTTGACGCTCCGGTGTGCACCGGCGCGTCGGGAAACACCGTGGGTGCGAGCACGTGATCCCAATCACCGTGGGTGATGGCGATGGCCACGTCACCCATCGCTCCGCGGTTGATCGCGCTCGCCACGTCCGCGAGTTCCTCGGGCAGGACGACGGAGTCGATCACCAGCGTCGTCTCGCCGCAGCGCACCCTGGTGGACGTCGTCTGCCAGATCGCCGAGACGTAGACCGTGAGCTCTGGACGCAGAGAGATCGACTCCATGGGGTCCGGAGGCTACCTTCGTCCGTCCCGGCGAACAGCGGTCACCTCCGTCGGGCCCACGGAGCCACGTCTGCCGACGTGCCGAGCTCAGCGCGCTCGTAGGACTGATGGACCCTACCGGGATCGAACCGGTGACCTCCTGCGTGCAAAGAGCCGAGAGGTGCTGTGCTTTTGCCGATCGGTCAGGGTCGGTTTGCGGCGCCGCGACGGGCTGAATGGAGCTGGCGGGCCGCTGGCGGTTGCTCGACGATGAATGAGGCTTCCTTGCAGCTTCCATTACGCAGGAGGTCACTCGCCGATCGCCGTTCACGTTAGCGGCGTGGAATCAGGGAGCGCGGCGGCGCTCTTTGATCAATACGGTCGCAGTGCGGCGCGGGCGAGCTCTCGCGCGGTCGGGCTGAGTCGCCATCGGTCGTGGGGTCCTGTCTCGGGTTCTGAGGCGTTGCGCAGGACGCCCATGGCTGTCAGCCAGTAGAGCTGGTGATCCTTGATTGGGCTTCTGGTGCTCCTACGCCAGCCAAGGTGCGTCAGTGCTTGGGCGATCGCGTCGAGCGGTAGATCTCCGTGGGAGGACGTGGCTGCGAAGAGCAGGAGAAGCAGGGTGGCGTCGGTCTCGAATCCGTCTTTGGTTGGTACGAGCCGGTCGGCAAGGTGGCTCCAGAGTTCCTCCCACGCCTCGGCCGCGTTCTTCCCGGCGCGCGTCAGGCGGAGAGTGCCCTTGAGCTTCCGTATGAGTCCGAGCGACTGCAGCGCTTCGCGAAAGCGGAGAACCGGGAGCGTGTCGCTCTCTCGATTGGCCTTCCCGATCCAGCTGGCCATCGTTGGCAGCTGTGCGGCGGTCGCTTCGACGTCAGTCGGTCGGAGGTAGCCAGCGGCGGTGAGCGTGAGGCCGTCGTTGCCGACTCGATCGAGAAACCACGTGATGGGCTTGAGAGACGCGCGGAAAGCGGCATCGTCAGGGACGGGCCGGTCTCCGAGCAGCGCGTAGGCAGCTGCCGTGATGTCCTCCCCGACAGCTGTGTAGGCGAGTCGGTAGACGAGATCAGCAAGTCGACGGTCGAACCCCGCTTGGGTGAGGAGCAGGAACGGATCGCGGAGTGCTTCGTTGACTTCGGTCAGTGAGAAGGCGGACGGGTCTTCGAGCACGTCCGCGAGTTCCTCTGCCGTTCGCAGGCTGCCGCAGTCCTCTGGCGGTGCGGCACGTCGGCCGTCGATCGCGACCGCCGCCGGTGCGTCGAGGCCCGCCTCCAGGACGTTCTCGAGTCGCAAGAAGAGTTCCCAGTTGTCGCCGTAGTCGTAGATGTAGGAGAGCACATCGCCCGGGGCCTGGACCGTCTCATCCAGGCGGACGCGACTTGCTGGAACGCCGCCTTCATCATCGAGCTCGCCCTCATCGACGTCCCACTGGCACAGGAACACTTGGCTGGCGGAATCGAAGGGATCTCCGCCGAGGGAAAAGCGCCACAAATGCGTGTCGGTCCAGTTGAACGCCGCCTGCAGCACACGGTGGAGAACGTCGAGCGTGAGATCGGAACGGAGCTCAAGCCGTCGCCAGATCGGAGGCTCGGCGTGCTTGAGGTCGACCCTGACACGGAAGAGCCTCAGGTCCGAGAGCGGCGGCGGACGCAACTCAGGCCGTTTTGGCCGTGCTCGTTCCCGACGCGCTTGCGCGCCGAGCACCGATAGATCGGCGGCCATCTGGCGGAGGTCGTCAAGTTCGGCGCCGCTGATCACCGCTTGGAACCGTCGTAACAGCTCCGCCTGAGGGTCTTCGTCGATGCCCATGCGGAAACCGTAACGGCTGTCATTTAGACGAGTGGGCCGCCGGCTTCGGTCGTTGACAGGGCGGGCTGCCAAAGTGCGCCAGTGCCAAACGGTCGGCGACCAACCGCCTCGCTCTATCTCGATCGCCTGAATCTGTACAGGCGACTCCTGGCCGGCTACCCGCAGCATAAGTGGCTGGACATCGAAGCCCTCGGCGAGCAGGTGATGCCGGAGTACGACCTCGTCCGAGTGCGCTACTTCACGGCCGTGATCAAGCCGTTGCCAGGGGCCGACGTCAGGGCTCCGCAGCGCCAGCAGGCATATCTACGCGCGCTGGAAACGCTGCCGCGCACGACCATCCATCTGGGGAAGTTCCGCGTCGATCCTCGCGTGATGCCGCTTCATCCGACCCGGTATGACGAGGCCGGCGAACCAGTCCGGGTCACGGTGAAGAAAACCGAGGAGAAGGGTTCTGATGTGGCCTTGGCGAGCATGCTGCTTGTTGATGCCATGCGCGGTGACTGTGACGTCTACGCGGTCTGTACGAACGACTCGGATCTGACGATGCCGCTCCGACTTGTACGCGAGGAACTGGGCCGGCAGGTCGGTCTCATCTCACCGATGCAACCGAAGCGAGCGAGTAACGAGCTGAAGCGGACCGCGCCGACTTGGCACCGCCAAGTCACCCCGGAGATCCTCGAAGCCTCGCAACTACCGGACGAGATCAGAGACTCAGTTGGCGTTATCCGGCGCCCGCCGGAGTGGTCCAGAAATTCCGAAGGCCCCGCCGAAGCGAGGCCTTCTAACCAGTAGCCGAAGCATCTGGGGATGTGCTCTTAAGCCTAGCGCCGGGAGCAAGGCCGACTCGAGCAGGCTTCCAAAAAGCTTCCATGGAGGCATTACCGCGACTCAGGAGTCAATGGCCAGAAGCGCGAATTGCCCGTACTTACAGGCAATCGTACTAATGGACCCTACCGGGATCGAACCGGTGACCTCCTGCGTGCAAAGCAGGCGCTCTCCCAGCTGAGCTAAGGGCCCGAGGGCGCGTGGGGCGTTCGGCACCACGCACGGACCGATGAGTGTAGGGCGCACGTGCACGGTGCCGTGACGCTGGCTCGCCGCCCGCCAGCGGGATCGTCAAGGTGGCCGGCCGCGTAGGCTGAGAGCCCGGGTCGCCTCGGCGTCGTGGTGTCCGTCGCCCGCCACCGGAGAGGCGACCCATCCCGACCCCCGATCCCGGAACCCTCGATCTCCATGCCCCACAGTCCTGTCTCACACTCCGTTCCCACCGTCGTCGTCACCGGCGCGAACGGGCTGGTCGGTGCCGCCGTCTGCGGGGCGCTCGCCGAGCGCGGTGCACACGTGCGGGCGATCGTCCGCCGCGCCGGCAGCGCCCCCGCCCAGCCGAATCTCGAGGAGATCGTCGGCGACTTCAGCGACGCCGGCGTCGCCGGCCGCGCCCTCGACGGTGCCGCGGCGGTCATCAGCACGGTCTACCCCATGGGCGCCGATGACCGCGCGACGCGGCAGCGCATCAGCGTCGACGGGACCGCGCGGCTCGCCACGCTCGCGGCGGCAGCCGGGGTCGCCCGCCACGTCCACATCTCGACCGCGGCGGTCTATGACCGCTCCTCGGAGGTCGGGGACATCGATGAGAGCGGCAGGCTCGTGAGCGACGACGCAAACGACTACGCGGTCACCAAGCGCGACACCGACCTCGCGATCGCAACGATCGGCGGGATCACCCGCGTGCTGCTGCGTCCCCCCGCGCTGCTCGGCCCCGGCCCCAGCTCGGTCTGGAACACCGTCCGCCCGCAGATGGTGGTCGACGACCCTGCGGCCCGTGCTGCGATCCCCGAGCAGACCTGGCCGTGGGTGCACGTCCGCGACCTCGCCGCACTCGCTGCCGATCTCGCGACCGGGGCGATCCGCGACGCAGACGACGTGAAGTCAGGTCCGGTTCCCGGCGGGTGTGTGCCCGTCAACGTCGCCGCCGCACCGGCGACCCAGCGTGACTACGTCGGGACCGTCAGCGCCGCCCTCGGACTGGAGCCGGAATGGCGCTCGGGTCCGGCCTGGACCGGTGCGCTGATCGCGACCCGGGCCCGGGGATGGGGCTGGAACCCCCAGGTCGGCCTTGAGGAGGCACTGGCCGAGCTCACCGCCGGCCTCCGTCCCGCCGCCTGACCGCTCGACCGGATCCGAACCAAGCCCCGCTCCGCCCGCCCGGCCGACCGCCGACCCGGCCCACGGACCCTGCTCTGATGCCTACGAGCTCCTCACCGAGCCAGTGGCAGGGCTTCTCACCGAGCCGGCGGCGGCAGTGACCCCGCTGCAGTGCCGCTCCCGCCTCCGACCAAACCCTTCAGTCTGAGTGCTTTCCCGCCGATCTTTCGGACATGTCGATTCACGTGCCCCACCTGCGAGCCCACCGGACGCCGTCCGTCTCGGTGCTTGAGTCGCTGTGGCTCGAGGACGGCCGGCGCATCTGTGTGCGCACCTGGCCGGGAACCGGGGATCAGACGATCGTCTTCCTGCATGGGCTGCTCGACTCTTCGGAGGGGTGGGCGGCCACCTGCGAGCGCCGCGATGGCGGCGACGGCCGGCCGACGCTGAGGCGGATCGCCTTCGATATCGCCGGGTTTGGCAACTCGGACCCGCCCACGTGCGGCTCGATCGACCTCTACGCCGAGGACATCATCGCCGGCCTCAACCAGCTCGGCGTCGAGCGCTTCGTTCTCGTCGGCCACTCCCTCGGCGGCGCGATCGCCACCCGGATCGCCGCCCTCATCCCCGACCGGGTCGAGTCACTGCTGCTCTTCGCTCCGGTCGGCTTTGGGCGGATTCAGCTCGCCGAACTGGCCGTTCGCCCCGGGGTGCTGCCCGTCGTCTCCCTCGGCATGCCCCTCGTGCTCACCAACCGCCGCCTCGTCCGCCTCGGCTACCGGCTGATGGTCGCCAACGGCACCCGACCCGAGGAGGAGCTGCTCGACCGGATCCTCCGGGCGGGCGGCCAGGTCGTCGCCGGTGCCCGGGAGGCGATCCGGGCGATCGCCCAGTCCGGCTCCGGCGTCGCCGGCGGTAGGCCCCTCGACTACACCGGACCGGTGATCGCGATCTGGGGGGATCGCGACCGGCTCGTGCCGCCCCGGCACCGATACGCCCTCCAGCGCGTCCTTCCCCAGGCTGAGGTCGAGGTGTGGTCCGGGATGGGCCACCACCCCCAACGTGAGCGGTTCGAGGACCTCCTCGCCGTGATCCGCCGGGTCGCCGGCTACGACCTGCGTCCGCCCGCCGAGTACGTCCGCGCCCAGGTCGGCGCCTGACCACCGGGACCGCCGGCCCCGTTGACCGGGTCCCGGCCCTCCGGCCACCCCAACCGGGACCGCCGGCCCCGTTGACCGGGTCCCGGCCCGCCGGCCACCCCAACCGGGGGCCCGGCCCGGCAGGCCGGGCCCGCCGTCGCTGCGCTGCGCTCAGCTCGGGACCATGTCGAAGGTGTCGGGGTCCGGGCCGGTCCGCTCGTCGCGGTTGAGCTCGCTGATCGCCGCCATCTCCGCATCGGAGAGGGAGAAGTCGAAGATCGCGATGTTCTCCCGGATCCGCTCGGGCGTGGCGGACTTCGGGAAGATGATGTGGTTGCGCTGCAGATGCCAGCGCAGGGTCACCTGGGCGGGGCTGCGTCCGTGGCGCTCGGCGATCTCGACAAGGGTCGCGTCCCCGAGCACCTTCCCCTGGGCGATCGGCGACCACGCCTCCACGCCGATCCCGTGCTCGTGGCAGTAGGCCGACAGGTCCGGCTGGGTGAGGTAGGGGTGCAGCTCGATCTGGTTGACCGACGGTGTCGGAGCACCCGCCCGGGCGAGCCCCTCGAGGTGGTGGATCTGGAAGTTCGAGACGCCGAGGGAGCGGGCCGCCCCGGACGTCGTCAGCTCCTGCATTGCCTCCCACGTGAGCGCCGGGTCGCTCAGCATCGCCAGCGGCCAGTGGATGAGAAAGAGGTCCATGTAGCCGCCGAGCCGTTCGGCCGAGCGGGCCCCCTCGGTGCGGGCCGCCGCGGGGTCGTGGAAGCGGTTGGAGAGCTTGGAGGTGACCCAGATCTCCTCACGGGGAATCCCAGACTCGCCGACCGCCGCCCCGACCTCGGCCTCGTTCTCGTACATCTCGGCGGTGTCGATGTGGCGGTAGCCCGCCTCGAGCGCGGTGAGGACGGCCGCCTTGGTCTCCGCCGGAGGGATCTGGAAGACGCCGAAGCCAAGCTGGGGGATGCGTGTCCCGTCGTTGAGATCGACGACGGGAACGCTGTGGGATGTCGTCATGGGAGGGATAACTACCCCCTGACGGCGCGGATCAGCCCTCGAAATCGAAGTCCGGCGGGGGCTTCTGCTCGAACCAGAGCCGGTCGTGGTCGGGAGTGTCGGCGAGGAACTCGGGGGTCTCCTCCAGCAGATCCGGACCCTCGGCGGGGGCGGGCTCGCCGCTCGAGTCCTCCTCATCGAAGATCCGCTCGACGTCATATTCGGCCGTCTGGCCCGGCTCGTGCTCGGGGCGGATCTGCAGCGGTGGCGGACCCCCGGCGTCGGTCGGCTCGGAGGAGGCAGCCGCCTGGTCAGATCGTGGTCGGCCCGTCTCGGGATCCGCCACGCCCATCTCATCGAGTGGGAGCGGAAGCACCGGCTCAGCCCCTGCGGACGGCTCGGCTGGGCCCGCCTCGGCCGCCGCGACGACCGGGTCGATCCCGATCCGGACATCGTCGCGGGGGTGCTCGGGGAAGGGGCCGTCGTCGGCGAACGGATCGTCCTCGGCGAAGGCGCCGCCGTCGTCGTGGTCATGGTCGTGTTCGTGCGAGCGCCGGTGAAACAGCCCGCGGAGGCGATGGCGCGGCTCCCGGGAGGACGTGATGTCGCCGGCGTGGAACTCGTCGAAGTCCGGGTCGCTGTAGTCGGGGGAGGCGATGCCGCGAGCCGGCTCGGCGGGGAATGCGTGCTCGGAGTCGGCGTCGCTGAGGCTGGGGTGCAGCATCGTCGGGGAGTCCGCCTCGCCGGGATCGGAATCGTCCGCTCCGCCACGATCGAAATCGTTTGCGTGCCCGGGCAGATCGCCGCCGGTGAAAGGGTCCGCCTCCGCGACGGTGAACTCGTCCTCGTCAGCGAAGTCGTCGTGGTCGGGGACAGTGTGAGCAAAGGCGGGCGGGGGCCCGTCCAATCCGCTCGGCATCGTCGGCTCACGCCGGACGGGACCGAGCGCTTCCCGTTCGGCGCGTTCGATCTCCGCCGGATCGGCGCCGCGTCGCCGTTTGAGATCGAGGTGCTCGCGGATCGCGTCGTCCAACAGGCCCATATCTCGAGAAAGCCTACCCGGCTCGGCCGCGGTTTTCAGATGTGAAAGAACCTATGCCGTTTGACGCGCGGATGGCACGCGGGATCCGTGTGAGCGAATCCGGCCTTGGGCCCGGACCGGTTCGGGCGGCGGTGGTCTCCGGCGGGGGCGCGCACTTCCGCCGAGCTCAGGAGGCGGCCGGCAGCCCGGCCGAGCGGACCGTGCGGTTCTTGCCCGTCCGCTTGGCCGCGTAGAGCGCGCTGTCGGCCTCGGCGATCAGCTCGTCCTTCGGTCCGGTGATCGAGGCGCTCACCCCGACTGAGGCGGTGACCCGCAGGTCCGGCCCGTCCCCGTCGACCCGTGTGATGCGCAGCTCGGCGACGGATGCTCGGATCCGCTCGGCGATCGTGAAGGCTCCGTCGAGGTCGGTATGGGGCAGGATCAGCGCGAGCTCCTCACCGCCGTAGCGGGCGGCCGTGTCCCCCTCCCGGCTCGTTTCGGCAAGCACGTGGGCGACCGCGCGCAGGACCGCGTCACCCTGGAGATGGCCGTGGGTGTCGTTGACCGCCTTGAAGTCGTCGAGGTCGAGCAGGATCAGCCCGACCGGGTAGTGGTAACGCCGCGCCCCCTCGAGCTCACGGTGCAGCACCGCTTGGAACTCGCCGTGGTTGGCGAGGCCGGTGAGGAGATCGGTGACGGCCTTGCGTTCGGCCTCATCGTGGAGGCGCACGTTGTCAAGGGCCCTCCAGGCCTGCCCGGCGAGGGAGCGGAACAGGGTCATGTCCTCGGCGCTGAACGGCCGTCCGCGCCGTCCGATCACCAGGGTCCCGTAGGCGAGTGCGCGCTGCGGGGTCGTCCCCATCCGGGCGGCGATCACGTACAGGTCGTCCCCCGAGGCCTCCCCGAAGCTCGCCTCGTTGAGGGCGATCCGCTCCGCCTCCATGATGAGCGGCCCGGCTGGGGTGAGGTCACCGCTCACCTGGCGGACCCGGAGCGGGGAGAGCTCGTCCTCACGCCGGGTGAGCCGGCCGAACTCCGCCTCCAGGCCGGTGATCGCCGTCTCCAGGGTGAGCGCCTCGAGCTGCTGGCGGTCGCGGCTGGACTCGAACGTCTCCCCGGTGCGCCGGATCGCCTCGCGCAGCCGTACCCGCTCGGCGTCGAGCCGGGCGATGTACTCCTCGAGCTGGTCCGACATCGTGTTGAACGCAGTCGCGAGGTGGGCGAACTCGTCCTGGCCTTCGACGGGTACGCGGACGGAGAAGTCGCGCGCGGCAAGCCGGGTGGCGGCGGCGAGGAACCGCTTGACCATCTCATTGAGCCCGCGGGAGGCAAGCCCGGCAAACCCGAAGGCGAGCAGGGCGAGGCCGCCGAGGAAGGCGACCGCGAGCACGTCCGAACCGGTGTTGGAGGCGGTCGAGGCGCGCAGGTTCGAGAGGACGACCAGTGTGATCGGCGCGCCGTCAAAGCCCGCCAGGCGACTGTCGCGGGCGGTCGCATACCGGGTTCCCGCGACGGTGACCTGGGTGGGCGCGGCGCCCGCCGGGAGGTGCCCGCGGAGGCTGCTGGCGAGGACCGTGGGACCGCGGCTCAGCACGGCGGCGCTGAGTGGCCCGGTGACGGCCTGGACGTACTGCCTCGCGGTGATCAGAGACGCGGTGACGGTCGTGTTGACCCGGCCGACGCGCAGGGCGACGACCCCCGGAGCGACCGCGCTGGCGCTCCCGTAGGTGGCGATCCGTCGCCCGTCCCGGATCACCTCGATCCGTACGAGCCCCGCCGCCCGTGCCGCCGCGGCGATCCGCGCCTGCACCCGGTCGGCGGGCAGGCGTGCGACCGCTTCAGCGACCGCCTCAGCGGCTCCGCGGGCGAGGCGTTCGTCGGCGGCGTAGACCCCGGAGGCGGCGGTGATCAGGCCGTCCGCCCGCGCCCCCGCCCGCCCCAGGCTCGTCGCGTCGATCAGGCGGAAGCCGAGCACGCCGATCCCGACGATCGGCACGAGGACCATCAGGACGAAGAAGGTCGTCAGGCGGTTAGCGAAGCTCATCGGCCCTCATCCACGGCAGGCTATCGGTCAATCCAACGGGTTTTGCAAGGGTTTGGGCAAGGTGGAGGCGGCCCGGAAGGGCTGGGGGGGCGTGCGCGGGACTCGGGGTTGTGGCCGGCGCTCCGAGGGTGGGCGAAGTCGGCCCGGAGGTCGGCGGCTCCGTGACGGGCTTTCGCCGCCGGTGGCGCTGGGGGTCGCTGCCGGCTGACCCCCAGCGGCGATCGCCTCCGTGGGCTCGGGCTACACTTCAGCGGTCGCGGGGCTATAGCTCAGTTGGTAGAGCGCCTGGATCGCACCCAGGAGGTCAGCGGTTCGAATCCGCTTAGCTCCACTGCCGCCGACCCACGCATGCACTCATGCATGCCAGCGCCGATGCCGATGAGGAGATATGCCTCGCGTCGCGGCAGATCCCGTTGGGCCGCCGGATGAGGACGCGGTCACCGCGATGACCCAAACGCCGTTGATGGCCCGCGCCTTGGCCTGCCTGTTCGCCGCCGGGGCCAGCCTCGCGGCGCTCACGCTTGCGCTTCCGCATTCGCCGCGCGTCAATGAGGCAGGGCTGGTGACGGTCATCGTGCTCGCGTATCTCATCGCTGCACTCCTGTTCTGGCGCAGCCAATCGATGTCGGCCGTGATCCCGCGGGGTGCCGTGGCCGCGGGAAGCACGCTGATCACGGCGGTGGCGTACTTCTCCGGTCAGACTCCGAGCCCCCTCATCTTCTTCTACCTGTGGGTCTTTCTCTACGTGGGCTACTTCCTGACCAGGCGGCAAGCAGCGGTTCAGATCGCCTTCGTCGGGCTCCTCTACGCCGCTCTGCTGGCGGCGGCTCCGCCTGTGGGCGGAGGCGGCGTCGAGTGGTGGCTGGTGGCCTTCGGGGCCCTGATCGTCGCCGCCGTCCTGATCGCGACGATGCGGGCGCGCAGCGAGCAGCTGATCGCCCGCCTGCATGACGCCGCGCGCACCGATCCACTGACGGGACTGTTGAACCGCCGGGGGTTCCGTGAGCTTCTCGACCTGGAGGTCGAGCGGGCGCGCCGGATGGGTGCTCCGGTCGCGCTGGTCACCGGAGACCTCGACCACTTCAAGCAGGTCAACGACCGTTGTGGTCATCCGGCGGGGGACGCGGCGCTGTGCCGGGCGGCTGAACTGCTGCGCGCCGGGGTGCGCCAGATCGACGGTGTCGCTCGTATCGGCGGAGAGGAGTTCGCGCTCGTGCTGCCCGGCACCGACCAGGAGGGCGCCGCCGCGGTGGCCGATCGGCTGCGCTGTGCCCTGGGGGAGGAGTTCCGCGCGGCCACGGTCCCGATCACGATCAGCTTCGGAATCGCCCTCTGTCCCGAGCACGGCGCCACGGCCGGGTCACTGTTGCAGGCCTGTGACGAGGCACTCTACGCCGCCAAGCAGGGCGGCCGTGACCGCGTCGTCTGGCATTCACCCGCCGTCGCCCGTCAGTTCCTCGACGGAGCGCGCGGGAACGACGTTCAGGAGGACCGCTTCGTTGCGGTCCTGCTCGAGTTGGCGACGACCGTCGACCTGCGCTTCAGCGGCAGCGCACGGCACTCCGAGACCGTCGGTCGCTACGCGGAGATGGTGTCGGTCGAACTCGGGCTGCCCGAGGAACGGGTCGCCCGGGTGCGCCTTGCGGGCCTGCTGCACGACCTCGGCAAGGTCGGTGTGCCCGACGCCATCCTGCAGAAGCCCGGCCGCCTCACGGAGGAGGAGTTTTCTTTGGTCAAGGAGCATCCAGCGCTCGGCGCTCAACTGCTCCAGCACCCGGGTCTCAGCGACGTCCGGGGCTGGGTGGCCGCCCACCACGAACGGCCGGACGGGCGCGGATACCCCCTCGGGGTGGGCGCCGACGCGATCGCGCTCGAGGCGCAGATCGTCGCGGTCGCGGACGCATATGAGGCGATGACCAGCGACCGACCCTACCGCCGTGCGATCGGGCGCGACGCCGCCATGGCCGAGCTCCGGCGCGGAGCCTCCACCCAGTTTGACCCGAAGGTCGTCACCGCCTTCCTCCGCGTCCTCGAGCGAGAGGCCCGCAGAATCGACATGCTGTTCAGGGCCGCCCTGGACGACGAGCTCCGGTCAGGCGCGCGAAGCGCTCGCGCATAGCGTGGGTCGCGCGCCCATCGCGTGTCTCCCGCGCTGACCGGGATGGGAGCCTCCACGACCGCGGCCGTGGCTGTCGGGAGCTCGTCTGCCTGACCGCGGTGACCTCCGTCGCCACAGCGCCGCGCTCACAGACTCTCAACCTCGATCCAGCCGTCGGTTGGTAGCGTTTTGACCGTGTTCCTCCGCGCCAGAGCCCTCGTTGTCGCGGCGGTCGCCGCTGTCGCCGTCATCGTCATCGTGGTCATCACCGCCTCCGCCGGCGGTGCCCCGCGGGTGACGAGCCATCGCTGTGCGAGCGTCGTGCTCAACCAGATCTCCGGGGCGGAGAGCTTCGACGTCAAGGCGCGTGGCATCTCATGCGCGACGGCGGCCACGGTCGAGCGTGGTGATGACGCTCGCGCCGCCAAGAGCGTGCTCGCCAAGCACGGCGCACACACCGCGACCGTCTCCTTCAGCGGGTGGCGCTGTGTCAACGGGCGGCGCTTCTTCGCCGGCGCCGTCCCCTACGGCGCGGTCTCCTGCCGCGCCTCCCACGGGCGCGCGCTGAGCTTCAACTTCCAGAACACCTGATCTCCGGACAGGCTCGTCGCCGGGTGGCGGCGGACGGGCCCCAGGCAGGCGGCCGACTCCGTGTTCGACCGGGGCCGTGATCGGCCGGGGTGTCGCCGCTCGGGCGCTCCCTGACGCGCGCTGCTCCCGGTCGCAGTACTTCAGATCAATGGAGTTGCATGTGAGCGCTCGAGCGTGGTATGGTCGCGGCTGTCACAACAATGTGCATTGATATGAGCTTGACGATCGACCCGACCACCACGACCGCCGCGACCACCGAGAGCGGCCGGCCGCGCCGCGCGCCCGGCCCGGCGGCGGCGGACTGCTGCGTCCCGTCCGGTGAGGTGGAGGTGTTCGCCGGCGCCGGCCGGATCGCTGAGCTCGCCAAGGCGCTGTCGGATCCGCTGCGGGTGCAGATCGTCGATCTGCTGTGCTCCAGCGAGCAGGAGGTCTGTCAGTGCGAGCTGATTCCCCGCTTGCAGATCACCCAGCCGTTGCTCTCCCATCACATGCGCAAGCTCGTCGACGCCGGCCTGATCGAGGTCCAGCGCCGCCACCGCTGGGCCTACTACCGCGTCAACCGGGCGGCTCTCGCCGAGCTCGCCGACTGGCTCGGATGAACCCGTCGTCCCGTCCCGTCCCCGGATGCCCGTCTTCTGCTCTGCGTTCCCCACACCGACCCGAGGTTGAACTGACATGTCCTCTCTCACCCACCCCGCATCCGAGTCGAACCCGTCCGCGCCGGCCGGTCACGCGCTTGAACTGTTCGAGCCGGCCATGTGCTGTGAGACCGGCGTCTGCGGGCCGGCCGTCGACCAGTCGCTGATCACCCTGCGTGAGGACCTGCGCTGGGCCGGTGAGAACGGTGCGACGGTCGCCCGGCACAACCTCGCCACCGATCCGGACGCCTTCGTCGCGAGCCCGAAGGTGACGGGGCTGATCGCGGCCTTCGGGGAACGGGCGCTGCCGGCGCTCGTGCTCGACGGCGAGATCGTCCTCCACGGCCGCTACCCGAGCCGGGACGAGCTCGCCGGGTTCCTCTCGGCACCGGTCGAGGCCGACCCGGCCGCCTCGGGGGGCGGCTGTGGCTCGAGCGGATGCTGTTGATGTCCCTGCCGCCGGCCGCTGAGATCGAGCCCCTCGACTGGGCCGCGTGGGGGACGCGCTACCTGTTCTTCACCGGCAAGGGCGGCGTCGGCAAGACGACGACGGCGAGTGCGGTCGCCGTCGCCCTCGCCGACGCCGGTCAGTGGACGCTGCTCATCTCGACGGACCCGGCCTCCAATCTCGACGATGTCTTCGGGATCCGGGCGGGCGCTGAGCCGACCCCGATCCCCGGTGTCGCCGGTCTCAGCGTTGCCAACCTCGACCCCGAGCAGGCGGCCGCCGCCTTCAAGGAGCGTGCCGTCGCCCCGTACCGCGGGGTGCTGCCTGACGCGGCGATCGCGAGCATGGAGGAGCAGCTGTCCGGGGCCTGCACTCTGGAGGTCGCCGCCTTCAACGAGTTCACCGCCGTCCTCGCCACGCCGGAGGCGGCCGCCGGGTATGACCATGTCATCTTCGATACGGCGCCGACCGGGCACACGTTGCGGCTGCTCACCCTCCCGGGCGCATGGTCGGGCTATGTGAGCGACCACCCGGCGGGTGCGAGCTGTCTGGGCCCACTCGCCGGGCTCGACCAGCGCCAGGAGCAGTACGCCGCGGCCGTCACGACGCTGGCGGATCCGGCGTCGACAACCCTCGTGCTCGTCACCCGCGCGGAGGGGTCGGCGCTCACCGAGGCCGCCCGCGCGAGCACCGAGTTGGCGGCGCTCGGGGTGGCCAACCAGCGTCTTATCGTCAACGGTCTCCTCCAGGATCCCGGTGATGACCGGGTCGCGCGCCGGTTCGCCGAGCGCCAGACCGCCGCACTCGCCGGCGCCCCGGCGGCGCTCGCCGATCTCCCCGTCGCCGGCGTGGCCTTGAGCGCTGCCGAGATGACCGGCGTCGCCGCTCTGCGCCGGCTCGTCGCTGGGGACACCGCCTCCGCCACGTCCGCCGTCGGCCCTGCAGACGACCCTGTCGCCGGCGGCGCCCCCGGGCCGTTCGGCCTCCCCGAGCTGATCGATGCCCTCGACGACGCCGGCCACGGCGTTGTGATGACGATGGGCAAGGGTGGGGTCGGCAAAACGACGATCGCCGCCGCCCTCGCCCTCGCGCTCAGCGAGCGCGGGCACGAGGTGACCCTGTCAACGACCGATCCCGCCGCCCACCTCACCGCCGCGCTCGCCGGCGCCGAGCATCCCGGACTGCGCATCGAGCGGATCGACCCGGTCGCGGAGACCGCCCGCTACGCAGCCGAGGTGTTCGAAGCCGCCGCCGGGCTCGACGCGGCTGGCCGCGCGCTGCTGGAGGAGGACCTCCGCTCCCCCTGCACGGAGGAGATCGCCGTGTTCCGCGCGTTCGCGCGCACCGTCGACGCCGCCCGTAAGCGCGTCGTCGTGCTCGACACCGCGCCGACCGGCCACACCCTGCTCCTCCTCGACGCGACCCAGAGCTACGAGCGCGAGGTCAAGCGCAGCAACGCGGAGGTCCCGGCGGAGGTGTCCGGGCTGCTCGGTCGCCTGCGCGACCCGGCGTTCGCCCGGATGCTCGTCGTCACCCTCCCCGAATCGACCCCGGTGCTCGAGGCCGAACGGCTCCAGAACGACCTCATCCGCGCCGGGATCCGGCCGTATGGCTGGATCATCAACGCAGCGATGGTGGCGACCGGAAGCGGCCACCCGACGCTCGCGGCGCGGGCGGCGGCCGAACGGCGCCAGATCGCCGCCGTCGCTGGGGTCGCCGACCGGGTCTGGCTCGTCGGCTGGCAGCCCGACCCGCCCGTCGGCCGGGCCGGGCTCAGCGCCCTGGCCGATCTCCCCGACCCGGCCGCCGAGCCGGCCCCCCTCCTCACCGGGGTGCGCTGATGTCGACCCAGCTCGACCCCGCGCGTCCGCTCCCCGCCGACCCGGAGGCGGCCGCGGTGATCGCCCGGCTGTCGACCCTCGACCGGTTCCTGCCGGTGTGGATCGCCCTCGCGATGGCGGCCGGCCTGGGACTCGGCTCCCTCGTTCCCGGCCTCAACCGGACGCTCAGCTCGGTGCAGATCACCGGCACCTCCCTGCCGATCGGGATCGGCCTGCTCGTGATGATGTACCCGGTCCTCGCCCGTGTCCGCTACGAGCAGATCGGCCGCCTCGGCGCCGAGCGGCGATTGCTCGTCTCCTCGCTCGTGCTCAACTGGCTGATCGGCCCGGCGCTGATGTTCGCCCTCGCCTGGCTGTTTCTCGCCCACCATCCCGCCTACCGGACGGGGCTGATCATGGTCGGGCTCGCCCGCTGCATCGCGATGGTGCTGATCTGGTCCGAGCTCGCCTGCGGGGACCGGGAGGCGACCGCGCTGCTCGTGGCGATCAACTCGCTCTTTCAGATCGTCGCCTACAGCCTGCTCGGCTACTTCTACATCACCGTGCTGCCCGGCTGGCTCGGGCTCCACAGTGAGGGGTTCCACGTCGGCCTGTGGCCGGTCGCCCGCACCGTCCTCATCTTCCTCGGGATCCCGCTCGCCGCCGGGTTCCTCACCCGCCGAGCGGGCCTCGCGACCCGGGGTCGGGAGTGGTATGAGGAGCGCTTCCTGCCGCGCATCGGCCCGCTCGCCCTGTACGGGCTGCTGTTCACGATCGTGCTGCTGTTCGCCCTCCAGGGCCATGAGATCACCCACCACCCGCTCAACGTGATCGAGATCGCGCTGCCGCTGCTCGTCTACTTCGCGGTGATGTTCAGCGTCAGCTTCGGCTGGGGCAGCCTGCTCGGGCTCGGCTACGCCCGCACCGCGACGCTCGCCTTCACCGCGGCGGGCAACAACTTCGAACTCGCCATCGCCGTTGCGATCGGTGTCTTCGGCGCGACATCCGGGGAGGCGCTCGCCGGGGTCGTCGGCCCGCTGATCGAGGTGCCCGTCCTCGTCGGCCTCGTCTACGTCGCCCTGTGGGCGCGCCGCTTCTTCAGTTCCACCCCCGCTCTGACCCCGACCCGGTCCGGCGCGCTCGCCGGCCAGGAGGTATGAGCTGATGGCCACCGTCCTGTTCGTCTGCCTGCACAACGCCGGGCGCTCCCAGATGAGCGCCGCCCTGTTCGAACGGGCCGCCGGGGGCCGCCACCGCGCCCTCAGTGCCGGCAGCGAGGCCGACCCGAACGGGCAGGTCCACCCGCCGGTGGTGACCGTGATGGATGAGCTCGGCATCGACCTGTCACAGCGCCGCCCCCAGCGCCTCACCCAGGAGCTCGCCGAGGCCGCCGACGTCGTCGTCACGATGGGCTGCGGGGACGCCTGCCCCTACATCCCCGGCAAGCGCTACCTCGACTGGGAGCTGACCGACCCCAAGGGCCGTCCCCTCGCGGAGGTGCGCGCGATCCGCGATGAGATCGCCGCCCGGGTGGAGGGGCTCCTGCGCGAACTCGACCAGGTTCCGGCCTGAGCCTCGCCCCGCGGGCTCACGGGAACGCTCGATCCGGACGCCGGCCTGTGAGCCGGCGTCCGGGCCGGGCCGGCCAGGGGCGCGGGCTTGGCCTCGATCGCGGGTGGGCGGTCGGCGGCATCGGGCGGTCCTAGCCGCCGGGCGGCCACGCCCGGGTCGAGCGGGGGCAGGCGTCGCTGATCGCGACGGGAACGCTGAAGCGCATTCGGGTGCCCTGCTCGGCGGGGGCGACCCAGATCCTGCCGCCGTGGGCGTGCACGATCGCGCGGGCGACCGACAGTCCGAGGCCCGCCCCCGGTTCTGACCGTGACCCGTCGCCTCCGCGCTCGAACGACTCGAAGATCCGCTCCCGGTCGCCGGTCGGAATGCCCCGGCCGCGGTCCTCGACCTCGACCTCGACCATGTCGGCGAGGCTCTCGGCGCGGACGACGACGGTGCCGTCGGCAGGTGAGTGGCGGATGGCGTTCTGGATCAGGTTGAAGAGGACGCGCTGAAGCTTCTCGGGGTTGGCCTGGACCGGCGCGAGGGACGTCGGCAGCTCGAGCGCCATGCGCACACCCTTGGTGTCGGCGTCAGCCCGCATCGCCGCGACGGTCTTGGTGACGAGCTCCTCGACGGCGACCCGCTCGAGGGTCCAGGAGATGTCGCCGGCCTCCAGGCGCGAGATCTCGAACAGGTCGTCGATGAGGCCCGACAGCGCCCGGATGTGGGTGCACATCCGGCGGACGTACTCGCGCCGCAACTCGCCGTCGACGAGGTCGTCGTTGATCGCGCCGGCGAGCAGCGCGAGGGAGGTGACCGGGGTGCGCAGGTCATGGGAGGCGTGCGCGACGAGGTGGCGGCGGGCGTCCTCGGACCGCTCGCGGGCCGCCTCCCCGGCGGCGAGCCGGCCGGCCATCGCCGCGGTTTCGGCGGCGAGCTCGCGCAGTTCGGTCGCGCTCGTCACCGCCAGGCCGAGGGACCGTTCCCCCTGTCCGACGGCGCGGATCCCGTCTCGGATCGTCGTGACGTCGCGGGTCAGCTCGGCGGCGAGCCGGCCGGCCGCCGCGACGCCGAGGACCCCGGCGAGGGCGGCGATGACCCCGACGAGCGTCGCGTCCGCCCCGGCGACGAACATCGCCAGCCCAAGGACGACGAGCGCCGCGACGAGCGGGGCGATCACGAGCAGGATGACGAGGTTCAGTTGGGTGGCCAGCGTCGTCGTGTGTCCGTTCCGGTGGCGTCTGAGCACGCACGCGGTGCCCGCCACGGTGACCGCCCCGACGCCGAGCAGAACGGCGAGCACGACGGTGGTGGTGGCGACGCCGAGGGCGAACAGGCTGACCGCGAGCGCCGCGACGGTGGTGGCGGTCGCGGCGATCCGGAAGGTGACGCCCCGGGGCAGTCGCGTCATGGCCGGAAGCGGTAGCCGACGCCCCAGACGGTCTGGAGGTAGCGCGGCTCGGTCGGGTTCTCCTCGAGCTTGGCCCGCAGGCGCCGGACGTGGACGGTCACCGTCGAGGTGTCGGTGTAGAACGAGTACTGCCAGACGGCCTCCATCAGCTGTTCACGGGAGAACACCTGGCCGGGGTGGCGGACGAAGAACAGCAGCAGGTCGAACTCGCGGACGGTGAGGGCGACCTCGACGCCGTCGACGAGGACCCGGCGCGAGCTCGGGTCGACCCAGACGTTGGCGACCTCGATCGCCGGTTCACGCTCGAGCACCCGGTGGACGCGTCGCAGCACGGTGTCGATCCGGGCGATCAGCTCGGCCGGGAAGAACGGCTTGACGACATAGTCGTCGGCGCCGAGCCGCAGGCCGGTGATCCGGTCGGACTCCTCCCCGCGGGCGGTGAGGAGGATCACCGGCGGCGGCTCGGTCCCGGCCAGCTTCGCCTGCTCGCGGAGCCGGCGCATCACCTCGAGGCCACCGAGGTGGGGAAGCATCAGGTCGAGCACGATCGCGTCCGGCTTGAGCTCTGCGGCGGGGCTGAGCGCCTCATGGCCGTCCGCGGCGGTATGGGCGCTGTAGCCGCCGCGCAGGAGGTAGCGGGCGACGACCTCCGTGATCGTCGGCTCGTCATCGACGACGAGCACGGCACCGCGCGCTCCCGGAGCTGTGCCGCCGGCGGGGTGGGCGGCCTCGATCATCGCGCCGCGCCGGTCGACGGAGGGGCGCTCGGTCCGGTGCGGACGGGTCCGGTCGTGCCCGCTCCGGCGGCGCGGGCGAACTGCGCCATCCCCTCAGCGAGGGACACCTCGGCGGAGAACCCGAGCCGGGTACGGGCGCGGTCGGCGGAGGCGAACACGTGCCGGACGTCGCCGAGCCGGAACTCGCCGGTCACCTCGGGCCGCGGCCCGTCCGGGCGGGTGGCGGCGAGCGCCTGCGCGAGCTCGAGGACGCTGTGGGGGTCGCCGGTGGCGACGTTGAAGGGACCGGGGACGGGCTCAGGGGCGGTGAGAGCGATCCGGTTGGCGCGGGCGACATCGCGGACGTGGATGAAGTCGCGCAGCTGGCGGCCGTCCTCGAACACCCGGGGTGCCTCCCCGCGCTCGAGGGCGCTGGCGAACAGGGACGCGACACCGGCGTAGGGGGTGTTGGCGGGCATCCGCGGTCCGTAGACGTTGTGGTAGCGCAGGGCGGTGACGGGCACCCCGGTCTCCCGGGCGAACGTGAAGGCGAGGTGCTCCTGATGCAGCTTCGTTGCCGCATACACGTTGCGGGGGTCAGCCGGCGCGTCCTCACTCACCGCCTCGGGCTCCAGCGGTCGTGCACACGCCGGGCAGGGCACGTCAAAGCGGCCGCCGGCGAGGTCCTCGCGGGTGCGTGGCGGCGCCGCCTGGGGCCCGCAGGCGGGGCAGCGGTAGCGGCCCTCGCCGTAGACGACCATGCTCGAGGCGAGCACGAGACGGCCGCGGAAGCGACGGCGCGCCATCTCGGTGAGCAGCACCGCGGTGCCACCATCGTTGTGGCTGACGTAGTCGGGCATGTCCCCCAGGTCGACTCCGAGGCCGACCATCGCCGCCTGGTGGCAGACCGCGTCGACCCCGGCGAGCGCGGCGGCGGTCACCTCCCGGTCGCGGAGATCACCGACCCGGACGTCGACCCCGTCGCGGCCGGCGCCCCCGTCCACCGAGCTCTCGGCGTCTCCCGTGTGCGGGCGCAGGTCGAGGATCCGGACCTCATGGCCGGCTTCCAGAAGCACGTCGCGGATGTGGGAGCCGATGAACCCGTGCCCCCCCGTGAGGAGGATCATCTCCCAGGACCGTACCGGTCCGGTCTTGTCGGTGGCGCACGGGGGCGGCGGCATTCCCAAAACGTTAAGAAGTTCCGCCTAGCGTTGATCGGCTGTGCGCGAGATCGACGTGATCCTGCCGGTGCTCGATGAGGCCGAGGCCCTGCCCGGCGTGCTCGACGCCTTTCCCGCCGGCTTCCGCCCGCTCGTGGTCGACAACGGCTCAAGCGACGACTCGGCCGCCGTCGCCCGGGGCCGGGGGGCGCGGGTGATCAGCGAGCCGCGGCGGGGGTTCGGGGCGGCCTGCTGGGCCGGTCTGCAGGCCGCTGAGAGCGAGCTGGTCTGCTTCATGGACGCCGACGGCTCCCTCGATCCGCGGGAGCTGGCGACCGTCTGTGCCCCGCTGATCTCCGGCGGGGCCGATCTCTGCCTCGGCGCCCGCCGCCCCGATCCGGGCGCCTGGCCGCCGCACGCGCGGCTCGCCAACCGGCTGATCGCCTGGGAGCTGTCGCGCCGCTGTGGCGTCCGCCTCCGCGATCTCGGGCCGATGCGCTGTGCCCGCCGGGCCGGGCTGCTCGAGCTCGGGCTGACCGACCGCGCCTTCGGCTGGCCGCTCGAGATGGTGCTGTCCGCCGCCGCGCAGCGCTGGCAGATCGTCGAGGTGACCGTCGCCTACCACCTGCGGACGGGGGGTCAGTCGAAGGTGAGCGGCAGCCTGAGCGGCAGCCTGCGGGCCGCCCGGGACATGTCCCGGCTGCTGAGCGGGCTCTGAGCTCAGACGAACCGGCCCCGACGCTGGATCAGGCGAGCGCAGGATCAGGCGCCCGCAGGATCAGGCGACCGCCCGCCGGAACAGGCGGACGTTGCGGTCCCGCGGGGTGCCGGCGAAGCGGAAGGGACGTCCGCCCTGGGCGTCGAGGTTGGCGAGCTGGCGGCTGACCGACCCGAGCGCGCCGTCGTCGACGTGATCGAGCATCCAGGTGTCGAGCACGACCCCGCCACCGCTCGTCTCAGAGAGGACGAGCGCGCGGGACTGCTGGGGGAAGTCGATCAGGGAGCTCGTCGTGATCATCCAGTAGCCACCCGCCGGGCTCGGACGGGCGGCGATCCGGTTGCGGTGCGTGTGCCCGGCGAGGCAGGCGACGACGCGCGGAAAGCGATCCATCACCTCGAGCAGCCGCTCCCCGCCCTCCGTCGAGCCCGCGAGCGGCTGGTGGGTGACGACGATCACCCACCGGTCTCCGGCGGCGGCGAGTTGCTCGGCCAGCCACGCCGGCTGTCCGGGCACCACGAGCCCGCCGGATCCGCCGTCGCGCCGGGTCACGTCGAGGACGACGAGCCGGACGGCGGCCCCGATGTCGCGGACGCCGTCGAGGCGGCCCCCGACGGTGGGACTGGGGCGACCGGGGCCGGCCGCGGCCGCCGTCAGGCGGTCGGCGACCGTGAAGGCCAGTTCGGCCCGGGTCGGGTCGGCCCCGACCGTCACCGTCGGCCCGGCGAGAGCCTGGGCGAGGAAGGCGGCGACGAAGCGCGGGTCCGGTGGGCCGTCCGGGGAGCCGGACGGGTTGAGCCGGAACCCCGCGGGAAGGTGCAGGTGTGGGGGTGGCTGCCACAAAGCCCGGTCGCCGACCGCCAGTGCCCGGGTGACCGGGGTGGGGACGAGCTCTCCGGCGACGAGGGCGTCGTGGTCACCGAGGACCGGCACCCACGGCCGGTCGAGCCCGGGGACGCTCAGCGGGGCGACGGCGGCCCGGAGCAGCCCCGGGTGCCGTGGGGCGTCGATGTCGGGCCGGTAGTAGAACGGGTCGGGGTCGCTGGAGAGCTGCACGCCGTCATAGCCGTCGGGGCCGCTCCCGGGGTGAACCGTGCCGCCGGCGAGGACGGTGAGCGCGTGGGCGAGCTCGTTGGCCTGGTTGTTGTCGACGAGGTCGCCGCCCTCGATCACGAGCTCCGGCGCGAAGGCCCGGATCGCGTGGACGGCCCCGGCGAGCACCTGGACGGTGAGCGTCTCCTGGGGGCGGAAGGTCGACTGCAGCGGCGGCCCGAACCGGGCGAGGAACGGCACCCGGGCCGGGGAGGACGCGTCGAGGACGTGGGCGTCGGTGAGGTGGGCGATCCGCGCCAGTGCCGCGCCGACCGGGCGGGCCGGGCCGAGCTCGACCCGGGCCCGCAGGGGCTCTCCCGGCCCGACCTGCAACTGCCCGGTGCCCGGGTCGACCCACGTCGAGGCGAGCGTCGACCCGTCGGCGGCGGGCCGGCGGGGGCTCCCACAGCCGGTGAGGAGGAGGGCGCCCGCGCCGCCGGCGGCGGCGAGCAGCGCCTCACGCCGGTTCAACCGCCGGGCGGTCATCGGGCGAGCCCGGCGAGGACGGGTTCAGCGAGGGCGCGGCGGGTCACCGCCCACACGGCGATCGCGCCGGCGAGCGCGAGGCCGGCGAGGACGGCGAGCACGTCAACCCGGGTGGGCGCGAGATCGAGGGAGGCATAGCCGGCGGCGAGGCGGGCGAGTGCGGGTCCGAGCAGCCACGCCTCCGCGAGCACCCCGAGGGCGGCGGCCGGAGCGATCAGGGTGACGACGGCGCCGCTGAGCAGACGCGCGATCGCGCCGGGGCTCGCTCCGCAGGCCCGCAGGACCGCCACGGTTGAGCGGCGTTCCTGCACCGTCAGCGCGCAGGCCTGCAGGAGCGCGTAGAGACAGACGAGCCCGTCGAGGACGGCGACGGCGCGGAGGATCGTCGTGAGGACCGCCACGAGCGGCGCGCCGCGGGCGACCGCGCCGGCGGTGAGGGTGGGCGGAAACCCGATCCGGCGCATCTCCGCCGACACGGTGGCCGTCGACGCACGCGGGGCCAGCAGCACGGCGATCTGCTCGGGGGCGGCCGGGTCGGCGCGCAGCAGGACCGCGGCCGGCAGGTAGGCGACGAGCCCCTCATAGGCGAGTGAGTTGACGGTGCCGGAGACCCGCAGGTCAAGTTGACGGCCAGAGGGAAGCTCCAGCAGCAGCGCCGAGCCCGGGGCGAGCCCGAGCGCGTCGGCGAGCCCGACCCCGACCTCCGCCTGATCGGCGCCATGGGGGCGCCGGCCAGCGGCGAGCGGTGGCGCCTCAAAGCGACTGAGCTGGCGGGGGTAGGCGACGACGTCAACGAGCTCCCCGAGCTCGTAGGCATCGACGGCGGTCAGCTCATAACGCGGTTCGGCGGCGGCCACCCCGGGCAGCCGGGCGATCCGGGCGGCTGCCGCCGCCGGTGCGGCGGCAGTGAGCTCATAGCGCTTGCCCAGCTCCTGGGGGTCGGTCTCCAGCGAGCTGAGCGTTCCGGCGAGGGCGATCATCAACAGGATGAACGCGGTCGAGCTGGCGAGCATCGCCACGGTTGCCACGAGCCGGGCCGGGCGGGCGGCGACGAGTCGCACGCCGAGCCCGGTCAGGCCGCCGCCCCCACGGGCAGGCCAGGGGAACCGCGGCCGGGAGGTGGCGACGTCGGTGCCGCGCAGCAGGCCGATCACCGGCCCGCGCGTCACCCGCCAGGCCGGCCAGGCGGCGCCGAGGACCGGGACGGCGACGCTGAGGGCCCAGGACCCGAGCAGCGGCAGGATCAGCCCGGCCCCGGGCGCCGGCTCGTTGAGCAGTGACAGGAGACGTCCGCTCGCCCCATGGGTGGCGAGAAAGCCGGCGAGCGTCCCGACCGTCGCCGCCGGGACCGCGACGAGCGCCACCTCCAGGCCCTGGCCGGCCGCCAGCGCCCACCGGCCCGCCCCGAGCGCCCGGCGGATCCCGATCGACCGCAGCCGTCGCTGCACCTCCGCGCGAGCGGCGGCGCCGAGCATCACCGCCGCGGTGACGAGGGCGATCACCGACAGCGCGACGAGCAGGTCGATGACGAGGCCCGCCGCCTGGCTGATGAGAACCTGCACGCCGGCGCGGGTGGAGAACTTCAGGCCGCGCAGCCCGTAGCTCTCATCCCGCGCCTGGACGAGCACCTCATCGACGAGCCGGGGGTCGCGCAGCCACACCTCGGCGAAGTTGACCGGACCGACCGTCGGGATGCCGAAGCGGGCGACGAGCTGGGCGCGGGTGAGGTAGAAGCGGGGAGCGCCGAGGGGATAGCCGACGTCGTCAGGCCCCTCGGCGTAGCCGACGACCCGCTCGGGACCGAGGCCGCGAACGTCCAGCTCGTCCCCGATCGCGATCCCCCACGCCTGGGCCCAGGCGGTCTCGACGAGGACGTCGGGCGCCCCGCCGGCCGGCAGGCGGTGGCCGGCGACGACGGCGAACCCCTGGCGCCGGCCCGGTCCGAGGACCTCGGCGACCGCCGTCCCGGAACGGTGGGCGCCGAAGCGGACCCCGACGCTCGTGATCTCGCTGCGCAGCGCAAAGCCGGAGACGTCGGGCAGGGCGGCGAGCTTGGCGGCGACGGTCCGCGCGCTCTCCGGGTCAAAGCGGATGATCAGGTCGCCGAGGTCGGCGCGCGCGCTCGCCCGGGCAAAGCCGCCGCCGAGCCCGTCGGTGATGACGACGGCGGCCGACAGCATCGCGGCGGCAAGCAGGACCCCAGCGGCGGTGAACAGCGCCCGCCGGGGTGAGCGGGCAAGCATCCGCAGGGCGTCGCCGAAGCGCCGGCGCCGCCCGCGGGAGCCGCCGCCCGGCGTGGCGCTCACCGCCGCTGCGCTCCCGCGCCTGCGCCGACGAGCTCGCCGTCCTCGAGGGTGAGGACGCGGTCGGCGATCGCCGCCGCCTCCGGCTCGTGGGTGACGAGCAGGACCGCCCGGCCCGTCATGTGCGCCAGCAGTTCGAGCACGGTCGCCCCGTTGGCGGCGTCGAGGCTGCCGGTCGGCTCGTCGGCGAGGATCACCTCCGGGTCGTTGACGAGCGCCCGGGCGATCGCAAAGCGCTGCTGCTCACCCCCGGAGAGCTCGTGGGGGCGGTGCGCGGCGACCGCACGGAGGCCGAGCTCGTCGATCAACGCCTCAGCCCGGCGGACCCCGCCGGCAGGGGCGCCGGGGAGGCGGGTGGGAACGAGCACGTTCTCGCGCCCGCTCAGCTCGTCGATGAGCTGGAACTGCTGGAAGACGAAGCCGATGTGACCCAGCCGGATCCGGTCCTGGGCGCGGGCGCGGGCGCCCGTCAGCCGCTCCCCGGCGATCGTGATCTCCCCCTCGTCGGGAGGGTCGAGGCCGCCGAGGAGGTGCAGAAGGGTCGACTTGCCGCTGCCGGAGCGGCCGAGCACGGCGACGACCTCACCGGCGTCGACGGACAGGTTGACGCCGGAGAGGACCCGACGGGCGGCACGACCCGTCCCGACGGCCTTGACGAGTCCTCGCGCCTCGATGACGGCCACGACCAGACTCTACGGTGTGCTCGTGTCGCGCCTGGACGAGAGTCGGAGGACGGCGCTGAGGGCGAACAGCCCCGCGGTGAGCACAAGCCAGCGCAGCAGATACCCCTGTTCGCGGATCCCGCTCAGCTGCTCGGCCGTGTGGGCGCCGAAGCCGAGCACGGTCGGGAAGGTGGCGAGCAGGACGAGTCCCGAGATGAGGGCGGGGACGCGCAGGAACACGGCAAGGTGGGGGTGGAGTCGCCCGATGCTGTGGCGGTCCAGCAGGCTGTAGAGCGGCAGGGCGACGAGGTCGTGCAACAGGACCGCGGCGGCGAACCAGATGAGGACCGACATCAGATCCCCCGGGCGCTGGGTCCAGCCGATCACCGCCGCGGCGGCGATCGCCAGGCACGCCGCGCTGAGGAGCAGATGCCCGGGGCCGGCGCCGTAGCGGCGCCACAGGGCCCTCACGCCGGCTCCGGCTGGAAGTGGATCGATCGCACCCACTTGGTGCAGTGCACGCCCGGGACCGCCGGGCCGATCACCCGGGCGGGGAAGCCATGGTCGAGGTCGAGGGGCACTCCATTGACGGCGAGGGCGAGCAGGGTGCGCGGGTCGGCCACCTCCTCGTGGCCGAGCGTCGCCTGCCCGTAGGTGCCCGGGGCGACCGACACGGAGGTGGCGCTGAGGCGGCCGTGGGCGCCGGTGAGGGCAGCCAGGTCAGCGAGCGCCACCCCGGTCCAGCGCTGGGTCGTCGACCAGCCCTCGACGCAGGCGATCGGCAGGTCGTAGGTGTGCTGGGGGAGGGCGAGCAGCTCCGCGCGGCTGAGGGTCACCGAGCGCGGGCCACTCACCGTCAGGCGCCAGTCGGCCCCGAGCAGCCGGGCCGCCGACAGGCCGCTCTGGGCCCAGGTTCGGTTGACCTGGAAGCCGAGCGGTCCGGACCGGTGGGCGCCGCGCGGGAGCAGGAAGGCGAGGGGGCGCAGCGGTCCGCCGAGTGAATCGCCGACCCCCTGGAGGAGCAGGATCACCGAGGCGGCCCCGACGGCGCCGAACAGGGCGCGCCGCGGCATCGTCGGCGCGCTCGGGTTGGGCGCGACGAGCGGGTGCTCCGGCCGGGGCGCGGCCCCCGGGCCGACGACGGCCGCGAGCTCCTCCCGGGTCGCCAGCGAGCGGCGCATCGTCGAGAACTTCACGCCGACGTGGAAGATGAGGGCGCCGATGAACACCCAGCCGCCGTAGTAGTGGGCCTGGGGGAAGGAGAACGGGAAGGCGTACCAGTACTGGATGTCGAGGATGCCGGTGGCGAACTCGAACAGCGCGCCGCCGACGAGCAGGGCGAGGCTGAGGCGCTCGAGGACGTGGGCGGGGCTGCGCACCGGCGGCCACTCGAACAGCTTCGGGATGACCGACCACAGCTTGACGAGCACGACCGGGAAGAGGGCGAGCCCGAGTGAGACGTGGACGCCCTGGGTGAGCGCGTACAGCCAGCTCGGCGAGGTCGGCCACCCGAACAGGTAGATGTCGAGCGGCCCGTGGATGTTGCGGCCGAGCGCGTTGGCGCCCAGTCCGGGCTGGTAGGCGTCGTTGGAGAGCAGCCCGGTGATCGCGACGACCGGCAGGCCGATGAGCAGGACGAGGCCGAGGATCGCCGTCAGCTGCGGGGAGCGCAGCGGGCTGCGCCAGAACGTCGGCCGGAACGGTCCGGGTGGGGGCGACATGTCAGACAGTCGAGGGGGCATCGCGCCTGAGCCTGTCAGGTGCACGGCGGCCTGTCAGCGGCCCGCGGGCCGCTGTTTCTCTTTCGTAAGAACTCATCCGTTCAATCGGCGTGGTGAGCCCAACGCTGATCGTCCTGGCCAAGGAGCCGCTGCCCGGCCAGGTCAAGACCCGGTTGTGCCCTCCCTGCCGGCCCGAGGATGCCGCCCGCCTCGCCGGGGCCGCCCTCACCGACACGCTCACCACGGTGAGGGCAACGTCCGCGACCGACCGCGTGCTCGTCTTCGCCGGCGATCCGCACCCGTGGCTCGTCCCCGGCGTTCGCTCGCTGCCCCAGCGCGGCGGCGGTCTCGGCGAACGTCTCCAGGCCGCCTTCGACGACGTCGGTTCGCCGGCGCTGCTGATCGGCATGGACACCCCCCAGGTCACCCGCGCCCAGCTCGACCGTGCCCTCGCCGCGCTCGCGCAGGCGGACGCGGTGATCGGACCGACCGAGGACGGCGGCTACTGGTGCATCGGCCTGGCCAGGCCGGCGCCGGGGGCCTTTGCCGGCGTTCCGATGAGTACGGCGACGACGTGTGCGCGCCAGCTCGACCGCCTCGCCGCGCTCGGCCTGACCGTCTCGATCCAGGACCGGCTGCGTGACGTCGACACCTTCGCCGACGCTGAGACCGTTGCCGCCGAGACGCCCGGATCGCGCTTTGGCGCCTGCTTCGACGCGGTGCTCGGGGCGTTGATGACGGGACCGAGTCGTTGAGCGTGGAGGCCGCCCTCGACCTGTTCGAACGGGCCCTGCGCGGGCCCGTCCCCCTGCAGGTCCGCTTCAGTGACGGCCACCTGGCCGCGCTGCCGGTCGCCCGCTACCTCGCCGCCGCGGACACGGCCGAACGGCGCCTGCTCGCGGGCGTACGTGGACCGGTGCTCGATGTCGGCTGCGGGCCGGGCCGCCACCTGCGCGCCCTCGCGGACGTCGGCGTCCCGGGGCTCGGGGTCGACCTCAGCCCGGTCGCGGTCGCGCTCGCCCGCGCTCGCGGAGTTGAGGCGGCCGTCGCCGACATCTTCGGCGAGATCCCCCACGCCGGGGTGTGGGCGACGGCCCTCGTGCTCGACGGAAGCATCGGCATCGGCGGGGATCCCCAACGGCTGCTGCGCCGCCTCGCCGAGCTGCTCGCCGGCGACGGTGAGGTCCTCATCGAACTCGATCCGCGCCCCGTTCGGAGCACGGCGACCCGCGCCCGGATCGAGGCGGACGGACGCACGAGCGGCTGGTTCGCCTGGGCCCAGGTCTCGGAGGGACACATCACCGACCTGGCCGGGGCGGCCGGCTTCAGCGTCGAACGGAGCTGGCGGTGCGGCGAGCGATGCTTCGCCTCCCTGCGCCGGACCGGCGCGGGCTGAGCGTCAGGCTCAGTCGCGCCCTCGCGCTCGCCCTCGCCGCCGTCCCCGTCCTCGTCTGCGTCGGGCTGGCGAGCCGGCGGCTCGGCTACCCCTACGAGCTCGACTGGCTCGAGAGCGGCACCGTCGAGCTCGTCCAGCGCGTCCTCGACGGGCGCGGGCTGTATGCCCCGCCGAGCCTCCGCTACGTCGGCTTCACCTACACCCCGCTCTACAGCTACCTCGGGGCGGCGGTCGCCGCGATCATCGGCAACGGCTTCCTCGCGCTGCGTCTCATCTCCTTCACCGCCTCCCTCGGCGCCATCGCCGTCGTCGGCGTCTACGTCCGTGACGTCACCGGCGACCGGGTCGCGGGGGCGCTCGCCGCCGGCCTGTTCGCCGCCACCGACAGCCTCACCGGCTGGTTCTTCGACGTCGCCCGCCTCGACGCCCTGTTCGTCGCCCTCGCTCTCGTGACGTTGTGGCGGGGGCGCCGAATGGAGACGGCGTGGGCGGGTGCGGGGGTCGGCGTCCTCGGATTCCTCGCGTTCTTCACCAAGCAGATCGGCTTGGTGACGGTCGTGCCGGCCCTGCTGCTCCTGCTCCCCTGGCGCCCGCGGGCGGCGCTGTCGGCGCTGCTCGTCCTCGGTCTCCTCGTGGGGGTCTCCACCCTCGCCTTCAACGCCGCCACCGACGGGTGGTATCGCTACTACGTCGTCGCCGAGCTCGCCGGCCAGCCGACCATCCCCCAGTTGCGCTGGCAGTTCTGGAGCGTCGACCTGTTCAGCCACCTGCACTGGCTGACGGGACTGCTCGGGCTCGGCGGCCTCGCCGCCCTGCCCGCCCTCGGCCGCCGCCGCCCGGATCGGGAGCGGCTCGGGAGATGGCTCTATGACCTCGGCGCCGTCGGCGGGCTGCTCGCCACCGCCTGGCTCTCCCGCGTCCACAGCGGCGGCTATCTCAACGTGCTGATCCCCGCCTACGCGGCCGCCGCCGGCCTGGGGGGGATCGCCGTCGCCGCGCTGCGCCGCCGCGCCGGCGTCGCCGGCACCCTGATCGCCGTCGCCCTCATCGGCCTGCAGTACCGCAGCCTGCTCGCGGACACGTCCGCCGCGCTGCCGAGCGCGGCGGACGAGCGGGCCGGGCGGGAGCTGATGGCCGCCCCGGTCCGGTGCTCATCCTCGATCACCCGTGGTATGGCACGCTCGCCGGAAAAGGGAGCTTCGCCCAGGCCGACGGGATCAAGGAGGTGCTGCGCTCACAAGCCCCGCGCGGCGCCCGGGTGCTGCGCCGCTCCCTCGCCGGGGCGCTCATCCGAGACCACATCCAGGCGGTCGTCCTCGACTTCGCGCCGCCGGCCTGGCTCGCCGGCCAGCTCGCCGCGCACTTCCGGCACGTCCCGGGCACGATCACCGCGACGCCGCTTGAGCCGCCCGTCGACCTCCGCGGCGCCCCGACCGATCTCTATCTACGCAGGCAGATTCCCCTCCGCGGCCGGTGATCTGGCCTACACTCGCGGGCCAAAGGAGAGAGATGGATCGATCAGGGCGGCGTCGCGGCGCCGTGACGACAGTGGCGGTCGCGCTCGGCGCGTGCGCGGTGCTCATGTTCGGCGGGGCGGGCGGTCCCGGCCGCGCCGCCGCCGCGCTGCCGCTCGCCTCTGCGGAGGGCGCACACGCCGCCGCCCCGGCCTGCCCGTGGCTGAACCCGGCGCTCAGTGCGCTGACCCGCGCGCGGATGGTGCTCGCCCACATGACCCTGGCACAGAAGGTCTCCCTCACCGCCCAGCAGCTGCCGATCGACGCCCATGACGGGGCGGCCGGCTACCTCGCCGGGATCCCCTCCCTCTGCCTGCCCGACCTCGTCTTCAATGACGCCGGGGCGGGGGTCGGAGACGGGCAGATCAACACGACCGCCTTTCCCGACCCGATCGTCCAGGCCTCCACGTGGGATCCCCAGCTCGACTACGCGTTCGGGCAGGCGCTCGGTGCCGAGGCTCACGCCAAGGGCATCGACGTCCAGCTCGCCCCCGGCATCGAAACCGACCGGATCCCCGAGAACGGGCGCAACTGGGAGTACATGAGTGAGGACCCGTACCTGTCCGGGCAGATCGGCGCCGCCGAGGTGCGCGGCATCCAGTCCCAGCATGTGATCGTCACCCTCAAGCACTTCATCGCCAACTCCCAGGAGACCGATCGCGGCGCCTCCGGCCCTCCGGTCGACTCCGCCGACCTGTCCCTGCGCACGCTCGAGGAGCTCTACGCCCCCCAGTACGACGTCGCCATCCACCAGGGAGGGGCGATGGGCGTGATGTGCGCCTACAACCGGATCAACTCGATCTACGCGTGCCAGAACCCGGAGACGCTCAAGGGCGTCCTGCTGCACCAGTTCGGCTTCCCGGGGTTTGTCGTCTCAGACTGGGGGGCGACCCACTCGACGGTCCCCTCGGCGCTGAACGGGCTCGACATCGAGATGAACGTCTCCCCCGGCACGTACTTCGGGGCGGCGCTGCAGCGCGCCGTCCAGTCCGGCGCGGTGCCGATGCGCGTCCTCGACTCGATGGTGCTGCGCATCCTCCGGGCCGAGTTCGCCGTCGGGGTCGTCAACGATCCGCCGGCCGCCCAGCCGGCCGCCTACGCCGCGGACGTCTCCACCCCCGACCACATCGCCCTTGCCCGCCAGATCTCGGAGGAGGGCAGCGTGCTGTTCAAGAACGCCGACGGCATCCTGCCCCTGACGGCGGCGGACCGCCGGATCGCCCTGATCGGCACGGATGCGGGCCCCGCGGGCGCCGACCTCGTCTACAACGCGGAAGGGTCCGGGCGGGTCCCGGAGTTCGGGACCAACCCGGCGGTCGTCAGCCCGCTCACCGCGCTCACCCGGCGGGCCGCCGCCTCCGGGGACACCGTTCTCTACGCGGACGGCTCGTCGCTGCTGGACGCCGAGACGGTCGCCCGGACCGCCTCGGTCGCGATCGTCGTCGTCGGCAACTCCGAATCGGAGGGTGTCGACGAGCCGAACCTCAGCTTCAACGGGGACACCTGCACCCTGATCGGCGTCTGCGTCCCGCCGACGGTCGCCCCCGACGCGCTCGTCTCCGCCGTCGAGGCGGCCAACCCGAACACGATCGTCGTGCTCGACACGGGCGAGCCGGTCCTGATGCCGTGGCTGGCGGGCGCCAAGGCGCTGCTGGAGGCCTTCTACCCCGGCCAGCAGGACGGCGTCGCGCTCGCGAGCCTCCTCTACGGAGACGTCGATCCGTCCGGCCACCTGACGGAGACCTGGCCGGCGAGCCAGGCGGCCCAGCCGATCCAGACCGCCGCCCAGTGGCCGGGCGTCGACCGCCCCGGCGACCCGCTCGGACCGCACTCGGCCTACTCGGAGGGGATCTTCGTCGGCTACCGCTGGTACCAGGCCCACCACGTCCGCCCGCAGTTCCCGTTCGGGTACGGCCTCTCCTACACGACCTTCGGCCTGTCGCATCTCGTGGTTCGCACCCGGCGACGGTCCGACGCCGCGACGGTCAGCCTCGCGGTCACCAACACCGGCACGCGCCCGGGCGCCGAGGTCGTCCAGCTCTACGTCCACGATCCGGCCAACACGGGTGAGCCCCCCGAGCAGCTCAAGGGCTTTCGTCGCGTGTTCCTCGACCCGGGACAGTCCCAGACGGTGACCCTCCGGCTCACCCCGGTCAGCTTCGCCCACTGGTCAGACCGCCGGCGGACGTGGATCGTCACGCCGGGCCGCTACGGGATCGCGGTCGGCGACTCCTCCGCGCACCTGCCGCTGCGTCGCACGATCCGCCGGCGCTGGGCCCGGCTGTCGCCTCGCGCCTACTGACACGGGCCACGCGCGGGCCCGGCCGTGGTCACGGCGCCGGCCCCTCCGCTCGCGGACGGACTGCAACGTTGATGCAACCCGCGACCGGGGACTTGCGCCCCGGGCGCCGGGCGGGGATGCTGGGATGACCTGACGTCGGTGGAGAGAGAGGACAGAGATCCCATGAGCGGTTCTGTGACGGTGCACCTCACCGTCAATGGCGTGGAGCATGAGCTGGAGGTCGAGCCGCGGCGGCTGCTCGTCCACGCGTTGCGTGACGACCTCGGCCTGACGGGCACCCACGTCGGCTGTGACACCTCCAACTGCGGGGCCTGCACGGTGCACCTCAACGGTGATGCTGTGAAGTCGTGCACGATCCTCGCCGTCCAGGCGGAGGGGAGCGCGGTGACGACGATCGAGGGGCTCGGCGGAGAGGGGAACCTCCACCCGCTCCAGGAGGCGTTCTGGAACGACCACGGGCTCCAGTGCGGCTACTGCACGCCCGGGATGATCATGGCGAGCGCGGCGCTGCTCGCCGAGAACGCGCATCCGAGCGAGGCGGAGGTCCGCCACGCCCTCGACGGCAACCTCTGCCGCTGCACCGGATATCACAACATCGTCAAGGCCGTCCTCAGCGCCGCTGAGGCGGGCGCCGGCGCGCCGGTGGCGTCATGAGCGCGACCGCTGAGCCGCACGTCGGCCGGCCGCTGCGGCGCAAGGAGGATCCGCGCCTGATCACCGGCCGGGCCCGGTACGTCGACGACATCTCCCTTCCGGGGACCCTGTGGGCGGCGTTCGTCCGCTCCCCCGAGGCGCACGCGAGCATCGTCTCGATCGACACGAGCGCGGCCACGGCCCGGCCCGGCATCCACGCCGTGCTCACCGGAGAGGACATGGCCGACCTCGCCGGCCCGCTGCCGATGGCCTGGGCGCCCCCCGGGGTCGAGGTGAACAACCCGCCGCACTGGCCGCTCGCCCGCGGCAGCGTCAAGCACGTCGGCGACCCCGTCGCCGTCGTGCTCGGGGAGGACCGCTACGCCGTCGTTGACGCGGCGGAGGACGTGATCGTCGCCTACGAGCCGCTTCCCGTCGCCATCGACCCCGAGCAGGCGATCGCCGGCGCCCCGTACGTCCACCCCGAGCTGGGGACCAACCAGGTGCACTCCTGGACGCTCGCCGGCGGGGATCTCGAGGCCGGGTTCGCCGCCGCCGACGTGACGATCCAGCGGCGGGTGATCAACCACCGGATCGCCGGGGCGCCAATCGAACCGCGCGGCGTGCTCGCCGACTACCGCGCCGGCGCGCTCACCCTGCACACGAGCACGCAGGTGCCCCACTTCGTCCGCCTGTTCGTCGCGCTGCTGCTCGGCCTCAGCGAGGAGAAGGTGCGGGTGATCGCGCCGGAGGTCGGCGGCGGCTTCGGCGCCAAGCTGCAGGTCTACGGTGAGGAGATCGTCGCCTGCTGGGCCTCCCGCGCCCTCGGACGGCCGGTGAAGTGGATCGAGACGCGCTCGGAGAACATGAGCGTCACCCACCAGGGCCGCGACCAGATCGCGACCGTGCGGATGGGCGCGACCCGGGACGGGCAGATCACCGCCTACCACGTGAAGATCCTCGCCGACCTCGGCGCCTACAACATGCTGTTGACCCCGCTGATCCCGTCCCTCGGGGCGTTCGTGATGGGCGGCTGTTACAAGATCGGAGCCGTCACCACCGAGATCACCGGCGTGTTCACGAACAAGTGCCCGACCGACGCGATCCGCGGGGCCGGTCGCCCGGAGGCGACGCACATGATCGAGGTGATGATGGACCAGATGGCCCGCGAGCTCGGGATCGACCGGCTCGACCTTCGCCGGCGCAACTTCATCCCCAAGGAGGACTTCCCCGCCGCCGTCGCCACCGGGGTCATCTACGACTCCGGCGACTATGTCGCCAGCCTCGACAAGCTGCTCGAGCACGTTGACGTCGACGCCTTCAGAGCCGAACAGGCCCAGCTGCGCGAGCAGGGGATCTACCGCGGGATCGGCTTCTCCACCTACACGGAGATCTGCGGCCTCGCCCCGAGCCGGATCACCGGCCCGGCCGGGGTCGGGGTCGGCGCCGGCCTGTGGGAGTCGGCGATGGTCCGGGTGCACAACACCGGGGCGGTCACCGTCTACACCGGTACCTCCCCGCACGGCCAGGGTCTCGAGACCGCGTTTGCCCAGATCGTCGCGGACCGGCTCGGGGTCGACCCGAGTGTCGTCGAGGTGATCCACGGCGACACCGGCACCGGCCCGGAGGGTCGCGGGACCTACGGCTCGCGCAGCCTCGCCAACGGCGGTGAGGCGGTTGCCAAGGCGACCGACAAGGTCGTCGCCAAGGCGGCGAAGATCGTCGCCGCCGAACTCGAGGCCGCCCCCGAGGACATTGAGGTGTCCGGCGGGAAGTTCTCGGTCAAGGGCTCCCCGGAGAAGGGGATGACCCTCGCCGAGGTCGCCGGGATCGCCTACATCGGCGCGGTCCCGGAGGGGATGGAACCCGGGTTGGAGGAGACGACCTTCAACGACCCGGAGAACTTCGTCTTCCCCTTCGGCGCGCACGCCTGCATCGTTGACGTCGACACGGCGACCGGCAAGGTCAACGTCGTCCGCTACGTCGCCGTCGACGACTGCGGCAACCCGGTCAACCCGCTGCTGATCGCCGGGCAGGTGCACGGCGGGATCGCCTACGGGATCGGCCAGGCGCTGTATGAGCACGTCGTCTACGACGACGACGGCCAGCTCGTCACCGGCAGCTTCGTCAACTACGCGCTGCCGACCGCGGCCGAGCTGCCGAACTTCGAACTCGACCACACGATCACCCCGTCGCCGTCCAACTCGATGGGCGTCAAGGGCGTCGGGGAGGCGGGGACGATCGCCGCCACCCCGGCGGTGACCAACGCGGTCATCGACGCGCTCGCGCCGCTCGGGGTCGACTACATCAACATGCCGCTCACCCCGATGCGGGTGTGGCGGACGATCCAGGAGGCACAGGCGCGATGATCACCGCAGAGTTCGACTATCAGCGGGTCAGCAGCGTCGCGGACGCGGTGGCGGCGCTCCAGGCCGGCGGGGAGGACGCCAAGCTGCTCGCCGGCGGCCACTCGCTCGTGCCGCTGATGAAGCTGCGCCTGGCCGCCCCGAGCCGGCTGATCGACATCAGCGGGGTCCCCGGGCTGGCGGGGATCGAGCGTGACGGCGCCCAGTGGCGGATCGGCGCGCTCACCCCGCACGCGCGGCTGGCGGCCAGTGACGTCGGGCTGCTCAACCGGGTGGCGGCGACGATCGCCGACCCGCAGGTCCGCAACCGCGGCACGATCGGCGGCTCCCTCGCCCACGGCGACCCGGCCTCGGACCTGCCCGCGGCCGTGCTCGCCCTCGACGGCAGCGTCGTCGCCCACGGGCCCGACGGGGAGCGGACGATCGCGGCCTCGGCGTTCTTCTCCGACTACATGGAGACCGCGCTCGCCCCCGACGAGATGCTCTGTGAGGTGCGGGTCCCGGCGATGGACGGCTACGGGTTCGGCTATGAGAAGTTCCATCGCCGAGCCGAGGACTGGGCGGTCGTCGCCGTCGCCGCCGCCGTCAAGGTGCTCGACGGCGCCTGCGTCGACGTGCGGGTCGCGCTGACGAACATGGCGTCGACTCCGCTGCGGGCCGGGGCGGTCGAGGCCGCCCTCCGCGGCCAGCCCGCGACCGCCGAGGCGGTTGCCGCCGCCGCCCAGCGGGCGGCCGAGGGGACCGACCCGCCCGCCGACCTCGACGCGGACGCCGACTACAAGTGTCACCTCGCTCGGGTCCTGTGTGAGCGGGCGCTGGTGGCCGCGCTCGCGCCGGCGTGAGGCTCGCGCAGATCAGCTGTGCGGCGGAGGCGAGCGCCGTGCTCGCCTCCGCCGGGTACGTGTCGGACCGGGCGCTGGAGATCAGCCTCGCCCTCGCGGTCACCCTCGGCCAGCCGCTGCTGCTGGAGGGGGAGGCCGGGGTCGGCAAGACCGAGGTCGCCCGGGCGCTTGCGAGCGCCACCGGCGCTGCGCTGATCCGCCTCCAGTGTCACGAGGGGATCGACCTTCATCACGCCCTCTACGAGTGGGACTACCCCCGCCAGCTTCTCGCCCTCCGGGCGGCCGGGGACGGGGTGGATGAGGGGCGCCTGTATGACCGCCGCTACCTGATCACCCGGCCGCTGCTCTCCGCCTTGGAGAGTGAGGAGCCGGCGGTGCTGCTGATCGATGAGATCGACCGGGCCGATGACGCCTTCGAGGCGTTCTTGCTCGAGTTCCTCTCTGACTTCGCGGTGAGCATCCCCGAGCTGGGGACCGTCAGCGCCCGCTCCCGGCCGCTCGTCATCCTCACCTCCAACCGCACCCGGGAGCTTCACGACGCGCTCAAGCGCCGCTGCCTCTACCACTGGATCGACTACCCCGACCGGGAGCGGGAGCGGGCGATCCTCGCCGCCCGGGTGCCCGAGGCGCCCGCCGCGATCATCGAACGGGTGCTGGAGGCGGTCACTCGCCTGCGCGCCGACCCGGAGCTGTACAAGCTCCCCGGGGTCGGGGAGACGCTCGTGTGGGCGCGGGCGCTGCTCGCCCTCGGACCCGACGGCGACCTCGAGGACACCCTCGGCGCCGTGCTCAAGGTGCATGAGGATCTCCGCCGGGTCCGGGCCTCGGGGGTGCTCGCGGGTGTCTGAGGACGATCGCAGCGGCGGGCCCGGAGGCGCCGGTGTCTGATCCAGGCCCCAGCGCGCTGCTCGACGCCCCCGGGGAGCGGCTGGCGGAGCTGTCGGCGCGGATGCGCGCACTCGGTGCCCGCGTCGGGGTCGGGGAGCTGATCACCGCCGAGCGCGCCCTCGCCGCCCTCGCGGACCCGTGCCGGGAGGATGCGCGGCTCACCCTCCGGGCGGTCCTCTGCGCCCAGCGGGCCGACCTCGACCGGTTCGAGGCGGCCTTCGCCGCGGTGTTCGGTGCCGGCGGGGACGCAGAGCCGCTCCTGGACGCCCTCGGCGGCGTCGTCAAGGAGGTGCTCCCGCGGGCGGGGATGCCCGCGCCGGGGGTCGCCGGGGCGCCCGGGGCGGCCGAGCCGGTCCCGGCCGCCTACAGCGACCGTGAGCTGCTCGGCGCCAAGGACTTCTCCCAGTACAGCGACGGGGAGGTGATGCTCGCCCGCCCGCTGATCGTCGCCCTCGCCCGACGGGCGCCGCGCCGGCGCTCCCGGCGGCTTGCCCCGAGCCGCCGCCGCGGTGCGGTCCCCGATCTGGCCGCGACCGTGCGCGCCTCGCTGCGCACCGGCGGGGAGCCGCTGCTGCAGTGCTGGCGGGCCCCGACCCTGCGGCCGCGGCCGGTCGTGCTCGTCCTCGACCTGTCCGGCTCGATGACCCCGTACGCGCGGATGCTGCTCCACTACGCCCACGCCTGCGTCGAGGCGCACCGCCGGGTGGAGGTGTTCGCCTTCGGCACCCAGCTGACCCGGATCACCGCCGAACTCGCCGAGCGCGACCCGGTCCGCGCGCTCGCCCGCGCATCCGCGTCCGCCCCGGACTTCGGCGGCGGCACCCGGATCGGGGAGGCGCTCGGGGAGCTCAACCGCCGCCACGGCCGCCGCGTCGGCCGCGGGGCCGCCGTGATCATCCTCTCCGACGGCTGGGACCGGGGTGAGCCCGAACGTCTTGGCGCCGAGATCGCCCGCCTGCGCCGCAGTGCCCACCGGCTCATCTGGCTCAACCCGCTCGCGGCCGACCCGCGCTTTGCTCCGCTCGCGCGCGGGATGGCGGCCGCGATGCCCCACGTCGATACGCTGCTGGCGGGGCACTCACTGGACTCGCTGCGGCGGCTGGCCGACACCCTGGAGGCGCTGTGAAGGAGATACTCGTCGAGCTCGACCGGTTGGCCTGCAACGGGGAGCGGTGCGCGATCGCGACGGTGCTCACGGTCCGCCGCTCCGCCCCCCGCCCGCCCGGGGCCAAGCTCGTCGTCTCCGAGACCGGTGCGATCGCCGGGTCGGTGTCGGGCGGCTGCGTTGAGGGCGCGGTCACCGAGATCGCCGAGCAGATCCTCGCCGGCGCGGCGCCGCGGCTGGTCAGCTTCGGGATCGCCGACGCGGACGGCTGGGCGGTCGGGCTGCCCTGCGGCGGGGAGATCGACGTGTGGGTCGAGGCCTACCAGCCGGGCCCCTTCGAATCCCTCGCCCGGGACGGTCAGCCCGCGGTCGAGGTGACGGTGATCGACGGCCCCGGGCTCGGCGCCAAGCTGCTCGTCGGCGCCGACGGGGTCGTCGGCGGCAGCCTCGGCACCCCCGAGCGTGACGCCGCCGCGGCGACGGTCGCGGGCGAGCTGCTGTGGGGTGGGGTCAGTGAGCGCCGCGGCGAGCTGTTCTTCGACGTCGTCGGACCGGGCCCGCGCCTGTTCCTGTTCGGTGCGGGGGACATCACCGAGGCGGTCTGCCGGCTCGCCCGCCGGGTCGGTCTGCGGCCATCGGTCGTCGACCCGCGCACCCGCTTTGCCGACCCCGGGCGCTTCCCGGACGCCGACGCGGTGATCCCCGCCTGGCCTGAGGAGGCGATCGAGCGCCTCGGCGGGATCGACCCGTCCACCTCCGTCGTCGTGCTCACCCACGACCCGAAGCTCGATGATGCGGCGCTGTTGATCGCGCTGCGCTCTCCCGCCCGGTTCGTCGGGGCGATGGGGTCGCGCACGGCGACGGTCGCCCGTCGCGAGCGCCTCCGTGCCGCCGGCCTCACCGAGCCCGAGGTGGACCGGCTCGTCGCGCCGCTCGGCCTCGACCTCGGTGCGGTGGAGCGGGAGGAGACCGCGCTCTCCATCGTCGCCCAGATCGTCGCTGCCCGACACGGCCGCAACGGCGGTCCGCTGACGAACATCACCGGTCCGATCCACTAAAGATCTGAGGAGCTGAGATGAAACTCGAGCAGACCTTTGAGGTGCAGGCCCCGATCGAACGGGTGTGGGCGGCGCTCACCGACGTCGAGCGGATCGCCCCCTGCCTCCCCGGCGCGGCGGTCACCGGCCGCAACGACGACGGCTCCTACAACGGCAGCTTCGCCGTCAAGATCGGGCCGACGTCTGCCGCCTACACCGGCCGTCTGGAGATGCGCGAGCTCGATGAGGCCGCCCACCGCGCGACGATGCACGCCCAGGGCACCGACCGGCGCGGACAGGGCGGGGCGGAGGCGACGATCATCTCGACCGTCACCGAGACACGGCCGGGGGTCAGCACCGTCGCCGTCGACACCGACTACCGGATCACCGGCCGGCTCGCCCGCTTCGGTCGCGGCGGGATGATCGAGGACATCTCCGAGAAGCTGCTGCGCCAGTTCGCCGACCAGTTGCAGGCCTCGCTGGCCGCGGGGGAGGACGTCGCGGGCGGCGGGGCCACTGCGGGTGGCGAGCCCACGGCGACGGCGGGCGTCGGGGGGGCGGTGGATACCGCGACCGAAGCAACCGGTACGGGCGATGCGGGCGGGCCGGACACGGGCAGCGCCGGCACGCCGAGCGCCGCGGCGGGACCCGCGCCCGGAGCGGGGGCGGCCAGTGAGGTCGATGCCCTCTCCCTGATCGGCTCGGTGCTGCTCAAGCGGGTAAGGCGGGACCCGTTCCCGTACGTTGTCGCGGTGCTCGCGACCGTCGGGTGGTGGCGGGCGCGGCGGCGCGCGCGCTGAGCGTGACCGCTCAGGCCGAGGCGGCCGGCAGCGCGAGCTGGCGCTCGAGGCGCGCGCGGGCGCGGCTGATCGCGCCGAGCTGGCAGCCGGGCAGCAGCGGGCCGACGCCGAGGGAGACCGCCTCGGCGTGCCGGCCCTCGGTGAGGAGGGCCTCGAGCTCGCACACGTCGACGCTCACATCGGAGCTGAGCCGGTAGGGGCGGGTGAGCAGGAGCGGGCCGAGCGCCTCGCGGAGGCGGTGCAGCTCGGCGCGGACGCTCACCTCGTGACCCTCGGCGTCATAGAGCTGGGCGGCGAGGTCACGGGCGGATAGGCCGGCCGGATGGAGGGCGAGCAGGGTGACGATCTCGCTGTGGCGGAGGCTGAGATGGTGGGTGCCCCCCGGGTCGGTGAAGGTCGCCCGGGCGGTCCCGAGCAGGCCGATGCGAAAGCTCGGGGTCGGCGCACGCCGGCCGAGTGGCCGGCTCGGCACCAGCAGGCGACCCTCCCCGAGCGGGTGCAGCGACAGCTCGGGATCGCCATCGAGCACGGCCGCGAGCGCCGACGCCTCCACGGGGAGACGGCCGGCGGCCCACGCGGTCGGGGTCGCTGCGATCACGCGACCGGACGGGCTGAGGGCGGCGGCCGGGCCGCCGTAGCGGGCGGTGTGCTGGACGAACCGCTCGAGGATCCGGTTGTCGCGGGCGAGCATCTCCATCCGCAGATGGCTCTCGACGAGCTGGGCGGCGGTCTGGACGAGAGAGAGGTTGTGCGGGTGGGCGGTCCGGTAGCTGCCTGTGACGTCGATGACCCCGAGCACCCGGCCGGTGTCGGGGTCGTGCACCGGCGCCCCCGAGCACTGCCACGGGTGGATCTCCGCCCGGTAATGCTCGGCGGAGAAGACCTGGACGGCGTGGTCGGCCGCCAGCGCGGTCCCGACCGCGTTCGTCCCCGCCGCCGCCTCACTCCAGGCGTGCCCGGGGGAGAACTGGATCTTCTCGGAGGCGGCGAGCACGTCCGGGTGGCCGTCAGACCACAGCAGGCAGCCGTCGGCGTCGCTGACGACGACGATGTGGCGAGCGTCGTAGAGAAGCTGGCCGAGCACCCCCTGGAGGATCCCGGTCGCGCGGGAGAGCGGGTGGGCGGCCCAGCGCTCTCGCGCCTCATCCGGCTCGAGCACCTGAGGCACCCCCGGTCCGCCCGGGTCGACCCCCTCGTCGGTGCAGCGCTGCCAGGACTGGGCGATCACCTCCCGAACGACGGAGGGGGCCCGGCCGGAGGCGACGGCGATCTCATGCGCCCGGCGCAGCACCCGCGCCCAGCCGCGGGCGTCCACGTCTGCCTGCAGGCCAACCCAGCGATCTCTCATATCTCCTCGCCCTCAAGCCTACGGGACGGGCGGGCCGGGCGGTGCGCTGATCGGCCTTGGCGTAATCGTGACGGTCCTGTAGCCTGCGGCAGGACGCCGGGGCCGCGGGAGGCTCGCTCCACCCTGTTCGGTGGCGGTGTGAAGGGAATCTGAGCAGAGGAGGCGGGTCACATGCAGTGGGTCAATCGTCGGCGCCAAGCCGGCGTGTCAATCCTTCGGTTCGCGGCGGCCGTGACGGCCACGCTGTCTGCCCTGGCGCTCGGGCCGGTCGGATCGGCGCTCGCAACGGTGCCGCCTCCGCCGCCGGGCGCGCCGGCGGTCGAGTCGGCGCCGAGTTCGCTCACCGGCCTCACCCCGCAGCTTCCTGCCAGCGTGCTGGCGGCGAGTGCGGCGCCCCACAGCACCTGGAAGCCCGAGCCGGCGATCTACGGAACCGCCTCGCGCAACGACATCCCGGTGCTCGGCGCGGGCGGAACGATCATCCGCGTCAACGAGATCTACCCGACTCTCGCCGACGGCCAGCCGGCCCCCGGTCCCTTTCCGGTGCTGATGACGATGACCCCGTACGGCAAGGGGCAGGGCGGATCGAGCGCGCCCGGGTCGGCCACCGCGCCCGGTGGCAGCAGCCCGACCGGCGGGGCGGACAACTACCTCGTCCAGCGCGGCTACATCGAGGTCGTCGAGGACGTCCGTGGCACCGGCGACTCGGGCGGAAGCTTCGGCCTGTTCGACCCGATCCAGACCCAGGACGCGATTCGCGTGCTCCACTGGGCGGCGAAGCTGCCCCACGCCGACGGTCAGGTCGGCACCTACGGGCCGTCGTATCTCGGGATCGATCAGCTGCTGCTCGCCGGCGCGGTCGGACCCCACTCGCCGTTGAAGGCGATCTTCCCGATGGTCCCCGCCAACGACATCTACCGCGACACGTCGTTCATGGGCGGGCTGCTCGACGCCGAGTTCAGCCTCGCCTACCTCGGGCTCACGACGACGCTCAACCAGACCAACCCGATCGTCGACAGTCTCTCTGACACCGGCCTGCTCGCCCAGCTGCTCACGCTCGAGACCGAACACTCCACGAGCGTGCTCGCCTACGACGCAAGCCTCACCGCGGGCATCCTCGGGGGCGGCAGCCAGGCCTACGACGAGTCCTACTGGAAGGTCCGCTCCCCCGAGACGACGCTCGCCAACGTCGTCCACAACCAGATCCCCGCCTACATCATCGGCGGCGAGTTCGACATCTTCCAGCACGGCGAGCCGCTCGACTATGCGGCGCTGCAGAACGTCTGGGCCCACCGGCCGATGAACGCGCCGATGGCGCCGAACCAGCCGACGACCGGTCGCTACCAGCTGATCGTCGGGCCGTGGGAGCACCTCAACGCCTCGAGCGTCGACGTCGACCCGCTCGAGCTCGAATGGTTCGACACGTGGCTCAAGCACGAGCACACGGGGATGGCCGCCACGCGCACCCCGCTGCACTACTACGACCTCGGGACCGGCGCCTTTGACGAGACCGCCCACTTCCCATTCACCGGCGCAACCCCGACCCGGCTCTACCTCGGTGCCGGGAACACGCTCTCAAGCGCGCCGCCGCCGGCGGTCGCGACCACCGACACGCTGGCGTGGAGCCCGGCCGGGTCGATCTGTGGACGATCGATCGACCAGTGGTCGATGGGGGCGGTCTCGATCCCGGCCGCGGAGGCCGGTGTGCTCGCCCCGTGCGTCACCAACGACGCGCCCTCGACGCTGCTGCCCACCCAGGTCTCCTACACGACGGCGCCCTTCAGCCGGGCCACGACCCTGTCAGGCCCGGCCGACGCGACGATCGACCTCAGCGCGACGAGCACCGACACCGAGCTCGTCGCCGAACTGGAGGAGGTCACCCCGGACGGGAGCGCGTTCCCGATCACCGAGGGCGCCCTCGACGGGCGTCTGCGCGCCGTCGACGCCGCCCGCTCATGGGTCTCGCACGGCATCACCCTGCTCCCCTACCACCCCTACACCCGTGCCTCGAGCGCCCCGGTCGTCCCCGGCCAGGTGACCCAGTATCAGGTCGAGATCTTCCCGACCCTGATCACGATCGCCCCCGGGGACCGGCTGCGTCTGACCATCTCCAGCGTCGACACCCCCCACCTGCTGCCGATCCCCCAGGATCTCTCGCAGATGGTCGGCGGGATCTACACGATCCACCGCAGCGCGGCCGACCCGTCCTTCCTCAGCGTCGACCTCAGCGGCGGCTGAGGTCGACGCGGGTGGGGGCGGCGGGGCGGGAATCTGCGCTCCGGCGTCGAAGGAGACGGGGTGGCGTTCTCACCCTCGATTCGGTACGCGGACGGGGCCCGAGCCGTCGGTTCCCTACCATTTCGGCTGCGGTGAACCGTCCCTCCTGGCTCGCAACGGTCCGGCTCTCCCCGGCCGCCTCCTCCGGTGCCTCGGCCCCGGCCCGCCTCGCCCTCACCGGCGGCCGCACACGCGACCGCTCGCGATCGCGGTTCGGCGGGGTGCGGGCCCCGGTGCGGATGGCGCTCGTCCTCCTGCTCGCGCTCGTGCTCGTCCGGCTGATCACCGTGACGCCGCCCGATGCCCGCGTCAGTACCGCGATCCCCGGAGGTGTCCGGATCCCCGGACCGCCTCCGCGTCCTGACTGGCCGGCCACCGGGGAGGCGGCGCTGACGGTCCCGGGGATCGGCTCCCTCGGCACCTCGAGCGATGTCCGACCGCGTCCGATCGCGAGCGTCGCCAAGGTGATGACCGCCTACCTCACCCTCGAGCACTTTCCCCTTGCGCCCGGACGCGCCGGGTTCACCCTCACGATCACCCGGGCGGAGGCGCGCGCGGAAGCCGTCGATCTCCGCCAGGACCAGTCGGTGCTGCCCGTCGCCGCCGGCGAACGCCTCAGCGAACGCCAGTTGCTGGAGGGCCTGCTGATCCCGTCAGGGAACAACATCGCCCGGATCCTCGCCGTCTATGAGGCGGGCAGCCTCGACCGCTTCCTCGCTGAGATGAACACGACCGCTCGCTCCCTCGGCATGGACCACACCCGCTACACGGACCCGAGCGGGTTCGCCACCAGCACCGTCTCCACCGCCGCCGACCAGCTCCGGGTGTTCCTGGCGGCGCTGCGCTTCCCCACCTTCCGGGCGATCATCTCGACCGCCGCGGTGACCCTCCCGGTGGCCGGGACGGTCACCAACTACGACCCGTTGATCAGTGAGGGGTATGACGGCAAGACCGGCTCGGACGGGGCGGCGGAGGGATGCCTCGCCTTTGTCAAGGACCTCCGGGTCGGCGGCCGGTCGGTGCCGGTCGTCGGCGTCGTCCTCGGCCAGGGGGTCGGTCAGAACACGACGACGATCCTCGACGCGGCGGGCGCGGCCGCCCAGGCCCTCGTTCACTCGGTGGCCATCCGGCTCGCGGTCCGGACCGTCGTCCCCGCCCACCACAGGGTGCTCGTCGCGACGACCGCCGCGGGCACCCGGGTGACGGGTGTGACCGCACGGGCGCTGTCGGCGATCGGGTGGCCGGGGTTGACCGAGCGGCTCCGCGTCCGTGCCCGCCGGCTCGGCCAGGCCGTCCACGCCGGCGAGAGAGTCGGCACCCTCAGCCTCGCCGGTCCGCTCCCGCTGCCCGTCGGCGAGGACCCCGCCACGCCGGTCCGGGCCACCGCGAGCGCGCGAGCACCCGGATTGGCCTGGCGCGTCGGCCATCTCCTCTGAGCCGGTATGCCGACCGTGTCCAACCGCGTGCTGATCGGCGCTCTGCGCCTCACTCGACGCAACCGCATCTGGGTGGATGGGGCCGCCGCCGAGCGCTACGTCGCCGACCGGGCGCTGCACCCGGTGGCCTATGGCCCGCCGCGCCGGCTCGGCACGGACGTGGAGGTGAGCGCGGAGCGCTGGCGGGGGTGGCCGCTCTACCGGCTCACCCCGCGCCGCCACCGCCCCGCCGGCGTCGTCGTCTACACCCACGGGGGCGGCTGGGTCAGTGAGATCGTCTCCCAGCACTGGCGGCTGTGTGCCGAGATCGCCGAGGCGGCCGCGACGACGGTGCTCGTCCCGATCTACCCGCTCATCCCGTTCGGCACGGCCGCCGAGGTCGTCCCGCAGGTCGCCGCGCTCGCCGCCGCCCACGCCGGGGCCGGCCCCGTCTGTCTCGCCGGCGACTCCGCCGGCGGCCAGATCGCCCTGTCGGCCGCGCTCGAGCTGCGTGACCGGCACCAGCGGACCGCCGCCCGCACGATCCTCATCTCACCCGCACTTGACGCCACCCTGTCTCACCCCCGGATCCCGGAGGTGGAAGCGACCGACCCGTGGCTCGGCCAGCCGGGCATCCGCGTCGTCCGCGAATACTGGCGCGGTGAGCTGGCCCTCGACGATCCGCTCGTCAGTCCGCTGTGGGGTGAACTCGCCGGTCTCGGGCCGATCACCGTGTTCACCGGGACCCGCGACCTGCTCTCCCCGGACGCGGCGCGCCTGCACGAGCGGGCGCTCGCGGCCGGGGTGAGGGTCGACTACCACGAGCGGCCCGGGCTCGTGCACGTCTACCCGCTCACCCCGGTCGCCGAGGCCCGGGCCGCGCGGGAGGTCATTCGCGCGCAGGTGCGGGCGGCCGTTCGCGCCGGGGCAGGTCCCGCCGCCTGACCGCCGGGGCAGGTCCGCTCGCGTGCGTCACCTCACTCGGCGCTGAAGGCCTCCGCCCACGCGAGCGCGGTGCCGGCGAGGTCGACCAGGGCGGCGTGGACAGCCACCGGATCCTGGCTTCCCCGCGCGTGGGCGACCGCGCGGACCTGGGCGGCAAGCTGCTCGGGGCCCGACGCCGGCGGACGACTCGCCCGGGAGGCGGCGAGCCGGTTGGAGAGACGCTCGGCCTGGCGCGCATCGTGATGGACCCCGGGGGAACGGGGGATGAGACCGGCCGCCTCCGCCGCCTTGGCGAACGTGCCGAAGTGGAAGCGCACGGACGCCGCGCTCGGCCAGTCGTCCTGGTGGTAGCGCGCGGTGCGCCACTCCTGCCCGAGCCGGCGCGCCCGCGAGGGATCCCAGTCGGCCATGGTCGGGACGTCACCGTAGCGCCGCGTCCACTCGAGAAAGGCGGTGATGATCGCCTCGGGGCCCGACAGGTTCGGACGCTGGCGGGACGGGGTGCGCTGGGGCGTCAGTCCGGCGGCGCTGATCGCCGCGTTGAAGCTGCCGAACTGTCCGCAGACGACCTTCGCGCTCGGCCAGTGCCCGCGCTCGAACCGTTCCGCCCGCCACTCCTGCCCGAGCCGGCGGGCCCGGGCGGGCTCCCAGTCGATCATCTTCGGGCACTCTTCGTGCTCGGTCTGCCAGGCGTGGATCGCGTCGATGATCTGCTGCTTGGAGAAGGCGCGGGCCCGGCGGCCCGGGTTCTGGCGCGGCAGGGACCGCGGTCGGCGGGCAACGGCAAACCCGGCCAGTGTCGTCATTCAACGGCTCCTTGGATCGTGCGGAGGGGACAGGGTCGACGCCCAGTTGCGGTCCCGGTCGTCGGCGAAGTACTCAGGGTGGGTGTGGGCGATCTCACCAAGTCCGGTGAGTACCCGGGAGAGGTGGAGGCGCAACTGCGACTCCGCGACGCCGGGGTCTTGCTCGGCGACCGCCGCGAGTACCGCCCGGTGCTGGGCGACCATCTCGGCGAGGTAGTCGGGGACGGGCAGGCTGAGGCGGCGCACGCGGTTGAGATGGCCGCTCGCCCGCTGGCTGATCGACCACGCGACCGCACGGCCACCGAGCGAGCAGAGCCGGCGGTGGAACTCGTCGTCGAGCGGGTAGAAGCGGTCGACGTCTCCCCGGCAGGCCTCCGCCTGACGCGCGACGAGGTCCTCGAGCTCCCCGACCGCCGCCGGCTCGGCCCGCCGCGCCGCGTCGGCGACGGCCGCACACTCGAGTGAGACGCGAATGAACTGCGCGTCCTCAAGCGCCGCGCGGGTGATATGGGCGACGAAGGTGCCCAGCTGCGGCACGATCTCGACGAGTCGATCATCCCGGAGGCCGAGCAGCGCCTCCCGGATCGGAGTGCGACTCACCCCGAGTCGCTCGGCGAGCTCGTTCTCGGACAGCCGCTGTCCGGGAGGGAACTGGACCGTCTCAATCAGGCCCCGCAGGACCTGGTAGGCCTGCTGGCGGGTGGAGCCACCTGAGACGCGAGCTGAACGGCTGATCTCCACCTTCCCGACACTACCATGCAAGTGTGGTGATGGGGGGGATTTCTGGCCCGAACCCCACCGCCCGCCTACCCGCCCGCCCGCCTACCCGCCTACCCGCCTACCCGCCCGCCCGCCCGTCCCCTACCCGCCCGCGCCCGGGCGCGGCAGCCGACCGTCCGCGAGCCAGCCGCGCAACTCCCCGCGGCGGATCTTGCCGCTGATCGTCTTGGGGAGCGCGTCGACGAAGTGAACCTCCCGCGGATACTTGTACGGCGCCGTCTGGGTCTTGACGAACTCCTGCAGCTCGGCGGCCAGGGCGGGGCTCGGCGCATGGCCGGGAGCGAGGATGCAGACGCCGACGACGATCTCCGTCCGCTCGGCGTCGGGCCGGCCGATCACCGCCGCCTCCATCACGGCGGGGTGGGCGACGAGGGCCGACTCCACCTCGAACGGACCGATCCGGTAGGCGCTCGAAGTGATCACGTCGTCGTTGCGCCCCTCGAACCAGAAGTAGCCGTCCTCATCCTTGGCCGCCTTGTCCCCGGTGAAGTAGTGCGGGCCGCGGAAGACCGCCGCGGTCGCCTCCGGGTTCTCGAAGTAGCCCGGGAACAGGCCAACCTGGCGCCCGCCGTCGGGCACGACGACGACGACGTTGCCGACCGCTCCGGCCTCCACCGGGCCGCCGGCGTCATCGACGACGTCCACGGTCCACCCCGGAACGGGACGGCCCATCGAGCCGGGCCGCACCGGCATCCCCCGGTAGTTGGCGACGATGCAGGTCGTCTCGGTCTGGCCGTAGCCGTCGTAGATCGTCAGGTCCGTCCCCGCCTTCCAGGCGCGGATCACCTCCGGGTTGAGCGGCTCCCCCGCGCTCGTGCAGTGACGCAGGGCGGACAGGTCGTGGGCGCGCAGGTCCGCCTGGACGAGCAGGCGATAGAGCGTCGGCGGGGCACAGAAGGAGGTGATCTGATGGCGGGCGAGGATCGACAGGATCGTGTCGGCGTCCGGCTTGCCCAGTTGCACCTGGACGACACAGGCCCGCTCGTGGAACTGGCCGAACAGCGCCCCCCAGGCCGCCTTGGCCCAGCCGGTGTCGGTGACGGTCCAGTGCCGGTCCCCGGGCCGCAGGTCCTGCCAGAAGCGCGCGGTGCCGACGTGCCCGAGCGCGTAGTCCTGGGCGTGTTGGACCATCTTCGCCAGCGCGACGGTCCCGCTCGTGAAGTAGAGCAGCAGCGGGTCTTCGCGGGCGGTTGGATCCTCGGGGGTCGGGCCGTCCCCGGCGGCCTCCAGGGCGACGTCGAAGTCCGCCCACTCAGTCGACGGGCTCCCACCGGCCCCTCCGCCAGGCACCTCGGCCCCGCCACCTCCAGGCCGTCCACTCCCGGCACTGCCGGTCTCCCCGCCGACACACCAGCGAGCCCGCAGTGCCACCCCGGTCTGATCGACCTTCAGGACCCCGGCCGGATCGGTGATCGCCGCGACCGCGCGAGCCCGGGTGAGGCGATCCGTGATGTCCTTGGGCGTGAGCAGGTTGGGGCCGGGCATCGGGATCGCGCCGATCCGCATCGCCCCGAGCAGCGCCGCGTGCCACTGGCGGATCCGCGGCAGCATCACGAACACATGGTCGCCCTTGCCGATCCCGGCCGCGAGCATCGCCCGGGCCGCCCGTCGCGAGTCGGCGGCCAACCCGGCGACGGTCTGGCAGGCGGTCACCTCACCGGCGGCGTCGAGGCTGAGGACCGCCGGCGCGTCGGGATCCTCCCGAGCCCACGCCTCGACGATGTCGAGGACCGGGTTGAACCGGTCGGGCACCTCGAGGCGGAAGCCGGCGGCCGCCGCCCCGTAGTCGGTCACATTCGCCGGCGCCGATCGCTCGGGGCGCGGGCGGAACCCGCTGTGGTCAGACACGTTCGCTCCTCTCCTCAGGCCGTCGCGCGGACGTTAACACTCGGGCCCGGGGGATGCCTCCGCCCGTCCCGGCATCGTGGACGGCCCCAAGGCGCGACCCCATCCGCCCGGCCCGGCGCCACCGCGATCGGCCGGCACCTACCCTGAGCGCGTGATCACGATCAACTCAGACGGCCTCCGCGACCACGTCGGCTTCGGTGTCGCCGGGAACTTCGCCGGCCACCTCGAACAGGCCGGCGAGGCCGCCGACTTCGCCACCGTCAGCGCCCCAGCCGACGCGCCGAAGGGGATCTTTCCCTTCTACGTCCCCGCCCCCGCGGCGAACGTCCCCGCGTTCCTCACCACCTTTCCGCTGTCGGCGACCGAGATCGCCCTCCCCGCAGGGGCCGAGAACCTGCAGATCGAGCCCGAAGTCGGCGTGCTCGTCCACTTCAGCTACGGCCCCGACGGCCGCGTGAGCGCGCTCGCGCCGCACACCGTCGCGGCGTTCAACGACTGCTCGATCCGCACCCCGGCCGCCGCGAAGATCTCACAGAAGAAGAACTGGGGCCCTGCGAGCAAGGGGCTGGCGTCCACCGGCTTCGCCGTCAACGGGCTCGGGCGCGGCGGCGGCACCGACAGCCTGCGCCTGGCGAGCTTTCTGCGCCGCGGGGCGGAGGTGCACGCCTACGGGCTCGACAGCGCCGTCACCGACTACAGCTACTACGCCGAGACCCTGCTGAGCTGGATCGTCGAGCGCCTCAGCCACCAGACGGGCGCGCCGGAGACGCCGCTGGAGCCCGTCGGGGCCTTCCTCGCGGCCGCCGGATCGCCCGCCGGCGGGGTGATCGGGATCGGGGCGACCCGCTACACCGCCTACGGGGAGGCGACCTACCTCGAGCCCGGCGACGTCTCGATCATCGTCCTCTACGACGGCGCCGTCCACCTCCCCGAAACGGTGAGTGAGGCCGTCGGAGCCGGCCGGACCGACGCGCTGGCGGCGGCCTCCGTGCTCGCCCAGCGCGTCGTCGCCGTGTGAGGAGCGTGGGGTTCCGGGCGCGGCTCACAGGCCGCGCCCGGACCGGGCGGCCCGGTCCTTCTGCTCAGCGGCGGGCGCGGGCAGGCGCGCGGGCCGGTTCGCGCTGGAGACGGAGGGCGAGCTTGGGGCAGCTCTGTACGGCGATCCGGGCGAGACCGACGAGCTCGGGGTCGAGCGGGGCCGCGTCGATCACCGGGTAGCCCCAGTCATCGAGGCTGACCCGCTCGGGAAGCAGTTCGGCGCACATCCCGTGGGCCGAACAGCTGATCATGTCGACAATGAGACGCTCAGATCTCATACCGGCACCGCCTGGCCGGTGCGGACGCTGCGGCGCAGCGGCGCGTTCGCGGCCCGGTAGTCGGCCTCACAGCGGTCACACGGCCCGTTGCCGGCATGGTCGGAGAAGGTGTGGGCCATCACCGACAGGGCCGAGGTGACATAGCGGGAGACGCCGTCGGGGTGGGCGCAGCCCCCGCGCTTGTTGACCATCGCGCACCAGCGCTGGACCTGGGCGAGGGAACGGAAGCGGTCGCGGCCGGGCAGGCCGGGGGCGCACAGATCCTCGAGCGCGCCGGCGATCGCGTCGAGGCCGAACACGCACGGCCCACACTGGCCGGCGGTCTGGTCGGCCATCCACCGGGTCACCCGGGCGACCTCGGAGACGCCACAGTCCGAGCTGCCGAGGGCGAAGATGATGCCCGCGCCGAGGGTGAGGCCCTCGGCGCGCAGCGTCGGCTCGTCGAGGGGCAGCTCGAGCGCCGGTGCCGCCGCCGCCCAGGTGCCGCCGTAGCCGCCGAGGAGGATCGCGCTGATCGGTTCGGTCACCCCGCCGGCGGCGGTGAGGGCGGCCGCCACCGTCGTGCCGGGGCGGACGGAGACGACGGTCGTGCGCGGCACCGCTCCGGCGACGGTGACGTGGCGGCTCCCGTCGAATCTGCCCGCGACGATCCGGCCGATCTGGGCGTACGTCTCGGCGTTGGAGACGAGGGTCGGCCGTCCACGCAGCCCCTTCTCGAACGGGTAGGGCGGCGTGGTCGTCGGCTTGGCCTCAAGGCCGTTGAGGAAATTGATTAGCGCCGTCTCCTGGCCGGAGACGAAACCGTCGGGGACACCGATCACCTCGACGACGGGGGCGCCGCGGTCCGCGAGCTCGGGGCGGCCGGCGAGGGCCTGTTCGAGCGCGTCGATTACCTGGACGCGGCGGTGGTCGACGCCGACCACGATCGCGTCGGCCCCGAGCGCGTGGGCGACGCAGAAGGCGCCGTCGAGGACGACGTCGGTGCGGGCGCTGAGGAGGAAGCGATCCTTGCGCGACAGCGGCTCGCCCTCGGTGCCGTTGACGACGACGATCGGACGGCGCCGCTGGCTGGCGACCGCGCGCAGCTTCGTCCCCGTCGGGAAGTAGGCGCCGCCGTGTCCGTGCAGGCGGGCCCGCTCGAGTGAGTCGACGAGCTCGTTGAGGTTCATCCGGCGGGGGGGGCGCGAGGGCATCAGACAGCCTCCAGTCGGGGGACGGTGAGCAGGCGCAGGGCGAGGGCGGAGAGGACCGAGCCGACGCAGATGAGGTCGATCAGGATCATCCACGGGGTCGCCCGGTCGATGCCGTTGCCGATGCCGTGCAGGAGCGCGACCGGCCAGGCGGCGTAGGCGAGCCAATGGATCGCACGCCAGCTGCCATAGCCGAGGCGGCCCTTGACCAGGCTGCTGATCAGCACGGCGAGCAGCAGGTCACAGGCGACCGCGGCGGCGCTGATCCCGAGCGTGCTGTAGGTGTGCACGAGCGGGATGAACGCGGCGGTGAGCGGAATCGCGATGAAGCTGTCGGTCACCGCGGAGAGGATGTGGACGGCGAGAAAGGCGGCGGCGAGCAGCGAGGCGTTGCGGTGGATGCGGTCGATGACGAACCGCGGCCAGCGGTCCGTCGCCACCCGGGAGCGGTTGAGCAGCCCGAGGGTCACCGTGGCGGTGAACAGGATCAGGGTCATCGTGCCGGTCGCCCGGATCACGTAGTACTGGAGGACGAGCATCAGGACAGCGACTCCGCTTCGGGCTTCCACGCGGGCATCGGATCCCCTTCCGGCCAGCCCCCCACGGTCGCCACACTCCCGTCGGCGTGGACGAGGCGGGCCGACAGGCCCTGGGCCGCCAGCCAGGCGGGGGCGTCGGGGCCGAGGACGATCGCGGCGGTCGCGGCGGTGTTCGCGTCGACGCACGTCGCGGCGGTGACGCTGACGGTCCGCCAGTGCACGTCGGCCGGGGTACCCCGGCGCGGGTCGATGATGTGGTGGCCGTGCCCGTCAGGGCCCGGGCGGACCGTGGTTGAGGAGGTGGCAAGCCCCCCCTCGCAGATCGTCACCCGCTGGCCGGGCGCCTCGGGGCCGGCGCGGTGATCGTCGGTGACATGGATGAGCCAGCCGCCGGCCGGGGCCGGGCCGGCGACGGCGATGTCACCGCCGAGGGAGACGAGCACCCCGACGCCGGTCGCCGCGGCGATCCGTCGGGCGGCGCGGTCGGCACAGAGGGCCTTCGCGCTCGCGCCGAGGTCGAGCCGCATGCCGGAGGGCAGCCGGACCGACCAGTCGGTGAGGGTGATCCCCCGCCAGCCGGGGTCAGCCGACAGGGTCGGGTCGACGAGGCCGCCGCTGATCGCCGCTGCCTGACAGGCGGTGGCGATCGCCTCGGCGAGAGCGGCGCTGACGGACACCGTCGCGCCGGCGCGAGCGTTGAGGGCGGTCAGCTCCGAGTCGGCGCGGTAGCTCGAGGCGGCCCGGTCGATCCGGTCCAGTTCAGAGGCGAGCAGCACCCGGGCCGGTTCGAGGACGGCGGGGTCACAGACCACGAGGACCGCTGTCGTGCCGATCGCCGTCCACTCGACCCGGGCGGGGGCCGAGATGGTCGGGGCGGAGGCGCTCATGATCCGCCGGAGACGACCGGGGCCGGGGCGGGAGCGGCCGCGCTGCTCGCGGGGGCCGGGGCCGGCGCCGAGCTGGCCGCCGGTGATGCGGTCGACGGGCTCGACTCGCTCGAGGTGGCTGATCCGTCATCGGATCCGGTCGCCGCACTCGTCTCATCCGAGCTGCTCGAGCTCGTCTGGGCGGCGGGGGTGGCGGTGAGCGTGCTGATGTGGTGGGCGACGTGGGCGTCGGTCGCCACGAGCACCATGAGCACGCCGGCACCGAGCACCGATCCGACCGCCATCCTCCGGTTCACCCGGTCGAGGCGGTCAAAGGCGGCGTCGCGGTTGGCCTGTGCGTGATTCATGCCGGGGAGTGTTGTGCGCTTTCGTAAGTCGAGCGTGTCATGGGCGTGAGAACACTCTTTGGATGTCCTTTCGACGTCGGCGCGCCGGTCTCCCCCCGGCCTATGATCCGGCCATGATCCTCGTCGTCGAAGATGAGCCCGGGATCCTCGACTTCGTCGAACGGGGTCTGCGCCGGCACGGGCTCGAGGTCGACACCGCCACGGACGGTGAGGCCGGGCTCGCCCGGGCGCTCGAGGCGGAGATCGAACTCGTCGTCCTCGACCTGATGCTGCCGCGCCGCAGCGGCCAGGAGGTGCTCGGGGAGCTGCGCGCCGCCCGGCCGGAGCTGCCGGTGATCGTCCTGACCGCCCGCGGGGAGGTCGAGGACCGCGTCGCCGGGCTCGATGCGGGCGCCGTCGACTACCTCGTCAAGCCGTTCTCGATCGACGAGCTCGCCGCCCGGGTCCGGGCCCAGCTGCGCTCGGCCCGCCGTGGCGACACGACGCTGGTGACCGGCGGGATCCGGGTCGACCTGCTGAGCCGGGACGTGACGACCGTCGGCGATCACCGGGTGCGGCTGTCGACGACCGAGTTCGAGCTGCTCGTCTTCCTCATGCAGCACGAGGGCCAGGTGCTCGCCCGCGACCAGATCCTCCGCGCCGTCTGGGGCTACCAGCACGACCCCGGCACCAACGTCCTCGACGTCTACATCGGCTATCTGCGTCGCAAGCTGTCGGCGACGGAGGCGACCGGCAAGATCACGACGGTGCGCTCGCTCGGGTATCGCTTTGACGGGGAGCCGCGCTGAGCCGGATCGCGGTGGCGCCCGGCCGGCTGTTCTCCCGCCTCACCCCGACCGGCCTGCGGGCCCGGCTGATCGTCGCCGTCGTGGCGATGGTCACCTTCACCGTCGCGGTCGCCTTCGCCGTCGTCTATCGCACGACGGGGGCGGAGCTGACCACCCAGCTCGACGTCTCCCTGCGGGCCGACGCCGGCCAGCTCGGAGAGGCGGTCACCGAGCAGAGTGACGGCCGGTCGGCGTCGGTGCTGATCGCCGCCCGGGAGTACGCGGACTCTCAGGGTTACAGCAACGGGGCGGTGCTGTTCTTCGCGATCGTTCCGGGGCAGGGGATCGCCTCCAGCCACCCGGAGCTGTTCGGCCAGTTCGGGCCCGATGACGGCGAGTCCACCGATCAGCAGCTGCTCGAGAACCACCAGGGGATCGCGCTGGCGGCGCCGGTGACCGGCTACAGCACCCAGCAGGGGCCAGATCTGGGCCCCTTACGGATCTACGAACGGCGGGTGCGCCTGGGTTCGGGGCTCAGCTTCTACGCGGGGGCGGCCGAGTCGCTGGAGGGGATCGAGCGGGCCAAGCACGGAGTGCTGAAGTCCTTCGCCGTCGGGGGTGTGCTCGCCTTTGCGCTCGCGCTCGCGTTCGCCTGGCTGACGGGGGCGCGGATGTCCGCCCCGCTGCGGCGGGCCTCCCAGGTCGCCGCCCAGGTCGACGGCGGTGACCTCACCCCGCGGCTTGACCTGCCCGCCAACACGAGCCACGAGCTGATCGTCCTCGCGGAGGCGTTCAACCACATGCTCGACCGGCTTGCCGCCGCCTTCGAGAGTCAGCGCGAGTTCGTCGCCGACGCCTCCCACGAGCTGCGCACGCCGCTGACGGTGATCCGCGGCCAGCTCGAGCTGCTCGCCGGCAGTGAGGAGGTTGAGCGCGACGAGGTGCTTCGCACCGAACGGCTGATCCAGGCGGAGATCTCCCGGCTCACCCGGCTCACCGACGACCTGCTCGTCCTCGCCCGCTCGGACACCGACGACTTCCTCCGCCGCCGGCGGCTGGGGCTCGCCTCCTTCATCCCCGAGCTGTGGGACGGGCTCAGCCTCACCGCCGAGCGCCGGTTCGAGGTCGGCGCGATCGCCGAGGTGACGATCTCCGCGGACCCGGACCGGCTTGCCCAGGCGCTGCGCAACCTCGGCACGAACGCGATCAACTACACCGAGGCGCCCGACGGCCTCGTCGCGATCACCGCCGTCCTGCGCTCCGGGGAGGGGCCCCGGCGGGTGCTCATCACCGTCTCTGACGACGGGCCGGGGATCCCTGCCGAGCTGCGCTCGCAGGTCTTCGAACGCTTCTACCGCGCCGATCCGAGCCGCGCCCGAGCGAAGGGCGGGGCGGGACTCGGGCTGGCGATCGTCAAGGCGATCGTGGAGGCCCACGGCGGCAGCGTCCGGGTCCGTGAGGCGCCGACGGGCGGGGCGGCCTTTGAGGTCGAGCTGCCTGCCTGAGGGGGCCGGCGGGGGTGGGTGCCCGGCGGGGGTGGGTGCCCGGCGGGTGCTCGCGGGTCACGGCGGCTGCGGGTGGAGTTGCCCGCCTGAGGGGCCGGCCGGGCAGAACCCCACGACCCAGATCAGGCATTTTCGGTCGCGGCGGGACGGCCGGGCGTGATTGGGGTCGCTGAGCGCACCCAATCGTGCATCGCCGGGGCGTGCGGCCGGAAATGGCTGCCCTCGGGTCGTTGCGCGCGGCGGTGGACGGCGACCGGTCAGCCCGTCTACGCTCGATCCATGGCGCGGCACAAACTCCAGGTCGCCTTCTGGCGCCGTTGGCTGCCGGCGGCGCTGTGCCTGCTCGGAGTGATCTTGCTGATCGCCGATGACTTCAACCTGTTCGGGGTCGACGCGTTCGCCGCGTTCTGTGGGGCGGGCCTGTCGGTGGCGCTCACGAACGTCCTCTGGCGGATCGGGATCTCGGGCAACCATGACCGGGACGATGAGGAGGACGCGCGGCGCTACCTCGCCGAGTACGGCCACTGGCCCGAGGACCGCGACGGTCCGCCCCAGGGTCGTGGCCCCGCCTGAGTGACCCGGCTGTGAAGGGGGCGTGAAAGTGAGGTCACCCTTACCTCTCCCGACCGCCCCGAGGGTTAGGTGAGCCTAACTCCCAAGGTCGCGAAAACCCTTATGGCGTAAGGGTTTTTACGGTGTCGGACCGGCTAGCATCAGGGGGGTGACCAACGTCTCCTCACCCACCCCCACCGCCGATGCGAAGGACCGTCTGCTGAAGGCCTGGCGCGGGGAGATCCTCGCCGGCAAGAGCTATGAGCTGATCGCCGGGCGCCTCGCCCCGCGGGAGGCCGACATCCTCCGGCAGATGGCGGCCGCCGAGGCGAGCCACCGGGGCCGGATCGAGGCGCGGATGGCTGAGTTGGGGATCCCGATCCCGGACCCGGCGACCGTCCGGCTGTCGGCGTGGGCGCGGCTCCAGAGCCGCGTCGCCCCGGTGGACCGCCTCCTCGCCGCCCGTGAGGCGGCTGAGGATGATGAGGTCGACGACCTCTACAAGCGGGCGACCGGGGACGGGCAGACCGACGCACTGCTGCGCGAGCTCCGCAAGGAGGAGCGCAGCCACTCCCGGGCGGTCAACGAGATTCGCAGCAGCGGCCGTTCCGAGGACGCCGCCGACCCGAACGCGCAGCTCAGCCCGGTCCAGCGTGCGGCGAAGGAACGGCTCGACAAGATCACCAACCGGGAGAAGTGGCACTCCTCCGGGGGCGGCTGGGTCTCCGGGGTGATCTACGGCGCCAACGACGGCCTCGCCTCCGTGTTCGGGCTTGTCGCCGGTGTCTCGGGCGCGACCGGCGGCTCATCGATCGTCCTCACCGCCGGGGTGGCGGGCGCGGCGGCGGCGGCGCTCAGCATGGCGACCGGCGCCTGGCTCGCCTCCCGTTCGGAGCAGGAGATCGCCCACGCGAACGTGGAGCATGAGCGGCGGGAGATCGCCGAGCATCCTGAGGAGGAGCGGGAGGAACTGTCGCTGTTCTTCCAGCTCAAGGGGGTCGAGCCGGATCTGGCCGATCAGATGGCCGCCCAGATCGCCGAGAACCCGGACGCGATGCTCCAGGCGCTCTCCCAGGAGGAGTTCGGCGGGATGGGGGAGGTGGACGATGCCGCCGGCGCCGCCGTCGCCGCCGGCCTGTCGACCGGTATCGGGGCGATGCTGCCCGTGCTGCCGTTCCTCTTCATGACCGGAACGGTCGCGATCATCATCGCCGCGATCGTCTCCCTGCTCGGTCACTTCGCCGTCGGCGCCGCCAAATCGCTGGTGACGCTGCGCAGCTGGTGGTCGGCCGGCCTCGAGATGACCCTCGCCGGCGTCATCGTCGGGGGGGCGACGTTCCTGATCGGATTGGCGCTGCCGAGCTGAGCCGTCGTGCGCGGGGGCGCGGCAGCCCTCACCTACTCGCCGAGGGCGGCCCGCAGGGCGGCGACCTCCTCCTCGAGCCGGCTCACCCGGGCGTGGAGGGCGGCGAGGTCCCCGGCGGTTGCGGGCACGTCCGCAGGCGAGCCGAGCGGGCCGAGCGGGCCGGGCGGGGCGGCTGCATGCGCGGGCGGGGCGGCTGCAACGGGCGGCGCCGCCTGGCCGTCGCCGAGCGGGACCACCGGCGCCGCGGCGGGTGATGTGACGTCGTTGACGGTCGCGTCCGCGGTCCCGCCGAGGCGGTGAGCCCAGCGGTCCTCCTTCTGGCCGGGTCGACGCTCGAGCCGTTGGGCGTACCCGCGGCCGGCGAGCTCGTTGAGGGCCGCGTCGACGGCCTCCAGCGACGTGAAGGCGACCATTCGCTCGGTGCGGGCCTTCAGCTCGCCGGGGGTCTGGGGCCCGCGCAGCAGCAGTACGCAGAGAGCGGCCAGCTCGCCGCCGCGAATCCCGAGCGCCTCCTCAGCGAGGTGACGGTACTTGGTCGCCCGACTGCTGTGGCCGCTTGCGAGGCGGGCGAGGCCGTAGCGGGACAGGCGCTGGGCGGCCGCATTGACCGTCGCCTCGTCATAGGCGGTGACCGGGTCCCGGTTCGTCGCCTGGTTGGCGGCCAGCCGCAGGGCGTTGAGGCTGAGCGGATACTGCTCCGGGGTCGTGAAGCGCTTCTCGATCAGGCAGCCGAGCACCCGCTGCTCGGCCGGGGTGAGGACGCTGAAGTGCACGGTGGGGAGGGTAACCGCCGCCGGCCGGCGGGGCCGGGCACGACCAGATCGCCGGCCGCGGGCGGGCGCTTTCGCCGGAGGGATCGGCGGCAGATAACGTACCGACGATGTTGACCCGGGTTCGCTGTGGTGTGGCCTGCGGTTGCGTCGGGGCCGTGCTGGCGCTCGCCGGCTGTGGCGGGTCCGCGCGGCCCCACGCGGCCGGGGGTCTCACCCCGCCCCAAACCGCTTCCGGCGCATCCTCGACGACCACTGGCGGCGCGACCGGCGCAACGGGGGTGCGCGGCACGGGGACCGGGGCGACCGCGGCGACCGGGGCGACCGGGGCGACCGGCGCAACTGGGAGCGGGACATCCGGGCCAGGCCCGAGCGCGGCACCCGGCACGACCGGGGCGGGTGCCACCGGCCCGACCGGCGGGACCGCGGCGCCGGTGCCAGCCGCCACCGTCGCCGCCTACGCCGCGCAGCCCGCGGAGAGCATCCTCGGTGAGGCTGTCGCCGCGATCGGCGCCGCTGAGGGCTACCGCGCCGTCGGCATCCTCACCCAGCAGGGCCGCTCGCTCCGTGCGAGCCTCGCCGTCCACGCCCCGGCGGCGGTCGCCGCAACCCTCATCCGGGGTGAGATGCGGCAGCGACTCGTCATCCTCGGCACGAGCGTGTACATCCGCGCGAACCTCGCCTTCTGGCAGGCCCAGGCGAGAGAGGTTCCGAGGAGGGTCATCTCCCAGCTCGCGAACCGCTGGTTCAAAACCCCCGACCTGGACCGCTCACGACTCGCCGGCGCGCTGCGACACCTCTCCCCCCGGGTGCTCGCGCGCTGCCTCGCCCGGGCCTTCCGCAAGCCGAGGGTGATCGGGGCAACCCGGGTCGACGGGGCGGCAGCGGTCATCCTCCACAGCCGCGGCGGCGGTCCGGGCACGAGCCCGGGTGACCTCGACGTCGCCGTCGCCGCCCCCCACTACCCGCTTCGCTTCGCTCAGACCGGTCCGCCGCGGGCTGGGACCGCATCACCGTGCGGGGCGAGCCCCACGGCCGGGGACGGGCACGCGGAGCTCACGTTCTCCGGCTGGAATGACGTGCGCATCTCCGCGCCCCCCGGGGCGACCGACCTCCCGTGAACCCGGCCGCTCGCCCGGCGCTCCACAAGGACGAGATTGACGAGGGTGACGGCCCCCATCAGCGCGAGGTAGACGGCGTGGGGGTAGGCGTAGCCGCGGTCACTCAGGGGCCAGAACAGGGCGATCCCGGTGCCGCTGCCCTCGGCCATGTCCCGCAGGAAATGCAACGCCACCCCGACGCTGATCCCCAGCCAGATCCGGCCGTGGCGCACCGACGCGGCGGCGAAGGTGAGACAGATCAGGAGGGTCAACAGCGAGTGGGGGTAGGGCCGCGGGGTCCCCACGGTGAGAAAGTAGGCCTGAAAGAGATACTGGGGGATGTGGTCGGCGTCCATCAGCACCGACGCGATCAGCGCGGGCAGGAGGATCGGGCGCCGCCAACGGGTCGGCAGCAGGTTGAGGCACAGCAGCGCGGTGCTGACGTGCGCGAGCTCATCAAAGACCCCGCCGAGCAGCGTGGCGCCGAGCCGGTCATAGATCGCGTCGGCGCCGAACAGGACCGCGGCGGCGACGATGACCTGGATGAGCGAGATCCGGACGATCGCGCGCTCCCAGACTTGGGCGAGGCGCCCTCGAGCCGACAGGAAGGTCACAGCGACAGTATGGACCGTCGCGCTGCCCGGCTCGGGCGGGATCAGGCGTCGAGGTCGAGCAGCTCGCAGCTCACCTCTCGCCGCGGGTCAGAGCCCGACCAGCCGTCAGCCTCTGACCAGCCGATCCGGGTGCCGTCGGCGAGGCGGACGTGGGCCCGGCCGTGGGGGGGCCGCCCCCACAGGGCGGCCGTCAACGGGCGCTCGGATTCGGGGACGTCACCGAGCCCGGCCCGGACGTGGTCAGCCGGGTAGGTGACGATGATCGCCCCGCGCCGCACCCAGACGGGAATCCGCGACAGCGGCGCCGGCGCCGTGATCTCCGCGCCGCCGGTCACCGCCCGCCGCGACCAGGTCTCGACCCAGTCACCGCGGGGCAGCAGTACCTCGCGCTCGCGCAGGCCCGCCTCGAGCACGGGGGCGACCCACAGCGACGGCCCGTAGCCGTAGGCGTCGGTGAGGTTCGCCCCGCGCTCGTCGGTGGGGTCCAGCAGGGTGAGTGGGCGGATGATCGGCAGGCCACAGCGGGCCGCGGTCGCCGCGGCCGCCCGCACGTAGGGGATCAGCTGTTCGTGGAGGAGGACGAGGCCGCGGTAGGTGTCGACCATCCGCTCCCCGTAGTGCCAGGGCTCATGGGCCATCTTCGAGTGGGCCTGCATCAACGGGGTGAACGCCCCGAACTGCAGCCAGCGGATGAGCAGCTCGGGCGGGCAGCGCTCGGTGAGCCGGTGGCCGAGGTAGCCGCCGATGTCATGGGAGACGTTGGAGAGGCCCGACAGCGCCGCGTTCAGCGTCGCGACGACGAGGACGCGCAGGGACCAGAAGTCAGAGGCCTGATCGGCGCCCCAGGTGAGCCCGGTCGCCTGCTGGCCGATCCACGCCGAACGGCCGAACAGGACCCCCGACCCCGGATGGACCTCATCGAGTGCGCGCTGCAGGGAGCGGCGGTGTGAGGACCCGTTCTCCCACGCCGCCTCGGCCCCGCTGCGGCCATCCTGGAAGCGCACGTCATCAGGGACGTAGTAGCCGTCCCCGTCATCCATCTTGATCCCCTCGACGCCGAGCTGAAGGACGGACTTGACCTGCTCCCGCCACCACGCCTCCGCGGTCGGGGAGGTGAAGTCGACGAGCGAGCCGCTGCCCATCCACCAGCGGCCGACCCACGGGCCGCCGTCCGGGGCTTGGACAAAGTGGCCCGCCGCGGCCCCCTCGGCGTAGTTGGGTGCGGGGGCGGTGTGCAGGCGCTCGGACTCGGGCTGGGGTGGGATCTGCCCGTCGGAGGAGTCGAGGTTGACCCACGGGGTGCACCACAGCACCGTCCGCACCCCGGCCGCGCGCATCCGCGCGACCATTGCGGCGGCGTCGGGGAACTGGTGGGGGTTGAACTGCCAGCTGTTGTACTGGGTCGCCCATGGCGAGTCGATCACGATCGCGTCGAGGGGGATCTGCGCGCCGGTGAAGCCGAGAAAGTCGTCCATCACCGCGTCGGTGTCCTCGTGCACGTCACGGCTCTTCCAGAACCCGTAGGCCCACTCGGGCAGCAGGGCGGGGAAGCCGGTGGACCGACAGAGCGCCCGCAGCCGTGCCGCCGGGGTCGGGTCGGCGAAGATCGTCAAGGTCAGCGGGCCGGCCTGGGCGCGGGTGGACACGCTCGTACGCTCGCCGGAGAGGTCGAAGATCGTCCCGTTGGCGGACGTGTCGGCGAGCACGCCATAACCGCGGCTCGACTCCAGCCACGGGACCGGGGCACAGTCACCCTGGGGGATGCCGCCGGCGGCGAGCATCTCCGCCGGACAGTCCGGTCCGGTGTAGCGCCGGTCGGCGCCGAGCTGGATGCGCCGGCCGCGGTGGTCGAGGTCGGGGTGGTGGCGAAAGCCCAGTCCCGTGAAGTGCTCGACGGTACGGCGGTCCCAGTCGAGGGTGAGGCGCAGCGGTTCGGGCGGCGGGTCCGAGGCACCGGGCGCGTCTCCCGGGCCGGGCCTCGGCGTCGGTTCACTGAGACGGAGGGTCAGGGTGAGACTGAGATCGCTCGGGAGGGTCAGCTCGAGCCGGCCGACACGGTTCGCGCTGAAGCGAAGGGTGAGGATGAGGGCGTCGAGGTCGCTCGCGACGCGGTCTGCCCGCAGCGCCCGTTCCTGCGGGGCGAGGTTCTCGGCGGCGATCACTCCTTCGGTGAGGTGGATGAAGGTGTCATGCACGGTGCCGTCGGCGATCCAGGCGCCGAGGTTGCGCAGCAGCCGACGCCCGTCCCGGCGGACGGTGAGGCTGAAGGGGCGCAGGCTCACCTCGACGCTGAGGCGCCCGCGGGTGAGCGTGAGGCCGTCCGCCCCGTGGTCGGTGAGGGTGACGTCCGCGGACGGTCGGCGGGTGGGGGGCGGGGACATGGAGGGGATCGTTCTGCACCTGAGGCGGAGATCCATGCGCGCTTCACGACAACTTCACAGGTCCGCTGCGGCTTCTTCACGACCCGACGGGACGGTCCCTCGATCCTGGGACCATGACACAGGAGAACCGCACCGAACGGCACGTGAGCCGCGCCGACATGCACGTGCACTCGACGGCGTCGGAGCTGTCGAAGCTGGGGATTCAGCGTTCACTCGCCCTGCCGGAGTGCGCGACCGAGCCCGAGGAGGTCTATGAGCTGGCCAAGCGGCGGGGCATGGACTTCGTGACGATCACCGACCACGACACGATCGCCGGGGCGCTCGCGATCTCCCACCACCCGGACGTGTTCGTCTCTGAGGAGCTGACCGTCTCCTTCCCGCACGAGCCCCAGGCCGTGCACGTCCTCTGCTACGGGATCACCGAGGCCGACCACGAGTACCTCCAGGCCCACCGCACCAACATTGAGGAGTGCGCCGAATACCTGCACGCCCAGGAGATCTGCTGCGCCCTCGCCCACCCCTTCTACGCGGTCGCCGCGCCGCTGTCGCCCCGGCACCGCCGCCGTCTCGCCCAGCTCTTCCCGGTCTGGGAGACCCGCAACGGCAGCCGGGCCAAGGAGCTGAACCTGCCCGCCTTCGTCTACATCGAGACCCACGGGGGGACGGGGATCGGCGGCAGCGACGACCACGCGGGCATCGACATCGGACGGACCTTCACGGAGACGCCGGTGGCGGCGACCCCGGGGGCGTTCCTCGCCCACATCCGCGCCGGCGCCGCCGTCAGCCACGGCGCCCAGGGTGGGGCGGCGAAGTGGACACACGCGGCGATGGCGCTCGCGATCCGCTCGCTCAGCGACCGGGCGGGCGAACGCCCCGGCCGGCCCGATCCGGCCACGGTGCTCGCGATCGTCAGCCGCGTGATGGCCGAGGGTGAGCTGCGCCACGGGGAGCGCCAGGAGGACGTCGGTCCGCGGGATGCGCTCGCGCTGCTGCGCGCCTGGCTGGCGAGCATGGAGCTGCAGAGCGACGAACACGAGCTCATCCGCGCCCTCCAGGAGGGTGAACTCAGCCACCACGACCTTGAGCGCCGCGCCCGGCGGATCCACGAGCGGGAGCTCGCCCGCGTCGTCGCCGACGGGGCGGACGCCGTCGCCCACGGCCAGCTGATGGCCCTCGCTGACACCCCGGGGAAGCTGTTCAACGCCTGCCTGCCCGCCGTTCCCTACGCGGCCGCGGCCGCCTTCCTCGGCCGGGAGAAGCAGAAGCTGACCCGCGGGGACGGTGACCGGCCGCGGGTGGCGATCGTCGCGGACGGAATGTCGGGCACCCACGGCGTCTCGCGCGCCCTCACCCAGATCCGGGATCGGGGCGTGCCCGGGTTCGACGTTGAGGTGATCGGGACCGACGCGGACGTCGACCGTCGCCTGTGCGCGGCCGCCGAGCTCGAGATGCCCTTCTACCCCGGCCTGATGATCGGCGTGCCGACGGTCCCGTCGCTCGTGGACGCGCTCGCAGAGGGACGCTATGACCTCATCCACGTCGTCACCCCCGGCCCGGCCGGGGCGGGCGCCTGGCTCGTCGCCCGGCTGCTCGGGCTGCCGCTGCTGGGCAGCTACCACACCGAACTGGGCGCCTACGCCGGGCTGCGCTCCGGCCAGGCGTTCCTCGAGACGCTCGTCGACGCGGGCATGGGCGCCTTCTACGGCGCCTGTGACGTCGTCCTCTCCCCGTCCACCGCCTCCGACGAGCGGCTCGAGGGGCTCGGGGTCGCTCGCGAGCGGATCGGTCGTTGGGATCGCGGGGTCGACCTCTGCCGTTTTTTCCCCCAGCGCCGGGAGCCCGGCCGGTTCCCCGGGGAGATCAACGTCCTCTACACCGGCCGGCTCACCCGGGAGAAGGGTGTCGAGCTGCTCGCCGACGCGTTCCTCACCGCCCGCTCGCGGGACCCACGCCTCCACCTCATCCTCGCCGGTGACGGCCCCGAGCGGGCCGCGCTCGCCGATCGGCTCGGAACGGCCGCGACGTTCCTCGGCTTCGTCCACGGGGAGGAGCTCGCGACCGTCTACGCCTCCGCGGACGCGTTCCTGTTCGCCTCCGAAACCGACACGTTCGGGCAGGTGATCCTCGAAGCCCAGGCAAGTGGCCTGCCGGTGATCGCCGTCGACGCCGGCGGGCCCGCGGATCTGATCCGAGACGGCCACACCGGCCTGCTCACCGCCGCCGACGCCGGCGCGCTCGCCGGCGCCCTGCTGACGGTGACCGGATCAGACCTGATCGCCGCACCCCTGCGACGGGCTGGCCTCAGTGCCGTCCGCGACCGGACCTGGGAGGCGTCGATGGCCGCCCTCGGGGCGGGCTACCGGGCGGCGCTCGAGCGGGCGCAGACCGTCGGGGTGCGTGAGGTCGCCTGAGGTCGGCGGGCGCTGACGGACGGCCGGGGACGGCCGCCGGGTCCCGCGCACGGACCCGCGCTCTAGGATCTGCCGCGTGCCCGTGACCGATGCGGTGATCCCGGTGGCCGGCCTCGGGACGCGGCTGCTGCCCGCGACGCGCTCCCAACCCAAGGAGATGCTGCCCGTCCTCGACCGCCCGGTCGTCCAGTACGTGGTGGAGGAGCTCGTCACCGCCGGGGTCCGGCGGGTGCTGCTGGTGACCGGCCGGCGCAAGCGCGCAATCGAGGATCACTTCGACGCCGACCCCGAGCTCGGGTCGTCGCCGCTGCTTGACCCGGCCAGCGGCCTGCAGATCCTCTACACCCGCCAGGCCCGGCCGGCAGGGCTCGGGGATGCGATCGGCTACGGCCGGGGGCTTGGGGCCACCGACGGGGTGATGGTCGCCCTCGGCGACGCGATCCTCGAGTCGGCGGGCAACCCATCCCTCAGCCGGCGCCTGATCGACACCTTCGAGGCGCAGCGGCCGGCCGCCGTCATTGCCGTTGAGGCGGTCGCTCCCGAACGGGTGAGCCGCTACGGAATCGTCGCCGGCCCGCTGGAGGCGATCACCGGCCTTGTCGAGAAGCCGCCCGCCGAGCGCGCCCCGAGCCGGTGGGCGGTCGCCGCCCGCTACGTATTCGCTCCCCGGGTGCTCGACGCGCTCGCCGGCACGCCGCCGGACGCCGGTGGGGAGGTGCAGGTCGCCGATGCCCTCAACGCGCTCATCGCAGGCGGGGAGCGGGTGATCGCGGTACCGCTCGGCCCGGGCGAACGGCGCCACGACATCGGCACCGTCGAGGCGTACGTGGCGACGTTCGTGCACTTCGCCCGGGCCGACCCGCGCTTCTCGGCCCTGCTCGATGGCTGAGGTCCCCGCCCGCGCGGCGCTCGCGGGGAACCCGTCCGACGGGTACGGCGGGGGGGTCCTCGCCCTCACCGTCGACCCCTTCACGGCGTCGGTGCGGGCACTTCCCGGCCCGCACCGGGGCCCCGCCGTGGCGCCGCTGCCCGAGCTGATCGGCGCGACCCACGCCCGCTTTCGGCGGGAGTTCGCCGGGGAGTTGAGCGAGCCCGCGCGGGCGCAGCTCGGCGACGTCCGGTTCGCCTGGGAGACGACGGTCCCCCGCTCGGTCGGGCTCGGTGGCTCGAGCGCGCTGGTCATCGCGACCCTGCGCGAACTCTGCGCGCTCACCGGGATCGCGCTCGCCCCCCTGGCCCTGGCCGAGCTCGCCCTCTCCATCGAGGTCGACGACCTCCAGATCACCGCCGGTCTGCAGGACCGGCTCGTGCAAGCCCACGGCGGCCTGCTGTTCATGGACTTCGCCACGACCCCGGTGCGGGCCGAGCCGCTCGATCCCGGAGGGCTGGGACCGCTGTTGATCGCCTGGGACGGTGGCGCCGGCGCCCCGTCCGGCACCGTCCACGGCGGACTCGCCGAGCGGCACCGGCGGGGTGAGCCGGCCGTGCACGCGGCGATGGTCGCGCTCGGCCGGTGTGCCCGTGCGGCCCGGGATGCCGTCCGCAGCGGCGACCACGCCGGTCTGCGGGCCGCCGTCGATGAGAGCTTCGATCTTCGCGCCGGGCTGCTCGAGCTCGATCCCGCCCACGTCGCGATGGTGGCGGCCGGGCGCCGGGCTGGGGCGGCGGTCAACTACACCGGCTCGGGTGGTGCGGTCGTCTGTCTCTGCGACGACGTCGACCACCGGCTGCAGGTCGCCGCTGCCCTCACCGAGCTCGGAGCGTCGACGGTTGAGCTCGCGCCGGGCTGTGCGCGATCGGCCCCGAACGACGGTCACGTCGGCCGGGCAACCCCGCCGACGTGACCGGTCGAGAGAGAAGCGGGAGGCGCGCCCGGCTCGCGCCGGGCGCGCGCGCTGAGCTTCAGTAGCCGTAGATCACGGTCACCGAGCCGCCCGGAAGGTAGGCGCCGTAGCCGTAGCCGTAGCCGTCGCCGGAACCGTAGATCCCGTAGGCCGCGCCGTAGCCACCGTAGCCGCCGTAGCCACCGTAGCCGCCGTAGCCGTAGCCACCGTACCCGCCGTAGCCGTAGCCGTAGCCGCCGTCGCCATAGCCGCCGCTGGTCGAGTAGCCGTACGGGGAGTCCCCGTAGCCCGAGCCGGTCCCGGACCCGCTCGTCGCGGGGGACCCGGAACCCGTGCCCGACCCACCCCCGAGCAGGCTCGGAGTGGCGCCGTAGGTGACGGTGAACGCGCTCCCGCTCGCCGACAGCGATCCCGGGCTCGCGCCCTGGCCGGCGCCGTTCGCGGTCCTGGAGAAGGCGCTGAAGCCTCCGCCGAAGCCCCCACCGTAGCCGTAGGTCGCGTCCGCTGCGGGGGAGAGGGCGATCGGCTGGGCGTTCCAGCCGGAGATCGAGCGGGTGCTGTGGTTGGAGGTGGCAAACGCGTTGGTGAACCTCACCGACCCGAAGTCCGACAGCGGCAGGGGCCGGCAGACCCCCGTCGCGCCGCCCTGGCAGGTCGAGGGTGCCTCAGCGACCCACTCGGCCGTCGTCGTGTCCGGCGCCGGGTTGCTCATGCTCAGCGTCCGCTCGAACTGCTGCCCGGTCGTCTTGTTGTCGATCTGGACGGTCACCTGGTTCCCGCTGACGGCGGTCCGGGACCAGATCCTGTCGCCGGGGTGAATCGCGAGGGCGACCTTCACCGGGGCGGCGGGCACGAGCTCATACCAGGCGTAGTAGGTCGCCTGACCGGAGGCCGAGCAGTCCGCCTGGGTGCCCTGTTGCTCGAGTGCGCTCGAGTTGCTCGAGCCTCCGCCGAGCCCGACCCAGTAGGCGCTGTAGCTCGCGCCGGAGGTGCAGCTGACCTTCGGCGCAGTCCAGCTGCCGGAGGCGGCGGAGAATCCTGATGCATTGGTGGTGGTTGCTTCGTACCCCGCCCAGTTCTCGCTCACGGCCTCCGTGGACACCGCGGAGGCCGACGCGACCGCCGGCGCGGCGAGCGCGGCGGTGGCGAGGGCCGGGAGGAGAACGGCAATGAGGCGTGCGTTCATGAACTTCAGGTTGCCCCCGTCCCGTAATAGGCCGTCGGGAAACGCTGAAGAGGTTCTGAAAACCAGGATCGAGCCCGGGCACGCGGACGGGCGTGGGGCGCCCGGGTAAGGTGGAGAGGTGACCGCACTGGCCGACGACCTGTCCCGCCTGCTCGGCGCCGAGAACGTGATCGCCGGCGACGGACCCGGAGCCCAGGCCTACCTCGGGGACGCGACCGAATCGCGTGGGCTGCACGGTGCCGCCGAGGCGATCGCCCTCCCGACGAGCCCCGCCCAGGTCGTCGCCCTCGTCGCCTACGCCTACGCGCAGGACGTTCCCCTCACCCCGCGCGGCGCCGGGACCGGGTTCTCCGGCGGCGCGGTCCCCGCCGGCGGCATCGTGATCGCGACCGAGCGCCTCACCGGTGTGCCGCGGGTCGACCTCGACGGGTGGGCGATCGACACGCCCGCCGCGGCCACCACCGCCGCCCTTCGCGAGCGGGCCGCCCAGCACGGCCTGCACTACCCGCCGGACCCGGGCTCTCAGGAGGTGTCCCTGATCGGCGGGAACATCGCCACCAACGCCGGCGGTCCCCACACCTTCAAGTACGGGGTCACCGGCCGCTGGGTGGAGACCCTCGACGTCGTTCTCGCCCCCGGGGAGCTCGTCACCCTCGGGGCTCCGGTCGCCAAGGACGTCTCCAGCTACGACCTGCGCTCGCTGCTGATCGGCTCGGAGGGGACGCTCGGCATCATCTGCGGTGCCCGGTTACGCCTCATCCCCCGGCCCGAATGTCGCCGCCCGGTGCTCGCCGCCTATCCGGACACGGTCACCGGCGTGGCGGCGATCCACGCCGTGCTCGCCTCCGGGATCGTTCCCGCCGCACTCGAGTACCTCGACGCCCGGGCGACTGAGGACGGCCGTTTCACCGTCCTCGCCGAGGCCGACGGCTCATCGGCCGCCGCCGCCGAGCAGGCGGCGATCCTCACCGAGGCGATGGCGCCCGGCGCCCTCACGCTGCGCGCCCCGACGGAGGCCGCGGAGATCGCCGCTCTGTGGCGCTGGCGGGACGGGGTGTCGCTCACCGTGACCGCGCGGCGCGGCGGCAAGGTGTCCGAGGACATCGTCATCTCGCCCGCCCACCTCACCGAGGCGATCGAGACGATCGCCGAGATCGGCGCCCGCCACGACCTGCCGGCCTGCAGCTGGGGACATGCCGCCGACGGCAACCTCCACGCGACGTTCCTCATCGACCGTACGGACGCGGAGGAGATCGACCGGGCCGAGGCGGCCGCCTCCGAACTGTTCGACTACGCCCTCTCCCTCGGCGGCTCGCTCACCGGCGAGCACGGGATCGGCACGGTCAAGCGAGCCGCCGTTGCGCGCGCGCTGTCGCCCGCGGTGATCGCCCTCAACGCGGCGGTCAAGGCCACCCTCGATCCCAAGGGGCTGCTCAACCCCGGGGTCAAGCTGCCCTGAGCGCCGGCCCGATGGGGTGTCGTGCCGGCGGACCGGCGCGATCCGGTCGACTGCGCCTCCGCTACGGTGACGCGATGTCGTCTGCCCAGAAGCCAGAGATCACCATTCCCGACGGGCCACCGTCCTACCAGCTTGAACTGGAGGACCTCATCACCGGCGACGGTGAGGAGGCGAGCGCGGGCCAGATCGTCACCGTCCACTACGTCGGGGTCGCCTGGAGCACCCGGCGCCAGTTCGACGCCTCCTGGGACCGGGGGGACACCTTCAGCTTCAAGCTCGGCAAGGGCGACGTCATCCCCGGCTGGGATCAGGGGGTCGTCGGGATGCGCGTCGGGGGTCGCCGCCAGATCACGATCCCGCCGATGCTCGGCTACGGCAAGCGGGGGGCCGGCCGGGTGATCGGTCCGGATGAGACGCTCGTGTTCATCGTCGACCTGATCGGCGTGCGCAGCTGACCGGGCGCCTGCCTGCCGGGGCAGGCGCCGGACGGGCCGTCCCGAGATCTGGCCCTCCGCGGGACCGCCGTGCGGGCGAGATCCAGCACGAAGGTTCGGGGGCTCCGGGTGTAGGTGAGAAGGTCAGCCCTCTGGTAGCATCGCCAGCCGCCGGCCGGGTCGGTCAACGCTGGCCACTGAGATCGGGCACTCGATTGGGGTCAGGTTGCTGAAACGAAGCTGGGTTGTCCTGATGCTCATGCTCCTTCTAGGTGGCGTGACCGTGTCAATCACGATCGCCGGGACCGGTGCCCAGGCCGTGACTCTCGGTCATCGCAGGAGCGCCACCGGGATGGTCGGCAGATGGGTCGTTCTGCCCGGAAAGGTGATCATCCGCCGCACCGCCTACGGCATCCCCCACATCCTCGCGAGCGACTGGTTCGGCGCCGGAGAGGGGTACGGATTCGCCTTCGCCCAGGATGACATCTGCACGATGGCCAACGACTACGTCACCGTCGATGCGCAGCGCTCGCGCTACTTCGGTCCGAACGCGACCTACACCCAGGGCGGCAACTCGGTCACGGTGACGAATCTCGAGTCGGACTTCTACTACCAGCAGATCAACCAGTCCGGCATGATCAACCAGCTGGCGAACACCCCGCCGCCGTTGGGGCCGGTCTCCCAGGTCAAGCAGCTCGCCGCCGGCTACGTCGACGGCTACAACCGCTATCTCGCCAGCGTCGGCGGCGCCAAGGGAATCCCCGATCCGCGCTGCCGTGGCGCTGGGTGGGTTCACCCGATCACGATCACTGACTTCTACCGGCGGCTGAACCAGCTGGTCGAACTGGCGAGTGGCGATGTTGTGATCCCCGGAATCGCGGACGCGGCGCCGCCGGTCGGGTCAACGCCGACGTCGCTTCCGCTGCCGACGCTTCACACACGCCGGGTCGGCCGGCTGTCGGCCTCTCAGGTGGCCGGGTTGCTGGCCAAGCGGATCAAACACGGCGTGCTCGGGGGGATCGGCTCCAACGCGATCGCGGTCGGGCGGGCCGGCACCCGCGATCACGTGCATGGAATGCTGCTCGGCAACCCACACTTCCCGTGGACCGGGCCCGAGCGCTTCTACCAGGCCCAGATCACCATTCCGGGCCAGGTCAACGTGACCGGAGCGACGCTGTATGGGGTGCCGTTGATCCTGATCGGCCACACGATGACGATGGCATGGAGCCACACGGTTTCAACCGCCTATCGCTTCACGCCGTTCCAGCTGAGCCTTGCACCCGGCCACCCGACCGAGTACATGTACAACGGGCAGGCGGTTCCGATGACCTCACGGACGGTGACCGTCGCGGTCAAACAGGCCAACGGGAGCATCCAGCCGGAGACGCGAACGCTGTACTCGACCCGGTTCGGCCCGGTGTTCAACTCTCTCGAGGGAGTCCCGCTGCCGTGGACCACGGCCGAGGCGTTCGCGCTGGGCGACGCGAACGCGGGCAACTCACGGATCCTCAACACCTTCTACGGCTTCGATCGTGCCGGCTCAGTCACCCAGATGCTGGCGATCCTCAAGCGCTACGAGGGGATTCCGTGGGTCAACACGATCGTGGCCGACCGCTACGGAAACGTCTTGTACGCGGACATCGGCGCGATCCCGAACGTGCCGAACTCGCTCGCAGCCGCGTGTGATACCGCGCTGGGGGCCGCCACGTTCGCCAAGCTACGCCTGCCGATCCTCGACGGGTCGCGGTCGGCGTGCAACTGGCAGACCAACCCGGACTCGGTGGTCCCGGGCATCTTTGGCCCAAGTCACCTGCCGTATCTGGTTCGCTCCGACTTCGTGACCAACTCCAACGACAGTTTCTGGCTGTCGAACCCGTATCAGCCGCTGACTGGATTCGCCACGATCATCGGTAGCGAGGACACGGCCCGCTCGCTACGGACACGGCTTGGATTGATCATGACGATGCAGCGGATCGCCGGAACCGACGGGCAGGGTCCGCCCGGGTTCACGCTGCAGAACATGGAGCACCTGATGTACTCCAACGTCCAGTACGCCGGAATCCTCTGGCGCGACGCGCTCGTGAAGCTGTGTCGTAGCCTGCCCGGCGGCCTCGCGCCGACCTCCTCCGGTGTCCCTGTGGCCGTCGGAGACGCCTGCGCCGTGCTGGCCAACTGGGACCTCCACGAGAACCTCAACTCGGCCGGGGCGATTCTCTTCCGACGGTTTGTCGACCACGCGATGGCCGACGCCGTCTCACCTTTCTCGGTGCCGTTCAACGTCAACAATCCAGTCAACACGCCCAGTGGCCTCAACACCTCCGATCCGGAGATCGCGATGGACCTCGGCGACGCGATCTCCGACTTGGAGAAGGCTCACATCCCGCTCAACGCCAGCCCCGGACAGGTCCAGTACGTGGCGGTCAACCAGCAATTGCCGTTTGACAACGCCGGCCTGTTTTCCGGCGGTGCGACCGTGGCCGGCGCCTCGGCGGCCGGTGGGCCGCACATCTCGATCCCCGGTGGCCCCGGCGACCCCAACGGCGAGTTTGACGCCATCTACTCGCCGTTCATCCCCGGCAAGGGGTACGGCCCCGTGGTCGATGGCTCCTCCTTCATCCAGGCGGTCACCTGGAACAACGGCCCCTGCCCGGTCGGCGCGACGATGCTCACCTACTCGGAGTCCGACAGCACCGCCTCACCGTTCCACAGCGACCAGACACGGCTGTTCGCTCAGGGGAAGTGGGTGCCGGACACCTTCTGCCCGGCCGCCGTTCTGGCCAACACCAAGTCGACGACGATCCTGCCAAACGACTCACCACCCGGAGTGTCCCGCTGCCCGCCGTGGTCTGGCCGCGTGCGCGGGCAATCGTTGGGACCGATCCGGCTCGGGATGATCCGTGCCAAGGTCCGTCACGCCGGACGCCTGCAACGCCGGAGGTCCACCGCAGTGATGGATTACCTCTGCCTGAGACCGACCGGAATCCGGGTCGGCTACCCGTCGCCGCGGCTGCTCGCGCGTCTGGCCACACGTGCCCGCGGGCGCATCCGCGGCCACGCTGTCCTGATCCTGACCGCCGACAGGCACGCAGCGATCCGGGGCATCCACCCCGGCACCCGGTTCACCGCGGCGGACCGCCGGCGCTTGGCCCACGGCACGCTGTTGCGCATCGGAAGCAACCAGTGGTACCTCGCGCGCTCCGGGGTTGTCACCGCCGTCCTGCAGATCCGCCGCGGCGCCGTTGCGGAGGTCGGGATCGCTGACAGGGCCCTGACGCGGACCCGCGCTCAACGCGGTTCCTTCATGCGCTCCTTCTGATCCTCAAAGGACTCACGTCGAGCGGGTCGGTCCTGGAGACGACGAGGTGGAACGGGTCGTGGCGGACGCTCGCGTGTGGGCAGCGCTCGACGATCGGGCCGGCGAACCAGCGGCCGTCAGGCGACGAGCGGGCCGTAGGCGTCGGGGCGACGGGTCCGCAGGAACGGGAACAGCTCGAGCCAGTCGCCACGCTGGTCGAGGTCGAGGTCGGCGACGAGGACCGCCGGGCGGTCCCGGGGGGCTTGGACGAGGATCCGGCCGTAGGGGTCGGAGATGAAGGAGGAGCCGTAGAAGCTGAGCGGCCCCTCCGTCCCGGTCCGGTTGACCGCGACCATGAACGTGCCGTTGGCGATCCCGTTGGCGACGATCACCTGCTGCCAGAGCGGCTCAGTGTCAAAGTCAGGGTGATCGGGCTCTGAGCCGATCGCCGTCGGGTAGATGAGGACCTCCGCGCCGGCGAGGGAGTAGGCGCGGGCAAGCTCGCAGAACCACTGATCCCAGCAGGTCGGCAGCCCGATCTGGGTGTCGAGCACCTCGACGGGGAGGAAGGCGTCCTCCCCCGCCGGACCGGGCCGGAAGTAGCGGTCCTCGTGGTAGCCGGCGGTGACCGGGATGTGCAGCTTGCGGGTCCGGTGCATCAGCTCGCCGGTCGGGGTGATGAGCACCGCGGTGTTGTAGCCGAGCCCGTCCGGACCGTCGGGGCCGTCGGCGGCCTCGAACAGGGAGGCGTGGACGTAGACGCCGTGGGCGATCGCCGCCTGGCGGGCGAACTCGACCGTCGGTCCGGAGCTGAGCGGCTCCGGGGTGACGCCGGCCCCGGCAGGGCCGGCGTCACTCACGGCAAAGTACGGGGAGAGGGTGAGCTCCTGGAGGGCGACGAGGCGGGCGCCCGCCTGGGTGGCGGCGGCGATCCCCGCGTTCAGGGCGGCGGTGTGCTCGCTCGGGTCGGCGTGGAAGGCCTCCTGCACGAGCCCGATCCGCAGGGGCGCCCGGCGGGGCGGCTGGACCCGCGCGAGTGAGGCGGGCACGTCGAAGTTGGTGATCAGCTCAGTCACGCCGGCGATCCTAGAGCGAGCGCGGGCACCTGCTGGGTGATGCAGTGGGGGCCACCGCCGCCGTAGGCGATCACGGCCGCCTCCACCGCCACGACCTCGCGGCCGGGGAAGGCGTCGCCGATCAGCGCACAGGCCGCCGGATCGGAGTCGGCGCCGCTGACCGGCACGATCACCGCCCCGTTGGCGACGTAGAAGTTGAGGTAGGAGACGGCGACGGACTCCCCCGCCACGGTCGTCCGCGGGAGGTACGGGAACGGGATCGCCTCGAGTCCGGCGGCCGCGAGGCGACGGAGATTGTCGACGCCGCGCTCGTGGTTGGGATCCCCCGGTGGGGCGGTCTGCAGCAGCACGCGGCGGTCGGGGCAGACCGCGGCGATCATGTCGACGTGCCCGTCGGTGTCACGGTCCTCGTACTGGCCCTCGCCGAGCCAGACGACGCGGTCGGCGCCGAGCTGGGCACAGAGGGTCGCCTCGATCTCGGTCACGCTCAGGTGCGGATTGCGGTTGGGGGCGAGCAGGCACTGCTCGGTGGTCAGCAGCAGCCCCGCCCCGTCACCGAGCACGGCGCCGCCCTCGAGGACGACGTCAACGCTTTCGACCGGGTCGCCGAGGTGGGCGGCGATCCGGCGGGCGATCGTCGCGTCGAGATCCCAGGGAGGGAACTTCTCCCCCCAGGCGTTGAAGCGCCACTGCAGGGCGACCCGGCGGCGGCGGGCGGCGTCGATGACGTAGATCGGGCCGGAGTCGCGCAGCCACGAGTCATCGATGCCCAACGCAACGACGTCGATCCGGCCGCCGAGGGCGGCCCGCGCGGCGGCGGCGTCCGGCCCCGGGTTGGCGATCATCGTCACCGGCTCGAAGGCGGCGATCGCGTTGGCGACCGCCGCGTACTCGTGCCGGGCCTGAGCGAGAGTGTCTCCCCACAGGGTCTGCCGGCAGGGCCAGCCCATCAGCGTCCGCTCGTGGGGCTCCCACTCGGCCGGGAAGTGCAGCCCTGCGGTTTCCGGAGTGGCGGCGACGGGAGACCCGTGGTGTGAGGTGACCGCCTCGGCGGGCTCGGGATCGACCGGGCGGGCGGGCGCGGGGGACGGCTCGGGCATGAGGCCAGACTAACCGTGCCGGTGAGCTCCGCGGACCGATCCTCGCGCGCGTGGGCCGCGGCGGCTAACCGGCGGACCCGGCGGTCACCGACTCGGCGATCGCCGAGAGCGGCGTGTCGGGGTCAAGGAGCGGGCCGACGTCGAGGCGGGCGCGGGAGCGGATCAGCGTCTGGATCGGCTCGCTGACGTCCCAGACATTGACGTTCATTCCGGCGATGAGCCGCCCGTCGAGCAGCCACAGGGCGATGAACTCTCCGCGCGCGAGCTCGCCGCGGATCAGCACCTGGGCGGCCGGGTCGGGCTGTCCGGAGTACTCCATCCCCACCTCGAACTGGTCGGAGAAGAAGAACGGAAGCCGGTCGTAGCTGACGCTCTGGCCGAGCATCGCCCGTGCCGCCGCCGGGCCCTGGTGGAGGGCGTTGGCCCAGTGCTCGACGCGTACCCGTGTGTTGTAGAAGGGATGGTGGGCGAGGGCGACATCCCCGGCCGCGAAGATGCCGGCGGCGGCGGTCCGCAGGCTCGCGTCGGTGAGGATGCCGTCCGCGACGGTGATGCCGGCGCCCTCCGCCAGTTCGGTTCGCGGCGCCGCCCCGACCCCGACGACGACGGTGTCGGCCTCGATCCGCTCACCGTCGGTCGTCAGCACGGCGGTCACCTGCGAGCCGCCCTCGATCGCCTCCACCCCGACCCCGAAGCGTTGCGACACCCCGTGCCGCGCGTGAAGGGCGGCGTAGAAGCCCGCCACCTCGGGGCCGAACCGCTGGGCGTTCGGCAGCGCCGCCGGATCGATCACCGTCACCTCCATGCCCAGGGTGCGGGCGGAGGCCGCGACCTCCGAGCCGATCCAGCCGCCGCCGATGACGGCGAGGGCGCCGCCGGCGCGGAGCCGGCCGGCGAGCGCCTGAGCGTCGGCGAGGGTCCGCAGGGTGAAGACGCCGTCGAGCTCCGCGCCGGGGACGGCCAGCGGCCGGGGGGCGGCGCCGGTGGCGATGAGCAGCGCGGCAAAGGCGATCTCCCGGCCGTCGGAGAGCTCGACGCGGCGGGCGCCGGCATCGAGCCGCGTCGCGGTGACCCCGCTGAGCAGCTCGATCTGCTCCTGAGCGTAGAAGTCGGCGTCAAAGACCCGGGCGTCGGCCGGCGTCGAGGTGCCCTGGAGGAGATCCTTGCTCAGCGGCGGACGCTCGTAGGGCAGCTCGGTCTCCTCACTGACGAGGACGACGCGACCGTCGGCTCCGTTGCTGCGCAGTTGGGCGGCCGCCTTGGCGCCACACAGGCCCCCGCCGACGATCACGTAGGTGGGCTCGTTCATGGGGGCTCCTCTCAGCGCGGGTGTCAAGACGTCTCGCCACCCGTGGCGGTGGCGTCTCTTCTGCTGTACCCAGCGGCGGGCACCCCAATCGGCGGGACGGTCAACGACGCCGGCCTCCCTCGCCGCTCGGAGCGGATCGATCAACCCGAGGGGCGCCCAGGCCACGCCGGCCGCTCGTCACAGCGCCGTAGCAATCGTTACATTTCTGTGATGGAGAGAGACGGCCACACGTTCCTCGTCGGTCAGCTGCGCGCTGAGCCCCCGGCCGCCATCGGGGGGCTGCTCGAGGATCACCTCACCCACCTCGCCGGAGCCGTGCAGGGAGCTCGCCGGCGCCAGGCCCAGCAGCTGCAGAACGCCTCCGACGAGGCGCTCGACCACATTCCGCGGCTGCTGCGCGGACCGATCAAGAAGATCGTCGGGTGAGAGGCGTGGGTATCTCCGACATGACCGCCCCGCCGGTGACGGACCCGCCCGCGAGCGACTCGGACACGACCGCTCCGCCCGACCCGACCCCGGTCGCGGGCCGCTCACCGAGTGAGCGGCTCGAGGTCGACGCCGAGCTGCAGCGCCTCGGGCGACTGCTCGGCCTGGCGCCCGGCGAACTCGGATACCTCGCCGACATCTCCTCCGCCGACCTGCGTGCCCTCCGTGCCCAGATCACACAGGTGCTGTTCGACGGCAACGGTGCGCTCGCCCGGCTCGGGGCGGCGACCCGCCTGCTCCCCGCGGCCCTCACCGCGAGCCTCACCGAGCGGATCTTCGGCCCGGTGCTCGCCGCTCGGGTCGCCGGGACCGTCGAACCGGGTCGGGCGGTCGAGATCGCCGCGCGGCTGCCGGTCGACTTCCTCGCTGACGTCGCCAGCGAACTCGACCCGCGGCGGGTCGCCGCGATCCTCGCCGCGATCCCCGCCCCGACCGTCGCGGCGGTCACCCGGGTCCTCGTCCAACGACGAGAATGGGTCGCGATGGGCAGCTTCTACGGCTTCCTTCCGGACGCTTCGATTCAGGCGGCGATGGCCGAGACGGACGCCCATGCGCTGCTGCAGATCGCCTTCGTCCTCGAGGATAAGTCGCGGCTCAGCCACGTCCTTGAGATCGGCGGCAGCGTGCGGCTGGGAGAGCTCGTGGCCTGCGCCGAGGCTGAGGGTCTGACCGAGCAGCTCGCCGCGCTGGCGGCCCACCTCACGCCCGAGCAGGCCGCCGCGGTCACCAGGACGCTCAGCCTGGAGCGGCCCGCGCGGCTTGGGTCCTGACCGGCCCGGTGGCGCCGACCGGCTCGGCGACTCCGGCGCCGCCCGCCGTCGGCTCCGGCGCACCGGTTCGATCTGTTGCGTGGGTGCGGGCGGCCGCCCCGTCGGCGTCGACGTAGCGGCCACCGCGCATCAGAGACGCGGCGGCGGCGACGAGACAGGCGACGATCGCGAAGCCGAACGCGGTCTGCAGCCCGGTCCGGAACGGACCGGAGATGAGGGCGGGGAAGAACGCCCGTCCGGTCAGGACCGCCCGGTTGTGGAGGCTGAGCGCGCCGAGCACATGGGCGCCGACGAGGTGCTGGATCGGGTTGTAGCCGAGGAAGGCGGCGAACAGCACCGACACCGCGGGGGTACGGCCGATCTGGGCCGCCCTGGCCGCCTTCACCCCGTGGGCGGCCAGGCCGGCGCTGAGGGTATGGGGCAGGGAGGTGGAGAGGCCGACGATCATCAGGCTGAAGAAGACGCCGACTGACAGCACCTGGGCGGAGTTCTGGAAGGTCTGGTTCATCCCCGATCCGGCACCGCGGTCAGCCAGCGGCAGGCTGTTGATCACCGCCGCCCGGTTCGGGGAGGCGAACATACCGAAGGCGACTCCCATCACGAGGAGGATCGCCGCGAACAGGACGTAGTTGAAGTTGGTCGGCAACAGCCACAGGCCGACGAAGCACAGCGCCGTCACGAGCATCCCGCCGGTCGCGAACAGTCGGGCGCCGTAGCGATCGGACAGATAGCCGAAGGTCGGCCCGGCACACAGCATCCCGACGGTGAGCGGCAGCATGTAGAGGCCCGCGAGCAGCGGCGTCTGGGTGAAGTCGACGCCGTGCTGGGGCAGCCAGATCCCCTGAAGCCAGATGATCAGCATGAACATCAGACCACCGCGGGAGACGCCGGCGAGGAAGGTTGACAGCGTCCCGAAGCTGAAGGCGCGGATCCGCAGCAGCCGCAGCCGGAACATCGGGTCGGCCTGGCGGGACTCGATCCAGACGAAGGCGATCAGGGAGGCCACTCCGGCGCCGAGCAGGGCGAGGACTCGAGGACTCGTCCAGCCCGTCGCGTCATGACCGTAGGGACGGATCCCGTAGGTGATCGAGATCATGATCAGGATCAGGCCGACGGCGAAGGTGACGTTGCCGAGCCAGTCGACCCGGGCGCGGTGCGGGGTCGAGAGCTCCTGCAGCTTGAGGTAGGCCCAGACGGTGCCGAACAGGCCGACGGGGACGGAGATGAGGAAGACGAGGCGCCAGTCGATGGGGGCGAGGAGCCCGCCGACGACGAGCCCGATGAACATTCCCGAGACACCGACGATGTTGTTGATCCCCAGCGCCATCCCGCGCTGATTGGCGGGAAACGCGTCCGCGAGGATCGGGGCGGAGTTGGCGAGCAGGAAGGCGCCACCGACGCCCTGCACGAGCCGAAGGACGACGAGGTACATCGCCCCCGCTTGCCCGGTCATCCAATCGACCGCCAACAGGAGTGAGGCGACCGTGTAGATGATGAACCCGATGTTGTAGATCCGCACGCGCCCGAACATGTCGCCGAGCCGTCCGAGGGAGACGATCAGCACGCTCGAGACGATCAGGTAACCGAGCACCATCCACAGCAGGTAGAAACTGTTGCTCGACTGCAGCGGGTCGAGCCTGATGCCCCGGAAGATGTCGGGCATCGCGATGATCGTGATCGACCCGTCCAGGGTCGCCAGCAGCACCGCGAGCGTCGTGTTCGACAGCACGAGCCACTTGTAGGAGGGGGAGCGGGTGTCGACGGTCCCACGGGCCTGCAGGGCTGGCATGCGTGAGTAGTTTACCGAAGGCAACTTTCCTGACTCGCGGGTTCGGGGTGGCCACCCCCGGCGGATGGACGGGTCGACACCCTCCCGTCGGACGCCTCCGCACTAAAAACCGTCTCATCGGGGGAAGGTCCCGTGAAAACGGAGACCAATCCTCCGTATGATTCCTCGCGTGTCCACCTCCGCGAACGCCCCGCTGATCGACTCGCGGCACGGGGTCGCCCCCGGATCGGATGCGGACGCGGGGCAGAACTTCGCCCTCGCCTCCGACCTGCGGGTCGTGATCGGGCAGATGATGCGCCGGCTGCGGACCGAGCAGCGCTTCGGCCTCACCCAGACGGCCGTCCTCGCCCGGCTCGAGCGCCACGGCCCGCAGCCGACCGGGCTGCTCGCTCGCGCCGAGGGGGTCCGACCCCAGTCGATGAGCCAGACGGTCGCCGAGCTGGAGGCGGCCGGGTTCGTCTCCCGCGGCGCCGACGCCAGCGACGGCCGTCGCAGCCTCGTCTCCATCACGCCGGCGGGCCGGGCCGTCCTGGAGGAGGACCGGGTCCACCGAGAGGGATTCCTCGCCGAATTGATTCACGAGCGCCTCTCCGAGGACGAGCGGGTGCTGCTGCGCGGCGCCGTCGAGCTGCTCGGGCGCATCAGCGAGCCGTGAGGCTCATCAGCGACCCTGAGGCCCGTCGAGGAACGCGAGGATCGTCTCCCCGTACAGCCGGGGGTGGGTGAAGCGGAACATGTGACCCGTGTCGGGCAGGACGGCCTCGACGGCGTTCGGGAGGCCATCCCGGAGCTCACGGGCGGCCCGGGCGCCGATCAGGCGGTCATCTGCAGGGGTGATCAGCAGGGTGGGGACGCGCACCGCGCCGAGCCGGTCGCGGACGTCGAAGCCGATGACGCTGCGGACGCGGGCGGCGTAGGAGGCGCGCGGGGTGTGCTCGATGAACAGCCGGCGGTAGTCGGCGGGACGGTGGGGGACCTCGGCGCCGGCGTCATGGCGTGAGGCGAGCTGGTGGGCGTGGATGCGCAGCGTGAGCTGCCGGTACAGCGGTCCGACCGCGTAGCGCGAGGCCCGGCTCGCGATCGCCTTCCCGCGCGGGAGCGGGTCGGCGGCGAATCCCCCGGAGAGCACCAGCCCACGCAGGCCGGGGGGCTGCCGGATCGCCAGAGCGAGGCTGATCACCGCTCCGAAGGAGTCTCCGATCAGCACGTAGTCGGTGAGGTCGGCGACCTCGGCGGCGAGGGTGTCGGCGTAGGAATCGATGTCGGCGACCCCCTCGGGCAGGCGCAGGGTCCGGACCGAATGGGCCCGCAGCGGCGCGAGCTGGTCCGCGGTCCAGGGGGCGCCGGAGAAACAGGGAACGGTGACGAGGGTGGGGACGGCCGCAGGGGTGGGCATCGAACTCCGATCAAAATAGATGACGTGTCACTGATAATAGATGATGTGTCACCCACCTGTCGTACGATGCGGCGATGGAGCCGATCGAGGAGTTCCGCTACCTGATCCTCGCCGCCCAGCGTGAGGGCGCCCGAGCCCTCACGCTCGCGCTCGCGCCGGTCGGGCTGACGCCCGCCCAGGCGGAGGCGCTCAGCGTCCTGGCGGACGCTGAGCGCCCGCTGTCGGTGAAGGAGATCGGCAGCCGTCTCGTCTGTGAGGGCGGGAGCCCGAGTCGGCTGATGAGCACGCTCGCGCAGAAGGGGCTCGTCGAGTCCGCCGTCGGTGCGACGGACCGAAGAACGACCGTTCTCTCCCTCACCGCGAAGGGCATCGACGCCGCGCGTGCGGTGGGAGAGGCGGAGGCGAACCTCTCCGCCGCGCTCGGAGCGCTCCTCGACGACGGGCAGCTCGCGACGGTGCTGCCGGTCCTCCGCGGTCTCGTCGGGTCGCTCCCGGCCGGGCAGGCGCTCGCCTGCCGGATCGCCGACCGCACCCCGGCAGACCCCCCGCCCGCCTTCCGGGCTGCGGTTCCCCGGTCTCCGGCCGTCCCGCCCGCCGGTGACGCCGAGCCTCAGCGGTGGAGGGTGAGCAGCACCGCCGAGGCGGCTGGCAGCGACACCGCGTAGGTGTCCTGCTTGCCGGGGCTGATGGCCTTCAGCGTCAGGTGACCGCCGGGGCGCCCCGTCGTCGTCGCAGAGCCGAAGCTGAGGCCCCCGAGCGTCTCCCCGGAGGTCGCAGCCGCACCACCGGGGTCGAGCATCCGCAGGAACGTACCGCCGGTCGTGTGCGGGACGCGCACGTTCACCGTCTCGGTGTGGGTCGCGTTCGCGTTGATCAACGTGACCGTCTCCGCACCGTGATCGGCCGAGTTCGCCGGGGTCTGGGCCGCCCAGGCCCGGACCGAGGTGCCGCCGCTCGTGTGCAGGGCGAGCAGTCGTGACCCGGGGGGAACGGCCCGGCTGAACAGCATCAGGCCGTAGTAGAGGGGGTAGACCCGCCCGACCCAGTGGCCATTGAGAAGGCTGAAACCGAACGGCTTGTAGCGGCCGCCGTTGAAGTCCTGGATGTTGACCCCGTTGACCCCGCGGCTCGCCATCGCATACAGCGCGTCGGTGACCCACAGCGCGGAGGCGAACGTGTTGGAGATCCCGGCGGTTCCGCCGCAGGCGACCGAGTTGAGCTCGTCGACACGGAAGATCCGTCCGGCCGCGTGGGCGACCTTGACGAAGCCGGCAAGCTCGGCGGCGAGCCCGTCAGAGGCGGTGGGGGCGAGCAGGTTGGCGAGGCTCGGGTACTCGGGTGAGTCCTCGGAGGCGAAGCAGTTCATCGGGTACGCGTGGAAGGTCACCGTCTTCATCGTCGGTTCGGCCGCGAGCAGCTGGGGGAGGCTCTGCATCCACGTGGCCGAACCGAGCGCCGGACCGGCGAGGGGCAGCTTCGGCAGCACCGCGGCGGAGGCGACGTACTCGTGGACGAACTGGCTGAAGGAGTAGCTCTTGGGCCGGGCGAAGACGCCGGAGGCCTGGTCGTTCGGGGTGCGCAGGTACCACGGGAAGGCGGAGAACAGGCTCGGCTCGTTGCCGACCTCGAAGGCGTCAATGTGGTCGGCCCCGATCCCGGCGAGCATCGCCCGGCCCTCGGCGGCGGCGACCTTCGGGTTGTTGACCTCGAGGTTGATGCCGAGCAGCAGCTTCGCGTTCGTCGCCCGGGCGAACGTCGCGACGCTTCGCATCCAGGCGGGAGTGAGCGTGTAGGTGAGTCCTGGGGAGCTGACCCCGGGGGTCGGGTACCAGGTGTGGTCGGTCGAGTCGCCACCGATCCGGATCACCGGCCGCTGGCCCGGGTTGACGTTGGTCACGAGCTGATCGAAGACGGTGTCCGGGTGTGACGCCGGGCCGGTGTTGACGGCGATCGACTGATACTCGACGGAGAAGCCGAGGAAGCCCGGGGAGAGCGCGGGCGCGATCGGCGCCGCCCCGACCGCGACCGTCTCAGAGGCCGGCGGAGCATTCTCCACGTCGGCGAGCGCGGCCGTGCGCGCGGAGGCGCCCGGGCCGCCCGAGCTGAGGACGATCACGGCGGCGATGGCGATCGCGGCGATCGCCGCGGACAGGAGGACGAGCGGTTGCTTCATGCGTGGACGGTCCTTGGCTCGATCGGTACGGGTCCACGTGCGGTGGTGGCTCCTGGTTGGAGACGGTAGCCCCTGCTGTGTAAGACACGGGTGAGGGGCGAATGAGGATTCGCAAATCCGTTAGGTACCATATGGTCATGCGACGCTCCGAAAACGACCCGGCGAAACGTCTGGGTCAGGTGGGCATCGCCGACCGCCACCTCCGCCCCAAGGTGCACGTCGATCCCGACCGTTCCCGCTCCTGGCTGCGACGGGTGCTGCCCGTGTTGGGGGCCCACCGCCTGAGCCTGTCCGGCGCGCTCGGGATGTCGTTTCTCACCCTGATGCTGCAGGTGCAGATCCCGAGCCTGCTGAACGGGGCGGTGAGCAACTCCCTCGAGCGCCACAGCACGCCGCTGGACCACTACGTGTGGATCGTCTTCGGCCTCGCGCTCGGCGCCGGCCTCGCCGGCTTCGGCTCACGCTACCTGCTGATGCGCACCGCCTACGCGGTCGAGTTCGACCTCCGCAACCTGCTCTATGAGCACCTCACGCGGATGGGCTTTGACTTCTATGACCGCGTCCAGTCCGGCCAGCTCATCTCCCGCGCCAACTCGGACATCCGCAGCGTCAACCTCTATCTCACCTTCGGGCCGAACATCCTCGTCCAGTGCTCGATCGCGATCGTCGCGTTCATTTACATGCTGACGATCAACGTGCCGCTCGCCTTCGTGGCGATGAGCACGCTCCCGTTCGTGTTCTGGCTGTCGATCCGGATGCGCGCCAGCATGTTCCCCGTCTCCTGGCTGATCCAGGCCCGCCTCGCCGAGGTGGCGACCGTCGTCGATGAGAACGTCAACGGCGTCCGCGTCGTGAAGTCCTTCACCGCCGAGCAGCGGGAGCTGGACCACCTCGCTCGCGAGGCGGCGAAGCTGCGCTGGGCCTACATCCGCGACGCCGACCTGCGTGCCCGCTTCAGCCCGGTCGTGCAGAACCTCCCCCAGCTCGGGATGGCCTTCGTCCTGCTCATCGGCGGCCTGCTCGTGATCGACGACCACCTCGGGGTCGGGGCGATCCTCGCCTTCTCGATCTACATCGTCATGCTCCAGGCCCCGTTCCAGATGCTCGGGATGCTCGTGATGCTCGGCCAGCGCGCCGCCGCCTCGGCCCAGCGGATCTATGAGATCCTCGACGAGGAGCCGTCGGTGCGCGACGCCCCGGACGCGATCGACCTCCCCGAGGTTCGCGGGGAGGTCCGCTTTGACCACGTCAACTTCCACTACGGCGCCGACGCGGACGACCATCCCGACGGGACGGCGGCGAGCGCCGCCCACAGCCCGCTTGGTGCGGCGGTCGCCGGCCCGCCGGTGCTCAGCGACTTCAACCTCCACCTCGCGCCGGGGGAGACCGTCGCGATGGTTGGCCGGACCGCGAGCGGCAAGTCGACGGTCAGCCGTCTGCTCACCCGCTTCTACGACGTCACCGGCGGGGCGATCACCATCGACGGCCACGACCTCCGGACCCTCACCCTCCAGAGCGTCCGCCGCCACGTCGGCGTCGTCCTCGACGAGCCGTTCCTGTTCTCGGTGTCGATCGCCGCCAACATCGCCTACGGCGCCCCGGACGCCAGCCGGGAGGCGATCGTCGCCGCCGCCCGGGCCGCCGGTGCCGATGAGTTCATCTCCGCCCTCCCCGACGGCTATGACACGGTCGTCGGGGAGCGCGGCTACACGCTCTCGGGCGGCCAGCGCCAGCGCGTCGCGATCGCCCGGACGCTGCTGGTCAACCCGCCCGTCCTCATCCTCGACGACGCCACGAGCGCCGTCGACGTGCAGGTCGAGCAGGCGATCCACGAGGGGCTGAAGGTGCTGATGGCCGGCCGCACCACGCTGATCGTCGCCCACCGCCTCTCCACGATCCACCTCGCTGACCGGGTCGTCCTCCTCGACGGCGGCCGGATCGTCGCCGAGGGCACCCACGCCGAGCTGATGGAGTCGACCCCGCTGTATGGGGAGGTGCTCGCCCAGGTGGCCGAGAACGAGCCGAGCGGAGCGCCCGCATGAGCTTCGGGGGTGGACCGATGTTCGTCGGCTCGGCCGCCTCACCCGGCAACGGCCTTCCGTTCGCCGGCGTCCCGAGCGAGATGCAGGCCGGGGTCGACGCCCTGCTCGCGGAGGAGCCCGACCACGGGCCGCCGAACGCCGTCTTCTCCCATGCCGCCGCCGATCGGGCCGGGGAGAGACTCACCCTCCGCGCGCTCATCTTCGCCCACTGGCGCCTCGGGGTGGCCGCGCTGTTTGTCATCGTCGTCGTCTCCGTCTTCAACCAGGCCGGTCCGTGGCTGATCCAGTACGGGATCGACCACGGGATGCTCCCCCACCACCACAGCGTCCGCGTCGTCATCCTCACCGGGGCCGCGTTCATCGTCGCGGTCCTGATCACCGCGATCGCCCAGCGCTCCCAGGCGCGGGTGACCGGACGGCTCGCCGCGCGGGTGATGAACGACCTTCGCGTCCGCGTCTTCGCCCACCTCCAGCGCCTCAGCCTCGACTTCTACACCGATGAGAAGGCCGGGGTGATCATGACCCGGATGACCTCCGACATCGAGAACCTCCAGCAGCTGCTCCAGGACGGGCTCGCCCAGCTCGCTGTGCAGGCGCTGACGATGGTCGTCATCACGGCGATCCTGTTCACCCTCAACGTCACCTTGACGCTGCTCACCCTCGCCCTCGTCGTCCCGCTCCTGACGATCTCCTCACTGTGGTTCCGCTCCGCCTCGGCGGCCGGCTACATCCGCGTCCGGGACGGGATCGCCGCCGTCCTCGGGGACCTGTCGGAGTCCCTCCACGGCGTCCGCACCGTCGCCGCCTACGACCGCTTCGAGCGCAACATCGTCCACCACCGCAACGTCCTCGGCGCCTACCGGGACGCGAACAACTACACGGCGAAGATCAGCGCCCTGTACGGGCCGGGGACGGCGATGCTCGGCTATCTCAGCCAGGGTGCCCTGCTCGTCATCGGCGGCCACATGGTCCTCACCCACCGCCTGTCGATCGGCGCCCTCGTCGCCTTCTTCCTCTACCTCAACCGGTTCTTCGCGCCGATCCAGCTGCTCGTCCAGCAGTACAACACCTTCCAGCAGGGCCAATCCTCGATCGTCAAGCTCCGCGGGCTGTTCCGGACCGCCCCGTCGACCCCCGAGGTCCCGGACGCGCCGGTGCTGCCCCCGGTGCGCGGAGAGATCGCCTTCGACCACGTCGACTTCTCCTACACCCCCGACGGCGCGAAGGTCCTCCACGACGTCACCCTGACGATCGCTCCCGGGGAGAGCGTCGCCTTTGTCGGGCGCACCGGGGCGGGCAAGTCGACGATGGCGAAGCTGATCACCCGCTTCTATGACCCGACCGCCGGGGCGGTGCGGATCGACGGCCACGACCTGCGTGAGGTGAGCATCGCCTCCCTCCGGCGCCAGCTCGGCGTCGTCCCCCAGGAGCCGTTCCTGTTTGCGGGCAGCCTGCGCGACAACATCGCCTTCGCCCGGCCGGAGGCATCGGATGCGGAGGTGTGGGCGGCCGTCGAGGCGGTCGGTCTCGGTGAGGTGCTCGAGCGGATGCCCGACGGCCTGGACACGGTCGTCCACGAGCGCGGCCAGTCGCTCTCCTCCGGGGAGCGCCAGCTGATCGCCCTCGCCCGCGCCTTCCACGCCCAGCCGCGCGTCCTCGTCCTGGATGAGGCGACCTCCAACCTCGACCTGCTGTCGGAGGCGCGGATCGAGGCGGCCCTCGACGTTCTGCTCGAGGCCCGCACCGCGGTGCTGATCGCCCACCGCCTCAGCACGGCGATGAAGGCCGACCGGATCGTCGTGATCGATGACGGCCGGGTCGCCGAGGCCGGCAGCCACGAGGAGCTCGTCGCCCGCGGCGGACGCTACGCGGAGATGTACGCGACGTGGGCGAGCCACCTCGAGGTCCCGGCCTGAGGCGTGGGCGGAGTCGCACTCACAGGTCGAGGACGAGCGCGAGGGCATCGTCGACCGCTTGCTGCTCGGCCGTCGTGAGCCGACCGGCGAGCTGTTCGAGGCGCCCCACGTCGACCGCGCGCAGCTGTTCGACGAGCACGCGTGTGCGCTCGGAGTGCAGCTCGATCTCGGGTCGGAACGTTGCCGCAGCAGCGCTTCGGGAGGTCGGCGCGACGATTGCGGTGGACAGCCCGAGGAGTGCGTCCGCCTGGACAATGACGCCGAAGCGCGCCCCGGCCTGCTCCCGGCCACGTTGAGCAGGCAGCCGAAGTCGGTAGATCTCGCCGCGGGTCACGCCGGCCAGTCCGGCGCGAGAGCATCCATATCCGCCGCGACGGCCCGCCGCTCGGCTGTGTCGTGCGGGTCGGCGGCGAGTCGGGCAACCTCGGCCGCGAGGGCCGAGCGCCGAGCGCGCCGCTGTGCCGCTTCGGTCAGCGCAGTACGGACCGCCTCCGACTCGTTGCGTCCCTCGCGCATCAGCACCGACAGCGCCCGCTCGGACGCGTCATCCAGACGGGCTCTGACCGTGCGGGACGCCACAAACGAGACCGTAGCACAGGTTGTGCCACGTCTCAACCGTTTCGGCGCGACCCTCGCCCGCGGCGCCCTGCAGTGTCGGCTGTCGTGCCAGGCCATCGGATCCCGAAGGCAGGAGCACGAGCCCTCGCGGTCAAGGTTCCTCTCTCGAACCTGGTCATCGCGGGATTCCCATCCGCCGGTTTGGTGTGAGCTGACATGCGGGGGCGTCTGCGCCGTGCTGGGGATTCGTGGCACGATGATTGCGGCGCGGTGTCTGGGGTTCACCCGCGTCGCAGGGGGCATCAAGTGGGTGTGAGTTGGGGCGGCTTGGCGGCGATGACGCGGTCGCGGCCGGCGGCCTTGGCTGCGTAGAGGGCTTGGTCGGCGCGCTCCAGGAGGTCGTCGGTGTGTTCGCCGGCGGCCAGCGTGGCTGAGCCGATGCTGGCCGTGGTCGTGATATCGGCCTGGGAGGCGTCACGGACGGCTTGGAGGGCGCGTTGGGCGACGTTGTCGGAGTAGGCGGCGTCCGCGCCCGGCAGAACGGCCAGGAACTCCTCCCCCCCGTAGCGCATGAGGGTATCGCCGGCCCGTAGCGCGGTCTGGATCGCGCGGGCTGCGGCGGCCAGGACGCGATCGCCGGCGAGGTGGCCATGGCGGTCGTTGATGCGCTTGAAGTGATCGAGGTCGATCATCAGCACAGAGAGGTTGCGCTGACTGTGGTGGGCAGCGTCGATCTCACGTTCAAGGACACGCAGGCCAGCGTGGCGGCTCGCAGCGCCGGTGAGGGCGTCCAAACTGGCCAGGCGCTCGGAGCGGGCGTGCGTCAGCGTGTTGTTGAGCGCGACCCCGAAGGCATGGGAGAACAGCGCGATCAGCCGCTTTGCATCTCCGTCCTCGGCGACCGGCAGGGCGAGACAGCCAAGAACATGCTGCTCAAACTCGATCGGTGTGATCATCAGCGCCACGCCGCCGGCGCCGGGGCACGGCAGCCGCTCAGGCACACGGGTGCGAAGGACCGCAAGCACCTCCGGCGCGCTTGTGAGCCAATCGGTGTCAGGCAGGGCATGGGCAGCGGTGACGTGCAGTTCACGGTCGATGTCAACGAGCACTGCTCCGGTCTGCGCGCTGCAGTGCTGCAGCAGGCGACCGAGAACGGCTTGGCTGAGCGCGTCGATCTCGAGATGACTGGACAGGACTTCGAAGAGGTCACGGATGGCGGCCTCGATTCCGTGTGAGCGCTCCAGCGCCCCGATCAAACTGTTGAACGCGCGTGCGCACTCGCCAAGCTCATCGTCTGAGTCGACCGGAATCGAGCAGCGCTCCGGGTCGCAGTGCGACCAGTCTCCGGTATCGGTCGCGTAGCTGACCATCTCGCTGACGAAACCGGTGCGTTGGGCCAGCAGCTGTACCCGGATGCCGACCACGCCGCGAGCCAGCAGATAGTTCACCCCGCCGACAACCAGGCCGGCCGTTAGGGTCGCGGCAAAAAAGCGAACAGTGAGCGCCTGGCCGACGCTCACGCCGAGGGCGAGCATGAACAGCGGGAACACCGCACCGGTCAGCAAGCCGAGTCCGACCATCCATACGGCGAGATCGCGGAACACGCTGGGGGTCAGGCGCGGTAACCGCCAACGCGCCCGCGGTGCGGGCGGCATCACCGGGACCTGAACCCGCGAAGCTCGCCTGACAGTCTCCATATCAGCCACTATCGGCGAACCCTCCGGACGCCTGTAATGATGACCCAGCAGGAGCGTGGCTACCACGTCGACGCGCCGGATCTTCCGGGCTCCACACCCACGGTGACACGCTGGAGGAAGCGACCGCAAGCGGGGCGCGCTCGTCGGGATCCTGCACGACGCCGGGATGACCATGACGAGCTCCGGTGACGTCTTCGACGCGCAACGCAGGTCGCTGGTGCCGGCGCGGCTGAAATCCCGCTTCCGGGCGAGGGGCACAACGCGTCCCGGCCGCTCGGCCACATCTGCTGTGGGTCTGAGTGGGTGTTCCGAGGGTGAGGTGGCTCAGGTGTCGACGGTGTGGTGGGTGGCGCCTGCCGGTCGTCTGCGCATCCTCCAGATCGGCGGTCCGTCGTCGGGGAGCTGGAGCACGTCGAGGTGGTCGAACTCGAGTCGTTCCTCGAGTGCGGCGCTGCGCGGGCTGCACGCCTCGGGGTCGAGGGGCAGCCCGGCGGAATCGGCTTTCTCGAGTGTCGGCTGCATGAGCGCCGATCCCATACCCTGTCCCTGCAGCGCGGCGGACACGCCGTCACCCGCACGTAGAAGCGGCGCTCATTGAGGTGGTGCTCCTCCCTCGCCTTTTGCACGCGTGTCGCGGTCGGCCGCGTGTCCGGGGTGGACGAGCCGGGATTCGTAGGCGTAGATCGCCAGCTGGACGCGGTCACGGAGCTCGAGCTTGGCGAGCAGGTGTCCGATGTGGGTCTTGATCGTGCTCTCTCCGAGGAAGACCGTCGCGGCGATCTCGGTGTTGGACTTGCCCTCGGCGACGAGGCGCAGCACCTCCAGTTCCCGATCGGACAGTGCAGCGAGCCGCTGTGACGCAGCGGCGGGTGGTCGGCTGCGGGCGAACTCCTCGATCAAGCGCCTGGTCACCCCCGGTGCGAGCAGTGCGTCTCCGCCGGCCAGCACCCGGATCGCCGTCGGAAGCTCCGCGGGGGGAAGGTCCTTGAGCAGGAAGCCGCTGGCACCGGCGGCGAGCGCGGTGTAGACGTACTCATCAAGGTCGAAGGTGGTGAGGATCATCACCTTCGGGGAGGGGCGTTGGCGGGTGAGGCGGCGGGTTGCCTCGATCCCGTCCATGTTCGGCATGCGGATGTCCATCAGCACGACGTGCGGTTGTGTGCGCAGCGCGAGGTCGACGGCGAGGGCCCCGTCCGGCGCCTCGGCAACAACCTCCATGTCGGGTTGGTCGTCAATGATCATCCGGAATCCGCCGCGCACCAGCGCCTGATCGTCAGCCAGCAGCACGCGGATCATCGCGGGAACCGGGCCCGTACCTCGAAGCCGGCGTGCCCGGCGACGGGGCCGGCGTGAAACTGGCCGCCGGCGACGTGTACGCGCTCGCGCATGCCGAGCAGACCGTAGCCGGTCGTCTCGGTGCCGCCGGGGCGCTGCCCGTCGTCAGCGACGATGACCTGCAGCTGGTCGGGCAGGTAGTCGATCAGCACCGAGGCGGTGGCACCGGGGGCGTGCTTGATCACATTGGTCAGCGCCTCCTGAAGCACCCGGTAGGCGCTCAGGTCGATGACGGGATCGAGCACCGCCGGCAGCCCGCGGACCTGTACCTCGACCGTGGCCCCGGAGGCACGGGTGTCGGCGATCAGCTCGTCCAGCGCGGCGAGCGATGGGCGGGGTCGCAGCGGCGCCGGCGGGGTCCCTGCCTCGCCCACCTCCCCCGTGCGCAGCACGCCGAGGAGCGTGCGCAGCTCGCTGAGCGTCGTCCGCGCCGTCCGCTCGATCACGGCGAGGGTCTCGAGCGCCCGTTCGGGCCGGTGCCGGGAGGTACTGTGCGCAGCGCCGGCCTGTACGGCGATCGCGCTGACGTGGTGGGTGACGATGTCATGCAGCTCACGCGCGATCCGGATCCGCTCGCGCTCGGCGGCGCGCAACGCGTGCTCCTCGCGGTCGCGCTCAAGCCGGCTGGCCTGCTGCTGTAGCTGGGCGACAGCCGTCCGATGGTTGCGGGCGGCAAGGCCGAGCAACCACGCGGCGCCGGCCCCGAACACGGTCGCGTGCGCGATGTGCGGGGGATACCCGGTCGCGTCATCAACCAGCAGCACACCGAAGGTGACCGTGCTGGCGATGCCGACCGCGATGCCGGTGAGCGTCCGTAGTCGATCCTGGCCGTAGGCCGCGGCCGCGTAGAGACCGAACAGCAACCCAATGTTGCTGAGGCCCCCGTTGCCGACGAGCGCCGAGAGGATCAACGCACAGACCAGCACGAGCAGCACGACCGCCGGGGCGCGCCGCCGCCACAGCAGCGGGACGCTGGCCAGCGGCAGGATCGCCAGGCTCATCACCAGACGACCACTCGAGCCAGTCCGCGAGCCGATCCGCACGAGCTCAGGCACAGCGAGCGCGAGCGTCGCCGCAAACGCAAGCCAGTCACCCTCGCGGGCCGTGACGCGGCCCGAGAAAGTCGCCGCGAGCTGCGCCAAGCGACCGGTTCGCATCACCAAACCATATGTGGTCATCCGGGGGCGCGCACCATCCGGTGGGACGTTCGGCGAGCCATCGGAATCCGTCCGGGGGATGAGCGGAAAGGTTCTCTCGGTGGATGCCGGATCGCCTGACAGCTCCTAGTGTCCTCACGACATGACGCAGCTCACCGCCGACCAAGCCCACGCCACCAACCCGACCGCAGCCGGGGGCCGGGGCCGTCGCTCGTCCCGGCTTGCCAGACGCTGGCCGTCGCTGGCGATCGTGCTGGTCCTCGCGATCCTGGTGGTGGTCGTCACCGCGCAGGGGAAGGCTCCCTCCTACGTGCTCGGCAGCGCCCGGAACGGCACCGTGAGTGAGACGGTCGCCATGTCCGGCACCCTGGCGCCAACGCGATCCTGGAACCTGTACTTCCGCAGCTCCGGGTCGGTCACCAGCGTGCTCGTCAGGCCTGGCGAGCACGTTCATCCCGGCCAGGCGCTGGCGACGGTGAACCCTGGTCCGCTGCAGGCGCAGGTGAGCTCCCTGCAGGCAGCCGTCGCCGCCGCGGAGGCGAAGCTGAGCGCCGACCAGGTCAAGCTCGACGGCGAGCAGGCCAAACAGGCCGCCCATCCGGCCACGACGTCGGCGCAGGCGACGATCGATGCGGCGGTGATCGCAGCAGACCAGAGCGCCATCACCGCCGACCAGGACGCCTCCACGGCTGCCGAGCAGCAGCTGGCCACAGCCCAGGCGAACCTCGCCGCGGCGACGCTGCGGTCCCCCGCGGCGGCGATCGTCGCGCAGGTCAACGTCAACGCCGGCCAGAACATCGGCGGTGGCGGCGGAGCCCCGTCAGGATCGGGGGGCGGCTCGAACCCGGCGGGCGCCTCAGGCTCGGCGGGAGCGACCACGGGCAGCTCAAACGCGGCGGTCAGCCTCATGAACGGGTCACTGCAGGCACTCGGCCAGGTGCCGGACTCACAGATCGCACAGGTGCACGTGGGCCAGCGGGCGCTCGTGATTCCCACCGGCCAGACGACCGCGATCCACGGCCGGGTTGAGGCGATCATTCCAACCCCGTCGGCCATCGGTGGTGTGATCACCTACCCGGTCGAGATCGCCTGGAGCGGGCACCCGGCGGGCGTGTTCAACGGCATGTCCGCCGAGATCTCGGTCGTCGTCGCGACGGCATCCGGGGTCACAGTGCCGAGTTCAGCGGTGCAAACCAGCGGCACGCAGAGCTGGGTGTTGGTGCTGCACGGCGCCCATGTGCACAAAGGCCACCGCGGGCGCGGCGGCCGGGCGGTACGCCAGTCGGTCGTCGTCGGTCCCAGCGGCGGCGGGCTGACGATCGTGCGCTCCGGACTGGCAGCGGGGGCGCAGGTGGTGCTCGCCAACAACAACACGCCCCTGCCGTCGAGCACCAGTGTCTCCCAGCGAGGCTCCGGCAAAGCCCCTCAGATCCGCAAACTGCTCGGCTGAGCACGGCGCAACGATGTTGTCTGATCCGCGGTTTGACTCCCTCAGCAGCGCCCCCGCGCGGCAGCCGCAGGCGCTTGAGGCCGACGCTCCGCTGTTGCGGCTGACCGGCGTCTCCAAGACCTACCTGGCCGGCGAGGTCGCGGTCCACGCGCTGGCTGACGTCGACCTGTCAATCTCGCGCGGGGAGTACCTCGCGCTGATGGGCCCGTCGGGTTCGGGCAAGTCGACGCTGATGCACATCCTCGGATGCCTGGACACGCCGACGTCGGGAACTTACGTGCTCGACGGTCAGGACGTGTCCAAGCTCGATGAGCTCGAGCTGGCGTGGATTCGCAACCAGCTGGTGGGCTTCGTCTTCCAGCAGTTTCACCTGCTCGGGCGCCAGACCGCTGCGCGCAACGTCGAGCTTCCGCTGCTCTATGCGGGCGTGCGCTCCCGCGCTGAGCGGAACGCTCGCACCCAGGCCGCGCTCGCCGCGGTCGGGATGGCCGACCGGACCGAGCACCGCCCCAACCAGCTCTCCGGCGGCCAACAGCAGCGCGTCGCGATCGCCCGCGCGCTCGTCACCGATCCCGCGATCATCCTCGCAGACGAGCCGACCGGCAATCTCGGCTCCGACCAGACTGACGAGGTCCTCGAGATCTTTCACGGACTGCACCAGCAGGGCCGCACGGTGATCCTGATCACCCACGAGCCAGACGTCGCCGGACGCGCTCGCCGGCTCATCAGCGTCCGCGACGGCCGTGTCGTCGCAGACGAGCCGGTCACCCGATGAACTGGGCCCAGACGCTGCGGGTCGCGGTCGAGAGCCTCGCGGACCGGCGCGCCCGCTCCGCGCTCACGGTGCTCGGCATCCTGATCGGGATCGTGGCCGTGATCCTCACCGTCGGCCTCGGGCAGGGCGCACAGGGCACGATCTCCTCCGAGCTCTCCTCACTGGGAACGAACCTGCTGATCATCACGCCGGGCGCGGCCGGCGCGGGTCAGCAGGCCGGGGCACCGGGGATCGTCAGTCCGCTGACGCTTGCTGACGCAAACGCCCTCGCAAACCATCTGGACGTGCCCAGCGTGTCGGTCGCCGCCCCGGTCGCCCAGACCAACGCGACACTGGTCGCGGGCATCAACAGCATGACGGCTCCGCTGATCGGAACCACCCCCGGCTGGCTCACCGCCCGAAACCGCACGACCGCCGCCGGCCAGGGACTGACCCAGGCACAGCTGAGCTCCGACGCTCACGACATCGTGATCGGGTCGCAAGTCGCGCAGACCCTGTTCCCCGGAACCGCAGCGGTCGGACAGACGATCACCATTGTCGGGGTGCCGTTCACGGTCACCGGCGTTCTCAACACCGCAGGGTCCACCGCTTCGGCCAACCAGGACGCGTTGGGGTTGATCCCGATCACCACCGACCAGGCGCTGTTCGGGGCCACCGGCCCCCGAACCGGTGGCCTCAACGAGATCCTGCTGTCCGCGCGCTCATCACAGGCGATGAGCGCCGCCTACCAGGAGGCCAACACGCTTCTCGACCAACTGCACCACATCACCAACCCGAGCCAGGCCGACTTCACGATCATCCCGCAAACCTCGCTGCTGTCCGCCAAGACCCAGATCACCAGGACGTTGACGATCCTGCTCGCCGGGATCGCCGCGATTGCGCTGCTCGTCGGCGGGATCGGCGTGATGAACATCATGCTCGTCTCAGTGACCGAACGCATCCGTGAGATCGGCCTGCGCAAAGCGCTCGGCGCGACCCCCGGGACGATTCGTCGTCAGTTCCTGATCGAGGCCGTCCTGCTCGGCCTGGCCGGCGGGCTCGCGGGCATCACGATCGGCATCAGCGCAGCGGTCGTGCTCACGCGCCTGATCAGCCAGCCGATCACCATCTCCACGCCCGCGATCATCGGATCGCTGATCGTCGCCGCCGGCGTCGGCCTCGTGTTCGGCGTCTACCCCGCCTCGCAGGCTGCGAAACTCGCGCCCATCGACGCGCTGCGCAGCGAGTGACGCGACCGGGTTCGGATGAAACGATCCCAGGCACCCCGACAGACAGAGTCCCAACCGGGCGGCTTTCGCACATCTCTCCCCAGGCCGTCCGTGTCTGATGATTTCGCTGCTGCGGATGCCCTGGAGGTAGATCGCGAGCAGCAGCCGGTGCGGATGATCACCGCGTCGGCCAACCGGAAGGACCCAAAGCGATGGAAGCCGTGAACATCCGCATCGGACCGCTGACCTTCGATCACGCCGACTACGACGCCGACGGCGACGTCCTCTACCTGCATATCGGCGAGCCTCAGCCCGGTGAGGGCGAGGAGACGCCCGAGGGCCACCTCGTTCGGTTCGCTCCCGGCACCCAGAGGATCATCGGCCTGACCGTCATCAGCGCACGGCATCCGCTTAGTCGCGACGGGCGTCTCATCGTGACGGTCCCTGAGACCGTCGAGGCCAGCGCCGACGACCTAACCCCGGCGCTCCACTTCGCGTAAGCGCCAGCGGCGACTCCTCCTGTCCGCGCGATCCGCGTGCGGGCGATGGTTGCGGGCGATGCCGTGGTGTGGCGATTGCAGGAGCCGCGGCTGATCAGCTTGGGGCTATGACCGTCCAGCCGAGCGAGCGGGCTGCGTCGGCCATACGGTGGTCGTAGGTGACGATCTGGCGCACCGACACTCCGAGCTGGTGCGCGCTGGCCAGGTGGATTGCGTCGAGCGCACGCAGCTCCGGCGGCTCCAACGGACCGGCTTGGTCAAGGACGCGATCGTTGACTCGTAGGAGCTGGATGCGCCGCAGAACCTGCTCGCCCCGTGCCAAAGCCTCGGGTCCGCTCGGCAGCAGCGCTCGCGCGACCTCTGTGCGGGCCAGGGCGCTGCTGACCACGGGCTGGCGTCGCGACAGGTGGCGGCGCAGCGCGGATGACTCGGGCTCCTGGATCACAAGCTTGACGATCGCCGAGGAGTCCAGGTAGGACAGCCGCCGATCAGCGCTCATCTCGCCGCAGTCGCGCGAGCACTGAGGACGGTAGCGCCGAGCTGGCGGGAGGTGGCAGCGGATCAGGAAGATCCGCGAGCTCGCCGTCGGCCGCTTGGAGATCGCCCGACGCCCTCAACCGCTCAAGCGGATCCTCAGGCAGCGGCCCCAGTATCGCGACCGGTCGGCCACGATCGGTGATCTCGATGCTCTCACCGCTCTCAACCAGCCGCAGAAGCTCGCTGGCTCGCTGTCGCAGTTCCCGAACACCCACGCTAGTCACGTGCTATTTGTAGCACACGCGACCCGCGCGGTCATCAATTATCGCTCCCCACTTCCGCGCGAAGCACGTCTTTTCGCGCGTGGTTCGAGATACCTCTGCCCGCTTTGAAAGCGGGTTCGCGCGTAGGGCGCTCGGCCGGCCGGCTCAGGGCATCGGCTCGATGCGCGGTTGGAGTTGGTCGGCGAGTTGCTCGGGGGTGGTGCCGGAGCTGAAGCCGATGATCCAGGCCGCGAGTTCTGCATCCGTCGCCGACAGCTCATGGGCGTTGAGCTCAAGGAAGGTCAGCATCGCAATCAGAGCGCTCCGCTTATTGCCGTCCACAAACGGTTGCGTTTCGGCGATCCCATGCGCGAGCACTGCCGCCTGTAGCGCCAGGTCAGCCTGCTGATAGTGCGCGTAGCTCGCTGGCCGCCCGAGCGCGCCTTCCAGAGCTTCCCGGCTACGGAGATGGTCGGCAGCCCGCTCGACGCTCAGGCTGAAGATCGCAGCGTAAATCTCCAGTGCATCATCTAGCGTGAGATAAACGAGCTCTTCCTCGTAGGGGTCGCCGCTCACTGCGACGCGTCGCGCTCAGCATCGTGGTCGGCGAGGATCTGAAGCGCCCCAGAACGCTCACTGACCGTGCGAGCCGCGATCTGTCGTACCCGTTTGCGCACCATCTCGGTCGGGAGGATCCGCAGCTCCCCATCAGCGAGCGCCTCAACGAGGACCGAGGTGCCCGGGACATAGCCGCTCGCCTCGAGCTCGCGCGGGAGCGAGACGACGTTGCTGTTCCCGACACGTCGCACTTTCACGATCTTCATACCGTAAGTGTATACGAGGATATCCCCGATGGGTAACGCCCTAAAACGGCAGTCGGAAGGATTCTGGTTCCGCGCCACATCCGGCGCGCAGGAGTGCCGGCGCGCCGGGCGGTGCGACTACGTGTCCAGGCGTGCAAGCGGGTGTCTGCATGGCCCGGGCAGCGACCACGACCGACGCGTTCAACGCGGTGGCCGAGCCACGTCGGCGGCAGATCGTGGATCTGCTCGCCAACGGGGAGCGGGCCGTCGGCGACCTCGTACAAGAACTCGCGCTCGGCCAGCCGCAGGTCTCCAAGCACCTGCGCGTACTCAGGGAAGTCGGATTGCTGACCGTGCGCGACCAGGGTCGGCAGCGGCTCTACCGCCTCAACGGTCTCGCGCTGAAGCCAATTCATGACTGGGTCAGTAGCTATGAGCGGCTCTGGTCGGAGCGGTTCGAACTGCTGGACGACGTCCTTGACGACCTCACAAAGCAGCAGGCAGATGACAGTGACCAGTAGCTGCAGCGCGACGGTGACCCTTCCCGCCGCCGACCAGATCCTGATCGAGCGTGAGTTCGCGGCCCCAGCGTCACTGGTGTGGCGCGCGATGACAGAGCCCGAGCTCGTGCGACGCTGGTGGCACGCCAACCGAGGCGAGATCACAGCATGCGAGATCGAACACCACGACCCTGACAGAACGGGACGGCGCCACGCACCTGCGCACGCTCGTGCAACACATGACCGCGCACGCCCGCGACATGCACATCGTTGCGGTGGCGTCGGGGAACGGCTCGAAGGTCTCGGTTTGGACGATCTTCTCGAGGTGATGCCGAGGTGTGCGTGTCCGAGTTGTCGTTGGATCGCGACCAGTGGAACGACCTCGTGGGCCATCTCGATCGCGTGCGCGTGCCGAAGCTGATGGGGTGCGAACCGTCGTCTGATACTGGCGTCGGCCGCGGTGCGGTGCAGTTGCTTCCGTGCCGCTGACGGCTCCCAGCGACGACCTGCGGTGCTGCCGTGGAGTACGCACAGCAGCGCGCCGATTGGCAGGTCGCGGCGCCTCTCTAGCCAAGGATCGAGCTGCTTCCATGCCCATCCGTCCATCCCGACTTCGCATCGTTCGCCGCCCTTACCGTGCCGGACCAGGATTGCGCCACGCGTGGCGTCGAGATCGCCCTCGCGCAGGTCCAGCGCCTCGCTGATCCGCAATCCGGCTCGCCACAGCAGAACGATCAGCGCGCGGAGGCGTTGCCCGTCGGCGCGGTCGCCGGCAGCACGCATTACAGCAATGATTGCCTCAACCGTCGGCGGGTCTGCCGGGTACTGCTCGCCTGTGTTCCGGGACGGGCGACCGCGGTGGTAGCCGGCATCGTCGCAGGTGAACGCCGATGGCCGGCCGCGTCCAGCAGTATCGGTTCCATGGTTCCTCCCCCGTGGGGTTTGGTTGACAATCCCATGCTGTACTGCCATTGTGAGTACATGTCAACGACCAAGGAACAACGGCTACAGATCCGCGTCGACCCCTCGGACAAGGCGCTCCTTGAGCGTGCGGCCGCCGCGTCGCACCTGAACGTGTCCTCGTTCGTCGTCCAAGCAGCCGCTCTCAAGGCCGAAGAAGTGCTTGCCGAGCGCTCCAGCATTCGCCTGTCAGAGGAAGCTGCAGCCGTGTTCAGTGAGGCCCTCGAGCATCCGGCGGAGGTCAACGAGCGGCTCGCCGCAGCACTACGCCACGAGCGGAAGTTCAGCTGGCTTGACTGAGCTCCGGCGGCCGGCACCGCTCGACACCGGCCGTCACAAGCGTGACCAGTTCGACAGCGGCGAGTCGGTGCTCGACCAGTGGCTGCGTCGCTACGCAGGGCAGAGCCGCCGCCGTGACACCGCCGCGACCTGGGTCGTCGCCGACGCCGACGACGTGGTCGTTGCCTACGCCAGCGTCGCGATGACCGGCATCGACCGCTCGGCCGCTCCGGCCACGCTCGCCAAGGGCTCACCCGATCCAGTCCCGGCATTACTCATCGGGCGGCTCGCAGCCGACCGACGCCACGCGGGCCTGGGGATCGGCACGGCACTCGCCAGCCATGTGCTCGCGAGTGCCGTCGATATCAACGAGAAAGCCGCCTGTCGCGCGGTCGTCGTCACAGCCCTGAACCCGACCGCCCGCACGTGGTGGATCCGGCTGGGATTCCAGCCACTCGATCAGGCTGATCCTGACCAACTGGACCTCTACCTGTTGACCTCAGCGATCAAGGCCACACTCAAGGCGCTCTGAGCCCCGGGCACCTGGTGTCCCGCGCAAAGCGGGGGACACCACCGGCCTCACACGATTTGTGTCCCGGGAGTAATGCGGGTCAGCGGCCGCTGGGCTGTCAGGGTTCGTGTCGGGCGACTGTGCTGATGCGGTCGATCGTCTTGTCGAAGGAGAGGATCTGGTTTACGCCTGTCGCTTCGGCCTGCGCGACTAGGTAGGCCTCCGCAAAATCCAGACGGTCGACCTCGTAGACCTCGAGCGCGCGGAGCAGGGTCGCTGGGTCAAGGGTCTTCATTGCTGGCAGAGCGATCGCCGCGCGCATCAGCTCGGCGACACGCTCGCGAGGTACCTCGTAGAAGGACTCCAGCACGTACACGCACTCCGCGACGATCACGTCGGCGAGCAGCAGCTCATCGGAACTGGCCAGCGCCCAGGTAGCCCGGGCGGCCATCTGCGGCGGGTCGCCCGTCAGATGACGGATCAGCACATTGGTGTCAACGAATTCGGTCAGGGTCGCCGCTCCGCGCGCGCGGAGCGTGTCTGACGCACGACCTCATCCCACGGAGTTCCACGCTTGGCGGCCGGTACGGGAACGCTGCCGGCAAGACCAAGAAAGTCGGGTGTCTTGGCGACCACCGCTCGCGAGCGCTCGACCCTGAACAGGAGCTCATCCCCTTCATGCAGCCCAAGCGCATCCCGGACGCTCTTGGGGATTGTGACTTGTCCCTTCGAAGTGATCTTCGCGCTCACATCCATCGCTCCTCCTTACCAGCTACCACAAGTAAGGATATCACTCGCGGGCCTGCCTGCCGCGCGTCGCGGGTCAGAGTTCTGCAAGGGCGACGTACTCGTCGCGACGATGAAGGAGGACCGAGGCGTCATCAGCCTGTGCCCCGGGAGGCTCCGGCGGGTTAGTGTGCCCGGGCAATTGGACAACTAGTCGATTTCGTCCCGTAGTCTCGACCTCGATGTCTGGATCACAGCTGAAAATCCTCGTTCTCGGCGGCACTGCGTGGCTCGGGCGTCAGCTGTGTCGCGAGGCGCTGGATCGTGGACATGTGGTCCAGTGCTTGGCTCGCGGCGAGAGTGGCCCGGCACCAGAAGGAGCCAGGCTTATCCACGCCGATCGCCGTGCCGAAGGTGCCTATGACGAGGTGCGCCGCCAAGACTGGGATGCCGTGGTTGATGTCGCCTGGCAGCCGGGAGTGGTGCGCTCGGCGTTCGCGGCGCTAGGCGAGCGGACTGCTCAATGGATCTACGTCTCATCTGGCAGCGTCTATGCCTCACACGCCAAACGAGACGCGGACGAGACTGCTGAGTTGCTGGTGCCAACGGACTTGGACGAGGTCGGCATGGACCTCTATGGCGCGGCGAAGGTCGCTTGTGAGCTTGCGTGTCTGTCCAGCGGGGACTCGAATGTGCTGATCGCCCGATCGGGTTTGATTGGCGGTCCTGGCGATGGCAGTGATCGCGCGGGTTACTGGGTCGCTCGCGCCGCGCGGGACCCGCGTGCACCGATGCTCGTGCCCGACAGCCCGGACGGGGTGACCCAGGTAATCGACTTTCGCGACCTCGCCGCTTGGCTGATCGACTGCGCCGAGACTCGGACGGTGGGCATCTATGACGCGGTCGGACCGATGATCGCGCTGGAGGAGTGGATCGAGCTCTCGCGGAGGATCGGCGGCCATATGGGGGCCGTAGTGCGCGCCGGCGACGACTGGCTGTTGGCTGAAGGCGTTGATGAGTTCATGGGCCCCGGGTCGCTTCCACTTTGGCTAGCCGACCCCGGATGGCAGGGGTTCTGCGCACGCACTGGCGCTAGGGCAATGAAGGCCGGCCTGGCGCACAGGCCCGTCAGCGACACCATCACAGACACCCTCATCTGGGAGCGAGAGCAGGGCCTTGACCGTGTTCGCAAGTCAGGTGTACCGGCCGAACGCGAGGTAGACCTGCTCAGGAAACTGGCCGGCACCTGAGGACAATGGATGCTCAGCGTCCGGAAAGCCGCACCGCAGAGCGCCGGTTCAGATGCTGACACCTGCTTGCTGTGCCACGCTGAAGCGCAGCAGAACCTTGGGCGCCTGCTGCCCTGGTCAGACACGGGTCCCGTCAGTCGTTGCAGCCGCGCCCACACCAAAGCAGGGCTCGCGGCGCCCGACCGCAGAAGCGCCCATATTCGCCAATCCCGAGTCTCTGAGCGCGATACCCAAGTCACCATCGGAACGGCGCAGTGACGGCGGTGCGGCGACCGATGCCGCTGCTCATCGCCCCAGGGCGAAGGCTGGCAGCGAGGGCAGGTCGCGATCAGGGATACCGTAGTCATCCAGACGCGGCGGCGTGAGTCAGGTCCCAGGACGTGTCGTCGAAGCGTGACGCTGACCTCGGGGGCGGTAGGCGCGGGCGAGCTCGAGGGCGACCCCGAGCTCGAGCTCGTGTCCGCGGATCGGGATCGGCAGCTGCGCCTCAGCGCGGCGGATGCGGTCGATCACCGTGTTGCGATGGGTGAAGGTCGCCGCTGCGGTCCGGGTCGGGCTGCCGCGGTGGGCGAGGTAGGCGGCGAGCGTGTCGGCGAGCTCCCCGGACAGGCCGCCGAGGCGCCGGGCGACGAACGCCCGCGCCCGGTCGGGGTCGCTGACGGCGAGGGTGGCGATCGCGACCGCCTCTGAGCGGATGACCGGGAGGTGGGAGACCGCGACCGCGGCGACGGCATCGGCGTGCCCGTCGCGAAAGCCTGCGTATCCGGGCTGGGTCGGGCCGATCCCGATCCGCATCAGCGGGTCGGGAAGCAGTGCACCGAACGTGTCGGCGAGCAGCGGGTCGATCGGCTCGCCCGGCTCATCCGAGGCGAACCACGCCCACACGGTGTCGGCGTCGGCGACGACGGTGAGGGGTCGGCGCCGCAGCCGGGCGCCGACCTCGGCGGCGGCCGCCTCCACGAGGCCGAGCAGCGTCTCCGGGTCGTTGCGGTGTGACAGCACGACGGCGGTCTGGCCGAACAGGTCGACCCGGTAGCGGAGCTCCTGGATCAGCTGAGGGGAGACGCCGCCGCGCAGCAGCCGGTTGATCAGGTGGAGGCGGTGGGCGTTGTCGGAGGAGAGCACCTGGCCGCGCTCCCGCTCGATCTCGACCCGCAGCAGTTCGAGCATCGCATCGACGAAGCCGAACACCGAGCGGGCGCTCACCTCGAGCACCTCCTGCAGCTCACCCGGGTCGCTGGTGACGGTGAACACGGCCCGCATCCACGCCGTCCACGCCGCGTTCTGCCCGGCGCCGTAGGCGACCCGGGATGTGTCCTCGATCCCGCGCCGGGCGATCAGGCGGGCGAGCCCGAGCGTCTCGGGGGCCCGGTTGGGGTCGACGGGCACGCCGGGGTCGGCGAGGTTGGCCGCCGCCCAGTGGGCGAGGTTGGAACGGTTCGAGGCACGGATCGCCTCGGTCAGCTCGGCGTCGGCGAGGGCCGCGGGCGGCTGGGTGGCGAGCACGGCAGCATCGACCTCACCGAACAGTGCCTCGGGGTCGGCGATCAGCCGGGTCGTCGCCTCCCGGATCAGCGCCTGGGCGCGCGACGAAGCTGGGGTGTGGGCCTTCTGCACAATTGGAAGAAGGAAGCTTAGGCGATCTGCCCTAGACCGCTCGTGGTCGGTACGCGACAGTGAGAGCCGTGACCGACCATCATGACGTCCTCATCATCGGCGCCGGACTCTCCGGCATCTCCGCTGCCGTCCACCTCGCCCAAGCGTTCCCGGAGAAGACGGTGACGATCCTCGAGCAGCGGGAGGCGATGGGCGGCACCTGGGACCTGTTCCGCTATCCGGGCGTGCGTTCGGACTCGGACATGTACACGCTCGGCTTCGCCTTCAAGCCGTGGGAGCACACGAAGGCGATCGCCGACGGCTGGACGATCCGCGACTACATCCACGCGGCGGCCGCCGAGCACGGGATCGATCAGACGATCCGTTACGGCCACAAGGTGATCGCCGCCGACTGGGACAGCGCCCGTGCACGGTGGACCGTCACCGTCGAGGTCGCCGGAGGCGAACGGCTCTGCCTCACCGCGCAGTTCCTCCATTTCGGCGCCGGCTACTACAGCTACACCCGTCCCCACCGGCCCGCCTTCCCGGGGGAGGAGCGCTTCTCCGGTCAGATCGTCCACCCCCAGTTCTGGCCTGAGGAGCTCGACTATGCGGGCAAGCGCGTCGTCGTGATCGGGTCGGGAGCGACGGCGATGACGCTCGTTCCGGCGCTCGCGGCCAGTGCCGCGAAGGTGACGATGCTCCAGCGCTCCCCGACCTACGTGATCGCCCTGCCGGCGGAGGACGACCTCGCCAACCTGCTGCGCCGTGTCCTCCCCGCCGGGCTCGCCTACCGGCTCACCCGCGCCAACCACCTCGCGCTCACGTTCGCCAGCTACCAGTACTTCCGTCGCGCCCCGCGCCGGGCGAAGGCGACGATCCGGCGAATGCAGGAGCGGATGCTCCCGGAGGGCTACCCGATCGACGTCCACTTCAGCCCCAGCTACGACCCGTGGGATGAGCGGCTCTGCATCGTCCCCAACGGCGACCTGTTCCGCGCGCTCCGGGAGGGGAACGCGGAGATCGTCACCGACCGGATCGACACCTTCACCGAGTCGGGGATCCGGCTCGTCTCCGGGCAGGAGTTGGAGGCCGACGTCATCGTCACCGCGACCGGGCTCACCCTCGAGCTGTTCGGCGGGGCGGCATTGAGCGTCGACGGGGCGCCCGTCGATCCCGCCGCGACGGTCAGCTACAAGGGCGCGATGCTCAGCGGCCTGCCGAACCTGACGATGACCTTCGGCTACATCAACGCCTCCTGGACGCTGAAGGCCGACCTCATCTCCCGCTACCTCACGCGGCTGATCGCCTTCATGGACGAGCGCGGCTACAGCCAGGCGCGCCCGGTCGGCCCGCCCGAGCCCGAGCGCCAGCCGTTCATCACGCTCCAGTCCGGGTACGTGCGGCGGATGATCGACCAGCTCCCGCGTCAGGGTCTCCGCGAGCCCTGGCGGGTCCATCAGAGCTGGCTGGCTGACTGGCGGCTGCTCACCCGTGCCCCGCTTGCGGATGAGGGAATGCGCTTCTCCGGCACCGCCGCCGGCTCCGGCCAGGTCGGTGACGCTGAGGCGTCCCGGGCGGGCGCGCCGGCACCCGCCGCCGCCGGCGTCGCGTAGCCGCCGTCATCGGAGGTGCCCGCGGCACTCCCGGCGTACTCGGTCCCGTCCGGAGTGACCGCAACCCGTGACTCGCTCGAGGCTGGGCTCCGGGACGGGAGAAACCGCGACCTCTGCGGGGCGCGCGTACCCGCCGCCGGCCGCAACCGCCGGCCGCAACCGTCAGCCGGCGAGGGCGAGGCTGTAGTCGCGCACGGTGACCTGTCCGCGCGCGTTCCGGGCGCTCAGGTGCAGCCGCGGGTGGGCGGGCGCGTCGAGGCCGACGGCGATCCCGGCGCTGGCGAGGCTGATCGACAGCCGGGGGCCGGGGTGGTGGATGAGGATGAGCAGGTGGCCGTCGAGGAGCCGGGCGCGCACCATCGCGCCCTGCACGCGGAGGGCGCCGCCGGCCGCGCGCGGCGTGAAGCTGAGCCCGCGGGCCAGGCTGAGGGTGAGCGCCACCGGCGCCCGCGGACCTCTCGTCGTGTCGAGGGTGAGCGTGAAGGCGAGTGTCGGCGCCCCGCACCCGGTCGGGGTGAACCGCGCCGCAGTCGCGCCGGTCGCCCCCGTGACGGTGCTCACCCCGACGGTCACCGTCGCCGGCACGCACGCGTCCGGGAGCCTCAGCAGCGGCGGGCCCGCCACCTCGGCCGCTCCAGCCGTGGAGGGGCTCGTGCCGGTGAGCGCCGGTGCGGGGCCGATGCCGAGTCCGAGGGTGAGCGCGCTGAGGGTGAACGCGGTCGGAGCGCTGAGCAGGGTCGACAGCGGCGCCCCCGCAGTGTCGGGCACGGTCGCGTCGGGGAGCTCGGTCAGCTCGACCGCCTCCGTGGTCGTGGTCGGTGCGGCGCCGGGGCGTCCGGGCGTGGCGGGGGCGGGGGTGGTGACGATGTCACCGCTCGCCGCGAGTGCGATTCCGTGAGTCGGGTCGGTGAGCTCGACTCCCACCCCCGCCGGAGCCCCGGTTCCGCCGGCGGTGGTCGGGGCCATCAGGTAGAGGTCGACATGGGCACTCAGCGGGGCGCTGCCGTCGCGGAGCGTGAGCAGCGTCCCGACCGGGGTGAGGATCGCCGTCCCAGCCCCGATCTGCGCCCCGGCGGGACAGTCGCCCGCGGTGAGCGCGGCCGGGGCACAGCGGGCGGGGACGGCGGCGGTGTCGAGGGTCATGCCGGACGGCAGGAGGATCGCGAGTGAGCGGACCGAGTCGCCGCGCACCGGCGCGGCGAAGGCGAGGTTGACCGTGAGGGCGGCAGCGGAGCCGGCGCGGCCGCTGCTGAGGGTGATCGTCGGAGCGGGCGCGGCCGCGATCACCCCGTCCGCGCGGGCGAGCGCAGCACCGGGACCGAGGAGGGTGACGGCGCTGAGCAGGGCGAGCACGCGGCGGGGGCCGAGCCGACGCGGGTGACGGCGGGATTCCATTCCTGCGCTGCAGGGTAGGCGGTCGAGTCGACGCCCGGTGCCGGTCGAGCCGACGCCCGCCCGATGTGCGGCTCAGCCGGCGGTACGGCCCGGTGCGCGGCTCAGCCGGTGGTGTGGCCCGATGTGCGGCTCAGCCGGCGGTGTGCTCGACGAACTGCAGGCTCGGCTCGGGATCTGAATCGAGGAAGCACTGCTCATGGAGGAGATGCCAGCCCGGTGTGATCGCCAGCTCGGGTTCCGATGCCCGGGACCCCCGCACGACGTCGGTGCCGTGCACGAAGAACGACGGTTCATAGGCGCCGACGGCGAGGCCACAGATCGCGCAGTGGCGGGTGAGGACGGGCGGTACCTGCATGTTCGAGAACGATCCCTCAAATCACCGCTCCCACACACCGGGGAACCGCGCGGCGGTTCAGGTCCCTGCCCCCGATTGCCGATACGTTGTTATCCCCGCGGGGGATGGGTACGTCCGCAACCCGACTGCGGCAAACTACGGATGGGTACCGGGGCGAGAGATGGCTCACGTGATGACTGACGCGCCGGCGGACGCCGGCACCCTGTGGGCGATCGGTCGGCGCCTCCTCGCCGAGCTCGACACCGAGACGGTGCTCGAGCGGCTGCTCGAACAGGCTCAGCAGACGACCGGGGCGCGCTACGTCGCCCTCGGCGTGCTCAACGACGAGCGGACCGAGCTCGCCCGTTTCCTCACCCGCGGCATCGACCCGGACACGGCCCGGCTGATCGGGGAGCTGCCCCGCGGCCGTGGTGTGCTCGGGGTGTTGATCGAACAGCCCCACCCGCTGCGCCTGGCCGATCTCGGCGCCCACGCCCACAGCTTCGGGTTTCCAGCCGGTCACCCGCCGATGCGGAGCTTCCTCGGGGTGCCGATCCTCATCGGCGGGGAGGTGTGGGGCAACCTCTACTGCGCGGAGAAGGAGGACGGCGAACCGTTCACCGACGGGGACGAGCGGACGGCGGCCGTCCTCGCTGAGGTTGCGGCCACCGCGATCGAGAACGCCCGTCGTCACCGCGCCTCGGAGCAGCGCCGCGCCGAGCTCGAGGCAACCGTGCGCGCCCTCGACGCCGCCCGCAACATCGCGGACGCGATTAGCGCCGAGTCCGAGCTCGACCGGGTCCTTGAGCTGATCGCCAATCGCGGCCGCGCCCTGATCAACGCGCAGGCGGTCCTCATCCTCCTCCTGGAGGGGGATGACCTCGTCACCGCGGCAAGCGCCGGCCAGAGCAACCCGGTGCTCGGACGGCGGGTTCCCGTCGGCGCCTCGACCTGCGGAGACGTGCTGATCGGCGGCGTTCCCCGACGGGTCCCCGCGCCGGCGCTCAAGGTCGATCCCGAGGACATCGGGGTCCGCGGAAGCGCGAACGCGTTGATCGTCCCGATGATCCAGCGGGGCGAGCGGATCGGTGTCCTGCTCGCCTTCGACCGCGGGGTCGGCCGGGGTGAGTTCAGCGATGCGGATGAGGGGCTGCTGCGGACCTACGCCACCTCGGCGGCCAACGCGGTGGCGATCTCCCGCAGCGTCGAGGCCGACCGCCTGCGCGCGACGATCGCCGCCGCGGAGGCGGAACGGCGACGTTGGGCCCGAGAGTTGCACGACGAGACCCTCCAGGCCCTCGGGGGTCTCCGCGTGATGCTCGCCACCGCCCTGCGCCAGGATGACCCGGCCGCGACCCGGGAGACCGTCGCCGCCGCGGTCACCGAGATCGAGCACGGAATCGACAATCTCCGCGCGATCATCACCGAGCTGCGACCGATGCTGCTTGACGACCTCGGCCTCGCCCCGGCGATCGAGGCACTCGCCGAGCGCCGCCGGGCCTCCGGGCTGGCGATCAGCACCCAGCTCACCCTCCCCCGCGCAGACCGGTACACCGTCAGCCCGGAGTTCGAGACCGCCGTCTACCGGCTCATCCAGGAGGCGCTGACGAACGTCGCCAAACATGCGCGAGCCAGCCGGGTGGAGGTGCGCGCCTGCGTCGAGGACGGCGTTCTCACCGTCACCGTCGCCGATGACGGCGACGGCTTTGACCCTGGGGCTGAGGGAGCGGGCTTCGGGCTCGCCGGGATCCGTGAACGCGTCTACCTGCTGAGGGGCAGCGTCGAGCTGCGCTCGGCTCCCGGGGCGGGCACGACCCTCATCGCCAGCCTGCCGCTCGCCGGACACGAGCGTCAGCTGGAAGTCCCGGGCCGGCCGAGCCCGGCGGGACGGGCCGGTGACCGCGTCCCTACCGGCTCAGCTTCCCTGCCCGACGAGCCCGTGGTCGAGGGCGAACTTGACGAGTGCAGGGCGGTCTGAGAGGCAGAGCTTCTGCTGGATATGGGCTCGGTGCGTCTCGACGGTGCGGACCGAGATGAACAGCCGCTCGCCGATCTGCGTGTTCGTGTAGCCGAGGGCGAGTAGGCGCAGCACCTCGGCCTCCCGATCGGAGAGCCCGCCGGGCGGGCCGGGCGGCGGGGCAGCGGCGAGCTTGGCGCCCAGGCGCGGGTTGAGGAAGCTCTCCCCGCGGGCGGCGGCACGGACGGCCGCGACGAGCTCGGCGTCCGCCGCCTCCTTGAGGACGTAGCCGAGCACCCCGGAGCTGAGCGCCTGGCGGGCGTAGGCGGGCTCGTCCTGCATCGTCAGCACGACGATCTGAGTGTCGGGAAACTCGTTGCGCAGATCGGGGAGCGCCGTGAGGGTCGGCTCCCCCGGCATGTTGAGGTCGAGCACGAGCACGTCGGGATGGTGGCCGCGCACGTACCGGCGGGCGTCATCGACGGTCCCGCCTTCGGCGACGACCTCGATGCCGGGCTCGGCGTCCAGCAGGGTCCGCAGGCCGCGGCGGACGATCGCGTGGTCATCGGCGATCACGATCCGGATCGGCTCCGGGGTCAACTCCTCGGCGGGCACCGGCGGGACGCTACCAGTCCACGACCCCGATCGGCCATCGCTCAGGCGAGGAGCTCACGGGCGATCGTCTGCTTCTGCACCTCGACGGTCCCCTCCTCAAACCGCTGGGCTCGGGCATCCCGGTAGACGCGCTCGATCGGCGACTTGAAGTAGCCGGCCCCGCCGAACACGGACAGGGCGTGGTCGGTGACGCGCTGGAGCATCTCGGAGGCGAACAGCTTCGCCTGGGCGGACTCGGCGGCGCCGCCGGCCCCCGACTCCCACTGGGCGGCGGCGAACAGGGTGAGCTGGCGGGCGGCCTGCAGGTCGGCGGCGGCCTCCGCGAGCCGGAAGGCGATCGCCTGCCGGGACGCGATCGGCTTGCCGAAGGTGATCCGCTCCTTCGCGTGGGCGACGGCGAGGTCGAGCGCCTTCTGGGCGAGCCCGACACACGTCATCGCGACGCTGATCCGGCTCGGGACGAGGAAGCCGCCGAGGGCGACGGTGAGACCGTCCCCCTCCGCCCCGAGCCGGTTGGCGACCGGGACCGGCGCGCGGTCGAAGAAGAGGTGGGCGTGATCGGTGCCGCGCACGCCCATCGAGTCGCCCATCAGGTTGTTGGTGACCCCCTCCCCGTGGGAGGGGACGAGCAACGCGACGGTGCCCTGGGCCCCGACCGAGCCGCGCATCCGGGCGAACAGCAGCAGATAGTCGGAGATGTGCCCGAAGGTGATCAGCCACTTCTCCCCGGTGAGGTAGTAGTGATCGCCCTCACGCTCGACGTAGGTGGTGATGTCGGCCCCGGTGCCGTTGTGGGGTTCGGTGAGGGTGAAGGCGATCTTCAGGTCCCCGCGGATCAGCGGCGCGACGAACCGGTCGAGCTGATCGGCGTTCGCGTGGGGGAGGATCGACCGCCAGGTGCCGTTGGAGACGTGGACGATCATCCGCAGGGAGGCGTGCGGCCGGGCGAACAGCTCAAGCAGCTCAAGGTAACGGGGGAACGGCAGCCCCGCCCCGCCGAACTCGCGGGGCGCGGCGAGCCGCAGGTAGCCGCGGTCACGCAGCTGGGTCCACAGCTCCTGCGGGACCCGGCCCTCGGCCTCAATCAACTCGGTCCAGCGCTCCCCCTCGGTCTCGACGTACTCGGCGATCTCCGCCTTCAACGCGGCGAACGCCACCTCATCCACGACTTCAGGAGCCGCAACGGTCGTCATCTCGTCTTACACCACCTCATGGTTGACCAGCGCGGCAGCCTGCTCGCGCAACAGAAACTTCTTGATCTTGCCTGACGGCGTCTTGGGGAGCGCGTCGAGCAGCTCGACCCGCTCGGGCCAGTATGGCTTCGCGAGCCGGTGCGCGTCGAGATGGGCGCGCACCGCCGCCAGGTCGACGTGGTGACCGGGGGTGAGGGCGAGAAAGGCACACGCGCGCTCGACGAGGCGCGGGTCCGGCATCGCCACCACCGCCACCTCCCGCACCCCCGGCAGCCCGTAGAGCAGCTGCTCGACCTCCGCGACGGGCACCTTCTCGCCGCCGCGGTTGATCACGTCCTTGACCCGGCCGGTGATCGACAGGGCGCCGTCGGCGTCGATCACCGCCAGGTCCCCGGTCCGGTAGAAGCCGTCGGCAGTGAGCGCGGCGGCGGTCAGCTCGGGCCGGTTCAGGTAGCCCGAGAACAGGGTCGTGGTGGCGATCTCGAAGTGGCCCTCGACCCCGGGTCCGAGAACCGTCCCGGCGTCGTCGACGACCCGAAGGGTCACCCCGGCCATCGCCACCCCGTCGGTATCGGCGGCGCGCCCGGGGTCGGCGCCGGGCGCGAAGGCGGCCGCCATGCACGTCTCGGTCGACCCGAAGCCGCCGCCGACCTCGGCGCCGAGACGGACCCGGGCGCGACGGGCGAGCTCGCGCGGCACCGCCGCCCCGGTCGCGACGAACGTGCGCAGGGCGGTCGGGACCCGGCCGTGGCGCTCGGCGACCTCGACGAGGTCGGCGAGGAACGGGGTCGCCGCCTGACAGAAGCTGACGCCGTGGCGCTCGAGCGTGGCAAAGCCGAGCTCACGCTCCCACACCTCCTGGAGCACGAGCGTCGCCCCGAGGGAGAGGGCGAGCCACATCCCGTAGAGAAACCCGGTCTGGTGAGCGAGCGGGGCGGGAGAGAAGATGACGTCCTCAGAGCAGAGGCCGAAATGCTCGACGTGGCGGTTCACGGCGGCCATCAGCCGGTCGTGGCGGTGCAGCGCCCCCTTGGGCTCACCGCTCGTCCCGGAGGTGAAGAGCAGGTCGACGAGCTGGTCGGCGCTGCCGGCGCGGGGGCCGAGCCGGTCAGCCGGCCCCCGCGGGGAGGCCTCCCGCGGGGTGTCCGGGAGCGCGATCACGTGTTTCACCGACGGCAGCTCGGCCGCGAGTCCGCGGGCCATGCTCAGGTGGTCGTGGCCGCGGAAGCGGTCGGGGACATACAGCACCCGCGGGGCGGCCTCGGCGAGCATGAAGGCGAGTTCGTGCTCACGAAAGATCGGCATCAGCGGCATGCAGGTGGCGCCGAGCTCGACGATCGCGAGGGTGAGGGAGACGAACTCGAGCCGGTTCGGCAGCTGGTAGGCGACGGTCTCCCCCGGGCCGACCCCGAGCGCGGTCAGCTCGGCGCGGGCGGCGTCGGCGGCGGCGGCGAGCTGTGCCCAGCTCCAGGCCCGCTCACCGTGGGGGCCGACCTCGACGACCGCGGTCGCCTCCGGGTGGGCGGCGACCGCGGCGGCGACCGCGGCGCCGAGCAGACCCGGCGCGGGCGCGTCGTCGGCGCCGGGCCGCCCGGGCGCACGCGCGTCCGCCGGGGGGCTCGGGACCGTTGCGGAGGCGTCCGCCGGGTCGCTCACGTCAGGTTCGGCAGCTCGGCGCCGACGGCCATCGGCACCCCGAGCGCGGTCATGTGGTCGATGAACTCCGGGTAGGAGATCCGGTAGGCGTGGGGGTAGGAGAGCTCGGTGATCCCCTCCGCCGCGGTCGACCCGGCGACCGCGAGGGCCATCAGCACACGGTGGTCGTTGTAGGAGGAGAGGGCGGCGCCGTGCAGGCGCTCGACGCCGTGGAACTCCATGTCCGTGCCGTCGAAGTCGACCCGCGCGCCCATCCTGTTGAGCTGCAGCATCGACACGACCCGGTCGGACTCCTTCAGCCGGACGTGGCTGACGTGGGAGAGGACGGTCCGCCCGCGGGCGCGAGCGGCGAGGGTGGAGAGGATCGGCACCATGTCCGGGATCTCGCGGCAGTCGAGCCGCCCGGCGACCGGCGGCGTTCCGTCGTGGTCGATGCTGATCGCCATCCCGTCCGGGGCGATCCGGATCGGCACGCCGACGCCGCGCAGCTCCTCGAGGACGCGCGCCTCCGGGTGGCCGTGGATCGGGGTCGGGGAGACGAAGGTGATCTTCGACGGGTGCAGGGCGGCCGCGCCGATCCCGAAGGCGACCGAGCCGATGTCGGGCGGCAGCAGGATGTCGGTCTGGACCGGCGTCTGCTCGGGCTCGATCTCAAAGCGCCGCCAGTCCTCGCTGACGGTCACGTGGAGACCCCACTGGGCCATCATCGCGACGGTCAGCTCGAGGTAGGGCCGCTCGTTGAGCTCGCCCTCGACGTGGATGACCGTCCGCTCCCGGGCGAACGGGGCGAGCATCAGCAGACCGGAGATCCACTGGCTGAGCGTCCCGTCGATGCGGATGCTCCCCCCGCGCGGGCGCCCCGGGTAGACGGTCACCGGCAGCGCCTGGTTCTCGTACTCCATCCGCACCCCGAGCCGTTCGAGGGCGCGCAGGAGCGGGCCGATCGGACGGCGCTTGAAGTAGCGCTGGCCGACGAAGGTGACGGGCCGGTCCCCGAGGCAGGCGAGTCCGATCAGGAAGTACAGGGTCGTGCCGGAGCTGCCGACCGAGACGACATCGCCGGGCGGGGTGAACGGCCCGCCGGTCACCTCCCAGTGGTCGGGGCGGGTGGTGATCTTCACCCCGAGGTCGCGGAGGGCCCCGAGGGTGAACTGGACGTGCCGGGCGTCGGTCCGCTTGGCGATTCTCGCGGTCCCCTCCGACAGGGCGGCGAGCATCAGCGCCCGGTGGGCGTGGTACTTGGACGGCGGGATCTCGATCGTGCCCTCGAGCGGGCGTCGGGCTCCGGCTACGAGCAGTCGCATGGCGTCGCTGGGTGTCCTTCCTAGGGGGTGGCGGTGGCGGTCGCGGTCTGAGGCTGTACGCCGTGGGCGCGGAGGCGGTCGGCGACGTCGGCGAGCGCCTCGATCTGGCCGAGCGGGTCGGCTCCGAGGGGCATCAGCACGAACTCCCGGACGCCGGCGTCAAGGTAGCCGGTGAGCTGCTCGGCGATCGCGGCGGCGTCCCCGAGTCCGGTCCAGTGCTCGACCCGGTCGAGCCCCATCCCGTACTGACCGCGCAGGTGGGCCTCGGCGGCCCGCCGCCCGCGGGCGCGGTCGGCGTCGGCGTGGACGAGCACGAGGGTGGCGAGGGCCGGCGTTGGCCGTCCGGCCCGCTCGGCGAGCTCACCGAGACGCTCGACCCGCCGGGTGATCGAATCGGGGGAGAGCCACATCGGCATCCAGAAGTCTGCGTGCCGGGCCGCGCGGGCGAGCGCCGCCTCGCCGCGACCGCCGACGTAGACCGGCGGCAGCTGAGAGATCGCCGGGCTGAGGCCCCGCTCGGGGGTGTGCGGTCCGTGCACCTCGAGCTCGAGCACGCTGCCGTGGTAGGAGACGGGCCGCCCGCACAGCAGGTCGGGCAGGGCCTCGAGGATCTCATCGACGCGCCGGCCGCGCCGGGCGAGCGGCACCCCGGCGGCGGCGAACTCCTCCGGGAACTCACCGCCGACCCCGACCCCGAGGGCGAGCCGGCCGCCGGGGGCGAGCGCGTCGAGGGTGACGAGGCACTTGGCCGTCCAGGCGGGCGGGCGCAGGCCGAGCAGCAGCACGCTGAACCCGAGCGTGATCCGCTGCGTCACCGCCGCGGCCGCCCCGAGGCAGGTGACCGCGTCCAGCAGCGGCGACGGGCAGGCGAGATGGTCGCCGACCCAGGCGCCGTCGAATCCGGCCGCCTCGATCAGCCGTGCCCCCTCCAGCACGGGCGGGGTGAGAGAACGGTGCGTCGCGTCGAACGTCGGCAGCAGCACGCCAACCCGCGGAGAGCTCATCGGGGGACAAAGCTAGCCGGTGACGGCGTCAGATATGTGTGAGATCGGTGGTTTTGGGGGCAACCGGGGGGTGTGGCGGTGCGGGCACAAGGGGGTGACGGCGGGCCCACGGGCGGTTCCCCGCGACCTACCATGAGGGCCATGCACCTTCCCCAGACGCGCCTTGACGGCACCCCGTTCGCTGACGGCGAACTCGATGAGAAGGCCCTCCTGATCGTCAACGTCGCCTCCCGCTGCGGTCTCGCGCCCCAGTACACCGGGCTCGAGGCGCTCCAGAAGCGGTTCGGCTCAGAGCGGTTCACCGTCCTCGGGGTCCCCTGTAACCAGTTCGCCGGGCAGGAGCCCGGCACCCCGGAGGAGATCCAGTCCTTCTGCTCGGCCACCTACGGCACGACGTTCCCGCTCGCGGCCAAGACCGACGTCAACGGCGTCCGCCAGGACCCGCTCTACCGCGAGCTGACCGCGTTCCCGGACGCCGCCGGGGAGGCCGGTGAGGTGCAGTGGAACTTCGAGAAGTTCCTGCTCGACGGGGCTCACAACATCGTCGCCCGCTTCCGCCCGACCGTCGAGCCAGAGAGCGACGAGGTCATCGCCGCGATCGAGCGGGTGCTCGCATGACCGCCCCCACGCCCGCCGACGCCGCCGGCGAACGGACGATCGCCGCCGCCGAGGTCCAGATCGGTGACCGCCTCCGCTCCCGCGACGGGACCGAGATGACCGTCACCCGGATCGAGCCGTTCATCTTCCCCGGGATGATCGCCTTCGTCGAGGACTCCGACACCCAGTGGTTCAAGCTCCCCGCCCAGCCCGACGCCGAGGTCACCCTGCTCGCGCGCGGCTGACCCCGCGCCCGCGGCTGACCCCGCGCCCGCGGCCGACCCCGCGGCCGCGGCCGACCCGCCCGCGGCCGGGGTGGCGCCCCGTCAGGGGCCGCCGGGCCGGGTGAGCGCGCGGGCGCCGCACTCCGCCCCGATCCGGGCCGCCTCGGCGGGATCCCCGGTGACGGCGAGGCCGTAGGTGAACCCGGCGGCGAAGGCGTCGCCCGCCCCGTAGCTGTCGAGGACCGGGCCGGGTGGCGCCGTCGCCGACCAGGACCCCGAGCTCTGACCCGACCAGCGCCCACCGGCCGCCCCGTCGGTGCACACCGTCAGTGCCGCCCGGTCCCTCAGGTCCGCGGCCCACGCGACCTCCGCCGGGTCGGAGGCACTGAGGATGAGCGCGTCGATCGCGACGTCGACGTCGGCAAGGGTCTCGGCGATGCGCGGGGTGGCACACAGCACGGTGGCCGTCCGGGCGGCGTGCAGGGCCTCCCGGTCCGCGGCGGTGACGTAGACGCCGTCGGCCCGCTCGAGGCGGTCCCAGCTCAGCGGGTCGCCGCCGTGGGGGGCGAGACGCTCCCCGATCGTGATGATCGACCGCTCACCGCCCGCCTCGAGCAGGGTGATCACCTGCCGGGTGGTGACCGGGCGACGGCTGAGGTGGGGGTGGACGCCGTGGCGCTCGAGTTCGTCGATTGCCCGCTCCCCGAGCGCGTCGGCGCCGACGGCGCTGAAGAAGTCGACGTCGGCGCCGAGCCGGGCGAGGGTGACCGCGGCGACGACCGCCCCGCCGCCGGCGTTCGCGCGGACCCGTTGGGCCGGGGTGATCTGTCCGCGGTCAGGCAGGTGGGCGACCCGGAGAAAGTCGACCCACTCGATGTGTCCGACGACCGCGATCGCTGCCATCTCCCCGCCCAGACTGCCAGCTCGTCGCCCACCCCGCGCCGGTGAGGCCCTACGCTCCCGTCGATGCGCCGTCGTGCCCGTGCCGTCGCCCGCCTCGGGCTGCTCGTCCTCCTGCTGACCGGTCTCAGTGGCTGTGCCGGCGCCGGTCCCGCCGACACCGTCACGGTCAACCTCGCCGCCCTCACCGACCGGGCCGTCCCGGCGAGCCCCTCGGCCAGCCGGCGGATCCTCGGACATCCGGGACGGTCCCTCGCCGGTACCGGCTCACGGGCCGGTACCGGCGCCGCGCGCGCTCCCCGACCCGCCGGGGCGCCGGCCGCGAGCGCGGTGACCCCGCTCGCCCCCGCCCAGAGCGCGCGCCTGAACGGGATCAGCGTCTGGGTGCCCTACTGGGACCTCTCGGCCTCCCTCGCCTCCGCGCTCGCCCACGCCGGCGAGATCGCCGTCGCCCACCCGTTCCTGCAGGAGATCACCCAGACCGCGACGGTCGTCGATCAGTCCGGGGGCCAGGCCGCCGCCGTTGACGCGCAGCTCGCCGCCGCGCACCTGCAGGTGATCCCGACGGTGACGGAGACGGCACGGATGGACGCGTTCGCGGCGACGCTCAGCCATCCTCGGCGGGCCACGGCGCTGCTGGACGCCCTCGTCGGGATCGCCGCCGCGCCGCACGTCAACGGGATCGACCTCGACTTCGAGAACCTCGCCGTCGGGAACGGCAACCCGATCGCAGCCGCCCGGGTCGCCACCCTCTACCCCGTCTTCGTCGCGCGCCTGTGTGCCCGGCTGCACCGGATCGGGCGCAGCTGTGAGGTGACGGTGATGGCCAACAACAGCGCGATCCTCAGCGGGGCCGGTGGACTGGACCCGTCCGTCTATGACGACGCCGCCCTCGGCCGGGCCGCCGACCGCGTGCAGGTGATGGCCTACGACGACCACACCCCGGGCGGTCCGTCCGGGCCGATCGCGCCGTGGCCGTGGGTCCAATCGGTGCTCGCCTACACGCTCAGTGAGATCCCCGCCGACAAGGTGATCCTCGGCGTCCCCACCTACGGCTATGACTGGAGCGGCAGCTCCGGGAGCGCGAGCACCGTCACCGCCGCCGGGGCGGAGGCGCTCGCCGCCGCGCAGCGGGTCCCGGTCCGCTGGGACAGTGCGGACGCGGAACCGTTCTTCGCCTACCTGACCGGGCCGCGGCGCCACCGCGTCCGCCACACCGTCTGGTTCGAGGACGGGACCGCCGTCGCCGACCGGGCGGTGCTCGCCGCCGATGACCACCTCGCCGGGATCGCACTGTGGGCGGCCGGGGATGAGGACGCGGCCACCTGGAGCCTGCTCGCCCATCTGCGTCGGCCCTGACCCCCGGCCGGGTCTGAGCTAACGTCCCAGCCCGCCCGGCGCGCGGACCGCGGCCGGGGATGCGTCACGCGGGAGCGCCCGCCCGGGCAGGAGGAGATCGAGGTGCCAGAGAGGATCGTCATCGTCGGCGGCGGGTTGGCCGCCCATCGGGCCGCGCACACCGCGCGCCGTGAGGGGTTTGCCGGCGAGCTCGTGGTCATCTCCGATGAGGCGCGGGCACCCTATGACCGCCCGCCGCTCTCCAAGCAGCTGCTCGCCGGCGCCCTCGCGCCCGAGCAGGTCACCCTGCCCGGGCCGGAGATCGAATGCGACTGGCGTCTCGGGGTGGCGGCGACCGGTCTCGACCTCGCCGCCGGGGTGCTCTACGCCGGGGAAGAGGCGGTGCCCTACGACGGGCTGATCCTCGCGACCGGGCGGCGGGCGCGGCCATGGCCGGCTCCGCTCGGCCTCAGCGGCTTTCACACCCTCCGCCGGCTCGAGGACAGCCTCGCCCTCGCCGAGGTCGCCCGGCCCGGAACGTCGGTCGTGATCGTCGGCGGCGGGTTCATCGGCTGTGAGGTGGCGGCGACCCTGCGCGGCCTCGGGGTTGAGGCGGTGACGATCGTCGAGATCGCCCCGTATCTGATGCCCGTCGCCGGTCCCGAGGTCGGGGAGCGGGCGGTGCGCCTGCACCGCAACCACGGCGTGGACGTTCGTCTCGGTGCCTCCGTCGAGGGCTTCGACGGGGTGAACGGGGCGGTCTGCGCGGTCCGGCTCGCCGACGGGGAGCGACTCGAGGCCGACGTCGTCCTGCTCGCCCTCGGCGCGATCCCGAACACCGAGTGGCTCGCCGGGTCGGGGCTGACCCTCGAGCGCGGCGCCGTCGTCGTTGACGAGCACTGCCTCGCCGTCGGGGCCCAGAACGTCGCCGCCGCCGGGGACATGGCCGCCTTCCCGCACCCCCACGCCGCCGGCCCCGTGTCGATCGAGCACTGGGCGACCGCCCGGGAGATGGGGGCGCTCGCCGCCCACAACCTCATGGTCGCGGCGGGGGAGCGGACCCCGTTCCGGGCCGTCCCGACCTTCTGGTCCGATCAGTACGACCACAAGATCAAGTCGGCCGGGCTGCTGACGGCCGCCGACGCCTTCACCGTCGTCGAGGACGACCCCGACGGGCCCGGGCTCGTGATCGAGGCCCGGCGCGGTGAGGAGCTCGTCGGCGCGATCGGGTTCAACCGGCCGCGGGCGCTGATCGACTATCAGCGCACGCTCGCGGAAGCGCTCGCCTGAGGCCGCGGCGGCCGCCGCCCGCGAGGCATCCGCGCGGGCCCGGGATGCGTATGAGAAGCTGACGGTGAGAGCGGGGCCGGATGCGGTGAGGAGAGAGGATGCGGGACGCGGTGGACGAGCAGACGGTGGACGGGGCCCATGCCCAGCCGGGCTGGGTGCGGCTGCTGGAGGCGCTGATCGCCGACGCGGACGCCCTCGGCGCCCAGATCCTCGCGCGGATCCTCCGCGACCTGCCGGCCTTCAGCGTCGTTGACGCCGAGCGCATGGAACAGGACGTCGCCCTCTCAATCGGGACGACCCTGCGCTCGGCCCAGGCGGGCAGCCGGTCCGCGACGGTCGCCGAGGTCGCCGCGCTCCAGGAGGTCGGGCGCTCGAGCGTCGCCCTCGGGATCGACCTCGAGACGATGCTGCGGGCCTGGCGTCTCGGGGTCGAGGTGACGATCACCGCCGCCCACGCGCGCAGCGCTGAGCTCGGCGCCGGCAGGGACGACCTGTTCGACTTCTTCAGCGCCATCCTCACCTGGTCGGACCTGGCGATGGTCGAGGTGAGCAAGGGGCACCGGGCCGCCGAGCTCGCCCAGGCCCGCGCGGATGAGGGGAGGCGGGGGGCGTTCATCCGGGCCCTCCTCGACGGGTCGCTGTCGGTGGCCGAGGTGCGCGCGCTCGCCGGCGGCCGCGGGAGCGACGGCGCGCACGCCTACCGTGCCATCCACGCGAGCGTCCCCGCGGAGGCGGAGATCCACGCCTGTGCCGAACGGCTCGGGCTCGGCGCCGGGGATGATCCGCACGTGGCGATGCTCGCGATCCTGGACGGGCACCTCGTCGGCTTCGCCACCCGCGTCCCGCGGGTCCCGGCCGGGGAGCTGTGTGCGGTCGGGCCGGCCGGACCGCTCGAGCGGCTCAGTGACTCAGCCCGGCTCGCGCGCCGCGCGTTCACCGCCGCTCGCGGGTTCGGGCTCAGCGGCCTCGTCAGCCTCGACAGCCTCGGCCTGCGGGCCGCCGTCGCCGGTGACCGTGATGTCGGCGACACGCTCACCCGCCGCTACCTCGCTCCCCTCGAGCAGGCGGGTGCCGGCCTGGACCTGCTGCGCACCCTCGATGCGTTCCTCTCCGCCGGCCAGCGCGTCGAGGCGGCCGCCCGGGCGCTCGTCATCCACCCCAACACGCTCCGCTACCGCCTCGCCCGGTTCGAGGAGCTCACCGGGCGGAGCTTTCGTGAGCCGGAGACCGCGTTCGAGCTGTGGTGGGCGCTGGAGCGCCACCGGCTGGCGGAACACACAGGCACAGACCGCCGTCCGGGGGCAGAGGAGAAGGAATCTTGGTGAAAGATCCAAAGTCGGCCACTGAAGATTGGCCGGTTCTCCGTTGCCAAGTGATGCGCGACACGCAACAATGGCGACCCGCCCGGGAGAGGGGCGGCAGGGAAGGATGGTCCGGTGCGTTGCGACCGGCGCCAGGGACTGGCGCGTCGGAACGGTACGGATCCCCTTTGACAGAAACTTCAGACGCCGGGTACGGTGTCTGGGCGGTCTCGGACCGGGGCCGAACGCCAAGGGAGAGTTGAGACAGTGAGCTTCACCACCCGCGCACGGGGGGTCGCGATTCCAGGGATGGCAAAGGTGGAGAGCGGCCTGCTCGAAGCCGGCGGAATGGTCATGCTCGGAATCCAGGCGGCTCGCGAGCTCACCCGCGGGCCCTACAAATGGTTCGGCGAGTTCATCGAGGAGTCGACGCTCATCCTCGTCCGCTGCAGCCTCCCGCTGATCCTCGCCGTGTTCGCCTTCGGCTTCGGGACGATCGGGGTGGAGGCGGGCGGAACCTTCCAGGCCCTCGGCGCCGCCGATCGCGCCGGTGGCGTGTTCGTCACCGCCGCCGTCCGCGAGGTCGCCACGTGGGCGACCGCGATGGTCGTCGCCGGCGTCGGCGGCACGGCGATCTGCGCCGACCTCGGCGCGCGCAAGATCCGCGAGGAGATCGACGCGATGCGGGTTCTCGGAATCAACCCGATCAAGCAGCTCGTGCTGCCGCGGATGATCGCCCTGACGATCATGACCCCGCTGCTCAACCTCGTCGCCATCCTCTTCATCACCCTGTCCGGCATCCTCGTGATGAAGCTGCTCTTCAACGAGCCGTCGGCGTCCTTCGAGGCGACGTTCTCGGCCAACTTCATCCCGATCGAACTGTTCGCGAGCGTGTTCAAGACGGTCATCTTCGGCGCGATCATCGCCGCCGTCTGCTGTTACAAGGGCCTCAACGCCGAAGGTGGGGCCCAAGGGGTCGGACGAGCGGTGAACCAGGCGGTCGTGATCTCCTTCGCGGCCCTGTGGATCTTCAACTACGCCTACACCTCCGTGCTGCTCGCCCAGTTCCCGAACCTCGGGGGGCTCAGATAGATGTCGGCGCTGCGCAGCGGCACGGAGGAGGTCGGGCGGCTCACGAGCCATTCGATCCGATCGATCAAGGAGCTCATCCCGACCCTCCGGTACGCGGCGGAGATCCTCCGTCAGGCCGGCATCCTCCTCACCGGTTCCGCGCTCATCCTCGTCGGGATGGAAGTCGTCATCGGCGGGGAGTGCGGGCTCTTCACCGCGTACCTGAGCAAGTCCTTCGGGGCCAGCGGCGCGGTCGGACTGTTCAGTCTCGTCTGTGACGAGCGGGAGATGTTCCCGTACATGTTCGGGTACATCCTCGCCGCGAAGGTCGGCTGCGGACTCGTTGCGGAGATCGGTTCGATGCGGATCGCCGAGGAGATCGACGCGATGGAGGTGATGGGGATTCCGGCGATCCGGTACATCGTCGGCACCCGCGTCTTCGCCGCGATCATCGTGTTGCCGATCGCCTACCTGATGTGTCTCGCGGCCGGGACCTTCGGCAGCTACTTCGTGATCGTCGTCCAGATCGGCAACGTCTCGAGCGCCGGTTGGGCCTCCGGTGCCTTCGGTCCCGCGCACACGATCGGGCTCGACTTCGAATCGCTGATCAAGGCGATGGCGATCGGGATCACGATCATCCTCGTCGGCACCTACTACGGCTACACCGCCTCCGGGGGGCCGGTCGGCGTCGGCAAGGCGACGGCGCGATCGATGATGGTCAACCTCGTGATGATCCACTTCATCGGCGGGTCGCTGTCACTCCTGTTCTGGGGCACGAACGTGAAGCTTCCGATCGGTGGCTGAGATGCGTGGACGCCGTCTCGCCGCCATCCTCGCGCTCGCCGCCGCGATCGTGGTCGTCGTCGTCCTGTTCGCCACCCAGAGCGGGCCGGCGGCCCCGACCCACACGCTGTATGCGAACTTCGAGAGCGCGACCAACCTCGTCAGCGGGGCCAACGTCACCGCCGGCGGCCAGACGGTCGGCCACGTCGGCACGGTCAAGCTCGCCCACAACCTCGCCTCCGTGCAGCTCGACATCACCGACAACAGTGTCTGGCCGCTCCCGAAGGGCACGAACGCGGAGATCCGCTGGGGCGGCACGATCAGCTACTCCAACCGTTACGTCGAGCTGCTTCCCGGACCTCGCGGAGACCCTGCGCTCGCCAACGGCGCCCAGCTGCCGACCCAGAACACGATCACGCCCGTCGAGTTCGACCAGCTCTTCAACATCTTCACCGCTCCGGCGCGGCGTTCCCTCGGCGCGTTCGTCGACACCGGTGCGAGCACCTACGGCGGGGAGGCGGGCAACCTGCACCGCGGGATCGACGCGAGCCCGCCGGCGATCACCTCGGTGTCCAACGTCCTCCAGCAGCTCGGCGAGGACCCCGCGGCGCTGGAGACGCTCATCTCCGCCGGGGCGACAACCGCCGGCGCCCTCCAGGCCCAGCAGCCGCAGCTCGTGCACCTCGTCGCCGGCGCCGCCAACACGTTCGCCACGATCGCCGCGAATGCGCGAGCGACCCAGGCGACCCTGAGCCGGCTCGCCCCGGCCCTCAACGGCGCCCGGACGGCGCTTGACCGGCTCAACCCGGCGCTCACCACGCTGAACACCGTCGTCAACGTCGTCCGCCCCGGCGCCATCGCCCTCCAGGCTCTCGCCGGACCACTCCACGGCGCCCTCACCAAGCTCACCACCGTCGCCCCGGAGCTCGACCGGACGCTCGCCACCGTGCAGACGGGGGCGCCGCGCATCACCGGGCTGCTCAACGCCTCCCGGCCGGTGCTCGTCAGCTCCAGCTCGGCGCTGGCGACCTTCGAGCCGATGGCCGCCTGCCTGCTCCCCTACGGTCCCGAGATCAGCGGTTTCATCGAGAACTGGGACTCCTTCCTTTCCGGCTATGACTCCGCCGGCCACTATGCCCGCACCCTCGTGCAGAGCTTCCCTGCCACCAGCCCCTCGACGGAAACCCCCGCGCAGCTGGTTGCCGGCAACCCCGGTCTCGGGTACGCGCTGATCCGCCCGCCCGGATTCAACGCCGGTCTCAACCAGGCGTGGTTCCGGCCCCAGTGCGGCGACAACGTGCAGGGCATCACCGCCGCCGACGATCCGGAGGCACCGTGAACGTCCGCATCCTCGCCCCCGTCGCCGGTCTCGTGGTGCTGATCGTGGCCGTGCTCCTGCTGCTCGGCTCCGGTCCCGCCCCCTACCGCGTGTACGCCACCCTCGCGGACGCCGACGGGCTGCTCAGCGGCTCCCGTGTCGAGATCGGCGGCGTGTCTGTGGGGACGGTGCAGTCCCTGGCGATCACCCGCCAGGACCACGCGCGGGTCATCTTCACCGTCGCGAGGGCCGACGCTCCACTCGGGCGGAACGCGAGCCTCGTCGTCCGTCCCGCCGACCTTCTCGGCGAGAAGTACATCGACCTCAGCACCGGCAACCGGACCGACCCCGCGCCGTCGGGATTCTCGATCCCGCTCGCCCGGACCCAGGAGGCGACCGACTACGACCAGTTCGTCAACATGTTCGCCCCGACCGTGCGGGACCGGCTGGCGATCCTCATCCACGAAACCGGGGTCGCCCTGTTCGGCCGCGGCGCCGACGTCGCCGCACTTCTGTCGGCGCTGCCCCCGTCGCTCAGTGACGCCCGCCAGATGATCAACCAGGTCGACTCCTCCAACGCGCAGCTGCGCGGATTCATCGACCACTCCAGCGCGGTGATGGCGACCCTCGCCGCCGACCAGACCGCCCTGGGCCGGTTCGTCGCCACCGGCGCGCAGGCGATGACCGCCAGCACGGCCAACCCGGCCGGAGTCGCCCAGAGCATCGCCGAGACGCCCGGGCTGCTCACCCAGCTCGACACCACCCTCGGTCGGCTCACCGCCGCGGGACAGCAGCTGCGGCCCGCCGCGCGCGGGCTCATCCACACCGCCCCGGCGCTCACCGCCACCCTGCACGCCCTCCCCGCGTTCACCGCCGCTGCCCTCCCATCCCTCGCCGAGACCCGGGCGATCGCCCCCCAGCTCACCGGCCTCGGCCGCCAGGTCGCGCCCGTGATCGCACGGCTGAAGCCGACCACCCAGGAGCTCGCGAGCTTCGCCACCGCCAACGCGTCGAACCTGCAGACGCTCAACGGCAGCATCGGCAACCTGCTCGGCACCGTGCAGAACTGGTCGCGGGCGATCCAGGAGGTGGACAGCGTCGGGCATCAGTTCCGCCTCTCCGTGGACTTCACCCCGACGGAGATCAAGGAGCTTCTGCCGATCATCAGCGGCTTGCCGATCCCGGCCAGGCGCCACCGGACGACCGGCCGAACCCGTGCCCTCGGCCGGGTCGCCAACCCGGTGACCCGGCCGGTGCGCTCGCTGCCGTCCCCCGCCGGCTCGCTGCTGCACTCGGTCTCCGGCGGGCTGGCGAGCACGCTGTCGACGATCGCCTCCGGCCTCTCCAGCGTCACCGGATCTGGGCACACGGCCGCCTCGGCACCGTCGGCGAGCTCGACCACGACCTCATCCCAGGCCCCAGGACTGCTCTCCTACCTGCTGGGAGGCGGACGGTGAGCAGCACCCGTTCCCCCCGGAACACGAGTTCCCGCGCCCGCCGGGACGCCCGCCAGCGGGTGTCCCTGCTCAGCCTCGGAACGCTCGCCGTGCTCGCCGCGCTCGGTCTCCTCTACGTCGCCTTCAAGGCGCCGACCGGGATCCCGCTGAAGCCGTACTACAACGTCACCGCCCAGTTCCGGTCGATCGGCACCCTCTCCACGGGTGCGAACGTCACCGTTCGCGGCCGTCTCGTCGGGCAGGTCGTCGACATCCGCCTCGTCCACCGCGTCCCGACGGTCGACCTGCAGATGAACCCGGGGCTCACGCACCTTCCGGTTGGCACCACCGCCCGGATCCGGCCACGCGGGCTCCTCGGTGAGGAGTACATCGACCTCCTTCCCGCCCGGTCCACCCGGCGGATCCCCAACGGGGGCATGATCCCCGCCCGGGATACCTCAATCGCGATCTCCGTCACCGACCTCAACGCCGCGTTCACGCCCCCGGCCCGCCTGCACTTCCAGGAGATGCTCGACGGGCTCGGTGCGGCCGTCTTCGGCCGCGGCCCGCAGCTCAACCAGACCCTCGGGATCGCCCCGGGGGTCCTGAAGAACCTGATCAGCGGGCTCACGCCGCTCGTGCAGGCCGACGTCATCCCGTCCTTCTTCTCCGGGGCTAGCCAGCTCAACGGGGATCTCGTCCCCGTGCGCGGCGATTTTCAGCCCGGTCTGGTCAACGGGGCGCGCAGCCTCGAGCCGTTCGCCGCCGAGACCCCCAGCCTCGCCCGGCTCCTGCGGATCGCGCCCGGTGACATCCGCACCCTCGACGGGGCTCTCGCCGGCACCGATGTGGCGCTCGCGCACCTCACGACCTTCTCCGCCCGGACCGCCCGGTTTGCCAGCGTCGCCCCGCCGGCACTCAGGAGCCTCACCCGCCTGTTGACCAAGGGCCGCGTCCCGATCCAGTCGGTGCGGACCGTGCTCATCCACCTGCAACCGTCGATCGCGCCGACTGAGGTGATGGCGGCGACCCTCAATCCGGAGTTGCCCCACCTCTCCCGCCTGTTCCAGGTCACCATCCCGGTGCTCAACACGCTCGCGCCGTATGGCTGCAACTTCGCCGGGTTCACCCACGACTGGCGCAGCTTCCTCGGTCAGGGCGCCCCTCAGTCCGGCCCGCTCGGGCCGTACACGACCCTGCGGCTCGTGCTCGCCGGTCCGGCGCTGAACGCGAGCGCCCTGTCAGCGACGCCGATCGTCACCGACCCGAACCCGAGCCCGTGCCTGGGCACCGGAGGACCATGAGCAAGCACGTCCACAAGCGGCGGCGCTCCGACGGCAAGCGGATGTTCTCCACCGGGATCGCGATGATCGCGGTCGGGGCCTTCGGGTTCTACTACGCGATCACCCACCGGCTTCCGTTCACCAGCCCCGGCGGCCGCACCGTGACCGCCTACTTCAGCGAGCCCAACCAGATCCAGGCGGGAGTCACCCCCGTCCGGGTCGACGGCTACAACGTCGGCACGGTCAGCTCGGTCACCGCCGTTGACGGCGGCCGCTACGGTCGCGCGAAGCTGCTGATCACCAACGGAAGTCTCGTCCTGCACCGTGACGCGAGCGCGGCCCTGCAGTACCGCACCCTCCTGGGCGGCAACTTCGTCGTCAACCTCGACCCCGGCTCACCGTCGGCGCCGACACTCGCCGACAACACGATCCCACTCGCCCACACGACCGTCCAGGTCGGATTTGACGACATCCTCGGCGTGTTCCGACACAGCGAGCGGCTGGCGACGAAGGTCGATCTGCGCCAGCTCGCGGCGAGCATGAGCGGTCCCCAGCAGCGGTCGCTGATCACCGTCCTCGCCCCGAGCCTCGCGCCGGTGCCGGCCGCCTTCAACGCCCTGCGTGGGGAGCAGACCAACGACCTCAGCACTCTCGTCGCGAGCGCCGCCACGACCGTCTCCACCCTCGCTGCGGACCGCCAGTCGCTCAGCGCACTGATCAGCGGCGGCGATGCGACGGTGAGCGCGATCTCCGATCACGCGACCGCCCTGGCGAGCGCCCTCCAGCTCGCCCCCGGCGCCCTCGACGCGACCGTTGCGGCGAGCCGGTCGATTGAGGCGACCGTCCCGCCGCTGCAACGCCTCCTCACCGCGCTCATCCCCGGCTCGCGTGAGCTCGCTCCCTCCAGCGACATCGCCCGGCCCGCCGTCATCTCCCTGCGCCGCGTCCTGAATCGCCTGCAGCCGCTCCTGAGCAGTCTGCGGCCCGCGATCCGCACGCTCGCGCAGGCCTCAGGCCCGGGAATCGGCCTCGTTCACGGACTCGCACCGACCTTCACGCGTCTCAACCAGCAGCTGCTGCCGTGGCTCAACAGCCAGGACAGCACGATCAAGCGGCCGATCTACCAGCTGATCGGACCGTTCTTCTCCGGTCTCAACTCGGTCGCCTCCGAGTACGACGGCCACACCCACCTCATCCACTTCCCCTCTCCACCTGGCCTCAACAGTTTCGACTTCCTCCCCTGCACCGTGTTCGCCCCGAACCCGAACCCGACCCAGCAGAGCAACTGCAACGCGCTCAACACCATGCTCGGGGATCTGCTCGGGGCCGCGCCGTCGAGCCTGACGGGGGCGCGGCGATGAGAATCCTCAACTCCCGTCTGCGGGTGGAGATGCGCCGGGCCCGGCGTGAGGTCGTGCTGCTCGCGATCGGGATCGTCGCCGGCTTGGTCGCGATCGCAATCATCATCTCGAAGGAGAACGTCCACCTGCCCTGGCAGGGCCAGTACACCGCCCAGATCGCCGTCTCCAACGCCGACGGCGTCGTGCCCGGCCTCGATGAGGTGCGCTGGGCCGGGATCGTCGTCGGCCGGATCACCGCCGAGCGGTTCAACCACGGTGAGCCGGTGCTCACCGTTGAACTGGCCACCTCCAAGCTCAACGGCGCCCGCCTGTACCGGGACGCGCAGGTGCAGCTGCGACCGGCCACCCCCCTCGACGACATGTACCTCGACGTCGTCTTCCGCGGCCACCCGAGTGCCGGCCTGCTCGGCCCCAACCAGGTTCTCCAAGCCTCCCAGACCCAGACCCCGGTCAACATCGCTGACGTGCTCGACACCTTCTCCGAGCCGATCCGCCTCCGTCTGCAGGAACTTCTCGACGAGCTGGCGACCGGCCTGAGCCCGGCCGGCGGCAGCGAGCTGCGCACCGCCTACGGAACGATCGCCCAGCTGCTCGTCGCCCAGAAACAGCTCAGCGACGTCATTGACACGCGCCAGCAGCTCGTCAAGTCGCTCGTGCACAACAGCGGGGTCCTCTTCAGCGCCCTCAACGCCCGCAACACCGAGCTGGGAACGCTCGTTCACAACGGCGGCACGACCCTCGCGGCGATCGGCAGCCAGAGCGGCGCGCTCGGCCAGACGATCGCCGAGCTTCCCGGCACCCTCACCGACCTGCACAACGCCTTCGGGCAACTGCAGACAACGCTCGGGATCGTCCGCCCCGCCCTGACCGACCTGCTGCCGACCGCCCGAGCCCTGCCCAGCGGCCTGCGGGCACTGCGGCGGTTCTCCGCGGCGACCGCCCCGGCGCTCGCTGCTCTGGACCCGGCCGTCACCGCGCTGGTGCCGCTGGCACGGAACCTGCCGGGCACCGCCACCGCGCTGAAGACGGCCTTCAGCCGGCTCCTGCCCCAGGCCCCGGAGCTCAACCACGTGACGAGCGCGATCGTGCCGTGTGAGCTGCCCGTCGACAAGTTCTTCGCCTGGAGCCTGTCGCTGGCCAAGTTCGACAACGCCTCCAACCTCACCGCCTCCCCGCGCGGCAACCTCACCTTCGGCATCTTCAACGCCGGCACGAAGGACCCGCTGCTCACCCCCGTCATCGGTTGCGCTGACGGTCAACCCGCTCCCACGAGTCCCCAGACATGAAACGCCGCCGCCGGATCCAGGGGTTTGTCCTGATCGCCTTCGCCGTCGTCTGCGCCGGCATCTTCGTGCTGTTGCTGCACATCGCCGGCGGGACGAACTTCGGCGCCAAGTACCGCTTCGACGCGGTCGTCCCCGACGCCGTCCAGCTCGTTCCCGAGGCGAACGTCCGGGAGGCCGGGGTCGACGTCGGCACCGTCACGCGCATCTTCAACCGGGGCCAGGACGCCGTGGTCGGGATCGCCCTGAACAAGAAGTACGGGCCGATCTACCGTGACGCGACCGTGGCGGTGGCGACCAAGACGCTGGTGGGGGAGAACTACATCGCCCTCAACCCGGGTGACCGGGTCAGCGGGGCGCTGCCCAACGGCGGGACGCTCCCGGTCAGCCAGGCCGGCCCCGCCGTTCAGCTCGACCAGATCCTGTCGGTGTTCTCCCCGGCCCGTCAGGCGGCGATGCGCCGCGCGCTTGCCGGTTTCGGGGGCGGGCTGGCCCACTCCGGGCCGCAGCTCAACCAAACCCTCGATGCGCTGTCGGGGCTGGTCAGCAACGCCGCCCCGGTCGCCCAGGCGATCTCCGACCAGTCCCAGCAGCTCACCGGGCTGATCGGCAATCTCGGCAGCGTCCTCACGGCACTGTCCCAACGGGCCGCGGAGATCCACCAGTTCGTCACCGCCGGGACGGCGGCGGCGATCACCGTCGCTGCCCGCAACCGCGCCCTCAAGGCCGACCTCGTGTCACTGCCGGCCGTGCTCGCGACCGCGACCCGGGTCACCAGCCATCTCGCGAGCGTCGGCACGAACGCCAACCCGGTCCTCGACCACCTCGGTGGCGCCCTGGCGGACCTGACCCCGGCGCTGCACGCCCTCCCCGCCGCCGGGGCGGCGACCCTCACCGCGCTTGACCGGCTCAAGACGGTGACCCCGATCGCCGACCGGCTCGCGCAGGCCCTACGGCTGACCGCCCCGTCACTCACGCACTTCGTCCCGCCGCTCGCCGGGGTCGTCAACCAGCTCCGTCCGTTGATCTCCTACCTCGCCCCCTACGCCAAGGACCTCGACAGCCTGCTCTATGACATGAACTCGGTCGGGACCGGAGCCGACGGCAACAGTGCCCTCGCCCGACTCACCCTTGACGTCAGCTCGTCCACGGTGATGAATCTTTCCAACCAGGACAAGGCCCTGCTGCAGGCCCTCGTCGGCAGCGGCGCGGCACAGGTCGTCAACCTCAAGGGTGTCAACGCCTACCCGGCCCCCGGGACCGCCGACAACCCCCAGCCGCTGACGACCGCCTACCCGCGGCTGAAGCCCGACACGGGCGGATGAGAGGAACCCCGCGATGGGCACCCTGACCGGATCCGCGACCGCGGAGATCAACGCCCCGCTCGACACGGTGTGGGCGGTGATCGCCGACGTCGAGCGTGCCCCCGACTGGCAGGGCGGCATGGACGGCCTGACCGCGCTCGAGCGCGACGGTGAGGGCCGGGCGGTGCTCACGGAGGCGATCGCCGACATCAAGGTCCGCAAGGTCAAGTCAACGGTCCGCTTCAGCTACGCCGACGGCCCGACCCGGCTGTCCTGGCGTCAGGAGAAAGGCGAGCTCAAATCGGTGGAGGGCGCCTGGGTGCTCGAGGACCTCGGCGGCCGGACACGCGCGACCTATCAGATCGAGGTCGACTTCGGCCGGATGCTCGGCGCACTCGTGCGCGGTCCGGTCGAGGCGGCGGTCCGCTCGATCCTCGTCGCCGCCCGCGCGGACGAGCTCAAGGCGCGGGTGCAGCAGGGCGCCTGACCGGGGCTGTGGCTCCGGACCGGGGCGCTGAGCTGCCGCTCCCGGCCGTGGTGCCGGGCGGTGCCGGCGGGCCGTGGGGGCGGGCCGCGGCTTCGGACGATCCCGGTCGGTCAGTCCGCGGCGTGGAAGCGGACGATCGCCCCGGAGGCGTCCTCGATCACCCGACCGTCGGCGAGCAGCAGCCCGAGGTGGCCGAGCACCTCAGAGAGGGTGAGGAACGCCTGGGTGATCGCCACCCGCCCCCACCGGAGCACCGCGAGTTCGTGCGCGGACCGTGGCCCGTCCGCGAGCAGGGTGAGGAAATGCTCGGCTCGGCGCTCCTGGGCACTGAGGCGGCCGGTGATGAGCGGCCGGTGATCGCGCACCGGCGGCCCGTGGCCGCCCAGGCCGAGGTCGATCTCCAGGAGGCGGGTGCGCATCAGCGAGTCCCGGTAGGCGAGCAGCGGCTCGGGTCGTCGTGGCGGTGGGCCAGGGGTCGTTGAGTCGGAGGTCGCCGCCGCGGACCTTGCGGGGTCCGAGGGCAGGGGGAGGGGAGAGTCCACCAGCGCATTGGAGGACACCTTCGCGAGGAGGTGGTCGCCGAGCAGGGCGACCCGGTTGGCCCGGTCATAGAGAACCGTGTCCGACGGCGAGTGGCCGGGACGGTACTGGACCTCCAGGCGGCGGCCGGTGAAGACGATCTCCTCACCGTCGTTCACGGTCCGGTCGACCCGTGCGGCGCCGCCGTAGCCGCGGATGATCGTCGCGACCGCTCGCAGCGCCTCGGCGACGGGCGCCTCCACCCCGTGGGCGAGCATCAGCGCGAGCGCGTCATCATCGCTGCGACCCGCCTGTCCCGCCCAGTTCTCGAGCACCGGCGCGAGCCGGTCGAGGGTGACGAGCTCCGCCCCTGACCGGGCGGCGAGGATGCCCGCCAACCCCGAATGGTCGAGGTGCTGGTGGGTGATGAAGATCTGCTCAAGGTCGCTGAGGCGGTGGCCGCGGTCCTCGAGCTGGCGCTCGAGCTGGGTCAGCGCGCTGGCCGTGTTCGGCCCGCAGTCGACGAGGGTGAGCGGATCGTCCTCGATCAGGTACGTGTTGACCTGCCCGACCGCAAACGGCGTGTCGAGCGGGATCACGTGGATGCCCAGCTCGGCTGCGTCCGCATACTCCGTACCGCTGGCCTGGGAACTGGACACCGTTGCAGTGTTACGCACCGGGGTGCAGTGAGAGGCGTCACGGTCCGCCTGGCATGGCCGCACTGGGATCGAGTGCCTCCCCAATGACATCAGGACCGAGCGCTCACACCCGTTGGGGCGCCCCGCGCCTCGCGGGCTCCCACCGCTACCTTTCAGACCTTGAGCGGAACGGTCTTCCACTGGCGCGGTCGCGGGTTGTCGCTCAGCGGCGAGCGTTGGGAGGCGGCGAGCCCGCGCGGGCTGGTCGTGCTCATGCACGGCGGCGGTCAGACCCGCCACTCCTGGAGCGTGACGGCCCGCCGGCTCGCCGACCGTGGCTGGGAGACCCTTGCGCTCGATCTTCGCGGCCACGGCGACAGTGACTGGGATCCGGCCGGCGACTACTCGCTCGGCGCGTTCTCTGACGACCTGGTCGCGTTGCTGAAAGCCGAGGATCAGCCGGCCGTCCTGGTCGGCGCGTCCCTGGGCGGAATGGTCGCGCTCACCACCGCGGCCGCGGAACCCGAACGGGTGCGCGGCGTCGTGCTCGTGGACGTCGTCGTCAAGGTGGAAATGGCCGGCGTGCGGCGGATCCGGGATTTCATGACCTCCGCCCCGGACGGGTTCGCCTCCCTGGAGGAGGCCGCTGACGCGGTCGCCCGCTACAACCCGAACCGTGAGCGTCCCCCCAGCCCTGCGGGGTTGGCCAAAAACCTGCGCCGGCGTGAGAACGGGCGCTGGTACTGGCACTGGGACCCGACGTTCATGCAAGCCAACGATGACGAGCCTCAGCGGAAGGTCGACCTCGGCGCCCTGCGGGCGGCGGCGGCTGCGGTCACCGCACCGGCGCTGATCGTGCGCGGTGCCCGCTCTGACGTCGTCTCTGAGCGGGGAATGCGGGACATGCTCGAGCTGATGCCCGGCGCCGCGACGGTTGACGTGCCGGCCGCCGGGCACATGGTCGCCGGCGACGACAATGACGTGTTCACCGTCGCTCTCGAGGGGTTCCTCAGCCAGCTCGCCCCGTTGCGCACGGGCACCTTCCCAGCGGCCCGGACGGCGCGATGACGCACATGGCGGGCCTCATCCGGTGACGGCGCTGCCCCCGGGATCTCCCGCCCAAGACGGCATCCCCGGCCTTGAGCTGCTGGTGGAGGTGCTCTCCGGCGCGAGCTCGGACCTGGACAACGCCGGCTTCTACTCCCACCTCGCCGCGGCCCTCTGCCGGGTCGCGGACGTGCGCCGCGCGATCATCTTCCGCTACGACGAGGCGACCCACCAGGTCGGTGCGGTCGGCGCGCACGGGATCGCCCTCGACCTTTTCACCCACGCCCACATCAGCCTCGCCCAGGCGCCCGAGGCCGCCCGCGCGCTCGCCGAGGATCGCGTCGTCGAGATCCGCCCCCCCGCGGTGCATGACATCGCCCCGGAGTTTGCGAGCCTCGTCGGAGACCACGCTCTCATCTACATCCCGATGGCCGCCGCGGGACGCTGGCCCGGGGTGATCATCGCCGAGCCCTCCAGCGGCGCCGCCCCGCTGGACGCCGGTCGTCGCGATCTGCTCTGGACGCTCGGCAAGACGCTGGCGCTCGCCTCCGCGGCCCGGATCGCCACCTTCAACGGGGAACGGGCCCGGGAGCTGCAGGAGCGCATCGACCTTGCCCGCGAAATCCACGACGGGGTCGCCCAGCGCGTCTTCGGAGTGTTGATGGCCCTGTCCAAGGGGCCGGTCCGGGAGGAGATCCGGGTGCGCTGTGAGAGCGAGCTGACCACCGCGCTGGAGGATCTCCGGGTCGCGCTGCAGCGGCCGCTGGGGCGGGTGCCGCGGCTGACCGGGACGACGTTGGCCGCCGAGCTGGCACGCCTCCCGTTTGAGGTGCCGGACCTGACCCTGACGGTGGAGGGCACGCTGCCGCCGGTGCCGCCGCGGTTGGAGGCGCTGATGCAGTCCGTGCTGACCGAGGCGGTCCGCAACGTCCGCAAGCACGCCGCCGCAAGCGCGCTGCTCGTGCGCCTGACGCGGGCCGACGGTGCGCTCGTCCTCGAGGTGGAGAACGACGGCGTCGGTGAGCGGCGGGCGCCGGGCCCCCCGGGCATGGGGCTGCGCCTGGCTGCGCTCGAGGCCCTCCAGCTCGGTGGGGTGGTGGAGTTCGGTGAACGTGTTCCCGGTACCTGGCGGGTGCGTCTCGCCGTCCCCGAGCGTGAACCATGAATACCGGCGCTCACCTCGCGCACCCGATCCGGGTGATGATCGTTGACGACCATGACGTCGTCCACTGGGGGTTCCGTCTGATGCTCAGTGACCTTCCGTGGATCGAGCGCTCCTTCTCAGCCCGCAGCCGGGCGGAGGCGATCGAACTCGGACGTCGCTTCCTGCCTGACGTCGCGCTGATCGACCTGTTCGTCGCGGAGGAGTCCGGGCCGGAGATCTGTGAGCAGCTGCTCGGGACGGTTCCGGAGATCAAGGTGCTCCTGATCTCCGGGGCGGGCCGGATCTCCTCCACCGCGGTCCGGGCGTGTGGGGCGGTGGGGTTCGTGCCGAAGTCCTGGCCGGCCGCCGATATCGCCCGTGCGCTGCGCATGGTCGCACTCGGCATGTCGATGATCGAGGCAGACGCCGAGGCGCCGGACACGGCCGTGCCGCTGCTCACCGAACGTGAGCTCGACGTCCTCAAGCTGATCGCGACCGGCGCGACGAACCGGGAGATCGCCGCCACGCTCAACCTGTCCCCGCACACGATCAAGGAGCACGCGAGCACGCTCTATCGCAAGCTCGACGCGCGCAACCGCGCGGAGGCGGTCCAGCGCGCCCAGCGCCTCGGCGTCCTCGCCTGATCGGCCGCTGCGCCGACCGTTCCCTCCCGCCGGTCGCACCCGCGCGTCTCCCCGCCCCCCGACGGGGGGTATGCACCCCCCCGAATGCCGGGGTCGGCGAGCGCGCGGCGCCCGCGCCCGTCAAGGTGAACGCCATGGCAGACGACACCCCCCACGGCGCGTTTCCTGTGCGCGAGGTCGTGATCACCGGTGTCGGCGCGGTGACGCCGCTCGGGCTCGGGGCACGGACCCTGCACGAGCGCTGGAGCGCCGGGCAGTCCGGCATCACCGCCGGTGAAGGGGCCTGCGGCGACTTCAATCCGACCGACTTCATGTCACGCAAGGACGCGCGCCGTGCGGACCGGTTCACCCAGCTCGCCCTCGCCGCCGGAGCGGAGGCGCTGGCCGAAGCCGGCTGGAGTGACGAACGTCCCTACCACCCCGACCGGGTCGGCAGCGTGATCGGCAGTGGGATCGGTGGGATCGGCACGATCGAGCAGAACCACACCCAGCTCCAGGGGGAGCGGCCGGTCTCCCCGCTGGCAGTGCCGTTGATGATGGGGAACGCCGGTGCGGCCGCCCTGTCGCTCCGGTATGACCTCCAGGGTCCGGTGTTCGGCGTGATGTCCGCCTGTGCGGCCGGTGGGCACGCGATCGGGACCGCCGCCCGCCTGATCCAGCACGGGGATGCTGACGCGGTCGTGACCGGCGGCGCCGAAGCGGCGCTGACCCCGCTCACCCGCGCCGCGTTCAGTGCGATGAACGCCCTGTCTGTGATGGGGGTCTCACGGCCCTTTGACGCGCGCCGGGACGGGTTCGTCCTGTCGGAGGGCAGCGCCGTGCTGGTGCTCGAGGACGGCGATCTGGCCCGTGCCCGCGGCGCCCGGATCCTCGGCGTGGTGCGCGGATACGGGATGACCGGAGACGCCCATCACCTCACCGCACCCGACACCGAGGGCCGGGGTGGCGCCAAGGCGATCGCCGGCGCGATGCGTGACGCCGGCATCGGTCCGGCCGACGTCACCTACGTCAACGCGCACGGAACCTCTACACCGCTCAACGACCGGTCAGAGACCGCCGCGCTGAAGCACGCGCTCGGTGATTTCGCCCCCCGGATCCCCGTCTCGTCGACCAAGTCGGCGATCGGCCACACCCTTGGCGCCTCCGGGGCGATCGAGGCGGTCGCGATGCTGCTCGCGCTCCGGGACGGGATCGCCCCGCCGACGCTCGGCTGGGAGGAGGCCGAGGACGGACTCGACCTCGACTACGTTCCCAACCACGCCAAACCGCTCTGCCGCGACCGCCCTCGCATCGGCCTGTCGAACTCGTTCGGCTTCGGGGGCCACAACGTCACCCTGTGCCTGGAGGGAACGCCGGCGTGAGCTCCCTCAAGCTCGCACCCCGGCCGGCGGAGACGCTCGGGCCGATCGAACGGCTGGAGACGCTGTGCGATCCCGGGTCGCTGCACTTCGTCCGCGGTGATGTCGTCTCGCGCCGGATGGGCGGCCGCGCGGTCGCCGGCGACGGTGTCATCGGAGCGACCGGCCGGGTCGACGGACGGCCCGTCGCCTGCTTCGCCCAGGACCGCTCGTTCCTCGGCGGGTCGCTGGGGGAGGCGCATGCGGACACGATCTGCCGGGTGCTGCGGTTGGCCGGCCACGCCCAGATTCCGGTGGTCGGGTTCGTCGAGTCCGCGGGCGCGCGGCTGCAGGAGGGGGTCGCCGCCCTGTGTGGCTACGGGCGGATCTTCCACGCCCACACCCAGCTGTCCGGCGTCGTTCCGCAGATCAGCGTGATCTGCGGCGCCTCAGCCGGTGGTGGCTCCTACGCCCCGGCGTTGACAGACTTCGTGGTGATGACCCGGCGCGCATCGATGTTCCTGACCGGACCGGGGATCGTGCGGGAGGTGACGGGGGAGGACGTCGACGCCGCCACGCTCGGCGGACCCAAGGTGCATGAGCGCAACGGTGTCTGCCAGATCGTCTGTGAGGACGACGTGGACGCCGCCCTCACGGTCCGCGACCTGCTCGATCACCTTCCCCAACACGCGGAGGCGAGCATCAGCCGCTGGCCGGCGGCCGAACCGCGACCCGGCCGTCCGGATGCGGCCGTTCCCGACGAGCCGCGGAAGGTCTACGACATCCGTGATGTCATCCCGACGCTCGTTGACGGTGGCCGCCTGCTCGAGCTCAACGGCCGGTGGGGGCGCAACATGGTCACCGCGATGGCCCGGATCGACGGCCACGCGGTCGGGGTGGTCGCCAACAACCCCCGCTACCTCGGCGGGGTCATGGACGCGGACTCGGCCACCAAGGCCGCGCGGTTCGTCCGCACCTGTGACCTGTTCGGGGTGCCGCTGCTCGTCCTCGTCGACACCCCCGGCTTTCTCCCGGGAACCCGGCAGGAGGGTGGCGGGGTGATCCGGCATGGAGCGAAGCTCGTCCACGCGTTCGCGGCCGCGACGGTGCCCCGGATCACCGTCGTGCTGCGCAAGGCGTTCGGCGGGGCCTTCATCGCGATGAACAGCCGGGACCTCGGTGCCGACCTGGTGCTCGCCTGGCCGACGGCGGAGATCGGCGTCATGGGACCCCAACAGGCCGTCGATCTCGTGCACCGCCGTGAGATCGCGGCCGCGGCCGATCCGACCGTCGCCCGGGACCGGTTCGCCCGGGCCTATGCCGCCGAACATCTGAGCGCCGCGTCCGCCGCGGCTGAGGGCGTGATCGACGAGATCATCACACCGTCACAGACCCGGGCCCGGGTGATCGCGGCCCTGGAGACTCTGTCAACCCCGAGGCGGCCCTTGCGCCCGAACCGGAACATCCCCCTGTGAGCACGATGTCAGAGCCGACGCTGAGCGACCGACCGATCCTCCTCACGGGCGCGACCGGGTTCGTCGGCATGGAACTGCTCGTGCGCCTGCTCGAGCGCACCGACCGAACCGTCATCACGCTCGTCCGCGCCGCTGATGACGCGACCGCGCACGCCCGGATCGAGCGGGTCCTCGAGACCTTGTTCCCGCCCGACCTCATCCCCCACGGGCGCGTCCGCGCCGTCGCCGCCGATCTCGAGGCGCCGGGAATGGGGCTGAGCACCTCCGTCCGCGACCGCCTCGCCGATGAGATCGACACCGTCGTCCACTCCGCCGCGTCGATCCAGTTCACGCTGCCGATCGAGCAGGCCCGCGCGATCAACGTCGGCGGCACCCGGCAGGTGCTCGAGCTTGCCGCGCGGGCGGCCCACCTCGACCGTGTCGTCCACGTCTCAACCGCCTATGTCGCCGGCGACCGCCCCGGGGTCTGTCACGAGCATGAGGTCGACATCGGTCAGCGGCCACGCAACACATATGAGCAGACCAAACTGGAGGCGGAGCGTCTCGTCAGCGCCAGCGGTCTGCCCGCGGCGATCCTCCGTCCCAGCATCGTCGTCGGGGATTCCCACACCGGGTGGACCCCGGCCTTCAACGTCATCTACTGGCCGATCCAGGCCTTCGCCCGCGGTCTGCTGCCGTGCGTCCCCGCCGACCCGGATGGTCGCGCGGACATCGTCCCGGTTGACGCCGTCGCCAACGCGCTGCACGAGTTGACCGTCGGGACCCGCCGGACGGGGACCTATCACGTCGTCGCCGGGGATCAGGCGATCACCGCCTCCGCCCTCGCCGCGCTCGCCGCCGACGCCTTCGGTCAGGACCGACCGTCCTTTGTCGAGCCGGGCACCGCCCCGGAGGTGGAGGATTTCGCCGGCCCCTACCTGCCCTACTTCCGGGTCCGGGGGACCTTTGACGCGACCCGCGGGCACTCACTCGGGTTCAAACCCCCGGCCCTGGAGACGTACTTCGGCGCGCTGATGCGCTATGCGTCCGCGGCACGCTGGGGCAAGCGGCCCCGGGCGCGCTGGGAGTCACTCGCCGTGTAGCTGAGCCTCCCCGCCGACTACCATCCCGGCCGTCATGGCTGAACCGAGTGAGTCGACGGTGGCGATGGTCGGCGCCGGCCAGCTCGCCCGGATGGCCTGGCAGGCGGCGATCTCCCTTGACCTCGGGCTCGTCTGTCTCGGCGAGCCCGGGGACGCGGCGATCCGGGCCGGCGCCCAGCTGCTCACCGGGTCCGCGAAGGATCCGGCTGCGCTGGGCGAGCTCGCCGGGCGCGGGGACGTTCTCACCTTCGAGCATGAGCTCGTCGACCTCGACACCGTCCGCGCGCTCGAGGCGGCGGGGGTGGCGGTCCGCCCGAGCGCCGCGGTGCTCGAGCTCGCCGCTGACAAGCTTCACCAGCGCCGGACCCTGTCAGAGCGCCCCGGCCTCTCCGTCCCCGCGTTCGCTCCCGCTCCAAACCCGGAGGCGGTCGTCGACTTCGTCGACCAGTTCGGCGCGCCGGTCGTGCTCAAGGCCGTCCGCGGCGGCTATGACGGCCGCGGGGTGTGGATGTGTCCGGACCCGGAGGCGGTGGCCGCCGCATTCGCCGACGCGGCCGCCGGCGGCCTCACCCTGTACGTGGAGGAGGCCGTCGACCTGGCCGGGGAGGCGGCGATCATCGTCGCCCGTTCCCCCTCCGGACAGGTCGCCGTCTTCCCGCTCGTCGACACCCGCCAGGTCGACGGGATGTGCCGGGAGGTCGTCCTCCCCTCCCGGGTCGACCCCGCGACCGCCGAGCAGGCCCACACGCTGGCGACCCGGCTTGCCGAGGCGGTCGGGCTTGAGGGGCTGATGGCGATCGAGCTGTTCCTCACCGCCGACGGTGGCCTGCTGATCAACGAGCTCGCCCTCCGCACCCACAACACCGGCCACATCCACACGGAGGCGGCCGTCACCTCCCAGTTCGAGCAGCACCTCCGCGCCGTCCTGGACCTGCCCCTCGGCGACCCGTCCCCGCGCGCCCCCGCCGCCGCGATGGTCAACATCGTCGGGCCGCCCGACGGCTCCGACCCCGCCGACCGGCGCGCACACGCGCTCGCGGTCCCGGGCGCCCACGTCCACCTCTACGGCAAGACCGCGCGGCCGGGCCGCAAGCTCGGGCACGTCACCGTCTGTGACGACACCCCGGAGGACGCGCTCGCCCGCGCCCGGGAGGCGGCCGCTAGGCTGGAGGGGCATGCCTGAGCCGCGGGTGGGAGTCGTGATGGGATCCGACAGTGACCTGGCGGTGATGGCGGCCGCCGCCGAGGTGCTCGCCGAGCTGGAGATCCCCGCCGAGCTGCGGGTGCTCTCCGCCCACCGCACCCCCGTGGACATGCTCGCCTACGGTCAGGGCGCCGAGGCGCGCGGGCTCGGCGTGATCATCGCCGGGGCCGGCGGCGCCGCGCACCTGCCCGGGATGCTCGCCGCGGTCACCCCGCTGCCGGTGATCGGCGTGCCCGTCGCCCTCAAGGTGCTCGACGGACTCGACAGCCTCCTGTCGATCGTGCAGATGCCCCGCGGCGTCCCGGTCGCGACCGTCGCGATCGACAACGCCCGCAACGCCGGCCTGCTCGCCGCCCGGATCCTCGGGGTCGCCGACCCTGAACTGCGCGAGCGCCTCCGCGCCTTCGCCGACACGCAGGCCGACGCCGCCCGGGCGGCGGACGCACGCGTGCAGGCCGGCGCCTGAGCGCCGATCCGGGGGGGTCGATCTGACCTCGCCGAAGACCGACGAGAAGCCTGCCGGGGCACATGAGGCCGGTCAGGGCGCCGTGCCCACCGGCCCGGCCCAACGGTTTCATCTCTGACCAACCATTCAAGCTCTCGGCCCTGGGAGCCGATGGCTGGGGAACGGCCCCCCGGGATCCCTCGACCGCCCCATCCTATGACCGCGCTCAACCGCCGCAGTGAGCTGACGCTCGCACCCTCGCCTCCGCCGCAGTCCGCTGCGGGTTTCTGGCAGGCGACGGTTGACGCCCTCGTGGCGAACGTCGCGGTGCTGGACCGTCACGGCGTGATCGTCGCCGTGAACGACGGTTGGGCGCAGTTCGCCATCGACAACGGTGCGCGCTGTGCGACGAGCCGCCCCGGAGACGGGGTCGGGGTCGGGGTCGGGGCTGACTATCTCGGGGTGTGCGCGGCGGCGAGCGTGAGCGAGCCACTGGCCGCCGAGGTCCACCGGGCGCTCGAGGACATCCTCGGCGGGCGGCGCGACGGGTTCCGGTTCGAGTATCCCTGCCACGCGGCCGGTCAGGAGCGCTGGTTCGCGATGCGCATCACGCCGTTCGTGGGCGGCGGCGAGATCTCCGGTGCGGTGGTGGTGCACCATGACATCACGGCTCGCCGGCGGGCGGAACGGTCGGTCGCCGAACACGCGTCGCTGCTGGACGCAGCCGACGCGGCGGTGATCGCCACCGATCTGGACGGGGTCGTGACGCACTGGACCGCGGCGGCGCAGCGGCTGTATGGCTGGTCCGCCGGCGAGGTGATCGGCCGGTCGCTCTCTCAGTTCGGGGTCGTGCCCGGGGGCCTGGACGGGAGCGCCGGGGGTCTCCGCGGGGCGGTTGAGGCCGGGCAGCGGGAGTGGCGCTTTGCCGCGCGCCACAAGGACGGCAGCAGCTTTCCGGTGTACGCGCGAGAGACGGTGCTGGAGGATCCGGACGGACGGCCGGCCGGCCATGTTCGTGTCCTGATCGATCTCAGTGATCGGGTCGCGATCGAGCAGGAGCTGCGAGGCACCCGGGACTTCCTCGACACGGTCACCCAGACGATGGCCGACGGTCTCTACGTCCTCGATGAGGCCGGACGCCTCGTCTTCATCAACGAGGCGGCCGAGCGGATGTTCGGCTGGAGCCGGGAGGAGCTGATCGGGCAGGTGATGCATGACCTGACCCACAGCCGGCGGGAGGACGGCAGCCCGCTCCGCTGCGAGGACAGTCCGATCACCCGGGCGCGGGCGACCGGAACGGCGGTACGCGTCGACAGTGACGTGTTCATCCGCCGGGACGGGACGCTGCTGCCGGTGACCTACTCGGCGGCGCCGTGCGAGCTGCCCACCGGCGGGGTCGGGTGGGTGGTCGTGTTCAACGACATCACCGAGCGCAAGGAACGGGAGGAACGGCTGCGGCGCGAACTGGAGGCACTCGATTGGGTGACGCGCATCCGCACCGCCCTTGATGAGGAGCGGTTCGTGCTCTACGCCCAGCCGATCATCGACCTCAGCTCCGGGGAGACGGTGCAGCACGAACTCCTCATCCGGATGCTCGCAGACGACGGGAGCGTGATCGCCCCCGACAAGTTCCTCCCGACCGCGGAGCGGTTCGGCCTCATCCGTGAGATCGACCGGTACGTGATCGAGCGGGGCGTGCGCTACGCGGCGGCGGGACACCTGGTGGAGCTGAACCTGTCCGCCGCGTCCCTCGGTGACGCGGACCTCAGCGACTTCGTCCACCGCCGGTTGCTCGAGCATGCGGTCGACCCGCGGCGGCTCGTGTTCGAGATCACGGAGACGGCGCTGCTCGAGAACGAGGCGGCGGCGATCCGGTTCGCGAATGAGATCAACGCGCTCGGCTGTGAGGTCGCCCTCGATGACTTCGGGACGGGCTACGGAAGCTTCCACTACCTCAAGCGGCTTCCCGCCCAGACCCTGAAGATCGACCGCGAGTTCGTCGCCGACCTGGACGGCGACCCGGCCAACCGGCACGTCGTGGACGCGATCGTCCGGCTCGCCAGGGCGCTGGGGAAACGCACGATCGCGGAGGGCGTGGAGGATGAGGCGACCCATGCGATCCTCCGGGGGCTCAACGTCGACTGCGTCCAGGGGTATCTGTTCGCCCGTCCGGCTCCGGCCGATGACGTCTTCCACATGCCGTCTCCCGGACCGAGGACACTGCTGCCATGACCAACGATGCGTCCCGCGACGATCTCGAGACCGATCAACGGATCGCCGACCTGGAAATGGCGGTCGTCGACCGCCAGCAGGCGATCGCCGACAGCACCCAGGACTCCCTCGATCACCAACAGCAACAGCTCGACGCCCGCGAGTCCCGTGACGGCGTCCGCGCCAGTCCGATTTCCGAGCGCGACCAGGCGATCCTCGATCGAGCCCAGGCGCGGGTGGATGCCCAACAGGATCAGCTCGAAAGCATCTATGACGGGCGTGACGCCTACCAGGATCTGCTCGACGCCCAATACCGCGAGCTGTCCGACGCTCAGCCTGCCTCCCTGCCCGACCACAGCTTCAGTGCCGCCGCCGATCCCGGCCTCACGGCAGCACGCCAGCGCCGGCTCGAGCAGCTCCGCGACCGGGCGGCCGCCGCCCAGATCCGAGCCGAGAAGGCACGCCAACGCGCCGAGGCGGCGAGCCGGCGGGCGACGGAGGCCGACCGGCGCGAGGACGAAGGCTGATCAGGCCAGAGCGGGGGTGACCGCCGCCCCGGCGCTCAGCAGCTCCGCGTAGACCCCCTCGGTCTGGCCGGCTACCTGGCGCCAGTCAAAGCGGGCGGCGTGGGCCCGCCCGGCGGCGGCCATCGCCGCCCGGCGGGCGGGCGCGTCAAGCAGGCCGGCGAGCGCGCCGGTGAGGGCGCGAACGTCCCCGGGCGGGACCCGCACGGCGACCCCGGGGGCGTCGGTCACCTCGCGCAGACCGCCGGTGTCGGTGACGATCACCGGACAGCCGCAGGCCATCGCCTCGAGCGGGACGATCCCGAAGGGCTCATACAGGGACGGGACGACGGTCACGTCGGCGGCGCGGTAGAGGCCGTGGAGGGTGTCGTCGTCCACTCGGCCGAGGAAGACGCCCGCCTCGCGCAGCCCGAGGCTCTCCGCCTGGGCGTGCAGCTCCGCCTCCGCCGTGCCGGTCCCGGCGAGCAGGAACCGGACGGGGCGTCCGGCGGCGACGAGCGCGGCGATCGCCTCGAGGCTGACGTGGAAGCCCTTCTCATAGACGAGCCGGCCGACGAGCAGCACGAGCGGCTCCCCGCCGGGGGCGTGGCGGCGTCGCAGCGCTGCGACGTCGGTGCCGGGGGCCACCTCAAGCTCAGCCGGGGCGATCCCGTTCGGGATCGCGCTCACCCGTCCGGGGGCGAGCCCGAACACGCGGCGGACATGGCCGGCCATGTACTCCGAGCAGCAGATCACGTGACCGGCGGTGCGGACCATCCGCCGCTCCGCGCGGTGGATCGCCCGCTGCGGGTGGGTGTGGACCCAGCCGTTGTGGCGCCCGAACTCGGTCGCGTGCACGGTGACGAGCCACGGGAGGTCATGCGCGGCGGCGAGCGCCTCTGCGGCGGGGGCGACCATCCAGTCGTGGGAGTGGATGAGATCGAAGCGGCCGCCGCCGGCCAGCGCGGCACCGCGGGCAAACAGCCGCTCGTTGAGCTCACCGACCCAGGCCATGAACCCGTCGAGGTCGGCGCTGAACGGGGCGATCGGCACCCGGTGCACGTGCACCGGTCCGCGCCCGGACGCCTCGGGCTCCCCGGCGTCCTCGGTCCCGGCCCGGGTGAGCACCGACACGTCGTGCCCGGCGGCGGCGAGGCCGGCGGCGAGCTGGGTGACGTGGCGGCCGAGGCCGCCCTCGATCACGGGCGGATACTCCCAGGAGAGAAGCAGGACCCGCATCAGGGGGTTCAGCGTACCTTGACGGCGCTCACCGAGCCGGGGGCGAGCCCGACGGTCACCTCCACCCGGTCCCCGCGGCAGAAGGCGACCGTTCCCGCGGGCGCGGGGATGGCCTGGTAGGCGCCGGCGGGCCCGAACGCCTCGGGCAGGCGGGCGCGGAGGGCGAGCAGCTCACGGATCCGGGCGAGCTTGGGCTCGGGCGTGGGGGTGGTGAGGGCGGCCTGCCGGGCCGCCCAGTCGACCGGCCGGCGGTTGTCCGGGTCGACGAGGGCGCGGAAGGTCAGCTCGTCCCCCTGGTAGATGTCCGGGACGCCGGGGCAGGTCAGCTTGAGGACCACCCACGCCTGCGAGATCTGAGCGCCGAGCGGCTCGACGTCGGCGAGCAGCGCCGCCAGCTCCGTGCCGAAGGCCGGGTCATCGGCGAGGCCGGCGACCCACGCCTGGGCGGCCCGCTCATAGGCCTCATCCGGGGTGATCCAGTTGCTGTGGCGTTTGGCTTCGCGCAGCGCCTTGACGAGGTACGCGTCGATCCGCGGGCGGTGCTCGGGGGTGGGGGGGAACCCGACGAGCGTCTGGAGGATGAAGTAACGGTCGATCAGGTCGGGTCCGTCCGCCTCGGCCCGGGCCTCGGTCCCCGCCCCGGTCCCGGCGTCGACCCCGAGCCAGCGTCGGGCAAACCGGTCCCACGCCTGCGGGAACCAGGTGAGGGCGACGATCCGGGCGCGGACGTCCGCGGAGCGCTTCGCGTCGTGGGTCATCGTCGTCAACAGCCCCTCGGGGTGGCGGAGGGCCCGTTCGGCATTGTGGGCGTGGAAGGCGCCGACGGGGAGGGAGAACCGCTCCGGGCTGCCGCCGACCTCGTTGAGGGCGATCAGCCGCGCGTAGCGGTAGAAGGCGGTGTCCTCCACCCCCTTGGCCATCACCGCCGGGGCGGTCTGGGCAAACCGGGTGAGGAACTCGCCGGCGTGCGGTGGCGGGTAGCTGCGATACACCGGCTGGCTCGTGAGGGCGACGGCGATCGCCTCCGCGCCCGGGGCGCCGTCGATCCGCGCGAGCCGGTCGACCTCCGCGGTGAACGTGGACGTCGCGACCGCCAGCTTGGCCTCCCACGCCCAGGCGCTGAAGGGCCGCCGGTCTGCGGCGACGTCGCGCCACAGCGCGTCGAAGGTCGCCTCCGCCGCCGGGTCGGGGTTGACCGACAGGGCGGTCAGGTCGTTGAGGAACTCATAGCCGACGGTGCCCGACACCGGCCAGCTGTCGGGCAGACGCTCGTCCGCGGCGAGGATCTTCTCCACCCACACCCGCGTCGCGCCGGCGTCCCGGAGGCGGCGCAGGTACGCCTCAGGGTCGGCAAGCCCGTCCGGATGGTCGACCCTGAGCCCGTCCACGAGCCCGTCGCCGACGAGGGCGAGCAGCCGCGCATGGGTGGCGACGAACACGTCCTCCCGTTCGACCCGGATCGCCGCGAGGTCGTCAACGTCGAAGAAGCGTCGCCAGGCGCCCGTCGCCGGGTCGATGTCAAAGAACGTCGCGCGCAGCTCCGGGTCGGCCCAGAACCGGTTCTCCTCCGCGGCGCCCATGTGGTTGGGGACGACGTCGAGGATCAGTCCGAGCCCGGCGGTGTGGGCGGTGCCGACGAGGGCACGGAAGCCGTCCTCACCGCCGAGGTCGTCCGAGAGCCGGGACGGGTCGACCACGTCATAGCCGTGGGTCGAGCCCGGCCGGGCCTGCAGGCAGGGGGACAGGTAGAGGTGCGAGACCCCGAGCTCCGCGAGGTAGGGAACGAGCTCGGCGGCGGCGGCGAACCCGAAGGCAGGGGTGAGCTGGAGCCGGTAGGTGGCGCGCAGCTCACGGGGGGATGGTGTCGGGGGCATCGGCAGGCTCCCTGTCAGCTCACCCGTTTGAGGACGACCATCGACCGGTGGATCAGCTCCACCGGCGTGTCCGTGTCATAGACGCTCGAGCCCGCCAGCGCCCCCGGGGCCATCGTCGAGATCTCCAGCGCCCAGCGCATCCGTTCGTACCGGCGCGGGAGGTGAAAGTCGACGTTGTCCGCGCACGCGTTGAACAGGAGCAGGAAGCTCGCGTCGGTGATCCGCTCGCCCTGGGGGCCGAGGTTGGGGATCGCCTCACCGTTGAGGAACAGGCCGAAGGCGTGATCGGGCCCGTCCCAGTCGGCGGGCTCCATCTTCTCCCCGTCGGGCCGGAACCACCAGGCGTCGGCGAGGTCGGACTCCCCGACGGCCCCGCCCGGGTCGTCGTTGACGTTCGAGCCGACGAGGAACGCCTGACGCCGGAACACCGGGTGCTCGCGGCGCAGGCGGATGAGCCGCCGGGTGAACGCGTGCAGGCTCTCGGCCTCCTCGGTCCACTCCCAGTCAAACCAGGAGGTCTCATTGTCCTGGCACCACGCGTTGTTGTTGCCGCCCTGGGTGCGGTTGGACTCATCCCCGCCGAGCAGCATCGGGGTGCCCTGGGACAGCATCAGGGTGGCGAGGAAGTTCCGTTGCTGGCGGGCGCGGAGGGAGCGGATCGCCGCGTCATCGGTCGGTCCCTCCACCCCGCAGTTCCAGGAGCGGTTGTCATCGGTCCCGTCCCGGTTGTCCTCGAGGTTCGCCTCATTGTGCTTGTCGTTGTAGGCGACGAGGTCCGCCAGGGTGAACCCGTCATGGGCGGTGACGAAGTTGATGGAGGCGAACGGGTCCCGCCCGTCGGACTGATACAGGTCCGAGGAGCCCGCGAGGCGCTGGGCGAACGCCCCGCAACTCGCCTCCCCGCGCCAGAAGTCCCGCACCGTGTCCCGGTAGATGCCGTTCCATTCAGACCACAGCACCGGGAAGTTGCCGACCTGATAGCCGCCCGGGCCGACGTCCCACGGTTCCGCGATCAGCTTCACCTGGGAGAGGATCGGGTCCTGGTGGATGATGTCGAAGAAGCTCGAGAGCCGGTCGACGTCGAAGAACTCGCGGGCGAGCGCGGAGGCGAGGTCGAAGCGGAACCCGTCGACGTGGCATTCGAGCACCCAGTAGCGCAGCGAGTCCATGATCAGACGCAGGACGCTCGGGTGGACCGGGTTGAGACTGTTGCCGGTCCCGGTGAAGTCCATGTAGCGGCGCTTGTCGTCGGGGACGAGCCGGTAGTAGGAGGCGTTGTCCACCCCCTTGAAGGACAGCATCGGCCCGAGCTCGTTGCCCTCGGCGGTGTGGTTGTAGACGACGTCGAGGATCACCTCGATCTCCGCCCGGTGCAGCGCCTTGACCATCCCCTTGAACTCCCGCACCTGCTCACCGCGGCGACCGGTCGCCGCGTACTCGGAGTGGGGGGCGAGATACCCGATCGTCGAGTAACCCCAGTAGTTGGTCAGGTCACGGTCGGCGAGGAACGACTCATCCGCGATGTGGTGGATCGGCAGCAGCTCGACGGCGGTCACCCCGAGGTCGGTGAGGTAGCGGATCGCCGTGTGGGAGGCGAGCGCGGCGTAGGTGCCGCGCAGGTCCGCCCGGACCCCGCTGTGGCGGCGGGTGAACCCGCGGACGTGCACCTCATAGATGACGGTGTCCGCGAGCGGGGTCCGCGGCGGCCGGTCGCCCTCCCAGTTGAACGCGTCGTCGATGACGACGCACTTGGGGACCGCGCGGGCGTCATCGGCCCCGTCCGCGGTGAGGTCGGCGTCCGGGTTCTCGGGGGCGGGGACGTAGGGCAGGAGGTTGGCGTCCTCATGGAAGTTGACGACCCCGTCGATCGCCTTCGCGTTCGGGTCGATCAGCAGCTTGGCCGGGTTGAAGCGGTGACCGTTGACGGGGTCGTAGGGGCCGTGCACCCGGAAGCCGTAGCGCTGGCCGGGGCCGATCCCCGGCAGGTAGCAGTGCCAGCTCATCGCCCGGCGCTGGGTGACCGGCACCCGCGTCTCCGTTCCGTCCTCATCGAACAGGCACAGCGTCACCGCCTGAGCGTGCTCGCTGAACAGGCTGAAGTTCGTGCCCTGCCCGTCCCAGGTCGCCCCGAGCGGGAACGGGCGCCCCGGCCACACCTCCGTCATCGCGCCGCCGTCTCGTCGACGAGCACCGCGCCGCCCCAGGCCGGCAGGGTGAGCGTCCCGCGGGCGACGCTGACCGCCGGGTCGGAGCCGAGCGCGAGCCGTCGCCCGGTGGCCAGGTGGGTGACGGTCTCAGGGCCGAAGTTGGCGACGAGCGTCCAGCCGGGCCGGGTCACCGTCAGCTGCCGGGCATCCTCATCCCACTCCAGGCCGGTCGGGTCGCCGAGGTCGAGCTCACCGCGGAGGGACAGCAGCGCCCGGTAGAGGGCGGCGAGCTGCGGGTCCTCGCGGCGGGTGAGGGTGGAGGCGGCGAACGTGTCGGGGGCCATCGGGTCGGGGATCTCGCTGCCGAAGGAGGCAAACGCGGCGAACTCGGCGCGCCGGCCCTGCCGGGTCGCCTCGGCGATCTTCGGGTCGATGTGGTCGCAGAAGAACTGAAACGGCGCGTCCTCCCCGTACTCCTCCCCCATGAACAGCATCGGCACGTACCCGGACAGCAGGGTGAGCATCGCCGCGAGCGGCCGGGCGGGGGCAGCCAGCCGGTCCCCGAAGGCGCGGTTGCCGACCTGATCGTGGTTCTGGGTGCAGACGACGAAGGCGTGGCGGGGCAGGTCCCCGGCGGGGGCGCCGATCACCCGGTCCCGGACGGGGGAGTAGACGCCGTCATAGACGAAGGGGCGCCCGAGCGCCTTGGCGAGGTCCCCGACGGCCCCGAAGTCGGCGTAGTAGCCCTCATGCTCGTCGGTGAGCAGCGTGCGGACGGCGTGGTGGAAGTCATCGGCCCAGCTCGCGTCGGTACCCCAGCCCCCACGGTCGGGCGGGCGCATCACCTTCGGGTCATTGAGCGCCGACTCGGCGATCACGACCGTCCGCACGTCGATCGCCTTGACCCGCCGGCTGAGCTCGGCGACGAGATGCTCACAGGAGGCGTCGAAGATCGCGTGGACGGCGTCAAGGCGCAGCCCGTCCACCCCGAAGTCCCCGACCCAGCGCTCCGCCGATTGACAGACCCACTCCCGCACGGGGTCAGCCCCGGCGTCGTCATAGTTGAGCGCCCGGCCCCACGGGGTTTCGTAACGGTCGGTGAAGTAGGGCCCGAACGCCTCGAGCGCCTTGACCCCGGAGGCGCCGACGTGGTTGTAGACGACGTCCAGGATCACCGCCAGCCCGCAGGCGTGGGCGGCCTCCACGAGGGCGAGGAACCCGTCCGGGCCACCGTAGGTCGATTGGGCCGCCGACAGGTACACCCCGTCATAGCCCCAGCCGCGGGCGCCGGGGAACTCGCCGATCGGCATCACCTCGATCGCGGTCACCCCGAGCTCGGCGAGGCCGGCGAGATACGGGATCGCCCCGGTGAACGTCCCAGCCTCTGAGAAGGTGCCGATGTGCAGCTCGTAGATCACCTGCTCGGCCAGCGGGGCGGGCGAGAACCTGCCGGTCTGCGCGGGTCCTGGGGCGGGGGGCGCCCAGACGCGGCTGGGGCCGCGCAGCCCGGTCGGCTGGCTCGCGCTCGCCGGGTCCGGCAGGCGCCGGCCGTTGACCTGAAAGCGGTAGTCGGTGCCCGCCGGGGCGGTCGTGGTGAGGGTGTAGACGCCGTAGCCGGCGGGCGCCATCGCCTCCGCGCGGACCCGCCGGCCGTTGCCGAGGATGACCGCGACCCCGTCCCGGGCGGCCGGGGCCCACACCCGGAAGGCGGTCTCCTCGGCGCTGACGGGATGGGCCCCGAGGCGCTCCAGCCACGGGAGCGGTGAGGGGGCGGCCCGGTGGCCGCCCGCCTCAGTGACCATCGGGCATCAGCCAGAGCGCCCCGAGCGGCGGCAGGGTGAGGGCGACGGACTGGTCCTGGCGATGCCACGGGATCGGCTCGGTCGCCAGCGCCGCCGGGTTGGTGACGCCGCTGCCGCCGTAGGCGTGCTCGTCGCTGTTGAGCGCCTCGCGCCAGACGCCGGGGCGGGGCAGGCCGATCCGGTAGCCGTGGCGGGGGACGGGGCTGAGGTTGAGGACGCAGACGAGCTGGCGGGCGCCGCCGAGGGAGCGGCGGACGTAGGCGACGACGTTGTTGTCGGCGTCGTTGGCCTCCAGCCACTCAAACCCGGCCGGGTCGCCGTCGAGCTCCCACAGCGCCGGTTCGGCGACGTAGAGGCGGTTGAGCTCACGGACGAGGCTCTGGACGCCGGCGTGGTCGGCGTGCTCGAGCAGATGCCAGGGGAGGGAGGTCTCGTGGTTCCACTCGGTCGGCTGGGCGAGCTCGGTGCCCATGAACAGCAGCTTCTTGCCCGGGTGGGCCCACATGTGCGCGTACAGGGTGCGGAGGTTCGCGAGCTTCTGCCAGTGGTCGCCGGCCATCTTCTGATACAGCGACCCCTTGCCGTGGACGACCTCGTCGTGGGAGAGTGGCAGGATGTAGTTCTCCGAGAACGCGTACATCAGGCTGAAGGTGAGCTGATGGTGGCGGTAGCGGCGGTAGATCGGGTCCTGGGCGAAGTATTCGAGCGTGTCGTGCATCCAGCCCATGTTCCATTTGAACCCGAACCCGAGCCCGCCGAGGTAGGTCGGCCGTGACACGCCCGGCCAGGCGGTCGACTCCTCCGCGGCGGAGATGACGCCCGGCTCGACGGCGTGGATCAGCTCGTTGAGCTCCTTGAGGAAGGAGACGGCCTCGAGGTTCTCGCGGCCGCCGTGGATGTTGGGCACCCACTCGCCGTCGGCCCGTGAGTAGTCGAGGTAGAGCATGGAGGCGACCGCGTCCACCCGCAGGCCGTCGGCGTGGAACTCCGACAGCCAGTAGCGGGCGTTGGCGATCAGGAAGTTACGCACCTCCCGGCGGCCGAAGTCGAACACGAGCGTCCCCCAGTCGGGGTGGGCGCCCCGGCGCGGGTCGGCGTACTCATACAGCGGCCCCCCGTCGAACTCGGCGAGGGCGAACGCGTCACGGGGGAAGTGGGCGGGCACCCAGTCCAGCAGCACCCCGACGCCGCGCTCGTGCAGGCGTTCGATCATCGCCTTGAGGTCGTCGGCGCTGCCGAAGCGCGGGGTCGGCGCGAAGTAGGAGGTGACCTGGTAGCCCCAGGAGCCGGCGAACGGGTGGGCCATCACCGGCAGCAGCTCGACGTGGGTGAAACCGAGGTCGCAGACGTAGTCGGCGAGCTCGTCGGCGAGCTCAAGGTAGCTGAGTGACCGGTTCTGCTCCAGCGGGTTGCGCCGCCAGGAGCCGAGGTGGACCTCATAGACGCTGAGCGGGCGGGCGTGCGGGGCCCCGGCGGACCGGCGCGCGGCCCAGCGGGCCTCCGAGTCGGCCCACACGTGCCGGGAGGCGGTGACGACGCTTGCGGTCTTCGGCGGCATCTCCGTCGCCTGGGCCCACGGGTCGGCCTTCAGGTTGACCTGCCCGTTCGCCCCACAGACCGCGTACTTGTAGTTCTCGCCCTCGAGCGGGTGGGGGTGAAAGAGCTCCCACAGGCCGTCGGCGAGCGGTCGCATCGGGTCCGCGCCGACCTCCCAGCCGTTGAAGTCGCCGACGACGCTGACCGCCAGCGCGTTCGGGGCCCAGACAAGGAACGCGGTGCCGTCGACGCCGTCATGGGTGCGCAGGTGCGCGCCCATCAGCTCATGCGCGCGCTCGTGGCGGCCCTCGTTGAGCAGGTGCAGGTCCAGTTCGCCGACCAGCGGCGAGTAGCTGCGCACCCCGCTCATGCCGCCAGCAGCGCTTCGATGCCCGCGACCGGGATCGACACCCAGTCGGGACGGTGGTCAAGTTCATATCCGAGCTCGTAGATCGCCTTCTCGAGCTCGAAGATGCCGAGCAGGTTGTCGATCGCGGCGCTGCCGGAGGGCAGCAGGCTCGGGTCGACCGCGTCCAGGTAGGCGGACAGGAACGCCTCCCGGGCGGCCGTCTCGATCCCGTCCGGGGCGGTCTCGCCCGCCAGCCCGACGGCGGCGACCGCGTAGGCGAAGGAGCGCAGCATGCTCGCGACGTCCCGCAGCGGGGAGCGTTTCATCCGCCGCTGGGAGAGCGACCGGGCGGGCTCGCCCTCGAAGTCGAGCAGCACCCAGCTGCCGTCGGGGCGGGCGAGGGTCTGGCCGAGGTGGTAGTCGCCGTGGAGGCGGACCATCTTTCCGATCGCGCTGATCTGCGGCCAGGCGGCGAGCCGTTCGCGGACGTCGGCGCCGCGTCCGCTCAGCGGGGCGAGCGCCGGATTGTCGGGGAGGGCGAGGAACATCCGCTCGATGTCCTCGTCGACCTTGGCGCGCAGCAGCGCGACGGACTCGTTCGAGGGTTCCTCCGGGGCAAAGGCCGGGTCGTCATGGTCGGTGGCGAGGACGCTGTGCAGCGTCGCGGTCGCCTCCCCGAGCGAGGCGGCGCGGGCGAGGAAGCTGTCGGGCGCGGTCGGGATCTCGGCGAGGGCGAGCTGCCAGCCGTCGTGCCCGTCGGGAATGAGGTCCTGGAGCACCCCGAGGGTGCACGCGAGCGCCGGGCTCTCATACTCATACCAGCCCCGCAGCGTCGCGATGTGGGGGTAGTGCCGGGCGCTCAGGAAGCGCAGCATCTCCAGCTCCGGGTTGATGCCCGCCTCGAGCCGGCGGAACACCTTCAGCACGTAGGTGTCATCGACGATCACCGACGTGTTCGACTGTTCGGCGCCGACCGGGGCGAGCGCCGGGCGCGCCAGCGCCGTGTCCCCGAGCAGGCTGCGGAAGCAGAACAGGCCGTGCTCGGTGCGGTGCTCGCCGGCGGCGGCGATCGCATCGGGGACCCCGGCGGACAGGGCCGGGACGAGCTGGTAGAGGGCGTGGGTGCCGTTGGTGAAGGAGACGGCGATCAGGCGCAGCTCCTCACCGCCGGGGAGCGGGGCGGCGTCGAGCTCCTGCACCCGGGCGATCTCCAGGCTCTTTGACGCATACCAGCGCTGCTGGATCAGCCAGTCGGTCAGCTCACTCATCGCCGGGCTCCAGGGTGAACCAGTAGAACCCGCGAGGGGCGAGGGTGAGCAGGTACGGGAGCTGGCCGATCCGCGGGAACCGGGTGCGGCCGAGCATCTCGACCGGGTGGGTGCCCTCCATCGCCGACAGGTCGAGCTCGACGAACTGGGCGGCCCGGGAGAGGTTGTGGACGCAGAGGACGACGTCCTCCTCATAGCGGCGGATCAGCGCGAAGATCCGCGGGTTGTCGGAGGCGAGCGGCTCGTAGCTGCCCAGTCCGAAGACGGGGTGCTCCTTGCGCAGGGCGATGAACCGGTGCATCCAGCGCAGCAGTGAGGTGGGGGTGCGCAGCTCCGCCTCCACGTTGACGGCCTGGTAGCCGTAGACGGGGTCCATCAGCGGCGGCGCGTACAGCTGGGCGAAGTCAGCCCGGGAGAACCCGCCGTTGCGGTCCGGGGTCCACTGCATCGGGGTCCGCACGCCGTCACGGTCACCGAGGAACACGTTGTCTCCCATCGCGATCTCATCACCGTAGTAGAGAACGGGCGAGCCCGGTAGGGCGAACAGGATCGCGGTCATCAGCTCGATCTCATCGCGACCGTTGTCGAGCAGCGGCGCGAGCCGGCGGCGGATCCCGACGTTCAGCTTCATCCGCGGGTCCTTGGCGTACTCGGCGTACATGTAGTCGCGCTCCTCGTCCGTGACCATCTCGAGCGTCAGCTCGTCATGGTTGCGGAGGAACAGCCCCCACTGGCAGGATTCGGGGATCGCCGGGGTCTGCTCGAGGATCTCATAGATCGGGGTGGCCTCCTCCCGGCGGATCGCCATGAACATCCGCGGCATCACCGGGAAGTGGAAGGCCATCTGGCACTCGTCCCCGTCCCCGAAGTACTCGACGACGTCTGCGGGCCACTGGTTCGCCTCAGCGAGCAGCACCCGGTCCGGGTAGTTGGCCTCGATCTCGGTCCGCACCCGCTTCAGGTACGCGTGGGTTTCGGGGAGGTTCTCACAGTTGGTCCCCTCCCGTTCGAACAGGTACGGGACGGCGTCGAGGCGGAACCCGTCCAGACCGAGGTCGAGCCAGAAGCGCAGCACCTCCAGCATCGCCGCCGCCACGTCCGGGTTGTCGTAGTTGAGGTCGGGCTGGTGGGAGAAGAACCGGTGCCAGTAGTAGGCGCCCGCGACCGGGTCATAGGTCCAGTTCGACTGCTCGGTGTCGACGAAGATGATCCGCGCGTCCCGGTAGCGCTCGGGGGAGTCCGACCACACGTACCAGTCGCGTTTGGGCCCGTCGGGCCCCTCGGAGCGGGACGCCTGGAACCACGGGTGCTCACTCGAGGTGTGGTTCATCACGAGGTCGGCGATCACCCGCATCTCCCGGGCGTGGGCGGCGTCGATCAGCTGCTTGATGTCGTCGACGTTGCCGTAGTCGGGGTGGACCTTGAGGAAGTCGGCGATGTCATAGCCGCCGTCCCGCAGCGGCGACTCGTAGAAGGGCAGCAGCCAGATGCAGTCGATCCCGAGCCATTGCAGGTAGTCGAGCTTCTCGGTGAGGCCGCGCACGTCCCCGGATCCGTCCCCGTTGGCGTCGAAGAACCCGCGGATGTGGATCTCGTAGAAGACGGCCCGCTTGAACCACAGCGGGTCGCCCTCGAACCACTGGCTCGTCTGGGCAAAGCCGGGGGCGGCGGCAGCGGGGTCGCGCGGGGGCGGGCCGGGGGTGGGGCCGACCTGCGGGGTCGCCGGGGTGGGCCGTGGGGCGGACCGTGGGGTGGGCCGGCCCGCCGGGTCGGGGGAGACCGCGCCGCTCACCGTTCGAGCACCGCCACGTGCGCGTCCCCGGGTTCGAGGGCGACGTAGTTGCGGCCGATCCGCCACTGGAAGTGGGTGGCGCCGACGACGTCGGCGACCCCGAACACCGGGGCAGTCCCGAGTTCGGCGGGGACGACGCAGAGCCCCTCCTGGCGGTGGTGGGGGTCGAGGTTGACGATGCAGATGACCGTGTTGGTGCCCGTCTGCTTCGCGTAGGCGATCAGCTGGTCGTTCTCGGTCTCCAGGAACGTCAGGTTGTCGAGGCGCTGCAGAGCCGGGTTGGCTGCGCGGGCATGGTTGAGCCGGCCGATCAGGCCGAGCAGCGGTCCTTCCAGGCGGCGCGGTTTGATCTCGTACTTCTCCGAGTGCAGGTACTCCTCCGACCCTTCGGCGACGGCGACGTTCTCCGCGTTCTCAAAGCCGCTGTAGATCCCGTAGCTCGGGCTGAGGGTGGCGGCGAGGACGAGCCGGGCCGCGAACGCCGGCAGGCCGCCGTGCTGGAGGGAGGCGTGGAGGATGTCGGGCGTGTTGGCAAAGAAGTTCGGCCGGAAGTACTCCCGTTCGGGGCCGTGGGCGAGCTCGGTGAGGTACTCGGTCAGCTCCCACTTCGCGTTGCGCCAGGTGAAGTACGTGTAGGACTGGCTGAAGCCGACCTTGGCGAGGTGCTGCATCACCCGCCGGCGGGTGAACGCCTCAGCGAGGAAGATCACGTCCTGATCCCGGTTGTGGACCTCTGCGATCAGCCACGCCCAGAACGCGGCGGGTTTGGTGTGCGGGTTGTCGACCCGGAAGATCTTCACCCCGCAGTCGACCCAGCCGAGGACGATCTCCAGCAGGGCGGCCCACAGTGCCTCCCACTCCGTGGTGTCCCAGTTGACGTTGTAGATGTCCTGGTACTTCTTGGGCGGGTTCTCCGCGTACTTGAGGCTCCCGTCCGGGCGGCGGTGAAACCACTCCGGGTGCTCGGTCAGCCACGGATGGTCGGCGCTGCACTGGATCGCGAAGTCGAGGGCGACCTCCATCCCCAGTTCGGCGGCGGCGGTGCTGAGCGCTCGCAGGTCCGCGACGGTTCCCAGTTCGGGGTGCACCGCCTCATGGCCGCCGGTCGCATCCCCGATCGCCCACGGGGAGCCGGGGTCGCCCGGGGCGGCCTGCAGGGTGTTGTTGGCCCCCTTGCGGTTCGTCAATCCGATCGGGTGGATCGGCGGCAGGTAGAGGACGTCAAAGCCCAGTTCGGCGAAGGCGGGCAGCTGTGCGCGGACCCCGGCCAGGCCCCCCCAGGAGCGGGGGAACAGCTCATACCAGCTGCCGTAGCGGGCGCGGATCCGGTCGACGCGCAGCGGCAGGGGTCCGAGGCTCGCGCCGCCGGTGCGCCGCGCCGGGCCGTCCGGGATCGTGGCGGGGTCGAGCAGGGCCGCCCAGTCGGGCGCGTCGGCGTCGATGGTGATCCCAAGCAGGCGCTCGCCCTCTGACAGCTCGCCGCGCAGGTCACTCTGGCCGGCCTCCCGTTTGCGGGTCAGCTCCTGCTGCCAGGTGGCGACCGGGTCGACCCACGCGTCAATCATGTACTCCCAGTCCCCGACCGCGTCGACGCTGAAGTGGCCAGCCCAGCGGACCCCGTCGTGGTGGGCGTCGACCGGTGTCAGGGGCGCCTCCCCCCACGGGTCGGTCCCGACCCGGCGGAAGCGGACGGCCGCGCCGAGCCGGTCGTGGCCGTCTCTGAAGATGTCGGCGCTGACGGTCACGTCGTCCCCGACGCAGCGTTTGGGCGCATAGCGGCCACCGTCGACGGCGGGCGCCGGTGCCTCGATCACGATCCGTGGGGGGGCGTTCACCGACCCGGAAGTAAACCGGGTTCCCTCCGGGGCCGTGACGGTCGCGCGCATGCCCCCTTTCTGCCCTCCTCATCGTGCGCTAAACACCCCAGGCGAGCCGATGCCCGCCCCGCCCCCCACCCCGGCCGCCGAGCGCGCCGCCGGCGTGCAGTGCCACATCACCTCCCTGCCCGGCGGTCGCCTCGGCGCGCCCGCCTTCACGTTCGTCGACTGGCTCGCCGCTGCCCGCCAGCGCTGGTGGCAGGTGCTGCCCCTCGCCCCGCCGGACCGCTACGGCTCCCCGTACAAGGCCCGGTCGGCCTTCGCGATCTGGCCGGGGCTGCTCGCGGCCCCGCGGGCGCGGGTGAGCGCGGCCGAGCGGATCGACTTCACCGACCGGCACGCCTACTGGATCACCGACTGGGCCCGGCTCGAGCGCGGGCGGCGTGATGAGGTCGTCGCCGACCAGGTCCGCGCCGAGCGGGAGTGGACGGCGCTGCGCACCTACGCCCACGACCGCGGCGTCGCTCTGTGCGGGGACCTTGCCATCTACGTGGCTCCGGGGAGCGCCGACCATCGCGCCCACCCGGAGCTGTTCCAGGACGGGGCGGTCGCAGGGGCGCCCCCGGACGCCTTCACCGCCCGCGGGCAGCTGTGGGGCAACCCGCTCTATGACTGGGGCCGGCTGGCCGCGCAGCGGTACGAATGGTGGGTGAGGCGCCTCGCCCACACCCTCGCGCTCGTCGACGCCGCCCGCCTCGACCACTTCCGCGGCTTCGTCGCCTACTGGTCGGTGCCCGCCGGGGACCCCGACGCCCGCGGCGGCCGCTGGCGCCGCGGACCGGGCCGGGCGCTGTTTGACGCCTTCTCCGCCCAGCTCGGGGACGCGCTTGCGCTGATCGCCGAGGACCTCGGGGTGATCACCCCGGCGGTCGAGCGCCTCCGGGACGACCTCGGCCTCCCGGGCATGCTCGTCCTCCAGTTCGGCTTCAGCGCCGGGGACCGCCACAGCCCGCACGCCCCCGCCAACCATCCCGAGCACCGCTGGGTCTACACGGGCACCCACGACCACGACACCGCCCGCGGCTGGTTCGAGAGCCTCGATCAGGCGACCGCCGACCGGGTCACCCGCGCGGCGACGGGGGCGAGCGTCGCCCTCGGCCTGCGGCTGCCCGCCCAGTCGTGGTGGCGGCTGATCAGCCTCGCCCACGCCTCCCCGGCGAAGGTCGCGATGGTCCAGGCCCAGGACGTCCTCGGCCTCGGATCGGAGGCGCGGATGAACGATCCGGGCCGGCCGGGCGGCAACTGGCGCTGGCAGATGCCCGCGCGGGCGCTCGGCGCCGCCGACGCCGGCCGGCTCGCGGAGATCACCGAGGCGTCCGGCCGCGGCTGACTCCCGTCGGCGTCCGGCCCCGCCCGCGCGGCCCGCCGCCGGCCCGCCCGGGCGGCCCGAGATTGCCGGGTTTGGGTCGTTCTCAAGGGGGAGCGCCGCTTCACGCGTCGGCGGCCAGGGCCCCTCACCCCGCCCTCAACGGCCCTCATCTCGCCCCCGGGCCCTTCCCCTCACCCCGCCCCGGGCCTTCGCCAGGCCCGCGTGGCCCTCACCCCGCCGCCGGGGTCTCGTAGGATGGCCCCGTGCCGATCGAGATCTTCTCCGACACCGTCTGGCAGATGGCCTGGGGCGAACGGGCGGCGCTGACGGGCCTGCTCTCCCAGCTCACCCCCGCCCGGGCGATCGAGATCGGGTCGATGGAGGGCGCCTGCCTGCGCCAGATCGCCGCCCACAGCGGGGAGGTCCACTCCTTCGACCTCACCCCCCCGACCCTGCCCCAGCCCGCCAACGTCACCCTCCACACCGGTGACTCCCATCAGCTGCTCCCCGGCGTGCTCGCCCAGTTCGCCGCCGCCGGTGAGAACGTCGACTTCATCCTCGTCGACGGCGACCACTCCCCGGAGGGGGTGCGCCAGGACCTGGAGGACCTGCTCGACTCCCCGGCGGTCGCCCACAGCGTCATCCTCATCCACGACACCGCCAACGAGCGGGTCCGCCAGGGCGTCGACGCCGTCCGCTTCGCCGCCTGGCCGAAGGTCACCTACGTCGACCTCGACTGGGTGCCCGGCCGGATGTTCGCCGAGCCGTCCCTGCGGGATGAGCTGTGGTACGGGCTCGGGCTCGTGCTCGTCGACGCGAGCGCCGACGCGCTCGCTCGGCCCGAGGTGTTCGAGCCCCGCTACCGGCCGACCGCGCCGCTGCTCGGCCTCGCCAAGACGCTGTGGCTCGCCCGGGAGGCCGCCCGCCTCGCGGACCCGGACGGCGACCCCGTCGGCGTGCTCACCGCCGAGCTGGAGGCCGCCCGGGCAGAGACGGCGGCGCTGCGCCTGCGCGCCCTCGCCCTCCAGGACGAGCTCGTCCACCTCCGCCAGGTCCAGGAGCACCTCGACGGCTGCACCGCCCAGCTGCAGGAGACCCGGGCCGAGCTGTCGGCGGCCCGGGACGGGCACGCCCACGAGCGGGAGCGCCGGGAGGAGCTCGACCGGATCCTCACGGAGGTGTTCGCCTCCCCGAGCTGGAAGCTGACCGGACCGCTGCGGGCGGCCAAGGGCGCCCTCGGCCCCCGGCGCGGCTGAGGCGTCCGGCCCTCGTCTGCTCGTGCGGATCGCGCTCGTCTCCCGGGAGGTGCACCCGCTCTGTGGCGGGGGGATCGGCCGCTACGTCGCCGCCGCCGCGGCGCTGCTGGCCGAGATCGCGGAGGTGACGATCTTCACCACCGACGTCTACACCGCCCGTCACGCCGAGCTTGTCGCCGCCGCCGACCCGGCGCTGCCGCCGCCCGGCGTGGAGATCGTGTTCGTGCCCGAGCCGACCCCGGAGGAGACCGAGGTCGCCTACACGGTGATGCACCCCTACAGCGCCCGGGTGCTCGATGCCCTCAAGGCCCACTACGGCTCGGCGCCGCCGGAGCTGATCGAGTTCTGTGACTACCTGGGGGAGGGGTTCGTCACCCTCCAGGCCGCCCACACCCTCGACCCGTTCCTCGCCCGCACCCACCTCGCCGTGCGGATCCACACGACCGCCGAGCTGTGTGACCTGCTCAACGGCTACTGCCCGTCCGCCTTCTCCGCCCGGGCGATCTATGAGTTCGAGCGCTTCTGTCTCAGACACGCCGACCACGTCATCTTCCAGGGCGGGGACATCCTCGCCACCTACGAACGCTTCTACGGGGCTGCCGCGATCGCCCCCGCCACCCGCATCCGCTACCCGTTCACCGGCCCGAGCGCCGGTCCGGACCCCGACTTCGATCCGTCCGGACGGCCCCTGTCCCTGCTCTACCTCGGCCGGCTGGAGCGGCGCAAGGGGGTGCTCGCCCTCGCCGGCGCGGTCGCCGGCCTGCCCCGGGAGGACCTCTCCCTCACCTTCGCCGGGGCCGACACCACAACCGCCCCGCTCGGCGGGTCGGTCGCCGCCAACCTCGAGCTCGCGATCGCCGATGATCCGCGGATGGCGCTGCTCGGCGGGGTGCACCCGACCGAGCTGCCCGCGCTCATCCGCGCCCACGACGTGATCGTGATCCCGTCCGCATGGGAGTGCTGGCCCTACGCGGCGCTGGAGCCCCTGCACCTCAACCGGCCGGTGCTCGCCACCCCGGTCGGCGGGCTCGTCGAGATCGTCCAGGGCGGGGTGAGCGGCTGGCAGGCGGCGGGAACCGACGCCGCCGCCCTGGAGGAGGCGCTGATCACCGTGCTCGAGGACCGGGCGGGGCTTGCGGAGATGGTCGTCTCCGGCGCGCCGCTCGCTCACGCCCGCTCCCTCGCCCCCGATCAGGAGATCCTCGACGCCTACCGGCGCCTGCTCGCCACCCCGCTCACCCGCCCGGTCGCCGCCCCCGCCCGCCCCGCCGCCCCGGACCCGACCGCCGCGGCCCCGGCTGACCCGGCCCGCCCGCGGGCCGCGGAGGTGCCGCTCGTCTCCGCGATCGTCCCCTACTTCCAGGCCGAGGCGCACGTCCGCGCGACCGTCGACTCGCTGCTGGCTCAGACCCATCCGCGGATGGAGATCGTCCTCGTCAACGACGGCTCCTTCACCGACGCCGACTGGATCCTCGCGGAGCTGTCGGCCCGCTTCCCGGTGCTCGTGGTCACCCAGATGAACCAGGGTCTCGGCGCGGCCCGGAACTTCGGGATCGGCCAGAGCGTCGGCCCCTACATCCTCCCCCTCGACGCCGACAACGTGATCGCCCCCGACTTCACCGCCCGGGCCGTCGCGGTGCTCGAGGCCCGCCCGGAGGTCGCCTACGTCACCCCCTGGTCGCGCTACATCGGCACGGACGGGAACCCGTGGCCGGAACCGAACGTCGGCTACGCCCCGCTCGGGAACTGGTCGAGCCTGCTGGTGGAGGACAACGTCGCCGGGGACGCCGCCGCGCTGTGGCGCCGGCGCCTGTTCGATCTCGGGTTCCGCTACAGCGAGGAGCTGACGAGCTTCGAGGACTGGGCGCTCTACCGTCACCTCGCCGCCGCCGGCCACCACGGCGCGGTGATCCCCGAACGGCTGCTCGGCTACCGCCTCCGCGACGATTCGATGCAGGCGACCGTCGCCCGGCCCCACCGGGCGCGGCTGCTCGGGGAGATCAACGCCCACGTGAGAGCAAGGGGGATGCGATGGACTGCGTAGAGCGGCTCACCTTCGAGGCCGCCCAGGAGGACACGATGCTCGCCGCCGAGCACCGCCACCGCTACCGCTTCGCCGCCGGGTTCGCGGCCGGTCAGACGGTGCTCGACCTGTGCTGTGGCAGCGGCTATGGCAGCGCCATCCTCGCCGAGACCGCCGCGGAGGTGACCGGCGTCGACGCGGACGTCGCGACGATCGAGACGGCGCGCAGGACCGTCGCGGCCACCCGGCCGAACGTCCGCTTCGAGGCTGCGGACGCGCTCGCCTACCTGCGCGGCCCCGCCGCCGCGGCCGTCCCCGAGCTGATCGTCTGCTTTGAGGGGCTCGAGCACCTCCCCGACCTCGACGCCACCCTCACCGTCCTCGGCCACCGGGCGCAGGACGGTGCCCGGCTGCTGCTGTCGGTCCCCAACGACCGCCTCACCGGCGTGACCAACCCCTTCCACGTCACCGTGTTCGGCTATGACGAGGCGCGGGAGCTGGCGGCCCGCTTCCCCGGCGCCGAGCTGCTGCCCCAGTTCCTCGCGGAGGGGTCACTGATCGCCCCGCCGGGGGCGGACGGGGTGACGGTCACCCTTGCGGGGGCGCCCGCCCCCGAGCCGGCGTATGCCAACCACTTCCTGATCACCGTCGGCTTCTCCGCCGCCGAGGTGTCCGCCGCCGTGCACGGGGAGATGAGCCTGGCGGCCAACCCGATCTTCAACCGCTGGTCAGAGGGGCTCAAGCTCGGCGTGTGGGGGCTGCGGCGCGAGAACGCCCGGCTCGCCCGCCGCCACCTCGGCCAGGGCGGCTCGGCGGCCGCGGCGGCGGTCGCCCGCCAGGCCGAGCTGGAGGAGCGCGTCCGCGGTCTCAGCCATGAGCTGCGCGTCGCCCAGGAGCGCGCCGCGCAGCTCGAGCTCCAGCACGCCGCCGCCGCGGGCGCGGCCGCGTTCGGGACCGGCCTGCCGCCGGAGGCGGCGCTGGAGACGGCGATTCTCGCCACCCCGGCCCGCGGGTTGGCGCTGGCCGCCGGGGAGGACCCGAACAGCTGGGAGAGCCGCCGCCGCCGAGCGGAGGGGTTCCTGCTCCCCTGGATCGCCAAGAACGTCGAGCTGGACGGGGCGACGGTGCTCGAGTACGGCTGTGGCAACGGGCCCGTCGCCTGCGCCTTCGCGCCCCGGGTGCGGCGCCACATCGGCGTCGACATCGACGCGGACGCGGTCAGTGAGGGTCGCGCCCACGTCCAGCAGCGCGGCCTCACCAACCTCGAGCTGGCCCACCACCCGCTGGAGCAGATCCTGGAGGCGGTGGCCGCCCACCGCGGGGAGGTGGATGTCTTCCTGCTCTATGCGGTGCTCGAGCACCTCACCCCGCAGGAACGCGTGGCGGTCCTCACGCTCGCCCGCGATGTCGTCCGCCCCGGCGGGGTGATCGTCGTCGCCGAAACCCCCAACCGGCTGATCAGCTTTGACCATCACACCGGCCAGATCCCCTACCTGCACATGCTGCCCGCCGAGGTCGCCCTCGCCTACGCTCGTCACTCACCGCGCCGGGATTTCACCGATGCGATCAGCGCCGCCGCCGCCGAGGGTCCCGCGGAGGCCGCTGAGGCGCTCACCCGCTGGGGGCGTGGGGTCAGCTTCCATGAGTTCGAGCTCGTCTTCGGCGACCTCGCCGGGCACGTGATCGCCTCCAGCTATGACCCGCTCCTGTTCGGTGAGCGGCCCGTCCACGCTGATGACGTGACCCTGTCCCGCTACCTCGGGCGGATGCGCCCCGACCTGGCGCCCAACTGGTCCCGCTACTGGCTCGACGTGATCCTCACCCCCGCCCCGCGCGAACGCCGCCCGCCGCTTTTGACCCCGTGGGTGGCGGACACGTGCGCGAGCACCGCGGTCGGCTGGAGCGCGGAGGAGCGCCTCATCCTCACCCGCCCCGGCGCCGAGCTCGTCATCGACCTGCCCGCCCCGACGGAGCGGATCGTGCTCGGGTCGGTCACCTCCCACGGTGACCCGGTCATCCTCACCGTGAGGACCCTCGCCGGGGACTGTCAGGTCATCCACCACCGCGAGGGGCCCGGCGGTCACGCCTACAGCTCCGTCACCGTCGCCCCCGGCACCCGGCGGGTGAGCGTGCAGAGCAGCGGGGTGTGTGAGCTCGTGTTCGTCGGCTATGAGCGGTGAGGCGTGAGCGGCCCGGCCAGGCCAGGCCGCATGGAGGTGGAGGGGCGGGAGAGCCTTCGCGTGTCACTGATCGTCGGCAGACGGTCATACTTCTGGTATGAAGACTGCGGTGTCGATCCCCGACGATCTGTTTGAGCGCGCAGACCAGCTCGCCAGCAGGCTGGGCAAGAGCCGCAGTGAGCTCTACCGGGAGGCGCTCGCCGACTACGTCGCGCGCCGCGACACGGGAGCCGTCACCGCGGCCCTGAACGAGGTTGCCGACGGCCTGGCAACTGAGCGCCACGGCTTCTCAGCTGAGGCTGCGCGACGCGCGCTCGCACGCGACGAATGGTGATCAGCCAGGGCGACGTCTGTTGGGCGTCGCTGGAGTCTCCCACCGGCTCGGGCCCGGGTTTCGCCGGCCCGTTGTGGTCGTCCAGGGCGATAGCTTCAACGCGAGCCGAATCTCCACAACCGTCGTGGTGCCGCTCACGAGCAACCTCCGTCTGGCCGCAGCTCCCGACAACGTCGTGCTCGACGCAACCGGCACGGCCGATCGGCTGCTCGAGGCTGACCGGAATCGTCCCTATTGATGGGCGGCCTGTATGTCGACACCTCGGCATTGGGGCGCGTGCTGCTCGCGGAGCCTGACGCTGCAACGATCATCGACGCGATCGACCCGCAGGCCGCGGTCGAGCTGCACAAGGAGGGAACGATCGAGGCCGTGCTGACCTTCGATCATCAGCTTCAAGCTGGCTGTACCCACCATGACCTACGACTGGCGGTCACCCGAGATTCCGGGGTTGATCGGCCTGCTCGCTGACCACCTCAGGTTCGTCACGCGCGTTTCGCCGGCGACCGCGTTCTCCGTCTGCCCCAGGATCCGCTGAACGCCGGGCCGGGGTGCAGGCAGGTCGCCCGCACCCCGGAGTCCGTCGTTGCTTGGCTCTAGCCGCGCAGCAGCAGGTTCCGCCGTGCGAAGACGGCCGGGCCGCTGATGTTCGGCCGGATGATCACGAGCAGCTGCACCCCGGTGAGCCCGTGACGGCTGGCGAGGGCGCGGGCGTCCTTGATCGGGGCGGTGATGAACAGGTGCAGCAGGCCGCGGCGGTTGAGGTGCCCGCGGCCGGAGGCGACCGTCGTCACTCCGCGGCCGAGGTGCAACGCCCGGGACAGCGGCGCGGACAGCTTCAGCGCCCCGTACACGTTGCAGGTCGCGCTGCAGGTGACGCCGACGATGAGACGGCGGTTGTGCAGCACGTCGATGTGGCTGATCCGCAGCGAGGTCTTCAGCCGCGGGGCGGTCTTGAAGCTCCGTTCGGCGCCGTAGACGGTGCCGTCCGCGTTGGTCGCCACGAGCCGGTAGTGGTAGACGGTGCCCGGGGCAAGCCGGCTCATCAGAACCGGGAAGGTCCTGACGCTGCTCGTCTCCGCCGCGAGCTTGAACGTCGCGGTGTGCAGCCCGTTGCGGATGGTCTTGCCGTACTGGATCGTGTAGGTGGTCGCCAGCCCGTCCGGGTTGACCATCCCGACGCTGCGGGCAGACGCCTCACCGACCTTGAACGTGCCGCCGGTGCTCACCGTCGGCTTCGCCCCGCCGGGTGGCGGGGCCGACGGACCGGTCGGGGTGGTGAAGCTCATGTCCGCCCCGTCCACGGTCCCGTCGGCGTTGGTGGCGACGATCCGGTAGTGGTAGGTCGTCCCGGGGGCCAGCCCGGTGAGGGTGGCGTTCAGCACCGTCGCGCTCGTGCCCGCCCCGGCGTTCTCGATGGTGGTCTCTGAGCTGTAGGCGGTGCTCGTCCCGTACTGGAACGCGTACGTGGTGTCCAGCCCGTCCGGGTTGACTGTGCCGGTCACCGTCGCGCTGTTGCTCGTCAGCGCACTCACGCTGCCGGTGCTCACCGCGGGCGCGGATCCGGCGCCGATCACCGGCGGCGGGCCGTTGCCGACGAAGCTGGCGACAAAGCCGCCGGCGGAGCCGGCGTTGGCCGCACACGGGTACGGGTCCGGGGTTGCCGTCGGCGTGTAGCCGACCGTGTAGATCGTCCCGTCCGGGGCGACCGTCATCCCGCAGGCCTCATACGGCGTGCTGCTCGACCCGACCGGTGCGATCGTCGTGCCACCGCTGCCAAACCCGCTGTCGAAGCTGCCGTTGCTCGACAGGCCCCAGACCGCGCCGCTGTAGTTCGTCGCCGAGGTCTCGAACTGGCCGGTTCCGACGACCGTGTCGCCGCCCGCGAGGGCGACGCCGTAGGCGCCGACGGCCGAGTCCGGGTTGTGGTTGGATGCCGCCGGGATCACCGCGACCCCGCCGTTGGCGAAGCTCGAGTCCAGGCTGCCGGAGGGGGTGTAGCGGAGGATGAGCGCGTTCTGTCCGCCGTAGTCGACGCCGGAGACGATGATCTCGTCCCCGGGGGCGATCGCCACCGACTGGAAGTCGGTGTAGCCGGAGGAGCCGCCCGCGGGCGTGTAGTGGTAGGGGGCGGCGGAGAACGATCCGTCGTTTGACCCGTTCGCGTTGAAGATGCCGACGACGCCGTTGGTGATCCCCTGGGTCGTCGTCTGGCTGCCGACGTAGGCGATCTGGCCGCTCGGCTCGGCCGCGAGGCCGTTGATCTGCGCGTAGCCGCCGCCGAAGGCGGTGAAGCCGGTGCTGACCGTCTGGATGCCGCCGCTGCCGAAGGCGCCGTTGAGCGCCCCGGAGGGGGTGAACTCGACGGCGACCGCCTGGGTGTCGGGCGGGTTCTCGGCGCCCCCGACGACGATGTCGCCGCCCGGGGCGATCGTGATCGCGTTCGCGGTCCCCGACTGGCCGGTGAGCGCGGTCGCGAGGCCGCCGGAGCCGAAGCTCGAGTCGGGCGCCAGGGCGCCACTGAGCCGTTCGGCGAAGATGCCGCTGCCGCCGTTCCCGGCGATGACGACCTCCCCGTTGGACTGGACGGCGACGGCGCGGGCGACGCCGCTCCCGCCGGTGTAGCTGGCCAGCTGGGTGCCGCCGGGGCTCAGCTCCTCGACGTAGACCTTGCCGCCGGACTGCCCGGCGGCGTACACGTCACCGGCGGAGTTGGCGGCCACCGCGAACAGCTGCGCGCTGGTGGCCGAGAGCCCGGAGCCGTTGAACCCCGGGTTGAGGTTGCCGAATCCCTGTGCGGCGGCGCCGCTGGGGGCGGCGAGCGCCGCGGTGAGGACCGCGGCGACGCCGATCCCGGTGATCCGGGTTGATCGTCGTGTCATTGGCTTCCTTCGCTCGGGGCTGGGTCGATCTGCGTGGCGGGGCGTTCGTCCGCGCATCAGCGGACGAACTCGACGAACCGGCGGTTGCTGCGGGCCCGCACCTGCTTGGCCGTCGGCTGGGCGGACACCGTCACGACCCAGCGGGTGTTCGGGTGCTTGAAGAACGCCCGCTTGAGCCCGGGCCCGAAGTGGAACACGAACCGGTGCCGGCCGCCGGTGCGCAGGAACGCCCGTTCGGTCAGCTTGAGCGGCCGGAACTGCTCGACAAAGCGACAGCGCCGCCGGCCCCGGAACTTGCGGCAGACGCGCACGCGCGTCTTGATCTGTAGGTGCCGGGCCGCGCCCGCGTTCGTTCCGAGGGTCACCGTCAGTCGGCAGCCCTCGTTACAGGCGGCGTTCAGGCTCAGGCCGGACCGGCTGAGGGTCTTGGCGACGTAGCGCCGGCCGATCCCGGTGACGGTCAGCTTCAGCGCCGGCGGTGCCGCCGGGTGCGTCGGGGTGGTCGTCGTCGTCTGGGGGGAGCCGACGCCGGGGATGACGCTGATCAGGCTCGTCGTCGTGTTCGTGCTGCTCGTCGCCGTGCCGGCGGCGATCAGCGCCCCCGCACCCGGGTCAAGGGCGGCGCCCGCGTAGGCGCTGTTGGTCCCGCCCGGAAGGCTCAACAGGGCGACGCCGTGATTGCCGAAGCTCTGGTCCAGCGCGCCGGCCGGGGTGAACGCCCACACGGTGCCGTACGTCGTCGCCGTCGAGTTGTCATACACGCCGGGGACGAGCAGGTCACCGTTGGGGCCGAGGATCAGCCCCATCCCGCCGGGCACCCCGGTGTTCGTCTCCAGCCAGTTGTTCGCCGACGGGGTGTGGACGACGCCGCCGGAGCCGAAGGCGCCGTTGCGGGCTCCGGACGGGGTGAAGCTCGCCGCGAACGTGTCCGCGACCTCACCGTCGTTCGTCGCGTTCCCGGCCGCGTAGATCGTCCCGTTCGAGCTGACGGCGACGCCGTTGACGCTCGAGTACTGCCCGCTGCCGAGCGCGTACTGGGAGACCGAGGCCCCGGAACCGTTGAAGCTTGTGTCGAGCGTGCCGATCGCGGTGAGCCGGCCGACGACCCCGAGGGTCGACTGCCCGTTCGGGGCGGCCGAGCCGCCGAAGACGATCTCACCGTTGGACTGCAGGGTGAGGGCCTGGATGTTCGCGTACTGGCCGAGCTGGAGGACCGACACGCCGTCGGTCCCGAACGCCATGTCGGGAGAGCCGTTCGCGGTCAGTTCGGCGACCGTCGCGTACGGGACGGCGGTGAGGTCGCTGCTGCCGCCGACCACGATGTTGCCGTCGGGCTCGAGCGCGACCGCGTCCCCGGCACCCTCGTTGTTGACCTCGAGGTCCTGGGCCCCGCCGCTGCCAAAGCCGGTGTCGAGGCTGCCGTTCGCGTTGAAGCGCTCGACCACCATGCCGTGTGTGCTGACGCCGCCCGAACCGGTTCCCTCACCGACGACGACGATCTGCCCGTTCGGCTGGATGGCGACCGCCTTGGCGATCGAGCCGGCCGCGCCGGTGAGGGCCGGACCGGTGACGATCCCGCCGGCCCCGAAGCTCGGGTCCAGCGCGCCGGTCGCCGTGTAGCGCTCGACCAGCAGCTGGGGGGTGCCCTTGACGAGCAGGTCCCCGACGGCGACGATCTCCCCGTTGGGCTGGACCGCGTCGGCGTAGAACGCGGTGTTGGCAGGCCCGGCGATCGTCGCGTGGGGGCTGAGCCCGCCAACCGAGCCGCCCGTTCCCGCCGCCAAGGCGACGCCGGCACCGGCGCTCACCGCAGCGAGGCTGACGCCGAGGACCGCCCCGGCTCGCCGCGCCTGTAAAAGACCGTTTCTCATACAATCGTTCCCTGGTTCGGAGTCCGGGCCGAGGCCCGCCAGCGTGCGCCTCCCAAACTAACCGACCGAGCGACCGGCGGCAGCAACAGACGTCGCCCTCCGCAGTGCGGCAGGGCGGCAAGCGCCTCATCCTTACCAACGGGCCGCCAGGAGCGGAGTTGCGTCGCAGCGACGCAACTTTGGTCAGAGGGCCTGCAAACTCGCAAGCAAACCTCACTTTCGCCCCCGGGTTCTGCTACAACCTGGCCTGTCCGGCTCTACCGACCTCCTGCCAACGGAGCAGGTTGGGTGGGAGGCCAGGGCTGCTAGAGAACGAAAACCAACAGGAGGATCTCCTTATGGCTTCACGACTGAACCGGGCGCGGGCAATGCGCACGGCGGTCGCGGTGGCAGCAGTAGCCGCACCTTTGGCTGCGGCGGGGTCGGCACAGGCCGCTATTGCGGGCGCGTCGCCGTCTTCTACCACCAACCTGCCTGATCTTGTGAGTGCGACGGCGACAAGCGCCTCGACGATCCAGGTCTGCTACGACAAGGCCCTCACGTCCGTCGTCCAAGGCGACTTCGTGGTGAGCAACTACCTCAGCGGCGACACCATCAGCCCATACAGCAAGGGGCTCGTCCCCACGGCTGCGACGATCGACAGCGCGAACAACAAGTGCGTCGACCTGACCATCAACGAGCTCGGCGGCAACTCCGTTCTTGGCGATGGAACGATCGTCACTGGTGTCGCTGGCGCGGTCACTTCGTCAGGTGGATCTAGCCTCGCCGACTCGACGACGCTAACCAGCTCTCAGAGCCAAACCGGTACCGAGGGTCACACCGCCGGGCCGGATCTCTCATCGGTCAAGGTCGGAACGTCGGACTCCACCGCTGCGACGGTCCCCCCGACAGCCGGCGGGACGAACACGCTCGTGTACACCTTCGACAAGAACGTCGATCCTAACAACATCACTCCGGCTGACTTCGGCTTCGAGTACGTCAATAACGGTGGTACGACACCGACGACCGTCACAGAACTTGGAACGAGCGTCCAGTCTGTCACGGGCAATGTTGTGACGATCAACTTTAACCCAACCACGGGAGCCGCTCCAACGGCTTCCGCAACTGAGGCGTTCGTGGAGAACTCCACCTCAGCAGCGGTTTATTCTGCGAACAACGGGAACACTGCCGACGAGGTTGGGGGCCAGAACGGCAACTTCTCGATCGGTGGCGTCTCGACGATTCCGTCCCTTGTTAGCGCGACCCTGAACTCCGGGTACACGTCGGTCACCTACACGTTCGACCACCCGGTCGGTAGCGCGGTGGCGACTGCGTTCCATGTCGCTCTCTCTGATGGCTCGCAGCTCAGTGGTGTAACCGACACGATCAGCGGGAACACGGTTACCGTGAACTTCCCTGGCACCACCACCGCCGGCGTCACGACTGGAGCGCTCTCGCCTGTGGCCGAGTACGCGACTCTCGCGACGGTCGATGCGAACGCGGTCAGCACCTCGACCACGGCACCGACCCCAGGCGGCGCCGTCACCGCCAGTACGCCCGGTGCTGCGCCGATTGGCGGTAACGCCGGTCTGTTCGCCCGTGGGTACACGACCGGTCCTGACGTTCAGGCCGTCGTGAGTGAGGGGACCAACCAGCTTGGTCAGCCCCAGTTCCTCGTCTACCTGGATCAGCGCGTCGGCGCCGCTCCCGGGACGAACTTCGTGGGCTCGACCGACGCTGCGGCTCCCACTACTGGCAACAGCATTAACCTGCTGAGTTCGACGGGTGCTGTCGTCGACACTGAGCCGACCGTGACGGTCGGCCCGAGTTCGGGCCCCGGTCAGCAGCAGGTTCTGCTGACATTTACCCAGACCCAGACGTTCTTCGCCGGTAGCGGGACTCAGGTTCAGTTCCCGGAGGGGATCTTCACCACGGCACTAGGCCCCAACTCCGGTACCGGTGACACGAATGGCGTCAACGTCCCGCAGATCGACTCGATCACCGCGACGGCCGCTCACGCCAAGGGCATCAAGATGCACAAGGCGACCAAGAAGCACGTCGCCCGCAAGCGCGTTGCTCGCAAGCACATCGCTCGCAAGCACGTCACCAAGAAGCACGGCCGCTAGTCCCAAGGGCCACACCTGGCCGGCGCTTCCGGGCGCCGGCCAGGGCGCAGTACACCTGAGATCACGGCCGTCGCGGGCAACCGCGGCGGCCGTTCTCCTTCCCGGAACGGACCGGCCCGGGTCCGCGGCGGTCTGCCCCACACCCTCAATGGCCGGGCCCCCGAGTGGCCCACCGCGGCCGGCGCTCCTGATCGGCCACCGCAGCGCCCGCGCAACCGCCGCACCCCCACCGCGTTAACACTCTCAATGCACCGACCCTTCTCCCTCCCCGCGCCCTCCTCGCGCCGCCTGCGCCGCCTCGGGCTGCTCACCGCGCTGCTCGCCTGCGCCGGTGCGACCCCCGCCCTCGCGAGCGCCAGTGCCGCCGGATCGGCCGCTCCGAGTGCGACCCCGGCCGGCGCCACCCCCGCCGCCCTCAGCGCCAACCCATTCGCCGCCCCCGCGAGCGCCGGGGTCACGCTCACACCGGTCAGCGCCCCCGGGACCGTCCCCACCGGCGGGCTGCGCTCCGGTCAGCTGCGCCGCGCGGCCGCCTCCGGGTCGGCGCGCCCCTACAGCCCCGCGGGGATCCGCCAGGCCTACGGGTTCCCCGCCCGCGGGGCCGCCCGCCAGAAGGTCGCGATCATCTCCGCCTACAACGACCCGTCCGTCGCCGGTGACCTGGCCGCCTATGACCGCTACTTCCACCTGCCCGCCTGCACCCTCACGAACGGGTGCCTGAGCATCCACAACGAGCAGGGCAAGAGCAGTCCGCTGCCGGTCACCGACCCGACCCGCAGTGAGTGGGAGACGGAGACCTCACTGGGCACCCAGACGGTGCACGGGATCTGTGAGAGCTGCCAGATCATGCTGTTTGAGGCGAACACGCCGACCTCCCCGGACCTGTCCGCCACCGTCAACGCGGCCGCAAAGGCGGGCGCGACGGTGATCGTCACCACCTTCGAGCCCGTCGAGTCCTCCTCCGACACCGACTACGCCCTCGACTTCAGCCACGCCCACACCGCGATCGTGTCGGCGACCGGGGAGGCGCTCAACGCGACCTACGGCTACAGCGGGGCGATCAACTTCCCCTCCTCCCTCCCGGACGTCCTCGCCGTCGGCGGCACCGTCCTGCACACCCGTCCGAACGGGACCTACGCCTCCGAGCAGGCGTGGTCAGACACCGTCAGCGGCTGTGCGCTGTTCTCGACCGCCGCGCCGTGGCAGGCCGGGTACGCGAGCGCGGTCGGCTGCGGGCAGATGCGGGCGGTCGCCGACCTGTCGGCGGTCTCCGACCCCGGCGTGTACACCTACGCGAGCCACATCACCACCCCCGGCGGCCCGTGGTATCAGGCGACCGGCACGAGCGTGGCCGCCCCGATCATCGCCGCGGCGATCGGCCTCGCCGGCAGCCTCGGCAGCCAGGAGGCGCCGCTCGTCTACGCCCACGCGAAGGCCGAGCAGTCGGCGCTGCATCACATCACGACCGGGAAGACGAGCCCGACCTGTCACTCCCGGATCTGTGAGGCCGGCCCCCGCTACAACGGCCCGACCGGCCTCGGCACCCCCAACGGCCTCACCGTCTTCCTCCCCCACGGCGGGGCGCTCCCGACCGTCCACCCGGACGTGCACGTCACCACCGCCCGGGCGGGTGCGAGCCGCGCCTGGCGGGTCACCCTCAGCGTCGACAACGCGCTCGCGATCCCCGTCTTCGGCCACCTCGCGCTGCTCGAGCGCGCCGGGCGCCGGCTGATCCGCATCACCGGACAGGCGATCACCCTGTCCCCGCTCAGCCGCACCCGCGAGAGCCTGCTCATCCCCGGCTTCCGCCGGGGGGCGCTCGCCCGCGCCGGGACGCTCAGGCTGACCGCCCGCCTGCTCCTCCACGGCGTCGGCGGCCCGCACGCGACCGTCAGCCGGTTGGTGACCGTCCGCTTCCCCCGCTGAGGGGACGCGGCAGCCATCTCTCGCAGCGATGAACCGAAATTTGCTGGAATAAGCGGCTTAATCGCGGTATGTTGCCCGGTCCCACCCGAGGATTGGACCGTTTCGTGCTCAGCCTCACCGACAGCCGTTGGCCTGACCGTCTCCAGCGCGTCTGTGAGCAGCGCCGGATCACCCCGCTCTTCCAGCCGATCGTCGATCTCCCCCGCGGGGTCGTCGCAGGCTATGAGGCCTTCAGCGACTTCGGGGATGCGGAGACCCCCTCCCCGGAGGCGTGGTTCGCTGCCGCCGCCCTGCACGGCTACGGGCCGCGGCTGGAGGCCCTCGCCCTCGAGGCGATCCTCACCCACCGGGCCGACCTGCCGCCGAACACGTTCCTGTCCGTCAACGTCAGCCCGGAGGGCCTGCAGTCCGTCGAGGTGACGCTCGCCCTCAGCGGGCCGGACTCCCTCGCCGGGGTGGTGATCGAGATCACCGAACAGACCCCGGTCGCCGACTACCCGGCGTTCCTCGCCGCCCTCGACGGGATCCGCGCCCGGGGGGCGCTGATCGCCGTCGATGACACCGGCGCAGGCTACTCGGGGATCTCCCACCTGCTCGCCGTCCGGCCGCACTTCGTCAAGCTCGACCGCGGGGTCGTCACCGGCCTCGACCGCGACCCCCAGCGGGTCGCCGCCGTCGCGGCGATCGGCGCCTTCGCGGACGAGCTCGACGCCTGGATCATCGCCGAGGGCGTCGAGTTCCCCGCCGAGCTGCAGCGCCTCATCGACCTGCGCGTCCCGCTCGTCCAGGGCTACCTGCTCGGCCGGCCCGCCCCGTCGATGCAGAGCCTCCCGCCGCTCACCGGCCGGGAGCTGCGTGAGCGCGCCGCGACCCGGCGGGACGGACGTCTCGGCGCCCTCGCCCGCCCCGCCCCGGCCGGGGCCGAGCTGCCCGCCCACCTCCCGGAGACGACGGTCCTCACCGACGCCGCCGGGCGGCCCGTCCAGGTCGCCGTGCCCCGGCCCGGCGGCCATCCCAGCCTCCACCCGGCGATGTGCGTCCTCGCCCACGAGCGGGTCGCCGACGTCAGCCTCCGCGCGAGCGCCCGCGGCAGTGAGGACCGCTACAGCCCGCTCTGTCTCGTCGATGACCGCCACCGCCTGATCGGCGTGATCCCGGTGGAGGCGCTCCTGGAATCACTCGCCCGCACCCGGCCCTGAGCGCATGCGCCGCCGCGCGGCGCGCTCGAGCAGGCTGAAGCGGACCCCGCGGCGCAGGGTCGCCAGGTCATCCTGAAGGCGCCCCAGCCACGTCCGGGCCGGGGCAATCAGCGTGCTCGGGTGCACCCGGCAGACGAGGCCGTCTCCGGCGAGGAGGGTGAGGGCCCGTTCGGCGATCGCCACCTGCCCGAACGCCGTCGGGTGGATGTGGTCGGCCATCATCAGGTTGCGGGCACCGAAGTCGGTCAGGTCGAGCACGAGCGCCCCGTGGGCGGCGGCGACCCGGGTGATCGCCGCGTTCACCTGCGCGATCCGGCGCGGGTGCGGCGGGCGGCCCATCCGGGCGGGGATCGTCGCCGTCAACGTCCGCGCACAGCGCCGGGCGAGCCACTCCAGCGCGGTGGAGAAGGCGGCCTCAAAGGCCGCCTGATCCCAGTCCGGTCTGCGGATGTCGTTCGTGCCGATGTAGAGGCAGCCAAGCTCAAAGCGGGCGTCCGGGTCGGCGTGGGCGGCCTCAAAGCGGGGGAGCTGCACCGCGAGCACGTCCTGAACGGTCGCGCCGTCGACCGCGTAGGGGGTGTAGGGGAGCCCGAGCCCGCGGGCGGTCCACAGCGCCCAGGACTGCAACGCCACCCCCTGCTGGATCTCCCCGCCGGCGTTGGTGATGCTGTCGCCGAGGGCGAGCACGCCCGCCCCCACGCTCAGCCCTCCCCGGGCTCGGGCCCAGGCAGCGGCCGCGGGGCCGCCCCGACGTACTTGGCGGTCGGGCGGATCACCCGCGCCTCCCGGTTCTGCTCGAGGATGTGAGCGGACCAGCCCGCGACGCGCGCGCACCCGAACATCGCGGTGAACAGGTCGCCGGGGACGGCGGCGAAGTCGAGCAGCACCGCCGCCCAGAACTCGACGTTGGTGGCGATCACCCGGCCGGGCCGGCGGGCGGCCAGCTCGGTCAGCGCCGCCGCCTCGAGCGCCTCGGCGGCCGCGACCCGCGGCGCGCCCAGCTCGCGGGCAAAGCGGCGCATCACCTTCGCGCGCGGGTCATCGGCGCGGTAGATCCGGTGCCCGAACCCCATCAGCCGCTCCCCGCGGTCGAGCTTGGCCCGCACGTAGGTGAGCGCGTCATCGGCGGCGGCGACCTCATCAAGCATCGCCAGCACCCGGCTGGGGGCGCCGCCGTGCAACGGGCCCGACAGGACGGCGACCGCACCCGACAGGGCGGCGGCGACGTCGGCGCCGGTGGAGGCGATCGTCCGGGCGGCAAAGGTCGAGGAGCTGTTGCCGTGCTCGGCCGCCGTCGTCCAGTAGGCGTCGATCGCGCGGACATGAGCGGGGTCAGCCTCCCCGCGCCAGCGCAGCAGGAACCGCTCCGCACTCGACCCGCCGGCCGCGACCGTCGCCTCCGGTACCGCCGGCACCTCGGCCCCGCGGGCGGACTGGGCGACCGCGGACAGAGCGACCGCGGAGGCGCGGGCGAGGTCGTCCCGAGCCTGCGCCGGGGAGCTCTCCAGCAGCGGTGGAAGCCCCCACAACGGGGCGAGGGTCGCCAGCGTCGCCTGCAGGTCGACGCGCGGATCGCCCGTGCGGATCGTCAGGGTGAACGGGTCGGCCGCAGGCAGCCCCGGGGTCAGGCGCCCGTCGACGAGCAGCCCCCACACCTGCTCGAAGGGCACCCGGCCGGCCAGCTCCTCGATGTCGACCCCGCGGTAGCGCAGCGCCGAGGCGTCCCGATCCGGTTCGGCGATCTCCGTGGCGAAGGCGACCACCCCCTCCAGGCCGGATTGCACTTCGTCAAAGACACTCATCCCCACAGGCTACGCTCGCTCTGTGCCGGAGGCGCCCCTGCTCACCCGCCCCGCCCTCGAGCTCGCCGGGCTGATCCGGGCCGGGGAGATCACCGCGACGGAGCTGACCGCGCTCAGCCTCGAGGCGATCGCCGCCCGCGACCCGGCGATCAACGCATGCACCCACGTCGCGGCCGACACCGCGGCCACCGCGGCCGCGGTGATCGGAGCCGGGGACCGGCGCCCCTTCGCCGGGGTTCCGATCGCGATCAAGGACAACCGGGCGGTCGCCGGAATGCCGCTGACCGCCGGCTCGGCGCTGTTCGGCAACCACGTTCCGGACCTCGACGCCCACGTCATCGCGCGGCTGCGGGCCGCCGGCTTTGTCATCGTCGCCAAGACGGCGCTGCCCGAGCTGGGGATCCTGTCGACCTGCGAGCCCGCCCGGGGCGGGCCGACCGCCAACCCGTGGCAGCTCGAGCACAGCCCGGGCGGCTCCAGCGGCGGTTCGGCCGCCGCGGTCGCCGCCGGGATGGTGCCCCTCGCCCACGGCAACGACGGCGGCGGGTCAATCCGAATCCCGGCCGCCTGCTGCGGCCTCGTCGGCCTCAAACCCGCCCGCGGACGGATCTCCGCCGGGCCCGAAGCGGGCGACAGCTTCCTCGCCACCGACGGGGTGCTCACCCGCACCGTCGCGGACACCGCCGCCCTGCTGGACGTCCTCGCCGGCTATGAGCGCGGGGATGCGACCTGGGCGCCGCCGCTGGAGCCCGGGCGGCGCTTTATCGACGCGGCGGCGGAGGCGGCGACGCCCGCCCCCGGGCTGGCGGTCGGGCTCGTCCTCGACCCCGCCCTCCCCGCGGACGGCCTGCACCCGATCTGTGCCGCGGCCGTCGCCCGGGTCGGCTCCCAGCTGGAGGCCCTCGGCCACCACGTCGAGCCGCTCACCCTCGACTGGTCGCCACCGGACCTGCTCGACGACTTCACCGCCGCGTTCGGGCCGCTGATCGCAATGGGGGTGCGGGCCGGCGCCGAGCTCGCCGGGCGCCCCGCCCGGCCCGAGGATGTCGAGGCGCTCACCTGGGCGATCTACCGGCACGCCGAGACGCTCTCGAGCCTCGACCACCTCGCCGCCCAGGCCCGCCTGGAGGCCCTCGCCCGGCGGATCGTCGTCGCCGTCGGCGCAGTCGACGTCGTCCTCACCCCCGCCCTCGCTCAGCGCCCGCCCCGGACCGGGCAGATCCACGGCCGCGGCGGCCCCGGACATGCGCCGTGGTGCGACTACCGGGCCTCCGGGGCGTTCACCCCCTACACGGCGATCGTCAACGTCTGTGGCCTGCCGGCGATCACCCTGCCCGTGGACGTCGCCGCCGACGGGCTGCCCGTCGGCGTGCAGCTGATCGGTCAGCCGGCGGGGGAGTGGGAGCTGCTCGCCCTCGCCGCCGCGCTCGAACGGGGCTGGCCGTGGCGGGAGCGGATGCTCGCCCCGATCCTCGGGGCGGCCCCGGGGACCTGATCTGCGGGCACTCTGCGTAGAATCACGCCCTCGTTCGCGGCACCCGACCATCAGAAGGAAGACAGAGACACCCATGGCCTACGTCATCGCCGAGCCCTGCATTGGCACCAAGGACAACTCGTGCGTTGAGGTCTGTCCGGTCGACTGCATCCACCCGACGCCGGATGAGCCCGACTACGACAAGGTCGAGCAGCTCTACATCGACGCGGAGGAGTGCATCGACTGCGACGCCTGCGTGGAGGCCTGCCCGGTCGACGCGTGCTTTGCCGAGGATCAGCTGCCCGACGAGTGGCAGAAGTTCGCCGGGATCAACGCGGAGTTCTTCCGCAAGCGCTGACACCCGGCCTGGGCCGGGGGGGGCGGGCCGACCGGCCTACGCGCCCGCGGGCGCGCTGGCACGGTCAGCGTCGGTGGCCTTGAGCACGCCGGCGCGGTTCTTGTGGTCAGCCTCGTAGGCGGCGACCCGCCGGGCGAGCCCGTCATCGCCGGCGCGCAGAACGGCCTGGATCTCGGTGACGGTCAGCTCGTCATATCCGGGCCACGGCTCGGTGCCCCGGAGCGTGGAGATCCGCTGGGTCAGGGTGGACCGGTTCTGGTGCCGCCGCTCGTAGGCGTCGATCGTGGCCAGATCGACCTGGGAGAGGCGGCCGAGCTTGGCGGCGATCTCATCGACGGTCAGTGAGTCGTAGTGGGCGATCGCCAGGTCGTCCTCGCCGGCCAGCGCGCCCATGACCTCACCCTCCAGCCGTGCCACGCCCGGCAGTCGGCGCGCCCGGCGGGCGAACCGCTGGGTCGCCGCCACCGCCCGGCCGGCGGTGCGCCTGGCCGCGCGACGGGCGTCCTGCACCGCCTCTCCGGCACCGGTCGTCGCGCTGTCATAGGAGGGATCCCCGTCAACGGCGGCGACCATCGCCTCAGTGAGCTGGGGCAGCACCCCGATGATCTGAGCGAGCATTCGCTCCTCCTCCGCGCGGATCGCGCCGGCAAGCTCGGCGGTCTCCGGATCGCCGACCCGGCGGGCGAGACGCTCGATGACCGTGTACATGGCGATCTCCAGCGACTCGCTCGCACATGCGTCCCGGGCGTTCTTGAGGACCTTCTCCTCCCCGCCGGAGCCGCGCAACAGGTCAAACGGGGTCTTCCCGAGCGCCAGCGCCTGGCCGGTGATGTTCTCCATCAGAGCAACGGCGGCGCTCAGCGGGCGCCCGCCGCCGCTGAACTCGCCGAGCCGTTGAGCGAGCCGTGAGGAGTGCTGACGGGTCTCCTCGAGGTGGGCGCTGAGCGCCGTGCGGTACTCCCCTCGTGGCGTCATCGCGATCTGAGCCTCCAGGACGCGGGTGAGCGCGTCCTCGACGGCCCGGGCCTCAGTCAGGTACTGCCGGAGTTTCTGCTGTGCCGCAATCATCAGGACATCCAATCTCGTCAGAAGAGGTGGGCGGCCCGCCGTCGATACGACCGACTGACGGCGTCAACGGGGCCATCCGGGGTCACACCCAGTGCTACCCCGAATCGCCGCGGCCCACGCGACGGGGTCGCTGATCGGCCCCGCGGGAAACGGTCGGGCGCTGTTCCGGGAACGTGTTCGCTCATACGTCCGTCGAGTCGCCGGGCGGCCTGAGCGGTCGCTCCCAGCCGGCGCCCGGTCGGGTCCGCGTCAGAAACGGCCGCGCCGACGTGGTGGCGGACCCGGTGTTGGCCCCCGGGCCAAGCCATCCGGTCCCCGGGGCCAAGCAAGAACCGTCCGTGCGCGCCGATGAGGCGAGGGATGCCCCTTTCCCGATGCGACCTGCTTGACAGCTACACGGATATCGTGGGGGCGACGACGGTCGGTGACTGCAAGCAGCGCATCGAGACACACGCCCGCCTGCTGTTCGGGGCACGACAGGTGACCGTCCGTCTCTGTGACGGTCGTGACAGGGCGCCCGGGCTCGTGCTCGTCGCCCGCGAACGGCTCGTCGGGACGATGCAGCTCGCCTGGCCGGAAGGGTGGGAGCCCGACTCAGAGACCGACGCCGAACTGCTCGCCGCCTTCACCGCCCACGCCGCGATCGCGCTCGACAACGTCCGGCTGCTTGAGGAGCATCACCGGCGCGCCCGCTCCGATCCCCTGACGGGCCTGCTGAACCGTGGCGAGTTCCAGGAGACCCTCGCGCGTCTGCTCACGTCCGACCCGACGGGCCCGGAGTGGCCTGTCGGCCTCATCGTCATGGATCTCGACCGCTTCAAGGCGATCAACGACGGCGGTGGGCACGCCGCCGGGGACCGGCTCCTGCGCGCGACCGCGGCGGCGCTGACCGGCGTGTGTCGCGCCTCCGATTCCGTCTTCCGGCTCGGCGGTGATGAGTTCGCGGTCGTCCTGCCCGGCGCCGGCGCAGCGGATGCGACGGTCATCGCCGAGCGGGCCGCCGCGGCGATCGCTCGCCTGGACGGGTCATCGGGCGTCTCCTGGGGTGTGGCCAGCGTGCCCGACGATGCGATGACCCGGGACGCGCTCGTCCGGATCGCCGATGCCAACATGTACGCGCACAAGGGACGCCCGCAGACGGCCGCCAGGATCCATGATCGTGACGGCACCGAGCGACTTGAAGTCGCCTGCCGGCTCGCGTCGCGACTGACCGAGCTGCGTGACCCGCGCGCGATCGCGGAAGCGGTCGTTCACGAGCTCCATGCCGCGTTCGGCTACTACCTCGCCGTCATCCACCGCCTCGATGAGGACGGGATGCTTCGGATCCTCGCCGGGGCGGGACCGCTGACGGAGGAGGACCACAACTTCCTTGCCTGGGTGCAGCCGGTCAGCTGCGGCGTCAACGGGCGCGTCGTACGCAGCGCGCAGTCGGCTCTCGTCAACGACACGCGACTCGATCCGGACTACCTCGGCACGGACGCCAGCGTCAACCCGGGGTCGGAGCTGGCGGTCCCGATCCTCATCGACGGCACCGTGTGGGGTGTGCTCAACCTCGAACAGCTCGCCACGCATGCCTTCGCTGAGGATGACGTGCTGCTCGCTGAGACGGTGGTGGCCCAGGCGGCTGCGGCGCTGCACCGCTGCGCGCTGCTCGAGGACATGGAGGGGTCATTCGGCACGACTCTCGCGCTGCTCTGTGACGCGCTCGAGACAAAGGACCCCTACACCGCCAACCATGCCCAGCACGTTGCCGACATCGCCGAGCAGACGGCGGTGCGGATGGATCTGGCCGATCCCCAGCGTCGCGCCCTGCGCTTCTGTGCGCTGCTACATGACATCGGCAAGCTCGGGATCCGCACGGAGCTGCTGACCAAGCCCTCAGCGCTGACCCCCGAGGAATATGAGGAGGTCAAGCAGCACTCGGTGATCGGCGCCGCGCTGCTCACACGCGTGCCCCTGCTCGTTGACATCGCGCCGCTCGTCGGCGCTGTCCACGAGCGATGGGACGGCCGCGGATACCCGCACGGCCTGAGCGGATCACAGATTCCCATCGAATCCCGGATCGTCGCAGTCTGCGACGCGTGGCACGCGATGGTCTCGGACCGCCCCTACCGCCGGGCGCTGTCCAGTGAGGATGCGCTCGCCGAGCTCCAGCGACACGCCGGCTCCCAGTTCGACCCCGCCGTCGTTCGCGCGTTCGTCACCGGCAAGCCGGCCGCTGCGCCGTGAAGCGGTGTGGGAGCGCCGGCATTGAGATCCACCGCCGGGAACCTCCGGGGGACCCGTGCCCGCGCACCTGCTCGCCCGCTGCCGGCCACCGCCTCCCGCAGCTCCACGCGCCGCTTCCGTCAGCGCGCCTGCACCGGCCCCGGAAGCGGTGAACTTCCCTAGACTCCGGAAGATGAAGCGCCTTGTCCTGATGGTCGTCGCGCTCGCGGCGACGGTCGGTCTGCTCAGCGCCCCGGCGGCGCTTGCCGCGACCGCCAGCGGCACCCCGACGGTCACCACCGGGCCGGCCTCACAGGTCACGCCGACGACGGCGACCGTGTCCGGGACGGTCAATCTCAACGGCGCCTCCACCTCGACGGCGTCGCTGTCGAGCACCTGTTACTTCGCCTACGGGACGACGACGAGCTACGGGTCGACCGCCCCGTGTGCGACCGCGCCGAGCGCGACGGGCACCTCGACGGTCACCGCCAACCTGAGCAACCTCACCGGCGGGCAGGTCTACCACTACGAGCTGGAGATCGTCACCGGCGGCCTGCTCGGCGTCGGCGCCACGACCACCGGCGGCGGGGATGCGAGCTTCATCACCCCGAGTGCGTCGGTGCCGCCGCAGCTGGCCACCACCGCGGTCAGCGACCTCGGCGGCAGCGGCGTGACCCTCAACGGGACGGTCAACCCGGAGCAGTGGGGCATCAGCTCCTGCTCCTTCAGCTACGCGGCCAACGGCGCTGCGGCGACCGTCGTCAACTGCGCGAACCTGCCGAGCCCGGGGGCGACCACCCAGCCGGTGTCCGCGCCCGTCACCGGCCTCAGCCCCGGCACGACCTACACCTACGACCTGATGATCGTCTACGGAGCCGGGAAGGGAACGACCCTGTCGACGGCCAGCAGCGGCTCCTTCACCACGCTCGCGGCGACGATCGGCACCCCGGCGAACCTCACCTCCACCTCCGCGACCCTCAACGGCACCGTCGACCCGGAGGGGCAGACCGTCACCGCCTGCGCCTTCTACTACGGCGTCTCCGGACCGCAGCTGCAGACCGTCCCCTGCACCCTCGCGGCCGACCAGATCACCGGCACCAGCCCGGTCGCAGTCAACGCGAACGTCACCGGCCTGACCGCGAACACGAAGTACATCGACACGGTCGTCCTCACCACCGCCCAGGGACCGGTGATCGCCACCCCGGCGACCTTCACCACCCCGCCCGTGCCGCCGCAGCCGAGTGCGACGACCCTGGCCGCGACCGGGGTCGGTCCGACCGCCGCGACGCTGCGGGCGACCGTCAACGCCAAGGGGCAGGGGGTCCGCGCCTGCGAGTTCGAATGGGGCATCAACCCCTTCAGCGCCGGCTCGACCCCCGGCACGGACCTCGCGGTCACCCAGCTGTGTGGCAACACCCCCGCCGACACCGGCGCCCAGACGGTGACGGCCAGCCTCCGCGGGCTCGCCCCCCACACCCGCTACTACTTCCGGGTCCTGTTCCTCACCTACGGCGGCTACGTCGTCGCCAACGCTCGGTCCTTTGTCACTCCCGCTGCCGGCCACGGCGGACGCGTCCCGGCCCTGCCGAACACCCGGATCCTCGCCGCGAGCATCAGCCCCGCCGCCCACACCGCCCGCTTCCGGCTCGGCGCCTCCGGCCCGCGGGCGACCCGCTTTGTCTGCGCCCTCGCCCCGGTCCGCCACGGCAAGGCCGGCCCCGCCCACTTCCACGCCTGCCGTGCGCCGGTCACCTACCGCCGTCTGCGTCCCGGGCTCTATCAGTTCTCGGTGCGGGCGGGCGACGCCCACGGCTACGGCCCGGTCCGCACCCGCCGGTTCCGGATCTGAGGCTTCGGCCACCTACGGGACAGTTTCCAATAGCCGCAGCACCTGGCGATTGGGGAACCGAAAGGCGGGGTCTGCACAGCTGCCCGCCTTCTTGTGTCAATGCCCGCCCTTCCCTGCAGCGAGCTGACCTTTCGACTCGCCCCGAAAATCTGCGGGGCTACGAGCCGCCGGCGGCCACGATGCTGGCGATGAGGCTGTTAGCCCAGATGATCGCTTCCGTTATGTCGGGGATCACGCTGAGTCCTTCGGCAGCGCTCGCGTAGACGAGGGTTGCCTCTTCATCGAGGATCTGAAGATCGACGAGATCGTGTGCTCGCTCGTTCTGACCGGTTCGCTTACTCACCGATGTGCATGCGTGCAGCTTCTGGGCGACCTGGTGTTCGGCCGCCATGACGGGAACAGCCTCAGGTTCGGGCAGGCCGAGTTCAGCGAAGAGATCAATGATGTCCCGTGCGAGCCGCTTCTCGGCCGTTTCTGTGCTTCCGACCTCGTCGCGCCCCAGCTCGAACTTGATCTTCGCGAAGGGCTTCTTCTTGTACTCCAGGTGAATCTCGAAGCGCTGCATCGCGTAGTCGTCCGGGACGTCTTCGGGTGCCCGGGCTTCGAGTTCGGTGAGCGTGCCAGTGAAGTCGTTCCAGCCAGCTTCAAGCGCAGCGCTGAGCTGTTTGACGTAGTCGGCAAGTTCGACCTTCGCTGCGCGCGCGGCGTCGAAGTCCGGGGTAAATCGGCTGGCCGACTCCCCGACTCGCAGTTTCATCGCCGTGCCGCCCTTGACCACGCCGGGTGGCATCAACTGACCGACGATGGTGTTTGCCACCGTGCGATGAACACGTTGGGCGGTCGTCCCGTGCGCGTTGGCGTAGACGCCGATCCGCTGGTTCAGGTTGTTGAGCTTGCCGGGCGGTTTGGGCATCTACTTGCCGTTCTCGATGGCAAGCACCACTCCATCGAGTTCCTTCAACGGCAGCAGGCCTCGTTGAGCCGCATCGCGAGCGGCCTCGACCAACCGGTCGCGCATCACCGTTCCCCGGCAATCCAGCAGCGCCTGGGTGATCGTGGTGCCGGGGATGCCGTCGAAGTACTGACGTTCGGTTTCCGGAGCTGTATCGCGGACCACCTCGATGAACTCGGGGAGCTGTCGCCGCGGGCGACGACGAACCCCAACCCGGATCTTGCGAGGATTGACGAGAGCCAAGTTGTTGAGAGCGAGCACGGCGTCGCCCACAAGATGAGCGTCTTCCCCGACGCGGAGGACCGCTTCCAAGAACTGTTCCCTCCCCGTGTAGGGGAAGTCCTCAAAGCGGTAGAGGCCATGAGCGATGTGCTCAATACCTCCGCGCTGGGTGAGTTTGCGCAACTCCTGTGCGGGCACACCGAGCTCGCCGGCATCGCCGGTCGTGACGTATCCGAGCCGATCAGCCGCGCGTTCACGCAGAGTCCGTCGGTATGTCGTCGCAAGTGCCATACCTTCAAAATAGCAGAACAGTCCCGAAAACGGGACGGTTTTGTAAGTCTGAGATCGGGGACATTAGCTGTGTGGTGGTCACGGCTAACAAGCACCAAGCGGCGGCGTACGCGGACACGGGCGTACTCGCCGAGGATGCCCAGGAGGTACGGCGAAGCCGCCGAGCGCACCGGACTTGGGGAGCCCTGCCGCCGTCAAGACGGCCACGCGACTCGCCACCCGATACCCCCGCGTCGCCGCACGACGGCCAGCAGCTCACTCTCCAAGCAGACTGCGGCCTCCCGACAAGGGAGGCTCAGTTCTTCCCCGAACTGCCCAGAAGTCGGCGCAGGCCGTCAGGAATCGCCAGCAAAAGCGAATTGAACCCCGGTCCGCACCGTCCAGAAGGTCCCCGTGAAGCAGAACAGACGCCCTTCAATCCATATTGAAAAGAGAAGCGTCTCACTGTCGATACGTGGCTCAACGGTGACCTGACCACAGTCGCGGCCGCCCGAAGCCGCGCGGCGCGGGTGGATTGCGTAGACGTGGGAATCTACAATGTGGGCTATGTCAGCGACGACGACCATCCGGGTCAGTGAGCGCGCACGCGATCGGATCAACCAGCTCGCTCGCGCCGCCTCCCAGACCACCATCGAATATGTCGACCAGATGGTGAACCGTCTCATGGACGAAGAGCTCCTGAACGCGATCGTCGCGTCACTCGACGATCCAGGACTCGCCGAGGATGCGGCAGAGTTGGACGGAACGTTGATGGACGGTCTCGACCCCAACGAGGACTTCAGCGCGTGGCGCTAGCGCACCCACCACGTCAGGGGGAGGTGTGGTGCTGTGTGCTCGACCCGGTGGTCGGCAGTGAGATCGCCAAGACCCGGCCCGTCCTCATCGTGAGCGTCGATGAGATGAACGTGCACCGGGCACGACGGTCGATCGTCGTCCCGCTCACGAGCACGCAACGGCCGGCGGGAGTCCCGATCGAACTCGAGGTCAAGGGAGTCCCGCGGGTCAGCTATGCCGAGGCCTATCACGTGCGGACCGTCAGCCACGATCGGATGACGACCCGGTTGGGAACCGCGAGTCAGGAGGCGAGGCGGGCCGTCTCGGCCCAGCTCGAACTTCTCACCCGTACAGCGTGATCAGCCTCACGGCTCAGACCATCGGCAGCGACATCCCGACCGGCTTGGCCGGCGCCGCCACCGACGCCATCGGCAGCACGGCGGTGTCCATCGCGATCAGGCGCTTGGCTGCGCTCGTGAGCGCAGCCGCGGCAGCGTCCTCGGGCGCGGACAGGACGACGGGCAGCCCGCCGTCTGACTGCTCACGCAGGGCGAGGGTGAGCGGCACCGGGGAAGCGGCTCACTTTGACATCCCCGGTCACTGCGCCTAGCCTCCGGCGAGGCTGACCGCGGCGCTGCCCTGCCGGGTTGAGCGGGTCGGTCGGTACGGGAGAGGTTGGCGGTGCGGGAGATCAGCAGGCGAACGTTCGTCAAGGCGGCTGGGGCGGCTGGCGCGCTCCTGCTCGCAGGTCCCGCACCCGCGCGTGGCTTGCCAGGACCGCCGGCCGGGCGCCGCCTCCGGCCACGTCCCCGACCGGTTCCCGTCGGACCCCGTCCCTATCTGCTCGACACGCCGGTGTTCGGCGGGGAACTGCAGTACTTCCGCACAGACCCGGCGACGCTTCCGGACCGGCTCGCCCTCTGCCGGGAAGCGGCCTTCAGCGTGATCCAGACCTACGTCCCCTGGAACGTCCACGAGTTCTCGAGGGGGACGCTCGACTTTCAGGGCAGGACCCATCCAATCCTGCCCAACGATCATCACCTCGACCCGTTCCAGTTCGGCGACTCGGTCGGGACCGGGGGGGTCAACACCTACGATCTCGGTCTGCAGGTCAACACCGACCTTGAGACCTTTCTCGGGGCGTGTCGCGATTCCGGTTTCTCGGTCATCTTGAGGCCGGGACCGTTCATCTCCGACGAGTGGCGCAACGGAGGGATACCGGACTGGTTTCTCCAGGGCGCGCCCGCGGACACCTTCGAGTACGGTGCGGACGGCACCCCCCTGCTGGTCAGCCCGCCCTGGAGCAGCCCGCCCGCGGTCGCGGCGCTGCTCGGCGGCATGTCGCTGTACTACTTCCCCTCACCCAGCTACGCCTCCCCCTACTACCTGAGCGCCGTTCAGCAGTGGCTCCAGGGCTTCGCGGCGTTCGTTCGGCCCTGGCTGCACAGCAACGGCGGGCCGGTCGTCGCCGTCCAGGTCGACGATGAGACCTGCTTCTACTATCACTTCGGCGCCTTCGAGGTTGACTACAACCCGGCGATGGTCGCCCGCTACACGGCCGTGACGGGCCAACCGCCGCCGCGAGCCTGGCCGTCGCCGGCCCAGGGAATCGCCTCGCTGCGGCCCGCCTTTGCCTGGCAGCGGTTCAAAGCCGATCAGATCGGCACGTTTCTCGGCACGCTCGCGGGCGAGCTGCGCGCCGCCGGCGTCGACGTCCCGATCACGCACGAGATGGAGCTGTCGCTGACCCCGCCGGCTGACTTCGCGGCTGACGCGGCGGCGGTGCTGCTCGCCCCCGAGCTCTATCCGGGCGCTGACGGCCCGGAGGCGATGCCGCTCATCGAGCTGACCGCCCAGTCGGCCCGAGCCGCGCAGCGCAACCGGACAAACGTCTGGTCGGCCGAGACCCAAGAGGGTGACATGCTGCTGTCCAGCCTGCTGCTCGGAGAGGGGATCATCGGCTCGATCCAGTTCAACTACCAGCAGGGTGTCCCCGACGATGCGGTCGGCGTCAGCGGCCGGCTCGGTCAGGCCCTGCGGACCGCCGGCCGTCGCCTGACCGAGTGCCGGCGACGGGCCGACGTCGCGATCGTCTGGGACAACGACCTCGCCCACGCGCCCGTTGACTCTCAGCAGTGGGGGTTTGTCACAGATGTCAACGCGGTCATCGAGCATCACGTTCCGGCGCTCGCGACGCTGCTGCTGCGCGCCGGATACGCCTTCGACCTGCTGGACACGAGCGCAGCCGCCCCGGAAGATTACCTCGACTACCGGACGATCTTGCTCGCGTCTGCCGACATCCTGCCCCGCAGCGCACAGGTCAGCCTGGCTCGCTACGTGCGCCGGGGTGGACATCTCGTCTGCTGGGCCCAGCCGCCAAGCCTCGACGAGGACCTCGAGCCGTGTGCGATCCTCGCCCAGGCGTGCTTCGGCGAGCCCGTCGCCACCTTCTACCCCGAGCCGGCCCAGGAGATCGATGTGCTCGGTCACCCGGTGACGACCTATCTGGGGGTGCAGACGTTCTCCCTCTCCGCGCGGGCTGAGGCGATCGCTTCACGCGCCGGCGCACCGTGCGGTTACCGCCGCAGGGTCGGTCAGGGAGAGGCGGTGCTGCTCGGCAGCTGGCCGGCGGCTTACAACATCGCCTCCCGGTCAGGAGCGGTGCTCGAGGAGGTGCCCGGATCGGCCGCGGCCGATCCCGTCACCCAACTCGGACAGGTGGCCACCCTCGCCGGGAAGTACTTCGGTCCGCAGGCCGCGGCGGCGGTCCCCGCCGCGCTGACCAACGGCCCCGCGCAGACCTTCATCGTCTACGAGTACACCAACCAGCGCCGCAGCAGCACCTATGTGCTCGCCGGCGGCGCGATCGCCTACTGGAACGGCGATCAGGTCGTCGGCCTGGTGCAGATCACCGCGGCGTCGGACGGAACCCCCCAGGTTCTCAACGAGATTCCCTACTGTCCGCCTGACGCCGCCCACGTCACCGCCATCCGGGCGCTCGTCGGTGCCCCGCCGGCGATTGAGAGCGTCGACCCGCGGATCCAGGCTCGGGTGCTCGATGCCCCCGACGGACAGGGCGCGACGGTGGTCGCCAACAACCGCTGGCCGGTGCCGGTCCCCCTCCGGCTCCGCACGCGCGTGGGAGCCAGAACAGTCGTGCTGCCGAGCCGGGGAGAGCTGACGCTGCCCGCAGAAACCGGGATCGTGCTGCCCGTCGACTACGAGCTTCCCAACCAGGGGCGTCTGCTGTGGGCGACCGCACAGCTCCAGGGGGTGACTGCGCCGAACCGCTTGGCGGTCGCTCTGGCCCTGTGGGCCCCGGACACGGCCGAGATCGTTCTGCGGCTCCCGGGGCGCCTGCGGGTTGTGACTCTGGACGGCGCGCCGATCCGCCCGGTCCGGTCCGACGGCCGGGCCGTCAGCGTCGTCGTCGGCGCCGGCAGCCACACGCTGGAGGTGCGCTGGAACGAGCCGCGGCACCGGGCCAGGCGCCACCGCCGGGCCTGTGCTCGGCGGTGGCGGTCGGTGCGCTAGCCGGACCGGCCTCCGGCGCTCTGGACGGCGAACCGGTCGCAGCGACGCCCGGCGCTGGAAGCCGGCCAGGACCGAACCGCGGCTCAGGCCATCGGCAGCGACATCCCGACCGGCTTGGCCGGCGCCGCCACCGACGCCATCGGCAGCACGGCGGTGTCCATCGCGATCAGGCGCTTGGCGGCGCTCGTGAGGGCCACGGCGGCCGCGTCCTCGGGCGCGGAGAAGACGACCGGCAGACCGCCGTCTGACTGCTCACGCAGGGCGAGGGTGAGCGGCACCTGGGCGAGCAGGGGGACGTCGAGGTCCTCGGCGAGCAGGCGGCCGCCGCCCTCCCCGAAGATCGGGTAGGAAACACCCTCGGGGTTGGTGAAACCGGACATGTTCTCGATCACGCCGCAGATCTCCAGCTCGAGCTTGGTTGCCATCTCCGCCGACCGCCGGGCGACGGTCTGGGCGACCGCCTGCGGGGTGGTGACGATGATGAACTTCGCCTGCGGAAGCAGCTGGGCGAGGGTCATCGAGACGTCGCCGGTGCCGGGGGGCAGGTCGATCAGCAGGTAGTCCAGGCGCCCCCACTCGACATCCTCGAGGAACTGCTGGAGGGCCTTGTGCAGCATCGGGCCGCGCCAGACGACGGCGGCCTCCTCCTCCACGAAGAAGCCGATCGAGACGACCTTGATCCCCTCCGGGCCGACAAGCGGCTCGATCTTGCGGGCCGCGTTCGCGTGCGCGCGGCCGCCGGAGAGACCGAACATCCGCGGCTGGGAGTAGCCCCACACGTCCGCGTCCATCACGCCGACGGACTTGCCCGCCCGTGAGAGGGCGGCGGCGAGGTTCGCGGTGACGCTCGACTTGCCGACCCCGCCCTTGCCCGAGCCGACGCAGATGACGTGGGCGACCTCCGCGAGGGCGCCCTCAGGCAGGGTCGCCCGTCCGAGCTTGCCCCGCAGCGCCTGCTTCTCCTGGTCAGAGAGGACGTCGAAGGTGAGGTTGACCCCGGTCACCCCGTCGATCGCCCGGATCGCCGAGTTGACGCCGTTCTGGAAATGGTCACGGATCGGGCAGCCGGCCGTCGTCAAAGCGACGGTCACGTCGATGACGCCGTTGGCGTGGATCTCGACGTTGCGGACCATGCCGAGCGTCACGATGTCCTTGTGCAGCTCGGGGTCGATGACGGACCCGAGCGCCGTGTAGACCTGGTCTCTGGTGGGCATACGACCATTCTCGCAGACGGTGTGCGGCGGAGGCCGGGGGCCCAGTTGGTAGCGTCCCCCGCCTATGTCGCTCGTCATCACTCCGGTTCGCGGCTTCCGTGAGCTCCAGGCCTTCGTCAAGCTGCCCGAGCGGCTCCACGCCGGCACCCCGTGGATCATCCAGCTGCGCATCGAACGCTACGCCTACCTGACCCGGGCCACCGGCGCGTTCTTCAAGCACGGCACCGCCCAGTATTTCCTCGCCCGCCGGGACGGGCGGATCGTCGGGCGGATCAGCGCCCATGTCAGCCACCGGCTCAACGCCCAGCAGAACACCCGCTGGGGGCTGTTCGGGTTCTTCGACTTCGAGCAGGACCAGGAGATCTGTGACGCGCTCCTCACCGCCGCCGAAGGGTGGCTGCGCGCCCAGGGCTGTGACCGGATGGTCGGCCCGTTCAGCTTCACCCCCAACGATGAGGCGGGGATCCTGATCAAGGGCCACCACCTCGAGCCGATGATCCGCCAGGGGTGGAACCCGCCCTACTACCAGACGATGGTGGAGGCGGCCGGGCTCACCAAGGCGATGGACATGTACCACTGGGAGCTCGACATCGCCGACCGCACCGAGCGGATGCTGCCGATCCTGCCCCAGCTCGCCCAGGAGGCCCGGGACAAGCACGGCCTGACGGTGCGGCGGATGACCCGGCGCAGCCTGTGGCGGGACCTTGACCAGTTCATCGAGGTCTACAACGCCGCCTGGGCCAAGAACTGGGGGTTTGTCCCCTACACGAAGGCGGACAAGCCCGAGCTGTGGGTCGACTACCAGCTCGTCTTCGCCGGCGAGTGGTTCATGATCGTTGAGGGGCCCGGCGGTGAGCTCGTCGCGATGGCCGCGACGATCCCCGACCCGAACCAGGTCCAGGAGCGGATGAAGGGGCGCCTGCTCCCGTTCGGCTGGTTCTACCTGATCTTCAAACGCCGCTTCATCGACCGCGCCCGGGTCGGCTTCCTCGGCGTGATGCCCGCCTACCAGCACACCGGCGCGGGTTCCCTGCTGTACATGGAGCACTACGACACCGCCCCGAAGACCAAGATCACCCACGGGGAGGCCGGCTGGATCCTGGAGACGAACCGGTCGATGAACCGGGGGCTGGAGGCGATGGGCGGCCACATCACGAAGATCTACCGCGCCTATGAGCGCATCTGGGAGGAGGGCGCGGTCCCCGCCGCCCCGCCCGAGCGGATCCGCCGCTACAACCCTCCGGCGCACGTGCTCGAGGCGCCGCCGAGCTGATCGGGAGCTGATCCCGAGCAGCTCACGTCTGGGTGCTCGGGGCCACCGACAGCTTCACGGCGAGGGCGGCGCCGGCGAGAGCACGAGGCGTGCGACCGGGCGTCCGTGCATCGTCACGATCACCTGGCCGCCGTCGGCCGCCAGGCGCACGTACGCACTGAGGTGGTCGTGGAGTTCGCGCACGCCTGGGACTTCCCGGACGCCTGGGTGCACGCGCGATCGACCGGGCAGGGCCGGCCGCTTAAACACCGACGGGGTGCCACTTGCGTGACACCCCGGCGGTTGAGGGAGGAGAGGGTGCTACATCCGCCGGCGAGGATATGAGGCCGACGAATCCGTCCCGGTGAGTCGCTCTCCTGGGCGACCTGCGGGGGAAGTTCGTGAGAACGAAGTTAGCCGACTGTCGCCGTCCCGAAGGCGATCTTCGTCACACTAGAGCTGAGCAGGGACGCTTGGCGGCTCAGCTGGGCGCCGACAAAGGCCACCGGCTTCTCCAGCTGGGTCGTGACGAAGCTGACGGGCTTCTCGAGCTGGCTGGAGACAAACGCGGTCGGCTTCTCCAGCTGGCTGGAGACGAACGCCGTCGGCTTCTCCAGCTGGGCGGAGAGAAAGCTGAGGGGATCATCGAGCTGAACGGTGATCACGCCGCGCTGGCGTTCGAGTTCGCTGCCGAGCTTCGCGGCCCGGCGCTCGAACCCACCCGAGAGGGAGGAGAGGTCGCTCTCAATCCGCTTGGCGCGCTCCCGGACGGTCCGTTCGATCTGGCCGGCCTGATCACGGACCCGCCGTTCAATCCGGGCGCGCTGGTCCCGGACCTGGCGCTCGAGGCCCTCGCGGGCGCTCGCACCGCGCCGCTCGAAGCGCTCGAGCTCCTTGGCCAGGCTCTCCCGGGTCTCGAACTTCGCGCCGAGGTCACGCAGGCTCGAGGCGACCTCATCCCGCAGGATCAGGCTCGCTCCGAGTGGCACGAGCATCGCCCGCTCGGCGACGACGGCGGCCTGGGCGACCGGGGTGCGCGCCTGGGTCGAGTCGCTCGGCGCCCGGGGCGGGGCGGCCGCGCCGGTGCGGGACCCGGGGGCTGGCTTCGGGCCCGCGCTCGCTCGCTTGGTGGCGGCCGGCTTGGCGCTGGTCGTCCGCCTGGTGGTCGCGGAGGTCTTGGCAGCCGTCCGCTTGCTCGCGGCGCCGGTCCCAGCCGTCTCGGTCGCCTTCGCGCCTGCGGCCGTCGTCTTCTTCGCGGCGGCGGCGGCGCTGCCCTTGCCGGCACGAGCCTTGGCGGTCCCGGTCGGAGCGGCGGCGCTCGCACGGGGTCGCGGCGTGCGCGCCGCGGCGCTCTGGGTGCCCGTGCCGGCCGCCCCGGCAGCGGCAGTGCGCCGAGGACGGCGGGGGGCGGTCGCCTCCGGGCTCGCGGGGGTGGCGGCGCCGGTGCTCTCCGGCGTCGTCGTCGCGGTCTCCGGGGCGGTGGATGAGGCGCCGGCCGTGGTCGGTGTGTTCTCAGGCATGTGTCCCGCTCAGCTCGCTTCCGTGGAAGTTCGATTCGGTCAAGGGTGACGTCGACGCCGAGAAACCCCTGCAGGCGTCCGACAGTCGAGATACGCCCCCGTAGCGTCGCTGTTACAGCCCGCCGGCACCAATGTGCGCTTCCTCACAGAATCCCAACGTTGGCGGTCCGGCCAAGGTGGCGGTCAGCCGCCGCGGGCGGCCGCCGTCCGGGCGAGCCACCCGGCCGGATCCTCGAGCTCGGCCCGGGTCGGCAGGGCCGACGGGGCGGAGAAGAGGTGGGCGAGCGCGGCCGTTCCCGCCGCCGCGACGATCGCATCACAGAACACCTTTCCGCGCGCGTACTGGGCGAGCTTCAGCTCAAGCCCGAGCAGCCGGCCGATCAGCCGCGAGGGTCCCATCCGGCCGGTCCGGCGGGCATCGAGGGCGGCCCGCAGCCGCGGCAGGGAGGGCAGCAGCTCGGGGGCGACGGCATCCATCACATGCTCGGCGTGGCCCTCGATCACCGCCATCACCGCCTGGATCCGGTCGATCGTCGCCCGCTCGGTCGGGCTCGTCAACGCGCCGATCAGGTCGGCCCGGATGAGGGAGCGCCCGACCCGGCGGACCCCGGCGGCGGTCGGCAGCGACAGCCGGCGGGGCCGTTCCATCCGGACCTCCGCGGAGGCCATCAGCTCGCCGATCAGGCCGCTGAGGTGCGGTTTGAGCCAGCCGACGGCGCCGAACTGAACCGCGTGAGTGACCTCATGGAGCATCACCCAGGTGAGGAACTCGTCCGCGTCGGCCCCGAACCCGGCGACCGCCTTGGTCAGGTTCGGCATCACGAGCAGCAGCCGGGGCGGGTGCGGGTCGGCCTCCTCCACGAGCACGAGCTCGTACTGGCCGAGCACCCGCTGGGCGAGATAGCCGACGAGCAGGCCCAGCTCGGTGGAGACGGCCGCGCCGATCGCCAGCTGGGCGGCCGGAGCGGCCGGTCCGAGGCCCCTGCCCGCCCGGGTGAGGACAGGCTCCATCAGGGACCGCATCGAGGTGAGGTTCGCGCGCACCCACTCACGCCGGTCGACCGCCTCGGGCGCGGGCAGCGGCGCGTCCGGCACGAGGCCGGTGTAGGCGACGACCCGACGCTGCGCCTCCGCGGCGATCGTGCTGAGGTCGGGGGTGGTCGGCCGCGGGCCAGCGGGCCCGCGGCCGGCGACGCGGGTGGCGATCCACTCGGCGACGATCCAGTCGACGAGGTCGCTCATCAGGATCGGGTGCCGCTGGCGGGGATGAGGGCGAGCTCCTGAACGGTCGCCTCGCTGCGGGCCGCGACGACCGGTGAGTGGGCGATCACGTCAAGCGGCGCCCCCAACGGCGCGTCGCAGGCGGGGAAGGCGACGGCGCCGCCGCCCTCGCGGACGATCAGCTGGCCGGCGGCGGCGTCGACGGCCCGGCAGGCGCGCAGGGAGACGAGCCCGTCAAGGCGGCCGGCGGCGACCTGGCACAGTGCGGCGGCGATCGTCCCGAGCGCACGCAGCCGGTAGGCGCTGGCGGCGAGCGGCTCGGCGGCCGCCGCGACCCAGCGCGGGTCGGCGGACTCGATCCCGAGCACCTCGAGGCGGCCGGTCGGACCGCGCCGCTCCGGCACGCTCGGGTCCAGCCGCCGGCCATTACAGAACGCGCCCGCACCCTCGCTCGCCCACCACTCCTCCTCCGGGCCGAAGTCGAACACGTAGCCGAAGCGGACGTCGGACATCAGCGGCCCGTCCGCGACGGCGATCGACAGGGCGTGGTGGGGCAGGCCGCGCTTGGCGTTGAGCGACCCGTCGATCGGGTCGATGACGACCCGCAGCGGGCCGCCGCCGAAGCTCACCTCCCCGCGCTCCTCCGACACGGCGGTGAAGTCGAGTCCGCCGGCGTGGAGCGCGTCGAGCTGGGCGAAGATCGCCTCCTCCGCGGCCGCGTCGATCATCAGCGTGTCGTCACCGCCGCTGCCGACGGTGCCCGTCTCGACCGCCCGGTCGGCGATGCTCGGCAGGCTTTCCAGCAACGAGCGGACGTCCGTGACGGCACTGCGGCAGGCGACGAGCCAGTCACTGGCGAGGATGGAGGCCACCGACCTATGCTGACAGGAACGTGGGCGCACCCCTCACCGCCACGCCATCCCCGCCCCCTGACCCGGTCCGCCACCGCGGCGGGCCGCTGCTGATCACGGGGGTGTCCGGCACCGGCAAGAGCACCCTGATCCGGGACCGGTTCACCTTCCTGGTCAGGGAGGGAGCCGCCCCCGAGCGGATCGCCGTGCTCGTCCCGAGCGCGAACCGGGCCGAGGCGGTCGCGGCCGCGCTCGAACGGACGCTGCCCGGCGGATTCGGGGAGCTCGCCGTCGGCGCGCCCCACCAGCTCGCCGCCGCGCTGCTGGGCCGCGTCCCCGGATATGGCCACCTGCCCGACGCGGTCCTCAGCGCGAGTGAGCGGCTCGCCCTGCTCAGTGAGCGGATCGACGAGCTCCCGTTGAGCCACCACGACCTTGGCGGCAACCCGAGCGCGCTGCTGGCGGGCATCCTGCGCCGCATCGACGTGCTCAAGGCCGCGCTGATCACCGCCGCCCGCTACGACCGCTGGGCCGCCCAGCTCGACGGGGATGCCGAGCTCGCCGCCGCCGCCCGGACGGGCCGGCTGCCGGTGCACGGCGCGCGCGAACGGGAGTTCGCCGCCCTGTATGCCGCCCACGACCGGATCCTCGCCGCCGCCGGCCTGCTCGACCGCGGCGACCTGATCGCCCGGGCGATCCGGGTCGCCTCCGAGCCCGGTCTCGCCCGCGACTGCTTTGACCATCTGCTCGTCGACGACGCGCACGAGCTGTCGCTCGCCGCCAGCACCCTCGCCCGGGTGATCGCCGGCCCGCGGCTCACCGTCGCCGGGGATCCCACCGGCGCGATCGGCGGCCTGCGCGGCGCCGGGGCCGCCCGCCTGGAGAGCTTCGTGACCGCCCACACCCGCCGGGTCGCCCTGCCCGGGCCCGGCCGCCGCCCGACCCGCCGGTTCTGGGCCGCGGACTCCGAACGTGCCCAGGCCCAGGCGGTCGCCCGGGAGATCGAGGCGCTCCTGTCCCGCCCCGAGGCGCCGCTGGAGCCCGCCGCGATCGCCGTCGCCGTCCCGTCGGTGACCCGCGACGGGCCGGCCCTCGCCGCCGCCCTCCAGGCCCGCGCGGTGCCCCACCGCCTCGTCGGGGAGGCCGCGTTCTTCGCCCGCACCGAGATCCGTGACCTGATCGCCTGGCTGCGCCTGCTCAGCGACCCGACCGACGCGCCCGCAGTCGTCCGCGCGCTCGTCCGGCCGCCCGTCGAGCTGCGCTCCGTCGACGTCGCCCGGGTCACCCAGATCGCCCGCCGGCGCAAGCTTGACATGGTCAGCGCCCTCAGCGCCGCGACCGAATCCCCGCAGGTGCCGCCGGAGGCGCGCGAGCGGATCCGCGCCTTCCTCGCCCTCCAGCGGGCCGGCGCGGCCGAGATCGACACGATCGGCGCCGACCTCTGCGTCCACCGGCTGATCGACCGGCTCGGGCTGCGCCGCCGCCACCTGTTCACCGGTCAGGCTGACGTCGTCGACCAGCTCCGCGCGCTCGCACGCTTCAGCGCCCTCGCCGCCGCCCACGGCATGCGCAGCCCGCGAGCGCACGCGCGGGACTTCGCCCGCTCGATCGCCGCCGTCGCCGACCAGACCGCCCTCGCGGTCGGGGACGGCGACCTGCCGGCGCTGACCGACACCGAGGAGGTGCAGATCGTCGCCCTCGAGGCCTGCGGCGGCCTGTCCGTGCAGGTCCTGTTTGCGCTCGGCCTTGGGGCCGAGCTCACCGGCGCCGGTGACGTCCCGGTCCCGGACGCGCTGCTGAGCGAGCCCCTTCCCGCCGACGACACCGCCCCCCGCCACACCCAGCTCGCCACCCGCCTGGAGGCGATCCTCACCCGGGCCACCGACACCGTCGTGCTCGGCTGGGTCCCGACCGCGGGCCGCCCCCATGAGCTCGTTGAGGCGGCCCGCCGGGAGGCCGGGGCGGAGTGGGAGGAGATCTCCGAGGAGCCCTTCAGCCCGGACGAGAGCCTGCCCGCGAGCTTCCGGATGCTCCGCGACGAGCTGATGGCCGGGACGACCCGGGCGGCCGGGCGGCTCGCCGAGCTGCGCCTCGACACCGACCTCGACGTCTCCCACGCCGTCGTGCGTTACCTCGAGCTGCTCAAGGTCGCGGCGCTGATCGCCCGCCCGGACGGCCAGCCGCTGACCGACGCGCTCGTCGACGTCAACCTGCGGATCGCCTCCGCGATCACCGCCGAGCAGCGCGAGATCTTCCACTCCAGCCCGCTGGACGAGCACCTGCTCGACGCCGACCGGGACGTCCGCCGCCGCGCCCGGACCCTCGCCGCCCGGGATGAGCCGTCCCTCGCCCGCTTCCTGCCCCTGCGCGACGGCGGGGTCATGCTGTCGGCCGGGGACATCGACACCTACCGCAGCTGCCCGCTGAAGTACAAGTTCGCCCGGGTGTTCCGGATCCCCCAGGAGCCGACCCTGCACCAGCGCTTCGGGATCACCGTCCACCAGGTCCTCGAGCGCTTCCACAACGGCGAGGGCGGCGCCGGGGCGGACGGATCGCTGGAGCGGATCTCGGACCTGCTTGAGAACGCCTGGCGCCGGCAGGGCTTTGGTGACAGCGCCGAGGAACGCCAGCTGCGGGTCAAGGCCCAGGTCGCCCTCGAGCGCTTCCACGCCGCCGCGGCCGATCAGAGCGGCGAGCCGGTCTGGTTCGAGCGGTCCTTCAGCTTCCGGCTCGGCACCCACCTCGTCCGCGGCCGCGTCGACCGGGTCGACCGGCTCCCCGACGGCGGCTATGAGCTGATCGACTACAAGACCGGCCGGCCGCGCAGCCCCGCTGCGCTCGCCCAGGACGTCCAGCTGTCCCTCTACACCGTCGCGGCGGCGGAGGCGTGGGGGCTCGAGCCCAGCCAGGGCGCCTACTACTACCTGCTCGATGACGCGAAGGTCGCCGTCCCCGCCGGCGCGGAGCGTTCCGAATGGATCCGTTCCGTCGCGGTCGAGGTCGCCGAGGGAATCCTCGCCCAGGAGTTCGAGCCGACCCCGTCCACGGCCGCCTGCGGGTTCTGTGACTACCGGCTCACCTGTCCGGCGGCCGAGCGCTGAGGGGGGTCAGTGCCCGCCGCGGGGCGGATCGCCGCCGCGCTGGCGCAGGAACCGCTGCAGCTCCCGCTCGATGGCGTCCCCGGACAGCATCGGGAACGGCTCCTCCTCCGCGTCATCCCCGGAGGCCTGCTCGAGCCGTTCCACGAACGCCTGCACGTCCGGGTCCGACTGCACGGCGAGGTTGACCTGGCGCTCATAGTCCGCGCAGGCGACCTCCAGCTCGCCGGCGTCGACGGCGACGCCGACCATCCCCTCGAGCTTGCGGACGAGCGCGAGGGCGGCCTTCGGGTTCGGGCTCGCGGCGATGTAGTGGGGGACCGCCGCCCAGATGCTCGCCGACGGCAGCCCCGTCTGATGACAGGCGTGCTGGAGCACGCCGAGGATCCCCGTCGGGCCCTCATAGGAGGAGCGCTGCAGGGAAAGCCGCTCGGTGAGGCCGGGGTCGGTGGCGAACCCGGTGACGTGCACCGGACGGGTGTGGGGCACGTCGGCGAGCAGCGCCCCGAGGGTCACCACGAGCTGGACGTCGAGCGTCTCGGCGAGCTCGATCACGACCTCCGTGAAGGTCCGCCACCGGTACGACGGCTCGGGGCCGATCAGCAGGATCAGGTCCCGCGGGGCGCGGGGCACCTTGACCTCGTACACCTCGACGGTCGGCCACTCGATCGAGCGGGTGTCCCCGTCGACGATCTTCACCCGCGGCCGGGTCGCCTGGAAGTCGTAGAACTCCTCCGGGTCGACGGCGGCGAAGCGGCGGCCCTTGAGCGACTCGCCGACGAAGCTGACCGCCGAGGAGGCGGCATCCGCTGCGTCATTCCAGCCCTTGAAGGCGCACACGAGCGCGGGGGCGCGCAGGCCGGAGGGACGGTATTCCCATTGCAGCGGATGCATACTCTCACCGTACAGGATGGCCTGGAGGTCCCTGCGGGGCCGGCGCCGTCCCGGCGGTGCGCGATGATGGCGGCTGAGATGAGCGCCGCGGCGACGATCAGCACCCTGCGGGCCGGCGATGAGGTCGACGGCGTGTTCGCCTGCGTCCGCAAGGACCGGCTGATGACCCGGACGGGCTCGCCCTACCTCGCCCTCGAGCTGCGCGACCAGACCGGCACCGTGCCCGCCCGTGCCTTCCGTGACGCCGACCTGCTCGGCGGCCGCTTTGACCGCGGTGACCTCGTCAGCGTCCGCGGCCGGGTCGAACGCTTCCGCGACCAGCTCGTCGTCGAGGTCGCCGACATCGCCGCCGCCGGGGACCGGGCCGAGGCCGCGCCGGAGGCATTCCTGCCCGTCGCCTTCCGCGACCGGGACGAGCTTGACGGCTTCCTCGAGCACCTCGCCGGGGAGGTGTTCGACCCCGGCTATGCGGCGCTGCTGGAGGAGCTGCTCGCGGACGCGGAGCTGCGCGCCCAGTGGCGGCTGGCACCCTGCTCGCGGGCGGGTCACCACGCCTACCTTGGCGGGCTGCTCGAGCACACCGTCGCGGTCACCACCCTCGCCCGCGAGGCCGCGGACCTGCACCGCCGGCTCGACTCCGATCTGCTGCTCACCGCGGCGATCGTCCACGACCTCGGCCGGACCGCCGAGTTCACCTACGGGGCGGAGATCGGCCTCACCGACGCCGGCCGGGTCCTCGGCCACCTCGTCCTCGGCCAGCAGCTGCTCTCCGCCCGCCCGGCCTTCACCGCCCTCGCCGCCGACCGACAGCTCGCGCTGCTGCACTGCCTGCTCACCCACCACGGGCCCTCCGGCGCGCCCGGCGGCCGGTTCCAGTCCGCAGAAGCGGTCGCCCTCTACCGGCTCAACGCCGTCGACGCGGCGGTCAAGGGGGTGCTCGAGCACGGTCTTGAGGGCCTGCGTCCCTGACCGGTGCGCCGCTAGGATCCCGGCGCGATGAGCGCGACCGGACCCTACCCGCACCTCACCGCCCCGCTCGACCTCGGGCACACGACGTTGCGCAACCGGGTCGTGATGGGGTCGATGCACACCGGCCTGGAGGATCGGGCCAGCCACTTCCCCCAGCTCGCCGCCTACTTCGCCGAACGGGCCGCCGGGGGGATCGCCCTGGCGATCACCGGCGGCTTCGCCCCCAACCGAGAGGGGTGGCTGTCCCCGTTCGGCTCGCGCCTCGCCACCGACGGGGCCGCCAAGACGCACCGTCAGATCACCGACGCCGTCCATGCCCACGACGCGAAGATCGCCCTGCAGATCCTCCACGCCGGCCGCTACGGCTACCAGCCGCTGTGTGTCTCCTCCTCCGCGGTGAAGTCGCCGATCAGCCCGTTCCGGCCGCGCGCGCTGTCGGCCGCCGCGGTCGAACGGACGATCGACGCCTACGCCCGCACCGCCACCCTCGCCCGCTCCGCCGGCTATGACGGCGTCGAGATCATGGGCTCGGAGGGGTACCTGATCAACCAGTTCCTCTCCCGTCACGTCAACCGCCGTGACGACGACTGGGGCGGGTCGGCCGAGAACCGCCAGCGGCTCGCGGTGGAGATCGCCGCCCGCGTCCGGGAGGCGGTCGGCCCGGACTTCATCGTCATCTTCCGGATGTCGATGCTCGACCTGATCCCCGACGGCCAGAGCTGGGATGAGACCGTCCAGCTCGCCCAGAGCCTCCAGGCCGCCGGGGTGAGCATCCTCAACACCGGGATCGGCTGGCACGAGGCACGGGTCCCGACGATCGTCACCTCCGTCCCGCGGGCCGCGTTCAGCTGGGTGACCGGCAAGCTCCGTGAGGCCGTCTCCATCCCGGTGATCGCCTCCAACCGGATCAACACCCCGGAGGTGGCCGAGTCGATCCTCGCCGGCGGCCAGGCCGACCTCATCTCGATGGCCCGGCCGCTGCTGGCGGACCCCGAGTTCGTCGCCAAGGCCGCCGCCGGTCGCGCCGAGGAGATCAACACCTGCATCGCCTGTAACCAGGCGTGCCTCGACCACACCTTCGCGAACCGCCGGGCCTCCTGTCTCGTCAACCCGCGGGCGGGCCGGGAGACCGAGCTCACCTACCCGCCGGTCGCCTCCGGTGAGGCGAAGCTGATCGCCGTCGTCGGCGCCGGCCCGGCCGGGATGGCGGCCGCGACGGTGCTCGCCCAGCGCGGCCACGCCGTCACCGTCTATGAGGCGGAGGCGCGGATCGGCGGGCAGTTCAACCTCGCCGCCCGCGTCCCCGGCAAGGAGGAGTACGCCGAGACGGTCCGCTACTTCGAGACCCGCCTCAGCCGGCTCGGGGTGCGGGTCCACCTCGGGGTCACCGCGGACGTGGACGAGCTTGGCGGCGGCTATGACGTGGTCATCCTCGCCACCGGGGTCACCCCGCGCACCCCGGAGATCCCCGGGATCGACCACCCGAAGGTGATCTCCTACCACGCGCTGCTCGACGGGTCCGCGGAGGCGGGGGCGAAGGTGGCGGTGATCGGCGCCGGCGGCATCGGCTTCGACGTCAGCGAGTTCCTCACCCACACCGACTCCCCGACCCTGGACCGGGAGCGGTGGATGGCCGAGTGGGGGGTCGCCGACCCGGTCACCCACCCCGGCGGGCTCACCGAACGCCACGGGGCCCCCTCCCCCCGGGAGGTGTGGCTCTGTCAGCGCAGCAGCGGCCGGCTCGGGTCCGGTCTCGCCAAGACGACCGGCTGGGTGCACCGCGCCTCGATCGCCCACAAGGGCGTTCACCTCATCCCCGGCGCCACCTACGAGAAGATCGACGACGCCGGCCTGCACCTCCAGGTCGCCGGGGAGGGCCCCCGCCTGCTCGAGGTCGACCACGTGGTCATCTGCGCCGGGCAGGAACCCCGCCGCGAGCTCGCCGAGCCGCTGAGCACCGCCGGGGTCAGCGTCCACCTCATCGGCGGCGCCGACGTCGCCGCCGAACTGGACGCCAAACGGGCGATCGAGCAGGCCTCCCGCCTCGCGGCGACCCTGTAGGCGCGCCGCTCAGGTGGTCGTGCAGTGGATCGTGGCGCTGCTCGATACGCGCCGGGCAGGGCGATGCATCAGGGTCGGATTGACCGACGGTGATGGCAGGTCTACTGTGTCAAAGGTGCCCAAATCCAGGGTGTGTATCCGGGTGCGGAACCAGACGACACGTCCCGCCCTCGCGCCGTTCCTGCTCCTCCTGGTGCTGGCGGCAGCCCTGTCCGGACCGGGGGGCGCCAGGGCACAGAGCCGGCCGCGCGTGGCCGTCGCGCGACCGGCGTCGGTCCGTTTCACCGGCCTGCTGGCGGTCACCCGGACGAACCGGATCTTTCACCATCCCGTGAGTTTCGGCGCGATCGGGTTCACCTCGTTCCACCGCCGCGCGATCGGGGATGTGCACCTGTCCCTGCTCGGCTGTGACGAGAGCGTCGACGGCAACCTCTCCCATCTGGACAACCTCAGCTTTCGGGGGACCGTTCCGGTCGCCCCGGACGGATCGTTCCGCGCCGGGGTCTCCACCACGATCGACTCCTACCCGGCCAGCATCGCGATCACCGGTCGCCTCGTCGGTCCGGACACGGCCTCGGGCGCCGTCTCCTTCTCTGAGAAGCTGCCGGCACGGCTGCGCAACTACTGCGGCAGCGCGTTCGGGTTCATCGCCAGCGGCCCCCCTGTGCTGGCCGGCAGTGGCCCGGACGCCTGGCGTCAGTCCAAGGTCCGTGCCGTCGTCGGCACGCTCGTTGGCACGACCCCGGGCCCGAAGTCACCGTTCTTTCCCTGCACCGCCACGGTGGTCGACAGCGACAACGAGAGTGTCATCGTGGCCGCCGCCCACTGCCTGGAGACCTTCACCGGGACACCGCTGACGCGCTTTGCCTTTGCGCCCGATCACACCGGCCCGGTCTGTCCCACCCTGGCCTGTGGCGAGAATCCGGTCGGGGTGTGGAGGGCCACCGGCGCCGATGCCCACTTCGATCCGGCGTTCCGCCGCAACGCCGGACTCGACTTCGGCTTCCTTCGCGTCGGGCTGAACGGGGTCGGCGAGTCGCTCCAGCTCGCCGTCGTGCTCGGCAACCGCCGCGATCCCGGCACGGGCGGCTGGGTGCCCTCACTCACCACCGCGCACGGGCTGGCCGCCGCGTTGCACCGGCGCTGGTGGTCGGTCGGGTATCCCATCGTCAGCGACAGCGAACCGCCGCTCAATGATCGCGCCTGCATGACCGTGTCGTCGCCGTCATACGGCAACTGTCAATACGCCGCCCGGCGGGTCTGGTGCGCCGGGGTCGCCTCGTCCCATCCCGTCGGAGCGGCACGTCTCGGACAGCTGAGCGGCTGCTTCGACTACCAGGCCGGCGCGAGCGGCGGCCCGTGGTTCGATCAGTCCGGCAACGTCGGACTTCTCAACAAGGCGGCCAACTCCTCGACGTTGCTCGGCACCCCGCTGGCCGCGGCCGCCGACCGCTACCTCGCCGTCGCCGGGGCGGGGATTTCCTTCCAGCCGGCCTCCTGAGGGCCGTCCTGGCCTGCCCCAGGACGATCGTCGGGCCGGGTCAGCGGCACGGTGGTGAGTAGCGCGCGCCGGGCACGTAGCGGCTCCATTCGACGCGGGTGATCGGTGCGCCTGCCATCACACAGATGCGGGCGATCGCGGCCGCCGGACGGTAGTGCCAGAAGGTCATCCGCTCGGTGCTGCTGCCCGCCACGAGCGTCTGCCCGTCGGGGCTGAAGGTGAGGTCATAGAGCAGGCCGGGGGCTGCGGCAAGCGTGGCGAGCAGCCGCGGACGGCGCCGGTCCCGGAGGCCCCACAGCCAGACCTGCCCGCCGGTCGTGGCGGCGCCGAGGGTGAGCCCGCTGGGGCTGACGGCGACCTGGTACACGTTGTCGCCGGGACCGGTGAGCGGGGGGCCCAGGGACCGGGGGTGGGCCGGGGCGACGATGCTCCACAGCCGGACGGTGTCGTCTGCACCGCCGGCGATCAGCGTCCGCCCGTCCGGAGAGATGACGGTGCTGTAGACGGCGGAGTGAAAGCCGCCGAGCACCGCGAGCCGTCGCGGCCGGGCGGGATCGGCGATGTCCCACAGCCACACCCGGTCGTCGGCGCAGCCGACGGCGATCAGGCGACCGTTCGGGCTGTAGGAGACGCCGAGCACCGGCCCCGAACGGCCCGGGCGGTCAAGCACCGACAGCAGGCGCGGGCGTGCCGGATCGCCGACGTCGTAGAGCCGCACACGCCCGCCATCATCGCCGACCGACAGCAACCGCCCATCCGGGCTGTAGTCGATCTGCTCGATCAGCGGCTCAGCGCCGGTGATCAGCGGCCCGACCGTCCGGGCGTGCCCGGAGGCCGTCAGCCGGTACTCCTGCACGTCACCGGCGACATCCCCGACCGCCAGCAGCCGTCCGTCGGGGGTCATCGCCCCGACGGCGGCGACCGGGCCGAAGCTGCGTGGCATCGTGATCGACCCGACCCGTCGTGGCCGCCAGGAATCGGCGGTGTTCCAGATCTCCACCTGCCCGTGAGGTCCGCCGGTGATCGCGGTGAGCTCGCGGCCGTTGGCGGTGTAGTCGATCGTGTAGGGCGGTCCGATCGTGACGTCCGCGCCGGGGGGTGGAAGCGGCCACAGCCGCGTGGTGCCGTTCTCATCGACGCTGACGAGTGCCCGGTCACCGGCTGTGAAGGCGAGGCCGTCGACGGGGGAGACGTCCTCCAGGGTCGCCTCCGGCGCCCATGAGCCGGTCCGCCAGATCCGGATCGTGTTGTCGGAGGAGCCCGCCGCGAGGAACCGCCCGTCATGGCTGAAGGTGAGCGAGTCGACCCAGTTGGCAAAGCCGTGCAACGGGCGGCCGGGAAGCCGCGGGACCCCGTTCGCTCCGAGCCGCCAGTGCCAGACGGTGAGATCGTGGGCGCCGGCGGCGAGCGTCGACCCGTCCGGGCTGAAGGCGAGCGCGGTCAGCTGCGTCGGGGCGACCGTGACGCGCGTGATCAGTCGCGGTCCGGAGCGGCCCAGGGTCCAGATCGCGAGAGTGCCGGCGGCGCCCGCCGCCGCGAGGTCCCGTCCCGTCGGGGAGTAGGCGACCGCGTCAAGGCTCGGGTGGCCGGGCAGGTCAAGGGTGACCGGCGCCCCTGGTTCGCCGGCGGGTCCCAGAGGCCACTGGCGCACCGCGCCGCCGTCACCGACTGCGGCGAGGCGTCCACCGCCGGGTGAGAAGGTGACGTCGTTGACCCCGCCGCTCACCGACAGTCTCGCGAGGAGCCTCGCCCCCCGGTGCGCGGACAGCCGCCACAGCTCCACGGCGCCGGACGGCGCGCCGCTGGCCAGCAGCCGGCCGTCACCGCTGAGCGCCACCGTGTCCGTTCCCGGCGGGCCCCCCGGGAAGGGGCCCGCGGTCCGCAGGCCGGTGCTGTGGAGTGCCAGCAGGCGAACCTGTCCGCTGGCCACCGACAGCACGCTGAAGAGATGCCCGCCGGCGTCTGAGCTGAGTCCGGTCAGCCCGATCGGGCCGAGCAGACGGGAGGGCATCGGTCCGGCTGTCGCGTCGATGAGCGTCGACCTGGCCTGGGTCGTGGGGGAGATCCCGAAGGCGACGACCGCCAGCTGCATCGCGAGGGAGGGGTTGGCCGGGCCGATCTGTGCCGACTCCACCGCAACCTCCCGTGAGAGCGCCCGGTCGCGCGCGTTCAGCGCCGCCCGGCGGGCACTCAGCGCAACCACCGCGAGGGCGACCGCGAGGAGGGCGAGCGCTCCGATCAGCCCGGCGGCCTGACGGGCCCGCACGAGCCGGCGCCGCTCGGCGGCACGCTCGGCCTGCGCCCGGGCGAGGGAGGTGTCGAGGTAACGCCGCTCGGTCGCGTTCAGCTCCCCGCGATGATCGCCCTCCTGCACCCAATCGGCGATCGCTGACAGCCGCGCGCCGCGCAACAGCTCCCCATCATCCTCGCCGGTCTCGGCCCACGTGTTCGATGCCCGGGTGAGAGCGCGGTGGAGCCGAAGCCCCGCGCGGTCGCGGACGAGCCATTCCGCCAGCCGGGGCCAGGCGACCATCAGCGTCTCATGGCTGATCTCCACGGTCTCCTCCTGAGCGCTGAGCAGACGCGCGGCGATGAACCGCTCGAGCACGTCGGGACGCCGCTGTTCCAGCGGTCCGGGTGAGGGGTCCTGGCCCGCTTCCGCAACGAGCTCGGCCAGCTCGCGCCGGGCGACCCGGCGCCGCGTGAGCGGTCCGTCGTCCTCGACGCGCACGAGCCGGCAGAAGATCCGTCGCGCCAGCTCCTGCTCGCCGGCGGTGAGAGCCTGATAGACGCTCTCTGCGCTGTGGCTGACGGCTTCGAGCAGGCCGCCGGCCGCCCGGTAGTCCTCGACGCCGAGGCGCGCGTGCGGGGAGCGTTCCCAGGTGCTCAGCAGCGCGTGGGAGAGCAGCGGCAGCGCGCCGGCCGCGTGGGCGGGGCCGTTCGCCTCCGCTGGGGCCATCTCAGACAGCAGCAGTTCGACGAGCGACTCATCCACGGCGGCTGCGGCCGCCCGGGCCGGTTCGACGATCGCCGCTCGCAGTTCCGTGCGGGTCAGCGGTCCGACCAGCAGCTGGGAGTCGCGCACGGCCCCAAACAGCGCCGGCTCGGCGACGGCCTCGGCATAGAAGTCCGCGCGCAGTGCCGCCACCGTCGCCGAGCCGGGGGGCCGGAGGTGCCCAAGCTTGGCGAGGAACCTTTCACGCACAGGCTGAGGGAGGCCAAACAGCTCTTCGAGCTGGTCGACCAGGACCAGCCGCCGCCGCTCATGATCACGCTCACCCGGGGGCGACAGCGGGGCGCCAGCGTCCCAGGTGCCGGGCGTGAGCACGCTCAGCTCCCAGCCCGGGCCAAGCGCGCCCGCCGCCACCTGGGCGCCCAGACCGGCACGCAGCAGGGACGACTTTCCCGACCCGGACGGGCCGACGAGCAGCAGCGGCCACGCCGACGGGCCGGCGTCGGTGGCAAGCATCGCGCGCAGCCGCCCCAGCAGCTCGCGGGTGATCGCCTCCCGGCCAAAGAACCAGGCGGCATCCTGGACGTCGAAGGCCTCCAGGCCACGGTACGGGGCGGGCCCTCTCGCGTGGCGTCCGTCACTGCCGCGGCGTACCCGCAGGAGCGCATCGATCCACGCCGGGACCGCGTCCCCTGGCACCCCGCACTCACGCAGGATCGCGGTGTAGAGCTCGAGCTGGCGCGGGCCGGGGAGGTGCCGGCCGCTGACGTAGTCGCCGACGGTCGCCGTTGGCATCGCCAGCCGCCGCGCGAGCTCTCGCACTGACAGACCGCGTGCCTCCCGCAGCGCACTCAAAGCGGCGGCCAGCTGCTCGCGGTTCGTGATCTCCTGTGGCCCCATCGCCCAGTCGCGGTCCGAAAGCGCGAGTCTATTCCCGGGGTCGACGGCGGGCAAGCCGTGGCGTCGGCGCGCGAGGCCCCGGCAGGGGGTGTCCGGGTTCGTCCGAGGTTCTCGGACACGCCTTGACCACCCGCAGCGCGAGGCCCGATGCTCGGAGCTGACCGACGGGCCGTCCTTCGGGCGCCCGGTCACACGTCACGGAGAGATGCCATGCACGCCGATCAGGCAGGTCACGTCCACACGTTTGCCGACGACGCCGCGTCCGGGCGCGGCACGGGCCACGGGCTGCGACTCAGAGGCAGGACCGGTCCCAGGGTCACCGTGGTGATCGCCACCGCCCTGACCGCCCTGGTGATGTGCCCCGTCGGCACCGGGGCGACGGTCAGAGCGCAGGTCGACCAGATCAGGTTGACCGCCGTGGCCGCCCGGGGGTCGCACAAGCCGCCTCCGCCACGCAGCCGCTCCTGTCCTCCGGTGCGCTTCCAACGCAACCTGAACGCCTTCAGCGATCTGCGGGCTCGCAAGCTGAGCTGTGCCCAGACACGCAGCATCCTGGCGAAGCTCTCCTTGCGCTACGGCAGCGGCAGCGGCCGCGGACATGCGGTCATCACAACGGGTTCACTGACTGTGCGCTGCGTCTTCGTCCGCCGTGCCGTCACGTTCGACGGGCAGGTGGTGCTCGGAGGCCCCGGTCGCTGCAGCGGCCCCGGCGCGCGCCTGCTCACCTTCCACGGCGTCCAGTACTCCCAATGACGGGCTCGGGGGATCACGCCGCCGGGACCGGCGGCACCGGCACGTCAAGGAGCTCGCGGGGAGGGCGGCAGCTGGCCTCGCCGCTCCGGCTGCTGGCGATCGTCGGCCGAGTCCGGGTGGCGCTGCTCGGGCGCCGAGCGGGGCTGCTCGGCCTGGCCCTGTGTGCGGGTGCGGCTGTGGCCGGGGTGGCGTGGGCTGGGGCGCCGGTGAGCGGCAACCCGCAGGCGGTGGCGCTGGCCCGCGCGGAGGTCCGGGCCTATCTCAGCGTCAAGGTCGTCAGCTACCACCAGAGCGGCTACATCGAGCTCAACGACCAGGAGGGCAGCACCTCCTACCTCCAGTTCCGCTACTACGAGGACAGCCTCGCACCGGGGTACAGCTGGACGCGGGAGAGCATGTTCGTCGCCCTGCACGCCGGGGATGTCGTCTGGTACCGCGACGAGCTGATACCCCCGCCGTGCCACGCGGCGGGGGTCTGCCATCGCATTCCCGCCGAGGTGGTCGGCGAGCGCGTCCGAGGTATCGACGGCGCCTTCGCCGCGTTCGGCACACCCGCCCGCCACACGTGCTTCTTCGCGCTGAGCGTCGGCACGCTCAGGCTCGGGGCGTCCTTTGCCGGCGCGACCGGCCGCTACGCCGCTCCCGTCTGGCGGGGACGGACCGTCCGTCTGACCAGGGCCGTTCCCTACCCGGGAGGCCGGGCGCTGATCTCAGCCGTCGACTCCCGCCGTACCCACCTGACCTTCACCCAGCGCATCGTCCTGCCCACCGGACATGTCATCAGCACCGTTCTCGGCTACCCCCGCGCCACCGTTACACCGGCCGCACCCCGACTCCGGTTCTGCCGATGAAGCTCGCCCGCGGAGCATCAGCCCTGGTGGGGGTGCTGCTCGCGCTTGTGCTGCCGGTACCGGGGGCGGCGGCATCCGGACTGAGCTGGGGAAGGCCATTCAGGGTCCTTCCCGCCGTCAGTGGCTCACACTCTGGCAACGACTACAGAATGTTCGTGGCCTGCCCGGTCAGCTCCCGCTGCACGGTCATGGGCATTCCAGAGATCGACGGGTTCGCTCATCAGCTCCTCGTCATCGCCAGCTTTGACCCGGCGGCGCCCAAGCGGGTGCGGCACGGATCCTTTGGCACCGGCACGGCCTCGTTGCTCGGTTTCGCCTGTCCGGCGCCGAGCCTCTGCCTCGCCGTCAACGCCCTTGGGGAGGTGATCTTCAACCCCGGCGCGCCCCGCCCGGTCTGGCATCCGCTGCTGCCCCCGCCGCCGCCGGGTGGTGGGAGCCTGACCGGCGCGCTCGCCTGCCCGACCGAGCAGCAGTGCACCGCCCTGACCGACGGCGGTCAGGAGCTGACCTTCGATCCCTCCGCGCCAGGAGTTGCCGCTCCCGTCAGCGTCGACCCCAACGACCCGTTTCCCTACCAGGACTCGGGTGATCTCTCCTGCCCGACGTTGGGGGAGTGCGTCGCCATCTCACTGAACAGCAGGGTCAGCTTCAACCCGCAATCGCCCGGGCGCCCGGTGGCCTCACCGTTTCCAGGCGCGCTTGGCGTCGCCTGTCCGGGCCCCCGGCAGTGCACCGCGATCGGTACGACCGCGGCGCTCACCTTCGATCCGCTGTCAACGGCTCCCCCGGGTCAGGGAACGACCATCGACGCGAACGCGCCCCTGACGGGCGATCTCGCCTGCCCGACCGGCCGGCAGTGCATCGCCACCGACGGTGTGTCGGCCATCACCTTCGACCCACAGGACCCGCGGCCCGTCATCGGGCCACGGGTGGCCAATGCCGATCTGCAGGTGGCCGTGTGCCCCTCCTCGCGCCTGTGCGTGGCCGTCGACGGCAATGGGACGGTGAGGGTTGGTCACGCCCCAGTCCACGGCGGACGCCGGCACCGCGGTCAGGGTGGCTCGAGCCGCGCGCGGGCACGCCTTGACGGGTCCGCGTCGACGGGCGCGTCGCGCTGGTGATGCTGCGGATCCCGCTCGATCGTCTCGGACGGAGGCTGCTCACCCATCAGGTCCGGCTGCAGGTCAGCGTGCAACTGCTGGACGCCGGCCGGATCACGGAACGGGGCACCCTCATCTTCGGCCGGCCCCGAGCGGGCGCCGGTCCGAGCCTGACGCCGGCGGTGGAGATCATCGGGTGGGCTTCTCCGGGCGGGGTGGGCTCCTCCGGGCGGCGAGGCACGCCTCGTCTGCGCCGTCCCCCACCCTGGGACGGGGATCACGACCGTCTCAGCGCGCTGGTCCGGGGTGGCGCTCGAGCCCGTCCTCAGGGATCGGCTCCCACACGGCCGCGTCGGCGGTGAACTGTCGGAAGCTCGGGCGGACCTGCGGGTCGCCGTCGATCACGCCGAGGCGGACGCCCATCTGAGCGGGGTCCTCCGGCAGGCGGGAGAACAGGTGCGAGCCACAGACAGAGCAGAACAGCTTCTCAAAGCCCCCGTCCGGGTGGCGCCAGCCGCGCAGGAGCTCCTCGCCGGCGTCAATGGTCAGGGTGGCGGCATCAATCCGCGCCTGGGCGGACGCGGCGGCACCCGTGCGGCGCTGGCAGCGGGTGCAGTGGCAGTAGCCGGCGCGGGGCGGGACCTCGCTGAGGCTGAACCGGACTCCGCCGCAGTTGCAGTGGCCCGTGAGGGCGCTTGTGGACATGACCAGGAGGATCGCACGGCCGGCCGGCCGCCGGCAACGACCCAAATCGTGCCCTAGTGCTCCTCCCGGCGGGGCTGGGCACGATTTGGGTCGCTGGGGGCACCCAATCGTGCTCGCGCCCGCCCGCCGGTGCGGAAATGCGCGATTTGGGTCGTTTGAGGCGGCGTCGAGGGCCGACAATCGGACCCGGACGCCGCCGGAGCCGAGCGGGCCGGCGATCTCTCAGCCCCGGTAGATGCGCAGCGCCGTGCAGGTCGCGAGACGGTCAAAGTCGTGGTCGGCGTGCAGCAGGGGAACGTCGGCCCGCACACACGGGGCGGCGATCAGGCAGTCGAGCGTCTTACGGATCGTGACCCCGCTCCGGCGTGCGCTGCGGTACAGATCGGCCGCGAGCGCGAAGTCGTCGAGGGCGCTGAGCCGAAGAACCGGGAACGCCTCAAGGTGGTGGCGGACCGCCGCCACCTCACGGTCGGTCCGCAGCCCCTGCAGCACCTCGCAGAAGACGATGTCGGTCAGTGCCACCGGCTCACCGGCTCCGATCAGCGCGATACAGGTGCGCGCCGGGCCTGTCTCGGTTCCGTTGAGGACGTCGATCCAGACACTCGTGTCGACGACGATCACTCCGGCCCGTGTCCCTCGCGGGAGCGCACGAGATCTCCCTCCCAGTGCACCTTCCCCCGCAGATCGAGCAGACCGAGGCGCCGCTCTCGTGCCACCACCTCACGGAGGGCGAAGTCAACCGCCTCCCGTTTGGTGGCGATGCCCGTCAGGCGCCGGACCTCGGCGAGCAGCTCGTCGTCGATGTCGATGTTCGTCCGCATACACATAGGTATACACCTGCGGTCGGTCTGTGAGTGGAGCGCCGCAGGCCCGCCACCCGCCCGCCGGACGCCGCCCACCGGACAGCGCTTGCACGCCCGCCGCCGCCGCCGCCCGCCGGACGCCGCTCACACGCCGCTCACACGCCGCTCGCACGCCGGACGCCGCCCCGCCCCGCCCGTCACAGCGCCGTCGCGGGGAACCGCTCTAGCATCCCGCCCGCGTGCCCGCCTCGTCACCGCTCATCCGCCTCTATGACCGTCTCGACGGGCTCCCGTTCGGCCGCCGGGTGTTCTCGATCGCCTACCAGGCCGCCGCCCCCTACTTCCTCACCATCCCCGCCCGGGTGACCGCCGTGGCTCCCGGGGAGGCGCGGGCGGAGATGGGACATGCCCCGTGGGTGTCCAACCACCTCGGGACCGTGCACGCCATCGCGCTGTGCAACCTCGCCGAGTACACGATGGGCGCCGTCGCCGAGGCCACCGTCCCCGACGGCTACCGCTGGATCCCGAAGGGAATGAGCGTCGACTACCTCGCCAAGGCGCGGGGCCGGATGGCCGCCCACGCCGTCCTCCGCCTCCCCGAGCCGCTCGGCGACGCCCAGGAGGTGCCGGTCCAGGTCACCGTCAGAGATCCCGCCGCCGTCCCCGTCTTCACCGCCCAGATTCGCATCTGGATCACCACGAACGCCCCGAAGGAGACCCCGTGAGCGACCCCGCCGCCCCCGCCCGACCCACCCCCGCGCCGATGCCCGCCGACCCCGGGCTGCCCGAGCGCCCGGACCGGGCCGGTGAACCCACAGTCACCGGCCCGGCCACCACGATCGATGACCTTGTTTCCAACAACGCGGCCTATGCCGACGCTCTGGCGCCTGCCCATCTGCCCGTGGAGCCCGCGCGGCGGATTGTGATCGTGACATGCATGGACTCTCGGATCGACGTGTTCGCAGCGCTCGGTCTCCACAACGGAGAGGCGCACATCGTGCGCAACGCCGGTGGGGTCATCACCGATGACATGATTCGCTCACTCGCGATCTCCCAGCGCAAGCTCGGCACTCGGGAAATCATGCTCATCCATCACACGGACTGTGGCATGCAGAAAGTCAGTGACGATGCGTTCCGCGCCGAACTGCAGGAGGCAACCGGCATCGCGCCGGCGTTCGCGATCGAATCTTTCACTGACGTCGAGGCTGACGTGCGACAGTCCATCCTGCGCGTCCGGCGCAGCAGCTTCGTTCCGTACCGCGACGTTGTCCGCGGCTTCGTCTATGACGTGGACACCCACTTGCTGTCAGAGGTCGAGTGCCCCTGAAGCTGGGACGGCGAATGTGTCCCAGCGGGCCGGCCGGCCAGGAGACTGATCCGGTGGATCGATCGTCGTGGTCGGCCTGACCCAGGCTGGGTTCGTTTGCCCGAGGCTCAGACCGGGTCACCGTTGGCGTGCCGATCGGGAACCTCGAGTGAATGGCTGTTGCATCCGAGCAGAACAATGGCCGCGGTCGCCCGTGTCAGTCGTGTCAACGTCACAAGCTGTGCCTGCTCGACCCTGTGTGCGTCGCCCCGGGTACCCCCAACGTATTCCTCCAAGGCGTAGGTGAGTGCGGTGCCCTGGTGTTCCCATGCCCGGCGATGATCAAAGCACATGGGGCGACTCAGGAGTCGAGCCCCGCAGACGACGTTGATCGTGCCCTCGTGCAGGGCGATCCTGATGGAGCCAAAGGCCGGGTCGTGCGCCGGTCGACGGAGCCGCTGATCGAGCGCCTGCACGGCAGCGTACTCGTGGGCGGCCAGCGAAAGCCATGCCTCCCTGGCCGTGGCGAGATGGCTGGCGCTACGTTCGCCCGTGGGACGCGAGATGGACACAGCATCGAGCCGGCCCGGCGCCGTTTGCACGTCGAGCGCGGCTGCGAGGTGGTATGCGGTCACGTCATTGCAGGGGTGCAAGCGCAGATCGAGCTTGCCCGCTCTCGTGGCGAGTTCAGCGGTGACGGAGTGGACGGCGGCGTCCAGGACGGCCGCTCTCGGCTCTGGCGCGTGAGCGTTCCCGGCACCGGCCACGTTGGATGTGGCGAGAAGTAACAGTGCCGCCACGTCGATGGCGCGCTCAGTGAGCGCCGCGGCGGTGTCATAGCTCAGAGGGTGTCCGGTGCCCGCCGACCCGAGCACGGCACGGAGGGACGCGGTGGCCTCCTTGCCGGCTTCAGTGGGGATGGCGTAGGTGAGTTCACCGGCGAGGATCGATTCCTCATGCCGGGCGAGGCGCTCAGCCAACTGTTGGCCGAGCTGGGCCCGGCGATCGGTGCACGTGGTCCTGCGGGCGGTCAGTGGCGCCACCGCGAGGATGAGCTCGGCGCTCGCGTTCGCGCCCGCAGCGCTGAGTGCGTCGGCGTTCCCGGCATCCGCAGTTCCGAACGTACGGAGGAGGGTGTCAGAGGCTGCTGCGGCCGCATTGACTGCGGCCTGGAACATCGGGCCGGGTGCCTGCTCGGTCCGGCGCGCGGGCGCTTGGCGGACATCTGTGAGCACGCGGTCGAGCGACTCACGCCAGATACCGTCGCATCCAGGCGCCGCTCCGGCATCGCCGAAGCGGAAGGTCACCGGCCGGTGCACCGAGACCTCGGGCGGCCGCTTCAGCGGCGCGTGAGCCGTCGCTCGAGCGCTTCGAGCGACTCCCCAAGCCGGGAAGGGAGGCGCGAGCCGAACTGAGCGAAGTGCTTGCGTATCAGCGGCACCTCCGTGCGCAGCTCGTCCTCGTCGACGGCCAGCGCCCGCCTGAGCGCGCCGGGAGCGAGTTTCAGGTCGGTCAGGTCGAGGTCCTCGGGCGTGGGGATCAGTCCGATGGGCGTCTCCTCCGCGTGGGCGAGTCCGTCGCAGCGGCGGAACACCCAAGCCAGGACGCGGGCGTTCTCCCCGTACCCGGGCCACAGGAACCGACCCTCGGGGTCCTTGCGAAACCAGTTGACCTGGAAGATCTTCGGGAGCTGTGCGTCCGTGCGTGAGCCGAGCGTGAGCCAGTGGTCGAAGTAGTCACCCATGTGATAGCCGCAGAACGGCAGCATCGCGAACGGATCAAAGCGAAGCTCCCCGACCGTTCCCGCGGCGGCGGCGGTCTTCTCCGAGCTCATCGTTGCGCCGAGAAAGACGCCATGGCACCAATCGAAAGCCTCACGTACCAAGGGAACGACGCCTGCTCGACGGCCCCCAAACAGGATCGCGTCGATCGGTACGCCGGTGGGATCCTCCCACTCGGATGCGATCACCGGGCATCGGGCCGCCCCAACCGTGAAGCGTGCGTTCGGATGCGCCGCCGGCTTTCCGTCGGCCGGGCTCCAGTCATTTCCCTGCCAGTCGATGAGATGGTTCGGGATCTCGTCGGTCATGCCCTCCCACCACACGTCACCGTCATCTGTGAGCGCACAGTTGGTGAAGATCGTGTCCCGGTTGATGGCGGCCATGGCGTTTGGGTTGGTCTCGTATCCGGTCCCCGGCGCGACGCCGAAGAACCCGGTCTCGGGGTTGATCGCATAGAGGCGACCATCTTCACCAAACGTCAGCCATGCGATGTCATCGCCGAGGGTCTCGACCTTCCAACCCTTGATGGTCGGGATCAACATCGCCAAGTTCGTCTTTCCGCACGCGGATGGGAACGCGGCAGCGATGTACTTGACCCCGCCCTCTGGCGAGGTGAGCTTGAGGATCAGCATGTGCTCGGCAAGCCACCCTTCATCCCGGGCGATCACCGACGCGATCCTCAGGGCCAGACACTTCTTGCCGAGCAGCGCGTTGCCGCCGTAGCCCGACCCATAGGACCAGACCTCACGGGTCTCGGGGAAGTGAACGACATGGGTCTGTTCCGGATTGCAGGGCCAGGGCACGTCCACGACGCCGTCCCGGAGTGGGACGCCGACGGAGTGCACGCAAGGAATGAAGCTCGCCTCGTCAGTGAGGGCGGCGAGCGCCGCGCTGCCCATGCGGGCCATGATGCGCATCGAGACGACGACGTAGGGGGAGTCGGTGAGCTGGACGCCGATGGAGCAGATGTCCGATCCGGCTGGGCCCATCATGAACGGGACGACATACATCGTCCGGCCGCGCATGGACCCCCGGAACAGCTCCATGAGCATCGGCCGCATCTGCTGCGGGTCACGCCAGTTGTTGGTTGGGCCCGCGTCCATCTGGCTGCGTGAGCAGATGAAGGTGCGATCCTCGATGCGGGCGACATCCCGCGGATCTGACCGCGCAAGATAGGAGTTCGGACGCCTGAGGTCGGCAAGGCGGGTGAACGTTCCGGCGTCGACGAGCTGTTGGCAGAGCCGGTCGTACTCCTGCTCGGAGCCGTCGCACCACTGGATCGCCGCCGCCTGCGTCCACTCGGCGGTCTCCTGCACCCAGGTGAGCAGCTGCACGTTCATGACCGGTGAGGCGAGCGCGTCTGTGCCGCTGGGGGTTGGGGGCGTCATCGAGACTCCTTTCGGACCGACAGAGGGTCAACACGACGTGCCGACCACGTTCTCAAAATCTTATAAGAGTTGAAGATTAGTTGCGTCTGGGTGACAGCTGCGGGCCTGACCCCTCGGCCGGCCGGGGACGCTGGAGGGCTGCGGTGAGCGCCGCCGCGATCGCCGCGGGTGTCGGCGGGCAGCCGGGGATGCGCAGGTCGATCGGAAGGATCGTCTCGAGTGGACCGGCGAGCTCTGCCTGGGTACCGAGGAGGTTGCAGCCGAGGGCGCAGTCGCCGAGTGCGGCGACGACCCTCGGTTCGGGCATCGCGGCGTAGGCCGTGCGGAGCGGTCCGGCCATACGCGTGGTGATCGCGCCGGTGATCAGCAGCACGTCGGCGTGGCGCGGGGAGGCGACGATGTTCAGCCCGTATTGCTGAAGGTCGTAGAGCGGATTGGTGGCGGCGGTCAGTTCGTGTTCGCACCCGTTACAGGAGCCGGCGTCGACATGGCGAAGCGCAAGGGAGCCCCGCACACGCGACGATGCCGGGGCTGTGTCACGGCGGAGGAGACGAAGATGGTGGAGCAGTACGAACACGGTTATCGGTCTGCGCAGGCGTAACAGAGCTCAAAGCTCTTGTTGATGAGTGGGAAGTCGGGGAGCAGCTCGCCGGCCATCGTGTGCGCGAGGATGGGCCAGTTGGCGTAGGAGCCGGTGCGGAGGTGCAGCGCCGCCAGACGACCGCCGTCGTTCTCGATCACACACACCGTCTCCCCGCGCGGGCTCTCCACACGACCGATACCGATGGGGCTGACTGGACGAACGTGTTGCAGCCCGCCGTGGGCTGCGGGTTGGCAGAGCAGCTCGTCCAGAAGGTCGAACGATTGGCGAAGCTCAAGTGCGCGTTGGTTCATTCGCGCCGCCACGTCACCGGACGAGGTCGGCGCGACCGCCGCCGCAAATCCGTGGTACAGAAGGCGGGGGCTGTGGTGACGATGGTCGCGGTGCACGCCTGACGCACGCGCGACGGGACCGACCGCGCCGAGCCGCACCGCGTCGGCGGTCGAGAGTGTCGCGACGCCGTCAAGCCGGCGCTGGAGCGAGGTGACGAACCGCAGTTCCCGCCAGTAGGAGTCGTGCTCGTGACGGATTGTCGCCAGCTCGCGTCGCATGGCGGCCGCCTGATCGCGGTCGAGGGTGACCGAGCCCGTGCCGAGCTTGACGGTGTCAAAGAGGAACCGGTGTCGAGTGAGACGATGATTGAGGCGCTGGACGCGTTCTTTGAGGGCGGCGTACGCCATGGTTCCGGGGGCGAAGCCGACTCCGGCGCAGATTGCGGAGACGTCATTGAGGTGGTTGTAGACGCGCTCGAGCTCGAGCAGAATGGTGCGCCCGCGGCGCACGTGCTCGTCGGGTTCGCACCCGAGCGCCGCCTCACAGGCATGAACGTAGGCGACGGTGTTGGCGACCGAGCAGGCGGCGCACATCCGTTGCGCGTACGCGATCCCATCCTCGAGTGGCCGTCCGGTCGCCGCGGTCTCCAGGCCGCGGCGCTTGTAGAAGAGCCGCACGTCAAGGTGGAGGATCCGCTCACCGACGACGTGGAAGCGGAAATGGCCGGACTCGATCACGCCCGCATGGACCGGGCCGACGGCGACCTGATGGACGTCCTGGCCGGACGTCGGCACCGTCCAGGCTTCGAGCGCTTGTTGGTGGTCGAGGAGGGGACGAAGGGGCTCGTGCCCCGCGAAGTCGATCCCGTGCAGATCATGGGCCTCACGCTCGTCCCAGCCTGCGGCTGGAATGGCGTCCACGATTGTGTCGACCCCTCGCTCCGCGGCTTCGCAGGTGATCAGCTGCTCGCCGGCGGGTGTACTGAACAGGGCCCGAACCTGCACGGCTCCTGGAACGCGACGGCTGGCGAAGAGCCCACCGAACTGGCCGCCCTGGGCGTGCGCGTCAAGGCATGCCCGGCGCCAGGCTTGGGCCGGCACGCGTGTGATCTCGGGCGAACCCGGCACACCGACGGAAGGGCGACGCGGGGTGCTCACGTGAGCCCGCCCATCAGCATGCGTACAGCCGGCGATCCAGGCAGCAGGTAGGCGCAGGCCGATAATGCGAGCAGGCCAAATCCCATCGCCCAGGCGAGGCGCTCAACGGCACGGACGCTGCGTCCGCGCTGCCATCGGTGGTGTTGCTCGCCGCCGAGCAGTCCCTCGATGAGCGCGTGGGCGAGCCCGAGGAAGCCGAGGGCGAGCAGAGCTGCGGCGAGGACCGCGACAACGAGGTGCCCGCCGGCGATCCCGCCGGCCAGGATGAGCAGTTCGCTGAAGAACAGGGGTGAGGGGGGTAATCCGCTGAGCGCTCCAAGGCTGACTCCGATGGCCGTCGCGGTGCCGGTGCTGAGCCTCGCGATCCCTCGCGGGGGATGCTCACCGGCCTCGGCCTGATGCTGCAGCAGGGGAATCGCGGCGTAGAAGCCAAGTGCCTTGGCGAGTGCGTGCCCAGCCAGGTGCAGCACGACGCCGGCGGTCGCCAGCGGGTTGGCGAACCCGATACCGAGTGCCAGCACCCCCATGTGCTCGAGGCTCGAGTAGGCCAGCAGCCGCTTCCAGGGAAGTGGCCGCCACAGGAACGGGACGGCGATCGACAGCGACGCCAGCCCGAAGCCCATCAGGATCGCGTCCCCGACCCCGGGATGTAACGCAGGACCGAGCGTGACCAGGACTCGCCAGGCGACGAGGATCACGGTCGGCAGCAGCGCCCCGGACAGCATCGCGCTGATCGGTGGGGGTGACTCGCTGTGCGCATCGGGAAGCCAGTTGTGGACCGGGGCCCAGCCGATCTTCGTCGCCAGGCCGCCGATGATCAACAGGAACGCCAGCAGCGCGGCATGCCGGGAGAGCGAGCTGCGATGACGCGCGATGGACTGCCAGTCCAGCGTTCCGAGGACACCACCGTGCGGTGCCAAGCCGACGTACAGCACGAAGATCCCGGTCAGCGCGACGGTCAGACCGAAGGTCGTCAGTACGAGGTACTTCCATCCCGCCTCCAGGGCTGAACGTCGGCCGCTGTAGGCGACCAGCAGCGCGGAGGCACCGGTGGTCGCCTCCACCAGCAGCCACGCGACGGCGAGGTTGTCAACCAGTGGGACCGCGAGCAGCGCGGCCCAAAACAGGTGGAACCCCAGGTAGTACCAAGTTCGTGCCCGGGAGGAGGCGAACAAGCTGTGCTGCGTGCCGGTCAGGTACCCGGGGGAGACCAGGGCGCTGAGCACTCCGATGACCGCGACCACGGCGAGGAAGGCGCCGCTGGCACCGTCGAGGACGTACCACGTCCCGCGTATCGGATCGGCGCTGTGGGTGAAGGCCACGATGGCAAGCAGGCTCGCGGCGGTTGCGGTGACCAGTGCGCCGAGCAGGTGGATGCGGTCCGCGCCTCGCGGGGTGCGCGCGAACTGGATGAGCAGTCCGCAGGCCACCGGCAGCGCCGGAACGGCGATGACGAGTCCCTCAGTCACGGAGGTCACCCAGCAGGGAGGTGTCCCCGGTCCCGAACTCCTCGTGGATCTTTGCGCTGAAGGCGCCGGCGACGGATACGACGACGACGAGGTCGAACACCAGTCCGAGTTCGATGAACACCGGGAAACCCTTGGGGGCGGCGAGCGCGGCAAGATAGATCCCGTTCTCGACAACCAGAAAGCCAAGGGCTTGAAACACGGCGGGGCGGCGCACGACGGCGATCGCGATCCCGAGTGCGACAAGCCCGACGGCGGTGTGCTCAACGGCCACCTGCGCCAAACCGATGTCGGGCATGAGCGCGACGACCGCCAGCGCGACCGCCAGCGCGACCGTCAGCCGTGCCAAGGGGTGACGCTCGGACGCCATCCGTCCTGGCTCGCGGGTGCGGGAGACGACGGCTGCGAGGAGCGCCGGGAGGGCGATGGCCTTGGCGACCAGAACGATGCCGGCGACCAGCAGCACAGTTGACGCTCCCGCGGCCTGTGAGATCGCCTGCGCGCCGAGCACCAACGATTGCAGTCCGACGAGCGCGATCGCGACGGAGCGGCGCCGTACGACGACGACACCGAGCGCACTGAGCCCGACGATCCAGATCACGGCGTGGCTCACACCCCACCGCCCGCGAACCAGCTCGCCAAACCGAGCAGGCACACCACTGCGCCTCCACCCAATAACAACGGAACCTGCAGGATCCGCATCTTCGCCTGGGTTGTCTCAGTGAGTGCCAGCAGCACGCACCACAGTGGGAGCGCCACCGTCAGCAGTCCCAACCGCGCCAGGAAGGGGCCTGGCTGGGGGAGGAACAGCTCCGTTGCGAGGGCCACCATGATCCAGTGCCGTGCTGCGGACGCCCACTGCAGGAACGCGAGTTCACGCCCGGCGTACTCAAGCAACGGGCCCTCGTGCACCATCGTGAGCTCGAGATGGGTGTCGGGGTTGTCGATCGGTTGGCGGCCAGTCTCCGCCAGGAGCACGAGGAGAAATCCGAGCAGTGCCGCCCAGTGAGCCGGCTGGCCCCAGACGCCGGAGCGAGTCGCGGCGAGGCTCAGTGCGACGAGGCTGGTGCTGTGAACGGGCATTGCCACGAGCACCACCGCCAGGAGCATGACCCCTTCCGCCGGGACGGTGAAGGTGAGGTCGCGGCTCGCTCCCATCAGCCCGAACCCGCCGCCCGTGTCCCAGGCGGCGAGCGTGATGGCGAACCGGCTGAGCGCGAGCAGCCCGACGAGCACCAGTGCGTCGTGCCCCACCGGCCAGTCCGGTGATCGAGCTCCGATCGGCACGAGCACGAGAGCCACCAGCAGCGAAGCGGTGACGAGCGACGGTGCCAGCTCATAGACCACGGTTCGTGGACGGGGCGACACGCCGCTCTTGTGCCACAGTCGCCGCAACTCGCGGTAGGGCTGTAGCGGGGAGGGGCCCGGGCGACCCTGCAGACGCGCCTTGATCTGTTGGGTCAGGCCGGGGATCATCGGGGCGAGAAGGATGCCGCCAAGCACTTGGATGACTCCGGCGGCCGCACGGTCGGCGGTCACGTGAGAACTCCCAGTTGCACGAGCGCCAGCAGCACCATCAGGAGTCCCAGGAGATAGACCAGATACGTTCGCAGACTCCCGGACTGCAACCGCCGGATGCGCCCGGCCATCCTCAGCGCTGCGGTCGTGACCGGCTCGTAGATCAGCGAGTCGAACAGATGGGGAACGTCAGCCTCATACCGTAACTCCTGGATGACTCCTGATTCGGAGTGGACGATCGTCAGGTCACGGGTAGGACGCAGCACGTTCTCCAGCAGGATCCTCAGTGGCTTTGTGAATCCCGCGGACGTCCAGGCGAGAGCCGGCACGGTCGCCTGCCCGCACGTCCATGCTGGTGTGGGCTCGGCGCGCCCGTTGCGACTGGAGCGCCAGAGGGTGACGGTGAGCAGCGTGAGCGCCAATGCGAGCGGCAGGGCGGGAAGGCCCCCGGTCCCGGGGAGATCGACTCCCGCGTGAACCGAAAGCAACCCCGTGTGATGGTGGAGCCGCTCGAGGGTCGGCACCAGCACGCCGGGGATGATGCCGAGCAGCAGACACAGCGACGCGAGCAGGACCAGCGGCCACCGCATTCCGACGCCCGCTTCACGAGCGGCGTCAGCCCGTGTCGTTCGTGGTGGCCCGAGCAGGACGAGACCGATCACCTTGACGAAGCAGAACACGGCGAGCGCGGCGGTGGCGCCCAGTGCCGCTGCGGACGCGGCGGCCACGAGTGAGACGCCGAACCTGCCGAAGAGCGAAAGGTGAAGCAGGGACTGCAGGATCATCCACTCTGAGATGAACCCGTTGAGCGGCGGGACACCCGCGATCGCCGCCGCGCCGACCATGAATGCCGCACCGGTCCACGGCATCCTGCGCAGCAGGCCACCGAGCCCGTCCAAACCCAGACCGCCGACTTGGGCGGCGAACGACCCGGCTCCGAGAAACAACAGCGCCTTGAAGATCGCGTGGTTGAGCACGTGTAGGAGCGCCGCAGCAAACGCGATCGCGCTCCATTGTGGTCGACCGATCGCCGCGAAAACCAACGACGCGCCCAATCCCAGCAGAATGATTCCCACGTTCTCAATCGAACTGAACGCGAGCAAGCGCTTGAGTTCATTCTGAAAGAGCGCATACAGCACTCCGCCCAGCGCTGACAGCACCCCAAGGCCCAACAGTGTCAATCCCACCCACAGGGGCGTCGGTCCGTCCCATTCAAACAGCACACGAATCAGGCCGTACAGCGCAACTTTGATCATCACTCCCGACATCAGCCCCGAGATCTGCGCCGGGGCAAGGGGATGCGCGCGCGGGAGCCAGGAATGCAGCGGAACCGCGCCGGCCTTGGTGCAGAAGCCGATGATTGCCGCGATGGCAACGAGGCCGCGCAGACCATCGCCGTGAAGGGGAACACCAGCGAGCGCGCCGTGATCGGCCAGCACGAGCATGCTCACCCACACGCCGACCCCACCGAGATGGGTGATCGCCAGATAGGCGAAGACGTCTCTGCGCGCCGGCTCGTCGTGACGGCCGATCAGGATGAGTGCGGCAGGGAGCAGCGTCATCAACTCCCAGAATCCGAGGAAGGTCGTGACATCCCGCGCCATCACCAGGCCGACCAGCGAGAGACAGAACGCGCCGGTCAACGCCGCCGTCATCCGAGCGCCCGCCGTCATCCGCGCGCCGGGAGTGTCGGCCAGTGCGCCACGCGCCCACCCGAGGGCTGGGACGGCGACGACCCCGAGGATGAACAGGAAGAAACCACTCAGACGATCGATCCCGAACGCTGGAGAAAACCCACGGCCGAATTGCGCACCGACTGCAGCCGCACCAAACAGGACCGCTGCCCCGGCCGCTCCGATCATCGCCATCCCCAACGCCTCCAGCAGGAGCGCCCAGCGCGTCCTGCCTGCCAGGCTCCCGACGAGACCGCAGGCCACCAACACCGCCCCGGCGGCACACAGGGTCGCTGGAGGGCTCACCTGCGGTGTGCCCCAGGCGTCGGCGCACTCGGCGGCGCGACGGGCGGCGCCGAGTGTTGCGCGTCACTGGTGGCGGGAGCGTCGCCAGCCCGGTGATCACGTTCAGGATGCGCGTCGAACACTGGTGGGAATAGTATCTAAGAAACTTAGAAGTTAATGAGATATGATGCGATGCTGGTCCTGGGTCGACCGGGGGCGAGCTCGGGTGAGCCCCCAGTTCGCTGCAGTAGAGTCGGACCACTTGGCACGTCGGATCCACCTATGTCAAAACCACGCCCGTCCGCTCATCCTCCAACCGCTGCCGTTGAATCCGTGCGCGGGCACGCGCACGTCCGGTCGGACCCGGTTTACGTCGCCAAGGCTCAGCTCTTTCGGGTTCTCGGCCATCCTGTCCGGGTGAGGATTCTGGAGCTGCTGGTCGACGGCGAACGTTCGGTCGGAGACCTCCAGGTCCGGCTGGACCTCGACTCCAGCGGCACCTCCCAGCACCTGGCGGCGCTCCGTCAGCTTGGGATCTTGGAAAGCCGTCGGGAGGGTACGAGCACCTATTACCGGCTCAAGGATCCACGTGTCTCGCAGCTTCTCGCGGTCGCGAAGCAGATCCTCGCGTCGGTGCTCTCAGACTCCCAGGCTCTTCTCGGGGATCTGACCCAGCCGCCAGCGGCGCCGTAGCATCGATCGCCGAGGCGGCCGCGGGGTCGGCGTGGCGGGGTCGGTCTCAGGATCCGATGGTCGGCGCGCCCGCCCCGCTGAGCGCGGCACCGGACCGCAGCTCCGGCCCCGGGCTGCGCCCCAGCTCGCTGGCGAGGCGGGAGAGGAAGCCGGCAAGGTCGCTGTGGCGGTCAGGATCCCCGCCCTCGAGCGGCGGGCGAGGGTCGCCTTCCGTTCGGCCGCCAGCGCGGTGAAAGCCGCCTCACCCGCCGGTGTGGGCCGTGCCCGTCCGTGCCGGGGCAGGCCCCGGTCGGTCAGCTCGGGCTGGGCGGCGTGGGCGCGGTCCAGGGGGACGTCGGTGCTGGCGGTGGGGGCGTCGACGTTGAGCCGGGGGTGTGGTGGGGACTGCCGCCCTGGCGGGGGATCGGCTCGGGTGCGGTGGAGATCGTCGCGAGCAGCCGCCAGACCGAACGCAGCAGCCGAGCGGGGGTGAACGCGTCCGGCTCGGTGATCGCCAAGCGGCCGATCTCCTCCCCGATCGTCAACAGCATCCGGGCGATCGCCTCAACCTGATGGCCCGGGGTGTCCGGTGCATCGGCGTAGATGACGTAGCCGACGAGCGGTTCGATCCGCTTGGCGAGCGCGGCGCGGCGGCGGTTGACGATCCGCTGCAGGATCCGCGGCGCATTCTCGGGTCGCAGCAGGGCCAGCCGCCAGGTGAGCGGATACGCGCAGGCGGCGCTGAGGAGACGATGGACGGAGTCAAAGAGGACCTCGTCAGCGGCATACCCGCCCGGATCCTGGGGGATCAGCCCGGCCAGGGTCGCCCGGACCCGCTGATCCTCGCGGTGCATCAGCGCGGTGATCAGCACTCCGAGGTTGGCGAAGCTGCGGTAGATGACCACGCGGTTGACCTCGGCCCGGCGGGCGATCGCCTCCATCGTCAGGGCGCCGAACCCCTCCTCGGCGACGAGCACGAGGGCGACGTTGAGCAGCTGCTCGCGCCGTTCGGCCTGGGGGACCCGGCGGCGCGGGTCCGGGGCGCAGAAGCGTGCGCTCAGCTCCTCCATCCGGGCCGGCGGGGCGATCTCCGGACGCGGCGGCGGCGTGTCGGCGCGTGCGGTCGCCGGCGTCGGCGGGATCACCGCGAGCAGGTCGATGGTCGCGGCGGCGAGCCGGTCGGGGCTGAACCGGCGCGGGTGGGCGAGCATCAGCCGGGCCGCGTCCTCACCGATGGCGACCAACAGCCGGGCGGTGAGCTCGTGATCGAGCCCGCGCGGGCCGCCGCGGGCGGGGAGCCCCCAGTCCAGCAGCGCCCGGATCCGGCCGGCCAGCTCCCCCCGGCCGCGTTGGAGCCGGAAGTTCAGCTCGGCCGAGTTCCCGGGCGGGGGCATCAGCACGAGCCGCCAGGAGCTCGGATCCTCCCGGACGGCGGCGAGGAACGCGTTGATCGTGTCGATCAAGAAGCGGTCGGGGCTCGGGTCGCTCGGCACCCCGTCCCCGAGGATCGCCGCGAGCTGGCCGGTCACCCGCCGGTCCGCACGCTCGATCAGGGCGAGCAGCAGCGAGCCGAGATCGCCGAAGGTGTCGTAGATGACCGGGCGGGTGACGCCGGCGGCCTGGGCGATCGCCTCGACGGTGATGTGGGAGAAACCGGCCTCCGCCAGGACCGCCATCGTCGCGTCGAGCAGCTGCTCGCGCCGGTTCTCCGGGGCCAGCCGCGGGGTCCGGGAAGTGCTGTTGGCCGCCACAGCGGGCAGACTCGCAGACCCCGCGGCGCTTTGCATCCCCGCCGGACCCCGGTCCGACCCCCTGCCGGTCCGCTCGCGCCCCATGTCCACACGGTCCGGACGTCGAACCCGCTGCGGCACGCGCGGCCGGCCGCCGCGGCAAGCGCGGCTGCACCCGCCCACCCGGAACCGGGGCCGCGCCATACTTGGTGACATGGCGATCGACGGATCCACCCGCGGCCTCAGCGCCCCCGACGAGGTGACCGCCGCCCTCGCGGTCTTCCGCGAGAACCCGGCGAGCGTCGCGGTGCTGCTCGACATCGACGGGACGCTCGCCCCGATCGTCGACCTCGCCTCCGAGGCGACCGTCCCGGAGATCACCCGGCAACTGCTGATGCGCGCCTCCCGCCGCTACCGGGCCGTCGCCTGCGTGAGTGGCCGGCGCGCCTCCGAGTCCCGGGCGATGGTCGGGGTCGGGATCATCACCTACATCGGCAGCCACGGCGCGGAGCTGCTCGAGCCGGGCTGGACCGAGGCGGTCCTCGACCCCGCCCTCGAGGGATGGGCGGACCGGATCGCCCGTTTCCGCCGTGACAGCGACACCGCGGAGCTGCGCCGCGCCCGGGTGCGGATCGAGGACAAGGGGCCGATCGTCGCCTTCCACTGGCGCGGCGCCGACGATGAGATGACCGCCCGGGAGGCCGTCGACGCGCTCGCCGCGCACGCCGCCGCGGACGGGCTGGAGATCCACTGGGGTCGCAAGGTGATGGAGGTCCGTCCGCCGGTGCGGATCGACAAGGGCGCCGGGGTTCGGGCGCTCGTGGCCCGCAGCGGCGTCACCCGCGCCCTGTACGCCGGCGACGACGTCACCGACCTCGACGCCTTCACCGCTCTGCGCGCCCTCCGCCGCGACGGGGTCCTCCAGCACTGCCTGTGCGTCGGGGTCGCCTCCGAGGACGGTCCGGCCGCGATCCGTGAGGAGGCCGACGTCGTCGTCGACGGAACCTCGGGAATGCTCGACGTGCTCGCGGCGCTCACCGCCGGTGAGTGAGCAGCGGCGCGGAGGGCGGCCGTGCGCTTTGGCGAGTTCCTGAGGACCGCGATGCTGGCGAGCGCGGCGTCCGCGAGCGCGCTGATTGTCGCGACGCTGATCGCCGTCAACGCCGACGACACCCCCGGGGTGCTGTGGGTCGCCCTCGGCTGGTGGGTGGCCGCGACCGGGATCGGCCTGTGGCTCGGACGGGGCGGCGCGGCGACGGCCCCGATCCGGTCGCTGCTGGCGGGCGCCCGGACCCAGGCGAGCCTGCCCGAACTCGTGCCGGCCCGCACCCTGCTGAACCGGCTGTGGCCGCTGCTCGGGGCGACCGTGGTCGCCGCCATCTGCGCGGCGATCCTCGCCCAGGTGCCCGCCGTCGTCGCCGGTTTCATGATCATCTGGGCCTTCGCCTGGCGCCACCAGCCCCAGGCGATCAAGGCGATCGAGGACCGTGACGGAGTTCGCTTCTACGTCGCCCCGACCCGCTTCTGGCAGCCGATCCGGCTCCTGCGCACCCCCGGCTTCCGGGCGACCCCGGTGGAGATGCCCGCGGCCAGCGCCCCGGCGGGAACACCGAACTGAGCCGGAGGGCTCGCCCGGCGGGCCGCCAGAGGGGGACCGTCACCGCCCCAACGACGATCGCGACCGGCGGGCACGAACTCCGGTTGCGCTCAGGTTGACATCCCGTTGCCCGCCCCCGTCCCCATCCCCGCCGGGCCGGGGTGATCTCTAGGATGGCCCTGTGCCGCTGCTCGCCTACATCCCCAGCCCGCCGGCCAACGGCTTTCACGTCGGCCCGTTCTTCTTCCACTTCTACGGGATCATGTACGTCATCGCGGTCGCGGTCGCGATCGTCATCGCCCGGCACGAGTGGGAGCTGCGTGGCGGCAGTCGCGAGCTGATCTACGAGGCGGCGTGGTGGGGATTCCCCGCCGGCCTCGTCGGCGGGCGGATCTACTACGACATCACCACCCCGCCCTCCCACGCCCCGTGGTACTGGCCGGTGGCGATCTGGGACGGCGGCCTGGGGATCTGGGGCGGTGTCGCCCTCGGCGCCGCCGTCGGGGTGTGGCGGATCCGGCGCAAGCTCAGCTGGCCCGAGACGCGCGCGTTCATGAACGTCGTCGCGCCGGTGCTGCTGTTCGCCCAGGCGATCGGGCGGATCGGTAACTACTTCAACCAGGAGCTCTACGGCAAGCCGAGCACGCTCCCGTGGGCGGTCCGGATCGCCCGTCCCGACTGGCCCGCCGGCTACCACGTCCCGCTCGCCTTCCAGCTCAACGGCGGCCGGTACGCGACCTTTGAGCCGAGCTTCCTCTACGAGCTGATCTTCGACATCTGCCTCGGCCTCTTCCTCGTCTGGCTCGGGCGCCGCGACAAGGTCCGCGCGCCCGGGATCTTCGCCCTCTACATCGGCGGCTACTCGGGCTACCGGATCTTCGAGGAGACGATCCGGATCGACTACTCCCAGTACATCCTCGGGATGCGCCTCAACTTCTGGATCGCGATCCTCGTCTCCCTCGCCGGGTTCACCTGGTTCGCCTACCTGCAGTGGTTCGGCCCGCGCGCGCGGCGGGAGCGAGCGGCCGGCGTCAGCCCCGCCGACGGACCGTTCACGATCACGTCACCCGGCGGCGAGCCCTCTGGGAGGGCAGTTCCCGCCGGAGCTGTCGCCAGGGCCGCGAGTTAGCGATCTCGGCCGGGCCGAGCCCGGCCCGGCGGGCGGTCGCGACGCCGTAGCGGTTGACGTCGAACCCGTCGGTCCGGTGCGCATCGGTGTTGATCACGATGAGGATCCCAGCCGCGGCCGCCGCGGCCGCCCAGCTCTCTGAGAGATCCCGGCGGACCGGGTTCGCGTTGATCTCCAGCAGCGTCCCGGTCGCCGCGGCCGCCGCGAGGACCGCCTCCAGGTCGAGCGCGTAACCGGGGCGGCGGTCGAGGCGCCGGCCGGACAGGTGGCCGATGCAGTCGACGTAGGGGTGCTCGATCGCCGCGACGATCCGGGCGGTCATCGCCGCTTCCGACAGGGCAAAGGACGTGTGGACGGAGGCGATCACCCAGTCGAGCTCGGCGAGCAGCTCATCCGGATAGTCGAGGGAACCGTCCGGGAGGATGTTCACCTCACTGCCGGCCAGCAGCTCGATCCCGTCGACCTCGGTCCCGCGGATCGCCGTAATGTGCTCGGCCAGCGCGCTCGCGGACAGGTCGGCGCCGAAGCCCATGCTCGCGGAATGGTCGGTGATCGCCAAATACTCATACCCGGCCGCCGCGGCGGCGGCGGCCATCTCCGCCACCGAGGCGGTCCCGTCCGACGCGGTCGTATGGGCGTGCAGGTCCCCGCGCAGGTCGGCGACGGAGACGAGCTCGGGCAGGCGGTGCTCGGCGGCGAGGCGCACCTCCCCGCGCCCCTCCCGCAGTTCCGGTTCGATGTAGTCGAGGCCGAGGCGGGCGTACACCTCCGCCTCGGTCGCGCAGCGGTGGGTGAGGCCGGTGGCGTCGTCGAGGATCCCGTACTCGGAGACGTGCAGTCCGCGCCGGACCGCGTACTCGCGCAGGTTGACGTTGTGCTCCTTGGAGCCGGTGAGGTGCTGGAGGACGTTGCCGAACTGATCGGGTTCGACGATTCGCAGGTCGACCTCGAGCCCGCTGTGGGTGCGCAGTCGGACCGCGTTCTCCCCCGGCGTGGAGGCGGAGGCGACGAGTTCGAGCGCCGCCGCCGCCCGGGTCAGCGCCGCCGGATCGGTCGCCGTCGCGACGATGTCGAGGTCCTTGACCGTCTCGGTCATGCGTCGGGCCGACCCGGCAAGGGCGACCCGGTCCGCCGCGGGGTGCGCGGCGATCGCCGTGACGAGCTCCTCGCCGACGGCGAGCGCGCGGTCAAGCAGTACCCGCCGGCGCGGCCCCTCGGCCTCATAGGCGTCAAGGGCCTCGAGGATCGCCGCCTCCGCCTTGGCGCCAAAACCCTTCAGCGCCTGGATCTGACCCTCCATGGCGGCCGTGCGCAGGCCGGGCAGGCCGTCGATCCCGAGCTCGTCAAAGAGCCGCCGCGCCCGTTTGGGCCCCAGTCCCGGCAGCCGGGTCATCGCCACCAGGCCGGGCGGGTACTTGGCGGTGAGCTTCGCCCGGGCGGGGATCTCCCCCTCATCGGCGAGCGCGCGGATCTTCTCCTGGATCGTCGCCCCGACTCCCGCCAGCTCGGTCGCCCGGCCGGCCCGGGCGAGCGCGGTCACGCTCACCGACGCGCCCCGCACCGCCTTGGCCGCATTCCGGTAGGCGCTGATCCGGTGGATCACCGCGCCGTCGAGCTCGTACAGGTCCGCGAGCTCCTCGAGGGCATCGGCGACCTCGGCGTTCGTCGGGTCCTGTCGGCTCGGTTCGGCCATGCCGAGTTGACCCTACCGCGCGTGGCCGCCGCCGGCCCGACAGCCGCACCGAGAACGGCAGCGCCGACAGCGAGTAGTCGACCGCCGGTGGCGACGATCGCGACGTCAGCCCGGCTCCGCTCACCGCCCGGCACGAGCCCGGCTCCGAACGCGGCTCCGCTCACCGCCCGGCACGATCCCGGCTCCGAACGGTTCGGTCTCGGGGGGCAAGGTGGCGCCGCCTGCCGGCGTGGTTGACTTCTGACTCCAGCGCCTGCTGGAGCCAGAGCGTGCGGTATGACTCGGTCGTGAGCGAACCGGCGCTGAGAGAGACGCGGTAGGCACCCATGCCGGGCCAGGATCTCAGCGATCCCCTCCGGGGTCACTATCCTAAATGAAGTAAAGGGAAGGCCGCGAGCAACCACAGAGGAGTCCCACCATGGCGGGCATCGTTTCTGAAGTCACCGACAACAACTTCCAAGCCGAGGTCCTCGAGTCCGAGGTTCCCGTCCTCGTCGACTTCTGGGCGCCCTGGTGTGGTCCCTGCCGCCAGGTCGGGCCCGTCGTCGAGGAGATCGCCCGGGAGAAGGGCGAGTCGCTCAAGGTCGTCAAGCTCAACACGGACGAGAACCAGCAGACCGCGATCTCCTACAACGTCCTGTCGATCCCGACCCTGATCGTGTTCAAGAACGGGGCGGAGGCCAAGCGCGTGATCGGTGCCTACCCGAAGAAGCGTCTCGAGGCGGAGATCGACCCGGCGATCGCCTAACACCCCGTCCCGCCGGCGGGCTCGGGGGCTCGGCCGCGCGCCCCGGCGGTCGGTGTCCCCGCCCGACCGGGGTATCGCGTGGGTTCACTGCGGCTCTTCGCCGCTCCGGCGCGACGGTGTCGCGTGAGTTCACCCCGGCCTCCGGGCGGGTATGTCCCCGGTGAGAGCGACTCGGCGCGGCCCGGCCGCGGAAGGAGACCACCATGCAGCAGAACGACCACGGCGGCGCGTATCCCCGCCAGCCCACACACCTCACGCGGCGGGTGCCGCAGGGGTGTGGCCGATGACGCGGGTCGCGGTGATCGGCCTCGGCGGGATGGGCAGCCGGATGGCCGCCCGCCTGCTCGCCGCAGGGCTCGAGGTGTGCGGCCACAACCGTACGAAGTCCAAGGCCAAGGCGCTCATCGCCGACGGGCTGGCGTGGGCTGACAGCCCCCGCGAGGCCGCCCGGGACGCGGAGGTCGTGATCACGATGGTGAGTGACGACAGTGCGCTCGCCGCCGTCACCGACGGTCCGGACGGGCTACTCGCCGGCTTGGGTGCGGACGCCGTCTACGTCGATATGAGCACGGTCAGTCCCCCGGCGAGCGCGGCGCTCGCCGGACGGGTCACCGCACTCGGCGCCACGATGCTCGACGCGCCCGTGTCGGGCAGCCTGCCCCAGGCGGAGACGGGCAAGCTGACGGTGATGGTCGGCGGCCCCGCGGACGCGTACGCCCGCGTCAAGGCGGTGCTCGGGCACCTCGGCCACGTCGTCCACGCCGGCGAGCAGGGGCACGGGCTCGTGCTCAAGCTCGCGATCAACCACAGTCTCGCGATGCAGGTGATCGCCGCCGCCGAGAGCCTCGCCCTCGCCGAGCGCGGCGGGGTCGACCGTGACGTCGTCACCCAGGTGATCACCGGTTCGGCCATCGCCTCTCCGGCGGTGACCGGTCGGCTCCCGCTGATGCTCGACCCGCCCGCGGACGCCTGGTTCCCCGTCACGCTGCTGCACAAGGACGTCCGTCTGGCGATCACTGAGGCGGCACGGGTCGGCGCCGCGCTCCCCGGTGCGCTCACCGCCGACGCGCTGCTCAGCACAGCCGAGGCGCTCGGCTACGGCGGCCGCGACATCGCATCCGTCTACGGGCTCCTGCACGACCACCCCGGCGAGGTCCAGACTGCGCTCGGGTCGAGCTGAGGCGCGGGTCGGCACCGGCTGGGCCCGGCGTGGCCGGGTGTGCTCGCCGGCCACGGTCGGGCCCTCGCCCGCCACGTGCCGAGGACGAGAGGGGAGAAGAGTGCCTCGAGGGCACGTCCCCCGTTGCTCTCTCTGGCCCGCGTCGGATCGCCCAAGCGGGCGCTCAGAAACGCGTGTGCACGGCGGCGACGATCCGCCGAGCGTCGTCGACGACCGGGATCACCGCCCAGCGATCGAAGGCGCCGCAGGGATGAGAGACAGTGAAGCCGACGAGATCACCGACGGCGACCGGCGCGTCCGGCTCGAGTCGCACCGTCGCATGCTGGTCATTGAGGCGCAGCACGCTCGCGCTCGACAGAACCACCTGGTGGCGTCCGTCACGCGAGCGCCACCAGCGTGGCGTCGGCAGCCGGATGTCGTAGGGCATGTCCCGCCGTCCCGCCCCGACCACGGCGACCTCCGCCTCCGGGCGGGAGAGGACGGCCCCCCACACCTCGATCGCGTTCTCGAGCGGTTCGGGCTCCTCACCGCGCCCCGCAAGGGGAGAGACCTCGGCGTAGAAGCCGCCGTCCTGGGAGATGTAGCAGCCGCTGCGCAGCAGGACCCGAAACCGATCGGTCCCAAACCGGGCGAGGACGCGGTCGAACAGGGCGCTGCCACCGGCGCTCACGAGCGGGTCAGTGAGCCTGCCCTCGGTGGTCAACGCGACGGTGATGGCGTGTACCTCCTCCAGTTGCGCGTCGACATCGGCGATCGTCGCCGCCATGTCCGCCGCGTCGATGCGCAGCCCCTCGAAGAACTCGACCCCGATCAGCTCGAGATGCTCTGAGGCGCCGACCGCATCAGCGACCGCTCGGGCGGTCTCGAGCGTCCGGGCGCCCGCCCGCCCGCCGGCCGTCCCGACTTCAAGCAGGACGGGCAGGCGCCGGGTCGCGGTGAGGCCGACGGCGCCCAGGTCCCGGCAACTGCGGGCCTGCCGGAGCTCGCGGTCCAGCAGCGCGACTCCGGCGACCGAGTCGACGAGACAGATGAGCTCGAAGGACGGGTCACGGTCCAGTTCTGCGGCCAGCCAGGCGATGGCGGCCGTTTCAACGAGCTCGTTCGCGCAGACGATCCGCCGCACCCCGAAGGCCCGCAACGTCCGGATCTGGGACGGGGTCGCGGCGGTCATCGCCCACGCGCCCGCGTCGATCTGGGCGGCGATCAGCTCAGGAGACATCGTCGTCTTGGCGTGGGGGGCGAGCAGAACGCCGCGGTCGGCGGCGAACCGCGCCATCCGGTCGACGTTGTGGACAAGCGCGGAAGCGCTCAGGAGCAGCAGCGGCAGCGGCAGCGTCCCGTCGAGCGCCTCGATTCCGGACGTCGCGAGCTGCGCAACTGACATCACCCGCTCGAGCGGGGCGCCCTTCCACCCGGGACGGACCTCCTCACGGAGCCGCCTCAGCGCCGCAGGGTCATATGAGGTCGAACCGGTCTCGATCACAGCGTGCGCCTCCAGGCCTTGACGTCACGGTCACGTCCAGTCATCCTGGACACTCACGTATATCGTTCATTCTCTCAGAACACAGGTGGGGTGGGTTGGATCAGGAACTGGCCACGATCGTCGGACAGCGAGTACGCCGGCTCCGGACCCAGGCGGGACACAGTCTGCGCCGCCAGGCGGAGCTGAGCGGCGTGTCCGCCTCCGCCCTGTCGGCGCTCGAGAACGGCCGCGGCGGCATGTCGATCGCCGCTCTGCAGCGCGTCGGCGCCTTCTTCGACCTGACCATCTGTGACCTGCTCGACGTTCCGGAGGACAGCGTCAGGACGGGGTCGCGACCGCGGATCGAGGTCTTCTGTCCCGGCGACGCGGTCGCTCACACGGTCGAGCGCGGCAGCGGCGTCGCCTACCAGGTGCTCGGGCGCGGGGCCGGTCATGCCCTGGCGCCGTATGTCATCTCCTTCGCCCCCGGTTCCGGCTATGACGCGGACCGCATCGCCCACCCGGGGGAGGAGTTCACCTACGTCGTCTTCGGTGAGGTCGAACTGTTCCACGGGGACGAGCGCCGGCCGGTACGCCAGGGGGAGGCCGTCCGCTTTGACACCGACATCCCGCACGCGTTCGCCAATCCGTCGGCCAGCCTGGCGGCCGTGATCGTCGGCACGGCAACACCCCCCTGGTGAGAGGAGCCACGATGAGCCAGACCCACACGATCGACCCGACCCGTATCCATCACCGCTGGGACAACCGGTACGCCCCGGCGCTCACGGTCGCCTCCGGTGATGTCATCGAATACGACCTGCTGATGTGCGGGCACGGTCAGTGCCATGAGGGGGCGAGCTTTGGGGGGTCTTGTGACGTGTTCGTGGGTCATTTCACCCGGTCTGGGAGTGGCGGGCAGAGCCCGGATAGCGTGAGCATCGCGAGTGCGATCAACGCCGCAGCGCTGTGAAACCCGTAAGCGCGTCTGGTGATCAGCCGGATCTGGGTGTTGATCTGTTCGACTCGGGCGTTGGACAGTCCGAGGCGGACGGCGGCGAGGATCCCGTCACGTTGGGCTTTGATCGTCCGGGCGAGCTTGGTGAACGCTGGCAGGCGACATCGCCGAGCCCAGCACAGCCAGCCGTCCAGCAGCGCCTCGGCTTCCTCGGGACTGTCGGCCCGGTAGATCTGGCGGAGTTGTTCCTTGAGCAGGTACGCGCGGTAGAGCGGCCCGTTGAGCTTCTGGATCACCGCGAGCTTGGCCTGCTGTTTGTCGGTCAGGTTCTCGGGGTTTTTCCACACGCAGAACCGGGCGCCTTTGAGGTCCTTGGCGAGCGTCAGGTTCTTCTCCCGGCGAGCCTCGCGCCACAGCTCACGGCGGACCTCGTCCAGCGCGTCGCTCGCCAGCTGAACAACGTGGAACGGGTCCACGCACCGCTCGGCCTGGGGGACGGCCTCAGCGACCGCCGAGCTGATCCAGCCGGCCATGTCGCAGGACACCGATTCGATCTCTTTGCAGCGCTCTTCGCCCAGGGTGGCGAAGAACACAAGGACTGTCGCGCGGTCACGGCCCGGGGCGGCCCACACCAGCCGGCCGGTGTGGTGATCGACTACGACGGTCAGGTATCTCTGACCGCGTCGGTGCGAGATCTCGTCGATCCCGATGCTCCGCAGGCCCGACAGAAGATCGACCTTGAGGCGCTGTTCGTTGCAGACGCGTTCAACGATCCGTCCGACGCTCCGCCAGGAGCAGCGCATCAACTGAGCGACTGCACTCTTGGAACAGTTGACAGCCAGCCACGCCACCTGGTCCTCGAACGCGCGCGTGAACCCCGAATCGTGGCGCGCCCACGGCACCCTCGCGACGACCACGCCGTGACGAGAACAGCGCACGCGTGGCGCGTCGGCCTCGATCCAGCAGAACGACGTCCCGAGATCCAATCCGCGCCAGCGCCGCCGCCCGCCACCACGATCGAACCGACCCGAACGCCGTCCACAGATCCCGCACCGGTCCCGCTCGCGCCAGCCCGGCCGGACCGCCACGACGACCTCTACCCCGTCCCCAGCGTCGTTGACCGTCACGTCCTCGATCACCGCTCCGCGCAGCCCAAGCAGCCGCGCCCATACCCTGATGCTGCGCACGTCTCGTTTCGCCTCCTGAGATTTCCAGCCCTGAAGAAGCCGGAAAGCCTAGAAGCGACGGGGCGTGCGCCCCTATCTCAGCCGGTCACTGCACCCACGAAGACGTCACAAGCGCCGCTTTGGGGAGACCAACCTCGACTTCGACACCCTCTACAACCTGTCCGGTCCGGTGTACGTCGAGGGCGCAGCCCCCGGGGACACGCTGCGGGTCGACATCCTCGAGATGACACCCGGTGCGTGGGGGTGGTGTGTCATCCAGCAGGGGATGGGCACCCTCCCGGACAGCTTCGGCGAGGACTATTTCCGCACCTTCGACCTGCGCAACGGCACGCACGTCGACTTCGCGCCCGGCATCCAGATCCCCTTCAGTCCGTTCCTGGGGACGATGGGCACCGCGCCGGATGATCCGGTGGAGGCGGCCGTGTTCCCGCCCCACAAGGGGGGCGGGAACGTCGACACGCGCCACCTCACCGCCGGCACAACCCTGTGGCTGCCGGTCTGGTGTGCGGGCGCGCTGTTCAGCTGCGGGGACCCGCACGCGATGCAGGGAGATGGGGAGGTTTGCGTCGCCGCGCTCGAGTGCGACATGCGGGCGACACTGCGCCTCAGCGTCGAGCATCGTCGCATCTCCGCGCCCGCCTTCCAGACCGCCGGCGCCCTCACCCCGAAGGTGGACGGGGCCGGCCATCACGGGGTGATGGGGATCGCGCCGGACTTGATGGAAGGCACCCGCACGGCCGTGTCGGCGATGATCGAGTGGCTCGTCGCCGAGCACGGGTTGGAAGCCCGCGACGCGTACATGCTCTGCAGCCTCGCCGGGGACCTGAAGATCTTCGAGGTCGTCGACATGGGCATGTGGAACGTCGGGCTCACGCTGCCACTCGCACTCTTCCACGACTGAAACCGGGGAGGCCCCTCGGCGGGGTGGCTGACCGCCTACGCGGCCGGGAAGAGCTGGCCGGCCATGCCGCCGGCGATCCGGCGCGCCGACCCGGGCTGGGTGACGACCGCCCGGAAGCTCCAGCCCCCGGCCTGCTTGGGCTCGGAGAAGGCAAAGCTCGCCGTCCCGGCGGCGTTCGTCGTCGCGGCTGGCGCGGCGCTCATGCTCGACCCCATCGCCGTCGAACTGGAGCCCATCGCCGTCGAGCCCATCCCCGTCCCCGAGCCGGTGACGACCTTGCTCGGCGTCCAGCTCACCCCGGCCCCGACGATCGGCGCGCCGGCGGCGTTGGCGACCTTGACCTGAAAGTCGGTGCGGGCGCCCGGCCGGGTCTGGGCGAGGAACGGGGTGACGGTGACCCGGTCTCCGACCGGTGCGGTCGGAGACGTGCTCGGCGTCGTCCACCAGGCGTCGAGCAGGCCCAGCCCCCGCCCGAGGGCGGTGTCGTAGCTGCTGAGATCGCCGACCCGGACGGCGACCATCTCCATGCGCTTGGCCGGCTGGCCGAGCAGGACGATCCGGGCCTGGCCGGCGGCGTTCGTCTTCGCCGTCGCCGTGGCGACGTACGGCGCCGCCGCGGACGTGCCCGCCTCATACCAGTGGGCGGGATGGACACCCGACAACGGGACCATCGGCCCGACCCACCAGCTGACCGGCTCACCGGCGGCGGGGGAACCGCTCGCGGTGAGGGCCCGGAGGGTGAAGGTCGCCTCGTTCGCATGGGCGGATGGGCGCGCGGCGGCCGCCACCATCTGTGCGGTCACGTCGCTGTCGACGACGGCGACTGCGGCAGACGGACGCCCTGAGGTGGTGGCGGTGGAGGCGGCACCGGAGGAGGAACCGCAGGCGGCGATCGCCGCGCTCGCCAGGAGGCTGATGGGAACCCAGGCAAGCCGCCGAGACGGGGGGCCGAACCGGAGGATGGGGGGTGCAGGGCTCATGGGCGGGACTCCGATCGGTCGGTGAACCGGGGCGTCACAGTGCCGCGGCGGGGTGGGTCAACCGGCCGGGCCGGATCGTCCGGACATTACCGAAAGCCGGGGACCGGCCCGCTCCGGGCCGGCGGGCTTCGACTCCGGCGGGCCGGCGGGCTTCGACTCCGGCGGACCGGCGGGCTTCGACTCCGGCGGGCCGGCGGGCGCCGCCGTCAATAACGTGGGGGGAGAAATGCGTCGCCAGAACGCATTTCTCCCCCCACATCCTGTGGAGGCGGAGGCTCAGGCGCGGCGGAGGAAGATCGACAGCTCCCGCCCGTCGATCACCACCGTCGCCACCGCGTCGGAGATCGGCCCGGGCGCAGAGGCCACCGAGGTGGCGAGCACCTCAGCGGTGATGTAGGCCTCATGGGCACGGGCGGTGTCGAGCAGCTCGGCGTCCCCGGCGAGGGTGAGGACGATCCGGTCGGAGATGTCGAGCCCGGCGGCCCGGCGGGCGCCCTGGACGGCGTGAACGATCTCCCGCGCCCAGCCTTCCAACCGGAGGTCAGCGTCGATCTCGAGCTCGAGGGCGACGGCGTGGGATCCCTCCCGCTCGACCTGGTAGCCGGGGAGCGGCTTCATCGTCACGAGCACGTCATCGGCGCTGAGGGTGTGCTCGCCCCCGCCGACGTCGATGCCGACGGTCTCGCCCCGCTTGAGCCGGGCGGCGGCATGCTGGGCCTCCAGGCCGGCGACGGCCGCCGCGACGGTCGGCATGTCCTTGCCGAAGCGCTTGCCGAGGGTGCGGTAGTTCGGTTTCAGCTCGACGTCGCCGAGGTCGTCGGCGTCGTTGACGAACCGGACGGTGTGGACGTTGAGCTCGTCCGCGACGATCTCCACGAGCGCCTCGATCGCGGCGCGCTCGGCGCCGGTCGCGACGACGACGGCCGCGCGCAGCGGCTGGCGCAGCTTGATCTTCGCGCCCGCCCGGGCGGCCTGGCCCATCCGGACCGTCTCCCGGGCGACCGCCATCGCCGCCTCCAGCCCAGGGTCCCGGCCGGTCGGCACCGGCCAGTCACAGAGATGGACCGACGGCTCACCGCCGTCGAGGTTGTCGTAGATCTCATCCGCGAGGAACGGGCAGAACGGGGCGAGCAGCTGGGCGAGCGTGACGAGGATCCGGTGCAGGGTGGCGAGCGCCGCGGGCTCGCCGCGCCAGAACCGCGGGCGGGAACGGCGGACGTACCAGTTCGACAGCTCCTCGACAAAGTCGGCGATCGCCCGCCCCGCCCCGGTCGCGTCAAAGGCCTCCAGCCCGGCCCCGACGGCCTCGACCGTCGCGGCGAGCCGGGAGAGCGCCCAACGGTCGAGGTCGCCGAGCGCGTCCGGGACCGCCGCGGGCCCGGTGCCGGCCTGTGGACCGGTGGCGGGGCTCGCCACGGCCCCCCCGTCGGCCGCGGGCGCCCCGCCGTGGCCCCCCAACCCACAGTGGGGAGCCACGCCAGATCGGTCGGCGGCCCCCGACGCGTTCGCGTAGAGGACGTAGAAGCTGTAGACGTTCCACAGCGGCAGCAGGAACCGGGTGACCGACTCCCCGACCGCCTCGAGGCTGAACCGGTAGCCGTCCCACGGATACTTGGAGGTGAACAGGTACCAGCGGAAGGCGTCGGCCCCGAAGCGGTCGAGCACCGACCACGGGTCGACGACGTTGCCCTTGGACTTGGACATCTTCTGGCCGTGCTCGTCGAGGATGTGGCCGAGGCAGACAACGTTGGCGAACGAGCTGCGGTCGAAGAGGAGGGTTGAGACGGCCAGCAGCGAGTAGAACCAGCCACGGGTCTGGTCGATCGCCTCACAGATGTAGTCGGCGGGGAAGTGGGCGTCGAAGTCGGCCTCGCCGACGTGCGGGGCGCCCCACTGGGCAAACGGCATCGCACCCGAGTCGAACCACACGTCGATCACCTCCGGCACCCGGGTCATCTCACCAGCACAGTCGGGACAGGGGAAGTGGACGTCATCGACGAACGGGCGGTGCGGGTCCGCGAGGCTCACCCCGGACCGCTCGGTCAGCTCGGTCAGCGACCCGATCACCTCGATGTGGCCGGCCGGGCAGCGCCAGACCGGCAGCGGGGTGCCCCAGTAGCGCTCGCGCGACAGCGCCCAGTCGACATTGCCCTCCAGCCACTGGCCGAAGCGGCCCGACTTGATGTGGGGCGGCTGCCAGTTGACCGTCTCGTTCGCGGCGAGCAGGCGATCCTTGACCTGGGAGGTGGCGATGTACCAGGACGGCTTTGCGTAATAGATGAGCGCGGTGTCACAGCGCCAGCAGTGCGGGTAGGAATGCTCGTAGGGGACGGCCTTGAGCAGGCGCCCGCGGGCGCGGAGGTCCGCGACGATGTCCTCGTCACAGTCGCGCACCTTGCGGCCCGCGTACGCGGTGATGCGGTCGTCGTAGGTGCCGTCGGGGCGGACCGGGTTGACCGGGGCGAGCCCTTCGGCGACGCCGAGCTGGAAGTCGTCCTCCCCGAAGGCGATCGCCGTGTGGACGAGACCGGTGCCCTCATCCGCGGTGACGAAGCCGGCCGCCAGGACGGTATGGCCCTTGGCGCCGTAGTCGGCGGCGGAGATGAACCCGAACGGCGGCTCATAGGCGGTGCCGACGAGCTCGGCGCCGGGGAAGCGGGCGAGCACGGTCGCGCCCGGGCCGAGCACCGGCTCGAGCAGCGCCTCGGCGAGCACGTACTCGCCGGCGGGCAGGGGGGAGTCGGGGGCCGGACGCGCGCGGACGTAGCCGAGGTCGGGTGCGACGGCGACCGCCGCGTTGGAGACGAGCGTCCACGGGGTCGTCGTCCACACGAGCAGGTTGCCGGCGTCACTGGGCAGGATCACGTAGGCGGACAGGTCGACGTCGTCCTGGTAGGCGCCGGGCTGACCGAGTTCGTGGCTGGAGAGGGCGGTGCCACAGCGCGGGCAGTAGGGGACGACCTTGAGCTTCTCAAACAGCAGGCCCTTGGCGTGGATCGTCTTCAGCGCCCACCAGAGCGACTCGATGTAGGCGGGATCGAGGGTGCGGTAGGCGTCGGCGGTGTCGATCCAGAAGCCGATCCGCTCGGTCAGCGCCGTCCAGTCGTCGATGTTGGAGAAGACGCTGTCGCGACAGACCTGGTTGAACGCCTCGATGCCGTAGCTCTCGATCTCCTGCTTGCTGGCCAGGCCGAGCGCCCGCTCGGCGGCGAGCTCGACGGGCAGGCCGTGGCAGTCCCAGCCGCCCTTGCGGTCGACCCGGTAGCCGGCCATCGTCCGGTAGCGGGGGAAGATGTCCTTGAACGAGCGGGCGAGGACGTGGTGGGAGGCTGGCTTGCCGTTCGCCGTCGGCGGCCCCTCATAGAAGGTCCAGCGGGGCGCGTCGGCACGGCGGCGCAACGATTCGGCGAACACGTCGCGGTCCCGCCAGCGGGCGAGGATCGCCGACTCGAGGGAGGGGAGGTTCGGCTTGGGGTCGACCGGACGGTGGACGGGGGCGCCGGGTGCGGGGCGGTCGGCGGCGGGGCGGTCGGCGGCGGGGCGGTCGGCGGCGGGGCGGTCGGCGGAGTCGGGGGCGGCCATGGGTGGCCGAGGATTCTAGGTGGGCGGGGGTGAGCGGCCCGGCTCCTCCCCGGCAGGGTCGCGCTGCTGGAGGATCGCCGCCTTCTCGAGCATCCCGGCGGTGCGCAGACCGAGCAGCTCGCCGTCGGGAATCTCCCGGCCGAGCGCGGTGAGCGCACGGATGTCGGACGGGTTGAGCGGACGCACCCAGGCGAACGCCTTGGGCTTGGGTTTAGCCGCCACCTTCCAGGCGCGGGTGCGGAAGAACGGGCCCGACTCGGTGGCCGGGAGGGAGCGGGCGATCTCCTCAACATCGTCCCAGGTGGCGATTGCGCGACGATACCGGGCATGCGCCTGCGTCTGCACCACCACCGGGACGGGGCGCGCATCGCCTACCGGGAGCGGGGAACCGGACGGCCGCTCGTCCTGTTGCACTCCCTCGGGCTCAGCCACCGCGAGTGGGAGCCGATCGTCGCGCCGCTCGCGGACCGGTTCCGGGTGATCCTGCCGGACCTGCCGCTGCACGGCGATTCTGAGGACCGGCCCCGGCACCCCTACACCGGCGACTGGTTCGCGGAGCTGCTCACCGGGTTCTGCGCCGAGGTGGCGGGATCGGCGCCGCTGCTGGCCGCCCACGACTTCGGGGCCGAGATCGCCCTGACGGCGATCATCGAGCACCGGCTCGCCCCAGCCAAGCTCGTGCTGATGGACACGCGGATGCACCACGCCCCCGTCAGCGGGCTCCGCTGCCGGCTGTGGCGCTCGGGGGCGGCGGTTGGCGTGGTGCCCGGCCTCGACCTGGCGATCTCCCACGCGGTGCCGGTTCTGTTCGGCCCCCGGCGCGGGGATCGGCTGTCCGCCGCCCAGAACCCCGCGAGCCGAGACCTGCTTCGCCACGCCGTCTCCGACGTCGCCGGGAACGCGAACCGCGCGCGGGCGTGGGCGAAGTTCGCCCGCCACTGGCAGCTCGGGGAACGGCCCGACTGGCCGGGCGCCTACGCGCAGCTGACCCTCCCCGTGTTGTTGTTGTGGGCGGAGGAGAACCCGGACGCGCCGCTGGCGTGGGCCGCGGACGCCCTCGAGCTGTTCGCCGACGCGCAGCTGCGGACGGTGCCGGGCGCCGGCTTCCTCGCCGCCTATGACGAACCGGTCGTGCTCGCGCGGGAGCTGATCGCCTTCCTCGGGTAGCGTTCAGTCGCGCGAGAACGGTTCGGGCTCGGGCCGGGCTCGCGAGATCCGGTCGGGCCTGTGAGAACGTGTTCGGGCCGCGAGAACTTCAGACCTTCGAGGACGTGGTGATGAGCGTTTCAGATCAACAGCAGCTGTGGGGCGGCGAGACGACCAAGGCGGTCGCCAACTTCCCGATCTCCGGCGAGCCCGTGCCGGCCCCGGTGATCCACTGGCTCGGGGCGATCAAAGGCGCAGCCGCGCGGGTCAACGGTGAACTCGGCCTGATCGACCCCGAGATCGCCGAACGGATCGCCGTAGCGGCCGACCGCGTCGCCGCGGGCGACTACGACAGCCAGTTCCCGATCGACGTGTTCCAGACGGGGTCGGGCACCTCGACGAACATGAACGCCAATGAGGTGATCGCCACGCTCGCCGGCGCGCCCGTCCACCCCAACGACCACGTCAACTACGGCCAGTCCTCCAACGACGTGTTCCCCTCGGCGGTACACCTCGCCGCCCTCGATCAGGCGACCAACGATCTCCTCCCCGCCCTGTCGGAGCTCGAGGCGGCGTTCACGGAGAAGGCGGTTGCCTTCCACGACGTCGTCAAGTCCGGGCGCACCCACCTGATGGACGCCGTCCCGGTCACCCTCGGTCAGGAGTTCTCCGGGTACGCCGCCCAGATCCGCCTCGCCCAGCGGCGGGTGAGCCACGCGCTGCCCCAGGTCGGCCAGATCCCGCTCGGCGGGACCGCGACCGGGACCGGGCTCAACACCCACCGCGAGTTCGCCGCCCGCGTGCGCGAGCGCCTGGCCCAGCGCTCCGGGCTGACGATCTCCGCCCCCGAGGATCCGTTCGAGGCCCAGGGGAACCGGGACGCCCTCGTCGAGCTGTCGGGAGCCCTGAAGGTGATCGCCGTCTCCCTCACCAAAATCGCCAACGACCTCGCGCTGATGGGGTCGGGGCCACGCGCCGGGATCGGGGAGCTGCTGCTGCCCGAGCTGCAGAAGGGCTCATCGATCATGCCCGGCAAGGTCAACCCGGTGATTCCGGAGGTCACCCTGCAGGTCGCCGCGCAGGTGATCGGCAACGACACGGCGATCACGATCGCCGGAAGCCAAGGGAACTTTGAGCTCAACGTGCGAGTGCCGCTGATCGCCCGCAACCTGCTCGAATCGATCCGGCTGCTCGCCGCGACAGCGCGCGTGCTGACAAGCAAGTGCGTGGCCGGGATCGAGGCGAACCTCGCCGGTTGTGAGCGCTCGGCCGAGTCGACGCTCGCGACCGCGACCGCGCTCAACACCCACATCGGCTATGACCGGGCGGCCGAGATCGTCAAGGAGGCGACCGCGTCGGGCCGGCCGCTGCGGGAGGTCGCGTATGAGAAGGGCGTCGACGAGGCGACCTACAACGCGGCGATCAACCTGCGGGAGATCGCGCGGGGGAATCTCGACTGACCGAGTTCGTCTCCGGGGGCGTGAGGTCCCGTCCCGGGCCGGTTGGCCCGGGGGCTCCGGCGGGTGCGGGCGGGCCGGCGGGTGCGGGCGGGCCGGTGGATGCGGGCGGGCCGGCGGGCACGGGCGGGCCGGCGGGTACGGGCGGGCCGGCGGGTGCGGGCGGGCCGGCGGGTGCGGGCGAGAACTCGCTCGTCTGGCTGCGCCGGGTCCGGGACCGGATCGACCGGGAGTACGCCCGCCCGCTCACCGTCGCGGAGCTCGCCCGCGGGGTCCACATGTCCGCAGGCCACCTCAGCCGGGAGTTCCGTCGTGCCTACGGGGAGTCGCCCTACAGCTACCTGATGACCCGCCGGATCGAGCGGGCGATGGCCCTCCTGCGACGGGGCGACCTCAGCGTCACCGAGGTCTGCTTCGCGGTCGGCTGCGGGTCGCTGGGCACCTTCAGCACCCGCTTCCGTGAGCTCGTCGGCATCTCACCGAGTGCGTACCAGCGCCTCGGTCCCGGCGCGGTCGCCGGCCTGCCTCCGTGCGTGATCCGGCAGGTGACGCGGCCGGTCAGAAATCAAGAAGCGCCGCCGGTGTCGCTGCATTAGCGTGGCCGGCATGGACATCACTCTCTCTGCGACGTTCCTGCCCCACACCGATCCCGAGGCCTCACTCGCCTTCTGGCGGGACACCCTCGGCTTCAGCGTCCGCCAAGACGTCGGCAGCGGCACGATGCGCTGGATCACCGTCGGTGCCGCCGACCAGTCGGATGTCTCGATCGTCCTTGCCCCCGCCGCCGTCGACCCGGGCGTCACCGACGCCGAGCGGGAGACGATCACCGCGATGATGGCCAAGGGCACCTTCGCCATCATCACCCTGACAACGCCCGACCTCGATCGCGTCTTCCGCGACCTGCAGTCCGCCGGCGTCGAGATCGTCCAGGAGCCGACCGACCAGTTCTACGGGGTCCGCGACTGCGCGATCCGCGACCCGGCCGGAACCCTCATCCGGATCAACGAGCGGCGGTGACCCGGGTGCCTGAACCGGTGAAGGCACGGTCGGTGGGGACGGCGGCCGGCGGCCGCGCGAACTCTCTGGATGCCGAACGCGACGAGGCGATCCGCTGTGCCGCTCCCCTCGAGTGGATCGGAGAGACGGCGATCCTGCGGCTGCCGTCGGCCGCGAGTGCCCAACTGCCCTCTCGCGGTCAGGTGGCGGCGAGTGGCTCGATCAACGGGCAGGCGTTCGCCACCGTGATCGAGCCGGACGGCCGGCGTGGGCACTGGCTCAAGCTCGCCCCCGGCCTGGTGAGTGCTCTCACCGACGGCCGGGAGGGCGCGGGCGGCGCTGGGGAAAGTGGCGGTTCCACGCACGTTGAGGTGGTGCTGGTCCCGGCCCGGGAGTGGCCAGAGCCTGATCTCCCCGATGATTTTGCTGCCGCGCTCACCGCCGCCCCGGCGATCGCCCCGCTGTGGCAGGCGATCACGCCGATGGCCCGCTGGGAGTGGGTCCGCTGGATCAACGCGACGCGCAACCCGCAGACCCGGGCGCGGCGAGTGGCCGTCGCCATCTCCAAGCTCGATGCCGGCACGCGTCGGCCCTGCTGTTTTGACCTCTCCGCCTGCACCGACCCGGAGCTGTCCCGCAGCGGGGTGCTGGTCGGTGCAGGCTCCGCAGAGGCTCCGGGATGATCCCTGCCGATCCCGGGGTTCCTCCGATCTCGGGGTGATCCCCGCCCCCGTGTTCGTCACCCAGACGATCACCTCGACCCGCGACAAACCGCGCACCTCCGGGCGGTCTCGCCCGTTATGACAACAGCGGCCACCCTGGCAGAACCGTTGCAGGACGCCGTTTTCTCGCCGGATCTGTCAGGGTCCAGCCCGTCTGCACCGATGAAACACGGAATGCAAACAAGGAATTGGATCCTCGCCGTCGTAGCCGCGCTCCTTGTGGTCGTGGCGCTTCCCTCGCTCGCCCTTGCCTCCGGTGGGCGGTCGGCGCTCCGCTCGAGCCGCTCGGCGGCCCGCCCGGCCGCTGAGAGCGTTGGCCGCTCTGGCCGGGTCCGCGCACACGCGATCGTGCCCGCGCTGGCCCGGGCGACAGCTCGCGACGGGCGTGCCCGGTCCGCGGCTGCCACCACCGTCGCTCAGTTCGGTCAAGGCACGTTCGAGATCCGTGGCGGCGGGTTCGGTCACGGGATCGGGATGAGCCAGTACGGGGCGATGGGCTTTGCCCAGCATGGCTGGAACTACCAGGGGATCCTCGCCCACTACTACCAGGGCACGAGCCTCGGGCACGTGCCGAACTCGACGGTCACCGTTCTGCTCAATGACGGCGCGGCGACCGTCAACGGTGCCGACGATGCGAACGGCCATCCCCTGTCGCCGACCAAGAACTTCGGCGTGATCGCCGTCAACAACAAGCTCGAGCTGATCAGCGACGGACGGCGCAGCGCTCCCTTCACCCCGCCGCTGCGCCTGACGGGGACGAACGCAGGACTCACCCTCATCGGGCACGGCACCTACGCCGGCGCCCTCGTCTTCTATCCCAGCCCGTCCGGTGGGGTGCTCACCGTCAACGCCGTCGACCTCGAGGACTACGTGCGCGGGGTGATCGCCGAGGAGATGCCCTCGAGCTGGCCCGAGCAGGCGCTCGAGGCCCAGGCGGTCGCGGCCCGCACCTACGTGCTCGCCGACGCCCCGGTGAACCCCGATTACGACGTCTACTCCGACACCCGCTCGCAGATGTACGGTGGGATCAGCGCGGAGACGCCCGCCACGAACACCGCAGCGGAGGCGACCCAGGGGCAGGTTGTCGAGAGCGCCGGCCAGATCGTCCCCACGTACTTCTTCGCGAGCTCCGGCGGGCACACCGAGAGCATCCAGAACGTCTGGCTCGGGGTCAGTCCCGCCCCCTACCTCGTCGGGGTGCCCGACCCCTACGACACGGCCGCTGATGACCCCTATTACCGCTGGCAGGATGCTCTCAGTCTGTCCACCGCCGCCGGCGACCTCGCGGGTCTCTACCAAGGTGCCTTCAAGGGGATCACGATCCTCGCCCGCGGCGTTTCGCCACGGATCGTCACCGCCCGGGTACTCGGCAGCCTCGGCAGTTCGACGGTGTCCGGCTCGACGCTGGAGTCCGACCTCTCGACCTACAGCACGTGGATGTCCTTCACCGCGGTGACCGCGCGCGCTTCAGGCGGCTCGGGAGCCGGCCGGGGGCGGGCGACGTCCACTCGCAACGGCCGCTCCTCACGGGGCGGGACGACGTCCACTCGTCACCGAGCCACGAAGCGGACCGGTCGCTCCGGCACCCGCCACCGGCCACCCGCCTCCCCCTCCGGTGGCGCGAGCGCGACGAGCCGTCCGCACCCGTCCTCACCGACGTCGGGGGGCGCCGGGATCGGCGCCCTTGCCCACAGCGACCGAGCGCTCACCGGAACGGTGTTCCCGGCCACCCCCGGCGCGTCCGTGACCGTCGAGCGCCGCGGTGTGAGCGGCTGGTCGGCGGTCACCCGGGCGTCAGTGACCCGATCGGGGAGCTACGCAGTGCGGGTGTTCGGGCCCGGGCTCTACCGCGTTGTCTATCACGGGGTCGCCGCGCCCGCGGTCCGGATCGGCGGGTGAACGGGGCCGCCGCGGACGGGCCGTCGGCCGGGGTCGAGACGCCCCCCGCCGTTGCGCCGCTGCTCGTCGTCGACGCGCCGTGGCTGCTCTACCGCTCCCACTTCGGCCTGCCGTCCTCGATCATCGGGGTCGAGGGCCGGCCGGTGAACGCGTTGCTCGGGATGGCCAACGCGCTGCTCGGCGTGGTCGGTGCGTTGAAACCGCGGGCGGTCGCTGTCTGCTTCGGGGCCGAGGACGCCGCTCACCGCGTTCGTCTCTTCTCCGGCTATCACGCCGCCCGGGAGGCGATGCCGCCCGCCCTCGCCTGGCAGTTCGCCCGCGCGCCGGAGCTGTTCGCGGCGTGGGGCTGGACGGTCGCGAATGCGGGTGCCCTCGAGGCGGACGACCTGCTCGGCGCCTACGCCGAGGTCGAGTCGGCTGCGGCGGGTGACACGGTCATCCTCACCGCCGACCGGGACATGTACCAGTGCGTCGAGGAGCACACGCGGGTCCTGCACCTCAAGGGGGGTGAGCTGGAGTTCGTCGACGTCTCCGGGGTCGAGGCCCGCTACGGGATCGCCCCCGCTCAGGTCCCGGACTTCATCGCCCTCCGCGGCGACCCCTCCGACGGCATCCCCGGGGCGCCCGGGATCGGGGCGAAGACCGCGGCGAGCCTGCTCGTCCGGTTCGGCTCGCTCGAGGCGCTGTTGGCGGCGGCGGACGCCGGCGGCGACGACCTGCGTCCCCGGCTCGCCCAGACGCTGTGCGACCACGCGGAGGCGCTGCGCACCTTCCGGGCGGTGGCGACCCTCGTCCCGATCCACCCCGACCGGCCGCCGGACGCCGTCCTCGACGTGGCCGCAGCGGCCGCGGCCGCCGACGCGCTCGGGCTGGGGCAGCTCGCGGGCCGGCTCCGGGCGGGTCGTTAGGCGTTCCGTCTCCGGGCGGTCGTTAGGCGTTCCGTCTCCGGGCGGGGCCCCACGCCGCCAGCGAGTGCGATTTTTCGTCGTATTGACGAATCTGTGCACTCCCTCCACGGTTGGGCCGGGTCCAGAGGTGCCGCCGTGCCCCGGTCCGCCGCCGCGCCCCAGCTCGCCGCCGCGCCCCAGCTCGCCGCCGCGCCCCAGCTCGCCGCCGCGCCCCGGCTCGCCGCCGCGCCCCGGCTCGCCGCCGCGCCCCGGCCCGCCGCCGCGCCCCGGCCCGCCGCCACCGCGCCCGCTCAGGGCGTGAACTTCACGGTGATCACGTCACCGTCGGCCATCACGTAGTCGCGGCCCTCGAGCCGCAGGGCCCCATGGTCCCGGGCGCCCGCATACCCGCCGAACTCGACGAGCCGGTCCCAGCCGACCACCTCGGCACGGACGAACCCCTTCTGGATGTCGGAGTGGATCTGGCCGGCAGCGTGCCAGGCGCTCAGCCCGCGGCGTAGGTGCCAGGACTGGGCGGGCTTGGCCTCCCCGGCGGTGAAGAAGCTGATCAGCTCGAGCAGGTCGAAGGCGCCGCGGACGACGGTCGCGAGGCCCGACTCGGCGAGCCCGAGGTCGGCCCGCATCGCCGCCGCCTCGTCCGGCTCGAGCTCGCCGAGCTCCTTCTCGAGGCGGGCCGAGACGGCGACCGCCCGGGCGCCCTGCGCGGCGGCGTGGGCGGCGATCGCGCCCGGCACCTCGGCGTCACCCTCATCGACGTTGACGACGAACAGGACCGGCTTGGCGGTGAGCGACCCGAGCCGGACCGCCGCGTCGGCGGCCTCATCGGGCACCGGCACGCTGCGCACCGGCTGCCCCGCCCCGAGCGCGGCGATCACCCGCTCGAGCCAGGCGTGCTCGGCGATCGCCGCCTTGTCCCCGCCGCGGGCCTGGCGGACGACCCGCTCGATTCGCCGTTCGGCCTGCTCGAGGTCGGCGTAGATGAGCTCGGTCTCAATCGTCGAGATGTCCCGCAGCGGGTCGACGCTCCCCTCCGAGTGGATGATCGACGCGTCCGTGTGCGCGCGGACGACGTGGACGATCGCGTCGGTCTCCCGGATGTTGGCGAGGAACTGGTTGCCGAGCCCCTCCCCCTTGTGCGCCCCGGCGACGAGCCCGGCGATGTCATGGAAGGCGATCGTGTCCCAGACGAGCTCGGAGGCCGCGACGGTCGCCGCGACCTGGCGCATCCGGTCATCCTCCACCCCGACGATCGCGACGTTCGGCTCGATCGTCGTGAACGGGTAGTTCGCCGCCTCCGCCGCCGCCCCGGTGAGCGCCGAGAACAGCGAGGACTTGCCCGCGTTGGGCATCCCGACGATTCCGACCTTCATGCTCATCGGCGTCCCAGTTCCCCGATCAGGCTGCCGAGCGCCGCCCCGGCGAGCACGTCACTCGGGTAGTGCACCCCGAGGTAGAGCCGGCTGAGGGCGAGCGTTCCCGCCACCCCGTAGAGCGCGCCGGCGGGCGCAAGGCCGCCGTAGACGCGCGCGGCCGCGAACGAGGTCGTCGAGTGCGCGCTCGGGAAGGACAGCTGCGACATCGTGTGGGTGAGCGGCGGCAGGTCCGCCAGCTGCGGGCGCGGCCGGGCGACGACTCGCTTCAGGGCCTGGTTGGCGAGGTAGGCCGCCACGACTGTGCCAGCCCCCCGCCGCCAGGCCTGGGCCCGCGCCGGGTCGGCCGACAGCCGCCCGCCCGCGAGCCCGAGCGCGATCCAGCCGAGGGCGTGCTCACCGAGGGCCGAGTAGGCGCCGACGGCCCGGTCGCGGCCGGGGGTGTGCCCGCGCGTGCGGAGCACGCGCAGCAGCTGCGTGTCCAGTCCGCTCAGAACCCGACCCGATGGTCGTCGTGTTCGATCTGCAGGTAGTCGATGCGGGTGAGGTCGAGGACGACGGTGCCGCCCTCCGCGGCGAGCTCGTGCCAGCCGCCGTTCTTGCCGAGCAGCTCCCGCAGGCGCGCCAGTTCGGCGGGGCGGACCCGGGCGGGCAGCACCTGGCCGCCGGTGAAGCCGAGGCTGATCCGCACCGGGCTGTCTGAGTCACTCATCTAATGGTCCTCCGCGGGTTGGACGATCTCGGTGAGCACGCCGCCGCTGGAGGCGGGGTGCAGGAAGGCGACCCGCGAGCGGCGGATCCCCGTGCGCGGCGTCGCGTCGATCAGCCGCGTGCCGGCGGCCGCGAGCGTCGCGAGCGTCGCGTCGATGTCCGCCACCCGGTAGGCGACGTGGTGGAGGCCGGGGCCGCGCTTGGCGAGGAACTTCGCCACCCCCGTGTCGGGACCGAGCGGCGCGATCAGCTCGACGTGCCCGTCCCCGACGTCGAGCAGCGCCGCCTCAACCCCCTGTTCGGTCACCGTCTCCCGGTGCACGAGCTCGAGCTTGAGAACATCGGTGTAGAAGGCGAGGGCGGCGTCGATCTCCTCGACCGCGACGCCGACGTGATCGATCAAGGTCAGCATTGGCCGCCAAGTTACTGCACCGGGCGTGCCGGCACCGGTGCCGGCCACCGGGCCGGCACCGGTGAGGCCGGTGTCAGGTCACCGGCCTCAGGCGCGGGTTGGGGCGCCAGCGGCGGCCGGCCTTCGCGCACGGGCGGCCGTCGAGGCGGACGACGTCGGCGGTGAAGTCGTTGCGGCCCCGGATCAGGCTCGAGCCGACCCCGTAGGCGTCGACGGGGACGCCGGCGGCTTCGAACCGGTCTATCCGTTCCGCGTCGAACCCACCGGAGGCGACGATCCTGACGTGGGCGTGCCCGGCACGGTCGAGCGCGTGGCGGACATTCGCGACGAGCTGGGGGTTGACTCCGCGCGGGTCCCCGTCGCCCATCTGCTCGAACAGGGAGCGGTCGACGAGCTGCTCGGAGGTGTCGAGGCGGACGCCCCACAGGTCGGGGCCGAGCGCGTCGGCGACCGCGACGGCGGTACGGACGCTGTCGTTCTCCCAGTCGACGAGCACGGTGATGTTCATCTGCCCGTGGAAGCGGCGGGCAAAGGCGCGGGCGGCGGCGACCGTATCCCCGCCGTAGGCGGCGATCAGGCCGTGGGGGACGGTGCCGATCCCCGTCCCGCCCCACCACGAGGCCTGGGCGTCGGTCGAGACGCCGATCGCCCCGGCGACGTGGGCGGCCCAGCCGTCGCCGGTCTGAACGAGCCAGTGGTCGTGGCGGGCGGGGAAGTAGAAGATCGGCTTGCCCGCGGCGGCGTCGACGACGGCCCGCACGTTGGCCATGATCAGTGAGCGGCGGGCGAGGGTGCCGAGGAAGACGGTCTCGAGGTGGGCGAACTCGGCGTAGTCCCCCTCGATGCTCAGGACCGGCTCATGGGCGCTGATCGGGTCGCCTTCGGCGAGCGCGGCGACCGACAGCTGCGGCCAGGCCTCCACCCACTCCCCGTCGGAGCCGTGGTGGCCCGCACACAGCTTGAGGATCGCGATCGCCTCGTCGATGCCGCCGAGCCACGCCTGCGGGCGCTTCTGGAACACCTGCATCGTCACGTGCGGATGGTGGTTCTCGGCCTCCAGCAGCGTCTTGGTGTGGACGAAGTAGGCGTCTGAGTAGTAGCCCTCACGGATCCGCGCGACCGGCAGGCGGAAGGTCGCGGGGTCCAGCCGGGGGGTGGCGGTCCCCGTGTCCGGGGTTGCCATCAGCCGAGCAGGTCCCGGGCGGCGGCGATGAAGAACCGCGTCGCGTAGGTGAGGTCGCGCACGTCAATGCGCTCGTCGGCGGAGTGCACGAGCGGGGCGACCTCGGTGATCGGCATGTGGCGGTGGGGAAAGAAGCCGTAGGCGATCAGGTCGGGGAAGGCGCGGCGGAACCAGGAGGAGTCGCTGTAGCCGGGCAGGAGCACCGGGACGGTGCTCGCCTCGGGATCCTCGGCGGCGAGCCACCGTTCGATCGTCTCCATCAGCGGCGAGTGGACGGGGGAGAGGTAGCCGTACACCTGCTCGGTGAAGCTGATCTCGACGAGGTCGGCGCTGTCGCCGAGGACCTCATGGAGGGCGGCCAGCGCGGCCTCCTCCCCGAGCCCGGGCGGCACCCGGCAGTCGACCTTCAGCGTCGCCCGGGACGGGATCACGTTGATCTTGTCGGAGGCGTGGGCCATCGTTGGCGCGAGCGTCACCCCGAGCATCGGCTCCAGCAGGGCGGGCAGGTCGGGGTGCTCGTGGGTGAGGGCGGCGACCGCGGCGGCGGCGGTGGTCTCATCGATCTGGGCGGCGTCGAGGCCGGTGAGGGCGGCGAGCAGTTCGCGGGGCGGTTCGGTGAGTCGGTAGCTCGGCTGGGCGGCGCCGAGGCGGGTGAGGACGGGGGCGAGCTTGAGCAGCGCGTTCTCCCCGTTGCGGGGCAGGGAGGCGTGCCCGGCTCGGCCCCGGGCGGTGAGCAGGAAGCGGAAGATGCCCTTCTCCCCGCAGCAGACCCCGTAGCGGCGCCGGCCGCCGAGCTCGAAGGTCGCCCCGGCGCCCTCGTTGAGCAGATAGTCACAGCGGACGGCGTCCGGGTGGTTCTCACAGATCCAGCGGGCCCCGATCTCCCCGCCGGTCTCCTCGTCGGAGACGACGATCACCCGGAGGGCGCCGCGGGCGGGCCGCCAGCCCTCCCGGGCCAGTGTCGCGGCGGCGACGACCTCCGCGGCGGTCTGGGATTTCATGTCGAGGGCGCCCCGGCCCCACAGGTAGCCGTGCTCGTCGATCTCTCCCGACCACGGGTCTCGTCGCCACTCCTCCGGGTTGGCGAGGACGGTGTCGACGTGGGAGAGCAGGCCGAGCACCGGACCCCCGGCATCGCCCTCGGCGGCGAGGGTGGCGACGAGGTTCGGTCGCTCGGGCTCGGCGGCGAGCTGCACGGTGCGGAAGCCGGCGGCGGTGAGGTAGGCGTCGAGATACTCGATCGCGGCGCGCTCGTTCCCGGGCGGGTTGACGGTGTTGTGCCGGATCAGGGTCGCGAGGACCTCCGCGCTCTCGGCTGTGAGGTCGACCATGGCGTGGCAGGCTAGCGCCTGCCCCGGGCGTCACGGGCCGGTCCGCAGGGGCCTCGGCGCCCTCGGTCCGCCCCGGTCGGCGTCGGTCCTTCCGCCCCGCCGGTCGGTCGGCTGCCCCGCGCCCGGCGGTGTCGTCCCGATCCACTAGGATCGCCCGCCGTGAATGGATATGGCGCCCCCGAGCACAGCGACGATCTCAGCCTCGCCCTCACCCTCGCCGACCTCGCCGACGCGATCACCGTCGGCCGCTTCGGCGCCTCCGACCTCGCGGTGGAGACCAAGCCGGACCTGACGCCCGTGTCGGAGTCCGACAAGGCGGCCGAGCTGGCGATCCGCGAGCACCTGCGTGAGGTCGCCCCCGAGGACGCCGTCGTCGGCGAGGAGTTCGGCGCGGAGGAGGCGACGAACCGCCGGCGCTGGATCGTCGACCCGATCGACGGGACCAAGAGCTACGTCCGCGGGGTCCCGACCTGGTCGACCCTGATCGCCCTGCAGGTCGACGGCCACAGCACGGTCGCCGTCGTCTCGATGCCGGCGGTCGGGCGGCGCTGGTGGGCGACCCGGGGTGGTGGCGCCTACGCCGCGGTGACGGCGGCGCCCGTCGCGGGGGCGCAACCGGCAGTCAGCCCCCGCGTCACCCGCGTCGGGGTGAGCGCGGTGGCCGACCTCGCCGACGCGCAGATGGGATGGTCGGGGATCGAGGACTGGGACGCGGTCGGGCGGGGGGACGCGGCGCTCGCGCTCGCGCGCTCGTGCTGGCGGACCCGGGGGATCGGGGACGTCTGGCAGTACATGCTCGTCGCCGAGGGCGCCTTTGAGATCGCCACCGACCCAGAGGCGACGCTGTGGGATCTCGCCGCGCCGGCGCTGATCGTGGAGGAGGCCGGCGGCCGTTTCACGAGTCTCGCCGGGGAGCCCGGCCCGGGTGCCGGCAGCGGCCTGGCGACGAACGGGATCCTGCATGAGCGCGTCCGGGCCCTGCTCGGCGGTTGAGGGCCGCCGGCCGTCCTATCATCGAGTCTCGAGATGTGTGAGACGGCCCTCCTTCAGGCATGAGGGACATCGCCCACCCGGCGATCGATCAACTCAGCCTCCCAACTGTCCTGCACGCGCTCTCGGACCCGGTGCGGCTCGAGATCGTGCGGACGCTCAGTGACGGGAGCGAGCGGCCCTGCGGCGCCATTGCGGTGCCGGTCTGCAAGTCCACGCTCACCCACCACCTGAAGGTTCTTCGCGACGCAGGCGTGACCCGGACCCGGCGCGACGGAGTCCAGCGTCTGATATCACTGCGACAGCGTGACGTCGAGACCCGGTTTCCCGGGCTACTTGACTGTGTGCTCGCGGATGCCGATAATGGTGTCCGGGCGAGCGTTCGCGCGCACGCCTGACCTCCAGCCGGGTTTCGCCCCGGCCGCCATATCAGGAGTTCTCTGCAGCCAAATCGGGTAGGTCTCCGATGGAGGCGGAAGCCCCAGGCGAAACCCTGAGGAGCAGGATTCCGTTGGGTATGTGGAGAAGTGAGCACGGCTGGGCGCTTGGGGCCCGGTCGCTGCGGGATGGCCCCGCGACAGATGAAGTGGACTCTTACGTATCACTTCACTTGACAGAAACCTTCCGCAGGCGTATATTTCGATCATCATCAAACAAGAGAACGACTGGAGCCCCAAAACGGATACGAAGACGACACTCAGCCGCGCCCGCGGTGAGCACTCAGACAAGGAAGCAACGACGACGCGACGCTCTCGCGGCGCGAATTCGGCTGCGGCCAAGCCGCGCACCGACTCGTCCCACCGCCGTTCCCACACCACGACTCCGCGTCCGACGCGGACCCGCGCCGCGCTGCCGCTGGCGGACGGGTCGATGGAGTCACTCGAGCTCTTTTACCGTGAGGCCCGCACCCACCATCTGTTGACCGCCGCCGAGGAGATCCAGCTGGCGCAGCGGATCGAACGGGGCGACCTTGATGCCAAGGCCCAGATGATCAACGCGAACCTCCGTCTGGTGGTCGCCCAGGCCCGCCGTTACCAGGGCCACGGGCTTCCGCTCGAGGACCTCGTCCAGGAGGGGATGCTCGGCCTCATCCGCGCCGTCGAGAAGTTCGACTACCGCAAGGGGTTCAAGTTCTCCACCTACGGGACTCTGTGGATCCGCCAGGCGATCCAGCGCGGGCTGCAGAACTCGGGTCGGACGATCCGTCTGCCCGTGCACGTCGCCCAGCGTCAGGTGAAGGTGCGCAAGGTCGAGGGTGAGCTCAACCTCAAGCTCGGGCGTGAGCCGACCGACGAGGAGATCGCGCTCGTCGCCGAGCTGCCGATCGAGCAGGTGACCGAGGTTCGTGAGCTGTCGATGGGGCTGGCGTCCCTCGACCAGCCGATCGGAGACGACGGTGAGATGGCGTTGGGCGACCTGCTCAACTCCGACGCGCCCGAGCCCGATGAGGTCGTCGCCGACAACTGGCGCGACGCTCAGGTCGCTGAGCTCGTCGGTCAGCTGCCGAGCATGGAGCAGCAGGTGCTGCGCCTGCGCTTCGGCCTCGGTGGCGATGAGCCGCGGACGATCCGTCAGACCTGCGCGGAGCTCGGCATCACGCCTCGGGAGGCCTCGGAGTTCGAGTCCCGGGCGCTGGCGACGCTCAGCAAGTCAGACGCGCTCGCCGCGCTGCGCGCCTCGCTCGCCTGATCGGCCCTCAGCCGCACAAGGATGTGACCGCGGGGTCCGTCTCCCTCTGGGGGCGGGCCCCGTCGGCGTTTCGGGGCCGGCGGTGCCGCTCAGGCGGCCGGCGGGGCCGCTCAGGCGGCCGGCGGGTCGGGGTGGTCCTGGCCGCTGCCCGACGGCGTGTAGATCCGGGTGCCGTAGAGCTCGGGCGGTAGGAAGACCATCGCCTCCGCCCCCGGCTGGGATGCGTGGATGTACCCGTCGCCGTGCCCGAGCCGGCGGTCCAGCACAGTGCTCGGATTGCGCAGGTGGGAGGGGACCGGGTAGTGGGGGCGGTCGGTGACGAGCCTGCGAGCCGCCGCGAGCCCCTGGTAGGCGGCCCAGCTCTTGGGCGCGCGGGCGAGGTAGGCGGTCACGTGTGCGAGGGTGATCCAGCACTCGGGCGGACCGACGAGCGCGACCGCCTGCATCCCGGCGACGGCGACCGCGAGCGCGCCGGAGGCGGCGACGCCGACCTCCTCTGAGGCCGAGATGACAAGGCGCCGGGCGACGAACTCGGGCGGCTCCCCGCCGGCCTCCATCCGCGCGAGCCAGTAGAGCGCGGCGTCAGGGTCTGAGCCGCGGATCGACTTGATGAACGCGCTGGTGACCGCGTAGTGCTCGTCTGCGCCCTTGTCGTAGCTGACCGCCCGCCGCCCGGCGGCCCGCTCGACCGTCGTCTGTTCGAGCATGCCGCCGCCGGGGCTGAGGGTGACGGCGGATTCGATGATTCCCAGCAGGCGCCGCGCGTCCCCGTTGGCGACGAGCAGGAGGTGCTCGCGCGCCTCGGGGCTGAGGCGGTAGGGGTTGGTCGGGTGGCCGACCCCGCGTTCAGGGTCGCGGAGGGCCCGGTCGGCGAGCTCGCCCAGGTCGGCCTCCGACAGCGGGGCGACGACGTGGATCTGGACCCGGGAGACAAGGGCCCGGTTGAGCTCGAAGCCGGGGTTCTCCGTCGTCGCCCCGACGAGCAGCACCGTCCCGTCCTCCACGTAGGGGAGCAGCGCGTCCTGCTGGGCCCGGTTCCAGCGGGCGATCTCATCGATGAACAGGAGCGTGCTCCGGCCACCGCGGCGGCGCTCGCCCGCCCGCTCGATCACCGCCCGCAGCTCACGGATTCCGTCCGTCACCGCGTTGAGCTGCTCGAACGCGGCATCGACGGACCCGGCGACACAGCGGGCGATCGTCGTCTTGCCGGTGCCGGGCGGTCCCCACAGGACCATCGACACCGGCGTGCCGCGCTCGAGGGCGACCCGCAGCGGAGCGCCGGGGCCGGTCAGCTGGGGCTGGCCGACGACCTCATCAAGGTGGCGGGGGCGCATCCGCTCGGCAAGCGGGGCGGCGGGCGCCGGTTCTGCGGTGCCGCCTGGGGTGCCGCCTGGGGTGCCGCCTGGGGTGCCGAGGCTCAGCTGCTCGTCCACGGCTGTTCACCCTAGCGCCCGGCCCCGGACTTCCCGCCCGCGCGCCCGGCCCCGGTCCCCCCACCCACGCGCCCGACCCCGATGCGCTCCGGAGGACGGGGGCGGCTACGCTTATGGGCATGCCCGCACAGGCCTACGCCGGCAAGGAATGCGTCTGTCAGTACCGCAAGGGAATCTGCGACCAGTCCTGTGTCCGCGACATGCTCGAAACCCCGTTCTACATGGCCTGCCTCAAGCTCAAGGGACGCCGCTGCCTTGTCGTCGGCGGCGGAGATGTCGGGCTTGAGAAGGTCGAGGGCCTGCTCGCCTGTGACGCCGACGTCACCCTGGTGGCCCCGCGAGCGGTGCCCGCGCTCGAGCAGCTCGCCGCGGAGGGGTCGATCGACTTCCTGCAGCGGCCCTATGAGACGGCCGACCTCGACGGGCACCTGATCGCGATCGCCGCGACCGACGACACGGACGTCAACATCGGCGTGTTCAACGACGCGGAGGCGCGGGCGATGCTCGTCAACGTCGTCGACGTGCCGCCGCTGTGCAACTTCATCCTGCCCGCCGTCGTCCGCACCGGGCCGCTCGCCGTCGCGATCTCCACCGCCGGCGCAAGCCCCGCACTCGCCAAGCGGATGAAGCGGGAGATCGCCGAGCTGTTCGGCGAGCCCTACGCCGACCTCGCGGTGATGCTCAATGACGTGCGCGGCTGGGCGAAGGGCACGCTGCCGACCTATCAGGACCGCAAGGAGTTCTTCGAGTCGATCGTCAACGGCGACCCGGACCCGATCGCGCTGCTGCGCGCCGGGGACGTCGCGGGCGTCCGCGACCTGATCGCCGCCGCGCAGCGCTCGGTCCCGGTGCTCTGAGCCGCCGGGCGGTGGCCCGGGGGCCCCTCAGCGGTCTAGATCGTCTCCGCGTAGCGTCCGAGCGGAACCGAGTCGTTGGTGAGGCCGTGCTGGAACTCCTCCCAGTGCTCGGCGGGCTGGTTCTGGCGCGACTCCTCCCGGGACCGCTCAAGCGCGATCGCGTCGCTCAGCAGCACCCGCGCGAGCAGAGCCGGGTCCGTGCTCAGCCGCTCGGCCATCAGCGCCAGCTCCTCCGCCGGTCCGTCGTCCAGCAAGACATTGACCTGTTGCATGACTGCACCCTAGCCGCGTCGGTCGCCGCGGTGGGAATAACCTCGCCGGCGCGATGACCGCCGCGATCGAACTGGACGGCCTCGTCCGCAACTTCGGCGAGCGGACCGTGCTGTCGGGGCTCAGCCTGAGCGTGCCCGCCGGGACGAGCCTCGCCGTGCTCGGCCGCAACGGCGCGGGGAAGTCGACCCTGCTGCGGATCCTCGCGACGCTGCTGCGCCCCCACGCCGGTCGGGTCGCCATCTTCGGGCGGGACCTGCCCGCGGACGGGTGGGCGGTGCGCGGGCGGATCGGCCTGCTCAGCCACGAACCGCTGCTCTACCGGGAGCTGAGCGGCCGGGAGAACCTCACCTACCACGCCCGGCTGCACGGAGTCGGGGCCGACCGGGTCGAGGAGGTCCTCGCCGCCGTCGGCATGGCCCGGCGCGGCGATGACCCGGTGCGCTCCTGCAGCCGGGGGATGGTCCAGCGTCTCGCGGTCGCCCGGGCGGTGCTGCACCGCCCGGAGCTGCTGCTTCTCGACGAACCGAAGTCGAACCTCGACCCGGCCGCAAGTGACCTGATCGAGCCACTGATCGGCCGTTCCAGCGGGGTCACTCGGGTGCTCACCAGTCACGATCCCGAGGCCGCGCTCGCGGAGGTTGACCTCGTGCTCGCGATCGCTCAGGGTCGGGCGGCCTACCTCGGTCCGCCGAGCGGCATCGACTCCGAGACGATCCGGGGGTTGTACCGGTGAGGGTTGCCTGGGCGATCCTGCGCAAGGACCTCACCGTGGAGCTGCGGACCCTCGAGACGGTCCCGGCGATGGCGATCTTCACCGTCGCGACGTTCGTCATCTTCCACTTCGGCCTGCAACGGGACAGCCTGAGCGGCCAGCTTGCGGCCGGGGTGTTCGCCGTCAGCCTCCTGTTCGCCGCCGTGCTCGGCACCAACCGCCTGTTCGTCGCCGAGCGCGAACAGGGGGGCTTTGACGGTTTCCTGCTCGCTCCCGTCGACCGCACCGCGATGTTCCTCGCCAAGTCGGCGGCGCTGTTCCTCTACCTGACGGTGCTCGAGATCATCGCCGTGCCCGCCTTCGGCCTGTTTGCCGCTCCGCCCGGCTACGGCGGCGCGCTCGGGGGCCTGATCGTCTTCCTCCTGCTCGTCAACCTCGCCTTCGCGATCCTCGGCACACTCGTCTCTGCGATCGCCGTCCACACGCGCGCCCGCGACCTGATCGGACCGATCATCGGCCTGCCGCTGCAGATCCCGGCGCTGATCAGCTTCGCGATCGGGACCGGCAAGCTGCTCGCCGTCCACACCGTCGGCCCGGGGGAGGTTCTCCCCGTCCACGGCGCCCACCATCCCGCCGGCGAGTGGCTGCTCGTGCTCGCCCTTTATGATGTGTTCACGGCGCTCCTCGCCTACGCCGTGTTCGACTTTCTCCTCGAGGAGTGACACCGCCCGGCTGACCCCACCGCCGAGAGCCGAGATCTGACCATGTCCCCTCACGTCAAGCACCTGCGCCCCCTGACGATCGCGACGCTGATCACCTTCGTCGCCGGGCTCAGCCTCACCTTCTTCTACGCGCCGATCGAGCTCAACGAGGGGTTCGTCCAGAAGATCTTCTACATCCACGTGCCGCTGGCGATCGTGTCGCTGTGCGGGTACGTGCTCGGGGGCATCTTCGGGCTGATGTACCTGCGAACCGGAAAACGGGTCTGGGACATGCGTTCCTACTGCGCGATCCACATGGCGCTCATCTTCTCCATCGGCGGGATCGTCGCCGGATCGATCTGGGCGAAGGCCGCATGGGGCCACTGGTGGGTGTGGAGCGAGCCGACGCTCGTCTCCTACCTGATCGTCATCCTCCTCTTCTGCACCTACCAGCCGCTGCGCTTCAGCATCGAGGATCCCGAACGCCAGGCGACCTACGCCGCAGTGTTCGCGGTCGTCGGTGGTGCGTTCGTGCCGCTCAACTTCATCGTCGTGCGGCTGTCGGTGCAGTACCTGCACCCACGGGTGTTCAACCTCGAGGGAGGCAACCTGCCCGGCTCGATGGCCCTCACCTTCTACGTGATGCTGCTCGCCGTCGCGCTGCTGTTCGCCACGCTGATGAAGTACGAGATGCTCGCCAAGGAGACCCGCGGGCAGACCCGCCGGCTGCGCCGGCGCCTGCTCGGAGATGAGAACGTCGCCCCGATCGGACGCAGCGCCGCCCCGCTGTGACCTGACCCCCCTGACAAAGTAGGCCCACCCGATGTCCCTGATCGCCACCGGAACCGATTTCCTCAACTTCCACAGCTCGGTGAAGTTCGTTGCCGGCGCCTACATCTTCGTGCTCGCGGTGATCTTCACCTACGTGGCGATCATGGCTGTGCGCCTGGGACGCAACCAGCGTGAGCTCGCCGAGCTGCGGCGCCTCGTGGACGAGCGGGAGGCCGAGCAGGCGATCACCGGCGCCGGTCAGGCGACGCCGGGCGCCGAGCAGGTCGTCGCGGCGCGGGAGGCAGACGCCGAGGCGGTCCGCTCGGAGCACCAGTTGTGAGCGAGCTGCTCTCGCTCGGTCTGTCCCACAAGACCGCACCCGTGGAGGTGCGTGAGCGTCTCGCCTTCAACGGGGAGCAGCTCACCGGGCTGCTGCGCGAGCTGCGCGGCAGCGATCAGATCGACGAGGCGGTCGCGATCTCGACCTGCAACCGGACCGAGCTGTACCTCGTCGTCGGGGACGCGCTGGAGGCCGAGAGCCAGGTGCTCGCCACCCTCGCGCGCAAGGCGGGGATCCGGGCGACCGAGCTGACCGCCTCGATGTACTCAGAGCGCAACTGTGACGCCGCCCGCCGGCTCTACCGGGTCACCGCCGGGCTCGACTCGATGATCGTCGGGGAGGCGGAGATCCAGGGTCAGGTCAAGCGCGCGTATGAGTTCGCGCTCGAGCGCGACGCGACCGGGCCGCTCACCAACCACCTGTTCAAGGCGGCGCTCGCGACGGGCAAACGCGTCCGCTCAGAAACCGCGGTCGGGCTCGGCGCCCTCTCTCTGCCGGGGGCCGGGGTTGTCCTCGTCCGTGAGGCGCTCGGCTCGCTCGAGGGTGCGACGGTCGTGATCGTCGGGAGCGGGGAGACCGCCGACCTGTGCGCCCGGGCCCTGCGCGGCAGCGGCGCCTCCCTCATCTTCGTCGCCGGCCGCCACGCCCTCCGGGCGATCGCGCTCGCCGAACGGTCCGGCGGTCGGGCCGTCCGGATCGACGAGCTGCCCGAGGTTCTCGCCGCCGCTGACGTGGTGATGACCGCCACGTCCTCCCCGCACATCCTGATCGAGGCGCGCGCGCTCGCTGAGGTGATGGCCCAGCGTCCCGAGCGGTCCCTGCTGCTCGTCGACCTCGCCGTCCCGCGCGACATCGACCCCGACTGCGGTCAGATCGCCAACGTCGCGAGCTTCGACATCGACGACCTCGAGGCGGTCGTGCGGCGCACCCGGCGGGTGCGTCGGGATGAGTCCTCCCGGGCCGAGGGGATCGTCGAGCAGGAGATCCAGAACTTCGCCGCCTGGCTCGGCTCGCTGGAGGTGCGCCCGACGATCGCGGCGCTGCGCCAGCACGCGGAGGAGATCGTCGCCGGCGTGCTGGCCGAGAACGACGGGCGTTGGGAGTCGCTGTCGGAGCGGGATCGGGAGCGCCTCGACGCGGTCCTCCACGCCGTCGTCAACCGGCTTCTGCACCGTCCGACACTGCGGATGAAGGAGCTCCTTGACGACCGCGTCCACGGCCGGATGGCGCTCGTCCGCGATCTCTTCGGCCTTGACGTCGATGACGACGGGGCGATCGGATCGGCGGCCGCCGACGTTGCGGATCTCAGCGAGATCCGTCAGCTGTCCCAGGCCTGAGGCGACGGCCGTGCCCCTCCGGATCGGGACGCGCAACAGCGCGCTGGCGCTCGTCCAGGCGCGCTGGGTCGCCGACCGGCTCGGGGACGACGTTGAGATCGTCGAGGTCACCACCGCCGGTGACCGCGGCCAGGCTGTGTCGGACAAGTCGCGCTGGGTCTCGACGCTCGAGGTGGCGCTCCTGGCCGGGGAGGTGGACGTCGCCGTCCACTCAGCCAAGGACGTCCCCGGGGAGCTCGCCGACGGCCTCGCGCTGATCGCGGTCCCGACCCGGGTCGATCCGGCCGACGCCCTGATCGGCTACGGCAGCCTCGCCGCCGTCCCCTCCGGAGCCCGCGTTGGCACCTCGAGTCTGCGCCGGGCCGCTCAGTTGCGGACCCTGCGGCCCGACCTGGAGGTCCGTGAACTGCGCGGCAACGTTCCGACCCGGCTCGCCAAGCTCGACGCCGGTGAGGTCGACGCGCTCATCCTCGCCGCCGCCGGACTGGTCCGGCTCGGCCTGGGGGACCGGATCGGCGCCCGCCTCGGTGAGTTCGTGCCCGCTCCCGGGCAGGGCAGCCTCGTCGTTGAGGCCCGTGCCGGGGATACCGCGACCCGTGCCCGGTTCCACCCGGCTCTCCATGATGTCGGCGCGGGCATGGAGCTCGCCGCCGAGCGCGCGCTCGCCCAGACCCTCGGCGCCTCCTGTCACACGCCGATGGGCGCCCGGGCGATCGGTCCGGGCGGCGCGGGCGCCCCCGCGATCTCGGGCGGCTCGGACGGGCGTCGGCGGCTCGCCCACGTCAAGCTGACCGGCTGGGTCGGGCTGCCCGACGGCAGCGAATGGATCTCCGACCGCGCGGTGGGAACGCCCGAGGATGCCGCCCGGGCGGTCGCCGAGGCGATGCTCGCCGTCGGCGCCGGCGACCTGCTCGCTCGGGCGGCGAGGATGGAGGAGGCGACCCCATGACCGTCTATCTCGTCGGCGCCGGACCGGGCGATCCCGGTCTGATGACCCGCCGCTCACTCGAGCTGATCGCCGCCGCCGACGTGATCGTCTATGACCGGCTGATCCCCGACGGCGCGCTCGACGGTGCGCGGCCGGACGCCGAGCTGATCTTCGTCGGCAAGGAGGGCGGCGGCGAGCAGGTCCCCCAGGCGCAGACGGACCGGCTGCTGCTCGAGCACGGCGCCCGCGCCGGGATCGTCGTCCGGCTCAAGGGCGGTGACCCGTTCGTGTTCGGGCGCGGCGGGGAGGAGGCCGAACTCCTCCGCGCGGCGGGCATCGAGTTTGAGATCGTCCCCGGGGTGACCGCCGGCATCGCCGCCCCCGCCTACGCGGGGATTCCCGTCACCCACCGCGATCTCGCCTCCTCGGTCGCGTTCCTCACCGGCCACGAGGATCCCGCCAAGACCGAGAGCGCCCACGACTGGGATGCCCTCGCGGCGTTCCCCGGGACGCTCTGTGTCTACATGGGCGTCCGGCAGCTCGAGGGGATCGCCGCCCGCCTGATCCGTGGGGGACGGGACCCGGACGAGCCCGCCGCGCTCGTCCAGCGCGGCACCTTCCCGACCCAGCGAACCGTACGGGCCACCCTCGGCACCCTCGCGGTGGTCGCCCGTGAGCAGCGGATCGGGGCGCCCGCGATCGCCGTCTTCGGCCCGGTCGCCCAGATGCGCGAGCAGATCGCCTGGTTCGAGCGCCGGCCCCTGCACGGCCGGACGGTGGCGGTCACCCGGGCCCGCGCCCAGGCCTCCGGCCTTGCGGTCCGGCTCGCGGCCCTCGGCGCCCGCGTGATCGAGGCACCGACGATCCGGATCGTCGAGCTTCCCGGTCCCGTTCCCGACCTCACCGGAGTCGATCTGATCGTGTTCAGCTCCGCGAACGGTGTGGGCGCCTTCTTTGGGCGCCTCGCGGCCGCCGCGGTCGATGCGCGGGCCCTCGCCGGGCTCCGGGTCGCCGCGATGGGTCCGGGGACCGCCCGCGCCCTCGCCGAGCGGGGGGTCCGCGCCGACATCATCCCCGATCGGTTCATCGCGGAGGGGATGGTCGAGGCGCTGTCTGCGCTGACGATCGCCCGGGCGTTGATCGTCGGTGGAAGAGAGGGCCGGGACGTGCTCGCCGACGCGCTCACCGCGCGCGGGGTGGCCGTCGAGGTCGCCGTCGTCTACGAGAACGTCGTCGATCCGCTCACCCCGGAGACGCTCACGGCGCTGGCGGGCGCCGACTATCTCACCTTCACCTCCGCCTCCTCGGCTCGCAACTACCTCGATGCGGGCGGTCCGGTCGCCGGGCGCCGCGTGAGCATCGGTCCGGCGACGTCGGCCGCCCTCACCGAACGAGGGGTGAGCGTCGACGTCGAGGCGACCCCACACGACCTGGATGGCCTGATCGGTGCGCTCGTGGCCGACGCGCAGAGCTGACCCGGCCCCGCCGGTCATCACGCTGCTCACCGACTTCGGGCACGCCGACATCTACGTCGGCGTCCTGCACGGTGTCATCGCCCTCCTCTGCCCGCAGGCGCGGGTGATCGATCTCAGCCATGAGGTCCCGCCCGGCGACGTGCTCGCCGGCGCCCTCGCCCTGCAGGACGGCCTGGCGTTCCTCCCGGTCGGCATCCACGTCGCGGTCATCGACCCGGGGGTCGGCTCGGACCGTCGGCCGGTCGCCCTCCGCACCCGTGACGGGCGCATCCTCGTCGGGCCGGACAACGGGGTCCTCAGCCCGGCGGCCCGGTCCGCCGGCGGGGTTCAGGCGGCCGTCGATCTCCGCGACTCCCCGCTCGCCCTCGACCCCGTGTCGGCCACCTTCCACGGTCGGGACCTGTTCGTCGCGGTTGCGGCCGGCCTCGCTGGGCCGGCCACGCTGCTGACCGCCGGGGTGCCCGTCGATCCGGAGGAACTCTGCGAGCTCTCCCTTCCCGAGCCGGTCCCGGACGGGGACGGGGACGGGAACGGCCTCACGGTGACCGTCACGGCGGTGGACCGGTTCGGCAACCTCGCCGTCTACGCCCGCCCTGACGATCTCACCCCGCTCGGGTTGGCGCCCGGCGCGGTGTTCTGTGCCTGGCATGGTGCCCGCCGCTGCTTCGGCCGCTACGGGGAGACGTTCTCCGACGTCGGCCGCGGCCGCCTCGTCCTCCACCGCGACTCGACCGGTCGGATGGCCCTGGCGGTCAACCGCGGGCGCGCGGACGCGCTGCTGGAGGCGGGAGCCGGCGCCGAACTCCGGCTCGTGCCCGTCCACTGAGCCGCCGCCGCCCGACGCCCGCTCGAGAGCCCTCGCCGCCCCGGCGCCTCAGCCGACGTGCGCGACCGCGGAGGTTCCGAGCACCGCGCCGGCGCCGGTGAGGGCCTGGACCTCGAAGTACGGGCCGGGCCGGGGCGAGCGCATCTCCGTCTCAAAGCCGCTGTCGGAGAAACGGCGCACCTCCGCGAGGCGAGTCGGGCTCGGCCCGGCGAGGATCCGCCACTGGTTGACGTCCGTCGCGCCGTTCCAGCTCGCCCACAGCACCGGCACCCCTTTGACCTGGCCGACGGCGAGCGCCGGAGGGGTGAGCGGCTGGCCGGACCAGGCGAACCGGTAGGCGCGGTAGCTGCCGCTCGGCGCGGCGAAGTGGGCGTCGAAGATCATCTGCCCGCGCGCGTTGTACTCGCTGAAGTACGGCTGCTCACCCCAGCCGACGAACCACCGTCCGGCGGGAAGCTCCTGCACGCTGCCCTCGAAGAAGGCGAGCAGCTTGGGTGTGTGCGTGACCTGTCGGACGAGGGTGGCGGTCATCGTCGTGTCATTGAGTCGGATCTCGATCCCGCGCGACTGGGGGTGGACGACCGGAGGGCCGGCGCCGTCGTCGAAGATCGTCAGCGCCCCGCCGGGATTGACGACGAGGTCGTGCTGGAACGCCGTGACCGTTCCGGGTCCCATCTTGAAGCTCGAGTGGCGTCCTCCGAGCTCCCACAGGATCGCGCCCGTCGTCGGGTCGATCTTGTACATCGCGCTCATGTTGCGCATCGAGATCACCGGGTCGCCGTCCGGGGCAAAGGAGATCGAGTTGATGTGGAACGGGTCCTGAATGCGGCCGGGCACCTTCGGTCCGTACAGGTAGGAGCCGTTCGGGTTGAGGTGGTCGAGGGCGTCCCACTGGTACAGGACGAGCCCGGTTTTGATGTCGATCTCCTGGATGAAGTCGTTGAGGACCGGCCGGTGGACGCCAGGCAGCCAGAGTGGCGTGTCGGCGATGATCCACGCGTCCCCCGCGTTGGTGACCCTGAACGCGTGCAGGTCCATCGGCAGCCCGTTGCCGGCGTGAACGGTGGCGATCTGCTGGTAGTGGGTGTTGTCGATAATCCCCTCGCCGCTGCCGACCCCGTTGGACTGGGTGCCCTCGAAGTAGGTGAGCACCGGCGCGTTGTCGAGCTGCTGGACCCGGAAGTCCGTTATCAGCTCATTACTTGCCAGTGGCGTCGGGGCGTACCAGACGAGCTGTCCGCGCGGGTTGAGGATCATCGGCCCGTTCTGGACCGGCCCGAACTGGGGGGCGACGAAGATGTCGCCGTCCGAAGCGGGCGCCCGGTTCACCGTCACGTCGACCTTGGGCGGATGAAAGCCCGGCTCGGAGTGGAAGCTCTGCAGGGTCGCGGCCCCGCCCGGGGCGGCGGGGAGCTTCTCGGCCTTGAGCGGGAACGCGGGATGCTCGATCTGAAAGCTGAAGCTGCCGTTGGTCGCCCCGGCGATGTTGAGGACGGTGCGCACCGTCACCGTCTCGTCATGGATGAACGGGCGGTTGGGAATGAAGCTTCCCCCGTTCCCGTCTGAGTCGGCGACGATCCGGCCGGAGTGGACCCCGCTCACCGACCCGATCACCGTCACCGGCCCGATCTCGGCGGCCGGGATCCCGCGGAAGGTGATCTGCGTGTCGGGCATCTCGTAGTGGTCACCCGGGGTCGGGTAGACGGTGACGATCGGCGGCGTTGCGGCCCGGGCGACGCCCACGCCCTCCGCGCCGGCGCCGAGGCCAATCGCCGCGACGACGGCGACGGCGAGCAGACGCCCGGTGATCGCGGCGGGCCATCGCGCGGCCCGTGCGCCGGAGCGGCGTCCGACGGCGGCCGGCCCCGGTCGACGCGGGCGGGCGGGTGGAGGGGGCAGGTGTTCCGACAGATTCACGTTTTCAGTTCTCTCAGGTCGCGGGTCGGGTGAGCGTCAGCGCTTTATGCGGACGAAAGATCGTCTTTAGCTGAGAGTGAGGTGGGTCCCGCTCGTCGGTCGTCCGTGATTCGCGCACAGCGTGAGAACGAACCGGACGGGGAAAAGGTGCCCGGACGCCGTTCTCTGGCATGCCAGGCACGGTGGCGGTGCGCCGCGCGCCACCGGCCACCCCGTCCCGCGCCCGCCGTCCCGCGTCCGCGAGAGTCCGGCGGTGAGAGCCCGCCGGTGAGAGCCCGCCGGTGAGAGCCCGCCGGTGAGAGCCCGCCGGTGAGAGCCCGCTAGTCTCGCCTCGTGCTCGGCCAGCCCCGCGTCCACCTTCGCCGTTGCGCCTCCACCAACGCCCACGCCCGCGGCCTCGCGGCCGCCGGCGCACCGCACGGCACCCTCGTCACAGCGACCGAGCAGACCGCCGGACGCGGCCGGCAGGGGCGCACCTGGACCGCTCCACCGGGTTCGAGCGTGCTGATGAGCCTGATCCTGCGGGACCCGCCTGCGCTGCTCTCCCTCGCCGCCGGCGTCGCCGTCGCGGCGACGGCCACCGCCTGCGGTGCCCCTGCGGTCGCGCTGAAGTGGCCCAACGACGTCTGGGTCGACGGCGCCAAGGTCGCCGGGATCCTCGTGGAGGGCCGCCCCCAGGAGGGCTGGGCCGTCCTCGGGGTCGGCCTCAACGTCGCGATCGCCCCCGACCAGTTCGGACCCGACCTCGCCGGGTCCGCGACGAGCCTCAATCTCAGTGCCGCGGACGTCGAGCCGGTCCTGACCCGCCTGCTCGCCGAGCTTGAACAGTGGATCGCCGAGCCCGACCGGGAGGTGATCGCCGCCGTCCGGGCCCGGGACGCGCTCACCGGCCGCCCCGTCCGCTGGACGCAGGGGACCGGTACCGCGGCGGGCATCGACCCCGACGGGCGCCTGATCGTCCACACCGCCGACCGCTCCGAGGTCCACCTCGACGCCGGCGAGGTCCACCTCGAGCTCACCTGAAACCCCGCCACCCCGACCGGAAAGGACCCCTTCAGGATGCCGCCCGCCTACGTCCACACCTGCGTCCGCGTGCTCGACCCCGCCCGTTCCCGGCGCTTCTACGAGCGCCTCGGCTATGAGTACCGAGGCCGGCTCCAGTTCGAGACGGCCTACAACCTCTACCTCGGTCTCCCCGGGGGCCCCGACACGCTTGAGCTCACCGTCAACCTCGGCCGTAGCGAGCCCTACGACCTGGGTGACGGCTACAACCACATCGCCCTCACCGTGCCCGACCTCGACGCGCTGCTCGCCGATCTTGCCCGCGACGGGATCGCACCGGAGAAGCCGCCGTTTCATCCCGGCGGCCGCAGGGAGTACCGGATCGCCTTCATCCAGGATCCGGACGGCTACCGGATCGAGCTGATCGACGGCGGCACCTTTCCGACGCCCCAGGACCCCGATCCCGAGGGCTGACGCAAAGCGCCCCCTCTCAGGCCCGGTCCACCGGGACCGGGCCTGAGCCACCAGCGTCAGGCGCTGCGCTCGATGATCTCGATCCGGTAGCCGTCGGGGTCGCGGACGAAGCACAGCCGCGACCCGCCCTCGCGGACGGAGTAGGGCGGCTTCTCCGGCCTCACGCCCGCCTCGGCGAGGCCGGCGAGCATCGCGTCGAGGTCCTCGGTGGTGATCGCGATGTGCCCGTAGCCGGTGCCGATCTCATACGGCTCGGTGCGGTCGATGTTGTAGGTCAGCTCGAGTCGCGGGCCGTCGCCGGGCATCCCCATGAACGCGTTGATCGCCTCCTCGCCGATCGGGAGGCGTCGCAGTTCGCTGAAGCCGAGCAGCTCGTAGAAGGCGACGGACCGGTCGATGTCGGTGATGCGGTAACAGGTGTGGATGAGAGGCATGAGCCTGAGCCTAGAGGGATCCGAAGGCCGTCACGGGGCGGGGGCCGGCTCGGTCCGCGACGCCTCGGTCACGGAAATGAGAAAGCGGCGCACCTGCGAATCAGCTGGCAGGTTTTCCCCGCCCCGCTCGATCCGATGATGGCGATCCGGCGCGGCACCGGGCCGATCTCGCGCTGGGCTCAGGCCGCGTCGAGGTCGAGGACGGTCTGCTCGAGCTCCGGCCGTCCGAGCCCGGGGCCGACGTCCCCGTTCCCGTTGGCTGCGGGGGCGGGCGGGCGGCGGGCGGGCGGGCGACGGCGGGTGGGGGTCGCGGCGGGTTCGGCCGCGGTGGCGGTCTTGGTCCGCCGGCGGGTCGGCTTGGCGGCCGGAGCGTCCGCGTCTCCCGTGGGGGTGGTGGCCGTCGCGGTTGCGGGTTCGGCCGCGGTGGCGGTCTTGGTCCGCCGGCGGGTCGGCTTGGCGGCCGGAGCGTCCGCGTCTCCCGTGGGGGTGGGCGAGTCCGCGACCGGAGGCTCGGACGCGGCGGCCGGGCTCGCGGTGGCGGTCGCTGTCGTCCGCCTGCGCTTCGGCTTGGCAGCCGGCGCGTCTGCGGCCTGCACGGTGCTCGCGGAGGATGGCGCCGCGACCGGCTCGCCCCCCGCCGGTGTGGCCTCCGGTGCCGGTTCTGAGGTCGAGGTCGTCGTCCGGCGCCGCCGCGTTGACCGCCGCCGCGTGGGTGCGTCCGCCGACCCATCCGCGAGGGTGCCCGCGACCGCGGTCACCCCTTCGGCGTCAGCCCCGGTCGGCGTGGACGTCTCCGCGGCGCGGTCGCCGGCGCCGGGGGTGTCGTGTACCCGGGCACTGTCGCGACCGGCCTCGACGTCAGTGCCGGTCGGGGTGGCCGTCGCGGCGACGGGGGCCGCGACGCCGTTGGCTCCGCTCCGGGCCTTGCGCCGGCGCTTGGATCCCTTCTTGTTCTGCTTGGGGAAGTTGCGCAACAGCTCGCGGGCGAGTGCGGCCGGCTTGCGGGCCATCCGTGTGCGGGCACCGCGAAGGGCCTCCTCCGCCTCCGGGGTGTGGGCGAGCGCGGCGGCGAGCAGCGCCGCGGCCAGGCGGCGGTCCTGGGTGCGGGTCGCGTGGACGAGGCGGCGGGCGTTACGGGCGTGAGCGGAGCCGGAGGAGTTGACGAGCAGGCCGAGTAGCCGCTTGGTCTCCGGCCAACGCTGGGCGGCGTACTCCTCGTGTACCTCACGGGTGTACTCGGCCATCCGCCAGATCCAGGCGTTCGCCTGGTCCCGCCGGCCGATCCGGCGCTCGGCGAGGGCGAGCAGCATGATCTTGACGCCTTCGCGCCGCTCGTCCTTGGGCCAGGTGCCCATCAGGTCGATCGCGCTGTCGAAGGCCTCCGCGTCCCGGCCGGCGGCGATCTCCTGCAGCGCGCGAATCCGGATCTGCGCGGACCGGTTGCGCTGCAGGGCGTTGATCAGGAAGCGCCGGCGCAGCTCGCCCTGGCGGTCGAAGTGCAGCATCGCCCGGGCTCGCCGCCAGCCGTTGACCTGCACGCGGGCGCCCGCGAGGGCGGCCCAGACATGCTGCTCGCCGTAGTCGAGGTGCTCGACCGCGATCCGCCACAGCTCCCGCTCGAACACCTCGGCGCGCCGCTCCGGATCCGGGGTGACCGGCAGCACCCGGCGCTCGACCCGGATTCGCCGGCCTCGGCCGCGCCGGACCGGTCCGACGACGATCGCTCCGCCCCGGTAGACGTCGCGGTCGAGCAGGGAGTGGAGGGTGACAACCGGGTCGTCATGCTTGGTCGCCGGGTGGACGAAGTCGATGACGATGCCGGCCTCCTTGCCCGGGTGCCGCCGGGTGACGCGGCCGACTCGCTGCTGGTAGATCCGTTTGGACGCGGTCGGGGCGAGGTGCATGCAGATCGTCGCCCGCGGGCTGTTCCACCCCTCCGCGAGCAGCTGGGCGTTGACGAGGACGTCGACCTTGCCCGCCTCATAGTCGGCGAGGATCCGCGCGAGTTCACGTTTGGGCGTCTCGCCCGACACTGCCTGGGCCTTCATCCCGAGTGCCCGGAACGACTCGGCGACGTTGTAGGCGTGCTTGACCCCGGCGGCGTAGACGACGCCGGGCATGTCCGCGAACCGCGTCTTGTAGAGGTCGGCGATCGCGAGGTTGAACGGCGTCTGGTCGAGCAGTTCGGCGAGCATCTCCTGGTCGAACTCGGTGTCGACCTCCCCGCGGCGCAGCGGAACCTTGGCGATCGTGCGCACCCCCGGGCCGGGCGGGATGCGGATGCAGCGCAGCGGGGCTATGACCCCCCGGCGGGCAGCCTGGGCGAGGTCAAAGCGCGAGGTCTGGGTCGGGAACAGGTCGGTGACGTGGCGGGCGATCAGGGCGCCCGTCGCGGTCATCCCGATCCACACCGGCTTGTCCCAGGAGCGGATCTGGGCCGAGGTCTTCTCACCGAGGGCGGTGTGGGCCTCATCGCAGATGACGACGGTGTAGGCGTCGGAGATCTTGCCGGCGTTGCGGACGAACCACTGGTAGGTCTCGACGGTCACCGGTCCGTTGGCTGCGTCCTGGCCGACGAGCAGCGGGGCGCACAGCCGGTCCCGGTAGCCGCGGGTCTTGATCTCGTCGATGAACTGATCGACGAGGTTGCGCCGGTGGGTGAGGATCAGCACCCCGCCGGTGCGGGACGCCTCGACAAAGCCCATCGCCGCGACGGTCTTGCCCGCCCCGGTGGCATGTTCGAACCAGAAGCGGCGGTCCGCGCCGGGATCCTCGACGTCGACGACCGCGTCCTCATCGAGGCCGCCATGGTCGTCGGAGAAGTCCTCGGGCTCGTAGTCGTCGGCCTCCTCCTCCGGGTCGTCGAGGTCCTCCTCACCGGCGGGCTCCTCGGGACCCCCGGCGGCGAGGGCTGCGAGCTCGTCGTCGTCGTCCTCGTCCTCGTCGTCCTCGTCGTCCTCGTCGTCGTCGTCCTCGTCGTCCTCGTCGTCGTCCTCGTCCTCGTCGTCCTCGTCCTCGTCGTCGTCGTCCTCGGCGGCGTCCGGCCAGTCGTCGTCCTCGGACTCGTCGTCGATTCCGTCCTCGTCCTCGTCCTCGGGGTCCGTCCCCCCATCCTCGGGGTCCGTCCCGTCGGTCTCGGGCTTCGCGTCCTCGTCTTCGGCATCTGGGTCCCCGTGCCCGGCGCGAGTGGCGACCCCGACGTTGAGCGGGGCGGCCCGGCCCGTCTGCCCGCCTGCGCTCGCCGTCTGCCCGCCTGCGCTCGCCGTCTGCCCGCCTGCGGTCGGGTCGTCGAATTCGGTCGCGGCGGCCGCGGCGGCCGGCGTGCCCGCCTGGGCGAGCAGGGCGGTCAGCGTCCCTGACAGCGCGTCGACCTGGTGGGGGTTGAGGGAGGTGCCGTCGGCAAGCCTGGGCTCATCCTCGGAGAGCACCCGTTCGAGCCCGAGCAGGAGCGAGAACTCACGACGCCACTCCAGCGACGGGACGGTGAGGCCGCGCTTGAGTTCGATCAACGCGGCGTCGAGGGCCCGTCGCCGCGGCGTGCCCGGCGCGAGGGCGTCCTCACGGGTCTCCCCGGGATGGAGAAACGCTTCACGTGTGAACGTCTGCGCTCGCGTGATCGCGGCAGCACTCGGAAACGGGGTGCGGTCACCCATAGGCAATGAAAAGTGGTCTCAGGTAGGGAGCCGCGGTCACCATCAGCTGCGGCTCGGAATGCGCTCGAGTCCCGACTGATCCGGCGAGGGTTCCCCGAAGCGGTTCGCACCCCCCTCCGCCGTGGCCGGGCAGGAAGATGGAGTGCATTTAAGCAGACCGTCCGTCTGTCAAGCTTCCAGGGGTGGGCATTGAAGCGCCGTACACCCCGCAGAGCCCGGCCTTTGAGATCCGACGGGTCCAGACCCGCCAGGAGCTCGCGGCGGCGATGGCGCTGCGCTATGAGGTTTTCTGCAAGGAGCAGGGGGTCCCTCGGCATGAGGAGCGCGACGGCCGCGACCATGACGCCCTGCACCTGATCGCCGTCCACGACGGCCACCTGCTCGGCACCTGCCGGCTCGTGTTCGTCGGCGCGACGGTGCAGTTCAGCCGGCTCGCGGTCGCCAAGAGCGCCCGCCGGTCCGGGATCGCCAGTGAGCTGCTGCGAGCGACGGATGCGGAGACCCGCGCGGGTGGTGCCAACCGCATCGTCCTCCATGCCCAGACGTACGCCCGGTCGCTCTATGACAAGGCGGGCTACGTCGTCACCGGACGAGAGTTCGTGGAGGCGGGCATCCGTCACGTGGCGATGGAGCGGCTGCTCTGAGGGCGCTCATCCAGCGGGTGAGCGAGGCGTCCGTCAGCGTCGCCGGGGAGCGGGTCGCGGCAATCGGCCCCGGGCTGCTCGTCCTGCTCGGGATCACCCATGCCGACACGGAGGCGGACGTCGACCGCCTCGCGGTCAAGGTCGTCGCCCTGCGGATCTTCCCGGACGCCGGCGGGGCGATGAACGCGCCGCTCGGAGACCGCGAGGTGCTCGCCGTCAGCCAGTTCACCCTGTACGGGGATACCCGCCGGGGTCACCGGCCCTCGTGGGGCGCGGCGGCCCCCGCCGCCCAGGCCGAGCCCCTCTATGAACGGTTCTGTGCGCGGCTGGGGGCCCGCCGTGGAGTCTTCGGTGCGGACATGGCGGTGGCGCTGATCAACGACGGTCCCGTGACACTGATGCTGGAAACCTGATAATCCCGGTGGACCGGGCCGCCTCACGCCAGGCGGCCGGGTCGCGCCGAGCCTCCATGTTGTCCTACCGCTTCCTCTTCACCCAGCTCGTGCGCCGCGAGTTGCGCCAGAAGTACAAGGGCTCCGCCCTTGGGATCCTCTGGTACCTCGTCAACCCGCTCGTGATGATGGGCGCCTACACGCTGATGTTCGGGGCGATCCTCAAGGTCGCCCGCGTCCCCGACTACCCGCTGTTCCTGATGGTCGGCCTGTCGGTGTGGACGTTCTTTCAGACGTCGCTCACCGCGGCGGCGGACTCGCTCATTCTCCAGGGCAGCCTCGTCCGCAAGGCCCGGTTCCCGCGGGAGGCGATTCCGGCCGCGACGGTCACCGTCCAGCTCGTCACCCTCGCCGCCGTGCTGCTCCCCGTAGCCCTGATCACGCTCGTCATCCGGGGGAGCTGGACCCCGTGGCTCGTGCTCGTGCCCGTGTTCATCGTCTGCCTGTACGGGTTCGTGCTCGGCCTCGCCCTTGCCGTCTCGGTTCTGCACGCCTACTTCCGGGACGTGTTGCCGATCATCCAAGCTGGGCTGCTGCCGCTGTTCTTTCTCACCCCGATCTACTTCGAGACCTCCAAGTTCAGCTTCGTGCACCGCCACCCGTGGGTCGGGACCGTGCTCAACTGGGTGAACCCGATCGCCCCCTTCCTCGAGGGCCTGCGGGCGATCATCTATGGCGGCTCGGGGCCGGGACTTGGCCGGATTCTCTACGGGCTCGTCGCCGCCGCGGTCTCCCTCACCGTCGGGCGGATCCTGTTTGACCGGCTCCAGGGGGAGCTGGCGGTGGTGTTGTGAGCGTCCCGCTGCTCACCGAGCCCGCGGCCGCCACGATCCCCCTCGCGCCCGGGGAGATCCGGCTCGAGCACGCCTGTCGCACCTTTGACGTCCGCGCGGACGCCGCGGGCACGCTCCGGGGCCTCGTCTCGCGCCGCCGGTCCGAGGGGCCCGAGCGGATCCCCGCGCTCGTCGACGTGAACCTGCGGATCCGCCCGGGGGAGACGGTCGGGATCATCGGCCGCAACGGCGCGGGCAAGACCTCGACGCTGAAGGTCCTCGCCGGGATCATCCCGCTCCACAGCGGCCGCGCCGACTGCGGCGGACGGGTCGTCTCCCTGCTCGAGCTCGCCGCCGGCTTCTCCCGTGACTTCTCCGGGCGCGAGAACATCTACCTGCAGGGCGCGCTGTATGGGTTCGGCCAGGCGGCGATTGACGCGCGGATGGCGGAGATCGTCGCCTTCTCCGAGCTCGGGCACTTCATCGACGTGCCGATCCGCACCTACTCACAGGGGATGCTGCTGCGCCTCGGCTTCGCCATCGCCGTCCACCTCGATGCCGACGTGATGCTCATCGACGAGGTGCTCGCCGTCGGCGACGAGGGGTTCCAGCGAAAGTGCCTGACCCGGATCGCGTCGCGGATCACCGCCGGCGCGACGCTCGTGCTCGTCTCCCACGACCTTCGGTCGATCGAACGCGCCTGTGCCCGGGTGATCGTCCTTGATCACGGTCACGTCGTCTTCGACGGGGAGGTCGCCGACGGGCTTGCCCGCTACCGCGCCCTCGTCCGGGATGAGGAGGAGGCGGCGGGAACATGACCACACCCGAGGACGCCCTCGACCGGGCCCGAGCGGCCGCCCACGCCCGCCGGGATCGCTACGGGGAGGTCTCGCCGACCCGGCTGGGCCCGCCCTATGACCGGATCCGCGCCCGGCTGTCGGAGTGGGCGGTCCCCGACCCGACCGGCTATGAGATCCGCTCGGTGCGCCGGGTCGGCGCGCCGATCACCTGGCTCAAGCGCGGCCTCGTCCGGCTCCTCTACCAGTTCCACGCCCAGCTGATCGCCGACCAGTCCCGCTTCAACCTGCTCGCGCTCAACTACGTGCGGACCCTCGAGGAACGCATCGACGCCCTCGAGCGCGCGCTCGCCGACGCAACGCCCGCAACGCCCGTCGTCGTCGCAACGCCCGTCGTCGTCGCGGCGCCCGTCGATGCCGCCGCCGGCCCACCCTCCTCCGCGCCCGCCGACCCCGCCGCCGGCCCACCCTCCTCCGCGCCCGCCGACCCCGCGGCCCACCCCGACGGCGCGCCTGAGACCTCGGTCGGGGGGTTGCGGTGACCGTCGTTCACCAGCTCCTCTCCGGCGCCGGCCCCCACGACGCGATCACCACCGAGGCCGGGGTGTTCCGCGCCCACTTCACCGCCTGGGGCTGGGGTGGGGAGGACCACGCCTACCGGATCCACCCGCGCCTCGACGCGCCGATCCAGCCGGCGGCCGCGCTCACGCCCGCCCCCGACGACGTCGTCCTCCTGCACCACTCGGCCGGCTGGCCGCGGCTCGATGACGTGCTGACCCTCCCTGGCCGCAAGCTGCTGCTCTACCACAATGTCACCCCGGCCGCCTGGTTCTGGGTTGACGTGCCGGGCCTGGCCGCCCACTGCCAGCTCGGTCGTGACCAGCTCACCGCGCTTGTCGCCGCCGCCGACGCGACCGCCGCGGACTCCGCCTTCAACGCCGGCGAGCTCGCCGCCTACGGGGCGGCGAACACGGTGGTCGTCCACCTGCTGCTCGACCGGGCGCGTCTCGGTGCCGGTGACCCGGTGGTCACCGGCACCGCCCGCCGGACCGCGGGCATCCGCGTCCTCTTCGTCGGACGGCTCTCCCCGCACAAGCGACAGGACGAGGTGATCCGTGCCTTCGGGCTGTACCGGCGCGTGCACGACCCCGCCGCGGTGCTCACCCTCGTCGGGGATCCGATCGGTGAGCGCTACGTCGAGGAGCTCCGCGCCCTCGCGGATCGGTACGCGCCGGGGGCGGTGACGATCGAGAGCGGGCTGTCGGAGGCCGAGCTCGCCGCCCGCTACCGTGGCGCAGACGTGTTCCTCTGCCTGTCTGAGCACGAGGGTTTCTGCATCCCGCTGCTGGAGGCCTTCAGTTTCGGCGTGCCGGTGATCGCCCGGCCCGCCGGAGCGATCCCCGAGGTCGCCGGGGACGCGGCCCTGCTCGTCCCCGACGCCGACCCGGTCGTCGTCGCCGAGCTGATCGCCCTCCTCGCCGAGGACGCGCCGCTCGCCCAGGAGCTGATCCGCCGCGGCAGTGAGCGCCTGCGTGCGTTCGCCCCCGAGGCGATTGCGCCGCGGCTCGCGGCGGCCGTCCGCGCGGCTGAGAGGGTGGCGGCGTGACCGTCCTGTCCCCGGTGCGGGGCCTCGTCGCCGGACCCGGCGGAAGCGTGCGCCCGCGGCGGGCCTGGTGGATCCCGGTGATCTGCGGCGCCCTCGCGCTCGCGCTCGCGCTCGGGGCCGGCGCCTACCACCCCCACGCACTCCCTCAGACGGTGCTGATCGGGGCCGGCTCGGTCCTCCTGTGCGCGGTGTGCGGGGACGCCCTGGCCGTGCTGCTCGTCCCGCCGGCCTGGCGGACGGTCCGTCCGCTGCTGACCGTCGCCTTCGGCGCGGCGGCGAGCGGGATCGTGCTGATGGCCTTCGGGGTCGCCTTCGTCCCCCTGCACGTGAGCCTGTGGCTCACCCTCGCGCTCGGGCTCGGCGCCTCCTGGTGGGTGCGCCGGCGTGAGCGGGCCGCTGCCGGGGTGGAGGCCGGCTCGGACGCCGGAGTCGCGGCGCGCGGGCGAAGCGGGCCGCGAGGCCCGAGTGCCGGGGTGGCGGCGGTCGGCCCGGGGGGCGCTGACCGCCTCGCCGGTGCCTGGGCGGCGGCCCAGCGCGGAGATCTCGCGATCTGGGCCGCCGTGCTCGGCATCCTCTTTCTCGTCCTGATGATTCCGGCGTGGCGGACCGGGGCGCTGACCATCTACGGCCAGAACCCCGACTCGAGTCAGGTCGTCGGGATCGCCGTCCTCTTCCAGCACATCCCGCCGACGCACACCGACAACGCGCTGCCGCCGAACGTCGTCCCCCAGGCCTGGCGGTTCCGGTACCCGATCTTCTATCCGCTCGCCGCGGTCGCCAACCTGCTCCACGCCGATCCGATCCGGGTCTTCCCGGTGCTCTCGGCGCTGCTCGTGCTCATCACCGCCGTCGGCTTCGCCCTCGTCGCGGTCCGCTGCTTCCGTGCCCCCGCCTGGTCAGGCCCGGCGATCGCGGCGCTGATCGGCTTCACCTGGATCCTCCAGTACCTCGCCTGGCACCCGTACTGGAACCAGCTGTGGGGCACCGCGATGCTCCCCTACGCGCTCCTGTTCGGCTGGCAGGCGATCGAATCCCGGGACGGGACGAGTGCGATCGCCTGCGTGGTGATGCTGCTGATGCTGTGGTTCGCCTACCCGCTGGCGATCCCCTACCCGCTTGTCATCCTCGCCGCCGTGCTCGCGGTCAACTGGCAGCGGCCGCGCCTGCCCCGGGTCAGCGGCGCCCGTGGCTGGCTCGCCGCGGTCGCCGTGCTCGCCCTGCTCACCCCGGCGGTGATCGGGAGCGTGCTCAAGCTCAAGGAGGCGATCGTCCAGCTGCTGACGCCCAACAGCGCCCTATGGGGCGGGGACGTCACCCACTTCATCAGCTACAGCACGTTCGCGGGCACCGGCGGTGGGCCGCTGAGCGCGATCCTCGTGCTGATCGCCGCCGCCTACGGATGCTGGCGCCTTGGCCCCCGGCTGCGGGTCAGCGTCGGTGTCGTGATCGCCGCCCTGCTCCTGCTCGACCTTCGCTTCCGGCTCACCGCCTCTGGCCCCTATATGGATTTCAAGCACCTCTCCTTCATGGGCCTGATCGTCCTCAGCCTCGCCGCCGCCGGGATCTTCTCCCGGCTCAGCCGGCCCGGCTGGATCCGCTGGGTCGCGGCGGTCGGGCTCCTGCTGTGGGTCTCCGGGGCGGTCAGCTTCGACCGCACCGACGCGGTCAGCCAGAACGAGCAGGTCACCCCCCAGCTCTTCCAGATCCGCCAATGGGCCCACGCGCTGCCGCGGGGGGCGAGCGTCCGGGTCGACATCCCGCCCGGGGACGGCGGCATGCAGCTGTGGGCGGTGCAGATGCTCGCCGGCCACCCGGTCGACAGCTATGAGCCGGTGCTGAACACGACCTACGCCCACGCCGCCCCGGGTTTCCGTGCCGACTACTCCCTCGCCCTGGCGATCAACCCGGCGACCGGCGTGCCGATCCCCGCACCGCGGTTCACCGTCAACCCTCCGCTGTTTGCCAACCAGCTCTTCGTCCTCCGCCGGATCGACTGGCCCGCTCGGGATGACGGGGTCGCCCAGACCGCCTCGACGCGGCTCGTGCAGCCCTGAGCGTCCTCTGTCGGGGGCCCCGGGGACCCCTGACTGGCCGCGCCCCGCCCTCCTCGGGCGCGCTCACGGCAACGACGGGGGAGAAATGTGTCGTGGGAACGCATTAGTCCCCCGCCGTTGGGTCCGCCCCGTCGCCCGTCGCCCGTCGCCCGTCGCCCGTCGTCCGCCAGCCGCCCGCCAGCCGCCCGCCAGCCGCCTGAGCCGCCCGCCCGCCCGCCCGAGCCGCCCGCCCTACCCCCGCCGGGCGAGCTCCGGATCCTCGGCGACCGCCCGGCGCAGCGCCTCATCGAAGCCGACCGGACGGATGTCGAAGAGGGACATCCCGGAGGGATCGTTGACGACCGTCGGGATCGCCAACCCCTCCACGAGCGGCCGGGCGACCCCCGCATCGACAGGGGTCACGAGTCCGATCCACAGCGACGACAGCCACGGCGTGATGAACGGCACCGGGATCCGCGGACGCTGGGGCAGGCCGAGCACGGCCGCCATCCGGTCGAGCATCTCCCCGTAGGCGAGCACGTCCGGCCCACCGATCTGGACCTCCCGCCCGGCCGACGCCGTGACGGTCCGGGCCTCGGCGAGGTACGCGAGCGCGTCATCGATCCCGATCGGCTGGGTCGCGTTCTTCAGCCAGGCCGGGGCGATCATCGCCGGCAGCCGTTGGACGAGGTAGCGCAGCGTCCGGTAGGACTCCGACTCCGGTCCGACGACCATCCCCGCCCGGAAGTAGGTGAGCGGCGGACCGTGCTCGGCGAGCATCTGAGCGGTCTCATGGCGGGAGCGCAGGTGGGCGGAGTGGGGCCGCTCCCCGAGGCCGCCGAGGTAGATCACCCGGCCGACGCCCTCCCGCGCGGCCATCTCGGCAAACGAGGTCGCCGCCCGCCGTTCCCGCGCGGCGAAGTGACCGTCGCCACCCCGGCCCATCGAGTGCACGAGGTAGTAGGCGACGTCGATCCCCTCCCCCGCACCGCGCAGGCTGCCGGCGTCGAGCACGTCGCCGCGGCGCAGCTCCGCCCCGGCGCGGGCGAGCTCGCGCGCCCGCGGGCTCGACGGGTCACGGACGAGGCAGCGGATGCCGACCCCCTCGCCGAGCAGGCGCCGGCTGAGGCGCCCGCCGACAAAGCCCGTCGCCCCGGTGACGAGGACCGTGCTCACCCGACCCCACCCCGATCGCGCACCGCCGTCGAACCGGCACCTGCGACTGACCCGGCCTCTCGCCATCCGCTGAGCGCGCACAGCTGCCGCCACAGCCCCGCACGCTCGGCCTCCGTCTCCCGGGTGCGGGCAAGCAGGTGAACCGGACGCCGGCGCCGGTCATGCCAGAAGCCGCCGCTGCCGAGCACCGCCGGGTCGGCGCCGGCCAGCCACACCGTCGTGTCCGCCCCCTCCGCCGGGGTCCGCAGCAGCGGGCGGGTGAGCCGGTGAAAGCGCGGCAGCGCGTCGCGCACCCCGGGGGTGTCGGCCCACCCGGGGTGCATCGCGTGGGCGCCAACCCCGATCGGGGCCCAGCGCCGGGCCCACAGCCCGGTGAGGATCACCTGCGCCCGCTTGCTCGCGGCATAGGCGCTGACCGCTCGGTAGTCACGTTCACGTTGCAGGTCGCCGACGTCGATCCGCTGACCGTACATCCCCCCGGAGGAGACCGTCACCACTCGACCGGCCGGCGCGGCGGCGAGCGCCCCGACGAGCAGGTTGGTGAGCAGGAACGGTCCGACGACGTTGGTCGCGAAGGTGAGCTCGATCCCGTCGGCTGACAGCGTCCGCTGTGGCGCCATCACCCCTGCGTTGTTGATCAGCCCGTCGAGCGGGCGCCCGTCCGCGACGAGCTCCGCCGCACACGCCCGCACCGACGCGAGCGAACTGAGGTCGCAGGCATGGACGCTGATGGCACCGGGGCCGGCTGCCGGGCCGGCCCCGGCGATCGAGCGCGCCACCTCCGCCCCCCGCTCGGTGGAGCGCACAAGCAGCGCCACCTCGGCACCGAGCCCGGCGAGCGCCTGTGCGGTCGCCTCCCCGAGGCCGGAGGTCGCGCCGGTCACCGCGATCCGCCGCCCGTCGAGGCGGGGGAGGCCATCGGCGTCCGGCCAGTGGCGGGCGCGCAGGTGGTAGCCGGGCCGCGAGTAGCCGAGCACGATCGTACGGTCGAGGAGACGGTCGAGCACCTCGGCGCCGCTCATCGCGCGGTGTGGTCGAGGCGGCGCCGGACCGCGGCGGCGGTCCGCTCGCCGCTGAACATCGCGCCCTGCAGGGAGGCGGTGTCGCGGTGGTCGCCGCAGACGAACAGGCCGCCGCCGATCTCGACGCGGCGCCGGATGGGCAGCGGCGGGCGTTGGTCGGGCTGGCCGTGGGGGATCACGTCGGTGCGGATCAGCTCGAGGTCGGACCGGTCGGCGTCGAACCAGCCGGCGAGCTGGTCGCGGACCCGTTCGCCGAGGTTGGGGTCGGTCGCGGCGGGGCCGGGGACCGCGGCGACGACGAGCGCCCGGCCCGGCGGGGCGTAGCTGGGAGCCACCTCACTCATCACGACGACGTTGGCGGCCGGGCCGCCGCTGACCCCGTCGAGCAGCAGCCACGGGCCGCGCACCGGGGCGGCCCGCAGGGAGAACCAGCAGGCGGCGACCGGGCGTGAGCCGGGGTCGGGGACGGTGGCGCCGATCAGCCGGTGGGCACTTGGGCCGTCGGTGGCGACAACGACGGCGCGGGCGCCGAGCCGCTCCCCGGCGGCGGTCAGCACCCCGGTGGCCGACACCTCGCGGACCGGGGTGGCGAGCCTGAGCCGGTCCGGGGGGATCGGGGCGGCGAGCCGGGCGGGGATCGCGCCGATCCCCGCCCGCGGGACCCCGGTGCGGCCGAGGGCGAGCATCCGCAGGGTGATGTCAAAACGCCGGGAGGACACCGCGAGCTCCGGGTCGAGCTGAATGCCCGCGAAGAACGGCCGCCAGAACGCGTCCGTGAACCGGGCCGAGAAGCCCGCGCGACGGAGTCGCTCCCCCGTCGTCGTGTCCGGCCGGCGCAGGAGCTGCCGTGGCGGGGTCGCACAGACGTCGAGGACGAGCCGGGTGAGGGCGAGCTTGTCCGCGACCGTCGCGACCGGTGAGCGGACGGTGGCGAGCAGGTCCTGGGGGTGGCGCAGCGGGTTGGCGAGACGGGCGAGTGCGGCGGTCGTGTCCGTCGCGGCGGTCCGCACGAGCGCGCCGGAGGTGAACGGGCTGACCCCGAGTGCCTCGAGGTCGAGGCGCCGGCGCACCTGCGGATAGGCGCTGAGGAGGATCTGGAAACCACGGTCGAGGCGGAAGCCGTCGATCTGGTCGGTGCGCACGCGACCGCCGATCCCGTCGGAGGCCTCGAGCACGGTCACGTCGACCCCGGCCCGGACGAGGTCGGCTGCGCAGACGAGGCCGGCGACCCCGGCGCCGACGACGATCACATCGCTCATGACCCGAACGCCTCCGAGGGCAGCTCTCGCGCCCCCGATTCGATCGCCTCACAGATCGTCTCGGCGACGTCGGCGGGGTCGAGGCCGCGCGGCAGCGCCGGAGCCTGGCCGGCGAGCGCGCGGGTCGCCAGCCCCGTTTCCGTGTGGGGCGGGCGCACGTCGAGCACGCGCACCCCGAGGCGGCGGGCCTCGCGGGCGAGGGCCTCATCAAAGCCGCGAACGGCCGCCTTGGATGCGGCGTAGGCGGCCATGTGCGCCATCGCCCTCCCCGGCTCGGCGATCACACCGGAGATGTTCGCCAGTGTTCCCCCGCGGCTCATCTGCGGCAGGGCCGCCCGGGCGAGCAGCATTGGAACGAGGACGTTGATCTCGAGCAGTTCCCGGAGGACGACGGCTGACAGATCTGTCGCGGGACCGAAGGCGACGACCCCGACCGCGTTGATCAGCACGTCGAGGGAGCCGGTCGCCTCGCTCGCCAGTTCGACCGCCTCCTCACAGGCGTCCGAGTCGCACAGGTCGGCGACGAGCCGGCCGCCGCGGGCCGGGAGGAGGTTGAGTCGGTTCGCGTCCCGGCCGACGGCGGTGACGATGGCGCCGCGCTGGTCGAGGGCGGCGGCGAGCGCGCTGCCGAGCCCGCCGCTTGCACCCGTCAGCAGCACGGTCGCGCCGGTGAGCGGCGTGCCGTCCGTCGCGCTCACCGGGGAGCTCCGGACTCGGGACGGCGTGTCTCGGCGAGGTTCGGCATCGGGGCTGAGGTGCATGTCATACGCGCCGCCTCCAGCGGACGTTGTTCAGATCGTGTTGAGATAGTAACGGTCCCAGCGTATCTGTAGAGATAATATTGACGTAGTGGAGCCCTTGTTTCACATCGGTGAGCTCGCGCGGCGCACCGGCCTGTCGCCGGCGGTGATCCGGGCCTGGGAGCGCCGCTACGGGGTCGTCTCGCCGCAGCGTTCACCCGGCGGCACGCGGCTGTATTCGCTGGAGGACCTGCGCCGGATCGAGCGGGTGCAGGCCCAGATCGCCACGGGGCTGTCGGCCGGTCGGGCGGCCGCGATCATGCTCGTCGGGGAGCCCGGATCGGCTGAGGTGAGCGTTGACGGGCGGGGGCCGGCAGACGTGGGCGACGGGCGGGGGCCGGCAGACGTGGGCGACGGGGGGCTGGGGTCGGGGGCGGAGCCGAAGGCGGCAGACACGGGCGGCGGGTCGACGGTCCCATCGCCGCTGCGGGACGGCTCGGAGATCGCTGACGGCGCCGCGGAGCTCGTCCGTGCCTTCGGCCGTCTCGATCCCGCGGCGGCCGAACGCGCGCTCGAGCGGCTCTGTGCCGGCTTCTCGCTCGAGACCCTGGTGCGCGGGGTCTTTCTCCCCTACTTAGAGGACGTCGGGCGGCGGTGGGAGCGGGGGGAGACCTCCGTTGCGGAGGAACATCTCGCCACCCACCTCCTGCGCGGGCGGCTGCTCGCCTTCAGCAGGGGGCTGACGTCTGACCAGCGCGGCCGGGCGGTGCTCGCCTGCCCGCCCGGCGAGCACCACGACATCACGCTGACGATCTTCTCGGTCCTGCTCCAGCGTCGCGGCTGGGCGGTGACGCTGCTCGGCGCCGACACGCCGCTCGACAGCGTCGCGGGCGCGGCCGGAACCGTCGGCGCCGACCTCGTCGTCCTCGCGGCGATGACGCCCGAGCGGTTCGACGACCTCACCGACAGCGAGGTGCGTGCGCTCGCCGGCCGCCACCGGCTGCTGATCACCGGACCGGGGGCGGACGCCGTGCTCGCCGCGCGCTGGGGCGCTGCGTGCCTCGGCGGCGACCCGGTCGCCGCGGCGGACTGGCTCTCCCGGGAGGAGGATGGCCGATGACCGGCGCCGTCGCGCTCCTGCTCACCGTCCAGCTGGCGGCGACCGCCGCGATGGTCGCGATCATCTGGTTCGTCCAGCTCGTCCACTATCCGCTGCTGGCGCGCGTCGGCTCGAGCGAGTTCGTCGCCTATGAGACGGCGAACACGCGCCGGACCGCCTGGGTCGTCGGGCCGCCGATGCTGGCTGAGGCGGTCACCGCGGTGATCATCCTGCTCGACCGTCCCGGCCGCGTCAGCGCCGCCCTCGCGGCGGCCGGGGTCGCGTGCCTGCTCCTCCTGTGGGTGAGCACCGGGCTGGTCCAGTCGCCGCTGCATGGCCGGCTCAGCCGCGGGCGGGACCTCACGCTCATCCGGCGGCTCGTGGTCACCAACTGGGTGCGCACCGTCCTCTGGTCGCTGCGGCTGCTCATCGCCGCCGCGATGCTGCTCGGGGCGGGTCGTCCGCACGGGTAGCGGCGGCGCTCCGGCGGGCGGACGGGACGGGTGGGACGGGTGGGACGGGCGGGAGATCGGCGCGTCAGTGCCCGCGCCGGCGGCGGGCCTCGGCGATCACCCGGGAGAGGAACACCGGGTTGCCGAGCAGGTAGCGCCGCCACATCCGCTGGGGTTCGAGGGCGAGCCGGAACACCCACTCCCAGCCGTTGTCGGCCAGCCACCGCGGGGCCCGCGGCACGTGGCCGGAGACGTAGTCGAACAGAGCGCCGACCGTCCACACAACCGACCCGTTCAGCGCGCCGGCGTAGCGGTCGACCCAAAGTTCCTGCTTGGGGGTGCCCATCCCGACGAGGACGATCGCCGCCGGGTGCGCGTTGATGTCCTCGATCACCCGATCGTTGTGCGGGGAGCCGAGCTCGAAGAAGCCGTGGTGGGCACCGGTCACGTCGAGCTGCGGGTACCAGCGTCGCAGCTTGGCGGCGGCCTCGCGAGCGATCGGCGGCTCGGAGCCGAGCAGGTAGATCGGCTGGCTGGCGAGCTCACACAGGCTCGCGAGATCCCAGATCCAGTCCGCCCCGGTCATCCGGTGGGGGACGGGCCGGTCGAGGAAGTGGGCGGCGAGGCGGACCCCGTACCCGTCGCAGTAGACGAGGTCGGCCCGCTTGAGGGCGGCGGCGAGCGCCGGGTTGGACCGGCTCTGGTTGACGACGTGGGCGTTGACGTACATCACCCGCCGGGAGAGACCATGCGCGGCCCAGCGGGAGATCGTCGCGAGCATCTGCTGTGGCTCGGCGAGGTCGATCTCGATGTCGAAGATCGACGCGGCCGGGCGCGGCGGCTCAGTCGTGGACAGCAGGGGTTGATCGACGTGGTCAAGCATGCGGCCGGGTGCCTGGACACCCGTAGGGTCATGGTAGGGACCGGCGGCCGGCATGGGCGCACTCGGCTGCGGGCGACGGTTCGCCGCCCCCGCCGGCCCCGCCGCCGCGGGCGACGGGTCGCCGCCCCCGCCGCCGCCCCCGCCGGCCCCGCTGGCCCCGCCGCCGCGGGCGACGGGTCGCCGCCGCCGCCGCCCCCACCGCCGCTGCCGCTAGCGTCCCGGGGGTGAGCATCAGCGTGATCGTGCGGGTCCGTGATGAGGCCGACGCCCTGCATCGCTGCCTCGAGCTCCTCCGCGCCCAGACGGGCGTCGGGGAGGGCGCGGAGGTGATCGTCGTCGACAACGACTCCGTCGACGGTTCGGCGGCGGTCGCCCGTCGGCACGGGGCGGAGGTGGTGCGGATCTCAACCGAGCGCTTCAGCTTCGGCCGGGCACTCAACCTCGGGGCCTCCCGTGCTCGCGGCGACGTTCGCGTCGCGCTCTCCGCCCACGCCTTCATCCGCGACCCGGACTGGCTCGAGCGGATCTCGGCCCCCTTCAGCGATCCGGCGGTCGCCTGGGTGTGTGGCGAGCGCTACTGGCCCGACGGCTCCCTCCTGCGCCGGCCCGTTCGCTTTGACGCGCGCCTCGCTGGCGGCTACCCGCGGTGGGGCTACTCCAACGCTGCGGGCGCGTTTCGGGCCCAACTGTGGGAACGACGTCCCTTCCGGGAGGACCTGCCCGCGGCGGAGGACCGCGAGTGGGGACGCCACTGGGCTCTCACAGAGGGCCGCGTTGGCATCCTCGACCCGTCCCTGCTCGTCGAGCACGACCACACCCACGATCCGCCCGGCGCGATCTTCTCCCGTGCCCGCCGTGAGGCGGCGGGTTTCAGCCGGTTCCTCTCCGACTCCGAGCTCGCCCCGGCCCGCCCGCTCGTGTCCGAATGGTTCTGGGACACCCGCTTCTACGACAACGCCTGGCGGGCGCGCGCCTCTCCGCGCCGGGCGGCCCGGCTGCTCGGCGAGCGGGTCGGCCGACGGCGGGGCTGACGCTCCCCCGCATCGCGGCAACCGGGTCAGGGCATCGGGCGCACCTGTGCCCCGGTCGGCTCAGGGTATCCGGCGCACGCGCTCCTCGGACCGGGCATGATCGGGTAAGGGGCGTGAATCAGTGAAAGGAGAGGGTGGATGCCGGAACAGGGCGCACGGGTGCACATGCCGCGACTGGCCCGATACGTCGTCCGCGGGCTCGAATACTTCACCTGGCCGTTGGAGCTCGACGACTACCTCGAGCTGATCTCGCCGCTGTGGTCGACCACGGAGCTGCGCGGACGGATCGAGCGGATCCACCCCGAGACCGATGACACCGTGACCGTCGACATCACGCCCGGGTTTCGCTGGCGCGGGCACCGGGCCGGTCAGTACCTGCGGATCGGCTTCGACATCGCCGGCAAACGTCAATGGCGCGCCTACTCGCTCTCCAGCGACGCCGCCCGGCCCGACGGCCAGATCACGATCACGGTCAAGCGCACCGCGGACGGCGTCGTCTCGAACTGGCTGCACGGGCCCCAGGCGACCGGGGCGATCGTCACCCTCGGTGAGGTCGAGGGCGAGTTCACCCTGCCCGAGTCGACCCCGCCGCGGCTGCTGTTCCTCACCGCCGGCAGCGGCATCACGCCGGTGATGGCGATGCTCCGCGGTCTCCGTCGCGCCGGCGAGCTGCCCGATACCGTCCACCTCCACTCCGCTCGCACGCCGACCGGGGCGATCTTCGCCGCAGAGCTGCAGGCCCTCGCCGAGCGGGACCCCCGCTACCACCTCGAGCTGCAGGTGACCGGGGAGCAGGGGCGGCTCAGCCCCGCCGACCTCGACGATCGCTGCCCGGACTGGCGTGAGCGTGAGTGCTACGCCTGCGGGCCCGGGCCGATGCTCGACGCGCTCAGCGACCACTACCGCGCCGCCGGCCTCGTCGACCGTCTCCACGTCGAGTCCTTCGAGCACTTCGTCCTCGGTGACCGGACCGGGCGGGGCGGCCAGATCCGCTTCATCCGCGCGGGTACGGAAGTCGAATGTGATGGGGTCACCCCGATCCTGCTCGCCGGGGAGGCGGCGGGTCTGGACCTTCCCTACGGCTGCCGCATGGGGATCTGTCACACCTGCACGGGGCGGCTCGTGGAGGGGTCGGTCCGTGACCTGCGCACCGGCGAGCTCACGCACGCGGGCACCGAGATCAGAACGTGCGTCAACTGTCCCGACGGGCCGGTTGCCCTCGAGCTGTGACGCGCGCGCCGTTTGATGAGCCCACATTCGCCGAACAAGGAGACCAGATGCCCTCTGAATCGATGATCGAAAGCCCGCTCGCCCGACTCAGCCCGGAGGAGATCGAGGCGATCGGGGCCGAGTTCGACGCGATCCACGACGAGGTGTTCGCGAGCCTCGGCGACAAGGACGCGACGTACATCCGCACGGTGATCGCCCTGCACCGCCAGCTCGCGCTCCTCTCCCGGGCGATCCTGCTCGGGAGCCGGTACCGACCCGCCTGGCTGCTTGGCACCTCCGTGCTCGGTATCGCCAAGATCCTCGAGAACATGGAGATCGGGCACAACGTCCTGCACGGCCAGTGGGACTGGATGGCCGACCCGAAGATCAACTCGGCCACCTGGGACTGGGACACCGCCTCCCCGGCGGAGGCGTGGAAGCACTCCCACAACTACGTCCACCACACCTTCACCAACATCCGCGGCAAGGACAAGGACCTCGGCTATGAGATCATGCGGATCGACCCGCACCAGCCCTGGCACCCGGTCTACCTCCTCCAGCCCGTCTACAACCTGCTGCTCGCCGCGTTCTTCGAGTGGGGGGTGGCGGTCCATGACCTTGACGTCGAGGCGATCCGCGCGGGGACCAAGGACATGGATGAGCTGCGCCGTCAGGTGCGCGCGATCGGTCACAAGGCGTGGCGGCAGGTGATCAAGGATTACGTCGCCTTCCCCGCCCTGTCGGGCCCCCGTGGGTTCAAGACGACCCTGACGGCGAACTTCACCGCAAACCTGATCCGCAACGTGTGGTCCTACGCGATCATCTTCTGCGGTCACTTTCCCGACCAGACCTACACCTTCAGTGAGGAGGAGACGGCGGAGGAGACCCGTGGCGCGTTCTACCTGCGCCAACTGCTCGGTGCGGCGAACATCGAGGGCTCGCCGATCTTCCACGTCCTCTCAGGCAACCTCGGCTACCAAGTCGAACATCACCTGTTTCCCGACATGCCCTCGAGTCGCTACGGCCAGATCGCCCCGAAGGTGAAGGAGATCTGCGAACGCCACCGCCTGCCCTACAACACCGGACGCTTCTCCCACCAGCTCGGCACGGTCCAGCGGACGATCCTGCGCCTCGCCTTTCCCGGTGGCCGGCCGGCTCCCAAGCCGGGCCCATACGTGCCACCGTCCGATGACCGGGTGACCGCGCCGCTGATCGCCGTGTAGACCCGTGTAGACCGTTCGACCGTTTCGGTGGGCGTGCCGGATACCTGCGGTCGGGTCGACCCCCGCGAACGGGCGAGCCGCTCCCGCGTGCCGTCTGCGCAGCGACCCAAATCGTGTAATCCCGGTTGGCGCCCACCGCCGGAGCACGATTGAGGTCGTCCCGCGAGCCTGATCGTGCACGCGCTGGCTCGACCGTCAGATATTTCACGATTTGGGTCGTCGCGGAGCCGCCCGCAGGCCGATCCGCGCCATCGGGCCCGCCGCGAGTACGGGGCGCGGCCGCGAGCATGGGGCGCGGCCGCGAGCATGGGGCGCGGCCGCAAGCACCGGGCCCGCCGCGAGAATGGGGCACCAACGCGAGCACCGGGCCGGCCGCGAGCACCGGGCCGGCTGGGGCCCCTCAGGGCGGCGGGACGAGCCCGAAGGGCACCTTCGCCCGCACGCTCCGGGCCTGGATCAGGGCCCGCTGACGACGGGCCTCGGCGAGCCGGGCGGCGAACTGGCGGTAGCCGCCGAGCAGCTCCCGCTCGACGAGCAGCGCATACCCGAGGGCGAGCAGCTCATAGCCGATCAGCCACGGCAGATCGCGCAGCAGCTCGGCCGGCCGGTCGTTCTTGACGATCATCAGCAGCCGGTTGCGGAACTGGGTGGCCCGGTCCTCCGGACGGGCCTGGGCGCGGGTCGTCGGCGAGTAGGTGCGGATGTGAAAGACGACCGCCTCGGGCACGTACCACGCGCGCCAGCCGAAGCGCTGGGCCCGCCAGGCGAGGTCGGCGTCACAGCCCCAGCCGGGCATGTTCTCGTCAAAGACCCGGCCCTCCACCGCGCAGTCGCGTAACGCGTCGGCCCGCCACACCGCGGCGGCCCCGTCAGCTCCGAAGATCTCCCCCGCCCGCGCGAAGGACCCCGCGGGGCGGCCGTGGCCGACGAGCCGGTTCTTGCGGCGCCGGTCAAAGGTCATCCCGGCCGCGTCGAGCAGTTCGAGCTGATCGCCCGGGGCGGGGCCGGTGGTACGGATCAGCTTCGGGGCGACGGACCCAACCTCCGGCCGGGCGGTGAGGACGGCCCGGGTCGCGGCGAGGAAGCCGGGGGTGACGAACGTGTCGGCCTGCAGGAGGGCGATCAACTCCGGCGGATCCGGGCCGTCCAGGAGCGCGGACAGGCCGGCGTTCATCGCCTCGGTATAGGGCACGCGACGCGGCAGCGCGAGTCGCTCACAACCATGGCGGTCGGCGACCGCGGCGGTCTGATCGCGGCTCGCGTTGTCGACCACGAGCCGACGGTCAAAGCCCTCGGCGAGCGCGGCGGCGAGCGCGACCTCGAGCGCGTCCGCCTCGTCGGAGGAGAGGATGACGAAGCCGCTCCTCACAGGAGCTCCTGATAGACCGCCCAGGTCGCCGCGGCGGTCGCCGCCCAGCTGAACTGCGCGGCGCGCTCGGCGGCGGCGACCGAGCGGGCGGCACGGTTGACGGAGGAACCGAGCAGGCCGGTGAGGACGGCCACGAGCTCACCGACGTCGGAGGGCTCGAAGTAGAGGGCGGCCTCCCCGCCGACCTCCGGGAGGGCGCCCGCCCGGGCGAGCACGGTCGGCCGGGCGCGCGCCATCGCGTCGAGAGCGACGAGCCCGAACCCCTCATAGACCCCGGGGACGACCACCGCGTCCGCCCCGCGGATCAGCGCGTCGAGTTCGGGGTCGGGGAGGAAGCCGCTGAAGTGGACCGGGGCGCGGCCGGCGAGGGCGCCCAACGCGGGCGCGGCCCCGAGGTCCGCGCCGGCGAGGATGAGGCGGTGGGGAAACCCGTCGGCGTGGAGGCGCCGGAACGCCTGGACGAGCACCCCGAGGTTCTTCTTCGGGCGCAGGTCCCCGGCGGCGAGCAGGTAGGGGCCGGCCGGGACGGGCCGGTCCCCACGCGGCAGGGCGGGTGCCTCCGCGATCACGTGGATCCGCGCCGGGTCGACGCGACAGCGCCGGACCAGGTCCTCAGCCGTGAACGCAGACGGGCAGATCACCGCTTCGGCCGACCGGGCGGCGGCCGGGACGAGCAGCCGGTACTTGGCCTCCGTTGCGGCGGGCATGTCGCCGGGAAGGGCGAGGAAGGCGAGGTCGTGGACGGTCAGCACCCCCGCGCACGGCCGGACGAGCGGCAGGAAGCTGTCGGGCCCGTGGAGAAGGTCGGCTCGGCGGGCGCGCAGCAGCGCCGGCAGGGTGAGCTGCTCAAACACCGCCTCGGGGCCGGGATGGCCGCGTCCGATCACACGCAGCTCGACGCCGGCGGGCACCTGGGTGGCGAGCGCCTCGGCGAGCCGGCGCACGTAGAGCCCGGAGCCGTGGGGCATCGCGACCGCCCCGTCGCGGCCGTCGAGGATGATCCGGCGGCGGCCCACCGGGGCCGCCGCCGTCCGCCGGCGCCGCCCGGGCGCGCTCACCGGGGCCGCCTTGCCCCCGCGGCCGCCGCGGCGATCGCATCGGCGTACACGGCGACGGTCGCGGCGGCGACGTCGGACCAGCGCACCGGGAGCGGGGCGGGGGCGGGGCGCTGGGCCGCCTCGGCCGCGGCGACGAGTCCGGTGAGATCGTCGGCCGGCCACAGCCGCGCGCGGTCGGCGAGCACCTCCCGGACGGCGGGGGTGTCGGCGGCGACCACGGGCGCGCCGCAGGCGAGAGCCTCCACCGGCACAAGGCCGAAGCCCTCATCGTCAGACGGGAGCACGACCGCGTGGGCACCGCTGTAGAGGGCCGCCAGCTCGGGGTCGCTCACCCGGCCGGTGAGGATCACGCCCTCCAGCTCCCGGGCCCAGCGGCCGGCCTCCCCGACGAGCACGAGCGCGAGCGACCGCGGCACCCGGGTGAGGGCGGTGACCCGCTTGCGCGGATCCGGGGTGGACAGGCCACCGACGGCCAGCAGATACCGCTCAGGCAGACCGAAGCGGGCCCGGACGGCGGCGATCGCCGCCGCCGGCTGAGGGGCGAACCCGTCCGCGGCCGCCTCACCGACGACGACGACCCGCGCCTCGTCGAGGCCCAACAGTGAGCGGGCCTCCGTGGCGACCGCCCGGGTCGGGACGATCACCCGCTCGGCCCGCTGGACTGCGAGGTAGCGCATCCGGAAGCGCAGGCCGGTACGGAGATACTCGCCGGGGCGCTTCAGCGGGATCACGTCATGCAGGGTGACGACGGTCGGCAGCGCCGGCCGCAGCGGCGCCCCCTCCAGCCACGGCGAGTGGTAGACGTCGGCGCGGCCGGGCCGGGGCACGTGGGTGTCCTCCACCTCGACCCCGTCGAGTTCGCTGAGCGCGCCGCGCAGGCACGTCGCATAGCGGGCGATCCCGGTGCCGTGCCGGGCTGCACGGAGGTCGAAGGCGACCCTCACGTCCAGCGTCCCCGCGCCCGCGCGCGTTCGGCCACCGTCTCGCGCAGCAGCGTGTCGATGCCCTCGACGTAGGCGGGCGTTCCCCAGCGGATCGCGTGCGCGGCGGCGGCCGCGGCCATCCGTGGCCGGGCGTCGAGCACCTCGAGCACCGCCGTCGCGATCGCGCCGGGGTCGCCAGGCGGAACGAGCCGGCCCGCGACCCCGTCAGGCACGACCTCGCAGAGGCCGTCGACGGCGGTCGCGACGACCGGGGTGCCGACCGCCATCGCCTCCGCCGCGACGGTCCCGAACGGCTCGGCGTGAGAGGGGAGCACGAGCAGGTCGAGGTGGCGCATCAGGCCGGGCGCGTTCGCCTGCCAACCGGCGTCGATCACCCCGAGCGCAGCGGCCCGCTCGCGTACCGCGGCCGCATAGGCGGGCGCTCGGCCGTAGGGCTCATCCCCGATCAGGACGCAGGCGACCGGCCGCCGGGCCCGGATGAGCGGCAGCGCGGCAAGCAGGTCGAGGACGCCCTTGCGCGGCTCGAGCCGGCCGACAAAGCCGATCAGCGGCTCGCTCGGCGACGGCCACGGGGCCGCCGCCGGCGGCGGGTCGAGGTCGACCGGGACCCCGACGACCCGTGGCTGCAGGCACGGATCGAGCTCTCGGAGCCGGCGGGCGATCGCCTCGGTGTCAGCGAGCAGCAGCGTCGCCCGCCGCCAGAAGCCGGGGACGCGACCGACCATGTCATTGACGTCGAGGACGGTGACGACCCGACGGCCGGTGAGGGCGGGCAGCAGCCGTCCGCACACCGCACCGTTGAGGTAGACGACGTCCGCGTCGACAGCGAGCCGACGCAGCGCCCGGTAGCCGCGCAGCGCCCCGGCGCCCTCCCGGCGGCCGAGCCCGCCCGTCGGCAGGGGTGTCCACTCGAGGCCGGCGGAGAGGGCGGCGTCGGCGAGCAGGCCGCCGCCCGGGGTGGTCAGGGTCACCCGCCAGCCTCGGCCCGCGAGCCCGCGGGTGAGGCGCAGCAGCGTCGTTTCCGCGCCCCCGGGATGGTCGACGGGGTTGACCCCCAGCAGACGCCCCGGTGGCGGAGTGGGGGCAGCGCCCGTGATGTGCACGGCGCTGAGCCTATAGCGTGACCGCCGTGAAGGAGTACTACGAAGCCCTGTGGCAGCGGCTGGAGTCCCCGCTCGTGCCGTCCGGCTTTGACCGTCGCGCCGCGTTCCTGCTCGACGGGATCGACCCCGGGACGGCCGTCCTCGACCTCGGGTGCGGGGACGGAGCCTTCTGTGAGCTGATCTGCGAGCACCACCCTGACGTCAACCTCACCGGCGCTGACGTCGCCGAGGGCGCGCTGCACCGGGCCCGGGCGCGGCCGCGCGTCCGCGACGACGTGAGCTGGGTGCAGGTGCCCTTCGACGGGCCGCTGCCGCTGCCCGATAACGCCTTTGCCCTCATCTGGGCCGGGGAGGTGATCGAGCACGTCGCCGACACCGCCCAGTGGCTGTCGGAAGTCCGCCGAGTGCTCGCGCCCGGCGGTGAGCTGCGGCTCAGCACCCCCAACCACACGAGGCTCGCGCTGGCAATCGGTGGGGTGGGTGCCTACAGCCCGCCGCTTGGGGATCACCTCCACCTCTACGACGCCCGATCGCTGCGCGGCCTCCTGACCGACTTCGGTTTCGCTCCCGTTGAGGTGCGGGCCGCCGGCCGGCTCGGTCCGCTCTCCGGCCAGCTGCTGGCCCGGGCACGCCGGTGAGCCGCCTTCGGTGCCGGCGGGTCCGGTGCTGCCGCGGGGTTTGGCCCACCCCCGGGACGGGGCAGAACAGGGCCGGTATGGGCACGCGACGCCGCCGGATGCGGCAGGATCTGGGGGAGAGAACACGGTGAAGGTGCTGATCGACACGACCTATGCCGCCCGGGCGCCCCGGTCGGGCACCGCCGTCTACCTCGAGGCGCTCGTGCGGGAGCTCGAAGCTCACCCGGAGGTGAGCGTGGAGACGGCGGTCAACGAGCGCCGTTCGCCGCCGGCCGGGGGCGGGGTCGCGAGCGCCCGCAACGCCGCCACGGACGCCTGGTGGGCGGAGATGGAGCTGCCGCGGATCGCCCGCCGGGCCAGGGCCGACCTCATCCACCACGCCCTCCCCGCCCGCGCCCACGGCCGGGCGATGCCCCAGGTGGTCACCGTCTACGACCTCGCCTTCGAGGCGCTGCCACAGATGTTCGACCGCCGCTTCGCCAGCTACGCGCACCTCACCTACCGCCAGGCGGCCGCCGCCGCCGACCACATCATCACGATCAGCGAGACGACCGCCGAGGAGGTCCGCACCCGCTGGCGGATCCCGTCGGCGCGGATCACCGTCGCCCGGCTCGGCCCCGGCCAGCCGCTGCCCGCCGTCGACTCGCGCCCGCGCCGGCACTTCCTCTACGTCGGCGACGCCGAGCCGCGCAAGGACCTGCCGACCCTGCTGGCCGCCTACGCGCAGTACCGGGCGGCCCACCCGGCGGCGGTCCGGCAGACCGCCGCGACGGCCACCGTCGCCGAGGACCCGCCGGCCGGGCTGATCCTCGCCGGGAACGTTCCCGACCCCGATCAGCCCGGGGTGCGGGTGGAGACCGGGGTGGACCGCCGGCGGCTCGCCGAGCTGTACGCGGGGGCGCTCGCGCTCGTCCAGCCCGCCCTCTATGAGGGGTTCGGGCTCACCCTCCTGGAGGGGATGGCGAGCGGAACGCCGGTGATCGCCGCCGCCTCCGCGGCCGCCGTCGAGGTTGGCGCCGACGCGGTCGCCGCCTACCCGCCCGGGGACCGGGACGCGCTCGCCCGGAGGCTCGCCGAGATCGCCGGCGACCCGGACCGGCGGGCCGCCCTGACCGCGGCCGGGCGGGCCCGGGCGGAGTTGTTCTCCTGGACGGAATGCGCACGCCGGCACGTCGGCGCCTACTCTCTGGCAGTGCAGACCCGCCGCGGTCACGGCTGAGCCGCCGGGCCCGGGACGGGCCGACGCCCTTTCCACGATGAAGATCGCCATCCTCGGTACCCGCGGGATCCCCGCCTCCTACAGCGGCTTTGAGACCGCCGTCGAACAGCTCGCCGACCGTCTCACCGACCGTGGCCACGAGGTGCTCGTCTACTGCCGCCCTCACGTGGTCGACCCGAGCCTCACCTCCTACAAGGGGGCGCGGCTCGTGCACCTGCCGACGATCCAGAACAAGTACCTCGACACCTTCGCCCACACCCTGCTCGCCTCCGTCCACGTCGCCCGGGTCACCCGGCCGGACGTCGCGCTGTTCTTCATCGCCGGCAACTCGCCGCTCTGTCAGGTCACCCGCTGGGCGTCGATCCCGTCGGTGATCAACGTCGACGGTCTCGACAGCGACCGGTCCAAGTGGCCGGGGCTCGCCAAGGCGTACCTGCGCTTCGCGGAGAGCCGCGCCCCCGACTGGTCTGACCGCGCGATCACCGACTCCAACGTCGTCGCCGAGGTGTTCGAGAGTCGCTACGGGGAGCGGATCGGGGTGATCCCCTACGGTGTCGAGGACCCCGGCCATACGGGCACCGAGACGCTCGAGCGGCTCGGCCTCGAGCCGCGCAACTACCTGCTGTTCGTCGGCCGGCTCGAGCCGGAGAACAACTCCCACCTGCTCGTGGAAGCGTTCAGCCGGATCAGCGCCGAGCGGGCGCGGGGGATGAAGCTGGCGATCGTCGGGGGCGCTCCGTACGCGGACGACTACATCCGCCAGGTGTGGCGCAGCGCCGACCCGCGGGTCGTCTTTCCCGGTTACGTGTTCGGGAAGGGGTACTGGGAGCTCCAGCACCACGCCTACGCGTTCGTCGCCCCGACCGAGGTCGGCGGCACCCACCCGGTGCTGCTCGAGGCGATGGCGGCGGGCAACTGCATCCTCGTCAACGACCACCGGCCGAACGTCGAGACCGTCGGGGAGGCGGGGATCTACTTCGACGGGGCCGCGGGCGTGGAGGACCTCACGCGCCAGCTCGAACGGATCCTCGATCAGCCCGCGCTCGTCGACGAGTACCGGGCCCGGGCGGTCACGCGGGCCCGGGACTACTCCTGGGAGGCGGTCACCGACCAGTATGAGGCGCTGCTCACCGAGGTCGTCGCGGCCCGCCACCCCGGCCGGCTGCCCGCCGAGCTTGTCGACGCCGATCCGCTGTCGGCGGTTCTCGGCGGTTCCCGGGGTCACTGAGCGGCGCTCGCGATTCGGTCGCGGGGGTCGGCCTCACGCCTGACCGGCCGGCGTGAGGGTGGAGAACGGTGCGGGGGCTCACGGCTGGGGTCCGCAGACGGGGACGGGCTTGTTGTGCACGAGCGCGGCGATGAGGAGCTGGCGCTGGCTCTGGCTGTTGGTGATGTCGAGTCGGTTGGCTCGTCGCAGCGGGGCGACGGCACTGCTGAAGGCGCCGTGGCAGATCAGGAAGATCCCGTACTGCTCGTAGGGTTGGGGGTTCTCGGGCTGCACATGGAGCGCCCTGATCAGCTCGGCGCGTTGCTGGGCGGGGTCACCGATGGCGCCGTAGACGGTCGCAAGCCGGGACAGCGCGTTGACCGACAGCGGGTCCTCTGAGACGGCGGCGCGCGCGTCAGCGAGCGCGGCGCCGGTCGCCCCCTGCTCCTGGGCGCGGTAGGAGGCGTCGACGCTGTTGGTCGAGCGCATCGGCGCCAAGCTCGCCCACGCGGCAACGAGGGTGAGCGCGGCGAGCGCGGTGAGCGCGAGGATCGCGCCGGGACGGGTGCTGAGCGGTTCGGGCGGCTGGTGGCCGGCGGGTGGGCGGCCGGCGAGGCCGCTGAGCCAGCCGGCGGCCGCGAGCGCGGGCACGGCGACGCCTGGATAGAACCACGTCCAGTCCAGCGCCGAGCTGACCCCGAAGGCGATGACGATCCCGACGATGGCCCAGCGGGCGTCCCGCTCCCGGGGATGGAGGCCGACGTGACCCAGCGCCCGTCTGACGTCCCGGCACCACGAGCTGAACAGTGCAAGCACCACCGCGACGCCGATCAGCCCGAAGCTCGCGAGCGTGTCGAGCAGGTAGCTGTGGGCGTGGTGGGCCCCCTCCCCGAGCGGGGACAGCAGCGCCTGGTGGTAGCGCAGGTAGGCCGGGAAGAAGGTGCCCGCACCGGTGCCGGCCAGGAGATGATGGGTGCCGATCGCGATCGCCTGGCGCCAGTACACGGACCGGCTCGAGGCGATGCTCGTCAGCCGCGCGGCCCCGTCGCCGACACGGGCGTTCGTCTTGGTCAGCTGATGCCAGAGCTGGGAGATCTCCCCGAACGGACCGCGGGCGTTGAGCAGGAGCCACAGCACGATCGCGGTCGGCACGGCGCCGACGACCGTCAGGACGGTCCGGTCAAAGCGCCGCAGCAGCGCGGGGGAGGCGGGGCGGGTGTTGAGGCGCTGACGCAGACGGACGGCGGCAAGGGCGGTGAGGAGGAGGGCGGCGAGGGTGATCGCCCCGAGCAGCAGTTCGGGTCCGGCGCGATGGAGCGTGCCGCTGTGGGGGGTCGCGCCGTAGAGGGATTTCGGTCCGTCGTCGGCGATGTTGTGGTTGATCAGCGCGAAGGCGACGGTCGGGGCGGCCCCGGCGAGACCGACGAGCCCCATCACGATCGCTCGCCGGCGGGCGCGGAGGAAGACGATCGGGATGACGGCGGCGGCGAGGGCTGCCGCCGCGGCGCTTCGGGAGTAGGAGAGGACGACGACGCTGACGGTGAGGGCGACCCCGGCGCTGCCGAGGCCGGTGAGGAGCAGGCGGGGCTCGATCCGGGTCGGGCGGGGGTCGGCGGGGGACGGGCCGGCGGGGGACGGGCCGGCGGGGGACGGGCCGGTGGGGGACGGGCCGGCGGCGGCGAGCCAGATGCAGCCGGGCAGCGCGAGCGCCCCGGTGAGGCCGGTCGCGTTCCAGTACCCGAACGGAGCGAGCAGGCGGCCGTAGTTCGGCTGTCCGGAGAAGGGGAGGTTGAACACCTTGACCGCGAGCGCCCACAGGCAGAGGGCGACCGCCGCGGTGGTGATCGCCCCGAGCGCACGCGCGCTGCCGGCCCGGCTGGCCCGCGCGCTGAACGCGGCGAGCCCGAACACCGCCAGATAGGCGAGGGTCCGGCCCGACTCCTCCCAGCTCTGATCCGGCGCGACCGACCAGGCGATGGAGAGGGCGGTGAGCAACGCGAGCGCTCCGAACAGCCACACTGTCAGCGCCGCACCTCGACCCAGGGCGCCACCGCCGGCGTCACGTCGCCTCGGCGCGGTGACGATCGACCAGGCGAGCGCGGCCCCGCCGAGGAGGATCAGCGCCGCGTCCGTCCAGCTCGTCGGTGTCTGGGTCGGTGGCCCGGTGAGATCACCACTCGTGGTGAGGAAGGCGACCAGCAGCAGGCCGCCGACGGCGGCCGGAACGGCGAGCGTGGTGGGGCGATGGCGCGTCACCAGTCGGTGTGGGTCCGCAGGGTGCGGGCCGCCTCGGTCACGGTGATGTGCGGATGCTCGGCGAGGAACGCGCGCGACTCGGCCCGCGCGGCCGACTGGTCATAGGAGGCGCCGACCGGGCGCAGTGCGTGGGTGATCGGGGTGGCGTCGACGACGCCGCTGCGCCAGCCGTGGGCCCGGGCCAGCGCCCCCCAATACGCCTCGACTCCCCACCCGTAGCGCAGCGGGGGAAACGGCAGGAGGGCGGGAAGGGCCGCGGCGGCAAACGCCACGAGCGGCCCGATCTCGACAAACGCGGTCTCCCGGACCGCGCTCGTGACCCGGCGGCGGGTGACCGGCCAGGCGGCGTGGGAGAGCCGTCGGTGGGCCGGCTGGGCGAGGGTGAGCCGGTGGCGCTCAGCGAGGAACAGGAACGCGTTGAGGAAGCCGGCGGGCAGCGCGACGTCGTCGTCGATGACGAGCAGCCAGTCTGGGGCCGTCGGGCCGCCGAGGGCGGGGGCGGGGGCGGAGGCGCCCGGGTCGTCCGTCGCGGGGGCTGGGCCCCCCGGGTCGTCCGTCCCGGGGGCGGTGAGCCCGGCCTCGGTGAGCAGCGCGTTGAGGTTCTCAAACCGTCCACCCGAGCCGGCGCCCCGCCGGTGGACGCTGAGTCGGTGCCGCGAGCGAGCGAGCTCGTCAAGGGCGGCGTCGAGAATGTTGGGCGCGTCCTCGCGCTCGAGGGAGAGCACCGTGACCCGGAGCGGCCGGCCCCACAGTGCGGCGTCGCGGCGCAGGCGGCGGCGGCGCGGCGCCGACCGGAGGTCGGCGAGCGCATCGGCGGTACGGGCGAGCGTGACGGCGCGAGCGCCGGCGACGAACCCGCTGTGCCCGGAGGTGAACTCCCCGGGCCGGGGGGGCGGCGGGGTCGGCACGAGCGTCTCCTCGATGCGCCCGAGCGCGTGGGCGATGAACACCGCGCCGAAGGAGCAGCGGCGGGCGAGGAGATGCCAGCCGGCGCCGATGAGGTCACGCAGTTCGGTGGCGAGGGTCGGTGCGGTCCCCTTGCGGACGTCATTGGCCCGGGCACTGCCCCCGAGCCGGTACTGGGCCCGAGCGAGCGCCCCCAGGCGCGCGTCCTCGCCTTGGCGCAGATGCTCCAGTCCGGCGGCGGCGACGTAGCGGACCCGGCCGCCGGCGGCCCGGTGACGTTCCTGCCACTCCTCCTCCTCACCGCGGCCGTGGATCTGTTCGTCAAAGGGCCCGGCGACGGCGAGGGCCGCCAGCCGAACCGCCATGTTCGCGCCCCATACGCAGTCGACCTCACGGTCGACGGGGCCACGGTCCAGGGACGTGATCGGCGCCGGCTCGGCCCCGCAGTGCCGGGGCGAGGGCTCGAGTACCGGCCGGATCGGTCCGCCGAGCACCCCCGCCTCCGGATGGTCGACGGCGGCGGCCAGGAGCGCCTCGAGCCACCCCGGCGGGGGCCGGACGTCATCGTCGACGAACACGATCAACTCCGCTCCCGCTCGCTCGGCGGTTTCAACGGCGAGGTTGCGGGCCGCGTTGGCTCCTGCGGATCGCTCGAGCTCGAGCACCCCCACCGCGTGGGCGTCGGCGACGGCCGCGGACGCGGGGTCGGGACCATCGAGCACGACGACCACCTCCGCCCCGGCCGCGGCGGCCTGGGGGACGATCGCGGCGAGCGTCTCCTCGAGGTAGGAGGCGCGCCCACGGGTCGGGATCGCGACGGTGGCTGAGATCAAGCGGGCAGTGACCGGCGGTGGCGGCCCAGCTGAGCCGCGAAGGAGACGACGAACCGCGGGTTGTAGCGGAAATACCGCCTCCACAGCCGTCGCGGCTCCTGCACCAGGCGGAAGGCCCACTCCATCCCGACGCCCTGCAGCCAGTTGGGCGCCTGGGGGATCAGCCCCGCATGGAAATCGAACGCCGCACCGACACCGATCAGCAGCGGCGCGCCGAGGTACGGACGCATCTCGGCCATCCACTTCTCCTGCTTCGGAACGCCAATCCCGACCCAGACGACGTCGGGGCGGGAACGGTTGATCTCGGCGACGACGGCCGCGTGCTCCTCCTCCGTCAGCGGGCGGTGCGGGGGTGAGTAGCCGCCGACGATCTTCAGGCCCGGATGGCTCTTGCGGAGGTTGAGGGCAAGCTGGACGAGCGCTCCCTGGTTGCGTCCCCCGTACAGGTACAGGCGCTGGCCGGTGCGGGCGGCGTGCGCACAGGAGCGCCACATCAGCTCCGGTCCGTAGACGCGGTCGGTGAGGGAGTGCCCGAGGAAATTGATCGCCCACACGAGCGGCTGTCCGTCCGGGACGTTCACGGTCGCGCCGCGGAGGGCGGCCCGGAGTTCCGGATCCTCGTCGGAGGCCATCACCGAGTGGACGTTGGCGACGCACACATAGCCTCGCTGATCGGCGGCGACGAGGCGGTCCATCAGGGCGATCATCGACCCGTAATCGGTGAGCGCCAGCGGCACGCCGAGGACGTCCACGGCGGGGGGCAGCGCCACTGCTGCGGTTTCCGGTTGAGTTGACACTTCCAACAAATCTGTTCGGTTCCTTCCCGTCTCGGCGGCCCCGCGCAGATGCACCAAGCCCGTTGATCAAACGCAGAACGAGGGCGGTCGTTTCGCGGTTGCCCGATATGCAGGTGTTCTTTGAGCTTATCCTGCTGGTCGAGATGGCTTCCAGCGTGGTCACCGGCGGGGCCGGGTTCATCGGCTCCCACATCGTCGACGCGCTCATCACCCGTGGTGATGAGGTGACGGTGATCGACGACCTCTCCACCGGCCGGCGCGAGAACCTCCGCGACGCCCTCAGGGCCGGTGCGACCCTCGAGGTTCTCGACGTCCGGGACACGGCGGCGGTCGCGGCGGTGTTCGCCCGGGTGCGGCCACAACACGTCTTCCACCTCGCCGCCCAGATCGACGTCCGGCGCTCGGTCACCGACCCGTGGCGTGACTGTGAGACCAACGTCGGCGGCATCCTCGCGGTCCTCGAGGCGGCCCGGCGAACGGGGGTCGAGCGGGTCGTCAACACCTCCACCGGGGGTGGCCTCTACGGTGACGCGACGCGGCTACCGACCCCGGAGGATCACGAGATCCTGCCGCTCGCCCCCTACGGCCAGAGCAAGCTGGCCGCCGAGGGGTACGCCGCGCTGTATGCCCGCCTCCACGGCGTCTCGACCGTGTCCCTCCGCTACGGCAACGTGTACGGGCCGCGTCAGGACGTGCACGGTGAGGCGGGGGTCGTGGCGATCTTCTGCGGCTGCCTGCTCGAGGGGCGTACGCCGGTCATCTTCGGTGACGGGCACCAGACCCGGGACTGGGTCGAGGTGTCTGATGTCGTGGCGGCGAACCTCGCCGCCGCCGACGGGGCGGGGGCGGCGGTCACGGGAGCGGTCAACATCGGACACGGCGCCGAAACCTCCCTGCTCGATCTGGTCGAGGCCCTCGATCGGGTGGGCAGCCGCCGGGGTCTGCGTCTCCCCCCGCCGCGTTTCGTCGCCGCGCGGGCCGGGGAGGTGACCCGCTCCTGCCTCGACGTCGGACGGGCCCGGGCGGAGCTCGCGTGGCGGGCCCAGGTGGGCCTCGAGGCGGGGCTCGAGCGCGTCCTCACGAGCGTCTGAGCGCTGGGGCCCGAGCGCCGGGGCTGGGGCCGGCGACTTCCGGCGTCTGGAGAGGTTCTCGGGGCCTCTCAGAGGTTCTCGGCGACCCGCGGAGCCTCACGGGTGAACACCCATAGGCCGAGCAGGAAGATCGCCGGGATGAAGGCGAGGGAGATGGCGACGTGACCCCAGCCGCCGGCGGCGATCTGGGCACTCGGGAACGGTTGGCCGATGAACGCCTGCCCGTTGGCGCGGGCAAGGTGGACGGACTGGTGGAAGTGCAGGAACGCGTGGCCCATCTGGGTGATCATCAACCCGAACGGGTTGAGCAACGCCCAGCGTTCAAGGTGGCCGTAGTCGTAGGCCGGATACATGATCGGGGTCGCGTAGAACAGCACCTGCCCGACGACGTCCCAGATCGGCTGCACGTCTCGGAAGCGGACGTAGAGGGCGCTCAGCAGCATCCCGAACCCGAGCGCGAGCAGGAGGAAACCGAGGACGATCGGGATCATCTCGAGCCAGCTCCAGGCCGGGCTGACCCCGTTGATGAGCGCGAAGACGATGACGGCCACCCCGTTCATGCAGAGGTTGAACAGCGACGTCAGGGTCGTGCCGATCGGCACCGCCAGCCGCGGGAAGCGGACCTTGCGCAGCATCGCCTCGCGGTTGACGAGGGAGGGGACCGCGTTGCCGGTCGCCTCCCCGAAGAAGGTCCACAGCACGATCCCGGTGAGCAGGTACACGCCGTAGTGGGGGACCCCCTTGCCGACGTGGAGGATCTCCGTGAAGAACACGTAGATGACGCCGAAGAACAGCAGCGGCCGGATGAGCTGCCAGAAGTAGCCGAGCGCCGACCCGAAGTAGCGCAGCTTGAAATCGGTCCGCGCAAGCGTGACGGTGAGCTCGAGGAAGCGCCGGGGACTCGACCCGAACGCGGAGGGACCTTGGTGACTGCGGGCCGGACGCCGCGAGAACGTGGCCATGGGCAGCGTCACGCTAGCAGCGCCCCGATAACCTCCACCGCCAGTGCGCGGTGACGTCTCAGATTCTCCGGCCATCGACGTCACGCGCGGGGACGTCGTCGTCCTCATCCCCGTCTACGGCGGCCACGACCTGTTCAGCGCCTGCCTCGGCAGCGTGCTCGCCCACACCCCGGCGCAGGTCCCGATCCTCGTCGCCGACGACGCAAGCCCGGACGGTCGCCCGGCCGCGCTTGTCGAGACCCTCGCCGCCGCCCAGCCGGAGCGGCGGCTGCACCTGCTGCGCCAGCCGGTCAATGTCGGCTTCCCCGCCAACGTCAACGCCGGCCTCGCGGCCTGCGCGCCGGCTGACGTCATCGTCCTCAACTCCGACTGTGAGATCGGGGCCGGGTGGCTGGAGCGGCTCACGGACGCCGCCCGGTCGGAGGCGACGGTGGCGACGGTCACCGCCCTCACCAACCACGGGACGATCGTCTCGGTGCCCGGCCGGGTTCCCGGCCCGCTCCCGGCCGGGTGGACGGCCGCCGGTGCCGCCGATGCGGTCGCCGCTGCCTCCCTTCGGCTCCGGCCTCGACTGCCGACGGCGGTCGGGCACTGCGTGTACCTGCGCCGCAGCGCGATCGAGCTTGTCGGCGACTTCGATCTCGCCTTCAGCCCCGGGTACGGGGAGGAGGTCGACTTCTCCCAGCGCTGCCTCCAGGCGGGGCTCTGCCACCTCCTCGCCGACGACGTCTTCGTGCACCATCACGGGGGCGCGAGCTTCTCGGCCACCGGCACCCGGTCAGAGACCCAGCTCGCCCACGAGGCGATCGTCGCCGCCCGCTACCCGTACTACCCGGCGACCGTCGCCGCCGTCGAATCCGAACGCGGCCAGCTCGCTCGCGCGGTCGGGATCGCCCGGCGCGCGCTCACCGGGATTGACGTGCTCGTGGACGTCCGCGTCCTCGCGGGGGCGACCACGGGCACCCAGATCCATGCCGTCGAACTGCTCGGCGCCCTCACCCGGACCGCCGGGCTCCGGCTCAGCGTCCTCATCCCCGACCAGCTGAGCCCCTACGGTGCGGACGCGCTCGCCCGGCTGCCCCAGGTGGCGCGCCTCACCCGGGCGGAGGCGGAGGCCCGGGCTGACCGGTTCGACCTCGTGCACCGGCCCTTCCAGGTCAACGACTTCGACGACCTGATGCTGCTGTCCCGGCTCGCGGACCGGCTCGTGGTCACCCAGCAGGATCTCATCGGCTTCCACAACCCGTCGTACTTCCCCGACCATGCCGGTTGGCGTGGTTACCGGGAGATCACGCGGGCGGCGCTCGCCTCCGCTGACTGCGTGCTGTTCTTCTCCCACCACGCTCGCGGTGAGGCGCTCGGTGAGAATCTCGTCGAACCGAGCCGGACGCGGGTCGTCCCCATCGGCGTCGACCACGTGCTCAGCAGCGCTGCGCCGACGCCGGTGCCGCCCCGGGGCAGTGAACGTCTCGGCGCTGACGGGCCGGCGATCATCTGCCTGGGAACCGACTTTCGGCACAAGAACCGGCTGTTCGCCCTGCGCGTGCTCGCGGCGCTGCGGGAACGCCACGACTTCCGCGGCCAGCTCGTCCTCGCCGGCCCGTCGGTTCCCCACGGCTCCTCCCGGGGGCAGGAGGCCGAGCTGCTCAGCACCCGGCCCGGGCTCGCCAACGCCGTCGTCGAGTTCGGCGCGCTCAGTGAGGAGGAGAAGGCGTGGCTGTATGAGCGGGCCGCCCTCGTTCTCTATCCGACGGTGCAGGAGGGCTTCGGGCTCGTCCCCTTCGAGGCGGCCGACCACGACCGCCCGTGCCTGTGGGCGGCCGGAACGTCGCTCGCCGAGGTGATCCCCGGGGTGGACGGCGGGATCGTCGCCTGGGATCCGGTCGCCACCGCGGAGCGAGCCCACGTGCTGCTCAGCGATGCCGACCGGCGGACCGCGCACATCGCGGACGTGCGGGCGGCGGCGGCTGGGCTCGGCTGGGACGCCACAGCGGCGGGTCTGCTTGAGGCCTACCAGGCGACCGTCGACGGGCCGCCGGTCCCCGGCCTCGCCGCGAGCGGAAGCCGGGTCGGCCCCGGGGCGATCGAGCTCACCGAGGACGCGATCCATCTCCTTGGCCCCGGCGGGGCGCTGCCGACGGAGATGCACCGTCCGCTGCTCGCGCTCGCGACCCACCGGAGCGTCAGCACCCCGGTGTTCTCGGCGGTCCGGTTCGCCTACCGGCTCGCCTACGCGCTCAACCGGCGCCGCGGGTGATCTCGAACCGGTTGGGGAGATCGACTGTGCCGCCGCCGCTGTGGGTGGCGTGGACGAGCAGGGTCGCCATCCCCTCACGCAGGTCGTAGGCGTCAGCGCCGATGCCGTTGCGGGTGATCGCGGCGGTGAGCTGGTAGCGGCCCGGACCGAGGTAGTTCTCGAAGCCGATCCGGACGGAGGCGACCTGCCCGGCCCGGAAGTGGCCGGTCGGTCCGTAGTCGAAGGAGCTGCTCGTCCCGAAGGCGTGGTTGCCGTGATCGTCGTGGAGGCTGATCGAGAACATCGGGTCGTCGGTGTCCTGGTGGAAGCGGACCTCGAGCGTGACGTCGCAGGGCTCGCCCTGGACGACCGCGAGGACCGCCTCACCGATGTTGTTGTGAAAGGTCGCGCTCAGCAGTTCGGCCACAGGCGCGCGCTTGAGCACGTCAGGTCCGTCCTGTTCGATCGCCTCCGCGCGGATTCGGCGGAAGTTGAGCTCGTTGTAGCGGCGGGCGATCGTCGCCGGGTCGGCGATCTCGACCATCTTTCCCCGGTCCATCAGCATCGCCCGGTCACACAGCTGCTCGACGGCGCCCATGTCGTGGGTGACGAGGACGACCGTCTTGCCCGCCTGGCGGAGGCGGTTGAACTCGTCAAAGCACTTCTGCTGGAAGTTGGCGTCACCGACGGCGAGGACCTCGTCGATGAGCAGGATGTCGGCGTCCACCTGCACGGCGACGGAGAAGGCGAGCCGGACGTGCATGCCGGAGGAGAAGTTCTTCAGGCGGAGGTCCATGAACTCCTCGAGCTCGGCGAAGCGGACGATCTCCGGCAGGCGCGCCTCCGCCTCCTTGCGGGTGAGGCCGAGCATGATCGCGTTGATGATCGCGTTGTCGCGTGCGGTCAGCTCGGGGTTGAAGCCGACGCCGAGCTCGATGAACGGCGCGAGCCGCCCGTTCACGTGCATCTCACCGGAATCGATCTGGTAGATCCCGGCGAGGCACTTCAGCAGGGTGCTCTTGCCGCTCCCGTTGCGCCCGACGATCCCGAAGAACTCGCCGGGGCGGACGTCGACGGAGACGTCGTCGACCGCCTCCAGCATCTCAAAGCCGCGCTGGCGGAAGCCGTGCAGGGCACGCTGCTTGAGCGTGTGGAACTGCTCGTGGGGAAGCTTGAAGCTCTTGTGGACGCCCTTGAGGTGGACGGCGACGTCCGCGGAGGGCACGACCGCCGGGCGGCTGAGCGCGGCAGGATCGATGATCGTGCTCACATGGCGGGACGTTAGCGCAGCCGATCCCGAGGATCGGCCCGTCGGCTACTCTCGCCCGGATGGAGCCCGACCGGAGCAACTCCCGATGACCCCTCGTCGTGCCCTCATCACGGGCATCACCGGCCAGGACGGCTCCTACCTCGCCGAACTGCTGCTCGAGAAGGGGTACGACGTGCACGGCATGGTGCGCCGCTCCTCCACCGAGAAGTTCGATCGGATCGAGCACATCCGTGAGCGGATCACCCTCCATCAGGGCGATCTGCTCGACCAGCGGAGCCTCGTCGACACCCTTCGCGCGGCCGCGCCGGAGGAGATCTACAACCTCGCCGCGATGTCCTATGTCGCCGCCTCCTGGGTCCAGCCGACCCTCACGGCCGAGTTCACCGGAACCGGCGTGACGCGCCTCCTCGAGGCGATGCGCGAGGTCTGCCCGGAGGCGCGCTTCTACCAGGCGTCCTCGAGTGAGATGTTCGGCAAGGTGCTTGAGGTGCCCCAGACCGAGCGGACGCCGTTCTACCCCCGCTCGCCCTACGGTGTCGCCAAGGCCTACGGGCACTTCATCACCGTCAACTACCGCGAGTCCTACGGCCTTCACGCGACGAGCGGCATCCTCTTCAACCATGAGAGCCCGCGCCGTGGGCTCGAGTTCGTCACCCGCAAGATCACCTGGCACGCCGCGGCGATCAAGCTCGGGCTCCGCCACCAGCTCGCCCTCGGCAACCTCGACGCCCAGCGTGACTGGGGTTACGCCGGCGACTACGTCAAGGCGATGTGGCTGATGCTCCAGCGTGACGTGGCCGACGACTACGTGATCGCCACCGGGGAGACGCACTCGGTCCGCGAGTGCGTCGAGATCGCCTTCGACCAGGCGGGCATCCCGATCGACGGGCACGTCGTCACCGACCCGACGATGCTGCGTCCGGCCGAGGTGGACCAGCTGATCGGCAACTCGGCGCGGGCCAAGGCCGAGCTCGGCTGGGAGCCCGAGGTCAACTTCGAGCGGCTGATTCGGATGATGGTCGACGCCGACCTTGCGCTGCTCGCCGGCCACCGGCCCCCGCCGGCGGCCAGCCGACCCTGACCGCGGCACCGGTGGCGTCCGTGAGCCGCAGGTGGCGGGCCGCCGACCTCGGTGCCGTCGTGCTCCTCCTGATCGCGTTCGCCTGGCTGATCGAGGAGGGCCGCGGCAACCGGTTCTACTTCGACGAGTGGACGTGGATCGAGCTGCGCCACGGGGGGCTGTCGGCGATCTTCGACGCCTACAACGAGCACATGATGCTCGTGCCGCTCGCCGTCTACCAGCTGTTCTTCCACACGATCGGGCTCGCCCACTACCACTGGTACCGGCTGCTGGCCACGCTCGGGCATCTGCTCGTCGTCGGCGCCGTCTACCTGTTCTGCCGGGCGCGGATCGGCGCGCTCGCGCTGCTCGTGGCGATCCCGGTCGCCTTCCTCGGCACCGGCTGGGAGTTCATCCTGTGGGGGATCAACTTCGGGTTCACGACGTCCCTCGCGCTCGGGATCCTCGCCTTCGTCAGCTTCGACAACGCCGACCGTCCCGCCTGGGTCGGCTGCCTGCTCCTCTGCGCGAGCCTGCTGTGTGCCGAGACGGCGATCCTGTTCGCGCTCGCGCTTGCGATCGAGCTGACCTGGTGGGACCGCAACCTCCGCCGGGCGTGGGTCTGGGTCGTGCCGATCCTCGCCTACCTCAGCTGGTACGTCGCCTTCTTCACCGGCGCCGGCTCGGCTCACGATCTCACCGCGATCCCGGTGTTCGGGGCCCGGCTCGCCGCGGCGGCGGCGGGCGCGCTCGTCGGTCAGGGCGAGCCCGGAGGCCTGTTCGGGCACGGGCCCGCGGCCGGCTGGGTCGTCCTCGCCGCCCTGATCGGGCTGCTCGCCTGGCGGCTGATCCGCCACCGGGCCCTCAGTGCCCGGCTGATCGCCCTGGCGGTCGTTGCGGTCGGCTACTGGGCACTCGTCGCCTACGGCCGGGCCGGCCTGGGTGAGCCCAACGCCTCACGCTACGTCTACACGGGCGCGATCATGCTCACCCTGATCACCGTCGAGAGCCTGCGGGAGGCTCGCCTCAGCGCCCGGGGGCTCGCGGTCGCCGGGATCGTCGTCGCCGTCGCGCTCGTCGGCAACGTCCGCGCGTTCGCCTTCGGGGAGGGGCAGCTGTCGGAGGGGTCCAACGACGTCGCCGCCGAACTCACCGCGCTCAACGTCATCGGCCCGGCCCGAACCCCGCCGGGCTTTGTGCTCGACCCGCACTGGGCGCCCCAGGTGATCGCCGGCCTGTACTTTCCCGCGACCCGGGCACTCGGCGGAACCGGCGCCTTCACGCTCGCCCAGTTACTCGCCGGAACCGAGGAGCAGCGCGCGGACGCCGATCAGGTCTTCGTCCGCGACGGGGAGGTGACCGTCGCGGCCGCCCGGTCCGGGGTCCGTCCCGGTGGTTCGCCTCCGACCGCGCATTTCCGTCTGCACGGACGGCTGAGCGCCGACGGGAGCTGTCTGCACTTCAGCCCGGACGGCCCGGCGAGCACCCTTGATGTCGGCCCCGTCCGCGGGAGGCTGCTGATCCGCACCGGCACCGCCCAGACCGCGACCGCCACCGCGGCGACCGCCCCCGCCACCGCCACCGCGACCGCCACCGCGGCGAGCGCCGTCCGGGTCCGCCGTTTCGCGAGCGGGTACGAGAACGGCCCGGTCGCCGTGATCGCGCCCGGGCATGCCATCCTGCTCAGCGTCCGCTCTGACCGCGTCCACCACCCCTGGCACGTGCGCATCTCGCCCGGCCGGGCCGTACTGGTCTGCGCGGTCGCGGGCGGCTAGCCTGCCCGGCGGCGTTCCGTTCGGCCTCCGGGCGACCCGCCACCCCGCCCCGCCCGACCGCCCGGCCCTCGATCTGATGCCCGACACCGCCACGACCGCCGCCGAGCCCCCCACCAACCCCGCCGCCGGCCGCATCGACCGGGTCCTCGACCGGGTGGCGGACGGACTCGAACGTCCCGTGCACGGCCTCGGCGCGGTCACCGGCACGGTCGGGGAGCGATTCAGCGGCTGGGGACGCTCCCGTCCACTGGCGGCCGCCTCCGGGCTTCTCGCCCGCCGGCACAGCCTCATCGCTCTCATCCTCTATCTCGCCGGTGCGATCGTGATCGAGTACCACGCGGTGCTCCATCCGGGCACCGAGATCGCCGGCAACATCGTCGGTGACCCGACCCAGTACATGTGGGCGATGTGGTGGTGGCCCCACGCGATCCTCGGCGGGCTCAACCCACTGGTCACCCACGCGATCTGGGTGCCCGACGCCTACAACCTCGGTTCGGTCACGAGCACGCCGGTGCCCGCGCTCCTGCTCGCCCCGCTCAACGCGCTGATCGGCTGGCGCGCCGGCCCGGTCGTCTCCTACAACCTGTGCATGCTGATCGCGCCGGTGCTGAGCGCCTGGCTCGCCTACCGGCTCTGCCTGCGGGTCACCGGCGCGCCGGGGGCGTCGATCCTCGGCGGCTGGCTTTACGGGTTCTCCGCGTACTTCCTCAGTCAGCTTCAGGGCCATCTCAACCTCGCCTTCACCTTCCTGCCCGTCGCGCTCGCCCTGCTCGCCCTGGCGCGCCTCAACGGGGACATCAGTCGGCGGCGGTTCGTCACCCTCGCCGCGGTCGCGCTGATCGCCCAGATCGGGATCGGCACCGAGATCGTCTTCACCACCACCTGCCTCGGCGCCGTCGCCGTGATGACCGCGCTCCTGATCGCTCCGCCGGACGCCCGCCGGCGGATCGTCGGCCGGCTCGTGCCCGAACTCGCCCTCGCCTACCTCGTCGCGGCGGTCGTCTGCTCGCCGTTGCTCTACTACGCTCTGATCGGCCCGGCGGTCAACCCCGGCTACAACAGCCGGCTCAACGTCGCCGACCTCCTCTCCTACGTGATCCCGACCCCGCTGTTCCGGGTCGGGCAGAACCGGTTCCTCCCGATCGCCGACCTGTTTCCCGCCGCGGCGGGGTTCACGGAGACCGGCACCTATCTCGGTCTGCCGCTGCTCGCCGGCGCATGCGCCGGAGCGGTCGCCGCCTGGCGGCACTGGGGGATGCGGGTGCTCGTTCTCTGCGCCGTCGTCGCCTGCGTGTGGTCGCTCGGGCCGACCCTGATCGTCGCCGGACAGGCGACGCTCCCCCTCCCCTGGCGGCTGCTTGACCTCAAACCGGCCTTTGATGAGATCAGCCCGGTCCGGATCGGCCTGTACGTCGAGCTGGCGGCGGCGGTCGCCTGCGCGGTCTGGCTGGCCCGACCCGGCCGGTGGCGGGCGTGGCGGTGGCTGCTCGCCCTGCTCGCAGTCGCCTTCATCGCCCCCAACTTCAACCACACCCTCCCGACCGGCCAGCCGATCTTCGCCGAGAACGTCAGTTCGCCGGCGTTCATCACCGACGGCCTCTACCGCCGTGAGCTGCGCCACGACGAGGCGATCCTCCCGATCCCGTTCGGGCCGTTCGGCAACAGCCTGCTCTGGCAGGCTCAGGCCCGCGGATACTTCCGTGAGGCGAGCGGCTGGTTCGGCTACTACCCGGACGGGTACCGGAGCAGCCTGACCGTCTCTGAGCTGCTCTCCTTCCACCCCTTCACCGACCCCTACCGGCACCTGCGCCACTTCCTCGGCGCCCACGACGTCGGGGCCGTCGTCGTCCTCCCCGCCGCCGCTGGCCCCTGGCCCCACGTGCTCACCCAGCTCGGCCTCCGCCGCGTCGAGACCGGCGGGGTGTGGCTCTACCGGGTACCCGCCCGGCTGCGTCTTCTGCGGGGTGGCTCGTGAGCAGCTCGACGAGCCCGGCACTGCCCCCCACCGGCCTGAGGTCCTCCGCCGCGGTGTCGAGCCGGGTCGGCTCGACCGGTTCGGCGACGAGCTTCCCGCGCTGGTTCCGCGACGGTCACGGCGCGCTCGCGGTCGTCGTCTACCTCGCGGCGATCCTCGTCTATGACCACACCGCCGCGACCCACCTCAACACCGTCTGTGGCTGTGCCCTCTCACCGGACCCGACCCAGTGGATGTGGTCGTGGGTGTGGATCCCCTACGCGATCGCGCACGGACTCAACCCGCTCTCCACCCACCTGCTGTGGGCGCCCGGTCCCTTCAACCTCGCAGCGGCGACGATGGCGCCGGTCCTCGCCATCCCGGGGGCTCCGCTCGACGCCCTGTTCGGCCCGGTCGCCGCCTGGAACCTCCTCGCCTTCTCGGCGCCCGTCCTCAACGGCTGGGCCGCCTACCGGCTCTGTCGCTACCTCAGCGGCGCCCCGTGGGCGTCGATCCTCGCCGGCTTCACCTACGGCTTCTCGGGCTATGAGCTCGCCCACCAGCTTGCCCACATGAACCTCATCTGGACCTTCGCCCCGCCGCTGCTGGCGCTCATCAGCCTGCGCCGGCTCAACGGCGAGATCTCCCGCCGCCGGGCCGGCGGGCTGCTGTCAGTGCTGCTCGTGATCGAGTTCGGCATCTCCACCGAGATCTTCTTCACGATGATCTGCTTCACCGCCCTCGCGCTCGTCCTCGGCTGGTGCCTCGCGGACTCCGTGGTACGCCGGCGGATCCTCGAGGTCGCGCTCGTCCTCGCGGTCGCCCTCGCGGTCACCGTGGTGGTCTGGTCCTACTACATCGTCCTGTCCTTCCAGGGCCCCCAGGTCTCCAAGGGCTTTCCCGCCCTGTACCCGGCCGACCTGCTCAGCTACCTCTTCCCGACGAACCTGTTCCGGCTCGGGCGCCAGTTCTTCGCCGGGCTGTCCGGCTCGTTCGTCACCAACGACGTCACCGAGCAGAACAACTACCTCGGGATCGGCCTGATCGTCATCTTCTTCGCCTACGCGGTGAGCCGCCGCGGCCGCCGCGACACCCGGCTCGTGGTCCTGCTGACGGCCGTCGCGTTCATCTTCTCCCTCGGCACGAAGCTGACGATCGCCGGGAAGCCGACGATCCCGATGCCCTACGCGCTGCTCGCCAAGCTTCCGTTCTTCGACCTGCTCACCCCCTCGCGGCTGGGGATGTACGTCTCCCTCGGCACGGCGGTCGCCGCCGCGGTGTGGATCGGGTCGGCCTCGGGCCCGCGTCGCCGCGTCGGGCGGTGGCTGCTCGGCCTGTTCGCCGCCGCCCTGCTGGTGCCCAACCCGGCCTTCACCAACGCGAGCTTCAACCTGCGGGAGACGAACTTCACCCAACCGTCGTTCTTCACCAGCGGCCTCTACCGCCGCTATCTCCATCCCGGCGAGGTCGTCCTCCCGCTCCCCTACGCGTACGCCGAGGACGGACTGTCGATGCTCTGGCAGGCCGACGCGCACATGTCATTCGCGCTCGCGAGCGGCTACTGGGGCCCCCAGGCCCCGGGCGACTACGCGGCCAACCCGCTCGTGCCGGGCCTCACCCTCGGCCTGCTTCCCGCCCATGCCGCCGCCGACCTCGACGCCCTCGCCGCCGCCCACCACATCACCGCCGTGCTCGTCGCCGACGGGGAGAGTCCCGGCTACCTGCGGATGCTCGCCCGCGGTGGCTGGCGCCTGGTCGTCAACGCCGGCGGCATCATGGTCTACCGCCACCCCGGCCCGCTGCCCGCCCCCGGCTGACCGCCGCGGCGTCCGCGCCGTGGCCCGGACCGCCGGCCCGCGCCACGGACGGAGGCCGCCCGCCCCGCTGCTCTAAAGTCAAGGCGTGCTGATTTCCCCGACTCGGCTCGATGGCCCCCGCCTGATCGAGCCCGTCGTGCACGGCGACGCCCGCGGCTTCTTCCTCGAGAGCTTCCGAGCGGACGCGCTCGCCGAGGCCGGCATCGAGGTCACCTTCGTCCAGGACAACCACTCCCGCTCACGCGGCGGGACGATCCGCGGCATGCACTTCCAGGCCGGACAGAGCAAGCTCGTGCGCTGCGTCCGCGGGGCGATCCTCGACGTCGTCGTCGACATCCGCCCCGAGTCCCCGCGCTTCGGCGAGTGGGAGGCGGTCCGTCTCGACGACGAGACCCACCACCAGCTGCTCGTCCCGGACGGGTTCGCCCACGGGTTCTGCGTCCTCTCGGTCGAGGCGGACGTCACCTACAAGGTCTCCAGCTACTACGACCCGACACGCGAGGCCGGTTTCTGCTTCGATGATCCGGCGGTCGGGATCCGATGGCCGCTCGCCCCGGACCAGGCCACCGTTTCGGACCGGGACCGCGCCGCTCCCACCCTTGAGGACCTCACCGCCACCCTGCCGTCCCGCCTGGTCACAGGCGGCTAGCCCGGAGACACCATGGCCACCTCACAGATCCCCGTTGCCCGGACCCGCGGCGTGCGCCCCCGCTTCAGCGTGGACGAGCGCCGCTTCACGACGCTCAGCTGGGTTGCGCTGATCGCCCTCACCCTGATCGTCTTCAGCGGCGCGGCGGTCCGGCTCACCGACTCCGGCCTCGGCTGCCCGACCTGGCCACGGTGTGCCGGTCACATCTATCCGCCGCTCGGGGTCCACCCGCTGATCGAGTTCTCCAACCGGGTCCTCTCCGGCTTCGTCGGCATCATCGTCGCCGTCATCGCCGTCGCCGCCCTCAAGCGCAAGCCGTTCCGCCGCGACCTCGCCTGGCTCGCCTGGTCGCTCCCGCTCGGCGTCGTCGCCCAGGCCGTCCTCGGCGGCTTCACCGTTCGGGAGCACCTCGCCCCCGGCTTTGTGATGTCGCACTTCCTCCTGTCGATGGTGATCATCATCTTCGCTGTCATGCTCGTCTGGCGCTCGATCCATCCGGCCGGCTGGCGGCCGCCGAACCCCGACCGCCTCGTCGTCTACGGCGTCCGGCTGCTCGGGCTGCTGTGCGCGTTCACCCTGTTTGCCGGGACCGCCGCGACGGCGGCCGGACCCCATTCGGGCGGCCACGTCGGCCAGGTGATCAAGCGGCTCACCTTCAAGGGCCCCGACACGCTCGAGTGGGTCGTCAACCAGCATGCGACGATCGCCGTCGTCCTCGGCGTGCTGACGATCGCCGTCTGGTTCCTCAAGCGCCACCACGGTCACCCGTTCAGCCCGGCTGAGCCGATCACCGTGCTCGGCGTCCTCCTCGCCGCCCAGGGGCTGATCGGCGCCGTCCAGTACGAACTCAAGCTGCCGGCCGAGATGGTCTGGGTGCACGTGGTGATGGCGACGATCACCTGGATCGTCACGCTGTGGGCGATCGCCGTGGAAGGCCGCCTCGCGCCGCGGGCGCTGCCGGCGCCCGCGGCGCCGGCATCCGCCGCGGCGGCCGGCTGAGCCCCCCAGGTCCGGCCCCGGTCACCCGCGCGGCCGGCCGGCGGGCGCAGGGCGTCTCAGCGGGCGAGTGCCGCCGGGGTCGCGGTGGGCGTCGTCGCCGTGCCGGTGGTCGCGGTCGGCGCGCCCGTGGTGGTTGAAGCCGCCGGTGGGGCCGTCGCCGCACCCGGGGCCGGTGCGGTCGTCGTGCCCGTCGTGGTGGTCGTCCTCGTGGGGGGCGTGACCGGCCGGGTTGGTGGACCGGTGACGAACGAGCGCCGGGCCCCGTCGACGACGTAGGTCCGGTGCCCTGCGGTGACCAGGACGACGATCCGCCAGAAGTAGCGGGTGTGGGGGCGCAGATAGCTGACGTGCCGTTCGACCGCGACGACACGCCCGTGCAGCGGCACCGCCGGTGTGAGCGTGAGGCCCCGGCGCATGCGGGCGTTCGGGCTGTAGGCAAAGCGCCAGCGCGTCCCGGGGGCCGCTCGGGCAACGACCCCGTTGAGGTCGGCCGCCGTCGCGGACACGGACGTCGCGTCCCCGGAGGCGGCGATCGGCTGGCCGCCGAAGGCGGGCGCGGCCGCTCCGAAACCGACCGCCGTTCCGGCCGCCAGGGCGATCAGTCGACGTTGCACCGGCGGGAGCATAACCGTGGGGGAGGTCGCCTCATGCTGCCCGCCCCCGTTTTACCGGAACTTTTATGGATCGGTTCACACGAGGTTGACAAGTGTGAGTTGGCGGGAGTTTTTCTCGACGGTACGCCAGACGATCCCAGAACGCCCGCCCCGGCCGGTAAAGTCACGCGTCAATGTCGACTGACCGCGCCAACCCGACGGCCGAGGTGGCCACCCAGGCCGCCTCCCTCAACATCCTCGTCGTCGACGACGAGTCCGACCTCCGGGAGATGCTCAACCGCTCCTTCTCCCGGGAGGGGCACAGGGTCACCGCGGTCGCGGACGGGCGCAGCGCGATCGACCGGGCGAGCACCGACGCCTTTGACATCATCCTGCTTGACGTCGCGCTCGGACCCGGGCCGGACGGGTATGAGGTGTGCCGGACGCTGCGAGCGCGGCGCAACATCGTGCCGATCATCATGTTGACGGCGCTCGACTCCGAGGCGGACGCCGTCCTCGGGCTCGAGGCGGGCGCCGACGACTACGTGACCAAGCCGTTCGGGCTCGCCGAGTTGCGCAGCCGGATTCGGGCGGTCCTGCGCCGGGCCGGCACGCGCGCGATCGGCGCCGAGATCCTCCAGGTCGGTCCGATCGCCCTCGACCGGGCCCAGCGCGAGGTGACCGTCGAGGGGGAGTCGGTCCGTCTCACCTTCAGCGAATTCGAACTGCTCGACGCACTGATGACCGAGCCGGGACGGCTGCTCAACCGGCAGGAGTTGCTGCGGGCGATCTGGGGAGACTCCGCCTACCGGGATCCGCGCGCCATTGACGTCCACATCCGTCACCTCCGGGAGAAGCTCGAGCCCGAGCCGGAGAAGCCCAAGTACATCCTCACCGTCCGCGGAGCCGGTTACCGCCTGCGGGGACCGTAGTTGTCAGCGCAGAAGGCGGAGCCCGGTGATCACGCGCATGCCGGCCGCCGTCGGCTGCCGCGGTGGGGCGCCTTCGGTCTGCGGGGCCAGATCATCGGCGCCGTCCTCATCACGACCGTCGTCACCCTCGTCGTCGCGGCGATCGTTCTGCTGCCCCAGCTCAACCACTCCCTTCGGGTCGCCTCGAGCGTTTCCCTGAAGAAGGACATCATCGCCGCCCGGTCCGGTCTGCGGCGGATCGGGCGGATCGACTACGGGGCGATCGCCACCCTCGGGGAACGTCAGTTGCGCAACACCCCCGAGCACCTCCAGGCCCGCGCCGCGGCGACCGCCCTCGAGCAGGAGCTCACCTCCCTCAAGCAGCGCCTCGGGACCAACGACGTCTACCTGATCGGCTACATCGACGCGAGTGGGCACGGACGGCCGATCAGCCTCACGTCGGTGCCGAGCACCGATCTCTCTGAGGACGGGGTCGCCAGCGACAGCTTCGCCGACGTCGACGCGGCGTTCTTTCAGCGCCACGTCACCTATCGCCCGTACATGAGCTTCGGGCAGGTCGACGGCCAGCAGGTGGTCCGCGCCGCCGTCAAGCTGCCCGATGACGCCGTGCTCGCCGTTCGCAAGCTGATCGATGAGATCCCGACCGCGGCCTCCGCGGTGGCCAGCGCCTTCGAGGTCGCCGCGCTCGCCGGACTGCTGCTCACCGGCATCCTCGCCTTCCCGCTCGCCGGCACGCTCGTGCGCCGACTCCAGCACCTGCGGGAGGCGGCCCAGCGGGTCGCGGCCGAGGGCGCCGGGGCCGAGGTTCCGACCGACCGGGCCCGGGATGAGGTCGGTGACCTCGCCCGCTCCTTCGCGATCATGCAACGCCGCCTCGCCCATCAGGAGGAGGCGCGGCGCGCGTTCGTGGCGACCGCCAGTCACGAGCTGCGGACTCCGCTCGCCTCGCTCGAGGGGATGCTCGAACTCGTCGCCGAGGACGTCAGCGAGCACCCCGAGCTCAGCGACGCGGCCACGCTGCTGGATCGGGCCCGGAGCCAGTCCCGGCGTCTCTCCCGGCTCGCCGCCGACCTCCTCGACCTCAGCCGCATCGACGCCGAGGTCCCGCTGCGTTCTGAGCCGGTCGAGCTGAGCGAGCTCACTCGGGCGGTCCTCGCCGAGTTCGAGCAGAGCCTCACCGAACACGCGGTCCACGGACAGGTATCGGGTGAGGCGGGACCGGTCTGGGTGCACGCCGACCCCGGTAAGCTCGCTCAGATCCTGCGGATCCTGATCGACAACGCCCTGCGGGTCGCCCCGGCCGACAGTGCGGTGACGGTGACGCTGACCCGCTCAGGGCTGACGGTGAGCGACCACGGTCCCGGCGTCGCCCCGGAGGAGCGTGACCTCATCTTCGAGCGGTTCAAGCGGGGCAGCGCGACCGGGGGGGAGGCCGGCTTCGGGCTCGGGTTGGCGATCGGACGCGAGCTGGCCCGCCGGATGGACGGGGACCTCATCCTGCTGGACACGGCGGCCGGGGCGACCTTCGCTCTGAGTGTGCCGTCCACTCCCGCTCCCGACGGCGCTGAAGCCGAGTCGGTGAGCGTGCCGCGATGATCGGGGCCGCGGCGATCATCGCCATCTCCGGCAGCCTCGGTTACTTCCTCCCGGCGATCATCGGCCTCGAATCGATGGGCGTGCCCTCCCCGGGGGAGACGGCGCTGCTCCTCGCCGCCGTCCTCGCCAGCCAGGGCAAGCTGCAGATCTGGCTGGTGATCGTGATCGCGATCGCTTCCGCGATGGCCGGAGACAACCTCGGCTACCTGCTCGGCCGCCGCCTCGGCCGCGAGGTGGTCGGCGGACCCGGCCCGTTCCAGGCCCGCCGCCGGCACCTCATCGCGGTCGGTGACCGGTTCTTTGACCGCCACGGCCCCAAGACGGTCTTCCTCGGGCGGTGGGTGTCGCTCGTACGGTTCATCGTCGCCTGGCTCGCCGGCATCAACGAGATGCCGTTCCGCGTCTTCTTCCTCTGGAACGCGCTCGGCGCGGTGACCTGGGCGACCGCATACGGGCTCGCCGGCTACTTCGGCGGCCACGCGGTCGAGACCGTCTTCAAGGACGTCGGCCTCGGGGCCGGCATCGCCCTCGGGGTGGCGATCGTCGCGGTGATCGTCGTCCTCAAGCTGCGCGAGCGCCGCGCCGGCCGACGCGAGAGCGCCGAGACGGAGCCCGGCGCCCCTTCCGCTCGGGCCGCCTCCGGCGACACCCACACGTCCTGAGATGACGGCCAGCGGCCCTCGCGCAACACCGGTTCGTCCTCAGGCGGTCGTCTTCGATGTCAATGAGACGCTGACTGACCTGTCGGCTCTCCGATCACTCTTCACCGGCCTCGGGCTGGGTGAGCCCGCCCTTCCGTGGTGGTTTGCGGTGCTCCTCCGGGACGGGATGGCCCTCGCCGCCGCCGGTGACAGTGGCCGGTTTCCCGATCTCGCCGCCGCGGCCCTCGAGGAGGTCTGTGCCGCCTGCGGCCAGGGAGTGCCGACGGGCGCGATCGAGAAGCTGCTGCGCGCCTTCGCGGAGGTCCCGGTTCACGCGGACGTCGCACCCGCACTCGAACGGCTCGCGCAGGCCGGCGTGCCGGCCGTCGCGTTGACCAACGGCGGCCTCCCCGGTGCCGAACGCATCCTCGAGCGGGCAGGGGTGCGGTCACACTTTGCTGAGGTGCTGTCCGTTGACGCGGTCGGTCATTGGAAGCCGCGGCCCGAGCCCTACCATCACGCCGCCCGGGTCGCGGGCGTACCGCCGCGCCGGTTGGCGATGGTCGCCGTTCATCCCTGGGATCTTCACGGGGCGGCCGCCGCCGGGTTGGTGACCGGCTGGGTGCGGCGGGGACGGGGCCCCTACCCGCCGGTGTTCACCCCACCAACCGTCGAGGCGTCTGGCCTCGACGGCGTCGTCGAGGCCCTGCTCGATCTCTGAGCCGGGAGGGCGACCTGACTCCCGGCGGCCGCGTCAGGACCTCGCGGCCCCGGGGTCGAACCCGAGCGCGAGTGAATTGATGCAGTAGCGCAGTCCGGTCGGCTCGGGGCCGTCGTCGAAGACGTGGCCGAGGTGGCCGCCGCAGCGGCGACAGATCACCTCGGTGCGAACCATCCCGTGGCTCGTGTCCTTGCGTTCGGTGACCGCGTCACTGTTCACCGGCTCGCTGAAGGACGGCCAGCCACAGCCGGCGTCGAACTTCGTCTCGGAGCTGAACAGGGCGCTGCCACAGCCCGCACAGTGATACTGGCCGTCGTCCCAGAGGTCGAAGTAGGCCCCGCTGAAGGGCCGCTCGGTCGCCTGGTGGCGCAGCACCTGATACTCGTCCGGCGCCAGCCGTTCGCGCCACTGCTCGTCGGTCAGCTCAACGTCACCCTGAGTGCTCATGTTCACGGACATTAGCGACCGGCGTCGGTTGGCTCCCCGGGCCCCGCCGGGCCGGCCGGGAGCATTTCAAGCACGAGCGCGGACCAGCTGAAATCCCGCTGGCCGAGGCCCGCACCGCTGTCGGGGTGGTAGTACTCGCGCAGGCCGCTGGTAAGCACCGCCCGCGCCACCCGCGCGCTCAGGTCGTCCGCCTGGAGCCCAAAGCCCAGGCGGACGAGGCCCCGCCACAACAGCCACGCGGCGTTCACCCACATCGGCCCGCGCCAGTAGCGGCGCACGAGCCCCGACTCGCGGGGCCGGAAGCTCGGCTCCCGCGCCGACACCGACGGCGGGCCGGCCGGCAGCCAGAACGCGTCGGGGTCGAGCAGGTGCTCCTCCACGAGCCGGCGCCCGATCGCCTCGGGGAGGTCGTCGAGGGCGAGCGGGGCGAGCGCCGCCCAGGTGGCCGGGCCGCCACGGTGGGGTCTGCGACCGCGCCGGTCGCTGACGGGAAGGAACAGTCCGCGACGCTCGTCCCAGCAACGGTCGATCAGGGCGCCGGTGAGCGAGGGCCGCCCGAGGGCGGTCCGCGACAGCGAGTAGAGGACGTTGGTGAGCACCTCACAGACGACCGTTCCGCCTGTCGCGCGGATCGTCCGGGCGTCGTAGCGGTGGCGGCGGTTGGCCTGCACGAGGGTGACGAAGCCGGGCCGGGAGTGCGCCCGCCAGCCCCATGCCGCGTCGAACTGGGGGGAGGCGTCCAGGCCGGACTCGTCGGGCTGGACGATCCAGATCAGGCCGTCTCCGTCGAGGTCACGGTGCTCCTCCAGCCAGCGGTGGTGGGCGCCGATCCGCGGTTCGGCCCGCGGGTCCCCGACCGCCAGCGACCACGCCCAGGCGAGCAGCGGCGGTTGGATCGAGGCGGTCATCGCCGCGCCCGGCTCGGTCACGTTGTAGGTGAGCCGCCGCGCGCCGGTGAGCGGGCGCTCCCAGAAGATCGTGTGGCCGATGAACCCGTCCTCGCGCTGGGCATCGAGCAGCGAGCTGAGCTCGGCCCGGGCGCCGGCCGGGTCGAACTGCGAGCGGCTGATCGCGACAAAGCACGAGTCCCAGTACCACTGCCACGGGTAGTGGCCGGGCGCCGGGCAGGTGTAGGCGTAGGGGCGGCCGTCAGCGGCGCGCACGCCGGTGCGCCAGTTCGCCGCGAGCACGCGGCGGCACTCGTCGACGATCGCTGAGCGGTCCACGTCTGACACCATCGGCGCCGATCGTGACAGGAGCATCGCAATGGAGGCCGGCCGCGGGCTGGGCGCGGCGGCGGGCGCTGCAGGCGGGCGCCGCCCTCACCGAGGCACGGCGCCGCCCGGACGGGCTGCCCCCGCGGCGGCTGCGGGCGCGGGTCGGGGCACCCGGGGCGCAGGAGTTCGCCAGCGGCGGCGCCGCGGCCGCCGACGCCCTGCTCGCCGCGGCCGCGGAGGCGCTCGGGGAACGGTCCGCCGCCCTCGCCGGTGTGCTCGACTTCGGCTGCGGGTCCGGCCGGGTGCTCGGGGAGATGATCCGGCGCGGGGTGGGCGAACACCGGGTCGGGGTCGATGTCGACGCCGAGGCGATCGCCTGGGCCGAGGCTCACCTTCCCGGGGCACGCTGGCTCGCCTCCTCAGCGAACCCGCCGCTCCCGCTGGTCGGGGAGCGGTTCGACCTGATCTACTCGGTGTCGGTGTTCAGCCACCTCGACGCGGTCGCCCAGGACGCGTGGCTGACGGAGCTCGCCGGGACGCTCGCGCCCGGCGGGGTGGCGCTGCTGTCCGTCCACGGCGCAACGGCTCTGGAGGCGTTCCGGTCCGGGGCCGTCGCCACGGCCTGGTGCCCTCCCGAGGCTCTGCGTGGGCGTGGGCCGCTCGCGGCGGACGAGTTGTGGTCGGTCCCCTACGTCCACAGCCGTTGGAACCGGGGCGACCTGCCCGGCGTCGGCGCCGGCTACGGCTTGAGCTTCCACGGGCCGGAGTACCTGCGCGCCCACTGGGGCCGGTTCCTCGCCGTTGAGGCGATCCTCCCGCGCGCGATCAGCGGCTGGCAGGATCTCGTGGTGTGCCGGTCGCGACCGCCCGGGTGAGGTCCCGGCTCCACTCCGAGAACGAGCCGGGGTAGAGCCGACCGTCCTCGACGCCGACGGCCTCGAGGACGAGGAGGGTGTGACAGGCGGTCACTCCCGATCCGCAGGAGGAGATCACCGCGCGGTCGCCGGTGACCCCGGCGGCGCGGAGACGGGCGATCAGCTCGGCGGTCGGCAGGAGCCGCCCGTCCGGGTCGAGGTTGGCGCGGCAGGGAACGTTGACCGCGCCCGGGATGTGCCCGGGCCGCGGGTCGAGCGGGTCTGTGCCGCCGGCGTAGCGGTCGGGGTCACGGGCGTCGAGCAGAAGCGGGGCGGGCGCCCCGGCGGCCCCCTCGGCGGTGCTGGCGGCCTCGGCGGCGCCGGCGACCTCGGGGATCTCGGCGGCCTCGGCGATCCCGGCGGCCTCGGCGACCTCGGAGATCCCGGCGAACCGGTCGGCCGGCCAGGGACGGGCGCTGAAGTGGCCCGGGGTGACCGGCTCGGGCTCACCGGCCACCCACCGGTCCGGGACCGGGGTGAGCAGCGCCGCCTCCTCCCCGAGGATCCGCAGCAGCCAGACGAGCCGGGCGGCCAGCACCCCGCCCGCGTCGTCGTAGGCGATGACGGTGTCCCCGTCACTGACCCCGAGCGCGGACAGGCCGGCGGCGAACCGCTCCGGGCTCGGCAGCGGGTGCCGGCCGCCGCTCGCATCCGGCCCGGGCGGGTCTGACAGCACCGACGCGAAGTCGAGCCAGCGGGCGCCCGGCAGGTGGGCGCGGAGATAGGCGGCATGGGTGTCGGCGCCGATGAGGGAGAGGCGCGCGTCGATCAGGTGGTAGCGCTCACGTCGCGCCTCGAGGTCGTCGAACTCGATGAACGGGCCGAGCGGCCGCGCGGCGGCGCGGGCGAGCGCGCCGGGGATCTCCCCGGCGTCATCGGAGCGGTGCGGTCCGTGGCTGAGCAGCAGGTGCCGGACCGGGTGGGCGGCGCAGATCGCCGCGAGTTCGGCCCGCAGGGCCCGGCGCGAATCCGGTGCGCTGACCCACCGGTCAGGGCACAACTCCACCCGACCCTCGGGACGCCCGAGCACGTCGGCGCACACGAGCGTCTCCGCCCACGGAACCCAGAGGACGACCTCATCGTCACGGGAGACGTGGTGGCCGACCATGCCGCCGAGCAGCTCGCCGCCGTCGCCGATCGCGTGGTCTGAGGGGTGCTCGGGAATCCCGGCGCGCGGGACAGGGCGGGCGTAGATCGGCACGTCAAAGCGGGCGGACGCCTGGGCGACGCTGCGGTGGTGGTAGTGCAGCAGCCGCACGACGGCCCGGACGGGACCATGGTCGGCGGCGAGCGCGTCAACGTCCGCCCAGGCGGCATCGCCGTCGCGGTCGTCGCGGATGAGTGGATCGACGAGCACGAGCCCGTCCGCGGTGGCGAGCGCGAAGCTCGCGACCGCCGGCGCCCACCCGTCACCCTCCTCCCAGTCGGGATGGACGGTCTCCCAGCGGAAGATCCCGGGGCCGACGGTGCTCAACGCGGTCATCCGGCTGACGAATCTACCGGCTCACTCCCGCCTCGGGCGCGTCGATCCGGGTTGGCGTCCGAGCCGTTCGCCACCATGCCCACCCCGATGTCTGTCGCCGCACGCACCACCGGCCGCTCCGCCCCTGGCCCGGCCGCCGCCCCTCGCGCCGTTGCGTCCGCGAGCTGCGCCCCCGGCGCGGCCGGCGACGGTCTCCGGGAGTGGCAGCGCCGGGCCCTCGCGGCGATGGCGAACTGGACGGACGGGAGCTTTCTCATCAGCGCCGCCCCGGGGGCGGGCAAGACCCGGCCCGCGCTCGAGCTCGTCCGCGCCGAGCTCACCGCCGCCCGGCCGCTGAGCGGGATCGTCATCACGTGTCCGACCGCGCCGCTCACCCGTCAGTGGGCGCGCGCCGCCCACGCGCTCGGGATCGACCTCGCCCCCGACGCCGACTCGCCCGCCCCGCCGCGCGGCTTCCACGGCGTCGTCGTCACCTACGCCCGGGTCAGTCAGGCTCCCGCCCGCTGGGCGGCGGGCGTCCGTGACGGCACGCTCGTGATCGCCGACGAGGCCCACCACCTCGGGGAGGAGCTGAGCTGGGGCACCGGCTTTGGCACCGCGTTCGCCGCCGCCCGGCGCTGGCTGCTGCTGTCGGGGACGCCGTTCCGTTCGGACGCGAGCGCGATCCCCGGCGTCAGTTACGACGCGGACGGGACGGCGGAGCCCGACATCTCCTACACCTACGCGGACGCCGTCCGGGAGGGGGTCTGTCGCCCCGTCCACTTCGTCACCTACGACGGCACCCTCTCCTGGCGCAGCGGCGATGACGTGATTGAGGCCGGCTTCGACACCGTCCTCTCCACCCGGGAGGCGAGCCGCCGCTACCGCACCGCGATCTCCACCGACCTGCCGGACGGGCTGCCGCGGATCCTCGCGGAGGCCGACCGTCGGCTGCGGGCGATCCGGGCGGGAACGCTCGCGGGCGGACCCCGCGGACGTGCCCTCAAGGCCCATCCGGATGCGGGCGGCCTCGTCATCGCCGCCGACTCTGAGCATGCCCGCCAGATCGCGCGGCTCCTGCATGAGGCGATCGGGTTCACCCCGACCGTCGTCCTCCACCAGGATCCCCGCGCCGCGGCGAAGCTCGCGGCGTTCACCCGCTCCGACGACCCGTGGATCGTTGCGGTCAACATGGTCTCAGAGGGCGTCGACATCCCCCGCCTGCGCGTCGGGGTGTACGCGACGGCGGCCAAGACCCCGCTCATCTTCCGCCAGATCGTCGGCCGGTTCGTCCGCACGATCCCGGGCCGTCCGGCGGAGCCGAGCTGGCTGTACCTGCCGGCGGACCCGATCCTCCGCGACCATGCCGCTCGGGTCGAGGAGGACGTCCGGGTCAGCCGGCGCCGCCGCGGGGAGGAGGACGCGGAGGAGGCGGCCTTCGATGAGCCGGACGGCCCGGCCGTCAGCGAACCCTCCGCCCAGCTCGACTTCGAGGCCCTGTCGGCTGACGTCGCCGCCCAGATGACCCTGTTCGGCCCGGCCCCGGCGACCGTGGCCCCCGCTCCCGCCTCTCCACTCCCCGCCTATGTGCGAGCCCCGCTGCCCGCCCCCGCGCCGGCGGCGGCCGTGCCCGCGTATGAGCGCCGGGCCCGGCTGCGCAAGGAGCGCCACCAGCTCGTGGGCGACCTCGCCCGTCGCGACGGGCTCACCCATCAGCAGGTCAACCGCCAGATCAACCAGGCCGTCGGGGTCACGAGCGTGGAGAAGGCGACGATCGAGCAGCTGACCGCGTCGATCACCCAGCTCGAGGCGTGGCTGCGGCGCCGGCGTTGAGCGTCCCCCTCCCGCGCCGGAACGGAACCCGGGTCCGTCCCGGCGGCGCGCGCCAGCCGCGGAACCCTGGCCGGCGGGTTTATCCACGGCGCTTCCGTGAGAAGCTTGTGACAACCAACCTGAGAGGTGAGCGGATGAAAGTCGGAACGCTGCTGCTGCGCGGCACGATCGGTGGGTTCTTCGTCGGCCACGGCGCCCAGAAGCTGTTCGGGGTTGCCGGCGGGCACGGCCTGAAGGGGACCGCCCAGTACTTCGAGGGGCTCGGCCTGCGGCCCGGTCTCCTGCACGCCTCGGCGGCCGGGCTCGCCGAGACCGGCGGCGGGCTCGGGTTGCTGCTCGGCTACAGGACGCCGCTGGCCGCCTCCGCGGTCGTCTCCACGATGATCACGGCGATCCACCGGGTGCACCTCAAGAACGGCTGGACCGTCCAGGCCGGCGGCTATGAGTACAACGCGGTTCTGATCGCCGGCGCGGTTGCGATCGCCGAGCAGGGCCCCGGCGTACTGTCCCTTGACGCGCTGCGCGGCAAGCAGCGCAGCGGCCTGCGCTGTGCGCTGTTCGCCCTCACCGTCGGGGCTGCCGGTGCGGCGGCGGCGAACGCGGCTGCCGGCGGCCTCCCCGCCGCCCCGGCGCCTGTCGCCCCGGCGCCCGCGCCCGCTGCGGAGCCCGCGCCGGTGAGCGAGCCGCCGGTCACCCTCGAGGCGACGCCTGAGCCCGCGGACGCACCGATGCCGGTCACCCCGGTGGAGGGGGACGCCGGGGGGGTCTGACCGAAGGTTGCCGGGCTGCCCGTGGTCGACCCAGACCACGGGCAGCGTCCAGCGCGGTGGTCCGGCGCTTGAGCGTCGGCGCCGACGCTCCGATACCTCCTCCATCCGCCCCGCCCCGCACAGACTGTCCGGCGCGTTCGCCTGCGCGCTGATCCTGAGCCTCCTGGTGGCCGTGGCCAATGCGGCCGCGGCGGCGACGCCCGTGTCCCCTCCCCCGATCACCGGCACGATCACCCTGCTCGGAAGCTCCTGGTTCACCGTCCGTACCCCCGGCCGGCCCGCCGGGGTGATCAACGCCCTCACCACCGCCGCAGACCGGATCACCGCCGAGGACACCCCGTACGTGTGGGGCGGCGGGCACGCGGTCGCCGGGGTCCCCTCGACAGGGGAGCGGGGCGGGCCCGGCTACAACGGCCACCGGCGCGGCTTTGACTGCTCCGGCGCGGTCGCCGCCGTGCTCGCCGGGGCGGGGCTGTGGCCGGCCGGGGCGGGCGTCCCCGCCGACAGCGGGGTGATCACCGAGCTGTTGGCCCAACACCTGATCGCCCCCGGCGTCGGGACCGCGCCGGATGCGGTCACTCTCTATGACGACCCGGGCGTCCACATCTTCATGAACATCGACGGCCGCTTCTTCGGCACCTCCGACGGTGCCGGCGGCGGGGATCCCCGCGGCGGGGCGGGCTGGCTCGCCGACGGGGCCTGGGACGCAAGCGACCGCGCCTTCCGGCCATACCATTTCCTCCCCGCGGTGCTCGGAGCGACCACGACCGACGGCAACGAGTTCACCTTCCAGCTGCCCACCGACGGCCTGTTCAGCGCCACCCGCGGCGCGCCTGAGGTCAGCCTCGGCGACCTGAGCGTCGCCGACCTCGCCGCCGGTGAACGGGTGCGGGTCAGCTACACGCCAAGCGGGACGGGTGCGATGGACCTGTCGGCGATCGCCGTCCTCGCCGGCGGCCCGGCGCTCCCCCCGTCAGGCCCGGCCACTCCGACGACGCCCGCGGCGCCGGGGGCCGGTGGGACGGGCGGAGGCGCGGGCACCTCGGGCCAGGGCGGCACCGGGACGACCGGGACCTCGGGCGCGGGCAGCACCGGCGCCGCAGACTCGGCGTCCGGGGCGGCAGCGGGCACGAACTCGGCGGGGTCGGGATCCGGTTCCGGGTCTGCGTCCGGGGCGGTCCCGGACACCCAGGCCGGTGGGTCCGCCCTCGTGAGCGCGACGGGCGGGTCCGGGTTCGGACGGGCGGTGCGCCACCACGGAACCCGGACGGTGCGCCGGCACCGGCCGGGGCGCAAGCGAGCGCGCTGAGCGACCAGGGGCGCCCCCTGACGCCAGCATCGCCGGCTTGGCCGGGGCCCGTCAGCCCGGCGTGGCGGCGTCGGGTTCGCTGACTGGGGCGAGCGCCCCGTCGGCGGTGAGCTCGACGGCTTGGCGCTCACACCAGCTGATCGCCCACCGGTGCAGCTCGTGGGCGTACTCCGCGGTGAGCCGGTGGAAGCGGTCGTCAAACTCGTCCCGGCTGAGCTGGGCCTCGATCTCGGCGGCCCGCTCCTGATGGAGGCGGCGTTTGGTCGCCAGCACCTCGGACCGCTCGGCTCGGGTGAGGACGTTGGCGAAGCGCAGGCGCAGCAGACTCTCGTCGCGCATCTCCAGGGTCGGATTCTCACAGTCGGTGAGCCAGCGCCGCAGCGCCGCCGCGCCCGCCTCTGTGAGCTCGTAGTTGTGGCGTGGGCTGTCCCCGCGCGGATCGTCGCGGACGGTGATCAGGCCCGCGTCGGTCAGCCTCCGCAGCTCCGGGTAGATCCCCCCGATGCTCGCCCCCCAGTAGCGCTTGGTCGAGCGCTCGACCTCCGCCTTGATCGCATAGCCGGTCGCGTGTCCCTCGGCGATGAGGCCGAGGACGATCCGGGCGGTTTGGGTGAGCGGAGCGGGGGCTGGCACCGGGGCAAGTATCGCGGTCTCGGGAGCTACTCAGGGAAATATCTGAGCGGTCAGATAGAGGCATTAGTGTAAGGGGTCAGACAGAGACCTCATACAAAGCGATCAGACTGATATAGTCAATGACATCGAACAAAACCTTGGATCCCCCACCGGGGGTCCCCCTGAGGAGGTTTGTCAACCATGAGCACCCGTTACCTGAGCACCCGTTATCTCACCAACCTCGCCCTCGGAGTCGCCGGCGGTTTCCTCGTCGTCGCCTCCCAAGCCTTCACTCAGCCCGCGTTTGAATGGATCGCGCTCGGCATCGGCATCCTCGCCGTCATCTTGTCGGCCGGGGTGTTCCTGTCCGGCCGCGGCCGGGTCCAGCGTGGCCTCGACCTGCTCACCGCCACCGTCGGCGCCTGGACGATCGTTGAGACGCTGATCTTCACCGCGACCACGAACACGTGGCTCGGGTTCGCCTCCGGTGCGGCGTTCGTCGCCATCGCGATCGCCGGCCTGACCGCGCACGAGCTCTCGACCGAGCGCGTCGTCCACTCCTTCGAGGTCGCCAGCCCGGAGCGGGAGTACGCCCACACGGTCTGATCCGGGGATAACCGGGTGGGGGCCAGCACGAGCTTCCACCTCAGGAGACGGCCCTCGGCTGTGGTGACCGCCACCGCCGGGGGCCTGTCTCGTGTCAGGCCGCGTCCGGGTCGCGGCGGCGTACGTCAGACCGGCGGCGCGGGTCCCGACGGGGAGGCGGCCGCGACGGGCCGGGACGGAGGTCAGCGCGACGCGGAGATCGAGAGGCCCGCGCAGACCTCGACGATCTCCGGCGGCGGTGCAGTGAGGTCACCGATGCGCCAGAACGGCGGCCCGTTCCGAGTCGCCGCGAGCGTCCGGGCGGCGACGGCCACCGGGGCACCCGCGGTGAGGGCGACAACGGTCAGGCAGGCCCAGTCGCTCTCCAGCCCCCACGGGACCACGACGACCCCGGCACGGGCCCCGAGCTCGACGATCAGGGTCGGGAGGGCGACGGCGAGAAACCGCAGGGTGCGCGTGTCGGAGCCGAAGTGGTCGTCGGTGTTGACACGCTCGTCGCCGGGGACGGAGAACCAGTGCGTGACGAGGCGCTCGGGGGAGGGGGCGCCGGCAAGGGTGGCGGCGGCCCACTCCCATCCACGGGCGAGCAGCTGCTCGGAGCCGTGTGCGGCTGGCGGGGTGGGCACGGGCGCAGGCTAGCGTCCGCGGGGCGTGCCCTCGTGAGCTCGCCGCCTCCGTCCCGCCCCCGCCTCTCGGGTGCGCCTCCGGGGCCGGAGGCGGGCGAGTTGGCTCGGTGGCCAACTCGCCAGGGTGGCGGTCTGTCATGGTGGAGGAGCACACCCGGATGAGAGGACGCCCATGAAATACCGCAAGCTCGGCAGCTCAGACCTCGAGGTCTCCGAGATCTCGCTCGGGGCCTGGCTCACCTACGCGGGGGGGATTGAGGCGGAGCAGACCCGTGCGTGCACCGAGGCGGCCTTCGCGGCGGGGATCAACTTCTTCGACACCGCCAATGTCTACGGCCGCGGCGCGGCGGAGACGGCGTGGGGGGAGATCCTGTCAGACCATCCGCGGGACTCCTACATCCTCGCCACCAAGGTGTGGGGGCAGATGTCCGATGACCCGGCTGACCGCGGCCTGTCGGCCGCCCAGATCGCCAAGCAGATCGACGCCTCCCTCGCCCGGCTGCAGACCGACTACGTCGACCTCTACCAGGCCCACCGGTTCGACTCCGACGTCCCGATCGAGGAGACGATCGAGGCCCTCCAGCAGGTCGTCAGAGACGGCAAGGCCCGCTATCTCGGGTTCAGCGAGTGGACGCCCGAGCAGATCCAGGCGGCGATCGACATCGCCGGGCCGGAGCTGTTCGTCTCCTCCCAGCCGCAGTACTCGATGCTCTGGCGCGCGCAGGAGGCCGAGGTGTTCGGCCTGTGCGCGGCCAACGGCATCTCCCAGATCGTCTGGTCTCCGCTTGCCCAGGGGATCCTCACCGGCAAATATCGCCCGGGTGAGCCGGCCCCGGCGGGAACCCGCGCGGCCTCAGACAGTATGGGCGGCTTCATCGCCCGGCTGATGAACGATGAGACGCTCACCGCGGTTCAGCGCCTGCGTCCGATCGCCGAGGAAGCGGGGCTGACGATGGTCGAGCTCGCGCTTGCCTGGGTGCTGCGCCGCACCGAGCTCGCCTCGGCGATCATCGGCGCCTCCCGGCCCGAGCAGGTGCACGCGAACGCGGCGGCGGCCGGGGTCGCGCTGTCCGCTGACCTGCTCGCCGCGATCGACGCGGCGCTCGGGGACGTGTCGGTGACCGGACAGACGCTCGCGCCGCTCGCGACCGCCGGGGTCCGCCACCGCTGAGGCGCGGTATACCTCGAGCCGACCGCCCACCGCCGCACCGCTCCTGAAAGGCCCCACGCCCGTGCCCGCCGACCCCGCCGACCCCGCCGACTCCACCGTCTCATCGCAGTCCACTGCCGAGCTGATCGTCGCCTGCCTCGAGAGCGAGGGGGTGCGCTACGTGTTCGGGATCCCGGGGGAGGAGAACATCCACCTGATCCAGGCGTTGGCCGGCTCGTCGATCCGCTACGTGCTCGTGCGCCACGAGCAGGCGGCGTCGTTCATGGCGGAGGTCTACGGCCGGCTCACCGGGAAGGCGGGTGTCTGTTCGGCGACGCTCGGACCGGGCGCGATCAACCTCCTGCTCGGGGTCGCCGATGCGACGACGAACTCGACGCCGGTGGTCGCCCTGTCCGCCCAGGTCGGCCTGAACCGCTTCCACAAGGAGTCCCACCAGGCCGTCGACCTCGTCCCGATGTTCGCTCCGGTGACCAAGTGGTCCGCTCAGGTGACGACGCCGGGGGCGGTCGCCGAGATGGTCCGCAAGGCGTTCAAGCTCGCCCAGTCCGAGCGGCCCGGGGCCGTCTACCTCGCGGTGCCCGAGGATGTCGAGAAGGCGCCCGCGCCGGAGGGGGCGCGGCCGCTTGTCGTCAACGTGCCGCGCAGCGACGAACCGTCCCGGCGCCAGCTCGCCCGGGCCGCCGAGGTGCTCGCCGGTGTCGCCAACCCGATCATCCTCGCCGGGCACGGGGCGGTCCGGGCGGGCGCGGGTCCCGCGCTCGTGGCGCTCGCCGAGGCGCTCAACGTGCCGGTCGCGACGACCTTCCACGGCAAGGGCGTGTTCCCGGATGACCATCCTCTCGCGCTCGGCGCGGTCGGGTTCATGCGCCACGACTACGTCAACTTCGGCTTTGACCGGGCGGACGCGATCATCGCGGTCGGGTATGAGCTCCAGGAGTTCGACCCGGTCCGGATCAACCCGGAGGCCGACAAGAAGATCATCCACATCCACCGGTTCCCGGCTGAGGTCGACGCCCACTACGAGGTGTCCGTCGGCCTCCAATCCGACATCCCGCTCACGCTCGCGGCGCTCGCCGAGACGGTCGGACGGCCGTTTACGCCTGACCTCGGGGAGCAGCGGATCCGCGAGCGACTGGCGACCGAGCTCGCCCGTGGGGCCGCCGACGACCGCTTCCCGCTCTCACCGGCGCGGATCGTCGCCGACATCCGGTCCGTCCTTGACCGTGAGGACATCGTCCTCGTCGACACGGGGGCGTTGAAGATGTGGATGGCCCGTCTCTACCCGACGTATGCGCCGAACACATGTCTCATCTCCAACGGCCTCTCGACGATGGCCTGGACCCTGCCCGGCGCGCTCGCGGCCAAGCTCGCGCGCCCCGAGCGGCGGGTGCTCGTGGCCACCGGGGACGGGGCGTTCCTGATGAACAGCCAGGAGATCGAGACCGCCGTCCGCGAGGCGATCTCGCTCGTCGTCCTCGTCTGGGTCGATGACGCGTACGGGCTGATCAGCTGGAAGATGGACCTGGAGCTCGGCGAGAACATGGACACCGGCTTTCACAACCCGGACTTCATCGCCTATGCGGAGTCGTTCGGGGCGCGGGGGTACATGATCGGATCCGCGGCTGAGCTCGCGCCGACGCTCGCGGAGGCGCTCGCCTCCGACGGGGTGTCGATCATCGCCTGCCCGGTCGACTACCGGGCGAACCTCGCGCTCACTGACGCACTCGGCGAGCTGGACGAGCACATGTCCTGACCCTCAGGCTCACTCAGGCCAGAAGCCCTCGGGGACCCGCTCACCGTCTGACTCGTGGTGGGGGCCGAACACGAGCAGCTCCATCCCGTCGGGCCCGGCCTCGAAGGCACGCAGCACCGGCGGCGCGATCCGGACGGCGTCGAGGGTGACGAGGTCATGGACCTCCCCGTCGAGGACGACCTTGCCTGAGCCCGACAGGACGACGCAGATCTCCTCCGCCTGGCGGTGGCGGTGACCGAAGGCCTGGCGGCGACCCGGATGGATCCGATGGAGCGCCAGCCCGGTGCCCTCGGCCCCGAGCGCCTCCCGAGGGAAGCGGATCTCCTGGATGTCGGCCATGCCGAAGCCGGCCGCGCGATCCTCAGCGGCCGCCAGATTGACGATCGAATAGCTCATGGTCTGCAGTCTAGGTTCCCGCGGTGGGACGGTACCCCGTCTCCGCCGGCTCGCCCTTGAAGTGGCCTTCGGGGGTGCCATCCCGCCCCTTCGGGGGTGCCATTCCGCCCCGCGAAACGCTGTGTGGCCGTCCGGGCGGCGGAAAAGGTAGCCTCGCGGACCAATGCCGATCGACTGCACATACCGTCTGCGCTGGCCCCACCGCACGGGTGAGCTGGCGACCATCGCGCGCCGGATCTCCGATCACGGGGGGCTGATCGGGGACATCATCACGATCAACATCGCCCGGCACGAGACGATCCGGGAGATCACCGTCGAGTTGCGCGACCGTGAGCACGCCGCCCAGTTGGCGGACGGCCTTGCGGGCCTCCCCAACGTGCACGTCGTCTGGTATCGGGACCGTGCCTTCATGGCCCATGAGGGCGGCAAGCTGACGATGACCGCGAGCCGACCGGTGCTGACCAACCAGGACGTCCGCGACGTCTACACCCCGGGGGTCGCCCGCGTCTGCTCGGCGATCCATCAGTCCCCGGCGCTCGCCCGGCGGTTCACCACCCTCGGGCGCAGCGTCGCGATCGTCACCAACGGCAGTCGCGTGCTCGGGCTCGGAGACATCGGGGCACTCGCGAGCCTGCCGGTGATGGAGGGCAAGGCGCTCTTCTACGCTCAGCTCGTCGGGATCAACGCCGTTCCGATCATCCTCGACACCCGGGACGTCAACGAGTTCGTCGAGACGGTGATCCGGATCGCCCCAGGTTTCGGCGGCATCCACCTCGAGGACATCTCCACCCCGGCGTGCTTTGAGATCGAGGAGCGCCTGATCGGCGCACTCTCCCAACCGGTGATGCACGACGACGTGCACGGCACCGCGGTGGTGACGCTCGCCGCGGCGATCGCCGCCTGCCGGCAGGCGGACATCCGCCTTGACGCGGCGGTCGTCGGGCAGATCGGGCTCGGTGCGGCGGGGTACGGGATCGCGACGCTGATCCATGACGCCGGGGTGAAGCGCGTGCTCGCGACCGACCCGAACCCGGCGGCGGCCGCTCACGCCGCCGCCCAGGGGATCGAGATCACCAGTTTGGCTGACCTGATGACCCAGGCTGACGTCGTCGTCGCCACGAGCGGCAAACCCGGACTGATCACCCCGGAGATGGTGCGGCCCGGCCAGGTGATCCTCGCCCTCACCAACCCGGTGCCCGAGATCGAGCCCGAGGCGGCGCTTGCCGCCGGTGCCGCCTTTGCGGCCGACGGGACGAGCGTCAACAACGTCCTCGGCTACCCGGGCATCTTCCGGGGGGCGCTGCTCGCGGGGGCGCGGAGCATCAACGTCGAGATGAAGCGGGCGGCCGCCTGGGCGCTCGCCGGGCTCACCGTCGAGTCCGAGCTGATCCCCGAGGTGCTCGACCGCCACGTCCACGACACGGTGACCGAGGCGGTGCGTCAGGCGGCGGTGGACAGCGGGGTTGCCGACCCGACCGCCCCCGAGCTCACCTTCTGAGTCCGCCGGGGCTGCGCTTCGCTGCGCACGTGAGTGGCGGCTCACATCCGGCCGGCACGGGGTGGTCGGCCAGCGAGTTCAAAGATTCGTCGATACGACGAATCTTTGAACTCGCTCACCTTCCATCCTTGTGCGCTGGCGGGCCACCGCCGGTCAGCCAACGGGCGCGAGACGGTCACGCGGGCCACCGGCGGCCAGCCGCCGGGCGGTCCGGAGGCGGTCCGCCGGGCGGTCCGGAGGCGGGTCCGGGTTCAGTGAGTCAGTGCCAGCGGAAGCCGGGTTCGCTGAAGGCGCCGGTGAGGGGACTTGACGGCAGCCCGGGTGGCGGGTCGGGCAGGTTGTACGGGGACGGGGCGAGATCATTTGGCGCGTCCGGGTGGAACAGTGCCGCGAGGTACTGGGCCTGGCCGCGGCCGACCCCGAGCTCTGTCTGACCGCCGCTGTAGGCGCCGATGCCGTGCGCGGCGCAGTAGTCGTAGGTGGCACACAGCGTCGGCAGCGCGCCGATCCGGGACGGCTTCAGGTTGACCATGCGCGGCGGGAACGGGAGCGCCTCGATGTCGGTGATCGAGTGGATGTTCGCGTCCCAGGTGATCCGGTCGTGGTGGGGGGCGAGGACCGCGGCGGCCTCGGGGTGGCTGAGGTCGGGGTCCTCGATCCAGGCGTCCGGAAACGCCTCAACCACCCGCCGGTACAGCACCGGGTCACCGGGCTGGTCGACCGGGGAGTCACGGTAGAGGCCCTTGAGGTCGATCGAGTCGACCGCGCCGGTCTCCACGAGGGCGGCGAAGATCTCCGGCGTCCATGAACTCGTCGCGTCGAGCTTGAAGCGCAGCGTCGGATCGAGGGCGAGCCGCCGCTGAACCGGATCGAGGCTCGGGGGCTCCCCGAGCCGGGTCGAGGCGACGTAGCGCACCGGTGCCGGCTCGCGGGCGAGAACGTCCGGGAGGGTCCGGCCCCCTTGGCGGAGAGCGAGGTCGAGGGCGGCGCTGTGGAAGGCCCACAGCCGGTAGAGCCGGTAGGCGGCGTTCGCCGGCTCATACCCGAACAGGTCGAGCGTGGCGGTGTGAGCGCAGAAGTCCCCGAGGGTCCAGGTGCCGCGGAGGTCGTGTGCCGCCCCGGCGGCCTGGAAACGCTCATGGTCGGTCGCCTCGTAGGTGACGTCCTCTCCCTGTCCCTCCATGTCGCCGCCCTGGAGGTGGATGACGGTGCAGTGGCGGTCCTGCTGGGGGCCGACGGCCGCACACAGCCCCTCGAGGCAGTAGCCGCTCACCTCGAGGCGGAGATCAGCCAGCCGGTCAAAGGTCGGGGGAGCCATCGCGGTTCAGGCGTCCCCCGCGAGCCGCAGCCCGCTGAAGATCTGGCGGCGCTGAGGGAGGTCCCAGTTGCGGAAGTGGACGGTCGCCACTCGCGGGGCGCTCACCCAGGCGCCACCGCGCAGCACCCGGTAGCCGGCATCGAAGAACTGCTCGGAGTACTCCGGGTAGGGGTCGGCGCGAAAGCCCGGGTAGGGGGCGAACTCACTCGCCGTCCACTGCCACACGCTCGCGCCCATCCCGTGCAGGCGCCCCGGGGAGGCGGCGGCACTCCACAGCGCGGCGGCCTCCCACTCCACCTCAGTCGGGAGCCGCAGGCCGTGGAAGCGCGCGAACGCGTCGGCCTCAAAGCAAGAGACGTGACAGACCGGGGCGAGAGGGTTGATCGGCACGTGGCGGCCGAACCGGACGACCGTCTCGGCGTCCGTCCAGTAGAGAGGACCCTCGGTTGCCTCGGCCTCCCGCCATGCCCACCCGGCATCTGACCACAGCTCCCGTCGGCGATAGCCGCCGTCGGCGATGAACCGCTGCCAGGCGGCGTTGGTGACCGGCCCGGCGGCGATCTGAAAACCGGGGAGGGGGCATGGGTGGCGGGGCTGCTCGTTGTCGTAGGCAAAGCCCCGGCCGGAATCGGCTCCGATCAGATGTTCGGCCGCGGGGACGGGGATGAGGGCGAGCGTGAGATCGCCAGAGTCCGCCGACTCATTGGGCCGGGCTGCTTCACCGGACCCGCCACCCGCACCACCCGCACCGGAACCATCGGGCGCGCCCGACCCGAGCACCGGGGCCGGGCCCGCCGCGACGCCCGCCAGCCCGGGTTCGAGCCCGGCGATCTGCATGGTCTGGAGCATCGTCTCGTGGTGCTGAAGTTCGTGGCGGAGGATCAGCTCGAGTCGCCGCATCGTCTGGTCCGACAGTGGCTCGGCGGCGATCAGCTCGTGGGTGCGGGCGCGGCTGCGGTCGAGGTATCCGTTGGCCTCGGCGGTTGGCAGGAACGGGAGGGTGCCCCGCTGGGCCCGGGGGGTCTCATCGGCGTCATAGACGCGGATCAGGTCGGGGGCGAGCATCTCGGTCCCGAAGGTGCGGGAGATCCACAGGTCCTCAAAGGCGGCGATGTGCCCGAGATCCCAGACGAGTGGGCTCAGCAGGGTCGAGTGGACCGCCTCGAGCGTCGCGGCATCGAGGGTCCAGACGAGCTCGCGGGTGCGGGTGCGGGTCGCATCGAGTGCGGCGACCGTGTCCTCGGCCCTGTCGCTCTGAGGCGACCCTGAGTCAACGGTCGGTACCGAGTCGACGGCCGAAGCGGGCCTGGGGTCGACGCGCGAGGAGGGGGCGGGCACGGAGCGGGAGGAAAGGGTCAGGCGGCGGGCCGGGCGAGGGTGAGGGCGAAGAGATCGCCGGCGTCGGTGTAGATCCGCTCGATCTCCAGGCCGGCGGCGGCGAGGTTGTCCTCAATCCGGGCAGGGGTGAACTTCGCGCTGATCTCGGTGCGCATCTCCTCACCGGCGACGAAGTCGACCTCGAGGTTGAGGGCGCCGATCCGGGCCTGGCAGGGCGCACGGGCGCGCAGGCGCATCTCCACCCAGTCCAGGTCGCTCTCGAAACGGGCGACGTGCTCGAAGTTCTCCACCGGCAGGTCGCCGTCCAGCTCGCGGTTGATCACCTCGAGCAGGTTGAGGTTGAAGGCGGCCGTGACGCCGCGGCGGTCGTTGTAGGCGGCCTCGAGGACGGCGGGATCCTTGACCAGATCGGTCCCAAGCAGGAGGCGGTCCTGGGGGCGCAGCAGGCTGGTGATGCCCGAGAGGAGTGCGGCGCGCTCGACCCCGACGAAGTTGCCGATCGTCGAGCCGAGCAGGGCGAGGATCCGGGGTGCCGCGGTGGCTGGCTCGGGGATGAGATCGAGGTCGGAGATGAAGTCGCCGACGACCCCGTGGACCTGTCCGAGCTCGGGGTATTCTCCGAGGATCGCCAGCGCGGTCGGGCGGACGACCGCCTCGGCGATGTCAAAGGGGACGTATCGTTCGAGCCGGCCGTCGGCGTCGATCGCGTCGAGCAGCACACGGGTCTTGCTTGCCGAGCCGGCGCCGAGCTCGACGAGCTCGATCGCGCCGGTGCGGTCGCTGATGTCCGCGGCGGCGGCGGTGAGGATCGCCCGTTCGGTGCGGGTCGGGTAGTACTCCTCAAGCGTGCAGATCTCATCGAACAGCTCGCAGCCGCGAGCGTCGTAGAGGTGCTTGGGGACGAGCTCCTTGAACGGCCGGGTGAGGCCGTCCCGCACGTCTTCGGCGAGCGTGCTGCGCTCGGCCAACGGTGCTCGAGTGATGTCGAGCCGCTGGCCCGTGGACGTGGCGCGCATCGAAAGGAGCATAACGATGTGCTGGGCCGGGCCCGCCGGGGTCGGGTCGGGCGCTGTCAGAATCCCCCTCGTCCTCATGTTCGCTCCGGCCGTCCAATGGGCGACGCTCGCTTCCCTCGGCACCGCCCTCGGGACGCTCGTGCTCGCCATCGCCACCTTCGTCGCCGTACAGGCGTCCAAGCGCTCAACCCGCCTTTCAGAGATCGCTCTCGAGGAGCGGCGCCGGCCGGTGCTCACCCACTCGCGCCTCAACGATCCTCCACAGAAGCTGAGGTTCATTGACGGGCACTGGGTGACCGCCGAGGGTGGGCGAGCGAGCGTGGCGCAGATCGACGGGAGCGTCTACCTCGCGATCAGCCTCCGCAACGTCGGGGCGGGAATGGCCGTCTGCCAGGCGTGGGCGGTCGCTCCGAGCTATGACCGCAGCGAGGAAGCCCACCGCCACCGTCCGCTCGAGGCCTTCCGCACCCAGGCGCGCGACATCTACGTTCCCGCCGGGGACATCGGCATGTGGCAGGGCGCGCTCCGCGGTCCCGACGACGAGGATCGGGTCCGGCTCGTCGAGGCGATCGACAACGGCGAGGCGATCTCCATCGAGCTGCTCTACAGCGACCTCGTCGGCAACCAGCGCACGATCTCGCGCTTCGGGTTGCTCCCGGGGGCCGAGGACGGTGAGTGGTACGCGAGCATGAGCCGCCACTGGCACCTGGATCAGGACGGGCCGCGGCGGGAGGAGCACACCCTCGAGGCGTCCCGCGAGATCATCGACCACGTCGCGGAGAGCGGCCGGGTCGACCCGCGGGACATGGTCCAGTAGCCCGCTTTGGTCCGCGGTGCCGCCGGCCGGGTCTCCGGCCAGGGTCCGCGGTGCCGTCGGCCCGGGTCTCCGGCCAGGGTCCGGGGCGCCGCCGGCGCGAGTCCGGGGCGCGCCTCCGGGATTGCCGCGCGGTCACCCGGCCCGAGGCCGAGCCGCCACGACGCCCGCGCGCGAGCAGGGGCGGCGATCCGGGGCGGCCCGGTCGGGGCGTACCGGCCGGTCGGCCCGGCACGCCCCGACGACCGTCTCAGCGCTGGATCACCCGCAGCCGGTGTTGTTGCCGCAGCTCGAACAGGTCATGCAGGCGCCGGTGCGCTGCATCGTCCCGCCGCACTGGTCACAGACGGCACCGACGTCGATCATCCCGAGCGGGGAGGGGGCGATCACCGCCGGGCGAACCGGCGGGGTGTCGGTCAGCGCCGTGGTGGCCGCCCGGGCCGCTGCCGTGGAGGCCGATGGCTTCCGCGCCGCCCCGGCGCCGGCGCCGGCGTTGCCCGCCCCTCCGGCCCGCGACCCCCCGTTCCCGTTCCCGCTTCCGTTCGCCCGGTCCGCGGTGGAACCGTCAGCGCCCGGGCTCGCGCCCGCACCCGTCCGGACTGAGCCGGCGGGATTGCCGAGCGCCGGACCGGCCGTGTCCCCGAGGTAGGAGCTCGCCGCCTCCTGAGCGGACTGGCGGGCCCGTACCGCCGGGGTCATGATCCCAAGGGCCTCCTGGGTGTCGGCGTCGAGGAACCGCGAGGCGAGCCAGCGCATGATGTAGTCGGGCATCGACTTGGCGAACGGGATCTCCGGGTTGGCGGTGATCCCCTCCGGCTCAAAGCGCATGTAGGCGAACTTCTGCACGAGCGTCTCGAGCGGAACCCCGTACTGCAGGGCGATCGAGATCGCCGTCGCGAACGAGTTCATCATCCCGCGCAGGGTCGAACCCTCCTTGCCGATGTCGGTGAGGAAGATCTCCCCGACCGTCCCGTCCTCGTACATGCCGGCGGTGATGTAGCCCTCATGGCCGCCGAGGGAGAACTTGTGGGTGATCGACTGGCGCTCCACCGGCATCCGCTTGCGCTTGGGCCCGACGGACTGCAGCGCCTCACGGCGGCCAACCTCGAGCGCCTCACTGCGCGCGGAGGCGACCTCCTGGGCGACGGCGTCGGCGACCGCCCGCTCGAGGGCGGCGTCGAGCTCCTCCTGGGTGTAGAGGACCTCCCCGGCGTCCGCGGCGGCGTTTTTGGCCTGCTGGGCGTCGGTCCGCAGCGCCTGGGCGGTCTTGGACCCGTCCCGGTAGATCGCCAGCGCCTTGACCCCGAGCCGCCATGCCGCCGTGTAGGCGTCGGCGATGTCCTCGACCGTCGTTTCAAACGGCATGTTGACCGTCTTGGAGATCGCGCCGGAGATGAACGGCTGGATCGCCCCCATCATCTTGATGTGGCCGAGGTGGCTGATCGCCCGCGCCCCGACGGCGACGTCGAACACCGGCAGATGCTCCTCCGCCAGCCCCGGGGCCCCGACGATCGTGCCGTGCTCGTTGATGTGGGCGACGATCTGGTCGACCTGCTCGGGGCGGTACCCGAGCGTCGACAGCGCGAGCGGGACCGTCTTGTTGACGATCGTCATCTGACCGCCGCCGACGAGCTCCTTGAACTTGACGAGGGAGAAGTCCGGCTCCACGCCGGTCGTGTCGCAGTCCATCAGGAACGAGATCGTCCCGGTCGGGGCGAGCACGGTCGCCTGGGCGTTGCGGTAGCCGTGGGTCTCCCCGGCGAGCACCGCCTCCTCCCAGGCCGCCCGGGCGGCGGTGAGCAGCCGCTCGTCGGCGAGCGTGCTGTCGGGGATCGCGTAACTCGCGTCCCGGTGCATCCGCATCACCGCGTTGTGGGCCTCGCGGTTCTCGGCGTAGCGGTCGTAGGGACCGATCGCCGCGGCGATCTCAGCCGAGCGGGCGTAGGCGCGGCCGGTCATCAGCGCGCTGATGGCGGCCGCGGTCCCGCGGGCCGGATCGGAGTCATAGGGCATCCCGTTGGACATCAGGAACGCACCGAGGTTGGCGAAGCCGAGGCCGAGCTGCCGGAAGGCCCGCGCGTTGGCGGTGATCTCCGGCGTCGGGTAGCTCGAGGGCGAGACGACGATCTCCTGGGCGAGGAAGACGATGTCAATCGCCCGCTCGAAGGACTCGACGTCGAAGCTGCCGTCGGTGCGGCGGAACTTCATCAGGTTGAGGGACGCGAGGTTGCAGGCCGAGTTGTCGACGTGCATGTACTCCGAGCACGGATTCGAGCCGTTGATCCGGCCCGAATTCGGGCAGGTGTGCCACTGGTTGATCACCGTGTCGTACTGGACGCCCGGGTCGGCACAGCGCCACGCAGCCTCCGCGATCTCGCGCATCAGCTGCCGGGCGGGGAGCGGCTCGCCGACCGGCTCGCCGGTGACCCGGCCGATCAGGTGCCAGTCCTCGTCGTTCTCGACCGCGCGCATGAAGTCGTCGGTGACCCGGACCGAGTTGTTCGCGTTCTGGTACTGGATCGAGTGGAAGCCGTCCCCGTCGATGGACATGTCAAAGCCGGCGTCGCGCAGGGCCTGGGCCTTGTCCTCCTCCTTGGCCTTGCACCAGATGAACTCGCGGATGTCGGGGTGGTCGACGTCGAGGACGACCATCTTCGCCGCCCGTCGGGTGCCGCCACCGGACTTGATCGACCCTGCCCACGCGTCCGCGCCCCGCATGAAGGAGACCGGGCCCGACGCGGTCCCGCCTCGACTCAGCGGCTCGTTGGAGCCACGGATCTTTGACAGGTTGATCCCCGAGCCCGACCCGCCGCGGAAGATGATGCCCTCCTTGGTGTTCCACTCGAGGATCGACTCCATGTTGTCCTCGACCGAGAGGATGAAGCAGGCCGAGGCCTGCATCTTCGGGCTGCCGACCGGATGCCAGCCGACGTTGAACCAGACGGGCGAGTTGAAGGCGGCCATCTGGTGCAGGAGCACGTGGGTGAGCTCGGCCTCGAACGCGGCGGCGTCCTCGGCGGTGGCGAAGTACCCGCGCTCGGCGCCCCAGCCGGCGATCGTCCCGGCGACCCGGGTGATCATCTGCTTGACCGACCACTCCCGCTCCGGGGAGCCGGGCTGGCCGCGGAAGTACTTCTGGGCGACGATGTTCGTCGCGTTCTGGGACCAGCTCTTGGGGAACTCGACGCCGGTCTGCTCGAAGGAGATCCGATCACCGTGGCCGATCCGGGCATCCCGACGCTCCCACTCCACCGTCGCGAACGGATCCTCGCCGGACGTGGTGAAATAGCGCTCTATTGAGAGTCCCTGCCCTGCCCTCAGCTGTGTCTGCGGGGTGATCTCCATCGCCTGCGTACTCCTCTCGTTGACCGCTTCCGCCGCCGCGTTGCCTCAGCTCTCGGTGTCTGAGGCGGTAACAGCGGATCCTCGCGCAGCGGCCGGACAGAACCGGCGTCCAAGCGGCCTCTGAGGCCACCCACACGTGCCCCCTTCAGTTTATCCCCCGCAATTTGGCGCCAAAACCGCCCGCGCCCCCCAGGCCCTCGGGGTCGCCCTGTTCGCCGCCTGCCTGTATGCCGCCTTCGCCGGCGGGGCGATTCGCACTCCCGACGAGCCGCGCCTGCAGGTCGGCATCGCGCTGATCACGATCGCCGCCGCCATCATCGGGGTGATCGCCGGGACGCCGACCCCCACCGTCCCCCGGCGGGTGCGGCTCGGCGTCGGTCTGCTCGCCGGCTTCTGGGCCTGGAGCGCGGTCAGCCTCGCCTGGAGCGCGAGCCCGGACGGCACCTGGGTGGCGACCAACCGCGTCTTCGCCTATCTGCTCGTGCTCATCCTCGCCGTCCGCCTCGGCGCGAGCCTGCCCAACGCGATCATGCTCGTGCGCCGCGGGGCGCTCACCCTCAGCCTCGTCATCCTTCTCTACGCGCTCGGGCAGAAGGTCGCACCGGGTCTGCACGTCGGCGGGCTGCTCAACCTCGACCGGACCGGGCAGTACGCCCGCCTGCAGGCGCCGCTGGCCTACTGGAACGCGCTCGCGCTCGCGTTCGTCCTCGGCGCGCCCGCGGCGCTCACGCTCGCGTTGACCCCGAGCGCGCCCCCCCGTGCCCGGCTCACCGGCTTCATCGGCCTCGAGCTGATCGTCGTCGGGATCGGCTTCACCGAGTCCCGGGGCGGGTTCCTCGCCCTCGCCGTCGCGCTCGCGGTCACCGTCCTGCTCAGCCCCGACTCGCTGACGACGCTGATCTGGGCGGCCGTCGCCGTCGCCTTCGGGGCCCTCGGTCTGGTCATCGGCCTGCTCGCCCACCCGCTCACCGGCAACGGCGTTAGCCTCGGCGCGCGCGAGCAGGCCGGCGTCTACCTCGGGGTCGTCCTGGTCGCCGTCGCGGTCCTCAGCGCCCAGCTGCTCCCGGTCCTCGACCGGCTCCCGGCCGCGCTCACCCGTCCCCGGCGCCGGCGGCTCTGGCGCAGCCTCGGGTACGGCAGCCTCGGCCTCATCGCCGTCGGGCTGATCGGCGCGGGCGTCTCCCACCGCGGCCTCGGCGGCCAGATCAGCCACCTGTGGCAGAGCTTCACCAACGCGGACACGATCGCGACCTCCGGCGCCGGGCGGCTGCTGTCGGCCAGCTCGGCCAACCGGATCGCCTGGTGGGGCCAGGCGCTCGCCGCGTTCTCACACCGTCCGCTCGGCGGCTGGGGGGCCGGCTCCTTTCCCGTCCTCAACCTCCTCTACCGTCACAGCACGGTCGCCGTCCAGGACGCCCACAGCGTCCCTCTGCAGTGGCTCGCGGAAACGGGCCTGATCGGCACCCTGCTTGCCGTCGGGGCGTGGGGGACGCTGCTGCGCAGCGGGGTGGCGGCCGTCCGTCGCGCCGGTGGGGATCGCGTCGACCCGACCCGACTCGACACCGACCCGGCCCGGCGCCGGCTCGCGGCCATCGCCCTGCTCGCGCCCGCGTTCGCCTACACCGTCCACGCCCTCTATGACTGGGACTGGAACATCCCCGGGGTGACCCTGCCGGTGATCGTGATGCTCGGGGTCCTCGCGGGCTCCCTCGCGGGCCCCGGCACTGACCGGCCGACCGTGCTCGTCGTCCCACCGCCGGTCACCCCGTCGCCCACCCCGTCGGCGGCACTCCGCCTGCTCGGGCTCGCGGCGATCACTCTCGGCATGTCCCTGTACGGCATCTCCGCCGTGCTGCCGGGGGCCGCCGCCGCGGACGCGAACGCGGCGCTGGTCCGGGCGGCCGCGGGCACCCCGGCCGCGCTGCGCCAAGCCCGGGCACAGGCGGCGAGGGCGACTGCGCTCGATCCGCTGTCGGGGGCCGGTCCGCTCGCGGCCGCGAACATCGCCGTCGCCACCGGCGAGCTCGGGATCGCCCGCGATGACCTGCTCGAGGCGATCCAGCGTCAGCCGACCGACGAGCCCGCCTGGGTCGGCCTCGCCCACGTCGACCTCCAGCTCAACCGGGACCGGGAGGCGCTCGTGGCGATCACCCGCGCGCTCGCCCTCGACCCCGAGCTCGGCGTCGACGGCTACCTCAGCCTCGCCGAGAACGCGATCGCCGCCAACCGGGCGGCCGCGCCGCCGGCGGCCTCGCCGACCGCGATCCCGACGCCCTGACGGATCGCCTGGACCTGGGCGACCCCGACCCCGGTCACTGCCCGGGGTTGAGCTGACCGCGCAGGCGGCCCAGCTCGGTCTCCCGGGCCGCGAGCGCCGCCTCCGCCTCGGAGGCGCGGGAGCGGGCCTCCTCGAGCGCGGCCGCAGCCGCGTTGAGCTTCGCAGCGACAACGGCGGGATCGCCACTGTCACCGTCGACGGCGGACCCGGCGGCGACCGCCTGCTCGTGGGCCTCGCGCAACGCCCGCAGCGAGGTCAACTCGAGTCGTGAGTCGGCGAGCTCGAGCTGCAGGTTGCGGGCGTGCTGCTGGAAGTCGGCGGCGACCTGGCGGGCGACGTCGATCTCGACGCTCAGCTCGGCCGTGATCTGCTCCCACTGCAGGTAGGTGTGCTGGGCGTGGGCGTCCCGGTCCGCGAGGGTCTGGCGCAGCAGCTGGATCTCGGCGCCCCGCTGGATCAGCGTCGTCTCAGCCGCCTCCGCCTCCGCGCGGGCGTGGTTGGCCTGGGTGCGACCGAGCTCGACCGCCCCCTGGGCGTCGCGCAGCTCCTCCAGCGCCCCGGCGAGGTCGCCGCGGGTGCTGGCGAGGTCCTCGCGCACGGTCGCGAGGTCGTCGCGGGTGCTGACCAGGTCCGCCCGCGCGTCCGCCAACTCGGCGTCAAGGCTCTTGAGCCGGGTCTCCGAAGCGCTGCGGGCAGCCGCGGAGGTCTCCGCCGCCGTATCGGCCGACACCCGCCGCGCGCGCTCGGCGGCGAGGCGGCGCTCGAGTTCCGCGATCAGGTCGCCGGCGCCGGCGTCGACCACGGGCGCCGGCGCCGGCGCCGGTCCCGGGAGACCGGCGCCGGCCAGCGTCACCCGGGCCGCCGTCCGCTTCGTCGGCTTGGGCAGCGGGATCCGTTCGCCGTCGGGCAGTTCGAGCACGAACCGGCGGGCGCCGTCGACCCGCTCGGCGGGCAGGCTGAAGGCGGCGCGGGCGACGCCGGGCGGTCCGGCGGGGGCGGGCAGCGGGTGCACCGGCTCGCCGTCGTCGATGATCAGGGCAGCACCGGACGGTTCGAAGGTCGGCTCGGCGGCAATCCGCAGCAGGGCCCGTCCGGGGATCGCCTCGACGTGCTCAAAGGCACGGAGCTCAAAGACCGCATCGCTCACTGCGCCGCGATTCTACGCGGGATAACCTCCTGGCTTCCAATGAGGCTCCTGCTCACCGGTGGCGCCGGCTACGTCGGGTCGATCGTCTCGCGTCATCTGCTCGGCGCCGGACACGAGCTGACCGTGCTCGACAACCTGTCGACCGGCCACCGGGCGGCGGTCGCCCCGGGGGCCGCGTTCGTCGAGCTCGACCTGCGGGACGGCGCCGCCGTCCACGCCGCCCTCGCCGGCGGATATGACGGGGTGCTGCACTTCGCCGCACTGTCGCTCGTCGGGGAGTCGATGAGCGCGCCCGGGCGCTACTGGGAGAACAATGTGCTCGGCTCGCTCCACCTGCTCGAGGCGATCGTCGCCCACGGCATCCCGCGGCTCGTGTTCTCTTCGACCGCGGCGACCTACGGCGTCCCCGAGACGGTCCCGATCCGCGAGGACGCGCCGACCCGGCCGAGCAACCCCTACGGCGCCTCCAAGCTCGCCGTCGACCTGATGATCGGCGGGTTCTGCACCGCCCACGGGCTCGGGGCGGTGTCGCTGCGGTACTTCAACGTCGCCGGCGCCCACGCCGCCGGTCACATCGGTGAGGCCCATGACCCCGAGACCCACCTGATCCCGAACGTGCTCAAGGTGCCCCTCGGCGAGCGTGACGCGGTGTCGGTGTTCGGCAGCGACTACCCGACCCCGGACGGGACGGCGGTGCGCGACTACATCCACATCAACGACCTCGCTGCCGCCCACGTCCTCGCCCTGCACGGCGCCCGCGCAGGCGAGCACCGCATCTTCAACCTCGGCACCGGCAGCGGGTTCAGCGTGCGGGAGGTGATCGCCGCCGCCGAGCAGGTCACCGGGCAGGCGATCCCGACTCGTGAGGCGCCGCGCCGGCCCGGGGACCCGCCCGCGCTCATCGCCTCGTCGGAACGGATCGCCGACGAGCTCGGGTGGGTACCGGCCAAACCGTCGCTGGAGGCGATGATCGCCGACGCGTGGGCGTTCGCTCAGGCCCACCCGCATGGATATCCCGCCGGCGGCTGAGGCCGCCTCAAAACGTCAGGTCGGCGAGGGCGGTGAGGGCGGCGTCGAGCACAGCCTCCGGCGATTGTCCCGCGTCGATCCGGATGATCCGCCCCGGCTCGGCGGCGGCGAGCGCGGCGTAGGCGGCTCGGACCCGGGCGTAGAACGCCTCCCCGGCCTGCTCGAGCCGGTCCGGCGCCTCCCCGCGCGCGGTCGCGCGGGCGGCGGCGAGTTCGGGGGCGAGGTCGAGCCACAGGGTCCGGTCGGGCGCCAGTCCGCCCGCCGCGAAGGCGTTGATCGCCGCGACCGCGCCAACCCCGAGCCCGCGTCCGCCGCCCTGGTAGGCGAGCGAGGAGTCGATGTAGCGGTCGAGGATCACCGTTTCGCCGGCGGCGAGGGCGGGGAGGAGGCGCTCCTCGACGAGCTGGGCGCGGGCGGCCGCATACAGGAGCGCCTCGGCACGGTCACCGATGACGAGCGCCGGGTCTTTGACGAGGGCACGGATCGCCTCTGACACCGCCACCCCGCCGGGTTCGCGCAGGCACCGGACGGTCTGCCCGCGCCGTCCGAGGGCGTCGGCGAGGGCGTGGGCGAGCGTCGTCTTGCCGGTCCCGTCCACCCCCTCGATCGTGATCAGCGCCATCGCGGTGGTGACGGTAGCGACCGGGCTTTAGCATCGAGGGTGATGGCTGTCGCCCTCGACGACCACCCCCACGCCCGCGCGGTCCTCGCTCCCGCCCTCAGTGCCGGGCGGCCCTCCCACGCCTACCTGTTCCACGGCCCCGGCGGGGCGGGCAAGCGCCGCCTCACCCGGCTGATCGCCGCCGACCTGCTCGCCGAGAACGCCGCGGACCCCGGGAGCGCCCGGGCACGGGCGATCTCGGGCGCCCACCCCGATCTCACTTGGGTCGCCCCGAGCGGCGCGCACGAGATCCTCGTCTCCGACATCGACGCCGCCGTCGTCGCGGCGGCGACCCGGACGCCGTTTGAGGCGACCCGGCGCGTGTTCGTCATCGACGGCGCCGACTCACTCGGTGAGGCGGCCGCCAACCGGCTGCTGAAGACGCTCGAGGAACCGCCCGCCTACGTTCACCTGATCCTCATCGCCGACCGGCCGGCCGAGGTGATGGCGACGATCGCCAGCCGCTGCCAGCTCGTCCGCTTCGACGGGCCCTCGCCGGCGGCGCTCGCCGCCGAACTGGCCGTCGCCGGGGTCCCGGCCGACACCGCCGCGGCCCTCGCCCGGCTCAGCCTCGGCGACGCGAACGTCGCCCGTGAGCTCGCGAGCCCGGCCGGGGCCGAGCTGCGGGCTGCCGCCGAGCGGTTCGCGGTGATCGCGATCGCCGGGGAGAGCGCGACGGCCGCACCCTGGCGGGGCCTGCTCGAGGCGGTCCGGGCGCGCGGGGAGGCGGTCGCGGCCGAGCTCGCGGCCGCCGCCGAGGCTGAGCTGGCGATCGTCTCGCGCCGGGACCGCACCCGGGTCGGCCGCGAGTGGGAGGAACGGACCCGGCGGGTGCGCCGGCGGGTCGAGACGGGTGCGCTCGGGCTCGCCCTCACGCTGATCGAGGCGTGGCTGCTCGACGGGGCGGCGCTCGCCTGGGGGGCAGCCGATGAGGTCCGCAACTCCGATCGCCTCGACGCCTCCGGACGCCTGTCGGTCCCGGCGGGTGAGCGGCCCGCCGCCGGTCTGCCGGGACCGGCGGCGGCAGCGGCGGCGGTGGCGGGCCCGGGTGGGGGACCGCGGGTCCGGGGTTCTGCGGGCGGCGGCGGGGTTGGTGCAGACGCCGGGGGCGGGCCGGCGCCGGAGCGCCTCATCGCCGCCGTCGCCGAGGTCGAGGCGACCCGGATCACGCTGGTGTTGAACGTCAACGAGGACCTCGCGCTGGAGGCGCTCGCCTACCGGATCGAGGACGCGCTGAACCGGTGAGCGGTGATGAGTGAGATGCTCACGCGCGCCGGCGGTAGGCGCACCGGTGGCCGCTCGAGGGTGTACCTGCGCGGTCCCGGGCCGGCTGACGAACGGGAGTTCATCACCCTGATGCAGGCCTCGGCGACCTTTCACCGGCCGTGGGCGTCGGCGCCGAGTGACCATGAGCGGTTCGTCGCCTACCTCGAGGATGCCAAGCGCGACAACTTCGTCGCCCTGCTCGTCTGCCGCCGGGAGGACGACGCGATCCTCGGCTTCTTCAACATCTCCCAGATTGTGCGGCGGCTGTTTCAGAGCGCCTACCTCGGCTACGCGATCGGGCGGCCCTACGCCGGCCAGGGGTACATGGCCGAGGCGATCGAGCAGGTCCTGGAGGTCGCCTTCCTCGAGCTCAGGTTGCACCGGCTGGAGGCGAACATCCAGCCGGGGAACGAGCCGTCGCTCGCCCTCGCTCGGCGGGCCGGGTTCCAGCGCGAGGGATTCTCCCCGCGGTATCTGAAGATCGGCGGGCGCTGGCGTGACCATGAACGCTGGGCGATCCTCGCCGAGGACTGGCTGACCGCCCGCGGGCTGCGCTGAGCGGCGCGGCCGGCTACCGGTAGGTGAGCAGCCCCGGGTCGGGCCCGAGGTGGCTCTGCTCGTTGAAGGCGAGCAGGGAGAGGCCGCGGCGGCCGCTCGACAGACGGGTGATCGCAGTGTTGACGGCGACCCGGTTGAGGCTCAGCCAGCCGGCGGTCGGGAGTTCCAGCAGGGTCGCGCAGACGGCGGCGATCACCCCACCGGAGCTGACCACGATGGCGGTCTGGCCGGCCCTGAGGTCGGCGGCAAGGTCACGGAGGGCCGCGTCGGTCCGGGCGCGGAAGGCCGGGTAGGACTCGGGCGCGGGGCTTGCCGCCCCCGCGGCGATCCAAGCGGTGAGCGAGCTTTCGAGCAGGGCCTGGAAGGCGGCCGGGGTGGGCGGGGCGGCCAGGGTCGGCGGGGCGGCCGGCGGGTGGGCGGCGAGCAGCGCCTCGATCGCGTACTCGTTCCAGCGCGGGTCGGTGTCGACGCTCGCTCCGAGGCGGGCGCCGATCGGGGCGGCGGTCTCACGCTGGCGGGTCAGGCTCCCGGTCACGATCCGGTCCGCCCGAACGCCCTGGCGGGCGAGCGCCTCAACGGTGAGCGCCGCCTGGGCGTGGCCGCGCTCCGACAGCGCGTCGTAGTCGGCGGCGCCGAAGGAGGCCTGGCCGTGGCGGATGAGCAGGATGCGCGGCACCGGCCCGGAGGGTAGGGGCAACGTGGTCATCTGCGCGACCGGAGGGCCGTTCCGGCACCCGGCCCGTTAGATTCCGGTGCGCGCGACTGCCGACACGCCTGTCGGTTGGTGCGAGCCGAACCCGTCCGCCCCGACCAAGGATCGCCATGGCGACCCAGACGACCGCCGCCTCCCTGTCGGCCCCCCTCACGCTCGCCAACGGCGCCGTGCTGCCCAACCGGATCGCCAAGGCGGCAATGAGCGAGCAGCTCGGTGACCTGCGCAGCGGTGCGCCGACCGGCGCGCTGGAGACCCTCTACCGGCACTGGTCCGCCGGCGGACTCGGCCTGACGATCACCGGCAACGTGATGATCGACGCCCGCTCGATCGGCGAGCCGCGCAACGTGATCGTCGAGGACGACCGCCACCTCGACGGCCTCGCCCGCTGGGCGGCGGCCGCCCGTACCGGCGGGACTCAGGCGATCGTGCAGCTCAACCATCCGGGGCGCCAGACCCCGACGGGGCTGTCGGCGCGCGTCGTCGCCCCGAGCGCGATCCCGGTCGCGATCAAGGGGGCGTTCCCGACACCGCGCGCCCTCACCCACGCGGAGATCCTCGAGCTGATCGAGCGGTTTGCCACGACCGCCCGGCTCGTCTGCGCCGCCGGCTTTGACGGGGTGCAGATCCACGGTGCCCACGGCTACCTCATCTCCCAGTTCCTCTCCCCCAAGGCGAACGTCCGCACCGACGACTGGGGTGGCGACCCCGAGCGCCGGCGCCGGTTCCTGCTTGAGGTCGCCGCCGCGATCCGGGCGGAGATCGGGCCGGAGAAGATCCTCGCACTCAAGCTCAACTCGGCCGACTTCCAGCGCGGCGGCTTCAGCGAGGAGGAGTCCCTCGCGGTGATCGCCGAACTCGAGGCGGCCGGGATCCACCTGCTCGAGATCTCCGGCGGCACCTACGAGGCCCCGGCGATGGCCGGCACCCTCGCGGAGTCGACGATCGCCCGGGAGGCCTACTTCCTCGAGTTCGCCGAACAGGTTCGGGCGGTCAGCTCCGTCCCACTGATGGTCACCGGCGGCTTCCGCTCCGGGGCGGCGATGCAGGCGGCCCTCACGGCCGGCGCCGTCGACGTGATCGGCCTCGCCCGCCCCCTCGCCCTCGAGCCCGACCTGTCCCGCCGGCTGCTGGCCGCCCCCGATCACACCCGCTCGCAGTTCGCCCTCCACACGATCGGGATCCGCGCCCTCGACGCCGCCGCGGACCTGATGTGGACCCAGCATCAGATCCACCGCCTCAGCGACGGCAAGGCACCGGACCCGGCCTACGGGCCGTGGCGGGCGACGCTCGAGGCGCTGCTGGGGACCGGGGTCAACACGTTCCGGCGCCGGCGGGGATAGGGCGCGGCGCGCCGGTGAAGGGTGGGACGATGCGCTGGCGTGGGGCGCGATACTGCGCCCATGCCCGAACGCAACGTCCTCGGTGGCCCGCTCGCGCCCTGCGGGGTCGACCCGGTCACCGGCTTCTTCCGGGACGGGTGCTGCCGAACTGGACCGGAGGATCTCGGCAGCCACACCATCTGCGCCGTGGTCACCGTCGACTTTCTCGACCACCAGCAGCGGATCGGCAACGACCTGAGCACGCCGATGCCCCAGTACCACTTCCCCGGCCTGGTGCCCGGTGACCGCTGGTGCGTGACGGCGGTCAACTGGCTGCGGGCCCACCTTGACGGTGCGGCTGCCTTCGTCGTCCTCGCCTCCACCCACGAGCGTGCGCTGGAGATCGTCCCGCTCGAGGTCTTGCGGGAGCACGCCGTCGACGTGCCCGCCGACCCGGGGGCGCTGGGCGACTGAGGGCCCGGCGGATGGCGGGGACGCGTGGCCCGAAGCCCGTCTCAGCGGGGTTCGGGCCACGCCGCCACCTTCGCGGGCTACGCGTGTGGGCAACTCACTTTCTTGCGCGGTTTTCCGGGTACGACCTCATAACACTTCGGCGTGCTGAACTTGACCTGCAGTCGCCATGTCTGTTGGTCCTCCCAGCTGCTGAACTCAGAACCGGTTCCCAGCGGTCCGCCGCCGGGGAGCTCAAGGCATCGGATGTAGCCGATCGGTCGCCGCTGACAGAGGGTCATCGACCCGCTCCCGGAAAACGTGACCTTGGTGCCTGGCTCAACCGTGCAGTCTCGGAACGTTGGGGAGGTGCCCTTCTTGCAATGGAGCTTGACCTTGTCCGGCGGCGAGATGTGGCCGTCACTGGAGACGTAGTCGGCCGGGAGCGCCTTGCCGACACAGGAACTCAGGCCGGGGCCGCCCAAGCGCGGGTTGGGAAGCGTTACAAACCATAGGAACAGTGCATACCTGGCCGGGACCGGCCCGCAGCGTGGATGAGGATCGTCAACAGAGGCGCCGGGTGGGCACGTGACGTTCTCGTCGAATGAGAACGTCCCGGGCAAGAAGCCGTGCGCGCCCAACAGAAGCACGCCGATCCGGGGTGAGAACACCCCGGGGGCGCGTCCGCCCGGCAGCCCCTGTGTCGACCACGTGAACGTCATCGTCCCATCACCGGTGCACGGATTATCCCTGGTCACAAAATGAACTACGTCCCTCGCCGAGCCACTGACGGTCACCGGTTGGATCACGATCAGGACCTTCTTCGGCGGGGTGACGGTGAAGTCGGCTTGCGCCGTCTTGCCCCCCACCGGGGTCACCTGGACGCGGTAGGAGCCGGGCTTCAGATGCGACGCGCCGGCGGCCGTCCCACCACTGAGGGTGTTGAACATGCCGGCGGTCAGGAACAGGGTGTTGGGGCCGGGTGGCGCCGGGACGGTCAGGCCGGGTCCGCCAAAGGACACATAGCGGGAGCAGGCCGGTCTGTTCGCGTTCGTGAGGTTCGCTGGAACGCAGCTGCCGTTGACGCGCCGCCCAGCGACCTTGAGCTGCAGCACGAAGTGCACTGACACCGGCTCAGAGAGGTTGTAGGTGGCCACCACCTGAGCCGGCCCGCCAGCCTCGAACCTGGGAGGCGAAATCTGGAAATCGCTGATCACTGGCGTCGTGGCCGGGGCGAAACTCGCGGTGACGGCCTCGTTGCCGCTGATCGTCAGATTGCAGCCGCCGCTACCGGCGCACGCTCCGCTCCAGCCGTCAAACGCAGATCCCGTTGCTGGCATTGCGTCCAGCGCGACCGCTGTGCCGGCGGGGTAGCTCTGCGAGCAGGTCCCTGGGCAGGAGATTCCGGAGCCGCTCACGGTGCCGCTGCCCTGTATCACCACCGTCAGCGTGTGCTGATTCAACGGCGAATAGATGAGCGCGTTTCCGCTGCCGTCCGCCGCCGCGCAGAACGACGCCGACGCGCACGACACCGCGGACAGCGGGGTGGCCGCATCGATGCTGGCAGGGGGACTCCAGAGCCCGTTGTCATATGTCAGCGCGTAGCCGCCGTTGTCCACCGCGGCGCAGAACGAGGTCGACGGGCACGACACTGATACCGGCGCGCCGGCGCTGTCGATACGTGCCGGAGCGCTCCACGAGCTGCCGTTGAAGCTCAGCTCGTTGCCCTGGGTATCGACCGCGATACACATGGAGACCGAGGGGCACGCCACCGAGGAGAGGCTGGCGGTGTCGATCGGCTCGGGACCGCTCCATGAGCTGCCGTCGTAGGTGAGAGCGTTGCCCTGGTTGTCCACGGCCACGCAGAATGATGACGACTGACACGACACCGACGGAAGCGGGTTCTGGTTGGCGATGTCGCCCGCTGAGTTCCATGAGCTGCCGTTGAAGGTCAGCGCATAGCCGCTGGAGTCCACAGCGGCGCAGAACGACGTAGACGTGCACGACTCCGACTCCAGTCCGTTCGTATCGATGCTGTCCGCCGCGCTCCAGGAGCTGCCGTTGAAGGTCAGCGCATTCCCCTGCCCATCCACTGCGACGCAGAACGACACTGATGGGCAGGACACCGCATTGAGCGCGTAACTGTCGATCGCGGTCGGGGCGCTCCAGGAGTTGCCGTTGAAGCTCAGTGCGTTGCCCTGGCCGTCCACCGCGATGCAGAACGATGGTGACGGGCATGACACTGACGAGATCAGGTTCGTGCCGTCAACGCTGGATGGCGTCGACCAGCCACTTGCGGCCAGCGCCATCCCCGACCCGACGAGCATCAGCACCCCGACGATTATCCCAACGAGAGCGGTCCGAAACCAGTTTCGCTCGCGCAGACCGATGCTTGGAATTGACGGCGCGTCGATCGGGCGGCTCCTTGACATGAAATAGCCCGAACCTCGGCTAGGAGAAGACCGGGCCGGCCGGCTGTGAGCCACGGCAGGGGAAGCAGCGCGCGGTCCGGGCCGGGTCCTGGCGGTTGTGATTCTTCGTCTTCTGTTCGTGCCCCGTGACGGCGGCACCGACACCACCGGCGTTTAGGGACCCGCTGTTTCCCACCCTGGGTCGGGCATGCTCGCTCGCCCCGCCACGAGTCGTTCCGGTCCAGAGCCGAGAATGCCGCAGTGCGACGTGCGCGGAGACCGTCATCTCGGTGGGGACAGGATCGTGAACTGAGCGCTGATCTCCCGGCTCTGTCGCCCAAACAGCGCCGCAGTGACCTGTAGGGTGTAGCGTCCGGGCTTGAGTGGGTGGCCGTTCACGCGTCCGCTGAAGCGGAACCGGTTGATCCCAGCGTAGTCCTGATGGGTGAAGGAACCGACCGTCACCAAGTGCCAGCCGATGCGCCTGCAGCCGCCGATGGTCCCGTGTCCGGGGAGAGTGCGGCGCGGGGTGCAGTGGGTCAGCGGCGTCCAGCGCAGCAGCCGCAAGGTGCTCGTCGCCGCGAGGCTGTCCCGGTAGCTCACGACCGCGCCGCTCGCCCTGCCGCGTGGTCCTGAGTTCGGTGGGACGGACGGCCCGCTGCGCCCGGCGTGAAACCTGTGCGGCACCAGCCGCAGCCCGGAGAGCACCGCGACTGCGGGAATGAAGCTTGCGGTGACGGCGTGATCTGAGCTCATCAGCAGATAGCACCCGCCGGTCCCCGTGCACGCTCCGCTCCAGCCGGCGAACGTCGATCCCGCGGCGGCTCGGGCGCTCAGCGTGACTCTCGTGCCCGCGGGGTAGCTCTGTGAGCAGGTGCCCGGGCAGGAGATCCCGGCGCTTGTGACGTTCTCGTGGGTGCGGTGACTGGCTGAGAATGGGGCGCACGCCCCGTCGCTTCTAGCCTTTCCGGCTGTTCGAAGGCTGGGATCGACTGGAGGCGAAACGAGACGTGCGCAGCATCAGAATATGGGCGCGGCTGCTTGGGCTGCGCGGGGCGGTGATCGAGGACGTGACAGTCAACGACGCTGGGGAGGAAGTAGAGGTCGTCGTGTCGGTCCGGCCGGGCTGGCGTCAACGGGACCGCTGTGGGATCTGTGGCCGGCGGTCTGGGCGCTTTGACCGTGGTGGCGGACGGCGGCGCTGGCGGGCGATGGACCTCGGGACCAGCTTCTGTTGGATCGAGGCTGACGCCCCGCGCGTGTCCTGTGCCCGTCACGGGGTTGTCGTCGCCCGTGTCCCGTGGGCACGCCATGACAGCCGCTTCACCCGCGCCTTTGAGGATCAATGCGCCTGGCTGGCGGTGAACTGCTCCAAGAAGGCTGTCGCTGAGCTGATGCGCTGCTCCTGGCGGTCTGTCGGCACGATCCTGGAACGCGTCTGCGGCGAAGCGGGGTTGAGCGTTGATCTGCTGGCGGGGCTCAAGAGCATCGGGATCGATGAGATCAGCCACCAGCGCGGTCAGAGATACCTCACCGTTGTCGTTGACCACCACACCGGCCGGCTGGTGTGGGCCGCCCCCGGCCGTGACCGCCGGACCGTGCTCGCGTTCTTTGACCAGCTTGGCGAAGAACGCTGCAAAGAGATCGAATCGGTGAGCTGTGACATGGCCGGCTGGATCAGCTCCGCGGTCGCTGAACGGGTCCCGTGGGCGGAGCGGTGCGTGGACCCGTTCCACGTGATCGCACTCGCGACCGACGCGCTCGATGAGGTCCGCCGCGAGCTCTGGCGCGACGCGCGACGCGAGAAGAACCTGACCCTGGCCAAGGACCTCAAGGGCGCCCGATTCTGTGTCTGGAAGAACCCTGAGCACCTCACCGACCGCCAAGTCGCCAAGCTGTCTGAGATCCAGAAGCTCAACGGGCCGCTCTACCGCGCCTATCTGCTCAAAGAACAGTTGCGCCAGATCTATCAGGCCGACACGCCCGAGGAGGCCGAACGGCTGCTGGACGGCTGGCTGTCCTGGGCGCGGCGATGTCGGCTGCCAGCGTTCTGCAAGCTCGCCAGAACGATCAAAGCCCAGCGGGACGGGATTCTCGCCGCGGTCCGTCTCGGACTGTCCAACGCCCGGGTTGAGCAGATCAACACCCAGATCCGTCTGATCACCCGGCGCGCATACGGGTTCCACTCCGCTCACGCGCTGATCGCGTTGGCGATGCTCACGCTCTCAGGGCTCTGCCCGCCACTGCCAGGACGGGTGAACTGACCCACGAAAACGTCACAAGACCCGAGATCCCTGAGCCGCTGACGCTACCCGTGCCGCGGCTGATCCCCCTGAGCGACACCGTCAACGTGGGGGGCGGGGGTGGCGGTGGGCTCGCGGAGTAGGTGAGCACGTTCCCAGCGCCATCGACGGCGGCACAGAACGACGTCGACGGACATGACAGCGAGTTGAGCGCGCCAGCGCCGTCAATGGCGGCAGGCGCACTCCAGCTACTGCCGTTGTAGGTGAAAGCATTGCCGGTTACCCCAGTCGCATAGTCCACCGCGGTGCAGAATGACGCTGACGGGCACGACACGGCCGTGAGATCGTTGCCGCCGTCGATCCGAGCCGGCGCGCTCCAGTTGCTGCCGTCATAGATCATGGCGTTGCCATCCCCGTCGACGGCGGCGCAGAACATCGCGGAGACGCACGACACCGACTCGACCGGGTAAACGCTGGGGTCATCGGCATTCCCCGAGATGCTCCACGAGCTCCCGTTGTAGATCACGGCCTCATCGCCGTGACTGGTGTTGAGCGCCGCGAGGCAGAATGACGAGGATGGGCAGGACACCGAGAAAAACGTCGCCGACTGGACCGGGGTGGAGCTCCAGCTGCTGCCGTTGTAGGTCAAGGCGTTTCCGGCGTTGTCTACGGCCGCGCAGAAGGAGGCCGACGGACACGACACCGAGCTGATGACGTTCGTCGCGTCGATGTCGACCGGCGCGCTCCACGTGCTGCCGTTGAAGGTGAGCGCGTTGCCGTTGTCGTCAACCGCGACGCAGAAGGACGATGAAGCGCACGACACCGACCGAACGACGTTGCCGCCGTCAATGCTCGCGCTTGTGCGCCACGAGCTGCCGTCATAGGTCAGCACGTTCGCGGGCGAGGCAGCGTCGACCGCGACGCAGAACGACGACGATGGGCACGACACCGACTCAAAGGCGTTGGTCCCGTCAATGCTGCTGGGCACCGACCAACCGTTTGACGCTAGGGCGCTTGCGGGAACAAGCACAAGGATGCCCGCGATCGCAATCGCGTTCGCGATCGCGAACCAGAGACGACGCCGATAGCGCCCAGCTGATCTGCGCAGCCTGACCGTTCTCATGCGGTTCTCCTCCATCTGTGCGTCGATGCCATGGTTCGCGACCTATGCCGTCTCTGAGGCGAGCCCCGCGAGTTGTGTCTCGAGCTCTCGTATGTGCTCGACGCCAGGTCTCAGCCCCTCGTGCTCGAGGCCGCCGTGCTCGAGCAGCGCGAACGTTGCGCGGCCAAGCTCGCCGTAGGCCCGGGTGAGATCGTGCCTGAGCTGCGTCTCCCGGACGCTCTCACGAGCGCGGTTGGTGGCCTGCTCGGCCCCCTCCTTCAGCTTCTCGATCAGCCCCACCACAACCCTCCTGGACTGGCCTCAGATCGGCACCGGGCGGATCAACGATCCGCTCGCCTGCGTCCACCTACCACAAACCTAAGGACATCCGCGCCCCGTTAGCATCGGTAACGCGACCTATCTTTTACGGTCCGCTTCCCGCGCTCAGGTCAGTCTCGCTCGGTCCGATCTGCGATCAGCGCGCGCCGGGTGCTGACGCCCAGCTTGGCGTAGACGTGCCCGAGATGGTGTCCGACCGTCCTTGGCGAGAGCTGCAGCACCGCGGCGATCTGCGCGTTGCTCAATCCCTCTGCGGCGAGCCCGGCGACGCGCTGCTCCTGAGCGGTCAGCTCGGTGGAGTCGCGATCCCGTCGCCGGCGTCTGCCGCCAGCCGCCCCAAGCTCAGCGCGCGCGAGCCTTGCCGCTCGCTCGGAGCCGGTGCGCTCAGCAAGTGAGAGCGCAAGGCTCAGCGGCTCGCGCGCCTCACGCGGCCTGCCGCTGCGGCGGAGATACACGCCGTGGCTGATCAGCGCATCCGCGTGGTGGATCGGCATCGGCAGTTCGGCGAAGATTCCGAGCGCCGCCTCGAACCGCCGGTCGGCCTCCTGTAACCGCCCCTCGGCCGCGGCGATGCGCGCGTGTCCGAGCGCCAGGACGGCCCGTGGCCAGCGGCATGATAAGGGGTGGGCGAGCAGTTCGAGATCTTCGATCAGCGCGCGCGCGCGGTCGACGCGCCCCGCGGAGAGGTGGGCTTCGATCCCGACGCTGGCCCACGGAACGATGCACGGCTCGCGCCATCCCGTCAGCTCTGCAATCTCGGCGGCGTGCACCATCGTGTCAGACGCGTGCTCGGGTTCGCCGGAGGCCAGCAGCCTTCTCGCATCGAGCAGGTCAAGCCAGAGCGATACCGGCGCGTAATACCGCGGCGGGTTCCCCGACGTGAAGGAGCGCAGCACCTCAAAGTGCGCGCGGGCGTCCTCATCGCGACCGAGTTCTGTCAGCAGCACGGCCTGGGCGAGGTCCATCCACGGAGCCATCGGCACGGCGCTCAGGGAGATCGCGCCCTGCACCAGCTCGAGTGCCTCGCGTGTACGCCCGAGCCTGTGAACGGCGTCGGCGTAGGCCCCAGCGAGGGCGTTGATCAAGATCGGGGCGCCATCTTCGATCGCCGCCGCGAACTCACGCTCGAACAGGTCTGTGGCACCGGCAGGGTCCTCCAGCAGCTTGAACGTGTTCAGTGAATGAACCGCCATCGTCCAGGCCCACCCGCTGTCGCTCGGATCGGTCCGAGCCGACCAGCGCTTCGTCTCACGCGTGAGCAGCGCAACTCCGCATGGATCGCCCCCCATCAGCCTCGAATAGGCACTGAGGAACTCCAGTCGGGGACGGGTCGGAGCGTCAGCCCCCAGCAGCGCAAGCGCGCGCGAGGTGATCGTGATCACCCAGGGAATCGGTGAGGCCACGTGGCAGGTGACCGCCGCATCGGCGAGAGTCGCCGCTTCGACCGCCGGGCCGGCAAGGGTCGCAGCGGCCACCGCCTGATCGAAGAAACTCTCGGCCACCGCCGGGCGACCGGCGACCATCGCGCCTCGCCCGAGCAGCGCCAGGGCGCGCGCCCGCGCGCCGAGCTCGAGAGCGGGCCGTGCGAGAAGCCTCTCGCAGACCACGCGGGCAGCATCGATCTGAGCCCGCGCGGCGAGCGCGGACGCGTACTCGAGCAGAAGCTCGCCGTCTGCCGTGTCCTGGGCGAGCTCGGCGGCGCTCGCGAGATGCACGCAGGCAGCTTCCAGCGCCCCCTGGCCAAGCGCCGCCCGGCCTGCCCGCGCGGCGACTTGGACCGCTAAGGGGTCGCCGATCAACCTGCCCGCGGCCGCATGCGCGGCGGCAACGGCATCCGGTGCGCCGGCAGCGACCAGCAGCCGGAAGGCAGCCGCGTGAAGGCGCTCACGCTCAGAGAGCGGCTGGCTCTCCAGCAGCGCCTGAGCGAACAGCGGATGCACGAATGCCGCTTCACCGGCGCCGAGATCATCGAGCAAGCGTGCCCGTACCAGGCGCATGTGCGCCGCCTGCGCGGCCACAGGATCGAGGTCAGCCAGCGCCGCTGCGACCTTGGGCGCGAACCGCACGCCGAAGATCGACGCCGCGTGCAGGTAACCAAACGCTTCATCACCAACCCCGGCGAACCGTTGCAGCAAAAACGCCCGCCCGAGCGTGCCTCCATGTCCAACATCCAGCGCCCCCCCGGCATTGAGGACCCAGGCCCCGGCCTCCAGTAGCAGCGGCGTGCCCGCGCACGCCCGCCACAGCTGATCGCCCTGCCCCGCATCCAGCGGGCGTGACGCGATCCGGGCCACGAGCGCTTCGGAAGCCTGCGGGCTGAGCGCCTCCAGCTCCACCACTCGCGCGTGGCCGCTCACGACCAACTCCTGCACGAGTGCGGAGGCGGGATCAGACTCGGGCCGCAGCGAGCCGAGGACCAGAACGCGACTGGTCGTCAAACGTCGGCACAGGAAGCCCAACAGCGCGAGCGAGTCCGGGTCGCTCCAATGCAAGTCATCCAGCGCCAGAAACACCGGCGTGCGGGCTGCCAGCTCCCCCAGCCAGCGCAACGTTCGATAAAACCGTGCCGGCTGGCCACCGAGGCGCTCCAACCGCACCACATCCTCAACAGCAGCACCCCCCAACGCCACGACGGCCTGCGAGAACAGCCCAAACGGCAAGCCCACCTCCATCGGACTCCCAACGGCCGTGGCGATCCGAAACCCCTGCGCCCGAGCCGCCGCCGCGGCCGCCCCGAGGACCGACGTCTTGCCGATCCCGGCCGTACCGATCACGAACACGGACTCACCACCACCCCGCCCGACAGCGCTGATCGCATCCTCGATCGCGGTCAGCACCGCATCACGCTCCAGCAGAAACTCGCCCCCGACCCCGGGTTCACGCCCCTCGATCATCTGGCGCAGGCCGCCGCGAGCAACCATCAGGGACGGATCCTAATCGCCCGATCATCACGCGCAGCTATTCCCTTCGCCGTAGTGAACCTCGAGGACGAGGGCCCAAAGTCAGCGGAGGCCGAAAGTCGGATCCTGGGCCATGTCCGGGATCGGCGATCCGGCGATCCCGGACCTCTCCGCGGTCGCGGGGCGTTAGCTACGCTTGCCGCCAGCAGTGGTCGATCAGGAATTTGCTGTACCCGCGCTTCCAAGCATCGGATCGCGGGGCCGCCGAGTCCAGGAACCCTGCACACGCCGACGTAGCTCAGCTGGTAGAGCACTTCACTCGTAAAGCGCTACCCCCATTTTGGGCCTGGAGCGCGAATCGCCTTTGTTTCGGCGGCATTTCCCGCGGGTGCAGGTGCTTTGGTGAGATGTCCGTGTACCCGGACGATCCATGAGAGGCCTTGAGAGGACAGCACTGGCCGTGAGTTGCTGCCCCAGTGCTGCCACGTTTCTCGCCCGTATGGCGCCGTGCTATCCGACCACCGGCGGACTTGTTCTGAGCACGCCGACGTCCGGAGTAACTCGCTCAACGATGAAAGCGGTGGCGGACGCGTGCCCGAACGGGTCGCGCTCAAACCGAGGCGCAGCGGCTCTCCCTTGGCGCGGGAGGGTTCCAAGCTCGCGGTGCTGGCGAAGGAGCACAAGCGGCGGGTGCGAGATCGCTCGCGATCGATGGATTGCTCGGGGTCGATGGGGCCGCACGTTGCAGGCGCTGACGTTCGCGGCTGTGGCGACGAGCGGTTGCGCAATCCTCTGAAAGCGGCCGATAACACGCGCCAGATCGATCATGCAGTCGGACCGCGAGACGCTCGCATAGCCCGAGAGGTCACCCAGAAAGAGAAGAGGAGGTGAGCCCCTCTTCGGACTCCGCTCTCGCGCTGACAGGGGTGTTGCCGTTTGGCATGGCTCGTTTGGCGGTCTCCCGCCATGAGCGCCGCAGCTGCGCGATCGTCACGAGCTGCTGGGGATCAGCGTCAGCCGGCATCGAGCGGGGACGACGTACCCGCCAACGGGGCGGCGCAAGAGCACGGCGGATCTCCTTGGAGAGCGGGGTGCCTGTCACCCCGTCCATATTCCGCAGCATGGAGCGCAAGCACAACGAGTATGTCGGCGCAGCTACCACCAAGCTGGCGAACAGCGCCGCGCTGGGGGCCATAGCTCTGCGCGGGCCGTCGGCGTTCCCAGCAAGCACCACCAGCACGTGATCGTGGAGCTTGGGCTCGCCAAACTGCGTGCTGTGGTGGCGGAATGCCGCCACGATGATCCCCTTGTCGCCGTTTCGGAGGGGCCCACCGAGCACGCTGAAGAGGGCCATCAGCTTGCAGGACAGCCCGATGGCCGCCGCGACGGACCGGCTCTGCGCCGCGTCGATGACGTCAGCGGGCCGTTCTCCGGCCAGAGCCCACGCCACGCCGAAGCGGGCTGGCGCGGTGAACGTGAGCTCGAACCCCGCGGCCCGGCGCCGTCCTATCGCTGATCGCACGCCAGGCTCGCCGCCTCCCACGAGCGCCTCGAGTTCGCCCGCGGCGATCTCTGCGCTCCCCGGCGGAACCTGTTGTCCTCGCCTCACCCAACGAGGTGAGGGTTCCCCGGCCGCCACGCAAGCCCAGTACCCGCCCAGCCGAGCCGGCTCGAGCCGAGCGAGCCTGATCATCGCGATACCAACGGTTGGGCCGGAGGGTCGGGAGACGCACTCACCGGATCGCGCTGTCGCTCGGGCCGCGCGTCACTCACGGCCGGACCCTGCGCTGGCTCGGGAACGTCGGAGCGGACCTGGTCTGCTGCTATGGGGCCCTTGAGCAGCCGGCGTATGCTTCGGCGCGCTCGGCGACTGTATACCGCCACCACCGCGAGCGCTCCAGCGCCGCCGCCGGCGGCGGCGCTTGCCCCAGCTACCACCATCGGCAGGCACATTAGACGACCCTTTCGGTGTCGCCAAGACCTCCGCACAAGGCGCGGTGGCCGGCCAGCCGCAGACGCGTGCCCTGCCAGAGCGCAATGCGGTTTGGCGCCCGCAGGGCCAGCACAGCTGGCCGGCGCGTTCGACCGGAGCGCTCATCTCCTTCGGCCGGATCGCGCGCCTCGCCGCAGCCGCAAGCGCCGCCGCAGCCGCACCCGCAGTCGGAGGCGGTTTGAGCGAGTGTTTTAGACTCCACCTCCGGCGTCATCGTAGTGGTCGAGTTGCAGCATTCACACATGCAGGTCTTCCTTTCCGTTGTTGATCTGAAGAAGCGGAACGTCGCTCAAGCAGCCGCAGAAGGCGCCGTGACCCTGACAGCCGCAGCCGCCGCCGTCGCCCTCGGCGTAATCGACAAGATGCTGACGAAACGCGCTGAGCTCCCCGATCCGCTGGTCAATCTCGGCCACCTTTTCGGAGAGCAGGCGCTGCAGCTCGGGCACGACCTGCCCGCAGCAGCCGCTCTCGGCAGCGGCGATCAGCTGCCGGACCTCCTCAAGGCTGAAGCCGAGCGCCTTGGCCTGACGAACGAAGCGCAGCTTGCCCTCAGCCTCGGCGTCATAGAGCCGATACCCGGCATCGCTGCGCGCCGACGGCGACACCAAACCGATGCTGTCGTAGTAGCGCACGGTGCGACTCGGCAGCCCCACCGCCGCGGCAATCTGGGTGACCGTCCGTTCCACACACACACAATAAGCCTGACACTCGGGTGTCAGGTCAAGCCGAATTCATCCGCGACAGAATAATGTCCGCGCGCGACGCGATCCCAAGCAGGCTCTTCGGGCGTCTCAAGCGGGCTCTCTCTTCGGGCGGCGTAGCCGCCGGGATGAGTCGGCTCACGGTACGACGTACCAGGGGCCGTGGTGGGCCGACAACGTGATCGGGGGCATCGTGCGCCCTCGCGAGCATTGCGATAAAGACCGTCGTACTGCTGCTCCGCACTCGGAGCGGCGGAGGAGACTGTCGGTCCGGAGACTTGCGAAAGGAGGCCAGCGGCTGCCCGTGGCGCTCGCTTTCACACCAGCACTCACATCCAGCCGATTCGACCGCGCGACCTGCTCACCGCGGAGGCTGTTTCATGAAGGTTTGTCCGGGCCGGGGAAGACGATTCCGGGCATGGCTCAGAACTTCATTGCTGTGGACCGGGATCAGGCGTTTTTGTTGTTGCCGCCGTCGTTGCGGGAGTGGCTGCCCGAGGGGCATCTGGCGTGGTGTCTGCTGGTCCTCTACCGCGAGGCGAACAGAGCCCTGCTCCGCGCGGAGGCTATTTCGTAAACGGCTGGCGAGCTGGCCCCAATCTCATCGCGAACGCTGGCTGACCATCCGGGCGCCTCGCCGAGCCATCAATGCCGCAGCCAAGCCCTGGCGATGGGCTCACGCCGAGGCCAGATCTCGCGCAGCTCCCTATAGGTGTATATTGCATCTAGATGCCGAGAACGCGAGCGACCCAGGGTGGAGAAGAAGGCCCGTCAGAGCATGGGCGCGGTCGGGGTGGTTGGCGGTTCATCACGCCCGCGGTCTTGTTGCTGTTGGCTGGGGCGCCCGCGCATGGTTATGACTTGTTGGCGCGTATGGCCGAGGTGTTTCCTCGGTCAGGCGGCCTGCCGGATCCCGGCACGTTTTATCGGGTGCTGCGGGGCATGGAGAGCGAGGGATCGGTCGTGTCCTCGTGGGAGACCCCGAGCGCGGGTCCCGCGCGTCGGGTCTACACGATCACCGACAACGGACGCGAACAGCTCGACGGCTGGGTGCTGTCGCTGCAGCGGGATATCGAAGCGATGAGCAACTTCCTGCGCGCCTACCACGCGTTGGCTGGCGACCGGCGAACCGACGCACCAGACCAAGCCGGCAATCCCCCTACCCCGAGGAGTTCCTTGTGATCCCGTTGAACATGAGCTTTTTCTGGGTCTTGTGACGTTTTCGTGGGTCAGTTCACCCGTCCTGGCAGTGGCGGGCAGAGCCCTGAGAGCGTGAGCATCGCCAACGCGATCAGCGCGTGAGCGGAGTGGAACCCGTATGCGCGCCGGGTGATCAGACGGATCTGGGTGTTGATCTGCTCAACCCGGGCGTTGGACAGTCCGAGACGGACCGCGGCGAGAATCCCGTCCCGCTGGGCTTTGATCGTTCTGGCGAGCTTGCAGAACGCTGGCAGCCGACATCGCCGCGCCCAGGACAGCCAGCCGTCCAGCAGCCGTTCGGCCTCCTCGGGCGTGTCGGCCTGATAGATCTGGCGCAACTGTTCTTTGAGCAGATAGGCGCGGTAGAGCGGCCCGTTGAGCTTCTGGATCTCAGACAGCTTGGCGACTTGGCGGTCGGTGAGGTGCTCAGGGTTCTTCCAGACACAGAATCGGGCGCCCTTGAGGTCCTTGGCCAGGGTCAGGTTCTTCTCGCGTCGCGCGTCGCGCCAGAGCTCGCGGCGGACCTCATCGAGCGCGTCGGTCGCGAGTGCGATCACGTGGAACGGGTCCACGCACCGCTCCGCCCACGGGACCCGTTCAGCGACCGCGGAGCTGATCCAGCCGGCCATGTCACAGCTCACCGATTCGATCTCTTTGCAGCGTTCTTCGCCAAGCTGGTCAAAGAACGCGAGCACGGTCCGGCGGTCACGGCCGGGGGCGGCCCACACCAGCCGGCCGGTGTGGTGGTCAACGACAACGGTGAGGTATCTCTGACCGCGCTGGTGGCTGATCTCATCGATCCCGATGCTCTTGAGCCCCGCCAGCAGATCAACGCTCAACCCCGCTTCGCCGCAGACGCGTTCCAGGATCGTGCCGACAGACCGCCAGGAGCAGCGCATCAGCTCAGCGACAGCCTTCTTGGAGCAGTTCACCGCCAGCCAGGCGCATTGATCCTCAAAGGCGCGGGTGAAGCGGCTGTCATGGCGTGCCCACGGGACACGGGCGACGACAACCCCGTGACGGGCACAGGACACGCGCGGGGCGTCAGCCTCGATCCAACAGAAGCTGGTCCCGAGGTCCATCGCCCGCCAGCGCCGCCGTCCGCCACCACGGTCAAAGCGCCCAGACCGCCGGCCACAGATCCCACAGCGGTCCCGTTGACGCCAGCCCGGCCGGACCGACACGACGACCTCTACTTCCTCCCCAGCGTCGTTGACTGTCACGTCCTCGATCACCGCCCCGCGCAGCCCAAGCAGCCGCGCCCATATTCTGATGCTGCGCACGTCTCGTTTCGCCTCCAGTCGATCCCAGCCTTCGAACAGCCGGAAAGGCTAGAAGCGACGGGGCGTGCGCCCCATTCTCAGCCAGTCACCGCACCCACGAGAACGTCACAAGCGCCAAGTTTGCTTGCCGTCACAGCCCCGTGTCGCAACTGCCTGCTGCCGACGGAGTTCGTAGGCAAATTGACTTCCGCTGCGTAACTCGTGCCGCCGAGCGCAACGAACAGGGCCAAGTACGCCACCGCGTTCGCTCGGGCATGTGCCATCAGCCTGGACACGCACATCTCCCTTCGGTTGGGTCAACCATTTGGTGAGCTCCCCGGTCCAAGAGCGCCCGATGAGCCGAATGCTTGCGTGGATGAAGCTTGAGAACTCGCCGCCGTCTCAGCAGGCGCGGCCTGGGTGGCCGCTGTGGGGGGGACCGGCGGCGTATATGCCACGACTGTCTCGGTCGGTGCCTGCTGCTGTTGCTGTGGGTGCTGGTCTGCGGGACCAGCACCCAGTCCCGTCGCCTCGGGCGGCAGCTGCGCGACCGTCCGCCATGTCCGCCGCGTCCGCCGTGCCCGCAACGTCCGCCGCGTGCGAAGCCTCAACGCGGCGATCTGCTGCTGGGCTGCCCGGCGATCGATCCTGATGCGCTGCTCGAGCTGGGCCGTCTGAAGCTGAGCGGTTCGGAGGCCAGATCGGGGGCTGTTTGCCACGACGCCAGGATGGTGCACGCGCTGGCCGGCCGAGTGGGTCACGAAGAGCAGCGCCGCAGCGACCGCGGCGCTTGCGATGATCCCGCCGAGGAGCCCCAACCGCAGCGTGACCGGAACCAGACGAAGCGACCCAAGAAACGCGAACGGCGCCCGTAGGCGCCGTGTCCGTCGTCTCCGCAATGTCACCCCGGCCTGCTCCAATTCCGGGTCAAAAGGGGCATTCTCGGCCAGGAGCGGCTCTCGAGGCCGAGGTGGCTCCAGCGTCGCGATCCCGCGACGCCTGAGGGGTATCACCCTCGCTACGTGTTCTCCATCCGCTGGAGTCAACGTCTCACTCCCCTCCGCTGAGAGCCATGTCGGATACTCTAGCGCAAATTTTGCGTATTTGGCTATACTCGTGACCTCGTGGACAAGTCTGAGCTACTCACAGTGTCTCAGGCTGCTGAGGCGTTCGGCGCCACCAGCCAGACCATTCGCAACTGGATTCGCGCCGGCCAGGTTGACGCCGTCAGAATCGGCAACCGCTTCCTCATCTCCCGCCAGGAGGTCGAACGAATCCGCGGCTCGGCGCCGGTCTTCGAGGGCGACAGTCCCTGGGACGTCTCCAGCGCCGCCAAGCCGTTACAACGCCGCACCAGTCGACCGAAGACCGACCCTACCGAGGGTTTGCTGGGAGCCTGATGGACTCCGAGCAGGCATTCAATGAGGCGCGCGAGGTCTGGCGCGAAGCGCTACGCGGTCACGTTCTGGCCCCGCCCGACGCTGGCTTCTCCGTCCGGCTGCACCAGTTGGCTGCCGCTGCGCATCAGCGCGCCGCCGCCTGCGAAACCGCCCACGAGGACGGCTTCGAGTGGCCCGCCGCCCGCGGTGGCGCCAAACCACCGTATGAGCTTCAACCGGGCACCGGCCGGCGCGGCCCTGAAGAGCTTTGGGAGCGCTTTGACGAGGCCGTTGAGGAACTCGACCGCGTCAGCGAAGGCCGCAGCATGCGCGCCGTGGGGCGCGCCTACGCCGAGCTCGCCGAGGTCACCGACAAGCTTGCGGCAGCGGTGGAGCGTGACGATCGGGCGAGCGGGCTCCTGGCGCCGGTCGCCTCCAAGCGCCGACGGTCTGCGTAGGTCCTTCACGCGCCGGGGGCGTGGAGGCCGGGGTGTCTGGGCTATCAGCCCGCCATCTCACGGGCGGACATCCACCTGTCTGTAACGAACCAGATCCTCCTGTGCTCAGCATGCGTTCCGCTTGTGTGCTTCGGTGGCGTGAGATGGCCGACCAACGGGCACCGCGTGGACCATCGAAAAGAACGCGTGGCGATGCGCGCGACGTTGCGGCAGCGGACGATCCAGAGGTCACCGAAGGCATCGGGCCTGCGATAGGAATCCGGCGATCCCTGTCGCAGCCAAGCGCGTGATCGTTATGTCGTCATAGCATCGCCCGCCGATGCGCCGGCTGGTGATCCCATTCGTGGCAAACCTCTCGCCCGGGCAGTCGCGGCTGGCCATTGTTTCGACGCAGACGGGATGTCGTGCTCAAGAGCGGACGGGGCGGCACGAAAGTAAAGGCGCTCCTGACGTTTCCGTGGGTCGAGTGAGCGGGTGAGAAAGGCACACGCCGTGTGGTTCCTAGGGTTCCGGCTGTTCGAAGGTCGGAATCTCTGGAGGCGATACGACGTGCGCGGTATCAGGGTATGGGCGCGGCTGCTTGGGCTGCAACGCGCGGTGGTCGAGGCGGTGACTGCGGGCAGCGAGGGAGAGGTGATCGTCGCGGTCAGGCCTGGCGGGAGCGGGATCGCTGCGGGGTATGCGGGCGGAGGTGCGGTTGGTATGACCTTGGCGAGGGCCGTCGTCGCTGGCGAGCACTCGATCTGGCGAGCGCGTTCTGTTTCCTGGAGGCCGACGCGCCGAGGGTCAGCTGCCGTCGGCACGGCGTCGCGGTCGCGGCGGTGCCGTGGGCAAGGCACGGGAGCCAGTTCACCCGCTCCTTTGAGGATCAGATCGCCTGGCTGGCGGTGAATACGTCAAAGACCGCGGTCGCGGAGTTTATGCGCGTCGCATGGCGCAGCGTCGGGCATTTCCTCGAGCGCGTCGCTGACGAGCAGCGTGCGAAGGTGGATCTGCTCGACGGTCTGCGACGGATCGGGATCGACGAGATCAGCCATCGCAAGGGGGCAGCGGTACCTCACCGTCGTGGTCGACCATCACACCGGTCGCCTCGTGTGGGCCGCCCCGGGCCGCGACAGCAAGACCGTGCTCGCGTTCTTTGACGCGCTCGGCCAAGAGCGCTGCAAACAGCTCGAATTGATCTCGGCGGACATGGCCGCCTGGATCGCCGCTCCGATCACCGAGCGCGCCCCGCAGGCCGAACGGCGCGTGGACCCGTTCCACGTGGTCATGCTCGCGACCGGCGCGCTGGACCAAGTGCGCCGTGAGGTCTGGAACGACGCCCGCCGGCAGGGCAACATGCAGCTCGCGCGGGACCTCAAGGGCGCCAGGTTCGCTGTCTGGAAGAACCCGGAGAACCTCACCGATCGCCAGCGATCTAAGATGTCGATGATCCAGAAGACCAACGCCCGGCTCTACCGGGCATACCTGCTCAAGGAGCAACTCCGACAGAATCTACCGCGTTGGCTCCGCCCAGGCCGAGAAGCTCCTGGACGGCTGGCTGGCGTGGGCCCGACGATCCAGGCTGCCGTCGTTCGTGAAGCTCGCCCGCACGATCACCGAGCAGCGCGCAGGGATCCTCGCCGCGATCAGCACGGCCTCAGCAACGCCCGGATCGAGCAGATCAACACCCAGATCCGACTGATCGCCCGCCGCGCCTTCGGGTTTCGCTCACCCGCCCCGCTGATCGCGCTCGCGATGCTCAAGCTCGCGGGCCCGTGCCCCCCGGTGCCGCAGTGAAATAACCCACGGAACAGACAAGCCGGGGTCCTAAAAGGTGGTGGTGGACGTGAGCGATGGCCGTCTTCTGACAGTGCTGATCGACGAAGGCGTCGAGCTCAGCGAGCTGGCCATCTATGAGGACGTGTCCCTCCGCCAAGTCCAGCCTGGATCAACGGGCTCAAGACCCCGACCCGCTTGAGCGCGAAAGCATCGCCGCCTGGCTACACCGTGAGGCAGAAGACGTCTGGCCCGGGCCGATCGTCGTCCCGCCACGGGCGCGCCGCCTCATCCACGGCCCGATCATCACAAACCCACCGGCTGGAACGATGTCGTGGGGGTGCAGGCCGAGCCCGACCCGGTCGAGCTGCTCGCAGCCGCCGAGATCAAGTCAGCCTGCTGGACTACACGCTCACCGATTGGCTGAACACTCCCGGGTTCCTCGACACCCTCGCTGAGAAAGCGAGCGCCGGGCCTGCGCCCTGGCGCGGTGACCACCCGTTGGCCGCTTGCAAGCCCGCACTACGCGCTCTGGCGCCGCTGGCAGGACCTCGATCTCGAAATCTCCTCCCACGACGAAATCATCGAGGAGCTCACCCAGCAGGCCGCAGATGCGTGAAGCATTCGGGATCGGCCCCGACACCGCCGCAGAGATGCTGATCCTCGCCGATCGTAGCCTGAAGCGTTGGCGAAGCCACCATTCAACTCCGGTTAGCCGCGATCTCACGCGTCTCCCAGACCCTCGCCGTCACCACCCGGCCGGTCCGTCGAACGACTCCAGGTCGGCGAATGCTACGGTCGGGGTCGAGCGGTACTGATGCTGTTCAAGTCTCAGTCGCTTTCCGCGAGGGCACGGCACGTCGCTCGTCGATCACCGTCCGGATCGATGAGCTTGACCGCACCCGCAGTGATTTGTCTGCAGCCGGCTCGGCCAGGACCTTGCCGTGAACACGATCAGAACGTCCCTTACAGTCGATGCAATTACTGTGACGGCCTGAACGACTGGATCGCCGTCGGCCTCAGCATTACCGTCGGCCAGCTTTCAGCCTCACCACCTGAAGCAAGGAGAATGCGCATGCACAACGTGAACCTCGAGGCGCTCAACCAGACGGTCGAGAAGGCACGCGAGAACCCTGCCGCAGTTCGGCAGCAGGCCACGTTCACCGGCGAATGGAACGTTCAGGAGGGCGCTGCGCAATTTCGGGGCGCGATCCCGCACCCGGGCGGCGAGATGATCTTCGAGGCGGACTTCCCACCGCCGATGGGTGGCAGCGGCTCAGCGCCGAACCCGCTCGCCTACTGCTTCTGGGGCGGGCTGGCCTGCTACGCCATGACGTTCGCGCAAGAAGCCGCTCGCCAAGGCGTACAGATCAGAGCGCTACGGGCACACGCCCAAGCCGAAGTGGACCAGACCCGCGCGCTCGGGCTCAGCGACCGCCCGCCGGTCGAGCAGGTCGACTGGCGGCTGGAGATCGACGCCGACGCGGACGCGGACAAGCTCCAGGAGCTCAAGCGTCTAGCCGACGAGCACTGCCCCGGCGCTTTCTGCCTACGCAACCCGATCGCTCTGAACACAACCCTGCAGGGCGCAACCAATGAGCCAATAAAGCCCTGAGAACACGAGACCGGCCGGGACGAGTCCAGATGCTCCGCTGAAGCGAGCTTCTTCTCGCTCCGGGGACACTCGAGAACAGCGCGCCGCCGACCGGCCGCGGGGCTGGCAGCAGCGCGTTCTCCTCGCGCTGGTCGGACGCACAGTCTCACTGTTGCTGCGCGCGAGGCTCGGCACTGTGGGTGCGCCCAGCGCAGAACCCCAGGTCAACTACGATCACAAGCAGTCGCACACCGCGGCTGAGGAAGGAGACCAATGGGATTCCGAGAGAGGTTGAGCGATCTGACGTCGCGGGCGGAAAAGACGGCCGCAGAGCACAAGGAGGAGATCCGCCGGACGATCACAAAGGCAGAGGCCGCCGCCGACCAGCAGACCGGCGGGAAGTATCACGACAAGATCGAGCAGGTCGGTGCGAGGGCCGGAGCCTATGTCGAGGGGCTCCAGCCGGAGCAGCCGCGATCAGCTCAACCCGCCAGGCCAGAGTCTTCTGAGCCACATCCTTCTGAGCCACATCCCGAGCAGTAGCTTGAGTTGAGGCGTGTTGCGATGAGCCAGAACCCGAGTGCGCCCAGTCTCATGATGCGCGTGAGAGCCAGCCTGGTTGGTGAGGTCTCGGCTGCCACCGTTGAGTCTTATCAACACGCTGGCGGCGCGGCCTTCGATCTCTACGTTGGGGTGGAGCAGCGTCGCGGCGAGTTGATCGAGGCGCGCACCGACCTGTGGGATCTCGATTACCCCACGCGGGCGTGCTTTCTCTGCTGCTGGAACGCATTCGCGCTTCAGACGTTGGGCGACGCGTTCCTGAAGGCCGACTACACGGCAGATCCGAAGACCGTCGGGTTTCTGCCGAGGGTGACTGAACGTCAAGCGCTCGCGTTCTACTCTGAGGTCGAGCCGTGGGTGAGCCGCGCGCATCAGGCGCAGAGCAACCCGGGGTACAGATTCGACGTGATGGTGCCGGCGCTGCTGCCGCCCTGGGTTGATGTCGATCCGTGTCCTCACGCGCATCTCGACGCGATGCTCGCTGCGTGCGCGGCGATGCGCGAGCACGCCGAGCTGGCTGTCGCTGACGCGGAGCGTGCGGCGGTGGGCCGGCACTCAGAAGATCTCGACCGGTTGCGTCAGGCACTAGCGATGGTGACGAGCGCCGCTGATCACGCCGCCTCGCTTGATCATCACACCGCGCCGCGCGAGCTTCACGAACGCATCGAGCAGGCGATCAAGGACGCGATCGAGGGCGCCTACCGGCTCGGACAGCTCGCTGCAATGCCGCAGTTGATCAGCAACCCTGCGTCGGTGCCCGGCGGCCGCCCGTTGATCCCGGGTCCTGGAGAACCTGGCTTTGACCCTTGGTGCTTGACCGACCCGCAGAGCCGCTCTCATTGGCAGAACGATCGCGATGCGCAGCGGGCGATGACACTGCTGTGGCAGCGCGACCCCGACGCTCACCGCACGATCTCCGTCCAATCAGACCTGGAAGCGGCGTTGGCCGCCGGCAACATCCGGTACGCCACCGACCGCGCCGGGAATTGGCTGGGGAACTACTACTGCTGTCCGTGGTCGCCCATCTACACCGCGGTGAGGGCGACGACCATTGCCGGCACCCCCCTGCGTCAAGGCCAGCAGTTCGCCTTCGACGTATCAGCGGAGGACATGTCACGCGGAGGACCGTTCAAACGCGAGCTGCTGCTCGGCGACTTCTCACCAACCGATCAGATCGACTACTGCGACGAGTAGCTTTCGCTCCTATCACTGTCGAGCACGCGCTCGCGGGAGGGGCGGGCACAGTGTGGCGGTCGCCAGCACGAGCACGACCAGCTGGGAGACCACAGGATCTTCACGGGTACGTCGGCCCTGCTGCGGGGCAGCGTCAGCCGGTGTCTTTCGGAGATGCTGACTTGCGCGCAGCGTCGACCTCAAGGGAGGTCTTGTTCGTCCGCTCGGCCAGCAGCTGGAAGCCGCTCTGCAGCAGGTCGTTGGCCCCCGTGAGCGCGAGCACGCTGCTGGCCGTCCTGCCCGCCGCCGGCGAGGCCGTCCAGAGGCCAACCAGGGTCAGCGCGCTCCACGTGCCCACGCAGCGCGTGCAGGTGAGGAGTTCTCCGATCGCGTAACGGATGCCGCTGCCTTCCGGGACAGTGGGCTTGTGGTCGGCGCTCTCGCGGACGAATGGCTCCCGCAGCCAGGTCGACACCTTCTCCTTGGCCACCACGTCGGCCAGCGCGAACGTCGCGACTGCCAGCACCGGGAGATCCGCCCGTTGGATCCGGTCGCGGCCAGCGCGCTCTTGGCGCCGGGCGAGCCCGATCACCCCGAGCAGCCCCGCCACGAACACCGTCTCTAGAGCGGCATAGTCACCCGGCCCGGCCGCCGACGGGGGCGTCGACGTCGCTCCTGGCCAGCGCGAGCGGCGCTCGCTCGTGGCTGGCTCGCCCGCTTGCGACAGCTCCTCGCCCTGCGGTTTTGTACCCATCGTCGCCTCCTCGCGATCTGTTCCCAGGGCATGGCCGTGTTCGTGACCACCTGCATCTTAGGAGGCTCTGCCTGTCGGCCCCGGGGTCAGTCGGCCTCCCTCAGAGGGTCATGGCAGTCGTCCTATGATTGCCGGCCATGACAGAGACGAGCCGCCTGCGCGGAGTTACGTACAGCCAGAGCCTCGGTTTGCTGCGCATGTGGCCAGGTGTGCGCTGGACGTGGGCCACCGGCGGAACAATGGTCGCAGCGGTGTTGATTGGCGTGCCCACGCGGATCGTTCCGACGCCGCTGTTCGGGCGTATGACGCCGGTCACCTGGTGGGACTATCCGGTGTGGGCGGTCTCTTCGGTGCTTTCGGGAATGTTGGCCGCCAGCTACGTGCGGTGTCCCGCTGGCGCGGTGCCCGTGCCCGGGCCGCTCAAGGGCAAACGCAACGTGGCAGCGATGCTGTTGTCGGGCTTCGCCGTGGGGTGCCCGATCTGTAACAAGGTCGTGGTGGGGCTGATCGGCGTCAGCGGCGCGCTGAATTACTGGGCGCCCCTGCAGCCGCTGCTCGGGGTCCTCAGCGTCATGCTGCTGGCGTTCGGGCTGGCGGTACGGTTGCGCGGCGAGGTCTCCTGCTCCGCGACTGGTGCATGAGACGGATAGAAGCCGGCCGGCGGCGCGAATCAATTGTCGGGCCCGTTGATGCCCGATGAAGACCCGAAGACACGCTCCGATCAGGCCGCGGTGGTCACTCTGTAGGTTCCTCGTGTGGCACGAGCACCAGCGGGCGTCTTGAAACGGCGTTGAAGGATCGATCTGCCTGCTCCCCCACGGGTTGCGCTGTGGCAGAGGTTGGGCATGGTTCGCGTGAGCTGCCTCGTCGTTTCAGGGGCAGAGTCGTCTACAGGTCCGGACCGGTGGTGGTTGGGACTACGTGCGCTGGGGTGGTTAGCTCGCCGGAGACGGGATTTTCGGAGAGACGAGGGTATGACCGAGACGCCTGGGTCGGTCGCTCCAACGGCTAGGGGTGATCCCGGGCACGTGAGGCGCTTCACTGCGACCGAGCGCGTGCTGCACTGGATCCACGCTGCCGCGTTCGGGGTGATGCTGGCGAGCGGCGTGACGCTGTACCTGCCCGCCCTGGCTGGCGTGGTCGGCTCACGGGAGGCGGTCACATCGGTGCACCTGTTTGCCGTTGGCGGCTGGATCGGGGCGCTGCTGGGGGTGTGTGCGCTCGGGAATCGGCATGCGCTGCGGAAGACGCTGTCGGAGCTCGAGTGGTTCGACGCCGACGACGGGCGCTGGCTGCGCCGCAGGAGCGCATCGCAGGGGCGATTCAACGCGGGTCAGAAGCTTCACGCCATCGTGCAGACCGCGTTCGCAGTCCTGTTCTTCGTCTCCGGGACGCTGTTGTTGCTCGGCGAGCACGACACGGCGCTGCGTCTGCCGGGCACGATTGTCCTGCACGACGGGCTGACCGTGGCGGCGACCGTGCTCGTCGCCGGGCACATTTACATGGCGCTCGCGCGGCGGACGACCCGGCCGGCGCTGCGCGGGATGATTTTCGGGACGATCGACGCCGCGTGGGCGCGGACGCACCACTCGAAGTGGACGCCATCTAGGGACGAGGAGCTCGCGCGTCGTGGGCCGCTTGATCGGAGGATGTCCGCGCTGCTGCTCGTGCTGGCCATCGGGGTGCTCGTGGCAACTGTGATTCTTGTCCCTGCGACGGGCGACGGGCGACGGGCGGCGGGCCGCGGTAGCAGCGGGGAGGGCGAGGCCGCCGCCTTGACTGGGCCGCGGGGGTCTTAGCCCGTGCGCTGGCTCTGAGCTGAGCCGTCATCGTCACCGCGCCCAAGCCGATTCGGCGGACGAAGTGTTCTAGACTGATACCCCCTTGGGGTACACCACGTTTGATGCGATGACGTGGTTCAACCATCACCGACCGGAGGTTGCGATGAGCGAGACGATGACCTACACCGTGCCCGCGATCCACTGCTCGCACTGCGAAGCGGCGATCAAGCGCGAGGTCGAGCCGATCGACGGGGTCAAGTCCGTCGAGGTGGATCTGGAGCACAAGCTGGTGAGGATTTCCGGCGATGGGCTGGAGGACCCGGCATTGCGTGCTGCGATCGATGAGGCCGGCTTTGAAGTGGCCTGAAGCATGAGCATCGTCGACCAGCCAGCGGTCGGTGGCCTCGGTGAACGTCAGCGGACGGAGCTGGCGCTCGAGGGGATGACCTGCGCGTCGTGCGCGGCACGGATCGAGCGCAAGTTGAACAAGCTCGAGGGGGTGAGTGCGTCGGTCAACTACGCGACCGAGCGTGCGGCAGTCGATTACGACTCGGCGCAGACCGGGCTTGATCGGCTGATACAGGCCGTTGAGGCCGCAGGCTATCGAGCGCGGCTGCTCGACGAAGCGACAGAAGAGGGCCGTGGCGGCGGCCTCGGGTCCCGGCTGGCGGTGGCGGTCACGCTGACGGTGCCCGTGGCGCTGGTCGCGATGGTCGCGCCCCTCCAGTTCGCGGGGTGGGAGTGGCTGGCTCTGGCGCTGGTGACACCGGTCGTGTGGTGGTGCGGGTTTGGTTTCCACCGGGCTGCAGTCGTGGGCGCGCGTCACCTGAGTGCGAGCATGGACACGCTCGTGTCGCTGGGAACGGTCGCGGCGTGGACCTGGTCGACTGTCGTGCTGATTGGCGGGATCCCCGCCCAGACGTATTTCGAGGCGGCTGGGGTGATCACGACGCTGATCCTGCTCGGACGCTGGTTCGAGGTGCGCGCCAAGCGTCGATCCGGCGCGGCGATCCGGGGCCTCCTTGAACTGGGGGCCAAGGAGGCACGAGTTCTGCGCAATGGAGAGGAAGTGCTTGTGCCGGTCAACCAGTTGGCGGTTGACGACCTGTTCGTGGTGCGGCCGGGGGAGAAGATCTCCACCGACGGCGTTGTGGAAGAGGGGGACTCGGCCGTGGACCAGTCGATGCTGACCGGCGAGTCACTACCGGTCGAGATATCTCCCGGATCCGATGTCGCCGGCGCCACGATCAACACCTACGGCCGGCTGCTGGTAAGGGCCACTCGTGTGGGTGAGGAGACGGCGCTGGCGCAGATTGCCCGGCTGGTCTCACAGGCGCAGACGGGAAAGGCACCTGTGCAGCGGCTCGCCGACCGCGTTGCGGCGGTGTTCGTGCCTATCGTGATCGTCCTGGCCTTGGCCACGTGGGCGGGGTGGCTGCTGTCAGGTGCCGGTGCGGCGCACGCGTTCACCGCGGCCGTGGCGGTTCTAATCATCGCCTGCCCGTGCGCGATGGGGCTGGCGACACCAACGGCGCTGATGGTAGGCACCGGGCGCGGCGCCCAGCTAGGGATTCTGATCAGAGGCCCGGAGATCCTCGAGCAGACCCGCCGCGTCAGCACAATCGTGCTGGACAAGACCGGCACGATCACCGAAGGAAAGCTTGAGCTCGTCTCGGTCCGCCCGCTGAACGGCGCCGGGAGAGCCGAGGCGCTGCGGCTCGCTGCCGCGGTTGAGCAAGCCAGTGAACATCCAGTCGCCCGAGCAATCGTGACCGCGGCACGCGCCGAATTCGGGGCGTTACCGGCGGTAGAGGGCTTCAGAAACCAGCCAGGGGTGGGCGTGAGCGGGGTTGTCGAGGGGCGAGAGGTGCATGTCGGTCGCGGCGCTGGGGGAATCGAGGTCAGCTGGGAAAACCTTCCCCGCGCCGTATTCATAGTCAGCGACAACGTCAAGCCAACGAGCCGCCAGGCGATCCAAGAGCTGAAGGATCTCGGGTTGACACCAGTGCTGCTAACCGGTGACGCATCCGGCGTTGCCCGGCAAATTGCCAGCCAGGTTGGAATCGAGCAGGTCCTCGCCTCGGTGCTGCCAGATGGCAAGGCAGCCGAGGTCCGCCGCCTCCAGGAGCAGGGCGAGATCGTGGCCATGGTCGGTGATGGCGTCAACGACGCTCCCGCCCTCGCCCAGGCAGATCTCGGCCTCGCAATCGGTACGGGAACAGACGTCGCGATCGAGGCCTCTGACCTCACCCTGGTCTCGGGAGACCTGCGTGCGGCGGTCGACGCGGTCCGCTTGGCACGCAGCACCCTGAGCACGATCAAGGGCAACCTCTTCTGGGCGTTTGCCTACAACGTGGCGGCGATTCCCTTGGCGGTCGCTGGCGTGCTCAGCCCGATGACAGCCGCAGCCGCGATGTCGCTCTCCAGCGTCTTCGTCGTTACCAACAGCCTGCGCCTGCGGCAGTTTCGCAGCGTCCGCAACTGACGTGGGGAGCCGCGGCGACCGGGAGGCGCGCCGAAGGCCCGTCCGATGCCTTTGTGCCTCGCGATCCTGCTTCGCCTACCAGCCGCCTTGTTGTGGCTCGATGCGACCGATTGGATGGAGCAGTTACGGAGAATGCTCAGTTCGGATGCCCTGTAGGCATCGCAGCAAAGGAGCCGGAGCGACCCCGCCGGCGGCTGAGCGCGGCACTTCACGCGGGCTCAGCTACCGCTCACCCACAGCTGCTCCAGCCAGCCGAACGGGGTGCGAACGCGCTGTTCTATCTGCACTTCCCCCAGTCCGACGGCAGCGAGAAGCTCGTGCCAGCGTCCGGTCCGATGGTCCTGTGTCCCGGAAGAGCCATCGAGCAGCTGTAGCGCCAAAAAGCCGGCGCTGGACAACGGGTCGGCTGGAGAGCCCCAGTCCACGATGTGCAGCTGCCCGTCCGCCCGCAGGCAGCGTTTGGCCTCGCTGAGGACCGTGCGTTTTCCCTCGCCCGAAAGGTGGTGAAGGACGAGTACGAGCAGCATGCGATCGACGCTACCGTCTGGGAGTTCCACTGCCCGCGCATCTCCGAGGCGGAGGTCGAGCATTTCGGCACCCGGTTTGCGGGCGGCAATCGCGATCGCGTCGGGGTCGCCGTCAATGCCGATGATCTGCAGGTCCGGCCGTTCGCGGACCAGAGCAAGAGACTGAGTTCCGGTTCCGCAGCCGAGATCGACGATTACACCGCCATCCTTTAAACTCTCGAGCACGGCATGGGTGAGCGCGGGCCGCCAGACGCCCTCGCGCATCGTGAGGGCCATCACCCTGTCATAGATCCCGGTGAAGGCGGCACGGCCGGCAGCCGGCACGTATCTCGGAGGCGACGTTGGCAACGAGCCCGGAGGTTATACCCCCGCCAGGGGCAGCAGCGATCGACATTCCTCTGGGTCTCCAGCTATCCAGCGGGGCGCCGGGCAGTCGTGATACTCAGCCGCGGCGCATCAGGCGTCCTACGGCCGCCATCATCTCTTTGGTTTTCTCGTCGCGATCCTCGAGCGCCTCGGCACCGAGAACGCAGTGATGGGCATGCTGATCGAGCAGCCCGAGTGCGACCTTGTCGAGTGCTGCCTGAGCCGCGGAGATCTGGGTGAGGATGTCGATGCAGTAGCGCTCGTCATCGACCATCTTCTCGACCCCGCGCACCTGCCCTTCGATCCGCCGCAGCCGGGCTTTTAGCTGATCCTTGGTCGCGGAGTAGCCCCGGGGCGTGGGTTCCTCGCTCACGTCGCACATGGTAGCCCATACCCTAGGGGGGTGTGCTAGGTTCGTGCAGTGCTGACCGTCAGCTGCCCGCGAAGCACATTCTGGCCCACCTTCGTGCTCGCTGACCTCGCCGTCATGGCGCTGACCGACGCTCACGGCGACGGCTTCACGACCAGGTCTCTCGAGGCTAAGCAGCCGAAGGACGTCGCCGAGCCGGTCTCGTTGTTCTCGCTCACGCTAGCCGCTCAACCAGCCGCGGCGCGCCTTCCGACGATCGAGCCTGTCTGCCGCCTGGCCGTCCACCCGCTGACGGCAGCGAGCACCGCGCTCACGAAGAGCACGCCTACACCTTCTGCTCAGCCGAGTGCGCCATCGTCGTTGATGGAGATTCCGCGCGCTCTGCACCCGCCACCGCGAGGCAGAGGGGCAGTTGCCCGTCGAGCGGGACGCGCACCCGCGTCACGACAGGCGCGTCACGTGGGTGCGGCCTTCTCAGGAGCAACTGGCTGACGTGAGGGCGGTTGGGCTGCTCTTCGTGCTGATGGCGCTCGTCGTTGGGCTGCTGGCGGCGGCGTATGCGGCGACGCTGCTGCGCCGTGGCGTGCGCAGAGTTCGTGCGGGTGAGCGGCCGTCGTGGCCTCGGTACCACGTCCGCTTCTACTCGTTCGCGCTGCTGTTCATCGCCTTTGACATGGAGATGGCCTACATGTATCCGTGGGCGGTGGTATTCCGCGCGATGGGCGTGATTGCCTACGGCGAGGTCGGGTTCTTTCTCACGGTCCTGGGACTTGGAATCCTTTACGCCTGGCGTGAGGGTGCGCTGGAGTGGTCCTAGCGTCCGCCGCTCGGAGTACCGCCTCCCCGGCCCTGATCGTTCCCGACGAGCAGTCGTGGCTCGTTTGGGGGTTCGACCCGGCGTCGGATGGGCTTGAACCCGTGCTCGACTGGGGAGCAGTGCGGGGAGTGCTGGTCCCTGACCCGATGCCGGCGGTGCTGGGGGCGCCGCTGGCCGCCTGCCTGAGCGAGCTGGCTCCGACGGCGCCGGTCATGCACCGTCCAGTTTCGGAGCTGGCGAGATCGGTGGCTGCGGCGGAGGAGGACGTGGGGCACGGAAATGATCGCGCGCACGACCACGCCAACCACCGCCACGGTCATGGCGACCACGGTGGCGGCGGAGACCACGGTGACGGCGGCGACCACGGTGACGGTGGCGACCACGGTGACGGTGGCGACCACGGTGACGGTGGCGACCACGAGGACATGATGGCGATCACGGGCGAGCCGTCTGGCGATGGTTTGGTGATGGAGTCGATCGATGTCTCGCTTGGGCCGCTGATGAGCCCGATGGTGGCGGGGCTCGTAGCCGAGGTGACCCTCGATGGGGATGTGGTGGCGCAGTGCACCCTGCGAGCGCTCCTGCGCCAGCCTGCCGTCCGGCTGAAGCCGGGCGGTCCGCCTCCCGATCCGCTTGAGCCGCGTGCCTGGGCGGCCGTGCTCGCGAGCGCGGCGGCTGCCGGCGAGCCGCCTGACACAGCCGGGGTGTGGCTGCGGATGGTGCGTGTCGAGATCGAGCGGGCGACCAGTCACCTGGCCTGGCTGCGCAGCTTGGCGCGGCTGCTGGGTTGGGGTGAACTGGTGAAAGCGACGCGTGTCGCCGTCGCTCCGCTGCTCGCTGCGCAAGCGTCGCTGGCCCGCCAAGGAGGGGCGGATCGGGTGTCTGTTGGTGCTGTCGCCATCGAACCGGGTGACGAGCTCGCGGCTGTACGGGAGCTGGAGCTGGCGTCCGAAGCTCTGGCCCGACTGCAGCGTCTGTGTGCCGGCCGTCGGCTGGCCAGCCGGACAGCGGGGCGAGGCGTTGTGGGCGCGGCCGAGGCACGTGCGGCCGGCCTGACCGGTCCGGTTGCCAGGGCCTCGGGTGTCGGTGGAGATGCTCGCAGCGAGGATCCGCTCTATCGCGAGCTGGGGTTCGAACCGGTCTCGGGCCAGGGCGGAGACGCGCTGGCCCGGACGTTGCTGCGCGTCGCGGAGTCGGTTGCCGCGGTCGAGCTGGCTCGTGGGTCGTTGGCCCATGCCTACAGCGGCCGGCCCGGGCGGGGCGATGCGCAAGCCGAGTGGGTGACGTTGGAGGGACCGCGCGGGCCGCTGCGCGCCCGCCGCGTCGGCGATTGCTTGAGGGTCGATGCGCCGGGGCGGGAAGCGGTGCTGCGGGTGGCCTCCCGGGCGGCGGTCGGGCTTGAGTGGGGCTCCGCGCTGGTGGTGCTGGCCTCCTTTGATCTTTCGGGTTGGCAGGTGGGACCGTGAGCTACTTCACTCCGCTGGCGGTGGTCGGGTTGGCGTTGGCGGCGGCGCCCGGGGTCTGGCTTCTTGAGCAGCTGGTGGCGGGCCAGCGTCCGGCGCCGGGACGCGCATTGCGGGATCTGCGGATCATGCTCGGGTCGCCGTTGCAGCGGCCGGAGAGCTGTGATAGCGCGCTGTTTCACCTCGCCCCCTCCCTGCTGGTGCTAGCTTCGGTGGTGGCGCTGGCGACGGTTCCGTGGGCGCCGGGGTTCCGCGGGATTGACCTGCAGGCGGGGGCGCTGCTGTTCGTCGCGGCGCTGGCGTATGTGACGCCGGCAATGGTGATGGCGGGCTGGGGTGCGGGGCGGCCGCTGGCGGTGCTCGGTGGCTTCCGGTGGGTGGCGCTGATGCTGGCTTACGCGATGCCGCTGGCGATGGTGATCACGTCGGTGGCGGCGCCCGCGGGGTCCCTGCGCCCGACCGACATTGTCCGCGTTCAGCACGCGGTGCCGATGGCGGTGGCACAACCGCTGGCGCTGGCGTTGTGGCTGCCGGCGGTCACAGCTGTCTGCTTTCTGCCGCCGTTTGACCTGCCACAGGCCGGTGGGGAGCTTTTCGGCGGAGTGTTCGCCGAGTACCGAGGGCTTGACCTGGCGCTCGTGGCGCTGGCTCAGCGCGTGCTGCTGCTGGCGGTCTCGGGGATGACGGCGGCGCTGTTTCTGGCTGGCTGGGAGTGGCCGCTGTTGCCGCCGGCGGTGTGGATGGGCCTCAAGACAGCGGCGGTGGCGTGGCTGCTGCTGTGGGCTGGGCGGCGTTTCCCGCGGGTCGCGGTCGACCGGGCACTGTCGTTGGCGTGGAGGGTCGCCAATCCGCTGTCGATGCTGGCGATCGTGTACGCAGGCCTGCTGACGTTGTTGTTCTATCGATGAGCGATCTCGCTACCGCGATCGTGTTCTGGCCGGCCGTGGGCCTGATGCTGGCGGCTGCCGTGTTCGTGTTCATCACCAGCTCGATGGCGCGCGCCGGGTTGCTGCTGCTCGCGTCGCTGGCGATCGAGGGGCTGGTGTTCCTTGCCCTGGGCAGTCGCTTTCTAGGGTTTCTGCAGCTGTTGATGATGAGCGGTGAGATGGTGATCATGGTGTTCTTCATGGTCATGTTCATGCCAGACCCCGGGGGGTTGATGGGTATGGACATGACCCACGACAAGCGCCGCTCGGCGACGGTCGCGGTGGCGGTCACGGCTGCGCTCGGGCTGGTGGCGGTGCTGACCGACTGGCCGGCGCGGGTCGTCGGCCGTGGCGCGCCTGACGTTCGTGCGATCGGTTTTGAGGTGATGGGCCGCTCGATGATCAGCTTCCTGTTCGCCGGGATGACAATTCTGCTAGCGATGGTCGGCGGGGTGCTGCTGGCCAAACATGGTGGCCGCTTCGGTCTGCCGGCGGCCGGTGACGAGCAGAGCGGCGAACACAGCCCGCCGGAGGAGCGATCTTGATCTCGCTGCCGGTCGTTTTGGCGGTTGCCGCGCTGCTGTTCGGCGTGGGCGTCTACGGAGTGCTTGGCCAGACGAACACGATCATGATCATCATGGGTGTCGAGCTGATGCTGGGGGCGGCGATGCTCAACGTCGTGGGGTTCCTGCGCTACTCCCATCCGCACGCCACCAGCGGGGACTTCTTCGTGCTGGTGTTGATGACGCTGATGGCACTAGAGGGCGCGGTCGGGTTCGCACTGGTCGTCAGCGTGTTCCGCAGCCGCCGCACCTCAGAGGCCGACGACCTGACGGAGCTGAGCGGCTGATGACCGTGCTGCTGTGGCTCTCAGTCGGGCTGCCGGGCCTGGGCGCGCTCGTCGTGCGGCTGACCGGCCGGCGCAGCCCCTCAGTAGCCGGCGCCGTTGCTGTTGCCTCGGCCGTGCCTCCGGCTCTGCTATTGGCCGGCGCGGCGACCGGCAGCCGGGCAAGCAGCGACTTTCACTGGCTGCCCGGCGAAGGCCTTGGAGTGGGGCTGCGGCTCGATCCACTCTCGGCCGCGATGGCCGCGACCGTCGCCGGTGTCGGCGCAGTCGTGCTGGTCTACTCGATCGGCTACTTCGCCCGCGATGAGCGGCGGGCTTCGGCCCTGTCGGGGCTGCTCGCGTTCTTAGCGGTGATGCAGGGGCTGGTGCTGGCCGACGGCTACCTGGCTCTGCTGATCTTCTGGGAGCTCGTCGGCGCACTCTCGGCGCGCCTGATCGCCTACACCCGCGAGGATCCGGCGGCACCCCCGGGGGCGGTGCGGGCGTTCCTGACGACCCGCAGCGCTGATGTCGGGTTCTATCTTGCGGTGCTGGCGCTGTTCACCGCAACGGGGTCGCTGGCGTTCGGTCAGCTCCGGCCGGGGGGCGGGCTGGGCGCGATCGTCGGAGCCGGACTGGTCCTGGCGGCGATCGGCAAGAGCGCGCAGGCGCCGCTTCAGAACTGGCTGGCGGGGGCGATGGCAGGTCCGACGCCGGTGAGCGCGCTGCTGCACTCGTCGACGATGGTCGCCGCGGGCGTGTATCTCCTGGTGCGCTCGCGGATGCTGCTGGCCGGTTGGCCGCTAGAGCTTGTCGGCTGGGTGGGCGCGGTGACCGCCGTGGCGGCCGCGGTGATCGCGCTGGCGCAGCGCGACCTCAAGCGCGTGCTGGCCGGCTCCACCGCCAGTCAGCTCGGGTTGATGTTCGTTGCCGCCGCCGCGGGTGCTCCGGCCGTGGCGATCTTCCAGCTGGTCACCCACGCAGTGGGCAAAGCCGGGCTGTTCCTGGCCACCGGCGTCTTCCAGCACGGTCGGGACTCGGTTGCGCTGGAGCAGCTGCGCGGCGCCGGACGCGACGACCGGCCGGCGTTCGCCGGCTTTGTCATCTGCGCCCTGTCGATCGCCGCGGTCCCGCCGCTGGCGGCGTTCTGGAGCAAGGATCACATCGTCGCTGCCGCGCAGCCGAGGACGGCTTGGTTCGTGCTCGTGTTGCTGGCGGCCGCCGGCAGCTCAGCGTATCTGCTGCGCCCGGCGCTGATCCTGTGGGATCGCGCCGGGGCGGGGCGCTCAAAGACGGGGGCCGGGCGGATGTGGATGCTCTGCGGGGTCGCGGCGCTGTCCGTCGCTTCGTTGGGCGGCGGTGTGCTCGGCGGCCCGCTCGCGCGGCTGCTCGGAGCTCGCTCGCTTCCAAGCACCGGCGAGAGCCTCGCGCTGTCGCTGGCGGCGCTAGTTGGCGGCGGCGTGATCGTGCTGCTCGCGCCGCGCGTTCCCGCGGCGGTGCGCGGTGCCGCCGAGCACCAGCTCTACACGCCGGCGCTGCAGCGCCTCGCGGTCGAGGTCCCGGTCGCGACGACCTCCAGGCTGCTTTCGGCGTTCGAGCTGCGCGGGCTCGATCGTGGCGTCGATGCCGCCGCTGCTGCCACCCTTGCCGCCGCGCGCGCGTCGGAGTGGATCGAGCGCCGTGGTGTCGATGCCGCCGTCGACGGCTTGGCCGCGGCGGTTGGTCGCGGCGGCGCGGCGAGCCGTCGGCTTCAGTCCGGGAGGCTGTATGAGTACCTGCGCGACGCGGTGCTCGGCGCAGTCGCGGTTGCGGTGATCGTGGCATTGGCGGCGCTTTAGCTGATGCCGTGGCTGAGCCTCTCGATCGCGGTACCGCTGCTGGCCGCGCTGCTGTGCGCGCTGCTGCCAGCTTGCGCTCGTGGTGCCCCGCGGCTGCTGGCGCTCGGTGCGACCGCGGTCAGCCTGGCCTGCCTGGCGGTCACCTGGGCTCGATTCGATACCGGACGGGGGATGCAGCTGGTCGAGCACGCCGCCTGGATCCCGACGCTGGGGGTCTCCTGGCGGGTAGGGGTGGACGGAATGTCGCTGGCGTTGGCGTCGCTCACCGTGGTCCTGTTTGCGGTCAGCATCGTCTACGGCGTCGGTCCGCGGCCGCTGTCGCGCGCGGCGGCCGGGATGCTGCTGCTGCTCGAGGGCTCGACGCTCGCGTTCTTCCTGGCTGAGGACTTTGTCGTCTTCTACGTCGCCTTTGACCTGACACTGGTGGCGATGTACTTCCTGATCGCGCTGTGGGGGGAGGAGAACCGTCGCTACGCCGCGATCAAGTTCTTCCTCTACACGCTGGTCGGCTCGCTACCGGTGCTGCTCGGAATCATCGCGCTCTACCTCGACTCATCACCGCACACCTTCGACATGATCCGTCTCGCGCGCGAGCACCCGCTCGCTGGCGACGGGCTCAGCGCGTCGCTGGTGTTCCTGGCGTTTTTCGTTGGTTTCGCGATCAAGACGCCGCTGGTCCCGTTTCACACCTGGCTGCCCGCCGCACACGTCGAGGCGCCGACCTCCGGGTCGGTCCTGCTCGCGGGCGTGCTCCTGAAGATGGGGGCCTACGGGCTGATCCGGGTGAACCTGCAGATGCTGCCGGGGGCGTTTCATCGCTACGCGCTGGCGGTGGCGCTGCTCGGGCTGGTCTCAGCGCTCTACGGTGCGCTGCTGGCGCTGGCCCAGAGCGATTTGAAGCGGCTAATCGCCTACACCTCGATCAACCACATGGGCTACGTCGTGATCGGCGTCGCGGCCGCGGCCGCGACGGGAATCTCCGGGCGAGCAAGGAACCTCGCGATCGATGGCGCGGTGCTGCAGATGATCGCCCACGGCCTGGTCACCGGCACGCTGTTCTTCGTCGCCGGGTTTATCAAGGAGCGGGCCCATACGCGCGATTTGCGACAGCTCTCGGGGCTGCTGCGCGCGATGCCCTGGTACGGCAGCCTGACCGCCCTGGCATTTTTCGCCTCGCTCGGGCTTCCCGGGCTCGCCCAATTCCCCGCCGAGCTTGAGATCTTCCTCGGCACCTTCGACGTCTACCCGGCGATCGCGTCAGTCGCAGTGGTGGGGATCGTGCTCACAGCCGCGCTGTTCCTCCGCGCGCTACAGCAAGCCTTCATGGGCGAGCTGCCCGAGCGCCTCGCGCGGCTTCCCGACCTTCGCCGCCGCGAGGTGATGGCGGTCGCACCGCTGGTTGCGCTATTCGTTGCACTCGGGCTCTACCCCCGCCTCGTGCTCTACGTGATCGACTCTGCCCACTGGCTCGCCGGCGGGCTCTAGATGAGCCCAAACGGCGGCACCTTCACCCAAGCCCAGCGCGCCGAGCATGAGATGCTCAAGGAGCTCGTCTGGCTCTCCCCGATCGGCGCGCTGACGCTCGCGGCAGCCGGAGCGGTCCTGCTGGCCATCGTGCTCCCCCACCGCCGCCAAGCGCTCGTCGCATGGTGGGTGGGAGCCATGCATCTGGCCGCCGCCGGCCTGGCCGCGTACGTGTGGCTCGACCGCGGGTTTCGCCTCACGATGTCCGGCACGATCGCCGTCGACGGGCTCTCGCTTGTGTTCACCGCGCTGGTCGGAGTAGTCGGCGCCGTTTGTGTAGCGCTGCTGCGCCCCGCGGTCGCCGGCACTGATCGGGAGGGGGAGCTCTACGCGATGCTGGCGTTCGCCTCGCTGGCCGCCGTAGTGCTCGGCGCCGCCGCCGACGCCGCACTGCTGGCGCTGGCGCTGGCCGCCCTGGGCCTCGCGACGTTCGTGATGACCGGCTACCGGCGCGCCTCGCCCACGGCGGGCGAGGCATCGATCAAGTACTACATCTTTGGCACCGTCTCAGGCGCCGCAATGGTCTACGGCCTCTCCTGGTGGTTCGGCCTCGGCGGCTCGACCAGCTTCGCCGTGATCGGCCGTGCTCTTCCGCACGCTCCGGCCGTCGCCGTGATCGCCTCCACCACCCTGGTGCTGGTCGGGCTCGGCTATAAGGCGGCTCTGGTCCCGTTTCACTTCTGGACTCCCGACGCCTACGACGGCGCGCCGCTGCCGGTCGCCGCCTACCTCTCGGTCGTGCCCAAGCTCGCCGGGCTGATCGCCCTCGCCCGAGTGATGATGCTCGCACTGCCCCACAACACCGTCGGGTGGCCAACGGCGATCGCCGTGATCGCCGCCGCCACGATGACGCTCGGCAACCTCGCCGCCGTGGCGCAGCGCAACGTCGTTCGCCTGCTCGCCTACTCCTCGATCGCCCAAAGCGGCTACCTGCTGATGGGAGTGGCCGCGCTCGGCCACTCCCATCTAGGCCTCGCCGCCCTCGTCTACTACGCGCTTGCCTACGCCGCCACTAATCTCGCAGCGTTTGCTGTCGTACAAGCGGTGCAGCGCGAGCGTGGTTCGGCCGACCTCGACGCCTTCCGCGGCCTCGGGCGCAGCCACCCTTGGTGGACCGCCGCACTCGTGCTCTCCTTCCTGTCGCTGCTCGGCCTCCCGCCGCTCTCGGGTTTCTTCGGCAAGCTCGAAGTGTTCAAGGCCGCAATCGGCGCCGGCCAGGCATGGCTCGCCGTCATCGCCATCCTCAACACGGTCGTCTCGCTCTACCCCTACCTACGCGTCATCGCGCCAGCCATCCTCGACCCGCCCGACCCGGCTTCTCTCCCCGCTCGGCGCTCGGCGCCGCTGTCCCTCGCGCTCGTCGTCGCCACGACCGCGACCGTCGGCTTCGGGCTCCTCGCAGAGCCGCTCGTGAACCTTGCCGACCATGCGCGCATGCTCACCGGCGGATGACTGTCGCAACCCGCTCTGTGCGTCTCGTCCCTGCCTCATCCGTAAAGCTGAGGAACTTCTACAGATGAACGACGGCTCACGTCTCCCACCTTCACGGGTTGAGTCGGCTGGGATCCGGCCTGCCTCTCGCATCCCCGACGATGAAGCTGGTTATCCACGGACGCCGTCAAGGCCACGCGCCACCCGCTCGGCTACCGGGCTCACCGCCATCGCAGCCCTGGTCGGCGTGCTCCTCATCGCTGCCCTGGCAGACGCCACCCTACAGCGGCCAGCTACGGGCTACCGATCACCAGCAGCGCTGCTGACTGCGCTCGTCACTGGCGCAGCGGCAGGCCTGATCTCGCTGTTGGGCGTCGCACTCCTCCACCGGATGCTCCGGGGTGGGGGTCGTTCGCGACGGTCACTGTGGCGCTCGATGACCGCATGGTCGAACATCGGGCTACTCTCCGCAGCGTTCATCGTCGCCGCCGCCGCTCCCCACATCGGCGCCGGGGTCGCCGGGCTGGCGAGCGGAACCCGCGCAACTCAAACGGTGGAACAATCCGCTTTCAGCGGATGGCAGCAGACTGTCATCCCGATCGTGCTCTCCTACGACTCAGCGATAAGGGTCGATGCAGCATTGAGCAACGGCTTGCCATCGCGCGGTTTGCATCACCTGCTCGCCGCTCTGCACCAGTCGGAGAACAAGCTTGCCGACGCCCAGCACAGGCTGCATCTCAGCACCACCCGTCAGAACACCCCCGGGCAGCTGGCCAGCCTGACCGCGCAGCTCGGCCGGTCGGTCACACTCGGGGAGCTCGCTCAGCACACCCTCGCCCAAGCTGTACGTCGGGCGCTCGAAGGTTCGAGGGGCAATGTTCGCGCAACGGCTGCCGGCTTGCTGAGAGCCGGAGTGAAACAGCTACACGCTTCGCAGTCTGACATCTACACGTTCTCACTTCAGGCCAACAAGCTCGGCGCAGCCCTGTCGGCGAAGCCGTAGCCAAAAGCAATGAAGACGTACCAGTGTCAAGGATGCACTGCAGACACTGAGAGGAGGCGGTTAGGCGCGAGGCCAGCGCAGTCCCAGGGGTTCAGTTTGTCGAGGTAGGGACGCCTAGACGCTCTGGAAGAAGTTCAGGTTGAAGTGGCTGAGGAACTGCTGTGCCTGGATGTTGAGCTGGAACAGCTCCCCGGTGAGTACCAAGTACCCCATCCCGATCAACACCAGTCCTGAGCCGACCTGGATCGCGGAGTAGTGGCGTTTGAAGAAAGTAAATGCTCGTGTTGCTGCGTTGAAAGCAACTGCAGAGAACAGGAACGGCAACGCCAGTCCGGCCGAGTAGACGGCAAGCAGCAGCCCGCCCTTAGCTGTCCCGCCCGCCGTGGTGGCGAGCCCGAGAATCGCCCCCAGCGTAGGGCCGACGCAGGGTGTCCAAGGCGAGCGCGAACGCCGCTCCGGCGACGACGGGGCTGCCCCGGCCCGCACGTTGGAGCAGTGCGGGCGGGCGAAACTCACGATTGAGGCGCAGGACGAACACGGAGGCCAGGAACAGCACTCCCATCGGATGATCAGCACCCGGAGACCCGCTCGAACGCCGGTCGGTTGGTGAACAGCCATGAACCGAGCGCAGTCGCGGCAAGCCCCGAGAGAACAAAGATCGTGGAAAAGCTCCCGACAAAGAGCAGGCTTCGACCGAGGACCCGTCGGTCGAAGCCACCATTTCGCAGCTCGTCGGCTCCCGTGCCCGACACCGTGGCAAGATAGCCGGGAACCAAGGGTAAGCAGCACGGAGAGACGAACGACACGATCCCCGCCGCCAGTGCCAGCAGCAGGCTCGGGCTACCGACCACGGAACCTGCTCATCACAGGCGCGATCCTATCTCCGCCGGCGGCGGCAGACAAGCAAACTCAGGCGGCTGCCTGTAACCGCTCTTAAACGGCATCACCGCTGGTGACCCACGGTATGATATTTCGACTATGGGTGGTGTGTGACGTGACCGCCGACACTCATCGCCGCGCTAGATCACCACAAGCATGAGACTCGGTTCACAGACGCCTCGCCCAGGTGACGAACGTCGTTCACCGGACGCTCGTCAGGATCTCGCCGACTTGCCGGTCCGCGTCCGGCAGCGATTCATTCTCCTCGCGGCGGGTTCGGCGGCCGCGGTGCTGTTGATCGCCTTGCTGGCATTTGGGGCGCTTGTGACGTCTTCGTGGGTGCAGTGACCGGCTGAGATAGGGGCGCACGCCCCGTCGCTTCTAGGCTTTCCGGCTTCTTCAGGGCTGGAAATCTCAGGAGGCGAAACGAGACGTGCGCAGCATCAGGGTATGGGCGCGGCTGCTTGGGCTGCGCGGAGCGGTGATCGAGGACGTGACGGTCAACGACGCTGGGGACGGGGTAGAGGTCGTCGTGGCGGTCCGGCCGGGCTGGCGCGAGCGGGACCGGTGCGGGATCTGTGGACGGCGTTCGGGTCGGTTCGATCGTGGTGGCGGGCGGCGGCGCTGGCGCGGATTGGATCTCGGGACGTCGTTCTGCTGGATCGAGGCCGACGCGCCACGCGTGCGCTGTTCTCGTCACGGCGTGGTCGTCGCGAGGGTGCCGTGGGCGCGCCACGATTCGGGGTTCACGCGCGCGTTCGAGGACCAGGTGGCGTGGCTGGCTGTCAACTGTTCCAAGAGTGCAGTCGCTCAGTTGATGCGCTGCTCCTGGCGGAGCGTCGGACGGATCGTTGAACGCGTCTGCAACGAACAGCGCCTCAAGGTCGATCTTCTGTCGGGCCTGCGGAGCATCGGGATCGACGAGATCTCGCACCGACGCGGTCAGAGATACCTGACCGTCGTAGTCGATCACCACACCGGCCGGCTGGTGTGGGCCGCCCCGGGCCGTGACCGCGCGACAGTCCTTGTGTTCTTCGCCACCCTGGGCGAAGAGCGCTGCAAAGAGATCGAATCGGTGTCCTGCGACATGGCCGGCTGGATCAGCTCGGCGGTCGCTGAGGCCGTCCCCCAGGCCGAGCGGTGCGTGGACCCGTTCCACGTTGTTCAGCTGGCGAGCGACGCGCTGGACGAGGTCCGCCGTGAGCTGTGGCGCGAGGCTCGCCGGGAGAAGAACCTGACGCTCGCCAAGGACCTCAAAGGCGCCCGGTTCTGCGTGTGGAAAAACCCCGAGAACCTGACCGACAAACAGCAGGCCAAGCTCGCGGTGATCCAGAAGCTCAACGGGCCGCTCTACCGCGCGTACCTGCTCAAGGAACAACTCCGCCAGATCTACCGGGCCGACAGTCCCGAGGAAGCCGAGGCGCTGCTGGACGGCTGGCTGTGCTGGGCTCGGCGATGTCGCCTGCCAGCGTTCACCAAGCTCGCCCGGACGATCAAAGCCCAACGTGACGGGATCCTCGCCGCCGTCCGCCTCGGACTGTCCAACGCCCGAGTCGAACAGATCAACACCCAGATCCGGCTGATCACCAGACGCGCTTACGGGTTTCACAGCGCTGCGGCGTTGATCGCACTCGCGATGCTCACGCTATCCGGGCTCTGCCCGCCACTCCCAGACCGGGTGAAATGACCCACGAACACGTCACAAGACCCGCATTTGGTCTGCGCACCCGGGCGCCCGGCGGCGAGGCGGCCCGTCTGGCGCAGGGACATACCGCGGCTCCCGCGTTCCGCCTCCAGGTCCTGCGGCGAGGCAGCCTCGGCCATGCCTTCACCCCGTCGGTCAGCGGAGCGTTGGAGAGACCATACGTCGGGTTGCACGCGCTTGGCGGCGTCCCGATCGTGCTTAACATCTGGGCGTCGTGGTGCGTGCCGTGTCAGCAGGAGGCGCCGCTGCTCGAGCGCACTTGGGAACACCAAGGGCGCCCGGGCGGGACCTTGTTCCTCGGACTCGATCAGCAGGATACGACTGGGGATGCGCGCGGCTTCCTGCGCCAGTACGGGATCGACTATCCGAATCTTCATGACGCCGGAAACGATGTCCCGCGTAACTACGGAGCCACCGGCGTCCCCGACACCTTCTTCATCGACGCCCAAGGGGACATCGTCGCTCACATCATCGGAACCGCGTCCGCCAACCAGCTCAGTGCGGGGATCTCCGCGGCCAGAGCCGGGCATCCGCTGCAGGTGCGCCCCGGTGGCGCACGACGACACGCGCGGTAGGCGCGCGCCCTGTCAAAGGACGACGGGTCACGCCAGGCTCCGACGCTGTCGACCCATGACTGTGCATTGATCCCGACAACGTGGACTTCCCCCCGCCCCGGTGGACACTCGAGAGTTGTTGATGCTGATCATCTGCTTGATGTACTCGTTCAGCACCGAGCAGCGGCCTTGTAGTCTGCCGGGCTGAGCATCCCGAGCTCCTGAGCGGAAGCACGAAGGAGATCTCGCAATCGTCGCGGACGCCTCGCTCTGACAGATAGTCATGCAGCAGCAGCGCCGCCTCGCTCGGCGCCGGAGGGCATTTGAACGGTGCTCCGCAGACGCCGACGATCAGTTGACCGCGTGAGAACGCGGGAAGCAGCTCCCCGACGCGCTCGGCGCCAGCCACGGTGTAGAACTCGTTGCCCCCCTTGGCGAGCCCCGGCGTCCAAGTCGTGGTCGGCGCCGAGCGCCACGACCAGGACGTCGGCCTCGTGGACACCGCCGTCGGTGGTCACGCGCCGCACTTCCGGGTCGATCGCAGTGACCGCCTGCTGCAAAAAACGCACCCCGGGCTTGGCGATGTCGCGGTACGCGAGGCGAATCGCGCCGGGCGGGGTGCGGCCGAACATTACGTCGAGCTTTGAGTAGCCGAACACGAAAGCGTCGTGCTGGTCGATCAAGGTCACGTCGACCTCGTCGCCAAGCGCCTCCGACCATGCGGTCGCGAGCTCAAGACCCCCGAAACCCGCTCCCAATATGACTACTCTGGTCTTCATGCGGCCATTACTACGCAGCATAGGAGCTGCATTAAGGAGCTAGTATTAGGGCATGATGATGGGTTTCATGTCGCTGTGGATGCTGATCGGACTCTTGGTGCTCCTTGCCTTGGTCGGCGGGGTTGCGTCCTTGGCGATGCGGAGCGGTCATCGTCACCTTCCTCCCGGCGATGACGCCCGGACTCTGCTGAACCGCAGGCTCGCAGCAGGCGAGATCACCGCCGAGGAATACTTCGAGCGCGAGTCGGCGCTTCGCTCCGGCGAGCCGCGCCCTTCTCGTCGACGACGATAAGGAAACTCCCACACCCATCAGCCGCGTTCGAACGAGCTACGGCACAGCACCTAGACTGCCACGACTGTCGCCGGAGCGCCGGGGTCTGCGTCCGGCTACTACCACACGTGCTAGATCGGCCACAGCCGAAAGAAAAGGCGCGGTGTGTTCGGAGGTCTCGCTGGTCCGCCGCCAAGGGCTTCTGCTTGGGCGGGAGAACGGCGCAAGACCGGGAGCCGGTGCTATGAGGCCTCGGCGTCCTGTTCTTTGTCAAGGCGCGCTCGCCGAAGGTCGGACGAGGCCTGATGCGCCTCAAGGGCGACGGTGGTGTCGACGTGCTCGGCGACCATCAACGCGTCGCGGTTCAGCGCAATCGGCGCGGGCGAGAGCATCGGATGACCAGCGCCGGCACAGGCCTAATCTGACGGCGTGGGAGAGCCCCCGGCTCAGGTCGTCCCTTTAATGTGGCCGCTGCGGGCTGCGGCTATCGCGGCCTTGAGTTGTCTTGCGGAACTCTGGCCGATGATGTGCGCGACGATCCGACCGCGCGCTGTGATGGCAAATGTTTCCGGCACGCCGGTTGCGCCGTAGCTAGCGGTGACGTCATTTCCGTGGTCATGGATGTTGGGGTAGCTGATCCGGTAGCGGCGGATGAAGGCCGTCGCGTCGCGCGGGTCGTCCTGCTGGTCGAGGCCAAGGAACAGCACCCCGTCGGGGCGGGCTACTTGTCGCCATGCCTTTTCAAGTGTTGGCGCCTCAAGCTGACAGGGCACGCACCAAGACGCCCAGATGTTCAGAATCACCGGGGTACCGTGAAGGTCCGACAGCGAGAGCGTGCCGCGTTCGAGCGCCGTAACGATTCGGGAACCGAACCTCGGGCCGAGCGATCCGCTGACGAGCACTGGTCGCCGAAAAGCGGGCGCATCCGGCGTCTGGCCACGTGCCAGCGCGGCCTCGATTGTGCCTGTAGACCCCTGTGCCAGCAGCCCGTAGGCCAGAAGCGCAATGAACCCGGTCACGACTGCCACGGCTGTGAGCGGGAGTAGCCATGATAGGCGCGCGGGCCGTGAGAGGTCGTCTGGTGGTGGCTCGGTGTTCATTTGGAAAAGCTGGGCGCCCTAATCTCGAACCGAGTATTGAAGGATCGGATCGCCTCGACCTCGGTGTACCGAGGAGTGACGAGCGTCGCGTACCACGCGAGGTCGGCGCGGGTGTCGATGTGGAGGATCCACCACACCGGTGTTCCCGGATCCATCAGTTCAATGACCGCGCTGGATCGTCGTTTGTGTGGTGCGCGCTGATCAGCCAGACGGTCTGGGCGAACGTCGACCAGCGAAACCAGCGACTGGTCCCGAACGGAGGGAGCTCGTTGGACCCGTCATCTGAATCGCGCTGGTTAGCCTGGGTCGACAACGCACACAGCACAGCCCGCGTGATGCGCGTGTGACGTATGGCTCGCCACCCGATCTGAACCGTCACGTCAGCTGCGCGCCGAAGCACCACGATGCCGCATAGTAGCTGGAACCAACCCGAACGCGCGAGCACCATGAGCCGGTACCACCCGCACCACACGTGCAGTGCGGTGCACGGCGCCCACGTCCAAAACGCTAGGCAATCCGCCGGTGGGAGTTATAGCTGCGGATGCCGCGGATCGGCGTTGGCTCGTGGAAACCGGAGTGAGAGTGATGGGGCGGATTACAGTGACGTTGCAACACCAAACGCTGCTGTGGAGGCTGTAATACGGGACGACGACGAGAGCGCTCAGAGGTTCAGGCGGCGAAGCGGCAGCTGATCGCCCGGGGCGTCAACAACGGCGAGGCGTGCCGACTGATTTGGATTAGCCGCAAGATCGGGAACCGCTGGCGGCATTGGCCGGCCGATCCCGAATTTCGCCGGAATGCTTGTCCGTTCGGAGCCTACGACGTGCATGAGGACCGCTCCGACGGCGAGCTGCGGGCGCACAAGAACACCGGCGAGGTGCTCAACTGCTTCCGGCCACCACGTGCCCACTACCCCGGCGATCGACGGATCTACCTGGGTGATGGACAACCTTTCCACGCACAAGATCGAAGACATCCGCGCTGGCCTCCGTATCGTCAGATCCGACGACGGAGTGTCGGAGCAGGTCGCGAGTCTAGGTACCCTCCCGATCGGCCCGGCAAGCTGTCTGATCGTCTTTGGGTCGACGGCTCGAGCGCAAGCTATCCACTGCCGAACGCTGCCGGGCGCTTCAACCTCACCCAGGCCGAACTCATCTCCACCCGTCGCGCCACGTCGAGGTGGTGCCGGCGCGGACGAGCAGCTGCCGTTTCGCGAGGCGAACTTCAACACGGTGGTGGCCACAAATCGTGTTGTGCACGATTCCCGATCCTCAGGCGGGCGGCTGAGATCAGGCTTCCCTGGACGCCGGCGGGCGTCTGCTGTTCCTCGAGCACGTGCGCTCAGAGGAAGCGAAGGACGGCACGCCGACAGGATCGCCTCGAGGTCCGTGAGGCTGGTTCGGACGCGGCCGCCACCCCAACCGCGAGCACCCCGAGGGCGATCGAGCCCTTCGAACTGAAGGTGGCGACGTTGAGCGGGATCAGACTCCGAAGGCCCCTCCCATTGTGCGTCCTTTGATCGTCGGCGAAGCGATGGACTCGCGCTTCGCATACGACTGCGAAACGGCGCCGGCGTTGCAGCCTGCGGAGCTGCTGGCCCGGATGCCGACCGCCTACCGGCTCACCCACGCGCGGGCCGCGGCGACGACCAGAAGAGCCGGGAACGCGAGCATGAACGGCCCGCAGCTCTGCATCAGCAGCAACATCAAACTGATGTGAGCGGTCGCGGTCGCATGTGCCACCAAAAGCACCGCAAGCATCAAGACCCCAATAGTGAGTCCACCAGCGACCTGGAGCCGGAGCGGCAGCAGCGGCGGAGAGCCGCCCAGCAGGTGATCGACCCGTTCAGTGGAGACACCGACTACGGCAGGGTCTCCGGCCTCGCCGAACGTGAGCATCGCCGAAGCCAGCGGCTGGGGACCGCCCCCGGCGCGAACTGCCGCCTCGTCGGCGGCGAGCTCCGAGACCATTGCGTAGTCACGGTTCATCCGCCGCATCGCGGGCACAAAGAAGAGACCGTCCCCGAGCGCCCGGGTGACGAGCAGGCGAAATGGATCTCGGACGCACGTGTGATGGGTCTCGTGGGCGAGGACGGATCGCAGCTCGTCTCGGTTCAGCCGCTCGAGTGCGCCGGTCGAGATGTAGATGCGAGGTTGCAGCAGCCCCGCGCAGAATGCTTGTGGAGCAGCGTCAGCCACTACCTCGACCGGCGGGTAACCGGGAAGCGTTTCGACGGGCTGCAGCGACCGTAGGTACCTGCTCGTGGAACGCTGGAGACGCAGTGCCGAGCTCAGCGTCCGGACGATCACCATCATGCCGATGGCACCGATTGCCATCGCCAGTAGCCCAACAGGGTCCAGGGTGGTCAGCCAAGAGCGGCAGGCCGCGAATGCCCGCGCCGCCGACGGGACGCTGAACGACATGGCGCGCAGAGCGACGGCCATCGAGGCGAGCGCGACCAGAACGCCCGCCAGCGCAAGAGCGCCGTTCAGCCTGAACAACCGGTTCGCGTTAGAGCTCATCGCGAGCCAGCTTTTGTAGGCGGCGGAGGGTGGCTGGATCGGCGGACGTGAGCGCTCGCGCGAAGTGCGCCAGCGCCACGTCGCCGTACTCCTGAACCAGCCCGGCCACTTGCGCCCGCGCACGCCCTTCCCGGTACTCCCCCTGAGAGAGAGTCGGCACGTAAGTGTCGCTGCGACCGGTGCGCGTGCGGTCGAGCAGCCCCTTCTTGTGCAACCGCTGCATCACAGTCATGTAGGTCGTATAGGCACGCGGAGTCGCCGCTACTTGATTGAGCGCCTCCATCACCTGCTTGACGTTCGTCTCGCCCCGGCGCCACACCTCCTGCATGATCTCGGCCTCCAGCTCGTACAGTGACGGCAGCGGCTCTGGCGTCCGCGAACGGGGCATCGGACCAAGGATATCCCCCTCATGCGGAGGGCACATCGACTGAAGGCCATCACGGCTGCTCGCCCAGGATAGGCGATCACCCCTGGTGCCATCTATTGGCTACTATGCTGGATCGCAGCAAAGTGAGGGTGACCGTGACCACAACATTGTCTCAGCTGCGCAGGTGTGCGCTATCAGCCTCGGGAGACGTGGGCGCGCTAGCACCACCCGAAATGGCTCGGTCCACGACCGTCGCAAGGCGCTGGCGGCGCGTGGCCCCGGCCCGGCGTACGGCGCTTCCTGATCACCTTCGCCGTGCTGATCGTGTCGTTAGGCGTCTATGCCATGGGAGACCGGGCGCTTCGCCCGACCGGTCACTGCGCGCGGCGCCGTTCGCACCCACGCCGCGCCTCCCACCGGCCCTAGCCCGAGGGACAGTGCTGTTCGACCAGGCGTTGGGGCTCGACGAGGGCGGCCAGCTTGCCCTCGCGCTGCCGCTGTACGAGCAAGCCACAGCCACGTTGCCCCGGGGCGGGCAACGTCCGCGAACAGTACGGCTGGGCTCTCGCGCGCGGGACACCTCGCTCCAGCGCTTGGCGTGCGGCAAGCCCTGTCGCATGAACCGTCGCTCCCCGCGGCGCACCTGCACCTCGGCGCCGTGCTGCTGCGAGCCGGGAATCCAGCCCAGGCGCAGCGTCAGCTCAAGCGTGTGATCGCGCTCGATCCCACCGGGCCTACGGGCGCGCAAGCCAGAAACCTGCTCGCTACGATTGCGGATCGTTGATTCGCGTCTATTGGCATGATTGGTAGCCCGAGCCTGCTGCTGGCGTTTGCCGCCGGAGTCGTGTCGTTCGTCTCGCCGTGCTGCCTGCCTCTCGTCCCCGGTTATCTGGCCACCGTGTGCGGCGCCCGCCCCGGTCAGGCCATGACCGGGAGGGTGGACCGTCGGGTCATGGCCCGGAGCGTGCTGTTCGTCGCCAGCTTCTCCATGATCTTCATCCTCTCAGGGCTCGCGGCCACGGCGATCGGATCGTGGCTATTTGCGAGTCGCACGACGCTGGAGCGGATCTCGGGTGTCCTGATCATCGCGATGGGCGCGCTGTTCGTCGGGTCGGTGTTCATCGTCCGTCTCAACCGCGAGTTCCGCCCGCACGCGCTGCTCGAGCGAGCCGGCCGTGGGGGACCGGTGCTGGCGGGAGCTGCCTTTGCGATCGCCTGGACGCCGTGCGTGGGCCCAACCCTGGGGGCGATCCTCGGGCTGGCCGCAACCGCTCCGGGGACCGCCAAGGGGGGGCTGCTGCTGGCGATGTACTCCGCCGGCCTCGCGCTCCCGTTTCTGTTCACGGCGATCGCGTTCAACACGGCCACGCGGGCATTCGCCTTCTTCAAGCGCCACTATGCCGCGATCCAGATCGGCTCCGGACTGGTGATGGTTGGAATGGGATACCTGGTGATCACCGGCGAACTCTTCCAGCTGAACATCCAAGCCCAGCACCTTCTCGGGCACTTCGGGTTGAACTTCTTCCAGAGCGTGTAGAGCCGACACTCTGATGGGGATGGCGAACGACCAGACGATCACGTTGAGCGTAGATCGCCAACGTGCCACTGAATCGCCTGATGCGAGGTAGCTTTCGTCGATGCTCGCCGCGCGAGCCGTTTAGCCCAGTGCTTGTCCGGCAGCGTCCGCCCCCCAATGGCCGTGTACTCGTGAGCGTCATCAACCCCTCGACTCCGGCGTACTACACTTCGTCGTAACAAACGACGGGAGGTCTCGTGGAGATCGCAACAATCAGCTCGATTCTGACTCCGCTCGCGTTTCTCGCATGCCCCGTGGGCATGGGAGCGATGATGTGGATGATGATGCGCGGCAACCGCAGCCGCCCCAATCAGCAGCCGACTCAGAGCCACGTTCCGGTGGCCGAGACATCCCCCCATCCATCCCTGGAGGTGCTGCGCGAGGAGCACCAACGCCTCGGTCAGCAGATCGAGCGGCTCGACAGCGGCCGGCGGGCAACCGCCGTCGGCTACGACGAGCAGCCGTGAGCGACTGGCTGTTTGGCCTGCTAGCGCTGGTGGCGGCTTCGCTGTGCCCGGCGCACATGTGGTGGCAGCATCGCCGCGGGCGACGTCCAGCCTGCTGCCCACCGTCTCAACCGTCGTCTTCGGTCAGCGACCGACTGCAGGATGAGCTGATCGTGCTCGAGCGCCGTCAAGCCGAGCTCGCGGCTCGGCTACAGCGCTTCGGCACGTCGATCGAGACACCGCAGGCGGGCGCGAGCCGCTGAGCGCGGGCGGTGGGAACTTCAGGGTGGTGCCGCGGCCGGCTCACCGGCGGAACGGTGGGTAGCGGAAGCTGTTGCGGATCAGGTGGGCTGGCGCGTCGACGATCGTCTCCCGCAGGACGCGATCATGGCTATCGATCGTCATCCGGTACCAGATCTCGGAGGCCGGGAGCGCGAAGGCGAGCTCGGTTTGACCGTCGTGGCGGCGCAGGATGTGAACGTCGCTGGCGCCGGCGGCGTAGGCCTCGACCTGACTGATCAGGTCCTGGCCGCTCACGATCGTATGGTCGGGGAGCACGTGGCTGCCCGGTCCGCTGGTGACGGTCTCGGTGAGCGCGAGCCGGGGGATCGCTCGCATCGTCTGCGTCACGCGCGCCAGCAGCGCCGGCTGATTGGGTCCTGGCGGCCACGGAATCTCGATTCGTGCAGACCCGCCCTTCCACGGCGGGTCCGATGCCGTCACGGTGAGGGCGGTGATACCGCGGCGCAGGGCGTAGTGGAGCGTGAAGCAGGTCGTGCCGCAAGGCCGGGGAAACAGGTCGACTCCGGCCGGTCCTGTGCCCGGCGCGACGGCGTTGGCGGTCAATCGGATGCCGGGTCCCGGCGTCTCGGTCGGCGGGAGCACCGCAAAGCGCAGCTCCTCTGAGGTGGCGGTGACGCCGACCACCAGCTGGCCGGCCAGGTCCGCAAGCTGGAGCGTAGGCCCAGTTACCGGGGGCGGACCCAGCAGCGCGCGGGCGCGACGGGCCGCGGCCGGCGATGCCGCGACAGCGGGCTGCGGTGGCGCCGTGTTGGCCAGTACGCCGGCGGCGAGCAACACGCCAGCGAGCAGGCCCAGCTCCCCTCGGGTCAGGCGCCGTAGCAGCGGCAGGCGCAGTCCTGAATTAGACGGCAGGGCCCGCTTGCGCGCTGCCAGCGCGGTGGCGAGGGCAAGCGCGCCAAGGGCGCCCTTGGCCAGCAGCACGTTCCCGTAACTGGTGTCGACAAGCTGCCCAACGTGCTGGAACTCGGCCAGGGCGGTGATCACGCCGGCGCCGAGCATCACGCTCACCGTCCACAGCGCCAGCCGGGCGTAGCGCCGCAGGGGCTCGTGGAGTTCATGCGCCGTCAGCGCACGGCGGCCCCGGCTGATCACGAGCACGAGATGCGCGAGCGCGCCCGTCCACACTGCGGCGGCCGTAAGGTGCACCGTGTTGGCGGCAACGGCCCATGCGTGCCCGGAGCTTCCGGAATGACCTCGCCAGGCCGTGGCGAGGATTGCCGCAATCAGCGGCGCGACGGCTGCTTGCCGTCGCCAGAGTCCGATCCAGGCGGCCACTACTAGCGCGGCAAACAAGAGCAGCGTCAGCGCCCCCGACCGCGACCGAAGTGCGGCCCCCAGGGAGCTAAAGGCGGGCAGGATGCCGCCACCCGCGATCGCATGGGCCAGCAGCAGCATCAGCGCCAGCGACGCCGCCATAGCAAGCGCGATGCCGATCCGCACCGGTGCCGGGGCTATGGGATCCCCCCGACCTGCCTGGATCCGCCACACCGCGCGTTCGCTGACGGTGCCGCCGAGTGCGAGCGCCAGGCCGGCGAACAGCAGCCAACTCGCCACAGCCTGCCCCCAACCAATCTGCGCACCTGAGGCTAGGACGTGAGGTAGCACCGCGCCCGATCCCGCGGCGAACGCAAACTCGCCAACGGTAAGGTGCCCGTCACCGCTGGAAACGACCCGCCAGGACACGACGTACACGCCGCGCGTGGCAGTGGGCAACCGTTGAACGGCGACATTCCCCTGGACGGTCGGACGCGACAGCGGGATGCGGGCCCCCGCGGCGTCCCGCACGGAGACCCGCGTGGCCGTGGGCACGACGGCCACGCTGAAGTCCAGTGTGAGCTGCCGCGGCGCGCGCGCGAGCCGAGCGCCCTGGGTCGGGGTCGAGCGGATCAGGAACGCGTGCGCGGCCGCCGGCGCGGGCCGCAGCAGCATGAGCGCCCCAAACGCCAACGCCGCGACGCACAGGACAGCAGGCGGGCGTCGTCGGGCGAAGTTCCGGACCATCTTCTACAGGGAATAGTAGGTGAACCGAGGAGCCGACGCGATTCTGGACGGAACAGGAGGACGAGGTGCCCCATAACCCGCGAGCGTCGACCTGCTAGCCACTGTAGTAATCTCGACCGCCGATGGCCAGCCGCAAGGAACAGAAGGAGCGTGCACGACAAGAGCGTCTGGCTCGCGAAGCGGCGTTCGAGGAGGCCACGCGCCGCAAGCGCCTGTTCATGCTCGCCGGCGGCGGCGCGGCGGCGATCGTAATCGTCGCGATCGTCATTGTGAGCACCATCGCCAGCGGCGGCCCGAGCATCGCGCAGCGGCTCAGCACGCGGGGGTCTGCACCGAAGCTCAAGCTCAGCTCGCTCGCTTCATTGGGTCACCTCACTGCCCCTCCGCAGCCAACCTCGCTGAGCCCCGAGGGGATCCCAGTCTTCCAGGCACAGGCGCTTGCCGGCACCGGATCGGCGGCCAGAGGCGAGACCGTCGACGGCATCCAGTGCCAGGGCAGCGAGCAGTCCCTGTTTCACATCCACGCTCATCTAACGATCTTCGTCGACGGTGCCGCCCGCCAAGTGCCCTACGGCATCGGCATCCCAAACGCACAGGTGCAGAACACTCCGCAGGGCGCATTTGTCGGGGGCGGCAGCTGCCTGTACTGGCTGCACACCCACGCCGCCGACGGGATCATCCACATCGAGTCCCCGGTCCAGCGCACATTCACGCTCGGCGACTTCTTCGACATCTGGGGGCAGCCGCTGGGGCCGGCGAGAGTCGGGCCGGCCAGCGGAGCGGTCACCGCCATCTACGACGGCAAGCTCTACGACGGCAACCCGCGTGACATTCCGCTCCAGGCCCACGCCCAGATCCAACTCGACGTGGGCCGCCCGCTCGTCAAACCGGTATCGATCCACTTCGTTAGCGGCCTTTGATCTGTCAGTGCTCGCGGCGCGAGTCGCCGACCATCAGGGGTGAGGCGCCCAGAGCCTCTGCGAGCTTCTGGGCGTAGCGGCCGGCGCCACAACCCGCGAGCTGTCGCTGCTCCGCTGAACGACCGAGCGCCCCGACGGCAACGGTCCGGGCGTGCCGGAAAGGACATCTGCGCGTCCGGATGCGCGCGTGCGAGTGAGATCAGCTCAGATACCGCGCCCGAAAGCACGCGCTCACATGCTTGCCGTGGTTGTTGATCAAATCCGTCCGAGGCCTAAACTGCTTCATCACCTCGATGAGGTAGGTCCGCTTTTCCACCATCCGAATCACTCCGTCCAGATGGCCCCACTCGTCTTGAGTCGGTTGACTGCCGAGGGCTTGTACTCCTGCTGCATCGTCAACCTCCCATGTACGCATGCATCATCGCCTCCATCTGGGGAGGTACCTCGATTATCTGCTCGTACAGGCGCCGCATCCCGCGGTCCCGGAGCATCGCCTCATGCTCACGCACCATCGCCTGGTGCAGCCGGCGCGTCACAGGGCCGCGCATCATCTTTCCGCGGTGGGCCGCCATCATCTCGGAGGCCCCCCCGACACCGGGCCCGACCATCATTGAGCCGGCGTCCGCCATCATCGACGCTTCCGCTGGGCGGGCCTGGGCAGCCGCCGGCGCGGGATTAGCGCTGACCCCGCCAAGATAGCCGACCGTACCGATCGCAACTGCGCCAGCAGCGGCAGCAATAGCTCGCCTTCGCATCCTGTGCTCCTTCTATCGCCTACGGACTCCACCCGGGGTGGTCGCCTCCTAACACTAGCATTTCTACTACCTGGCGTCGTAGCTACAGATTGCATACTCAGGGGTTCTCCGTCCGCGGCCCGCCGCAGCAAGCCTCCTTGAACCTCATGCCCACAACCGGGGCGGCGTGGTAGGGGTGAGGGCGCAGCGGAGGCTGGGGCGCAACGACTGGCGTGCGCTCGGAAAGAACGATCAGCCGGTCGTGCACGAGAGCGATCCAGCGAAGGCGGAGCCGTCGCTGGAGCTGCTTGCACGCGAGTTACTCAACCCGGTGGGAGCTGTTCTACGTGCGTAACCACGGCACTGTCCCCGGAGGACGCCGAGAAGTGGCGGCTGTCCGTGGACGGGTACGTTTTAGCCCTGATCCACTGATTCTGTGGGGTGGTTCTGTCCGGGGTCGTGTGAAGAATGACCTCCTGAGCAGGTTAAAAGCGACCGATTCCGGCGGTCGCGGCCTGCGATCAGGAGGTCACCTTCATGGTGAACGATGCCACGACGGTCGGACTGGACGGCGTCCAGGTCGTTTTTGATGATGAGCGGGCGGTGTCTGACGCCGGGATCGCGCTGGTCAGCACGCTCGCGCGGCGCCTTGGGGTCGAGTCACTCGCCGGCCGGCTGATCTCTCTGCGGTCTGACCGTCCGGGGGCGGCGAACGCGGGCCGCAAGGTCATGGCGGTCCTGTTCGCGATGGTCCTCGGCGCGGACTGCATCGATGATTGTCAGGTGCTGCGGGCGGGCCGGACCGGACGGCTGCTCGGCGGGTGGATGCCGGCGCCCTCGACGCTGGGCACGTTCCTGCGCGCGTTCACCTTCGGGCATGTTCGCCAGCTCGACAAGCTGCTCGGCGACACGCTGGCGCGTGCGTGGCGGGCCGGCGCGGGCCCCGGCCACGCCCGGCTGGTGATCGACATCGACAGCTTCGTCGGGGAGGTGTGCGGCCCACTGAAACAGGGAGCGGGATACGGGTACACCAAGCTGTTTGGATATCACCCGCTGCTGGCGACCCGGGCCGATACCCGCGAGGCGCTGCACATCCGACTGCGCAAGGGATCAGCGAACACGCAAAAGGGTGTCAAACGGTTCTGTGAGGAACTGATCGCCCGCGTCGAACGCGCCGGTGCGACCGGGCAAAAGCTCGTGCGCGCAGACTCGGGGTTCTGGAACATGAAGGTGTTCGAGCTGCTGGAGGCCAAGGGCTGGCAGTACTCCATCGGGGTGCGCAACATCAAGGCTGTGACCACAGCGATCCATGGGATCGCAGATGGTGACTGGCAGTCGATTGAGTACCCCGACGGCGGTGAAGCCCAGATCGCCGAGACTCTCTACAACAACCGGCGTCTCATCGTGCGCCGCACCCGCCTGACTGACCCTGAGCAGCTCATGCTCTGGCCGGACTGGCGACACTTCTGCTTCATCACCAACCGCACCGACGCGCTCGCCCTGGTCGAGGCCGAACACCGTGACCACGCCGTCGTGGAGCAGGTCATCGCCGACCTCAAAGACCAGGCTCTTCAGCACTTTCCCTCCGGTCACTTCTACGCGAACGCCGCCTGGACCGTGCTCGCCGCACTCGCGCACAACCTGCTCAGATGGACCCAGATCATCGGGCTGCCCAACAGCACCATCCGCGCCGCCCGCACCCTGCGGCGCCGACTGATCCAGATCACCGGACGGCTGACCCGACACGCACGCGGCTGGACCCTGCACCTCCCCGCCCGCTGGCCCTGGCACGGCGACTACCTCGCCGCACTCGCACGGATACGCGCACTCCCAGCCGCCTGACCGGCCGACCGGCCGGTCCCGGCCTCACTGAACTCCCGCCGACCTTCCGCTCACCCCGGGCGCGATCACCGCCGCCCCAAACCGACCCCGAAAACCGCTTTGGACCCGATAGCCGAGAGACCTGGCACCCCGTCTCAACCCCGCCAGCACCTCCCATCAAGCAAGAACCGGCCCAGCGACCGCAAAAAAGAACTCTGACCCAGCCCATCGGTGGATCAGGGTTTAGCCTCGATCCACCGGTCTGATCGCGGAGATGGCGTAGTCGGCGCGTGATCGGTCGTTGGGACGGTCGGCGGGCGCTCGGTCGGTGTAGTGGTGGCCGTTCGGGTTGTGGGTGGGGCCAGTTGAGGCCGTCGCGGTCTTGTTGGCGGCGGTGTTCGGGCAGGCCGAACCTGAGGGTCCCGAGCCGATCGTCGTCGTTGCCCGTGTCGGCGGGTCAGGTGAGCGCTGGCACGGCCCGTAGTCGCTGCAGCGCGGTGAGGAACTGTGCCTGCCATGGCCAGCGGGCGGGCATTCGGAGTGTCACTCGTCGCGCGGTGCGGGTGATCCGTCCGGGGATGCTCAGCAGCCGGCGGCGCAGCGTCCGGGCGGTCGGGACGATCGTGTCGGGGAGTCCGATCAGCGTGGTCCACCTGAGCAGGTTGTGCGCCAGTGCGGCGATCACGGTCCAGGCGGCGTTGGCGAGGAACTTCCCGGACGGGAAGTGCGCGAGCGCTTGGTCCTTGAGGTCACGGATCGCGAGCTCGACCACGGCATGCTGGCGGTGCTCGGCCTCGACCTGTTCGAGCGGATCTGTTCGGTTGGTGAGAAACGCGTGGTGGCGCCAGTCGGGCCACAGCTCGGCCTGCGCGCCGACCAGGCGGGTGCGCCTGACGATCAGTCTTTGGCGGCCGAGCATCGTCTGTGCGATCTGCGCCTCTCCGCTCTCGGGGTAGTCCGGAAGGGTCTGCCAGTCCGAGGGCGTCACGCTTTCTGTGTAAGCGCTGTGGATAGGTTAACAGTTACTCCTGATTTGTCAACGTGTGGGTGTCAGATTGCAGTGTCAGGGATGCGGTCGCCGAAATGGATCCGAAACGCGGCCAGCGCCGTGCTCCAGTTGTAGGTGTGGCGCCATTTGCGCTGCGCGCGGGTAATCGCGAGATACAGCAGCTTGCGGGCCGAATCCTCGTCGGGGAAGCTCCCGCGCGTCTTGATGATCTTGCGGATCTGGCGGTTGAGCGCCTCGATCGTGTTGGTCGTGTACACCGCGCGGCGCACGTCCGGGGGAAACGCCAAAAACGGGACGATCCGCTCCCAGTTCTCCGTCCAGGCCGCGGAGATCATCGGATACTTGGGATCCCAGCGCTCGGCGAACGCTTCCAGCTGGTCCCAGGCGGCGTCGCGGTCAGGCGCGGTATAGATGCGCTTGAGGTCGCCGGCGACCGCGCGGCGGTCCTTGTAGGGCACAAACCGCAGCGCGGCGCGGACGGCGTGCACCAGGCAGGTCTGCACCCACGCCTTGGGATAAACGGCCTCGATCGCCTCCGCAAAGCCGGTCAGGCCGTCCACGCAGCAGACCAGCACGTCGCCGACCCCGCGGCTTTTGAGGTCGGTCAACACCTGAAGCCAGAACTTGGCGCCCTCGGTTTGCTGAAACCACATGCCCAGCACGTCGCGCTCACCCTCGAGGTTGACGCCGATCGCCAGATAGCAGGCGAAGTTGCGGATCGCGTTGCCGTCGCGGATCTTGATGATCAACGCGTCCAAGTACAGGATCGGGTAGATCGCCTCCAATGGCCGGGCCTGCCACTCCTTGGCATCTGAGAGCACGCCGGCGGTCACCCGGCTGACGGTCTCGCGGCTGACCCCCGGCCCGTAGAGATCGCCCATGTAGGTCTCGATCTCCCGGGTGGTCATCCCCCCGGCATACAGGGCGATGATCTTCTCATCCAGCCCCGCCAGCCGCCGCTGACCCTTTTTGACCAGCTCCGGCTCAAACCGCCCCTGGCGATCGCGCGGGGTCTGGATCGCCACCGGCCCGTTGGCGGTCAGCACCGTCTTCGGGGTCCCGCCATTACGACTGTTGCCCGTCCCGCCCGCCGGCGCGTGCCCGGCCGGGTAGCCCAGATGTTCTGAGAGCTCCTCGCCCAGCGCCCGCTCGATCAGCCGCCGCGTCAGCTCGCCCAGCACCCCGTCCGATCCCAGGATCTCGCCCTCAGAGCGCTTGCCGCGGATCAGCCCGTCCACCAGCCGATCGCTGACCGCCTCGGGCAGCTGACCGTGCTCGTCGCCCAACGACTCCAACAGCCCGTCGACCAACTCTGAGCGCTGCTGCTCATCCAAGCCAGCGACCATCCGATCCAGCCGCCACTGCTCCACGGCCTCCTCGACCCGCTCATCGCTGATCCTCGACCGCGGCCGTCGCCCAAACACCTCCCGCCGAGGCGCCGAGGGCTCGCCCAGGGGCTCGCCCCCGGCGCCACCCAGATCAACACCAGCTCGCTCACAATCAATCTTCTTCTGCTTGGTTGAAGGCATGCTCGTCTCTTTCGATCACGCCTTACACAGACCTTGTGACGCTCCCGCCAGTCCTGCTCCGGGATCGCCGTGATCGCGGCTTTCACGTGCTTCTGCTGGCGCACACCGATCGTGTAGCTCCAGCCAGCGGCCTGGAGCCGGTCCATGATCTTGTGGTTCCAGAACCCCGAGTCCGCGCGCAGCAGCTTCGGCCCGCTCGCGCCCGCCCGCTGCACGCGCGGGATCAACTCCTCAACGAATCGCAGCGCGCCGCGCGAGGTGTTCGCCGATCCCTTCCGGGCGCGGATATGGAGCACCTCGCCCGTCCCGGCACGGGTCGCGAGGATCGGGTGATACCCGCGCTTGTGCGTGTACCCATAGCCGGCGCCCTGCTTGTCATAGCCATAGACCTCACCGACAAACGAGTCCACGTCCACAACCAGCTGACCGTCACCCGGTCCGGCACCAGCCATCCATGCGCGTGAGAGTGACTCGGCCAGCACGCGGTCGAGCTGACGGACGTGCCCGAAGGTGAACGCCCGCAGGAACGTCCCGAGCGTCGACGGCGCCGCGACTCCATGCCCGAGCACCGCCTCGGTCTCGCCGGAGCGCAACACGTCACAATCGTCGATGCAATCAGCGCCGAGTGCCATCGCGGACACCAGCGACATGACCTTCCGTCCCGGGTTCGCCGCCCCGGCGCGATCACCGAGATCGACCATCTCCTCGACCAGCGCCTCGATCCCGAGCCGCCCAGCAAGGACCGCGGGCAGCATCACCCCCGCGTTCGCGACCGCCCGCTCGTCATCGAACAGCACCCGCGTCGCGTCCGGCAGACCCTTCACCATGTGGGTGACCTCCTGTTGCAGGCCCGCCGTCGCCGCATACGACAGCTTTCTGCCTGCTCAGGAGGTCATTTAAGTAACCGTTCAGTCGTCGGGGCCATGGGCAGGGATTCCTGCTTGGTGCAGCGAATCTTGCGGTTATGGAGCGGGCTGAGGCGGAGGCGATCTTTGACTCGGGGCGTGAGGTGTGTGTTGAGTTCATTCTCGATCTCGTGGGCCGCTTTGCTCAGCATGAGGAACGTCTGAGGCGGCTGGAGGAGCAGACGCGTCAGGACTCGCGGACGAGTTCCAGACCGCCGTCGCAGGATTCCCCGAAGTCACGGCAGCAGCGGCGGGCGGAGGCGCGGGAGAAAGCGAAGGAGCTCGCGCGGCGAGAGGGTGAGCGGCGCAGGGCTGGCGGGCAGCCGGGGCATCGTGGTGCTGGTCGTGAGCACAAGCCGTCTGATCAGATGGATGAGATCGTTGATCACTACCCGGATGCGTGCGGCGCGTGCGGCGCCGGGTTCGCGGCTGCGCAGCAGCGGCCGGGTGGCCGGTTCGGTCGCCATCAGGTCGCTGAGCTGCCGCCGATCGGCGTGTTCTTGACCGAGCATCGCACCCACCAGTTGCGCTGCCGGCACTGCCGTGCGCGGACCAGCGCACAGGTGCCGGAGATCGCTGGCTCGCCGTTCGGGCTGCGGTTGCAGGCGGCGTTGGTGACGTTGACCGCCGCCTACCGGATCTCGCGGCGGGGGATCACGGAGATCGCTTGTGATCTGTTCGGGGTCACGCTCTCCAAGGGCGCCGCGGACGCGATCTGCCAACGCGCGTCTGAGGCCTTGGCGGGCCCGTACCTGCAACTCCAGGACTTTGTGCTGGATCAGGGCGCGGTGCATGTCGATGAAACCGGTTGGCGGACCAGCGGCGACGGGCGCGCGTTGTGGGGCGCGAGTATCCCGGACGCGGTCTTCTTGCAGATCGCCGAGCATTGCAACCGCGAGCAGTTCAACGCGCTGATCGGCAGCGGCTATGACGGGATCGTGATCTCCGACCGTTGGCCCGGATACAACCACCTGGACCCCAACCAGCGCCAGGCGTGCTGGTCACATCTTCAGCGCGACTTCCGCAAACATGCCGACGGGCTCGCGGAGCAGAAGACCTTCGGTGAGCACGGCGGGCACCTGACCAAGCAGGTGTTCGCCGCGTGGCGCGCCTACCAGCACGACCATCACGACCGCGCCCGGCTGCAGGCCGAGATCGCGCCGATCCAGGAACAACTACGAGAGCTACTCGAGCACGCCAGCGCGAAGAAGGCGCGCAACCGCTGGCACCGCGGGTTCGCGAACAACCTGCTGAAGATCTGGCCCGCGCTCTGGACCTTCACCCTGATCGATGGTGTCGAGCCGACGAACAACCCCGCCGAACGAGCCTTGCGCGCACCCGTGATCCACCGCAAAGTCTCGCTCGGCACCCAAAGCGACAACGGCGAACGATTCGCCGAACGCGCCCTCTCCGCCGCCGGCACCTGCCGATTGCAACACCGCTCACTGTTCACCTACCTCAGCGAACTAATCACCGCTCACAACCGCGGCGACCCATTCCCGCAGCTCGCCTGAGCTGGCCCCACGGACTGAACAGTTACTCATTTAAATCTCAGCTCCGGACGACTCCGTCCCAGCGAACGGTGAATCGAGGATTAGCCGAGGATGCAGAAGCGGATCGCCGCCTCGGGCGGATTCATCATGCCCCTCCCGCCTTATGGACCGCCCATGCATCCGCCCGACGCCGCGATCTGCCCTGGCGTGGCCGAGCACCAGCTTTCGTGCGCCCACGTCCGGTAACGACATCATCTGCCCGTGTCGGGTCGCGCTAGAAGGCTGGTGTCGAACTGGGCTTTTGAAGGAGGGAGAGCGGAGCTCTCCCTGATGTTGTCTCTGACGAAGGCCGGCCGCTGCGCGGCCTTTTGCTGCGCGTCGGAGACGGGACGCCGGCTTTAACTGGCCGTAGGCGCCGTCCTGGGCCGGTTGGGCAGTCCTGGGCGTCTGCGGATCGTGTTTCAGGTTGTGCTGAGTATCCATCCGCCGGGTTGGCGGTCAAGTCCGAGCACGCTGAGGCGGGCGAGGTTCACAGCGGCGGCGAGGAGTGAGAAGTCCGCGGCGACCTTGGTGCTGCCACGCACCCGGGCGCGACGACCGCCGTGCTTGCGGCGCATCAGATGCGCGATCTTGCGTTCGACCTTCGGGCGGGTCTGCCTGTAATCAGCCCGCCACGCCGGATCGGTTTGCTGGGCGCGAGCGGCGGCGAGTTGGTGTTCGTGGTGGCCGAGGTGGATGCTGCGTCCTTTCCGGCTGGCAGTGCACTGGGCGGCGAGCGGACAGCCGGCACAGAACTTCCCGAACCGGGCGACTTGCCCGCTCTTGAGCTTCCGCAGGACGACGGTGTGATCGGCCGGGCAGGTGACCGTGCCGGCGTCCAGATCGACCTGGAACACGGTCTTCGGGAACCGGCCGCCAGGCGCTCTGGGCGGCTGGGTCTTGCAGAACGTCTGGACGCCGGCCTGCTCCAGCGTGTCCAGCACCGCGCCGGTCCCATAAGCACTGTCGCCATAGACAGTCAACGGCTCGACCATCTCGGCGGTCTCGGCGGTCTCGGCGGTCTCGGCGGTCTCGGCGGTCTCGGCGGTCTCGGCGGTCTCGGCGGTCTCGGCGGTCTCGGCGGTCTCGGCGGTCTCGGCGGTCTCGGCGGTCTCGGCGGTCTCGGCGGTCTCGGCGGTCTCGGCAGTCTCGGCGGTCTCGGCGGTCTCGGCGGGGAGGTCTTGGGCGAGTAGGTCAGCGACCGCCGAAGCGTCTCCAACGTTCCCGGCGCTCACGTGCGTAGCGACGATTACTTCTGAGTCGGGGTCGATCGCGACATGGCCTTTGTAACCGTCAAACCCGCGCGCGGCGGTCTTGTGCCCATGCCGGGCGTCCGGATCGACCGTTGAGATCACCCGGTCTTTCGCTACCTTGCGGGCGATCCGGAACCGGCCGTCCTGATCGGTCTCGAGGTCCTGGCCAACGACCGTCGCGAGCAACTCACCAGCCTTCTCCAAGACCGGCTCAAGCTCCAGTCCGTCCAACACAGCCAGCAACGCCCGCGCGTCCCGGGCGAGCGCGTCGACGAGTTCCTCGCGTGCCGAGCGATCGTCCCAATCACACACCGGCTTGCCGGCAGACCGGTACTCATCATCACGCGTCAGCACCGCCCGCAACCCGGCCTCCAACGACGGATCGGCGGCTGCGAGCACTCCGCGGATCGCGGAGCGGATCAAAGTGACGGTGTCCATCGTCGCGACCGCATCAAACAGAGCGGTTGAGTCCAACACCCGCCGGCGCCCGACCAACCCCGCCTGCTTCGCCGCAGCGAGCGTGACCTCGAACACCCGATCCGGCTTCTCAGACGCTGCGAGCCTGGCGCGCATATCGACCAGCACCGTGTGCACGAACCCCGGATAGTCGAAATCCAGGCCGCCCGCCGCGTACTTCCACCGCAAGTCATAAGCGAACCGGTCAACCGCTTCACGATCTGAACAGCCCTCCAGTCGCTGGAGGACCATCACGACCGCGACGATCATCGGCGGCACCGACCTGCGCCCAACCTTGGTGAACAGGTCCGCGAACATCTCATCCGGGAACAGCTCAAAGCACTCACGGTGCAACAGCCCGTAGATCGAGTCCGCCGCGATCCGGCTCTCACAGAAGCTGGTGGTCGTCGCGAACAGGTCCGGCTGGCGAGGAGAAACACCAAGACTCATACCCTCAAGTTTGACTTGAGGCTCGGACAGACCCAAGGCCGCCCAACGACCCAGTTCTCAGGCACAGCAGGAGGCCGCGCAGCGGCCGTCTTCGTCGGAGACAACCTTCAGGAGAGCTTCAGCTCTCCCCCTGTCCCAAGCCCGAAAAACACCAAACTCCTAGGAAGAAGGCATATCGGCGAGGTTCATCGTCCGTTGGATCCGAGAAGCTGTTAGAGGTGCGGCGTTGGCATGGGGCCGACCTATCGCAGTGGCTCTCCTCAGTGCCCCATGTTGGTGTCATTCGACGGTGGCGCATGAGGAACCGCCGCTAGCCATCCGCTGGCGAGCCTTGCTTTCTGGCCAAATCCAACGACGACTATTTCAGCGCGTTGGTGGCGATGTCCTGGTCGAGGGTGCCTTGGGTCTCGTACTGGCCGGTGTGCACGTACAGGACCTTGCCGGAGGGGCCGATGAAGATCGTCGTCGGGAGTCCCTCGATCGCGGCCAACGGTGCGAGCTCGGCCGTGGTGGCCTGGTAGCTGGGGTAGCTGACGGGATGCTGTCTAAGGAACGCCCGGGCGTCGCCGGGAGAGTCCTCGGTGTTGGCGCCGAGGAACGCGACCCGCTGACCGTACCGGCGCGAGGCGGAGGCAAACAGCCCGAACTCCTTGCGGCAGGGGGTACACCACGACGCCCACGCGTTCAGAACGATTGGATAGCCGCGCAGACCGCGTATGCGCGCCAGCAGCCCACTAGTGCCGAGCAGCTGCCCTGCCTGGGCGTGCAGCGCCGCTAGCGGCGCCGGCGAGCCCGCCAGCGCCTGACTTCCCGCCGGAGTCTTGGGTGCGTGCGCCAACGCGGCTCGCACATCGGCCCCGAGGGCAGACGCGCTCGGCCAGCCGGCGTTGACTGGGTCGTCATACCACAGGATTTGTCCAGTGGCGGAGGTAAGTTCTAGCCAGGGCTCGTCCTGCACTTCATAGCCATCCGCGATCTGACCGGTTGGGTCGACGGCGACCGGATAGGAGAGGGGGTGCGGCAGCGCACGCAGGAAGCTCGTGAGCGCGGCGGGGGATGCCTCGACGGTGCGCTCGTCAATCGCGGTTAGTAAAGGCAGGTGGTGGCGGACCGCCAGCGCCTGATACCTGCCCAACTCCTCCAGGTGCCGCGCCAGTTGCGCTGCCGGGTCCACCCAGGTTGCGAAGAACAGCGATAGCCGCGGCGCCTGCTGCCCAAGGCGAACGCTACCTCCGCCAGCGCGCCGGAGCGTGACCGGCATTCCGGGCGTGATCAGCGGCAGCGGCGCGTACGACTTGCTGGATCGCAGGCGTGGGTGCCCTGGGAGCAGGCTGGCGGCCTCACGCGCCAGCACGTGCCCGAGCTGATCGACTGTAGTGAAGTTCATCTGGGTCAGGTAGACCTTGCGCTCGACCCCGCGCGGGTCGATCGCAAATAGCGCGGGCGTGTGGTCGATCTGGCCGCGCGTGATCTCAGCCGCGATGCCGTAGGCGTGCCACACCCGACGCAGCTGCGCTTGGGATCCGGTCAGGAACCGCCAATCGACGAGCATGCCGTGCGCGCTGGAGTAGGCGCGCACGGCACTGACGCTCGTCGCCGCGGGATTGGCGTTGACCGCCAACAGCTGAACGCGGGAACTCGCCCGACCGAGCTGCTGCTGAGCAGCTCGCATCGCGCTGGTCGTCAGCGGGCAGACCGTCGTGCAGGTGGAGTCGATGAAGGCCAGCAGCACCACCCGGCCCCGATAGGAGCCAAGCGACACTCGCCGGCCGAACTGGTCGCGCAGCGTGAAGTCCGTCGCTGGCTTGGCTAGCGACGTGCCTGGGTCCAGGTTGGGATTGCTGGCCAGGCTTCCCGCCGAGGCCGCGTGGTGGGTTCGCAGACCGAACACGCCCAGCAGGATCAAGGCAACAAGACCCAGAAAGAGCGGAATTACTGGCGCTCGCTGTCTCATGGGATGTATAGGACCATACTCGGCGGGCTGGTTCAACACGTGGACCGGATTCGGCGAGCTGCAGCTGGACCGGATTCGGCGAGCTTTGACAGCAGCATGGGTCCCGGAAAGCAACTGCCGCTCGCGGCGGAAAACCCCGCACGGAGAGCAGCGAACCCTGAAAACGGACGCCCCCTCTCGCGTGATCCAGACAGTTCGAGCGACCGGTACGGGCCTCCGCATGGACGGGTTTCCGAAGTGGCGTTCACTCGGAACGTCGACAGTTTGGTCCTCCCGGTAATTTCGTCGGCCCCATCCCTTGACCCGGGGCTTTCAAGCTGGTGGTGGCCGCACTTCTGTCGCTGGAGGTACGCCGTTCCAAGTATCTTGCGGCCTTGACGAGAGCGGCATCTGCGGCGGGAACCCCGCCGCCGCCGTCGTCTCGGCCGAACTAGAGTCACTCCACCAACCCGCGTTGCGACGACCGGTTGAGCTCAGGCCATCATCGACGGCTCATAGGCCGCGCGGCCCTGCCCGTTCGCGCGATATGAGCCGTAGAACGCCCTCAGGTCCATCTGATCAACCGCCCCGAGAATCGACCACACCACATGATCGTCCGGTACCCAATCCGTCAAATCCGGCGGCATCAACATCGTCTGCCCCCGGTCACAAGCGATGAAGTTCTGCGGCATGCCTGAATTGAATTAACCGCTCCGGACGACAACCTTTGCCCGACAGCCACGGCGAAGAGGAAGGGAAAACTGCCGGTACGGCGCGGTACCTTGCTTTTGCGTCTGTGGGGGCACGGGGGCGCTCAGGCGGTCGTGTCCTGATGTGCTCTGATGCTGGAGTTGATGAGCTCGTCGGGAATGGCGCCTTGGAGCCCGCGGGCGGTGCTGTACAGGCGGCATTTCAGACCGTAGTCGGCGCGTGAGCGGGCGGTCGTATCGACGTCTTGTCCGTTGATGCGTAGCGACGGAGATCCGAGGAACTGCTCGCTTTCGGCGGTCTGCAGTGAGTCGATCCGCTTGAGCTCGATCGGTGCGTCGACGCCCGCTTGGTCCAGTAGGTCGCGCAGGCGTGGCAGCAGGGTCTCGTGGCTTGGGCAGCCGTCGAAGTAGAGGACCTCGACTCTCATCGCTCGCGTCTGGTCGGGATTCTCGGTCGGCTGCTCTCGGTCGCCCGTGAGATCTGGGTTGAGGGCGGGGCCGATATCGGTCGTTCTTGCTGCTCAGGCGTCTCGATGCGAAGCAGCTCGGCGTGCTCGTGTTCGACCTGGAGGGTGGTGTGGGCGATGTGGAACTCCTCGTGCAGCAGGCGCTTGAGTGCGTGAGCGACCTCGTGACAGTCGTCGTGTTCGGCTGCCAGGACGTGCGCGGACAGGGCGGGGAAACCCGAGGTGACCTCCCACACGTGAAGGTCGTGCACTTCCCGCACTCCGGGCTGGGCGATCATGCGTTGGCCGATGGTGTCGGGATCTAGTCCTTCGGGTGCCGCTTCGAGAAACACGCGGCCGCTGGCTTTCAGTAGCCCGTAGGCGGCGTGAAGCATGATCGCGGCGATGACCAGCGAGGCGATGCCGTCAGCTCGCCGAAAGCCGGTCGCGAGGATGACGGCGCCGGCGACAGCGGTGAAGATGAACGCTGCAAGGTCGGTGAGGATGTGTTGAAAAGCCCCCTGCAGGTTCATCGACTGTCGGTTGGCCTTCGAGAGCGTGTAGCTGGCGGCGAGGTTCACGACGATTCCAACCAGCGCCACGATCAGCACCGCGCTGCCGCCGACGTTCGGCGGGTTGATAAGCCTGGTGATGCCTTCGTAGATGATCAGCAGCCCGAGGATGAGGAGGGTCGCGCCGTTGAACTGGGCGGAGAGAATCTCGGTGCGCTTGAGGCCGAACGTCATCGCGCCCCTCGCCGGCCTGGCGGCCAGTCGGATAGCCACGAGCGAGAGAGCGATCGCGCCGGCGTCGGTGAGCATGTGCGCGGCATCTGAGAGCAGCGCCAGTGAGTGCACAACCGCGCCGACGACGACCTCGAAGAGCATGAAGCCGACGATTAGTCCGAGCGCAATTGCCAGCTTGCCGCGGTCGGCATCGGCTGAGACACCGTGAGAGTGCCCGCCGTGGCCATGTCCGTCGTGCTCGCGTGCAGCGTGATCGTGATCGTGGGCCATCAGCAGCACGCAGAGCCCTCATCGCCGCAGCCCGCACGCGGTGTTTCGAGTCCGGGCATGGAGTGGCACGAACAATCATCGCCGTGCCACAGCTCAGCGCCTTCCTTCGCAGCAATCCCGGCGATCACCAGCGCAGCCACCGGATCAAGGAACCCCACCCCGGCGCTGCCTAGCAGCAGCCCGATGAGTCCCACCGCTCCCTGAAGCGCGCAGAGGAGGTTTTGAGTGCCCTCACCCGCGGTCGCGCCCGAGCCAAGACGACTGCCCAGGCGAAGCTTCGCCCACCCCAAAGTCGGCATCAGCACGATGCTCGACACCAGCAGCCCGACCGCCAGCCAATTGCGGTGCGGGTCGCTGCCGGCGATGAGCCTGCTCACCGACTCATAAAGGATGTATGGGATCAGGACGAAGAAGCTGCCAGCGACCCACTTCTGGGCGCGTTGCTCGGCGGTGTCTGAGAAGCGGTTCTGTCCAGTGAAACGAACGATCACGATGACCGCGGCGGCGGCCTCCACAGCGGAACCGATCGCCCAGGCGATCACGCCGATGGAGTGCGCCTCGGCGCCGGCGACGAGGCCGACGACACCCTCGGCCATCATCCACACGAGGCTGAAATACGACAACCACCGCGCCCGACGGGCGCTGCGCAACCACCCCGCATCACGCCTCAGCGTCGACGTAGCGGAAGGCGGGATCGGGAGCGTCGGCAGCTCAACCTCGCTCACGCGCTGAGCTCCGTCAACGGCTCGTGAACGGCTGCGAGCAGCGTCGTGCCGGCCTCGGTCAGCGAGTACATCACCATCTTGCCGTCACGGCGGGAACGCACCAGCCCCGCGGAACGCAGCTGGCGCACGTGATGAGAGATCAGCTTGTCAGAGCGCTCGCACACCCACGCCAGATCGCACACGCACAGCTCGCCGCCATCGCGCAACGCCAACGCAACCGACAGGCGCGTCGGGTCACCCAACGCTTTCGCGCGCTCGGCCGCAATCACCAGCGCAGCCGGATCGGGGCGCGAACGGCGCAGCGCCTCTGCGCGCGGCAGGTCGAGACACAGCAGCTCGCAGGTGTCGCTCTCGGACATCCTCACATCCTAACGCTTGTGCGAACAAATCGGTTGAGCGGCCTCAGGCAAAGCTGCTTCCCGTCGCTTCGCGCCGGTTCGCACACAGTTGCACTTTTTGTAAAGTCTTGTTTTGCACATGCAATAATGCGGGGCATGCTCTCGATCGGGAAGCTCGTCGTCGGCCAGCAGCGCTACTACGACCAGCAGGTCGCCCAAGGGCATGACGACTACTACTCGGGGCGAGGCGAAGCACCGGGTGAGTGGGTCGGACACGGCGCCAAAGCGCTCGGTCTGGATGGTGTCGTGCACGCCGCACAGTTCGATGCTCTGCTGTCTGGGACCGACCCTCGGGATCTTCAGACCAAGCTCCAGGGGTGGCGCCCATCGAAGGTCGCCGCGCTCGATCTGACCTTCTCGGCGCCCAAGAGCGTGAGCGTCCTGTTCGCTGTCGCTGACGAACCCGTTGCCTGCGAGCTGGTTGCCGCTCATGAGTCCTCCGTGCGGGCGGCACTGGTGTGGATCGAGGACACGTCTGTGGAGGTCCGGCGCGGTTCAGGCGGCCAGGAGACGTTCCTGGCTGAGGGCCTGATCGCCGCGGCCTACCGGCACCGGATGTCGCGTGCGCTGGACCCCCAGCTTCACACTCACGTCGTCGCCGCGAATATGGCCAAGGGGCCCGACGGTCGCTTCACGGCGCTCAACGGCACCCCGCTCTACCGCTCGGCCAAGACCGCCGGCTACCTCTATCAGGCCCACCTCCGGGCCGAGGTCAGTGAGCGATTGGGTCTGGAGTGGGGCCCGGTGAAGAAGGGTGCGGCGGAGCTGCAGGCGATCCCAAAGGACGTGCTCGAGGAGTTCTCGAAGCGGCGGCATGAGATGCAGAGAGCGGCTGAGGAGGGAGGCTTTTCGCTCCGTAGCAAGCGGTCGGCTGAGGCGGCGGCCGTCGACACCAGAGAGCGGAAGCAATACGGGGTCGACACGCACACCTGGCGGGAGGAGGTTCAAGCCAGGGCTGCGGAGCACGGGCTGGACCGCGAGGCTGTAGGGCGGCTGCTGAGCCAAGGTAAGGATCGCGCCGGGGTCAGCAGCGTCGATGCTGAGTCAGACGGAGGCCTCGAAGATCGTTTGGCAGGCGAGCACGGACTCACCGAGCGGGCCAACACGTTTGATGACCGGGCTGTGCTTCAGCAGTTCGCGGGCGCCGCAGAGCAAGGCGCGCGGGTGCCTGCTGTTCGTTCGCTGGCCCAAGGCTTCAATCTCCGCGCTGACGTCTTGCCGACCCTCCACGGTGAGATGACCACGAGCGATCTGGTGGCCACTGAGGAGCGGCTGATCCGCGCCGCGGTAGGACGCGCGAAGACCGGTACCGCGAGTCTCAACAAGGCACGCATAGATGAAATGGTCTCGCGGGCTGATCGGCAGCTGACGGCTGATCAGCGCGACGTGGTCATCTCCGTAGCGACCTCGGGAAACGGGGTGGATGTGGTCGAGGCGCTGGCGGGCACCGGCAAGACCTACACCGCTGGGGTGATCCGCCAGGCTTATGAGTCGGCGGGCTATGACGTGCTCGGTCTCGCACCGACCGGGCGTGGCGCCCGGGAGTTAAGTGATGAGGCGGGCATCCCGGCGCGCACGATCGACAGGGCGCTGATCGACATCGAGCAAAACGCCCGACCGATTCCGGCTAACGCCGTGATCGTGATCGACGAGGCAGGCATGGCCCCGACCCGGATCACCGCCCGCTTGCTTGAGCACGCAGATACGGCCGGTGCGAAGGTGATTGCGATCGGCGACTCAGGCCAGCTGCCGTCCGTGCTCGCCGGCGGCTGGCTCAAGGCTGTCGGGCAGCGCGTCGGGGAGGTCCGGCTCACAGAGGTGATGCGACAGCGCGACCCCGGGGAACGCTGCGCGCTCGGCGCGCTTCACGCCGGGGCGCCCGAGCGGTTCCTGACGTGGGCCGAGACTGCCGGGCGCGTCAACGTCCTCGACCCCAGCGAGCTGCGTGACCATGCCATCCGCGCTTGGGTCGACGCCATCGCCGACCTCGGTCCGCGTGACGCCGTCATGATCTCCCGCGACAACGAGACACGAGATCACCTTAACGTCGCCGCTCGGGCGCACCGCACTGCAAATGGGGAGCTGAGCGATGAGCACGCGTTTGGCCCGGTCGCCGTCGCCGTCGGTGACCGGATCATCTGCCGTGACAACGATGCGCGCGTCGGCGTCGACAACGGCACTCGCGGCACCGTCCGCCGCGTCGCATCTGACGCCATCGTGTTGGAGACCGACGGCGGCCTCTACCGCGACCTGCCCGCCGCCTACGTCGCCGATCACGTGGAGCACGCCTACTGCCTTACAGGCCACGGGATGCAGGGCGGCACCGTCGAGCGGGCGATTGTTGTCGCCTCGCCAACAGATTTGACTCGCGGTTGGAGCTACAGCGCGCTGTCCCGTGCCCGTGGCGAAACGAAACTGCTGATCGCTGACGAGCAGCGCCACTACGACGGCCGGGCCGAGGTGGCGCCCGATCCCGGCCTTGGGGCACGGGATCGAGCGAGCGTGCTGGCGGCAGTCGCGCGGCGGATGCTGGTCCGCGACGACGAAGACCTCGCTGTGGTTCAGCTCGCGCCGTCCGGGCGGGAGGATGACCGCAAGCTTGTGGCCGGCCGGGCCGCCGGACATCCCGTCGCCCAGGAACGTGGCGCTGCTCGCCTCGAGGCCGTTGAACCGCCTGTCAGTTTCAAGCGCCTCCTCAACCTCCGTGATCAGATCGGCCATATGCAGATGTCGCTCACCGTTCTGCCGCTCCGCTCAATAGGCAGGCTCGACGAGCTTGACGTCCAGATCCGGGAGGTCACAGATCGCCTCGCTGACCACGAGACCCGCATCGAGGCCGTACCCGCTCCGACACAAAAGTTCGGTCGAAGCCATGACGGACACGCTCAGGAGCGCGAGTTCCTCGCCAAGGCGATCGCGATGGATCACCAGGAGCTCGACGATCTCCGCGGCAGCCGCGTTCATCTCGAACTCGAACTCGGGGATCCCTCTCAGGTCATATCCGAACGAGACGGGCTACAGACTGCGCTGACCGATCTGCAGAAGGACTACGTGCAGATCAGGGATGAGCTCGTCGGCCGCGTGTTGGACCAGCATCCCGCGTGGCTGCGCGATGCCCTCGGTGATCGGCCGCAGTCCCGGACGGAACGCGACATGTGGGACCGAGCAGCCCGTGACGTCACGGTCTTCCGCATCAACCACGACGTCATCGACGACAAGTCAGTGCTGGGGCCAAAGTCCGCGCATGACCGGGATGCGCAGCGGGAGTGGCAGCGCGCTGACGACAGCCTCCAGCGGGCGCAGCGACAACTCGGCCGGGCCGTCGGGCCACGACACCGTGACGTCGAGTTGGGCATCGAGTGAAGCGAACGCGGTCCGTCCGGGAACGGGTCCAACCTGTTCTCATGGGTGACGTGGGAGTCATATGGGCGGCGGCGCCGTCGCTCGACAAGCTTGAGAAAGAGCTCAGCAACTGCCTTGTGGGCTACGACGCTGAGGAGATCATCAGCGTGTCGCACTCGGTGGTCCCGCGCCGCTCACGCCGGACGGGAGGACTTTGGGGCGCGGCCACTGAGACGAACGATGTCGAGTACTCGGCGGTCGTGCTGGTTCGCACCTGACCGGAACTCAGGACAGGAAGTGCCGATAAGGCTTAGTCGGTAAATTCTTGCGGCGAAAGGGCTGGCTTCAGCGGGCCTAGTCGCCGACAGTTCGATGGCAACGACATTCGTCGTCGTTCGACGACCAAGTCTGCTCGGCTCGGCGCGGAGCCAGAATCCGCGGCGTGACCCCACGAGGCAAGCTTTGATCCGGTACACGCAGGCTGTCGTCAACGACGCTGTGACGCAACTAAAGACCCGGCGGATGTCTGACCACAAACCCAGCTGGTCCTGTGCCTCGCAGGCTCCAACGGGGGCCGGTAGTCGGCGGGTTGGGTAAGTTTCCCTCGCCGGCAGCCGTGTCGAGGTAGATCCCAGCGACCTCGATGTAGGCGTGTCCGGCGTTGGCGTAGATGGTGACCCAATGCCCTGGTCCGGGTCGGCCGACGTTTTCCAGTTCGGTGGAATCCCAGACGCTTCCGCCAAGCAAGGAATCCCGGTAACCGCCACCCCAGAGGACGTAGCTGGTGGCTGAGGAGCAGTCGTAGCCCGGCCCGCCGTTCTCTTGATCTCCGGGCCAGTGAGCCGGGTTCGGGTCGGTTTGGCTCATGGTCTGGGCGGGATCACCGTGGCCGCCGCCCCAGCTGTAGGGGAAGTGGATGAGTCGGTTGCCGGCAGCGATCATCTCTTGGACCACGGGTGGCGCGTTGGCGGGGGCTTCGGCCTCTCCGTCCGGCAGAATCTTCGCTTGGTCACCGGGAATGATCAGGGTGCTGTTGTTGTCTGATGTCTCGCAGGCTGAGACGGCTGAAACGCCATCGCCGGCGTAGGACGTGGCGTCTGCGATGACGCGGTTTGCGTAGGCGACCGCGGCAGGACCGGTGCCGTTGTAGGCGGTGACGGCTGGGAGGTAGGCGCTGATCGGCTGATTCGCCGGCGCGCCCTTGTCCTTGATCAGCACCAATGCTGCCAGCTCGATGCTGGTGGTCGGGTCATGGGGGCCGAGCGACGGGTCGGGCAGGTCTCCACGTAGTTGGTCGTAGGCGTCGCCGGACGCGCCGCCGACTCCGATCTGCATGAGCCCGGACGCACCCGCAGAGTTGGCGGTGCCCGGACCTTGGGAACCGGGCTGGATGGTGCAGGCGGGGGAGGGGTTTCGGCCCTGGTCGCATTCCTCTTGGCCGATCCCCGCGAGCACCTCCCACGGGATCCCGTACCGGGCGCTGACCTGCTCGTAGATCGAGAGCAGGTCGGCTGGGATCGCGGAGACTGCCGCAGGGGACGGGGCAGCCGCGGCCGATGAGGAGCAGTTACCGACGGCTGCCAGCCCAGCGACCACTGCGATTGCGGTACCGCCGCAGAACACGCCGATGACGGGCACTCCGAAGAACAGCACCCATCGCTTCACGAGATCCGCCCGTGACGCAGAAAGGAGGACCGGCCTCTTGCATGAAACATAGAACGCAAGTTTTACATGTTTTGCAAAACAGGTGTTAGCATCGCTTTTCCCAAACGGCAGTGCGATCGAAGGAGGAGCTGTGCAGTCCCTGTTTTTGGCGGCGGCCGGATACACGTTCAAGGTCGCTCCTGATCCCAACGTCCCTGGGGCGGTCGGGATCCAGCACGCGATCAACGGCTTTGCGGTCTATGCGCTGATGGCCGCAGCGGCCGGTTTCTTATTGGGTGCGGCGACGTGGGCGATCGGCGGTCGGATCGGTAACGAGCACACGGCGGTGGGGGGGAAGATCGGGATGGTCACGTCCCTGGCCGTCGCGTTCTTGGTCGGGGCAGCGGCGACGCTGTTGAACTTCGCCTTCAACCTCGGCTGATGTTGGCCGAGCGCACGCTCAGCTCGGGGCTTGTGCTGATGGCCGTCGCGCTGGCTCTGTTCTGGCTCGGCTTTGCAGCCTCGCGAGCGACGATCACACGGGAGGCTCGGCCGGTCATGTCCGGACCGAGGCGGGTGGTCGACGGCGTGACGGTTGGGTTCGCCGACAGCGAGCCCGGAGCAGAGGCGGCCGCGGCGCACTACCTCCTTGAGCTGGAGCGGGCCATGGATTCACTGAGCATCGAGCGAACGGCGTCTGTCGCCCGGCTTGTTGGCACCCCGGCGGAGGCGTCCGCGATGGATAGTCACGCGGCGTCGGTGATCGCGATCGAACGCTCATCTGGCGTGCCGCTCCGGCGGGTCGCGATCGCCACGGACCCCATCAGCTACTCCCCGAGCGCTGCTGAGGTGACCGTGCTGGAGGAGTGGATTTACGCGACCGCGACTCGTGAAGCGGTGTGGGCGATCGAGCGGGTCTCGCTTGTGTGGCGCGACGGACGCTGGAGAGTGAGCGCGATCGCCGGCGCTGCCTCCTCAGGAGACGAGTCGCTGTCGCAGCTGCGCAGCCAGTTGGAGTTTCCAGGAGTCGGTGATGCGACGGTTCGCTAGCAGCGTCGCAGCTGTTGTCGCGTTGGCGGCTGCGCTGTGTGTCGCCCAACCGACTCCCGCCCAGGCCGGGGTTGTCTCCGGCACGCTGCATGTTCTCGAGGGTGTCGGTGGGACGATCCTGAGCGTCGGCAAGACGCTGGTCTGCAAGGGCCTGTCCGCCGCCGGCACGGTGGCTGAGGGAGCCGGCGTCGCCGCGGGCGCAACGGCGGCGGGTGCGGCCAGCGACGGTGCGGGAACGGCCGAGGGCGCCGCGGCAGGCGGCGCTGTGGGCGGTGTGGTCAAGAAGGGTGTCGGCGTCGTCCAGAAGGTGATCTGCAGCGGCAGCGGTAGCGGCGGTGCTGCCAGCTCGTTGGCCAAAGCCGCTGTGGGTGCGGTCGGGATCGCAGCGACGTTCGATCTCGCAGCGAAGTGGATGATCGGTGCGGCGGAGAAGGTGACCGGGGCGATCGTCTCGATGATCACCAATACCAGCAGCCCGGACTTGCGGGCCGCGTGGTTTCAGAAGTCCTTCGCGCCGATGGCTGGGCTTGGCGCTGCGCTCGCGCTTCTGGTTTCGCTGATCGCATTCGCGTCAGCAGCCGTGCGCCGTGACCCCTCGGCGCTGGCGGCAACGCTGGTCGGGATCTTCCGCGCCGGGCTGGGAACGGCGCTGCTGATCGCGCTGACGATGCTGGCCTTGCAGGTCACAGATGCGATCTCCGCGGATGTGATCGGAACCTCGCATCAGACGTTCTGGTCTCAGGTGACCCATGCCTGGGGGTCGAGCGGGTTCGGTGGGTTTGGTTCCTCTGCCCTGGCGATGTTGATGGCTGTCGTTGAGATCTTCGCGGGGCTGGTCGTCTGGGTGGAGCTTGCCGTGAGGAACGCGGCGATCTATCTGGCGGTGCTGTTCTTCCCGGTGGCGTTGGCGGCGTCGGTCTGGCCGAGCCTGTCGGGTTGGACCAGTCGTCTGGCTCGCCTTCTGTTCCTGTTTGTGATCTTGAAGCCGGTCACGCTGATCGTGCTCGCCTTCGCTGGGAACGCGGCGCTGGCGGGGTTGACGCTGAGTGGTGGGCTGGCGCCGGCGGCTGGGACGATCATCGCCGCGGTTGCGATCTTTGCCCTGGCGGCGATGGCGCCGTGGGCGCTGATGCTGATCGTGGGCGCCGATGCTGAATCGGCGGCGATCGCTGCCGGGTTCCGGGCCGCCGCCGGGCATGCTGTCAGCGATGGGGCGGCACGGGCGAGTCGGCTCGGCGGTCGCCTGAGTGGCAGCGGGCGGACACGCTCGGGTGGCTACCGCCCGTCTGGCAGCCGCTCAGGTGGTGGCGGGGGCGTGGGGCCCTCCCCTCCGGGCGGTTCAAGCGGACCGCAGGGGCCGCGGCCCTCGGGTGGCCAGGGTGGCAGTCCTGGCAATTCCGTCGGCCACACCGTTCCAAACGGGCCAGGTCCGGCGCGGCCGGCACCTGCCGGCACGCCCGCGCCTGCGGTGATGTCCCAGCTCGATCTGCGGGGAACGTGGGTCCCAGCGGACGGGATACGGCCAGAATCCCGTGCGGCTCAGGGCGCGGTCGCAGTTGCCGCCGGGATCGGCGGCACGGCGCGCGGTCCTAGGCCAGCTCCTCCGGCAAGAAGCGGGAGGCAGTCACCGGGTGCTGCGGCGCAGTCTGGTGGGGAAGTGAAGGCGGCCGTGCCAGGCCCTCAGGTCCGGCCCCCAGCACGGCCGGGCCGTGCATCGCTGCGTGTCGTGTCTGAGGTCGGCGCGGCAGGAGGCTCCTGATGGCTGAGGCGCCGAGGGAGACGACCTACCGCTTCGCGCCGCACCCGTCGGCCGGGTTCATTCTGGGGCTGCGGATCCCGCAGATCCTCGGGCTGATCATCGCCGGCGCGGCTGCGCTCGGCTGCCTCCGACTCGGCGGCCTCGAGGGTCTACTGGTTGCCCTGGCGATAATCAGCGTCGCCGCGGCGCTGGTCCTGATCCCGGTCCGGGGGCAGACCATCGAGCAGTGGGCGCCGGTCATCACCAGCTTCACAAGCCGGCGTCACACTGCCAGGTTCCGCGCGCGTGGCGCCCAGGCCGGGCACCTGATCGCGCTCTCCGACGGGGACCTCGATCCCCAGCCCGTTACCGATCCGGTCTCGATGCCGGCGGAGCTGGCCGACATCCAGTTGCTGGAGTGTGAGCTGTCGGCCTATGACCGCGCCTTGCTGGGGGTCGCGAAGGACACGCGAGCCCGAACCTATACCGCTGCTGTGCGTGTTCAATGCCGCGCGTTCGAGCTCCTGTCCCCGGAGGAGCGCCGCCAGCGGTTGGAGGAGTACGGCGGGGTGCTTGCCTCGCTTGCCCGTGATGACTCACCGGTCCGGCGTATCAGCTGGATCGAGCGCGCCCTCCCGGGGGATCCTGACGCGCTCGGCGGATACCTGCTGGACGCCAAGCGTGAGGACGCGTCATTGGACGACCCTCCCTATGAGCTGGTCTCATACCTTCGCCTGATCGGCCGCGCCGGCCTCGTCGCCGAGGAGCACGAGCTGCTGTTCGCCCTCCAGGTCGATGCCCGTCGTCCCGCGGCCAAGCGACCGATCCAGCGTTTGGGCGGCGGGGACATTGGCGCGATGGCTGTCCTGGCCGGTGAGATCGGTCGGCTGATTGAGCTTCTCGACGGAGCCGGGATCACGCCGACGGGTGTCCTGACCCGCCGCGGGCTTGCCGCTGCGGTGAGGGATGGATATGACCCGTGGGGACGGCGCCAGCGCCACCGCGATCAGGACCGCGACACCGAACCCGGCACAGCGGCTCACACCGCGTGGCCGGCGGCTCGTGATGAGCACTGGTCCCACCTCCAGACCGACGGTGCCCTGCACTGCACGCTGTGGGTCGCGGAATGGCCACGGATCGACGTGCGGGCGATCTTCTTGCAGCCGCTGTTGATGCGCGCCGATACCACCCGGACGGTCGCGTTGTGCATGGAGCTGCTCGGCCCGGCGAAGGCGATCCGGCGGGCAGAACGGGCGATGACCGAGGCGGCGACCGAGGACAGCCTGCGTGGCCGGATCGGGCAGCGGACCAGCCAGCGCCAACGCCAACGCGAGTCCGCCGCGGCGCGGCAGGAGGTTGAGCTCGCCCATGGTCACGCGAACGTTCGCTACAGCGCGTATGTGACCGTCTCGGTTCCTGACGGTCCCGACGCTCGTGACGAACTCGAGGCCGCCGTCTCCCGCGTCGATCTCCAAGCCAAAGCCGCGCCACTGCGACTGGAGCGGATGTGGGGACAGCAGGCTGTCGGGTTCACCTTCGGCCTGCCGTTCTGCCGGGGGCTCAAATGACCTCGCATGAGCGCGGCCTGTCACAGCCACCGTTCACCCGGTTGCGGCGCTGTTTCGTGCCGGGGGAGAGGGCCGGCCATCAGGTCACCACCGCTCACTTCCAGGCCGTGTACCCGGCCGTCGCTGAGGCTGGGCTGGGCTCTGAGGGGGTTTACATCGGCCGGGACATGCATGGCGGCAGCTTCGTCTATGACCCTTGGCTGCTCTATGCCCGCGGCGTGTTGAACGACGCGAACACGCTGGTGATCGGCCGGCCTGACTTCGGCAAATCGAGCCTGTCCAAGACCTGGCTGCTCAGATCCCGCCTGTTCGGGCGCCGCGGCGAGATCGTCGACCTCAAAGGCGAATACGAGCCACTCGTCCGAGCCTTGGGTGGGACCGTGATTCGTCTGACGCCGGGGGGCGGGACGCGTTTGAACCCGTTGACGCGGATCGGTCGGCGGGAGCTGCGGGAGAACCTGCTGGAGGCGATCGCCAAGGCGATGCTCAACCGGCCGCTTTCACAGGCCGAAGCGATCGGACTCACCGCCGCGCTTGAAGCTGCTGACCTCGCCAGCGACGGAGCGGAGGTGTCCATCCCGGACGTCATCGAGCAACTCCGCCATCCGACAGCGCAGTTGGCAGATCGTCTCGGCGTGAGTCCCCACAGCGCGCAGGAGGAACTGCGCGAGGTCGCCCTCGCCCTCCAGCGCCTCTGCCAGGGGCCGCTGCGCGGGATGTTCGACGGACCCACAACCGCCGGAGAGGATGTCTTTGACTCCCCGGTCATCTCCCTCGATCTGTCGGAGATCACCGACGGGGTGGCGGCGGTGAACCTGCCGATCGCGATCGCGATGGTCTGCGCCGTCGCGTTCCTGGACGCCAAACGGGTCGAACGTGCCGACAGGGCCCAGCGGCTGGGTTATGAGGTCGAGAAGACGATCCGGATCAACGACGAGGCGTGGCGTGCGTTGCCGATCGCGGGCCTGGGTGACTACTACCAGGCTGCGTTCAAGCTGTCGCGCAAGACCGGGGTGCAGCACTGGCTGGTGCTGCACCGCATCTCGGACCTCCGCGCCGCCGGCGATGAGGGGTCCCGGCAACAGCGTCTCGCCGAGGGTCTGCTTGCAGATGCCTCCACGACGATCATCTACCGCCAGCACGCCCAGGAACTCCCACTCAGCACCGAGGCGCTCGGGCTGTCAGAGACCGAACGTGACCTGATCGGCTCACTCGAGCAGGGCGTCGCCCTGTGGCGAGTCGGCGGCCGTTCCTTCGAGGTTCGTCACCTCCTGTCTGACCTGGAGTGGGAGCTGATCGACACCGACCAGGCGATGGGCAGCCGGGCTCCGCTGGGGTTCGCATGAAAGGCCAGCCGGTCAACCTGATCTGGCTCGCGCTTGCCGGCTTGGCGGCGGGCGGGTTCGTCATTGCAGTCACGATGATCGACCGTCTCCGCGACGCCGGGCCACGCAAACGCAGCGCCCACTGGGCACGCCGCGGTGACCTCAGCACCCTGAGAGTCAAAGAGCCGCGGGCGGGACGGATCACGCTGGGCCGTCACGGCCGCGCGCTGATCGCCGCCGAGGAGCGAGCGTCGGTGCTCGTCGTGGGGCCGACCCAGTCCGGGAAGACCACGGGACTGGTGATTCCCGCGATGCGTGAGTGGGCGGGACCGGTCGTGGCAACGTCGGTCAAGACCGATCTGCTCCAAGCGACCCTCGCCGCCCGCTCTGAACTCGGTGAGGCTCGTGTCTTTGATCCCACCCAGTCCACGACGCTGAGTCATGCGGTGTGGTCGCCGCTGGCTGCGTCGACGACCTGGACCGGTGCGCGCCGCACCGCCGCGGCGCTGCTCGGTGTCGCCGACGGCGCCAGCAGCCACAGCGCCGATGACGCGTTCTGGCGACCCGCCGGCGCCCGGTACCTCGCGGCGCTGCTGTTCGCCGCCTCACAGGCGGCGAACATGACCATGGCCGATGTTCTCCACTGGATCGCAATCAGCGATTTCACGGAGCCGATCGACATCCTGTCCGACGCCCCGGCCGGGACACCGACGCCGGCGCTGGACTCAGTCACCTCCGTCCGAGACGCTGACCCCCGGTTCACCTCGAGTCTGCTCCAGACCATCGCGACCGCCCTTGATGCCTGGCAGGAACCCCAGGTCGCTGGGGCAACGATGGGGGAATCGAAGCTCAGCGCCGACTGGCTCTTCTCCGGCGCGAACACCCTCTACATCGTGGCGCCCGCGAATGACCAGCGGCGCCTGTCCGGACTCTTCGCCGCGCTGATCACCCATCTGGTCGCAGGGGCGTATGAGCGCAGCGCCAAGACCGGCAAGCCGATCGAGCCGGCGCTCCTGTTGGCTTTGGATGAGGTGGCGAACATCGCGCCGCTACCGAACCTGGATGAGATCGCCTCAACCGGACCGGGGCAGGGCGTGCACCTGCTCTGCGTCCTGCAGAACATCAGCCAAGGCTATGACCGCTGGGGACGGGACCGGGCCGAAACGATCATCGCCAACCACCGCGCTCGCCTGTTCTGTTCCGGCATCGGTGACCGAGCGACGCTCGACTACCTCAAGAACATCCTCGGGGAGGAGGAGATCGCGCGTATCTCCACTCAACAGCGCGGCTTGAGCCAGGGCGGCAGGACCCGCTCAACCGAGCATCGGCCCCTGGCAGCACCCAACCGGGTCCGCCAAGCCGGGCGGTCCAGCAGCCTGCTTGTCTACGGACGCCTGGCCCCAGCGTGGATCACGCTCAGGTCCGGGAGACAGCGATGACCGCTTCCTGGCGTTCGGCTCACCGGGGTTCCTCCGCTTTGACGGGAGCCGGTTGGGTTGCCGCCGCCCAGTGTCGCCGACCACTGGCAGAACGCTCCAAGGTCGCGCAGCTTTCTTCCCCTCCCCAACAGTCCGGTTTCGCGTCCTGCCAGCGGCCGGCGTTTTGGGCTATGTCAACCACCGGATCCCCACAAGGAGGGAACCAAAGATGAGCGCATCAGCACCCGCAGTCAACAACGTCATCCTCGTCGGTCACCTGACCGCCGACCCGGTCCTCAAAGAACTCGCCGATGACCGCAAGGTCTGCGCCCTGCGCCTGGCGGTGAACGACCAGAAAGGACAGCCACCGCTCTACATCGACGTCGCAACGTTCGGCTCCCAAGCCGAGGCGTGCGCCAACTACCTGGCCAAGGGCCGGGCGATCGCCGTCACCGGACGGCTCATCTACCGCGAATGGGAAGACGACAGCGGCAACCGCCGCTCCCGCCACCACGTCATCGGTCGCGTGCAGTTCGGCGGCCGCAACGACGACAGCCCCTCGACTGAAGAGGATGACCCGGGGGAGGAGGCCGCTTGAGCTGACAGCCATGGGCGCCGGCCTATGAGGCCGGCGCCTGTCAGCCAACCGGCACATGAAGAACACCATGATCAAACAGCCGACACACACAGAGAGAGGCATTAGCCCTGACCCGATCCACGCGGTGCGGATGGTGCTCGGCGGCTGGCTTGTCCGCTACGCCGAGAACGTCGAGGACATGGGGCATCGAGTCGCTGACGTCCTCGAACGTGATCCCCTCGATCACCGCTACGCCGCCAGCAAGCTGCACTACGCGCTGACGGAATCCGTCAAAGCGTTGGCGATCGCTGACTACAAGCTGGAAGACCTGCTCGCGGATGTCAAGGAGGCGCACGAGAGCGGCGTGCGCGACCGGCAAGACCTGTCCCGCGAGTACAGGGGGAGCGGAGCATGACCAGCCTTCTCGAAGCTCCCGCCAGGACCTCCCGGCAACGCCCCGTCGAGCTCTGGGACATGACTGCGACCGAGCGAGCCGAGGCGATGCTGGCCGGGCGGCTCAGCTGGGATCAGTGCTGGGAGTGGGCGCGCCACCGACCGGGGGAGGTTCCGCTGCTGAACGGCGAGTTCTGGTTCATCGCCATCAAGACCCCAGAGGCATGCGAATGACCCCCGACGTGCGCTCCTTCTACGCCGCGCTCGGCATCCACCTGCCCGACTGGGCGGACCTCAACGCCTCGGTCCGTTGCTTCGCCGACTCTGGCGCTCATCAAAACGGGGACGGGCGGCCGTCTTGCTCGGTCAGCGTCATCACGGGCGCCTGGAAGTGCCATGGCTGCGGTGCCCGCGGCGGCGCATATGACGCGGCAATCGCCCGAGGCCACACGCCGCGCAGCGCCATGGACCTCATGGTCGCCTGTGGGCTGGTTGAGCCGCGGCAGCTCGCCTACCGCCGCTCCGGATCGGCTCCCGCGCGGCCGGCAGTCCTCGTGGCTTCCCAGCCGCCGCGGGTGTGCCGTCCGCTCGAGATCAGCGATCCGGACATACATCGGTGGGCAGCCGCGCTGGATGCGGACGGCGGTCTGATGCGTCGGCTGATCCTGGAACGTGCGTGGTCGCCACAGGCGATTCACGAGCTCGGAATCGGCTTTGACGGGGAACGGATCACCGTTCCGATCCGCGACGCCAACGGCGGCCTCCGGGGCCTTCTCCGCTATGACCCATTCGGCGAGCTCAGGCCTAAGGTGCTCGCCGTCCGCGGCACCCGTCTCGGGCTCATCCCACACCCGACACGTGACCTGCGTGAGCACATCCTCCTGGCGGAGGGACCACCGGACATGATCGCGGCCCGCTCCAGCGGCGCCCCCGCGATCGCGGTGCCCGGCGCCGCTGCGTGGAGAGCTGAATGGGCGAAGGCGTTCACCGGCCGTCAGGTAACCGTGGTCATGGACTGCGACGTGCCCGGACGAGAGGCCGCGAGGCGTATTGCTCACGACCTCGCCGGTGTCGCTCAGTCCGTAGATGTCGTCGACCTCGACGCGGAGCGAAACGACGGCTACGACCTCACCGACCGCATCCGTGAGCACCGCCGCTCAAGCCGGCACCGCAGCGGGCCAAGGCCGATCGCCTGGCCACTCGCCGTTCTGCTCGAAACCGTCAGCACCACCCGCACCCCCATGAGTCAGGAGGCACACACATGAAGCCCACGCTCGACGTGATCCAGTACAGCAAGACGGCTCATGCGGCGGTTCGTGCCGCCGCCGAGCAGGAGCACGACTTCGGCGGCTGGCTCGCCGACGTCCTCGCACGCGCCGCCGCGGACCTCGGCTCTACCGACGCCCTGACGGCCGGACGCCCCGGCAGCTGGGAAGCCGGCCTGGTCCAACGGCTGGTCAAGGGCACGGTCGGATGGGACGACGAGTACCTCGCCGACTACCGATCGACTCCGTGAATGGCTGGACCATGGCTGCAGTTATTCCAACGCTGGTGACGCCACGGGAGGCTGCTGTGATTGCGCGATGCTCGCTCAAGACCGTGCGGCGTGCCTACCAAGCGGGTGCATTGATCGCGCATCGAAGGCGCGGATCACGAGCAGTACTGCTTGATCGTGGGGACGTGCTCGACTGGGCGCTCGCACAACTCGTCGAGCCTGCCTGTGCTCCGATTGGCTGGTCCGACCCGGCGCCCCGGCCGCAGCAGATCGAACCGGAGCGAGCCCCTAAGCTGAGGAAGCAGATGCGGTTCGACCTGTCCGCCGACGCGCTGGGGAAGCCCGGCACCTCCGCTCGTAATTCCGCCGCACAGCGACATGGCTGAACCGTGGAGGAGACCGGGTCGGTGGCCCTATCAGGGTCGGCATGGGCGTAGCTGGCAGCTCGGCTATCGAGACCATCTGGGGAAGAGCACTCGAAAAGCTTCAAGACCCGGGAGTCCGCCGACAAGTGGGTTAAGGATTACGTCCATGCGGAGCGGCGCGACCGACTCCGGGACTTTCTGCTGGGATCCGACGCGCCAGAGGTTCAGCCTGACGAGACGCCGCTTGGCGAATTGATTCGGGAATGGCTGGCGACCGATACGCATCCCGATTCATCCGGCGGGCTTGCCCCGAGCACATGGGACAGCTATCGCTACGTGGCTTCGCGTCACATCATCGGGAACCCAAAGGTACGCTTGATGAAGAGGACTGGAGAGACGGTCGAGGTCGAACCGGCGGTCAAGCCACTTGGTCAGCGTGGCGGCTACGCGATTGGCCATCTGCCGGCCGTCGAGTTCCAGACTGCTGACACGCTCAAGCGCTGGGTTCAGGCAATGAGAGCGGCTGGCGTGAGTCCGTCCACCGAGACGAGGGCGTGGAGAGTGCTGTCGTCGGCACTGTCGTGGGCGGTGGAGTCCGACAGCTGGCCGATCTCTGCTAACGGCTGCCTTGGGATGCAGAGGCGCCGAGGCATGCGGCGTGCGTCCCGACGTGCCGGCACCGGCCGCGCTCGCCAGCCTGTCGGGAAGCGGCGTGCCGATCTCTCCTCGTGGGCACTCTCGCCACTCGCTGTCGAGCGCATCCGGCTAGCGATGCTGGCAAGACTCGAGCGAAGGTCGCCGCTGCTTGCGCTGCGCGACGCCACCGTCGTATCTGTGCAGTACGGCCTTGGAATGCGCAACCAGGAGGTCTGGGCCCTCGCGCTCGGCGATGTCGTAGGACGTCGCGCAGCTGTCCGAGAGGTACTCAGTTACGGGGTCCTTGATGCCGGCAAGACCCAGTGGGCGACCGGGCCGCTTCGGAGGCCGCCGATCGACGCTCTGTTGGCTGAGGATCTCAAGGCATGGAACGCCGCACTCGCGGCGCATGGCTATCCAACTGCCGTTGATGACTTCCTCCTGCGAGGCGACCTGGGGCGGCTTCGGCGCACCTGACGGCCACATGAGCGCAAGCCAGGCTCATACGTGGCCTGGCAGGTACTTCACCCCCGCCGTGCGCAAGGTCGCGGAGCAATGGCCGGACCAGCACGGCGAGATCGTGGGCGCGACGCCGTACTCGCTGCGCCGGGGGATGATCTCGCTCCGGATTCGCGCCGGCGAGGACCGTCAGACGATTGCGAAGCAGTGCGGCACCAGTGTCGAGATGATCGAGCGCAGCTATTCCTTCGCTCTGGAGGACCTCGAGGACGAGGGCCCAAAGCCGGCGGAGGAGGAGCGCCTCCGCGCGCGGCAGCTCGCGATGGCGAGCACTGAATTGAAGCTCCGAATCGCCTGAACGTCGCGCCTCCTGAACGTTCGATCCTCGGCCATGGCCCGGGATCCGGTGATCCGGTGATCCGGTAATCACAGACGGGTCCGCAGTCGCGGGGCGTTAGCTACGCTTGCCGCCAGCAGTGGTCGACCAGGAGTTTGCTGTACCCGCGCTTCCAAGAATTGGGTCGCGGGGCCGGTGATTCTGGCAATCCCCTGCATATGCCGACGTAGCTCAGCTGGTAGAGCACTTCACTCGTAATGAAGGGGTCGGGGGTTCGAGTCCCCCCGTCGGCTTCTCAAAAGCCCTGCAAATGGCCAGTTGTGGATGTTGGTGGTGTGTCGTAGGGCCTGCCCTCCCCGTGCTGCGGGCGCTGGATCCCGGACTACCGGAGCGCTACCGTTCGTCGCTAGATGAGCGAGACGCTGCAACTGACGATCGTTTACGAGGACGCCGACGACGGTTGGATCGTTGCTTCGATCCCAGCTGTGCGTGGTGTTCACAGCCAGGGTCGTACACGTGCCGAGGCGCGCGAGAATGTGATCGACGCGCTGCAGACGATGCTGACGCCAGACGAGGCGCTTGACACGGCCGCCGTCACTGAGCCGCTCATCTTCACGACCACAGCGTGAAACGGCGCGACTTCGAACGTCATCTGCGTGAGCATGGCTGCGAGCCGATCGGCGGAACCAAACACGAGAAGTGGCGCGGGCCCGCCGGCCCTGCGTCCGTGATCCCGCGTCATAACGAGATCGTCTGGCAGCTCGCGCGGAAGATCTGCAAGGACCTGGCAGTACCGCCGCCGGTCGCATCGCGGTAGGGCCAATCGGCGATCCAGCAGGTGGGGACCCGGAACCGGCCACAGAACCCGGAATCTGTGTCCAGATCGACAGAAATCCCCTGGTAATCCACGGGGATCTGGCCACACATGCGAAAGTGGTGCGAGTGAGAAAGCCCTGCAAATACGCGGTTGCTCGGTTGCTCGAGCGCAATGCACGATTGCCTCGTACTGAAGGGGTCGGCGGTTCGAGTCCCCCCGTCGGCCCTGCGAAAGCCCTGTGAGGTGGCTGCGCGGCATCGAGTTCGAGCGCGGGCGCAAACCCGGGATGGGTCAAGGGCCGGAAGCAACTGGGAGTTGACGACCCAGCGGGAGTCGAGCTGGACGGCACCTTGTTCCCCGCCGTGGCGTGACCGGCCTGCGGATGGGGGAGATTCTCGCGCTGCGCTGGCGCGAGGTTGCCTTCGCGTTCTCCGTCCTCCGTCGTGCGGTTGTCGGCCAGCGACTCGATGGGGGCGTTGACCACACTGACGTCGGGAAAGGTGCGGGCGGTTCCCCTGGCACCTGCCGACGCCCGGGCGATCGCGAAACTGCCGCCACTACCATGTCGCGCTCGCAGACGCTCAGGTGCTATCGCTTCGCCCGCCGGGAGCCGCGCTTCAGACGCGACTGACCTCGACGTCTGCGAAGACGCTGAAATCTTGGTCTTGAGCGACGACGGCCGCGCCGTGACGTAGCGCTGTCGCCGCGATCCATGCGTCGTGGCGACGAAGCTTGCGGCCGGCCCGGAGCTCCGAATCGGCGATCCGCCCAAAGCACGAAGCGGTCTGATCGTCGATCACCAGCAGTGGGTATTCCGCTCGGACCCGAGAGAGCGTTCGCAGCCGAGTCGCGCGGGCGCCTGGGTCGACCGCGCGGAGGACACCCAGCTCAAGCTCCGCGGCGGTCACCACCGAGACCGCGATCTCGTCCGGCAACTCCCCCAGCGGACGCCCGGCCTCACGCGCGATGAACACCGACGTATCGGCGACTGCGCGACTCACGGCTCCCCGACAAGCGCCCGGCGGACGTCGGCGAGATCGGCCAAGAGCGCGTCATCTGCGCCGGACTGGTCGACGAGCGCACGGAGTCGTTGGGACGGGAGCCACGGGCTGCGTCGCGGTTCGTGGGGGACGATGTCGGCCACCGGCATCCGGTTGACCGTCAGCGACAGGCGCTCGCCGGCCTTGACGGCCGCGACCACGTCAGCGGTGTGGTTACGCAGGTCTCGGACCGACACCTCACGGCACATGACAGAACCGTAGCATTGGGCGTCTACGGGATGCCACCGAGCGTGCCGGTGTGCGACCGTCGGTGACCGCCCCTCGCTCGCGTGTCGCCGGTGGCGCCTCGCACACCGGCATCCACGGGAGAAAGCCTGGATCGGCGGAACCACACATGAGCAGTGGCGATGGCCTTCCGGCCGTGCGTCCAAGCCCCTCGTCACTTTGGATCGCTTGACGGCTCGCCCGAAAGATCGACAACGAATGACGCGGATCCGCGAGGGCGTGAGGGGTTGACCGGCGCCGTCACCCGGAGCCCGCGCCCCGCCGGGCGCGCGGGCCGACCACGGGACCGACGAACGCCCACAGGCTGATGACGAGCAGCGTGCAGGTGGCGATCCCCAACCACAGGCTCGTCGTGTGAACGGAGAGACAGATCGTGATGAGGATGCCCGTGCTGACGGCAAGGGTCGCGAGCCGCACGCCGCTCTCGGCTCGCAGCGGCGACGTGCCCGGGGCGGGGCCGAGCCGGTCCAGGCGGCGCCGGAGCGTCGCGGGATCCGTTCCGTCCGCCGGATCGCCGGCACCGCTGATCGTCTCAAGGGCGCTCTGTACCGCGGAGGCATCCCCGAGCCGGTGGGCGGCCGCCCGGTCGGCGAGGACGTCGAGTTCGCGCGTGATGATCTGCGCCGCCCGCCGGGCCGGGGCGAGGTTGAAGGAGGCGTGCGTGATCGCGGTGGCGGCCATCAGCAGCCGGCCGTGGTGATGATCGGCGTGCTCACGCTCGTGTTCGATGACCGCGAGGGTCTCGGACGGGCTGAGCCGCTCGAGCAGGCCACGGGAGACGAACGTCTGCGATCCCGCCGCAAAGGCGAGCAGGTCGCTGACGGGGATCACCGCGACCTCACTGCTCGCCCCGGTCGGGGTGAGGCGATGCGCGATCTCGGCCAGCGCCCGCCAGCGCCGGCGGATGATGACCGTCCGGGCGGTGGCGCGGCCGGCGAGCACGGCGAGCAGCACGAGCCCGAGCAGCACCACGAGACCGCCCGGCAGCGGGCGGTCTCGGCCAATGCCACGGGCGCTGAGACAGACGATCAGGGCGACCGGAAGGGCGCCGATGCCCGCCAGGGTGATGGATGCGAGGACGATCAGCGCCTGGGGGGAGGCCCCGCGGCGCGACGCCCAGCGATCGACCGCCGCGGGGAGCAACGCGAGCACGGCTGCGAGCGCCAGGATGGTGAGCGTCCCGGCGCCCATCTCAGTGGCGCGGTCGCCGTGCCCGCCGGCCGCGCACCGTGTCGAGAAAGCCGAGGACGACCGCGTCCGGATCATCGACCCCGTCGAGGATCTGCTCGAGCGCGGCGATCGTCAGCTCCTGAGCGCTGGCGGCGGGTGCCCAGGCATAGACACGGTCACGGAGCTCACGCGTCACCAGGCCGCGCTCGCGCAGACGGGTCAGCAGCGTCGAGACGGTCGTGTGGGCGCGCGGAGCGCCGGTGAGCGCGCCCTGCACCTCAGTGACCGTCATCGGTCCCGCGGCGGCGAGCAGGAGCTCGAGGACGTCAGCCTCGAGGGCGGGGAGCCGGTGCCCGCAGACGTAGCGGCGGCCCTCACTCACGGGATGCCGCCTGACCGCGTCCGTCCGGCGCGCCGCCTCCAGCCGCCGCCGGCCGGGTCTCCCATCCACACTCACGCATGTTGGGTGATCTTGCCAACCGCGGCGAGCAGTTGGCTCATCGTCGCGGCCGGACTGCTGTTGGCGTAGGTGATCTGCCCGGCGGCGTTGAGCAGGTAGTAGACGTCCAGGTAGCCGTGGGGGTCATAGGTCTGGGTGAGGGCGGGGGAGGCGGTGCCGAACATCCAGTCGGGGCTGTGGTACTCGCCGCCGGCGAGCTGGCGGGCAAAGGTCGTCATGGCGGGGCCCGGCTCTCCGAGATCGCCGGCGAGCTCGAGCTCGACGACCCGGACGTGCCGGTGGGCGAGGTTCGGAATCTGGGCGCTCATCACCTGGGTGCCCGCCTGGCAGCTCGAACACCAGGTGGTGACGAACCACAGCAGGGTCGGCGTGCCCCTCAGCGCGGAGACCGTCTCAGCGGTGTGCGTGGTCGTCATGAACGCCCCGTCCGGTGCCGCCGTCGGCGTGCCCGTCGCGTGGCTGACCGGCGGGCCGCCGGTGCCGGGCGGCAGACCGCCGCCGCTGCCGGCGGCGACGGCAACGACCGCCACGATCGCCACGAGCAGGATCCCACCGAGTCCCCAGGCGAGCCAGGGACGTCGCGCGCGGGACGGCTGGGCAGCCGCCGTGCCGCCGCGGGTGCTCCTGCGTGGCGTCCCCGTCGCTGCGGCGCCGGTCGGGGATGAGCTCGTGCCTCCCTGCCGGGAGCGTTTTCCGCGGCTCATCGCAGGCTCCGATCCGCGTCGGCATCGGCCCCGGGGGACAGGGGACCGAGCCGGTCGCCGCTGAATCCGCCCTCCTCTGGCCCGGCGGGAACGCAGCAGACCCCTCCCAGGCAGTTGGCGCGGGCCACCTTGCGACTCGACCACAGCCCGGTGAGCACCAGCACGGCGAGCGCGCCGCCCATCACCAGGTTCTCCCGAGCGGCGAAGAAATGCTGGAGGTGGGCGGTCGTGGTGAGCCGAGCGGTGGCCGAGAGGCCGACGAGACCGATCAACGTCGGCAGGATCGGGCTGCAACACAGCAGGCTCGGAAGCACGCTGACGATCGCGGCGAGGGCGGCGAGGGGTCCGGTCCGGCCAGCCGTTTCGCTCACGTTGGCGCGGATACGGCGGACGGCGTGCACCTGCACCGCGATCAGCCATCCCATCCCGACCGCGAAGGCGGCGCTGAAGGCGACGTAGCGCAGGTCCAGGTAGTGCCAGTTGGCAAAGCTGATGCGCTGGGTGAAGCTGAAGGGCAGCACGAGGGAGTAGCCGACCCCGATCAGGGGCACGGCGAGGACGAAGACACGCCGGGCGACCCGGTCGGTGGCGACGTCTCTGAGCACGCGTCTGAATGCTGGTCGGTCAGACGACGCAGGGCTCGCCGGGGTTGACCGGTCGGTCAGCGCGCTCACCGGGACACCGTCACATCGTCACCGACCCGCCTGGCCGACCGGCCGCTGCCGACCCCAGGTGCACAGCAGCGGCGGGAGCGCCGGCGCAGGAGTACGAGGCCGACGGCGGCCGCCAGGGCGACGATCGCGCCGATCGCCCCCCAGGCAACTCCCCCCAGGGTGGCGGCTGCGGTGATCAACAGGGGGCCGCCGCAGCAGAGCAGCGGGGCGAGCAGGAGCAGCAGCCAGCCCTGGCCCCCCGGCTCCTGGGGCCGCTCACGGTTCGTTGGCTGGGGGACAGGCGACGCGAGGGGGCGGGTCGGCCGATCGGCCTGCGGGGTGATCATCACAGCTCCTTGACGTGGTTGAGGAGAGGACCCAACGTCGAAACGGGCGTTGAGCCACGGTAGACGGTGTGTCCGGAACGGTTGAGCAGGAGGTATTCATCGGGAATCGCGGCCGGGTCCAGCGCCGCGGTCAGTGACGCGGAGGCGAGCCCCCAGGTCCAGGCCGGGTCGTAGAACCGATCTCCGGCGGCTCCGCGTCCGAACCGGACGAGCTGGGCCCGTCCCGGCTCGCCCCCCGCGAAGGCGCCATAGAGGCCGAGGACGAGGATGCGCACGTTGGCGGCCCTGAAGGCCGAGAGATGGCGGGCGATGACCGGCAGGCTCGCCGCGCAGGCACCGCACCCTGAGGCCACGAACCACACCATCAGCGGCCGGCCGGTGAACGCCCGCAAAGCCGTCTCCCGGCCACTCAGCAAGGTCAACGGGGCCTGCAGCACCGGGTGGCCCGTTCGGGTGCCGGTGGAGGGTGAGCCGGTCATGGGGATCGCCGGTGCAGCGCTGGGGGCCGCGGCGCCGGCCTGGACGCAACCGGCGAGGGTGAGGGCGACCCCAGCTGCCGCGACTGCTCGCGGCAGCCGGCGCGTGCGCCCGCTGGTCCCTCGGGTTGTCCTGACTGTCAACGGTGCCTCCATCGAACGTTGCCTCTACAGACCTGTAGAGAGTACTACAGACTTGTAGAAGGTGGCGAGGCGAGAGTGGGGCGGGGTCAACAACCGTCGATCCGCCGGCAGGCGGCAACGTGCTCGGCGTTGGTGGCAAGCAGCTCACGGGCGAGGCCGAGCAGCGCGCCGATGCGGTCGTCGCTGATGGCGTAGTGGACGGTCCGGTGCTCGCGGCGGGTGGAGACGAACCCACACCAGCGCAGGCACGCGAGGTGGGCGGAGGTGCGCGGCTGGCTCGTCGCGGTCTCGGCGGCGATCTCCCCGACCGACAGCTCGCCGTGTCGCTCGAGCAGTTCGAGGATGTGGAGGCGGGTCGGATCCCCGAAGGTGCGGAAGTACTTGGCGAGCAGCTCCCGCTCGGTCGGGTGCGCGGCGATCCGGAAGGGGGCGGCACGCAGGTCCGCGGCCGCTGCGCCATCGCGAGTGTCGGGCGCATCGACGGGCGCGTCGGGGGTCTGGAGGGCATCGGGGGGCGGGGCCATGTGGTCTAATATACGGAATCACGTATATGACCGCTACCCACCTCAGGAGAACCCCCTGTGTCTGAAATTGCGCTGGTGATCGAAGGAATGACCTGCGCGGACTGCGCCCGGCATGTCCGCCACGGTCTCGAGGAGGCCGGGGCGCAATCGGTTGTGGTCGACTGGCGGGCGGGGACCGGAACGATCGCCGCCGACGGCCCGTCGCTGGAGGCGATGAACCGGGCGCTGGCGGACACGCGCTATCGGGTCCGCTCGGCGGTCGAGCGGGGCGGGCAGACCGCGGTGCCTGACGGCGGCGACATCCCAGACGCCGACTACGACTACGACCTGATCGTGCTCGGGTCCGGCGGCGGGGCCTTCGCCGGCGCGATCCGCGCCCGCGACCTGGGTAAGAGCGTCCTGATGGTGGAGGCGCACACGATCGGCGGTACGTGCGTCAACGTCGGCTGCATCCCGTCCAAGAGCCTGCTCGTCTCCTCCCTCCACCATGACGGGGCCGACCCGGGCGCGCTCGCTCAGGCGGTGTCGGTCAAGGCGGAGATCGTCGAACGCCTCCGCCAGGAGAAGTACGTCGACCTGATCGACGAGTACGGAATCGAGCTGCGCAGAGGCACCGCGCAGCTCAGCGGCCCGCACAGCGTCACGATCGGGGAGGCGAGCGTCACCGCCGCGCGCATCCTCATCGCCACCGGGGCGCGTCCGCAGATCCCCGAGATCCCCGGTCTCGCGGAGGCGGGGTACCTCACCTCCACGACCGCGCTCGAGCTCACCGACGTACCGCGACGGCTGGCGGTGATCGGCGCCAACGCGGTCGGGCTCGAGCTCGGACAGATGCTCGGCAACTTCGGCAGCCAGGTCACCTTCATCTCCCGTCGCGCGCTCACACCGCGCTCGGAGCCGGAGATCTCCGAGGCGATCCGGCGGGTGCTCGAGGGCCAGGGCCACACCGTGCTCGAACACGCCAGCACGCGCCGGGTGCGCCCCGGGACGGACGCGAAGATGCTCGAGGTGGAGGTCGGCTCAGAGCGGATCGAGGTCGAGGTCGACGCGATCCTCGTGGCAGCCGGACGGCGACCCAACACCGAGCAGCTCAACCTCGCGGCGGTCGGTGTCGTCACCGACACCCACGGAGCGATCGTCGTCGACGACGCTCAGCGCACCAGCGTCTCGTCGATCTACGCCGCCGGAGATGTGACCACCCAGCCCCAGTTCGTCTACGTCGCCGCAGCGGGCGGCGCAGCGGCGGCTGAGAACGCGCTCACCGGCGCGGGCCGGCACCTCGACTTGACCAACCTGCCTCAGATCATCTTCACGAGCCCGCAGATCGCCCTCGCCGGGCTCACCGAGCAGCAGGCCCGTGAGGCGGGCTTTGTCGTCCAGACGAGCGTGCTTCCGCTCTCCGCGATCCCGCGGGCGATCGTCAACGGCGACACCGACGGCCTGTTCAAGCTCGTCGCGGACGCCGGCAGCGGCCGGCTGCTCGGGGCGAGCATCATCGCCGATGCCGCCGGTGAGGTGATCCAGTCCGCCGTGCTGGCGATCAAGGCGGAGATGACCTTCACGGACCTCGCGTCCACCTGGGCGCCCTACCTGACGATGGCCGAGGGCCTCAAGCTCGCCGCCCAGACCTTCGGCCGGGACGTCGCCAAGCTCTCCTGCTGTGCCGCCTGAGCCGCGGCGGGAGCAGCTCCCACCCGAGGGGCGGGGCGGCGTTGTCCGCCCCGCCCCTCAGGACCGCCGCAGCAGGTAGGTGTCCATGATCCACCCGTACTCGGTCCGTGCGCGCTCCCGCGCCGCGTCGATCTGCGCGGCGACGGCGGCGAGCGGTCCGGAGATGAGCTGCTCCCGGTCGGTGCCGAGGTAGGCGCCCCAGAAGATCGCGAGCGGCTCGGTGCGCACGCGGTGGTAGGCGCCCTGGCCGTCGAGCATCACGACGACGTCGGTCATCCCCACCGGCCAGCCCGTCGCGGCCAGCCGCCGGCCGGTCGTGATCAGCACCTCCCCGGCGACCCGGGTCAGGGCGATCCGGTGGGCGCCACAGAGCGCGGCGACGCTCGAGATCCCCGGGATCACCCGGAAGGGCACGGCCAACTGCGCGAGCACGGCGATCGTCGAGTCATAGACGGCCGGGTCACCCCAGACGAGGAAGGCGCCGACCCCGGCGTGGGCGTCGATCGCCGCCTGCCAGGCCCGGGCGCGGGCAGCCCGCCACGCCTCCACGGCACCCGCGTAGTCGGCGGCGCCACGGTCCCGGCGCGGTTCGTCCACGACGACCACGGGCGTGGCCGGAGCGTGGCGGCGGATGAGCGCATCGCGGGCGGCGGTGAGATCGCCGGTCGCGCGGTCGAGGGAGAAGATGACGTCGGCGCGGGCGAGCGCGCTCACCGCCGCGAGGGTGATGTGCTCGGGGTCCCCCGCCCCGATGCCGATGACGAGGACCTCATCCACCGGTGTGGCGTGCCTCGGCGCCCGTCCCCGCCGCGGCGCCCGTCCCCGCCCCGGCGCCCGTCCCCGCCCCGGCGCTCGTGCCCGCCGGGTAGCGGCGCGGGGTGAACATCCGCCCGTGCTCGACCCGGCTCTGGGAGGAGCCGACGATCAGCAGCGTGCGCATGTCGATCACCGACTGGTCGAGTGCGCCGAGCGTCGTCAGCCCGACCGACTCATCCGCGGCGCCGACCGCCCGCGCGACGAGCACCGGTGTCTCGGGCGCCCGCACGCGCGCGATCGCCGCGATCGCCTCCGCCAGCCCGTCCCGGCGGGTGCGGGAGGCCGGGTTGTAGAGGGCGAGGACGAAGTCGGCCCGGACGGCCGCGCTCACCCGTTCGGACACGACGGCGGCGGGCTTGAGCTGGTCTGACAGGGAGATGACGGCGAAGTCGTGGCCCAGCGGCGCGCCGACCCGGGCGGCGGCCGCCTGCATCGCCGACAGGCCGGGGATGACCCGCACCTCGACCTCGGGCTGGGCGGACGCCTCCTCGAGCACGGCGGTCGCCATCGCGAAGATCCCCGGATCCCCGGAGGAGACGACGGCGACCTCCGCGCCCTCGGCGGCGAGCGTGAGGGCGTGGCGGGCGCGTTCGGCCTCGACCCGGTTGTCGCTCGCGTGGCGCACCTGCCCGGGCCGGGTCGGGACCCGGTCGAGGTAGGGCCCGTATCCGATCAGCACCTCCGCGGCGGCGAGGGCCCCACTCGCCTCCGGGGTGAGCCACTCCGGGCCTGCCGGCCCGAGTCCGACGACCGAGACCCGGCCCGCCCGCCCCGGCCCGGCGGGCGCCGCCGCCCGCCCGGGCCCGCCGAGGGCCGGCATCAGCACAAGCGACATGTACGGGACCGGGCCGTCGACCTCAGCGAGCGGCCGGACCCGCTGCTGGGCCGAGGAGGCCCGCTCGACGTAGATGCCGCGCGCCAGCCGGCCCGCCTGCTCCATCGCCCCCCGAATCCCGGCGAAGGTCCGTCCCGACTTCATCACGACCGCCGCGTCGGTGGCGGCGAGACGGGCGGCGAGCAGGTCGCGGTCAAGCGTGCCGGGAAGGATCGTCAGCACGTCATCGCGGCGCACGAGCGGCGTCCCCGCCGCCGCGGCGGCGGCGGAGAAGGAGGTGACTCCGGGAATCACCTCGGTCCGGTAGCGGGCGGCGAGCCGGTCGTGGAGATACATGTAGGAGCCATACAGGAACGGGTCGCCCTCACAGAGGACGGCGACGTCCCGGCCGGCATCGAGGTGGACGGCGAGCGTCTCCGCGCAGCCGTCGTAGAAGTCCGCCAACGCCCCCTCATAGCCGCCGGGATGATCGGTCGGGCCGGTCGTCACCGGGTAGCGCAGCGGAACCTCGATCTGGCCCTCCCGCAGGTAGGCGGCGGCGATCTCCCGGGCGATGCTGTGGCCGTGCTCCTTGCCCGGGTAGGCGATCACGTCGGCGGCGGTGATCGCGCGGGCCGCCTTGACGGTGACGAGCTCGGGGTCGCCGGGGCCGACCCCGACGCCGAGCAGCCGGCCACTCATTCGCGCTCGCTCGCCAGCGCGTTGACTGCCCCGCAGGCGATCGCCGATCCCCCCCGGCGGCCGCGGACGGTGAGGAACTCGAGGCCCGACTCGGCGAGGGCATCCTTCGATTCGGCCGCGCCGATGAACCCGACCGGCACGCCGATCACCGCCGCCGGACGGGCGAGCCGGCCCGCGGCGATCCCCTCGAGGAGGTGAAAGAGGGCTGTCGGCGCGTTGCCGATCACCACGAGCGCCTGCCCGAGGGGCCACAGTTCGATCGCCGCGGCCGACCGCGTCGTCCCGAGTCTGGCCGCGAGGTCGGGGACACGGGGATCGGTCAGGGTGCAGAGCACGTCGTTGGCGGCGGGCAGCCGCGCGCGGGTCACCCCGGAGGCGACCATGTTCGCGTCACAGAGGATCGGCGCCCCCGCGGCGAGAGCCTCGACCGCCGCGGCGCCAAAGCCGTCTGAGTGCGCGACGTCGCCGGCGAGGTCGACCATCCCGCAGGCGTGGATCATCCGCACGACGACCCGTTCGAGCAGCGGGTCAAACCGGGCCGTGTCCGCCTCCTCCCGGATCAGCGCGAAGGAGCGCCGGTAGATCTCCGCCCCGTCCTTGATGTAGCTCACAGCGTCACCTCCATCAGTTGCGCACCGCCGGTGAGGCCGCAGTGGCGGGAACAGGCCGCCCAGTGCTCGGGGTGAGATCCCGGACCGCGCCCCCGGGCGCGGGCGGCGGCGAGCGCCCGGACGTCGACGGTCGCCCGGCGGCAGGCCCCCAGACCGGCGCAGGCGCTCAGCCCCACCCAGCCGGAGTCGGGGTCACAGACCATCCCGAGGGCGTCGAGGGCGTCGATCACCCCCAGCGGATCGTCCAGGTCGACGATCGTCAGGGTGCGCCGGACCGACAGCCGCACCTCCGGGGCGAGGTCGGCGAGTCCGCGCGCGCTCGCCGGGTCGAGGCGCCCGAGCGGCGGCAGGAACGTGAACGCGTGACGGCCGTCGCGCTGTCTCAAGGCGCCGACGGGGACGGCGGGACCCGCGCCGGGCCCCGTGGTGGTGCGGCCGCCGCCCCGGTCGGCGGCGGCCGCCCGGGCCGCCTCGATCGCCGCCGTCACCGACCCGCCGGGACCGATCAGGACGTCGACGGGGTGGCCGAGCAGCCCGGCGCCGTCGTCGACCCCGAACAGGAACCGGCCTGACAGGGCGGCGAGGTCGGGGTCGCCACAGATCGCCCGGTCGAGCTCGGCCACGACGGCGTCGGTCTCCCACACCGAGCCGGGATGACGGCCGGCGACCGGGCTGGCGAGGATGTTGCGTACCCGTTCGTGGCTGGTCGACGGCAGCAGCCCGGCGTCCGTGAGGACGGCACTGAGGCGGCGGCCGTCGGCGAGGCCGCGGATCTGCAGGCTCGCCCGGGAGGTGAGCTCGATGATCTCGTTGCCGAACTCCGCCACGTCCGCGACGGCACGAAGCTGGTCGGCGCTGATCCGTCCGCCCGGCAGGCGAACGCGGGCCAGTTGCCCGTCCTCTGCCTCATGGAGTGCGAGCACTCCCGGGCACCGATCCTGCCCAACCACTGTCATCAGACCCATCCCCGGGAATGGCGCGTTCCCACTCGAGGTTTCTCACACCGGCCGGAGTTCCTGACTGCGGAAAGCCGGGCTTTCCTCACAGTGGCGCGACCGCTCCAGACTCTCACTGGGTTCCTCCGGTCGGAGCGCGTGCGGCGAGGATAGCCGCTGCCACCGCGGGAGGCGCGCCGCCCGCCGGGCCGACGGGCCGGTGGCTAGTCTCGGCGGCGTGACCGGACCCAGCATCGAGGGCCGCCCACGGGCGGAGGCCGGCTCTGAGGTGGCGATCAGCGCACGGGGGATCACCAAGTCCTTTGGGGAGGTGCACGCGCTGTCGGGCGTCGACATCGACGTCACCCGCGGGACGGTGCTCGGCCTGCTCGGCCCCAATGGGGCGGGCAAGACGACCTTCGTCCGGGTCCTCACGACGCTGCTGAAGCCCGACGGGGGCAGCGCGCGGGTCGCCGGCCTCGACGTCGTCGCCGACGCCGCCGCGCTGCGGGCGAGCATCGGACTGGCCGGCCAGTACGCGGCCGTCGATGAGAACCTCACCGGCCTGGAGAACCTGACGATGGTCGGGCGCCTGTACGGCCGACCGCGGGCGGCCGCCAAAGCACGCGGCCGTGAACTGCTCGAGCGCTTCGATCTGCTCGAGGCGGCCAACCGGCCGGTGAAAACCTATTCGGGCGGGATGCGCCGCCGCCTCGACCTCGCCGCCGCGCTCGTCGTCTCCCCGCCCGTCCTCTTCCTCGACGAGCCGACGACTGGGCTTGACCCACGCAGCCGGCTCGGGCTGTGGGAGGTGATCGAGGGGCTCGTCGCGGAGGGCACGACGCTGCTGCTCACCACCCAGTACCTGGAGGAGGCCGACCGGCTCGCGGATCGGATCGCCGTCATCGACCACGGCAGGGTCATCGCAGAGGGGACGGCGACCGAACTCAAGGCTCGCGTCGGGGGGCTGCGGCTCGAGGTGACCCTCGAGGCCGGCGCGGACCGGCCGGCCGCGCTCGCCGCGCTCGCGGGCGTCGGCAGTGACGAGCCGGTGCTCGAGGACGGCCTGCTGAAGGTGAGCGTCGCCGAACGCGCCGGAACGATCGTCGCGGCGGTCACGTCGCTCAGCGCCGCCGGGGTCGGGGTCGACGACATCATCCTCCGCAGCCCGACCCTTGATGACGTCTTCCTCTCCCTCACCGGCCACGGGGCCGAGGATGGAACCGACCCGGAGAGTCGGCCATGAGGCGCCTGATCACCGACACCCTGATCATCGCCGAGCGCAACCTCGTGCGCCTCCCACGCGCCCCCGATCTGCTGCTCGCCTTCACCGTCCAGCCGATCATGTTCGTGCTGTTGTTCCGCTACGTGTTCGGTGGGGCGATCCACACCGGGTACGGCAACTATGCGGACTTCCTGATCCCCGGGATCATCGTCCAGAACATCGCCTTCGGCGGCTTCGTCACCGCTCTCGGACTCAACGAGGACCTCCACAAGGGGCTGATCGACCGCTTCCGGTCCCTGCCGATGTCCCGCGCCGCGTTGCTCGGCGGACGGACCCTCGCTGACGTCGTCACCAACGTCCTGTCGATGATCGTCCTGATCGTCACCGGACTGATCATCGGGTTCAGCTTCCACACGACGATCCTCGACGGGATCGCCGGCGGCCTCCTGCTCGCCCTGTTCGGGTACGCGTTCTCCTGGGTGTTCGCGTTCCTCGGGCTGATCGTCTCCTCGCCGGAGGCGGCCAACTCGGTCGGCTTCATCGCCGTCTTCCCGCTCACCTTCGTCTCCTCCGCCTTCGTGCCCACCCAGAGCTTCCCCGCCGTGCTGCGCGCCTTCGCGAAGGTCAACCCGTTCACGATCGTCGTCAACGCGACGCGGTACCTGTGGGAGCACGGCCACGGGATCGCCGCCTCCAACGTGCTCTTCGCCCTGCTGTGGACGGCGGGGATCCTCGTTATGTTCGCGCCGCTGGCGGTCTCCCGCTACCGGCGGGCCGCCGCGCGCTGAGTTCCGTCTCCCGCCCGGACCGTCACCGAGAAGCCGGTGCGGACGGGGTGGCCCGGGGTCGCCACGGGCACGGCGCCGGGCTCGCGCAGCGCGTCGGTCGGCGCCACCATCGGCTCGAGGGAGACGACCGCCGCGTCCTCGGGAGCGAAGACCTGTCCGAAGGCGTAGCCCGCGTCGAGACGGACCGTGACGGTGCTGTCGTCCTGCGCGAGGCGCATCTCGGCGCCGGGATCGAGGCCGCCGACCCCGAAGTCGAGGCTCGCCCCGGGGAGGGCGATCTGCTCGGCGGCCGCCGTCGTCGTCACACCGGTCAGAAGACCGTGAGCGTCGGCGGCGAGGCGGACGAGCGCCGGCAGGTCGACCGCAGCAGTCGGGCAGCGCCGGAAGTACGGGTGCCAGCCGATCGCGACGGGAACCTCCGCGTCTGAGAGGGCGGACACGCGGGTCTCGACGGTCAGCGCCGCGCCGGGGGCGTCCGCGTCGCGGGCGTCCGCGTCGCGGCTGGGATCGTCGCCGCCATCGGGATGTCCGCTGCCGGGAGCGCCGTCGACGCCGGGCCGTCCGGCGCTGAGCGTGAAGCGCACGCACACCTGATGGGCAAACGGGAAGGCCGGCTCCTCCAACCAGGTGAGCGACGCGACCGCCACCGCGTCACCGACGCGAGCGAGCCGCCAGGGGCGCGGGGCGAGCAGCCCATGGATGGGCAGACCGTTGCCGTCCCGTGAGAGGCGATCCCCGGCGGCGCTCACGTCGACGGTCTGTCCGCCGAGGGGGAACCGGTCGGCACCGAGGCGGTTGGCCCACGGGTGCAGCAGGGTGATCCCGGCCCGTTGGCCGTGGACGCGGTAGTTGGGGGGGATCTCCGCGTCACGGCACAGCCACTCGCGCCCGGCGACCCGCAGCGAGCCGACACTGAGCAGGGCACCGCCGACGATGACGGCGCTCGCCGTGCCTGCGGACAGGCGCAGGGTCGCCTCCACGTCGCTCTCGACGGTGCCCACACCGATCTTGTTCACGCTCTCACCTGGGCTCGCTCATTGCACCGGACATGCCAGCAAAGAGGGAAGATCGTCTTTGACTGGACAGGGTGATAACGCTAACATCACTGGCGGTGGCGGTGCTTCGATTCAGTGACGGTGGGCGGCGCCCCGCGGTGACCGGCCGATGGTGATCGGGCTCGACATCGGTACCTCCGGCGTCAAGGGGGTGGCCGTCACTTCCGCGGGGAGGGTCGCGGCACGCGCGGAGGAAGGCTACGCCCTGTCGGTGCCCCGCCCGGGCTGGGCCGAGCAGGAGCCCGAGCGGTGGTGGGAGGCGACGGCGGGCGTGCTCGAACGCCTGTGCGGGGAGGTGGGCCGGCCGGTGGGCATCGGCCTCAGCGGCCAGATGCACGGGCTCGTCGCGCTCGACGGCCGGGGCCGGCCCCTGCGGCCCGCGATCCTCTGGAACGATCAGCGGGCGTCCGCGGAGTGTGAGGAGATCGAGGCGACGTTCGGCGCCGCCGAGCTCGTTCGCCTCACCGGCAACCGCGCGCTCGCCGGCTTCACCGCGCCCAAGCTCCTGTGGATGCGGCGTCACGAGCCCGATCTCTACGCGCGGATCGCCGCCGTGCTGCTGCCCAAGGACTACGTTCGCCTCCGTCTCTGCGGTGAGTACGCCCATGACGTCTCGGACGCGAGCGGGACGCTGCTCTTTGACGTCGCAGCCCGAACCTGGAGCGCGCCGGTCGCCGATGGGCTCGAGATCCCGCTCGAGTGGTTCGCCCCGGCGCTTGAATCCGGAGCGGTCGCGGGTCACACCGCCGACGGGATCCCCGTCGTCGCCGGCGCCGGTGACCAGGCGGCCGGCGCGGTCGGGGTCGGGGTGCTCGCCCCGGGGGTCGCCTCGGTTGTCCTCGGCACCTCCGGGGTCGTCTTCGCCCCCCTGGCGAGTTACCGGCCCGATCCGGCCGGGACGAGCCACACCTTCTGCCACGCCGTGGCCGACACCTGGCACGGCATGGGGGTGATGCTGTCGGCCGCAGGCTCACTTCAGTGGCTTGCCGCGATCCTCGCCCCGGGGGCCGACATCGGGGCGCTTGTCGCCGAGGCCGCCCGCTGGGAGCCCGGGGTGGAGGGCCTCACCTTCCTGCCCTACCTCGCGGGTGAGCGGACCCCGCACGCCGACCCCCACGCGCGGGGGGTGTTCGCCGGTCTCAGCCTCCGCCACGACCGCGGGGCTCTCGTCCGCGCCGTGATGGAGGGCGTCTGTGCGGGACTGCGCGACTGCCTCGACCTGATGCGGAGCAGCGGTGCGACGATCGACGCCGGCGTGCTCTCCGGCGGTGGAGCCCGGAGCGATCTGTGGGCGGAGATCGCCGCCGGCATGCTCGAGCTCCCTCTCACCCGGACCGACGCCGCCGACGGGGCCGCGTTCGGGGCCGCGCTGCTGGCGGGCGTCAGTGCCGGGTTCTGGCGGGACCTCACTGAGGCGACCGCCGCGGCGGTTCGACCGCGGGACACGATCGAGCCGGTCGCCGCCGACGTGCCCCGCTACCGCGAGCTTCAGCGCCGCTTCCGAGCGCTGTACCCGGCCATCTCGGCCGTCTCCCCCGAGTCGGCGAACCCCGCCGTTCCCGCACCCTGAAAGGACCCCGACAATGACGACGGCCCCCGAGTCCCGCTTCACCTTCGGCCTGTGGACGGTCAACAACCCCGGACGGGACCCCTTCGGCGACGCGACCCGCGCACCCGTCGACCCCGTCGACAGCGTCCACCGGCTCGCCGAGCTCGGTGCCTGGGGGGTCTCGCTGCATGACAACGACCTCGTCCCCTACGGCGTGTCAGCGAGCGAGCGCGACCGCATCGTCGGTCGCTTCCAAGCCGCCCTCACCAGCACCGGACTCGGGGTCGGGATGGCGACGACGAACCTGTTCGGCCATCCCGCCTTCAAGGACGGCGCCTTCACCGCCAATGACCGCCGCGTCCGGCGGGCGGCGATCGGCAAGGCGATGCAGTCGATCGACCTCGGGGCCGAACTGGGGGCGGAGGTGTACGTGTTCTGGGGCGGACGCGAGGGGACAGAGGCCGGGGTGGCAAAAGACCCCCGGGACGCGCTCGAGCGCTACCGGGAGGCGATCAACTTGCTCTGCGCCTACGTCCGCGAGCAGGGGTACGACCTGCGCTTTGCCATCGAGCCCAAGCCCAACGAGCCGCGCGGGGACATCTTCCTGCCGACCGTCGGGCACGCCCTCCACTTCATCAGCACGCTCGAGCACCCGGAGATGGTCGGGGTCAACCCCGAGGTTGCGCACGAGACGATGGCCGGCCTCTCCTTCCATCACGGTGTCGGGCAGGCGCTGTGGGCGGACAAGCTCTTCCACATCGACCTCAACGGCCAGCGGATCGGCCGCTATGACCAGGACTTCCGCTTTGGCGCCGAGGACCTCAAGGAGGCGTTCCTCCTCGTCCGCCTGCTCGAGCGCGCCGGTTACACCGGACCGCGCCACTTCGACGCCCACCCGTACCGCAACGAGAACCCCGACGGCGTCTGGGACTTCGTGCGCGGGTGCATGGACACCTACCGGCTTCTCGCCGAGCGGGCAGTCCACTTCGACGGGCTCGCCGAGGTGCAGGCCGCCCTCGCCCACGCCTCGGTGCCCGAGTTGCACGAGCCGACCGTCGTCGGCGCGGCCGACCCTGAGGTGCTCAAAGCCGAGGCCGGGCAACTTGACGCCCTCGCCCAGCGGGGGTACTACAACGAGGCGCTCGATCAGCTGCTGACCGAGGTTCTCCTCGGGGCGAGGTAGTCTCCCGGCCGATTCAGATGGCGACCGGGCAGACCTGAGATGACAAGCCTCGACCACCCCGGACCGACCGCCGGCGAGGGACGCCGGCGCCCGGCCGTGATGGCCGACGTCGCCCGCTTGGCCGGGGTGTCGCACCAGACCGTCTCCCGTGTCATCAACGGCGCGAACAAGGTCGCTCCCGAGACCCAGGCTCGGGTCGAGGAGGCGATGCGCCTGCTCGATTACCGGCCCAGCTCGGTCGCGCGCGCCCTCGTTACCGGTCGCTCCCGGACCGTCGGGGTGATCGGCTTCAACACGACCCTGTACGGGCCCGCCTCGACGCTGTACGGGATCGAGCGGGCCGCCTACGACGCCGACTACCTGACGAGCGTCGTCAGCATGCCCGACCTCGATCGTGACTCGGTGCTGCGCGCCTCTGAGCGCCTGCGCCGTCACAACGTCGAGGGGATGCTCGCGGTCGCCCCCCATCAGGCGGCGATCGCCGCGGTCGCCCAGCTCTCCAGCCAGGTGCCGATCGTCTGCGTCGAGGCCGGGCCTGAGACCGACATCGCCTCCGTTCAGGTCGATCAGCGCGGCGGGGCGAGCGCCGCCACCCGCCATCTGCTCGAGCTCGGACACGAGACAGTCGTCCACATCGCCGGGCCCCGGGACTGGCAGGAGGCGGAGATCCGCCTCGCCGGATGGCGGGACACGCTGATCAACGCCGGCGTCAGCCCGCCACCGCCGCGGTTCGGGGACTGGAGTTCGGCGAGCGGGTATGCCCACGGTTGCGAGCTCGCCGCCCAGGCATCGGTGAGCGCCGTCTTCTGCTCCAACGACCAGATGGCCCTCGGCGTGATGAGAGCGTTCCGGGAGGCCGGCCTGTCGATCCCGGCGGACGTCAGCATCGTCGGGTTCGACGCCACCCCGGAATCGGGCTTCTTCAGTCCGCCGCTGACGACCGTGCGCCAGGACTTCATTGAGGTCGGCCGGCAGGGGTTCGACCTGCTGCGACGGATGATCGAGCAGGAGGAGCCGGCCGACCGCCGGCTGATCATCCCGTTCGAGCTGATCGTTCGCATGAGCACCGCCGGGCCGCGCGCCCGCTGATCCGCGCCTCGGGATCGGGCCGCGCGCCGAACTCGCCCGGGCGGTCGGGCTGCGCGGCGAACGCGCCCGGGCGCCCTCTGGGCCGGGACTTGCATCCGTCCGACCCTCTGTGTTACCGTTCACATCGCTTCGGCGAGGAGAGGAGAGAAACGCTGGATCTGGGCTAAGCCCGGTTGAGAGAGATGAGATGTGTCCGTTCCCACCACCTGTTCCCGTTCCGGGAGGGGGACCGGGACGAAGGACACCAAGACGCCGGTCCCCGGATCGCGGCAACAGCGTGTATCCGGAGGTCGCGTGGGATGCGCTCCGTTTCGGAGCGGCGTCACCGCAGGCACGGTGGGGTCCCCACCGGCCCGGGTGGCTTTGTGCCCCTGAACTGACCCAACACCACACTGCGCGGGCCCAACCCGACCATCGGGTCGCGAGGGACGTCGAAGTGAGAATCGAGGAGAGATGTCGAACCCTGAGGATGTCGTCGGCGACGCGATCGAGCGTCTCGAATTTGACGAGCGCAAGCAGGATGACTCGCCGGGGCTGGCCTGGCGGCAGATGACCCGGCGCACCGCGCTGACCGGCGGCGCGGCCGGCCTCGCCGCCCTCGCGCTCGAGGCCTGCGGCGGCTCGAGTGCCAAGACCGGAACCGCCAACGCGGCCACCAGCGGTGGCTCGAGCGCCTCCGCGATCTTCGGAGTCGGCGGTGGCTACAAGTTCACGATGGTCAACCACGTGACGACCAACGTGTTCTTCACCCCGACCCAGTCGGGGGCCGCCGACGCCTGCAAGCTGCTGGGCTGCAGCTACCAGTGGACCGGCTCGGCGACGAGCAACGTCTCCGAGATGGTCAACGCGATCGACACCGCGATCACCGCCCAGGTCGACGGGATCGCCACGACCCTGATCGATCCGACCGCCTTCAACGCCCCGGTCGCCAAGGCGCTCGCCGCCGGGATCCCGGTGATCGCCTACAACGCGGATGAGCCTCAGACCAACCGGCTCGCCTACATCGGCCAGGACCTCTACGTCGCCGGTCAGCAGATGGGCGAGCACATCGTCAGCCTGCTGCCCCACGGCGGCACGATCGCGCTGTTCATCGCGACCCCCGGCGCGGCGAACATCCAACCGCGGATCGACGGCGCCAAGGCGACCCTCGCCTCGCACCCGAACATCAAGTACACGGTCGTGCCGACCGGTGCGAGCGTCCCGGGTGAGATCACGACGATCAATGCGTGGGCGGTCGGTCACCCCAGCGCCAACGGCATGTTCGCCGTGGACGGCGGCTCGACCCAGGGGGTCGCCCAGGCGATCGAGAAGAACGGCCTGAAGAAGAAGGGATGGGTTGGCGGCGGGTTTGACCTCACCCCGATCACCCAGCAGCTCCTCGCCGCCGGACAGATCGAGTTCACGATCGACCAGCAGCCCTACCTCCAGGGCTTCCTGCCGATCTTCGAGCTGTACATGTACAAGGCCTCCCAGGGCCTGACCGGACCGGCCGACGTCGACACCGGGCTGAAGTTCCTCAACCAGACGACGGTCAAGCCCTACAACACGACCAAGAGCGAGTACGAGGGCACGAGCTCCACGCCGGGCGTGCAGAAGGCATAGGCCGGGCAGATGGAGAGCTCGACCAGCCCACCGGCGAGCACGGGTCCCTCCACCCCAACCACGGGGCCGGCGTCACGCCGGTCCCGTGCGGGGGCGGGACTGAGCCCGCTGAAGCGGTTCCTCACCCTCCGCGAGGGGAGCATCGTCGTCGTGACGATCATCACCTTCGTCTACTTCGCCGCGACCACGCCTCACTTCCTCACCGGCGCGAACTTCAAGACGCTGCTGCCGTACTTCGCGCCGTTCGCGATCATCGCGGCCGGCCAGGTGTTCGTGATGACCCTCGGTGAGATCGACCTGTCGATCGGCGCGATGTACCTGTGGACGCCGTTCCTGTTCTGGAAGCTCGTCACCTCCGCCCATTTCCCGCTCGTGCTCGCGGTCATCGTGTCGCTCATCGTCGCGGCGCTGCTCGGTGCGGTCAGCGGCTACCTCATCGCCTACATCGGCATCCCGTCCTTCGTCACCACCCTCGGCATGCTGTTCGTCCTCGACGGGGTCACCCTGATCGTCTCCCACTCCGAGCAGGTGACGACGCCGGGCACTTCGGTCACCCACGTCGGAACGTTCGCCTCGATCCTCGGTGGCGGCACCTACTCGGAGCTGATCTGGGCGATCGGGATCGTCATCGTCCTCCAGGCGCTGTTGAGCTCGACCCGGTGGGGGCTCTACACCGTGGCGGTCGGGTCGAACAAGATCGGCTCGGCCGAGGCGGGTATCCACACCAAGCTCGTGATCGTCCGCAACTTCATGCTCTGTGCGACGACCGCCGGCTTCGTCGGTCTGCTCGAGGCGATCCGCACCTCGACGGCGAGCCCCGACCCGTCCGGCTCCAACACCGTCCTCCTCCAGGCGATCGCCGCGGTGATCATCGGCGGCACGCTGATGACCGGCGGGGCGGGCACCGTCGTCGGGGCGCTGATCGGCGCCCTGTTCCTCGGGATCCTTAACGACGGTCTCGTCATCAAGGGCGTCAACGCCAACTACGAGGACCTCTACCTCGGGCTGGCGATCCTCATCGCCATGCTCGTCAACATCTACATCGCACGCGTGCGTAAGGGGGCCGGCCGTGGCTGAGCTCGAGTACGGCGGCGAGAAGATCATCGGGCCCGGCCGGGCCGACGATGACGTCCTCCGCCTCGAACACATCAGCAAGCGGTTCGGCGCGACCCAGGCGCTGCGAGACGTCAACGTCCACCTGCGCAAAGGGGAGGTGCTCGCCCTCCTCGGTGACAACGGGGCGGGTAAGTCGACGCTGATCAAGATCCTCTCCGGATTTCACAAGCCCGACGGCGGGACGATGTGGCTCAAGGGCGGCGCCTACACGCCCAAGAACGTTGACGACGCCCGCCGGCAGGGGATCGACACCGTCTTTCAGGACCTCGCCCTCGTGGACGAGCTGTCGGTCTTCCACAACCTGTTCCTTCACCGTGAGCGGCTTTACTCGCCGCTGCCGTTCCTCAACAACCGGGTGATGCGACGGGAGGCGCGTAAGCGCCTCGATGAGATCGGGATCAACATCCCGTCCCTCGACGTGCCCGTCGCCCGCCTCTCCGGCGGCCAGCGCCAGGCGATCGCGGTCGCTCGGGCGATCGCCTCTGAGTCCGAGATCATCCTGCTCGACGAGCCGCTCGCGGCGATGGGCGCCAAGGAGGGGGCGATGATCCTTGACCTGATCGCCCGGCTGAAGGCCGAGACCAGCATCTCAATGATCCTCATCCTGCACAACTACGCGCACGTGTTCGCCAGCTGTGATCGGGTCAGCCTGATCCAGAACGGCGTCGTCTCCTTCGATCGGCCGACCGCCGAGACGAGCCCCGACGAGCTCAATGAGATCGTCGTCGAGGAGTACCGGCGCGCGCGGGCGGCCGCCCAGGGCCAGTTGACGAGCTGACGATGCCCCCCACCTGCAGCATCGGCGCGGACTTCGGCACGGAGTCTGGACGGTTGCTCCTGCTTGATCTCGGGTCGGGGGAGGAGCTGGCGACCGCAGTCGTCCCCTATCCGAACGGCGTGATCGACCGCATCCTGCCCGGGACCGACACGCGGCTCGGGGCCGACTGGGCGCTGCAGGATCCCGCCGACTGGGTGCACGTGATCGAGACCGGCATCCCGGCCCTGCTGCGCGCCGCACCGGTCGCGCCCGAGCGCATCGTCGGGCTCGGCATCGACGTCACGTCCTGCACCGTCCTGCCGACGGATACGAGCGGAACCCCGCTGTGTCAGCACGCGCGCTGGCGCTCGCGCCCGCACGCCTGGCCGAAGCTGTGGAAGCACCACGCCGCCCAGGGCGTCGCCGACCGGCTCACGGCCGTTGCCGCAGCCCGCGGTGAGGAGTTCCTCGCTCGGTATGGCGGGCGCATCTCCTCGGAGTGGTACTTCCCAAAGCTGATCGAGCTGTGGCTCGAGGACCGCGAGATCTACGAGGCGACGAGCGCCTTCCTCGAGGCGACCGACTGGATCGTCTGGTGGCTGACGGGGACGCTCACCCGTCAGCGCACGACCGCCGGGTACAAGGCGATGTGGTCGCGCAGCGACGGTCTCCCCGATCCCGGCTACTTTGACGCCGCCTATCCGGGCTTTCCTGCTCCCGAGGAGAAGCTCGGCGAGCAGTTCGTGGCCCTCGGGACCCCGGCCGGGCGGCTCCGGCCCGAGCTCACGACCGCACTCGGGCTCCCGCCCGAGCTGGTCGTCGCCGTCGGCAACGTCGACTCCTTCGTCTCGGTGCCCGGCAGCGGCGTGACCGAGCCGGGCACCTTCGTCGTCGCGATCGGCACCTCGATCTGCAGCATGGTCCTCGCCGAGACCGAGGTGCGGCTCCCGGGGATCACCGGCGTCGCCGCCGACGGGATCCTTCCCGGCCTCTACGGCTATGAGGCCGGGCAGGCGGCGGTCGGGGACATGCTCGCCTGGCTCACCCGCACCCTGCTGGAGGCCCCCGGCAGCTTCGGTTCGCTCGAGGCTGCCGCCGCGGCGATCCCTGCCGGGGCGTGTGGGCTCGTGGTCCTCGACTGGTTCAACGGCAACCGATCGATTCTCGCCGACGCCGACCTCAGCGGCACCATCATCGGCCTCACCCTCCAGAGCAGCCGCGCCGAACTCTACCGGGGGATGCTCGAGGCGATCGGCTTCGGCAACCGGAGGATCATCGAGAACTTCACCGACCACTCGATCGCGATCGACCGGATCGTCGCCAACGGCGGGATCGCCCGCGCGAGCCCGCTGATGATGCAGCTGCTCGCCGACACGAGCGGACTCACCGTCACGGTGCCTGACAGCGCCGGGGTGCCCGCCCGCGGTGCGGCCCTGTTCGGAGCGGTCGCGGCCGGCGCGTTCACCGGGATCGAGGCGGCGGTCGCCGCCACCCGTCCCGCCGCCGGGGCCCACTACGTTCCCGACCCGGAGGCCGCCGCCGTCTATGACCGGGTCTATGACATCTACCGGCGGCTCACTGACCTGCTCGGCGTCGAGCACGCCGAGCTCATGCATCGCCTGAAGGCGATCGCCGGTGAAAGGAGACATCAATGAGTGACCGCCCTCGCATCGGCCTGCTCGGAATCATGCAGGCCCTCTACGACGAGATGGTGCCCGGCATCACCGAACGCCAGGCCGCCTACGCGCGCACGCTCGCCGACCGGCTCGGGGCGGTCGCGGACGTGACCTTCTCCCGCCCCGCCCGCGACCGCGAGGACATCGACGCGATCGTGCGCGGCTTCAGCGCCGAAGCGGTGGACGGGATCGTCATCGTCATGCTCACCTACGGTCCGGCGATGCGGACGATCCAGGCGCTCGCCGGGACCCGTGCACCGCTGCTGCTCGCCAACGTCCAGCCCGTCCGGAGCATCGGGGCGGGTTGGACGATGGACGACCTCACCTACAACCAGGGGATCCATGGCGCCCAGGACCAGGCCAACGCCCTCGTGCGCTCTCAGCGCCCCTTCTCCGTCCTCACCGGTGACTGGCGCTCAGACGCCTTCCTCGAGCGCTTCGACGAGTGGGCGCGGGCGGCGACGACGGTGAGCCGGCTGCGGCGCACCAAGGTCGCGCTGCTCGGCAACCCGATGAACGGGATGGGGGACATCCTCCCGGACCTCAACGCCCTCGCCCGCACCCTCGGGGTGACCGTGCAGGCCGAGGACATCGGCGGGCTCGTGCGCCGCATCGACGCGGTCGCCGAGGCGGACGTCTCCGCGCTCGTCGACGTGCATCGGGAGCGTTTCCGGGTGGCCGCTGACCTGCCCGGCGAGCGCCACGCCTACGCGGCACGGCTGGAGCTCGCCCTGCGCGGGCTGCTGTCTGACGGCGGCTACGGCGGTTTCAGTTTCCACTTCGACTCCATCGGAGGGGACGGGCGCGTGCGCCAACTTCCCCTGCTGGCGGCGTCGAACCTGATGGCTGACGGGTACGGGTTCGCGGCGGAGGGTGATGTCAACACTGCCGCGCTGATGTGCGCTGCGCTCTCTCTCACTGGCACCGCACACTTCTCCGAGCTCTACGCGATGGACTGGGAGCTCGACTCCGTGCTCGTCAGCCACATGGGGGAGGGCAACTGGCGGATCGCCCGCCCCGACCAGCCGATTGCGCTGATCGACCGGCCGCTCGGGATCGGCGGGCTCGAGAATCCGCCGACCCCGGTGTTCATGGCCACCCCCGGGCCGGCGACCACCGCCGCGCTCGTCCAGGTCGCCGGTGCGGAGATGTCGCTGCTCGTCGGGTCGGGAGAGATCCTCGACACGCCGCGGCTCCCGCACGTCCCGATGCACCACTTCCACTTCCGGCCCGCCGCCGGGATGGAGACGTTCATGGACGCCTGGCTGCGGCGCGGCGGGCCTCACCACTTCATCACCACCCTCGGTGACGACCGTGGCCGCTGGCGTCGCCTCACGGAGGCGCTCGGTCTCGCCTACGAGGAGATCTGAGTGGACGGGTTCGCCGATCTGCGCGCCGAGGTGCTCGCCGCCAACCTCGCCCTCCCCGCCCACGGCCTCGTCACCCTCACCTGGGGCAACGCCTCGGGGATCGACCGCGAGCGCGGGGTGATCGCGATCAAGCCGAGCGGGGTCGGCTATGACACTCTGAGCGCCGGTGACCTCGTGATCGTGGACCTGACCGGGCGTGTGCTTGAGGGCGCCCGTCGCCCGTCGACCGACACTCCGACCCATCTCGCGCTCTACCGCGCCTTTCCCGAGATCGGCGGGGTGGTGCACACGCACTCGACGTGGGCGACCGTGTGGGCTCAGGCGGGTGAGGAGATACCGCTGTTGGGCACGACCCACGCCGACCTCAGCGCCCATCCGATCCCAGTCACCCGGCCTCTCACCGTCGCCGAGGTCGCCGGCGATTATGAGGCGGCGACCGGCACGGCCCTCACCGAGACGATCGCCACCGTCGGTCCCGCCGCGCTGCCCTGCGCGCTTGTGCGCGGGCACGCGCCGTTCTGCTGGGGGGACCGGGTCGGCGCGGCGGTCGAGCACGCCGTCGCCCTCGAGCAGGTCGCCCAGATGGCGCTGTTCACACGCCTGCTCAGCGACGGGATGCCGCCGGCGCTGGAGGAGCACGTTCGGGTCAAACATCACACGCGCAAGCACGGGCCGGCCGCCTACTATGGCCAGGGCTGAGGCGGTCGCCTTCGCTCCCGGCCGGGTCAACCTGATCGGCGAGCACACCGACTACAACGGCGGTCTCGCCCTTCCGTTCGCCATCAGCGCCGGGGTTCAGGTCACCGCTCGCGCCGCCGTGCACCCCGGCGAGCACGTCGTCTGGGCCCTCGACATCGCCGAGAGTGACCGCTTCTCCGCTGTGACCGGCGCCCCCGCCCCGACGGGCACTCTCGTCCCCACTGCGGACCCCGGACCCGCCCCGGCGGGTGGCTGGCGCGCCTTCACCCGCGGGATGGTCGCCGAGCTCGCCGCCGCCGGCATCACCGTCCCCGCCGCGGAGATCGAGATCACCGGCACGGTCCCGCGTGGACGGGGCCTCTCCTCCTCCGCGGCGCTCGAGGTCGCCCTCGCCTACGCGCTGTGCGGCCTCGCCGACACCCCGCTGCCTGACCCGATCGCCCTCGCCCGCCTCTGCGCCCGGGTCGAGCACGACTGGGTGGGCGCCCAGTCGGGCCTGCTCGACCAGCTCGCGTCGATCTGTGGCCGCCCGGGCACGGCGCTGCTGATCGACTTCCGCGGCCCGACCCTGACGCCGGTTCCCCTCACCCTCGACGGTTACACGCTCGTCGCCGTCGACTCCGGTGAGGATCACCGCCTCGCCACCTCCGGCTACAACGACCGGCGGGAGGAGTGCCGCCAGGCCTGCCGGGCCCTCGGTGTCGCGAGCCTGACGGAGGCGACCCTCGAGCAGGCCGCCACCCTCCCCGAGCCGCTGGGGCGCCGCGCCCGGCACGTGATCGGCGAGAACGATCGGGTGAGGGCGGCCGTCGCCGCCCTCAGCGACCGTGACCTGCCCCGCCTGGGCGCGCTGCTCAACGCCTCCCACGCGAGCCTGCGCGATGACTATGAGGTCTCCACCCCGGCGGTCGAGGCGACGGTGACCGCGCTGATGCACGCCGGTGCGGTCGGTGCTCGGCTCGTCGGGGGCGGCTTTGGCGGCAGCGTCCTCGCCCTGCTCGAGCCCAGTGCCCCGACCCCCGCGGGCGCGCTCGTCCTCGAGGCCGGTCCCGGTGCGCGGCGGCTCGACCCCGACGGTGAGCGTCCCGCCCCGGCGGTGCTGGGCCGATGAGCGGGCCGCTCACCAACTGGGCGGGGAACCACACCTACGCGGCGAGCACCGTCCACACCCCTCACTCGGTGAGCGAGCTCGCCGCCCTCCTCGGTCACGCCGACCAGCTGCGGGTCCTCGGCACCCGCCACAGCTTCACCGCGATCGGGGACGCGGCGACGCTCGTCCGCCTCGACCGGCTCCCCGAGGCCGGGCAGATCCGCATCGACGCGGCGGCGATGACCGTCACCATCGGACCGTGTGTCACCTACGCCCAGCTCACCGCCGCGCTGCACCGGGCCGGTCTCGCCCTCGAGAACCTCGCCTCCCTGCCCCACATCTCCGTCTGCGGCTCGGTTGCGACCGCCACCCACGGCTCGGGCGCGCACGGCAACCTCGCCACCGCCGTCCTCGCGATGACGCTGCTGACGGGCACCGGCGAGCGGCTCGTCCTCACCGAGGGCGACCCGCGCCTGCCCGCCGGTACCGTTCACCTCGGGCTGCTCGGGATCGTCCTCGAGCTCACCCTCCGGGTACTGCCCGCCTACCCGCTCACCCAGACCGTCTATGAGGGGCTCGACTGGGCGACGTTGATCGCTCACACGAGCGAGATCTTCGCCCTCGGCTACAGCGTCAGCGTCTTTCACCATCTGAGCGACCGGCCTCCGGCGCTGTGGGTGAAGGCGACGCCGGGGTCCCCGCCGGCCGCCGAGCGGTTCGGCGTTCACCCCGCCCCCGCGCCCCGCCACCCGATCCCGGGTCAGGACGCCGACGCATGCACCGACCAGCTCGGCGTGCCCGGCCCCTCCTCCGAGCGCCTGCCTCACTTCCGGGCCGGTCACAACCCCTCCCACGGCGCCGAGATCCAGAGCGAGCTGTTTGTCGCCATCGCCGACGGCCCCGCGGCGATCCGCGCGCTGCTCGAGCTCGCGCCCCGGCTCGCCCCCGGCCTGCTCGTCGGCGAGCTGCGGACCGTCGCCGCCGACGGGCTGTGGCTCAGCCCCCAGTACGGGCGCGACAGCCTCGGCCTGCACTTCACCTGGGCGCGGGACCCGGATGCGGTGGCCCACAACGTCGCCCTGATCGAGGCGGCGCTCACCCCCTTCGCGCCCCGCCCGCACTGGGGCAAGGTGTTCTCCCTGCCGCCCGTCGCGCTGAGCACCGCCTACGCGCGCACGGCCGACTTCGGCGCCCTCCGCGCCGAACTCGACCCCCGCGACGTGTTCGTCAACGGCTGGGTGCGCGCGCGCTTCCCCGCCCTCACCGCCCGGCCCGGCGGCCGCTAGCCGCGCGGCCGGGCACCGCTCACCGCCCGGCCCGCCGGCCGCTAGCCGACGCTGCCCTCGAGGATCTGCAGGGTCTTCAGATCCGAGTAGAAGTCGAGGGCGTAGTTGCCCCCCTCCCGGCCGATCCCCGAGATCCCACACCCGCCGAAGGGGGCGGTGAGGTCACGGACGAGGAACGTGTTGACCCACACGACACCGGCCCGCAGCGCCCGCCCGATCCGCTCGGCCCGCCCCATCGAGGCGGTGAAGACGATCCCCGACAGGCCATAGCGGGTCGAGTTGGCCAGCGCGATCGCCTCCGCCTCATCCGTGAAGGTCTGGAAGGTGAGCACCGGGCCGAACACCTCGCTCTGGACGATCTCGGCGTCGTTGGAGTGCGGGGCGATCAGCGTCGGCTCGAAGAACAGGCCGTCGAGGCGGTGACCGCCGCGCAGCAGCGCGTGCCCGTCGCTGACGGCGCGGTCGACGAACCCCTGCACCCGGGTGAGGTGCTCGGGATGGATGAGCGGGGCGATCGTCGTCTCGGGCGACCGCGGGTCGCCGAGCACGTGCGCGGCGACGTGGGCGTCGAAGCGCTCGAGGAACGCGTCGGCGATGCTCGCCTGGACGAGCAGTCGCGTCCCGGCGAGACAGACCTGACCGGCGTCGTCGTACTGGCCGGCCGCCCGGGCGGCGGCGAGCTCGAGGTCGGCGTCCTCACAGACGATCAGCGGCCCCTTGCCGCCGAGCTCCCCGGTGAAGGGCACGAGGTTCGCCCCGGCGGTCGCGGCGATCTGGCGGGCCGTCTCCGGGGAGCCGGTGAAGGAGATCCGCGCGAGCCGCGGGTCGGCCACGAGCGCGGCGCCGGTCCGCTCGCCGGTCCCCTGCAGCAGGTTGAACACGCCGGGAGAAAAGCCGGCGGCGACGGTGAGGTCGGCGAGCAGGGAGGCCGACAGCGGCGACCACTCCGCCGGCTTGAGCACGACCGTGCAGCCCGCCGCGAGGGCGGGGGCGACCTTCCACGTGCTGAGCATGAACGGCGCGTTCCACGGGGTGATGACGGCGACCGGGCCGGCGGGCATCCGCTGGACCCGGTTCCAGGTGCCCTTGGAGTGCCAGTCGCGCTCCTGATAGGCGACGGCGAGGTCGGCGTAGTTGCGGAAGTTCATCGCCGCCCGGGCGATCACCCGGGCCCGCAGGGAGGCGAGCAGCATCCCCATGTCCGCACATTCGACGGTGGCGATCTCATCGACCTGTGAGTCGATGAGATCGGCGAGGCGGTGCAGCGCCGCGGCCCGTCCGGCGGGCCCGAGCGCCGCCCACTCCGGGAAGGCGGCGGCGGCGGCGCCGACGGCCGCGGCGGCCTCCGCCGGTCCCCCGCAGGCGACGTGGCCGAGCGGCGCCCCGTCGATCGGCGACAGCGTGACGAACCGGTCGGGGCTTGGGACCCGGACCCCGCCGATGAGATGGTCAGGGCTGACGCGCACCCCGGCGATGAGGATCGGCTCGGTCGCTGTCGTGGAGCTCATCGCCGGTAGTCCCGGACGGTCTCGAGGTCATCGACGGTGTAGGCGAAGGTGAACCGGTAGCCGCGCTCGACGCTGACGGGGGCCAGCAGCGTGTGCTCCTCGCCGGGGGCGGGAAACAGCTCGAGGCGGGCGCTGCCCTCCCACACCTCGGAGACGACCCGGTCGCGGCTGCGGGCGCGGACGAGCTCGTGGACGGCCGGGCGGTCATGGGCGCCGGCGGCGAGCTGAGGGAAGTAGCGGACGTTGACGAGCGGCGGGTCGGTGTGGACCGAGCCGCCCGGGCTGACCTGTTCGAGGGCGATCTCGGCGTCGACGAGCCGGCGGCCGTGGGCTGAGCAGGTCGCCCCGAAGCGGCCGCCGGGCGCGACCGGGGCCGCCGCCCGGCAGGCGGCGGCGAAGCTGCGGGTCATCCACACGTCCCCGAGCTTCTTCGGGAACCCCTGGATCCAGCCGCGGGCGAGCGCGAAGTCCTGGTCGACCCAGATGAACGGGCAGGTCGTCACCGGCTCCCCGTCGAGCTCGCCGCTGACGACCAGGTAGCACTCGCGGTACTGGGAACGGGACGGGTCGACGAGCTCGTCACCGTCCTCGGAGCAGGACTGCCAGTCGGCGAACACGATCGCCGCCCGCCCGGGGTCGGGGTGGGGGGCGATCCCCTCCGGCAGCAGTGAGACCGCCGCCTCCGGGTCGGCGTGGAAGTCGATGACGAGGAAGTCCCCGACGTAGTGCCAGGGGGGCGCCGGGACGAGGCTCGCCCGGCCCGACGGGGTGCGCGGCACGGTGTAGCCGGTGAGGGTCATGGCGTCTCCTTGTCTGGGCTGAGCGGGGCCAGCGGAATGCCGAGGGCCTCGAGGCTGGCGGCCTCGGAGGCGATCGCCGCGGCGTCGAAGCGGAAGTAGGAGCGGGGCGGCAGCTGGCCCCAGGTGTTGGAGGCGTGGCGATCGTCGGGCCAGTGGCGGGGGACGTGGCCGCGCTCAAGCACCTCCATGTCGCAGTAGAGCTCGACGAGGCAGTTCTCCTCCGGGATCCGGACGTAGGCGGCGATGTTCCCGCCGACTCCGTGCCGGGTCGGGCCCCAGGCGAGCCAGCGGCCGTGTCGGCCGAGGTGATCGAGGGCGACCCGCAGCGCCCCGATGTCGACGACGTCGAAGGCGAGGTGGTGGAAGTGGGGGGCCGGCGGCGCCGGCTGGGCGATCAGCGCCATCACGTGATGGTCGGCGTTGATGTGCAGCCACACCCCGCCGTCCCCGAGCCAGTCGGTGACCGCCATCCCGAGCGTCGCGGTGTAGAAGGCGAGCTGGGCGGGGAGGTCGGCGGTGAGGAAGTTGACGTGCCCGAGCTTGCGCGGATGGCCGGGGGCGGGGTTGGCGGCCGGGCGGGCGTGGGCGGGGCGGGAGTCGGCCGGCGGACGGAAGGGCAGCAGTTCAACTCCAAAGCCATCCGGATCGGTGGTGTGGAGGGCGGGTTCTTGGTCGCGCCCGCCGGGCGCTCCGGGCGCCGGCGGGGCGCCGGGCGAGCCGGGCGCCAGCGGGGCGCCCGCGTCGAGAAGGTGGGCGCGGGCCTGCTCGAGTGAGCAGCCGGCGGCGAGCTCGTAGGCGACGTGATCGAGTCCGAGCGGCGTGCCGGCGATCAGCTCGAGTGCGTAGGGTTCGTCGTCACAGGCGAGCCGGATCCGGTCGGCGCGACGCTCCACCTCGGTCAGCCCGAACTGCGCGGCCCACCGGGCGGCCGCCCCGTCGAGGTCGGCGACCCGCAGGCCGACGTGGTCGATGCGGCGCAGGGCGATCAACCTGTCACCCGGACGGGCAGGCGTTTGATCCCGTTGAAGAAGTTCGAGCGCAGCCGCTCGGGCGGGGCCGTCAGCTCGAAGTCGACCTCGCGGCGCAGCAGTTCGGTGAAGGTGAGGCGGATCTCGAGGCGGGCGAGGTGCGCGCCGAGGCAGTGGTGGATCCCGCCGGGCCCGAAGGCCATGTGCGGGTTCGGGTCCCGCGTGATGTCAAAGCGGTCCGGGTCGTCAAAGACGGTCTCATCCCGGTTGCCGGAGACCAGCCACGTCGTCACCTTGTCCCCGGCGGCGATCGGGGTGCCCGCCAGCTCCGTGTCCACCGCAGCGGTGCGCCGGAAGTGGTGGACCGGTGTCGCCCAGCGGAGCATCTCCTCCGTCGCCCGGACCCCGAGCCCGTCCGGGTCCGCCGCGAGCGCCTCCCGCGCCTCCGGGTGCTCGGCGAGCGCGATCAGGCCGTGGCTGATCGTGTGCCGGGTCGTCTCGTTGCCCGCGGTGGCCAGCAGCACGAAGTAGACGTCGAGCTCACGCTCGGACAGCCCGGCGGTGACGAGGTCGCTCATGATGTCCGCCCGCGGGTGGGTTCGCCGCTCCGCGGCGATCCGGCGGCCGAAGGCAAACATGTCCAACGCGGCCGGGCTGGAGAACGGCAGATGGCGGTGGGCCTCGTCCGGGGGGACGGCGTACTCGGGGTCGGCGTTGCCGAGCAGACGGTCGCCGATCTCGATGATCTCGCGGCGCTGCTCCTGGGGGACCCCGAGGATCTCGGCGAACACCTGCATCGGGATCTCGGCGGCGATCTCCGCGATGAAGTCGAAGCGCTCGAGCGGGAGGGCGCGGTCAAGCACGATGTCGACGACCCGGCGTACCGCCGCCTCCCACGCCTGCACCGCCCGCGGGGTGAAGCGGCGGTTGACGAGGCCGCGCAGCTCTCCGTGCCGGGGCGGGTCGGTGTCGATCATCGACTTGCGTGCCTCGATGTGCTCGGGCTCGAGGTCCTCGAGCGAGGTTCCCCCGAGCTCGGAGGAGAACACCTCCGGATGGCGGTGCACGGTCCGGATGTCCTCATACCGGGTCACCGCCCAGAACCCGGTGCCGTCGGGCTCGGGGTTCCAGTGCACCGGGTCCTCGCGGCGCAGGCGGGCGAACAGCACGTGCGGGACGGCGTCGGTGAACAGGTCGTGGTCGGACAGGTCGATCGCCGGGGTGTCGGTGGGGGAGGCTGACTGAGTCATCGATCGGGGGCGGGCTAGAGGTGGTGGGCGTACTCGTGCAGTTCCCACTCCGACACCCACGCGCGGTGGCGTTCGCACTCGGTGCGCTTGAGCGTGAGGAACGTGTCGACGATCGGGTCGCCGAGGCTCGCACGCAGGACGGTGTCGGCCTCCAGGGCGTCGAGGGCCTGCTCGAGGGTGCGGGGGAGCGGGGTGCCGATCCGCTCGGGGTCGGCGCGGTAGGCGTCCCCCGCCACCGGCGGGGGTGGGGTGAGGTTGCCGGCCAGGCCGTCGGCGCCGGCGGCGAGCAGGGCGGCGATGCCCAGATACGGGCTGGCGGCCCCGTCCCCGGAGCGGACCTCCAGGCGGGTGCCGTGCCCACGTTCGGGGGGGATCCGGATCATCGTCGCCCGGTTGTCGAACCCCCAGTTGGCGTGGGTCGGCGCGAGCGAGTCCGGCTGCATCCGCCGGTAGGCGTTGACCGTCGGGTTGAGCAGCGCGGTGAGGGCCGGGGCGTGGGCGAGGATGCCGGCACAGAACGCGGCCAGCTCCGCGCTCACCCCGTCGGGGGCGGCGGGGTCGTGGAAGGCGTTCTCACCGTTGCGGTCGAGGGAGACGTGGAGGTGCATCCCGGACCCGCCCTGATCGTTGAACGGCTTGCCGATGAACGTGGCGGCGAGCCCGTGCTGGGCGGCGATGTCCTTGACCGAGGTCTTCAGCCGGAAGGCGCGGTCGGCGGCCTCGAGTGCGCCCGCGTGGCCGAGGTTGATCTCATACTGGGAGTTCATGAACTCGTGGTTGACCGCGAGCACGGCCAGCCCCGCCTGCGCGAGCTGTTCGGTCATCTGACGGACGATGCCGCCCGGGTCCGCCTGCGGGCCGACCGTGTAGACCATGCTGAGATGGTCGACGCTGCGGCTCCAGCCGCCGGGGCCGGCCGGGTCGGGGCGCAGCAGGAAGAACTCGAGCTCGGGACCGACGATCGCCGTGAAGCCGCGGCGCTGCAGGTCGGCGGCGACTCGCCGCAGGGCCCCGCGCGGGTCACACAGCGGTTGCTCGCCGGTCGATTCGAGGTCGGCGAGGCAGCTGGCGACGCCCGGCTCCCACGGCAGACCCATCAGCGTCCCCAGGTCCGGGCGGGCGATCATGTCCGGGTACCCGGCCTCCGCGCCGAGGACCGGGGTGTGGGCGAGGTCGGTGCCCATCACCGCGTGGCAGAAGCACAGGCCGGAGGCGAGCGCACGCTCGAGGGCCTGGACCGGCACGTCCTTGCCGCGGGCGATCCCGTGCAGGTCGGGGTAGAGGACCCGCAGCGATGTGAGCGCCGGCCAGGTCCGGCGCAGCTCCTCGGCGCGGAGATGCGCCGGCGCGGCCTCCGGGTCCGGTGCGGTCATGGCGGGGTGTGGATGGACGGACATCTCCGGCCTCAGTTCTCGAGCCGGATCGCCATCATCGGGCAGGCATCGACGGCGGCCTCCATCGCCGCGCGGCGGTCGTCGGGCACCTCCTCGGACCAGACGAGGATGTCATCCTCGCCGAGGGTGAACACGTCGGGGGCGACGATCACGCACTCCCCGTGGCTCTGGCAGAGGTTCATGTCGACGTGGACCTTCATCCGGTCTCCTCCTCGGTGCTCGTCTCGGTGTCGGTGGTTGCCTCGCCCCGGGTGATCCGCTCGGCCTCCTCCTCCGGGATGGCGAGGGCGACATGGAGCGTGTTGGCCGACACCTCGGGCCGGTCCCCGACGGTGTCAAGGTCGACCTCCCAGTCGACGACGGTGTTCTCGATCCGGCCCAGGCCGCTGATCTCGACCGCCACGACGTCGCCCGGGGCCATCGGCCGCGAGTTCGCCGGGGTGCCGGTGAGGATGACGTCCCCCGGCTCGAGGGTGATCAGGCGACAGATGTCCGCGAGCTGGTAGGCGACGCCCCAGAGCAGGTCCGCGGCGGTGCTCTGCTGCACGACCGTGCCGTTGAGGATCGTCGTCAGCGTGAAGTCGGTCGGGTCGAACTGATCGGCCGGAGTGATCGTCGGTCCGAGCGGGAGGAAGCCGTCCTGACCCTTGACCCGGAACATCGCGCCGCGGTCGGCATGACGGAAGTCGTGGAGGCCGACGTCGTTGGCGGGGGCGTACCCGGCGACGTGGCTGAGGGCGTCCTGCACGCCGACGCCGTGCATCCGCCGCCCGACGATCACCGCCAGCTCACCCTCATAGTTGAGGAAGCGGGTGCCCCGCGGCCGCCGGATCTCCCCCCGGTGCCCGTTGAGCGTGCTCGGCGGCTTCATGAAGTACGACGGGTACGCGGGAATCCTCGCCGCATACTCGACGAGCCGGCTGCGGTAGGTGAGGTGGACGGCGATGATCTTCGTCGGGGTGACCGGCGCGAGGTAGTACGCCGCCGCCTCCGGGACCGTCCGCCCGTCCTCACAGAGGATCGTTTCGCCGATGCGCTCGCCCCAGACCGGCCGTCCGTCCCGGTGGATGCGCACCTGTCCCGTCCTGAACGGCTCCACACTCACCCACCCAGAGTGACCGAAGACACAGTACGGTGCAACAGGAATTACCGCACGATTGTGCGCTGTAGACGATCAGTCACCCGTCGTGGACCTCACACAACTCAGATCGTTCGTCGCCGTTGCCGAGGAGCTCCACTTCTCCCGGGCGGCGGCGCGCCTGCATCTCGCCCAGTCGTCGCTGTCGGCCCAGATCCGCCGGCTGGAGGCGGAGGTCGGTGGCCCGCTGCTTCAGCGCAGCACCCGGCAGGTGCGCCTCACCCCGGCCGGAGAGCTGCTGCTCGGGGAGGCCCGGGCGATCCTCGCCGCCGCCGACGGCACCCTCGAGCGGGTCCGTGCCCTCGCCCACGGTGGGTCGGCCTCGCTGTCGATCGCCTCCCTCGGACCGGTGCCGGGGTCGCTGCTCTCCCCGCTGCTGTCGACCTTCAGCGCCCGGCGGCCGCGGGTCAGGATCGACGTGCGCGCGCTCGAGTTCTCCCAGATGCTCACGGCCCTGCGGACCGGACGGGCGGACGTCGCCTTCCTGTACGCACCGATCGCCGAGGCCGACCTCGACGTGACGCCGCTGCTGTGTGAGCCGCGGGTCGCGGTGCTGCCCAGCGTCCACCGCCTCGCCGGGGCCGAGCGGGTGAGCGTCCACGATCTCGCCGGTGAGACGTTCGTCTCCCAGCCGGTCAGCACCCCGCAGGCGTGGCGGGACTTCTGGATGCTCGTCCCCGAGACCGGTGTCCGCCCCGAGCTGAGTCCGTATGTCGGCGACAACATCGAGGAGTGGCTGCACCTGATCGGCCGCGGGGAGGGGGTCGACACCTGCCCGGCGATCATCGGCCACTACTTCAGCCGCCCGGACGTCCGCTTCGTCCCCGTCGTGGACGCGGCCCCGGCGACGCTCGTCGTCGCGGTGCGCCACCTCGCGCGGGAGCCGATGGTCGACGAGTTCATCGCCCTTGCCGTTGAGACGGCCGTCCGGGCGGCGGCGCTCCCAGGGGCCGGGTACACTCTGCCGGCGGGGGCGGTTGCACCGGGGTCGATTCCGCCGGAGTGAGGGTCCGCCGGGGTGGGCCGCCCCTCATTCAGCCAGCAGCAGGTCGGATCTCTCCCTGACAACGACCCAAACCGCGCAATCTCGGCACGCACGGTTGGGGTGGGCACGATTTGGGTCGCTGGACGCACCCAATCATGAAACCGAGGGGTCGCGAGCGGAAAATCCCACGGTTTGGGTCGCTCAGACGCGCGCCGGCCCCGGGCAGGACCCGTCGGCCGGGCGGCCCCCGCCCTCGGCAGGGCGGCCCCCGCCCTCGGCGAGGGCGGCGAGGGTGAGCAGCTGACGCCGGGCCATCACGAGGTCGCCGGTGAGGATCAGCGGACCGAGCCGGCGTCCCCTGGCCATCATGAGCTTCATCAGCAGGCGGGTGCTGGTCCCGTTGGGGACGAGCAGGTAGGACATCACTGCCCCGGCGATGCGGCCGCTGTAGTGCACCTCCGGCTCGGCGGCGAGCACCTCCCCGGCCGGGATCCGGCCGAGGATCCGGGTGAACGGCTCCCCGGGGACCGGGTCGGGCAGCCCGAGCAGCCGTCGGGGGGAACGACGGCCGAGGTTGTCGATCCAGTCATAGGAGTAGGGGGCCGCCCGGATCTGGGCGACCCACGGCCACAGCTCGGCCGGGGGCGCGGCGACGCTCACCCCCCGCCAGGCCGACAGCGCCGGTGCGGGTACGTACTCATCACACGGATAGGCCCGCGCGACCTCCGCGTCGCGCACTCCCCAGCGGTCGGCGATCACGCGGGTCGCTCCAGATCCGGGGCGAGCTCCGGCCCCGAAGCGGGTTCCGCTCCGGCCACCTGGGCGGCCTCCCACACCCGCCGGACCTCCGCACCGATCCGCCCCCGGTCCGACACGGGAAGGCCCTGGGCCCGCGCCCACGCGCGCAGCTCCGTCGCCGAGGGGCCCGGCGCAAGTGGCGCCGGGGTCGGGGGTGGCGCCGTCCCGGATGCGTTCGCCGCTCCGATCCGCGCGCGGACGGCGGGCTCCTGCTCGGCCCACTGACGGCCGGCGGCGAGGAACCGGTAGGTCCACTCCTCGGCGAGCTTGCGGCTCTCACAGAACACGATCGGTACGGCCGGCCAGCGGATCTGCAGCTCGGCGAGACCGTCGGCGATCATCGCCCCGCGGACGTGCTCGAGCCCGAACAGGCGGCCGTACCCCTCCTCCACGACGATCGCCGCCCGGGGAAGCGCCGCGAGCTCGGCGAGCTGGTAGCGCAGGCGGCCGCTCGTGAGGCTCGAGACGAGATCGACGATCGACTTGCGCTCCACTGCGCAGTGGATCATGCCGTCGACGCTCACCGCGTAGTCACCGCAGGCGAGCCCCCGGCGGACGGTTTGGGCCTGCTGGTGGGCGAACCGGAACGGGTAGCGCTCGTGGGCGTCGACGATGATCTCGAGGTCGGGGAGGGCCTGGGCCCGGGCGGTGGGCAGGCGCACCTGCGGCCGTGACTGCTTGCGGGTGCGCGGGGACTGCCAGAAGATGACGTCCCGGCCGCGAGCGCGGGTGAAGACGATCTGGGAGCGCTGCTCACGGTCGCGGTCACAGATCACGTCGATCGCCGCCCCTCGCCGGGCACACGCCCGCAACGCGAGCCGTTCGACGATCTCGGGCTCCTCCGGCCAGTCCCCGGCGGCCGGGTGGCAGTAGAGCGCCCCGGTCCGCGGCCAGGTGCCCTTGGTCGCCAGCACGAGCCCGCCGTCGAGGGGAACCCGGATCAGGTAGGGCAGTGAGCTGTCCGGGTTCGGGTTGCGGGCGATCAGCAGCTCCACGCGGCCAGTGTGCCTGAAGACGACGGCAGGCCCGCCGGATCGGTGCTCCCCGGCAGCAGCGGGGCGGCGGTCGCCCACAGCAGCCCGGTGGCGATCAGCAGCTCACCCGTCCGGCGGTGGCACGGGGCGACGGCGAGCCCGCCGAGCAGCAGCGGAACGTGCCAGCGGACCGTCGCCTCCGGCACCGCCGGGCGGGTGGAGTGGCCAAACCACTGCCAGGCGGCCCCCAGCCCGAGCCAGCTCTGGCGGGCCAGGTGCAGCCGGGTGACCGTCGGCCCGATCCACCCCGCCCGACGTGCGCCGGAGATCGCGGCGATCCGGAACGCACTGTCGGCCAGCGAATCGAAGTCGCGACCGAGGCGGGTGGGCCCCCGGCGGCGGGCGAGCCGGCCATCGAGCAGGTCACTGAGCGCGCCGGCGCCGATCAGTGCCATAAAGGTGTCCGCATCCGGGGGCGCGGCGGCGATGAAGGGGGCGATGGCGGCCCGACCGAGCATGAGTGCATCGGCGGTGTCGAGCCGCTCGCGCGGCACCCCGGCGTCGGATTCGAGCATGCCGAGATGCCAGTCGAGCATTCGTCCGACGAGGACGAGCCAGGTGACGAGCTCGGCTCGGGTCGGCTGGGGCCGTCCGCCCGCCACCGCCCGCTCGCGCACAGCGAGCAGGAGCAGCGTTCCGATGGCCTGCCAGCGAAGGGACTGGCGGGCGAGGTCGGGACGTGCGAGGCGGCTCTCCCGAGCCCGCTGGACAGAACGGGTGAGAAACCGACCCACGGCCGCGGGCGCAAAGCCGTCACGACGGAGGTCGGTGAGGGCGTCGGCCGCCCACTGCTCCCCCGCGGTGGCCGCGCTCATCGACCGGCGGGCAGAACCCGGAGGACGCCGAGGAGGCCACGAGCGACCCGGCGAACCGGTCCGCTCAGCAACTCCTCCGCGAGGAAGTCATCCGCCGCTCGGGCCGGGCCCTCGCTGAAGGTCGGATAGGCGTGAATCGATCGGGACAGGTCGTGGACGCGCTTTGCGTTGAGGATCCAGGCGGTCAGCTCGGCGATCGTCTCCCCGGCGCTCGGCCCGCACACCGTCGCGCCGACGAGCCGCCGGCGGGGGTCGGTGATGAGCTGGGTGAAGCCGTCGGTTGACCGGGCGGTCACCGCGCGGTCGAGATCGCGGTCGGCGTGCTCGAGGATCCGGGCAGCGCTCCCCCACCTGTCCCGGGCCTCTGCCGAGCTCATCCCGACCTGGGCGACCTCCGGGTCGGTGAAGGTGACATGGGGGATGATGCTCTGAACCCGGCTGCGGGTGTGAAAGAGCGCGTTCGGGGTTGCGACTCGGGCATGGTGGGCGGCGACGTGGGTGAACGGAGCGAGGCCGGTCACGTCCCCGACGGCGTAGACCCCGGCGGCGTCGGTGCGCAGCCGCGTGTCGACGTGGATCGGCTCGCCCGCTGCGACGGCGACGCCGATCCGTTCGAGGGCCAGGCCGTCGGTCCGGGCTCGTCGCCCGGTGGCGACGAGCACACGGTCAGCGACGATCGTTCGTGTCGGTTCCCCTGTGAGTTCGAGCGCGCAGCCCTCCGGCGTTCGGGAGATCTCCCGTGGCTGAGCGTCGAGATGAACGGTGACACCCTCGGCCCGCAACCGGCCGAGGATGAGTTCGCTGACGGTCGGGTCCTCGCGGGCGAGCAGGCGCGGGGCGGCCTCCACGATCGTGACGGCGGCGCCGAGTCGGGCGAATGCCTGGGCGAGCTCGCAGCCGATCGTTCCCCCGCCGATGACGAGCAGTCGCGCGGGCAGGGCGTCGAGGTCCCAGACCGACTCGTTGGTGAGCGGATCGACGTCACCGATTCCTCGGATCGGGGGCAGGGCCGGGGTGGACCCGGTGGCGATGATCGCCGAGCGCCAGCCCAGCTCGACCCCGTCGGCGTCCAGCCGGTTCGGGCCGAGGAACCGCCCGTGGGCGGGGATCGCCTCGACTCCGTGTTCGCGGAGCCGCTCGGGCGATTCGGCGACTGCGAGTGTCGCGATCGTCTCCCGCACCGACGCCATCACGGCCGCGAGATCGACCGCCGGCACTACCGGGCTGAGTCCGAACCGGTCGGCCGTCCGCATTGTGTGGGCGGCGGCAGCCGCCGCGATCAGCGCCTTGGAGGGGACGCACCCTGTCCACAGACAGTCACCTCCCATCCGATCGCGTTCGATCAGGGCGACCCGCGCTCCGAGTTGCCCGGCGATGATCGCGCTGACAAGACCGCCCGTACCGCCTCCGACGACCACCAGGTCGTAGCGGCGGCTACGCACGGGTGTGGCTGATCGGCAGCAGTTCGCGCAGCCGGACGTTCTCAGAGGCGTCGAGCACGGCGTGCTGGACACACGCCGGGACGAGGCGGTCCTGATCCGGGTGCGCCATCGCATAGGAGCAGGCCGCCAGGCGCTCCTGCGCGGCCCGGATCTCGGGATCCTCGGCCCGTTCGCCGCGCTCCATCAACTCCCAGGCCGGGGTGACGACCTTCGCATCCATGAACGCGTGCACGACGAAGGTGAGCGCTCGCGGGTGCCCGAACAGCAGACGCCGCCAGCCGAGGCGCCGGGCGAGCCGCCACGCCCAGCCGGGGGCGCCCCGCAGCGCGAGCGGATCGCGCACGAGCACTCGTGCGAGCGCGATCGCGAGCGTGAGCGGGGGCCGCTCGAAGTCGAAGCTGCGAAACGTCGCGAGAAACCGGTCGCGGACGGCGAGATCGCGCGGGTCGCGGTCATCGAGGATCGGAACCCAATGACGTTGGGCGATCAGACCGTGGCAGCTGCGGTTGCAGCGAGGATCGCCCATCTGCACATGCTCGTAGGGGATCCGTGTTCCCACCGCCGCCTCGATCTCCGCCCACACGGAGTCCATCGAGACGGCGTGGAAGTCACCGCTCCAGCGCCGCGGATTGCCGACGTAGGCGGCCGGCTGAAAGGACATCATCCCGAAGCGCAGGTCGAGACAGCCGCGCACCACCTCAGAGACCTGATCGATGTTCGCCGGGGTCACCGTCATGTTGTGGGCGAGGTCGAAGGCAACGCCGTGCTCGCGCTCGAGCCGCTCGAAATGGCCGACGAACCGGGCGCGAAAGGGGTGCAGGTCCGCCTCGTGGCGGGGGCGGTTGATATCGCGCCGACCGCGCATCAGTGAATCGAAGTGCCCGGCAAAACGCAGAAAGTCAAAGCGGCGGGTGCCGTCCGGGTTGATCGCGAGCCGCTTGAGATAGTCGTAGTCGAAGTCCCCGTGGGACATGCTCATCGGCTTGCGTTGATGAGCCATCATCGTTTCGAGCGCCTCCGCGTGGGCCTCGGGGCCCAGCAGGGTGACCTCGCCCCCGATCAACTGAGCGTGCTGATCGGCGCCCCGCGCGTCCCGCAGGTAGCTCATCTGAGCGTCGATCTCAGCGACCGTGTGGGCGGCATCGGTCCGCACCTGATTGGCCTCGGACCCCAGATAACAGGGTGAGCAGGCGAAGTTGCAGCGCGGAAAGACGCCGTGGGTGCCCTCACAGCCGCTGCTGCGCTGCCCCAGCAGCTGGGACGGGGTGCGCACCGCAGCGGGCAGCTCCTCCCATCGACGGGCGAGAGCCGCCTCCGTGTCCGCGTTCAGCGGGCGGGTGCGGGCCTCGAGGTCGCCGAGGGCGCGCCGCGCGCGAGCGACGAGCCGGGAGGCGGTGGTCGGCGCGGTCATCGGAGGAGGTCCATCAATGGCGATCGCATCCGAGCTTAGACCCGGGGACCGGGCCCGAGGATTCACCGCGCCCGGGCACCTCCGGAGTGCGTGGGGTCAGGGGTCGTCGGCGAGACGCGGCCGACGCACCCTGCCCTCGGGCCCGACGCGGCAACCTGCGACAGTTCTGCGGAGATGCGCGGCGGGGCTCTCCCTCACCTCTCTCCGGCCGGCGCCGACGCCCGAGGCTGGCGGTCCGCGGTCGCGCTCGAGTGCCGGCCGCTCGCGACCCTCGCCGCCGCCACGGGTGCGGACGGCCACGGGCAGGTCCGCAGCCTCGTCGCCGGCCCGCTGATCGTGCTTGCCCGTCCGGCGCTCGCGGATGCCCTGCTGCGTCTGCCCGAGGGGGTTGCCCGCACCGGCGCCGCGAACGCGCGCATGCTGCCGCTGCTGCCGCCCGACACGGTCCTCACCCTCGACGGCGCGGCGCACCGGCGCCGGCGCTCGGACCTGAGCGGCCGGGTCACCGGCGCCCCGCTCGTTGAACTGGCGACCCGGCTCGACGGGCTCGTTGACGCCCACCTCGCCACGTGGCCGGTCGGTAGTCCCTTCCCGGTGCTCGCTCGGCTGCGCTCACTCACCTTCGCCGTCGCCGCCGATCTCCTCCTCGGCCTGCGTGACGGCCCGCGAGTCACCGAGCTCGAGCGATGCTTGGCGTCGGCCCTGCCGCCCTATGGCCTGCTCGCGGGTGTGCCCGGCGGGGACCGCCTCGGTCCCGCCGGGCCAGAGGCCGCGATCCGCCGTGGCCGGCGGCGGTTTGCGAGCTGTCTCAGCGCGGTGGGCGGTGCGGGCCCCGATCCGGAGCTTGGGTCCGACGAGCTGCTTGCGCTCCTGCTCGCCGGACAGGACACGACCGCGACCGCGCTTGCCTGGATCTTGCTCGAACTCGCCGCCGACCCCGCGCTGTCCGCCCGGCTGGCCGAGGACATCGCCGCCGGGCAACGGCGCTGGCTCGACGCGACGATCCATGAGGCGCTGCGCCTGCATCCGCCCCTCATCGACGTCATGCGTGAACTGACCGTCGACGCCTCCTTCGCAGACCTGCGGGTGTGCGCCGGAACCCTGATGATGATCTGCCCCGGGCTCGTCGGGCGGGCCTCTGAGACTGCGGACCCGGGCCGCTTCCGGCCGGAGCGGTTTCTCGATCGCCAGCCGGACCCCCGCAGCTGGATCCCCTTCGGCGGAGGTCCACGGCGCTGTCTCGGCGCGTCCCTCGCGATGCTCGAGCTGCGCAGCATCCTCAGTCGCGTGGTCGGTCGCTTCGGCTTCACCGCCGATGCGGGTCCGGAGCGCCCGCGCCTGCGCGGGACCGCCGTCGTGCCCCACCGGGGAGGCCGGCTATGTCTCAGTCTGCGCGATGCCGGAGCGGGCCGGTGAGCGACGCGCCTGCCTCGGCCGTGGAGCGCTGGAACCGCCTCAGCGAACGCTATGACGCCCAGCACTGGCTCGAGCGCGCGTCGATCCGCCAGCTCCTTGACCTGCTCGCACCCGGCTCGGAGGACCGCATGGTCGACGTCGGAACCGGCACGGGGGCGGTCCTGCGTGATCTCCGGGCCCGCCCGGTCCGGCCCGCCGAGCTGGTCGGAGTCGACCAGTCACCGCGGATGCTCGCCCAGGTTCCGCCCCTCCCGGCCGGGTGGACGCTCGCCCGGGGCGACGCACGGGCGTTGCCGCTCCCTGACGCCCACTGTGAGGTGGCGAGCGTCTCCTACCTGCTGCACCTGTTCGAGGCGGCCGATCGCGGACGCGTGCTCGCTGAGGTGCATCGCGTTCTCCGGCCGGGCGGCCGCGTCGGTGTCCTCACCCCCTACATCCCTGCCGGTGGCTGGCTGGCCCCGCTCGCGCGGGCCTTCAGTCGGCTCGCCGACGGTGGCAGCGACCACTTCATCGGGCTCAAGGCGCTCGATCCGGTCCCTGACCTGACGGCGGCCGGGTTCGCCGTCCGCGCCGTCGCGGCCAACCACCGCGGCTACATCAGCGTGTGTGTCGTCGGCATCAAGGGAAGCTGAAACGGCGGTCGGGTGAATCCTCCGGTCGCCGCCTAGAGTCGAACCTGTGATGTCTCGCATTGCCGTGCTGGGCGGCCCGTACGCCAACCCGTTCGCCCTTGCCGCCGCCCTCACGGACGCGCGGACCCGTGGCTGTGAGCGGATCTTCTGCCTCGGTGACCTTGGCGGTTTCGGCGCAGACTGCGACGGAATCTGGCCGCTGCTGTCAGAGCATCGGGTCGAGTGCATCGCCGGCAACTACGACGTCGCGATCGGTCGCGGGGACCCCGACTGTGGCTGTGGGTACGCGGATGAGCAGGACAACCACTACGCCCAGCAGCTCTACGACTACACCCGCGAGCACACGAGCGGCCCGTTCGCCGCATGGATGCGCACGCTCGCCCCCGAGCACCGGCAGACGATCGCCGGCGTTGACGTGCACATGGTGCACGGATCGCCGCTGGCGATCAACGACTTCTTCTGGGAATCCCTCGATGAGGCCGCGGCCGCTGAGCGGGTGCGTGCCAGCGGCGCGGACCTGCTGCTGTGCAGCCACACCGGGATCCCCTGGCAACGACGCGTCGGGGACACTCTCGTCGTCAACGTCGGCGTCGTCGGCCGTCCGGCGAATGACGGTCAACGGTCGGTCTGGTACGCCGTCGTCGACCTCGACGAGGGCTGCGCCAGCGTTGAACTGGTCCCAGTCGGCTACGACTGGCGGGCTCAGGCCGCGTCGATGCGGGCTGCCGGGCTTCCCGAACCGTTCATCGAGACGATCGAGACCGGCTGGTGGACGACCTGTCTTGAGGTGGTGCCACCGGCAGAGCGGGCACGCGGTCGCTTCCACCTGTACCGAACGAGCCTTGACCGGGTCACTGTCGGGGGGGACATCAGCTGGGGCGTCCACCCGGGCGGCCGCGTCGAGGAGCGCCCCGTCGTACCCCTGTTCGGCACCCCCGCCTTCCCGCCCCGGCTGTGGATCTACACGAACTTCCACTGCAACCTCGCCTGCGGCTACTGCGTCGTCGCCTCCTCCCCCCGGGCGCGCCCCCGCTCCCTCGGCCGCTCACGGGTGCGTGAACTCGCCGATGAGGCGTGCGCGGAAGGGTTCAGGGAGCTGTACCTCACCGGCGGGGAGCCGTTCCTGGAGCCTGACATCGCGGCCATCATCACCGACTGCGTCGAGCGCCTGCCGACGGTCGTCCTCACCAACGCGACGGTGTTCACCGGCCGTCGGTTGCAGGATCTCGCGGACCTCGCCGGCGCGGAGGGTCTCGTCCTGCAGACCTCCCTCGATGGTGCGGCCGCCGCCACCCACGACGCCTGGCGCGGCGACGGCTCGTTCGCCCGGGCGATGGCCGGAATCGCTCAGGCGAGACGCCTCGGTTTCCGGTTGCGGGTCGCGTTGACAGAGACCCCGGAGAACGCCGGTGAGGTCGACGAGCTCCGCGAGCTGCTCGAAGCCTTCGGCGTGGCCACCGAGGACGTTGCCGTCCGGCCCCTCATTCGGCGAGGTTTCGCCGCCGACGTGGAGGCGGCGAACGACTTCACCGACGCGATCGTCTCACCGGAGATGACCGTCAGCGCCGACGGGATCCACTGGCATCCGCTCGGCGGAGATGTCCTCTCCAGCCCGGATCTCCTCGTCCGTCCCGGGCGTGTTGCGCTCGCCGAGGCAAAGGCGCTCATCACCGAGCGCTTCCTCACCCTCCGCCTGGCCGACGGCAGCCTGCCGGCGGCGTACCGCTGCGCGATATGAGGACCGGGGTTCTGATCATGGCCAAGGCGCCTCTTCCCGGGAGGGTCAAAACGCGGCTGGCCGTGCTGCTCGGGGATCATGGCGCTGCCGATCTCCAGGCCGCGCTGATCGCTCACACCGTCGCCTGGGCGGCGCAGGCCGCAGACGTCGTCTCCCTCGCCTACGCGCCCGTGGGGGCTGCTGCGTCCTTCGCCGAGTTCGTGCCCGACCACGTCGCGCTGTTCCCCCAGCGCGGGGCGGATCTCGGTGCGCGCATGCAGAACGCCTGCGCGGATGCCGGAGACCGTCACTCCGGTCCGCTCGCGGTGATCGGCACCGACGCTCCGCTGCTTGGCCCGGCCTCGCTCGATGCGGCGTTCACGGAGATCGCCGAGGGGGCGGATGCCTGTCTTATTCCCGCCCTCGACGGCGGGTACGTGCTTCTCGGACTGGCCACGCCGGACCCGGCGGCCTTCGCAATCCCGTCCGACGCCTGGGGCGGAAGCGAGGTCTGTGCCCTCACCCTCGCGGCCCTGCGCCGACGCGGTCTGCGGACCTCGGTATTGGCACCGCTCCCCGATCTCGACACGCCCGCGGACGCGCTCGCCCTGCGGCGGCACCCCCGCTGCCCGCCGGCGCTCGCCAAGGTGCTCACGTGATCGTGTCGGTGATCGTCCCGACCCTCGATGAAGCCGCCGAGCTCCCGGCCCTGCTCGACCATCTCATCGACTATGACGACGTCATCATCGTCGACGGTGGCTCAACGGACGCGACCTGTGCGCTCGCCGGCGCTCACCCGCTCGCCCCCCGCCTGCTCAGGGTCGAGCACGGTCGGGCTGCCCAGCTCAACGCGGGAGCGGCGGTCGCCTGCGGGGAGGTCCTGCTGTTCCTCCACGCCGATACGCGCCTGCCTCGCCATGCCGTCGCGGCGATCGAGCAGGCCGTGGCGAACCCCACGGTGGTCGGCGGCAACTTCAGGCTGCGCTTTGGCGGGGATGATCGTTTCTCCTCGCTGCTCGCCCGCTGGTACGCGATCGAGCGTCGGCTCGGGGTCTACTACGGAGATTCGGCGGTCTGGTGTCGCCGCTCGGTCTTTGATGCTCTCGGCGGCTTCCGGGAGCTGCCGATCATGGACGACTACGACTTCGTCCGTCGGCTCGAACGGGCCGGGAGCACCGTCTGCCTTCCCGGCCCGGCGGTCACCTCGTCCCGGCGCTGGCGTCGCCACGGCATGGCGCGCACGGTCGCGGCATGGACCGCCGTCCGCTGGCTCTACCTCGCCGGGGTTCCGGCGGCGTGGCTGACCCGGCTCTACCCGAGCGCCCGCCAGGAGAACGCGAATGTCTGATCGGCTCGACCGCGCCCCGTGGCGGCCGATTCACCGCCGGATCGCCGCCGCGCTCGGCATCGGGTGGGCGCTCGACGCCTTCGAGGTGCAGATCATCGGCAGCGTCATCCCCGCGATCGCCGCGACCTTCTCCCTCTCCCACACCGAGCAGGTTCTTGTCTTCGTCGTCTGGTTCGCGGGGCTTGGGGTGGGCGCGGCCCTGTTCGGGTACCTCGCCGACCGGGTCGGACGTCGTCGGCTGTTCATCGCGACCCTCCTGCTCTATTCCGTGTCCGCGCTGGCGACCGCGGCCTCACCCAGCTACGGGGTGTTCATGCTCTTCCGCTTCTTCACCGGCCTCGGGGTCGGGGGTGAGTACTCGGCGGTGTGTTCGGCGATCTCGGAGTTCATGCCCGCCCGCGGGCGGGGTCGGACCAACGCGCTGGTGATGAACTTCTGGGCGCTCGGCGGGATCGCGGCGGGGCTTGTCGGGATCGTCTTCGTCTCCGCGGTGCTCGGCACCAACGGGTGGCGCGTGGCGCTGCTGTTTGGCGTGATCAGCGCGCTCTACGGTCTCTACGCACGGCGGCTCGTCCCTGAGTCGCCACGCTGGCTCGCCTCCCAGGGCCGCCTTGAGGAGGCAAACGCGGTGATTGAACAGGTGTCCGGGATCGCCCGCGCCCGCGCCGAATATCTGCCCGTTGAGTTGCAGACCTCGCTGCGGTCACAGCTCGCGGAGTTGTGGCACACCCACCGGGGACCGCTCCTGTTCGGGATGGCACTCGACTTCTCTGAGGCCTCCGGCTACTACGGCCTGTTCACCTTCGTGTCCGTGTTCGTGCTCACTCGCGGGGTCGTCAACGTTCCGGCGGGGACCGTTCCCTACTACTACCTGGTTGCCAACTTCGGTGCGCTCGCCGGCGGGATGGCCGCGAGCTCGGCGCTTGACCGGATCGGCCGCCGCCCCACACTGGTGGTCGGCTACGGCGCCGCCTCCCTCTCCTCACTGCTTGTCGCAGCCGCCGCGATCAGCGGGTCACCGGCGTGGACGCTCGCTGCCTTCACCCTCGCGGTGCTGTGCGCGACGACCGCCTGGGTCTCGGCCTACCCCACCTTCACGGAGCTCTTCCCCACACACCTGCGGGCGACCGGGGTCGGGGCGAGTGTCGCGGTGGGGCGGATCGGCGCGATCGTCGGTGCCGTCGTGCTCGCTCAGGCCGCCGCGGACTTCGGGCTCTGGAGCGCCTTTGCGACCCTCGCCGGACTGTGGGGGATCGGAGCGCTGGCCGCCGCCATCTGGTGGGTACGCGGCGTGGAGACGCGCGGGATGACCCTGGAGGCGATCACCGAGCGTCTCGCTCGATCGTGACCGCGGGGCGGCCCGCGTCGTTGATGCGGGAGGATGGGACAGGTGGATGAACTGGTCCTGATCGCGCAGGCACGTGAGGGTGACGAGAGCGCGTTCAGAGCGCTCGTCGACCGATGCCTGCCCCGGCTGCAGGCGGTTCTCTGGCGGATCACCCGAGACCCTGAGAAGGCCGAGGATGCGCTGCAGGAGGCGATGACGCGAGCCTGGCTCAACCTCGGGCGGTTTGAGGGGCGCTCCCAGTTCTGCACGTGGCTCACCCGGATCGGCATCAACGAGGCCTACGATGCGGTCAGGCCGGCCCGCCTGCAGGCCCTCGAGCTCGATGATCGGATCGGACAGCGCATCCCGGGGTGGGGCGATCGTCCCGAACAGGTCTTCGAATCACGTGAGTTCCTTGCGGCCGTCGACGCTGCGCTTGCGACGCTCCCGGTCGACTACCGCGTCGCGGTCACCCTCCGAGATGTCGAAGGGCTCTCGACGGCGGAGGCGGCCGAGATCCTCGGGATCGGGGAGCGGGCGCTGAAGAGCCGGGTGCACCGGGGGCGGCTTGCGTTGCGTGCCGCCCTCGACGACTGGTTCGCCGCCGGCTACGTCAGCTGACCTGGCTGTCTGACGGTTCGTCGGGCAGGCCGCCGAGGTGATGCAGGCCGCTCACGGTGCGACTGAGCGTCCTCAGCATCCGCCCGCAGTTCGGACACCATGCGGTGTGGCGCGCGACCCGGCGTCGGCTCTCAGGATCAAGGTCGTCGTCGAGGTAGTCTGACATCAGCGCTCGCGTCTGGCGACAGCGCGCGCGGTGACGGGTGATGGGGTTGATCATCATTGGTCCTTAGACGGGGACGGCCGAGAAAGGATCCTCGCCGTGTCAGGGTTCGCCCGGGGGCACGCCGACTCGCTCGGAGGCGGGCCGGACCCGGATCAGACGGACTCGCCCGGGTTGGCCGGGTTCGGGGCCGGGGTGGCCGGTGGGCTCTGCGGGGTCGGGACCAAGGGGATCCCGCCGCCGGCGGGCGCGCGGATCCACTCGACGATGCGGCCGTGGGCGATGAGGAAGTCCGTCGCGGCGGGCTGGCCGGTGCCGCTGCCACAGCCCGCTCCCGGTCCGGTCCGGTTGACGAGGGTGAAGGTGGCGGTGATGTAGCGGCCGTGGCGGGCGGTCCGCACGAGCTGGGCCCCGCAGGACAACGATTCGTTGACGAGGCGGGCCTCACGCTCACTGGTGACCTTCACCCCGACGGGCTGCCCGGCCGCATCGACGCTGTTGACGAACACGCTCGGGAGCGCGAAGTACCGCGCGGCTGCGGCGATTTCGCCGTGGGCGAGCGCTGTCGCCCACCCCCGGATCACCGCGACCGCCGCCGCGTTGGACCCGGAGGCGGCCGATCCTGACCTGCCCGGCCCTGTTCCGGCTGAGGAGGCTCTGCTCCCCGACCGGGCGCCGCGGCTCGCTCGGCTGGTCGCGGACGGGTGGGCGCCGGTGATGTCGGTCGCACAGCCGGCGAGGGTGAGGGCGAGCACCAGCATCAGCGCGCCGGAGCGGATCGTGGCCATACCGTGGATCCTCGCAGGCCGGACAAGCCGGCGCCCGCTGCGCTCGAGCTCACCGCGATCCGGGCGCGTCCCCGGAGATGGGTGAGCGCCTGAGCGCGTGGGTGACCTACTCCCCTGAGTGACCCAAACCGTGCATTTCCCCGCTCGCCGCGGTGGTCTTTCACGATTGGGCGCGTCCAGCGAACCAAATCGTGCACCGGCCACCGACGGGAACCGATATTGCGCAGTTTGGGTCGTTGACCGCGGCCGCAGCGGGCCAGGGGTGGCTGCTGTGCGGCGCACAGTCGGTGCGTGGGGTGCGGACCCGCCGGCTCACCTGCGCCGCCGGGCCCGGCGGCTGCCTATGCTCCCCCGCCGTGCTCACCCTCCCGCGCCTCCCCCTGATCCCCGACCCGCTCGGCCGGATCACCGTGCCGAGAGACCTCGCCGCGGTCACGAGCGTCGGCGCGGAGGCGCCCGCGGAGGCCGCCGGCCTCACCGAGGCCCAGGTGAAGCGGATCTGGGCGGCGGGCCGGAACCTCTACCGGACCGGGATGCATCCCGCCCTCGCGCTGTGCGTGCGCCGCAACGGTGAGGTGGTGCTCGACCGGGCGATCGGGCATGCCCGGGGTAACGGACCGCGGGACCGGGCCGGCACCCCGAAGGTGCTCGCCACCCCGGAGACACCGTTCTGTGTGTTCTCCACCTCCAAGGGGATCACCGCGCTCGTCATCCACATGCTCGCCGAGCGCGGGTTCTTTGACATCCACGATCGGGTCGTCGATTACCTCCCCGAGTACGGAGCCAACGGCAAGCAGGACACGACGATCGCCCATATCCTCGCTCACCGGGCCGGGATCCCCTGGCTGCCCCGGGAGCTGGCGAACCTCGACAGCCTCACCGACATGGACGCCGCGCTCGAGGTGATCTGTGCCTCGCGCCCGTTCGCCCGCCCCGGCACGCGGCTCGCCTATCACGCGATCAGCGGCGGGATCGTGCTCGGGGAGATCGTCAGACGGGTCACCGGCCGGTCCATCCGCGAGGTGCTCGCCGCCGAGATCCTCGATCCGCTCGGGTTCCGCTGGGGCAACTACGGGGTCGCCCCCGAGGATGTCGAGCAGGTCGCCCTCAGCTACGCGACCGGGCCGCGGCTGCTGCCGCCCGTCTCCCAGCTCGTCGGCCACGCGCTGTCGGCCCCAATTGAGACGGTCGTCGAGTTCTCCAACGACCCGCGGTTCCTCACGAGCATCATCCCGTCGGCGACGATCGTCTCGACCGCCAACGAGCTGAGCCGATTCTTTGAGATCTTCCGGTGCGGCGGCACCCTCGACGGGCACCGGGTGATGGCGCCCGAAACGCTGCGGTATGCCCTCACCGAACAGTCGCGGCTCGAACTGGACCTCACCCTCGTGATCCCCGTCCGCTTCAGCTACGGGCTGATGCTCGGCGCCAAGGTCGTCAGCCTCTACGGACTGGACACCGACCTCGCCTTCGGTCACCTCGGCCTCATCAACATCGTCGGCTGGGCCGACCCCGAACGGGGAATTTCCGCGGCGCTGCTGACAAGCGGCAAGGCGATCCTTTACCCCGAACTGCGCCGCTTCTACGCGGTGATGGCGACGATCGCCGCGCAGACCCCGAAGCTCGCGCCCGCCGAGCGCCCCTTCTGACCCTCGGTGGGGGTCAGGCCGGCTCGGGATCCGAGGGCCGGACCCTGCGCACGCCGGAAATGGCCGCGGTCAGCTGTCAGTCGAAGGCTGGGCCGGTCGGCTCAAGGGGCGGGCACCCGTGCCGATACTCTCCGCGTGAGTACAACGGCAACCTGCACAGATCGGACCGTGGCCGGCGACGAAGCCGCAGAACTTGACCTCGTCCTCGCCTCTGGGTCTGTCCGGTCGCTCTACCAGCCGATCGTCGAGCTCGACAGCGGGCGGACCGTCGCCTGGGAGGCGCTCGCGCGGGGGCCGAAGGGGTCTCCGCTTGAGTTTCCCGACCGCCTGTTCGCCGCGGCAGCAAGAACGGGACGAACGGCAGAGCTCGACTACCGCTGCCGGAGGGCGGCGGTTGACAGCGCGGTCGCCGCCGGCCTCGGGACGGCACAGGAGCTGTTCGTCAACATCGAGCCGGAGGTCGCCGGCATACGGCAGTGGGCACCCGCGTTGAGGCGACGTGCGGGTGCACAGGCGCAGCTACGCGTGACCATCGAGATCACCGAGCGCGCCCTCACCGCCGCGCCAGCCGAGCTGCTGGCGCTCGTCGACGAGTACCGCCGGGCAGGGTGCGGGATAGCGATCGACGACGTCGGTGCCGATCCCCGGTCGATTGGGCTGATGCCGCTGCTCGTGCCGGACGTGATCAAGCTTGACATGGCCTTCGTCCAGCAGCCGATGAGTCGCTCGCGGGCACGGGTGGTGCACGCGGTCGCCGCTCAGGCCGAGCGCTCAGGCGCCCGCATCCTCGCGGAGGGGATCGAGAACGAGCGGCAGGCCGCCCGCGCTCAGGCGCTCGGCGCCACCCTCGGCCAGGGGTGGCTGTTCGGCCGTCCCGGTGAGTTGAGGCCCGCCGCGGACAGCGATGGGACAGGGCGCATCAGAGTCGAGGTCGACAATGGCAGCGAAACCCCGTTTGCGCATCTGATCGGGTGCTGCGTTTCCCGGACGGGCACCAAGGCGCGGCTGTTGCAGATGAGCCTTGCCCTCGAGGAGCAGGCCCTGCTGCAGGGTGAGTCCGCGGTTCTGCTCAGCACCTTTCAGGAGGCGCGATATTTTCCTCCAAGCACCCGTGACCGCTACGCGAGCATCGCGGCGCGGGTCGCCTTCGTCGGTGCGCTCGGGCACGGGCTCGATCCCGAGCCGGCCCCGGGCGTGCGTGGCTCGGCGCTGACCGCCGACGATCCGCTGCGTCAGGAATGGGATGTCGTCGTCCTCGGCCCGCATTTCGCCGGGGCCTTCCTCGCCCGTGACGTCGGGGACGACGGCGCCGACAGCGCACGTCGGTTCGAATACGTCGTCACCTACGACCGCGACCTCGTCGTCGCCGCCGCGACCCGGCTGATGCGTCGGATCACGCCGTTGGCGCCGCAGGGGTGAGCTCGGACCCTCAGCCCGCCGGCACCCCGAGTCGTTCCAGGCGCTTGGCGGCGCTCGCCTCATGCGCGGGCATCAGATCCGCGCGGGCGATCTCGACGACGTGCGGGGCGATCGCGGCGACCCCCTCATCGGAATCGATCCGCTGGTAGGTGAGCGTCTTGAGGAACTTCGCCACCGACAGCCCGCCGGTGTAGCGGGCGGCGCGGCCGGTCGGAAGCGTGTGGTTGGTCCCGATCGCCTTGTCGGAGAACGCGACGGTCGCTCGCTCCCCGAGAAACAGTGAGCCGTAGTTGCGCAGCCGCGCGAAGTAGAAGTCGTCCTCGGCCGTGTGCACCTCCAGATGCTCGGTCGCCACCGCATCGGCGACCCGCACGGCCGCCTCGCGGTCGGCCACGAGGATGACGCTGCCGTGGTCGGTCCACGCCCGCCGGGGGGTGTCGCCGACTCCGCCCCCGAGCGCGTCGAGCGCGTCGAGCTGGCGGTCGATCTCGGCGATCACCGCACGGCCGGTTGCCTCCGAGGTGGTGATCAGGACCGCCGGTGAGGTGGGCCCGTGCTCGGCCTGGGCGAGCAGGTCCGCGGCGGCGAGCTCCGGGTCGGCGCTCGCGTCGGCGATCACCGCCACCTCGGACGGGCCGGCGAGGAGATCGATCCCGACGCGGCCGAACAGCTGCCGCTTGGCTTCGGCGACAAACGCGTTCCCGGGGCCGACGATCATGTCAACCTCCCCGACCGGACCCCCGGGTTCGCGGACCCGACCGGCTCCACCGGCCCCGGCTCCGCCCCCGGCTTCGCCGCCGAGCAGCCCGAAGGCCATCGCAGCGAGCGCCTGCACGCCGCCGAGACCGAAGATCCGGTCCGCGCCGGAGGTGGCGATCGCGTGCAGGGTCGGGGCGTGCATCTCTCCGTTCCGGGGCGGCGTACAGGCGATCACCGTCTCCACGCCGGCGACCTTCGGGACGAGGATCGTCATGAACGCGCAGGCGAGCATCGGCACCCGTCCGCTCGGGCAGTATGCGCCGACCCGGCTCACCGGCACCTGACGCTGGCCGAGGAAGACCCCCGGGAGGGTCTCGACCTCGAAGTCCGTCAGCGTCGCCCGCTGCGCCTGGGCGAACCCGCGAATCTGGGTCTGGGCGAAGGCGATGCTGGCGCGCAGCGACTCGGGCAGGCTCTCACTCGCCGCCGCCACGGTCGCGGCGGGCACCTCGAAGTCCCCGGGATCCCAGCCGTCGAGTTCCCGCGAGTACCGCCGGACCGCGTCGAGGCCGTGGGCCTCGATCTCCAACAGCATCTCCGACACCCGGGCGCTGACGGTCGGGTCGGCGCCCATGTGGGGCGTCTCGAGCGGGGTCTTCAGGTAGTGCAGCTCGTCCATGTCGCGAGCCTAGGCCGCCCACCGATAAAAGTCTACGGTTAGACTACTTTGCACAGATCAAGGAAATGATTTGACCCTGCAGCAGCTCACCTACTTCCGTGTCGCCGCCGAACTCGGTTCCTTCAACGCGGCCGCCCGCGCGCTGCTCTGCAGCCAGCCGGCCGTCTCAGACCAGGTCCGCCGGCTCGAGGGGGAACTCGGCGTGTCCCTGTTCGCCCGCACCGGCCGCGGTCTCACCCTGACCGCGGCCGGGCGGACCTTCCTCGGTCATGCCGAACGGGTCACCGACGCGGCCGCCGACGCCGAGCGTGCAGTCGGCCGCCGAAGTGAGCAGAGCCGTCGGCTCGTGACGCTGGGAACCTTCCGCAACGCCCCCTACTACGACATCGCCGAACTCGCCGCGCGCTTCTGCGAGCGCCATCCGGACGGCCGATTGACCATGCGCGGGCAGAACTCCTTTGACGTCGCGCGGGCGGTCGCCGAGGGCACGCTGGAGGCCGGGCTCGTCGTCCTGCCCGTCGATGACTCGCTGCTGGACGTGCGGGCGCTGTTCCGGGATGAGGTCCTCTACGTGAGCGCCGACCCCGAGCAGACCCGCCACCCCGCGACGCTCGCGCGGGTCGCCGCAGCGCCGCTGATCCTCTATGACGTCAGCTACGGCTTCGATGACCCGACCCGCCGCCAGTTCGCCGCCCGCGCCCAGGAGTCCGGGGTTGCCATCGAACCCCGGCTCGAGGTCGAGCACGCGGAGACCGCCCTGCAGATGGTCGCCCGCGGTCTCGGCGGCACGATCGTCGCCCGGGCCGTGCTCGCCGGATCCCCGGTGCCCGACACGGTGAGCGCGGTCGGCTTCGCCGAACCGTTCTACGACTTCTTCGCGCTCGTCACCCGCCGCGGCACCCGGCTCAGCCAGGGCGTCGCTGAGGTCGTCGCGCTGATCGACGACTGGGCCCGGGCGACCGCGACCCGGCTTCAGCGCGGCGTCCCCGCGGGTACGCCGGCCGGGGAGCCGTAGAGGTCGCTGCGACGGTCCCCGAACGCGTCGGCGAGCTCGGTGAAACGCTTGTCGAGCGCCGCCTCGAGATCGACGTCGGCGACGATCAGGCCGGGCTCCCGTGACTCGGCGGCGACCCAGCCGTCGGCACCGACGATCGTCGCCCCCTGCTCCCAGGCCTGCCCGCGCTCGATCCCGGCCCGGTCGGCACAGGCGACCGCCATCCGGTTCATCCGGGCGGTCGCCATCGCCACGACCACCTCCGCCGGCCGCTCCCCCGCGGGCCGGGGGAAGTGCGGCCAGTTGGTCGGCACGAGCAGCAGCTGGGCGCCCGCGAGGGCGATCGCACGGGTCAGCTCCGGGAACTCGAGGTCATAACAGACGACGGCGGCGACGCGCCCGACGGCGGTGTCGATGACCGGCGGGAGCTCCGAGCCCGGCGTGAAGACGAGCTTCTCCCGATCCCACAGGTGCAGCTTCCGGTAGAAGCTCGGTGGACCCGCGCCGGGGAACAGGGCCGCGGAGTTGTAGAGCCGTCCGTCCGCGCAGGCCTCACAGAAGCCCCCGCAGATCACCGCTCCGCTCTCCCGGGCGAGCTTCGCCCAGGCCGCGAGGATCGGGTCGGCCCGACCGATCGCCACGCCTGCGGCCTGCTCGGGCCCCGAGAACATGTACCCGGAGGTGCACAGCTCGGGCAGGACGACCACCTCCGCGCCGGCGTCGAGGGCAGCGCGGATCGCCGCCTCCGCCGCCGCGGCGTTCGCGGCGAGCTCCCCGAGCACCGGGGCGATCTGCTGACAGGCGATGCGGGTCACGGCACCGGCTCGGCCACGGCCCGGTCGACCCGCGGTGAGGTGTCGCTGGAGGCGAGGCCGCTGCGGACCCGGCTCGACAGGCCGGGCGCGACGAGCACGACGATCAACCCGATCAGCAGGTAGATCCCCTCGACGTAGGGGAACCGAGAGTAGGCGCCGGTCTGGCCGACGAACACGTTGCGGTAGATCGTGTAACAGACGAACGCCCCGCCGAGCACGGGCACGACGATCTGCCACCGCGGCGCCAGCGGCGTGCCCCGGAAGAACAGGTAGTAGACGGCCCCGACGGTCGCGAGTACGTAGGCGACGAGGATGAGCACCGTTCCGATCTGGAGCGGGTAGAAGGTCGCGTTGATCACCGAGGAGCCGTTGAGCTGCTGTCCGATGAGGGCACACAGGAAGATCACGAGGACGACGCTGAGGGCGACGACGGGCTGGCCGCGCTTGCCGAGCCGGGCGAGACCGCGCTCGGTCCCGGTCGCATCCCGGGTCTGGGCGTACATGATCCGGGAGGCGGCCGCGGCCTCCCCGAGGGAGATCGCGAACAGGCTGATCGTGCCCATCAGGTCGAGGATCGCCGCATACCAGCGGCCGATGTAGCCCCGGCTGAGGTCCGAGAAGGGGAACCCGTTCGCGTACGCCTTGGCCCCGGCGGCGTTGGCACCGTATCCCAGGGACTGGGCCGCGGCGGTGAGGAGGAAGAACGCTCCGACGACGACGACGGCGGTCTTGATCGCCCGCGGGATCTGCGTCCTCGGGCTCGTCGTCTCCTCCCCGAGGGCGGCGGCGCCCTCAAAGCCGGCAAAGGCGAGGAACCCGTACACGGCCGACTTGGCGATCGTCCCGATCCCGCTGCCGGAGGGGAGCGAGAGGAAGTTGAGGTTGAAGCTCTGCCCCTTCGGGCCGTGGCTGAAGATGACCGTGATGAGGATGACGACGCTGAGGATCGTCACCATCACGGCGCCGATCACCTCGGAGGTGAGCAGCGCCCGGGTGATGATCCGGATCTCCGCGTAGGCGAAGGCGGCCACCCCGATCAGGCCGATCAGGGCGATCCACCACCACTGCTGGGTCGTGAGGATCCCGGCGTCGGAGAGGAACTTGCCGCCGAACAGGCCCATCTCAATCGTCGAGCCGCATCCGATCGCGATGTAGGCACCCATCAGCGACCACCCGGCGACGAACCCGGCGCGCGGACCGAGCGTCACACCGACGAGCGCGTAGACGGAGCCGGAGTGGGAGATGTGCCGGGAGAGCTTGATGAAGCAGTAGGCGACGAGCGCGATGCCGACGGCGGCGAAGACGAACGACAGGGTCACCGCCTGGCCGATGATGACGGCGGCGCCGGTGCCGAGGAGGCCGATCGCGCCGACCGGCCCGATCAGGCCGACGGAGAAGGCGGCGGCGTCAACGAGGCTGAGCTCCGAGCGGAGCCCCCCACGGGGAGGCGGAGTGGATGTGTCCATAGGGGCACGCTAACCCGCTCGCAACCATCCTGCCAGACCTTGATCTCCTTGACCACTTCAAGGGCAGGCTTTGAACTGTGGTCGGAGGTTGTGGGTCGCGAAACCTTACCTGGGCCATATATCTCTCTCACAGGCGCCGCCAAGACCGAGGGCACCCCACGAACCAGGCGGTTCGCTCCGATCCACACCCGGATCATGCGCCTGCTGGCCGCGCCCACGCTCGGCGCCTGAGTCACGGTCTGGCTCCCGCCCGCCTCACAGGGCGGGCGGGAGTCGGGCGTCACCGGTCGACGGGCTTCGCGCTCGAGGCTCCGCGCTCGTAGGATGGGACGCGTTCCTGCTCGCCGCCGGCCTGCTCGTCGCGGTCAAGCCGATCCTCGCCCCGATCGCGCTCCTGCTCGTCCTCCACGCCTGGGTCATCCCCGAGCTGTACGCGAACCGGGGAGCGGGGGTGCTGCTCTGTCGCACGCCGGCGGGGGCCGGACCCGAGGCGCGGGCGCTGCTGCTCGGGGACCTCGTCGACGACGCGAACCGCCGCCGGCACGACGCCGCCGGGCTCATCCTCGAGCGGGGACGGCTCGGGACCTGGGTCGTCAGGGTGTCCGCGCCTCAGGGGATGTCAGCTCCGGGGCCGCGGGGCGCGCGGCCGCGGCGGCAGCTAGGGTCTGGCCCGGGATGAGTGAGCCGGGCCCGAGTGATGAGAGCCTGCGGGTGGCCGCGATGGTCGCCCGCTTCCTCGCGCTCGCGGGCATCGACGACGCGGAGCTGACCCCGGAGGCTCAGCATCGCCTCGACGGTCCCCTCGCCGAGATCGGTGCTCAGGGGTTGCGCGAGTCCGACCTTGCGGTCCTCGGTCAGGCGTACCTGCGGGCGGTCGGTCGGGTTGTCGCTGCTGAGGTGGAGGCGCTTTCCCGGCTGCACGGACTCGCGCCGGGCGGCGATCCGGAGGAGCTGTCCCGTGCCGCCACGCGGATGCTCCCGCTCGGGCGGGAGGTGTTCGACGTGCTCCACGGCGTGCTGCTGACCCGGGCGGTCGGCCCCCACGGCCAGGGCTGGGACCGGTCGCGGCGCTCGCGGGTGCCGACCGCCGTCGCCCACGTCGACGTGATCGACTCGACCGCGTTTCTCGAGACCGCCGCTCAGGCGGGCACCCAGCGGCTCGTCGACGGGCTGTTCGCCGCCGCGCAGGCGGCGGTCCGGGGGCGCGCAGTCGAGGTCGCCAAGTACGTCGGGGACGGGGTGTTCCTGCTCGGTCCCGACCCGGAGGCGGTCGCGGCCGCCTCGCTCGCCTGCATCGACGGGCTCGACCGGCTCGCCGGCCTGCGCTCACGCGCCGGGCTCGCCTTCGGGCGGGTCGTCTACCGCGCCGGCGACGTGTTCGGGCGCCCGGTCAACCTCTCCCACCGGCTCACGAAGGCGAGCCGCGAGGGGGTGCTGCTCGTCGCGGCGCTCGCGCCCGCGCGCCTGCCGGCGGTGCTCTGTGGGAACCCACGGGAGCTCGAGCTGCGCGGAATCGACGGGCCGGTCGCCGCCTATGAGCTCGTCGGCGGCGACCTCGCCGTCGTGCCGGCGCGCGGTCAGCGCGGCCGGGAGCGGCGGGCGAGCTCGACGTAGCCGAAGGGCAACCGGCGGAGATCGCCGCGCCGTTCACCGGTCCGGACCGCGGCGTCGAAGCCTCCGCCGCCCCAGTATTCGGCGCCCGCTCGTCGGGCGAGCTCGCCGCCACGCATCACCCGGAAGGGGCGCAGCTCATGGAGCAGGCGGCCGACCTCCGCATCGAGCATGGCGGTCGTTCGCTCGTTCGCGCGGTCGCCGATCGGGTCGCGCCACGGGTGCGCGACGGAGGTGGTGGGACGGGCGGAGAGCCGGCGGGCGCCGGGGGAAGGGTTGGCGTCACGACGGGGGGCGGAGTCGGGCATGGTGACCTCCTGGGAACGATCAATGCAAAGCCATACTGATAATGTACTCCTATGCAACCGGTCCGCCAAGTCGAGCTGTCCGGCACTGAACGGCCGGCCGTTGACGGCCCCTCGCCCGGGGAGTACCGGGCCGCTGCCGCCCTCCGCTCGGCCCTGCGTCGGTTCTCCCAGGCCAGTGACGAGGTGCTGCGCCGCCACGGGCTCACCAACGAGCGCTACGAACTGCTGCTGGCGATCAAGGACGCCGAGCAGCGTCGCCGGACCGCGACCGTCACGAGCCTCGCGCGGACGCTCGGGGTCGCTCAGGTGAGCGTCACCCAGCTTGTGCGCCGCACCGAGGACGCCGGGCTGCTCCGCCGTGAGGTGTCAGGCCGGGACGCCCGCATCCGCCATCTCCGCCTCACCCGCGTCGGGGAACGCCGGCTCGCGAGCGCGCTGACCGAGCTCGACTCAGAGCGAGCGCGCCTCAGTACGGTGATTGCCGACCATGGCGAGACCCCATCCACCTCCGGCGTACGCTGAGCCGTCCGCTCACGGGCGTGTCGAGCGGTAGTGCTCGCGCCAGATCAGCCGGTAGACGGGTACGAGCCGGGGCAGGTCGCGGACGCCGGGCAGGAACGGGACGAGCACGAAGCCGAGGCTGAGCACGAACATCACCGCCATCACCATGATGTCGGCGTTGGGGGAGGTCGAGAACGGCTTGATCTGGTACCACATCGTGTAGAGCCACAGCCAGCCCTGTCCGGGGAAGCTCCCCGTCTCGTTCATCATTCCCCACTGGTTGCCGAGCAGGTGTTCGGCTCGGGCGCGGGAGGCGAGGGCGCCGCCGTCGGCGAGCAGCATCAGGATCTTGGTGTAGTCGGTCGAGTAGAACTGGCGGTTGGCCAGGAGGGCGCCGTCGAGGCCGCCGCCCTGGGCGAAGCTCAGCAGCGAGTCCATCAGGGTCGGGACGGGTCCGAGGTTCGGTCCGTGCACTGCTCGGATCGCCGTGGCCGAGTCCGCGACCTTGGTCAGGGCGCGCTCGTAGGCGTGGTCCCAGGCGAGTTGCCGGGCGCTGCCGGCCCGGCGGTAGGTTGCCAGTGCGCTGCGCAGGGCGGGCTGGCCCGGGAGGGCGGCAAGTGGCCCGAGCACGTAGTCCTGGGCCGTGTTGATCGGGTGGGCGATCCCGAGCCAGCTCTGCAGGTGGATGAACGCGAGGTGCTGGGCCTTGGGGCCGTGGTCGTAGGGTGGCCCGTACTCGGCGGTCGTGCTCGTACCGTCGAGCTCCCCCATCGCCGTGGAGACGAAGTCGACCGGGTTCTGTCGCGACCAGCTGCGGATCGTCGTCGGTGCCTCGTCCGGTGAGGAGAACAGGATCGCCAGGGTGACGGCGATCAGGCCGACGATCGTCACCGCGATCGTCGCCTCCTTGATCAGGTCGTAGGGGCGGTAGGGGCCGTCCCAGTGCCGGGCCGCGGCGTCAATGGCCCGGGTGCGCTCGCGGTAGGTCATCACTCGGCCTCCGAGACGGGGCCGGGGCTGCCGGCGCTGGCCGTGCCCGCGGCTGTCCCTCGAGCCGTGGCTGTCGCCGAGGCCGGAGTGGTCAGGTCGGACAGGAGCAGGGGAGGAACGACCCCGTGTTTACGCACGAGCAGGACGTGGGCGGCGACGAGCCCGACCACCGCGAGCGGGAGCAGGAACACGTGATAGCCGTACATCTGGCCGAAGTTGAGGAGGTTGAAGAACGAACCGATGCCGGTGGCGTTCATCGCGTCCTTGGCCTGGGTCGAGATCCACTGAGCGTCGAAGTTCTGCTGCGAGATGTACCCGGTGAGCGCGGCGGGGATCGCGACGATGAACGTGATCGCGCCGGTCATCCAGACGCGGGCGCGGCCGCCCCGCCAGGCCGACATCCAGAACTTCGCCCACAGGTGGATCACCATGAAGAAGAAGAACAGCTCGACCGACCACAGGTGGAGGCTGTTGAAGAAGTGCCCGAGGCTGCTCGTGTGCCACCAGCCCGGACCCTTGGTGGCGAGGATCGTGCCGGAGGCGATCACGGTCACGAGTGCCCCGAGCGAGAGGACCCCGAAGATGTAGATCCACGAGGCGACGTAGCTGGGCTGGGAGTCGGGGAGCAGCTTGTCCGGGGGGAGGGCGGCGAGGGCGCGCCGGCGCACCCCGACGGTCCAGGACCGCTCCTCCGGGGGCTGGCCGGTGGCGGTCATGACCGGCCCCGTCGGCGGTGGCCGGGAAACGGGGCGACTAGCGCGATGAGAAACACGACGAACATCGCAACGATGACGATCAGGTTCGGCACCGACAGATCGATGAACCCCCAGTGCACGTAGCCGGCGTGGCCGTTGAGATTGATGATGGCGGCGAACACGCAGAGAACCCTAGGTCTCCCGTCGGACGCCGTCCATCAGACGATCTCCGGATTCTCGGTGCGGAAACCTACGCGGTCCACGGCCGCGGGCGGCCGTACGTCTCAGCGCTGGACCTGGGAGCCGCCGGTGATGTGCTCGGTCCCGTCGGCCATCCGCACCCACGCCTTGTGTGTGCCGTCGTAGTCGGGCCCCCACAACAGCAGGGTCGCGGGCTCCCCCCCGACGCGGCAGGGCTCACCTGTCGGCCGCTCCGCGCCGAGCAGGGCGGTGAGGAAGACGTTCTGAGCCTTCTCGGCGCCGATCGTCGTCGGCTCGCGGTGACCGGGGTGCACCCGTGTCGCGTCCGGGAGCGCGCTGAGGCGTCGCAGGGAGGCCCGCAGGTCCGCGATTCCGGTCGCCCCGGGGCCGCGGGTCCCCCCGACGGTCCCGGCGAACAGCACGTCCGCGGTGATGACGTCGCCGTCATCGATCAGGAACGCCATGTGCCCCGCCGCATGGCCGGGGGTGAACAGGCACTCGATCCGGAGCGCCCCGAGGGTGAGCACCTCGTCGTCGCTGAGCAGGTGCTCGACGGTGATCCCCTCGAGCCGGGCGGCCGTCTCCGGGTGGGCGTAGACGGGCAGTCCGAGGTTGCGGTAGTCGTCGAGCATCACGTGATCGACGTGATCGTGGGTGAGCAGCAGGGCGAGCAACGTCAGCCCGCGAGCGGAGGCGATCTCAAGCAGGGGGGCACCGACGCCGTTGCCGTCGATCAGGACCCCGTGGCCGGCACCGTCGTCGACGAGATAGGCGTTGGTGAGGAAGCCCTCGCTCTCAGTGCGGTGGATCTCCATTCCGAGCAACCCTAGTCGAAGTGGATGACCGAACGGATGCCGTCCTGGGCGTGCATCCGGGCGAAGCCTTCGTTCACCTCGGCGAGGGAGATCCGATGGGAGATGAATGCGTCGGCGTCGATCTCGCCGCCGAGATAGCGCTCGACGAGCTCAGGCACCTGGTCGCGGCCCTTGACCCCGCCAAAGGATGACCCGGCGACCCGCCGCCCGGTGATCAACAGTCGCGGGATGATGTCGAGCGTCTCCCCCTTCCCGGCGACCCCGCACATCGTCGCCAGGCCCCAGCCCATCCGCGCCGACTCGACGGCCTCACGCATCACCGACACGAGTCCGGTCGCCTCGAAGGTGTAGTCGGCGCCCATCCCCCCGGTCGCCTCGAGGACCCGCTCGACCGTGTCCGGACCACCCAACCAGGTGTCGGTCGCGCCGTGGTGGCGAGCCATCGCCAGGCGCTCCTCGGACAGGTCGACGCAGATGATCTGACCGGCGTTCTGCAACCGCGCCCCGACGACCGCGCCGAGCCCGACCATCCCGGCGCCGAACACGACGACGGTCGCTCCCGCCTCGACCTTCGCGGTGTACATGGCGGCTCCGATCCCCGTCGACAGGCCGCAGGCGAACAGGCAGGAGGCTTCCAGGGATGCTTCGGGGTTGATCCGGGCGAGCGCGATCTCGGGCATCACCGTGTGGGTCGCGAACGTCGAGGTTCCCATGAAATGCCGGATCGGCTCCCCGTCCGAGGAGAGGCGGGCGGTGCCGTCAGGCAGAAAGCCGAGATTCTGCTGCTCGCGGATGGCGAGGCAGAGGTTCGTCTTCGGTGACCGGCAGTGCGCACACTCGCGGCACTGGGGCGAGAACAGGGTGACGACGTGGTCTCCGACGGTCAGGTCGCGGACATCCGGCCCGACCGCCTCGACGACGCCGGCGCCCTCATGACCGAGCACGCAGGGCGCGTAGCCGGACGGGTCGACGCCGGAGGCCGTGTAGAGGTCGGTGTGACAGACTCCGCAGGCGACGAGCCGGACCCGCACCTCGCCGGCACGCGGTTCCCCGAGGTCGAGCTCTCTCAGCACAAGCGGTGCGCCAAAGCTCTCCAACACGGCCGCGGTGATCTTCATCGTCACTCTCCTCCTCAGGGCTGTCGCCGTCAGTCCAGGCTCGACGGGGCGAAGCAGACGATTGTCGCATCGTCCTCGAGGAGGTCGTCGGAGGCGCTGATGATCTCGTGCTCGAGGGCACGGACGAGCGCCGGCGGGGTCGCTTGGTCGAGGGAGGCGACCGTCCGCTCGAGGGCGCCGAGCCCAATCTGGCCACCGTCGCGGTGGCGGCGCTCCGTCACCCCGTCGGAGATCATCACGACCATCTCACCCTCGCCGAGGCGCTGATGGTGGGCGATCAGGTCCCGTTCGCTCGCCGGGCGTCCGCGTCCGAGGCTGTCGGAGGTGGGGCCCGGCAGCGGCGTGATGCTCCGGTCGGCGCCGATCAGGTAGGGCACCCCGGGGCCACATCCGATCCACACGAACGTCGCCGCCGGGCCGTGCCAGCGGGCGACGATCACGTTGGACACTGCGTCGGGGTAAGGGAGCTCGCGTACGGTCGCGTCCATGTAGCGGATCGTCTCCTCCAGCGGCGCCTCGCGCCGGCGCCGGGCCCGGAAGGCGCCGAGCGTGACCGCCGCGGTCGCCGCGGCCGCGGTGCCCCTGCCGGCCGCATCGGCGACGGCGATCCACACCCCGTCCGGGTTCTCGGCATAGTCGAACCAGTCTCCGCCGACTTCGTAGCTGGGGAGGACGTTGCCGGCGAGCAGGCCGCCGGAGACCCGTGCGATCCTGGGTGGGAGCAGGTTCTGCTGGATCTCGGAGGCGGCGTTGATGTCCTTGCGCCGGCGCGTCGCGTCGAAGACGTCGGTGTGCACCTCGGCGAGAGCGATGCAGGCAGCCGCCTGGCGGGCCAGTTCGAGCAACGGCTCGACGTGGGCGTCGAGGGCGAGCAGCACGCCGATCGCCCGCCCGCGCAGCATCATCGGGGCCATCACCGCGCCGGGCAGGTCACGGCGCAGCCCCTCTCGCAGGAGTGCGAGGCCGTCCCGGGGAATCTCGGGGCCGACCGCGAGCGGAAGTTCGATCTCGGCCGGGAACTCCGGCGACCCGGACAGTCGCCGCAGCCGGGTGCCGTCGATGTCGACGAGGTAGATCGCGACGGAGCGGACCCCGGCCTGGCGTTCGGCCTCGGCGACGATCTGCTCCCCGAGCAGCTGGGGCGGCACCTTGTTGAGCACCTCGGTGACATCGAGGACCGCCGGGCCGAGCCCGGCAAGCTCACCGGCGGGCCGGACCCGCTGGGTCGCGTCGTGCGTCTCGACCTGGGCGAGCGCCCGCCGCACGGCGATGACCAGGCCGTCCCGGCTGCCGAAGTGGCGGTAGACGGTCGCCCGGGAGACGCCCGCCGCCTGCGCGATCTCGTCGACGGTGGCGTCGGCCGAGCGTCGCAGCACCGCTGCGGCGACGTCGAGGATCCGGTCACGGTTGTCCCGCGCGTCGCGCCGCCGTCCGTCTGCCTGTGCCATCTGAGAGGTTCTAGCGGACCGCCGGGGGCGGGGGCAACGGCCGCGATCGGTGATCGTCGCAGTCACGATGTCGACCCTGGCGCTGATGTCGCACTTGTGTTGCAGATCAGGCGAGTCTCTATAGTTCTTGTGGGCACCGGAGGCGAGGTACCCAGCCTCTATGTAAGGAACAAGTAAGTGAAACACTCTGTAACAGATAAGAGAGGGACGGTCGGTATGACGCGGCCAGGCCGCAAGCCGGGCGTCGGCACGCGAGCTGCTCCCTCTCCGGTCCCATGCAAGCGGTAGGCGTGCCGCAGCGGATCTCGACTTCAGCCTTTACGCTCGACTGGAGTGCCCGCGGCGACCAGGAGGTCGTTCTCAGCCTGCAGGGCGAACTCGACCTGTCGGTGGCGATCGAAACCCGCCAGCTCGTGGAGGACGCCCTGCGCCAGGCCCAGGACGTGATCATCGATCTGGCCGGCGTCGAGTTCGTCGACAGCACCGGGTTGGCGACCCTGCTGCGCGCCAAGGAGTTCGCCGACTCCGCCGGGCGCCGGCTGCGGATCGCCGGTCCCGTTCAGGTGCAGGTGCGCCGCGTCCTGCGGATCACCGGCCTTGAGCAGGCACTCGCGATCGACCGCGAGGCCGGCGAGGGCTGACCCGGTCGGCGGGTGAGCGGTCGTCCGCCGGTGAGCGTGTGATCGCAGGCGGGCGGAGTCGCGTCGTCAGGCGGTGGGGACGGGGCGCCGTACGTTCGTGTGCGGGCGGTGGCTGCCCGTTCCGGCGCGGGGCGTCCGGCGACGGACCTCGGCCGGCAGGACGGGAACGAGCAGGCGCCGGGTCGACTCAGCCCCAGTGTGCAGGACGATCGTTCGTGCCGGATCCCACCACAACCGGTACTGGCGACGGATCCGGGCCGGGAGCCAGCCGATGACGACGAAGTTCGCGACCTCGAGGAGCGGGCGGGCGAGCAGCGGCACCGGCGGGCGCAGCACGATCCGCCGTCCGAGTTCCCGAGCCGTCGGGGAGACGTGGAGGACGTCTCCGCTGAGCATCTCCCGCGCGTAGGCCTCCAGTCCGGCAAAGCCGACGGGCATCTGCGCGGGCTCGAGTCCGAACAGCGATCCGACGACCCTCCAGTCCTCCCAGTAGGCATCGAGCTCGGCGGGGGTCAACTCTCCGACGTAGCGGCGATAGACAAGGGCGCCCGAGTCCGCGAGCGTGGCAATGATCCACAGCAGCAGGTCGGGGTCATCGGCGGCCCAGGGGGTGCCCGCGGGAAATCGCCCGACGGGCTCGGGCAGGGTCCCGCGCATGCGGGTATGGACGCGACGCACCGCCGCGGTCGCGGCGTCGGCGTCGACGCGCTCTCCGAACAGGATCGTGTCGAGCACCGCTGCCGTCCGCGCGAGCCGCGGGTAGGGGTCCTCGAGCGCACCCGTCGACATGAAGAAGCCGGCGAAGGCGACCGGGTGGGCGGCCTGCATCAGCAGCGCCCGGGCGCCGCCAAGGCCGACGAGATACTCCCGGTGCACGCGCCGGATCACCGAGGTGTCGTCGAAATAGCCGGGCATCCTGCTCACATTGTGACCCACCGGGTACGGGGCCTCCTGGTGCCTTCCGAGGCACCCCCGCGGCGGCGGGATGGCGGCGGGATGGCGGCGGGATGGCGGCGGGATGGCGGCGGGATGGCCGCGGGATGGCCGCGGGATGTCGCCCGCGGTCGGGTGTGCCCGAGTCGCGCCGGGGGTAAGGTGGCGGTCATGCCCGAGCCGACCTGCGCCGACCGCCCTCAGGAGCAACCGGCCCGCCGTCCCGCCAACCGGGTTCTCGTCCTCTTCGGTGCCACCGGTGACCTTGCCGCCCGCAAGTTGCTCCCGGGCCTGTTCCGCCTGTTCCAGCTCGGACTGATGCCCGAACGCTTCGCGATCATCGGATCGGGGCGTCACGCGCCCGACGACTTCACCGGCCTCGTCGCCAAGGCGCTCGACGTCGATCCCGACGATGGTGGTGAGGAGTGGGAGCGGTTCGCCGCCACGCTCAGCTTCGTCGTCTCCAGCGCGGAGGACGGGGCCGACCTCGCGGAGGCGATCATCCGGGCAGAGGCGGAGATCGACGCGGATGGGGACCGCCTCGTCTACCTCTCCGTCCCCCCCAAAGCGGCCCCGGACATGGTCGCGATGCTCGGCCGGACCGGGATCGCGCCGGGCTGCGCGCTCGTCGTCGAGAAGCCCTTCGGACACGACCTCGCCAGCGCGAAGGCGTTCAACGCGACCCTGCACGAGGTCCTCCCCGAGGAGGCGATCTACCGGATCGACCACTTCCTCGGCAAGGAGCCGGTCCAGAACCTGCTCGCGCTTCGCTTCGCCAACGGCATCTTCGAGCCGATCTGGAACCGAGACCACATCACCTCGGTCCAGATCGACGTTCCCGAGGCGCTCGACATCGAGGGCCGGGCCGGTTTCTATGAGCAGACCGGCGCCTTCCGGGACATGGTCGTCACTCACCTGCTGCAGATCCTCGCCGTCGTCGCCCTCGAGCCGCCGTCACGGATCGACCCGGAGGCGCTGCACCGCGAGCGGACCAAGGTGTTCGAGTCACTCGTGCGCCTCGACGCCGGCCGGGCGGTGTTCGGTCAGTACGACGGCTACCGAGACAGTGACGGCGTTGCCGACGACTCGCAGGTGGAGACCTTCGTCGCGCTCGAGGCGCGCATCGACACCTGGCGGTGGGCCGGCGTGCCCTTCTACCTGCGGACCGGCAAGGCCCTCGCGGAAGGGCGGCGCACCGTCACGATCGCGTTCCGACCGGCGCCGCTGCGCGTGTTCGGCGGCGCGGCGCCTGACGGCTCGACGCGGCCCTCCGAGCTCGTCCTCGAACTCTCCGACGATCCGCGGGCGGCGATCCATGTCCAGGCCAAGGTCCCCGGGCCCGGCCTCCGCCTCGGTCCCGCCGCCTTCACCCTTGATGTCGGCGCCGACTTTCGTCAGGACGGGTTTGAGGCCTACGCCCGCCTCCTGCACGACGTGATGACCGGTGACCGGCTGTTGTTCACCCGGTCTGAGCAGATCGAGGCGCTGTGGGCGGCCGCCCAGCCGCTGCTCGATGCCCCGCCACCGCTTGTTTCATACCCGCGCGGGAGCTGGGGTCCGCAGGAGGCCCAGGCGCTCGTGCCAGCCCCCGGCTGGCGGTTGCCCGAGGCGGACATCGCCGGGCTCTCCTGAGCGGCCCGAAGATGCTCATCGCCCTGCTGCCCGGCCCCGCAGCGGTAGCCTCCAGACATGCCCGCTCTTCGCTCCCGCACCGTCACCCACGGCCGCAACATGGCCGGCGCCCGCGCGCTGTTGCGGGCCGCCGGCGTTGCCCGTGAGGACATCGGTCACAAGCCGATCGTCGCCGTCGTCAACTCCTACACCCAGTTCGTCCCGGGGCACACCCATCTCAAGCCGGTCGGGGAGATCGTCGCCGCGGCGGTCAGCGCCGCGGGCGGTATCCCGCGGGAGTTCAACACGATCGCCGTCGACGACGGGATCGCGATGGGTCACGGCGGCATGCTCTACAGCCTGCCGAGTCGTGACCTGATCGCCGACAGCGTCGAGTACATGGTCAACGCCCACTGCGCCGACGCGCTCGTCTGCATCTCCAACTGCGACAAGATCACCCCGGGGATGCTCAACGCCGCCCTCCGGCTCAACCTCCCGACGGTGTTCGTCTCCGGCGGCCCGATGGAGGGCGGGACTGCGACGCTGGTGGACGGAACCGTCCGCAAGGGGCTCAACCTGATCACCGCGATCGCCGACGCCGTCAACGACGAGGTCTCGGACGAGGACATCGCCCGGATCGAGGAGGCCGCCTGCCCGACGTGTGGCTCCTGCAGCGGCATGTTCACCGCCAACTCGATGAACTGTCTGACCGAGGCGCTCGGACTCAGCCTTCCCGGCAACGGGTCGACGCTGGCCACCCACACGCTGCGCCGGCGCCTGTACGAGGACGCCGGCCGGCTCGTCGTCGAGCTGTGTGAGCGCTACTACGACCGCGACGACGACTCCGTGCTTCCGCGCAGCATCGCCACCCGCCCGGCGTTCGAGAACGCGATCGCCCTCGACATCGCGATGGGCGGCTCGACCAACACCGTCCTGCACGTGCTCGCTGCCGCCCAGGAGGCCGAGCTCGACTTCACGATGGCCGACATCGACGCGATCTCCAAGCGGGTCCCGTGCCTGTGCAAGGTCGCCCCCAACGGCACCTATCTGATGGAGGACGTCCACCGCGCCGGCGGGATCCCCGCCATCCTCGGCGAGCTGCACCGCGGCGGCCTGCTCGCGACCGATGTCCACACCGTCCACGCCGCCGGGATCGACGAGTGGCTCGGCGCCTGGGACGTCCGCAGTCCGCGCCCCTCGGAGGCGGCGATCGACCTGTTCCACGCCGCCCCCGGCTGTCGCCGCAGCGCGGAGGCGTTCTCTCAGTCTGAACGGTGGGAGAGCCTCGACACCGACGCCGCCAACGGATGCATCCACGATCTCAGTCACGCCTACTCGACCGACGGTGGCCTGGCGATCCTCTACGGCAACCTGGCGACCCGCGGCGCGGTCGTCAAGACCGCCGGGGTGGACGAGTCGTTGTGGACCTTCTCCGGGCCCGCCGTCGTCGTCGAGTCCCAGGAGGACGCCGTCGAGGTGATCCTCAACGACACCGTCAAGCCCGGTGACGTCGTCGTCATCCGCTACGAGGGTCCACGGGGCGGCCCCGGGATGCAGGAGATGCTCTACCCGACCTCCTATCTCAAGGGCCGCGGCCTCGGCAAGGCGTGTGCCCTGATCACCGACGGCCGCTTCTCCGGCGGCACCTCCGGATTGTCGATCGGCCACGCCTCACCGGAGGCGGCGGCGGGCGGGACGATCGCCCTTGTCGAGACGGGTGACCTCATCAGCATCGACATCCCCCACCGCCGCCTCCAGCTCGAGGTGTCCGAGGAGGAGCTCGCCGAGCGCCGTGAGCGGATCGAGTCCGCCGGTGGGTACGCCCCCAAGCTGCGTGACCGCCCCGTCAGTCCCGCCCTGCGCGCCTACGCGCTGATGGCGACCTCGGCCGACACCGGCGCGGTCCGGGATGTCGACGCGGTCGCGCGGGCGATGGCGGCCGCCGCGGCCGCCAAGCCGATCTCCGTCTGAGGGTGGTGTCGGGGGCGCTCTGCCGGAGCGCCCCCGCCCCGCTGCGCGCCCCGGCCCGCCCCGATGCGCGCCCCGCTGCGCCCCCCGGCCCGCCCCGATGCGCGCCCCGCTGCGCGGGGCCCCGGCCCGCGCGTCGCCGGATCCGGCCGTCCCGCCGCCCAACGAGGGGGGACTTTTGCGTCCTGTGAACACACAAGTCCCCCCTCGTTCCTCCGAGTCGCCCGCGGTCTGCTCAGATCGACCGCCAGAGGTGCTCGGGGTCGCGGACCCGCGGGGCGAACAGGGCGGCGCTGATGTGCTCGGCGACGAGCTGGTTCGCGTCGACGATCTCCCCGAGATGGAGCAGCGACTCGGTCTCCGCGGCGACGTTCCCGTCCCCGAGCCGGAGCACGAGCGGCACCCCGGGCCGGACGTCACTGGCGGCGAGGCCGATCGCGACGTTGGTGAGGTCATCGGAGGTGACCGCCGCGACGACCGCGGCCCGGCGGACCCCGAGCAGCTCGAGGGTCGCGCGGTCGTCCCCCCGTCCGATCGTCAGCGGGATCCCCGCCTCCGCCGCGAGCCGGACACAGGGCGCGTCGAAGCTGCGCTCGAGGGCGAGCACGGGGACCCCGCGCTTCTGCAGGGCCTGGGCGAGCCGGAAGCCGATCTGGCCAAAGCCGATGAGGATCGCGTGACCGTGAGCGGGGGCTCGTCGCGGTCCGAAGATCGTCGTCAGGCGCGGCCGGCCGAGCCGTTTGACGAGCGCGGCGGTGAAGATCGCCACGAGCACGACGGAGGTGATCGTGGTCGCCGTTGAGACGAGCTTGAACCAGGAGGCGGCGTGGGTCGAGTTGGGTACGTCAGCGACCGTCGCCACCGACCGGGTGCTGAAGTAGAGGGCGTTGACGACCCCGTCGTGCAAGGCGATCACCGTCAGCAGCGTCTGGAGGGTGAGTACCCCGATCAGGCCCGCGCCGGCCCGGAGCATCAGGGTGAGGGCGTCATCGACGATCCGCAGCCCGGCCCGCAGCCCCGCCCCGCTGCAGTCGGCGTGGCCACAGCAGCGGCGGGCGAGCGCGTCGGCGACGAGGTCGGCCGTCGCGACCACGTGCACGAAGGAGACGATCTCGGAGAACCGGTGCAGGATCGACCGGTCAAAGAACGTTGCCCACAGCTCGAGGTCGGGCCGGACGTGGGCGCTGAGCAGGCTGAGTCGCAGGGCGAGCGCGTCGTCGTGGGTGAGGACGGCGACCGCCGTCCAGCCGTCCTCGCTCAGTCGCCGCGTGAGCTCCGCGTCGGAGCCGGCGAGCACCGCCTCCGCGCTGCCCCCGCCGGCGCCGACTTGGTGGACGAGCGCGTCAGCGAGGCTGCGACGGTCGCCGAGGATGAGCAGGCGTTCGGTCATCGTGGGCGCCGATTGTGTCAGCGCGGTCAGGGCCTGTCAGCCGGTCCCGGATCGGGAGGCCCCTCAGGCCGTCCCGGCCGGGCCGACCGTGGGCCCGGCCACCGGGCCGGGCCCCGGTTCGAAGCTGGGCGTCGCCTCGCCGGCGAGGCGGCCGCCGGCCGCCAGGCGCATCAGTTCGCTGTCGAGGGCGATCTCGACCCCGTCGATTTGCTCGATGCTCGCCGGCTCCGCCCGTCCGGCCCCACCGTCGGGCCGCCCTGGACCGTCACTCACCGCGGCCGTCGCCCGCGAGCCGATCTCATGGTCATAGCCCCGCCACGCCTGGGCGCGGATCCGCTCCCGTACCCCGCCGTGGACGAGGGCGAGCAGCTCGGTCGCCGCCCGCCCCGCTCGGTCAGCGAGGGACCGGTCCCCCCAGTCCTCGGCGGAGGCGAACACGGCGGTCGGCACGGTGAGCGCGCGGAAGTAGCCGAACAGGGTGCGCAGGGCCTCGTCGGCGACGAGCGCGTGCCGCGCCGTGCCCGCCGTCGCCGCCAACAGCACCGGGGTCCCGATCAGCAGGTCATCGTCGACGAGGTCGATGAAGGAGGTGAACAGCCCGCTGACGGTCGCCTTGTAGACGGGCGTCGCGGCGATCACCCCGTCGGCCTCGGCGAGGGCGGCGATCGCCTGCTCCACCCCTGGGCCGATCAGCCCCGAGATGAGGCCGGTGGCGATCTCCGTGGCGAGGTGGCGCAGATCGACCATCCGCACGGTCACCGTGATCCCCTCGCCCTCGGCGCGCGCCACGATCTCCCGGATGATCCGGTCAGCGAGCATCCGTGTCGCCGACGGGTCAGAGACGCCCGCGTTGAGCGTGACGAGCTTCATGCCGGGGCCGTCGCCGGGACCTCGCTCACCGACGCAGGCGTGTCCTGGTAGGGGCGGCCGGCGGCGGTGAGGTTGTCGCCGCGGTCGGCGTTGGGCCGGAACTGGCGGGTCGGCCCGTCGCCGTAGCGGGCGCGGACGAGGCTCGCGTGGGTCGGCGGATCCGAGGGGGCCTCGGGATCGCGCCGGGACTCGAACTCGCGCCGCAGCACCGGCACCACCTCAGAGCCGAGCAGTTCGATCTGCTCGAGCACGGTGGCGAGCGGCAGCCCGGCGTGGTCGATCAGGAACAGCTGGCGCTGATAGTCGCCGAACGCCTCCCGGAAGGAGAGCGTCTTCTCGATCACCTCCTGGGGGGAGCCGACCGCGAGCGGTGTGCGGGCGGAGAAGTCCTCCAGGGAGGGGCCGTGACCGTAGACGGGCGCGTTGTCGAAGTAGGGGCGGAAGGCGCGCTTGGCGTCCTGGGAGTTCTTGGCGATGAAGGCCTGACCGCCGAGGCCGACGATCGCCTGCTTCTCGGTCCCGTGTCCGTGGTGGGCAAAGCGACGCCGGTAGAAGCCGATCAGGCGCTGGTAGTGCTCCTTGGGCCAGAAGATGTTGTTGGCGAAGTAGCCGTTGCCGTAGAAAGCGGCCTGCTCGGCGATCTCGGGGGTCCGGATCGAGCCGTGCCAGACGAACGGGGGCACCCCGTCGAGCGGACGTGGCGTTGCGGTGAACCCCTGCAGCGGCGTCCGGAACCGGCCCTCGAAGTCGACGACGTCCTCCCGCCAGAGGCGGTGGAGCAGGTTGTAGTTCTCCAGGGCGAGGGGCAGGGACTGGCGGATGTCCTTGCCGAACCACGGGTACACCGGCGCGGTGTTGCCGCGTCCGAAGGTGACGTCGACCCGCCCCCCGCTGAGGTGCTGGAGCATCGCGTAGTCCTCGGCGAGCCGGACCGGGTCGTTGGTGGTGATGTGGGCGATCGAGGTGGTGAAGATGAGCCGCTCGGTGACCGCGGCGAGGTAGGCCATCAGTGTCGTCGGGGACGAGTTGACGAACGGCGCGTTGTGGTGCTCGCCGATGGCGAGCACGTCGAGCCCCGCCGCCTCCGCGGTCCGGGCGATCTGCACGTACCCCTGGATCCGTTCCGCCTCCGACGGCGTCGCGCCGGTCACGGGGTCTTGTGTGATGTCTGAGACCGAGAAGATTCCGAACTGCATCTGACCACCTCCAATGATGTCGTGTCGATCAGCGTAGCAGGTAGTTGAGGACACAACTAAGGGTGCGATGGCCGGGGGCGTCTAGGATCGGCGGGATGGATGCGATCGAGATGACCGAGGCGGAGTTGACCCGCCTGCGGGCGGAACTGGATGAGCTGGAAGGGGACGGCCGTCACCAGATGGCCGCCCGGATCAAGACCGCCCGCGAGTGGGGTGATCTCAAGGAGAACGCGGAATATCACGCGGCCAAGGAGGCCCAGGCGCACCTGGAGACGAAGATCGCTCGCCTCCGCGAGCAGCTGCGTGCCGCCGTCCTCGTCGCCGAGCCGGCCACCGTCGCCGCCGGCCTCGTCCGCCACGGTGCGACCGTCACGGTCACCGACCTCAGCACCGAGAAGGAACAGACCTTCACGATCGTCTCCCCCAACGATGCCCGTCCGGCCGAGGGCCACATCTCCTCCGCCTCCCCGGTCGCCCAGGCCCTCGTCGGCCACCGGTTGGGTGAGGTCGCGACCGTCGCCACGCCCAAGGGCCAGCGGCGGCTGCGGATCGACACGATCGCCTAGGGCGGTCGCCGGCGCCGCTCCCGCGGGTCGACTCGGTGGTCGACCCGCCGGGCCGGGTTCGCTGAGGGCGGGCGTGGTCGCCCTGGGGGCGAGGTGACCGCGCGGATCAGGCGTGGCCGGGGTGGGCCTGGGCGGCGGCGCTGTCGCCGACGACCTGCCAGAACGCGATCAGGGACGCGATCAGGGTGCCCTCAGAACAGGGGAGCGTTCCGTCGAGCCAGTCGAGGATCACCTGGCTCGTGCCGCCGACGAGCATCGCCGCGGCGATGTCGACGCTCGCGGCGGCGCCGAGGACGTGCAGGTCCCGGCCGGTTCTCGCGGCGGTGCTGACGAGCCGGTGGATCGCCGCGCTGCGGTGGCCGGCGGCCCGGTCGCTCGCCGGCACGACTCCGAACAGCACGCGTGCGCGCCTGGGGTCGTCGGTGAGGTGGTGGACGAAGGCGGCGATGCCGCGGGTCGCAGCCTCCTCCGGGGTTGCTCCGGTCGGGATCGCCGCGAGCGTGACGGCGATCGCCGCGTCCGCGAGGCTCGCGGTGAGCGCGCCGACGAGGGCATCGAGATCGGCGAAGCTCTCATAGAAGTAGCGCTTGTTGAGGCCCGCGGCCCGGCAGACCGCGTCGATCCGCAGGGCTCGCCACCCGTCGGCGGCGACGAGGGTGAAGGCGGCGTCGATCAGGGCCTCGCGACGTCCGGCGGCTCGGTCCTCGCCGGTTCGGCCGGCGTAGGCGCGTCGCTCCGTTGGCGGTTTGACGTCCGACATCTGGAACCGTACAGTACCAGAAATGATGACCCCCCTTGCCATGCGTGTCCGCGGTGTCGCCGGCACGCTGATCGAACAGATCCCTGCCGGGGACGCCCGCGCGCTGGCGGTTCCCGACCCGAGCAGCGGGCTGCGCGCAGTCCTCGGTGATCCGGGGGTGCCGCTCGTCGGCCACTCGCTCGGCTTCCTCCAGGACAGCCTCGAGCTGTGCCGGCGCATGCACGCCCGGTTCGGGCCGCTGTTCTGGGTCAACGCGTTCGGAACGCGGGTCGTGATGGTGCTCGGCCCTGAGGGGCTCGGCACCGTCTACGCGAACCGGGAGCGGGCGTTCTCCAGCCAGGAGGGGTGGGACTACTTCATCGGCCCGTTCTTCCGGCGCGGGGTGATGCTGATGGACTTTGACGAGCACCGCCAGCACCGGCGGATCCTCCAGCAGGCGTTCACCCGGCCCCGACTCGTCGGCTACCTCGACGCGATGAACCCGGCGATCGAGCGGGCGGTGAGCGCCTGGCCGGAGATGGACGGGTTCGCCCTCTATCCGGCGGTCAAGCAGATGACCCTCGACATCGCGACCGAGGTGTTCGTCGGCGGGCAGCTCGGGCCCGAGGCCGACCGGCTCAACGCGGCGTTCATCAACACCGTCGTCGGTGGACAGGCGTTCGTCCGCGCCGACATCCCCGGCGGCAAGTGGCATCGCGGGCTGGCGAGCCGGCGCCGGCTCGCCGGCTACTTCGCCGCCCAGATCCCGGCCAAGCGCGCCCGGCCTGGGGATGACCTGTTCAGCGTCCTCTGCCACGCCGAGACCGAGGAGGGCGAGCGCTTCGATGACGCCGATGTCGTCAACCACATGATCTTCACGATGATGGCCGCCCATGACACGAGCACGATCACCGCGTCGATGATGGCCTACTACCTCGCCCGGCATCCCGAATGGCAGGAGCGCGTCCGGGCTGAGGGCGCCGCCGTCGGCCGGGCGATGATCGGCTTTGATGATCTCGAGGCGCTGCCCGTGCTCGACCGCGTGTTCCGGGAGACGCTGCGGATCAACGCTCCCGTTGGCGTGATCGCCCGCCAGGCGATCGCCGACACCGAGATCGACGGCCACCACATCCCGGCGGGCACCCGCCTGCTGTTGGGCGTCTATCCGACCCACCGGATGGAGCCCTGGTGGTCTGACCCCGACGTCTTTGACCCCGACCGCTTTCTTCCCGAGCGGGCTGAGGACAAGCGCCACCCCTACGCCTGGGCGCCCTTCGGCGGCAACGTGCACAAGTGCATCGGGCTGCACTTCGGCGGGATGGAGGTCAAGGCGATCATCCACCAGCTGCTCGGCCGCTTCGAGCTGAGTGTGCCGCCCGGATATGAGCCGCCGATCGACTACGGCACCGGCCCGTACCCGGCGGACGGGCTGCCGCTCACCCTGCGCCGGCGGTGATCGTTCCATCAGCGGCGACCGCTCCCGCTAGGGTTCTCGGCGATGACCCGAACGGGAGATGCGGATCGAGGCGCCACGGCTGAAACGGTCGAGATCTCCGGGGAGATGATCCGCCTCGGCCAGCTGCTCAAGCTCACCGGGATCGCCGGCATCGGCTCCGACGTCAAGGCGATCCTCGCCACCGCGGCGATCACCGTCAACGGCGAGCCTGAGCAGCGACGCGGGCGCCAGTTGCACCCCGGTGACGTCGTCACCCTCGACGGTCACAGCGTGACGCTCGCCCGGCGCGCCTGAACGCGGCCGCCGGAGGGGCATCCGCAGGTCAGGTCTACGCGAGCCGGGCGGTGAGCCGCGCGGCGAGCCGGCTGTGGCGCCGGCCCCCGTCCGGGGTCGCCGCCGCCCGCGCGACGACCGCGCCGACCCCGACGATCACGGTCGCGATCCGGGCGCGGGTGACCGCCGTGTACAGCATCTCCCGGCGGAGGAGGAACGCGCCGGCGGCCGGATGGGCGACGATCACGGCGACCGGCAGTTCGATCCCCTGGCCGCGGTGGACCGAGCAGGCGTAGGCGAGCCTGAGGGACTCGGCCTCCTCCGGCGCGAGCCGGAACACCGTCCCGTCGTCACCGGTGAGCAGGAGCGCCGCCTCATCGCCGTCACCGCCTGACCCGCCGGGGATCTCATCGACGAGCCGCAGCAGGGTGCCGTTCATCAGCCGCAGCTCATGGAGGTTGCGCCCGGTCATCATCAGCTTGTCCCCGAGGCGCAGCCGTCCGCCCCCCACCGGCGGCCCGTGCGGGTTGAGCCGCTCCCGCAGCGCGGTGTTGAGCGCGTCGATCCCCAGCTCACCCCGGTAGACGGGCGCGAACACCTGGATGTCGGCGACCGGATCGACCCCGTAGTGGGCGGGCAGGCGCTCAGCGACGAGCGAGACGATCTCCTCGCGGGCCGCTCGCGGGTCGTTACGCTCGATCAGGAACAGGTCGCGGCGCATCGGCTCCCCGTCGGTGCCGACTCCGGCCTGGAAGGAGGGCATCTCGCCGCGGCGGATCGCGTGCGCGCCCTGGACGATCATCGAGCCCGCCGCCTGCCGGAAGATGTGGCTCAGCTGGGTGGAGGGCACCACCCCGGAGCTGAGCATCTCGGCAAAGGGCTTGCCCGCCCCGACCGGGGCGAGCTGGTCGGCGTCCCCGACAAGGACGACGTGGGCCCGCTGCGAGATCGCGCGCAGGAGTGTCACCATCAGCTCGAGGTTGGCCATCGAGGACTCGTCGAGCAGCAACAGGTCGGCGCGGACCGGGTCGTCCTCATCGTGTTCGGGTCCCTCCCCGGGAATCCAGCCGAGCGCCGAGTGGACGGTGCTCGCCTCCAGCCCCGAGGCCTCCCGCATCCGGGCGGCCGCGCGTCCGGTCGGCGCGACGAGGAGCACCTTTGCCCCCGCGGCGGTCACGGCGGTTGCGATCGCGCGAACCGTCGCGGTCTTGCCGGTGCCCGGGCCGCCGGTGATCACCGACAGCCGGTGGGCGAACGCCGCCGCCACGGCGGCGGCCTGCTCGTCGGTGAGCGCGATCCCCGTGTCGGCGAGTGACGGCGTCGTTCCACTGAGCCGTCCCGGCGAGCCGACGAGCCCGCGGACCCGTTCGGCGAGTTCGGCCTCCAGCTCGGCGGTGGCCGTCCGATAGACGAAGGTCTCACCGTCCGGGTCGGCTTCGAAGATGATGTCCCCGGCCCGCAGCAGGTCGCTGAGATCGGCCTCGGCGAGCGGGTGGCCGAGCAGTTCCTGCGCCTGCTCGGTGAGCAGGCGCAGGGGCAGGCAGGTCGATCCGTTGCGCTCGGCCTCCGCGAGCAGATGGACGACGGCTGCCCGCGGACGGCCGGGGATCGCGCTGATGTCCCCGTGCTGGGACCGGGCGATCCGGTCGGCGGTGAGGAACCCGACGCCGAACACGCGCGTGAGCTCATAGGGGTTCTCCTGGATCACCCGCTGGGCGCTCGGCCCGTACTCGGCATGGATCGGCCTGACGAGGTAGCCGAGCCCATGTGGGGCGAGGAGCAGGTGCAGCTGCCGGGTGAGGCGCAGCTCCTGCCAGGCGGCGGCGGCCTCGGCGGCCCGTCCGGCCGACAGCCCGGCCCCCTGGAAGGTCCCGACCGGGTCGCGGTCGATCGCCTCGAGCACGTGGGCCTGTCCGTGGCGCTCGAGCAGCGCCTCAGCCCGCTTACGGCCGACGTGCTTGACCTTGCGCAGGTAGGTGATGAGGGCGGCGGCGTCGACCGGCGCCAGCGGGCGCGCCTCGGACACCTTCACCTGGGGGCCGTACCGGCTGTCGGTGACCCAGCTGCCGAGCACGCGCGCCCGCTCCCGCGCCTCGAGATGGATGAGCGGCCCGACGAGCACGATCGGCTCACCGTCCTGCTCGGCGTCGAGCACGGCGAACCCGGTCTCCCGGTTGGCGAACCGTTGCCGGGTCACCGTCACCTCAGCGTCGAAAGCGGACATCTCCGCGGCACGTTAGACCTCGCCAAGGCGGCGGACGCGCAACCGTGAGTGGGCTGTTACAAACACGGCGTGCCTGCCGGTCCCCTCGCCCGTATCGCCGTCGCCCACCACGCGATCGCCTCCCTGCACGCGCCGAGCGCCCACCGGCTCGGCGTCGCCACCCGGACGGCCGCCTCCGGGATCGCCATCACCTTCGACGACGGCCCCCACCCGGAGGGCACTCCGGCGATCCTCGACGTCCTCGCCGCCCACGGCGCGTGCGCGACCTTCTTCGTCGTCGGTGAGCAGGTCCGCCGCCGCCCCGCCCTGCTGGCCCGGATGCGTGCCGAGGGCCACGGCATCGCCCTCCACGGGGACCGCCACCTCCTCCAGACCCGCCGGCGCGGCCGCGCCCTCGAGCGCGACTACGCGCGCGGGATCGCGGCCATCGAGGACGCGATTGGGATCCGGCCGCTCCGCCACCGCCCGCCGTACGGGATCTATTCGCCCGCCGGTCTCGTCCACGCGCGCGCACACGGCCTCGCGCCGCTGTTGTGGTCAGCCTGGGGCAAGGACTGGCGGCGCCTCAGCACCCCGGAGCGAATCGCCGCCAACGCCCTCCAGGGCACCGGCGCTCGCGCCGGTGAGGCGGTCGCGGAGGGGGACGTGATGTTGCTCCACGACGCCGACTTCTACAGCTCAGATAAATCTCACCGACGTACCGCCGCTGCACTCGCCATCATTCTCAGCACACTGGAGGCGCGGGGCCTCGCTACCGTACTGGTCGCCTGAGGCCCGCTGCCCTGAGCCTTCCGCGCCGGCCGGCGCCCGACAGAATGAGCACACCACCGATGCAATCCACCGCTGCGCCCGATTACGGCCGCTTCGCCATCGGGTTCGATCAGCGCGATCGGGACCGTTTCCACGCCCTCATCGACGAGGTCATCGACTCGAACCGCTGGTCGGAGGCGACCTTCACCGAGCGCTTCGAGCAGGCCTGGTCGGACTGGAACGGCCTGCCCGCGGTCGCCACCTCGAGCTGGAGCGGCGGCGCGCTGGCCGCGCTGCACTTCGCCGGGGTCGAGGGGGAGACCGTGCTCTGTCCCTCGAACACGTTCATGGCGACCCCGCTCGCTGCGGTTCGCGCCGGGGCCAGGGTCGAGTTCGTCGACTGCAACCGCGAGGACCTGTGCATGTCCTTCGCCGACTTCGAGGCCAAGGCCGAGCGGTACCGCCCCAAGGCCGCCCTGCTCGTTCACATCGGCGGCCACATCGCCTTTGACGCCAAGCGGATCGCCGACTACTGCGCCGCCCACGACATCTTCCTGATCGAGGACTGCGCCCACGCCCACGGCGCGGAGTGGCGCGGGTCCGACGGCAGCGTCACCAAGCCGGGCCAGTACGGCGACGCCGGCGTCTACTCCTTCTACGCCACCAAGACCGTGTCGACGGGGGAGGGCGGGATCCTCGTCTCCAAGCGTCCGGAACTGATCGAGTTCGCCCGTGGTTTCCGTAACTACGGTAAGCCGAGCTATGACGTCCAGGGTCTCAACTTCCGCATGAACGAGTTCACCGCCGCGCTCGGCCTGATCCAGACCGAGCGGATGCCCGACGTCGTCGCCTGGAAGAACGCCGTTGCGCGCGAGCATCTCGACCCGCGCTTTCCCGGCTCCCGGCTTGAATTGCCCGCCGGGATGACCTCGGGCCTGTATAAGTACATCGTCTTTGACTGGCTCGAACAGTCCACCGGCCGGGTCTATGATCAGCCCTGTCACCGCATCTTCGGTCACACCCACGTCGAGCTGCCCAACACCGACTGGGTGGCAAAACACCATTCCTGTCCGCCGCTGTACTACCGTCCGCAACTGGACGCCGACTCCTGAGGGGAGGGGTTAACCGGTGAGGGTTCTGGTCACAGGCGGATCGGGATTCATCGGATCACACGTGGTCGACAAGTTGACGGCGGCCGGGCATGACCCGGTCATCTTCGACCTGCGCCCGTCCCCGTGGCATCCCGACGTTCCGACCGTGCTCGGGTCGATCACCGACATGGTTGCCCTCGAGGCGGCCCTCAGTGAGCACGCCATCGACGTCGTCGCCCATCTCGCGGCGGTCGCCGATGTCAACGACGTCCTCAAGGCGCCCGCCCAGGCGGAGGAGATCAACTGCCGCGGGACGGCGGCGGTGTTGGAGGCGATGCGTCGGGTGGGGGTGTCGCGGGTGGTGTTTGCGTCGACGATCTGGGTGTATTCGGATACGGAGGCGGCGGTGGTGGATGAGGAGACGTTGTTGCCGGCGCCGGCGCATTTGTATACGTCGACGAAGTTGGCGGGGGAGTTGTATTGCCGGTCCTATCAGGAGTTGTATGGGATTGAGTACACGGTGTTGCGGTTTGGGATTCCGTATGGGCCGCGGGCGCGGGAGGCGGCGGTGGTGCCGTCGTTTGTGAATCGGGCGTTGGCGGGTGAGGCGTTGGTGTTGTCGGGGGATGGGAGTCAGTCGCGGCGGTTTGTGTATGTGGAGGATTTGGCGCAGGGGGTGGTGGATGGGTTGGCGGATGTGGCGGTCAATCGGGTCTATAACTTGGTGTCGGATGAGGATGTGACGATTCGGCAGATCGCTGAGTTGGTGGGGGAGTATGTGGGGGATGTGGAGGTGGTGGTCGGTCCGGCGCGTCCGGGGGATTTGGGGTCCAAGGTGGTGTTGGGGGCGCGGGCTGAGGCGGAGTTGGGGTGGACGGCGCAGACGTCTTTTGGGGAGGGTGTGCGGCGTTATATCGACTGGAAACGCGCCCAGACGGGGGTGGCGTCGCCGCCGGCCGTCGGGCTCGGCGGCGACGGCGCGGCGCCGGTGGCGGCCGCGGTGTCTGCTGAGACGCTCGTCAGGACCCCGGGGCCGGTGGCCCCCGTGGCGACGGTCGGGTCTGTGGCGACGGGAGGGACTGCGGTCGCGTCCTTGGCTGTCGTCGAGTCCGACGAGGCCGCTGCGCCGGCCCGGGTGGACTCCGGGGTGCCGGAGCCTTCCGCCCTGCCGGATGCCCCCAATGTCCTCATCCTCACCGCCGACATCGGCGCCGGGCACGATCTTCCGGCCCAGGCGGTCGCCGCGGAGTTCCTCAGCGAGCATCCCGGGGCTCAGGTCGCGATCGTCAACTCGCTCGTCTGCATGGGGACGCTCATCACCCGCACCCTGCGCGAGAACTCCGCCTTCATGTTCCGCTGGGTGCCGTGGTGGTTCGACCTGCAGTACCGCCTGTTCATGAACGTCGCACCGACCCGCTGGCTCTCGCGCCGGCTGTTGACGGCGATCGGCTCCCGTGGCCTGATGCGCCTGATCAAGGCCCACAAGCCGGACGTGATCGTCTCCACCTACCCGGGCGCGACCGTCGTCCTCGCCGAGATGCGCCAGCGGGGCCGGCTCAAGGTGCCGCTCTACTCGTCGATCACCGACCTCGCCGGGCTCCACCACTGGGCCCACCCGGGGGTCGACATGCACTACATCACCCATCCGGAGTCCGCCGACGAGGTCGAGCAGATCGCCGGTCCCGGCAGCGTCCGCTGGGCCCGTCCGCCGACCAAGCCCGAGTTCCTCCACGGCCGCGACCGCGCAGGCGCCCGGGCAAGCCTCGGTCTGCCCGCCGACGGGGCGATCATCACGGTGTCCGGGGGCGGCTGGGGCATCGGGGATCTCTGCGGCGCCGTCCGCGCCTCACTCGCCGTCGACGACGCGACCGTGCTCTGCCTGTGCGGACACAACGAGCGAGCCCGCGCCAAGGTCGAGCTCGCGTTCCCGGATGAGCCGCGCCTCCGCGTCCTCGGCTTCACCGAGCAGATGGGCGACATCCTCGCCGCCTCCGACGCGCTCATCCACTCGAGCGCCGGTCTCACGGTGCTCGAGGCGATCATCCGCGGCTGCCCGGTGATCTCCTACGGGTTCGGCTACGGCCACATCCGCGCCTCCAACCTCGCCTACGAGCGCTTCGGCCTCGCCCGGGTCGCCCGCACCGAGGCCGAGCTCGCCCCCGCGCTCACGGCCGCCTTGGCGACCGGCCGGCCCGAACCGGACGCCCGGTTTGCCCTCCGTGCCTCGACAGCCACCCTGATCGCCAACTGTGAACGGCGGATCCGCCCGCTCCCGGTCTGGCGGGTGCGGACCGTGCGTGCGCTCAGCACGGCGTTCACCGCGCTTGTCGTCTCGGGCTGGGTGCTCACCGCCGGACTGGCGTACTCGGTCGTCTCGGCCGTCGCGCCCGTCCAGGCCCTCACTGCCGTCACGACCGCCCGGCCTCAGGTCGGCCTGATGCTTGAAGCCCACCCCGGGGAGGTCGCCGGCCTGCTCAAGGTGCTCGGCCGGGCGGGAATGCACGCCTCCTTCGCGATCGACACGGGCCCCAACCTGACGAGCTTTGACGCGGCCACCGACGGCGTCCACGCCGTCGGTGATCAGGCGCTGCCCCTGCTCGATGACAGCGGGTTGCTCAACTGGCTGCGGACGCGGCGGGAACTGCACCTGATGCTCGCTCGGCTCGGTCTGCACTGGGGCCACCGCCACCCGTTCCTGTATGCCTCGACCGGCCCGAGCCTCGGCCAGTGGCTGTTCGCCCACGGCACCGGTGGCCGGCTCGTCGCCGGCCGGCTCCAGATCGACGGCGCGAGTTGGCGCGGCTGGAACCGGGATCAGCTCGAGAACCTCCACGCCGGCGCGGTGATCGCCGTTCACGTCACCGATCTCCCTCAGGCGCGCGCGGAGATCGCGCGGATCGCCGCCGCGCTCGCCGCCCACCATCTGCGGGCGGTGCCACTCAAGGAACTGCTTCAGGACTCCGGGACCCCGGTGTAGGGTCCGTCCATGGCCTCGCGGATGCGACCGCTGATCGGGGCGGGGGCACGGGCCGCCCTGTCCTTCAGCGCCCGGATTCCGGCCGCCGGTGAGCTCGTCGCCCCGACCCTCGAGCAGGCGGTCGGCGGCAAGCTCGTCCTCATCACCGGCAGCTCCTCCGGGATCGGCCGGGCGAGCGCCCACCGGGTCGCCGCCGCCGGGGGCCGGGTGATCCTCGTCGCCCGAACGCGGGAGACCCTCGATCAGGTCGTGGCCGAGATCGCCGCAGCGGGCGGCACCGCCGCGGCGTACCCGTGTGACCTCACCGACCTCGAGGCGATCGACGGACTCGTGGCCGCAGTGAGCGCCGACCACGGCGTTCCGGACATCCTCATCAACAACGCGGGACGTTCGATTCGCCGCTCGGTCGCCCGCTCCTACGAGCGTTTCCACGACTACGAGCGGACGATGGCGCTCAACTACTTCGGAGCGGTCCGCCTCACGCTCGGGGTGCTCCCCGGCATGCGGGCCCGCCGCTCCGGGCACATCATCAACATCTCCACGATGGGGCTGCAGACGAATACGCCGCGGTTCTCGGCCTACCTCGCCTCCAAGGCGGCCCTCGACGCCTTCGCCCGGTCGATCGCCCCGGAGATCGTGCTCGACCGGGTCGACATCACGACCGTCTACATGCCGCTCGTGCGGACCCCGATGATCGCCCCGACCAAGCACTACGAGCGTCTCCCCGCCCTGTCCCCGGACGCCGCCGCCGACCTCGTCTGTGAAGCGATCCGCAAACGCCCCAAGCGGGTCTCCACGCCGCTGGGCACGCTCTCCAATGCCGCCTACGCAGCCGTCCCGGCCGTCCAGGACATCCTCTTCAGCCAGATCGGCCACTACGTCGCCTGAAGCGCCGGCCGTGCGCGGCGGTGGACGGGCCCGCCGCCGCACCCCTCTGCACGCGATCGTGCAGACCGCGGCTTGACCCCGGTGATGTGGGCCATCCGACGGCGCCGGGAGGAAAAAAGACGGCAACGAGCGGGAAACCGGCCGGGGTCGAGTTGGTGACAGCCGACCCCGATGCGAACATCTGTTCGTATGAATTCCTCTCCCCTGATCGTCGCCGTGCTGATGCCCCGTCTCGCGTTGACGGTCGCCGTCGGCGACCGTCGGGAGGCGCTGCTGGCCCAGCCGGTGGCGCTCGCTCCCGAGCCGGGCGGCCTGCGGCTCGGTGAGGTGTCCGCCCCGGCCGAGGCGTTCGGGGTGAGGGCGGGGATGGCGCTCGGAGAGGCCCTCTCCCGCTGTCCGGCGCTCACGCTCGTGCCGCCCGATCCGGTCGGGGTGGCCGAGCGCTGGGAGGGCATCCTGCTCGGGCTCGAGTCGATCGGCGCCGCCGTCGAGTCAGACGTACCGGGAATCGCCTGCTTCGACGCTCACGGTCTGCTGCGCCTGCACGGAGGAGACGCCGCGGACGCCTCTGCTGAGGGGGTGGCGGGATTGCTCGGGGAGGGACCGGTTGGGGCGGGGGCGGTCGGCCCGATCGGAGCGGTCCTTGCCGCGGCTCGGCGCGTGCTCGGAGCCTCCGCGCGCCTCGGTGTCGCGGCGACTCGCTTTGGGGCGGTGGCCGCCGCCTCCCGGGCCCGGGCCCGGCGGCCGCTGGTGATCGGCGGGGGAGAGGCGGAGTGTCGCCGCTTCCTCGCACCCCTGTCCGTCGATCTGCTCGCGAGCCGGGATGAGCTCGCCGGACTGCCCGACAGCTTCGCGCGGCTCGGGATCGGAACGCTCGGTGAACTTGCGGCACTCGATCGAGCGGCGGTGGCTGACCGCTTCGGGGCCCTGGGTATCCTCGCCCAACGCCTCGCCTGCGGGCTCGATCTCCCCCTCCGTCCGCGGACTCCGGGGGAACTGGTGCGCGAGACCCTCGACCTCTTCGAGGCGGCGGACGGCCCCCAGCTTGAGCGGGTGCTCGGCGTGCTCGTGGACCGCCTGCTCGCCCGCAGGGAGCGCCGCGGCCGCTCCCTGCGTGCCGTCGTCGTCTCGGCCGCGCTCATCGAGGGCGGCGGCAGCTGGAACCAGCGTGTGACCTTCCGGGAGGCGCTCTCTGACCCCTCTCGGATGCGGCTCGCGCTGAGCCCCCGGCTCGCGCTGATGCCCGCCCCGGCGACGTCCCTCACCCTTGCGGTCGAACGCTTCGGTCCCGCTGCCGGTGATCAGCGGACCCTGCTGGAGGACCCGGCCGAGGCGCGCGCGGCCCGGCTCGGGGAGGCGGTCCGTCAGGCGCGGGCGGTCGCTGGACCCGAGGCGGCGCTGCGCATCCTCGCCGTCGATCCCGACTCACGCCTGCCCGAGCGCCGCTCGGTGTTGACCCCCTTCGAGGGTTGAGGGTCCGGAGATGAGCCCCGGACAGAGACGGCTGTCGGTCCCGCGGACCATCCGGGTACGCGCCGGTCCGGGCGGGCGTCCGGTGAGCGTGGACGGCCGCCAAGTCGACAGTGTGCGGGAGTCCTGGCTGATTGAGGACCACTGGTGGACCGAGCGGCCGCTGCGGCGCCGCTACTGGGAGATCGTCACCGTCTGTGGCCGCGATGAGGTCGTCTTCTGCGACCTCGTCTCGGGACGGTGGTGGCGCCAGCGCTGAGCGCCCGCTCCGGCGGGGTGCCCCGGCGGGGCGGCGGGGCGGCGGGACGGACCGGGGCGGTGCCAGGCCGAGACCAGGGCGGTGCCAGGCCGAGACCAGGGCGGTGCCAGGCCGAGACCAGGGCGGTGCCAGAGCGGGGCCTAGAATCGCACCCGATGAGCCTCGCACCCACCCGCACCGCCGTCGGCACCTGGAGCGGTGGCCGCTTCATGCACTTCGGAGAGGCACTCGAGGAGGAACGCTTCCTCGAGCTGATCGTCCCCGATGCGGCGATCGCCACTGCGATCACCGCCGACGTCTACGGCAGCGGTGAGGCTGACCGCATGCTCGGCCGTGCGCTCGAGCGTGCGGGCACCGACCGCGATCAGGTCTCGATCGTCGGGGCCGTCGGACATGACTTCCAGACCGGCACACGGGACGGCGCCAAGGGCTTTCCCCGCTTCACCGATCCCTCCCTCCGCGGTCCCGACCAGTACGCCGCCTACCTCCGTCAGGCGACCGAGGCGTCCCTGGCCCGGATCGGCATCGACAGCTTCGACCTTCTGCTCCTGCACAACCCGGACCGGATCGGATACACGTCCGAGACCGTCTGGGACGGTATGGTCGGCCTGCGTGAGGCGGGCCTGTGTGCCCGGATCGGAATCGCGCCCGGGCCGGCCAATGGCTTCACCCTCGACCTGATCGATTGCTTCGAACGCTTCGGCGACCGGATCGACTGGGCGATGGTGATCCTCAACCCGCTCGAGCCCTGGCCCGGTGAGTATGTCCTCGACGCCGCCGCCGCCCAGCAGATCAAGGTGATCACCCGGGTCGTCGACTACGGCGGACTGTTCGGCGGGGACGTCGGACCCGTTACCCCGCTCGCCGAGCGTGACCACCGCACGTTCCGGCCCGCGGGGTGGATCGAGGCGGGTCTCGCGCGCATCGACGGGATGCGCGCGATCGCCGAGGCCCACGGCATCACCCTGCTCCAGCTCGCCTGCCTGTGGAACCTCGCCCACCCGGCCGTCGAAACCGTCGTCCCGACCCTCATCCAGGAACGTGGTGGCCGTCCGGTGGAGGAGAAGCGGGCCGAGCTTGCCGCTCTGCCTGCCGGCCGGGTCCTCTCCGCCGCCGAGGTCGCCGAGATCCGGGCCCTCGGGGACAACCATGGTTGCATGGCCCTCAAGGGCGCCAGTCCCGTCCACACGGGGGAGGAGCGGCCCGACGGCTGGCCGCTCAGCGACCGCCTGGTCGAGGTCGCCGGCCGCTGGCGGATCGATCCGGACCACGACCTCGTCAAGGTTCACTGACGCCGGAGGGGCGGCCCCGGTGGGCCGCCCACACCCTCGCCCTCGGCGGATTCCCGCCGGCGGGCGACCCAGCCGCGGGCGGCGCTGAGGTCACCGGCGCCCATCGCCGCCTGGACGTTGAGCCACATCCCCTGGGCCATGAACGCGTCGAGGGCGTCGGCGTCCGCTCCGGTGAGGGTGCCGACGTGCTCGACGAGGGCCGCGTAGGCGCCGCGGACGTGGACGGCGATTGTCTCGTCCTCGCAGGCGGCGGCGTAGGCGTGCAGCTGCAGGGTGAGCAGGTTGGGGTCGGCGGCAAGCAGCGCGAGGTAGCTGTCGGCGATCGCCGACAGCGTCGGCTCCGGAGCTTTGGCGAAGTGATCCATCACCCGCTCGAAGCCCCGCTCGACGGCGGCGATGAACAGGTCGCGCTTGGTCGGGAAGAGGCTGAAGACGTACGGTTGGGCGACCCCGACGCGACGGGCGATCCGGTCGACCGGGGTGCCGTGCAGGCCGCCGTGGGCGAACTCCTCGACCGCAGCGTCGATCAGTGATTCGCGCCGCTCGGCGGCTGGAACGCGGGGGCGGGGACTGCTCATGGCCATGGTGAGAGCCTAGACAGCCCTCGACGGGGCCCTGACCCGCTCGGTCTGGCGGCTCCTCGGCGGGCCGTTTGACCGTCGCGTCGGCTGGCGGCTCCTCGGCGGGCCGGTTGACCGTCGCGTCGGCTGGCGGCGCGGCGATTCGAGGTCGTCCGCACTCTATGAGAACATATGTTCGTGTATGTCGAGCTGCACGCCCATTCGGCCTTCTCCTTCCTCGACGGGACATCGCTTCCGGAGGAGCTCGCCGTCGCGGCCGCCGCGGCCGGGTATGAGAGCTTCGCCCTCACCGACCACAACACGGTGTCCGGGGCGATGGAGTTTGCCGCCGCCGCCCACAGCGTCGGCCTGAAGGCGATTCACGGTGCCGAGGTCGACCTCGAGGACGGCCGCCACCTCACCCTGCTCGTTGTCGAGCCGGCCGGTTGGCGCAATCTCTGCCGGCTGCTCACCCTCGCTCACGCCCGGACCCGGGAGGAACGGACCGGCGCGCCGGTCCAGCCTCCGATGCTCGCGCTCGATGATCTGCTCGGCCACAGCGATGGGCTCATCTGTCTCAGCGGGTGCGCCGGGCACGGGGTCGGGGATGAGGCGACCCTGTGGCGACTGCGGGAAAGCTTTGGCTCTGACCGGCTGCGCGTCGAACTCCAGCGCCCCTACCTGTCCGGGGACCGGGCCCACAACCGGCGGCTCGCCCGGCTGGCCCAGCGGATCGGCGTCCCCACCGTCGCCACCGGGAACGTGCACGCCCATCAACGTTCCCGCGCCCCGCTGCAGGATGCGTTCGTTGCCATCGCCCACCACACCACCCTCGACGCCTCCGAGCCGCTGCGACGGGGCAACTTCAGCCATGTGCTCGCACCCCCGCGGGCGATGGTCGCCCGCTTTCCCGAGTTCCCTGAGGCGGTCGCCGAGACCCGAGAGCTCGCCGCTCGGATCGACTTCGATCTCAGAGTCGACCTCGGCTACCGCTATCCGGGGGCCGAGGACCCGGCGACGATGCGCCGGCTCTCCGAGCTGTGCCAGAGCCGGTTTGAGCGCCGCTACGGACCGGAGGCGACCGCGGACGCCCGAGTGCTGCGTCCCCGGGCCGAGGCTCGTCTCGAGCAGGAGCTGGCAATCATCGCCTCGCTCAACCTCAGTGGGTTCTTCCTCCTCCACCACGACATGCTCGAACTCGCCCGGGAGGTGGCCGTCGAGGTACGGGGTCCCGACAGCGCCCGAGGGCTGCTCCCACCGGGACGCGGTCGCGGTTCGAGTGTCTCATCGATTGTCTGTTACCTGACTGGTCTCTCCCACGTCGATCCGGTCGCCAACGAGCTGCTGATCGGGCGCTTCCTCAACGACGAGCTCACCGCGCTTCCCGACATCGACCTTGACTTTCCCCGCGACGTTCGTGAGGTGCTCATCCCGCGCATTCACACACGCTACGGGCGAGAGCGATCCGCCCTCGTCGCGGCGTTTCCGACCTATCGGGCACGGGGGGCGATCCGTGAGCTCGGCAAGGCCCTCGGGTTGCCGGCAGGGGAGATCGAGCGGGTCGCCCGCGCCTCGGAGGGGTGGGACGCGCGCCGGGTCGGCGATGACATCGAGGGCGCCTACCCGGGCCGGAGTCGGCAGGGGCGCTGGCGCTGGCTCGCCCAGCTCGCTGCCGAGGCCCACGGTCTGCCCCGCCATCTCAGCCAGCACTCCGGCGGGATGATCGTCGCCACGCGTCCGCTGATCGACTGCGTTCCGATCGTGCCCGCGGCGATGCCCGGTCGTCAGATCGCGCAGTGGGACAAGGACTCCTGCGCGGACGCGGGGTTTCTCAAGATCGACCTGCTCGGACTGGGCATGCTGTCGGCCGTCGAGCGGTGCGTCGAGCTGATCGCCCGACGCCGTGGGGAACGGATCGACCTGTCGGCGATCCCCTACGACGATCCGGACACCTACGCGGCGATTCAGGCCGCCGACACGACCGGCGTCTTCCAGATCGAGAGCCGCGCCCAGATGCAGTCGCTCGCCCGCACCCGTCCCGAGACCCTCCAGGACATCACCATCCAGGTGGCGATCGTCCGCCCCGGACCGATCCAGGGCGGGGCGGTCAACCCCTACATCGCCCGCAAGCAGCGCCTGCGTGAGGACCCGTCCTTTGTCGTTCCCTTCCTGCACGAGTCACTGCGGGAGCCGCTCGCCGACACGCTCGGCACGATCATCTTCCAGGATCAGGTGCTCGAGGTCGCCGTCGCCTTCGCCGGCTTCTCGATCGGCCAAGCCGAGGGCCTGCGCCGGGCGATGTCCAAGAAGCGCTCCGCGGCGGCGATCGAGGTCCACCACCGGGCCTTCATCGACGGCGCGATCGCCCGGCACGGGGTGACCGAGGAACTCGCCGAGCAGGTCTTCACCATGGTTCGTGGGTTCTCGGGCTTCGGTTTCCCCAAGGCCCACGGAGCCGCCTTTGGTCTGCTCGCCTACCAGTCGACGTGGCTGCGTGTCCACTACGGGGCCGAGTTCCTCTGTGCCCTGCTCAACGAGCAGCCGATGGGGTTCTACCCGCCAGACGCGCTCGTCCACGAGGCACAGCGCCGGGGGCTGACGGTGCGTCCGCCGGACATCAACACCAGTGGGGTCGAGTGCAGCCTCGATGGGGACGGGGCGGTGCGGATCGGCCTCGGCTACGTCCGCGGGGTGCGGCGGGAGGAGGTACACGCACTCGTTGTGGCGCGTGATCGGGAGGGCCCCTTCCAGAGCCTCGCCGACCTCGCCTCCCGGGCGGGTGCGGGGGCGGCCGCGATGGAGCTGCTCGCCTGGAGCGGGGCCTGTGACGGACTCGCCAGGGCAGAGACGGGACGGGCACACTCCGTCTCCCCGCCGCGCCGTGAGGTGCTCTGGCAGCTTGGCATCGCCACCCCGGGACGGCGGGTTCCGGCCGGCGTGCAGCTGGCGCTGCCCCTGGAGCTGCCCGCTCCCCCGCCTCTGAAGCCGCTGTCGGGGTGGGAGACGATGCTCGCCGACTATGCGAGCACCGGCCTCACCGCCTCGACTCATCCGGTGGCCCTGCTCCGCCGCATGGGTCGGCTCCCGGTCGACTCGATCACCAGCGTCGAGCTCGAACGCCTCACCCACGGCCGACGGGTGCGTGTCGGAGGGCTCGTCGTCGCACGCCAGCGCCCCGGAACGGCCTCGGGGATCGTCTTCATCCTCCTCGAGGATGAGGCCGGCGTCATCAACCTCGTTCTGCCTCCTCCGGTGTATGAGCGCCATCGTCTCCTCGTCCGCGCCGAGCCGCTCCTCCTCGTCGAGGGCAAGCTCGAGTGCTATGCGGCCGGTGGCGGGGTGATCAACGTGCTCGTCGATCGCGTCGGAGCGATCTCCGCCCCCGACCAGGTCGTCGCCGAGATCCGTGACTTCAGTCCTCTCGCTGAGCCGAACCGGGCGGATGAGGCCGCGGCGTCGGCTGGGACGGACAGCAACGGTGCCACCGGGGACTTCCGCGCGGTTGCCCCCGCCGTGATGAGTTTCGGGGCGGGCCGCCGACGCTGAGCCGACATTTCGGCCCCGACCGCGATATTGTGCGAGCCCTCATGGTTCCCGTCATCATCATCGCCGTTGTCTTCACCGGCTTGGCCGCCACGCTCTTCTGGGCCGCGCCCCGCGGCAAGCTCGCCCCGATGACCCAGGCGATGCTCTCCCAGAAGCGGGGGGTCAGCCTGGCCATCAACGCGACGATCGCAACCGTGATCATCGGCTTTGGTTTTGTCATCCCCGGCGTCCTGCTCGTGGCCAACCACAACCGGACGTCCGCGGGGACCAACGGCCTCAAGTTGACGGCCGCCGAGGTCAACGGACGTGAACTGTTCGGTGAGCACTGCGCGGTCTGCCACACCCTGTCGGTCGCCAGTGCTGTCGGCAAGACCGGGCCCAACCTCGATCAGCTCAAGCCCTCCTACCCGCTGATCATGAACACGCTCGCCAACGGCTGTCTTCCTGCTCCTACCGCGAGCGAGCAGAACGAGACCTGCCTCGGTCAGGGCGTGATGCCCGCTGACATCGTCCAAGGCCAAGACGCCGTGGACGTGGCCAAGTTCGTCGCCGCTGTCGCCGGTCGCTGACCCGGGCCCAGAGCCATCCCTTCACCGTTGGCGTACCCGCGTCGATTCACGGCTTGACGCCGCAAACTGCGGAGAGAACGAGAGTCCTGAAAATGCATCCGTCCGACGACGCTGCTAGAACACGCTGAGCATGCCGGGAAGGAACCAACGGACCGCACGCCTCGTCATCATGGATGACGTCGACTGGTCAGATCCCGCACCGCGCCGACGCAACAGCGCGGCCGACCTCGCCCCCCCTTCTTGGGTCGTCCCTGAGACGGCGCCAACCGCATTCCCAGACCGTGATCGCCACTTGAACTCGGGCTCTCACGCTCGTCGTGAGCGGCAGATCGAACTCCGTCGGGAGGCGGTCGCCCGGGCGCGGGTAGACGTGAACACCGGACACGGTTTCCACGTCGAGGACTACGCTGCGGACCTCGATCTCGTCGCCGCCCTCGGCGTGGACGATGACGGGGACGGTCCCCTCATCGAGTACGTTTCCGAATCCGACCCCGAGCGCGTGTGGGGCCCGCGGCCCCGGTTGATGCCCGCCGAGTCCGGTGGGCGCCGGACAGTCGTCATCACCGGTCACACCGCCGACCGCCAGCTCGTCTCGCGTTCAGGGTCACGGGCCTCCTCCCTTCCGGCCTCCCGGGCCTTCCACGCCGGAGATCGCACCGCCATGTGGGCGGTTCTGCTCGGCGTCATGCTGCTGATCGTCGCGATCTCCAGCGCACACTGATCAGGCCGCCCGCGGGGCGCCCTGTCGCGGTCCGCGTGGGGTGAGCCCCTCCGCGTGCAGACACGACGCTCAGCCCAAGCCCGTCGGCTGCGGTAACGGACCTGACGGTCCTCCGTCGCCTGTCGGCCGCCGGGAGCCAGCCGGCGCGTACGCATACGCAACTCTTAGTGATCCGCGACGGCTCGCTGAGCGTTTCTTTAGTGCCCGCTGGCTAGATGGAAGGGCAGTTTGAAAGCTCTGGCAATCGGAGACAACACGCTCAACCGGCTGACGTGCCGGGTCATAGACGAACCATCGTAAGTACCCCCTCTCTCCCTCTCCCGATGACGGGCGGCTCATGCCCCGGGGCCGTTTCCGTGGACCAATACGGCGCATTGGTGTTGATATGAAGACGACCATGAGCAGGTTCCAGATCCACGACGAGCTGTCCGCGCCGGAGCGTTCGGCCCCGATCCTCCGGGGGGCCCTGTCCGGGGCGGGCCAGTTGCCGAACTTCCTCGGCGTCCTGGCCGGGTCGCCCGCGGCGCTCCGCGCCTACGCTCGTTTCCGTTCCGAGTTGCGGCACGGCAATCTGTCTCTTGCCACCTTCGAGCGCATCGCTCTGGCGGTGGCCGAGCACTTCGGTTCTGAACAGGGCATCGTGATGCACAGCCGGACTGCTCGTGCTGCCGGCCTCGGCCTGGACGAGGTCGCTCGCGCCCGCCAATTCGACTCTGGCGATCCGGCTGAGGCTGCGCTGATGCAATACCTGCGGGCCGTGGTGGAGGACGGGCGCCCGCCGATGCACCTCCATGAGGAGGCGCGTGAGGCCGGATGGACGGACGAGCAACTGCTCGAGGCGATTGCTGCGGTGTCCCTCGAGTCGTTCACGGCCATGGTCAACGTTGCCGGAGAGGTGCCCCTCGACGGTTCACAGGAGGAATCCCGCACGCTGAAGGCGGCATAGTGTGCGCTGGCGTTCTATCCTCCCGGCCCGGTGATGGGCGCCCTCAGTCACACGACGACAGCACATCCTGATGAGACCCGTGAAGCCGCCATGGGGGTCGGTCAGCGATCAACCTGCTGCCCGCTCTACCACGAGGCGGTCGAACTCGTCGGGCGCCGGTGGACCGGGGCGATCCTGCGCGTCCTCATGGATGGCCCGCTGCGCTTCTCAGAGATCGCCCAACGGGTGCCGGAACTGTCGGATCGGTTGCTGTCTGAGCGGATGAAGGAGCTTGAGGCACGAGGGATCGTCGAGCGGACCGTCTACCGCGGGGCTCCTGTGAAAGTCGAGTATGCCCTTTCCCAGATGGGCCGCGAACTCGGTCCTGCGCTGGCAGAGATCCAGAGGTGGGCGGAGCGCTGGTTAGCCGACTGAGCTGTTCAGCGCGAAGGTGGGTTCCCGGATCGGCGGCCGCGCTTAATTCGCGGACCGGGACGATCCAATGTTGCTGAGTGCGTCTGAGCGCACGTGAGCCAGGCTCAAATCGGAGCCGGACGTGTCCGGACTGACGCCCGGCCCGTCCGAGCTCCCAGCAAGTAAGGTTCCAACGCGATGAGTTCGACTCCGCCCCTCACCGCCACAGACGTGATGGCGATCGCCGCCGAGCGGGAGATCCGCTTCATTCGCCTCTGGTTCACCGACATCCTCGGCCAACTCAAGGCGTTCAGCATCAACGCCGCTGAGCTCCCGGACGCGTTTGAGGGGGGGATGGGGTTCGACGGCTCCTCGATCACCGGCTTCAACGCGATCGAGGAGTCCGACATGATCGCGGTGCCCGACCCGGCGACCTTCGCCATCCTCCCCTGGGGGGACCCCGCCCACGGGGTCGCGCGGATGTTCTGCGACATCAAGACCCCTGAGGGGATCCCCTACGAAGGAGATCCACGTCACGTCCTCCGCCGCGCGGTCGCTCGCGCCGGCGCGATGGGGTTCGACCATTTCTACGTCGGTCCCGAGCTCGAATACTTCTACTTCCGCGACGCCAAGTCGACCGAGGTACTCGATGAGGGTGGCTACTTCGACCTGACCACCCTTGACGCCGGCTCCGACCTCCGCCGTGACACGGTGCTCGGACTCGAGGCGCTCGGCATCCAGACCGAGTACTCCCACCATGAGGTCGGTCCATCCCAGCATGAGATCGACATGCGCTACGCGGACGCGTTGGCGATGGCCGACCACTGCATGACCTACCGGATCACCGTCAAGGAGTACGCGCTCAAGTACGGCCTGCACGCAACCTTCATGCCCAAGCCGCTGTTCGGGGAGAACGGCTCGGGTATGCACACCCACCAGTCGCTGTTCAAGGACGGCCGCAACGCCTTCTATGACGAGCGTGACCCGTACTTCCTCTCTGACGTCGGCAAGGCGTTCATCGCCGGCCAGTTGCGTCACGCCCGGGAGATCTCGGCGATCTTCGCCCAGTGGGTGAACTCCTACAAGCGGCTCGTGCCCGGCTATGAGGCGCCCGTCTACGTCGCCTGGTCGCGCCGGAACCGGTCCGCACTCGTGCGCGTGCCGATGTATCACCCGGGCAAGGAGCAGGCCACCCGGATGGAGCTGCGCTGCCCAGACCCGGCCTGCAACCCGTATCTCACCTTCGCGGTTCTGCTCCAGGCCGGCCTGGAGGGGATCGAACACGGTTACGAGCTCCCGGATCCGATGGAGAAGAACCTCTACCATCTGTCTCCGGACGAGCGCCGCCGACTGGGGATCGAGCAGCTCCCCGAGACCCTCGGGGAGGCGATCGAACTCACCGCTCAGTCTGAACTCGTGCTGCGAACCCTCGGTGAGCACATGTTCAACCGCTACATCGAGATCAAACGCCAGGAGTGGGACGACTACCGCGTCCAGGTCACGCCCTGGGAGCTCGAGCGCTACCTGCCCGTACTCTGAGCCGTCGCCTCTGACGCCGTCGCCTCTGACGCCGTCGCCTCTGACGCCGTCGTCCTGTCTGGTGCCGGCGTGCTGGTGGTTCCTCGTCGGTGGGCGATCACCAGGCGGATCCGCTCCGCGACCTGGCGCGGGTCACCCCTGAGGGCCGTGTCGGTGATCCGCACCGTCGGGATCCCCGTCGTCGCGAGGATGTGCGCATCACGTTCGCGGTCGGATTCGAAGTTGAGCAGGTGAGTCCCGAAGGTGTCGATCTCCACGATCACGCGCCCGTCGATCAGGACATCCACCTCGTGTCCGGCGACGGGAACGTTCGTCTGATACGGACCGATCCCCCACGCCTGAGCGAACTGGCGCCAGCCCCGCTCCAGCGCCGACCGGGATGGGCGGGGTCCGGACTCTCCGATCAGGACGAGCAGCGGCTGGGTTCCCGGCCGACGCGGGTTGCGGGCGGCGACATCCCGAAGTTGGTCGAGTCTGAGTCCGTGGCGGAGACGCAGGTGGTCGACGATCGCCTTCAGTTGCCCCCGGCGGGCCTCGCCGGCCAGGTCGAGGGCCGTGCGCGCCGGGCTCGTGACGCGAAGCCCGTCAAAGCGCCAGACATCGCGAAGACACAGGGACCGACAGTGGTGGACGGTCAGTCCCCGCACGCGACACCGCCGAGGGCTGACCAGTTCGAACCGTTCGGGCCAGCGCGTCACCGCCCCGTAGAAGGCGGCCGCCGACCAGCCCGCGAGCGCGGCCCCGTTCCCCGCGGCGAGGAGGGCGCCGAAGGCGCGGGCCCGCGGTTCCGTCGGGAGATGGCCGACGGCATAGACGCCCGTCCAGGCCGGTTGCAGGCGTCCGCACCGCCGCCATGAGTCGATCGTCGTGCGGCTCAGCCCGGAAGCGGTGAGCTGAGCCCGCCCGACAAAGCCGCCCTGGATGGCGGCGAGGTCACAGATTCGTCGATACGACGAAAATTCGCACTCGGTCATGAGAGCGAGAGGTGCGCGGGCGCCGGATTCCCTCCCCGTGTGGCAGAGCATCCCCGCACGATGCGGAAAAAAGCGGCGTGATGGCCAGCGTCAGCGCTCGAGCTGGGCGACAAGCGCCGCCGGATCGCCGACCGGGGTGTGGCAGCTGAAGTGCTCACAGACGTAGGCGGCCGCCCCCGTGCTGAGCGGGCCGCGTCCGAGCAGCAGCGGAACCGAAGCTTCGATCCCCCCGGCGTCCACGGGCATCCCGCCGTCCGCGCCGCTGCCCGCACTCGCGCCGCCCACCGGCTCACGCGCGCCGGCCAGCACGACGTGGGGGCGCAAGCGCGCGCGCACGGTCCGGGCAAGGGGGCCGTCGGGCCCCTCGCCGACGATCGCCACCTCAGCGACGTCGGCGGCGAGCGCGAGGTCCAGGGCGCGGAGCAGATGCCCGCAGGCGGCGGGATGCCGCACAGCGATCGGGCCGTGGGCGGCGAGCACACTGTCGCCCCAGCGCTGGTGGAGATGAGCGCCGCTGAGTCGGCTCAGGCGCAGGAGGCCGAGAGCAGCCGCGGAGGATCCAGACGGGATCGGTGTGTCCTCGAGGTCGTGGCGGCGCCCGATCAGCTCCTCGTGGCCGACCGGCGTGGTGAAGAAACCGGAAGGGTGGCCGCCCCCTTCGCCCTCGCCCGTCCGTTCGCGCCGAGCCTCGGGGCCGGCCTTGCCCGCCGGCCCGCCCCGATCTCCGAACCGCTCGATCATGGTGTCGGCGAGAGCGACTGCGGCTCGATACCAGCGCGGCTCCCAGGTCGCCTCATAGAGCACCGTCAACGCCTCCACGAGGTAGGCGTAGTCGTCGAGGAACGCCGGAATGACACCGGTCCGGCGCAGCTCCGCCTCCGCCCCCACGGCGGGAAGGAGCGCCGCCGCGCAGCGCCGCGCCGCTGCGAGGTAGTCAGGACGTGACAGCACCGCCCCCGCCTCCGCGAGCGCAGCGATCATCAGGGCGTTCCAGGCGCAGATCGCCTTCTCATCAAAGCCGGGCCGGACCCGGCCGGCCCGGGCCGCGCACAGGCGGGTGCGGATCTCATCGAGGCGGGCGGGCACCGGACCGTGTCCCTCGAGCACGTTGGCGCCCTCGAAGTTGCCTTCCGCGGTCACCCCGAAGAAGTCGACCGCCGCTACGCACAGCTCCGGGTCATCGCCGAGGACCCCCTCGAGCTCAGTGAGGGTCCAGACATAGAAGGTTCCCTCCGCCCCGTCGGAGTCGGCGTCGAGGGCCGATCCGAACGTGCCGTCGGGCCGCCGCAGTTCAGCCAGGCAGAAGTCGAGGGTCGCCTCACACACCTCACGCAACCGCGGCTCCCCCGACAGCTGGAAGCCGTGCAGGTAGGCGCGGGCGAGCAGCGCGTTGTCGTAGAGCATCTTCTCGAAGTGCGGGACCGTCCAGGTGGCGTCGACGGTGTAGCGGTGAAAGCCGCCGCCGACCTGATCGAAGATCCCTCCGGCGGCCATCGCTCCCAGCGTGTCGAGTGCCATCTCCCGTGCCGGACCGGCGTCGGGAACGTTCTGGGCGGCGCGCGAGAGAAGGAACTCGAGGGCGCAGTGGGGCGGGAACTTCGGGGCGTCGCCCCAACCGCCGTGCCGGTGATCGAATCCGGCTGCGAGGCGCTGGACGGCGTCAGTCAGCGCTTCGGTGAGAACCGGTCCGCCGGCCCCGAGGGGGACGGCGGCCGCGCTGATCGCGCTGCTGAGACGCCGGGCCTGGTCCCGGACCGCCGCCGGCCGGTCCCGCCAGGCCTCGGCGATGGCGGTGAGGATCATCGGCCAGGAGGCCTGGCCGTGACGGGGCTCGGGGGGAAAGTAGGTGCCGGCGAAGAACGGCTCACCGTCGGGGGTGAGAAAGACGTTGAGGGGCCAGCCGCCGTGCCCGGTGAGTCGCTGGCAGGCGTCCATACAGACCGCGTCCAGATCGGGGCGCTCCTCCCGGTCGACCTTCACGCAGATGAGTTCGGCGTTCATCAGCGCGGCGATCTCCGGGTCCTCGAAGCACTCATGGGCCATCACGTGGCACCAGTGACAGGCCGAGTAGCCGATCGACACGAGCACCGGGCGGCCGAGGGCGCGGGCGCGCTCGAGGACCCCGGGGCTCCAGGGCACCCAGTCGACCGGGTTCGCGGCGTGCTGGCGGAGGTAGGGAGAGGATTCCTGCGCGAGGGCGTTGGTCACGTGCTAAAGCTAGCTGTCATGAGTTCCCGCCAAGCCGTTCACGCCGACGCCGCCCCCGCGGCGGTCGGGCCCTACGTCCACGCGGTCGCCGCCAGTGGAACACTGCTGTTCGCCTCCGGCCAGATCCCGCTCGACCCCGCGAGCGGGGAGATCGTCGGCGCGACGCCCGCCGAGCAGGCCCGCCAGTGCCTCACGAATCTGTCCGCCGTCGCCGAGGCCGGCGGTGCCCGGCTCGCTGACGCGGTCAAGCTCACCGTCTACATGACCGACCTGTCCTCCTTCTCCGAGGTCAATGAGGTGTACGCGAGTTTCTTCTCCGACACCGAGCCGCCGGCCCGCGTAGCCGTCGGTGTCGCCGCCCTCCCGCGTGGCGCCCAGGTCGAGATCGACGGCATCTTCACCGTCGGCGCCTAGCCGGCGGCGGTGATGAGCCCCGAGGCCGCCACCCCGGACGGGACCCCCGCGGAGCGGTCTCCCACCCTTGCGGACGTGCGCGCGGCGGCCGCCGTCGCCGCTGAGGTCGCCCGCGTCACCCCCGTCCTCAGCACCCGCACGATCTCCGAGGCGGCGGGGACGACGGTCGTGCTCAAGGCGGAGAACCTCCAGCGCACCGGCTCGTTCAAGCTGCGGGGTGCGCTCGCCAAGATCGCCGCGCTGGAACGGAGTGGCCAGCCCCCGCGCGGCGTCGTGTGCGGGAGCGCCGGCAACCACGCCCAGGCGGTCGCCTACGCCGCCCGCGCCCGCGGCATCCCCTGTGAGGTGTTCATGCCCGACGGGGCGCCGATCGCCAAGACGGAGGCGGCGACCGCGCTCGGGGCGACCGTCCGGCTCGGGGGGGCGAGCGTGGATGACGCTGTCGCCGCCGCCCAGGCCCGGGCGGACGCGGCGGAGATGGCCTTCATCCACCCCTTTGACGACCCTGACGTCATCTCCGGCCAGGGTGGGGTCGGGCTCGAGCTGCTCGAGCAGGTCCCCGACCTCGCCCGGGTCGTCGTCCCGATCGGCGGAGGCGGCCTCATCTCCGGGATCGCGGTGGCGATCCGTTCCCAGCGGCCCGGGGTGGAGATCGTCGGCGTCCAGGTGGAGGCGTGTGCGGCGGTTGGACCGTCGTTGGCCGCGGGCGTGCCCGTACCCGTCACCGCGCCCCAGAGCACGATCGCCGACGGTATCGCCGTCAAACGTCCGGGGGAACGGACGCTCGCGCTGATCCAGCGCTGGGTGGACGAGGTCCTCGTGGTCGGCGAGGATCAGGTCGCCGAGGCGATGGTGCTCCTGCTCGAACGGGCCAAGCTCGTCGTGGAGGGAGCCGGGGCGGTCGGGGTCGCCGCCGCGCTCGACGGTCGGCTGCCGCCGCGGTCGGGCGCGACGGCGCTCGTGCTGTCGGGAGGTAACGTCGACGCTGGCCTGCTCGCCCAGATCACCCGCCGGCACGAGACCCAGGCCGGCCGCCGGCTCGTGCTCGAGGCCCACCTACCGGACCGGCCGGGCGCGCTCGCCGGCCTGCTCGGGACGGTTGCGGGCACGGGCGCGAACCTGCTCGACGTCCGCCACATCCGGGAGGGGCTCGACCTGCACGTACGTGAGACCGTGGTCGCGCTCGTGCTCGAGACCCGCGGGCCCGAGCACGCCGCGACGGTCACCGCCGCGCTCGCGGCCGCCGGCTATCGCTGAACCCTACCCGGCCCAGGCCCAGGCCCAGGCCAGCGCGCCGCCCACGTCTCAGGCGGCGGCGACCCGCCCGCCGCGGCCGCGCAGGCGTCGCCGCGCACTCTCCACGAGCGTCGCGATGATCGGACTGTCCCCGTCAGCCTCGGGATGCCACTGCACGCCGAGGCAGTAGTCGCTGGCGGGGTCCTCGATCGCCTCAATCACCCCGTCAGCAGCGGTCCCGGAGATCATGAGGCCGTCGGCGACCCGCCCGACCGCCTGATGGTGGTGCGACAGAGTCGAGTGGATGGTCTCACCCGCCACCCGCGCGGCAAGGGAGCCGGGGACAAGGGCGACCTCATGCTCGTTGCCGACGAAGGTCCCGATGTGCCGGCGGTGCTGCTCGCCGACCCCGTCGACGTCGGGAAGATGCTGGATCAGGCTGCCGCCGCGGGCGACGTTGAGGATCTGCAGGCCCCGGCAGACCCCGAGGATCGGCAGCCCGGCCGCGAGCGCGGCGCGGGTCAGGGCGAGTTCGGTCGCGTCGCGGTCGGGGAACACCGGCCCGGTACTCGGCCCGGTGCTCTCCCCGTAGTAGGACGGGTCGATGTCGGCTCCGCCGGCGAGCAGCAGCCCGTCGAGGCGGGCGATGATCTGGCTTGGGTCGGTCACGAGCGCCGGGTCCGGGGGGATCAACAGCGCGATCGCCCCGGCCCGCTGGACGGCTTCGACGTAGGAGAACGGCAACAGTGCTGCCGGCTGCTCCCAGGCACCGAAGCGTGCCGGCTCATGGGCGGCGGGGATTCCGATCACCGGCACTAAATCTTGCATGTGCGATCGGAGTTTAGTTCTTTCTCAGTGCGGCGCGCTGCACCTTGCCGCTCGCGGTCTTGGGCAGGTCGGGGACGAAGTCGACGATCCGCGGGTACTTGTACGGCGCGGTCTCGGACTTGACCCACTCCTGCAGCTCACGGGCGAGCGCGTCTGACGGGGCATACCCGTCGGCGAGTACGACGACCGCCCGCACGACCGCCCCGCGCTCCTCATCCGCGGCGGCGACCGCAGCCGCTTCGGCCACCGCCGCGTGCGCGACGAGCGCGGACTCGACTTCAAAGGGGCCGATCCGGTACCCGGCGGAGATGATCACGTCGTCGGAGCGGCCCTCGAAGAACAGGTAGCCGTCCGCCTCGATCCGCACCCGGTCCCCGGTCCGCCACGGCTCCGCCTCGGGGGCGGGCTCGCCGCCGAGGTAGCCGACGAAGAAGGTTGGATCGCTGCGGGGGTCCTCGAGCACGAGCTCGCCGTCGCGAATCGCAAGCGCCACCCCGGGAAGGGCCCGGCCCATCGACCCCTCGCGGGCGGGGACACCGGCCGGGTTGGCCGTCAGCTGCCCGGTCTCGGTCTGGCCGTACCCGTCGCGGATGTCGAGTCCGACCGCCTCCCGCCAGGCGCGCAGGACCTCGCCGTTGAGCGCCTCCCCGGCGGCGACCATCCCGCGCAGGGCCGGCAGCGCACGCAGGTCGATCCGCTTGGCCATCACCCGGTACTCGGTCGGGGCCATGCAGAGCACGTTGACCCGCTCGGCGGCGAGCAGTTCGAGCCGCTGGGCCGGATCGAAGCGCTCATCGTGCAGCAGCGCGACCGCGCCCCGCAGCCATGGGGCGATGAACACGTTGCGGGCCGACTTGGACCAGCCCGAAGCGGCCGTGCACCAGACGACGTCGCCCGGCTCGGGAGCGAGCCAGTGCTCGGCCTGCAGAGCCTGTCCGGTGAGGTAGCGCTGGCCGTGGATGACGCCCTTGGCCGACCCGGTCGTGCCGGAGGTGAAGGTGATCAGGCACGGGTCGGTCGCCGCGAGGGCCACCGGCGCGACCTCGGTGATGCCGGCCTGTGAGCCGGCATCACCGACACCGGTCCCCGACAGGCCGGGGTCCGGGATGACGACGATCTCGGTGCCGGCGTCCGGACGGGCGGCGGTGAGGGTGTCGAGGTTGCGCGCGTCGACGACGATCGCGCGTGGGCGCGCGGCGGCGAGCCGGGCGGCCAGGTCACCGGGGCGCAGCTGCTCGTTGCAGGGGAGGGCGACCCAGCCGGCGCGGAAGCAGGCGACCATCGCGATCACCCACTCGGGCCGGTTGCCGACCAGGGTCATGACGACGTCTCCGCGCTGGACTCCGGCTCGGCGCAGACGATCGGTGAGGGCGAGGGAGGCGCTGCGTACCTCCCCGAAGCTCCACTCCCGGCGGCTCCCGTCCCGCGCGCGCTCGATCAGCGCCGGGCGGTCGGACGGAAAGCGGTCGACGACATCAGCGGCGAAGTTCATCTTTGGGGAAGTGTGCCAGCGCGGCGCGGGTCCCGGGCACGTCGTCGGTGATGACGGCGTGCAGGCGCGGGTCGGCCAGCCATTCGGCGTGGCCGCGGCGCTCGGGCAGGAAGTCCCAGGCGGCCGCGCGCAGCCCGGCCCCAACGAGCTCGTCGAGGACGCCGGCGCTGAGCAGCCCGACCTCGATCACCGCGCCGTGGGCGCCGCAGTCGCGGACGCGTGCGGCGGCGGCCCGCGCGGTGAGACTGAGCAGCAGGCCCCGCTCGACGTCGGGGAGGCGCTCGGCAAGCTGGGCGAGGACCGGGTCGAGGAAGGAGGTGAGCCACAGCGGCCCGGGGAAGCCGGTGAGGGCGTCGGTGACCGTGTCGACGTAGCCGTCCTCCTTGAGCTCGAGGTCGATCCCGACTCCGGCGGCGGAGGCCCAGTCGAGGAGCTCCTCGAGGGTCGGGACGGCGATCCCTGAGCGGTCACGCAGCTCCGCGAGCGTGAGGTTCGCCAGCGGCCGCCGGTCGATCTCGGGGTCGTGGAAGATCGCGAGCGCCCCGTCCTGGGTGCGGCGCAGGTCACACTCGACCATCGTCGCGCCGGCCTCGGCGGCGGCGCTGAAGGCGGCGAGGGTGTTCTCGGGGTGGTGGTCGTGGCGGCCGCGGTGGGCGATGATCGCGAGCATGGACGGGGCCACTCTAGGGGTAGCGCCGGTCGCCGCCGCGACCCGGGTCGACACCAGTCACACGGTGGTCACATTCTTGTCACAGCCGGGTAACAAGACCGCCGAGTGTCAGCTCTAGCGTGACGGCCGTCGTGGTGTGAGGTGACCCTCACTGCCGCTTCACCCCCACTGAATCGCACCCCATTTCTTCCTGGAGGAGGAAACCTTGACCACTGAGATTCGCTGCGGCCGGACCGGGCCCGCGGGCACCCGGCGTCGGGCTCTCGCCGTCGGTGCTGCGGCGCTGATCGGCGCCGCGAGCATCGCCGCCTGCGGCTCGAGCACCAGTTCCTCAGCCGGAAGCTCCGCCAAGACCGCCAGCGGCGGCACGAGCGTCAACTGGGCGACCGCCACGAGCGCCGCCCAGGGTGGCGGGATGGCCGCCCTCGTCGCGGCGGCCAAGAAGGAGGGCAAGCTCAACGTCATCACCCTCCCCGCCAACTGGGCCAACTACGGGACCCAGATGAAGGAGTTCAGCCAGATGTACGGGATCAAGATCCACGACGCGATTCCGAGTGGCTCCTCCGCCCAGGAGATCCAGGCGATCGAGAGCGGACGGGGCAGCTCCACCGCGCCCGACGTCGTCGACGTCGGTGAGAGCTTCGCCGTCCAGGACGCGAACCTGTTCGCGCCCTACAAGGTCCAGTCCTGGAACATGATCCCGGCCGCCAACAAGGACCCCAACGGCAACTGGTACAACGACTACGGCGGATACGTCTCTTTCGGCTGTGATCTGAAGGTCGTGTCGAGCTGCCCGACCACCTGGTCACAGCTCACCAGCTCCAAGTACCACAAGGCGGTCGCCCTCAACGGCGTTCCCGGTCAGGCCGGCGCCGCGACCGGCGCGGTCCAGGCCGCGGCGCTCAACAACGGCGGCAGCTTCGCGAACGTCAAGCCGGGGCTCGCGTTCTTCAACAAGCTGAAGGCGAACGGCAACTTCAACGCCACCGACTGCGACGCGGCGTCCCTGATCGAGGCGGGCCAGTGCCCGATCATCATCAACTGGGATTTCCTCAACGTCGCCGGCGCGTGGGGGCTGCCCAAGGGCTCCAGGTGGGTCGTCAACGTCCCCAACGGCCCGGCGTTCGCCGAGTACTACGCCCAGGCGATCTCCAAGACCGCCCCGGACCCCGCCGCCGCGCGGCTGTGGGAGGAGTTCCTCTACTCGAACCAGGGTCAGAACAACTTCCTCAAGGGGTACGCGCGGCCGGTCGAGCTCGCCGCGCTCGTCAAGAACGGCACGGTGGACAAGGCCGCCTACGCGAAGCTGCCTCCGATCCACAACGTCGCCCAGTACCCGACGATCGCCGAGGAGACCAACGCCGGCAAGGTCATCGCCGCCGGCTGGAGCGCGTAGCCATCTCCACCACCCAGGACAACGTCGTCGTCCCCGGTCCCGCGGCCTCGCGCCGCGGGGCCGGTCGGCGTCGCGGGCGTCCCGGGGGCGGGGCGCCGGTCGGGGCCGCTCCCCGCCGGGGGAGGCGGGCCGGGGCGCGGGCGGCGCTGCCGTGGCTCGGGATGCTCCCCTTCGCGGTGATCGTCGTCGCGTTCCTCGGCGTCCCCCTCTACTACGTCATCCACGGGGCGTTCAGCACCAACACGGGGGGGTTCACGCTCGCGAACTTCTCCGCCGTCTTCTCCCACGCCCAGTACCTGCGCGCCCTGCGTAACGACGCCGTGCTCGCGCTGTGGACCTCGATCGGCCCGGCGATCCTCGGGCTGTGGTTCGCCGCGGCGATCGTGGCGGGCAACCCCGACGGTCTGCTCCGCCGGATCGTCGCGAGCGCCTCCGGGGTGCTCGCCTACTTCGCGGGTGCCCCGCTCGCCTTCGCGGTGATCGCCTCCTACGGAACTCTCGGCACCGTCACGGTGCTGATCAACAGCCTCTTCCACGTCAACCTCACCAATACGTTCTCGACCGCCTCGATCCTCGGGGTCGGGCTCACCTACTTCTACTTCCAGATTCCGCTGATGGTCATCTTCGTCACCCCGGCGCTGGAGGGCCTGCGCCCCGAGTGGGAGGAGGCGGCGCGCAACCTCGGCGCGACCCGCGCCCAGTACCTGCGCCGGGTCGCCGCGCCCGTGCTCGCCCCGTCGGTGATCGCTGCGACGCTGCTGCTGTTCGGCAGCGCCTTCTCCGCCTACGCGACCGCGCTCGCCCTCGACGGCGGGACGATCGACATCGTCCCGACCCAGATCAACCTCGCGCTGTCCAACAACGTGATCGTCGGGCAGACGAACGTCGGCGAGGCGCTCGGGGCCGAGATGATCCTCATCGTCGCCGTCGTGATGGTCCTCTACTGGTTCGTCCAGCGCCGCGCCGGACGGTGGCTGCGATGAGCGCCGTCGAAGGGATCGAGGCCCAGGTCGCCGAGGTCACCGCCCAGCTGCCGCGCAGCCGCGGGCCCTTCCGGCCCCGGCGCCGACCCGCCCTGTGGCGGGTGTCGATCATGGTCATCGTCGCCGGCCTCTACCTGATCATCCTCCTCTCGAGCATCAAGTTCAGCCTCATCTCCGCGAGCGGGAAGTACGACCTCTCCAACTACTCGGCGATCTTCAACAGCGCGGACGTGCGCGCCTCCGCGCTGCTGTCGCTCGAGATCGCCGGGATCGTCGCCGCCGCCTCCGTCCTGTTGATGCTGCCGACCGTCGTGCTCGTGCGGCTGAAGCTGCCACGGCTGACGATCTGGATGGAGGCGCTGACGATCCTGCCGATCGTCGTGCCGCCGATCGTGATCGTCGCCGGGCTCGACCAGATGCGCGAGACCGCGCCGCTGTGGCTCGTCACCCTCCTGTTCAACCACACGATCACCGCGCTCGCGCCCTTCTACCTCATCTTCAGCCTGCCGCTGATGTACCGGTCGATCGACACCGGGGTGCGCGCGATCGATCTGCACACGCTGGTCGACGCCTCGCGCAACCTCGGCGCCGGCTGGTGGACGACGATCTACCGGGTGATCCTCCCGAATGTGCAGACCGCGGTGCTCGGCGGGATGTTCCTCACCATCGCCCTGTGTCTCGGGGAGGTCGTCCTCGCCGACCTGCTCAACCTCCCCACCAACACCTTCCCAGTGGAGATGATCCAGTTCGCCAACCAGGACAACGCTCCCGGCGTGTCGGTGGCGATGACCCTGCTGTCCTTTCTCTTCACCTTCCTGTTGCTGTTCGTCCTCACCTTCCTCGCGCGCCGGCGCGGGCACCGAACCTCCGGAGTGATCTCATGAGTCCCGATCTCACCGTCGCCATCCGCGGTGTCTCCGTCCAGTTCCACGGCGTCGAGCGCCACTACCGGGACAGCACCGCCCTCGCCGGGCTCGACCTGGCGATCGAGCCGGGCGAGTTCGTCGCCCTGCTCGGCCCGTCGGGCTGTGGCAAGACGACGGCGCTGCGGCTGCTCGGCGGCTTTGACCGGCCGGACGCCGGCACGATCAGCGTCGACGGGGCCGATGTGACGACCGTCCCTGCTCACCGCCGGGACATGGGCATGGTGTTCCAGGCCTACAGCCTGTTCCCCAACCTCACCGTCGCCGACAACGTCACCTTCGGCCTGCGGATCCGGCGCCTCGCCAAGGCCGAGCGGGTCCGCCGCGCCCAGGAGCTGCTCGCCCTCGTCGGACTCGAGGGTCACGGCGGGCGCTACCCGTTCGAGCTCTCCGGCGGCCAGCAGCAGCGGGTCGCGATCGCCCGGGCGCTGGCGATCGAACCGAAGGTGCTGTTGCTCGACGAGCCGCTGTCGGCCCTTGACGCGCGTGTCCGCACCCAGCTGCGAGGGGAGATCCGAAGCCTCCAGCAGCGGCTCGGGATCACCACGCTGTTCGTCACCCACGACCAGTCCGAGGCGCTGTCGATGGCCGACCGGATCGGGGTGTTGAACGCGGGGCGAATCGAACAGTTCGACACGCCCGAGAACGTCTACCGGCACCCGGCGACCCCGTTCGTCGCCGAGTTCGTCGGGGCGATGAACCGCATCCGCGGCCGCGTCGGGGATCGCGGTGAGGTGCTTCTGCTCGGCCAGCGGGTGCCCTACCAGGCGGCCACCGGACAGCACCCGGCCCCGGGGACGCTCGTTGACGCGATGCTGCGCCCCGAAGCGCTCGAGGCGGTTCTCGACGTCGCCGGCCCCGGGGAGATCGTCGAGCGCACCTTCCTCGGCTCGGCGCTGCGCCTGCGCGTCGCCCTCGAGCCGGACACCGCGGTGATCGTCGAGACGTCCTCGAGCTCGGACCGGCTCGGGGTTGGCGCTCGCGTTGGCCTGCGCGTCCTCGCCGACCGGGTCACCGTCACGGCGCCGAGCGCCCCGTCCGCCGACTCCGTCGCGAGCGTTGCGATACCGTCGGCGGCCTAGGAGAGGGCACATCCCCTCAGAAGATTGAGTGACCCCGCGCACGGGGTCGAGCCCAGGATCGGAGCAGCCATGGCCGTTGTCACACCGTTCAGCGACAAGACGGACGAGCAGAAGGCGATCACGGACATGGTCCGCCAGTTCGCGGATGAGCAGATCATCCCGAACGCCGAGCACTACGACCATGAGGACGCGTTCCCGGAGCCGATCGTCGAGCAGATGAAGGAGCTCGGACTCTTCGGGGTGACGATCCCCGAGGAGTACGGCGGAATGGGTCTCGACCTGACGACCTACACGATGATCGTCGAGGAGCTGTCCCGCGGCTGGATCTCGATCTCCGGGGTCGTCAACACGCACTTCATCGGCTCGTACCTGCTGATGAAGTTCGGGACCGAGGAGCAGAAGCAGAAGTACCTGCCGAAGATGGCGACCGGGGAGATGCGGGCCGCCTTCTCCCTGTCTGAGCCCGAGCTCGGCTCCGACGTCGCGGCGATCAAGGCGACGGCGAAGAAGCAGGAGGACGGGACCTGGGAGATCAACGGGCAGAAGATGTGGGTCACCAACGGCCTGCGCTCTGCGCTCGTCTTCGTCCTCGTGCGGACCGACCCGACCGCTGAGAAGCCCCAGCGCGGGATGACCTGTTTCATCACCGAGAAGGAGCCGGGCGCGCATGAGAACACAGGCCCCTACAAGGGCCTGATCGTCCCGCCACAGCTGCGCAAGATGGGCTACAAGGGCGTTGAGTCGACCGAGCTCGTCTACGACGGCTACCGCTGCCCGGCCGAGAACATCCTCGGCGGGGAGGAGGGTGGTCTCAACAAGGGCTTCCCCCAGATGATGGACGCGCTCGAGCTCGGCCGGGTCAACGTCGCCGCCCGCGGCGTCGGGATCGCCCAGCGGGCGCTCGAGCTCGCGCTCCGCTACAGCCAGGAGCGCAAGACCTTCGGCAAGCCGATCGCCCAGCACCAGGCGATCCAGTTCAAGCTCGCGGACATGGGCACCCAGGTGGAGGCCGCGCGGCTGCTCACCCGCAAGGCGGCGCTGATGAAGGACGCCGGGGTGCGCTCGGATATCGAGGCCGGGATGGCGAAGCTGTTCGCCTCCGAGGCGGGCCGCTTCGTCGTCGAGGAGTGCTTCCGGATCCACGGCGGCTACGGCTACTCCAAGGAGTATGAGATCGAGCGCCTCTACCGGGACGCGCCGCTGCTGCTGATCGGCGAGGGCACCTCCGAGATCCAGCGGATGGTGATCGGGCGCAAGCTGTTGGAGCAGAACAAGATCTGAGCTCTGACGTACGGTCGGGTATGGCCGCCGCGGCGGTCACACCCGGCGCGCCGGGGCCTTAGACTGGTTCGGCGTTGGCCTCTCCCGCGGACACCCGGACCCTGATCGAGACGGCCGTCAACCGGTTTCTCGAGGAGGTGCCCGCGCTCGCGCCGCTCAAGCTCGTCGTCGGGCTCGAGTTGCGCGCCCACCATGACACCCAGCTCTACCGGGTCGAGCTCCCCGGCCCACGGGTGACCAAGGCGATCGCCGAGGACGCGAAGGTGACCGTGGAGGTGCAGCGTGCCGCCTTCAACGAGCTCGCGGTCAAGGGGCACGTCGCCGACTGGCGGGAGGCCTTCAGTCACGGTGAGGCCAAGGCCCACGGGATCGAGCAGTACCTCAAGCTGATCCGCCAGGTGGTGGAGAAGCAGGAGGAGCGCGGCCGCGCGCGCCCCGCCCGGCGGCACTGAGGCCGCCGCGGCCGGTGCGTTCAGCGGCACTGAGGCCGCCGCGGGCGGAGCGTCAGAGCCCGAGGGTGCTGACGAGCTGCTCGGCCTCAGACAGCTGCGCGTCGACGAGCCGGAGCCCGGCGTCCCAGAACCCCGGGTCGGCGAGGTTGATGCCGATCATCTCCCCGAGGGCCTCCGGGGACTTCGAGCCGCCGGAGGCGAGCAGGTCGAGGTAGGCGGGAACGAACGCCTCCCCGACCGTCTTGTAGCGGCCGTAGGCGGAGAGAGCGAGCAGCTGCCCGTAGGCGTAGGCGTACACGTAGCCGGGGGTGTTGATGAAGTGGGGGATGTAGGACCACCAGGTCCGGTAGCCGTCGGTGATCTCGAGGCTGTCGCCCATCAGAGCCGACTGGGTCTCATGCCACGCGGCGGAGAAGTCGTCGGCACCGAGCTCTCCCTCGGCCCGGCGGCGGGTGTGGACGAGATCCTCGAACCGGTTCATCGCCACCTGCCGGAAGACGGTGGCGATCGCGTCGTCGATCCGGCTGGCGAGCAGGCCGAGCCGGTCGCGGTCGTCGGTGCTGGCGTCGAGCAGTCGCTCGAACACGAGCGACTCACCGAAGGTCGACGCCGTCTCCGCGAGCGTGAGCGGGGTGGACTGGTGGAAGATCCCCTGACGCTGGGCGAGCGCGCCGTGGAGTCCGTGCCCGAGCTCGTGGGCCATCGTCAGCACGTCCCGCCGCGTCGCGGTGTAGTTGAGCAGCACGTAGGGGTGCACGCTCGGGACCGTCGAGGCACAGAACGCGCCGCTGCGCTTGTTCGGTCGCAGCGGCGCGTCGATCCAGCCCTCGTCGAAGAACCGTCCGACCGCCGCTCCGGCGACCGGGGAGAACGCCTCATAGGTGCTGCGGACGAGCTCGACCGCCTCGGCGTAGGTGAAGGCCTTCTCCTGGGCTGACAATGGGGCACTGCGGTCGTAGTCGGCGAGTTTGGGGATCCCGAGCAGGCGCGCCTTGAGCCGGTACCAGCGCTGCGGGATGTCGTAGCGGCCGGTGACGGCGGTGATCAGTGCCTCCACCGACTCATCTGAGGCCTCATTGGCAAGGTTCCGGCTCGCGATCCAGTGCGGGTAGCGGCGCAGGCGATCCTCGACGGACTTGTCGAAGATGAGCGTGTTGAAGATGAACGCACGGGTGCGCAGGCCGGGGGTGAGCGCTTCGGTGATCGCCTCTGCGGCTTGGCGGCGACGCTCGCGGTCGGGGTCCTGCAGCCGGGAGAGGGCGAGCTCGAAGCCGAGCCGCTCCCCGTCGAGGTCGACCCGGAGGGCGGAGACGAGCTCGCCGAACAGCCGTGTCCACGCGCCGGAGGCGGTGAGGTCCTTCTCCGCGAGGATCTTCTCCTCGGCCTCGGAGAGGAGGTGGGTGCGGTAGCGCCGGGCCGACCGCAGGTGATGGTCACAGAAGGCGAGCCGGTCACCGGCGGAGGTGAGCAGCGCGTCGGCGTCGGCGTCCTCGAGCGCGGCCCATTCGAGGTCGAAGAACAGCAGCGCGGTCTCGATCGCGGTCACCTGCTCCTGCATCCGGGCGAGCAGCGCGCCACGGGCTGCGTCGGCCGTGTCGGTGGAGAAGTTCAGGGACGCGAAGCTGGCGGCCCGGCCGGCGAGGTCGTGGATCGCCGCAAGCTCGGTCATCGCCGCGACGAGCCCGTCCGCATCGAGGTTCGCGACCGTTCCGGCGTAGCCCGCGGCGAAGGTCCGGGCCCGCTCCTGGGCCTCGCCGAGCAGGCGGTCAAAGCCACCGGCGGGGTCTCCGTCGATCAGCGGGGAGAGGTCCCAGGCGGTGGCGAGCAGGGCGGGGTCGGCGAGTGCGTCAGCGGAGGTGGCCATCGCCGCAGGGTACCTCTCCGCTTCCGGCTCACCCGATGTCGTGAAGGGCGAGCCGGCGCCGCCCGGCGACTGCGAGCGCGGTCCGGCCGCTCAGCAGCGCCTCGAGGTCGGCGCCGACGAGGGCGCGGCGCCACCCCTGGAGGGTGCGGACCTCCGGTTCGGGCTGGCCGAGGCGGGCGGCGGCGATGATCTGCTCGAGCTCGGCGCGGGAGGCGATCAGCTCGTAGGCGAGGCCGGCCTCACTCGCCCGGCTGCGCAGGAGCGCCTCGGCGAGGGCGATCAGCGGCGCGTCGGCCGCCTCGCTGCGGATCCCGCGCGGCTCGCGGGGGATCGGCTCCTCGGCGAGCCCGGCGGCGACGGCGGTGAGGAGGGCATCCCCGCGCCGCTTGATCACCGACGGGTGCATCCCGCGGATCTGGCCGAGGGCGCCGCGGTCGCGCGGGTGGCGCTTGGCGACCTCCACGAGGGTCTGGTCGGCGAGGACCGAGCTGACCGGACGGTCCTCCTGCGCGGCCGTCCGTTCCCGCCAGGCCGCCAGCGTCCGGGCGACCGCGCGGGCGCCGGGATCGAGTGAGCTCACCCGCGGCAGGCGCTCCCAGGCGGTGTCGGGGTCGCGCTCGTCAGAGACCCCCTCGAGGCGGCGGCACTCCTCTCGCGCCCACTCCTCCCGGCCCGCGTCCGTCAGGCGGGCCGACAGCGCGTCGGCGAGACCGAACAGGTGGGCGACGTCATCGGCGGCGTAGGCGAGCTGCTCGGCAGTGAGCGGGCGGATGTCCCAGCGCGTGTAGGAGGCCGACTTGGCGACGCGCAGGTCGAGCACCGCGGCGAGCAGGTTCCCGTAGCCGGCCTGGGCGGCCTCACCGGCGAACCCGGCGGCGATCTGGGTGTCGAAGATGTGGGTGATCTCCGTCCGCCAGGCGCGGCGGAGGATCGCAACGTCCTGGCGTCCGGCGTGGAGGACGACCTCGATCTCGGGGTCGGCCAGCAGCCGTGCGAGGGGGGCACAGTCGACGCCGGTGTCGAGCCCGTCGATGAGTATCGTCCGGATCCCTGTCGGGCTGTCAGCGTCCTCGACGGCGACCTGGGTGAGACAGAGCAGCGCGCGGTAGCGGCCCTCGGACATGAACTCGGTGTCGATCCCCAGGCGGCCGCTGTGGGCCGCCAGGGTGGCCGAGGCGGCGACGTCGGCGCTCGTGGCGAGCGCGCCAGCGGGGGAGGGTTCAGACATCATCGGCTGAGGCGACGGTACCGGACCGGGTGCCGGTTCCGCGGCGGCCGGCGACGGCTGGCGCCCGCGTACCGGGGCGCCACCCGATCTAACACCTACCTGAGTGGTAGGATTTAGGGGCGAATGATCTTCTCCTCCAAAGCCGAATACGGCGTGCGCCTGATGGTCGAGCTCGGCCGCCAGACCCCGGAGCAGCCCACCAGCCTCAAGGCGATCGCCGACGCCGAGGGGCTTCCGCTCGCCTACCTCGAGCAGGTCGTCGCCCGGCTCAAGAAGGCGGGTCTGGTGATGAGCGCCCGGGGTGCGCACGGCGGGTATTGGCTCGCGCGCGAGCCCGCTGAGATCACGATGTTCGACGTCGTTGGCGCGCTCGAGGGGACGATCGCCCCGATGGAGTGCTTCGTCCGGGACGAGATGGAGCGCGTGGTCTGCTCCCATCTCGGCGCCCAGAGCGCCCGCGGCTGTGCGACCAAGCTGCTCTGGACCCGCGTCCAGAGTGGGATCGTCCGCTCTCTGCAGACGACGACTCTCGCCGAGCTCGTCGAGTTCTCGCGACGTTCAGAGACCGACCCGGAGCCCGCTGGGCGACTCGTCTCGGTCACCGCGTCAGCGCCCGCTCCCGCCGGGGCGCCCGAACGGGCGACGACCGGCTCGGCGGCGGCCGACCCCGACGCGCCGGGCCGGGAGATGTCCGGCCCGTTCCCGGTCGGCTTGCGGGCGGCGCCCGCTCCCGAGCCCGACGGTGCGCCCGCTGCAGCGCAATCGGGACGGCGTGGAGCTGTCGCTCCGCCGCGGACCGGCTCAGGTCGGCGTCTGGGGACCGTCACTCCGCTGCGCGTCCTCAACAGCCGCCCCGCCCCGGCGGAGGATCCGACCTCCCCCGACGGCACCGACCACGATCACGACCCCGCGCCCGCCGCGGCCTGATCCTTCTCCCACACCTCACCGACCCAAGGAACCCATGCCCGAACTCGAGATCCGCAACCTCCACGTCAACGCCGGGGACAAGGTGATCCTGCGCGGTGTCGACCTGAAGGTCGGCAGCGGCGAGATCCACGCGCTGATGGGTCCCAACGGCTCGGGCAAGTCGACGCTCGCGAACGTGATCATGGGCCACCCGAACCTCGAGGTGACCGACGGACAGGTCCTCTTCGACGGCCAGGACATCACCGAGGCCGACACCGACGAGCGCTCCCGTCTCGGCCTGTTCATGGCCTTCCAGTACCCGGTCGCGATCCCGGGGGTGACGGTCACCAAGTACCTGCGGACGGTGCTCAACGCCCACCGCGCCTCCCGGGGCGAGGAGCCGATCAGTCTGCGTGACTTCCGCAAGGTCGTCACCGACGCGATGGCGCTGACCAAGGTGCCGGAGGAGTTCTCCCGCCGCTACCTCAACGACGGCTTCTCCGGTGGGGAGAAGAAGCGGATGGAGATCCTCCAGCTCGCCCTGCAGAAGCCGTCACTGGCGATCCTCGATGAGACCGACTCCGGCCTCGACATCGACGCTCTGCGGACCGTCTCAGAGGGCGTCAACACCGTCGCGGCCGCCCAGGGCGCAAGCCTCGGCCTGCTCATCATCACCCACTACCAGCGGATCCTCCACCTCATCCAGCCCAGCCACGTGCACATCCTCTACCGCGGACGGATCGTCAAGGAGGGCGGGCCCGAGCTCGTCGGCGTGCTCGAGGAGAAGGGGTACGGCTGGATCACCGAGCCGATCGACGCCGCCGAGGCCGCGGCCGTCGGATGAGCGTCGCGCCGGACAGGCTCGCCGCCGTCACGGAGGAGTTCCCGGTCCTCAGGCGGACCGTCGACGGGCGTCCGATCGTCTACCTCGACAGTGCCGCGACCTCCCAGACCCCGCAGGTCGTCATCGACGCGATCGTCGACTACTACACGAACCATCGCGGCTCGGTCCACCGCGGCGTCTATGACCTGATCACGGAAGCGACCGAGCTGTATGAGGGCGCGCGTGAACGGATTGCCGCCTGGCTGAACTGGGAGGCGGAGGAGACGATCTTCACCGCGAACGCGACGATGTCCCTCAACCTCGTCGCCCAGGCGTGGGGGCACGCCAATCTCGGCCCCGGGGACCTCGTCGTGCTCACCGAGATGGAGCACCACTCCAACGTCGTGCCCTGGCAGCAGGTGTGCGCCCAGCGGGGAGCGGAGATCGCCTACATCGCCGTCACCGACACGGGGGAACTGGACCCCGGCTCGGTCGGTGCGCTGCTGGACCGCGAGCCCAAGGTCGTCGCCTTCACGCACGTCTCCAACGTCCTGGGCACGATCAACCCGGCGGCGGAGCTGGCCCGGCAGGCCCACGCCGCCGGTGCGGTCGTCGTCGTCGACGGCACCCAGGCGGTCCCGCAGATCCCGGTCGACCTGGCCGTGATCGACGCCGACTTCTACGCGTGGACCGGGCACAAGGTGTACGGGCCGACCGGGGTCGGGGTCCTGCACGGACGCCGGGCGCTGCTGGAGGAGATGCCACCGTTTCACTCCGGCGGGCACATGATCAGCCAGGTGTTCACGGCGAGCTCGACGTGGTCGGAGCTTCCCGGCAAGTTTGAGGCCGGGACCGCGCCGATCGCCGAGGCGATCGGACTTGGGGCAGCCGTCGACTTCGTCACCGGCATCGGGATCGACGCGATCCGCGCCCACGAGTTCGCGCTCACCGCCGAACTGCTCGAGCGCCTCACCGATATCGACGGGGTCACCGTCCACGGTGGCGTCGATCCCGCCGCGCGCGGGGCGCTCGTCTCCTTCGGGATCGAGGGCGCCCACCCGCACGACATCGGAGAGATCCTCGGCCGCGACGGAGTCTGTGTGCGCACCGGCCACCACTGCGCCCAGCCGCTGATGCGCCGCTTCGGCTGGGGCTCGACGACCCGGGCGTCCTTCGGCGTCCACAACGGGCCGGCGGACATCGACCGCCTGATCGAGGGCATCCACACCGTCCAACGGGTGCTTGACCTGTGACCGGCTCGGCCACCGCCCACTTCCTGCCCGACCCCCGTCGTCGAGGAGACCACTGACATGGACGACCAGCTCTACCGCGAGTACATCCTCGAGCACTACAAGCGGCCCCACCATCACGGCAGCCTCGACCGAGCCGACCTCGAGGCCCACGACCTCAACCCCCTCTGCGGGGATGAGCTGACCTTCCAGCTCGCCATCGGGGATGACGGCCGGGTCAGTGACGTCGCCTTCGACGGCCACGGCTGTGCGATCTCCCAGGCGTCGGCGTCGATGCTCTCGGACGAGTTGATCGGCAAGACCCGTCAGGAGCTGCTCGCACTTGACCGCGAGCTGATCCTTGAGCTGCTCGGCATCGACATCTCCGCGACCCGGATGAAGTGCGCGATGCTCTCACTCAAGGTCGTCAAAGCCGCCGCACTCGGCGAGTCCGCCGACTGGGAGGCCGGCCTGCCCGAGTCCGGGGGCGCCCCCGGCGGTCTCTGAGCCGACCCGGGCGCGCCTCGGGTTCAGGTCGGGAGCCAGCCAGTCTGGTCCTCTGCGTGTGCGGGCTCTCCGGCGACCGTCGGGGTCGGACCGCAACCATCGCCCCCGCGGCGTGTTAGTGGCGGTGAGAGAGCAATCACGGAGGAGAGGACGCGGTGAGAATGGTCAGGATGAACCTCGGGTGGACGGGCGCTGTCGCGTGCGTACGTGCAGGTGCGATTGCCGCACTCGTGCTTCTGGGCGCTCTCGTCGCCGTGGGGCCCGCCGCGGCGTCCACGCCTCCCTACACGGTGCAACTCCTTCACTGGGACGTCACGGTCGGCCCCCCGCCGCAGGAAACCTGCAGCATCGTCGGGGAGCTCTACAAGCCGGCCGGCGCCTCACCGACGCACCGGGTGCCGGCGATCCTCACCACCAACGGGTTTGGTGGCTCCTACAAAGACCAGGAGGGCCTGGCGGCAACGTTCGCAAGCCGCGGGTACGCGGTGCTCACCTACTCGGGTCTCGGCTTCGGCGGGTCGGGCTGCAAGATCGAGCTCGACAGCCCGCTCTGGGACGGTGAGGCCGCCTCCCAACTGATCACCTTCCTCGGGGGTGGTTCGGCGGCGACGAACGGAACCACCGTCAACTACGTCATCCATGACGCCGTGGCCCACAACGGTCGACACTACCGCTACGACCCGCGGGTCGGGATGATCGGAGGCTCCTACGGCGGCGAGGTGCAGTTCGCCGCCGCCGACATCGATCCGCGCCTGGACGCGATCATCCCGTTCATCACCTGGAACAACCTCGCCTACTCACTCGTCCCCAACAACGCGCTCACCGGCGCGGACATCTCCGAGAGCTCCGGCGTCGCCAAGTTCGAGTGGATCGATCTGTTCTCCGCCGACGGGATCGCAGACGGCGTCACGGGCGCCTCGACCGATCCGAGCCGCCTCACACCGTGCCCGAACTTCGATCCGCGCGCCTGCTCGGCGATGGTTCAGCTCAACGCCTCGGGGAACGGCAACCCGTCGACCTTCGGGTTCGCCGAACAGGCTTCCGTCGAGTCCTACATCCACGCGATCAAGATCCCGGTGATGCTGATGCAGGGCGAGGACGACACGCTCTTCAACCTGCACGAGTCGGTCGCCACCTACGAGGAACTGCGGGCCCAACACACCCCGGTCAAGCTCGTCTGGCAGTCCTGGGGCCACTCCAACGGCACCCCCGCTCCCGGGGAATGGTCCAACAACGCCCTCAACCCCAACGGGACCCTGACCGTTGAGGGGCGCCTGGTCGCTCAGTGGTTCGCCCACTACCTCAAGGGAGCTCCTGCCGCCCCGGCGCTGAACTTCTCCTACTACCAGCCGTGGGTCAACGCACCGGCGGCCACCGCCGCCCGTGATTATGCGAGCGCCCCGGCCTACCCGGTCCCGGCCGCGGAGACGCTGAAACTGAGCGGAACCAATGCGCTCGTCGGGACGGGATCTCCGATCTCCCCCGGTACCGCTTCCTTCCTCGTTCCCCCGCCCGGGGCGCCGATGTCGGTGACTGAGGTCAGTGGCGTCAGCCAGACCGTCCCGCTCTTTGACGCGCCCGGGACCTTCGCCGAATACGAAACCCCGCCGCTGGCCCACACGGAGGATGTGGTCGGCATCCCGACCCTACGGGTGCAGCTCCACGACAGCCTCGAGAACGACCTCGGGTCGCTCGATCCCAGTGGAGGGTTGGCGTTGTTCTTCAAGCTCGAGGACATCGCGCCCAACGGGACCGTCACCCTGCCGGACCGGCTCATCTCGCCGGCGCGGTTCGATGACCTCGAATCCCCGGTGACGGTGACCCTTCCGGGGATCGTCCACCGGTTTCCGGCCGGCGACCGGATCGCCCTGGTGATCGCCAGCAGCGACGCCGCCTACCGCGGCAACGCCCTCACCAGCGCGGTGTCGGTCAGCACCGATCCGGCCAATCCGGGGACGCTGACGCTGCCGCTCGCGTCCCCGGCGAGCGCCGGACCACTCGTCTTTGCTCAGCCGCCCGCGGCTCGCAAGCCTCCCCGGCCCCGACCCCGGCCCGCTCGCTCCCGGCGGGGTCGCCGGTCCGGTCGCCGCCGGACCGGTCGCCACTGAGCATCACCGGCGCACCGCGCTGGCCCCTGACTTCGATGAGGGGCCTCGCCCGAGGGGCGGCGCTGAGCCGTCCCTCCCGCGCTGACTAATCCCGAGCCATAGGCTAGGATTTAGAACGTGTCCACCGTCGATGTCTGCACCCTCGCTGAGCTGCCCTCCGGACAGCGCCGTCAGCTGTCGGTCGAGGGGATCGACGTGAGCGTGTTCAACTGCGAGGGCCGGCTGTTCGCGATCGAGGACCGTTGCTCCCATGACGACGGGCCACTGGGCGAGGGAGACCTCGACACCGCCGCCTGCACGGTCGAGTGCCCGCGCCACGGCGCGAAGTTCGATCTCGCGTCGGGCCGCCCGTTGACGCTACCGGCCTATGAGCCGGTCGAGACCTTTCCCGTGACAGTTGAAGATCACATCATCAAGCTGGAGGTGAGCTAGACATGGCCACAACCGAGCCGGAACTCATCGCGACGGTCGCGCTGACCGAGAACGAGCAGCTCGCCACCATCAACGCGGACTACACCGAGAAATACGGCTTCCACGACGCCGAGAACTACCTGTACAAGGCGCCCAAGGGGATCAACCGCGAGATCGTCGAGAAGATCTCCGAGTTCAAGTCCGAGCCCCAGTGGATGCGCGACCAGCGTCTGGTCGCGCTCCAGCACTTCTTCGACCGCCCGCAGCCGACCTGGGGCAGCCCGATGCTCGCTGAGGTCGACTACGACGACATCCACTACTTCGTCCGCGCCTCCGAGCGGGCCGAACGCTCCTGGGATGACGTGCCAGAAGACGTCAAGCGCACCTTCGACCGCCTCGGGATCCCCGAGGCCGAGCGCAAGTTCCTCTCCGGGGTCGGCGCCCAGTACGAGTCTGAGGTCGTCTACCACCAGATCCACGAGGACCTCGTCAAGCAGGGCGTGATCTTCACGGACATGGACACCGCGCTGCGCGAGCACGAGGAGATCGTCCGCGAGTACTTCGGGACGATCATCCCGAACAACGACAACAAGCTCGCGGCGCTCAACTCCGCCGTGTGGTCGGGCGGCTCGTTCGTCTACGTGCCGCCGGGCGTTCACGTGGAGATGCCGCTGCAGGCCTACTTCCGGATCAACACCGAGTCGATGGGCCAGTTCGAGCGGACGCTGATCATCGCGGACGAGGGCTCCTACGTGCACTACGTGGAGGGCTGCACCGCCCCGACCTACAGCGCCTCCTCGCTGCATTCCGCCGTCGTCGAACTGATCGCCAAGCCCGGGGCGCGGATCCGCTACACGACCGTGCAGAACTGGTCGGCGAACGTGTTCAACCTCGTCACCAAGCGCGCGGTGGCCGAGCGTGACGCGACCGTCGAGTGGGTCGACTGCAACCTCGGCTCCAAGCTGACGATGAAGTACCCGGCCGTTTACCTGATGGGCGAGCGCGCGCACGGGGAGATCCTCTCGATCGCCTTCGCCGGGGCGGGTCAGCACCAGGACGCCGGCGGCAAGATCGTCCACGCGGCGCCGAACACGACCTCGAACATCTTCGCCAAGTCGATCTCCAAGGACGGCGGGCGGGGCTCCTACCGGGGCCTGCTCGAGATCGCCAAGGGCGCCCACGGCGCCAAGTCCAAGGTCGTCTGCGACGCCCTGCTGCTCGACGACCGCAGTCGCTCGGACACCTACCCGACGATCCGGATCTCTGAGGACGACGTCAACGTCGGCCACGAGGCGACCGTCTCCAAGGTCGGGGAGGATCAGCTGTTCTACCTGATGAGCCACGGCATCTCTGAGGAGGAGGCCTCCAAGCTGATCGTCAACGGATTCATCGAGCCGATCACCAAGGAACTGCCGATGGAGTACGCGGTGGAGATGAACCGCCTGATCGAACTGCAGATGGAGGGGTCCATTGGCTGAATTCGTCGGGGCCCTGTCGGGGACGGCCACGTCGGCCGCCCCCGACACCCCACAGGCGCCGGCCCTGGAGATCCCGACCTGGAAGGGCCGTCCGGGCTGGGAGTTCACGGACCTCACCGGCTTCGATATGGCCGCCTATGAGGCCGCCCCGGCTGGCCGGACACCCGGCGCCGACGCCCTCTGGGAGCTGGAGACCGGCGTTCTGCCCGACGGCGTCCGCGTTGAGGTCGGTGAGATCGAGACCGTCGTCACCGTCGCCGCCAACGTCGCGATGACCGAGCCGATCTCCCTCGCGACCGTTGCCGCCGCCGGCACGCTCGTCAACCAGCGCACGCACGTCGTGCTCGAGCCCGGAGCCCAGGCTGAGGTGTGGGAGCAGTTCCTCGCCGAGGGCGACGCGACCGTCAACGTTGTCACCGAACTCACAGTCGGTGACAACGCCACCCTCCGCTACGTGAGCGGCCAGAACCTGCCCGACACGGCGTGGATCTTCGGCGACCAGCGCGCCCAGGTGGGGCGTGACGCCACCCTCGACTGGGTTGCGCTCGGGTTCGGCGGCCGCTCCGGCCATGTGCTGATGAGCACCCGCCTGGTCGGCCAGGGCGCCTCCGCGCGGGTCACCGGCGCCTACGCGACTCACGGACGCCAGCACGTCGACTTCGACACCACCCAGGAGCACGCGGCGGAGAACACCGTCTCGGACCTCGCCTTCCGCGGGGTGCTGACCGACCGGTCCTCCGCGGTGTGGAAGGGCAACATCATCGTCGACCCGGGCGCCCAGAAGACCGACGCCTTCCAGGAGTCACGCAACCTGCTGCTGTCCAGGCGCGCTCACGCGGACGCGATCCCCGGCCTGGAGATCCAGGCCAACGACGTCCGCTGCACCCACGCGGCGGCGGTCGCCCAGGTCGACCCCGAGCAGATCTTCTACCTCAAGAGCCACGGCCTGTCCGAGGCGGACGCCAAGCGGCTGGTGATCGAGGGCTTCCTGGAGGCGCTTGTCGAGCGCTTTGAGGAGGGTCCGGTCCGCGAGCGGCTGTCAGCGGCGCTCGAAGGCCGGCTCGCGACGATCCTGTAGCCGCCCGTCGCGGCGAGGATCGTCCAGCGCCTTCGAATATTCGTCTCATCGACGTATCTGTGACCTCGCTGAGCACCCGGATCGCCCTGCTGCGCGGGGTCAACGTCGGTTCGGCCAACCGGATCGCCATGCCCGCGCTCCGTGACGCGCTCACCGCGGCCGGGTTCGTCCGCGTCCGCACGCACGGCCAGAGCGGCAACGTCGTCGCCGACGGTGATCCGGACGCGCTGATCGCGGAGCTGCGGGGGATCATCGACGTCCCCTGCGTGCTCCGCAGCGTCACCGCCTTCGACGCGGCGATCGCCGCGAACCCGTTCGCTGCGCAGGCGGCCGAGGATCCCCCGCGCCTCCAGGTGACCTTCCGCGGACTGCCGGCTCAGCCGGGGCTGGAGGCGGCGCTCTCTGCCCAGGCTCGCGGGGGCGAGCGGGTCGCCGTGAACGGAGCGGAGATCTACTCCTGGCATCCGGACGGGATCGCCGGCTCCCGGCTCGCCGAGGCCGTCGTCCCCCGTGGCGAGGCGGCGAGCTCGCGCAACTGGAACACCGTCCTGGCGATCGCCGCGCTCGCCCATGCCTGACCGAGGGCCGACCCCGGGCCGCGGCTCGACGGCAGAGAAGGGCCGACCCCGGACCGGCGCCCGACGCTGGGTGGGAACGACGAAGATGCCTGACCGCACGGGTGCGGATGTCTGACGCGGACGGCCACCCCTACGAGATCTGGGACGTGTTCACGGACACGCCGCTTGCGGGCAACCCGCTGGCGGTCTTCCCCCACGCCGAGGAGATCCCCTCACGCTTCTACCAGCCGCTCGCCCGCGAACTCAACCTCTCTGAGACGGCCTTCCTGCTCCCCGACGACCCGGCGAGCGCGGACGCCCAGCTGCGGATCTTCACCCCGCAGACCGAGCTGCCCTTCGCCGGGCACCCGACGCTCGGCGCCGCCTATGCGATCGCCCAGCGCCGGGGGGCGCCGGTGGTGCGCCTGCGGACCGGGGCGGGCATCATCGTGGTGCGCTTCGCTCGGGATGAGGAGGGGGCGCTGCTGAGCGGTGAGATGACCCAGCCGATCCCGACCTGGGTCGCCTACCCCGAGCCTGCGGCGCTGCTCGACGCTCTCGGCGTCGAGGCCTCGGACCTGCCCGTCGAGCTCTACGACAACGGTCCCCGTCACGTCGTCGTCAGCCTGTCCGAGCGGGAGATGCTGGCCCGCATCGCTCCGGACATGGGCGCCCTCAGTCGGCTCGGGGCCCACGGCGTCGCCGTGATCGCGCCCGGGGCGGTCCGCGATCAGATCCACTCGCGCAACTTCTGCCCCGGCCTCGGGGTGCCGGAGGATGCCGCGACCGGGTCGGCGGCCGGACCGGTCGCGGTGCACCTCCTGCGCCACGGACGGCTCGTCTCGGCTGAGCGCCTCGAGATCATCCAGGGCGTCGAGCTCGGACGGCCCTCACGGCTGCTCGCCTGTGCCCATGGGGATGGGGAGACGGTCCGCTCGGTCACCGTCGCCGGTGCCGCCGTGGCAGTCGGAGTCGGCCACTTCCGGCTCGCCTGAACCCGGCGAGCCACACCCGGGAGGGCCGTCTCAGGGCACGGCGGATGTCACAGCGCCCCGGGGCGGTGTCAGCGGCCCGGGACGAGCAGGAGCTGGAAGCCGTCGGGGTCGGCGAACGCCCGGGCGCGGGCACGCCAATATGGGTTGGCCGGCACGACCTCCGACCCGGCGATGCGATTGGCCACCGCCTCGAGTTCGGCGGGATCGTCGAAGAAGAGGACGAGCAGCGATTCCGGGTGTGGCGCGGGAGCGGCGTGTCCGCCCCCGGTCGTGAGCTCCAGTTCCGCTCGGCTCCCCGGAATCTCGAAGAAGACACCGTCGTAGCCGTCGTGGTCGACGAACCGTCCCGTCTCGGGCAATCCGACCCGGTCCCGGTAGAAGGCGACGAGTTCCTCGAGCCGGGCGGTGTGGCGCGCGATCCGCAGACGCATCGCTGCCATTGTGGGCCTACTCGGCTCCCGCCGCCGTGACGGGGACCGGTGCCCGTCGCTGGCCGGATCGGTCATCCTCAGCGGTGATGACCTCGTTGACTGATCGCCGATCCTGGTGGTGGCGCTTCTCCTGCGGCCCTGCTGATCGGTGTTCTGGGCGGCCCGCGGCGTCATCGGCGACGGCGTGTCGCCGGGGTGGTCCTGGCTGAAAGGACCACCCATGACTGTCCCCATCACAGATCAGGGCACGATCGACGGCGGCTTCACCGACCGCGGCTACCTCCGCGAGGTTCTCCACCACGGCAGCGCTCGAGCCTGCGCCGCCGCTCAGCGGACCCTCAGCCAGGTCGCCGCGGCGATGCACACCAGCTACTGACCTCGCTCCGCGATCGCCGGCCGGTGAGGCGGGACGGACCTCAGGCGGGCAGGGCGGGGCTTCAGTCGTCGTCGGCGTCCTCGTCGGCGTCCTCGTCCTCGTCCTCGTCGAGGTCGTCGGGATCGTCGAACTCGGCGTCTCGGTAGGCGGCGCCGTCGAGGTCGTCGTCGTCGTATTCGTCGATGTCGGGCATGGACGGAAACTTACCTGTCAGTGGTTGGCGATGACCTTGTCGATGAGACCGTAGGCGACGGCCTCCTCCGCCTTGAAGAACCGATCGCGTTCCATGTCGGCGTGAACCTGCTCGATCGGCTGCCCCGTGTGGTGGGCGTAGATCTCATCGGTTCGGCGCCGGATCGCGAGGATCTCCCGGGCGTGGATCTCGATGTCGGTCGACTGCCCCTCAAAGCCCGCGGACGGCTGGTGGATGAGGATCCGGCTGTTGGGAAGCGCAAAGCGCTTGCCCTTGGCTCCGGCCATCAACAGCAGCGACCCCATCGACATCGCGATCCCGACGCACAGGGTCTGCACCTGGGGCTTGATGAACTGCATCGTGTCGTAGATCGCCAGGCCCGCATAGATCGACCCGCCCGGGGAGTTGATGTAGAGCGAGATGTCCTTGTCCGGGTCCGATGACTCGAGGTGCAGCATCTGGGCGACGACGAGGTTCGCGACCGTGTCATCGATCGCCGTGCCGAGGAAGATGATCCGCTCGTTCAGCAGCCGGCTGTAGATGTCGAACTCGCGCTCCCCGCGGGCGGTGCGCTCAATGACCATGGGAACTAGGGGCATGGGAGGAACCCTAGCGGGTACGCGGGGTCGGGCCGAACCGATCGACGCCGGTTTCCGGCACGAAGCTGACAAGATCGGAGGATGCATCGGCACGTCCCGAACGCGCTGACCGTCGTCCGGATCGCGCTCGTGCCGGTGCTCGTGCTCGCGCTCCTCCTCAAGACCGGCGACGGGGACGTGCTCGCCGCGATCGTGTTCTGCATCGCGAGCTTCACCGACGGCCTCGACGGGTGGCTCGCCCGCCGGCATGAGATCGTCTCCAATCTCGGCAAGCTGCTCGACCCGATCGCCGACAAGCTGCTGATCATCTCGTCGATGGTCGTGCTCGTTTCCCTGGACCGCCTCGCCGCATGGGTGGCGATGGTCGTGATCGCGCGCGAGTTCGCAGTGACCGTACTCCGGGCCGCCGTCGGGGCCCTGCAGGGGGTCGTGATCGCCGCGAGCCGGTTCGGCAAGGTCAAGACGGTCTGCCAGATCGCCATGGTGCTCGTGCTCATCCTCGATCACAGTCGCCACCCCGCGCGGGCCCAGCACTACCCCGTCTGGGTCCACCTCGTCCTCTATGTCACCGTCGCGGTCACCGTCGTCTCCGGGGCCGAGTACTTCTGGGTGGCCGCCCGCGGGCTCGACGGGACCGGTGACGGTGGGGGTGGGGTCAAAGCGGGCTCGACGGGGCCCGCAACCACGCCGGAATCCGACGGGCCTCAGGCGGCCGCGTCGAGCCAGGCCCGGCGGCTCGTGTGAGCGGTCGAGGGCTCGCCGCTGTCCAGCTCTGAACGGATCTCCCCGAGCAGGCCGTGACGCTCGGCGACGACGTTGTGCTGGTGGATCGTCTCGAGGTTCTCCTGGCGGGCGGAGAGGAAGGCGCGATCCTCCAGCTCGGGCAGACGGTCGATCACGCCCTTGACCATCTCGCGCACGCAGTCCTCGACGAACCGCGGCTTGCGGTGGGCCTTCTCGACGACGTGGGCCTCGTCGGTGCGCTTCATCAGCTCGTAGATCTCCGAGGACATCGACGATTCGACGATCTCGACGAGCAGCCGCGCGTCGATCTCCTCGCGTGAGCCCTCAGGCAGGCCGATGTAGAGCGTCCCGAGGCCACGCTGGTTGTGGGTGGCCACCGGAACGGCGTCAAGAATGCGCAGGATCTCCTCCTCGGAGAAACCGTCAGCCTCCAGACGCTCCCGCGCGCCGGCCGTGATGATCTCCTGCGCGCACGGGCAGGCGGTCATCCCCTGGGCGGTGACACCGATCAGCCGGCGTGTGCCGGTCTCGCTCGCCACCGCGAGCCCGTGCAGCGTGTAGAGCTCCTGGGTCTGGATGCCCGACAGGGGAGCCGGTTTGTGCTCGGGGAACCGGGCGGTGACGCTCACCTCGGCCCGGCGGGCCCGCTGGCGTTCGCGCACGAGCACGGCGATCCGCTCCGCAAGGGTCTCGGCCTTGAAGCCCGACTCGCCGAGCACGACCTCTCCGATCGCCTCGTTGACGACCTCCTCAAAGCGCGACATGTGCGCGCCCTTCTGGTTGGGGCCGAGTTCGACCACACACTCGAACCGGGCCCAGAAGAGCTGTTCGGTGCCGTCCTGGTTGAGTCGAATGACCTTCTCCACGCCGGTGACCCCGACCTGGGAGAGACTCAGCGCGACAGCGGGCGTGCGCGCCTGAACATCGAGAGAGTGCGAGGTGAGAGCCATGGAGCCTGAAGGGTAGAGATCGTCAGGAAACAGCCGGGGCTCCGGGCCAGAAGGTCGACCCCCACCGGGAAGGTTGGCACATCGCAGCGGTCGGCCCACGCTCGGCTGAATGCGGCACCCCGAGCCTGCGGCCCGGGCCGGTCGGGGACCGGACCGGATTAGGTCCCGTCGGACAGTTGTGGTAAGACTCCTTCAGTCTCATCGAGGGAGAGACCAGAGAGGAGCATTTGTGAACGACGCCGGGGTTCTGCTCGACGGAGGCACCATCGAGGAACAAGAGTCGCTGCTGGGCGAGGTCGCCGACGACGCCGAGGAGAGTGATGGCCCGGGTGAGAGCACCGCGGCCGTGGATGAGGAGCAGAGTTTCCTCTCGGACCCGCGCGGCTTTCAGCGCCGCGCCCAGCTTGATCTGACCGTCGAGCCCTCGCTCGACTCGCTGCGGCTCTACCTCCGCTCGATCGGGCGGGTGCCCCTGCTGACCAAGGAGCAGGAGGTGGAGCTCGCGCAGCGGATCGAGCGCGGGGACATGACGGCCAAGCAGCAGATGATCGAGGCGAACCTGCGTCTCGTCGTCTCGATCGCAAAGTCCTATCTCGGGCGCGGGCTGACGTTCCTCGATCTCATCCAGGAGGGATCGATGGGGCTGATTCGGGCGGTTGAGAAGTTCGACTACCGACGCGGCTACAAGTTCTCGACGTACGCGACGTGGTGGATCCGTCAGGCGGTGACCCGCGCGATCGCCGACAAGGGCCGGACGATCCGGATCCCAGTCCACATGATCGAGAAGCTCAACCGCGTGAGCCGGGCCGAACGCCAGCTGCTCCAGCAGTTCGGTCGGGATCCCAGCCCCGAGGAGATCGCCACCGAGGTCGAGATGACAACGGATGAGGTTCGGGACATCCTCGCGATGTCGCTTGCGCCGATCTCGCTCGAGCGTCCCGTCGGAGAGGAGGAGGACTCCCAGCTCGGTGACTTCGTCGAGGACCTCTCCCAGGAGTCGCCCTTTGAACAGGCGGCCGAGCACCTGCGCAAGGAGAACCTCCGCCGCGCGCTCGCGGCGCTCCCCCAGCGGGAGCGGGAGGTGATCGAGTTGCGCTACGGCCTGAGCGGGAAACGTCCCTACACGCTCGAGGAGGTGGGACGGACCTTCAACGTCACGCGCGAGCGGATCCGCCAGATCGAGAACCACACCCTCAAGAAGCTCGAGTCCCTGCCCGAGGCCCAACGGCTGCGCGACGCCTCCTGACGCGGGGTGCCCCGCCACACAGTCGGGCGGTGGGCGGGCGGTCAGGCGCGTGAGTGGGCGGCGGGTGAGCACATCGGCGCCGGGCTTAATACACTCGGTCCGGCTCGACTCCCGGCGGGATTCCAGAGCGGTCAAATGGGGCGGACTGTAAATCCGCTGGCTACGCCTTCGCAGGTTCGAATCCTGCTCCCGCCATTGCTCTCGCGGAGGTGGCCCTCGGGCGCTCCCCGGTAGGATCGCCAGGCCGATGGCCGGCGACCCTCCGCTCAGACCGATCTCCGCCCACCCCGGCGGGTCCCGCCGCCTCCTGAGCCGACTGCGTGGAGCGTTCGCCGGTCTTGACCGCCAGCCCGCCCTGCTGCTCACCGTCCGCCGGCTGCGGCGTCGGCTCCCGGGGGACCCCGAGTTCGGCGACGCCTTCTCCACTGCGGGAGCCCCGACGCTCGCCTACCTGGTGGAAAGCGTGGCGACGCTGACGCCGGAGCCCGACAGCGTCGTCGCTGAGGTCGGGCTGGCGGGCCTGCAGCTGTGGCAGTCACTCGCGGAGGCGACCGGGCGGGGCCGCGGTGAGCGTGAGATGGCGTTGCTCTACGCGGACATCGTCGACTCTTCCTCCCTCGCCCTGCGCGTCGGAGACGAGGTGACCGTGGAGGTGCTGCGCGCCGTTGCCAACACGGTCCAGGCCTGCGTGGAGGCCCATCAGGGGCGCATCGTGCGGCGGCTCGGGGACGGGATCATCGCGAGCTTCAGTACCGCGGAGTCGGCAGTGGCGGCGGCCCTCGACATCCAGGACGCGGTGCTCTTCGTTGAGGTCGACGGCACCCGCGTGCGCCTGCGGATCGGGGTGCACTGGGGCCGTCCCCGCCGGCTGCGCGGGGACTACGTCGGAGTGGACGTGAGCGTCGTCGCCGCCGTGGGTGCCGCGGCACGCCCGGGTCAGGTGCTCGTGTCGACGCCGGCGCTGCTGCAGATCGACCCCGCAGCGCACGGGCTCCGGTTCGGGCGCCGCAAGCGGCTGCGGTCGCCTGAGGCGCCGGCGTCCCTGCAGATCGCCGTCGCCCGACGCGGCTGATCCCGCGCCGCCGGGTGCCCTTGGGGATGTGTGTCCCAGGCCGGCCCGGACCGTCCTCGCTGTGACTGAACACGACTCTGGACGACCTCCGACAGCGGACGGGTCAGTGCCAGCTCAGTGTCATTCCGAGGATCGTAAAGCGGGTGCTCGCCCGCCCGCTCCGGCTGGCGACCAGGCCGAGGATGAGGGCGCGGCCCGCGAACTGCTTCAGGCTGACCCCGACGGTGCCGGTCGCGGCCTGGCTGCCACTGAGGGTGCGCAGGGTCGCCAACCAATCTCCGCTGCGGTTGAAGATCTCGATGCTGAGGCGGTCGCGTCCGCGCAGCCGGCCGGGCTCGGTCGTGTGGATGAGGCGGCGCAGGGTCAGCGTCTCCGCAGCACAACCGCGCGGCAGGGCGAGCGGGAAGGCGATGACGATCTGATGCCGGCGCCGGTCGAGGAGCAGTACGCGACGGAACGGGCCGATCCGGATCGACTCGGGGCGACAGGCCACTGGGGTGCCCGGGCTCGGGCCGCTGTCCGTGCCTGTCGTTCCGGTCCCGCTTGTCGTTCCGGTCCCGCTTGTCGTTCCGGTCCCGCTTGTCGTCCCGGTCCCGCTTGCCGTCCCGGTCCCGCTTGCCGTCCCGGTCCCGCTTGTCGTCCCGCTCCCGCTCCCGCTCGTCGTCCCGGTCCCGCTCCCGCTTGCCGTCGCCGTCAGCGCGAGGGACGGGTTGCAGAGGTCGGGGGCGAGCGTGGCTGCTTGGGGCGCCCCCAGCCCGGTGGCCATGTCAAACCCGGTCGTGGCGGGGTACAGTCCGCCTGTGTATCCGGACGGGGTGTAGTCGTTGCTGCCGGCGGTGATGTCGGTGAAGGCGCTGCGATAGACCGTCGGATCGCCCGCGAGTGCGTAGAGGGTGGGGTTGGCAAAGCCGACCGTGCTGCCGTGACAGGCGCTGGAGGCGTTCGTCAGGGCGGTGAGCGCCGCCCACAGCGGTGCCGCCGCGCTTGTGCCGCCCATCGCGCCCCAGCTTCCGTTCCAGTAGATGACGTAACCGGTCTGGGGATCGGCATCGGCTGACACGTCTGGCACCTCGCGACAGTCGCCGCTGATGGCGCCGCAGGGGCGGCCCGAAGAGAACGGCGAGACGACCCCGAGGGCGGCCGGGGCGCCCGCCTGATAGTTCGGCATCGGCCAGGCGGAGGAGATCCCGCCACCACCGGAACCATTGCTGAGGTTCGAGTCGTTCCAGGCGACCTGGGTAGACGGGGCCGAGGCGGAGGGTAGCGAGGTACCCCCGACGCTTGTGACGTAGGGTTGGGACCCGGGGTCATCGACGGCGAGCGCGGCGGTGCCGTCGGACCCGTAGCAGTCAGTCGATCCATTGTCGCCGGCGGCGGCGTACACGGACTTGCCGAGCGTCGCGGCCTCCTGAAACAGAGTCGACTCAGCCGAAAGCAGAGCGCTGGTGGCGTCGCTCTCACACTCCCCCCAGGACGTTGAGATCACGGTGACGGTCGGGTTATCGATCATCTGCTGGTAGCCGTCGAGGACCCCCGTGCCCGTGTCAGGGCTCTCATAGACATCGACAGATGCCCCCGGCGCCAGACTTGTGATCTGCTCGATGTCGAGTGCCGCCTCACCCTGCCCGGCGGCCGGTCCGCCGGGTCCCCCGTCGACGGTGATCGTGTTGACGGGCGCGTTGGTGCCGTAGCAGCTCTGGAAGGCGCTGATGTCCGACGGTGCGTAGGACTCGAGCTCAAGCAGGCCGACGGTCTGACCCGCCCCTGTGTCACCGGCGCCGTAGAGGCTGCTGAAGCCGTAGGCGGAGGCGATCTCGTCCGCGGTATAGGCGCCATCAGCGCTCGCGGTCGCCGTCGCGCTCGTGCAGGGGGCCGGTGCGCCCGTGAGGTGGGCCTGCGCGGCCGCGCCGCGCAGATTCCCGTGCGCTTGCCCGGCGCCGCGCGGGCGCAGGAGACCGAGGGCGTGGGGCACCACAAGCGTGTTGAGACCGACGACGCCCTGGATCAGGCCGCTGACGGTCGCGCGGAAGCGTGGGGCGGCGGTGTTGGTCACGGCGAGCCGTCCGTCCGGGAGGTGAACGGCGATCAGCCGCAGACCGAGCGCACGGTCGATCCGTGCGGCGCTGGCACGGATCAGCAGACTGAGCCCGTTCGCGCTGAGGGCCCCCGGGGTGAGGCCGGCACGGACGAGCGCCCGCCGGACCGCGCGCACCGCGCTGGCGGTCGGCCCGAACCGGCGCCGAAAGCCGGCGAGCGTGAGGTAGTGGTGGAAATGGGCATCACGCGGGGAGGCAACGGCCGCCGCGTACGCCGCGAGCGCGACGGGGTTCCTCGGCTGGAGGGTGATGTCGATCGCCAGCCTGGTGTCCGCCGCCAGGACTCCGACCTGGCGGGCGCCGGCGGGGAGTGCCGGGGCGACTCCGATCCGCCGGGTGACAAGGGCCGCCTGCGCCGGCGGAGCGGCCAGGAGCGCGACTGTGATGGCGACCGTCACCGCCGCCTCCCCGATGGCGCACAGCAACGCGCCGAGAGGGGCGACGGTGAGACGGACGCGAGGCATGCCTCGTCTGTATCGGGCAGCTCAGGCGATCACTACAGATCGACAGACCGGCGGATCGACAGATGGCGGCGCTCAGGCGCCGGGCAGGTCGATCAGGATCTTGCCGACGGCCCCGTCACGGACCGCTGCGAGGGCCTCTGCGGCGTCGGCGAGCGGAAAGCGGTGGAAGGGAAGGGGGGAGAGCGCCCCGGCCGCGACAGCGGCGCTGATGGCGCGCACCGCCGCGCCGAGCTCCCCCGGCGTGACGGTGTAGAGAAGCATGAAGGAGACGGTGAGGTTGGCCGCCATCAGGGCGCGCACCGGCATGGCCACCACGGTGTCCGGGGTGGCGGCATAACAGGCCAGGCGGGCGTGTGGGGCGGCGACGGCGAGGTCGAGGTCGAGGTTGGTGTCGAGGGCGACCTCGACGAACCGGTCGATTCCCTCCGGGGCTGCCGCCTGGATCTGGGAGATGGCGTCGTCGTCGGTGTAGGTGATCACGTGGTCGGCGCCGACCCCGGCAGCCAATCGGCCCTTGTCGGGGCCGCTGACGGTCGCCACCACTCGGCCCGCGCCCGCCCAGCGAGCGAGCTGGATCGCCATGTTGCCGACCGCTCCCGCGCCTCCGCTGACGAGCACCGACGCTCCGTGCAGCGGGCGGCCGTCCGGGGACAGGCAGTGCCACGCGGTGAGGGCCGGGACGCCGAGGGAGGCGCCGAGCTCAAAGCTCGCCGACGCGGCGAGCGGGACGGCTCGGTCGGCCGGGACGACGCTGTACTCCGCGGCGGTGCCCCAGCGCCCCGAGTGCGCGGCGAGCAACACCCACACGCGCTCTCCGCGGCGGTCTGGCGCCACGCCGGGACCGACGGCGTCGATCACGCCAGCTCCGTCCTGAACGGGGATGGCAAACCCCTCCGGTGCGCCCGTCGCGGTGGCGAGAGCCTTCCAGTCGGTGGGGTTGACCCCGGCACACACCATGCGCACGCGAACCTCTCCCGGTCCGGGCTCAGGGGTGGGAACGTCCGCCAACTCGAGAACGTCGGGGCTGCCGCCGGACCGGTAGATCGCCGCCTTCATCGGACCCCACACTACCGCAGGTCTCGCGTGGACCAGCGCCCGCCGCACCCTTCACAGCACCGCCGGTGAAGCCCCATGATTGACCGCCCCGTCCTCGCCGTCACGGCGCGCCCGAGCCCGCCGCGCCCGAGCCCGCCGCGCCCGCACCCGAGCGGTCTGCTGGCGGTGGGCCCGAGCGGCCCGCGCTCGCGCCCGCAGCCGCGCCGCGGACGCACCCGAGCGGTCTGCTGGCGGTGGGCCCGAGCGGCCCGCGCTCGCGCCCGCAGCCGCGCCGCGGACGCCGCCGCGCGGCTCGTGTTCCCCGGAGGGTTGGCCACCTCGGACGGTGCGGTGTCGGCAGGAGTGGCGGACTCGGTGACCGGAGGGGCGCTCACCGCGGCGGCGGGCTTCTCAAGGAAGGCGAGCGGGGTTGTGCTCGGGTCGCCGGTGACGATGAACTGAACGTCAAAGGTCTGGGCGAAGTAGGCGAGGTTGGCGTTGGAGATCCACTCGGTCGAGCCCTGCCGGGGTGGGAATGGTGGCTGGGAGTCGCCGTCCATTTGCGAGACGATGATCCCGCTGCCCGTCACCGCCTCCACGTAAGCGACGTGACCCGCCGAGTCTGAGGATGTGCCCCCCCAGACGGCGAGGTCCCCGGAGGCGGGGGTACGGGAGATCGGCAGGCCCTCCAGTTTGGCGTGCTCGGCCCAGGTGCCGCCGTCCCAGTCGCTGGCGAGCGGATCACTGGCGAGCGCGTCGAGGAACAGGGCCGGGTACTTCTCCACCGCCCAGTAGGGGCACTGGCCGTAGTCGGTGGCGGTGAACAGATTGGCGGCGTCGACGGGGACGTTCCAGGCGCAGACCGGTCTGGTGGGGGAGACCGGACAGTCCGGGGTCTCGTTGAACGCGCTCGGCGCGGCCGCCGGCAGGGTCTGTGCTCGAGCGAGCGCCGGAAGGGTTGCGGTGCCCGCCAAGGTGATGGTGACCGCCACGGCGGCTCGCCAGATCCGGTGGACCGAGACCATAACGCCCCGATCATCGGCCTCGGCTCCGACACCGCGGAGGGAACGCTCGAGCCCTCGATCAAACGGCCATCAGCCGCGGGCGAGCGCGAGGCGCCGGCGTCCCTCCCGGGTGCCGACGTCCCGTAGGGAGAGGCCCTCACGGACGAGCGCGGCCGCTCCGAGGGTGAGGGCGAGGACGACTTCGATCCCCTGCAGCAGCAGTCCGTAGGCGAGCGCGGCCCCGGCCCCGACCCCGAGCGGGGTGAGCACCGCGATGCAGACGGCCTGGAACACGCCGACGTTCGCGGGGGTGACCGGAAGGATCGCAGTGAGGTTGACGGCGAGCAGCACCGCTGCCGCCGCGACCGCCGGGGCGGCGTGGAGATGCAGGTGGAGGGCGAGCAGCACGCTGTCGGCAGCCGCCCACTGCAGCGCCCAGGCGAGCAGCTGGGTTCCGCCGGCGTGCACGAGTCCGGCCGGCTGGGTGCAGACGGTCAGGCCGCGGCCGGCGCCGGCCAGGCGAGCGAGCACCCAGGCGGTGAACCGGGTCCTCCGCGAGGCACCCGGCGCCGGAAGGGGTACGCCGGCGCCGGTCCGCCGGTGCCGGGCGGTGAGGAGCAGCAGCAGGCCGACGCCCGCCGGGAGTGCGACGACGATCGCGACCGAGGAGAGCGACCAGCCGTGTGTGCTGAGCGCGCTGAGAGTGACGACGGCGAGCAGCGCGAGCGCGACGACGTTGAACAGCGTCTGGGCGAGGACGGTGCCGAGCACGGTCATTACCCCGTCCGGGCAGCTGATGCGACGGGCGACCAGCCAGGTGCGGACGCCCTCTCCGACCCGGGCGGGCGCGAGCGTCGAGGCGGCCATGCCGATGAGGAGGCTGTGGGTGACGGTCCGCCGCGCGATGTCCGAGCCGGGGACGGCGGCGTGCAGCACCGCGCTCCAGGATTCGGCCCGGGCGAAGAAGGATCCGGCAAAGACGACGACGGCCACCGCGACCCAGCCGGGGGAGGCGTGTCCAAGGGCGGCAGCGGCGTCGGACAGGTGAATGCGGGTGACCCCGAGAACGACGAGGATCGCCAGCGCCGCCAGGGCGACAATCGAGGCCCGCCGTCCGCGCCGGTGCGACACCCCCGGCGTGAGTGGCTCGGTCACGCCGCGAGACCCCGCGGGTCGGCGGCGTGGGCCTCGTAAGCGCGGCGGTAGTGCCCCCGCAGGACGTCGGTCGCCCGTGCCCAGGTCGCCCCGACCGCCTTCTCCCGTCCCGTGCGCCCCATGCGGGCACGCAGCTCAGGGTCCCGGACGAGCGTGTCGACCGCCGCGTTGAGTGCGCCCGGTGACGCCGGGGCGTAACGCAGGCCGTCATCGCCGTGGGCGATCAGCTCCCGGGCGGCGGGACTTTCGGCGGCGATCACCGGGAGACCGGAGGCCTGCGCCTCGAGCGTGACGAATCCGAGCGTCTCGGTCTCACTGGGCATGAGGAAGACGTCGGCCGATGCGTAGGCCTGGGCGAGGTCCTCGCCGCCGAGAAAGCCGTGAAAGGTCGTGCCGGTACCGGAAAACGTCTGTTCGAGCTCCTGGCGCAGGGGACCGTCGCCGACGATCGCCAGGCGCGCGTCGGGGCGCTGGGCCGCTTCGAGCAGCCGCTCCACCGTCTTCTCCTTCGCGAGCCGGCCGACGTAGAGCAGGACCGGAAGCTCCTCAGCCGCTCCGCCGCTGAGCCGGTCGCGCCACTGCGGCGAGCGCTTCTCCGGACAGAAGCGCTCGGTCTCAATGCCATAGGGCCACAGGTCGACCCGTTCGACCCCCTGCTGGCGCAGCAGTTCGGCCGTGGCCGCGGACGTCGCCAGGTTGACGTCGGCGTTGTTGTGCAGCATGCGGATGTAGCGCCAGCCAGCCCCCGACAGCCAGCCGATCCGGTACAGGTTCGCGTACGTCGCCAGGTTCGCGTGGTAGGAGGCGACCAGCGGCAGTCGGCGCTGGTGGGCGTGGGCGACCGCGCCGGCGGCGAGCAGCACCGGGTTGATCGCGTGGATGAGATCGGGGCGGACGCTGCGCAGAACCCGTCCGAGCGCCGGGCCGGGCAGAGCCACCCGTTTGGGTGGGTACCCTTCGCCATCCGGGTAGAGAGGCAGACGCAGTTCGGGGACGCCGATCACCGGGATGCCGGCATAGTCGTTGAGCACCGCCCCGGCCCGCGGTGCGATCAGGACGACGTCATCGCCACCGGCGCTGAACTCCTCGAGGGTGCGCATCAACCGGGTCACGACCCCGTCGACGGCGGGGAGAAAGACCTCAGAGACGATCGCTACGCGCACGCGTACATCTTGCAAGGTCGAGGACCGAATCGCCTTAAAGAGTCCGTGAGGATTCTCTCGCTGGGTCGGGTGACGGTCCGCCGGCCGGTCCGCCGGCCGGCCTGGCGGCCGTTCACGCGGAGGGTGAGCCGGCCCGCGCCTCTGGTGTCCGGGCGCCCCGCCGGCGCAGCATCTCGACGACGAGAAAAGCGAGCTCCAACGCCTGTTCGGGGTTGAGGCGAGGGTCACAGGCGGTCGCATAGCGGGATTCGAGCTGACCGAAGGTGATCATCTGGGCGCCGCCGACACACTCGGTGACGTTCTCGCCGGTGAGTTCGACGTGGATGCCGCCGGGGTGGGTGCCGAGCTGCTCGTGCACCTCGAAGAACCCCTCGAGCTCGTCGAGGATGCGGTCAAAGCGCCGTGTCTTGTGACCGGTCGGGGATTCCTCGCCGTTGCCGTGCATGGGGTCGCACTGCCAGACGACCCGGTGGCCTGAGCCGTTCACCGCCTCGATGATCGGCGCCAACCGCTCACGGATCGCCGCGTTGCCCATGCGCGAGATGAGGGTGACCCGCCCGTCGACGCGGTCGGGGTCGAGGCGTTCGACGAGTTCGACGGCCTGGCCTGGCGTGGTGTTCGGCCCGATCTTCACCCCGACCGGGTTGGCGATCAGCGCCGCCAGGCTGACGTGGGCGCCGTCAAGCTGACGGGTCCGCTCACCGACCCACACCTGATGGGCCGAGAGCAGGTAGAGGCGATCACCCGCGACCCGAAGCAGCGCGCGCTCATAGTCGAGCACGAGCATCTCATGGCTGGCGAACAGCTCGACGGTGCGCAGGGCTCCGTCATCGACCCCGCAGGCGGCCATGAAGCGCAGGCTGCGGTCAATCTCGGTCGCCAGCCGCTCATAGCGCTCCCCCGCGCCCGACCGGAGCACGAAGTCCATGTTCCACTCCTGCAGGTGGTGTAAGTCGGCCAGGCCCGCGCCGGTGACCGCGCGGGCGAGGTTCATCGCCGCGGCGGCGTTCGCATAGGCGCGGATCATCCGGCCTGGATCGTGACGGCGGGCCTCGGGGGTCGGCTCGAGTGAGTTGACCATGTCCCCGCGGTAGGAGGGCAGGCCGGAGGAGTCGGTGTCGGAGCTTCGCGGCTTGGCGTACTGGCCCGCGTAGCGCCCGAGTTTCACCACCGGCATCTCCGCGCCGTAGGTGAGCACGACGGCCATCTGCAGCAGCGTGCGGATCGTCGCGCGTAGCTGGGCCTCGGTGTTGTCGACGAAGGTCTCGGCGCAGTCGCCGCCCTGGAGCAGGAACGCCTCCCCGCGGGCGACCGCCCCGAGGCGAGCCTGGAGCGTGTCGACTTCGGCGGCGACGACGATCGGAGGCACCGCCTCAAGCACACCGCGTACCCGGGAGGCCTGCTCGGGGTCGGGCCAGGACGGCTGCTGCAGCGCCGGCCGGTCGAGGGCCGCGAGCACCGCGGGGGCGAACGGATCAAGGAGATCGTGTCGCGGCTCGGTGGGAGCCGCGATGTCAACGGTCCAGCTCACCGGGTGCTCCCCAGGGGCCCGGCGCTCGGGCGCGGGCGCAGTGGTGACCGGAACACGATCAGCGACATCCCTTCGCACCCTAGCGGGATCGGCGCCCCGTCCACGGCCCGGCCCGCCGTACCGCCCCCGTGCCCGCCGTACCGCCCCCGGCCCCGGCCCCGGCCCCGGGCATGGTGGCTGTCACGGGAGCGGCCGCCTGCGAGCATGGGCACCGACCAACGAAAGAGGAGACGAGCGTGAACCTCGACGGGCGTGTGGTGATCATCACCGGTGGAGCCTCGGGGATCGGAAGAGCCCTTGTTCGGCGCTGCGGTGCCGAGCCCGTCGGCGCGGTCGTCGTCGCCGACCTCGACGCGGAGGGCGCCAACACCGTGGCGGACGAACTCGACGTGCCCTCCCTCGGGGTGGGCGTGGATGTGAGCGACCCGGCTCAACTGGACGCGCTCATCAGCGAGGTGGAGGCGCGCTTCGGCGTGATCGACATCTTCTGCGCCAACGCGGGGATCGCGTGCGGCACCGGGCTGGAGAGTGAGGACGCCGAGTTCCGCCGGGTGCTCGAGGTCAACCTGATGGCTCACGTCCACGCCGCCCGGCGCCTGCTCCCGGCCTGGCTGGCTCGCGGGGAGGGCTACTTCGTTTCGACCGCCTCGGCCGCGGGCGTGCTCAGCCAGATCGGCGATGTCGCCTACACGGTCTCCAAGCACGCCGCGGTCGCCTTCGCCGAGTGGTTGGCGATCACCTACGGCGACCGGGGCGTCCGGGTCAGCTGCCTGTGCCCGATGGGGGTGGACACGCCGCTGGGCGGCTTCGCCGAGGCGGGGTCGACGGAAGGGGCGTGGGGTCTGGCGGCGCGGACGGTGATGGCCGCCGGGGCGATCCTCGACCCCGCGCACGTCGCCGAGGACGTGATCGCCGCCATCGGCGCCGAGCGCTTCCTCATCCTGCCCCACCCCGAGGTCGCCGACTTCATCCGCGCCAAGGCCGAGAATCCCGACCGCTGGCTCGCCGGGATGCGCCGCCTCCAGGCTCGGGTGCGCGCGGATGCCGGCTGAGCGGTGGCCTCAGCCGGGGGCCGAGATCTGCGGCGCTCGCACCCGAGCGCCGAAACCTCACCGGACGGGGATGGCCCCGGCGACCTCCACCCGGTTGCGACCGCCGGCCTTGGCTGCGTACAGCGCAGCGTCGGCCGCCCGGAAGACCTCGTTGTAGTCGAAGGAGTCCGGAGGGCTGGCGCTCACCCCGAAGGACATCGTCACGGCCAGTCCGCCCGGCTGTCCAGCATCGATGGTCGCGCGCAGCGCCTCGGCGACGTGCGCCGCCTGGTCCGGGTCGGCTCCGGGCAGAAGGACGAGGAACTCCTCGCCACCCAGGCGGTAGGCGAGGTCGAAGGCGCGCAGACATTTGCGCAGGGAGTAGGCGACGTCGCGCAGGACGGCGTCCCCCGTGGCGTGGCCGTGGGTGTCGTTGATCTGCTTGAAGTGGTCGAGGTCACCGACGATGAGGCCGACCGGCTGATGGACGACCCTGGCCTGGTCACGCAGCTCGTCCACGCGTCCGTTGAGGGCGTGGCGGTTGAGCATGCTCGTGAGCGGGTCGATCACCGACTCGCGGCGATGCTGGAGATCCGAGTGCATGAGCGCCACTGAGAGCAGCGCGATGGCACCGAGCAGAGCGAGGGCGAAGACGACGCTCGCCGGGTCGGCGATGACCGCCGCCGGGTCGACGCCGAGGGAGCTGGCGAGGATGAGAACTCCGGCGAGGGCGCTGCCGGCGAGGACGCCGCGGCGGTCGAAGCGCGCGGGGAGGGTGACGACGGGAAGGACGATCCAGGCCAGCGCCGGACTGTGGGGCCCGCCCGTCAGGGCGACGCTGGCGGCGATCGCCAGCTCGGCGACGCACCAGGCCGCGGCGAGGCGATACTCGGGACGGCCGGAGCTCTCCAGGCCGCGGTCGGTGAGGGTGAAGGCGATACCGGCGCCGAGCAGCGGCGCGAGGGTCCACCAGCCGACCCAGGGGCCGCAGACCAGCAGCGCGGCGGCGAGCAGCCCGAAGGCGAGCTGGCGCAGCGGCCGCAGGCGTGGCTCCATGTCGACCGCACGGTCGCGCTCGGCCTGGGTGCGGCATAGCCATGACAGCCGCTGTTTATCCGGGATGTCCCGCATCTCTCTACTATCGGCAACGTTCGCATTTTTGACGAGCCCCAGGGGGCAGCAACCGTCAAGGGGATGAGCTCGGGGCGTGCAGGCCATCGCAAACCTCGCGTGATGCGGGACGGACGCGCGTCCCGCGGGCGTCCCCCGGAGCCGTCCCCTCAGACTGTCACCATCGTCTCCATGGAGATCCCGATCTTCGACGGTCACAATGACGCGCTCACCGCCGAGCACCATGGGCAACTGGCCTCCGGCAGCGATCAGGGCCACGTCGACTTTCCGCGGATGCGCGCGGGCGGGATGCGGGGTGGCATCTTCGCCGTCTTCAGCGAGTCGGCCCGCAATCCCGTCCGGCTGCGCCGTGGGGAGGACGGCGTTCTGCGCCGACCGTTCGCCTCGCCGTTGCCCCATGCTCGCGCCGTCGACGCCGCGGCGACAGCCGCCGGTCGCCTGTTCGCGCTCGAACGGGCCGGTGAGGTGACGATCGCCCGAGGGATCGCCGATTTCGACGACGCCTTCGCCGCCCCGGAGATGGGGACCCCCGTGGCGGTGCTGCACCTGGAGGGGGCGGAGGCGATCGATCCGGAGCTCGCCGCCCTCGAACTCTGGTATGCGGCCGGGCTGCGGTCGCTCGGGCCGGTCTGGAGCCGGCCGAACGCGTTCGGCTCCGGCGTGCCGTTCTGGTTCGGCGCCGGGCCGGACACCGGCCCGGGCCTCACGCCCGCGGGCCGGCGGCTCGTCTCCCGCTGTGCCGAGCTCGGGGTGCTCGTTGATCTCGCCCACCTCAACGAGGCCGGGTTCTGGGACGTCGCCGCGCTCGAGCCGGGCCCGCTCGTCTGCTCCCACGCCGGCGCGTGCGAGCTCGCGCTCACCTCCCGCAATCTCACCGACGCCCAACTCGACGCGATCCGCGATTCGGGCGGCCTGGTCGGGATCGTCTTCGCCGTCTACTTCCTCGATCCTCGCTTCCGGGTCGACCCGGAGCTCGGGATCAGCCTGATCGTCGACCACATCCGCTACGTGGCTGACCGGATCGGGGTCGAGCACGTCGCGCTCGGGTCCGACTTCGACGGCACGACGGTTCCCGCGGCGCTCGGCTCGGCCGCCGGGCTCGGGCTCCTCATCGCCGCGCTCGCCCAGGCGGGCTTTGACCGCGGCGAGCGCGAGGCGATCGCCTGGCGTAACTGGCGGCGCGTGCTTGACGCGTGGTGGCGGGACTGATCGCCCCGTGGTGGCCTGGCTCGCCGGCGGGGTTCGTTCCGCTCGGCGGCGGGTAAGCCTGATCCTGGGGCCGGGGACTGCCCACGGCGCCCATCGCCGTGCCGTTCACCGCCATCAGGAGGTCGCCCATGACCAGTCAGCTCAATCGTGTCCGCGTCGCCTTTCTCTTCACCGAAGGCGTCGAGCAGGCCGAACTCACGACACCGCTCGCCGCGGTCCGGCGCGACGGTGCCGCGACGACGCTCGTCTCGCTCGCATCCGGCCCGGTGCAGATGTTCAACCACCTCGACCGGAGCGACCTGATCGACGCGGACGTCGCCGCGGCGGACACGCACGCGAACTCCTTTGACGCGCTCGTCCTGCCCGGCGGGGTCGCCAACCCGGACGCGCTCCGCGTCGATGAGGCGGCGGTCTCCTTCGTGCGCGGCTTCTTCGAGGCGGACAAGCCGGTCGCCGTCATCTGCCACGGAGCCTGGACTCTGATTGAGGCCGGAGTCCTCAGCGGGCGAACGCTCACCTCCTGGCCGAGCCTGCAGACCGATCTGCGCAACGCCGGCGCCACCTGGGTGGATGAGGCCGTCCACGTCGACGGTGAGCTCATCTCCAGCCGCAACCCGGATGACCTGCCCGTCTTCTGTGACGCGCTGATCGACCGGCTCGCCGCCGTCGCACAGGAGCGCTGAGCGGACACGCTCCGATTCTGGGCGCGCCCCGGTGGGCGCGCCCAGAACCACCCGTGAGCGTCACAGACTCAGCTCAGCGGCCGTACCAGCGGCGCCGACCGGCGCCCGCCGCGGCCTCGACGCCGCCGACGAAGAACCCGAGCACCCACAGGGCGAGGGCCACGAGCAGGACGATCCACAGGAAGTGGGCGGCGAAGCCAAGTCCGCCAAACAGCGCCAGGATCAACAGCAGAGCAACCAGCGCGATCATTGCATCCTCCTTGCCAGGGCCGACGGGCGTCGGCCGGTCTCGATGTCCCGAACGGGAATACCCACAGAAGCGGTGCGCTACGCACGCGACCGCCGGGTGAGCGGCGGGTTCCCCGGCGGTTCCGGTCCCGGTTCAGAGGCTGTCGAGGTGCGCGATCAGGCGGTCGCGGAGCCGCTCGCCCACCAGGCCCTGGGAGAGCCCGACCATCAGGAAGATTCGCAGTCGGGGCGCTGACATCCCGGCAGCGAGCACCCCGCCGGCGCCCGCGAGCAGCCCCGATCCGCCCGGATAGCCGTACCCGGGTGACAGGCGCCGGTCCGCGGCACGGGTGGCGATCGCCACCACCGAACCGGCGTGGAGGGCGGCTTGGGCGATCGCCGCCACCGGCGGCGTGAGGTTCCCCGCCCCCGAGGCGACGCAGACGAGTGCGGGCGCGAACGGCCCGGTCGCGGCCGGGGTGTCGGGGGCGGCGGCAAGCAGGCTCAGCAGCACTGGAACCTCGACGGCGGCGGGGCCGGGCCGGCCGAGACTGAGCGCCGTCCGTGCGTGCCCGGTCAAAACCCCGGTTTCGCGCACCTCGCTGACCGTCCAGGCCGGGACGGTCGGGGAGCGGAAGGCGTCGCGGGCGACGCCGGACACCTTCACCGCCGCCCGGGCGAGCAGTACCCGCCCGGCGAAGACGACGACCGGCTCGGGCAGCCGGGGTCCGAGCGCGACCGCGGCCGCGTCCCGGAGGTTCGATGCCGCATCGGAGTCCGGCTCGGCTCCCGGCTCCATCGCCCCGGTGATCACGACGTTGAGCCGCCACGGCCCGGTGTCGGCGAGGAACGCGCCGACCTCCTCGATCGCGTCGGTGCCGAGGGTGACGATCACCCCGCCCGCTCCCCGGGCCTCGGCGGCGACGATCGCTGCGGAGAGGTCGACGAGGGTCGCAAAGGTGAGCTGGGGACCGCCGACGGTGGCGAGGTCGACCGGGGTGGTGGTGATCCCGGCGCGCCGGGCGAGTTCGGCGGCGCTGAGGTCGGGGACGGCAAGGCCGTCGATCACCCGCATCGAGATCGTGCCGCCGAGGGCGAGATGGACGAGCTCCGCCACCAGCGCGGCCCTCAGCGGTCCGGGCGGTCTGACTTCTCCCGCCGTACGGTCGCCTTGCGGCCCTTGAGCTTCGTCTTGCGCAGCGCGCGGATCACCTCGTCGATCCGGTCGAGGGGAACCTCGACGAGGCTGAACCGGTCGGCGATCTCGATCGCGCCGATCTGGCGGCCCGAGAGGGTGCTCTCCCCGGTGATCGCGCCGACGAGATCCTGGGGGCGGACCTGGGCGGAGCGGCCGAGGCCGATGAAGATGCGGGCGCTGTCGCCCGAGCCGGTGCGCCGGGGCGGGCGCCGTCCCGGCGCCTCCTTGCCCGCCGGGTGCAGGGTCATCTGCGGGATCTCCGCCTCGTCGGTCTCCTCGCCGCCGACCGAGGTCGCCTCATGGGCGAGCTTGATCGCCGCGAGCGCGATGTTGAGCGGGTCGAACTCGTCCGACAGCGTGTCGAGGACGACCCGGAAGGGCTCGAGGTCGTCCTCGATCAGCGACTCGTGCAACGCCGCCCGGGTCAGTTCGAGCCGGCGCGCGCGGAGGTCCGCGACGGTCGGGACGGTCGCGATCGCGATCGGCTGGCGGGTGAGGCGCTCGATCGTCTTGAGCATCCGGTGCTCGCGCGGCTGGGCGAGGGTGATCGCCGTCCCCTCACGTCCGGCCCGGCCGACCCGGCCGATCCGGTGCACGTAGGACTCCGGCGCGGACGGGACATCGAAGTTGACGACGTGGGTGAGCGACTCGATGTCGAGGCCGCGGGCGGCGACGTCGGTGGCGATCAGCAGGTCGGCGGTCTCGGCGCGGAGGCGGTTGAGGACACGGGTGCGCTGCTCCTGGCTGAGACCGCCGTGCAGCGCCTCAGCGCGGTAGCCGCGTCCGTTGAGGGTCTCGGTGAGCTGGTCGACGTCCGCTCGTGTGCGGCAGAACACGAGCGCCTGCCCGGGCTGCTCGACGTCGAGGATGCGCCCGAGCGCCGCCGCCTTGTGGGCGCGGTTGACGACGTAGGCGGTCTGGCGGATCCGCGGGGTCTCCCCCGGGGTTGCCTGCCCGAGGCCGACGCTGATCGTCGTCGGGTCGCGGAGATGCTCGTCGACGATGTGGCGGATCCGCGGGGGCATCGTCGCGCTGAACAGGACGGTCTGGCGGGACGCGGGGGTCTGGGCGAGGATCGTCTCGATGTCCTCGGCAAAGCCCATGTCGAGCATCTCGTCGGCCTCATCGAGGACGACGACCTGCAGATCCCGGAGGTCGAGGGTCCGTCGGCTGAGATGATCGATCGCCCGTCCGGGGGTCGCGACGACGACGTCGACGCCGCGTTCGAGTGACTTCATCTGCCGGACGATCGGGGCGCCGCCGTAGACGGGGAGGACGCGGGCGCCGAGGTGGCGGCCGTACTTGTGGATCGCCTCCGACACCTGGGTGGCCAGCTCCCGGGTCGGGACGAGCACGAGCGCGCCCGGGCGTGGGCCGCCAAGCGGGATCCGCTGCAGCAGCGGGAGGGCGAAGGCGGCGGTCTTGCCCGTCCCGGTTGCCGCCTGTCCGAGCAGGTCGGTCCCCGCCAGCAGCGGCGGGATCGTCTCGGCCTGGATCGGGGTCGGCTCCTCATAGCCGAGCTCGGCGAGGGCCCGGAGCAGCTCCTCGCCGAGGGCGAGGTCAGAAAACGTCGTCATGTGCCCCCCACGGTAGGACCCCGCCCGCGATTGCGTCGCTCCGGTCGACGCCGGACGGGGGCCCACGACGGTCAGCGCCGGCGCAGGACCCGCACCGACCGCGCCTCGATCTCGAGCCTGTCAGCGTCCGGCTCCCCGTCTCCGTCGCCGTTACCGAGGCGGTCCCCTGTGGCGGCGCGCGCCGTGTCGAGCACCGTCTCCCACGGCGCGGTGAGCGTGTCGGGAATCGCGAACGTGATCGGTTCGTGGTGGGCGTTGAAGACGATCAGGAACGACGCCCCCTCGATCGGGTTGCCCTCCCGGTCGTGGGTGGGGATCTCCTGTCCGTTGAGGAACACCGCGAGCGCGTGGGCGTCGTCGCGTTCCCAGTCCCCGTCGGTCATCTCCTCCCCGTCGGGACGCAGCCAGATCACGTCGGCGAGCCCGGAGCCGCCCGGTTCGCCGAGGAGGAAGTCCCGGCGGCGGAACACCGGCTCGCGCCGGCGCAGGGCGATCACCTCCGCGACGAACGCGCGTAGGTCCCCGTCCGCGGCCTCCCAGTCCAGCCACGAGATCTCATTGTCCTGGCACCACGCGTTGTTGTTGCCGCCCTGGGTGCGGCCGAACTCATCCCCCCCGAGCAGCATCGGCACCCCCTGGGAGAGCAGCAGCGTGACGATCAGGTTGCGCTGCTGGCGGGCCCGCAGCGCGGTGATCTCCGGGTCGTCGGTCGGCCCTTCCGCCCCGCAGTTCCAGGAGCGGTTGTCATCGGTCCCGTCCCGGTTGTCCTCGAGGTTCGCCTCGTTGTGCTTGTCGTTGTAGGCGACAAGGTCCGCCAGGGTGAACCCGTCATGGGCGCAGACGAAGTTGATCGACGCCTCCGGGTTGCGGCCGTCGCCCTCATACAGGTCCGAGGAGCCGGTGAAACGGCGAGCGAACTCGGCCGCCGGGGTCTGGCCCCGCCAGAAGTCGCGGACGCTGTCGCGGTAGGCGCCGTTCCACTCCTTCCACAGGATCGGGAAGTTGCCGACCTGATAGCCGCCCGGCCCGACGTCCCAGGGCTCGGCGATCAGCTTCACCTGGGAGAGGACCGGGTCCTGGTGGATGACGTCGAAGAAGCCCGACAGCCGGTCGACGTCGTAGAGCTCACGGGCGAGCGTGGAGGCGAGGTCGAAGCGGAACCCGTCGACGTGGCAGTCGAGGACGAAGTACCGCAGCGAGTCCATCATCAGCCCGAGCACGCTCGGATGGACGTGGTTGAGGCTGTTGCCGGTCCCCGTGAAATCCATGTAGAAGCGGGGGTCCTCAGGACTGAGGCGGTAGAAGCTCGCGTTGTCGATCCCCTTGAAGGCGAGCATCGGCCCGAGATGGTTGCCCTCGGCGGTGTGGTTGTAGACGACGTCCATGATCACTTCGATTCCGGCCGCGTGCAGGGATTTCACCATCGCCTTGAACTCGTTGAGCTGCTGCCCGCGGGCGCCCGATGCGCTGTAGGCCGAGTGGGGGGCGAGATATCCGATCGAGCTGTAGCCCCAGTAGTTCGACAGGCCGCGGTCGACCAGGAAGCTCTCATCGATGATGTGATGGACCGGCAGCAGCTCGACGGCGGTGACGCCGAGCTGCTGCAGGTAGCGGACCGCCGGCTCAGAGCCGAGGCCCGCGTAGGTGCCGCGCAGCGGCTCGGGGACGTCGGGGTGGCGCATCGTGAACCCCTTGACGTGGGTCTCGTAGATGATCGTCTCCGACCAGCGGTGCTCGAGCAGGCGATCCTCGCCCCAGTCAAAGCGCGGGTCGACGACGACGCACTTGGGGATCGCCGTCGCGTCATCGGTCTCGTCGATGGCCAGGTCGGCGTCCTCTGAGCCGTCGGCCTGGTAGGGCAGCACGCTCGCCGCCCCCCAGTCGACGGCTCCCTCGATCGCCTTCGCGTAGGGGTCGATCAGCAGCTTGGCCGGATTGAAACGGTGCCCGGCGGCCGGAGCGTAGGGGCCGTGGACCCGGTAGCCGTAGCGCGTGCCCGGCCCGATCCCGGGCACGTAGACGTGATGCTGGTGGCCGGTGCGGTCATAGATGGCCAGCTGCTGCTCATCGCCGTCGTCTCCGAACAGGCACAGCAGCACCCGTTCACCGTGCTCGGAGAAGAGCGAGAAGTTGGTTCCCTCGCCGTCCCAGGTCGCGCCCTGGGGGAACGGGCGCCCGGGGCGGAGGGTGGACGGGTCGATCATCGCGGCTGGCTGTGAGTGGAGTGCACCCGCCCCTCCTACCCGCCCGGCACGGTGGGAAACCGTGCGGCCGGCGCGGCGTGGCCGGTCGGTACATAACCTTCCTGGGGCCCACGCGCGGTCGCGGTGACGGCCCGGTCTGAGCCGGCCGTCCGAGGGCGCCGACGAAAGTCCTCACCTCCCGACAGAAACGCGAGCTCCCATGTCCGACCTGCACGTCGTCGCCGTCCTCACCGCCCGGCCGGGATCTGAGGCCGTACTCGAGGAGGCCCTCCGCGGGATCGTCGAGCCGACGCGCGCGGAGGCGGGCTGCCTCGCCTATGAGCTGTTCCGCTCCGCCGCGGACCCGCTCAGCTTCGTCACGGTCGAGCGCTGGCGCTCCCAGGAGGACCTCGACGCCCACATGCAGACCCCGCACATCGCCGCGGCCCTGCAGGCGGCGGGGGACGCCTTCGCCGCCGCGCCGGCGATCCACCCGCTCGTCCCGATTCTCTGAGCCGGCCCGGGTGGTCCGGGGCCGGCCTACCGGGGCCGGCCCCGGCCATGACGGCGCGGCCCCCGGGCGACGGTGATCACGACCGTCCGGGTGACCCTCGCTGAGCCGGTGGCGATCGTCACGCGCACCCGCAGCCGCCCCGAGTGGCCGAGCCTGAGGGTGCGCAGGCGGCTGGCGGGCACGCTGAGCACGATCCGCCGCCGCATCCCGGTCCCCAGGCGCAGGCGGATGTGTGTGAGGACGACGGTCTGTTCGTGGCCGTGCCGGCGGCTGCCGACGTGGCGGCGGAGGCTGACGGTGATCTGTACCGCTTCCCGGGCGCGGCGGGACTGCCCGCCCGTGTCGAGGACAACCGCGAGCCGATCGGACCCGGGCGCCGGGCGGACGGTGAGGACGCGGACCGGGGGCTGGGGGTGCGCCGGGCCGCCGCCCGTTCCCGAGCCCGTGCCGCCCGTCCCCACCGTCCCCGCGCCCGATCCCGTCCCGGTCCCGCCGCCGGGGTTCGCCCCGGCCGGTTTCGTACCGACCGGGTTCGCCCCCGCGCCGCCGGGCGTCGAACCCGCGGCCGGGGCGCCCGTCCCCACTCCCGGGGCGCCCGTCCCCACTCCCGGGGCGCCCGCCCCCCCGCCGGTTCCACTCCCCCGGCCGGTCCCGCTGCCCCCGCCGAACGGCGGTCGCCCGACGCCGACCGGCCGCGGGACCGTTCCGTCGGCGATCGCGTCTGACAGCGCGGAGGTGTCACCCGCCGGGTCGGTCACCGTCGCGGTGGTCACCGGGGTGGGATCGCTGCTGTCGGGCGTGTAGGTGAAGCTGAGGGCGGCCGCTCCCTGGCTGCTGGTGCTGACCGTCTCGGCGCCGAGCCACCGGGCCGCCTGCGGGGCCCCGTTCGGTCCGGTCCCCGGGCTGGCGTAGTAGTCGACGGTGTAGGTCGCATCCGGCGCGGCGGCGAGGCTGCCGGTCACCGTCAGCGCAGACCCGCTCGGGAGCGCCGACTGCAGCGTCGGGGCCGGGAGGGCGGCGTTGGCGGCGCCGGTGAGCGCGAGGGCGAGGTCCCCGTTGTCAGCGATCGCGTTGCCGCGCACGGTGATCGCGGAGGCACCGTCGAGCAGGACCCCGTCACCGGTGTTGTCGGCGATCAGGTTCGCCTCACCGAGTCCGGTTCCGCCGATTGCGAACCCGGCGGCGGGCGCGTCGACCTCGACGCCGTTGCCCGTGTTCGGGAGCGCCGCGCTGCCCGTGGCGTCGGTGCCGATCAGGTTGGAGAAGATCGACAGGTCCGAGACGGTCGCCGTCGTTGGGTTCACCTGGATGCCGTCACCGGTGTTGCCGGAGATGACGTTGCCCGCCCCGGTGGCGGTTCCGCCGATGGTGAGACCCTGCACCCCGTCGGCGACGTCGATGCCGTCGCCGGCGTTCGGGAGCGCCGCGGTCCCGGCCGCGTCGGTGCCGATCCGGTTGCCCGCCAAGGTGGTCGCAGTCACCGAACCGGCGGGGTCACCGGCCTGTCCGATCTGGACCCCGACTCCGCCGTCGCCGGCCAGGTTGCCGGAGATGAGGTTGCCCGCGCCGGCCGCCGCGCCGCCGATCACCGTGCCGGAGGCGTCCGGGCCGATGACGAACACCCCGGTGGACCCGTTCGGAAGGGCCTGGTCGCCGGTCAGGTCCGTGCCGATCTCATTGCCGAGGATCGTCGTGTCCGTGGCGGTGTTGATCTCGATGCCGTGCAGCCCGTTGGCCGAGATGAGGTTGCCCTCCCCGGCGGCGGTCCCGCCGATCTGGGTGCCGGTTGCCCCGCCGTCGACCACGAGGCCGCAGGTCGCGTTGCCGAGCGCCTGCTCACCGGTGATGTCGGTGCCGATCAGGTTGCCCTCGATCGTGTTGTCCTGGCCGCCCTCCAGGCTCAACCCGAAGGCGGCCTGGCGCTGCACCGGCCCGGCGTCGGAGAGGACGTTGCCGGGACCGAGGGCACGCCAGGCGGCGCTGCAGGTCGCCCCGGCCGCACAGCTGCCGGTCCCGGACGGGCGGGCGCCGCCGACCTGGATGTTCGCTGATTCATACAGGAACACCTCCCCGTACCCGGTCACGTTGTTGCCCGCAGCCTGTTCGCCGCTTGAGTCGGTTCCGACGAGGTTGTCCTGGATCGCCCCGCCGTCGACGTGGTCGAGGACGATGCCCCGGTAGGGCATGTTGGCGACGACGTTACCGTCCCCGGCGACGGGTCCGCCGATGGTCACCGAGCCGACGGAGCTGACGTCGATCCCGTCGGCGACGCCGATCAGTGAGGTGCCGAAGCTGGCCCCGGCTGCGGTGACCCCGAGCAGGTTCGCCTCGACCGTCGCGCCGGTTGGCACATTCGCCGTCGTCGCGTTGGCGCCCGTGATCTCGATCTGGGCTTCGGCGGGCTGGCCCTCCTGGGTGAAGTCGTTGCTGTCAATGACGTTGCCCGCCCCGGGTGCGCCGATCTGGTCACCGGAGCCGCCCTCCACGTCGATCCCGAACCCCTCGTTGCCCCAGGTCCGGTTGGGTGTGACCGGGTTGGAGTTGGCGTCCCAGGCGGTCCCGGCCGCGTTCGTGCCGATGTGGTTGTTGAGGATCTGCGCCCCACCACTGGCGCCCAGCAGCAATATCCCGTCCCCGCCGTTGGCGGCGATCACGTTCATCGCCGCGGGAGTCGGGCCGCCGATGGTCACCTGCGAGCTGTTGTCGACGGCGATCCCAGCGCCCCCGTTCCCGTCGACGCTTGTACCACCGGCGTTGGTGCCGATGTCGTTGGCGGCGATCGTGGCCGCGCTGCCGCCGGTGACGTCGACGGCATTGTCGGAGTTGCCGCTGATCACGTTGGCGACGATCGTGTCGGCGGTCGTGTTCTGCAGGTCGACGCCGACGGCGCTGAACGGGTTCGCCGTCCAGCCCGCCACCTGGGTCGTCCCGATGTAGGAGCCCGCGACTGTGTTCTGGGACCCGCCGTTGTCGAGCACACCCTCCCCGGTGGAGGCGATGATCACGTCTCGGTCCGCGGGGTCGGTGCCGCCGACGACATCCCCGGTCACCCCGTTGAGGGCGATTCCCACCGGATCGAACGCGCTCTGCCCGGGCGGGTTGCCGATCACGTCGCCGCTGAACTGGGCGTTGTCGGCCTGGGAGGCGATCTCGGCGGTGCCGAAGAAGAACAGATCGAGGCCGGAGATGACGCTGCCGGCCGCGGTCGGCGCGAGGGTCAGGCCGGGAGTGTCGATGCCTTGCCGGCGCTGGTCGAGCCCGGAGATGAGGACGTTGATGGTGGCCGGCGCCGACGCGGTCGGTGCCGAGGACCCGGGCTGGCTGATCCCGTTGATATCGACGGGGACGGTGATGGTCGGCAGTGCGGTCGCCGGGGAGATCGTCTGGGGGCCGCTGCCGGGCAGGTCGAAGCTGATCGTCGCCGGGAGGCCGGAGGCGTCGGCGGCCTCGATCGCGGCCCGGAGGGTGCATGTGCCGGCTGTCGTCGCGCAGGTCGTCGATGTGGCGGACGCGTTCGCGTCATCGCCGGTGGAGGTGACCGTGAAGGTCTGGACGCTGAAGTCCGGCGCGGTGGCGGCGGAGTGGGGGACCATCGCCGCCGCGGTGGCGGGGGTCGCCGTCGCAGCGACGAGAAGGCTGAGCCCGGTGAGGAGAAGTCCACGGGCGGGGGGACGGTGGCGTGCGGGCATGGGTGGGCGTCTCTCGGGTCGGCGGGCTCGGTCTCGGACGCTCAGGACGGGTGGGCGGCTCCGAATCGATCGGGCCAGGCCCCGACGCGGGATGGGGGCCTGGCCGATCTGTCGAGGATCTTCGCCACCGCCGGCGGCGAAGACATCGCTCAGTGAGTGATCTTGTCGGGGTCGGCTGCGGCGGCGAGGGCACCGGCGAGCTCGTAGCGGGAGCGCAGCTCGAGCTTGGTGAGGATGTGGGAGATGTGGGTGGCCACCGTGTGCCGGGAGATGACGAGGCGGTCGGCGATCTGCGGGTTGGAGAGGCCGGCCGCGGCGAGCTCGGCGACCCGACGTTCGCTGTGGGTGAGCGATCCCCAGCCCGACAGCTCGCGCCGGCGTGGTCCGCGGCGGGCGGGGGCCAGTCCGGCGGCGCGCAGCCGGGCACGGACCCGGGCGACATCACGGGCTGCCCCGAGTGACTCCAAGCCGCTGATCGCCGCCTCGGCGTATGCGCGGGCTTCCGCGCGCCGGCCCGCGGTGGCGTGGCCGACCGCGGCCGCCTCGGCGGCGAGCGCGCGCTCGAGCGGCCGGACCGTCGGGTCCAGCGCCGACCAGCCGCGGCTGATCCGAGCGACGTCACCGGTCAGGAGGCCCTGGCAGTAGTCCTCGAGGGCGCGCAGGGAGCGCAGGCTCGGGTTGTCCCGTGCGAGCGCGCCGACGGTGGCGGCGACGCTTCCGATGCGGTCGGCGTCGCCCGCCTGGGCGAGCATCCGGGTGAGGTCGGCGGCGATCATCCGCTGGGTGCCGCGGTTACCCTGCTGGCCTGCGGCGAGGAACGCCTCCCACAGCGGCCCCTCCGGCGCGGTTTCCCCGCGAGCCTCGGCCAGCAGCGCCTGGGCCCAGGCGATCAGGCCGGGGCGGAACGCGGGGGCCCCGGCCGCCTGGGCCTGCTCGGCCTGGGCGAGGGCCGCCGCCGCGGGCTCGAGCTCGTCGCGGCGAGTGAGGAGGACCGCCTGGAGGGCGAGGACGTCGAGGACCCAGGCGATCCCACCCTCCTCAGACAGCGACAGCGCGGTCTCCATCTCCGCGAGCGCGTCATCCCACTCCCCGGCGAGCACCGGGGGCCAGCAGGCGTAGTGATGGCTGTTGTTGATGTCCTCCTCCATGCCGAGCTCGGTGTAGAGGCGACGGGCCTGACCCACCAGCTCGATGGCCTCCCGCGCCCGCTCACCGTCGGCGAGGGCGAGAGCGAGGTTGAGGTGCGCGTGGGAGGCGTGGTGGGTGCCGCGGTCGGCCGCCTCGAGGCTGATCGCGAGCGCGCGGGCCGCGCAGCGCTCCTCCTCCTCAAAGCGGCCGTGAAAGGCGGCGAGGTGGGCGAGGCGCACCCACAGCACCGCCGCGATGTCGCGCGCGCCCGCGGTCTCGGCGACCGCGAGAGCCTCTCGGGTCATCGCCTCAGCCTCTGCGAAGCGGCCCTCCAGCATCGGCTCGACGAGCGCGTAGGAGAGCGCCTCGGCCCGCTGGACGGGCGTGGCTCCTGCCGTGTCGGCGACCCGGCGGGCCTCACCGGCCGCGGCGGCGGGCCGGCCCCGTTCGGTGAGGGAGCGGGCGAGGATGAGCCCGAGCCGTGCCGCCGCCTCCCCGGTCGCGCCGGCATCGAGTGTCTCCCGGCAGATCGCCTCGCCCTCCTGGCGGCGGCCGGCGGTGACGAGGTTGAGCGCGAGCTGGGCGACGATCTCGGCGTACATCGGGTCCTCGGGGGCCGCGAGAGCGCGGGCGGCGCTGAGCAGCTCGACGGCGCTGGCGGGACTCTGAGGTGCCGCCTCCGCGGCGGCGTCCACCAGCCAGGCGAGCGTGTCGGGATCACGCTCGCCGGGGCCGCGCAGGAGGTGCTCGGCGACGGTGAGCGGGGAGACGTTCCGGTGCGCGAGGGCCCGGGCGAGCTCGAGGTGCAGGGCGGCCCGGACGCTGCGGGGAAGGTCCTGGTAGAGGGCGTCGCGGACGAGCTCGTGCCGGAACCCGAGGCGGTCCTCAACCTCGACGATCACCTGCGCCTGGACGGCGGGCCGCAGCCGGGCCCAGAGCGTCATCGCCGGGGTTCCCGTGAGGAGGGCGAGGTCCGTGAGGGAGAAGCCGGCCCCGAGGATCGAGGCGATCTGCAACGCGTCGACGGTCTCGGCGGGAAGGGAGGAGAGCCACCCCAGGACGGTGACGCCGAGCCGTTCCGGGGCCCCGTCGTCGGTCGCGTCGACGCGGCCGTCCTCCTGCCGCACGATCGTGCCTTCGGCGCTGAGGGCGTCGACGAGCGTGCAGGCAAACAGCGGGCTGCCGCCACAGGCGGCGAGCTTGCCCTGCAACCGTGGCCCCGCCGGTGCGCCGAGGAGGTCCTCGGCGACCGCGGTCATCGCCGCCGGCCCGAGCGGGTCCAACGCGATCCGCACCGCCCCAAGCCCTTCGGCGGCGTGCAGGACGCGGTCGAGTTCGGGGGGGCGCGGGCCGGGGCGGACGGTGAGGATGACGAGTGCCCCGATCGGGCCGATCCGCCGGCCGAGCCGGGCGAGGAAACCGATCGATGCCGGGTCGGCCCACTGCAGGTCCTCGAGCAACAGTACGGCCGGGCCGGGGCCGGTGAGGTCCTCCAGCACCGCCAGCAGCGCCTCGTCGGCCGACACGGTGTAGACGCCGCTGCCTGCGCGCACGGCGGCGGGGCGATCCGGCGGCTGGACCGGCCCGGCCGCGGTGGGCTGGCCGGTGAGCAGGTCGGCGACCTGGCGGCGGCGCTCGTCGGCGGCGTCCCCGGTCACCCCGAGGCAGGCGGCGATGACGCTGAAGGGACGGTGGCGCTCGAACTCGTCCGCGGCGGCCGCCCGGGTGTGCAGACCGCGGCGCCGGGCCTGCTCGAGCGCCCAGGCGCTGAGGCGGCTCTTGCCGATCCCGCCCTCACCCTCCACCACCACGAGTGAGCCGACCCCGTTCTGTGCCCGTTCGACCGCCTCCAGCAGGGTGGCGAGCTCCCGCTCGCGCCCCCGGGGCGGGGCGGGAACCTCACGGCCGTGGGGCGGGAGGGTGCTGCTCATGCCACCCCTTGGTTGTCGAAGATCGTTGACTGAGCGATGTTTCGCCTGCCGCGAGCGGTCACGCTGCCGGGATGCGGCTGGAGATCGAGATCGAGACGGTTGACCCCCCGTGCGGCTGGGTGCGGTCCAGCGGCGGACCGCCGATCCCCTTCGCCGGCCGGGTGCGTCTGCTCGCCGCTATCGAGCGACTCTGCGCCCAGCCGGAACCGGCCGCCGACCGGTAGGCGGCCGGCGGAGCCGGGGACGCGCCGGCCCGACAGACGGCCGGCGCCGGCGTTGACCCCGACGCGAACGGTTCCCATCGCAGGCGGATGCTACCCACGGGGGCGCCGGGAGGACCCTCGAGGCCACTCCTGCGCGAGCCGCGCTCCGGTCCACCCCTCATCGGCGGTGACTTCGGCGAGCACCTCCAACCAGGCCGGCGGGTCGGGCGCCGGCCCGGCACCGCCGTCGATTTCGGCAAGCAGCGTCCCGTCCTCAAGCTCGTCCACCGCGACGCGGAGGCCGTCACGCTCGATGATGTGGCGGGTCTTCTCCAGCGTTCTGGCGGGCAGGGCGCACAGCAGCGCCCACTCGGCGTCATCGAGGTACAGGGACGTGCAGGCGATCGCCTCCGGTCCGGGTCCGAGCCGGACCTTGTGGCCGAGCTTGCGGGTCACGGTGCCGTCCGCGGCGACGGTCTCCCGCAACCGCAGGCGGGTGCCCGTGATGTAACGGTCGACGATCCGGGAGGCGGTCAGGACCCCATCGGGCACGGTGGTGACGAGGAAACGGCGCTCGGTCTCGACGACGGCGTATTTGCGCGGATCCCCCATTCCGGTCGCCCACCGCCTCGGCGTTCAGCGCGTAGGCGCCTGGAAGTCCCCGGAGGAGAGGACCGGCACCCAGCCGAGGGCGCGGTTGAGCGCAAGCATCGGCCCGTTGTCCTGGGCGGTTTCGGTGATCACGGCGCGAATGTCCGGCCGGGTGCGTTCGAGCTGCTCCAGCGCCGCCGCCTTGACCACCGCCCCGAGTCCCCGTCCACGGTGAGCTTCGTCGACGACGGTGCCCTGCTGATGGGCGGGACCGGGGCCGTCAGGGCGCGTGAGGATGCTCGAGAGGGCGACCACCTCCCCGGTCGGCGACAGCGCCGCCGCGTTGATCTTCACCCGCCCGGAGCGAGCGAGGTGCCGCTCGTCGTCGCGGATCGCGTCCGGATCGACCGTCGTGTACCCCTCCCGTCGGCCGGCGCGCTCGGCGACCACGGTCGTGATCTGCTCCGCGTCGCTGGGCAGCGCGAGACGCAGCCGGACGTTGGTCAGCGCGAGCGCCCACCCGCGCGCGGCCGCGAACCGGGCCGGTGCGGCGGTGGCTCCGTTGGGGTGGGCGGACGACCACACCGCCGTGGCCTGGAGGAGCGAACGTCCGTGCGCGACGGCGCGGCGTTCGAGGTGTTCGAGGACGCGCGTACCGTGTCCGCGGCGCCGGTGGCCGGGCAGCACCCGTGGGGTGAGGAGGGCACGCTCGGGCTCGTCCTTGAGGTCGAGGGCACAGAGACCCGAGGCGACCGGGGCGCCGTCCTCCAGCGCGAGGAGTCCGCGACAGGCAAAGCGCGCACTGGCGATCGCCAACAGGTCGTGGATCTCCTCGAGCGGTGCGGCGACGAACGTGTCCGGGTTGTCGGCCTCCCCGACCGTCACGTAGATCCGATGGAACGCCGCGACCGCGTCCATCTCGTTGGGGTCGACCGCCACGATCGGCACGGCCCGCAATGCTACGGGGGCGGGCAGGCGCGTGAAGGCGCCGGGCGTGCTCAGGCGGCCGACCCCGTCTCGCTGCCCGCTGTCCGCGCACCCGAACCATCGAACGCGAACGGGTGGACCGGCTGGCGACGCGGGAAGGTCGGCCTGCCGGTTCACCCGTCGGCGGGCAGCACGGTGAGCGGTCCTCCGCCCAGTTGCGCGACGGTTCGGAAGTGCCGTTCGTCGAAGGTCAGTACTCGGTCGGTCTGGTAACGGTCGGCGAGAACGATCAGCGCGCAGTCGGCGAGCCCGAGGTCGAGGCCCTCGTAGCGGGCTTCGAGCCCAGCGACCGTGGTGTAGTCGTCACGGTCGAGCCCAGCCACGTCGAAACGCCCGGCCGCGAGGTCGGCCAGGAACGCGCGTCGCGCGGCCTGGCCGAACCGCTGGCCGAGGAGATAGTCGATCTCTGCCGTCGTCGGCGCGGGGATGACGAGTGCTCCGGGTTCACCTTCGAGTGTCTCCAGGATCTTCTCGCGCTGAGGCTCGGCAGGATCAGCGAGCGCAACGAGCGGTCCCGCGTCGATCAGCAGCGTCACGTGCCGAACCCGTCGAGGAACTCGTGCTCGGGGATCTGTGAGATCGGGCGGGGATCTCCGTCGATCCGGACGAAGCCCGCCGCGAGAGCAAACCCCCGGTCCCGCGACGGTGGCGACTGGTAGGCGTCGACCGCCTCGCGCAGGATCTCGGCTTGGGATCGGCCCTCCTGGCGCGCAAGTCGAGCCAGGCGCTCGGCCTGCTCAACGTTGAGATAGACGCTGGTCTTGCGCACACGCCCAGTGTAGGGCAACACGTAGGGCATGCGGCGGCTGCCTGCTGGCGCCAGCCCGTCCGTTTGACCCGTCGGGTTACCCGGCTGTGTCCTGGAGTTGACGCGGACTCGCGTCGGCGCACAGGGAGCCTCGATCTGGGGCACGATGGGACCGACCGCCGATGCCCGATTGTTTCCTCTGCGCCAAGCACCGTTCCCTCGACTCGCAGCCTCCTGGGGCGTCAGGTCGCCCCAGTCCGACGCAGGCCGGCGCAACGCGGGAAGGCGCGCGCGTACTGGTGGACGCGAATCGACGAGTGGTCGGACGCGCCGAGGAGGGCTGGCCTCTGAGGTCGCTACGTCGTCTCGGTGCACGCGGTGCCGCAGCGACTCGGCCGGGTCGCCTGGTCGGTTGGGAGACTTGATGGTGTGGAGGAGCAGCGACTACCCGGCGGTAATGCCGGCGGCGCGACGCGCGTCGGAGAGACCGTGCGTCGCCCGGCGGGGCCGTGGACGCCCACGGTGCATGCGTTGCTGAACTACCTCGAGGCTCAGCAGTTCTCCGGCTCACCGAGAGCGATCGGTATCGACGGCCAGGGCCGGGAGGTCCTGACGTTCCTTCCCGGGGAGACCGTTGGAGACGCTCAGCCGTGGCCCGCGTGGGTGCATTCCGACGCGGCGCTGCTCGACGTTGGGGCCTGGCTGCGTCGCTATCACGACACCGTCGCTGGGTTTGTCCCTCCCGCTGACGCGGCCTGGCGGCTGGCCTCACAGCAATGGAAGCCGGGAATGATCGTCGGCCACAACGATGCCGCGCCCTACAACGCCGTCTGGCGCGCCGTCTCGACCCAGGGCGGCGGACGACTCAGTGGGTTCATCGATTGGGACTTTGCCGGACCGTGCTCCGCGATCTGGGACCTGGCCTACGTCGTGTTCTCCTGGGGTCCGCTGCACGCACGGGACACCGTCACCGCTGAGGGGTTCAGCCGGTTCGAGGACCGTCCGCGCCGCGTCCGGCTGCTGCTGGACGCCTACGGCTACACCGGCACGATGACAGCGATCCTCGCCGCGGTGCGAGCGCGCGTCGAGGATCTCTCCGACACGGTGCTGAGGCTCGCCCGTGAGGGAGACCCGCTGTTCAGGCGCATGGTCACCGACGGCACCGTCGACGCTCAACGGCGCGCCCTCGCCGAACTCGATCGCGATGCCGCCACCTTCGAGGCCGCCGGGTGACCGCAAAGCGGTCTCCCTGGGCTCGCCAGGGGGACGCTGCTCTGCTCACGGGGTTCGCTCGATGCCCAGGTCGGCAGGGCGGACACCCACCCCGATCGACCGCCTCCCGACCGACTGTCTCCTACGGCCCGGCCGCTTTGGCGCTCAAGAGCTCTATCCGGTTGCCCCAGGGATCTTCTGTGTAGAAGCGCCGACATTCAGGCAGGGCCTCGTCCCAGCTGACCGGGGCGCCGACGGTCGACAGACGTGCCGCCATCTCGTCGAGTCGTCCGGGTGTCACCCGCAGCGCGGGATGCGCTTTCCGCGCTGGCGCGAACGATTCTTGGACACCGATGTGCAATTGCTGGGAGCCGAGCGCGAACCAGACTCCACCACGCCCGCGTAGGAGCGGCGGCTTCTCGATCTCCGGTAGCCCGAGAAGCTCGCCGAAGAAGCGGCGTGCTTCCTCCTCACATCCGCTGGGCGCAGCAAGCTGAACGTGGTCAAGACCGACCACATCACCCACGATCGGCGGCTCAGCGGCGGCGCCCGCGGCCACGAGTTCACTCCAGGTAAACGCGGCACGGAGCTCGAGACCTTCTGCCGCGAGATTCTCGGTGCCGCCGGACTCGCGATCGATGACCGAGAGAACCGCGATGATTTCTGCGCCGCTGGCGCGGAGCTCTCGGGCCGCGTCGATGATCGCCCCGCCCGTGCTCACGACATCCTCGACGATCACCAGCCGCCGACGCGCGACCTCCCCACCCTCCGCGAGACGACAGGTGCCGTATTCCTTCGGCTTCTTGCGGACGAACACTGCAGGCAGGCCGGTGAGCTGGGAGAGGATCGTGACCAACGGGATCCCGCCGAGCTCCAGGCCCGCGAGAGCGTCGACGTCAGCGGGCAGCAACCGTAGGAGCGACTCGCCGACAACCCTCAGCAGGACAGGCTCGGCCTCAAACTGGTACTTGTCGAAGTACTCCGTGCTGGTCTGCCCGGACCGGAGCACGAACTCGCCAGACAGGTGCGCAGACTCATAGATGCGTCGGGCCAGCGCGACGTCAGAACGTCCTTCCAACACTGGCCGGGCAGTCTAGATGAGGTGACGGGCGCGCTCAGTCGCCATGCTCGGACCTTGGGGCGCTGGCCACCGCGGCCCAGTCCGCGCTCGCGGCTCCCGATCGTGTCAGCTCGCTCGAAGGCGCCGCCCGCGATCGGTCCCGGCACAGCTGACGGGGCCTGGGGGTCTGCCAGCGTTCCACGGCGGTCACAGCCCGGTGAGCCGGCCTGGGTTGATGGAGGCTCTGGCGTTTGATCTAGGGAGGCTGACCCGACTGCGACGGTCGCACCTGCGACGCACTGCTGGCTCGGCGGCGTTGCCGCCGAGGGGTGTTGGCTGGAAGCTCCGGCTCGTTGCCGGCCGGGCGACGGGAGCTGGGGTTGCTCAGCGGGTCTCGCGGAGGTTCGCCGCAAACTGTGCCGGTGTGAGGATCGGCAGGTCGTTGCTCAGGACGAGGAGGTCCTGATCGCCGGTGACCAGGTACGCGCGGCGGTCGATGGCGAGGGCAAGGAGGTAGTTGTCGTCCGGGTCTCGGGAGCCGACTGACGGTGGGCTCGCGGGATCCTCGGCGAGGGTTGCATGGTCGCGGACCCAGTTGGTGAAGGCGCCGGCTTTCTCCGGGGCGATCCGTTGGCGAAGCTTGGGATAGGCGAGCGTCCGCTTGAGCTCTGTGAGCAGGAACTCGGAGACGACGAGCTCGAACTGGCCGTCGCGGCTGGCACGCAGGATCTCGGCCGGCGATCCCTTGGCGGACAGCACACCTGAGATCAGGACGTTGACGTCAACGACCGCGCGCACCAGATGACCGTCGCCGAGGCCTCGTCGCGTGCTGCGCCTCGACGGCGAGCTCGGACGCCTTTGCTTCGGACATCGTCGCGTCTGCCCACAGTTCGTCGAGGACGTCAAGCTTGAGATCGCGACGCAGCGATTCCTCGATCACGGCGCTATCGGAGGCGCCGGTCCGTGCGGCGCGGATCTTGACCCACTTCAGGACATCCTCGTCGATCGTCAGCGTTGTACGAACCTTCGCCACGGCCGCATCTTATCATCATGATGCGGTGATGCGAACGGAGATCGCCAGCGGGTCGCCTGGACAGTGCCGGGGCCGTTGGAACTCGTCAAACACGACCACCAGATGCTCCGACAGTGATCGGAGTGCGAGAAGCTGGGCATGGAGCGTCTCGGCGTCTTGGGCTGGCGCGGCGGCCGGACTGCGCACGGTGCCCTTGATCTCCTTTACGTCGAACCCGATCTCCTTCTCCAGCGCCCCGATCTGACGCTGCGCCGCTCGCCGTAGCCGCTTCTCTGGGCGCCCGACCATCGCGTCGTGCACGCACCCAATGAAGCCGGGAATGCTCACAACCCGTTGAAGATTCACCTTTACGACGTCGAACGGCGGCGCGTCGTCTCCGTGCGAGCGAGCTCGAGCGCGAGCTGATTGATGAACGTCGTCTTACCGGTGTCGCGTGGACCAAAGAGCGCGACGTTGGCTTGCCCCTTCAAGATCAGCGACACCTGGTTGGCGAAAGTCTCCATCCCGACGATCTTCGACGGATCATCGACAGGGCGGCCCCACACGAACGGATTCAAGGCACTCGGCATCAACCCACGACCGTGACGGGCTGCCGGGACAGATGTGTGCCGCGAGGGCGATACGACCAGTACACGCTCCTGCCGCGCGGCCTCTCGTGCAAAGAGGGAAAGACGACCGCGTCTGCTCGCGAGCCGCATGCACCCTCACGAGCTTGAACCCGTGTCCCGAGGGTGGCTGGCGTCCGACTCGATGTGGGGCGCAGCGAATCCCGGGACATGTTGGGGACAGCTTCCCGCCCGCGGCGGGGCCCCGCAACGGAAAAACGCCCGAGCGATCGGGCGGTCCAGAAGCCCTCCATCGGACTCGAACCGATGACCCCTTCCTTACCATGGAAGTGCTCTACCAACTGAGCTAGGAGGGCGCGGAGGGGAGAGGATAGACGGACCGGCGCCAAAGTGGTGGGCGATCGCACACGGGTGGGAACCTCGGGATCACGGTCCGAAGACGCCGGTGCGGAGGGTGGCGGTCGGAAACCCGGTCCGTCCCCGCCCACCACCCTCGCCCCGGGTCCGGTGATGAGGCCCGGTCCGCCCCACCCCCGGATCGCGCACGCGGTGGACGGGGACGCGAACGCCCCCGTCCCCGCAGCGACGGCTGGACTACTTGATCAGCGGGCCCGCGGCCTTGAGGACCTGGGCCTTGGTCAGCGGCTTGTCAAAGCCACCGTTCGGCACCGGCGACTTGCCGGTGAGCAGGCCGATCGCCGCGGCGTGACGGGCCTCGACCTGGACGATCGAGCCGGCCGCGCCGAGCAGGGCCTTGCTCTTGAGCAGCGGGCCGGCGCCGTTGTAGGCGCCGACACCGAGGTTCTCGACCGTGTAGGCCAGGTCGAGGAAGGTTGCCGCGGTGGTGACCGGGAAGACGAACGTCGGCATCTTCACCGGGGTTCCGCCGCCGGACTTGATCGCGGCAGTCAGAGCCGAGACGTGCTCGGCCTCCTGGGCGCCGAACATCGCGGCGAGGGCCTTGGCCTCACCGGTGAGACCAACCGCCTTGGCCTTGACCTGGTAGAAGTTCGTCTCCAGGTACTCGAGCGTCAGCGCGAAGTTGAGGATGTCCAGGTCACTGGTGGCATCCGCGGCAAACGCGGTGGAGACGAACGGAGCGACCGCGCCGAGGCCGAAGGTCGCACCCGCGGCCATCGCACCCCGCAGGATGAATGTCGCGCGGTTCATGCCGTGAACCTCCACGGCGTCCAGCCCAGGGCTGGGAGTCATTGTTTCAGTCATGGAAAGGTCGTCCTCTAGTTCGAAGGTCACGCGATGAACGGCTTGACGACGGCGAGCACCTGGCTGGCCGACATGCCCTTGGCGAACGCGCCGTCAGGGGTGGGGGACTGCTTGGTGAGCGTGTTGAGCGTCGCCGCGTGCCGGCCTTCCACGGTGTGAATCGCCAGAGCGGCCGCGAGAATCTCCGGGCTCTTGATCAGCGGGGCCTGGCCGAGGTAGGCGGCCGCGCCGAGGTTCTCGACGGTCGCCGCGAGGCTCGCGACGCTCGCCGCGCTCTTGAGCGGGAACTTGCCCGTCGGCTCCTTCGCCGGCGTGCCCAACTTCATCGCGACGGCGTGGAGGGCGGCGACGTGCTGGGCCTCCTCCGCACCGAAGGTCTTCAGTAGGGAGAGGGTGGAGCCGCTGAACAGACCGCTGGCGGCAACCTTGGCGTAGAACTGGTCCTCGAGGTACTCGAGCGTGAGGGCGTAGTTGACGATCCCCAGGTCGCCGGCGCCGAAGCTCGCGGTTTCAGAGGTGGCTCCGCTCGCGCTGGAGGTCGAACCCGACGAACTCGAGGTCTTGGCCGGAGCTGAGCTCTTGGTCGCGGTGTTGGAGCTCGAACCGCAGGCGGCGATGAAGGCGGCCAGGCCGCTGGCGGCCACGGCCGAACCCATGCCCTTGCCGGCCATCTTCAGGAACTTCTTGCGCGCGACGTCGTCACGAGCGAGCTCGACGACGATCCCGGATTGCTCCGTGTCGCCCTGAACTGTTGGATTCACAGCATCTCCTTGGGTGTGAAGCCCGGTCCGAAGGCCGGGATCTAGTGGGGAGTACGCCCGCGGGTGCCGGGTGGATCACCCTGGGGTGTGTGCGGCGGGTTACGTCGGCCTCGGAGACGCGGGCGGCTGATCCGCCTGCCCCGGGCCGTCGTAGACAGAGCATGGCCCAGACCCTTCGCCTCACCGCAGTCGCTCTCACCGTCGCGCTCCTCGCCGCGGCCTGTGGCAGCTCCAGCTCGTCTTCGACGACCGCCGCCTCGACGACGACGATGCACATGGCGACGGTGGCGCCGAACAAGACGACCGCGGGATCGAGCAGCACGCCGATGTCCGGGCACGTCCTCGTGACGATCCACAACTACCAGTACTCGCCCGATCATCTCGTCGTCACCGCCGGAACGAAGGTCACCTTCCACAACGAGGATCAGACCGCGCACACGGCAACGGCACTGAACCAGTCCTTCGACACGGGCACGATCGAGCCGGGGAAGTCCGCGACGGTGACCCTCACGAAGGTCGGCAAGTTCCCCTACCACTGCCTCTTTCACGCCTTCATGACCGGGACGATCACCGTCGTCGCCAAGTAGCGCGCGCCGCCCCGGGGGCTCGCGCAAACTCGCCGAGGTGCTTTATTGAAAGCTCACCCCCGAACCTCAGGAGGCCAGGCCGTGCCCGTACGCGTCGGAGTTCAGATCCAGCCCCAGCACAGCGACTTCCACGCGATGCTCGACGCCTTCCGCCAAGCCGACGAGCTCGGGGTCGACACGATCTACACCTGGGATCACTTCTACCCGCTCTACGGTGAGCCCGACGGCAAGCACTGGGAGGGTCTGACCACCCTCACCGCGCTCGCCGCCGTCACCTCCCGGGCCAACGTCGGCGGGCTCGTCTTCTGCAACTCCTACCGCAACCCGCAACTGCTCGCCGACGCCCACCGGACGATCGATCACCTCTCCAACGGTCGGGTGATCCTCGGGATCGGTGCCGGCTGGTTCGAACGCGACTACGACGAGTACGGGTACGCGTTCGGCACCGCCCCGGACCGCCTGCGCGCCCTGCGCCGTGATCTGCCGCTGATGAAGGAGCGGCTCGGCAAGCTGAACCCGGCGCCGACTCGGGAGATTCCGTTCCTGATCGGCGGGTCGGGAGAGAAGGTCACCCTCGCTCTCGTCGCCCAGTACGCCCACATGTGGCATGGGTTCGCGGACGTCGAGACGTACCTGCACAAGACGGCGGTCCTCGCCGAGCACTGCGCGAAGATCGGCCGTGACCCGGCGACCATCGAGCACGTGATCGGGGCCGGCTCGAACATCCTCGAGGAGGCCGGCCCGCTCGCGGACGCGGGGGTCGCCGAGGTGACGATCGGCGTGGGCGGGGACGGCCATGGCTACGACCTCGGGCCGCTGCGCGAGCTGCTCGCCTGGCGCGACGAGTACAACGCCGCGGCGTGACGACGGGGCCGCGCCGCGCCCGTGAGCCGGTGCGCCTCGCCCGTCATAATGGCCCGATGACCGCTTCGCGCCTCCTCACCGCCCCGCTCGCCGCCGCCGGTCTGATCGCCGGGTTCGGCGTGGCGGTCGCCAGCGGGTCGCGACCGCTCGGGGGGTTGGTGATGGCGGCCTTCGGCCTCACCTGCATCGTTCTCTGGCTCCAGCGCGACGGGCGCCGGACCGCCGGTCTGCTCACCGGGATCGGCCTGCTGGCCTTCGCCCTCTCCCACGTGCTCGGGTTGGTCATCGGCGCGTGGCCGTCGGTGTTCGTCGTCTCCGCCGCGACCGCCTATGCCTGCTGGCGTCTCTCCGACGCCGGCTGGGTCGGGCGCCGCGCCGCCCGCCCGCGCGCCGGGCTCGCGGCCTGAGCGCGTCCGGGGCGGGGCGGCCCGGTGGCCGCCCCCTGAGTCAGCGTGCCGAGCGGGGCACGCCCTGGAAGAAGATCGCCCCGTCGACGATCCGGCGGTTCCCGACCGGTTCGGGCAGCTGCACGTGGACCGGGGTCTCCCACCGTCGCGTCCCGGCCTGCCAGCCCTCCAACGGGGTGATGTAGCAGCGCAGCAGCAACTCCTCCGCGTCCCCGTACAGCTCAGGGGCCTGGAAGCGGCCGTAGGCGAGGCGTCCGCCCGCCCGGGTCTGTTCGACCACGAGCAGGTGCAGCACGTCGTCGTCCGGCGCCGGGGGACGCTCGGGATCGACCCGGAAGGAGGAGGCCCGCACACCGTCCCGGCTCGCTCGCAGCTGCCGGGCGGGGCTGACCGCCTCAATCGCCCATCGGTCCCCGCGCTCCCGCTTGACTGCGACGGTGAGCAGCCGGGGCGGGACCCCCTTGCCGAACAGCCGCCGCTCCTCGCTGCGGGCCAGTTCGCGCCAGCCCGCAAGCAGGGTTCCCAGCTCCGCCGGGCTGCGGGGATCGCGACGCCACGGCAGCTTCACCTGCGGCCCGCTCGCCGCGTAGTCGATCTGCTGGATGAGGGCGCGCACCGCCCCCTCCTCCGGGTCCAGGCCGGCGGCCTCCCCGGTGAGCGCGCTCGGAGCGAACCCGAGGCCGCTGCCGTCGGAGATCTCGGCGGGCAGGCGGTCGGTGAGGACGGGGGCGATCGTGTCGGCCTTTGCCCACGCCTTCTCGCCGACCGGCCTGGGTTCGCTCTCAGCCACGCCGGCCGGGAGGGGGTGCAGGGGACATCATGCCCGCCATTGTCGCCAGTTCGGGGCGGCGGCCGTCGCCTCGGTCGCTCAGGCGGCGCTCTTTCGGAGCAGGTGGTGCCTGCACGGGCCCTCGGTGCGAGGATGTCTCAGATGAGCGACTCACTCTCGGCACAGACCATCCAGTTCACCGGCCACGGCGGTGATGAGATCGAGGCCTACCTCGCCCGCCCGGCGGGCGCGCACACGCGCGGTGGGGTGATCGTCATCCACCACATGCCCGGCTATGACCGCGGGACCAAGGAGATCACGCGGCGGTTTGCCGAGATGGGCTATGACGCGATCATGCCGAACCTGTACTGGCGGGAGGCCCCCGGGGCGGCCCCCGATGACGCGGCGGCTGCGGCCCGGGCGCGGGGCGGGGTGCCCGACGGGCGCCTCGTCGGCGACATTGCCGGGGCCGCCGCGTACCTGCGCGGGCTCGCGACCTCGAACGCCAAGGTCGCCACGATCGGCTACTGCTCCGGAGGACGCCAGTCGGTGCTCGCCGCCTGCCACGTCGATCTGCAGGCGGCCGTCGACTGCTACGGCGCCTTTGTCACCGGAACGCCCCCGGCTGACTTTCCGCTCAACATCACCAACCTCGTCGACCAGCTCCCCAGCCTGCGCTGCCCGCTGCTGGGCCTGTTCGGCAACGAGGACAAGTACCCGTCCCCGGCCGACGTCGACGAGCTCGAGGCGATCCTCACCGCTCAGGGGGCAACGTTTGCCCTGCACCGCTACGACGATGCCGGCCATGCGTTCTTTGCCACCGACCGGCTCGCGTACCGGCCCGCCGCCGCCAATGACGGCTGGGAGCGGATCGGGGCGTTCTTTGTGACCCACCTCGGAGACTGATCGATCATGTGCACCTACGCGACGTTGAACACCGACATCGAAGGCAGCGCCAAGGGCCCAGACTCCGCCTGGTTCAAGGTGAGCCACGCGACCGTCTACTTCGACCATCCCGTCCACGCGATGGCCGAGCACACGCTCAACATCGACTTCACCGACCCCGACCGGGGTCCCGGCCAGCGGGTCGCGGTCGAGCTGACCGCCGCCTCAGCGCGTGCGCTCGTGACAGCGATCGAGGGCGCGCTCGCCTCCGCCCCCGCTGCTCTCATCGCCTAACCGTCGCCTCAGAGCCCGCAGAGCTTCGAGGTCTGCAGGATGACGCTGCTTCCGGGCTGCACGCGGGCGCCGGCGCCCGGGGTGCTCGAGCAGACGCGGACGCTCGTCGGGAGGAGGAAGCCGAGCGGATCGGTGCTGGCGAGCACGGTGACCCGCAGGCCGAGGGCCCTGAGGGCGGCGGTCGCCTGACCTGGGCTCTCCCCGATGACGCTCGGGACCGCGACGAGCAGGTAGCGGATCACCCGGACGGCAGCGACGGCGCCGCTGGAGCGGGGGGCCGCGGCCTCCACGTCGATCAGGTTCGTTCCGACCGACAGGGCGATCTGGGTGGAGAAGTGCCCCGTCGGGTCGACGCTCACGGCCTGACCGAGCACCTCGACGGTCGCCCGGGCGGGGGAGACGGTGCCGCTCACCGTCACGTCAGGGCCCGCGAGGCGCGCGTCGTCGGCGGGGGAGCTGAGGGTGAGGCTGACCCGCGGTCCGGGTTGAGCGGGTGCGGCCGCTCCGCAGCCGGCGCAGACGAGCATGACGCCGAGGAGCGCGAGGCCCGGCCGCCCGAGGCCATGCCCGGAGTCGCCGACCCGCCCCGCGCTCAACCGTCCGAGGCGGCGCCACGAGCCGCCGACTCGCGCGACGCGACCCCAGAAGACGCCGGATGACGCCCGGACCCTGAGGTGGAGGGGACACGACGAGCCGGCCATCGGCGCAACGGTAGCGGTGCGTCAGAATGGCCCGGTGGCTCAGCTGGCGGTTGGAGACGAGTTCGCGGGCTGCCGCGTCGAGGCGCAGATCGGCCGCGGCGGGATGGGTGTCGTCTACCGCGGGACCGACCTCTCCCTCCAGCGCCCGGTCGCGATCAAACTGATCGCCGGGGACCGGTCGGGGGATGCGACCGCCCGCCGGCGCTTTGAACGGGAGGCACGGCTGATGGCCTCGATCGACCATCCCAACGTCATTCCGGTTTACGCCGCCGGGGAGCAGGACGGCTCGCTCTACCTCGTGATGCGCTACGTCGACGGGGTCGACCTCCAGCAGCACCTGCGTGAGCACGGTCCGTTCGCCCCGCGGGAGGCGGCCCGGATCGTCGATCAGGTCGCCCGGGCCCTCGACGCCGCCCACGCCCGCGGGCTCGTGCACCGCGACATCAAACCGGCCAACGTGCTCCTCGCCGCCGATCATGTCTACCTCAGCGACTTCGGAATCACCCGGCTGGTGCAGGAGAGCACCTACACGACCGACACCGGCGACTGGGTCGGCACCGTCGACTTCATGTCACCCGAGCACCTGCGCGGCGAGGAGACCGATGCCCGGGCCGACGTCTACTCGCTCGGCTGTGTGCTCTATGCCTGCCTCGTCGGGGTGCCGCCGTTCCGGCGTCCGACGACGGCCGCCACAATCGCAGGTCACCTCACCGAACGCCCGCCCGCGCCCTCACTTGCCAACCCGGGGCTTGAGCGAAGCTTCGACGAGGTGATCGGGCGCGCGCTCGCCAAGGTCCCCGCTCACCGCTACCCGAGCGCCGGGGCGTTCGCAGCGGCGGCGACCGCCGCCGCGGAGGGGCAGCCCCACCGCTGGGGCCGGGTGAGCCGCCGAGCAGCCGTGTCGCCGGGGGTTACGGCCCAGGGCCGGAGCGGCGGTGCTGCTGACCGCAGCAGCACCGCCGGTGAGGCGCCCACCCGGGTCGCCGGTGCCGGTGAGGCGCCCACCCGGGTCGCCGGTGCCGGTGAGGCGCCCACCCGGGTCGCCGGCCGTGATCAGGCGCCCACGTTAGCCTTCGGCTCTACGCTCCGGTCGGGACGCGGGCGGTCCCGCCGCCGGCGCGTCCTCGCCGCGGGCGGGCTCATCGTCCTCGCCGGGGCGGCGCTCGGGGTCGGCGGTGTGTTCAGCGCACCACGAGCGGTCCCCCTCCGGCCGCTCACCGATGCCGAGGTGATGGGCGTCCTTGGACGCTTCGGCGCCGCTGTCGGTCACGACGACGTGCGGGCGCTTGTCGCCCTGCTCGCTCCCGGGGTGACGCGGATCGACTCGGTGAACACTCAGCACGGGCGGGCGGCGGTGAGCGCCGAGTACCGCCACCAGCTCGACCGCGCGCCGCGGCCGGTGTCCTACACCCTCACCGGCGTCGTCGCCACCGGCGGCTGGGTGGGGCGCGCGGCCGGCAGCTACGCCGTCACTCTGGCCGGAGGAACGGTCCTCCGCGGACACGTCACCTTCGCGGTCCAGGAGATCGCGGGCCGGCCCCGGATCGGGCTGATCGCCACCCAGCAGGACAGCGTCACCCGGCCGAGTCCGGCCCCCCGCTCGCTCAGCCGCCGCTCGCGGACGGCGGCAGTGTCTGGGTGAGCTCGACGACCTGCTGGAAGGTCGGGCGGTTCTGGAACGGGAACGGCGTGACCGGGATCGCCGACACCTCGGTGGACTGGTCCTGATCGAAGCAGCTCGGCTGCGGGTTCTTGGCGCAGATCCCGTACCCGTACATCGACTTCGGCGTGACCGACATCGCCGTGAGGAGGGACGCGTCGAGGGCGGCCCGGCAGGCGTTGAAGGACCCGTTGCCGCAGAAGATCTTCGCGTAGGCGCCGGGGACGTGAACCCGGCCGCGGTGACCGTGGGCCCGCAACTGGGCGTTCCGGTGGGCCGCGAGAAGGTCCTCCATGTCCTTGTACACGTAGCTGAACCAGCCCTGGGCCATGTCCGGCTCGTTCGGCGCCGTTCCCGTGTAGACGCTGCCGAAGTTGAGCATCCCTCGGAGGTCATCAAAGACGGGCCGGCTGAGGCGGGGGAGGAACTCGGCGCTCAGCAGCTTCGGCCACCAGGCGTCCATCAACTCGATCGCGGGCGTGTTCGCATCGCTGCCTGAGACGGTGAGGTTGGTGTCGGCCGGGTTGAGGTCCCAGCGATGCCCTCCCGCCGCATACCAGGCGTTGAGCTCGCTGACGGCCCGGGCGAGCGCCGGGCTGCGCGGACGGCCGATCACCTGACGCAGCAGCGGCCACAGCTTGACGATCCGGATGTCCTCGGTCGCAGCGAATTCCATCGACTGGACGAGCTGGGCGATGTCGACCTTGTGGCCGTGGGCGAGGTCGGCCTGGATGTGGGCGGAGATGAGCTGGCTGCGGTAGACCGCACCGTAGCCGTAGTTGTCGTCGGCCGCCGACCACTTCGGAGCCTGCTTGTTGTTCCAGGACACCTCGAAGGTCGGGTCGATCGCCTGAGGATGGCCGCTGGCGGGCACGTCCCGTTCGGTGAAGGAGGCCGCGTTGAAGTGCGACCAGTCGTACGGGCCGTTGCCGAGGATCGGGAAGTCGGGCGAGCTCTTGGTCGACCACTCCGGGTAGGCGCCGGACTCGAAGTAGGCGATGTGCTTGGCGTTGACGTAGGCCCAGTTGAACCCGAAGCTGATGTTCGCCGCCGCGCGCTTGAACGCCTGGGGTGTCTGCATGTCGGCCGGGTTGTTGAACTGCGAGAAGCCGATCGCGCTGTCGACCTCGTGCATGTACGTCGTGCGGGCGCTGACGAACGCGACGGCGATCCGGTGGCGGCTGATGCAGTCGACGGTCGGGACCCTGACCGCGTGACAGGACGGGACGGTCACCTCACCGCGGGCGAACACGAGCCCGTGGACGGTGCGGTAGGTGACGAGCGTCTCCGAACCTTTGGGGGTCGGGTCCTCGAGGTTCGGGGTCCACGTGTTCGTGCGCACGAGCTTCTGCATCGCCCGACAGCGGCCGTGCCAGTAGTAGTCGATGCTGTTCGGGCTCGGCCGTCCCCCGCCCGGGTGACAGAGCACCTCCGCGAACGTGCTGACGTTGTCGGTGGTGCCGGTGGTGGCACTCCAGGCGTAGTCGTTGCCGTGCCCGAGCTCGACGTACAGGTTGACCCCCGGGAACGACGCGCCGTTCGCATCGATCCCGGGACCGTGCAGGTCCTCGTCCATCAGGATCTGCGGGGCGTAGTAGCCGACCTGGGGGCCCATCACCGCGATCGCGTGCCCGTCAGCGGAGTGGGCGGCGTTGACGAGCTCCCAGTTGGAGGCGAGGGCCTTCTGACCGTAGAAGTTCTCCAGGAGCGCGGAGCCGAGCGAGTTCCCGGTGGGGATCGGCACCGGGTTCGGCGTGTCGGTCTTCCCGAGCGTCCCCGGAGCGGTGGTGGCGACGTTGACGGCGGCCGCCGACCGCGCGGTCGCGGTCCGGGCCGCCGGCTGTGCGCGACGGATCTGCGCGTTCGCAGGGTTTGTCTGGCCGGGGGAGACGTAGCGGACACTTCCGGGCACCGGCATCGCCAGGCCCGAGGGTGAGAACGGGGAGTTCGTCTGGTACGGGAACGGGTGCGACACCGTCGTCGGGGCCTGGGGGTCGTTCGCCTCCCGGAAGTTCGCCCACACCGTCCGCCCGACGCGCGTACCGAAGCGGTGCACGAACGCCTCCTCGGTGAGGGCGGAGTTGACCTGATTGCCGCCGCCCTTGCCGAAGATCGCGCCGATCAGGGAGGAGATCGCCACCACGTCCGTCGCCTGCCAGGGCTGAGGGGTCTGGTTGATCGCCGAGTACTCGAACGGAAGCAGGGTCGGGTCGCTGCGGATCTTGGCGATGTAGGCGTTGATCCCGTCGACGTAGTTGCCGATGTCATCCACCAGTTCGGCCCCGGCTGCGCCGCGGAGGCGCGGGAGGTCGTTGACCTGGCGCTGGAGGTCCGCCGGGGTGTAGGGGGCGACCGTCCACTGTGCCGCGTCCATCGCCTCGTTGCCGGCACCACCGCCGAGGAAGCTCGACAGCGTCGCCTCAGCGGTGTGGCGCAGGACGTCCATCAGGAACAGGCGATCCTCGGCCGCCGCGTACCCGGCGCCGAACATCACGTCGCCGCGGGTGGCGCCGTAGATGTGGGGGATGTCGTACTGGTCGTGGATGATCGTCACGCCCGGGATCGGCTGCTCGACCCGGGTGATGTCGGCGCTGGGGACTCCGAAGGTCGCGTTGAGGAAGTAGTTGGGGACCTGGCTGTCGGTGAGCGTCGGCGCCGCGTAGAGCAGGTTCTCATACAGCGGCAGCTGATCGACCGAGTTGGCCGGTCGTTGACCGGTCGCCTTGTACGCGAGGTACTGGGCGATGTTGTCGGCCCCGTTCTCCCCCGGTGGCAGGATGTTGTAGAAGCCGGGAACGGTTCCGGCCCCGTAGGCCTGGACGTAGCTGGGCAGCGGGGGGGTGGTCGCGGCGGCCGCTGCGGGCACGAACGCGACGGTGGCAGCCAGCGCAAGCGCGGCCGACCACGACAGGGCGACTCTCCTCATGCGAGGACTGTAGAGCCGCGGTCGGCGGCGTGTGGTGGTTCGGGTGGCCGCCGGCCCCTCAGGCGCTCGGTTCGATCCGGATCGCCCGCGCGAGCGGCGGTCCGAGGGCGATCCGGCGCTGGCCGACCCGAACCTCGAACGGCCCGTCGAAGGGCTGGCGGCTCAGCAGCTCGAGCCGGTCGCCGATCCCGATCGACAGCTCCGTCAGATAGCGGAGCATCTCCGGGTCGCTGTCGGAGACGCGCACGATCGTCCCCGCCTCCCCGTTGGTGAGATCCGCGAGGGCGGGGTGGGGCCGATCGTCGACCTCGAGCCGGCGGTTGGGGATCGGGTCCCCGTGCGGGTCGGCGAGCGGGTCGCCGAGCTTGGCTGCGATCAGCTCGATCAGCTCGTCGGAGGCGGCGTGCTCGAGCGCGTCGGCAAACCGGTGCACGTCCTCCCACGGGATGTCGAGGCTGCGCGCGAGGAAGGCCTCGAGCAGGCGGTGGCGGCGGATCACCCCGAGCGCGAGCTGGCGCCCGTCCTCGGTGAGCCGCACCCCCCGGTAGGGGACGTGCTCGGCAAACCCGGCCGCGTCCATCCGTTTGAGCATCATCGACACCGAACCGGCCGTGAGCCCGAGGCGGTCGGCGATCTGGCTCGTCGAGGCGGTCTGATCCGGCTGCGGGGTCAGTGCGTAGATCGCCTTGACGTAGTCCTCGACCGGAGCGGAAACGGGGTGGGCGGGGGCACCGGGTGCCATGTCCGCCATTCTACGCCCCCCTCGGCGCCATGCAAAAGTTAGATTTTGCGTCTGTGAACTTCTACGCTAGCCTGTGTGGGGTGAACGGGGATCCGCAGATGAGCTCAGGCGGCGCGGCGACGCTTCCGCTCGGCCCATCCCGAACCCCCGGGGAGGGACCGGCGTTGAGCGCGGAGGATGTCGCCCGCTCCCGCGACCGTTCCCGGGTGGCCGGCGCCCGACACGGCAAACGCCGGATCTACCTCCTCTGGCTGCTGATCGGCCCCGGGATCCTGGCGATGCTCGGCGAGAACGACGGACCGAGCATGATCTCCTACGCCGCGACCGGGGCGACCTACGGGTACGGGTTCTTCCTCCCCTTCATCGTCATCACTTTCGTGATGGCGATGGTCTGCCAGGAGATGAGCATGCGGGTCGGGGCGGTCACCCACCGCGGTTACGGTGAGCTCGTCTTCCAGCGCTACGGCCGGGTATGGGGCTGGTTCGCCGCCGGTGACCTCGTCTTCACCAACGTCGTCACGCTCGTCGCCGAGTTCGTCGCGATCCGGGTCGGGCTCGCCTATTTCCACCTCGGTGCGGGGGTCGCCGCCGGACTCGGCGTCGCCCTCGTCGTGTTCACGCTCGGTGGCGGGCGCTACTGGCGCTGGGAGCGGGTCGTCCTCGGCCTCGCCCTCTTCAACGGCCTCTTCCTCGCGGCCGCGTTGCTCGTCAAACCCGACTGGCACGGCGTCGATCACGCCTTCACCAGCTTTGGCCCGTTTCCGGGGGGGAGCTTCAACACGATCCTGCTTCTGTTCGCCTCGACGATCGGTGCGACCGTCACCCCGTGGATGGTCTTCTTCCAGCAGAGCGCCTCCGCCGACAAGGGCCTCACCCCCAAGGACATCGCCCACGGCCGGATTGACACGGCCGTCGGCGGGCTGCTCGCCGCCGTGTTCGGCTGCGGCGCCCTGATCGCCGGGGCGGCGCTCGCCACCCACGGCGGAGCGGGCATCCAAGGGCTGGCCGGGGCCGGCTTCCCCGCGGCCCTGCGGGCCCACTCGGGCGGGCTGGTCGGCACCCTGTTCGCGCTCGGGCTGATCGAGGCTGGGGCGGTTGCGGTGCTGACGATCTCGGCGAGCACCGGGTACGCGGTCGGGGAGGCGATCGGCCGCTCCTCGAGTTTCAACAGCGCCCCCCGCCACGCCGTCACCTTCTACGGGGTCAACGTCCTCGTCGCCGCGGTCGCCGCCGCGGTGATCCTCATCCCCGGTGCGCCCCTGCTGTCGATTGCCCTCAACGCGAATGTCCTCGCGACCGTGCTGTTGCCGGTCACCCTCATCTTCATGGTGATGCTTGCCAACGACCGCCAGCTGATGGGCGCGTGGGCGAACGGCCGCCTGATCAACACGATCGCCGTCGCGATCGTCCTCTTCATCACCGTCGCCGGGGCCGCGTACGGGATCGACTCCTTCCTCCAGACCGTCCACCTGGTCGGTGGCTGAGGGATGGCGCCCGAGCCGCTCCTCTCCCGTTCCCCCGCCCGGCGGGCAGCCGAGTGCTCCGGGCACGCCCCGTCGGAGGAAACGGGCGAGGCCGTCTACATGCACCTCGAGCTCGATCAGCTCAGCGCCGACCGCCGCCGTCCGCTGCCGCCCGCCCGGCTCAGTCCCGCAGCGACCGTCGGCCTGTGGGCGCTGCGCATCTTCTGCCTGCTCGTCAGCGCGATGGTGATCTACACGTTCATCGCCCAGCTCGGCTGAGCGCCCCGTAGGCGCGGCCGAGCAGATACCAGCCCGCGCCGCCCACGCCGACCCAGAACCCGACCGGCCAGCCGGAGGCAAAGGAGGCGGCGATCGCGATCCACACCGTCGCCAACGCGAGGACGACCGACAGGGCGAGCGCCCGGCCAGGCCGGTCGGTGAGCGCTCGCGCGCCGGCGGCCGGCCCGATCAGCAGGCTGAAGATGAGCGTCGTGCCGACCACCGGGACCGTCACCGTCGTCGCGAGGGCGACGACCAGCAGGAACAGCCAGGCCGTCCAGCCCGCGCTCACCCCCTCCCCGAGCACGGATCCGAGCAGCAGCGGCCGGAAGATCGCCGCGAGGGTGAGCAGGCTGACGGCGGTGAGGACGGCGGTCGGGAGGATCTCGTTGGCGGAGATCCCGAGCACCTCCCCGAACAGGAGCGACTCGACCTCCGGCCCGTACTGTCCGGCGAGGGAGAGGAACAGAGCGCCGAGTCCGAGGAGGAACACGAGCGTCAGCGCGGTCGCGACATCGGGCCGCCCGCGCCGGCTCAGCCAGCCGATCCCAAGCGCCCCACCGACGGAGAAGACGGCGAGTCCGAGCAGGGTGCTCGTGCCGAGCAGCGCGGCCGCTGCCGCCCCGGCGAAGGAGCCGTTCGGGATCGCATGGGCGACGAACGCGGCCCCGCGCATGACGACGAAGAAGCCGACGGCGCCGGCGAGGATCGCCACGAGCGTCGCGACGACCCAGGCATGGACCATGAACGGGGCGAACATCAGCTCCGCTCCGCTGCGACGTCCACTGGGGAGGCCGGCCCCGGCCCGGCAGGCCGGGGCCGGCGCGCGCGCCGCCGGCTGACCCCGCCCGCGGCGAGGTAGGTGAGGAGGACGAGAGTGACGATGAAGAAGCTCGCCGGCCACCCTTGGTGGACCGGGGGCCAGCGGTAGCTGTCGTAGGCGAGCAGCACCCCGAGCCACACCGCGGCGATCCCGATCCCCGCCGCGGTGGCGATCGCCGGCAGCGGGCGGGCGGTCAGCTTGAGCGCGGCGGCGGCCGGTCCGATCAGCAGGGCGGTGGAGAGGATCGAGCCGACGGTGAGGGCCGCGAGGGCGACCGCGATCGCCATCGCCAGCAGGTAGCCGACTCCGAGGAGGCGCACCGGGAGGCCCTTGGCGGCGGCGAGATCGGGGCTCGTGGAGGCGAGCAGCAGTGGCCGGAACAGGGTCGCGAGGATCGCGATCGCGCCGCCGCCAAGCCCGAGCACGAACGGGAGGACCGAGCCCTGGAGGGCGAAGATCGAGCCGAACAGGATCGTCACCGCCGCCCCGGTCGTGTTGTCGTAGGTCGAGCCGAGGTAGAGGAACAGGGCCGACAGTCCGAAGCCGACCCCGAGCACGACGCCGGTGGCGAGATCGCGGCCGCGCAGGCGCTGGATGCCGATCAGCTCCATCACCGCCGCCCCGGCGACGGCGACGACGGTGAAGCCCCACAGCGCGCTCGCTCCGGCCAGGTAGGCGCTCGCGCCGCCCGCAGCCCCGATGTCGCCGAGGGCGTGGGTGGCAAAGGATTGGCCGCGGATGACGGTGAAGACGCCGACGGCCGCGCCGACGACGGCGACGGCCGCGCCGACGCCGAGGGCGAGGGTGACCGCGGAGCTGGAGAAGAACCCGGGGGCGATGAGGGCGCGCAGCATCCGGCACGCCCTCAGGAGACGACCTGGCCGCTCTCGCCGGCGACCACCAGCACGCGGCCGTGGACGCGGATCACGTCGACGTGGCTGCGGTAGAGGCGGGAGAGGACGTCCTGGCGGATGACCTCGTCGGTGGCACCGGCGACCGCGCGTCCGTCGGCGAGATAGACGACGTGGTCGAGCACCGGCAGCAGCTGGTTGAGCTCATGGGCGGAGATGAACACCGCGAGGTTGCGGGCCCGGGCGATCCGGGCGAGCAGTTCGACGCTCTGCTTGGCGCTGTGCAGGTCGAGGTTGGCGAGCGGCTCGTCGAGCAGGAGCAGGGCCGGCTCGGAGATCAGCGCGTGGGCGATGAGGATCCGCTGCTGCTCGCCGCCGGAGAGGCGGCCGACGCGGGTGTCGGCGAAGTCGCTCGCGCCGACGGCGTCGAGCATCTCGGCCACCCGTTCGCGCCGCGTCCGGGAAGGGAGGGTGAGGCCGTAGCGGTGGCCGTCGAGACCGAGCCCGACGAGGTCGCGCCCGCGCAGGGGCAGGTCCGGGTCGAGCAGGAACTTCTGGGGGACATAGCCGATCTGGCCGGCGACGTGGACGGACCCGCTCGACAGGGACTGGCGGCCGAGGATCGCCCGCAGCAGCGTCGTCTTGCCTGCCCCGTTGGAGCCGATCAGGCCGGCGACGCTGCCTGGGGCGAGTCGGAAGGAGACGTCCTCGAGCACCTGGCGGGCGCCGAAGCGGACACCGAGCCCCTCAACGCTGAGCGCGTAATCGGAGGGCACGGCGGGGCTGGGTGGCTCGCGGCGGGGCATCGCTCTACAGGTGGGTGGTGGAGGTGCGGTCGGCGACCGCCCGGGTGAGTGCGCGGACCTCTGCGAGCATCCATCCCTGGTAGTCGTATCCGGTCGGCATCGTCTCGTAGACGCCGACGACCGGGATGTGGCGGGCGGCGGCGAGGGCGAGGAACCCCTGGGTGAGCGTGTCGGTCACCTGGCGGTTGTAGAGGAACACCTTGACGGTGTGGTCGTTGAACAGGCCGTCCTCGAGGCTGACCGCCTGGGGGGCGGGGTCGGTGCCGTTCATGATGTCGGCCTGCAGGCTGAAGGGGGTCGCGATGCGCGTGCCGGCGGCCTCGAGCATATAGTCGGCCACGGGTTCGGTGACCGCCACCGGCGTCCCGGCGTAGCGGGCGCGGAAGGCCGCCAGCGCCGCTCGCCACGGGGCGAGGGAGCGGTCAAAGCGGGCGAGGTTGGCCGCGAAGGTGCGCCGGTGGGCGGGCAGCAGCCGGGAGAGGTCGGCGGCGATCGCCGCCGCCACCCTCGGCATCGTCGCCGGCGAGTACCACAGGTGCGGGTTGGGGGTGCTTGCGGGAAGCCCGAGCAGGGTCTGGACGTCGATCACCCGGCGGCTCGCATCGGGGGACGCCGCCTCCACCCGGTTCATGAACGTGTCGTAGCCAACGCCGTTCTGGACGACGAGGCGTGCCTCCGCGACGGTGGCGGCGACGGACGGGCTCGCCTCGAAGGTGTGGGGGTCCGTGTTCGGGTTCGACATGATCGCCGCCACCTTGACGTAGCGCCCGCCGATCTGGGAGATCACGTTCGCGTACTCGTTCTCGGCGCCGACGGCGACGATCTGGCCGCGTCCCGCCACCGGTTCCGTGATCCCGCAGGCGCTGAGGCCGAGGGTGAGGACGGGTACGGCGAGCAGCCACCGTCCGCGGGTCAGGACGGGCGCTGCGAGCAGGCGCCGTACGCGGGTGAGGAGACGTGGGGAACCGAACACGACACCGAGCATAGCCTAAAATGAGTACCAGTCTCATTCTTATCTCGAACCGGGAGGCCGGCAGTATGCTCGACGCCATGAGTGACCCTGCGGGACAGGCCTGGGCCGTCAACGCGCGGGAGGTGCTCCAGCGCGCCGGACATCATCGCGGGGCGGCACGGGAGCGTCTGATCGACCTGCTCTCTGATCAGGATTGCGCGCTCTCGGCCCTCGAGATCGAGGACGGTCTGCGCCGCGACGGACCGGTCGCTCGCGCGAGCGTCTATCGCACGCTGGAGCTGCTCCACGACCACGAGCTTGTCACCCGCCTCGAGCTCGGGGACGGGGTGGCCCGCTACGAGCCGGCCGACCCGAGTGGCCATCACCACCATCACCACCTCCTCTGTGAGCGCTGCGGCCAACTCGTCCCCTTTGATGACGCCGGCCTCGAGCGGAGCATCCGCCAGCTCTCCCGCCGCCTCGGTTTCACGACCAAGGAGCACGAGGTCACCCTCCGCGGGCGCTGCCCGGACTGTCCCTGAGGTCCTCGTGCCTGACGCCGTCACGTCGGGGCTGGGCTCCCAACCCGTTCCGCGCCGGCTCGAGCTTGGGCTCGGGCCGGCGCCCGGCGCGCTCCTGCACGCCCTTGCCGGGGACGCCCATCCGGCCCTGCTGAGCGGCCAGTGGCTCGCCGCCAGCCCCGGTGCTGAGGAGCCCCTGACCATTCTCGCCTCCGAACCGCTGCTCCTCGCCGACCCGGGGGAGGATCCGTTCGCGCTGCTCGCCCGCGCGCCCTCGGCCGCCGCGGCCGTGCCGTCGGCCGCCACGGCCGCGGTTCGGGTCGGCGGCGGTTGGATCGGCTGGCTCGGCTACGGACTCGCTGAGCTGGCCGAACCGGGGGTGCTCGGCCCGCCCCCGCCGGGGCCCGGCGCGCCGCGGCGGTTCTCGCTTGCCTTCTATGACCATCTGCTCATCCATCAGGCGGGTGCCTGGGCGTTTGAGATGCTCGAGACCCCGGCTCGTACCGACTGGCTCGCGGCGCGGGCGGCCACCTGGCGGGAGCGCCTCGAGGCGGCCGCGACGGTGTCGGCGGGCGACGCCGCGCAAGGGTCCGGGGCGGCCGGCCCGGATCGGTGCGCGGTCGCAAGGAGCGCAGGGCCATGCCTCGCTCCCGTCGGGGCCGGGGCGGCCGGTCACCTCGCGGCGGTCGCGGACTGTCGCGAACGGATCGCCGCCGGCGAGCTCTACCAGGCCAACGTCTGTCTCCAGCTCGCCGGCACCTGGGACGGGTCCCCGCTCGACCTGTTCGGACGCGGCTGGGAGCGGGCGGCGCCCCGGTTCGGCGCGGTCGTCGGCGGGGTCGCCAGCTTCTCCCCCGAACGGTTCCTGCGTCGCCGCGGCCGGCGGGTGTGGACCGAGCCGATCAAGGGGACACGGCCGCGCGCCGCGGACTCGGTCGCGGCGGAGGTTGCCGGCGAGGTTGCGGGGCCAACGGACCCGGTCGCGGCGGAGCTCGCGGCCGCTCCCAAGGACCGGGCCGAACACACGATGATCGTCGACCTGATGCGCAACGACCTCGGCCGGGTCTGCGTCTACGGGACCGTCGCGGTTGCGCCGCCCCGGGTCGAACCGCACGCGGGGGTCTGGCAGCTCGTCTCCACCGTCTCCGGGGTCCTGCGTCCGGAGGTCGACGACGAGGCGCTGCTGCGCGCCACGTTCCCGCCCGGCTCGGTCACCGGTGCACCGAAGATCGCCGCGATGGCGGCGATCGGGGAGCTCGAGGGGACCCGCCGAGACGTCTACACGGGCGCGATCGGGATCCTCAGCCCGATCGCCGGACTCGATCTCAGCGTCGCGATCCGCACCTTCGAGGTGGCCGGCGGCCGCGTCCGGCTCGGTGTCGGCGGGGGGATCGTCGCCGACTCCGACCCCGCCACTGAGCTTGCTGAGGCCCTGACCAAGGCCGCCGGCCCGCTCGCCGCCGTCGGAGGGCGGCTCGTCACGGGTGAGGGAGCGAACCGCGGAGTGGGAGCGAACCGCGGAGTGGGAGCGAACCGCGCTGGGTCTGCGGCGGTGACCGCCCCCCGGGCGAGACTGCCCGCTGGGGTGCCGCGAGCGCTCGCCCACGGCACCCGGCCCGACCCGGGGGCGGGCGTGTTCGAGACCGTGCTCGCCGCCGATGGTCGCGCCGTCGATGGCGATGCGCACCTGCACCGCCTGCGCACCTCTGTCGCGATGCTCTATGACTGCGAGATCCGGGACGATCTCGGCGCCCGGCTCGAACGGGCGGCCGCCGGCCATATCCGAGCCCGGATCCGGATCTGGGCCGATCCCGACGGTGAGGCGCGGATCGAGGTGACCGCGGAGCCCGACCCCGGACCGCTCGTGCCCGTCGCGCTCGCCCCCTGGAGCCTGCCTGGGGGTCTCGGCGCCCACAAGTGGTCAGACCGGCGGCTGCTCGCCGCGCTCGCGGCGGCGCGGCCGGGCACCGTCCCGCTCCTCCTCGACGGCGACGGCGCGGTCCTGGAGGCGGCATGGGCGAACGTGTGGATCCTCGAGGCCGGAAGGTGGATCACCCCGCCCGCGGACGGCCGGCTGCTCCCCGGGGTCACCCGGGCGGCGATCCTCGACGATCCCGCCACCGCGGCGCGGACCGAGCCGATTCACCGTGACCGTCTCACGACGGCCTCGGGGGGGAGCGAGCCGATTCACCTCGATCGTCTCTCCGCGGCCGAGGCGATCCGGCTCAGCTCCTCCATCGGCGGATGGCGTGAGGCGCGCCTGACCCGGCCCGAACGATCGGTCATCTGCTGAGACTGGTCAACGTTTGGCCTGCCACTGCCGAAAACCGGTGGTGTGCGTCGCTCTCTCCTCTCGCTCCTCTCCGTCTTTCTGATTGGCCTCGGAACCCTGCTCAGCCCCGGCGCCGCGAGCGCGGACGCGCCGGCCCCCGGGGTTCCCGTCTGCAGCCCGATCCCCAACCTCCTCAACGGCCTTGGCAGCGGCAGCGGCAGCCTCGGCCTCGGCGGTGGCGGTGGCGGTGGCGACGGGACGATCGCCTTCAGCCAGTCGGCGTACACGGCGAATGAGAACGCCGGCCAGATCTGGCTGACGATCACCCGCACGAGCACCGCTGCGCTCGAGCAGATCCGCTACGGCGTTCGCCAGGACAGTGCCCAGTCCCCATGGGACTTCCAGGCGGTCCCGAACACGCTGGCGACGATGGTCCCCGGCCAGGCCTCCTGTCAGTTCCCGGTGACGATCGCCGACAACGGCATGAACGGCCCGCCGGTCCAGGCGGACGCCTACCTGTTCGGCTCCTCCGTCGCCCAACTCACCCCCGACCCGAGCAACGTTGTCATCACGATCCTCCGCAACGATCCCCTCCAGGTTCGCAACCCGGCCAATCCGCTCGAGCTGAACCCCGCCCCGACCAACGGCGATCCGCTCACGGGCGCCCAGTTCTACGTCGAGCCGCCGGCCCAGACCGCAGCCGGCCTGGCGGCGAACCTCGACCTCACCCAGGGTGCGGTCGCCGATGCGACCGCACTGAACTTCATCGCTCAGCAGCCGACCGGCTACCGGTTCTGGTTCTGGAAGACCCCGGCCGACCCCGCTCCGGAGGTCGCTCGCTTCCTCGAGAACGCCCAGTACGGTGAGCCGGGCCGGGTCGTCGAGCTGTCGACCTACTCGATCGTCCACGACCACTGCGGCGCGACCGCCAACCCCGCCTTCACCTCCCGTTACCTCAACTGGGTGCGTGGGCTCGCCCAGGGGATCGGCAACTTCCGTGTTGTGATGTTCTTTGAGATCGACTCGATCATCACGACGGCCTGTCTGTCCCCCACCCAGCTGCACGAGCGCCTCGTCGACCAGCTCAAGCCGGCGATCGCGATCCTCGAGCAGGACCCCCACCTCGTTCTCTACCTCGACGGCGGCGCCTCCGACGCGCTGTCGGCCCGCGTCGACGCCGCCCGCCTGCGTGAGGCGGGCGTCGCCGACGCACAGGGCTTCTTCGTCAACTCGACGCATTTTCAGTGGGATACGACCGAGATCGCCTACGGTCAGACCGTCAGCCGGATGCTCGGCGGCGAGCACTTCCTCGTCTCCAGCGGGGTCAACGGCCGCGGGCCCCTGCTCAACCCCCATCCGACCTACCAGGGGGTCGAGGATCTCTGCAACCCGCCCGGCCGGGGGCTCGGCACGATGTCGACCCAGACCGGCTACACCGGCCTGGACGGGCTGCTGTGGTTCGCGCCGGTCGGCAACTCCGGTGGTGCCTGTCGCCCCGGCGCCCCGCCGACGGCGACGTTCTGGCCCGCCTACGCGATCGGTCTCTATGAGAACCGGCGTTTCGGGGTCACCGGGCCGCCGCGCAGGCTCTCCCGCGACGGCACGTTCGTCCCCTACAGCGCCGCCTTCGCCACCCCCTGAGCGCCGGGGCCGGCGGGCCCGTCAGCGGGCAGGACCGAACGCCACAGCCGGGTGAGGGCGTCGATCAGCGCCGCGTCGGGCACCTGGGCCGCGTCGAGGTGCTCGGCGATCGCCCGCTCGGTCATCCACACGAGCGCGAACGCGTCGGCGCGGGCGCGCTGGGCGTCCGCGCCGGGCTCGCGGCCGCTCCGGGCCGCGCGGGTGACGACCGCCTCGATGAAGCGGCCGTGGAAGGCGCGCCAGAAGGCGCCGACCGCCGGGTCATAGGTCGCTGCCTCCGCGATCGCCCGGAGCGTCACGTGGTCGGCCCGGAAGGCCTCGAGGACCCCGGTCAGAGTCCCCTCGACGTCGTCGTCGCGCAGTTCCAGCCACGCATCGGTGACCGCGTGGGTGCGGGCCTCGAAGCGCTCCCCGAGCGCGAGCATCAGGTCACGCTTGTCGTTGAAGTACGCGTAGAAGGTCGGCCGCGACACGCCCGCCTCGGCGGCGATCGCCACGACGCTGAGCTCGGCAACCGCGGCTCCCCGCTCCAGCAGCCCGACGGTCGCGTCAAGGATGGCCGTCCGGTTGTCGGCCGCGCTCCGGCCCGAGGTCGGACGTCGAGAGAGCACGCTCACGCGCACATCTTAGCAGATGCCCTGACAGCTGCACAACGTTGGTCTTGACATGCTGTAAGATATTCCGCTAGGCTCAGATTCCGTGAGGGATAGAGGACGCCGTCCGTCTCTGAAGCCCCACGACCACAGGGACCCGAGGGAGAGACGAGATGTCGACGATCACCGACCTGGACGCCGTGCGCGTCGCCGACCCCGAGCACTGGCGCGAAGGGCCGCCACTGGAGCTGTTCCGCGAGCTGCGGAGTCACTGTCCCGTCCACTGGTCCTCGGGGATGACGAGCTTCCCGGAGGAGCCGGGTTTCTGGTCGGTCACCAACCAGCAGTTCGTCCACGAGGTGAGCCGGGACTGGCAGACCTACTCCTCCGAGCTCGGCGGGATGGTCGGCATGCCGTGGGCGGCCGTCAAGGTGCAGAACGGGATGTTCATCGGGATGGATCCACCCAAGCACGACCGGATCAAGGCGCTCTTCCAGCGTGGGTTCACCCCGAAGCGGACGGCCGAGCATGAGGGCGCGATCCGCGCGATCACGCGCGAGGTGCTCGACCGGCTCGAGGGGCGCGAGAGCATCGACGTCGTCAGCGACTTCGCCCAGCCCGTCGTCTCGCGGGTGATCGGCAGCTTCATGGGGATCGCCCCCGAGGACGACGCGATGTGGGCGCAGCTGATGAACCGACTTGTCGGTGGCGATGACGCGGAGATGAACCCGGAGGGTCCCGAGGCGGTGATGACCGAGGTGGTCCCGCGGATCGTCGAGCGCTGTCAGGCGCTCATCGACGCGCGCCGGGTGATACCGACCGACGATCTGATGAGCGTCCTCATCCACTCTGAGGTCGACGGTGACCGGCTCACCGACTGGGAGATCGTGATGGGGTTCATCCTCCTCGTCACCGCCGGCAACGACAGCACGAAGGCGACCTTCTGCAGCGGCCTCAAGGCGCTGATGGAGAACCCGGACGAGCGCCAGAAGCTCGTGGACGTACCGGCGCTGATCCCCAGTGCGGTCGAGGAGTGTCTGCGCATGTTTCCCGCCTTCGCCCACTTCCGTCGGACCGCGACCCGCGACACCGAGCTCGGCGGCTGCCCGATCAAGCGCGGTGACAAGGTGATGATGTGGTATCCGTCGACGGGGCGCGATGAGACCGTCTATGAGGACCCGGACCGCTTCGACGTCGAACGCAACCCCGAGCACCAGGCCTTCGGTGCCGGCGGGCGCCACTTCTGCCTCGGCACCGCCCTCGCGCGGCTCGAGCTGCGCGTGATGTTCGAGGAGTTCCTCGCCCGCCACCCCCACCCCCAGTTCGCGGGACCGCCGCGCTACGCGACGGCGATCTTCGTCAACCAGCTCACCACCCTGCCCGTGCGCCTCGGCGCCGCGGCCTGACGGAGAGGAGAGCGACCATGTTCGACTACGTGATCGTCGGGGCGGGTTCGGCCGGTGCGGTGCTGGCGGCCCGGTTGAGTGAGGATCCGGCGGTGTCGGTGTGTCTGTTGGAGGCCGGCGGGGAGGATTCTGACATCGAGATTCACGTTCCCGCGGCGTTCGGGGCGTTGTTCAAGGGGCGTCGGGATTGGGATTTCTCGACGGACCCTGAGCCGTTTTTGAACGGTCGGCGCTGCTATCTGCCGCGCGGGAAGGTGTTGGGTGGGTGTTCGTCGATGAACGCGATGGTCTACATCCGCGGAAACCGGGCGGACTTTGATGAGTGGGCGGCGCTGGGGGCCGAGGGCTGGTCGTGTGCGGAGGTGTTGGAGTACTTCAAACGCTCAGAGGACAACGAGCGGGGGGAGGATGCCTTTCATGGGGTCGGCGGTCCGTTGCCGGTGCGGGAGAGCCGGTCGATGCATCCGTTGGCGACCGCGTTTGTGGAGGCGGCCAAGCAGGTGGGGCATGAGGAGAACCCGGATTTCAACGGAGCCCGTCAGGAGGGGGTCGGCCGCTATCAGACCACGCAGCGGGACGGGATGCGGGCGAGCACGGCCGCGACGTTTCTGCATCCGGTGGAGGATCGGCCGAATCTCACGGTGGTCACCGACGCGATGGTGTTGGAGGTGTTGATTGAGTCCGGTCGGGCGGTCGGGGTGCGTGTTGATCACCGCGAGCATGAGGTGATCGCTGCGGCCCGTGAGGTGATTCTCTGTGCGGGGGCGTATCAGTCGCCGCAGTTGTTGATGCTGTCGGGGATCGGGCCGGCGGAGTCGTTGGCGGCCCTGGGATTGGAGGTGGTCGCAGATCTGCCGGTTGGTGAGGGGTTGCAGGATCACTGCATGACGTTGATCAACTGGTCGACCGATACCGAGACGTTGTTGACGGCGATGACGGATGAGAACGTCGAGTTGCTGGGTGCGGAGGGGCGTGGTCCGCTGTCGTCGAACATCGCGGAGGCGGGCGGGTTCTTCCGGACCCGGCCGGGGTTGGAGGCGCCGGACTGTCAGTTCCATTTCGCGCCCGCCCCGTTCTTTGAGGAGGGGTTGGGGGCGGCGTCAGAGCATGCGCTTGCGTTCGGTCCCGGGGTGGTCAAGCCGACGAGTCGCGGGTCGGTGAGTTTGCGCAGCGCGAGTCCGTACAGCAAGCCGCGGATCGTCCACAACTATCTGGCGACGGAGGAGGATCGCGCGTCGATCCTCGCGGGGATGCGTTTGGCGTTGGAGATCGCCGCTGCGCCGGCGCTGCAGGCGGTGATCACCGGCCCGTTCAGCGCGCCGGCGCCGGATGCGAGTGATGAGGAGTTGATGGCCTTCGTGCGGGAGAACACGATGACGATCTATCACCCGACCTCGACGGCGGCGATCGGCCGGGTCGTCGACCCGCGGCTGCGGGTCTATGGGATTGACGGGTTGCGGGTCGTCGATGCGTCGGTGATGCCGACGATCGTGCGCGGGAACACGAACGCGGCGACGATCATGATCGCCGAGAAGGCCGCCGACATGATCGTCGAGGACGCCGCCGGGCCGGTCCCGGCCGTTCCCGCCGGGGGCCGCTGAGACCGGTCGTGATGGACCTCCGCGTCGCCCTCGCCGGCTACGGGCTGGCCGGACGCGTCTTCCACGCGCCGCTGATCGCGACGACGCCCGGCCTCAGCCTCGCCCACATCCTCACCACCGACCCCGAGCGGGTGGCCAAGGCCCGCGCCGAGCACCCCGAGGCCGAGGTCCGCGACAGCCTCGGTGGGGGGTGGGAGACGACCGACCTGCTCGTCGTCGCGACCCCGAACGCGACCCACGTCCCGCTGGCGGAGGCGGCGATCGCGCGCGGGATCGCTGTCGTCGTCGACAAGCCGCTCGCCCCGGACGCGCGGTCGGCTGCCCGGCTGGTGGCTCGGGCAGCCGAGTCGGCGGTGCCGCTGTCCGTCTTCCACAATCGCCGTTGGGATGCCGAGATGCTGACCGCCGCCGAGCTCGTCAGAGAGGGCCGGCTCGGGACGGTACGTCGCTGGGAGTCCCGGATCGAGCGCTGGCGCCCTGACGGGTCTGCCGGCGGCTGGCGCGCCCGTCCGCCTGAGGCGGGGGGCGGGCTGCTGCTCGACCTCGCCAGCCACCTCGTCGATCAGGCCCTGCGTCTGTTCGGACCCGTCGCCGCCGTCTACGCGGAATCGGCGACCGTTCGCCCCGGCCATGCCGCCGAGGACGACGCCTTCCTCGCGCTCACCCATGCCGGTGGGGTCGTCTCCCACCTTCACGTCTCCGCGGTCTGCCCGGCCCCGGGACCGCGGCTGCGGGTGATCGGCACGACCGGCGCCTATGTCGTCGCTGCGATCGACGGTCAGGAGGACGCTCTGCGCGCCGGCCGGCGCCCGGGGGACGGGGCACCGTGGGGGGAGGTGGCCGAGCCCGGTTGGGGCCACATCATCCGCGGGGACGCGATCGAACCGGTTCCGAGCCGGCCCGGGGACTGGCCGGCCTTCTACGCCCAGATGGCGGCGGCGGTACGCGACGGCGCCCCCGTCCCGGTCGACCCCGCCGACGCCGTCACCGGCCTGGAGGTGCTCGCGGCCGCCCGGGAGAGCGCGACCCGGCGCGCCGTCGTGACCCTCGGCGCCTGAGCGTGGGCTGCCTCGGTCGTCATCCTCAGCGTCTGAGCGGGGCGAACGTGTCCGGGTCCGCGCGGCTCCAGTCACTCGCCCACGCCTCGGGCGGATCGGTGAGCAGCTCTCCGGGCTCGAGCCAGCGATACAGCTCCGCGTAGCTCGCCGCACGGATGTGATCGACCCGGCGCATCAGCTGGTGGGGGCCGACCGCCGTCGGGCCGGGCAGTCCCATCGAGGCGATCAGGCGCTGGGCCTCGGCGACGGTCGCCCGCTGGTAGCGGTGGACACGCTCGGACTTATCGGCGACATCAAGGGCACGGCTGCGGGCCGGATCCTGGGTGGCGACCCCGACGGGGCACTGGTTGGTGTGACAGCGCTGGGACTGGATGCAGCCGACGGCCATCATCATCGCCCGGGCGGCGTTCGTGTAGTCGGCGCCCTGGGCGAGCCTTTTGACGATGTCGGACCCGGTGGCGACCTTGCCGCTCGCGCCGATCCGGATCCGGTCCCGCAGCCCGGTCCCGACGAGCGCGTTGTGGACGGTCATCAGGCCCTCGGTGAGCGGGAACCCGACGTGATCGGCGTATTCGGCGGGGGCGGCCCCGGTTCCGCCCTCCGCGCCGTCGACGACGATGAAATCGGGGGTGACCCCCTCCGCGACCATCGCCTTGCAGACGGCGAGGAACTCGTGGCGCAGTCCGACACACAGCTTGAACCCGGTCGGCTTGCCACCGGCGAGCTCCCGCATCCGGGCGATGAACAGCACGAGTTCGCGCGGGGTGGAGAAGACCCGGTGGCCGGGCGGGCTCACGCACGTCTGTCCGGCCGGGACGGCCCGGGCACGGGCGATCTCGGCGGTCACCTTCGCCCCCGGCAGGACGCCGCCGATCCCCGGCTTGGCGCCCTGGCTCAGCTTCAGCTCGACGCACTTGACGGCGCTCTGGGCCGCCTTGTCGGCAAACAGGTCGGGGTCGAAGCCGCCGTCGGCGGTGCGGGCCCCGAAGTAGCCGGTGCCCAGCTCCCAGATCACGTCGCCGCCCTGGAGGTGGTGGTCGGTGAGGCCCCCTTCACCGGTGTCGTGGGCAAAGCCGCCCTTGGCCGCGCCCCGGTTGAGCGCGGTGATCGCCGCGGCTGACAGCGCGCCGAAGCTCATCGCCGACACATTCAGCAGCGCCATCTCATAGGGCTGGGTGCAGTCGGGGCCCCCGACACGCACGCGCGGTATCTCATCGGGCGGGTCCTGGGAGTTGAGCGAGTGCAGCAGCCACTCATACCCGGGTTCGCCGACATCCCGTTCGGTGCCGAAGGCCTCCTCGTCCTTGATTCCCTTCGCGCGCTCGTAGATCGCCGTGCGGGTATCCCGGTCATAGGGGGTGCCGTCGGTGTTGCGTTCGATGAAGTACTGCTGCAGCTCGGGGCGGATCGCCTCGAGCAGGAACCGACCGTGCCCGAGGATCGGGTAGTTGCGCAGGATCGAGTGGCGACGCTGGAGGAGGTCAAAGACGCCGAGCCCGGTGAGGGCGCCGAACACGGCGACCAAGGCGATCCAGCCCGGGCCGAAGGTGAGGCTGAGCAGGACGCCGAGGGCGGTGAAGATGACAGAGAGGGCGAGGCCGCTGAAACGCATCGAGCATCCATATCAGAGCGACCGCGGGGAGGCTCCGCTCGGTTCGCGGCCCGAACCGAGCCGCGGTTGGCGGCGCGAACCGAGCCGCGGTTGGCGACCGCTGAGGGCGCGGGCCCGTTCACCGCACGAACGAGGGGGGACAAATGCGTTCCCACGACACGAAACTCCCCCCTCGTTTGGGTGGCGGGCCCACCTACGGGGCGGGCTCGCCTACGGGGCGGGCTCGCCTACGGGGCGGGCCCGCGCAGCGGGCCGGGAGCGGCCCTGTGAAGCAGAACACGCCGGGCGACGGAGCGCGACGGGGCGACTCAGCCCCCGGGAGCCGGCAGGGTCACCAGCAGCGCCCGGATCTGGGGGTCCTCGACTACCCAAACGCAGTAGATAACCGGGCGGTTGGTCGCGTGTCGGGATAGCGATGGAGTGGCGGATGGTGACGTCGTCTTCGCCGATCAGGACCTCGCGGACGACGAGCCGGATGATCTGTTGGCGTTGCTCGACGGTCAGGTTCTCGCCGCTGGTGGAGAGCCGCGCTCGGAACCCGTCGAGGGTCTCGGTGAGCTTGAGGTAGGTCTCGGCGTCGTGCAGCTCGGCGTCGAGCGCGTCCAGTTGCGCTTGGAGGGCAGCTTCGCGCTTGCGTAGCTCAGGGGTGCGGGCGCGGAGCTCGTCGAGCGTGACGAGCTGCTCTTGGTAGCCGTCGAGCAGCCGTCGCAGCGCGTTCTGGGCGCGAGTGAGGTCACGTTGGAGCGCGTCCCGGCGCGTGGTTGCTGGGTGCGCGGCGCGGAGAGTCTGGAGCCGCCGGTCGATTTCGGCTTGGATCAGTGTCGGGTCATCGAGTAGTCCGAGCACGCGTCCCCAGACGAGCTCGTCGATCTCTGGCAAGCGGATGGGCCGGTTATCGCAGACGCGACCTTCGGGGCGGCGGTGACCGTCGGTGCCTGAGCAGCGGTAGTACTCGCGCAGGAGCCCGTTCTTGTTCCGCGTCGAGCAGCGGTAGTACGCGTAGCCGCACTCACGGCAGGTAAGGATCCCCTGCAGCAGCGACGGACGGCGTGTGTTGCGCGGCGAGAAGCGGCCGTTGCGCTCAAGCAACTGCTGGACGAGCGCGAACCGCTCGGGGGTCACGAGCGCCGGCACCGCGATCGGCTTCCACTCCTCAGGGCTGACCTGCTCGCGCGCTCCTCTGGCGGAGCGTTGCCCACGCTGGCGGGCATGACGCGTCTCGCGGACCGGCTGGCCGGTCGCGTGCGTCTTGCCGTAGGCAGCCTGACCGGAGTACGCCGGGTTGCGGAGAATGCCCCAGATCGTCGCGTTGTTCCAACCCGTCTTGCCGGTCCTGGTCGGAACGCCCTGCTCTGCGAGCCAGCGTCCGAGCCGGCCGATCGAATAGCCGTCTTCGGTGTAGCGCCGGAACATCTCGCGCACGACCGGCGCCTCGGCCTCGTCGATCTCGAAGAACGCGTCGGCGTGCTCGGACTTCTTGACATACCGGTAGCCGTACGGAGCGCGGGCGAGAACCGACACTGCGCCGGCCCGAGCGCGATGCAGCTTCCCGCGACGGCACCGCTCCGCGATCTGCGCCCGCTCATACTCGGCGATCATCCCCTGAAACTGGCGCAGCAGCTCATCCTCAGGTGTGCCGGACCGCTCTGGCTCCTTCGCGAAGACGACCTCGATCCCCGCTCGCTGGAACTCCTCGAGCAGCAGCACCTGATACGCGTACCGCCGCGCGAGCCGGTCCGGCGCGTGGCACAGCAGCACCTCGAACCGCCCCTCGACCGCCAGATCACGCAGCCGCTCAAGCTCCGGGCGGCGCAACACCGCGCCGGAGACGCCTTCGTCCTCGAACACCAGATCGTCGGCGGTCAGCAGTCCGCGGTCGGCGGCAAGCTCACGCAGCGCGGCGGTCTGGCTTTGGATCGTCTGCTCGCGACGCTGACGATCCGAGGACACCCGCGCGTAGATCGCCGCCACCCGGCCCCGCCGATCTACCGACTGCCGCTCCACGGTGCTGCTCTCGCTCATCATCCCTCCGCTCGTTGCCGGTCACACGGCGCCGCTCCGGCGCCAACAGCACATACGCCTGCGCCAGCCGCGCATCAGCGAGCCGGTCACCCACGAACTCGATCTCAACGCGTCGGGCCACCGGGCCGCGCGCCCGTCTGATCGAGATACCCGGCCACCGCCACGGCCGTGGTCGCGCTCAACGACAGACCGTTGGACCGCGCACGCTCGCGCAGCCCAGCGATCAAGGACGGCGCCAGCCTGACCGTGAACACCACCGTGCGCTCCGGCACCACGACACCCTCTGGCCGCGCCAACGCCTCATTCACGTACCGACGCCCTTGACGTTCCGAGAGGCCGAACTCGGCCTCCAACCCACGCACCACGTCTGCGGGCGACCGATCGGCCAGCAACACAACCGCCCGGTTCACTCGAACGGCGAATTCGTCCGCGGAGGCACGACGCGAAGCCATCAGTCCCTTGAGTACTACACATCACGGCAGACTCCTTCCCACCGGACGCCCACCCAGCCACTCAAACTCGAAGGTACCTACTGCGTTTGTGTCTTCTCGTCTCCGCCGAACCGCGCCCACAGCTCGGAGAGGGTCCGGCGGGCCACGGCCTTCCGGCCTCGCTGGCCTCGGCCTCGCGGGCCTCGGCCTCGCGAGCCTCGCGGCCGAGCTGGCCGAGCATCGCCCCGTGGCATTCGAGCGCGATGCCGAGGAGCCCCTCGCTCCCCGGAGCCGTCTCACCGTCGAGGTCCGGAGACCGGTGGGCAGGGCGGCCGCACGCTGCGCGAGGGCGGCTGCTGCGGCAGTTCGCCCCGGCCGCGAGCCTCGCGGGCGCTCTCCCCGCCCGCCCGGCCGACGGCCTGTCGGAGCTCAGGATGGAGGTCGTCGAGCTGACCGACGCTCGCGGTGAAGAGAGCGAGCGCCGCCTCGAGCTCGCCGCTGCGTCGCCGACTCGGCGGCTGAGGGTGCGGACGGCGGCGGCGGGGGCCGCCGGCGGATCCCGACCGCCCCCGCCGCCGACGGACGGCGGGGTCGAGCCGGGGGAGGCCACGACGGCCGGTCCGGTCTCAGCCGCCGAGCGCGGCGCCGACGCGCAGCACCTCGTCGACGAGGACGTGGACGTCGGCGTCGGTCGTGCGGAAGTTGACGAAGCAGGGGCGGATCGCCGTCGCTCCGTCGACGACGGCGGAGGCGACCCAGACGTGTCCGTCCTGTTGGAGGCGGCGGGTCACCTGCCGGTTGTGCTCGTCGATGTCGACGGCCGGGTCGGCCGGGAGGTGCTGGAAGGGAAGCACCGACAGGCTCGGCGGGCCGGTGAGCGGCGCGAGCCGGGGATGGGCCGCCACGAGGTCGTAGAGGAGCTGGGCGTGGGCGAGGTTCTGCTCGATCGCCGCTCGGAACCGCTCGGCCCCGTGCACCCGGAAGGCGAGCCAGAACTTCAGGGCACGGAACGGCCGTGAGTACTCGAGTGTGTGATCGACCGCGTTGGGCAGCTCCTCCTCGTCGGGCATATAGGACTTGGGGTGTCCGAAGGTCGCCTCGAGGACCGCGGGGTCGCGGACGAGTACGGCGCCGCAGGCCTTGGGCAGGTACAGCCACTTGTGCGGGTCGACGGTGAGCGAGTCCGCCCGCTCGAGTCCGGCGAAGTGCGCGCGCAGCCGCGGGATCGCCGCCGCCGGGGCGCCGTAGGCACCGTCGACGTGCAGCCACACGCCGTGATCGGCGGCGATGTCGGCGAGCTCGTCGATCGGGTCGATCGCGCCCGTCAGCGTCGTGCCGGCCGTCGCGACCACCGCCATCGGCGCGATCCCGGCGGCCCGGTCGGCCGCGATCGCCGCCGCGACGGCGGCGGGGTCGACGCCCCGGTCGGCCCGCTGGGGGAGGGCGCGGGTGAAGTCCCGGCCGATGCCGAGCAGCTCGACGGCGCGGACGACGGAGGCGTGCGCCTCCGCCGAGCAGTAGACGGCGACGGGCCGCCCGGCGAGCCCGCGGGTGCGGACGTCCGGGTAGAGGTGCTGGCGGGCGGCGGCGAGCGCGGTGACGTTGGAGATCGTCCCGCCACTGGTGAAGTGGCCGTCGGCGGCCGGGAAGCCGATGAAATCGGCGAGCCACCCGATCGCCTGGCTCTCGAGTTCGCTCGCCGCCGCCGACCAGGCGGCGAGGTTGATGTCAAAGGACTCCGCGAGCGCGTCGGCGAGGACCCCGGACTCGAGCCCCGAGCCGCCGACAAAGCCGAAGTAGCGCGGCCGGGACTGGGCGAGGCTGCGGTCGAGCACTGACATCGCTGCGTCGATCGCCTCGGGCAGTGGGCGCCCGTGCTCGGGAAGCGGTTCGGCCAGCAGTGTGCGCAGCGCGTCGTCGGCGGCGGGCTCGACCTCCCGCGCCCGGCGGAAGCCGTCCCAGGCGGTCGCAAGCTCCTGGCTGAGGCGCCCGAGCGCGATCGCGTCCGCCCCCGCGAGCCCGAGCGGCGGGGAGAGCGGGGAGGCCGGGGGCGCGAACTCTGACATGAACGCCACCCTAGTACAGCCTGGGCCCAGGCCCAAGCTCGTTTCCGCCGGCCGGCGCCGGTCCTCAGCCCGATCGTCTGGCGGTGCGACGGCGGACCGTTCGCGTAGCGCGGGTGCGGGGCGCCGGCTGGCCCGGGCAGTGTGCGGTGACGTAGCAGGCGAGCGGCGGCTCGGTGGACACGTGTGGGTAGGTCGCAAGCGTCTCTGCGACGCCGGCCCCGAGCGTGGCGAAGTCGAGCGGGAAGGTGAGCGGGTTGACGCCCGGCATCAGCGGATCGAGGCAGACCGACCGGGGCACGAGTGCCGGGTTGGCCGGTCCGGCATGGGTGAGCGCCTCCAGTGCGATCGCGTAGGCGGTCGCGTCGTAGGTGCCGATGCCGAGATGCTCGCTGACGTCGTTGGGACAGACCTGCTGGATCGCGACGTTGGTGATCGCCCCGTCCCCGGTGGTGAGGGCCGAGGACGGGTGGGGCCCGATGTTGGGCACGACGACCTCATCCGTGTCTGTGTAGATGTTCGTGTAGGAGATGCCCGCGAAGGTCTCCTGGTACGAGTTGAGGGCAGCGAGGAAGTGGGAGCCGATCGCCTGCTGCCAGATCGCCGGGGCGCAGCCGTCGGCGCAGGCCAGGTTCGCGTCGACCGTTCCGTGGTTGCTCGGGGAGAGACCGATTACGGCGTTCACCAGCGGCCGCGTGTCGGGCCAGAAGCGCAGCGCCCAGCGGGGCACCATCCCTCCCTGGGAGTGTCCGACGATGTCCACCTTCTGCCCGGACATCGCGTGCATCGTGCGGATCGCGGAGACGATGTACTCGCCCGCGATCTGGATGTCGGCCATGCCGTCGTTGGGCAGGTCGACCGTGCAGTACGGAATCTTCGCTCGGCTGAGGGCGGGCTCCCAGTTCCAGGCGAACTCGGACGGGTTGAGCAGGGTGCCGGGGACGAGCAGAACCGGGGCGCGGCGGGCGCGGGTGACCGAGGCGGTGCAGACAAGGGCGCTGCGCAACTGGGCAGCGGGAACGCTGAGGGACGGTCCGGGCTGATTCACGGGGGCGTAGGTGATCGCCAGAGCGGGCGTGGCCGTCACAAGCGCTCCCGCCAGCGTGGCGAACCCGGTGACGAGCGCCGCCCACAACCGGCGCGGTGACCGCGACGCCCCACGCCTCCGCCCACCTGTCCATGAACCGTTCCATGCGCGCATCCGCGACCCCTCCCGTCGACGACCCTGACTGACCTTACGGCGCGCAGATCGCCGTGGATCAGCGGCTGCGCATGAACCGGTGAACGGCGGCGAGCAGCTCCCGGCTCTTGGTCGCCGCCGCGTCCGGGTCCCCGGCGGCGAGGGCATCCGCGACGCAGTGGTTGACGTGCGCGTCGAGGATCCGGAAGGCGACCGCGTCCAGGGCCGTGCTCACCGCGGAGATCTGGGTGAGGATGTCAACGCAGTAACGGTCATCGGCGACCATTCGCTCCAGTCCGCGGACCTGACCCTCGATCCGGCGCAGCCGCTTGACGAGCGCGTCCTTCTCCGGCGCGTAGCCATACCCGCCGGCGGGCGGAGGGGAGGAGCCCGGCGCCGACGACGCCGGCGTGGTGCGCTTCGGCGCCGGGGTCGACGGCGCTGTCACCTCCCGTGCAGGCTGGCGAGCCGGCGGCACGGTCATGCCCCGGTCCGGCTCGACCGGAATCGGGTCAGGGTGAGTGAGTTGGCGACGACGGTGACGCTCGAGGCGGCCATCGCGGCGCTCGCCACGATCGGGTCGACGACCCCGGTGATGGCGAGCGGAAGCGCGACGACGTTGTAGGCGAAGGCCCAGAACAGGTTGGCCTTGATCGTCGAGAGCGTGCGGCGGGCGAGGGCGATCGCATCGACGGCGGCGCGCAGGTCACCGGAGACGAGGGTGAGGTCGGAGGCTTCGATGGCGACGTCACTGCCGGTTCCGATCGCCAGGCCGAGGTCGGCCTGGGTGAGGGCGGCGGCGTCATTGATCCCGTCCCCGACCATCGCGACGACCTCCCCGGCGCGCTGGCGTCGCTGCACCTCCGCCACCTTCCCGTCCGGCCGCACGCCCGCGCACACCTCGTCGATCCCCAGGGTGGCGGCGACGGCGCCAGCCGCGCGCGGGTTGTCCCCGGTGAGCAGCACGGGCCGGAGGCCGAGCCGGGTGAGCCCAGCGATCGCCTCCGCGCTTGTGGGCTTGACCCGGTCGGCGAGCGCGACGACTCCTGCCCCAGCGCCGTCGATGCCGACGACGACGACGGTCCGTCCCGCGGCCTCCTGCTCAACGACGGCGCGGCGCAGTTCCGCCGGGAGGCGGGCCTCGGCGTCACCGGGATCCGGGGGGCGCTCGACGGTGACGGTGTGGCCGGCCACCTCGGCCCGGACACCGAGGCCCGGATCGTTGTTGAAGGCCTCCGCGGTGGGAACGGTCACCCCGGTCGCCGCGGCGTGGGCGAGGATCGCGGCGCCGACCGGATGCTCGCTGGAGCGCTCGGCGGCCGCCGCAGCGGCGAGCAGCCCTTCGGTGTCGTGGCCCGGGCCGGCGATGACCGCCACGACGCTCATCCGACCTTCGGTCACCGTTCCGGTTTTGTCGAGGAGAACCGTCGTGATCCTGCGGCTGCGCTCGAGCACCTCGGGGCCGGAGAAGACGAGCCCCAACTGGGCGCCCCGGCCGGTGCCGGCGATCAGCGCCGTCGGCGTCGCGAGCCCGAGCGCGCACGGGCAGGCGATCACGAGCACGGCGACCGCGTGGGTGAAGGCGGCCGCCGCGTCCGCGCCCGACACCAGCCACCCGACGAGGGTGGCCAGAGAGAGGGCGATGACGACGGGTACGAACACGCCCGCGACCCGGTCGGCGAGCCGTTGCACCTGCGCCTTGCCGGCCTGGGCGGCGTTGACGAGACGGCCGATCTGCGCGAGCGTGGTCGCCTCGCCGACCCGGGTCGCGCGGACGACGAGCCGGCCGGTGGTGAGGATCGTCGCGCCGGTGACCTCGCTCCCCGGCTCGGCCCGCACCGGAAGCGGCTCACCGGTGAGCAGCGAGGCGTCCACCGCCGCGGCCCCTTCCTCGACGATGCCGTCCGTCGGGATCCGCTCGCCCGGACGGACGAGGAAGCGGTCACCGACTCTCAGCGTCGCTGCGGGCACCGGTCGGGCCTCTCCGTCCTCCCACAGCGACGCCTCCTGGGGATGGAGGGCGAGCAGAGCCCGCGTCGCCTCGCCGGTCCGCCGCTTGGCGCGAGCCTCCAGGAAGCGCCCGGCGAGGATGAAGGTGGTGATGAGGGCGGCGGTGTCGAAGTAGACGGGCTCTGACAGCCCGGTGAGGAGCACGACCGCCGACCAGGTCCAGGCGGCCAGGGTCCCGACGCTCACGAGCGTGTCCATCGTCGCGGCCCCGTGACGGGCGTTGGTGAGGGCGGCGGTGTGGAAGGGCCAGCCCGCCCAGAACACGACCGGGACGGTGAGAGCGAGGGCGACCCACTCCCAGCCGCTGAAGCGCAGCCCGGGGGCTAGGGCGAGCAGCACGACCGGAACCGACAGCGTGGCGGCGCCGAGGAGACGCCGGCGGTAGGGACCGACCGGGTCAGACGGGGTGCCGGTCGGTCCGGCGATCGCCGCGTGGTAACCGGCAGCCTCGACCGCGGCGATGAGCGCGCTGACGGAGGCGCGCTCGGGGTCAAAGGCGACGCTCGCCTGCTCGGAGGCGTAGTTGACGCTCGCGCTCACACCCTCGAGACGGTTGAGTCGCTTCTCGATCCGGGCGGCGCACGAGGCACACGTCATGCCGTCGAGTTCGAGCTCGACCGTCGCCGCGCCGGACTCGGAGGTCCCGGGGGAGACCGCCATCAGTCCGCCTCCTGCCCGGGGAGGCCGGCCATCAGTCCGCCTCGTACCCGGCGGCGTCGATCGCCTCCCGTAGGGCCCGATCGTCGAGGTTCTCCCCGCTCACGGTCACGCGCTTGCTCGTCAGGTCGACGTGGACGGTCACGACGCCGGTGACCTGGGTCAGCTCCTCCCGTACGGCCGTCTCGCAGTGGGCGCAGCTCATGCCGGGAACGTGGAAGTCGAGCGTCTCAGCCATCGGGGGCCTCCTCAGGAGAGTGAGAGTGAGCAGCGGGTCACAGATACCCCCCTGGAGTATATAGCGATCGGCACGCGGCAGATGTATCGCTGCCCGATAACATCGTGTCACGATGAAAGAGCAGAGCGAGCGACACCTCGGCGACTTCACCGCCACCCCATCCCTGCTCTGGCTTGTCCCCGTCGCCGTGCTCGTCGGCGTGCTCGCGGCCGGGATCTCCCTCGCCCTGCTCGACATGATCGGGTTCTTCACCAACCTCCTCTACTACGGCCGGCTCAGCGTCAGCCTCGTCTCCCCCGACCACAACACGCTCGGCTGGATCTCGGTGCTCATTCCGATCGGCGGTGGGTTGATCGTCGGCCTGACGGCCCGTTATGGCTCCGAGCAGATCCGCGGGCACGGCATCCCCGAGGCGATGGAGCGGATCCTCATCAACGGCAGCAGCGTCGCCCCGCGGCTGGCGATCCTCAAGCCGATCTCGAGCGCGATCAGCATCGGCACCGGCGGTCCCTTCGGCGCGGAGGGGCCGATCATCCTCACCGGCGGTGCGGTCGGCTCGCTCATCGGCCAGATGTTCTCCCTCACCGCGGCCCAGCGCCGCAGCCTCCTCGTCGCCGGTGCGTCGGCCGGGATGAGCGCGGTGTTCGGGACGCCGGTGGCGGCGACCCTGTTCGGCGTCGAGCTGCTCGCGTTCGAGTTCAAGCCCCGCTCGATGGTCCTGATCGGGATCGCCTCGGCGACCGCCGACGGGCTGCGGATGGTGATGGCCGCCCACCACCTCGTCCACCCCCAGCCACTGTTCCCGATCCCCGGTCACCCGCCGGTGCACGGCTTCGCCCTGTTCGGCGCCGCCGCCGTCGGACTCGTCGTCGGGCTCGCCGCCTGGGTGATGACCGAAGCGGTCTACGGTGCCGAGGATCTGTTCAAGCGCCTCAGCGGCCACCTGCACTGGATGTGGTGGCCGATGATCGGCGGGCTGATCATCGGACTCGGTGGAATGGTCGACTCCCGCGCCCTCGGGGTCGGCTATGACTCGATTCACGCCGAGCTGCTCGGACGGCTCGGGCTCGGCGCGCTGATCGCGCTGTTCTGCACCAAGCTGGTGATCTGGGCAGGCGGGCTGGGCGGCGGGACGAGCGGGGGGATCCTTGCCCCGATCCTGATGATGGGGGCGGCGATCGGCGGGATCCTCGGCCACATCCTCCCCGGGGCGACGGCCGGCGTGTGGGCCCTGATCGGGCTTGCCGCGGCCCTCGGCGGGGTGACCCGCTCCCCGTTCACCGCGATCATCTTCGCCTTCGAGCTGACCCACGACGCCAACAGCCTGCTCGCGCTGCTGATCGCCGCGACCGTCGCTCACCTCGTCAGCGTGCTCGTGCTGAAGCGGTCGATCCTCACCGAGAAGGTCGCGCGCCGCGGCTTCCACGTGATGCGCGAGTACGCTGTCGATCCGCTCGAGGCGACGTTCGTGCGCGAGGTGATGGAGACCGACGTGTTCACCGTCACGCCCGAGCAGCCGCTCGCCGAACTGCGTCGTACCCTCGCCGAGGGCTCACCGCACCGCCGCCAGCGCCTCTACCCGGTCATCGACCCTGACGCCCGCCTCCTCGGCGTGCTCGCCTTCTCGGCGGTGCTCGCCGAGCGGGACGGCTCCGTGACGGTCGCCGACGCGATGGTGAGCGCCCCGGTCAGCGCGCACGCCGACGAGATCCTCCGCGGGGTCGCCGACCGCATGTGTGAGCGCGAGCTCGGGGTACTGCCCGTGCTCAGCCGTGAGGATCGGCCCCGTCTGGAGGGGCTCATCACCGAGTTCAACCTGCTCCGGGCCCGCCAGAAGCTGCTGACCGAGGAGCGCCACGCCGAGCGGCTGTTGTATCCGCTCGGACGCCGGGCGCGCACTCAGATCACCGAGCCGCCCGCCCTCCCGGTCACACCCGCGCCGGCTCCCGACGACCCGGCCGACGAGCTGGGGCCCGACGCGTCGTTGCCGCGGACGCCAGTGGGATCGTCCAGTCCCACGGGTCGCGGTCTGGCACCGGAACCGCAGGTGGCACCGACCCCGACGCCTGACCCGGCTGGAGAGACCTGACCGTCCCGAACGGCGCCTCCGCGACCGGGGGGACGTTCTCGCGGCCGCGCAGCCGGTGCAGCGGCGCGAGCACGTGGCAGTACTCGAGCAGCCGGCGGTGGGCGGCCGGGTCGGCGTCACGGATCAGCGCGCCGACCGCCCAGCCGTCGCCGGCCGGCCGGCAGCTGACGATCTCCACGCCGAGGGCGATTGGGAGCGGGTCGTCGCCAAGGGTGGGCAGGGAGACGAGGGCGCGAGCGTGGAGGCCGACCGGGAGCGCGCTCCCCGTCCTCAGACCGATCCCGGCGGGAGTGAGGTCGGTGCTGTGGCAGATCAGGATCGCCGGTTCGAGGCCGGCGACGGTGAGGGAGACGGGGGCGTGCAGGCTGACCCGGTATTGGGTGCGCAACTGGGAGCGGCCGCCGAGCCGGACGAGGGTGCGCAGCACGCGGCGGAGCTCGATCAGCGCGAGGGTGGGGACGATCCAGCGCGCGATCCCGTGCACGGGCGGGAGCACCCCGACACCGAGGTCGGTGAGCAGACGGGCGATCACGCCGAGGGTGAGCGCGCCGGCGACGGCGAGCAACAGGCGCAGCTGAGACAGGGCCGTCCAGCCGCCGACGTCGACGCCCTCCTTGGGGGTGACCCGGAAGGTCGTCCGCCCGGGATGGATCACGCAGCGCAGAGCCCGCCCGTAGATCTCGGCGGTGGAGAGCTCGAAGTGGGTCGTGTCGGCGATCCGCTGGTAGCCGCGGCAGAGGCCGCTGCCGGCGCCGATCGACAGCAGCGTCGCTGGCGCCCACAGGAGGCCGAGCGTGGCGACGGTCGCATGCAGGGCGAGCTGTCCGCTCCACAGCATCGCCGCGAGCGTCGCCAGGGTGAGCAGCCGCACCGGGCCAGCCAGGTAGGAGGTGAGGCTGCCGAAGTAGCTGAGCCGCTGGGCGACGGTCAGCCTCCGGGCCCACAGCGGCGACTGGCGCGTACCGAAGACGGCGAGGTTCCCGCGCGCCCAGCGGTCGCGCTGGAGCAGATAGCTGGCGAGGTCGTGGGGGGCGAGGCCCTGGATGAGCACCTCATCGTGGTAGCGGGTGCGCCAGCCGGCCTGGTGGAGCTTGATCGTCGTGTGGAAGTCCTCGGCGATCGTGTCGGTGGCAACCCCCCCGACCTCCCGGAGGGCGGCGCGGCGGATGACCGCACCCGAGCCGCACCAGAACGCCGCGTTGTGACGGTCCTTACCGGGCATAACAACCGAGAAGAACACCGACTGCTCGTGTCGGCCCGGCTCGTAGTGCTGCACCGAATCGTGGTTGGAGAAGTCGTGCGGGGTCTGTACGAGGGCGACCCGCGGGTCGTCGAAGTACCCGACGAGGGCGTCGAGGGTGTCGGGGAGCGGGACGTGGTCGGCGTCGAGGACGAGCACGAGCGTGCCTTCGGTCCGCTCGAGGGCGGAGTTGATATTGCCCGCCTTGGCGTGGGTCCGCTCGGTCCGGGTCAGGTAGCGGGCTCCGTACTGGGCGGCGAGGGCCGCGGCCTCGGGCCGGTGGCCGTCGTCGAGCAGGTAGGTGGTGTGGGGGTGACGCAGAGCGGCGCAGCCGATCAGGGTCGCTGAGAGCACCGACTCGGGCTCGTCATAGGTACACACGTACACGTCGACGGTCGGCGGCTCGGACGTGCGGAGGGGCGGCCGGACCGCCGCGGGCCGCTCCCACCCGAACCACGTGAGCATCGCCAGGCTGTAGAGGCCGTAGGACTCGCAGACCAGCAGGACAGTCGACAGCCACAGGTTGGCGCCCTGCGCGCTCCAGCCGATCCGCCAGACGAGGTAGACCACCCCCCAGCCGAGGGCGATCAGCGCGAGCAGCCGGAGGGTGCGAGGGTGGCGCTCCCACCAGCGCCCCCAGCGGGTCTGCGCCCGTTCACCGGGCCGTTCCGCCCCGATTTCCGGGCGGATCCCCAGCAGCAGCCATTTCCACCACGTCATGTCCCCTGAGTCGTCGCCATCGCCCCCGTCCTTGCCTGTCCGGGCGCAGCGTCGTACACACGTCCAGGCTTCAGAGCGGGGCGAGCCGGGCGGCGTCGCCACCGGCGCGCTTGGCCTCATACATCGCCGCGTCGGCCCGGCGCAGAAGCGCCTCGGCACCGTCGCCCGTCCAGCTTGCGGCCCCGACGCTGACGGTGACCCTCAACGAGGTCCCGTCGTCGGCGGCAGTGAACGGAGTGTTGGCGACGATGTCCCGGAACGCCTCGGCGACCTTGAGCGCCCCGGCCGGTCCGATATCGGCGAGCAGGGCGACGAACTCCTCACCGCCCCAGCGGGCGAGCACATCCTCACGCCGGGCGCGCGTGTGCAGGCGGGCGGCAACACCGCTCAGCACCCGGTCCCCGGCGTCGTGGCCGAAGGTGTCGTTGATGGCCTTGAACGAGTCGATGTCGAGCAGCACGACCGACAGGGCGGCCCCGCGGCGCTGGCTGCGGCTGATCAGCTCCGCGAGCTTGTCCGCGGCGGCCCGGCGGTTGAACAGCCGCGTGAGCGGGTCGATGAAGGCGAGCTGTTCGAGCTGCTCGTTGCGTGCGCGCAACTCGTCCTGGACCCGTTTGAGGCGGCGGGCGACTCCGACGCGCGCGAGCAGCTCCCGGCGCTCGAACGGCTTGCGCAGGTAGTCCAAGGCGCCCGCGGCAAGGCTCGCCGCCATGTGCCCGGCGTCCTCGACCCCGGTGAGGAAGATCACGGGAATCTCCGCCAGCTGAGGATCGGCTTGCAGCTGCGCGAGCACCTCGTGTCCGTTGAGGATCGGCATCTCATGGTCGAGCAGGATCACGTCCGGCACGTACTCGCGGGCGAGGGTGAGGGCGTCGGCCCCGTCCTCGGCGGTGAGGACGTCATATCCGGCCGTGCGCAGCGCCGTCTCGGCAGCGTGGCGGGCGACGATCGAATCGTCGGCGAGCAGCACCCGGCCGAGGCTCCCGCGGTCCGCCCCGGGGGCGTCGGCTCGGGTCCGCCGGTGGCCTCCTGTGCGGGGGCGGCGGCTCCCCGCAGGTGACGGGTGAGGACGGCGGGGTCGAGCAGGAGCGTGTCGGCGACGGTGCTGAGGACGGTCGGCGCAGCCTGGCCGGCCGGGGGCGCCTGGAGGTCGCTCGCACGCATCCTGAGGACTCCGGTCACCTCGTCGACGAGCAGGCCGAAGTCGAGACCTTCGCTGCGAAGGATGAGCAGGTGCGCGCCTGCGGGGGCGAGCAGCCCGAGCACCGGCAGCGATCGCCCGCTGAGGCTCACCAGGCCGCTGACGCCCGGGAGAGGGTCCGGCAGCGGGCGGATGCTCTCGCGCTCGAGGACCCGTGAGACGGCGCTGACGTCGATGCCGTAGCGGGTGTCCGCCGCGCGGAAGGTGACGATCGCCCTCATCGGTGGGGCGCGATCTTGTCGGCGAGGAGATGGACGAGTTCCTCGGGGCGGTAGCCACCCAGGCTCACGCCGAGGGTGGTCGGGTCGCTGCGGCCGAGGGCGTCCCAGGCCGCCCGGAAGGCGCGACCGGCGCCCGGGTCCCCGGCCGCTTCGAGGGCGAGCCCGAGGGCGAGCGGGGACGGCGGACCGGGTACGGGCGGGGACGGCGGAAGACAGTCAGCGGGGCTGGCCCGACCCGGGCGATCAGCGCCGGCAGGATGTCCTCGGCGAGGGTGCTCCACAGGGACACGTCCCGGAACCACGCGCTCTCATGCATCGATACGAGCGGGAGCAGGTCGTCGAGGGCGGGGCTGTCGGGGGCGATCGCGGCGGCTGCTGGGCGGCCCCGTTCTCACGGTCGGCGCGCGGCATCCCGTCGACGACGGCGCTCTCCCCGTCCTGGGTGAAGCAGATCCCGCCGGCGGCCCGCAGGCGAGCGAGCCCGTCGGCCCCATTCCGGACCATGCCCGTGAGGATGCAGCCGATCCGGCGGGTGCCCGCGTGCAGGATGTTCTGCCCGCCTGGGGGCGGCTCTCAGCGCGAACTGTCGGTGCTCGGCACGTCGATGAGCTCCCGGAACTCCGGCAGGTCCGCCAGGGCGTTGAGATCCGCATCGTCGCGGGCGAAGCGGGCGAGTTCGGGCATCAACGCGACGGCGCTGCGCAGGTGCGCGAGCGCGTCGGCGTGGCGGCCGAGCCGGCTTTCGCTGCAGGCGACGTTGTAGAGCAGCTCCGGGTAGGCGACCTCCCCGGCGAGCAGCGACTCGGCGCGGGCGATCAGCTCCTCGTGGCGGCCGGCCTCCATCAGGGGACGCAGCGGCGACCACAGCTCCCACCCGCCGGGCCGGTAGGCCTCACCCTCCGGCCGCCGCCGATCGCGAGGATCGTCGTCGGCGCGGTCTCGGCAAACGCGGTGCGCATGACGCCGGGGCGGACGTGGACGAAGGTGCCGGCCGGGGCGCGGTGGCTCTCCCCGGCGAGCTCGAAGCGCGCGCTGCCGGTCAGCACGAGGTAGAGCTCGTCGAACTCCTCCAGGTGTGCGACGCCGTAGTCGGCCATCAGCGGCTCCTCCTCTCATGTGGGGTTCGGCCCGCTCGCAGCCTACCGGCCGACCGGGGCAGGGTGACGCCGCTTTCAGGATTCGCTGTCCGGCGCGCGGGTCGGGAGGCCGAGCCGTTCGGTGAGGGTGGGGACGAGGCTCCCCTGCACGGTGACGGAGACGAGCACGACGACGACGACGATCCCGAACAGCCGTCCGGCCTGGGCCGGATGGGCGGCGAGGATGAAGGTGCCCAGGAGGATCGGCACCGCGCCCTTGAGCCCGGCCGCGAGGACGAAGATCCGCTCGTTGCGGTCGAGCCGGGCGGGGAGCAGGCAGAGCCCGACGAGGACGGGGCGGATCACCAGGGCCAGGGCGAGGGCGATCACGAGCCCGGGCCCCCAGACGTCGGGGTGGGTGAGGCTCGCGAGGTTGACCATCAGCCCGAGCACGATGAACGCGACGATCTCGCCAAGGCTGGCGAGCGCGGCGTGGAACTGCTCGATCTCCCGCCGGTAGCGGGCCGGACGGTCGCCCAGGACGATCCCGGCGACGAACACGGCGAGAAACCCTGAGCCGTGGGCGAGCGAGGCGGCCCCGAACAGTACGAGCACACCGGTGAGCGTGCGCAGCGGATAGAGGCCCTCGCTCGGCAGTGACACGTGGCGCATGTGCCAGCCGAGCGCGAGGCCGCCGATCACGCCGACCGCCGCGCCGATTCCCATCTGCAGGCCGAACGTGCCGGCGACATGCCCGAGCGCGCCGGGGCCGATCGCGCCCGCGCCGAGCAGGCTCGCCATCAGCGCGATCCCGACAGGGTCGTTGGCGCCTGATTCGCCCTCGAGGATCGTGCTGCTGTGGCCGGCAATCTCACGCCGGCCGAGGACGGAGAAGACGACGGCCGGGTCGGTCGGGGAGACCGCGGTGGCGACGAGCAACGCCTCATACCACGTCAGGTCGAAGCCGAGGTGGATGAGCAGGCCGGTCGCCGCGACGGTGAGAAAGGTGCCGAGCACGCCGACGACGGTGATCGGGGCCGCCGCGGCCCGAAACCGCCGCCAGCCGATCTGGCGGCCGCCGTCAAAGAGGATGAAGACGAGCGCGACGCTGACGATCCGCTCCACGAGCCGGTCCGGGGGTGGCCCCAGGCCGCTGATCAGCTGCCGGGCGAGGGCGGCCGCGACCAGGAAGACGACCGGGAGGGGGATCCGGATGCGCTCGCCCGCCCGGTTGAGCAGCACCGCCGCGAGGCCAGTGCCGGCGACCACGAGCACGGCCAGCCCAAAGCTTGCGGACTCGCTCACAGACAGCACGCTCCTTGTGGTCGGGCAGGGACAGAGAATGCCGACCAGGCTTCCCGGCGCACCGGGGATAACCCTAGCGGTCCGGTGGTCCGTGCCGCGCGCCCGGCGGGATCGTTACGGACGCTGGTGGGGCCGCGAGGGACGGTCAGCTGCGAGGATCCGCGCCGTGTTCGAAACGCTGAGTGTCTCTGGCGCGGTCGGCGTGGGGTGAGGCTCACCTCCGCCGAGGCCCGGGCCCGGCTGCTCGCCCACGATCACGGTGTCCTCGCCACCGTGCACTCGACCCGGGGCGTGGACGCGGTGCCGTGTGTCTACGCCGTCGACGGGGACGGCCACCTCGCCGTGCCCGTCGATCAGATCAAGCCCAAGCGGCCAGGACCGCTCCAGCGGGAGCGCAACCTCGCCCGCGACCCGCGCGCGACGCTGCTGATCGACCACTGGGACCCGGTCGACTGGACGCGGCTGTGGTGGGTGCGGGCGAACCTCCTGGCGGTCCCCGCCGATCCGGCGCGGTCCGCCGCGCTCGGGGACCGTCTCCGTCAGCGCTACCCGCCCTACCGGGCCGCCGTCTGGGACCGTCTGCTCGTGTTTGAGATCGTCGCCGTGAGCGGGTGGGCCGGGTCGGCGTGAGGCGGTCCGCTGCTCAGCCGTCGTGATTGACCGACTCGATGTTGTGTCCGTCGGGATCGAGAATGAAGGCGGCGTAGTAACGGGGTGATAGTCCCGCTCACCCGGGCCGCCGTGGTCCGCATACCCCGCGGCGAGGGCGCTGGCGTGGAAGGCGTCGACGGTCGCGTTGTCGGCGGCGGAGAAGGCGATGTGCGCGGGTGGGGTGAGCGGGCGCCCATCGGAGACGAGCGAGAGGCTGAAGTCGCCGCCGAGCAGCTGGACGTGGCCGGGCTCCTGCACGCCGGTCCGCAACCCGGTGTGCGGGGCGATCGCGCCGTAGAAGCGCGACGACGCGGCGGGGTCCCGGACCCGGAGCCAGAGATGGTCGATGTGGCCGTCGGGCACGTGCGGCTCCCGGCCGGTGTGAACCGCCTCGACGTGGTTGCCGTCGGGGTCGAGCAGGAAGGCGCCGTAGTGGTCGGACCGGTCGGCGGTTCGCGGACCCGGCGGGCCGGCGGCCCGGTGGCCCGCGTCGACTCCGGCCTGCCAGAAGGCGTCCACCGCCGCGCGGGACGGCGCACGGAAGCCGACGTGCAGACCGCAGATGACCGGGTGTCGCGCGTCGCTCGGGCCGATCCAGAAGTCCTCCCACCCGATCATGTCCGCCCCCGTGTAGCTCGGTTGGGCCCCGAGGGCCGACAGCAGCGTGCGGTAGAACCGCTCGGATGCGGGGAAGTCGCCGACGGCCACTCCGACGTGATCGAACACCGAGCGAGCGTACCGGCCGGCTCTCCCGATGCGCGGTGCCCTGCAGCTGGCGCGGTACCGGCGACGGTGCGCGTCGCGCCAATGCGTGATCCTTCGCCGATACATACGCAGGGTCGAGCGCATGGTGGTTATCAGCTCACGGCACTGATCGAGAGGTTGGGCAAACGGCGCGCGGTGGGCTGGCGTGGTCAGGTCCGGCGCATGGTGACCTGCCACAGCCGGCGGGGGAGGTTGCCTTCCTCAAAGGCGGTGATGTCCTCAAGCGCAAAGCCCTCCGCCAGGCGGTCGACGAGGGCCTGGGTGAAGAAGTGGACGACGAAGCCGCCGTTCTCATAGAGGTTGTCGCCGAGGTCGCGGCCGGTTCCGTAGTCGGCATCGCCGGTATGGCGCGCGGTGTAGATGCACAGCCCGCCGGGTTCCAGGACGCGGTGGACCTCGCTAGCCAGGGCGGCAAGCTCGTCGCTGGAGAGGGCCATCGTGAAGAGCATGTGCGCGTAGCAGGCGTCAAAGGATCGGTCGGGAAAGGGCAGCGGCTGGCGGACGTCATGCACGGTGGTCGCCAGCAGCGGTGAGAGTTCGGGTCCGGCCTCTGCGGTGATCTGGGCCAGTCCGCCGGGGGCGTAGTCGGTGGCGTGCACATGCAGGCCTGCGCGTAGGAATGCGAGCGTGTCGCGGCCCTGGCCGGCGCCGAGTTCGAGCACCCGGGTGAGCTGCTCGGCGCTGAAGCGCTCGGTTGCGTAGCGTCCGGGTTGGCTGGGCTCTGCTCCGTACATGCCGGGCCGTGCGGTCAGGGTGCTTTGCCAGTGCTCGCGCTGAGCGGCGATCAGTCCTGCGGCGCCGTCAGCCGGGGTCGGGTTGCCGGCCAGGGTTGCGTGGGTGATCGTCGTGGGTTCGCGGGGCGGGTGAGTGTCGCTCATGGCCGTCGCCCGTGGGTCTTCTCGGCTGGTTCGGTGCGCAGTAGCCCGTCCAGGCGGCGTTCGAACTCGTCGGCGTCGATCTCACTGTGGGCGTAGCGATCTCGCAGGGTGACCAGCGGATCGGCGCCCGCGCGGCTGACGGCTGGTCCAATGTCGGCGCGTCTGGGACTGGACGGGCCACAGTGCGGCACGCGTCCCGCGCGGTGTAGCCCTACACGGGCGAGGCCGATCATGACCATGGCCATGATCGCCATCACGGCCAGCATCACGAGCGGCCAGGGAAAGCCGTATCCCATCTGCATCATTTCGTTGCCTCTTGATTGGTCATGTGGGTGTGGGTCTCGCCCTCCGGTGAGACCGGGATCTGGCCGAGGGAGATCGCCAGCGTGGTCACCTGCGCCCCCGCGGCGGCGGGATCCGTTCGCGGCGAGGAGCACCGGCAGTGAGCGGAACCCAAGTCCCGTGATCTCCTCAAAGGCGTCCGGGTCGCGGGTGATGTCACGAACGTCGACCGGGATGTCGGAGTCGGAGAGTTGAGCGGCGACGCTGCGACGGGCGAGGAAGCAGGTGCGGCAATAGAGGGGACGTGTGAGCTCACCGCAGGCTCCGGGCGTCAAGCAGTGAGCAGGCCGCATCCAGCGCAGGACGCAGCGCCTCGCTGGACGCGCAGTAGTAGATGTAGGTCCCGCGACGCTCGGCGCGCACCAGCCCGCGGTCGCGCAGGATCCGTAGATGGTGTGAGACCGTCGGTTGACGCAGCCCGGTCGCCTCAACGATCGCTCCCACGGGAACGCATGCGGTGTCGAGCGCGGAGAGGATCCGCAGCCGCGTGGGGTCAGCGAGCGCCTGCAGCAACTCGGCCAGCGCTTGGGCTTCGATCAGCTCCATCGGCGCAGAGAGCGTTTCAGCTGCCGCCATCTGAAGCCACCCCTATACGACCTATCGTGAGATCCATATATCTAGATATTACCACTGTGTCGGTGTCCCTTCCGGATAGCCGGCCGGGCACACACGTACGCCGACGACTCGCATCGGCGCTCACGGGTTCAAGCTCGCCGAACTGTCTGACCGCATCGAGGTCTGACCCCCCGAGCCTGCGACGCGACAGCCCCTCGGAGACGCGCATCGGACCAATCGGTGCCGCTCGCTGCGACTCCCCGCTGGTACTCCTTCACATCGGCGGTCCGCCCAAACGAAAATCGGCCTCTGAAAGAGGCCGATTACCGGAAGATTTTTGAGCGCGCCCGAAGGGATTCGAACCCCTGACCTTCGGTTCCGTAGACCGACGCTCTATCCAGCTGAGCTACGGGCGCGGGTGGCGGCGGACCGCCGGTCGCGCCGGGAGGTTCCGGCGCGGAGGTCGATGGTAGCGCGGTCGTCCCGCGGCGCCACGGGCCCTGCCGGGCCGCTTGAGACGCGCGGCGGATTCACAGCTCGCCGGCGGCGGCGAGCACCCCGTCGAGCAGGGCGGTGAGATGCTCGAGCTCGACGGCGGGGAGGCTCTCCTGCACCGAGTGCGGATTGCGCCCACCGGAGGCGATTCCCAGCGTCGCCAGGCCCATGCCGGCGAGGAAGTTCGCCTCCAGGGTCGCCGAGCAGCTCTCACGCACGACGCTCAGCCCGAGGCGGTCGGCCGCCGCCGTCACGAGGGCGAGGTTCACCTCTGCCCCGCCCGGGGGGAACGGCGGCGCCCCCTCCTCGATCATCTCGATCACCTCGACGCTCACCTCCCGGCGGGCGCCGACCGCCGTGGCGACGGCGCGCACCTGCTCGATCCGCGCCGCCAGCGCCGAGGCGGTGAACGCCCGCGCCTCCCCGACGAGCTCGGCCCGGTCCGGGACGATGTTGCTCGCCGACCCGCCGTGGACGGCGCTGATGTTGAGCACCGACTCGCCGACCCAGCCGAGCTCGAGCCCGGCGACGATCTCACAGGCGGCCTGAACGGCGTGGCGGCCCGCGGCGGGGTCCTTGGCCGCGTGGGCGCGACGGCCGCCGACGAGCACCCGGAAGGGCACCTGTCCGAGCGCCGATTCGAGCACCGTCCCGACCGGGGAGCTGCCGTCCACCGGGAAGGCGAGGTCGACCTCGGCCGCGAGCGGGTCCAGCGCGGTCACGCCCATCCGCCCGCGCTCCTCACATGTGCTGAAGACGGCGATCAGGTTCGCGTGCTCGGGCCGGGGCCGGGCCAGCAGCGACAGCAGCGCAGCGACCGCCGCCTGGTTGTCGGCGCCGAGGATCGTCGGTCCGGCGCTGTGGATCACCCCGTCCCCATCGAGGACCGGGACGATCTGCTCGCCCGGCTCCTGCACGGTGTCGAGGTGGGCGACGAACAGGACCGTCGGTGAACCCGGTCGCCCGGGCCGGCGGACGATCAGGTTGCCGGTGTCCGAGCCCGTCAGCGCGGCCGCGCCGTCACGGACACAGGCGAGCCCGCACTCTCCGAGCCACCGTTCGATCGCGCCGGCGAGGGCCCCCTCGGCGCCGCTCGGCGACGGGATCGCGCTGAGCGCGAGAAACAGCTCCAGCGGGGTGCCCGGCGGTGGCGGCAGCGCCGCGCCCGCCTCCGGCACCGCGCCCAACCCCGCCCCCGCGTCCGGCACCGCGCCCGCCCGCGCACCCGCGCCGGCCCCACCGCCCTCCCGCGGCCCGCTCATCCCTCCGCGAGGGCCCGTATCCGTGCCCGGGCGGCCTGCACCCGCTCGGTCTCCGCCCGCGCCCAGGCGGCCCGCTCCCCGGCCCGCTCGCGCCGGTCAGCCAGCCACGCCTCCATCCGCTCGGGGGTCGTCCCGCCGATGTTGCCCCGCCGCGCGAGCGCGGCCCGCGGGTCGGTGCCCGCGGCGATCTCCTCGGCGCTGACGGTCAGCTCGAGGCCGATCACCGCCGCCTGCTCGGCGATCTCCTCCGGGGTGAGTGACTCGACCCGCCGGTCGGCTTCGATCGCCGCCTTCACCGCCCGCCCGACGATGCCGTGCATCTCCCGGAACGGCACGCGATGGGTCTGGGCGAGGTACTCGGCGAGATCGGTCGCCATGCAGTGGTTGGCCCGGACGGCCTCGAGCATCGCCTCCGCGTTGAACTGCACCCCGTCGATGACGAGCTCCGCCTGGGTCAGGCTCGCGCTGAGGGACGCCAGTCCGCGCAGGATCGGCGCCTTGGTGTCCCGCGAGTCACGGTTGTATCCCGACGGGAGCGCCTTGAGCACCTCCAGGGCGTGCAGCAGGTAGGAGTAGATCTCACTCGCCTGCCCGCGCAGCAGCTCGAGCACGTCCGGGTTGCGCTTCTGGGGCATGATCGAGCTGCCCGTCAGCCGTCCCATCCGGGCGGCCTGCCCGGTCCCGAGCACCGCGTACCCGTACTCCCAGGTGTTGAACAGCAGCAGGTCCTGGGCGAACTTCGACAGGTGCAGGGCGAGGAAGGCGAGGCCGGAGAGGAAGTCCGCGTCACTCTCCCCGCGGGAGGAGATCGCGTCGAGGGGGATCTCGACCGTCGTCGCGAACCCGAGCAGCTCGCGGGTGTAGTCGCGGTCCAGCGGCCAGGTCGTGCCGTGCGATTCGGCGGCCCCGAGCGGGTTGCTGTCATGCCGTGCGTAGGCGTCGCGGAGCCGGTCGAAATCGCGGGCGAACATGTCCGCGTAGGCCCCACACCACTGCCCGACGGTCGTCGGCCGGGCCGGCTGCATGTGCGTGTAGCCGGGCATCACGGTGTCCCGGTCCGCCGCCGCCCGCGCGACGAACGCCCCGACGAGCCCGGCGAGGCGCTCCATCACCACGAGCAGCCGCGCCCGCACCGCGAGCTTCTGGGCGGTCAGCACCTGGTCGTTGCGGGAGCGGCCGGTGTGGACCTGGTAGCCGATGTGGTCCCCGACCCGGTCGACGATCATCTTCTCCAGCGTCAGCTGGGCTCCGTACCCGGGCTCGTAGCGGAACTCCCCGGCCACACAGATCGCCTCGATCTCCACGAGCGCGGCGAGCGCGGCCCGCGCGTCCGCCTCGGACATGATCTGCTGGCGGGCGAGCATCAGCACGTGGGCCTGGGTGGCGAGGCAGTCGTACTCGGCGAGGATGCGGTCAAAGCCCTCGGCTTCGGCCGAGGCGATCCACGCATCGGTGTCGGTGCTCATGCGCCGGACTCCCGGGAGCCCCCGGCGGCGTCGCTGGCTACCTGGCCAGCGACGCCGTAGACGCGCGCGAAGCTGCGCGCCTCCGTCCCGCTCCAGGCCGCCGACCCGTGCCCGTAGGTCGATCCGAGCCGGGAGCTGCTCGCGAGCAGGCTGTGGGGGCTGTCGGCCCCGAGGCAGATCACGTTCGCCCGGTGCAGGCGGACACGGACGGTCCCGTTCACCCGCCGCTGGGATGCGTCGAGGAAGGCGCGGATGTCCTCGAGCAGGGGCTCGTAGTAGTGGCCCTCATGGAGCAGGTCGCCGAAGGTGGTGGCGAGGGCGGCCTTCTCGTTCTGCTGGCGGGTGCTGAGCACGAGCCGTTCCAGTTCGCGGTGGGCGGCCATCAGGATCGTGATGCCGGGCGCCTCGAACCCGAGCCGCGCCCCCGTCCCCATGATGGACGTCCCGGTGTGGATCCCCCGTCCGATCCCGTGCTCGGCCCCGAGGCGGTTGAGCGCCGCCAGCAGTTCGAAGCCCGGCTCGTGCACCGGGTCGGCGGCCCCGGCGATCACCCGCACCTCCGTCGGCAGCCCGGCGCTGAAGGCGATCTCGAGCTCGACCGGGTCCGCGGGCGTGTCGGCGATCGCCCGGGTCGCGGGCCACGCCTCCTCGGGCAGGTACTCCCAGGAGCCGTACGTCTCCGCGCCGCCGATCGAGGTGCCCATCAGCCCCTGGTTGTAGGAGTAGGTGGAGGTTTTCGCGGGGACACTGATCCCGCGGGCGGTCAGCCACTCGGTCGCGACCTCCCGGGTGATCTCCTGGTCGCGGATCGGGCTGAGGATCGCCAGGCCGGGCGCGAGGGTGGCGATCACCGTGTCAAAGCGGACGTGGTCGTTGCCCGCGCCGGTGGAGCCGTGGGCGACCGCGGTCGCCGACCGCGCGACCGCGAGCCGGGCGACCGCCTCGGCCTGGACCATCCGCTCGACGCCGACACAGGACGGGTAGGCCCCGTTGCGCAGGTAGTTGCCTTTGAGCAGGTAGGTGATGAAGTCGTCGTAGAGCCGGGCGCGGGCGTCGAGGACGACGTGCTCGGCGGCCCCGAGCTCGCTCGCGCGGGCGGCGACGGCGGCGAGTTCGGCCTCGTCCATCCCGCCCGTGTCGACGAGCGCGGTGATCACCTCGGCGCCCTCCTCGGTGAGCCGGGCGAGGCAGTAGGAGGTGTCCAGCCCGCCGGAGAAGGCGAGCACGATCGGTTCAGCCATGGTCGACTCCATCCTCGATGGGGGTGATGCGCACGGGCACGAGCGACTGGCCGTCGGCGATGATCAGCCCCGGCTCGATGATCTCGACCCGGTGACGGCCGGCATCGATGGTCGCCTGCAGCTCGAGGTGGCGGGCGCGGTCACCGGCGGCCACGAGCAGCGTCGGTTCGCCGGGGCTCGCGCCCGCGTCGACCGCGGGGGTGCCGTCGCTCGACAGCGGGCGCGCCGGGGTGGCGGCACCGGCGCGCCAGGCGGTGACGTCGGTCGCGTAGACGAAGGATCCGGCGGCGGTGTGCAGGTCGACGGTCGCCGCCTCAATCCGGGCGGGTCCGAACTTGACGTGCGCGCGGAGGGACAGGTTGTCGTACTGGGTGACGCCGGTGACGACCTCGGCCCGGTAGGTCTCCAGTCCGATCGCCTTGACGGCGAAGCCGAGGCCGGCGTGGGGGATCGCCGAGCACATCGACCAGCCCATCCAGCGGCCGCGCTGCGCGGTCGGGGCCGCGCAGTAGCCGGCGATCGGGACCGGCCCGGTGTACCCCTGCGCGTGGACGTCGGCGAGGACGAGCTCGAGGATGTGGCGTTCGTTGGGGCCGACCCGGAAGCGGGTGAGGATCGGTTCGAGGTTCGCCTGGTCACAGGCGGCGATGATCAGCCCGGAGGCCATCAGCGCGTGATCGACGAGCACCCAGTTGGGCATCGGCATCTCCCGCGGCCCGAACGCGTAGGCGTCCATCTGGTTCCACAGGCGCAGGAGGTCGTCGTGACGCCAGCCGCGCGCGAGGAAGGGCAGCGGGGTGAGGTCGACCCCGAGCGGGGTGAGGTTGAAGTTCGCGAGGTTCGCGGGGGCGGCGGCGACGAAGAACTGCACGCCGAGGTCGGCGAGTTCCGCGCACCTCGACCTCACGCCTGCGGGGCTCGTATCCACAGGCGCGAGGGTAGCTTCCGGACGCAGTCGAGCGCCGCCACGCGGGGGACACGCGGCGGCGCTCGACTGTGACCGGCCGGTCAGCGGGGTCGGTCAAGCCCTGACCGGCCCGGCCGGGGCCGTGTCGGTCAGGACGAACGGACGGGTCAGTGGCTGACGGCGTCCTTGACCTTCTGGGCGGCGTCCTTGAGGTCGTTGCCGATGCCCTTGATCTCGCTCACGACCTGGTCCTTGCGGCCCTCGTTGGCGAGGTCCGGGTCGTTGGTCTTCTCACCGACCGTCTCCTTGGCCTGGCCCTTGAGGTTCTCGGCCTTGTTCTTCGCGTCGTCGGTCAAGCTCATGTCGCGCTCCTTGTGTCGGGGACAACGTTGGTACTCATGAGATGCCCCGGGGCGGTGCCGGTCAATCCCCGGACGACTGTGCGCTTGCTCATATAAGGTCCGGCTCATGCTGAGCCACGCCGACTGGGTGCGGGCCGGGGAGCTCCAGACGCTGCTGGGTGCCTCGATCTTCTGCCGGGCCGACGGTCCGCCTGGGGCGCCGGCGGTCACCGTCCTGCACGGGTTTCCGACCTCTTCCTATGACTTTCACCTCCAGGTGGCGGCGCTCGCCGGCGCGGGTCGGCGGGTGATCTCTCTCGACCTGCTCGGCTTCGGAGCGAGTGACAAGCCGCGCCGGCACCGCTACTCGATCCTCGAGCAGGCCGATCTCGTGATGGCGCTGTGGCGGGCCTGGGGGATCACCGAAACGGCGATCGTCGCCCACGACTACGGGGTCAGCGTCGCCCAGGAGCTGCTCGCCCGCGACCCCGGCCGCGTCTCGGCGATGGTGTGGCTCAACGGCGGCCTCTACCCGGACCTGCACCGCCCGATCCCCGTCCAGCGGCTGCTGCACAGCCCGGCGGGGGTGCTGCTGGGCCCGCTCGCCTCCGAGCGGACCTTCGCCGCCGCGCTCGCCCAGATCCTCGGGCGCCCCTGGCCGGCGCCGCTCACCCACGAGCTGTGGCTCGCCACCCGCGCCGGGGGTGGCCGCTGGGTCCAGCACCGCCTCCTCAGCTACATCGACGACCGTCGCCGTCACGCCGAGCGCTGGCGGGCCGCCCTCGAGGGTTACCCCGGCCCGACCCTGTGCCTGTGGGGGCCGGCCGACCCGATCAGCGGCGCCCACGTCCTCACCCGGCTGCGCGAGCGGCTGCCCGCCGCCCGCTGCGTCGCCCTCGACGATCCCCCAGCGGTCGGCCACTACCCCCAGCTCGAGGCGCCCGAGGCGGTCAGCGCCGCGCTCGTCGACTTCCTCGGCTGACCGGAGTCGCGAGCGGTCCGCGACGGTCCCGCGGTCCGCGACGGTCCCGAGTTGAACGGCAAGTTCCCTGCGCATAGACTCGGAGCGAGTCGTCCCGGCGGCTGTGCCGGACCACCGAGCGGAAATGAGGGTGTGGGCATGAGGTCATCGGCGCTGTGTCGCAGGACGGGCGTGTTCGGGGTGAGCCTGCTGCTCACCGTCCTGGTGGCGGCGGTGATGGCGTCATCGGCGTTGGCGGCCGAATGTGGCACGGGAACGCTCTCCGGCAAGACCTGCACCTACACCACGGCGGGTCAGAACCAGTTCACGGTCCCCGCCGGGGTGACCGAGATCACGGTCACCGCCGTCGGAGGAGCGGGCGACGGCGGCGGCCCCGGCGCCGCCGGCGGGAGGGGGGCGACAGTTACCGCCGACCTTCCGGTGTCCGCGGGGACCACCTACTACACGGAGGTTGGCGCGGCGGGCGCGACGGCGGGGGCAGGGGGCACCGCCTCGGACGTCCAGACCTGCTCAGACATCGCCTCCGGGTGCACCGACACAGGCATCGTCGGGTCCGACCCGCGCCTGCTCGTCGCCGCCGGCGGTGGCGGTGGTGGCGGGGGCACGTCCACGGTGGCCGGTGGGCCCGGCGGCAACGCCGGGACGGGCACGACCGGATCGACCTCGGGCATCGGCGGGGTCGGCTCGAGCACCACAACGGCCGGGGCGGAGGGCGGCAGCGCCGACTACACGTCGAGCACCGGCAGTGCGCCGACCGACTGCACCGGTGGCACCCCGGGCAGCGCCACAACCGGCGGGGCTGGGGAGACGGGTACGGAGGCGGGGGGCGGCGGCGGCGGCGGCTGGTTCGGCGGGGACGGCGGCTGTTCGGGCACCGACGCGGGCGGCGGTGGTGGTGCCGGGCTCAGCTACGTCGAGTCCTCGGCGACCGGCATCAATGTCAGTGCCCCGGCGGCGACGCCGGAGGTGGTCGTCACGTTCCTCGACCCGACCTCCACCCAGATCTCCTGCGCGCCCGCGGTCGTCCCGGTCGGCTCCTCAGCCTCCTGCAGCGTCTACGTCGTCGACAACGCATCAAGCCCGACGAGCCCGACGGGCACCGTCAGCTTCAGCTCCACCGGCCTGGGCTCCTTCAGCTCCTCCAGTTGCACGCTCACCGCAAGCCAGAACGTCGCCGGCTACTGCACGGTCACCTACACGCCGTCCAGCTTCAACCCCGGCTCCGTGCAGACCCTGTATGCGAGCTACGGCGGGGACACCGCCCACAGCACGTCTGAGGGCAGCACGACGGTGAGCACGAGCCTGCATCCGACGGCGACGGCGGTCAGTTGCTCTCCCACGTCGGTCACCGTCTCAGGCGGCTCGACCTGCACGGCCACCGTCCGCGACACCTCGAGCAGCGGGGTGAGCACGCCGACGGGGAACGTCAGCTTCAGCTCCAACAGTCCCGGTGCGTTCTCACCCACCAGCGCCTGCACGCTGACGAGCACGAGCACGTTCGGGACGGCCAGCTGCAGCGTCACCTACACCCCCTCAGCGATCGGCAGCGGCACCCACACGATCACCGCCGCCTACGTCGGCGACAGCTCCCACGCGGCGAGCTCGAGCACGACGACCGTCACGGTGTCGGGGCATCCGAGCACGGCGGCGCTCAGTTGCGCGAACCCGTCGGGCCAGCTCGGGGTGCCGATCACCTGCACGGTCACCGTCTCTGACAGCGCCGGCGTGACCCCGGCCGGGACGGTGACGTTCGCCTCGACGCTCGCGGGCAGCTTCGCTCCGGCGGGCGGCTGTGGCCTTACGGGCACCGCGACCGCGGGCCAGGCGGCCTGCTCGGTCACCTTCACCCCGACCGCGCTGGGCAACGGCACGATCAGCGCCGCCTACCCCGGCGAGAGCGTGCTCGCGCCGAGCAGGGCGGCCACGACGATCAGCGTCGCCGCGGTGGCGACGAACGTCGCGGTGCCGGCGGCGTCCAAGCGGTTCCTCGCCGCCGGCCAGCGCGTCACCTTCACCACGACGGTGAGCGCGGCGGCCGGCAGCGCCCAGGTGAGCGGCGGAACGGTCACCTTCCACCTCCTCGACGGCGAGCGGTTGTGTGTCGCCACCGTCGGCGCCGGCGGGAGCGCGTCCTGCGCCACGAGCGCCCTTCGGGTCGGGATCTCGCGAGTGGTGGCGACCTACAGCGGCGCGACCGGGTTCGTCGCAGCGACCTCAGGCCCGCGGGTCGAGAAGGCGTTCCCCGGCATCACGATCATCATCCGCTCCCCCCGGCGCAACGGCACCTACCGCCGCGGCCAGTTCGTCCGTGTCGTCTACATCTGCCGGGCGACGGTCGGCCTGGCCCGCCGGCGCGGCTGCGTCGCCACCCAGCGTGACCACCAGCGGCTCAACACCCGGACCCTCGGCCGCCACGTCTTCCGGGTCACGGTGACGACACGGGCCGGGGTGCGCCGCACCGTCACCGTCGTCTACCGGGTGACCGCGCCGCGCGGGTGAGGGGCTGCCGACAGCGGGCGAGGGCCGCCACGGTGGCGGCCCTCGTCGGCGGGCTGCTGCTCGCGCTCGCCGCGGCCGTCGCCAGCGGCGGCGAGACCCGCCCGGCCCCCGTCCGCAATCGCGCGTCGATGGGGGAAGCGCCGCGGGTCGGCTCGCTCACCCCCGCGGCGGCCCTCGCGATCGCCGGCCAGCACGTCATCGACGCCTACGCCGGCCCGAACCCGCCGCCGTCCCTGATCGCCGCGATCCGGGCGGGCCAGACCGCCGGGGTGATCCTCTTCTCCCCGAACGTCGCTGACCCGGCCGCCCTGCACCGGGCGGTCGCTGCGATGCAGGCCGCGGCCTCCGCGAGCCCCGAGCACCGGCCGCTGCTCATCCTCACCGACCAGGAGGGCGGGCTCGTCCGCCGTCTCCCCGGCGCCCCCGCCCTCTCCGAGCAGGCGATCGGGGCCCGACCGGACCGGCTGGCGCTGGCCGCCCAGGCCGGGGCGGGGGCGGCCGCCACCCTCCGCCGCGCCGGGGTCAACGTCAACCTCGCCCCCGTGCTCGACGTCTATCGCAGCCCCGGGAACTTCATCGATCAGTACGGACGCTCCTACTCACAGAACCCGGCGGTCGTCTCCCGGCTCGGGGCGCAGTTCATCCACGCCCAGCAGGCCGACCGGATCGCCGCGACCGCCAAGCACTTCCCCGGCCTCGGCAGCGCGACGCGGGCGCAGGACACGGACACCGTCCCGGTTCGCCTCGACGTCCCGCTCAGCGAGCTGCGCACCGTCGATGAGGCCCCCTACGTCGCGGCGATCCGGGCCGGGGTCCGTCTCGTCATGGTCTCCTGGGCGGTCTACCCCGCCCTCGACCCGGCCCGCCCGGCCGGCCTGTCCTCGCGGGTGATCGGCGGTGAGCTGCGCGGTCGCCTCCACTTCCGCGGGGTGACGATCACCGACGCGATCGAGGCGGGTGCCCTCCGCGGCTACGGCGGCGTCGGCGCCCGCAGCGTGCTCGCCACCGCCGCCGGGGCTGACCTCATCCTCGCCTGCGCCCCCACCCCGCCGGCGAACACGCCGGCGATCGGACACGCGGCGGTGAGCGCGATCGCCGCCGCGCTGCTGGAGCACCACCTCAACCTCACCGCCCTCGAGGATTCCGGCGCCCGCGTCAGCGCTCTCCGCGCCTGGATTCGCCCCTGACCCCGCCGGACGCGCATCCGGCACGGGTGACGCCCGTTTCCTATAGGGTGGCTCGGCATGAGGAGGAAAGGGGTCATCGCGGCGCTCGCCGCCGCGATCGTCATGTCGGTGCCCGCCGTCGCGTCAGCCCAGCCGACGCCGTACGGGACCGACAACTACGGCTATTTCAACGACGTGCTGCCGCCCGGGGCCAACGGGCTCGACACGCTGCCCCAGGCGCTCAGCTTCGAGACGATGAAGACCTACCCGCCGCACTCGATGGATCAGCTGCAGATGTACAGCTCGCTGACCACGGCGGCCCCGAACATCCAGCCCAGCCAGCTCGGGCTCTATTACAAGAGCTCGATCTTCGGTGTGCCGGCCGGGGATGTGACCAAGACCGAGTCGCCGGAGCCGGGCGTCACGATCGAGTGGGACAACTACGGCGTCCCGCACATCTACGGAGACACCCGCGCCGAGCTGATGTTCGGGATCGGCTGGGCGACCGCGGAGGACCGGCTGTTCCTGATCGACGTGCTTCGCCACTACGGCGCCGGTGATCTCGCCTCCTTCGCCGGCGGCGCCAACGTGGCGACGGACGAGCAGGTCTGGCAGAGCGAGCCCTACACGGAGGCCGACCGTGTCGCGCAGGTCAACTACATCCGCTATGACCTCCCCGGCGGAGCCCAGGTCTACGCCGACGCGGCCAACTACGTCGCGGGGATCAACGCCTACATCGCGGACATGCAGAACCCGCTCAATTCGCCGTCGATGGAGCCGGCCGAGTACACGCTGTTGCACATCACGCCGCAGCCGTTCACGGTGGAGGACCTCGTCTCGATCGCCACGCTCGTCGGGGGCATCTTCGGCAACGGCGGCGGCGGACAGCTCAACAACGCGATCCTGTACGAGCAGATGCTCGCCAAGTTCGGCCGTGAGCACGCGAACGTGCCCGGCTCCCCCGAGCTCGTGAAGGTCCCCGCACGCCGCCGGGGCGGCCGGGCGATCACGGCCCTGACCCGCCGCCCCGGCCGCCACCGCGCCCGTCATCACGGGCGCCACCGGCACACGGTGCGCGTCGACCACTCCGGCTTTGCGACGTTCATGAGCTTCGACGACCCGAAGGATCCGACCGCCCCGACCACCGTGCACGGTCACCGCTTCCCCTACCAGCAGCTGCCGATGCCCTCGCGCCGGGTCCTGTCGACGATCGCGCTGCCCGACCCCGGCTCGGTCCAGTACCCGAGTGAGGTGACCGGCGGTGCCCTGCCCCACCGCGTCTCCCCGTCCCTGTTGACGGCGGGGATCGCCAGCGCCGCCTCCCACGGGCTGTTCGCCTTCCCCCGGGCGATGTCCAACGCGCTGCTGGTCAGCGCCCGGCATTCGACCAACGGTCACCCGATCGAGGTGATGGGACCCCAGGTCGGCTACTTCGCCCCGCAGATCCTCATGGAGGAGGACATCCACGGACCGGGGATCGACGCGGCCGGGGCCGCGTTCCCGGGGGTCAACCTGTACGTCGAGCTCGGCCACGGGCCTGACTACGCGTGGTCGGCGACCTCGGCCGGGCAGAACATCATCGACACCTTCGCGGTGCGGCTGTGCAACCCGTCCGGCGGTCCGGTCTCGACGAGTTCGGACTACTACCTCTACCACGGCAGCTGCGTGGCGATGCAGGCGCTGACCGACAGCGAGTCCTGGAAGCCGAACCTCGCCGACTCGACGCCGGCGGGCTCGGTCACCTTCACGACCTACCGCACCGCCTACGGCCTCGTCACCGCCCGCGCCACCGTTCACGGGCGGCCGGTTGCCTACACGAACCTGCGCTCGACCTACTTCCACGAGCTCGACTCGGCGCTCGGGTTCGAGGCGTTCAACACCCCGGCGGAGATCCGCAGCCCGCAGGACTTCTTCGACGCCGCCGACCAGATCGGCTACACGTTCAACTGGTTCTACGCCGACAGCAAGCACATCGGCTACTTCAACTCGGGGTTGAACCCGGTGCGGGCGCCCCACACCGACCCGCTGTTCCCGTCCTGGGCGTCCTCGGCCTGGGCGGGGTACAAGGGCACCCCGCAGCTCAGCCCGCAGACACTCGTCGAACGGGACACGCCGCAGTCGGCCCACCCCCACGTGATCGACCAGGCGTACCTGACGAGCTGGAACAACAAGCAGGCACCGGGTTACAACGACGCCGCCACCGGACAGCAGTACAGCTCGGTGTGGCGCTCCCAACTGCTCGACGCCCAGATTCAGCATTACCTGAAGCTCGGGCACGGCAAGATGTCGCTGACGGACCTGGTCAACGCGATGGGCAGCGCCGGCACCCAGGATCTCCGCGGTGTCGCGGTCCTCCCCTACGCGCTCAAGATCATCGGTCGGCTGCCGCGCTCGAGCCCGATCGCGACGGCGGTCGCGGAGCTGAGGACCTGGGTGGCCACCGGAGCGCACCGGATCAACACCGCCAACCCCGGTCCCCACGGGACCTACCAGCAGGGCGCCGCGGTGCAGCTGATGGACGCGTGGTATCCGCTGCTCGTCAACGCCGAGTTCGGCCGTGTGCTCGGCCCGAAGTTGCTCGCCACGGTCGAGTCGGACTACTCGATCGACAACCCGCCATACGGGCCGGGGCACCTCGGCTCGTCCTTCGACGTCGGGTTCTACGGCATCGTTCAGGAGGACCTGCGCTCGATCCTCGCCGGCCATGTCGTCAAGGGCGGCCTCAACCGGATCTTCTGCGGCGCCGGGTCGCGCGCGGCCTGCCGCGCGGCGCTGATCCGGACGCTCACGCAGGCCGCCTCAGAGAGCGCCGACCAGGTCTACCCGGCGAGCGGTCCGTGCGCGGCGGGCGATCAGATGTGCGCTGACGCGATCAACTTCCGGGCGATCGGCACGATCTCGATGCCGATGATCGAGTGGGTCAACCGGCCCACCTTCCAGCAGGCCGACACCATCTACGGCCACATGAATTAGGGCTCGGGCTCGCGAGGAGCCAGAACTCGCCGCCATGCGGCTCGGCGCGTGTGAGGAGGAACGTTGCAGGTGCCCGTCGCGAGTGCGGCACGTCCGGCCCGGGACAGCGGAGGGGGCGGGATTCGAACCCGCGATGGGCTCACACCCATGCCGGTTTTCAAGACCGGTGCATTCAACCGCTCTGCCACCCCTCCGGGGACGCGACGGATGACGCATGGTAGTGGCACCATGGGGGCCATGAGCATCCTGTCCACAGCCAAGATGTACTTCAAGCGTCCGGCCAAGCGGGGGAGCGCGAGCGATCTCTACGACCACTCGGTCACGCTGCTGGACGGAAGCACCCTCGATCTCAACACGCTCCGGGGGCGGCCGACGCTGATCGTCAACACGGCGTCCAAGTGCGGTTTCACCCCCCAGTACGCCGGGCTCCAGCACCTGTATGAGACCTACGGTGAGCGCGGGCTGCAGATCCTCGGATCGCCGTCGGGCGATTTTGCCGACCAGGAGTTCGACAGCGCCGATGAGGTCGGCGCGTTCTGTCGGAAGAACTACGGCGTCAGCTTCCCGTTGACGGCGCCCACGAGCGTCCGGGCCGACCCCGACCCGCTCTGGTCAGACCTGATCACCCAGCCCAACAGCGCGCCGCCGAACTGGAACTTCACCAAGTATCTGATCGACGCGGACGGCCACCTCATCCGCCGGTTCGGGACGAAGGTCAAGCCGGAGGCGCCGGAGGTGATCTCCGCGATCGAGGCCGCCCTTCCGGGCTGAGCGCTCGCACGCGCCCACACCGCCCGCTGACGGTCGCCGTCCGCCCCCCTTGGCGGGGACAGACGGCGACCGGTCAGTCAGCGGAGAGGAGGAGATTCGAACTCCCGATGGGGCTTTAAACCCCATACTCGCTTAGCAGGCGAGCGCCTTCAGCCACTCGGCCACCTCTCCAGTTGGCTCCCCGACCCGCGGGGAGACGGCCAGTTTAGTGGCGTCCGGACTCAGGCACGGGGCCGGGGTTCGGGCGCGGTCCCGAAGACGTGATCCCAGAACGGGGCCGACACCCCGTAGCCCCGGTCATGGTCCTGGAAGTGGTGGCGCATGTGCAGCTCCCGCAGGCGCTTGCCCAGCCACGTCGTCGGCCGGTGGTGGTGGACGTGGTAGTGGAGCATGTCGTAGCTGAGGTAGCCGGCGAGGAAGGCGGCGCCGAACACCCAGAAGGCGGGCGCGCCGAGCACGAGGTAGAAGACGAAGTCGAACAGGACGGCCAGGGGCACCGACAGCGACGGGGGCATCACCAGCCGCATCGGGTCGTTGGGGTGGTCGTGGTGGACGCCGTGGATGATCCAGTGCAGCTCCCGGCCGAAGCCGCCCTCGGGCTCGAAATGGAAGACGATCCGGTGCAGCCAGTACTCGGTGAGTGTCCAGAACAGGTAGCCCGCAAGCACCCAGACGACGGTCATCACACCCGACCCGTCGGCGAGACCGATCACGAACATCGCGACGATGGCCGGGCCGAACAGCAGCGGCGGGACGGCGGGGTGGACGCGGGAGAGGCGGTCAAGCCACGCCCAGCGGAACATCGGCGGGGAGGCCCGAAGCACCTCCGAGCGGCTCATCCCCGCAAGTTCCTCGGACCGGTCAGCGAGCAGAGGCATCCCCTAAGGATATCGGGGCACCCGGCCCGACGCCGTCGCCGGGTCCGCCGCCCGCGGGCGCTCAGCTCCGCCGGGTCCGTCGCCCGCGGGCGCCCATCCCCGCCGGCCGGCCCGCCCCCACCCGCCGGCCAGGCTCGCCAGCGCCGCCGCGCCCATCTCGCGCACCGGCAGGGCCCGCACGGCGGCAAGCACGTCACGAGGGCCGCCGGCGTCGGTCATGAACCGGGCGAAGGCGTCCGGTTCCATCGCGGCAGCCGCCTGAAACAACCGCGCGGGGTCGGGGCTGCTCGCGAGCGCCTGCAGGAAGGCGCGGTCGAGGAGAAGGGTCCGGGGGTCGGCGACGTCGCCCGGGAGCGGACGCCCGGTGGCGACCGCTCCCGCCACCGCGCTCACCTGGCGCTGGATCCGGCTGTAGGCGTACCCGCTCGAGGGGCGGATCGCTCCCGCAGCCGCGCCGATCGTATAGAGGCCCGGGCCGCGCTCGGTCGGGAACCGGCGCGGGGTCATCGGGATCAGCCCCCGTTCGCGGTGGCGGCACTCGTACCGGATCTCCGGCCAGCGCCGGGCGATCTCCTCGGCCAGGGCGGCGTCGCGGTCGACGGCAGGGGCGGCGAGCGGTTCGATCGCCGTGTGTTCGATCAGCGCCCGGGTCGGGGAGAACGGGAGCAGGTAGAGAAACGTGACCCCGACCCCGGCGTGGGGGAGGAAGTCCATCAGGGTCGCCACGGCAGGGTTGAAGACCGGTCGGTCGGACTCGATCTCCCAGCCGACGAACCGCTGGGCGAAGTCGAGGCGGTCCGGTGGCGCCCCGGCAGCGAGGGGGCTGTGGGGGCCGAGCGCGTCGAAGACGAGCGGGGCCTCGAGGGTCCGTGCGGAGGTCGTGACCCTCACCGGCGCTCCGGGGCCGGGGCCGGGGCCGGGGCCGCAGACGGCGTCACGGACGCTCTCCCCGAGACAGAGGGTGACCGTCGGCGCCGCGTCGATCCGCTCCAGCGCGGCGACGTAGACCCGCTCGGCGGCCAGGTGGACGTAGGGGTGCCGGTGGCTGGTGGCGATCTGGACCCCGTCGGGTCCACCGACAGACCAGCTCGCCCAGCGGTGGGTGACCGCGCTGGGAAAGCGCAGGTCGGCGGTCTCCCACGTGCACCACGTGCGGTCGCGGGTGTAGCCGCGGCGGCGGTCGATCAGGGTGATCGACGAGCGGACTCCCGCGTCAAGCAGCGCGCAGGTCAGGGAGAGGCCGGACAGGCCGGCACCGAGGACGATGATCGGCGGATGGGTGGCGGGTCTCACGGCGGGCGGCGACGGGCAGGCGGTACCGTCTGGTCCCATCATGCTGCACGGGCACGTCGGGCCGGGCCGCTCTCGCGCCCGCCCCCCAGCGACCGAGGTGGGCCGGTGAAGGTCGTCGTCATCGGGGCCGGGCTCGGCGGGCTGGCGGCCGCCCTTCGCCTCCAGGCCCTCGGCGCGGAGGTGACCGTCCTCGAGCGGCGGCCCAGTCCGGGCGGACGCGCCGGGCAGATCCGCGCGGACGGGTTCACCTGGGACACCGGGCCGTCGCTGATCACGATGCCGTGGGTGCTCGAGGAGACCTTCGCCGCCGGCGGGCTGGACCTGCACTCCGAGGTCACCCTCCACCGCATCGACCCGCTCTACCGGATCCGTTGGGCCGGGGAGGAGCGGGCCTTTGACTTCCACCAGTCCGCGGAGGCGCTGAAGGCGGAGATCGCCCGCTTCTCCGCCGCCGACGCCGGCCGCCTCGACGCGTTCCTCGCGGCCCTGAAACCGATCTATGAGCAGGGGATCCTCGGGGCGGGCCGGCGGGCGATCCAGGACGTCGGCTCGTTTCTCGGCCTGTTGCCGATGATGGCCCGGACCCGGGCGATCGGCCCGCTGCACGGGTTCGTTGCCCGCTACTTCAACCACCCGCGCGTGCAGGAGGCGTTCTCCTTCCACTCGCTGTTCATCGGCGGTGACCCCTACCGGGTCCCGTCGATCTACGGCGCGCTCGTCTACCTGCAGGTCCTCGACGGCGGCTGGTACACCGACGGTGGGGTCTACAGCCTCGTGCAGGCGATGGCCCGTCCGCTCAACGTCCGCTACCGCGAGCGCGTCGAGGCGATCGAGACCCGTGGCGGTCAGGTGCGCGGGGTGCGGCTGATCAGCGGCGAGCGGGTGGACGCCGACGTCGTCATCTCCAACGCCGACGTGCTCAGCACCGACGCCCTCCTCGGCCGTCCGACGCTGCGGCCGATGACCCCGTCGATGTCCTGCTTCCTGCTCTACCTCGGCCTCGACCGGGTCCAGCGCAGCCTGCTCCACCACACCCTGCTCGTCGGCGAGTACCGCAGCTTCATTCACACGGTCACCCGGGCGCGGGGCCTGCCGAACTCCTTCTCCACCTACCTGCACGCCCCCGCCCGGACTGAGGCGGCGATGGCCACCCCGGGCGGTGACTCGCTCGCGATCCTGCTGCCGGTACCGAACCTGCGGGCCCCCGTCGACTGGTCCGAGGCGGCCGACGGGCTCCGGGACCGGCTGCTCGCCGACATGGAGCAGGCCTACGGGATGGACGGTCTGGCCGGCTCGATCGTCTCCGAGCACCGGTTCTCCCCGCTTGACTTCAGGGATCGGTTCGGGGCAGTCGACGGCAACGCCTTCTCGCTCGAGCCGACGCTCGCCCAGTCGGCGCTGTTCCGTCCCCCCAACCGGGTGCGCGGGGTCCGGGGCGTCTACCACGTCGGCGCGGGCACCCACCCGGGTGCCGGAATCCCCGGTGTGCTGCTCGGCGCGGAGGTGACCGCGGGGCTCGTCGCCGCCGACCACCGGCTGACCGCCGCCGCCTGGAGTCACCGGTGAGCCGGGCGGCGCCGGCCGCCTCCCGTCCGGTCACCGCCGGCCTCGACGCCGCCCGTGCCGTGATGTCGTCCCGGGCGACGACGTTCTCGCTCGCCTCAGGTTTGCTGCCACCCGCCCTGCGCGATGACGTCGCTCGCCTCTACCTCGTCTTTCGCACCCTTGACGACCTCGTCGACGACCGCCACCCGGAGGCGGCCGACCGGGTCGCCGCCGTCGGCGCCTGGGCCCGCTCTCAGCCCGGTGCCGACAGTCCGGAGGTGCGGGCCCTCGACGACCTCGCCCGCCGGCACCCGCTCTCCCGGGAGGCGGTCAGCGACTTCTGCCTCGGCATGGAGCAGGACCTCGCGCCCGCGCCGTTTCTCAGCGAACGTGACGTCGACCGCTACTGCTACCGGGTGGCGGGCACGGTCGGGCTGGCGATGGTCGGCCTGCTCGGCGCCGCGGGTCCGGACGCGGACGCCTGCGCGGTCGCGCTCGGGATCGCGATGCAGCGCACGAACATCCTCCGCGACCTCGATGAGGATCTCGCCGCCGGGCGGCTGTACGTGAGCGAGGAGGTACGCGACCGCCATCCCGGAGGACTCGAGCCGGGCCGGCGCGGCCGGCTGCTCGGCGCTCTCATCCGGGAGGCCGACGACCTCTACCGGGAGGGGGAGGCTGGAATCGCCAGCCTCCGTCACGGCCGCTTCGCCGTCGGGCTCGCCGCCGCCCTCTACCGGGAGATCCTGCGGGAGATCGAACGGCGCGACCGCCGCGGGCTCGCCGCACGCGCGGTCGTCTCCGACGCCCGCAAGCTCGCCATCGCCGGCCGGGTCATCCTCGGCGCTGCCTGAACCGCGGCGGCGCGCGCTCAGGCGCCCGGTCCGGCGGCGGGCCACCGGGCCCGCCGCCGGCGGTCGGCGGCGAGGATCCGGTCGGCCTTGAGCCCGAGCGAGAGTCGCTCCCGGCCCTCGGAGTCATAGGGGGAGAGGCCCGCCACCTCCTGGATCCGGCTGAGCCGGTACCCGACGGTGTGGCGGTGCAGGCCGAGCGCCTCGGCGGTGTCGGTCGTCGACCCGTCGTGGGCGAGGAACGCCGCGAGGGTGACGGCCAGTTCGGTGTCGTGCAGGGCGTCGTAGCGCTCGAGCTCCTCGACAGTCCCTGCCCGCAGGGCGACGACCGCCTCGGGCGTGTGGAGGAACAGCCCGACGAGCAGACGGTAGGTGTCACCCTGGGCATCGGAGAGCGGGGTGAGCCCGGGTCCGGCGGCCAGTTCGGCCAGCAGCGCCGCCTCCCACAGGGCGCCCTGGACCTCTCCGGGGCCGGTCCGTGCCGCCGAGCGCGCCCCGTCGGCTCCGCAGGCACGCCAGTCAGCGAGCCAGCGGTCGATCAGCACGTCTGCCCCCGCCAGCCCGGCGGGGAGCAGGCCGAGGACCCGACCGGGCTCGACGGCGTCGACGAGCGTTCCGGCGGGCGCGGTCGGCACCTCGAGGCAGTCGGCGGGACCGAGCGCGCAGACACCGATCGCGCCGGCGCGGAGTTCGACCCCGGAGGCGGCGGCTCGCTCGAGGAGGCGGCCCAGCTCGGCCGGATCGGCGCTCTCGAGCGCGTGCAGCAAGCGCCGGCGACCGTTCTGTCCGCCGTCACGTCCCGGTTCCTCTCCGCTGCCGAGGCGGGCGATCACGGCGGCGGCGGCCGCGGCCGCCTCGAGCCACGGCTCGAGAGCCGCGCCGGCCGGTCCGGCGCCGAAGGCGGCGATGACCCCGACGGTCGACCCGCCGATCCTGACCGGCGCGACCCCGGCAACCCCGTCCGGGAGGGTCGCCGGGGCACCGCCACGCAGGGCGGCGGCGTAGTCGAGCAGCCGCCCATCCCGGCCTGGGGCGCCCTCCGGCGCGTGGCGGGGCGGGCCGAGGTCGGGGAGGACGGCGCTGACGGCCCGGCCACAGCCCGCGGCGGTCGCCGCCACGAGCCCGGTCAGGTCGAGGCCGTCGAGGGCGGCTTCGACGAGCCGGATCGGGCTCATCCGACGGTGGGCCCCAGGGACCGGGGGGGCGGCAAATGCCGCCCCCCCGGAATCCTCAGGGCCGGTGCCCGGTGCGTGGGCGTGTCCCACCGCAGGGCTTCCGTCGCTTGCCTGGCCCGGTCGGCCCGCACCGGCCTCAGGCGCGGGCCGGTGCGGCGGTCACCGTGCCCGGGTACCCGAGTGACGGAACGTCAGAGGGGTAGACCTCGTGGCCGTGCTCGGCGACGTCGCCGATCTCCATGTTCTCCTCCGACATCCGCAGGGGGATGACGAGGTTGACGAGTTTGGCGATCACGAAGGTCGCCACGCCGGACCAGAGGATCACCCACACGCCGGCGATCAACTGCCACAGCAACAGGTGTCCGCTGCCGTAGATCAGCCCGGCCGAAGAGCCGTGGGCGAGGTAGACGAGCTTGTGCCCGACCTTGTGGACCGAATAGTTCACCGCCATGTTCGGGTCGGCGAAGATGCCGACGAGCAACCCGCCGGCGAAGCCGGCGATCCCATGGGTGTAGATCACCCCGAGGGTGTCGTCGACGTTGCGGAACGGTCGCACCCGGCTGAGATAGTTGAGCGCGAAGTAGACGATCGTCGACGCGATCACCCCGAGCGCGATCGCCCCCCAGCCGTCGACGTAACCGGCGGCGGGTGTGATCGCCACCAATCCGGTGATCATCCCGTTGATCGCTCCGAGCAGGCTCGGCTTGCGACCGGTGAGGTAGTCCCAGGCGACCCAGATCATCAGCGCGACGGCGGTCGTCAGGTTCGTGTTGAGCACAGCCGCGGCCGCCGAGGCGTTCGCCGTGTACGGGTCCCCGCCGTTGAAGCCGTTCCAGCCCATCCACAGCAGTCCGGCGCCGACGGCGACCATCGCGACGTTGTTCGGCGCGTCGATCTCCCGGTCGCGTTCCAGTCGTGGACCGATCACCGCCGCGAGGACGAACCCCGAGACACCGGCGGAGAGGTGGATCACGTACCCACCGGAGAAGTCGAGGGCGCCCTTCTGGGCGAAGAAGCCGCCGCCCCAGATCAGGAACGCGTCGACGGTGTAGACGATCGAGCACCACAGGGCGGTGAAGGGAATCCACGCCTTGAAGCTGATCCGACCGAGCACCGATCCGAGCATCAGCAGCGGCGTGATCGCGGCGAAGACGAGCTGGAAGTAGACGAGGGCCGACATCGGGAAGCCCGTCGCCGTGGCCGACGTCGGGATGATCCCCTGGCTCTGCTCCCCGCTTGGGCTCAGCACCGGGCCGGGCCGCCCGATGAAGTTATGGAAGAACCCGGTGCCCGCACCCGTCCACGAGTGGCCGAAGCCCATCTTGTACGCGTACAGGACCCAGACGATCACCACCGTCGAGAACCCGGCAAAGGTCAGCATCATCGAGTTGATCGACCAGCGCTTCTGCATGACGCCGCCATACAGGACCGCCAGTCCGGGGATGCTCATCAGTCCGACGAGCGTCGCGGCGGTGATCTGCCAGGCGGTGTCGCCCCCGACAAGCCACGTCCCCGCGTAGTTACTAAAGGTGGTCATGGATCTCCTTGCCCTCGCCTCAGAGGGACTCGGTTGACATCGCCGCGTCACCGCGGCCGTACGACCCGACGGGTCGGTACACCGGAAAGGGTCCCCGAGCGGCTCGGGCGCGGCCATGTCCGCTCGTCTAAGCCTGATCAGGACCGATTCGACATACGGCCACGGCCCTGTGGCCAAGCGGTTCTGTCCAGATGGCCAGCCAGCGGTCAGCCGACAGGCAGTCGGCCGGTCCGGCAGGCCCGTTCCATGATCAGCTCGCCGACCTGGCCGTACTGACGGAAGGAGTCGTGCAGGGTCGCGCAGGTCTGCCGCGCCTCGCTCCCGCACTCGTGCAACGCCTCCGCGCCCATCGCGCCCGGCAGATAGGTGTTGATGCAGCCGAGCTGAGGCGGGCCCCCGGTGGTGAGGAGGATGACGACCGTGGTGAGCGCGATGACGGCCGTCGTGGCGATCAGCGCGAGCCGTCGCTGGGCGCGGCTGAGGGGTCGGTGCTCACGGACGGCACGGGCGTGGTCAGGGGGCATCGCTCCGGGCATCGCGCCCACAGCGTACGGGGTGGGGCAAGGGGCCTTCGAGCGCGCTCAGGGGCCGGCGGGGCCGGCCGTGGCGGGGCCGGACCCGGCGTTCCCAAGCGCCAGCGGCCGTTCGCGTGCGAGCACGAGCACCGATCCGCGGGCGCCGTTGAGCGTGGCGCGAGTGCGGCCCGACAGCGCGACGCGGCCGGTGCGCGCTCCCGGCCGCGAGCCGACGACGAGCAGGTCGACACCGTCGGTCTCCGCCCCCACCCGCCGGGCGCCGAGCCGTTGGTTCAGCGCGACGACGGTCGCCTCGACGGCCGGGTCGTCCTGTGGGTTGACGGCGGCGACGGTGGCCAACGGCCGGCTGCGGGTGAGACGCAGGCCCGCCCGGGCGACGGCAATCGCCGTCGGGGCCCCGTCAAGCAGGCGTTGGGCGCTCGCGCCCGGCTCGGCCCGCCCGGGTGCGGTGCGGTAGTCGGAGCCGAACACGATCACCGCGGCTGCGGTCGCTGCCGCCAGCTCAGTGAGGCCGTCGGCGGTTGAGGCGCTGAACAGGACATGCACGTCTGCGTCGGGAACGTCGAGCAGGGCGAGGCCGCTGCGCAGACGCCGCTCGGCGTCGAACTGGGCGAGCGCCTCCCGGCGCGGATCGATCTCGCGGGAGTGTCGGACATAGGCGAGGGCGAGGGTCCCGCCGCCCCGACGGACGAGTCCGGCTCCGAGGACGAGCGCGTCATCATCGTTGGCGGTCCCGTCATAGGAGACGATCACCGCCCCGCTCACAGCTGTGTCGCCGCCCAGTCGACGGCATGGAAGCGCGGGATCGGACGCCCGACCGCCAGCTCGATCGACTCGTGCTCGCGCAGCGGGATCGCCCGTGGGCTGCCGTGCCAGCGGCGACCATTGACGATTGCGGTGACCCGGCCGCGGTCCCCGGCGACCCGCCGGACGCCGAGCGGCTGGCCCCAGATGTCGAACAGGTCCCCGAGCGTGAAGGTCTCCGGGGCGGGGGAGTCGACCTCAATCAGGCCGTTGGCGGCGCGGGTGTGGATCCAGTAGGAGCACAGGTCCGCGCTGTAGGTGGTCACCGTGCCGGTGGCTGACGGCACCGGCGTGACGAGCCCGATCCCGCCCGGCAGGGCCTGGGGCCGGCCGCGACGGTCGATCTGCAGGTGCGCGTAGGCCTGGTAGGCGAGCTGGGTCAGCCGGCTGCAGCCGATCCCGTCGATCGTCTGACCGGTGAGGCTGGGGCTCGCGGCCGGCAGCAGTGGCCCCGGCTCGAGCGCGACCCCGTTCGGGCCGGCTGGCGTCGTGCTCACGTACGCGTCGGTCTCGGTCTCGGTCTGACCGCTGGGGGTCGTGCCGACGACCGTGTAGGTGTACGTCGTCGTCGTGCTCGTCAGGCCGGCGGTCGCGGCCGACGGCGGGCCTGTCGCGACCGACGAGGGGCCGGACTGGGCTCCGCACGCGCTGAGCACCAGTCCGGCCGCGAGGGCGGCGGCCGCGAGGGCCGCCCGAACCGTGGGACGGATCGTTGCGCCTCGGCGGGTCTAGCGACGGCTCGAGCCGCCGCCGAACAGGCTCAGCAGCAGCAGGAAGACGTTGAAGATGTCGAGGAAGATCGCCGCGGCGATCGGCGCGGCCGTCTGATAACTCGGGTTGCGGGCGAGCCGCTGAAAATCAAAGGCGGTGAATCCGCCGAAGATCACGAGCATCGCGACGCAGTAGATGATGTTCGACCCGGGGATCGCCACGAACAGGGCGACGAGGCCGAAGACGAACACCGCGAGGAACGCCCACAGGAGCCCGCGCATATAGACCGACAGGTCACGCCGGGTGCTGTAGCCGTAGGTACCGAGGGCCGCGACGAACAGTCCCGTCGAGCCGGCCGCCTCATAGACCGCGCCGGGGTTGGCGTGGGCGTAGTAGTTGAGGATCGGTCCGACCGCGAGGCCGAGCAGCAGGCCGACGCCGAACAGCATCGCCGTGGCGAGGGACTCGCGGCCGCGGGCGGCGGCGTGGTTGAGTCCGAACAGGCCGCCGAAGGCGAGCAGGAAGAAGATGATTCCACCGCCGCCGTTGAGATCGCGGGCGATATAGGCGCCGAGCGCCGCAAATCCGAGCGTGCAGGCGACGAGGCCCATCACGTGGCCGAAGACGGAGCGTGCACGATCGCCGGTGAGGCTGGCGCCCTGCCCGAATCCAAGTTGTTCGTAGGTAGGCATCTCTCTGACAGCTCCTGAGATGGTTGGTGATTAGCGCAAACGGTAGACGATCGGGGAAAATCTCACTCGAAGAAGATCATCAGACGGCGCGGCCGTCCGACCTGAGCGCGTCGGCGAGCCCACCCCCCAGTGCGGCGGGCGGAACGCCAAGGAAGGCAGCGAGCTCCCGCACCCGCTGGCGGCTGGCGATCGCCGCGGCGATCGTCGCCCGGGCATCGGCGAGCCGGACGGGATCGGCCGACTCGGCGAGGGCGGCCGCGATCCGGGGTTCGGCGTAGGCGCCGAACCGTCCGGTCGCGCCCGCGGCGCCGAAGCTCGCGGCCGCGTCCACGAGTCCGACGAGCGCTCGCCCGAACCGGGTCGGGTCCTCGGCGTGGTCGTCGGCGCCGTCCCGGGCGAGACGGGCGGCGAGGGGCAGGTTGTTGAGCAGGAGCTCGCGCTCGGCGCCGACACGGCGGCGGTCGGGCTGCTGGGCACGCCCGTCAGGGCAGGTGAGCATGGTGGTGACAGTGCTTTCTTTCGGGGTCCCGTGCCGCTTCAGAGGTCGGTCCGTATGCGTCCTAACGTGGCCCGCGGGCCAAGGTTGGTCACTACCCCAAACGGGGGTCAGAGAACCATCGGGAACCGCGGGCTCGCGTTCGGCGTGCCCCGGGGAGGCGGGCAGGCGGAGCGGGCGCAGAAGGAAGCGACCTCCCGCCGGGCGGGCCATCAGCCAGGTGACGAGCGCGGTCCGCGGCGCCCCGAGGTGCAGATCACCGGTGGGGGAGGGGCGAAGCGCCCCCAGGCCGCCGCGGACGGGCTCGCGCTCAGACCTTCTTGCGTCCGTCCCGCCGGTTCCGCCCGGTCCGGCGCAGGATCTTCAGCAGCGGGTCATACCGTTCGTCGGCGACACGTTCCTTCAACGGGATGATCGCGTTGTCGGTGATGTGGATGTTCTCCGGGCAGACCTCGGTGCAGCACTTGGTGATGTTGCACAGGCCGACCCCGGCCTGATCGGCGATCAGGTCGATCCGGTCGACCCCGTCGAGGGGGTGCATCTCCAGGGAGGCGAGCCGGACCATGAACCGCGGCCCGTAGTACTTCTCCTGCAGCCGGTGGTCGCGGAGGATGTGGCAGACGTCCTGGCACATGAAGCACTCGATGCACTTGCGGAACTCGCTCATCCGGTCCGTGTCGGCCTGGCCGATCTCGAAGATCTCCCCGGCGGTCTCCCGCGGGCTGAACGGCGGGATCTTCTTGTTCACCTCATAGTTCCAGGACACGTCGGTGACGAGGTCGCGGATCGGCGGGAAGGCCCGCATCGGCTCGACCTGGATCGGCTCGTCCGCGGGCAGGTGGTCCAGCCGGGTCTTGCACATCAGCCGCGGCTTGCCGTTGATCTCGGCCGAGCACGAGCCGCACTTGGCCGCCTTGCAGTTCCAGCGCACGGCGAGGTCGGGCTCCTGCTCGCGCTGGATCTCGAGCACCGCGTCCAGGACGACCATCCCCGGCTCGGTCTCGAGGTGGTACTCCACGAGCTCGCCGCCCGCCTCGTCTCCGCGCCAGATCTGGAACGTGCGCGGGCCACCCTTCATCTCATGCTCGCTCATGCGGCGGCCTCCTGTAGCTTGCGGGCCTCGACCAGTTCGGTCAGATCGTCCTTCTTCAGGACCGGTGTCGGAATCAGCTCGAGATCGGGTCCGGTCCCGCGCTGGACGATGTTGTGCTCGGCCCAGTAGTCGTCGTAGGCGGTGAAGTCGAGGCGGCTGTGACCGCCGCGGCTCTCCTCTCGCAGCAGCGCGGCCTTGGCGATCATCAAAGAGACGGTCGTCATGTTGCGCAGCTCCTGACAGAGCTGCCAGCCGGGGTTGTAGTCAGGGCGCGGGGACGGGGCACGGGCGGCCTGGGCGCGCCCGTAGAGGACCTCGACCTTGGCGATCGCCTCCTCGAGTCCCTCCCGGTCCCGGAAGATCCCGACGCCGTCCCCCATCGCCTTCTGCAGCTCCTTGTGCAGCTTGAACGGGTTCTCGGCACCGTCGAGGTGGCCGCCGGTGAGGTCCTCCTCGGCCTGGCGGTGCGCCTCGGCGACCGCGTCCTCGGACAGGCGCACCGGCTCGAGCCCGTTGGCGACCTCCGCCGCACCGATCCCGGCCCGGCGGCCGAACACGAGTAGGTCGCCAAGGGAGTTGCCGCCGAGACGGTTGGCGCCGTTCATCCCGCCGGACGCCTCCCCGGTGGCGAACAGGCCCGGGACACACGTCTGGCCGGTGTCGGCGTCGACCTTGATCCCGCCCATGAAGTAGTGGCAGGTCGGGCCGACCTGCATCGGCTCCTTGGTGATGTCGACGCCGGCGAGTTCCTTGAACTGCTCATACATCGACGGGAGCCGCATCTTGACGTACTCGGGGTCGAGGTGAGTGACATCGAGGAAGGCGCCGCCGTGCGGGGAGCCACGCCCCTCCTTGACCTCGGTGTAGATCGACCGGGCGACGACGTCACGGGTGGACAGCTCCATCCGCTTGGGGTCGTAATGCTCCATGAACCGCTCGCCCTTGGCGTTGAACAGCCGTCCGCCCTCACCGCGGACCGCCTCGGTGACGAGCAGTCCGGCGACGCCGGGCGGGTACACCATCCCGGTCGGGTGGAACTGGATGAACTCCATGTCGACCATCTCCGCGCCCGCCGCGTAGGCGAGGTGGTACCCGTCCCCGGTGCAGTCCTGGGAGTTCGAGGTGATCTTGTAGATCCGCCCGGAGCCGCCCGTGGCGAGCACGAGCGCCTTGGTGGCGAAGCTGATGAACTCCCCGGTCGGGCGACGGAAGCCGAAGCAGCCGACGACCCGGTCGCCCTCCTTGATCAGGGTCGTGACCGTCGTCTCCATGAACACGTCGATGCCGGAGTGGACGGTCTTGTCCTGCAGCGTTCGGATCAACTCGAGGCCGGTACGGTCGCCGATGTGCACGAGCCGGTTGTAGGTGTGCCCGCCGAAGGCACGCTGGGACATCTTGCGCTCGGGAGTGCGGTCGAACACGGCGCCCCAGTGCTCGAGTTCGATCGCCCGGTCGGGCACCTCGCGGGCGTGCAGCTCGGCCATCCGCCAGTTGCTCAGGTACTTGCCGCCGAACATCGTGTCCTGGAAGTGGGTGCCCCAGTTGTCCTCCGGGGCGACGTTGCCGAGCGAGGCGGCCATCCCACCCTCGGCCATCACCGTGTGGGCCTTGCCCAGCAGGGACTTGCAGACGACCGCGGTCCGCGCCCCGGCCTCGGCGGCGGCGATCGCCGCCCGCAGGCCCGAGCCGCCCGAGCCGATCACGATCACGTCATAGCTGTGGGTATCGATCTTGGCCATGGCTTCGCCTCTAGAAGATGTGATGGGGGTCGGTGAACACGCCGCTGCCGGCGAGCCAGATGTAGAGGTCGGTTCCCCAGACGGTGAACATCGAGATCCACGCCCACTGCCGGTGGTTGACGTTGAGGATGTTGACGCGCTGCCAGAGCCCGTGCCGGGTCTTGGCCGAGCTCGAGCAGTCGAAGCAGTTGAGTCCGCCGCCGATCAGGTGACGGAAACTGTTGCAGCCGAAGGTGAAGCCCGACAGGGCGATCACGTCGACGAACATGATCAACGAGCCGAGACTCACCCCGAAGTGGGTGGTGCCGTGGACGGTGTAGAAAAGACCACGGATCGCGTCGAACCAGAGGAACCCGACGACGATCGCCGCCGCGTACCAGAAGAACCGATGGAAGTTCATGAACACGAACGGGAACTTCGTCTCGCCGTCGTACTTGCGCCGGGCCGCGCCGGCGACCGCGCAGGACGGCGGGGCGAGGAAGTAGGAGCGGTAGATGCTCTTGCGGTAGTAGTAACAGGTGCTCCGCATCCCGAGCGGAGCCCACAGCACGAGGAACGACCACGGCAGGGTTGTCTTGAATCCGAAGATGCCCGCCAGGTCGGGCGAGAACATCGGGGACTGCAGGTGCGCACCGTCGGTGTAGATGCCCGAGTACCTGGTCGAGACGATCACCCGAACGATCGTGTAGATGCCGAAGAGCGTCAGCGAGGTGACGACCCAGGCGGGGCCGATCCACCAGCGGTCCCGGCGGGCGGTGTCACCGAGCTTGCGTGGGCTGCCGTAGGTCGGACTCGGTTTGGCGCTCAGAGCGCCGCCGGCCGGTCCCGGCTTCACGGTTTCTGTCGTAGTGCTCATTGGGGCCTTTTCCTACTGGTCTTTTGAAAACGGTGGGGCTGCTCCGTCCCCTGCACCTTATCTCTAAGGGCGCCTAAAGGACCGGCCGGTCCGAGGCCGGCCCGCGCGGCGGGTTCGGACGGGTTTCGAGACGGCCCGGTTTCGGCCGGTCTGCCGGACCGGCCCCCCGGCCGCGTGAGCGCTCACAATCGGGCGCGGGGCGGGCCATCACTTCATGCGCTGTGACGTGAGCGCAGGCGGCGCCGGAGCAGCTCGGACTCGACGCGGCCGGGCGCGGTGGGCGCCGGCGGGTGGCGCGGGGTCTCTCGCCCGCTGATGATGCGTCCGGCAGCGAGGGTCAGGACGACGGCGAGGCAGAGCAGGATCAGGGTGACGGAGAGGGTCAACCGTGCTCCTTTCAGACGGGGGTGGAGGGGACCGACACCGATGACTGTCGCAGCGGACCGGTCGGCTCAATGTGAGCTTGCCCGCAGAACGGACCGGGTGCGATGGCGGCCGGACCGGGGGAGGCCCTCAGGGTGAGGGCACTCCCGGTCCGGCCTGGCGGGGCCGTATGGTCCCGAACCTCAGTGCCGCACCGGGGGACAGGCGCGGACCTCAGGTCCCAGGGCGGAGGTGCTCTCCGTCCGTTGCCTGTTCCAACGCCGGCGGACCGGCGAAGTCGGCCGGATGCGGAAAAAAGTGCGCAGGGGCCGCCCTTGCCGCGGGCGAGAGCCGACCCTGGCGGCTGGCTCGCTTGCCGGTGGACGCGGCGTCGGATCGTCGGCGGGTTGACTGATGCAACGGGAAAACGGCACTCTCTCTCCTTGGGCTGGACACGCCGGGCCTCCGCTTCCCGTCGAAAGAGAGACGCGCGGGTCCAGCCGACGTCAGGACCGACTGCCGCTAGTCCCGGACGCGGCGCGTCAGCCCGCGGTGGTGCTGCCCGAGGGGAGTCCCCCAGCCGGAGACGCCGTGCCCAGGTTCGCGGTCGGTGGCGTCGCGGTCGACGGAGTCGTTCGGCCGGCGACGGTGCCGCGGCTGGCCGTTCCGGCGCCGCTCGTGTCGCCCCCGCCCGCTGCGGTGCCGGTCGTGGCGGTGCCGGTCGTGGTGGTTCCCGCCGTCCCCGCGGTCGCGTTGGCGCTGCCCGACCCGCTGGAACCGGTGGAGGCGCTCGCGCCTCCACGTCCGCCGCCGTGTCTCGCCGTGGTCGGTGCGCCGGTGGGAGTTGAGCTGGTCTGGCGGCCGGTGCCGGCGGGACGGCCGGACGTGGTGCTCGACGTTCCGCCGCGACGGCTGGAGCCGCCGGGCCCGTGGGTGCCTGCGCCGCCGTGGCGGCCGCTCGCGCTGGCGCCTCCCGATCGGCCATGGGTCCCGAGGGTGCCGTGCGTGCCTGACCGGCCGTCGCTCCCGGAGTTGCTGTGGTGGCCCGCGCCGCCGTGCGTCGCCGAACTGCCGGCTGTCCCGGCGCGGCCGTGGGTCGTCGAACCGGCGTGCCGGGGTGGGCCGGCGCCGAGGCGAGCGGATCTGCCACTCGCGTGGGTCGCGCCGGCGCCATGGGCGTGGCCGTCGGAGGTGCCCTGAGCGTGCGCCGGTGGGTGACCGGCACCGACCGGCGTGTCGCGTCCGGGGCTGTGACCGGCGTACGTTCGGCTGAACGCCCCTGCGGGCGTCCGCTGTGCGCCGGCTCCTCCGCCGGGCTGGCCGGAGGTCGGTCGATCGCCGCTGCGGACGTCGCTGTGGACCATCGGCGCGCCCCCCGCACGATGCGGACGGCCGGCGTGGCCGAGCACGGCGAGGGAACCGCCGGCGGCTGCGACGAGGGCCGCTCCGCCGGCGGCGACTTTGACGGCGCTGATCGCTCCGAGGCCCGCCTTGGTGGTGAGGGCCGCACTGCCCGATGCGGACCCGCCCGCGGTTCCCGTGGCGGCTCCCGAGGCGCCTGATCCGCCTGTCGTCGCGGTGCCGCCCGTTCCTCCGGTGTGGCCGAGCGCCCCCAGCAGCGGGAGGGCGGCGGCGGCGATCGGCAGCGGGGGAGCGAGCACCGACAGGGCACGGCTTCGCGCGTCGATCGCGCCCGAGAAGGCGGTACAGGCCTGGCAGTCGCGAAGGTGGCCGCGCACGCGGCGGGCCTTCAGCGTGCGCCGGTCCCCCGCGGACACGAGCGTCTGGATCTCCTCGCAGCTCATCTCACGCCCCTGACCGAACTCCATCAGCGACCGGCGTGCCTCCAGCACGGTCTGGCGGGCGACGCCGACGCTGATCCCGAGCGCGGCGGCGATCTCCTCGTGCGTGAGCCCGCTCAGCTCCCGCAGCACGAGCGCGGCGCGCTGGCGCTCGCCCAGCTCGTTGAGGTCCGCGACGAGGGTGGCCAGCGCGGCCCGCTCCTCGGCGACCACGTCTGCGGCCCGGCTCTCGCCGAGCGCCAGCTCGACGATCGACTCCGGGTCGCGATCGGTCCCCGGCGGCCGGCGGCGCAGCAGGGAGATCGCCTCGTTGTGCACGATCCGGAACAACCACGCCTTCATCGGGGCGTCGCGACGGTTGGCGCGCAGCGCGAGCAGGGCCTTGGTCATCGCCGTCTGCATGACGTCCTGCGCATCGGCCTCGGATCCGACGATCGAGCGCGCATACCGCGACAGCGGCACCTGGTAGCGCCAGTAGAGCGCCTCGAAGGCACGATCGTCGCCTGTTCGCACGCGGCGCGCCAAGCGGTCGTCGCGGGCCCGTTCGGCAACGGCCGGGTCGTCGACCTCCACCGGGTCGGTCGGCGCCGCGCCGGCGCGGTCGCCGGGCGGGCGCGCATCTCGGGTCAATGCCGTCCCCATCACTCACATTGTCGTCACGCGGAGGCGAGAGCGAAAGTCAGGACCGTCATCGCCAAACTTTATCGCCGCCGGACGCGGATGGTTCGGTGCGAGTGGTCGCCGCTGTCGACGCCGGGGTCAGTCCCGCCGAGGCTTGCGCTGCTCGGCGACCATGCTGCCGTCGGCGCCGGCCATCTCTCGTGGGGGGAACGGGCCGAGCCAGTCATCGCGGGCACCGTCGACGGTGAGAACGGTCCCGGAGACGAAGTCGCCGACCGGTGAGGCGAGGTAGAGGATCGCCCCGGCGATCTCCTCCGGGGTCCCGACCCGGCCGAGGGGGACGGACGCGGCCATCGTGTCAACGACCTCGCGCGGGTACTTCGTGTAGAAGACGTCGGTCCCGATCTGTCCGGCGGCGACCGCGTTGAGCTTGATGTTGAAGCGCGCCCATTCGATCGACAGCACGCGCATCAGGTTCTCCACCGCAGCCCGGGCGGCGGAGGAGTGGGCCATCCCCGGCTGTCCGTTGTGGGGCGACAGGGTGACCGAGACGACCTTGCCGCCGCCGGATGGGATCATCGACCGGGTTGCGACCGCATGGGTCATCAGCCACGTCCCCTCGACGTTGAGTCGGATGACGGTGCGAAAGCCCTTTGGGCTGATCGTCTCCGCCGGTGCGAGGAACTGTCCGCCTGCGTTGTTGACGAGGAGGTCGATCCTCGGGTGGGCGCCGAGTACGGCGTCGAGGAATCGTTCGACGTCCGCCTCCTCGCGGATGTCGGCGACGACCGGGTGGATGCGTCCGTGCGGGTCGAGCCCGGCGGTCTCCTCGATCGGCTCCGGGCGCCGGCCACAGACCCACACCTCGGCGCCGAGCGCGGCGAGCTCGAGGGCGGTGACACGGCCGATTCCCGAGCCGGCGCCGGAGACGATGGCAACTTGGCCGTCGAACAGATTGGGACGGAAGCTTGAATTCACGGCGCGATTCTGACAGGCCGACGGCGCGCCCGGTCCGCCGGGTCTGTGGGCGCCCGGGCCGCGCTCATTTCGTCTCGGTCCCCTGGAGGCCGCCGATGATCAGGTCGGCGACCAGCCCCGTCCACCCCGTCTGGTGCGAGGCGCCGAGACCGGCTCCCGTGTCACCGTGAAAGTACTCGTGAAAGAGGAGGTTCTCCTGCCATTCGGCCGGCATTCCGGCCGCGGCGCCGAACACCGGGCGCTGCCCGTCGGCGTCGGCGCAGAAGATCGAGACGAGCCGTTCGGACAGGTCGCTGACCACCTCGGCGAGTGTGAGCTGGCCGCCGGCCTGGCCCGGGGCTGGGCAGCGGACCGCCCCGGCCGGGTCGGCGGCGGCAAACCGCGCCAGTGCGCCGAGCACGAGGTAGTTGACCGGAAACCACACGGGGCCCCGCCAGTTGGAGTTCCCGCCGAACAGCGGCGTCGTCGACTCGGCCGGCTCATAGTCGACGGAGGCGGTCAGCTCACCGTCGATGAAGAACGCGTAGGGGCGGTCGCGGTAACGGGCGGACAGGGCACGCAGGCCGTGGGGGGAGAGAAACTCGTCCGGGTCCAGCGCTCGGGAGAGGATCGCCGTCAGCTTCTCCGGGCCGACGAGGGCCATCAGCATCGGCCGCCCGTCCACGGCCGGGCGCACGTAATCGCGGGCCTCGGGGTGGAGGCGCAGGTAGTCGCCGACGCGCCGGTTGAACTCGTTGAGGCCGTCGGTGTGCTCGGCCGTGGCGACGGCGCAGAGCGGGATGAGGCCGGTCATGCTCGCCACTCGCACCGGCCACACCGTGCCGTCGGCGGGGCGGCGCACCCGGTCGTAGTAGAAGCCGTCGGTTTCATCCCACAGGCCGTGGGCGTTGATCGCCTCGGCGATCAGGGTGAAGTGCTCGAAGAACGTGATCGCGACGTCCTCATAGGCGCGATCGTGGTGGGCGAGGACAAGGGCGATCTCCAGCATCGACAGGCAGTAGATCGCCATCCAGCCCGTGCCGTCGGCCTGTTCGAGGACAAGACCGTCCGGGAGTGGCGTCGAGCGGTCAAAGGGGCCGACGTTGTCCATGCCGAGGAACCCGCCGCCGAACAGGTTGCGCTCCTCAGGATCCTTCGCGTTGGCCCACCAGCTGAAGTTGAGCAACAGCTTGTGGAAGATCCGCGCGAGCCAGGTCGGGTCGCGGGAACCGTCGCGGCGGTAGACCGCCAGCGCCGCGATCGCGTGGACGGGCGGGTTGACGTCGTCGAAGTTCCACTCATACGCGGGAAGCTTGCCGGCGGGGTGGGCGTACCACTCGCGGGTCAGCAGCCGCAGCTGCTCCTTGGCGAAGCCGGGGTCGAGGTGGGCGAGCACGATCGTGTGGAAGGCGAGGTCCCAGGCGGCGTACCACGGGTACTCCCACTTGTCGGGCATCGAGATCACGTCATGGTTGGACAGGTGGCGCCAGTGGGCGTTGCGGCCCTGGTGCCGCTCGGGCGGCGGGGGCGGCTGACCGGGATCGCCGTCCAGCCAGCGGCCCACGTCGTAGTGGTAGAACTGCTTGGACCAGAGCATGCCCGCGCAGGCTTGACGCAGCACGCGTGCGCGGTCAGCGTCGGCGGTCGGCGCGAGCTGGCGGTAGAAGTCGTCGGCCTCACGGCGGCGCTCCTCCCATACGGCTGAGCTGTCGGTCGCCACCTCCGCCCCCTCCGCGCACAGCACCAACGCAAGTTCGGCGGTCTCGCCGGCCGGGATGGTGAGCGTCACCCATAGCGCCGCCTTGCTGCCCCGTTCGGCGGGGTTGACCGTCCCGGCGGCGCCGCCTGAGACGACGTGGTCGGCGATGCCGTCCTTGGGGTAGGCGGGGCTCTCGGGGTTTCCCCACAGCGCCGTGGCATTCGTCTCGTTGTCGCAGAAGAGCGGCGTGACCACGCCGGGTCGGGTGACGGCGCCCGCGCCCGGGTCAGCGCGGTCTCCGGTCGGTGTCGCCGACCCCACCGGCGGCAGCGACGCCGACAGCCGGTAGGCGTCGAGGCCATCCTCGGCACCGGTCACCAGCGCGTCACCGTCACGCCGGATCGCCGGCGCCACCGCGCCCGGCTGCCAGCTCCAGCGGTTACGGAACCACAGGGTCGGCAGGACGTGCAGGCTCGCCGGCTCGGGACCGCGATTGACGATCGACAGCCGAATCCGCAGGTCGTCAGGTCCCGCCTTGGCGTAGTCGGCGGTGATCTCCCAGTAGCGGTCCTCGGCAAACACCCCGGTGTCGAGCAGCTCGTACTCGGGTTGCTCGCGTCCCCGGCGCGCGTTCGCGTCGATCAGATCCTGATAGGGAAAGGCTCGCTGGGGATAGACATAGCGCCAGCGCATCCAACTGTGGCTCGGCGTCGAGTCGAGGTACCACCAATACTCCTTGGCGTCCTCACCGTGATTGCCCTGTTCCCCGTTGAGGCCGAAGATCCGTTCCTTGAGAAACGGGTCGGCGCCGTTCCAGAAGCTGAAGGCGAAACAGAGGCGCTGGCGCTCATCACAGATCCCCCCGAGGCCATCCTCGGACCATCGGTAGGCGCGCGAGCGGGCGTGGTCGTGGGGGAAGGATCGCCACGCCTCCCCGTCGGGGGAGTAGTCCTCGCGGACGGTCCCCCACGCGCGCTCGGACAGAAAGGGGCCCCACCGACGCCAGGCGGGATCGGCCAGGCGCGCCGCCTCCGGCGCGGGCGCAGCCTCGGCGGACGCCTCCGCCGTCGACCCGGCGGGCGCAGGCTCGGGTACGGGGCACATGGCGCCACCATATTCGCTCCCGCGCCCGGTGAGGACCGCATCACCGTCGAGCACCCTCGACAAACCCGAAAACCTGAAATTTGGAGCGTAAATGTACTCGACCTCACAGGAGTCATCCGGTAGCCTTCACGGCATCAAACGGATGAGGCATGGGGCCGAAGTCGGGCCACGTGCCGCCGACGAACACAACGCGCTGTGGACAGGGGTCATGACCAGGCGGCACGTTCCGGGGCGGTGCACGCGAAGGCGAGCCGCCGGGGCGGGTCTTCGCGGTGATCGATCCCGTCCCCGCACCCGCACGCCCGCTCTTCAGCTGAACACACGAGGTCTCCGCCAATGCTCTTCGCCGTCCTCACGATCATCGGTCTCGCTGCCCTCCTCGCGACGGCGATCCTCCGGGCGCTGCCCGGGCCTTCCGCAGCCGCACGACGCCCCGCGCCCGGGCCCTCCGCCGAGCGGCGGGGCACGACCGTCACAGCGGCGGCGGATGCCGTCCGTCCGTCGGTGAGTGTGGTGGTGCCGGCGTTGAATGAGGAGGAGTCGGTGGGGTGGGTGATGGAGAATTTGCCTGGGTGGGTGGATGAGGTGGTGTTGGTGGATGGGTTGTCGGTGGATGGGACGGAGTTGGTGGTGGCGGATGTGCGTCCGGATGTGGTGGTGGTGCATCAGCGGGCGCGGGGGAAGGGGGCGGCGTTGCGGGCGGGGTTTGCGGCGGCCTCAGGTGATGTGGTGGTGATGTTGGATGCGGATGGGTCGACGGATCCGCGTGAGGTGGGGGTGTTTGTCGATGCATTGGTGGGGGGGGCTCAGTTTGTGAAGGGGTCGCGGTATTTGCCGGGGGGTGGGTCGTCTGATTTCACGTGGTTGCGGGATGTCGGGAATCGGGGGTTTGTGTGGTTGGCGAATCGGCTGTTCGGGGTGGCGTTCACGGATTTGTGTTATGGGTTTTGTGCGTTTTGGCGGCGGGATGTGGGGCGGTTGGGGTTGGTTGCGGATGGGTTTGAGATTGAGATGGAGTTGGTGTGTTCGGCGTTGCGGGCGGGGTTGTCGGTGGTGGAGGTGCCGTCCTGGGAGTTGTGTCGTCGTTCGGGGGTGTCGAATCTGCATGCGTGGCGGGATGGGTGGCGTGTGCTGGGCACCCTGCTGCACCAGCGCCTTCACGCCACCCGTCGGACGCCGGCTGATGCAGAACCGGTGCGCCTCGTGCCGATCAAGGTGCCCGCGCCGGGAACGCCCCAGTGGGTGCCGGCCGGCTCCGAGCGCCGCGATGTTCTTGCCGCCCGCACCGGACACGGTCGCACTCGCTTGGCCGGGCGCCCCGGACGTGACCGCCGGGAGGCTCCGGCGGGGCTCTGGAACGTGTTCGTCGTCGACCATGCCCCGGCCACCACGGCGACCCACGCCGGCGCGCACCTGCCCGAATCCTCACTGAGCGTCATCGGCCGCTGAGGGGCCGCCTCAGCGGCCCGCGCCGCGCGCGGATGTGAGAGCCTCTACGCCTCGAACGCCCGCCGACCGCGTTGCCCGGGCTCCTCGGGGCGGTGTCCGGTCCGGGCGTGTCCGCAGGCAACCGACGAGAGGGAGCTGAGATGGAACGCGACTGTGATGTGGTCGTGATCGGAGCCGGTCCCGCCGGGGAGATCGCCGCCGGGCGGCTGGCCGAGAACGGCCGGAACGTGGTGATCGTCGAGCAGGAACTCGTCGGCGGGGAATGCTCCTTCTACTCCTGCATGCCCTCCAAGGCGCTGCTGCGCCCCGGTGAGCTGCTCGCCGAGGTCGGCCGGGTGCCGGGCGTGCTCGCCGACGGCGGACGTCTAGATGCGGCCGCCGTGCTCGCGCGCCGGGACGAGGTGATCGCCCACCTCGACGACAGCAGCCAGGTTCCGTGGCTCCAGCAGCGCCGGATCACGCTCGTGCGTGGGCGTGGCCGCCTTGAGGGCGCCACCCGTGTCCGGGTCGGTGACGATCTCCTCTTCGCCCGTGAAGCGGTGATCCTCGCCACCGGCAGCGGCCCGGTGATCCCCCCGATCCCCGGCCTTGCCGAGGCGGCCGCCTGGTCGAACCGAGAGATCACCACCGCGACGACGGTCCCGGCGTCGCTCACCGTGCTCGGCGGCGGGGTCGTCGGGGTCGAGATGGCCCAGGCGTGGGCAAGCCTCGGCAGTGACGTGACGATCGTCGAGGCCCTTGACCGCCTGCTCGCCCGTGAGGAGCCCTACGTCGGTGAGGAGATCGCCGCGGCGCTGCGCGATCTCGGGGTGACCGTGCACATCGGCCGCAAGGCAACCGCCGTCACCCGACAGGGGCAGACGACGACCGTCACGCTCGAGGACGGCACCGAGGTGACCGGTTCTGAGTTGCTCGTGGCGATCGGACGGCGGCCCCACTCCGAGGATCTCGGGTTGGAGAGCGTCGGGCTGAGCGGTCGCGGACCGGTCCCGGTCGACGATCAGCTGCGCGTTGACGGTGTGCCCGGGCTTTACGCGGTCGGGGACATCAACGGACGTTCGCTTCTCACCCACTCGGGCAAGTACCAGGCCCGCATCGCCGCCGATCACATCCTCGGACGGCCTGCCCGGGCCTGGGCCGACCTCGCCGGCGCGCCGCGGGTGATCTTCTGTGACCCCCAGGTCGCTGCGGTCGGCGTCACCTTCGCCGACGCCCGGGAGCAGGGAGTCGACGCGATCGCGATCGACCTGCCGACCTCCGGTACGGCGGGTGCGAGCTTCTATGGCCGCGGGGCGGCGGGGACGAGTCGGTTCGTCGTCGACCGCGACCGTGAGCGGCTGATCGGGGTCACCTTCGTCGGAGCGGAGGTGGCGGACTTCCTCCAGGCCGCCACCGTCGCGGTCATCGGCGAGGTGAGCCTGGGCCGCCTCGCCCACGCGATCGCGCCGTTCCCGACCCGCAGCGAGCTGTGGTTGAAGTTCATCGAGGCCTACGAGGCCGAGACCGGCCACAGTCTCCACGCCGACCCCGACCCCGACTGCTGAGGCGCAACGCGGGCCGTCCCCCCGCTGGTCGCCCGCCGGTCGCCCGCAGGTCAGTCGGGGCTCAGCAGCCAGGCGCCCTCGATCCGGATCAGGCCGTCCCGGGCGAGGCTCGCAGCCGCCTCGGGGTCCGTACCCGCACGGGGGAGGCGCCCGGCGGCGAGCACGCCGGCGAGGACGGTGCCCCGCCGCTCCCGGAAGCTGCCCGGATACGGCGCCTGCCGGCGGCGGGGTGGGTGGTGGACATCCGCGGCCGGCCCGCCGCACCCTGTGGGCGCCGGACAGTCGCCGCAGGCCGGCCGGGCCCGGCACACCCGCTGACCGAACTCCATCAGCGCCTGCCCGGACCGCCATGGGTCTGCGGCGATGTCGACGCCGTCCGGGAAGCGCCGGGCGAGAACCCGGTTGACGTTGACGTCCCGGGGAAGCACCGGCTCCTCGCGGGCGAAGCAGGCGACCGCCGCCGCGACGTAGGGTCCGACGCCGGGCAGACGGGTGAGCGGCTCGGGCCATCCGGTCTCGGAGACGATCCGGGCGCCGTGGTGGAGGTCCCGGGCCCGCCGCGGGTAGCCCAGGCCCTGCCACTGGGCGAGCACCTCTGAGAGGCTCGCGGCCGCAAGCGCCTCGACAGTCGGCCAGCGCGCCATCCACGTCTCCCAGGCGGTGACCGCCCGGGACAGGGTCGTCTGGACGGACATCACCTCGGCGACCCAGATCGCGTACACGTCCCGGGTCGCCCGCCAGGGCACCTCGCGGCGGTGGGTGTCCCACCAGGAGACGATCGCGGCGAGCTGGCCGTCGCTCGCCGCCGTCACAGCAGCCTGATCGCGCACATCCGCCGATGATGCCCGATCCGGCTTTGGCCGGGCGCTCAGGCGCCGAGCCCGCGCAGCCTCAGCCTCCCCGGAGCCGGGTCAGATGAACAGGCTGATCGCCGAGCGTTGCATCCGCTCGAGCGCGGTCGCTGCCCCGGCGGCCTCATCGAGCCCGTCGATCATGTCCTCGTCCTTGAGCCCCATCAGGTCCATCGTCATCCGGCAGGGCCACAGTTTCACGTCGAGGTCCTTGGCCATCTCGAGCAGCTCCTCGGGCGGCGCGACGCCGTTCTGGGTGGCGAGCTTGCGCATCATCGCCGGGCCCGCTCCGGCCATGTTCAGCTTCGACAGGGCGGCGTGGTTGGCGCTGCCGCGGTTCATCAGCGACAGGCCCTTGGTCATCAGGTTCGTGCCGGTGAGTCGCCGCTCGGGCTTGACGAGGCCGAACAGGCCCCAGAAGGTGAAGAAGACGGCGACGTCCATTCCGCCCGCCGCCGCGGTGGTGGCGAGGATCGTCGTCGGCCAGATTCGGTCGAGGTCGCCACCCCAAGCGATCAGGGTGACCATGTTCGGGTCACGGACCTCCGATTCCCGGCGCAGGATCAGTTCGTTGACGAACGCCTCCAGCTCACTCGTGTCCATCTCCCCGACCTTGCCGGGTGCCGCTGTTGTCTCCACGGACCCTCCTCCTCTGATACGCGTTTGACCTATTGGATGGGCAGTGTCGCCTCGAGCTGTTTGCCCCACTGGGCCCAGTGCTCGCGGACGGACTGACAGACGACGGTGCAGACCTCCTCCAGGGAGGGGTCGGAGATCCGGTAGAAGACTCGGTTGCCCTCGCGCCGGCGCGCGACGACCCGGTGGGCGCGCAGCAGCGCGAGTTGCTTGGACGCGGTCGCGTAGGAGAGCCCGAGGCTGCTGACGAGTTCACCGACGGCGCGCTCACCGTGGGCGTGCAGGTCGTTGAGGATCTGCAGGCGCGTCGGGTCACTGAGCAGGCGGAAGCGCTCAGCGACGGTCTCGATCACCGGCAGCGGCAGGGTGTCATTGAGATCGTCCCCGAACATCATCGCGCTCACACTAAACGATCGCTTGGGCATTCGGGCAATTTTCCTCTTTGAGAAAATTTTCCCCACAGGTAAGGCCGTCGCGTTATAACTCCAAGCACCCCAGCCGTTGCAGTGAAGGAGAGAGAGATGTCGGAGATTGCTCCGGGCCAGACGCTCGACGTCACCGGTAAGGCCTGCCCGATTCCGGTCGTCAAGACCGCCAAGGCGATGAAGGAGATGTCGAGCGGAGACGTGCTCGAGGTGCTCGCAACCGACCCGGGGGTCGACCCGGACATGCACGCCTGGTCCAAGCAGACGGGCAACGAGCTGATCTCCATCGAGCAGAACGCCGGCGTCTTCCGCGTCCTGCTGCGCAAGTCATGAGCGCCGGGAACGCCGTCGCGGTCGCCCGCAGTGTGCGGGGCGGGCAGGGGATGGGCCGATGAGTGATGACGGGGAGGCCTCGGTCCTGTACGTGATGACACACGGGCTGGAGTCGCCGCGCCGGTGTGCCACCCCTTTCTTCCTCGCCGCCTCCGCGGCGGCGATGGACGCGGACACCTCGATCTACTTCACGATGAACGGGCCCCAGCTGCTCAAGAAGGGGGTTCCCGAGAGCATCGGCCCCAAGGGGGAGGAGGGTGAGCGCCTCAGCTTCTTCATCGAGCAGGCGCTCGACTGCGGGGTGCACCTGCTCGTCTGCCAGCCCTCTCTCGACCTCAATGACATGGTGTTCGAGGACCTCATCGACGGGGTGCGGATGATCGGCGGGGCGGCCTTCAACGATATGGCGATGGAAGCGGACGCGGTGATCAGCTTCTGATGTCCGCCACCGCCCACCCCACCCCCGTCCACTCGGACTCGGCCGCGTACAAGCTCGGGACGACATATCCGGACGTCCCCTATGCGGAGAAGGAGCGACTCTTCGGCGAGATGAAAGCCGACGAGCGGTTCGCCGACTACCTCTACGGCTGTTATGAGTGCGGGATCTGCGTCGCCGCCTGCCCGTCCGCGCGCTACTACGACTTCTCACCACGGCGGATCGCCCAGGCGGCCGCCCGGGAGGACGTCGAACTGATCTACCAGCAGATGCAGGAGGACATCTGGGACTGCTCCCAGTGCTTCTCCTGTCTGCGCTGTCCGCGCGGGAACAACCCCGGCGGAATCATCACGGTGATGCGTGAGGTCGCCGTCAACAACGGCCTCGACAGCGCCCGCCAGGCGCTGCGTGGCTACACGCGGATCATCTACAAGATCATGTCGACGGGGACCCAGGTGTCCCCCGACATGCTCCAGGCCGACGCGTTCCCCGACTGGGGGCCGAGCGTCGCCAAGGTGTCGGAGAAACTCGACCTGTGGCGGCGGGCGCTGCCCCCCGACACCCACCACACGACGACGACCGGCTGGGAGATCTCGACCAAGACGCTCGTCGAGCTCTACCTGATCTGGCACAAGACGGGGGCGTTGGCGATGATCGAGGAGCTCGACCCGAGCCTGCACAGCCTGCTGGAGGAGGTCATGGAAGACCTGCTGGATGAAGAGGGATACGAGCTCGACTGATGAGAGGGATGTGAACCATGGCGATTCCCGTGGAGAAGGTGGCGGGCCCCCGCCGCCAGAACAAGGCAGAGTTTCAGTGGAGTGCCGACCAGGCGCCCGCAGACTTCCATGAGCGGCTGTTCGAGCTCGAGGAGCGCGGCGAGCTTGTCGTCCAGCGGGTCGACACCGAGTACATGGAGGTGCCGGTCAAGTACGGTCGCACCAAGAAGGTGCCGATCGGCCACACCTGGCACCACAAGAGCTGTGGCCAGTGCGGCCACATCCCCGGTTACTCGACGTCGATCTTCTGGGTCAACCGCAAGCTCGGGATCGAGTACGAGGATCCGCGGGACCAGACCTCGTGCACGGCGTGGAACTACTACGCCTCGGCGACCTCCAACGCGGCCGCCCAGGCGGCCGTGGCGATGCGCAACTTCGCTGCCGCCTATGAGACCGGGCGCTTCCCGATCATCCACTGCGGGACCTCCTTCGGACACTACAAGGAGGTGCGCCATGAGATCCTCGCCCACGACCACCTGCGTGAGGAGGTCCGCCGGGTGATGGACGCTCTCGGCAAGCCGCTCGTGCTGCCGGAGGAGATGGTCCACTACTCCGAGTGGTTCTACGCGATGCGCCACGAGATCGCCCGTCACCAGGTCCGTGACTTCTCCAAGATCGCCGTCACCGTCCACCCCGCCTGCCACTACTACAAGCTGGTGGAGGGCGACGCCATCTACGACCCGGAGGTCTACGGCGGACAGCGGACGGCGATCGTCTCCGGCGTTGCCGAGGCCCTCGGCGCGGAGGTCCGCGACTACTCGACCTGGTTTGACTGCTGTGGCTTCGGCTTCCGCCACATCCTCGTCCAGCGCGACTTCACCCGCTCCTTCGCCACGCAGCGCAAGATCAAGCGGATGAAGGAGGAGGCCGACCCCGACGTCACCCTCACCCACGACACCGGCTGTGTGACGACCCTCGACAAGAGCCAGTTCGCCGCGCGCGCCCAGGATCCGAGCTTTGCGACGATCCCGGTGCTGTCCGAGGCCCAGTTCGCCGCCCTGGCGATGGGCGCCCATCCCTATCTCGTCTGCCAGTTGCACTGGCACGCCGCCGACTACAAGCCGCTGTTGGAGAAGATGGGAATCGACCACGAGAAGTGCTGGGCCGAGTTTGAGGAGGCAACCGCCCGCCTCGAACGCGGTGAGCAGCAGTACCTGACCTGGGAGGACACCGATGTCTGAGTCCGTCGTCGTCATCGGAGGCGGCCCCGCCGGGATCGAGGCCGCCCGCGGGGTTGCCGACCTCGGCTTGCCCTCGATCCTCATCGAGCAGCGTGAGCGCCTGGGCGGCACACCGATCTTCGCCAACTACGCGGCGTTGACACCCTACTTCGAAGATGCCGAGCAGGCGATGGATGCGATGATCGCCGAGCTCAACGCTCGCCCGCTCGCCGAGGTGCGGACCAACACGACGGTGACCGGGCTCTCGGGGGAGGCCGGCGCCTTCACCGTCGAACTCTCCACCGGTGAGAGCCTCGAGGCGGGCGCGGTGATCGTCGCGACCGGCTTCGATCACTTCGACCCGGGCCGCGAGCGCCAGATCTACAACTACTACCAGTATCCCGACGTCCTCACCCTGCAGGACCTCGAGGCCCAGCTCAAGGCCCACGAGGTCCTCGTCCCCTCGACGGGCAAGCCGCCAGAGCGAATCTGCTGGGTCCAGTGCGTCGGTTCGCGGGACCGCAACATCGGCAACGAGTGGTGCTCGAAGGTGTGCTGTGGCATCGCCTCCAAGCAGGCGATCGAGGTACGGGAGATGGTTCCCGGCTGCCGGGCCTACATCTTCTACATCGACATGCGCATGTACGGCTACTGGGAGACCCAGCTCTACTGGCCCGCCCAGGAGAAGCACCACGTCCAGTACATCAAGGGGATCATCACCGAGGTGCTCGAGCGGGGCGACCGGCTCGTCGTCCGCGGTGAGGACACGACGATGGGCCGTCCGCTCGAGGTGCCGATGGACATGGTGATCCTGTCGGTCGGGATGGAGCCGTCGGCGGGCACCAAGTCGATGGCCGGGGTCCTTGGGATCGAGCCGAACCGGTACGGGTTCATCGAGGCGGCCAAGCCGCCGCTCGACACGGTCAGCACCTCCCGCACGGGGGTGTTCGCCTGCGGGGCGGCGCTTGGCCCGGCCGACCTCGAGGACACGATCTCCTCGGCGGGAGCTGCGGCGGGCAAGGCCGTCGCACTCGTTCGGCGCGGCACCCTCCAGACCGTCTGAGCCGATCATGGCCGGCGGCGCAGGACCCACCGTGCCCGGCAGCCCCCCCGAGGTCGACATCCCGACCGCGAAGGAGCTGATCGAGCAGATCCACGAACACATCAGTCCCGAGGTGATCGGCGAGCTCACCGGGGAGCTTGCCGGCAAGGCCGAACGGATGCACGCCCTCCTCGGCGGCCCCGACCTCGGCGCCGGCCGGGTGCGGGCCGCGGTCGAGCTCACCTTCGTCGGCCGCCGCCGCGCGAGCGCGATCCTCGGCACCCGTGATGACGATGTGCTTGCCCGCTGGGTCTCTGACCTCCTCACCGGCCCCGATCCGATCGACGTCCGCGTGGAGCGATTCTGTGCCCAGGCCGGCGAGCTGTCCCCGGCCGCGGCCGTCGAGCTCGCCGGTGAGCTCCTCCACTTCACTGCCCCCCGGGATCACTGGCTGTTCTCCCGCTGGATGTGGAGCCAGGAGAGCCGGACCGGTGCGCTTGCGCTGCTGATCGGGGAGGAGTACGAACTCGACGCCGACGGTCTCGGGGAGGGGTACCTGCGCGTCGGCGCGGCGGTCGCCGCGCTGCACGACTCCCCGGAGGCGGGTGCCTTTCGGCTCCACGGCGGCGGGCGATTCGGCACGGACGTGCTGCTCGCCTGCACGTACGGGATCTACATGCGGACCGTGCTCGGTCTGAAGATGACGCAGGAGTTCAACGCACTCGTGCCGGCTCTGCCCCAGCTCGTGCGCCGCCTGCTCGGTACCCACGTCAAGCCCGCACAGGAGGCTCGCTGAACATGCCGGTTGGAGGATACAAACTGCTGCCGATCGTCCATGAGGTCGCCTCGGCGACCGTCGATGGGGTCGAGCTCACCGCGGACTGGAACCGCCAGTTCGAGACACGGGTGATCGAGGACTACGACAGCAGCCCGCTGTTTGACCTCGCCGCCCTGTCGGAGGCCGAGTCGATCGAGTGGTGTTATGGCTGTGGCCGCTGCGTGCCGGTCTGCCCCGTCGACCTCGTCGGCGAGTACGGCCCACGCAAGGTCCACCGTAAGCTGCAGATGGGCATCGACCTGCTCGAGGACCCGGACCTGTGGCTGTGTACGACCTGTGGCAACTGTCTGCGCGTGTGCCCCAAACAGGTTGACATGATCAAGATCATGCCGGCCGCCCGGGAGGCGGCGATGACCGCGGGCAAGGAGGTGCCCGCGGAGCTGCAGGGGGTGCTCGAGGCGACCTTCAAATACGGCAACGCGCTCGGCCAATCCCCGCGGCGCCGGTCGGCCTGGACCAAGGGGGCCGGTGTCCCGGTGCGCGACCTGACCAAGGAGCCCGGCCCCGTCGACTACCTGTTCTACGTGGAGGACTACTGGTCCTACCACCCGCGCGGGCATCAGGCCGCCCAGGCGTTCGCCCGGATCCTCCACCAACTCGGGATCGATTACGGGATCCTCGGGCATGAGGAGCGCACCCTCGGGGACTCCCAGCGCCTCGCCGGGGAGAAGGGGCTGTTCGAGATGCTGATGGAGCAGGTCGTCGAGACCCTTGACCGTCATGAGTTCGGGGCGATCGTCACCCCCGACCCGCACGGCTTCAACGCGCTCGCGACCGTCTACCCGAAGTACGGCCACACCTTCGAGGTCCTCCACTACACCCAGCTGCTCGCCCCCCGGGTCTCCGAGCTGACCTTCACCACCCCGCTCGACGTCAAGGTCACCTTCCATGACCCCTGCTACCTCGGCCGCCATAACGGCGAGTACGACGCGCCCCGCCGGCTGCTCGAGGCGATCCCCGGGCTCGAGCTCATCGAGATGATGCGCTGTAGGGAGAACGGGTACTGCTGTGGCGGTGGTGGCGGCGGGATGTGGCTCGACGGCCACACCCAGAGCCACACGTCCGAGCGGCTGTCGGTGCGCCGGGTCAAGGAGGCCGCCGAGACCGGCGCGGACGTCCTCGCGGTCTGCTGCCCCTATGAGGTTTCCCGGTTCGAGGACGGGGCCAAGGCCGCCGGGGTCGATGACCGGCTCCGGGTCCTCGACATCGCCGAGCTGCTCGACATGGCCCTCGGGGGCCCGGACAGGGTCGCGGGAGCCTAGGTGCCACCCCGGCCCAGTCAGGAGACGGCAACGGTGCCCGTGCTGCGGCGGATTGACGCCGGGAGCGTCAGCGCGCTGCGCTCCCAGGCGCTCTGGCACGGGATCGCCGCCGCGATGGGTCCCGAGGATCCTCCCGTGCTCTCCTTCTGCCGGCCCGAGGAGCCCTACGTGTGTCTCGGCTATCACCGGCGACTGGCCGAGCTCGACCTCGACGCGTGTGCGGCCCGCGGGCTGCCGGTCCTGCGCCGCCAGATCGGTGGCGGGCCCGTGTACCTGGACGCCGACCAGCTGTTCTTTCAGTTGACGCTGCCCGCCCGTCGCGCCCCCGCCCACATCGGCCGGCTGTATGAGCGGATGCTCGGACCGGCCGCGGCCGCCCTGTGCCGCCTCGGGGTGCCCGCCCGTCTCGCCCACACCAACGACATCGTCGCCGGCGGGCGCAAGATCTCGGGGACCGGGGCGGGCCAGATCGGTGACGGGGTCGTCGTCGTCGCCAACGTCATGTTCGCCTTCGCCCACGAGGAGATGGCCGCGATCCTGTCCGTCCCCGATCAGGCGATGCGCGACGAGTGCCTGCGTCTGATGCGCGCCCACCTCGGGACGCTCCCGCGCCTGGACCCGGACACGGTCACCGCCGCCCTCACCGACGCCTACGCCGACGCGCTCGGCGCGACGGTCTCTGACAGCGCCCTCAGTGACGCGGAGCTGGCTGCGGTTCGTGACTGGGAACGGCGGCTTGATGACCCCGCCTGGACGGCCGGGCCGCCGCTGCCGGCTTCCGCGGGCCGGCAGGTGAAGATCCGGGCCGGTGTGTGGGTCTATGACCGCCGCGGTGACGGCCTCGCGGTGCAGATCACGGTGGAGGACGGCCGTGTCGTGCGGGCGGCGATCACCCTCGCGGACGCGGGCGTCGATTCCGCCGTGCTCGAGCGGGCGCTGATCGGGGTGGCCGCGGAGGCGGGTGCGCTCGCGGCCCGGTTGGAGGAGTTCGGAGACGACGGGGTGCGGGTGCGTGACGCGCTCGCACCCGGAATGGTGGTGCGCTGATGCTGACAGTTGCCGGATACACCCTCGACCCCGCCCTGCGGTACGAGCCCGCGACCAACGTCTGGGTCGCCGACCTCGGCGACGGTCGGGTGCGGGTCGGGCTGGACCCGCTCGGCGCCGAGACGAGCGGGGACATCGTCGCGGTGTCCTTCGCCGCGTCCGGTGCCGCGCTCGCCGCCGGGGAGGCGATGGCGATCATCGAGGCGGCCAAGTTCGTCGGACCTCTCGCCGCCCCCGTCCCCGGCCGTCTCGCCGCCGTCAACCCGGCGGTGATCGACGCCCCCGGCCAGATCAACGCCGATCCCTACGGCGCCTGGCTGGCCGAGCTGGACGGGGTGCCGGCCGACCGCCTCGCCGCCCTGGTCGGCGGCGAGGCGGCCATCACCGCCTGGTTCGCCGATGCCGTCGCCCGGTTCCGCGCCGAGGGGGCGATCGCCCAATGAGCACGCTCACCCCCCTCACGGACGGGATGAGCCTTCGGCTCGAGCGCTTCGGCAGCCAGATCGAGTTCTACGCGCCCGGGCTCAAGCGCTGGCAGTCGAGTGAGTGGACCCCGGAGAACCCCAACCGGTTCCGTCCCGTGTCGGTCACCGGCACCGCCTGCGGTCTCCAGTGCGAGCACTGCAAGACCAAGGTGCTGGAGGGGATGATCACCCTCGGGAGTGAACGGGACCTGTTCGCCCGCGCGGTCCAGCTCCAGGCCGGCGGCACCGACGGCATCCTCGTCTCCGGAGGCTCCCAGAAGCACGGTGGCGTGCCGCTCGGCCCCCACCTCGAGGCGATGGCGCGCATCCGCGAGGAGCTCGGAATGCGGGTCGTCGTCCACTCCGGGGTGATCTCCCCCGAGCTCGCCGACGGGCTCGCCGACGCCGGGGTGGACGGGGTGATGCTCGACATCATCGGCGCCGAGGAGACGATCCGGGAGGTCTACCATCTCGACCTCACCCCCGAGGACTTCGACACCGCCCTCGGGGTCCTCGCCGCGCGTGGGCTGCGGATCATCCCCCACATCGTCCTCGGGCTTCACTACGGCCGCTTCCTCGGGGAGTGGCGGGCCCTGGAGATGATCGCCGGCCACCCCGTCTCCACGCTGATCCTCGTCGTTCTCACCCCGCTGGTGGGGACCCCGATGGGCCACCTGCCGCCGCCGCCGGTCGGCGACGTCACCGACTTCTTCGCGCTCGCCCGGACACGGATGCCCGATACGCGCATCAACCTCGGCTGCGGGCGGCCGATGGGCGCGACCAAGGTCGCCCTCGACCGGGCGGCGATCGACCACGGACTCAACGGGATCGCCTATCCGGCGGACGGGATGATCGCCTACGCCCGCGAGCGCGGGCTCGAGCCGGCCTTCCACGAGTACTGCTGCTCGCTCACCTGGGCGGACCTGTGAGCCCGATGACGCCCAGCGGCCCCGACACCGGACGTGAGGACACGGGCATCGGCCCACGCTGGCGGGTGCTCTGTGACGACGGCGCCGGGGCGGTGGACGGGCTCGCCCTCGATGAGGCGCTGCTGGCCCCCTACGGCCGGGAGGCCAACGGGGTCGACGGGGTCGACGCGGCCCACCCGACCGACGGCTCCCATCAGCCCGTCACGGCGACGGTGCGTCTCTACACCTACGCCCCCCACTGCGCGCTGGTCGGCCACTACCAGTCCCTGGAGAGTGAGCTCGACCTCGCCGCGTGTGCGGCCGCCGGCGTCGGGGTCGGACGCCGGCCGACGGGCGGCGGGGCGATCATCATGGGCCCCGACCAGCTCGGGGTGGCGATCGCCACCCGCGCCCCCGCCGGAGCCAGCCCCCGGACGCTGCTGGCCCGCTACGGCGGCGGCCTCGCCGACGGCCTCGCCGGCCTCGGGATCGACGCCCGCTTCGCCGGCAAGAACGACCTTGTCGTCGGCGGGCGCAAGATCGCCGGTCTCGGTCTCTACCTCGACCCCCACGGGGCGCTCCTCTTTCACGCGAGCCTGCTCTGTGACCTCGACGTCGCCCTGATGCTGTCGGTCCTGTCGATCCCCGGCGCCAAGCTCGCCGGCCACGGCGTCTCCCGCGTGCAGGAGCGGATCACCACCGTCAGTGAGCAGCTCGGCCGCCACGTCAGCGCCGCCGACGTGCGCGGACGGGTCGCGGACGCCCTGCTCGCCGCCGCGGGCGCCGAGGGGCTCGCTTCGGTCCCGACCGCCGCCGAGCAGCACCGAGCCGCGACGCTCACCGAGCAGCGTTACGGGGCGCCCGCCTGGCTGTCGGGCCGGCCCCAACCGCCCGGGGCCCGGGCGAGCGCGATGCTCGCCACCCCCGGCGGCCTGCTCCGCGTCTACGTCGGCGTCCAGCGCGACGCCCTCTCCGCGGTCCTGTTCGCCGGGGACCTGTCCGTGATGGCACCCGCGCTGCTCGGGCTCGAGACCCGCCTGCGCTGGTGCCGGGCCGACCCGGACCGGATCGCCGAGATCGTCAACGCCGACGGTGCCGCCGCTGAGCTCGGCGTCGCCCCACAGGCACTGGCGGAGACGATCTCGGCGGCGGCGGCCCGGGCGCTCGCGCGGGCCGGCGGGGCGAGCCCGATGCGTCCGGCAGGGTCCTGTTACTTCCCCGAGCCCGCGGCCACGTCGGGCTCCCCAGCCGAGAGAGACCGGCGCGTACGTGCGCCGCTGTCAGAGAGGAGTGCGGCGTGAGCGCGACCGCCACCACCGTTGAGCTGCCGGTCACCGGCGACCGCCAGGAAAGCCCGGAGTGGGTACGAATCTCCTACGCGAGCGCGCTCGCGCTCGGGTTCAAATCCGGCCGGTTCAGTCGTCCGTTCCCGTTCGGCGGGATCAACCTGCTGCTCTCCTATGACCGCGGTTGCTCCTCGGACTGCGGCTACTGCGGCCTCGCCCGCAACCGGCCCGGCGAGTATGAGGAGAAGTCCTTCATCCGGGTGGAGTGGCCGCTGGTGGCCACCGACGAGCTGATCGCGCGGCTCGTCCGCCACCAGGCGTCGCTGACCCGGCTGTGCATCTCCATGGTCACTCACGGACGCGCGTTCGCCGACACGCTGGAGATCACCCGTCGGATCACCGCGCAGGTCGACGCTCCGCTGTCCCTGCTCGTCGCGCCCCCGACCCTCAATCGTGACCGGCTCGCCGCCTTCCGCGCCGCGGGCGCGGACATGATCGGGATCGGGATGGACGCCGTCACCGAGGACCTGTTCGCGTCGCTGCGGACCAACGTTCCCCAGGGCGGCCTGCGCTGGGATCAGTACTGGTCGATCGTCGGTCACGCCCGCGAGATCTTCGGGGCCTGGAAGGTCAACTGCCACACCCTTGTCGGGCTCGGCGAGTGCGACGCGGACCTGCTGGGGATCTTCGACCGCCTGCTCGACCAGGAGATCTTCTCCTACCTGTTCTGCTTCAACCCCGAGCCGGACTCGCGGATGGGGCATCTGCCCAAGACACCGCTGCAGCGCTGGCGCCGGATCCAGCTCGCGAAGTTCCTGTTGGAGGAGCGTGGCCTCGAGCTGTCGGCCTTCGGCTTCGACGACGACGGGACGCTCAGTGCGATCGCCGCCCCCCGTGCGCTCGTGGAGGAGGTGATCGCCGACGGGCATGCGTTCATGACCAACGGCTGCCCCTCCAGCGGCGGTGAGCCCGGCTGCACCCGGCCGATGGGCAGCTGGCGCCCGACCGAGGCGCCGCGTGACTTCCCCTGGAAACCGACGGCGGCGGAAACCGACGGGATCCGCGCGGACCTCGCTCTCGACGAGCTGATCCGGCCCGCCCCCGCGCGGACCCGTCCGCGTGAGCGGTGGGCCCCGCCGGCGGCCGGACGGGTGAGGGCCCATGTTGATTCCGATCAAGGAGAGAGAGCATGAAGATCGTCGTGCCGCTCAAGCAGACGGTCGACCTTGTCGAGGAGCTCGAGCTCAACGACGAGGCGACCGACGTCGAACGGGAGTACCTCACGTTCAAGCTCAACGAATGGGACGAGCAGGCGCTTGAGGAGGCGCTGCTGCTCAAGGACGCCGGCGTCGCGAGCGTCACCGTCGTCGGGCTCGAGGAGGAGGACATCGACCAGAGCCTGTACTCGGCGCTCGCCAAGGGGGCCGACGAGGCGGTCAAGCTGACCGGCGACTTCTCCGCCGGCGTCTCCAGTCACCGGCGCGCGGCGATCCTCGCCGATTATCTCCAGGGGGCCGGCTATGACGCGGTGCTGATCGGCGTCCAGACCCCCGAGGACCTCGACGGCCAGGCCGGCGGGATCCTCGCCGGCCTGCTCAACGTCCCCCACGTCTCGGTCGCCGTCGGGGTCGAACCCCTCGACGCGGGCCTGAAGGTCACCCAGGAGTTCGGAGCCGGGGTCGCCCACGAGCTCGCCGTCACCGGGCCGGCGGTGATCGGCGTCCAGGCGGCCCGCCAGGCTCCGCGCTATGTCCCGATCTCCCGCATCCGTGCGGCGATGGGGGAGGGCGGGCTGTCGGAGGTCCCCGCCCCCGAGGTGGACGTTCCCGCCGGGCTCACCGTCCGGCGGATGTATGCCCCCGAGTCGAGCTCGCACGCGGAGATGCTCTCCGGCGGCGTCGACGCGGTCGCCGCCCGGATCGTCGAAATCATCCGTGAGAGAGGAGTTCTGAAATGAGCCAGGAGATCTTCGTCCTCGTCGAGCACCACAACGGTGAGGTGACCGATGCGACCCATGAGTGCCTCGGACAGGCCGAGGCGCTCGGCGGTCCGACCGTCGCCGTGCTGCTGCACAGCGGCGAGCGTGCGCTCGCCGACGGGCTCTACGCCGACCGGGTGCTCAGCGTTGACGACGCCGCCTTCTCCCACTTCCTGCCCGAGGCCTACGCCGCCGCGCTCGCCGCGCTCGTTCGCGACCGCGACCCGCGGCTCGTGCTGATCGCCAACTCGACGGTCGGGATCGACGTCGGCGGGCCGCTGTCGGCCCGCACCGGACGACCGCTGGTGGCCTACTGCAAGGGCCTGGCCGTCGAGGGTGACACGATCCTCGCGACCAGCCAGGTCTACGGCGGCAAGCTCAACGCCGAGGTCGAGATCGCCGGGCCGGCGATCGTGACGATGGTCGCCGGCGCGACGGCGCCCGCGGAGGGCAGCCCCGGCAGCGTCGAGGACGTCGCCGCCCCCGAACTCGGCGGGCTCCAGACCCGGTTCCTGACCCGGATCGAGCCGGACGGCAGTGACGTCGACATCACCGGCGAGGAGATCCTCGTCTCCGTCGGTCGGGGTATCGGCGGGGAGGACAACATCGGACTCGCCCAGGAGCTCGCCGACGCGATCGGCGGGACCGTCTCCGGGTCACGGCCGGTGACTGACGCCGGCTGGCTGGCCAAGACCCGGCAGGTCGGCAAGTCCGGACGCAAGGTCAAGCCGAAGCTGTATCTCGCCTGCGGGATCTCCGGCGCCCCCGAGCATCTCGAGGGGATGTCCGACGCGGAGCTGATCATCGCGATCAACACGGATGAGAAGGCGCCGATCTTCGACGTCGCCCACTACGGCAGCACCGAGGACCTCTTCGACCTGCTGCCGGCGCTGACCGAGGCCCTTGAGGGCGTCACCGCGTAAGCGGCGGATCTGAGGAGAGGGAGGAGAGAGGATGGCCGAGCCGATATTCCCGATCGTCTTCGGGATCGCGATGCTCACCTTCGCGGTGACCCTGTTCCGTCGCGCGCGGCTGCTGCTGGCAGCCGCGCCCGCGGCGCGCTTTGACCACATCCCCCAGCGGCTGCGGCGGATGACGATCGACGCGCTCGCCCAGCGCAAGTTCCTGCGCGGCGAGCAGCCCGCCGGGATCATGCACGCGATCATCTTCTGGGCGTTCATGGTGTTGTTGTTGCAGGTGATCACCCTGTTCGGCGGGGCGTTCAACTACAACTTCCACATCCCCGGGTTCGGGGCCAACCAGATCCTCGGGCCGCCGTTTTTCCTCGCCCGCGACATCCTCGAGTTCGGGGTCATCGTCGCGGTCTCCTACATGCTCTACCGGCGCCTCATCGCCCACACCCCGCGCCTGTTCGGCCTCGGCCGGGCCGAGGACCGCTACCGCCAGGCCCCGCACTGGGAGGGGATCCTCATCCTCCTGTTCATCTTGATGATCATGGTCGGCGGGCTGCTCCACGACGCCGGCCTGCTTGTCGCCAACCACACACACGGCAACGCGCGCACGTTCGCGCCGCTGACCGCCCTCGTCGCCGACCTGCTCTCGGGGCTGTCGGCCCACAGCGCCCTGATCGTCTCCAAGGTCGGCTGGTGGATGCACAACGTCACCGTGGTGACGTTCCTCAACCTGCTGCCGCTCTCCAAGCACTTCCACATCATCACCGCGGTCCCGAACGTGTTCTTCTCCAAGCTCACGCCCGAGACCGCCCCGCGGACCTTCGCGGTCACCCACGTCCCCGCCTCCGTCGCCCGGCTCGACCCTCCGCCGAAGGAGCGTCCGGGTGTGGCGACCCTCGCCGACGTCACCTGGAAGCAGGTGCTCGACTCGTTCTCCTGCACCGAATGTGGACGCTGCAGCTCGGTCTGTCCGGCGACCGCGAGCGGCGCACCGCTCGCACCCCGCCAGGTGATCCTCGACATCCGCGACCGCCTCTACCGCCACCCCGACGAGCAGCACGGGGCCGTCGCGGGCGCCGAGCCGCTGATCGGCGCCGACGTCCTATGGTCCTGCACGACCTGCATGGCCTGCGTTGAGGCCTGCCCGGTCGGGATCGAGCACGTGCCGACGATCGTCGACATGCGCCGCACCCTGGTGGACCGCGGCGAGATGGAACCGCTGTTGCAGAAGACGCTGGAGAACTTCTCCAAGCAGGGCAACTCCTACGGCAAGTCGGCGAAGATGCGCGCCCGCTGGACCAAGGAGCTCGACTTCAGCATCCCGGACGCGCGCAAGGAACCCGTCCAGTACCTGTGGTTCGTCGGGGACTTCGCCTCCTTTGACGAGCGCGTCCAGGCGGCCTCGCGCCGGGTCGCGCGGATCCTCCACGGCGCCGGCGTCTCCTTCGGGATGCTCTATGACGGGGAGCGCAACGCCGGCAACGACGTCCGCCGGGTCGGGGAGGAGGGCCTGTTCGAGCTGCTGGTCGAGCACAACCTCGGCGCCCTCGCCGACGCCGAGTATGAGGCGATCTTCACCACCGACCCGCACTCGCTGAACACGCTGCGCAACGAGTACCCCGCCTACGGACTCGACAAGCCCGTCTACCACTACACCGAACTGCTCGCCGAGCTCGTCCAGGCCGGACAGATCCGGCTCACCACCCCGCTGACGGGGACGCGGGTCACCTACCACGACCCCTGCTATCTCGCCCGCTACAACCGGATCACCGACGCCCCGCGGGCGCTGATCGCCGCCAGCGGCGCGCAGCTGATCGAGATGCCCCGGCACGGCACGAACACATTCTGCTGCGGGGCCGGCGGCGGCCGGGTGTGGATGGACGACTCAGGTCTCACCGAACGGCCGAGTGAGCAGCGGATCAGGGAGGCCCAGGCGCTCGGGGAACTCGACTACTTCATCGTCAGCTGCCCCAAGGACCTCGCGATGTACTCGGATGCGGCCAAGACGGTCGGGGCGAGCTTTGCGGTGGCCGAGCTGACCGCCCTGATCGAACCGGCCCTCGCCGCCGCCGAGCCGCTGCTCGCCGGGGTCGGGGCGGGCGCGAGCGCGATGGCCGACGGGGCCGAGCCGGCCGGAGCCGGGTCGCCGGCCGGTGAGGACGGGGAGTGAGGATGGTGACCCCGTGTGTCTCACCCGCCCTCGCCCGTGCTCTCGCCGCCCGGCTGCGCGACGCCACCGCCGCCGGGGAACAGCTGGCCTCCTTCGCATTCTCCGAGGGCGCCCCCGCACCCGGGCCCGAACTGATCGCCGGGGAGGAGCGCGCCGTCGCCCATGACTTCCTCCTGCGCGTCCTCCACGGCGTGTCGGAGCCGCTCGCCTGGGAGCTGCTCGCCCAGGCGGTCGCCGGCGCGGAGCGAACCGGTCTCGACGCCCTCACCGCGGCGGTCGGGCTGCCGCGCCTGGCCGTCACCGAGCGGGTCAACGCGCTCATCCAGCTCGGTCTGCTCACCCGCGATCTCGAGCATGACGCGGTCGCGGTCACCCCGGCCGGGGAGGCGATCTTCGAGCTCGTCTGCGAGCTCGACGCCGAGATCGCCGGCTGGCTGGAGAAACGCCGGAAGGGCTGAGCGTGTGCGCTGTCCGTTCTGTCCATTCACCGGCGCGCGCGGTGACGTCCACGCCCACCTCGTCAGCGAACACGCCGACGGGGTCGAGATCTGGGCGATCAGTGACTCGCGGCGGCGTTACCTCGTCACCTGTCCGGTGTGCGGCGCCGCCCATGAGGCGCGCGTCAAACCGCGCAGCAAGGACCCCGACTTCCTGGAGACGTTCGCCCGGGAGATCCGGATGGTCGCCTATGACATGTTGCTCAACCACGTCACGGTCGAGCATCCCGAGCTGATGGTCACTGAAAGGAGCCAGCGATGAGCACCGTGGTCGGTTGCAACATCCCCGAGGATCTCTACTACCTGATTGAGAAGCACGTGTGGGGGCGCCGGGAGGGTGACGTCGTGATCGTCGGCCTCACCGACGTCGCCCAGAACCTCGCCAAGGGGATCATCTCGGTCACCACCAAGAAGGCGGGCAAAAGCCTCGCCAAGGGCAAGAGCCTCGGCACGGTCGAAAGCTCCAAGTGGGTCGGGCCGGTCCCCGCCCCCGTCGGCGGGGAGATCCTCGAGGTCAACGGAGCGCTCGTCGGCGACCCGGGCCTGCTCAACCGCGATCCCTACGGGGAGGGGTGGATCGCCAAGCTCGCCCCCGAGGACTGGGAGCGTGACAGTGCCGACCTCGTCACCGGCGCCGACGGGGTCGCTGCCTACCAGGCGTTCCTCGAGCAGGAAGGAATCTCCTGCGAGGAGGCCTGAGATGCAGAGCTTTGCCGGGTGCGCGCTGCCGGAGGAGTACCTCTATGACCTCGAGCTCGATGTCTGGGTCCGGCCCGAGGCGGACGGCAGCGTCCGGCTCGGCATGACCGACGTCGCCCAGACCCTGTGCGGGCGGATGGTTGCCGTCACCTTCCAGAAGGCCGCCGGGGCCCAGGTCCGCCGCGGGCGGACCCTGGCGGTGATCGAGAGCGCCAAGTGGGTCGGGCCGTTCCGCTCCCCGCTCACCGGCGCGGTGCTCGAGGTCAACGCCGAGCAGTTCGCCACCGACCCGGGGATCGTCAACCGCGACCCGTTCGGCGCCGGCTGGCTCGTGCGGCTGGACCCAAGCGCCCTGGAGGCCGAACGCGGCCATCTGCTCGACGGGATCGCCGCCTTCCCGCTCGTGCGCGCCCGGATCGAGGCCGAGCAGATCTCCTGCATGCGCTGTGCCGAATGAGCGGCACCGTCCTGCTCTACGGCTCCGACCCGGGGGTGGCGCGCCGGACCGCACGGGCGCTCGCGCCACTCGACGTGTCGGTCCTGAGTGTCACGGATGGTCGGCTGGGGGAGCCGGAAGGGGACGCCCACCCGGTGGTGGGCGTCCTCATCGAGCTCGAGGGAGCGGCCGCGCGGACGATCATCGGCCACTGGCGAAGCACCGTCCCGGAGGCGATCATCGTCGGCTACGTGGTGCTCCCCGACGCTGAACTGTGGCGGGACATGGAGGCGGCCGGCGCCGACGCGGTGACGACGCGCGGCCGCGCGGACCGAGTGCTCGCCGACCGGCTCGCCGATCAGCTGTCGGGCCGCCGGCGGGCCAGGCGGATCCGGCTCGCGCCGCTCGCCGATTTCGCCGGGCGGCTCGGGTTCGTCGGCCGCATCCCCGAGACGCCGGTCGGGGCGATCGCCCTTTTTCACCTGTCCGGTCGGCTGTGGGCGGTCGCCGACACCTGCCCGCACGCCGGCGCTTCCCTCTGCGAAGGCGAGTTGGACCAGAACGTCCTCACCTGCCCGCGGCATGGCAGCCAGTTCCGGGTTACCGACGGTGAGCGCCTGCGTGGGCCCGCCGACCTCGCGCTCGCGACCTTCCCGGTGATCATGGACGCGGGGGAGGCGTTCGTCGAGCTCCCCCCGTCGACTACCCTCCACGGCGGATGAGCGGCCGTCCGCGGGTGATCGTGGTGGGAGCGGGGCCCGGCGGGCTGGGAGCCCTCGCCCGGCTGCGCGCTCGTGCGGCCGAACAGGTCGAGCTGACCGTGATCGCTCCTGGCGCCCGGGCCGTGTTCCTCGGCGGCACCCTCGACGTGATGCTCGGCCGGGGCGAGCCCGAGGACTTCTGCGCCTCTCTGCGCCTGGATGGCGTTGAGGTGATCGACGCGGCGGCGGAGACGGTCGGTGCCGCCGGGGTCCGGGTCGGCGGCGACTGGCTCGCCGCGGACGCGGTGATCGCCGCCCCCGGCCTGTGCCTCCGTCCCGCCGATCGACTGCCCGCCTGGTCCCGGGCGGTCTGGGCCTGGGATCCGTTCGGGGCGGCCGCCGCCCGGGCGGCGCTGCCCGAGCTTCGGGCTGGCCGGATGCTCGTCGCCGTCTGCGGCATGCCCTACCGCTGCCCGCCCGCCCCTTTCGCCCTCGCCGTCGGGCTCTCTGACGCCCACTACGACGCCCACCACCAGACGCGTGTAAGCGCCGCCACCCCCGAGCCGATGCCGCTCGCCGGGGTCGGTGGCGAGGCGCCGGCGCTCGTGATGGACGCGGCCGGGGCCGCCGGGGTGACCCTCGAGCGGGCCTTCGTGCCCGACCTCGAGGCGAGCCGGGACGGGGTGCTCGTCAGCGTCGACGGGCGTGAGCTGGCCTATGACGGTGCCTTTCTCATCCCGCCCCACGACCGCCCGGCCTGCCTGGCCGGACTGCCCGGCGACGGTCCGCTCGTCCCGGTCGGCCCGCGCGGCCAGGTCGGGGAGGAGTTGCTGTATGTCGTCGGGGACGCTGCGGCGACCGGCCTCCCCCGGGCGGCGGGGATCGCCCGCGGGAGCGGGGAGGCCGCCGCCGACGGCGCGCTGGCGGCGCTCGGGCTCGCCGACGCCCCCGCCCCGGTGCCGCTTGAGGCCTCCTGTTACATGTTTCATCACGGCGGCGCCCTGTCGCGCCTGCGTGTCACGGTCAGCCCGGACGGGCCGGCGGTGGCGATCGACCCGCCCAGCCGTGACCTCGCGCCCGCACGGGCGGGGGAGATCCGCCGCTTCCTCGCCTCAGCGGCGGGCGGGCCGACGGGTGGTATGTTCAGTGAGCGTCCTCTTGTCGGTCCCGGGGACGGTGATCCGCACCCCGGTCCTACGTGACCTCTCTGCCGGGTGAGCGGTCTGTCGGAGAGGCCCATCAGGAGCCACGATGGACGCGCTGGACATCCCTGCAGTGGCGGTGCCGACGCGAGCCCCGCCCCGGCGCCGGTTCACTCCGCGGGTGCCGGATCGCAGTGGCGAGGGACGGGCCCGGCACCTCTCCCCGCTGAGCATCGCGATGCTCGCCCCGCCGTGGATCCCGGTCCCCTCACCCGGCTACGGCGGGGTCGAGTCGGTCGTCAGCACCCTCACGGACGCGCTCGTCCGCCGTGGCCACGACGTCGTCCTGTTCGCGGCCCCGGGGTCGGTCTCGACCGCGACCGTCGCTCCGCTGCTCGAGCGCGCGCACCCAGAGGAGATCGAACGGGCCCTCTATGAGGCTGACCACGTCTCCCAGGCCTTTGACCGGATCGACGGCGCCGAACGCGCCCGTCGCTTCGACGTCATCCACGACCACTGCGGGTTCACCGCACTGGCGATGGCCAACCGCATCGCCACCCCGCTCCTGCACACCCTCCACGGCCCCTTCACGCCTGAGACGGGTCCCTTCTACGCCGAGCATGGACACAAAGGGACGCTCGTGGCGATCAGCCGCGCCCAGCTCGCCGGGGCGCCGACCGGGCTCGTCTCCTCCGGGCCGATCCCCAACCCGATCGACCTGCAGCGCTGGTCCTCCCGGGAACGGAAGGGGGATTACGTGCTCTGGATCGGGCGGATCACCCCGGAGAAGGGGCCGCACCGCGCGATCGCGGCCGCGCGGGCGGTGGATGTCCCGATCATCCTCGCCGGCGTGATCCAGCCCGGCCAACAGGCGTTCTTCGACGCGGAGATCGCCCCCCACATCGACGGGGAACGGGTCCGGTTCATCGGGGAGGTTGGCGGTTCGGCCAAGCAGTCCCTGTTCGCCCACGCCCGCGGGCTGTTGATGCCGATCCGCTGGCCCGAGCCGTTCGGCATGGTGATCGTTGAGGCGCTCGCCTCCGGGACGCCCGTGATCGCCTTCCCGGAGGGCGCCGCACCCGAACTGATCCACGACGGGATCACCGGTTTCCTCGTTCCCGATGAGCGGGGGATGGCCGACGCGATCGGACACCTACCGCGTATTCGGTCCGGGGCCTGCCGGGCGTGGGTGGCCGAACACTGCGACGCCGACGTCGTCGCGGCCCGATATGAGCTGGCCTACCGGTCCTGTGCGCCGGCCCAGTCGGGGCCGGAGGGCGGTGCGAGCGGTGTCTGAGGACGCGATCAGCGTGCTGGACGGAAGCACGTTCGTGGTCAGCGACCGGCGCGGCGACGTGTCGCCCGAAGCGGGCGCCGAGCACGGCTTCTTTGCCCAGGACACCCGGTTCCTCGCCCGCTGGAGCCTATCGGTCGGAGAACGGCCCCTCGAGCTGCTGAGCCTCCACCAGGGCACCCACTATGAGTCGGACTTCATTCTCACCCCCCAGGTCGCCCCCGAGGAGCAGGCGCCCTGCTCGGTGATCCGCCGCCGTCTGATCGACCGCGTCTGGCTCGAGGAGGTGACGGTCACCAACCATCTCCACACGCCCGTTGCCTGGCCGGTCACGCTCACCGCCGCCGCGGAGTTCGCCGACCTGTTCGAGGTCAAGAGCGGCCCGGTGGCCCCACGGCCGGTCACCGTCGAGCACGACGATCGCACGCTCACCTTCGCCTACCGCGCCGGCGGCTTTCACCGTGCCGTCACGATCACCGCCAGCCGGCCCGGGACGGTGACCCCGAACGGCTTTGCCTTCGCATTGGAGCTTGCCGCCGCTGAGCAGTGGTCGGTCACCTTCACGATTCTCTCCAGCGCCGCCCAACCGGGCACCCGGTTCACCGCTCGGGTTCCCCGCGGGAGCCGCGCGGAGATGTCAGTCGACAAGGCGGCGGAGCTCGCTCGCTGGACAGCGGCCGCGCCGGTGCTCGACACCGCCAACGAGGACCTCGCACGCACCTACCGGGCGAGCCTCAGTGATCTGGCGGCGCTGAGGATGGCACCGGATCTGCGCACCGGCTTGACCCTCCCGGCGGCCGGGCTGCCGTGGTTCATGGCGCTGTTCGGCCGCGATAGCTTGATCACGAGCCTGCAGGCGCTGCCCTACCTGCCCAGCTTGGCGGCGACGACGTTGACGGTGCTCGCCGCACGCCAGGCGACCACGCGCGATGACTTCCATGAGCAGGAGCCGGGCAAGATCCTGCACGAGCTTCGGTTCGGTGAGCTCACTGCGACCGGGCAACGGCCGCACTCTCCCTACTTCGGCAGCGCCGACGCGACCCCGCTGTTTCTCATCCTGCTGGACGAATACCACCGCTGGACCGGTGATTCGGAGCTCGTGGCCAGGCTCGAGCCGAACGCCCGCGCCGCGCTCACCTGGATCGCCGACAGCGGCGACATCGACGGGGACGGGTACGTCGAGTACGCGCGGCGCAACGTCGCCAGCGGGCTTGTCAACCAGTGCTGGAAGGACAGCTGGGACTCGATCCAGTTCGCCGACGGACACCTCGCCCACGGTCCGATCGCCACCTGTGAGATTCAGGGTTATGTCTATGACGCGCAGCGCCGCGCGGCGCGGCTCGCCCGTACGGTCTGGCACGACGAGGCGCTCGCCGTCGCGCTCGAAGGCCGGGCAGAGCGGCTCGCCGCCCAGTTCCGGCGCGACTTCTGGCTCCCCGAGCGCGGCACCCACGCGCTCGCCCTCGACGGTGACAAGCGGCCGGTGGACGGCCTCTGCTCCAACATCGGTCACCTCCTCTGGTCCGGCATCGTCGATGACGCCGAGGCGGCGCTCACCGCCGCTGCGCTGCTGGGGGAGGACCTGTACTCCGGCTGGGGGGTGCGGACGCTCGCCCGTTCGGCCGCCGGATACAACCCGCTCGGATACCACACCGGAACGGTGTGGCCCCACGACAACTCGCTGATCGCCGCCGGTCTGGCCCGCTACGGCCACACCGACGCGGCCGGTCAGATCGCCACCGCGATGCTCGCCGCCGCTCCGTTCTTTCAGTACCGGCTCCCGGAGGTGTTCGCGGGCTTCCCCGCCGCTGACACCTCGGTGCCCGTCGCCTTCCCGACCGCCTCGAGACCCCAGGCGTGGGCGGCCGGGACGCCACTGCTGCTGCTCAGCACGCTACTCGGGCTCACCCCCGGGGATGAGCCCGTCACCGGCGTTCTCGCTGCCCCGGTCGGCGCGGTCACCCTGCGGCGCCCCGGGGCCGCGTCCGACCGCGAGCCGATGACGGGTAGGGTGTGAGAGATGGACGACGCTGAGATTCTCACTCTGCTGCGACGGCTCGCCCGGCCGCACCCCTCCGGCGGGCAGGTGGTCGAACGGGCGGCGATCATGGCTGCGGGCGTGGACGGGATGGCCGTGATCGACTGGATCCTCGACCACGACGGGGTCCCCGAGACGGTCGTCGAACCGGCTCGCAACCGGGGTCTGCACGGTGCGCGGACGACCTCGCCGACCCTCCCCGGGCTGCGGCGGGCCGCCCGCTACGTGCTCGCCGCCGGAACGCTCTGAGGGCGACGGTCGGGGTGCGCGCTCGGGGACCGGCCCGCGCCGGTGCTGCCCGGCCCATCCCGGCCCGCGGTCGCTGCGTTCCTCCGGCTGGGCCGGCTTAACTGACCGCGTACCGCCTGGCCTCGGCGTCCCGGACACTGAGACCGTGGCCGGCCCGGCCACGGTCGGGACGCAGGGTTCCCCCGTCCACGTCGAGGACACCGTCAAAGAGCAGCCGTTCGATCCGTTGATGGTCGTGGAAGTACTCGAGGTGCAGCAGTGCGGTGAGGGCGGTCCCGGCATGGGCGCTGATCGCCGGCGCGCAGTGCAGCGACAGCGGCCGGTTCGCCGCCGCACACAACGCGTCGATGCGCAGCAGTTCGGTCAGTCCCCCACAGCGGGTGACGTCGGCCTGGAGCACGTCGACGGCCTCGGCGTCGAGCAGACGCCGGCTGTCAAAGCGGCTCCAGCTGTATTCGCCGGAGGCGACCGCCATCCCGGCGGGGGCTCGCGCCCGCACGTCGGCGAGCCCGCCCGGATCGTCCTGGGTGACCGGCTCCTCCAGCCACGTCACCGCGAAGTCGGCGTAACGCTGGGCCCAGTGACGCGCGGCGGCCGGCGTGAAGGCCCCGTTGGCATCGACCATCAACTCGATGTCCGGGCCGATCGCCGTCCGCACGGCCGCGAGCCGGGCGAGGTCCGCCTCGGGGCGGCGCCCGACCTTCATCTTCACCCGCCCGATCCCCTGGCCGACCCAGCCGGCGAGCTGTTCGGCCGTCTGCGCCGGCCCGTAGCTGGTGAACCCTCCGGAACCGTAGATCTCGACCGCGTCCCGGACCGCGCCGAGGCTGACGCTGAGCGGGAGGTCGAGCATCCGGGCCCGGAGATCGTGGAGGGCGATGTCGAGCGCCGCGATCGCGAGCGCGCCGATCCCGCCCTGACCGGCGTTGCGCAGGGCGGCGTGCAGCGCCGCCCACGTCCGCTGCGGGGTGAGCGGATCGCCGTCGCGGACGATGTCGGCGAGCTCTGCCTCGATCAGCGCCGCGACCGCGGTCGGCCCGTAGGTGTAGCCCAGCCCGGTGACCGACCCGCAGTCGACCTCGACGACGACGACGGTCGTCGTCGTCCACGCGAAGGTGCCGTCCGACTCGGGGCCGTCGGTCGGCACCCGGAACACTCGGGTTCGCAGCGCGTCGACCCCGCCCGGTCGCCGTTCAGGCATGACGGGCTCCCGCCGGCCCTGCGGGGTCGACGCGCCGCTGCCCGAGCCGGTCGGCGAGTCGGGAGGCGAGCGCCATGATCGTCAGGGCCGGGTTGGCCGACCCCTGCGTCGGCATCACACTGCCGTCGCAGATGAACAGGTTCGGGACGTCCCAGGTGCGGTGGTCGGCGTCGATCACCGACATCTCGGGGTCCGTTCCCATCCGGCAGCCACCGACGAGGTGGGCGTAGCGGTCGATGCTGAGGGTGTCCTGGGCGCCGGCGGCCTCCCACAGGCGCGTCAGCACCTCCTTGCCGTAGGCGATGTTCGCCCGGTCGTTCTCACACTGGCTGTAGGACATGTGTGCGACCGGCAGCCCATGGCGATCGGTCTCCTCCGCAAGCGTCACCCGGTTCTCGGGTTGCGGCAGCAGCTCACAGAGCAGGCCGAGCGTCGTCCAGTGGGCGTAGTCGCGCATGTATTCACGCAGGGCATGTCCCCAGTGCCCGTCGGCGAGGACGTGCTCGGCCCAGGCGATCGGCAGCGGCCCGACCGTCTGGATCGAGAACCCGCGAGCAAAGCCACGGCTGACGTCGGTCTCATAGAAGTCCTCGGAGCAGATCTCCGGCGGAGGCGCCTTGTACTGGTGCACCGTCTCGGGGAAGCGACCCGCGACCTGGGGGGCGCCCTGGACCATCACGTAGCGCCCGACCTGGTCATGACGGTTGGCCAGGCCGTCCGGGAAGCCCGGGCCGGCGGAGTTCAACAGCAGCCGCGGCGTCTCGATCGAATAACCGGCGACGACCACAATCGCGGCCCGCTGGTGGTGCTCGACCCCGTTGTGGATGTAGGCGACCCCGCGGCAGCGGCCGCGCTCATCCAGCTCGATCCGGGTCACATGGCTGTCAGCTCGGACCTCGACTCCATGGGCGATCGCATCGGGGAGGTGGGTGACGAGCGGGGAGGCCTTCGCATTGACCTTGCACCCCTGCAGGCAGAAACCCCGGTAGATGCAGTGGGGGCGGTTGCCGAACACGCCGTTGGTGATCGCGACCGGGCCGACCCGCATCCGGACGCCGATCCGTCGCGCTCCCTCCCAGGCCACCTCGGCCGCCCCCGAGATCGGGTGGGCGGCGTGCGGATAGGTGTGCGGGTCACCCCAGGGCCAGTCCTGTCCGGCCACCGGCAGCTCCCGCTCGACCCGCTCGTAGTGGGGTTTGAGGTCCTCGTAGCCGATCGGCCAGTCAGCCCCGACCCCGTCGCGGCTGAAGGTGGAGAAGTCCGAGGGGTGGAACCGGGGGGTGTAGCCCGCATAGTGGATCATCGATCCGCCGACCCCGTGCCCGGAATTGTTCTTGCCCAGCTCCACCGGGTCGTGGCCGCCGATCACCCGTGGAGCGTTCCAGTACAGGTGGTGTTGGGCGGCCTCGTCAGAGGCCCAGTCCCGGTCGGGATCCCAGAACGGTCCCGACTCGAGGACGACGATCCGCCACCCCCGCCGGGCGAGCCTCTGGGCGAGGGTGCCACCGCCGGCGCCCGCTCCGACGATCACCATGTCCACTTCGTCGGCGTCCCGGTAGCGCGACATCGACTCCAGCCCGGGGATACCGCGCCGGTGAGGGTCGAGCAACCACGCGGAGTCGTTGTCGTGTGGGACGGGGGCGCCCTTGATCAGCCGGCGCCCCAGCGCCGGACGGGGGCTCACGCCCGCTCCCGCAGGTCACGGACGGGGTCCAGGCCGAAGGCCTCACGCGGCTCCCCCGGATCGACGCCCGTCGGTCCCATGTTGCGGCGCATGTAGCCGCGCGGATAGGCGGGACCCCGGAAGCCGATCTCGTTGAACGCCCACGGGTGGGAGTAGAACGCCGCCAAGGCGCCCCGCATCACCACCCCCCAGGCACGTGAGACGTCGAGATTCTTCCAGACGAGGTCCCCCTCCGCGAACCGCGCGACGACCTCACGGCGGGCGTCTGGGTCGAGGCTGTCAAACCCGTCGAGGTGAGCCGCCACCCGCCGCCACACCTCAGGGTCGGGGGGCATGTTCTCGTACCGGTAGCCGTCGAGGCGGCCGTCGGCGAGCTTGGCATCGATCATCTCGAGCACGGGGATCCGCGGGTCGTCGTCCTGGGCGAGCACGACGTCGAGGAACGCCCGCAGCGTGCGCTGCTCCCCGGCGGTGAAGAACCGGCAGGCGGGGACCGCCTCGACACGGTCGACGAGTGCCCGACGGGTCACCTCATCCCAGTGGCGCCGGCCGGCCATCACGTCGAAGTCGGGGTAGCGGCCGTGCATCTGTGGGGTGATCCCGACCCGCTGGCGGGGGAGACCGCGGGGGTCGGGTGGGTCCCCGTGACGACGGTGATGGGGGAGATGGTCGGCTTCGCGATAGCTGTGGCTCATGCGTCGCCCTCCCGGCGGCTGAGGCTCGCCATGATCCCGATCGCGCCGACCATCGCCAGGGATCCCGGGGCGAACGCCGGTGGGCCCATCACGAGGTTGTAGCTCGCCTCGGCAAACCCACCCGGCTTGCGGGCGACTCCGCGGAGGTGGAAGTACACACCGGCGAGCCCGTCGATGAGAAACAGCGCTGACAGCGCAGGCAACACGGTGTGCGCGGCCCGCTCCGAACGCACGCCCGCCAGACCGGCGGCAGTGAGCGCGGGGGAGAGGGCGACCGGTGTCCACATCCACTTGTTGCCGAACGAGCCCCCGTAGTGGTTGATGTAGATCTCCGCCCCGAGCGGAAGCGCGCTCGCCGCGGTCGCCGCGCTCAGCAGCTTCTGGGTCCGGCCGCAGCGGAGATTGGCGAGAACGCTCATCGGTTGGTGAACTCGACGAGCTTGCCCTTCAGGGCCTGGCGCACCATCTGCGCGGACGCCGGGTCGCGGCGGGCGAGCGCGCTGGCCATTCCCTTCGCCTGCTCAAAGCGGATGTGCGGGGGCAGTGGCGGCACCTCCGGGTCGGTGATGAACTCGAGCAGCGCGGGCCGACCGGCGCTGAGCCCACGATCCCACGCCTCCCCGACCGCCTCGGGCGAGTCGACCCGGATCCCCTCCAGGCCGAGCAGCCGGGCATACCCGGCGTAGTCGAAATCGGGCAGCTGCTGGGAGACCGCAAGCCGGGGATCCCCTGACATCACCCGCTGTTCCCAGGTCACCTGGTTGAGATCGTTGTTATGCAGGACGCAGACGACGAACGTCGGGTTGGTCCAGCGGTCCTGATAGCGGGCGACGTCGATGAGACTGTTGATCCCGACCATCTGCATCGCCCCGTCGCCGATCGCGGCGATCACCGGCCGGTCCGGATGGGCGAACTTGGCCGCGACACCGTAGGGGACGGCCGGGCACATCGTCGCCAGGGTCCCCGACAGCGCGCACATCATGTCTTGGCGCACCTTGACGTGGCGTGCCCACCAGTTCGTCGCCGACCCCGAGTCGGAGGTGAGGATGGCCCGGTCGGGCAACCGCTCCGACAGTTCGTGAAAGACCCGCTGGGGATTGAGCGGGTCCGCGCTCTGGTGGGCTCGATCCGCGAGGATCTCCCACCAGCGTCGGACGCCCGTCTCGATGTCCGCCCGCCAGGCCCGGTCAGTGGTGGGCTGCAGGCGCGGAAGGAGCTCGGTCAGGGTCGCCGCCGCGTCCCCGACGAGGCAGACCTCCGTCGGATAGCGCATCCCGATCAGCCGACCGTCGATGTCGATCTGGACGCACCGCGCCTGGCCGGGCTCGGGCAGCCATTCCGCGTAGGGGAAGTTGGTCCCGACCATCAGCAGCGTGTCGGCGCCCTCCATCATGTCGTAGGATGGCTTGGTCCCCAACAGGCCGATGCCGCCGGTCACGAAGGGCAGGTCATCAGGAAGGGCGGCCTTTCCGTTGAGCGCCTTGGCGACCCCGGCGCCGAGCCGGTCGGCGACGGCGAGCACCTGCGCCGCGGCGCCGATTGCGCCCTGTCCGATCAGCATCGCCACCCGCTCGCCGGCGTTGAGGACCTCGGCGGCACGGTCGAGGTCCGTTGCGGCCGGCACTGCCCGGGGTGCGCTGTAGCCGACGCTCGAATACACCGCCCCGTGGCTGCGGGGCGGTTCCTCGAAGGGAAGCTCCTGAACGTCGTTGGGGACGATGATCGCCGTCACAGACCGGGATGCCGCCGCCACCCGCAGGGCACGGTCGATCAGCAGATCGGTCTGGGAGGGCACGTTGAGGACCTGCACGAACTCGCGGGCGACGTCCTTGTACAGGCTGATCAGGTCGACCTCCTGCTGGTAGTCGGCACCGAGTGATGAGCGGGCCTGCTGTCCGATGATCGCCACGACGGGCTGGTGGTCGAGGCGGGCGTCGTAGAGCCCGTTGAGGAGGTGGATCGCCCCGGGGCCTGAGGTGGCCATGCAGACGCCCGTCTCGCCGGTGAACTTCGCGTGCGCGCAGGCCTGGAAGGAGGCGAGTTCCTCATGCCGGGTCTGGATGAACTCCAGTTCGTCTCCGACGGCGTGAAAGCCGCCGAGGATGCCATTGATGCCATCCCCCGGGTACCCGTAGACCCGCGGGATGCCCCACGCGATGAGGCGGCGCAGGATTCGTTCGCCGACGGTCTGGCTCATGTTGGATCCTTTTCGTTGGGGGCGGGGTCGGCGCCGCGGAGGGACGCCGCGCACTCGAGCAGGAGCGCATGGACGAAGGCTTGGGGCAGATTGCCGCGCAACTGGCGCTGGGTGACGTCGAACTCCTCCGAGAGAAGTCCCGGGGGGCCGCAGGCGCCGCGATTGCGTTCGAACCAGTGAGCGGCCTCGGCGTGTGCCCCGATCCGGTCGAGGCTGAGGGCCATCGCGAACCCACAGAGCAGGAACGCGCCCTCAGCCTCGCCGAGCGGCCGCGCGTCCGGGCGGAAGCGGTAGCAGAAGTAGTCATCGCACAACTCGGCGGTGACGGCGTCGAGGGTTCGCATCGCCCGCGGGTCATCGGCCGGGGTGGCTCCGCGCAACGCGGCGAACAGCAGCGCCCCGTCCACGCGTGGGTCATCCGGCGCGCGCTGCCAGTGACCGTGGGGGGTGAGGGCGTCGGAGGTGTCGGCGAGTATCCGCTCGGCGAGCCCCAGCCACGCGCCGGCCCGCGCTCCGGCGTTCGGGGCGGCCGCGACGCGACGCAACCCCGCGACGCAGATGAGCCGGCTGTGGGTCCAATGGGCGGGCTCGAGTTCCCAGATCCCGGCGTCGGGCTCGCCGCCACGGGCGGCGATCGCCTCTACCGCGGCCTGCACCGCCCGCCATCCGTCCGCGTCGAGGCGGTCTCGCTCGTCAGCCGCGGCGAGGCAGAGCAGGCTCTCCCCGAACCCGTCGAGCTGGAACTGGCGGTTGGCGTGATTGCCGAGGAAGTCGGCCCCGCCGGGATACCCGGGGAGCCCGAGAGCGCTCTCGTCCGGCACCGCGCCGCCGTCGACGGTGTAGGCGGGGGCGAGTCCGGCGCCGTCCTCGAGCAGACGTTCGGTGAGAAACGCGGTCGCGTCATCGAGCAGGTCATCAGCGCCGGCCCGGGCCGCCGCCTGGCCGCTGATCGCCTGGTCGCGCACCCAGGCGTAGCGGTAATCGTAGGCCCGGCCGGCGTCAGCGCGCTCGGGCAGTGACATCGTCGCGGCGGCGACCATCCCGCCCCCCGGCGTCGTCAGTCCCCGCAGGACCGCGCGGGCATGCCAGGCGTCGCGCTCGCCGAGCGCGACGGCCGGGGGCGGAACCCGCTCGCGCCAGGCGGTCTCGGTTCCTCGCCACGCCTGCGCGGCATCGACCTCACCCGCGTCACCGTCGAGACAGAGGATGAGATCGTGACAGCCGCCGGGTTCGAGCACGAACTCGGCGCCGAGTTCGTGCTCGGCGTCGGGGCGTGCGTCCGCGGCCCCGGCGAGGCTGAAGTGCCGTCGGCCCAGCGATCCGCGCCAGATGCCGTCCTCGCAGCGCAGCTGGGTGGCCCGGCGGCGACCGTAGTCGTGCGCAAGACCGACGCTGAGGTGGATACGGGCAACTCCCTCAACGGCGATCACCCGCCGCAGGAGGGTCGCCCGGTCGCGCTCGCCCGGGAACACGAGCGCCTCACGCGACTCGATGATCCCGTCCTCGGTCACCCAGCGGCTGCGCCAGATCAGCGAGCCCCGCTCGTAGCTCCCGCCCCAGACGTGGCGTCCGACGGGGGTGATCGCGAACCGTCCAGCGCCTCCCATCAGGGAGGCGAACACGGCCGGGTCCGACCACCCGGGGAAGCACATCCACGCGATGTCTCCGTGCGGGCCGATCAGCGCCCCACGGTGCCCGTCGGCGAGCAGCGCGTACTCCCGCAGCACGTGCGGTGCGGGCGGGAGGCTCATGAGCGCTCCCGGGTGGCGTGCGCGACGGCTGTCGCGGCCTGCCAGCCGGCGAGAGCGAACCCGGTTGCGCTGAGGCAGTTGAGCAGCGCCAGCCGGCGCGGTGAGACCACGGCGGCGATCCCGAGGGCGGTGACGGCGTGGATGCCGTCGACGACCGCGCCCGTGCGCACCGCCGCCGGGGTCGGATACCGCCACAGCAGCGCCGCCTCGATTCCCTGGCGTGCGCCGAGGATTCGTGCGAAGCGCAGGCGAGCCCGGTCGGGCTCGGACCGCTTGAGTGCGGCGAGCGGCGGCTCGGGCGCGATCAGCAGCGCCCCGGCGATCGCCGCTCGGGCGACGGTGAGCCAACGCAGCCCGCCGGGCAGGTCGGCGGCCGGGATCCGTGGTGGCTCGGGCCGGGCGGCGATCCCCCTCCGCGGAGGGGTGAGCCGGGCCGAGGAGGCTGGGCCGGTCATCGCCGCGCCTGCCGACGGGCGAGAGCGAGGGCGGTGACCCCGGCGGCGACGCCGAGTGCGCCCCGCTGGGTCAACAACCACAAGATCGGGTCACGGTGGTGGGCCTGCTCGGAGAACGGCCCGGCGGCCCCGCAGTCGACCTCCTGATCGCGTGGCTCGAACAGGTTTTCACCGAGCCGCGGCAGGTCGGCGTCGCTCTGTTGCCCGCTGACGCCGCGGCGGGCGAGGTAGAGGTCCGCGAGCCAGGGTGCGAACCGCTCGCCGATGATCGTGTACGCGGTCGAGACGCCGACCCACAGGTTGCGCCGCGGGTGCTCGGCGAGGAAGGCGATCGCCCGCGCGGGCACCTCCGGGGCGAACACCGGAGCGACCGGCCTCGGGTGGGCGGGCATTCGGTTGAGGTTCCAGTTGAACTGCGGGGTGTTGAGCCCCGGCAGCTGCACCATGCAGATCCGGACGGCGCTGCGTTCGTGCTTCAACTCGGTGAGCACCGATTCGGTGAACCCCGTGACGGCGTGCTTGGCGCCGCAGTAGGCCGACTGGAGCGGGATCGACCGGAACGCCATCGCCGAGCCGACGTTGATGATCGTGCCGTGGTTGCGGGCGCGCATTCGCGCCAGCGCCGCTCGGGTGCCGTTGACCTGACCGTAGTAGGTGACATCGGTCATTCGGCGGAACTCGGCCGGTGTCGTATCCCAGAAGAACGCAAGCGCGCCGGCGAACGCGGCGTTGACCCACACGTCGATCGCCCCCAGCTCGGCCTCCACGCGGTCGGCCGCCGCCTCAACCGCCGTCTCGTCACTGACGTCGCAGGCGAGCGCGAGCCCGCGGCGGCCGCAGTCCTTCACCTCCGCCACGGCCGCCTCAAGTCCGGCCCGCCCCCGGGCGAGGACCGCGACGTCATAGCCGCGGTCGGCGAGGGCGCGGACGGTGGCGCGGCCGACACCGGCGCTGCCGCCGGTGACGACGGCGATCTTCGGGGGAGCTGCCTGCATCAGACGGGGCCTTCCGATCGAGGGAGAGGGTCAATGAGCCTGCTCCTGCCCTACCCGGGGGTGGTGGGAGAAAACCGGCCCTGTCAGCGCACAAACGTGCGCCACCGTGTCCGGAACTGGGGATCGCGCCGGCGGAAGCTGCGGCTCAAGCCGATGGGCCGATACACCGATAACGGCCGCGGGGAGACGCCCCCGACCCAGACCGCCTTGATGATCCCGGTGACGACACCCGAACGCATGCATCCGAACCCCGTCGTCCTCACTCCCCCGCGTCGTGTGTCGCCGGGTGCGGCAAGATTGCCGGCACCGTGAAGGGCATCGTCTTCAACCTGCTCGAGCAGAGCGTGGTCGCCGACCACGGGGAGGACGTCTGGGAGGAGCTGCTCGACGTGAGCTGCCTCGATGGCGTCTACACCTCGCTGGGGAGCTATCCGGACGAGGACCTGTTCGCGCTCGTCGGCGCCGCCGCATCGGTGCTCGAGGTTCGGTCCGATGACGTCGTTCGCTGGTTCGGGCAGCGGTCGCTGCCTCTGTTCGCCGAGCGGTACCCGCAGCTGTTCTCCCGGCACGTTGATGCCCGCTCCTTCGTGCTCACTCTCAACGAGATCATCCATCCGGAGGTTCGCAAGCTCTACCCGGGCGCCATCGTCCCCGAGTTCGGGTTCGATACGTCCGACGCTGACTGGCTGGGGATGGACTACTACTCGCCGCGCAAGCTCTGTGCCTTTGCCGAGGGCTTGTTGATCGGAGCGGGTGAGCACTACGGGCAGACCGTCACCATCGACCAGCCGCAGTGCATGAACAGAGGGGATCGGGAGTGTCGGATGAATATTCGCTTCAGCCGTACGCGTTGACCGAACTGCCGGAGATCCAGGCGCGGGTGGACCGTCTGGAACGTCAGCTCCGGCGCCAGCGCCTGGCCCGCCAGGAGGCCGAGAGGATCAGCGAACGTGCGACCCGTGAGCTCTATGACAAGCAGCAGGGGTTGGTGCTGCTCGAGACGGTGGCCACGGCGGCGAATGAGGCCACCGGCATCGAGCCGGCCATCGCGACGAGCCTGGAGGCGATCCGGGCGCACGCGTCCTGGCGCCTGGGACATCTGTGGCTCCGCGATCGAGCCGACGAGATGGTGTCGACGGACGTGTGGGCGGGCGACACCGATCGGCACGCCCCGTTCTGTGAGGCTTCCCGCGGCCTGCGCTTCGGCCCCGGGGTCGGACTTCCCGGCCGCGTCCTGAAGGACGGCAGGGCCGTGTGGATGTCCGATCCGGCCGGGCTTATGTCCCTCCCGCGCGACGATGCGATGCGTGCCGCGCAGCTGCGCACGGCGTTGTGCTTCCCGCTTCTGGCCGGTCCGGACGTTGTCGGTGCCCTTGAGTTCTTTGCTGACTCTGTCCTCGAGCCGGACCTGGAACTGCTCGCGCTGATGTCCCAGGCGGGGACGCAGCTGGGGCGCGTGGTTGAGCGCCAGCGGGCCGCCGAGGCACTCGTGCATCAGGCCACCCACGATGCGCTCACGGGATTGCCCAACCGGGTCTTGATCCTCGACCTGCTCAAGCGCTCACTCGCGCGTCAGTCCCGTGCCGATGGGGAGCGGACCGCGGTGTTCTTCGTCGATCTGGACGGCTTCAAGGCGATCAACGACACGCTCGGGCACGCCGCGGGCGACCGACTGCTGAGTGAGGTCGCGGCTCGCCTCAGTAGGGTCATCCGCTGTGAGGACACGCTCGGTCGACTGGGCGGCGACGAGTTTGTGATCGTGTGTGAAGCGCTCACCGATGAGTATCCCGTCGTGATGATCGCCGACCGCCTCGGCGTGAGCCTTCGCGAGCCGTTCACCCTTGACGGGGAGCAGTTTCTCGTCAGTGCGAGCATCGGCATCGCCCTTGCCGACGGCTCGGAGGAGCCAGGCGCCCTGATCGAGCAAGCCGACGCGGCGATGTATCGCTCCAAGGAGCTGGGACGCGCTCGGTACGAGTTCTTCTCCGATGCGCTGCGCGAGCGGATCGCGCATCGCCTCGAGCTGGAGAGCGCCCTGCGTCACGCCATCGCACGGGGGGAGTTGCGACTGCACTACCAACCTGAGGTCGACCTGCACACCGGTGCGATCGTCGGAGTTGAGGCGCTGCTGCGCTGGCAACGGCCGGAGGCGCTGGTGACGCCGGGCGAGTTCATCGGGCTGGCGGAGGACACGGGCCTGATCGTCCCGATCGGGACCTGGGTGCTCACGGAGGCTCTGCGCCAGCTGGCCGCCTGGGAGAACGATGCCGCGATCGCCACGAGCCCGTGGATGTCGGTCAACCTGTCAGTGCGACAGCTCTCTGACCCTGAGCTGATACCGCGCGTCACCGCGGCGCTCGAGCATCGCTGCGCCGACCCGGCACGCCTGCTGCTCGAGGTGACCGAAAGTGTCGTCCTCGATGATGCGGAGGCGGGCCTGAGCGTGCTCACCGCGCTGCGTTGCCTCGGCACGGAGATCGGGATCGATGATTTCGGGACCGGGTACGCCTCACTCTCCTATCTGCGCCGGTTTCCCGCCTCGGTGGTCAAGGTCGACCGCTCCTTCATCGCCGAGCTCGGGAACGACCATCGGGCCCGGGCGATCGTGGAGGCGATCGTGACGATGAGTCGCTCGCTCGGTCTCAAGATCGTGGCTGAGGGCATCGAGACCGCTCAGCAGCTGCGGATCGTGCGCGAGCTCGGCTTTGACATCGGCCAGGGGTACCTCTTCGCCCGGCCAGGGTCGGCGGCCGACATCGGCCGGCTGCTCGGGAACGCGACCGCCTTCGGATCGCTGCTGGGGCCGGTGGCCCGGGACGAGACCGAGAGCGCGCATTCGCGGGCGGCCCTCGCCAGGTGAACCCGGAGGTGGCGCGAACCGGTCGCTGCCGGGCAGCGAACCGGTCAGCGGCCTCTGCAGGAGTCCCCGTCGGACTCTCGCGGTGATGGGCACGGGTGGTTTCGAACCACCGACCTCTCGCGTGTGAAGCGAGCGCTCTCCCACTGAGCTACGCGCCCGTCGGGCATGTCGAGGTTAGCGGAGGGCGGCACGGTCGTCATCCCGGCTCGGGCCCCGGGCCCGCACCCCCTTCGGCCCGGCGGCGGCCACGCAGGGGTCCCCCCGCGAGCGCACCGCAACTTCGCGCGCCTCCGGTTGTTATCGGGGGGTGAAGGGCGGTCCGCCGCCCCCCGGCCGGCTGAGAGCCGGTGCAACCCTCGGCGCGGGGCCGAGAACGATCAAGGAGCGAGCCACGATGAGACGACGACTGCGAATGCACCCCCGGAAAGCCGGCGGTCCCGCTCATCTCGGCGCTTCCCTGAGGGCGCAGCTGCTCGCCGTCGCGCTGACGCTGGGGCTGCTCGGCACCGGCGCCGTCGTGCTGGGAGTCGGGGCGGCCCAGGCGACGGCGGCCTCGGGGACCCATCTCGTGCCCGGCTGGCTGGCGGGCATCTCACGGGCCACCCGGATCGGCGCTCCGCCGGCGGGTACGCAGATGACCGTTGGGGTGGCCGTCAACGGCCCGCACCCCGCGGCCGAAGCCGCGCTGCAGGCCGCGATGTATGACCGCTCCAGCCCCGAGTACCACCACTTTCTCACCGTCGCGCAGTTCCAGCGGCGCTTCGGGGTCAGCCCGGCGACGACGGCGGCGGTCAAGGCCTTCCTCACCTCGGGCGGCCTGACGGTCACCGACGTCGAACCCGGCGGGGCGTACATCCTCGCCACCGGCGCTCCCGCGCAACTGGACCGTCTGTTCAACGTCACCATCAGCCGCTACAGCTACGGCGACCATACCTTCCTGGCCAACAACGTCGCGCCGTCGGTCCCCGACAGCCTCCCGATCCGTGCCGTCCTCGGTCTCAACACGGTCGACAAGATGAGCCTGGCCAGCCTCACCGGCCACCGGGTCGCCGGCCTCCCGACCCTCCAGCGGGCCGCGGCAGTGCGGGCCTTTCTTGTGCGCCAGCACAAACGTGCCGCGCACGCCAAACTCATTCCCGGGGTCGGCATCCAGTCCGGTAACGAGCAGGTCTACACCCCGCAGGAGCTGTGGGGCATCTACAACATGCCGGGGGCGACCACGCTCCCGAACCCGACCACCGGCCTGACGACCCCCGCGGAGCTCGCGAGCTCCCATGAAGCGCTCGGACAGGGCCAGAAGATCGGGATCATCGGTGAGGGGGAGACCTCCAGCGTCACCGCCCAGCTGCGCCTGTTCGAGAACGCCGTCGGCCTGCCGAAGATCCCGGTGCGGACGATCGAGACCGAGGGCGGGCCCGACAGCGCCTATGGGGATAACACCGGCGCAATCGAGTGGTACCTCGACTCCCAGTCCTCAACCGGAATGGCCCCCGACGCCAAGCAGCTCGACTTCTTCTTCGCCAAGACGCTCTATGACGCCGACATCCTCTCGGCCTTCAGCGCCTGGGCCAACGATCCGACCGGTCCGGCGGAGATGAACGCCAGCTTCGGCGAATGTGAGGCCAACCCGACCAACCCGGTCTCCGGCCCGCTGGCCCAGCAGCCCTACGGCACCGAACTCGGAGACGAGCTGGAGGCGGGCGCCGAACCCGTGCTCGAGCAGGCGACGATGGAGGGCCGCACCCTGTTCGCCGCCGCCGGGGACACCGGCTCGGGCTGCCCTGAGGTCGCCATCCCCGTCGCCGGGGCCGGCAACGGGGTCGCCCCCCAGCCGGTGCCGCTCGTCAACTACCCGTGCGCGAGCGCGTACGTCGTCTGTGTCGGCGGAACCGTCGTCTCCTCACCGGGCACGACGTACCCGACCGGCGCCAACAAGCAGTCCGCGATGACCTCCTGGAGTACCGGCGGCGGCGGGTCGAGCGAGTTCATCCCCGCGCCCAGCTGGCAGTCCAAGGTCGCTCACATCAACCACGATTGCATCTCCAACGCCTCCGGCAGCGTCGTCTACACCGGCAACGCTCCGCTCTGTCGTGGGGTGCCCGACGTCGCCGACCTGTCCGGAAACATCACCGGCGACGGGTACTTCATCTACATCGACGGGAACCCCTCCTCGGAGGGCGGAACGAGCCTGTCCAGTCCGCTGATGATGGGGCAGTGGGCCCGGATCCAGTCGGCGGCCGCAGCGAAGGTCCAGGCGGCTGGGGGCAACGGCTTCGCCGACCCGCTCATCTACCAGCTGGCGTCCAGCGCGGACACGTGCTCGGCCGCGCCGTGCGGCGGTCAGTACGGCCAGGATTTCTACGACATCACCGCCTCTGAGACCGACACCGGTAACGGCGTCTACCAGCCCGGTCCCGGCTGGGACTACGCCTCGGGCTGGGGGTCCCTGAACGTGTCGGACTTCATGCAGGCCGCGGATGGAGAGACGACCTCGCCGGTGTCCTACACGGGCACCGAGCGGCCGGCGGTGAGCGTCTGCACGGCGAGCATGAACTCGCCGGTCGGCAACGCCACCGACCCGGCCGACGTCAGCCTCGGCAACCAGCCGGGCGCGGACCTCACCAACGCGACGCTCAGTTCGCCGAGCGCGGCGAAGATCACCGCCACCTGGACGGTCCCGGACCTCTCCCAGGGAGTGCCCCCGGACTCCAACTCGCTCACCTTCTATGTCGCGTGGGAGTACCACGGGCTCGTCTACTACGCCCAGGCGGTCGAATCGTCCGGGGGCGGCTTCACCTACAGTTCCGGGAACACCGGCCCGTTCGAAACCAAGGGCTCCCCCAACTTCGGCTCCTACACGGATACCGCAGGCTCGGCGGCGACCGGCAGCGTCAACACGACGACCGGAGTGATCACGGTGACGGTTCCCACCAGCGAGGTGGGGTCCCCATCGGCCGGTGCGCTGCTCACCGATCCCCAGGCGTTTGATCAGGTGACCCTGGGGACGATCGACAGCTCCGACAACCTTGCGCCGTACTCGACCGATCAGGGCCGGACCGACTCGGTCGGGGTCAACGTCGTCGTCGGCGGGGTCAAAGGCTCGAACTGCTCGCCGATGCCGGCCGGCACGGCACCGGTGCACCCGACCACGCCGGCGTCACCCAAAGGCCCGACGACGACGAAGAAGCGGCACAACCACGCAGCGGGCTGCCAGACCCGGTCGGAGATGCCGGTGACTCACATCACGGCCAAGCGCCTCAACGCCCGCTTCCTGCAGCTGCGCGGGGACGCCTTTGCCCACTGCCCCGACCGGATCGTCCACGTCGGGATCGCGATCGCCCGGGTCCGCCGGTTCCATCGTCGGCTCGAGTGCGCCTTCCTCACCGGCCGACACCGGTTCACCCGCTTTGGCGGCTGTCGACCCCACGACTACCTGCGCGCCCGTGGAACGACACGCTGGACATTCTTCCTGCGCGTCCACCTGCGGCCGGGCGTCTACCACATCTGGGAGCACGCGCTCGACAACCGTCACCGCGCGACCCGGAACGTCGCCGGCCGCTACGTGTTCCTGCGCGTACGCTGACGGTCCCCGAGACGCCCGTGCGCTGATCCCCGGAGGCTGCGGATTGGCGGACGGGCGTCCGCGCGCTGGTGACCGACACCATCATGTGCCCGGCACCGCCTGGCGAGGTTCGCCCACGTGGGTGGGCTCGCTGGGCGGTGGGGCGCGTCATCCCGTCGTGCGGCGAAGCACCGAAACGGTCCCTGACTTCTGGTTGACGACATAGACGGTCCCTTTGGGACCAACGGCCACACCTTGCGGTTGGGATCCTACCTTGACGGTCGCGCTGACGGTATCGGCGGCGACGTTGATGATCGACACGGTATTGGAGAGGCTGTTGTTCACGAAGAGCACACCTAGCTTCCGGTCGAGAGCGACACCGTGGGGTGACTTGCCGACCGCGATATCAGTGACCACGGCGCCGTTACGGATCACCGCCACCTGCCCACTACCTGCGACGCCCACGTAGATCGTGTTGGCGCGGGGATCCGTCGCAACGTTCCAGGGGTGGGGGCCGACGGTGATCGTCTTGGTCACCGTCATGGTGGACAGGTTGACCACGCTTACACTGTCGCCGGCCGGATCGACCGTCCCGGTGAGTGTGACTCCGGTGTTGGCCACATAAGCGGTGCGGGTGCCCGCGTCGACGGCCACGCCCCACGGATTGGCCCCGACGGCGAGCCCCGCAGGGTTGACAACCTTGTTGGTCAGCGTGTTTACGACGTAGAGCCTGCTCTGGGCGACGTCTGTGACGAACGCCTCGTGAAGTCGGTTCGAGACCGCCAGGCCGTGCAGGTGGGCTCCGACGGGCAGCTCCTTGATCACCGCGTCGGTCCGGGCGTTGATGACGTCGAGATAGCCTCGCGCGATGTCGGTGACATACACCCGCTGGGTCTTGGCGTCGACCACGACGGTATGGACCGTCCCGCCCAACTTGATGGTTCCGGATATCTTCCCCGTCCGCGTGTCGATGACCGTCAGCGTGCCGGCGGCGAGGTTGCTCACGAAGAGCTTGTGCAGCTGAGGGTCGACCCCCGGAAAGTGGGGCGTCGACCCTGCCGGCCAGGTTGCGACCACGTGATAGCTCGGCGGCGCGGGACGGTTCGCCGACGTCGCCGAGCTGCCTGCTGCCGCGACCTGCTTCGGCGCCGGGTTTCCGGCTGCGGACGCACTCTGGCTCCCGCACGCCGTCAGGGCCAAGCCCATCAGCGCGACCGAAGCGCCGCCCTTGGTCTTGAGGATCGTGTTCTTCATCTATGGCCTCCTGTGCTCTGAGTTCTCCATCTGGGAGGCCCATCGCACGCTAAATGTACGGACAATTTAGCGTACCCTCCCGGGAGGCCGGTCAAACGGAGGCGTGGCGATGGCGGTGACGCGCCGGCGGCCGTCGACCTCACCTGGACTGCTCGCATCCTGGTTTGGCGGCGTGGTTCCTGGGCCGACCGGCGTTCCCCTCCCGCTAACGGTCCCGGTACGTGCAAGCCGGGAGCGCCGGAGATGTCAGCCCGAGGCCCAAGAGGGTGAGCAGGCTCCTGGACAGGCCCCCGACGCAAAATGTGCTGCACAGCACACGGATCGCGCCGCCGGGGCCGGCGGTCGCATCGAGGACGTGGAAGCGCTGTGCCGGGATGCCGCCGGCGGGTCAGTTCGACCCTCGTAGAATCAATGCCATGCCCACCTCCGTCACCGCCCGCGCCACCGCGGGACCCTCCGAGCCGTTCACCCAGGTCACGATCGAACGCCGTGACCTCGGGCCCCATGACGTCAAGATCAAAGTCCACTACGCCGGCATCTGCCACTCGGACATCCACACCGGCCGAGACGAGTGGGCCGGCACCCACTTCCCGCTCGTCCCCGGACACGAGGTGGCCGGAACCGTCGAGGAGGTCGGAGAGGCGGTGACCAAGGTCAAGGTCGGCGACCGCGTCGGGGTTGGCGTGATGGTCGACTCCTGCGGAGAGTGCGGCGCCTGCACGGACGGTCAGGAGCAGTTCTGTGAGCGGGGGATGGTCGAGCAGTACAACTCGCGTGGCTATGACGGTCACTGGCATGACGGCGGCTACAGCACCCACACCGTCGTCAAGGACCACTTCGTCTGCCACATCCCGGAGGGAATCGGACTCGACGTCGCCGCGCCGCTGATGTGCGCGGGCATCACCACCTACTCGCCGCTCAAGCGCTGGGGGGCCGGCCCGGGCAAGCGCGTCGGCGTCGTGGGGCTCGGTGGTCTCGGGCACATGGCGGTCAAGCTCGCCGTCGCGATGGGCGCGGAGGTCGCCGTGCTCTCCCGCACCGCCGCCAAGGCCGATGACGCGGCCGCCCTCGGTGCCCAGCACTTCCTCAACACCTCAGAGGCGGGGGCGCTCAAGGCCCACCGGGCGAGCTTTGACCTGATCATCAACACCGTCTCGGCGCCGCTGGACATGAGCGGGCTGCTCGACCTCCTGCGCCGCGGGGGGGCGGTCGTCAACGTCGGCGCCCCGCCGGCGGATACGACGATCCCGATCCACCCCTTCAGCCTCATCCAGGGCGACAAGGTGTGGGCCGGGTCGATGATCGGCGGGATCGCCAGGACCCAGGAGATGCTCGACTTCTGTGCCGAGCACGGCATCGGGGCCGACATCGAGCTGATCTCCGCGGACGAGATCGACACCGCCTGGGACCGGGTCGTGGACTCGGACGTCCGCTATCGGTTCGTCATCGACGCGGCGACGATCTAAGGCGCTCTCCGCCACCTCGGCGGCCTCGGCGACGCCGGGGCCGCCGGGGCGGTGACGTCGCGCAGTTGCGCTGGTGGCGCGCAGCGTCCCCGAACCCGAGACGGCACCCCTACACCTCCCGTTTGAGAGACTATGACGCGGCGGCGGGCACGTGCTCGAGCGCGCTCCCTCGCCGAGGTCGCCGTCTGAGGCTTCGGCTCACGCCGACGGGGGTGCCGAGCCCACAGCCGGCGCCTCCGCCACCGGCGCCGGTGCGTCAGTCGGTGAGGATGAACCGGTCGATGGCCTTGGCGAAGCCGTCCTCGTCGTTGGTGGCGGTGACGTGGGTGGCGGCGTCCTTGACCTCGTCGTCGGCCTGGCCCATCGCGATCGACAGGCCCGAGGGGGTGAACATGCTCACGTCGTTGGGCATGTCGCCGATCGTGGCGATCTCGCCCGGGTCGATCCCGTAGTGGTGGGCGAGATAGGCGACGACGCCGCCCTTGTTCGCCTGCGGGTGGGTGACGTCGACGTAGTAGGGCTGGGAGCGGGCGGCGGAGACGTGGTCGCCGAAGCGGTCCGCCAGCGCCCGCTCGAGCCGGGCGATCGCGTCGTGGTCGTCGCTGACGCCGGTGATCTTCTCGACGTTGGCGGTGATCGCGGCGAGATTGTCGCTGACGGTCGGATCGAACTGGACGGTGCTCGTCTCGCGGGCGACGTGGGCGCCGTCGGGGTCGGGGATGAACCAGTCGGCGTCCCGGTAGACCCAGGCGTCGGCGGAGTCGGAGATGACGGCGATGATGTCGGCGACGAGGTCCTCGGGGATCGTCTTCTGCTCGATCGGCTGCATCTGCGGGTCGACGATGAGGCCGCCGTTGAACGCGGCGATCGGACCCTCCAGCCCGAGCGGCTCGACGAGCATCTCCATCCCGCGCGGGGGACGGCCGCTGGTCACCGCGAAGATGATCTTCGCCTCGTGAAGGCGGTGGACGGCGGCGATCGCCGCGTCGGTCAGCTCCTTCTCGGAGGTGACGAGGGTTCCGTCGACGTCGGCGAGGAGCAGGCGGATGGCGGGCATGGACTCACCCTACAGGCGGACGATGTTGGGGGCATCGACCCCGCGGGTGACCCCGCGCAGATCGACGAACAGGGCGGCATCGCGGGCGATCGCGAGGTGGTCGATGCCCGGGTGGGCGGTGATCAGGACGACCGCGTCCGCGCCGGCGAGCGCCTCGGGGAGCGGCACGCTCGTGAGGCTGAGCTCGGCAAGCGAGGCCACGTAGGGGTCGTGGTAGCGCAGGCGTGCCCCGCGCTGGGCGAGCGACTCGATGATCCGGATCGCCGGGCTCTCGCGGACGTCGGCGACCCCGCCCTTGTAGGCGACCCCGAGGACCGTGATCGCCGAGCCGCGGATCGGCTTGCTCTGATCGTTGAGGGCGAGCTCGATCCGTTCGACGCAGTGGGTCGGCATCTGCTGGTTGATCTTGCCGGCGAGCTCGATGAACTCTGTCGACATGTGGAACTCACGCGCCCGCCAGGTGAGGTAGAACGGATCGACCGGCAGGCAGTGGCCGCCCATTCCGGGCCCGGGGGAGAACGGCATGAACCCGTAGGGCTTGGTCGCGGCGGCGTCGATCACCTCCCAGATGTCAATCCCCATCCGCTCGGCGAGGATCGCCAGCTCGTTGACCATCGCGATGTTCACGCTGCGGAAGATGTTCTCCAGCAGCTTGGTGAGCTCGGCCGCCTCCGGGCTGGAGACCTCGACGGTCTCGGCGCACACGGTCGCATACAGGGCGCGGGCGCGAGCGCCGCAGGCCGAGGTGAGCCCACCGATCACCTTCGGCGTGTTCGCGAGCGTGTAGTCGGTCCGGCCGGGGTCGATCCGCTCGGGGGAGAAGGCGACGTTGAGATCCTCCGGGACGCGCAGACCGGAGATACGGGTCAGCTCGGGGACGAGCAGATCCCGGGTCGTGCCCGGGTAGGTCGTCGACTCGAGCACGATCAGCTGGCCGGGGGAGACGACCTGGCCGAGCTGGGTGACCGCCGAGCGCAGCGGGCCGAGGTCGGGCTCGCGGTTGACGCTGAGGGGCGTCGGCACGCAGAGGATGACCGCCTCTGCATGGTTGAGCGGGCTGTAGCTCGTCGTCGCCGTCAGCTGTCCGGCGACGGCGGCGAGCCGGAGGGAGCTGACATCCTCGATGTAGGACGCGCCGGCGCGGATCGCCCGGACCTTCGCCGGGTCGGTGTCGACGGCGATCACCTCCGCCCCCGCCTCAGCGAAGGCGACCGCGAGCGGCAGCCCCACGTATCCGAGTCCGAGCACCCCGACGACCATGAGCGGGCGACATTAGCGGCCCCCCGGCCCTGCCGGGAGGGCTGCATCGCCCGGCCCAGCGGGGCTGATCTAGAATCGATGCCGTCCCGTCGCGGTGGAGGCCTGTGAACCAGGTCAGGTGCGGAAGCAAGCAGCCTTAAGCGGCAACCTCCAGGCGCGGCGGGGCGTCTGCGGTCGTCCGGCGCGCCTCTAGACTCCGCGGCCGTGCCTGCCGGACCCTCTCTCTATCGCCGTCACCGCCCCCGTAGCTTCGCGGACGTGGTCGGCCAGGAGCACGTCGTGCGGACCCTCACCCACGCGGTGGAGCGCGACAAGGTCCACCACGCCTATCTGTTCGTCGGCTCGCGCGGGACCGGCAAGACCTCGATGGCCAAGATCCTCGCCGCCTGTCTCAACTGCGTGAACGGCCCGACGGTGACGCCGTGCGGCGTGTGTGACTCGTGCGTGTCGATCGCCAACGCGACCTCCCTCGACGTGATCGAGATGGACGCCGCCTCCAACAACTCCGTCGACGACATCCGCGAGCTCCGCGAGACCGTCGCCTACGCCCCGGTGAGTGGCCGCCACAAGGTCTACATCCTCGATGAGGCCCACATGCTCTCCAGCCAGGCCTGGAACGCGTTCCTCAAGACCCTCGAGGAGCCGCCGCCCCACACCGTCTTCGTGCTCGCGACGACGGAGGCCCAGAAGGTGCTGCCGACCGTCGTCGACCGCTGCCACCGCTTCGACTTCGGTCGGCCCGGCGCGGAGCAGATCGCCGGCCTGCTCACCCGGGTCTCCGCCCAGGAGGGGATCGCCCTCGCCGACGGGGCGGCGGCGCTGATCGCGCGCCACGCGACGGGCTCCTACCGGGACGCCCTCGGCACCCTCGAGCAGCTCGTCGACTACGCCGGGGACGCCCCGATCGTGCCTGCCGACGTGTTGGCGGTGCTCGGGATCGCCGACGCGGAGGCACTGTTCGCTGCGGTGGAGGCGATGATCGCCCGTGACCCCGCGGCGGCCCTGCGGGCCGGCCACGCGCTCGCCGGGACCGGGCGCGATCCCGGTCAGGTGCTGCGCGACCTCGAGTCCCACGCCCGCGAGCTGCTCGCCGTGCAGGTGATCGGCAGCGTGCCGCCGGAGCTCGCCCTCACCTCCGACCGGGATGCCCGCCTGCGCGCCCAGGCGGAGGCGCTCGCGCCGACCGACGCGGTCCGGCTGCTCGATCTCATCTCCAGCGCCCTCGGCGCGATCGGTGACGGCGCCCAGGCACGGATCCAGCTTGAGCTCGTGCTGATCCGCGCCGCCGCGCCCGAGTACGACCCGTCCGTCGCCGCGCTGCTGTCCCGGATCGAGCGGCTCGAGCAGGGCCGGGGCGCCCCGGCCCCGCGCGCCGTCGCGGCGACGGTCCCGCCGGCGCCCGCCCCGCCGGCGCCCGCCCCGCCGGCGCCCGCCCCGCCGGCGCCCGCCCCGCCGGCGCCCGCCCCGCCGGCGCCCGCCCCGCCGGCACCACCGCCACCCCCGTCCCTTCCCGCCCTCCCGGAGATGGCCGACGTGTGGCCCGCCGTCGTCGAGGCGATCCGGGCCGAGAATGAGATGCTCGCGGCACTGCTGCGTGTCGCCGTTCCCGTCGCACTCAGCGATGGAGAGCTCACCCTCGCGCTCCCAGCCGGCGCCCAGTTTCAGAAGCGCAAGCTCGAAGGCAACGAGCATCACCGCCAGAGTGCCGCCAACGCCGTCCATGCGGTCACCGGCGTCCGTCTCGCGCTGCGCTACGTGATCGCCGATCCGCACGCCGACCCGGCGCCGGGGGTCGCCCCACCGGCCTCTGACAAGCTCTCAGAGGCCGAGCTGATCCAGAGTCTCGTCGAGACCTTTGACGCCGAGGAACTCACCGACTGAGGAGAACGTAGATGCCGCCCCAACCCAACATGCAGCAGATGCTCAAGCAGGTCCAGAAGATGCAGGCCGACATGGCCCGCGCCCAGGAGGCGCTCAAGGACGAGACGGTGACCGCGACGGTCGGCGGCGGCGCCGTCAGCGTCGAGGTGACCGGGGAGATGGTCCTCAAGGCGATCACGATCGCCCCTGAGGCGGTCGACCCCGAGGATGTCGAGATGCTCTCCGACCTCGTCTTGTCGGCCGTCAACGAGGGGATCCGCAAGGCCCAGGAGCTCGCCGCCTCCCGGATGGAGGCGGCCGCCGGCCCGCTCGGACAGAGCATGGGTGGCCTCGGGATCCCCGGGTTCTAGCGCCCCCGGCGCCCCCGCCACCCCCGCCACCCCCGGCACCCCCCCGCCCCGGTACCCCCCAAAGCCTCCGTGTCCCTTCACGCCCCGCCGCTGCAGCGTCTCATCACCGAGCTGTCCAAGCTCCCGGGGGTTGGCGGCCGCACCGCCCAGCGGCTCGCCTTCCACCTGCTCAAGGCGACCGAGGACGACGCCTTCGCCCTCGCCGCCGCGATCCGCGAGGTGAAGGAGAAGATCACCTTCTGTGAGGTGTGCTTCAACCTCGCGGAGGGGCCTCGTTGTGTTATCTGCCAGGACGCCCGCCGCGACGAGGGGCTGATCTGCGTCGTCGAGGAGCCCGCGGACGTGATCCCGATCGAGCGGACCCACGAGTGGCGGGGCCGCTACCACATCCTCGGCGGGGCGCTCTCCCCGATCGACGGGATCGACCCCGAGGACCTGAAGCTGAACGAGTTGTACGCGCGGGTCGCCGTCGACGGCGTTCGCGAGGTCGTCATCGCCACCAACCCGACGACGACGGGGGAGGCGACGGCCCTGCACATCGCCGCTCACCTCCGCGCCGCCAGCCCGGAGGTGGCGGTGACCCGCCTCGCCTCCGGGCTGCCGGTCGGCGCCGACCTCGAGTACGCCGACGAACTTACGCTCGGGCGCGCCTTCTCCGGTCGGCGAGCGCTGTGAGCGCGTCCCAGTCGACGTTGCGGAAGTTGTGCATCGGGCAGTACTTGGGCCCGCACATCGCACAGAACTCCGCCGTCTTGAAGTAGTCGTCGGCGAGGGTCTCGTCGTGCATCGCCCGTGCGGTATCGGGGTCCAGTGACAGATCGAACTGGCGGTTCCAGTCAAAGGAGAAGCGGGCCTCTGACAGTTCCCGGTCCCAGGCGGCCGCCCGCGTCGATCCGCGCGCGAGGTCGGCGGCGTGGGCGGCGATCCGGTAGGCGATCAGCCCCTGCTTGACGTCCTCGGCGTTCGGCAGCCCGAGGTGCTCCTTCGGGGTGACGTAGCAGAGCATCGAGGTGCCGTGCCAGCCGACGATCGCCGCCCCGATCGCTGAGGTGATGTGGTCATAGCCGGGGGCGATGTCGGTCACCAGCGGCCCGAGGGTGTAGAACGGCGCGCCGTCACAGACGGTCTGCTGGCGGGCGACGTTCATCTCGAGCTGATCGAGGGGGATGTGGCCGGGCCCCTCGACCATCGCCTGGACCCCGGCGGCCCGGCAGCGTTGAACGAGCTCGCCGAGCGTGTCGAGCTCGGCGAACTGGGCGGCGTCGGAGGCGTCGGCGATGCATCCGGGGCGAAGGCCGTCGCCGAGGGAGATCGTCACGTCATAGCGGGCACAGATCTCCAGCACGTCGTCGAAGGCCTCATAGAGCGGGTTCTCGGCGCTGTGCTCGACCATCCAGCGAGCGAGCAGACCACCGCCACGGGAGACGATGCCGGTCACCCGGTCCCGGCACAGGGGCAGGTGCTCCAGCAGTACCCCGGCGTGGATGGTCATGTAGTCGACCCCCTGGCGGGCCTGATCCTCGATCACCGCACACAGCAGCTCGGCGCTCAGCTCACCCGGCGAGCCGGCCCGCTCGAGCGCCTCGTAGATCGGCACGGTCCCGATCGGCACGGTCGCCTCCGCGAGGATCGCCTCGCGGATCGCCTCGATCTTCTTGCCGGTGGAGAGGTCCATCACCGTGTCGGCTCCCCACCGCTGGGCGAGCAGCAGCTTGTCGACCTCCTCGCCCAGGGACGAGCTCGTCGGCGAGTTGCCGATGTTCGCGTTGATCTTCACGCGCGCGGCGATGCCGATCCCCATCGGGTCGAGCCGGTGGTGGCCGACGTTGGCGGGAATCACCATCCGGCCGGCGGCGACCTCGGTGCGGATCGTCTCGGGGTCGAGCGCCTCCCGTTCGGCGACGCGCGCCATCGCGGTGGTGACGGTGCCCTCACGGGCCTCAGACAGCTGAGTCATGCGGTCCTCCCTTCGCTGGTATGAGCCAGATCAGGTTCGGCGGGTCGGCGCAGCCAAGCGCCCTCTCAGCCCCCCCGGTGGGGGGCTCCCCGGGATTGATGTTCTGTCTGGATACCCTACCGCAGCCGCCGCCCTCTACCCTCCACTGCGCGCATGCAACCGACCGTGGTGATGAAGTTCGGCGGCACCTCCGTCGCCGACGCCCAGAAGATCCGCCGGGCCGCCGCCCGGATCGTCGCCCAGCGGGAGGCGGGCCGGCGGGTCGTCGCCGTCCTGTCCGCCCGCGGCCACACGACCGATGAGCTGATCGCCGCCGCCCTGGAGGTCTCCGCCCACCCCGACCCGCGGGAGATGGACATGCTCCTGTCCACCGGCGAGCGGATCTCCTGCGCCCTGTGTGCGATGGCGATCAACGACCTTGGTCACCGCGCGATCTCCCTCACCGGCTCCCAGGCCGGGATCGTCACCGACACCTCCCACACCCGGGCGCGGATCATCGACGTGCGTGCCGACCGGATTCGCAAGGCGCTCGAGGAGGACATGATCGTCCTCGTCGCCGGCTTCCAGGGCGTGTCGACCTCCCGCGACGTGACGACGCTCGGGCGCGGCGGCTCGGATACGACCGCGGTCGCGCTCGCCGCGGCCGTCTCCGCGGAGGTGTGTGAGATCTACACCGACGTCGACGGGGTCTACAGCGCCGACCCGCGGATCGTCCCCGACGCCCGCAAACTGCCGGTCGTCTCCTTCGAGGAGATGCTCGAGATGGCCGCCTCCGGGGCGAAGGTGCTGCAGCTGCGCAGCGTCGAGTACGCCCGGACCCACGGGGTCCGGATCCACTGCCGTTCGAGTTTCAGCGACGCCACCGGCACGGTGGTCGTCGGGGAGGAGGAGACCATGGAGAACCCGCTCATCACCGCTGTCACCCACACGACCGAGGAGGCGCTGATCACCCTCAGCGGCGTCCCCGATCGGCCGGGCGCGGCCGCTGCGATCTTCACCGCGCTGGCGGAGGCGGGCGTCAACGTCGACACGATCGTCCAGAACGAGCCCAAGGGGGAGGGGGTCCAGGCCGAGGTCTCCTTCACTCTCGCCGCCGACGATCTCCACGCCGCCGAGACCGCCCTCGGCCCCGTCGCCACCGAGCTGGGGATCAGCGGCATCGCCCTCGACGAGCAGGTCGGCAAGGTGTCGATCATCGGGGCGGGGATGCGCTCACACCCCGGGGTCGCCGCCAAGGTGTTCCAGGTTCTCGCCGAGGAGGAGATCAACATCGAGATCATCCACACCTCCCCGATCAAGATCACCTGCCTGATCCGCGAGGACGCCGTCCCGGCGGCCGTGCTCGCCCTTCACACCGCCTTCGGTCTCGGCGGCGGCGAGCAGGAGCTTCCGATCGGACAGCAGTCACGATGACCGCGCCGACTTCGCCGGTCTGTGGGACCGGCCCCGGAGGTGGGCGGTGACCCCGCGGATCGCCGTCGTCGGGGCGACCGGCGCGGTCGGCACGGTGATGCTCGCCTGCCTCGCCGAGCGCGGGCTCGACGGCGACCTCACCCTGTTTGCCACCCCGCGGTCAGCCGGGCGGGTGCTCGGCGGTCGGACGGTGCGCGGACTCGATGAGGCCGCCGACCTGTCCGGGTTCGATCTCGCCCTGTTCTCGGCCGGGGCGGCCACCTCCCGGGACTGGGCGCCGAGGTTCGTAGCGGCCGGGGCGACCGTGATCGACAACTCCTCCGCGTTCCGGCGGGACCCGGCGGTCCCGCTCGTCGTCGCCGAGGTCAACCCGCATGCGCTGTCGGGGATCGGTCCGGACACGCCGGGGATCGTCGCCAACCCGAACTGCTCGACGATGCAGCTGATGGTCGCCCTCGCCCCGATCCACCGGGCGGTCGGGATCGAGCGGCTGATCGTCTCCACCTACCAGTCGGTATCGGGCACCGGCGTGGCTGCGCTCAGCGCCCTGGACGCGGAGGCGGCGGCCGCCCTCGCCGGCGCGCCGCTGCCGGCCCCGGCCGTCTACCCGGACCACATCGCCTTCAACGTGATCGGTGCGGCCGGCAGCTTCCCCGACGGGGACGACCACACCGATGAGGAGCGCAAGATGATCTTCGAGACGGGAAAGATCCTCGAGGACGACAGCATCGCGGTCGCCGTCACCTGCGTGCGCGTCCCCGTCCGGGTCGGCCACTCTGAGAGCGTCAACGTCCAGACCCGCGAGCCGATCGCCATCGACGACGTGCGGGCACTGCTGGCGGCTGCGCCTGGGGTTGTCCTCGAGAACGTGCCCTCGCCGCTGCGCGCCGAGGGTCGGGATGAGGTGTTCGTCGGCCGCCTGCGCGACGACGCGAGCCACCCGCGGGCCTTTCAGATGTTCGTCGTCGCCGACAACCTGCGTAAGGGCGCGGCGACGAACGCGGTCCAGATCGCCGAGGCGCTGATCAGGTCCGGCCGGACGCGCTGCGCAGTTCCCGCCGGGTCCTGACCCCGAGCTTGCGGTAGACCCGTCGCGCGTGGGTCCGGACCGTCTCGATCCCGACCGACAGCTCGAGGGCGATCTCTGCGTTGGAACGGCCGCGCTGAAGCAGGGTGAGGACGTCGGCCTCACGCGGGGTGAGCAGGTCCGGTCCGGGCGCGGGCGCCCGTTCCTCGCCGCCGCCGTCCATCGCCGGGAGGACCTGGAGGCCGCGGGAGGCGAGGTGGATGGCGTGCAGCACGTCCCGCGCCTCGGTGTGCTTGGCGAGGCAGGCGTCGGCGCCGAAGGAAAGCAGCTGGCGGCACTCGTTCGGGCCGGGGTGGTTGGCGAGCACGAGCAGTCGCGTGTCCGGGCAGCTGCGTCGCAGGGCCCGCAGGTCGGTGGCCGAGACGAGGGAGCCGAAGTTGAGCACCGCCACCCGCGGGGCGTGCCGGAGCAGGACGGCGGCGAGCTCGCTGTGGGGGACGTTGTGGGCGACGAGCTCGAGGCCGGGGTCACCGTCGATGAGCACCCTCAGGCCGAGGCCGATGATGTCCTCGAACTGGGACAGGACGACGGTGACGGGGGCGCGCAGCGACATATCTCTCTCTCCATCGGCGTCTCCCGTGACGACCATGAGGCTACCAGAACGGGTGATGGGCAGATCACCCGTTCACCATCCCCCTTGCACCCCCAAGATCACCCACCTCAGGGGACGACGGATTGCGCCGGGTCCGTCACCATGACGACATCGCCGGTGCGGGGCACCGGCGACACACAACTTCCATCAGGGACGATCAGGGGTAGGAGAGGGGCGGAGCGCTGGGAGGCGCCCCGCCCCTCGTGCGTGTGGGGGGCAGCGGGCGTCGGCGCGCCGGAGGCGCCCCGCCCCCCGTGCCTGTGCGGGGCGGAGCGGGCGATGATACGCGCGGCTCAGGTCTGGCTGGAGGGGAACAGGCTCATCAGCGCGCGCTTGACCTGATCGAGGGTGACGACGCCACGCACGATCCCGTTGACGTCGACGGCGACGACCCCACCGAGCCGGCCGAGGGCGGGCAGGGCGATCAGGTCGCTGAGCGGGCGGTCTTCGGAGACGCGTGAGTCCCCGTCGTCGGCCTCCAGCATCGAGGCGACCGTCAGCCAGCCCTCGCCGGCCTCCGTCGCCCGGGCGACCGCATCGCGCTGGGAGATCCCGAGGTAGTGGCCACGGTCGTCGACGACGGGCAGCCACGTCGCGTCGTAGCGGTGAAAGAACTCATCGAGGGCCTGGGTGGCCGGGACCGAGGAGGTGATGATCACCGGCTCGTGGTCCATGATGTCCGAGACCCGGATCGTCTCCATCCGCTCGGCCACCCGACTTTGGCGCAGGCTCGCCCGGGCGCTCGAGTAGATCATCCAGGCGACGATCATCAGCCAGATCCCGGTGAAGGTGTCGTGGCGGAGCAGGAGGAGGAAGCCTCCACCGCCGATCAGCAGGGCGAGCCACTGCCCGAGCGTCGCCGCCGCCCGCGTGCCGGCGACCTTGCTGTCGGTGCGACGCCAGACGATCGCGCGTGCGATCCGTCCGCCGTCGAGCGGGTAGGCGGGGATCAGGTTGAAGACGAGGATCGCCGCGTTCATCACCAGTAGCCAGGAGAGGGCGAGCAGCACGGGGGTGAGGCGGACCCCACCGGTCAGTTCGATCGCGTCGATGAGGCGGCTCGGACCGACGATCGCCATGTCCACTCCCGCGCAGATCAGTCCGAACAGGAGCGTGCCGAGCGGGCCGGCGACGGCGATCCGGAACTCCTCGCCGGGGGTGGCGGCATCCCGACTCATCTGGGTGATTCCGCCGAACAGGAACAGTTCGATCCGGTTGACGGTGATCCCCTCCCGGCGGGCGGCGAGGGCGTGCCCGAGTTCGTGCAGGATGAGGGAGGCGAAGAACAGCAGGACGGTCGCAAGCGTCGTCAGGTAGGCGACGGCGTCGGAGGAGCCCAGCACCGTCCGGAAGGACCCGGAGACGAGGAAGATCATCAGGAACAGCATGAGGAACCAGGTCGCGTCGACCCCGATTCTGATGCCGGCGATGCGTGCCAGCTTGATCGAGCCACCCGGTCGGAACATGCTGCAATGGTGGCACAGCGCGTCCGCCCCGCCCGTCCCCGATCTGAAGGAGATCTGATGAGTACCAAGCTCCAGCAGCTGCGTGAGCGGCTCGCCGAGGTCGAGGACCTCACCCAGGCCGCCGAGCTGGCCAGTTGGGATCAGCACACACAGATGCCTCCGCGCGGGGCAGCCCAGCGGGCGGAGATGCTCGCCACCCTCGAACGGCTCGCCCACGAACGGTTCGTCTCCGCTGAGGTCGGCCGGCTGCTCGACGCTGCCGCGGCCGAGCTGGACGCGGCCGGACGTGACAGCCCCGACGATGATGATGTCGCGCTCGTCTTCCACGCCCGTCGGGTGTGGGAGAAGGCGCGCAAAGTCCCGACCGACCTGGCCGGGGAGATCGCCCGCGCCTCCTCCCTTGGGCAGGAGGTGTGGGTCACCGCGCGGGCCGGCAACGACTTCGCCGCCTTCATCCCGGCGCTCACGCACAACCTCGAGCTGAAGCGGCGCTACGTCGAATGCTTTGACGGCTTCGACTGCGCCTATGACGTGCTGCTGGACGACTATGAGCCGCAGATGACGACCGCTGAGGTGACCCGGCTGTTCTCGGAGTTGCGCGACGAGCTCGTTCCCCTCATCGCGACGTTGAGTGCCCGTGAGGTCGACACCTCGATCCTCCACGGTCACTTCCCCGTCGAGGCTCAGCGCCGGCTCGTCCGCGAGGTCATCTCCCTCCAGGGCTGGAACCCGGAGGGGTGGCGGATGGATGATTCCGCCCACCCGTTCGCGACGAGCTTCGGCGCCACCGACGTGCGGATCACCGACCGCTGGGAGGAGGGGTACTTCGCCTCCAGCCTGTTCGGGGCGATGCACGAAACCGGCCATGGGCTCTATGAGGCTCAGGTCGCTCCCGAGCTGATGCGCACGCCGCTCGGGCACGGCGTCTCCCTCGGCGTACACGAGTCACAGAGCCGGCTGTGGGAGAACATGGTCGGGCGCGGACGTCCATTCGCCGAGGTTCTCGCCCCGAAGGTCGCCGACTGCTTCGGCGGCGCCCTGACCGGGGTCAGCCCCGACGCGCTGTTCCGCGCGGTCAACCGGATCTCCCCGTCGCTCATCCGCGTTGAGGCTGACGAGGCGACCTATGGCCTGCACATCATCATCCGCTTCGAGCTCGAGCAGGCGCTCGTCAACGGCACTCTCGCGGTGGCCGATCTGCCGGAGGCCTGGAACGCCAAGTACAAGGAGTACCTCGGCATCGACGTGCCCAGTGACGCAGACGGGGTGCTCCAGGACGTGCACTGGTCGGGCGGGCTGATCGGGTACTTCTCCACCTACGCGCTCGGGAACCTGATCGCCGGCCAGTTGTGGGGGGCGGTCAACCGCGACATCCCCGACCTTGCTGACTCGCTCGCCGCGGGGGAGCTCTCGCGGCTGCGGGAGTGGCTGGGCACCCACGTTCACCGTCACGGCGCCAAGTACCTCACCCCGGGGCTGCTCGAGCGCGTCGTCGGGACCGGCATCGAGGTCGGTCCCTTCGTCGCCTACCTCAAGGCCAAGCTCTCCGCCGTGTACGGGATCGCGCTCGACTGAGGGGCGGGGGCCGGGGAGGGGGTCCCTTCCCGGCCCCCGCCCGGGCCTTGCCGGCGGCCTTCCTCCCGCCGGTCAGAGGCCGTCGGTCTGGCGGCGAGCCTCCCCCGGGGCGGACCTCGTAGGATCGAGCCAGCTTTGAGCCACCAGGAGAAGAAACTGTGAGTCACCCCCCCGTGAAGGTCGCGGTCACCGGCGCGGCCGGACAGATCGGATACGCCCTCTTGTTCCGGATCGCCAGCGGCCACCTGCTCGGTCCCGACACGCCCGTCGCGCTGTCGCTGCTGGAGATCGCGCCCGCCCTCAAGGCGGCCGAGGGGACCGCGATGGAACTCGACGACTGTGCCTTTCCGCTGCTCGCCTCCGTCGACATCTCCGACGATCCCAACGTCGCCTTCGACGGCGCCAACGTCGCCCTGCTCGTCGGCTCGCGGCCCCGCGGTCCGGGAATGGAACGCGCCGACCTGCTCGAAGCCAACGGCGGGATCTTCAAGCCACAGGGTGCGGCGCTCAACGCCCACGCAGCCGCGGACATCAAGGTGCTCGTCGTCGGCAACCCGGCGAACACCAACGCTCTCATCGCCCGATCCCACGCGCCCGACATTCCGGCCGAGCGGTTCACCGCGATGACGCGCCTCGATCACAACCGCGCCAAGGCGCAGCTGGCCAGGAAGGCCGGTGTGACGATCGCCGACATCACCAACGTCACGATCTGGGGTAACCACTCCTCGACGCAGTATCCGGACATCTTCCACGCGAAGCTCGCCGGGGAGAACGCCGTCGCTGCGATCGACGATCAGGAGTGGCTCGAGCACGATTTCATTCCGACGGTGCAGAAGCGCGGGGCGGCGATCATCGACGCGCGCGGCGCGTCCTCGGCCGCCTCGGCGGCGAACGCCGCCATCGATCACGTCCATGACTGGGTCGCCGGCACCCCTGCCGGTGACTGGGTGTCGATGTCGGTGACCTCTGACGGTTCCTACGGGGTGCCCGCGGGGCTCATCTCCTCCTTCCCGGTCACCACCCACGGTGGGACCTACAGGATCGTGCAGGGCTTGGAGATCAACACGTTCTCCCGTGCGCGAATCGACGCAACCGCTCAGGAACTCGCGGACGAGCGCGCCCAGATCACCGAGCTCGGCCTGATCTGAATCTGGACCGAAGTGACTCGCCTGGGGTACCGGTCACACACTGACAGTGTGTGACCGGTCCCGGAGTCGGGTTGCTTTCCGTGTCAGCGACCGGTTCTGAGATCGGCGCCGTCGGCACCGTGGTGACGGTCCCTCGGCCGAGTCGAGGTACCCCCCACCGAGTGCCTCGGGGCCTTACTCGGCGGTCGTCGTCGCCGCACCCTCGACCGGGTGCCAGCCCTGACCGTCGCGCTTGACGAGCCCGTCGGAGACGAGCTTGGGCATCACGCGGTAAAGGTAGTTCGGCTCGATCGTCAGCTCCTCGGCGATCTGGGGAATGGTGATCCCGGGCCGCTGCTGAACGAGCGTGAGGGCCTGGTTGGCGCGCGTGCTGCCGTTGCGGCGTCCCCGCGGACGGCCCGGACCGCGACGGCGGCTCCCGGAGGCGGCCTTCCCCCGCGGCGTCGCCGCACGCGCTGGCGGCGCCTCGGTGCTGGACTCGCCGGCGGTGCTCGCGCCCCGCGGCCGTCCGGCGCTGCGACGGCCGCCGGTGAGAGCACTGCGCGCCGCCTCAAGGCGGGTCAGTTCCTCCTGAAGTTCGGCCATCCGTGTGTCAATGTCACGAACTGTCGCATCAACGAAATCTGCCATTCAGTTGCTCCTCAAAAGGGTGGGAAAGACATATCACCCTAGCGGGTCACCTGCCAAAGGCGGCAATGGCGGACCGGGACAGCCGATTCTCCGGCCGATGGTACGGACACCGCGAGGGGGAGGCAGACACCGCGAGGGGGGAGAAATGTGTTCTGTGGACGCATTTCTCCCCCCTCGTCAGCCTTGACGGTCACGTCACCCTGACGGTCGGCGCCCCGACCCGCGGTCCGGGGCGGCGGACGGACCTCAGTGCTCCAGTAGCGCCTTGAGCTTGGCGAGGGAGCGGTTGGCCTCACGCGCTGACGCCGGACCGACGACCACCCGTGAGGCGGCCTTGCCGATCGGGCCCCCCGGTGCCGTGAACTCGTTTGCATAGTCAAACCGGGTCGGTCCCTCGGCCGGCCCGCTGAGGCAGTAGCGGATCGCGGCCCGAGACCCGGCCGGGCCTCGCCCGTGCCATTGCGCCTCCGTCGGTGCCTGCACCGAGGTGAGTGTCCAGTGGATCGTCACCGAGAGACCGTGGAGGGAGAGGACCTGATCCATCTCGGACCCCTCCGCCGTCGGGTTGGCGGATTTGACCTTCACGGACCGGTGGATGGTCACCCAGTCGGCGAGCCGGTTCGGGTCGAGGATGGTCGCAAAGACGACGTCAGGGGCGACGGCGATCTCGATGGACGCGTTGACGACGGTCATGGCCGGTGCGGGTTCATCGGGCCGCCAGCGGTTCGCTGGTCTCCCACTGTGCGAGGGCGTGCTCGATCGCGGCGTCGAGCCGGTGACGGCGAACCCCGAGCAGTGCGGCGGCCGCGGCGCCGTCGGGAAGCAGGTCGCTGTCGAGGCTCTCCATCAACGGGCGGATGAAGTCGGGGTCCTCTCCGGCGATCAGGGCGGCGACGCGGGCGGCGATCGGGGTGAGGGTGATTCCGGGGAGGGGGAGGGTCGGTCGTTCGAGCATCATCAGATCACGGATCCGTTCGATCAGGGCGCGGTAGCTGAGCACGTCGGGCCCCGAAATGTCAAGGGCGCGTGCGCCGGGGTCGGCGACGGTCGCCCCCGCCCGCAGGAACGCGCTGACGTCGCGGTCGTCGACGGGCGCGGTGCGGTGTTCGCGCCAGGCGGGCAGCGCGAGCACCGGCAGCCGCTCGACGAGGCGGACGAGGAAGCGGAAGGAGCGCGACTGGGCGCCGATCACGATCGAGGCGCGGAAGGCGAGCGCCTCCGGGGTCGCCCCGAGCAGCAGCGACTCGACGGCGAGGCGGCTGGCGAGGTGGGGGGAGGGGCGGACCCCGGGTGGAACCGGCCCGCCGAGGTAGAGGGTGCGGCGAACGCCGGCGAGGCGGGCGGCGAAGGCGTAATGCTCGGCGGCGCGGCGCTCGAATGAGGGGAAGGCGGCGCCGCTCGGCCCCTCCATCGAGTGGATCAGGTAGTAGCCGACGTCGACGCCGCGGAGGGCGCGATCCAACCCGGCTCCGCTCACCGCGTCGCCGGCGAAGAACTCGACCTCGGCGAGGTGGGGGTGCTGGCGCAGGTCCGGCGCACGCCGACTGAGCCCGCGGACACGGTGCCCGTCGGCGAGCAGACCGGGCGCGAGAGCGGACCCGACCGCGCCGGTGATGCCGAGGATGAGGATCTCCATTCCCCTCAAAGCTACGGAAAATGCGGGGAGAACCGCGCTGGGATCGGAAAAACCCTGCAGGATCCAGGGAAAACGCCTCGACGGAGAAAGTCATGCGATTTCCGGGTTTCGGCGTTGCGACCCGCTCGGGGAGCCGCTTTAGTGACGGGCATGCCGAACCCCGGAGTCGCCGCGAAGCCGAGTTGTGACAGCTGCTTCTTCGGTGAGAACATGCTCTGCGCGGTGAGTGAGGCGGCGCCGTGTCCGACCTACCGGCCCAACCATCCCGGTGGGCTGCGCCCACCCCAGCAGCTGCGGCTCAACTTCCGCCACGAGCGACGCCTGCAGGTCGCCTGGGCGTTTCCCTCGCCGGCCGAACAGGGCGCCCTGCACGCCTGATCGCCGTGCATGTCCGGTGAGGTTCGCGGGTATGCTCGGGCCATCCTCAAGCTGCCCAAAGGAGAGATATATGGCCAAGCGCACCAAGCTCGGCAACGCGAGTTCGGTGGGGGGCGATCTGGCGGAGGAAGCCAGCTCCCTGCTGAAGCGTCTCATCGACGAGTCTCAGCTCCGTGAGGCGGTCGAGAAGCTGATCGACGAAGGACAGGCTGCCGCTGACCGCCTTCCCGCCACGGGCCGGAAGGCGCGCAAGCAGGCCAAGCGGGAGCTCAAGCGGATGGGCAGGAAGGCGAGCCGCAAGGCCGCCAAGCAGCAGCGCAAGCTCGCCCGCAAGGGTGCGGCGGTCGCCGCTGAGGGCAAGGTGCTCGCCAAGCAGAAGAAGGGTTCGGTCAAGCGGATCCTCACGCTGGGTGGCGGCGCCGCTGTCGCCGCCCTGGTCGTCTCCGAGTCGCTGCGCTCCAAGCTGCTCGATGCCCTGTTCGGGGCCGAGGAGGAGTTTCAGTACACCCCGCCTGAGCCGCCCGCCGCAGCGGGCGCGGGAACGCCGCCGCCCGCGGCCTGATCGGCTCTGAGCCTTCGCGCCCGTCTGGGGATCGCCACGGCCGCCGCCGTGGCGATCCTCGCCTTCGGGGTCGGCCAGCTCGTCCTGCCCGGGATCGCCGCCCAGACGATCCGCTCCCGGCTCGCGCCCCACGGGAACGTCCTCAGCGCCCGGGTCTCCGTGTTCCCGGCGATCGAACTGCTCTTCGGGGCGGCCGACCGCGTCAGCGTCGTGATGGGGCACTACCGGGCCGATGCCGCCCAGGTGGCCAGCGACCTCGAGCAGGCGGCCGGGGTCAATGTTCTCCAGGTGCGTGTCCACTCGGTCACCGCCGGGCTGCTCACCCTCACCGGGGTGACGGTGACCAAGCGCGGCACCCTGGTCACCGGGAGCGGCGACATCTCCGAGGCGACGCTGCGCGGTGCCGTGCCGTTTCTCAGCTCGGTCACGCCCGTCGCCTCCGCCGGCGGTCAGCTCACGCTCCTGGGCACCGCCAACGTGCCCTTCCTCGGCCCCGTCAGCGCGGAGGCGACCGTATCCGCCGTGAACGGCAGCGTCGTCGTCGCCGGGGCCGGCCTCTTCTCGATTTTCCACCTCACCGTTTTCTCCGACCCGCACCTTGAGGTGCTGTCGGTCGCCGGGGCGCGCCGCCCCGGCGGACTCAGCATCAGCGTCCGCGCACGCTACCGCTGAGCGGGTCCGGCGCAGGGCACCGCGATGACCGGGGGCGGGAAGGTTTGTGCCCGATCGTGCGTCCTGGCGATCGACAGGAATGCCATTGCCATGCCGTTAAGGTGGAGTGAGTGGAACGCGAGCGCGAGCCTGAGGTCGATTGGATCGCCGCCGAACTGGCGCGTGCTCGCGTCAGCGAGCACGCGCCCGAGGATCTGCACCGGCGGATCCTCGAGCGCGCCGACGCCGGTCCTGCCCGGCGGACCGGGCTGCGGCGCGTGTCCAGATCCGCCGGGGGGACCCCACCGCACCGGGGGATCGGTCTCGGCCCGCGGGGACCGCGCCCGCTGGCCGGTGCCGTCGCGCTGATCGCCGCGCTCGCGATCGCCCTCATCCTGAGCCTCGGTACGGGCGGGCACTCCGGACCGACGGTCCTCGCGGCGGCCGCGTCACTGCCCCGGGCCGGCGGCTGGTCCGGGCCGGCTTCCGCGTCGGGCGGGACAGGGCGGCGGGCCTACCGCGGCTTCGCCGGGATCCACCTCCCCGCCGTCCTCAGTCGCCCGGGATGGAGGACGACCGGGACGCGCACGGTGTTCGTCGGGGGCCGTGCGCTTGAGGTCTCCGGTTACCTCACGCGCGCCGGTCAGGTGGCGGTCACCTATGCGGTCGCGGCCCGTCCCGTGCTCAGAGGCCAGTCACGCGGCTACTCGACGTTCCGCCTCGGGCCCCGCACCGTCGTGAGCTGGCAGGAGGCCGGGCATAGCTGCCTGCTGCTGAGCGCCAACCTCTCTGCCGCCCGTCTCCTCGCCATCGCGAGCAGCTGAACACCCGGCCGCCGCTCGGTCCCGACCTGCGCTGCCGGAGCCGCGGCCTCCCCTCCGCTACCCGAGCCGCGCCGCCAGCCGCTTGCGCCCACGGTGCACGCGGGTGGCGATCGTCGCCTCCGGCACCCGGAGGTGCTCGGCCGCCTCCCGGTAGGACAGGCCGACGACGTCAACGGCGACGACCGCCTCCCGGAACTCCCCCGGCAGTTCGGCGATCGCGGCGTACAGCTCACTGGTCTCGAGGTGACGCTCGGGGGTCGCGCCCGCGCGGACGTCGGCGAGCTGATCGTCCTCGAGCGCGGGGACGAGCACCGGGCGGCGCTGACGAGAGCGCCGGCGTGATCGGTGCGTGTTGGTGAGCGCGCTCAGCAGGTAGCCGACGTCGTTGGCTCGCGTCACCCACCGGGGCCGGGCGAGAACCCGTGCAAAGGTCTCCTGGACCAGGTCCTCGGCCTCCTCACGTGAGCCGGTGAGGCTCCAGGCGGCCCGATAGAGACGATCGATGTGGTCGCCGAGGGAGTCGGGGTCAAGACGGTGGCCTGCCATCGCGCCACCGGGAGCTTATGGTCGGGAAGGTTGTGACGACGTTGGCGTCTGACAGGAGACAGCACACCAACCAGGAGATGCATATGCCCAAGATCCTTCCCGTCGGCCCTCTCGTCGCGATCGCCGCCAGTGCCGTTGCGATCAGCGGCTGCGGCTCGGCGGCCAACGCCGCCTCCGCCCATTCCGCGACCGCCAAGACCAAGGCGAAGGCGACGTCGAGTGCGACGACGAACAGTGCGGCGAAGATGAGCAAGGCCGCCCTGATGACCGCCAAGGTGACCGTCAACGGCGTCAAGGAGCAGATCGTCGTCACCGGCGCAGGCCGTCCCGTCTACCAGCTGACCGGTAACACCATCGCCCACCCCAAGTGCGCGACCAAGGCCTGCCTGCACGTCTGGCCGGCGGTGACCGCCGCGCACCCGACCGCCCGTGGCCTGCACGGCAAGGTCGGGGTCTGGCATCACGCAGGGATGAGCCAGCTCACCCTCGACGGCCACCCGCTCTATGAGTTCATCGGCGACTCCGGTCCGGGGCGCGCCACCGGGCAGGGAATCCACAGCTTCGGTGGGGTCTGGTACGTGCTGAGCCCAAGCGGTCAGCCGCTCACCAAGACGACCAAGAGCAGCTCCAGCAGCTCATCGTCCGGGTACTGATCCGGTGGGGTCCCGGCGTGCACGCCGGGACCCCACCCCGCTCGCGTTGGGCCGGGGTCGACACCGGCCCGGGCGTACGGGACCGCAGCCGGCTCAGCCGGCTTTGGGGGAACGCCACGGGGCGCGCAGCCGCGCCTGGAAGTGGGCGGGCAGCCCGGAGATCGGGAGCCGCTCCTGGGTGAGGCTGTCGCGGTCTCTGACGGTGACCGTCGCGTCCTCGAGGGACTGGTGGTCGACGGTGACCGCCCACGGGGTGCCGATCTCATCCTGGCGGCGGTAGCGCCGTCCGATCGCGCCGCCTTCGTCGTATTCGACCTGCATCAGCTCACGCAGGGCGGCGACGATCTGGCGGGCGAGCTCGGGCTGGCCGTCCTTCTTGACGAGCGGCAGCACCGCCACCTTGACGGGCGCGATCGCCGGGTGCAGGCGCAACACGGTCCGGGTCTCTCCGTCGATCTCATCCTCGTCGTAGGCGTCGATGAGGAAGGTGAGCGCGGCCCGGTCCGCTCCGGCGGCCGGCTCGATCACGTGCGGGAGGTAGCGCTCGCCGGTCGCGGTGTCGACGTACTCGAGGTTCTGGCGGGAGGCGGCCGCATGCTGGGTGAGGTCGAAGTTGCCGCGGTTGGCGATCCCCTCGAGTTCGCCCCAACCCATCGGGAACCGGTACTCGACGTCGGCCGTCCCGCTCGAGTAGTGGCTCAGCTCGTCCGGGTCGTGCTCGCGCAGACGGAGCCGGTCGGGCCGCACCCCGAGGCGCAGGTACCAGTCGAAGCGCTCGCGCTTCCAGTACTCGTACCACGTCCCGGCCTCCGTCGGGGGGACGAAGAACTCCATCTCCATCTGCTCGAACTCGCGTGTGCGGAAGATGAAGTTCGCCGGCGTGATCTCGTTGCGGAACGACTTGCCGACCTGGGCGATGCCGAACGGCGGCTTCTTGCGGCTGAACTGCAGGTACTGCTTGAAGTTGAGGAAGATCCCCTGGGCGGTCTCGGGCCGCAGGTAGACGACGGACCCCTCATCGGCGACCGGGCCGACCTGGGTCTTGAACATCAGGTTGAACTCACGCGCCTCGGTGAGATCGCAGGACTCCGCCTCACCGGGGCGCTTGGACGGTTTCTGTCCGCACTGGCCGTCCTCGAGTTTGTCGGCGCGGAACCGTTTCTTGCAGGTGCGACAGTCGATCAACGGGTCGGTGAAGCCGGCGAGGTGACCGGAGGCCTCCCAGGTCCGCGGGTGCTGGATGATCGCCGAGTCAAGCGCGACGACGTCATCGCGTTCCTGGAGCATCGCCCGCCACCACTGCGCCTTGACGTTGTTCTTGAGCAGCACCCCGTAGTGGCCGTAGTCGTAGGTGTTGCCGATCCCGCCGTAGATCTCCGAGGCGGGGAAGACGAAGCCGCGCCGCTTGCACAGGGAGACGATCTTCTCCATCGTGACGGCATCAGGAGTGGGGCTGGTCGCGTCGCTCATCAGCGCTGAGGGTAGGTCAGTCGAGCCTTCCGGGGCGGGCCCACTATCCTCACCCCCATGCCGTTGTACGAGTACAAGTGCAAGAAGGGGCACGTCTTTGACGCGATCCAGAGTTTCTCTGAGGATCCGCTCACCACGTGCGAGATCTGCGGGGCCAAGGCCGAGCGCGTGCTCAGCGCCCCGGCGATCCACTTCAAGGGCTCGGGCTTCTACAACACCGACTACGGGACCAAGCGCCGCGCCAAGGAGAAGGACGCCGCCGGCGGTGACGGCGGGGGATCGAGCTCGAGCTCGGATTCCTCGAGTTCAGACTCCGGTTCCTCCGGCTCCTCGGACTCGACGTCGTCGGCGCCGGCTGCCGCCGCCAAGTCCGACTGACCCGCTTCGGGCGGCTCCGCCGTCACGGAGCCTCGGTCGTCGCGGAGCCCCGGGGGGCGGCTCCTGCACCGTCGAGGAGTTCTCAGCCGTCGAGGAGTTGGTGGACCTTGGCCCGGATGTCGGCGGCGCTCGGGATCAGCACGTCCTGACCGTTGTAGACCCCGTTGGTCTCGTTGAGCGTCTGGGGCGTGTAGGCGCCGCCGAGCTCGGAGGAGACGAACAGCTGCAGCAGCGTTGAGGCGCCCATGTCGGTTTGCACGACGCCGGGGGCGTCCCAGGCCGCCCACGGAAGGTGGAAGAACGCGGGGGCGCTGAACAGCTGGGATTTGATCCCGTTGAGGATCACCTGCTGCATCTTCTCGCGGTTGATGTCGTTGTAGGCGAGGTTGCAGGAGTTGTCGCGGGTGCGGGCGAGGGTGAGCGCCTCGGTCCCGGTGAGGTGGTGGGAGCCCGGCTTGAGAAACAGGCTGTAGCCGCCGTTCTTGACCCCGCCGGAGATCGTCGAGCAGATCCGCGGCGTCGTCACCGTCACCCCGCCGATGTCGTTGATGAACTGGGGGAAGTTGCCGAGGTCGACGATGATCACGTGATTGATCTTCACCCCGGTGAGGCCCTCGACGATCTTCACCGTCAGCGCCGGGCTCTGGGACCAGGCGGCGTTGATCTTCGCCTCCCCGAGCCCGGGGATGGCGACGAGCGTGTCGCGGGGGATCGACAGGCGGCGCGACACGCCGCCCCCGACGTGCCAGAGCATGATCGTGTCCGTGTTGGCGACCGCCTCGTTGTAGTTGGAGCCCGGCTCGTGGGAGCTGTAGCCCGTCGTCGGCCGGTTGTCGAGTCCGAGCACGAGCACGTTCTGGGCGGAGACGAGCATCGGCGCGGACACCGGCGTGAGCGCCTTGGCGAGCGCCGGCGGGATGTTGCCCGCCTTGTTCTGAGCGGAGATGACGAACAGCACCGCCGACAGCGCCACCCAGGCGACGGCGAGGACGGCGAGATACTTCAGCGCCCGCCACACCGTCCAGGTCCGTAGGCCCCAGCGCGCGAGTCCGCGCGGGCTGCCCAGGACGGTCGCCGCACCCCGGCGGCGGACCCGGTCACGTCCCCGTCCGCTCGCGCTCCTGGCCCTGCCTGCCCCGCCGGCGCGCTCGGCCGCCTCGATCCGGCGTCCGAGCTCGGACTCGCTCTCTCCGCGCAGGCGGGCCCCGACGCCCCGCGGAGCGGACCGGTAGACGCGGTAGCTGGGCTCCGGCTCGCGGCCCGGTGAGGGCCGATCGTCCGGGTCGTCGAGGAACGCGTCGACCTGCGGACGGCTCGCCCGACCCCGGCGGGCGGCGTGCGTCGCCCCCCCGCGCCGGCCCGGGCGCTCGCCACTCGCGCGGTAGGCACGATATTCGGGGTCTTCAGGGGGCTGACGGCTCATCCGGGCATTCCATATAGTGGGCGCATGCCTGGCCGCCGCGTCATCGGCGTTGACGTCGGCGGTTCCAAGGTGTTGGCCGGGGCGGTCGACGCCGGGCTGGCGGTGCACCATCGCACCCGCTTACCAGTTCGCGGTCTCGACCCGCAACTCCTCCTGCAAACGGTACAACAGGCGGTTGAGGAGGCGATCGAGCACGCCGGCGGTGAGGTGATCGGGGTCGGGTTCGGGATCCCGTCGATGATCGATCGCCGCACCGGCGTGAGCCGGCTCGCGATCAACCTCGAACTCGGGGACGTCCCGTTCGCGGCGCTGATGTCCGAGCGCCTCGGGTTGCCCTGCGTCGTCGACAACGACGGCAACCTCGCCGCGCTCGCCGAACATCGGGCCGGGGCCGCGGTCGGCACCGACAACGCGATCGCGCTGACGATCGGGACCGGGATCGGCGGCGGGTTGATCCTCAACGGGCGCCTCTACCGCGGCAGCATCGGCACCGCCGCCGAGCTCGGGCACATCGTCATCGACGCGGACGGGCCGCCCTGTCAGGGCCACTGTCCCGGTCGGGGCTGCCTGGAGGCGCTCGCCTCCGGCACCGCCCTCGAGCGGGAGGCGGTCCGAATCGGGGCCGAGCATCCTGACAGCGGGCTCGGCCGTGCGGTCGCCGCCGGCACCGACCCGCTCGGGCCGGTGGTCAGTGAACTGGCCTGGGACGGCGACGTCCCCGCGCTCGTCGTCCTCGAGCTGATCGGCACCCGGCTCGGCACGGCGTGCGCGACTCTCGCGAACATCTTCAACCCGGAGGTGATCGTGATCGGCGGCGGGGTGATCGCCGCCGGCGAGCGGCTGCTCGCGCCGGCGCGGGCCGAGTTCGCGCGCCGTGCCCTTCCGCCGTGCGCGGACGGGGTGCGGTTGGTGCCGGCACGGTTCGGGATCGAGGCCGGGATGCTCGGGGCCGCGGTGCTCGCCCTCAGCGAGCTCGACGGCGCTCCGACCTCGGCGTGAGCCTGTCAGCATGACGGCGATGAGTGGCAAGCTGATCATCTGCCCGACCCCGATCGGCAACCTCGAGGACATCACCCTGCGCGCCCTCGCCGTGCTCCGGGCCGCCGACGTGATCGCCTGTGAGGACACCCGTCGCACCGGTGTGCTGCTCAAACACTATGGGGTCGGCGCGACGCTCGTCAGCTACCACGAGCACAACGAGCCCGCCCGGGCGGCCGACCTCGTGCGACGCATGCATCACGGTGAGACCGTCGTCCTCGTCGCGGACGCCGGGATGCCGCTCGTCTCGGACCCCGGGTACGTGCTCGTCCGTGCCTGCGTCGCCGCCGGAGTCGGCGTCGAGGTGCTTCCCGGCCCCAGTGCCGCCCTCGCCGCCCTCGTGGCCTCCGCGCTGCCCTCCGACAGCTGGAGCTTCAAGGGGTTCCTTCCGCGCAAGCGGGCCGAACTGGAGGCCGTTTTCACCGCGACCGAGACGGTCGTCGCCTTCGAGTCCCCGCGCCGAGTGGGGGCCTCCCTCGCCGTGCTCGCCGAGCTCGACCCCGGCCGCCCGGTCGCCGTCTGCCGCGAGCTGACCAAGGTTCATGAAGAGGTCGTCCGCGGGCGGGCGGACGAGCTCGCCGCCCGCTACGGCGAGGAGCCGCCGCGCGGGGAGGTCGTCCTCGTCATCGGTGCCGCCCCGCCCCCCGCCGACGTCGACCTCGCCCCGGCCCTGGTCGCGCTGCGGCGCCTGATCGCCTCCGGAGCCAAGCCGCGGGTCGCCGCCGGCGTCGTCGCCGAGCTCACCCACACCGCCGCCAACACGCTCTACCGCGCCCTCACGGCCGACCCCGACCCCGCCCCGCCGGACGGCCACAGCGTCCGCCCCGACCCGGTCGACGCATCCACTGCCACCGACCCCGACGTCAGCGACTGACCATGGCCTTCTACATCACCACGTCCATCTCCTACGTCAACGGCCGGCCACACCTCGGCCACGCCTATGAGGCGATCGCCTCCGACATCGTCGCCCGCCATCACCGCCAGCGGGGTGAGGACGTGTTCTTCCTCACCGGCACCGACGAGCATGGCGAGCCTGTCGCCGATTCGGCCCGCGCCAACGGGATGGAGCCGCGCGCGTGGGCTGACCTCAACGCGGCGAAGTTCCAGGCGATGCTGCCGACCCTCAGCGTCGAACCTGACTTCTTCATCCGCACGACCGACCCCGAGCACGCCCGCCGCGTCCAGGCGGTGCTGCAGACCGTCCACGACAACGGCTACGTCTACAAGGGCACCTACGCGGGGTGGTACTGCCCGCGCTGTGCCGACTTCAAGGTGGAGAACGAGATCCTCGAGGGAAACCGCTGCCCGATTCATGAGATTCCGCTCACCCGCGAGCATGAGGAGAACTACTTCTTCGCCCTGTCGGCCTTCCAGGAGCGGCTCGAGACGTTCTTTAGCGAGCACCCCGGCTTCATCGCGCCCGCCCGGGCCCGCAACGAGGCTGAGGCGTTCCTCGCCGGTGGCCTCCAGGACGTCTCCCTCTCCCGGGCCAAGCTCAACTGGGGGATCACCGTCCCGTGGGATCCCGGGCACGTCTTCTACGTCTGGTTCGACGCGCTGCTGAACTACTACACCGCTCCCGGCTTCGCCCGCCCGGGCGTCGACCTCACCGCGGCGCTGTGGCCGGCGGACGTCCACATGATCGGCAAGGACATCCTCAAGTTCCACACGATCTTCTGGCCGGCGCTGCTGATGGCGGCCGGGCTGGAGCCGCCCCGCGGCGTCTACGTCCACGGGCACCTCGCCGCCGCCGACGGCCGCCGGATGTCGAAGTCCTTCGGCAACGGGATCGACCCGGCCGAGGCGGTCGACCGCTTCGGCTCCCCCGATCCGCTCCGCTTCTACCTGATGCGCGACGTCCGCTACGGGACCGACGGCCCCGTCAGCCTCGACGCGCTCACCGCCCGTTATGAGTCCGAGCTCGCCAACGACCTCGGCAACCTCGCCTCCCGCACCCTCGCGATGATCGTCCGCTACCGCGACGGGCAGGTGCCTCCGGCCCCGCTCGACCCCGAGCTCGTCGACGCCTTCACCGGCCTCCCCGACACGGTCGCCGCCGCGATCGACGCGATCGACCTCAGCGGCGGGCTCGAGGCGATCTGGCAGCGCGTGCGGCGCCTCAACCGTTACGTCGAGGAGCGGCGACCGTGGGAGCTGGCCCGTGAGCCCACAGCCACGGGCCAGCTCGACAGCGTCCTCGCCTCCCTGCATGAGGGGGTGCGGGCCCTCGCCGTTCTCCTCGCGCCCTACATCCCGACCTCGGCGCACACGCTGCTGAACGCGCTCGGCCGGCCCGAGTCGGGGTATGGCGCCGCGGCGTTCGGGGCCGGGACCGACGGTCCGCCGGTGCGCGTGGCGACGATCGCGCCGCTGTTCCCCAAGGCGCCGGCGGCGTGATCGACAGCCACACCCACCTCCACCTCTGCGGGCCCGACCAGGCCGCCACGGTGGCCGAGGCGACCGCCGCCGGGGTCGGCAAGCTGCTGACGGTCGGGACGAACCTGGAGAGCTCGCGGGACGCGCTCGGCGCCGTCGACCGGTTCCCCGGCGTTGTTCACGCCGCCGTCGGGATCCACCCGAATGAGGCCGGTGGCGTCGACGACGGCGCCCTCGCCGAGCTCGCCGAGCTCGCCGCCGACCCGCGCTGTGCCGCCGTCGGGGAGACCGGGCTTGACCACTACCGTCAGGGTGCCCCCGCCGCCGATCAGGAGCGCGTGTTCCTCGCTCACATCGCGATCGCCCGTGCGGTCGCCAAGCCGCTCGTCATCCACACGCGGGCGGCCGAGGCGGAGACTCTCGCGATCCTCGACACGCACGCGGCCGGGCTGAAGGTGATTCTCCATTGCTTCTCGATGCCCGACCGGGTCGGGGAGTGCCTCGCCCACCCGGACTGGTGGATCTCCTTCGCCGGCAACGTCACCTACCCGGCCAACGCAGCTCTTCGCGACGCCGCGCTCGCCGTCCCCGCCGAACGGCTGCTGGTGGAGACCGACGCGCCCTACCTCAGCCCGGTTCCCCACCGCGGCACGCCGAACACGCCCGCCCGGGTTCTCGACACCGCCGCCGCGATCGCCGAGCACCGGCGGGTACCGATCACGGCCCTCACCGCCGGGGTGGAGGCGGCCGCCGCGGCGGTGCTCGGCTGGTGAGCCCGCGCCGGACCGGGCCGGGGTCGCTGGGCCAGAACTTCCTGATCGATCCGAACATCGTCGCGGTGATCGCCCGGCTCGCCGCTCTCGACGCCGCCGACGTCATCCTCGAGATCGGCGGCGGGGAGGGGATCCTCACCCGCCGGCTCGTCGCCGACACCCGGTTCGTGCACGTGATCGAGATCGACCGGCGCCTCGCCGACGGTCTCGCGGCGATCCTCGCCGGCCACGGGCGCCTGTGGCTGGAGGACGCCGTCGGCGCTGACCTCGGCGCGCTCGAACCGGCGCCGAGCAAGCTCGTCGCCAACCTCCCTTACAGCGTCGCGGCGACCGTCATCCTCAAGAGCGTGTTTGAGACCGCGATCGACGACTGGGTCGTGATGGTTCAGCGTGAGGTCGGGGAGCGCTTCGCCGCCCGGCCCGGCAGCCCCGCCTACGGGATCCCCTCCGTACTCGCCCAGCTCGCCTGTGAGGTGCGCGTGCTGCGCCCCGTCTCCCGCAGCGTGTTCCGGCCGGTTCCGAACGTCGACTCGGTCCTGCTCGGGCTGACCCGGCGCCGGTGCGGTGGCGGTGATGGCGGCGGTGGGCTCGCCATCACCGACGGGCGGAGCCCGGGACACGGGCTCGGGCCGGGCGGACCCGGGGATCAGCTCGCGGACTGGGGTCCGGTGCGGGCGCTCGTCCACGACGCCTTCAGCCATCGGCGCAAGGCGCTTGCCCGGTCGGTCGCCCTCGCCCGCGGCGGATCGGCTGAGGTGCGCGCCGCCGTCGTGGAGGCGCTCGGATCGCTCGGGCTGCCCGCGGACGTGCGAGCCGAGGCGCTCGCCCCCGAGCAGTTCCTCGCCCTCGCCGGGAGGCTGACGTGACCGGCGGCGAACCGCCGCGGCCGGGCGCGTCCGAGCGCCCGTCCCGTCTGCGCCTGCTCGCCCCCGCCAAAGTCAACCTCTGCCTTCACCTCGGCCCGATTCGTCCCGACGGCCGCCACGAGCTCGTCACCGTGTTCGAGGCGCTCGACCTTGCCGACACCCTCACCCTCGAGTTCGGAGTGGCCCGGGACGAGGTGGTCTGCCCGGGCGTGAGCGGACCGAACCTCGCCGCCGCCGCGCTCGCCGCGCTCCGCCGGGCCGGCTGGGCCGCGCCGCCGGTCCGGGTCCGCATCGACAAGCAGATCCCGGTCGCCGCCGGGATGGGCGGCGGATCCTCGGACGCGGCCGCGCTGCTCGCGCGGGCCGCCCACGACGGCGCCGGGATCGACGTGTACGCGATCGGGCGGGAGCTCGGGGCCGACGTGCCGGCGCTGATCGACCCCGGACTGTGCCTCGCCACCGGGGCGGGGGACCGCGGCTTGGTCCGCGGCGCCGGGATCGCCCCGCACGCCTCCGTCGTCCTGCCCGCGGCAACGGGCCTGTCGACCGCCGCCGTGTTTGCCGAGGCCGACCGGCTCGGCCTCGGCCGGACCACCCAGGAGCTCGCGATGCTCGCGGCCGGCCTCGCCGACGGCCTTCGGCGCGGATCCTTCGGACCCGAGGCGGTCGTCAACGACCTTGCGCCCGCGGCGCTGTCGCTGTGTCCGGAGCTCGCCGAGCGGCTCAGTGCGCTCACCGACGCCGGGGCCGAGCAGGCGATCGTCTCCGGATCGGGGCCGACCGCGGTCGGCCTGTGGTGGGGGGAGCGGGCCGGTGAGGCCGCTGACGCCGCACTGGAGCGCCTGCAGCGGCGGTTTCCGGCCGCCCGGATTGCCCTTCCGCTCTCCGGTTCGTCACAATCTCGTCTGAGTCGATGACCAACTCGGACGTCACCTATCTCATCTGCGGCGGCTGTCTGCTGATCGCCGTGGTCGCCTTCTTCGGCCTGATCGCCGTCCCGGCCCTGCGTTCCTACCGGACCGTGTGGGAGCGGGGGGCCGCCTTCGCGCTGTCGCTGTATGTGCTCGCGATGCTCGTCGGCATCGGCCTGCTGATCGGCGCGGTCGCGGTTGCCGAGTGGCCGCGGCTGTTCTGAGGCGACCGCGGAGATGAGTTCGCTCCCCGACGGGACCCCGCCCGGCGCGCCCGCCGGCATGCCCAACCTCGCCGCGCTCGCGGAGATCACCCATGCCGTCCAGGCGGGAGCGGGTCTGCCCGAGATCCTGCGCGCGGCCGCGCGCGCCCTCGACGCCTCACTTGTGCTGATCGACCGGACCGCCTCCGTCCTTGCCGTCGCCGCCCGTTCCCCCGCGGACGAGCGCTCGCTGATGCGCGACAGTGACGGGGTCCAGACGGTCACCCTGACGGTCGCGGACTCCGCGGTCGGTCACCTCCGGATGCGGACCCGCGAGGGAGCGCCGGACGCCTCGGTGCTCGCCCTCGTCAGCACCCTGATCGCCTCCGAGGTCGAGCGGGTGCGCGCGCCCGAGCGGGCCTCTGAGGAGGCGGCGACCGCGTTCCTGCGCGCCGTCATCGTCCGCCAGATCCCGGACGTCGAGGACCTGCTCGCCCGCGGCCGTGAGCTCGGGACCGATCTGTCGGCGGGCTCGAGCGTCGTCATCGTCCGCGCCCGCCCGCAGCGGCCGACCGAGGATGACTGGCGCCGGCGCCTGCTCGCGGTGACCGCCCGTGGGGCCCGCTCGATCGCCCCCGGCGCGATCGCGGCCCCGGCTGAGACGGGGGCGGCGACGGTGATCGTCCTCATCCCCGACGCCGACGGGGAGATCGCGCGGCGCGTCTCGGCGGCGATCCTGCGCGAACTCGAGGCCGGTCTGGACGGGTTCGGGTTCGCTCTCGGCCGCTCCCGCCGGGCCGAGGATCCCCTCGACCTGCCGCGGGCGGCGAATGAGGCGATGCTCGCCCTCAACGTCGTCGAGGGGGAGGCGGGCGCGACCGACCTCGCCTTCGAGGCGACCGGCACCTACCAGCTGCTGCTCCCGTACATGAGCGACCCGGCCGAACTTCAGCGCTTCTACGCCGAGACGGTCCACCCGCTTGTCGCCTACGACGAGCAGTACGAGACCGATCTGCTCGGCACTCTCGCCACCTTCCTCGACTGTGACGCGAACGTCAACGCAACCGCCGCCCGGCTGATCACCCACCGCCACACGGTCCGGTACCGCTTCGAGCGGGTCCGCGAGCTGACCGGCCTCGACGTCCAGTCCACCGACGGGCGCGAGAAGCTGTCCCTCGGCCTCAAGGCGATGCGCGTGCTCGGAATCGCCGCACCCCGTGGCCCGGCGACTGAGCCGGGGGCCGAAGGCGGGCGGGTGCCGCGCTGAGGAGCCGGGGTTCGCCGGGCGACCGGGGCGGGCGGGCGTGTCGCGCGCTGAGGCACCCGGTCCGACGGGAGGCCGGGGCAGGCCCACTAGCATCGCGGCTGTCATGAGCATCGGCCTGATCACCGGCTCGGGCAGCCACGCCCTCCCCGGCTTTGACACTGCAGAGAGCGTCGGCGTCGAGACGCCCTACGGCCATGTGTCGGTGCAGCGAGGCCGCCTCGGCGGGGTTGACGCCCTCCAGGTCTCCCGCCACGGCCCGGGCCACGCGCGCCTGTCCAACCTCGTCAACCACCGGGCCAACACCTACGCGCTCAAGCGGTGCGGGGCGAGTGCGGTGATCGGCGTGACCGCCTGCGGCGCGGTCGACCCGGCGCTCGAGCTCGGGCAGCTGATCGTCTTCGACGACCTCCTGTTCCTCGCCAACCGGCTGCCCGACGGGTCGCTGTGCACGTTCTTCGACACGCCCGGCGACCGCGCCCGCGGCCACTGGATCCTCCATGGCGGCCCCTACGCGGCCACCATGGGCCGTGCTCTCGCCGACGCCGCCACCGACGCCGGGCTCGCCGTCCGGGTCGGTGGCTGCTACGGCCACGTCGACGGGCCCCGGTTCAACACGCCGGCGGAGATCGCCCAGCTCGCCGCCGCCGGGGTCGTCGCCGTCAGCCAGACCGGCGGTCCTGAGACGGTCCTCTGCGGAGAGCTCGAGCTGCCCTACGCGCTGCTCGGCTATGTCACCGATCACGCCAACGAGGTCCACCCGGGAGCGACGACCCCCGTCGAGGTGCTGGTCGGGCTGCTCGGCGCGAGCTCGGGGGTGGTCGCTGAGGTGCTCACCCGCGCTCTGCCCCGGATCGCCGTCGAGCCGCCGTCGGCGGCCGGCACCCTCTACCGGTTCGAGCCGTGAACATCCTCATCTTCGCCCGCGCGCCGCGGCGCGGGACCGTCCGGCTCGCGCTCGAGCCGCTGCTTGGCGTCGACGGCGCCGTGCGGGCCCATGCCGCCCTGCTCGTGCACGCGGTCAACTGGGCTCGCGCGCTTGGCCCGGATGGGCTCTACATCGCCTATGAGCCCGCCGACGCCGGTCCGGAGATGACCGCCCTGCTCGGGGAGGGCCTGATCAGCTTCCCCCAGGTCGGGGAGGGGATCGCCGGGCGCTTCCGGCACGCCGTCGGACGCGTGTTCGAGGATCACGCCGGCCCCGTGCTGATCGCCTGGCCGGACCTCGCCACCCTCGGCCCTGCGCACGGGGAGATGGCGCTCGCCGATCTCGCCAAGGGTGCCGACGTCGTGCTCGGACCCGTCTTTGACGGGGGCTTCTACCTGCTCGGTCTCGCCCGCCCCCTGCCTCAGCTGTTCAGCCTCGCCGAGCAGGCGTGGCGGTCCACGAGCGCCGTCGGGCTCGTGCTCGCCTCCGCGCTGCGCGAATCACGGCCCCCGCTCGATGTCGGCGTGCTGCGGGTCGAACGGGCGATCCACCGGCCCGCTGACGTCCGCGCCGCCCTCGCGGATCCGCTGCTGAGCCCGCTGCTCGCCCGCGCGCTCGGGCGGGGACGGCCCGCGCCGCCGCCACCCTGAGATATCGTGACCTGGGTCACCGGCGGACGCGTTCGGCTCGCGGTGGACGGGTGCCGCCGGGTCCGGCGGCGACTCCTGTGGGGAGTGGTGTAATGGCAGCACGGCAGCCTTTGGAGCTGTTAGGTCTGGGTTCGAGTCCCGGCTCCCCAGCTGACCGGCTCCCGCCCGGGTCTGGCTGCCACCGTCGGCCTCCGCGGCCTCGCTCCGGGCGGCCTCGACTCGCGGAACCCGCGCCCGCGCCCGGATCTCGGTGCCGGCAGTCCATCCCCTAGCATCAGGCCGATCGTGGCGTCACCCGTTGTCGTGATCCTCGCCGCCGGGAAGGGCACCCGGATGCGGTCAGAGCTGCCCAAGCTCGCCCACCCGATCTGCGGCCGGGCGATGATCGGCTGGACCGTCGCGACCGCCCGGGCGGCCGGGGCGCAGACGATCGTCGTCGTCGACGCGCCCGGCGCGCCGCTGGGCTCCCATCTCGACGCGGACGTCCGGGTCGTCATCCAGGAGCGGCCGCTGGGAACCGGAGACGCCGTCCGCGCCGCCCTCGGGGAGATCGCCGGGGCCGACACCGTCGCCGTGCTCACCGGTGACACGCCTCTGCTCAGGGCGGCCTCCCTCACCGGCCTGCTCGCCGCGCACGCCGCCGCTGGGGCCGCCGCGACCGTGCTCACCGCCATCCTCGATCAGCCCGGCGCCTACGGACGGGTCGTCCGGGACGCCGCCGGTGAGGTGGTGAGGGTCGTCGAGGCGAAGGCGGCTGGGGACGCGACGGACGCCGAGCTGGCGATCCAGGAGGTCAACTCGGGCATCTTCGCCTTCGCCGGTGCGGCGCTCGGGGACGCGCTCGCGCGGATCGACAACGCCAACGCCCAGGGCGAGTTCTACCTCCCGGACGTCCTCGCGGTCCTGCGTGGCGACGGGGCGCGGGTGGGCGCCCACCGGCTCGCCGACCCGGTCGAGATGTGGGGGGTCAACGACCGGATCCAGCTTGCCGCGGTCACCCGGGTCGCCCAGGCGCGGATCCTCGAGCAGCTGATGGCGGCAGGGGCGACGATCGTCAACCCGGCGATGACGACCGCAGACGTCGGGGTGACGGTCGCCCCCGACGTCCAAATCGAGCCGGGCTGCTGCCTGCTCGGCGCCACCTCGGTCGCCGCCGGGGCGGTGATCGGCCCGCACACGACGCTGATCGACGCGACGGTGGGGGAGGGGGCACGAGTCGTTCACTCCCACGTCAACGGGGCGGTGCTCGAGGGGCGGGTGAGCGTCGGTCCGTTCGCCTCCCTCCGGCCCGGCACGGTGCTCCGGGCGGGCGCGAAGGCCGGCACCTTCGTCGAGATCAAGAACGCCGACGTCGGCCCCGGCTCGAAGGTGCCTCACCTCAGCTACATCGGCGATGCCGACATCGGCGCGGACGTCAATCTCGGCGCGGCGACGATCACCGCCAACTACGACGCGCGTACGCGGCGCAAGGCGCGGACGACGATCGGGGCGCGGGTGAAGACGAGCGTCGACACGACGCTCGTCGCGCCGGTCCGGCTCGGGGAGGGTGCCTTCACCGCCGCCGGCTCGGTGATCGGCCAGGACGTTCCCCCGGGGGCATTGGCCGGCTCGCCGGGGGTTGCCCGCTCGGCTCAGCGCAACGTCGATGGCTACCTCGACCGAGACAACGACGCCAAAGTGCGGGGTTGAGCTGCCGCCGGGCCGCTGAGGCGGGCGCCGTCCATCCCCGTCGAGCCCTAGCATCTGGCCGACCATGAGCCTGATTGACTCTGAGCCCCGCGGCGTCGGCACGAGCCTGAGCCTGTCTGACATGCACGCGGAGGCGGACAAGCGCCTGATGCTCGTCTCCGGCCGGGCCAACCCGCGCCTGGCGGGCAGGATCGCGGACAAGCTCGGGGTCAACCTCACCAACGTGACCCTGAAGACCTTCTCCAACGGGGAGGTGTACGGCCGCTTCGAGGAGTCCGTCCGCGGGGCGGACGTGTTCATCGTCCAGCCGATCTGCGGCAACCCCGAGAACGATCTCACCGCCAACGATGCGCTGATGGAACTGCTCGTGATGGTCGACGCCGCCGTCGGGGGCTCCGCCCACCGCGTGATCGCCGTCAGCCCGTGGTACGGGTACTCGCGCCAGGACAAGAAGTCGGCGCCGCGGGAGCCGATCACCGCCCGGCTCGTCGCCCGGATGCTCGAGGCGGCCGGGATCGACCGGATCCTCACGATGGACCTCCACGCCGGCCAGATCCAGGGCTTCTTCCAGAAGCCCTGTGACCACATGACGGCGATGTTCATCCTCACCCAGTACTTCACCGACCTCGGGCTGCACGATCTCGTCGTCGTCGCCCCGGACGCCGGTCGCGTCAAGCTCAACAAGCGCTTCGCCGCCAAGATGGGCGCCGACCTGGCGATCCTCAACAAGGAACGGCCCGCCCAGCAGGTCGCCGAGATCAACTACGTGATCGGTGACGTCAAGGACAAGACGGCCGTGCTCGTCGACGACATCATCGATACCGCCGGCACGCTGAAGGCCGCCGCGGACGCGGTGCTCGACGCCGGGGCGAGCCGGGTGTATGCGGCGGCCACCCACGGCATCTTCTCCGGTCAGGCGTGGGCGAACCTCACCGCCGCCGGCTTTGAGCAGATCGTCGTCACCGATACGGTGACCCTCCGTCCCGGTGCGCCCGCGAACGTCACGACCCTGTCGGTCGCCGACCTCCTCACCGCCTCGATCCGCCAGATCTTCACCGACGGGTCGGTGTCGGGCGTCTTCGGCGGGGAGAACCAGCTCTTCTGAGCCCCCGGGCCCGGGCGGGCGGGGCGGCCGGCGTCAGCCGGCCGCGGGGTCGACCGGGTCCGCCGTGGCCGGGGCCTTCCCCGGCCACGCGCCGAAGAGGTGATGGAAGCTGCGGGCGGCGAGCTGGTCGATGACGGCACCGACCCCGGCGAGGATCGCCGCCTGGACCGCGGCGGTGAAGAACACCGCTCCGAGTGGGCGTCGGCTCGTGTGGGCCGGTGGGGGCGGCGTGCCGTCGGCGAAGGTCGCCCAGATGTCGGTGAGGGCGGCCTGCCCGGCCCGTCGGGCGAGCAGGCCGGCGAGGATCTTGAACGGGGTGTAGAGCACGCGCACGGCTGCCGAGGGTACCGGCCGGCGCTCCTCGCGTGCGGCGGCCCGCCGCCCGCCTGTGCGTCGGGCCAGCCGGCGGCGGGCACCCCGCTCCGCCTGGAGCTGGCGCAACGACCGTGTCTCATGCATAAATGAGCGAGCGGAAGTGCCGATTCAGGAGGTAGAGATGTTCGAATCCGGTCACCACGAGGAGCAGGACGGCGCCGAGGACCTGCTGCGGCGGGCGCTGCTCGACGACAGCTCGGCCGTCTCGGTCTCCCTGCGCATCGACGGGCTGCCGGTCTCTGAGGCGGTGACCGTCGTCTTCTACGCCCGTCGTGACCTCGGCACCCTGCAGACCTACCTCACCCCGGGCAGCCGCGGCGCGGGCTCGGTGCTGAGTGCCGGTGAGCTGCTGCGGGTCCCGTGCGACCTCGACCTCGCCGATGCCGAGGACGCCGACGAGGCCCGCGAGCTGTACGGCGCGCAGGCGCGCACGCTCCGGGACGCGGTGCTGTCCGCCGACGTCGTCCTCGCGGTCTGGCGGGAGCCGCTGCAGCGGCTCGCCGGGCGGGTGATCGAGATCGATCACCGCGTCAACCTCGACCTTGCGCTGCCGAAACCGCGGCTGTTGCCGACGGCGCTGATCGCCCCGGACCTGCAACTGCTCGTCACCGCCGTGACGAGTCCGCGCACGCTCGCGGAGGGCCGCCCGCCCCTGGGGATCGTCTGTGCCCAGCAGGACGTCACGAAGATCTACCCGCTCCAGGAGGATCCCGAGGCCTGCGTCGTCGACTTCCTCGACTACTCGGCGAACCGTGCCCGGCGTCTCGCCGAGCGGCTCGCCCACCAGGAGGCGTCGGTCGAGCGGTTCCTCGAGATCAGCGACGCCGCCTGAACCCCCGGGGTCCCGACGGCGTCCGGCGGCGGCACCGGAGGACGACGGTCAGTGGTGGGAGGGGCCGTGTCCCGGCGAGGGGACCGGCGTGCGTCGCGGATCGCGGACCGGTCGGCGATCGCGGTTGGGAACCTTGTCGGCGAGCCGCCCGGGCTCGCGTAGCCGCACACTCGACTGCTCGGCATCGGGGAGGGGCAGGCCGCCCCCCGGCCAGCCCCGGGGGTCAGGACGACTGTTGGGCAGGTTGCCCCAGCCGTCGTCGGAGCCGCTGTCCTGATCCGTCGGAGGGTCGCCGTCGTCACGCAACGTGGGAAGCATCAGGATTCCCACGGCGATGAAGCCGACGAGATGGATCCCGAACATCCAGGCGAGGAGCTCGAACTCCGACATTTGGAATAGGTTACATCCCGGGGGTAGGATTTGGCGAGGTTGGGACGACGGGACTGAGGTCACCGCCGCCACGCCCTGGCGCGGGCGATCACACAGCCGGCCACGGGGGCGTTCGCGCCCCGGTCATGCCCCGGCCGCCACCCCTCGGCCCCGCCGCAGCGGCCCTCTGTGGGCGCCCGCTACCATCGACGCCTGTTATGCCCGAATCGTCTTCATCCGCCCTGGCCGCAACGCCCCGCGAGCCGTCCAATTCGCGGGCCGTTCGCCGTCTGCGCCGGGAGGGTTTCGTCCCCGGAGTCGTCTACGGAGGCGGCCAGGAGCCGGTCGCCTTCGCCGTCCACGAACGTGACCTGCGCCACACCCTCGCCCACGCCGGCGCGGTCATCGACCTCCAGCTCGAGGGGTCCACGCCGAGCCCGGTGGTGCTCAAGGACCTCGTCCGGCACCCGGTCACCGGCGTGACGACCCACCTCGACCTGCTCCGGGTCAACCTCAACGAGGCGATCCAGACGCAGGTGACGATCGAACTCGCCGGCGCCGATGACGCGCCCGGCGTCAAGCAGGGCGGCATCCTCGAGCACATTCTCCGTGAGGTCACCGTCGAGGCGCTTCCGAGCGACATCCCCGACGCGCTCGTGCTCGACGTCTCAGCCCTCAAGGTCGGTGCGACCGTCGCTCTCAGCGCGATCGTCGCCCCGGACGGCGTCACGATCCTCGGGGACATGGACGCTCCGGTCGCCACGATCAGCGCGTCCCGGGCCAGTCGCGCCACCGGCGGCGATGACGAGATCGAGACCGAGACTGAGCTCGTCGGTGAGGCTGAGGCGGACGCCGACGCGGCCACCGAGGGCGACGAGCCCACGGCCGGCGAGGACGCCGCCGCCTAGGCGGCGACTCGTCGCGACCCGTCGGCTCCGCCTGACGCCCGCGACTCGCTCATCACCGCCTCGTCCGTGCCCGCGCGACCGAGCCATCCGGTCAGCTGGCTGATCGTCGGCCTCGGCAACCCGGGTGCCCAGTATCAGGGCACCCCGCACAACGTCGGCTTCGTCGTCGCCGAGCGACTTCGTGACGAGTGGGGGATGCCCAGTCCCCAGTCGCGCTATCGCGGTCTCATCAGCATCGGGACGGCGGCGATCCGGCCCGGCGCCATCCCCGGGGCGCCGGCGCGAGGTCCCGCGGTCGCGATTCTCTGCCCCCAGACCTACATGAACGACTCGGGCGCGAGCGTCGGCCCGGCCCGCGGTGAGCTTCGGGTCCCGCCCGAGCGGGTCCTCGTCCTCCACGACGAGATCGACACACCGTTTGGCGAGGTACGGACGAAGTTCGGTGGCGGGCTCGCCGGACACAACGGCCTCAAGTCGATCTCCCGGGCGCTCGGCACCCGAGACTTTCCCCGCGTCCGGCTCGGGGTCGGACGGCCGAACAGCACCGATCCGGACGTCGTCGCCGCCTACGTGCTCGGCCGCTTCCGTCAGCCCGCGGACGCGGTCGCTGACCTCGTCGACGCCGGCGTCGCCGCGGCCACCGCGCTGATCGCGGCCGCCGAAGCCGCTCCCGACGACGCCTAGACTGAGCAGAGCCGATGCTCGCCGAGCTGCTCGATCACGCCGACCGCGATCCCCAGACGGCCCGGCTGGCCACCGACGGTGGACGTGCCTTCGTCTCCGGGGTCCTGCGGCCCTACCTGATCGCCGCGCTCGCCCACCGCGACCCCTCGACGCCGATGCTCGTCGTCGCCGGCGACGACCGTCAGGCACGGGACCTCGCCGCGAGCCTGCGGGCCTGGCTCGCCCCGCGCACCGTCCGCTACTACCCGACCCGCGGGGTGACCTATGAGTCGCACCTCAACCCGCCCGCTCACCTGATCGGCCAGCGGATCGCTGCCCTCGACGCCCTACTCGACCCGGCCGGCGACCGCGCACCGGTCGTCGTCGTCTCCGCTGTCGCGCTCGCCGAAAAGGTTCCCGACCCGAGCCTGCGCCCGCACGGGTTCACCGTCGCCAGCGGCGAGCTCATCGACCTCGAGGAGACCGCCGCCGACCTCGTCGCCGCCGGCTACGAGCGCGTCGACCAGGTGGAGGACCGGGGCCAGTTCGCAGTCCGCGGGGACATCCTCGACGTGTTCCCCTCCACCGAGGACCGCGCCGTCCGGGTCGATCTGTTCGGGGACGAGGTGGAGAGCATCCGTGCCTTCTCGACCTTCACCCAGCGCAGCCTCGAAACGCTTGAGCGGGTGGAGATCGCCCCCGCCGCCGAGCTCACCCTCGAATACCGCGAGCTCGCCGAGCTCGCCGCCGAGGACGACAACCGGCCCGACATCACCGAGCTGCTGCCGACCGAGGATTTCCGCGCCTTCCTCGAGCTCACCGACGCCCCGGTGATCCTCGCCGCCGAGGAGGAGCTCGCCCCCGCGCTCGCCGACCACTTCCAGGACGTCAGCGCCGCCTTCCACGACCGTGACGCCCACCATCTCTACCTCGCGCCCGAGACGGTCAGCGCCGAGATCGACCGTCGCGCCCGGATCCGTCTCTCCAGCCTCGAGCAGGACCAGCCCTTCAGCTTCCGCGCCCAGGCGGCCGACATCGCCGCCCGCGGGATCGCCGCCGCCGAGCCGGAATTGGAGAAGCTGACCCGCAGCGGCTACCGGACCGTCATCGTCTGGCCCAACCGGGGCGAGGGCGAGCGCGCCGCCTACAACCTCGGGCGGCTCAAGGTCGCCTGGCTGGCGACCGGAACGGGTGGAGCTGATGCCGGTCTCGGTGGACCGGCAGCAGCCCGGGCGCCCCTGTCCTTCGCCCACGGCCGCCTGCGCGAGGGGTTCATCGCCCCCCAGTTCGAGCTCGCGGTGATCCCCGAGCACCGGCTCTTCCGCCGCCGTCAGGCGGGTGAGGGGCCCGGCCGAATCGGCCGGCGGGGGGCGCTGCGGTCCTTCACGGAGCTGCGGACCGGCGACCTGATCGTCCACGAGGACCACGGGATCGCCCGCTTCGGTGGCTTTGACACCAAGACGGTCGCCGGGGTGACCCGCGACTACCTCACCCTCGAGTATGCCGGCTCAGACCGGGTGTTCATGCCCGTCGACCAGCTCGCGAAGATCAGCCGCTACGTCGGCGGGGCGGGCGTCAGCCTGTCCAAGCTGGGCGGCAAGTCCTGGGAGACGGTCAAGTCGCGGGCGCGCAAGGCCGCCCGGGAGCTCGCCGGCGAGCTGCTCAACCTGTACGCCGAACGCAAGCGCCGCGAAGGGTTCGCCTTCTCGCCCGACACCGACTGGCAGCGGGCGTTCGAGGACGCCTTCGCCTACACCGAGACCCCCGATCAGCGTGACGCGATCGAGTTCGTCAAGGCGGACATGGAGGCGCCGCGGCCGATGGACCGGCTGATCTGCGGTGACGTCGGCTACGGCAAGACCGAGGTCGCGCTGCGGGCGGCGTTCAAGGCGGTGCAGGACAACAAGCAGGTGATGGTGCTCGTGCCGACGACGATCCTCGCCCAGCAGCACTTCGGCACCTTCTCCGAACGGCTCAAGGACTATCCGGTGCGGATCGAGCACGTCTCGCGCTTCCGGCCGGCCGCCGAGCAGAAGGCGGCGATCGAGGCGTTCTCCGCCGGGCAGGTCGACATCCTCATCGGCACCCACCGGCTGTTGAGCCGGGACGTGCGTGCCAAGGATCTCGGGCTGCTCGTCGTCGATGAGGAGCAGCGCTTCGGCGTCAAGCAGAAGGAGCTGCTGCGCCAGATGAAGCTGAAGGTCGACGTGATCGCGATGTCGGCCACCCCGATCCCGCGGACCTTGCAGATGTCGCTGGCGGGGATCCGCGACATCACGGTGATCGAGACCGCCCCGGAGGGCCGCCGCCCCGTGAAGACCTACGTCGGCGAGTACGACGAGGCACTCGTCAAGGGCGCGCTGCTGCGCGAGAAGGCCCGCGGCGGCCAGGCGTTCTTCCTCCACAACCGGGTCGAGGACATCGACGAGGTCGCCGTCCGGCTGCGTGGCCTGTGCCCGGAGATGTCCTTCACCGTCGCCCACGGGCAGATGGAGGAGGGCGAACTCGAGCGCCAGATGATGGCGTTCCTGCGCGGCGAGGCGGACGTGCTCGTGGCGACGTCGATCATCGAATCGGGGATCGACATCCCCCAGGCGAACACGTTGATCGTCGAACGGGCCGACACCTTCGGCCTCTCCCAGCTCTACCAGATCCGTGGCCGCGTCGGCCGCTCGCGTGAGCGGGCCTACGCCTACCTGCTGTACCCGTCAGCGGCGACGCTGACCGCCGACGCCGGCCAGCGTCTCGCCGCCCTCAGCGACTACACCGAGCTCGGCGCCGGATTCAAGGTGGCCATGCGCGACCTCGAGATCCGCGGGGCGGGCAACCTGCTCGGGGACGAGCAGTCCGGGCATGTCGCCGCGCTCGGGTTCGAGCTCTACATGCAGATGCTCGACGACGCCGTCCAGGCGCTGTCGGGCGTCGACGGGGAGGACGGTGAGGCCGACTGGGAGCCCGTCCGCCTCGACGTCAACGTCGACGCCTACGTGCCGGCTGCCTACATCCCCTATGAGCAGGCGAAGGTGGACGTGCACCGGCGGATCGCCGGGGCGCGTGAGGTGGCCGACCTTGGGCTCCTCTCCGACGAGCTCGTCGACCGGTTCGGGCCGATCCCCGAGCCGCTGGAGAACCTCATCTCCCTGCAGATCGCCCGGATCAAGCTGGGCCAGGCCGGGGTCGACAGCGTCTCCCTCCGCCAGGGCCGACTCGCCGTCGCACCGGTCGGCCTCACCTCCGCCCAGGCCAAGGCGCTGCGCGCCGAGATTCCGGCGGCCGTGTACGAGTCGGGCCGCTCCCAGCTGTCGGTCCGGGTCGGGGACGCCGGCGCGAACCAGATCACCGCCGCCCAGTTCCCCGCGGTGCTCGGGGTCGCCGACGCGCTGCTCGGATTGTTGCGGGCGGGTGCCGAGGAGGCCGATGCGGCCCCCGCCGAGCGGGCCCAGGCGTTAACAACTTCGTAAGGAATCGGCGACCGCTGCGGACCCGTCGACGGCGGGGCCGCTACGATCCGCCCTCGTGAGAACGAAGATAATGCGGTATGTCACGGCGCTCGGCGCCGTTTTTGTTGTGATCGTCGCGGTGGCGGCGTGTGGCTCCTCGACCACGGTCCCCGCCTCTGACGTGGCGATGGTCGCCGGCAACCCGATCTCCACCCAGGCGTTCAACCACTGGATGTACGTCGCGGAGAAGGGCAACGCCGCCCAGAGCGGCGGCCCGGTGATCGTCCCGACCGACCCGCCGAGCTTCACCGGCTGCATCGCTCAGGTGCGCGCTCAGATCGCCACCTACGCCAAGACGCCGGCGGCGACGATCCGCAACGACTGCAAGCTCCTCTTCGCCCAGCTCTCCAGCCAGGTGATGGACTTCCTGATCAAGGCCTACTGGTATCAGGGAACCGCCTACAAGGACGGCCTGCGCTACACGGCCGCCGACGCCGCCAAGGCGTATAAGACCGCCAAGGCCCAGACGTTCCCGACGACCGCCCAGTACAAGGCGTTCCTCGTCGAGACCGGCGAGACCCCCCAGGACATCACCTTCCGCCTTCGCGTCAACACGCTCTTCCAGCGCCTGATCAGCCGTCAGGTCCCGAAGATCACCCCGGCCCGGATCAAGCAGTACTACGCGAGCCACCAGAGCCAGTTCGGCAGCCCCGAGTCCCGCAACGTCAAGCTGATCCAGACGAGCTCACTGAGCACGATCGACGCGGCGCTCGCGGCGGTCAAGGCGGGCCGCAGCTGGGCGAGCGTCGCCAAGCAGTACTCGACCAACAGCGCGAGCAAGGCGACCGGCGGCGTGATCACCGGCCTGCAGAGTGGGCAGGAGGAGGCCGCGGTCAACAAGGTGATCTTCTCCGCGCCGCTGAACAAGCTCGAGGGCCCGGTCAAGGGAACCTTCGGCTACTACCTCGTTGAGGTGACCAAGATCACCCCGGCGGTCACCCAGCCGCTGTCGAAGGTGACCGCGGAGATCAAGACCCTGCTCCAGCAGCAGTACGACACGGCCGCCCAGGCGAAGATCGACAAGACGGTCAAGGCTCAGTGGGGGCCGTCCACCTACTGCCAGCCGGCCTACTCGATGGTCGACTGTCACGGCTACACGCCGCCGAAGACGACGACGGCTCCCTCGAGCGCCGCCGGCTCGACGGTGACGGCGCCGAGCAGCACGAGCACGAGTCCCGCCGGCTCGACGGTGACGGTCAACCCGGAGAGCGGCGCGACGACACCGTCACACACGAAGAAGAAGTAACCTGCGCCCGCCGTGGACGGCGCCGAGGACATCACCGACGCGATCGGGCGCCTGGACGCGATCGTCCGGCGCCTGCGCGCCGACTGCCCCTGGGACCGGGAGCAGACGGCCCAGAGCATCGTCCCCCACACCCTCGAGGAGGCCTACGAGCTGGCCGACGCCGCCCACTCCGGCGATGACGCCAAGCTGCTGGACGAGCTCGGGGACGTCCTCTTCCAGGTTCACTTCCTCGCTCTGCTGCTGCAGGAGCGGAACGCCGGGGATCTCGGTGCGGTTGCCCGCCACGCGGCCCAGAAGCTGATCCGTCGCCACCCGCACGTGTTCGGGGACGCTGAGGCCGCGACCGCCGCGGAGGTGCTCGCCAACTGGGACGCGATCAAGGCGACCGAGCCGGGCCGGGAGCCGGGTGTGTTCGGGGAGGTGCCCGCCAACCTGCCCGGCCCGCTGTATGCCCGCAAGCTCCAGCGGCGGGCCGCCTCAAGCGGCTTTGACCCCGCCAGCGAGGCCGCCGCCCGGGACGCGGTCGCTGACGCACTCGTGGCGGTCGGGGCCGCAACGACCCCGGAGGAACGCTTCCACGAGCTCGGAGACCTGCTGTTTGCCGGCGTCAACGTTGCCCGCAAGCTGAAGGTCGACCCGGAGCTTGCCCTGCGTGCCTCCGCCGACCGGTTTCGTGCCCGCGTGGAGGCCGGCGTGGAGGAGGCCGCCTCCTGCGGGGAGAGCTGGAACGATCTCAACTCTGACCGGCAGCTCGCCTTCTACGCGCGTGCGGCCCTGAAAGCAGGCAGACAGGAGCCCCCCACCCCATGAGCCAGATCGAACATGTCCACGCCCGCCAGATCCTCGACAGCCGCGGCAACCCGACCGTGGAGGTCGAGCTGAGCGTGAAGTCGGGGGCATGGGGTCGGGCCGCGGTCCCCTCCGGTGCCTCCACGGGCGAGTTCGAGGCGACCGAGCTGCGGGACGGCGGCAGCGCCTTCCTCGGTCGCGGGGTGACCCGTGCGGTGGAGAACGTCAACGCAGAGATCGCCGCGGCGATCCGCGGCATGGACGCCTCCGCCCAGGCGGCGCTGGACCGGACGCTGATCAGCCTCGACGGGACCGCGAACAAATCCCGCCTCGGCGCCAACGCGATCCTCGCCGTCTCCCTCGCCGCCGCCCACGCCGCCGCCGCGGAGGAGCGGCTGCCACTGTGGCGCTACCTCGGCGGGGAGAGCGCCCATATTCTCCCGGTGCCGATGATGAACGTCCTCAACGGTGGGGCCCACGCGGACAACTCGGTCGACTTCCAGGAGTTCATGATCGTCCCCGCCGGCTTTGACAGCTTCCCGGAGGCTCTGCGCGTTGGGGCGGAGGTCTTCCACAGTCTGCGCGCGACCCTGCAGCACCGCGGCCTCGGCACGACCGTCGGTGACGAGGGGGGATTCGCCCCTGACCTCGCCTCCAATGAGGAGGCGCTCGAGGTGCTCGTCGCCGGGATCCGGGCGGCCGGGTACGTCCCGGGGGAGCAGGTGTTCATCGCGCTTGACCCGGCCACGTCGGAGATCTACGAGAACGGGTCCTACGTGCTCACCCACGAACGGCGGGCGCTGTCGGCGGAGGAGCTGTCGCTGTACTGGGCCGAGCTGGCCGGCCGCTACCCGATCGTCTCGATCGAGGACGGGATGGCCGAGGAGGACTGGACCGGTTGGGGGCGTCTCACCGACCGGCTCGGCTCCCGCATCCAGCTGGTCGGCGACGACCTCTTTGTCACCAACACCGACCGGCTCAAGCGGGGCATTGACGCGGGGGTTGCCAACTCGATCCTGATCAAGGTCAACCAGATCGGCACGCTGTCGGAGACGCTCGCGGCGATCCGGATGGCCCGGGAGGCCGGCTACACCGCGGTGATGTCGCACCGCTCGGGGGAGACCGAGGACGTGACGATCGCCGACCTCGCCGTCGCGACCGGATGCGGTCAGATCAAGACGGGCGCTCCGTCTCGGACCGATCGGGTCGCCAAGTACAACCAGCTGCTGCGGATCGCCGAGGTGCTCGGGCCCGAGGCCGAGTACCCGGGTCGCTCGGTGTTCCGGATCTGAGCCGCGGGCCGTGACGGGGGAGGAGCGCCGCGGCGGATGTCTGAATCGCGGGCGCGACCCCGGGGAGGAGCGCCGCGGCGGGTGTCGAAGGACACAGCGAGTCGATGCCGCCCGCCCGTTCTGCTGCTGCCCGTTCACTGTCCCGAAGCGACCGCTCGGCGACGCGCGCCGGCTCGTCACCCCGGCCGCGGAGCGCTGCCGCGGCGGGCTTCGCGCCGCGGCGGGTCCGTTCCCGGGCGCCGTTGTCACGGATCCGCTGGGATCGGGCGGCCCGGGGCGGCATGATCGCCGTGCTCGCACTGATCGCCTACCTTTGGATCACCGGTCTGGCCGGGTTGCTGGCCCGCCACGCCCAGGCCGAGCGCGGCCTCGCCCAAGTCCACCGTCTCGCGGCCGAGAACCGGACGCTGTTGGCGGAGGAGCACGCACTCACCCAGCGGGCGACGATCCTCGCCCGGGCCCGTCAGCTCGGCATGGTCGGGCGCGGGGAGCAGTCCTTCATCATCACCCACTGAGCCCGAGGCGGAGGCGCTCCTGATGGAGCCGGAGATCGACTTCGAGGCGCTCGCGGTGCTCTGGGATGACGGGGATCGGCGGCTGCGGGCCGCCGACCCGGCCCAGCGGCGCCGGCTCGAGGTGGTGATCGATGCGGTCGTCGCCGAACTGCGCCGCCGGCTCGGTGCGCCGTTCTCAGCCGCAGCCCTCGGTGCGCTCTACCTCGAGGGAAATGACTGGTGCTTCGATCTCGCGACCCGGCTGATGCCCGAGCATCCCGAGGCCTGGGACATGCCGACGATCATCGGAGCGGCCTTCAGCCGCTACGTCCGGCGCGCCTACGATTACGGCGGTGGCCGCCGCCGGCTCCCGGAGGAGTCCGAGGGGAGCTGAGAGAGCCCGTCACAGGGCCCCGCTCCGCGCCCCCCGCGGCGCTCACTCGTCGTCGTCGCCGTCGGCCTCAGCGTCCGCCTCAGCCTCAGTGACGACGCGGCGGATGATGATCTGGTCCTCCTCGATCGTCACCTCGACCGGCCGGTGGCCGGCCCAGTACTCGGCGTAGACGGGGTCGTCCTCGACGGCGGGGTCGAGCCACAGACCGTAGCCCTCCTCACCGTGGTCGAAGGTCGCCTCGAGCGGGCCGACGGGCTTCTTGCGCCGGGTCGTCCGTGTACCGCCGCGGCGACCGCGCCGCCGCTTGGGTTTGTCGTCCTCCTCGCCGTCGCTCTCGTCGTCCTCGCCGGCGGCGGCCTTGGCGGCGGCGGCTGCGGCGGCGGCCTCGGCGGCGGCCTCGGCGGCGGCGGCTTCCTCGGCGGCTCGGGCTTCGGCCTCGGCGTCAAGCTCAGCGGCGATCAGTGCGTCATCTTCGGCTCGCAAGTCGATTTCCTCATCGAAGTCGACGGTGATCTCGACGCCGTCGGGGTCGCCCCCGGGCTCGAGCGCCTGTTCACGCTTGAAGGCCTGGATCTGTTGCACGGTGACCTCGAGCTGATGGGCGATCCACGCGTCCGTGCGCCCTTGGCGCACCCAGCCACGGATCCGGTTCAGCTCCGGCCTCAAAGATTTTCTTGGCATTGAGAGCTGAGAATAGTCAAGGTCGCGCGGCCCGGCGCCCCGCCCGTCCCGCCGGGGCCGGCCCGGCGCCCTGTCGGCCGGGTTCCGGCGGCCCGAGCGCACCGGCTCGGCCGGCGCTGTCGGTACTGGCGGTTGTCAGCGCCCGGGCCGGGCCGGTATGCTCGCGCGAGGTTGCTGACTCGGCCGGGGTCGGTGCCGCAACCTGAGCGCACTGGTGCGCTGAGGGTTCACGTCGAGCAGGGAGGCAGCCAGTGCTGGTACTCACGAGGAAGCCGAACCAGAGCATCATGATCGGTGACGAGATCGAGGTTTCGGTGCTCGCCATCATGGGTGAGAAGGTCCGCATCGGAATCCAGGCGCCACGGCACGTGCCGGTGTTCCGTACCGAGGTCTATCTCGAAATTCAGGACGAACGACTCGCGGGCGCGGGGGATGAGGTGGTCGCCGAGGTGGACGCCGCCCTGCGCGACCTGGGCGGGCCGGCGACCTGACCGCCCGGCATCCCGGGGAGGAGGCGCGGTTGTGAGCGCGTCAGACGAGGAGGATGTAGAGGGTGCCGAGCATCGCCGCCGTCACCACGACCGCGGTCGCCACGAGCGAGAGGGCAAGCAGGTAGAACCGCTTGGAGCTGCGCTGCTGTTGACGGGCGCGGAAACGAGCGCGCGACCGGGCGGCCAACTCGGTCTCTAGCTCCGCTCGACGTCGCTCCTCCTCTTGCTGCTGGACGAGGAACGCCCGCTCGAACTGGGCGAGGCTCTGGCGCATCCGCATGCCGTAATGGTGCTCAGACATCGCGGCGTGAGTGTAGAAGTCAGGAGCCGGTCGCCGGAAGAGGACCGGGCCCGGTGGTGGCCGACCACCCCGGCCCGGCTCACGGCGAGGCCCGGGCCCCGGGGTGTGCGTCCGCGAGGCGGCGCGGTCACCCCCGGGGCCCGGCTGACGGCTCAGGCGATCGTGATCTCGCGGTTGAGGTAGACGTCCTGGATCGCGTTGAGCAGCGCGACGCCGTCGGGCATCGGGCGCTGGAAGGCCTTGCGCCCGGAGATCAGGCCGGTGCCACCCGCGCGCTTGTTGATCACCGCGGTGCGCACCGCCTCGGCGAGGTCCGTCGCCCCCGAGGACGCACCGCCGGAGTTGATCAGGCCCGCCCGGCCCATGTAACAGTTGGCGAGCTGGTAGCGGCACAGGTCGATCGGGTTGTCACTCGTCAGCTTCTCGTAGACGAGCTTGGAGGTCTTGCCGTAGCTCTTGTCGATCGCCTGCATCGCCAGGTAGCCGCCGTTGTTCTCGGGCAGCTTCTGCTTGATGATGTCGGCCTCGATCGTCACCCCGAGGTGGTTGGCCTGCCCGGTGAGGTCGGCGGAGAGGTGATAGTCGGTGCCGTTCTGCTTGAACGCCGGGTTGCGCAGGTAGCACCAGAGGACGGTGAACATCCCGAGCTCGTGGGCCTCCTCGAAGGCCGCGGAGACTTCCTGGATCTGCCGGGTTGCCTGATCGGAGCCGAAGTAGATCGTCGCTCCGACCGCCGCGGCGCCGAGCTCCCAGGCGCGCTGGACGCTGCCGAAGGGGATCTGGTCGAACTGGTTCGGGTAGGTGAGAAGCTCGTTGTGGTTGAGCTTGACGATGAACGGGATCCGGTGGGCGTACTTGCGCGAGACCGCACCGAGGACACCGAAGGTGGAGGCGACGGCGTTGCATCCCCCCTCGATCGCGAGCTCGACGATCCGGGCGGGGTCGAAGTAGATCGGGTTCGGGGCGAAGCTCGCGGCGGCCGAGTGCTCGATGCCCTGGTCCACCGGAAGGATCGACACGTACCCGGTACCGGCGAGTCGACCGGTGTGAAAGAGCTGGTGGAGGTTGCGGATCACCTGGGCGCTGCGGTCGGTGTCGAGCATCACCCGCTCGAGGAAGTCCGGCCCGGGGAGGTGCAGCATCGACGCGTCGATCGTCTCGGACGTGTGGCTGAGGAGAGCGTCGGCGTCGTCACCGAGCAGCTCGGAGATGCGGTCGATGGTGGACTCGGTCACGCTGGCCATGGGTGGCACTCCTTCGCGGTTCAGGGTGGGGGCGGTGTGAAGGTCCCAGCGCTCCGCCGGGTATTGACCGTCACGATACCGTCCGGTTGCGCCGTGTTCTCGATCGTGGCGTGCGGGCTATAGAATCCGAGCGTGGCTTCCGGTGGTCCTGACCTGTTCGTGATCTGCAAGCACTGCGGCGCCGAGGTCAGCCCCTACATCACCGAGTGCCCGTACTGCGGCAACCGCATCCAGAAGCGCGCACCCAAGCTCGATCGCGACGGCCGGATCGCCGAGAAGCGTCGGCACCGTCCGCCGTCGCCGACCCTGCCGCGGCTCCGCCGAGGTGAGATCCCGGGCATCCGTCACGACTCCCACCCCTACGGCACCGCGCTCGTCGTTCTGCTCAGCTTCGCCGGGACGCTGCTGTGGCGGACCGGCCTGGTCAACCTCTCCCAGCTCGTCGCCTTCGGCTCGTTGCAACCCCACTACTGGCGCGTGTTCACCGCCCCGTTCGTCTACGAGAACACCGGGTACGCGGTGATCACGATCGGCGTCATCGCCCTGTTCGGAACGCTGTGGGAGCGCCGCCACGGGACGCTGCTGATGGCCGTCGTCTTCCTCCTCGGCGCGGCCGCCGGCACCGCCGTCGGCCTGCAGGTCTCCCACAGCCTCATCGACGGGGCCAACGGTGCCGCCCTCGCGCTGTGTGCCGCCTGGGCGGTGCCCGACCTGCGGGCCGCCCTCGCCCGTGAGGACTATGACGGCGATCTCACCGGCGCCGGCGTGCTCGCGCTCGTCGTCGCGCTGATGCCGCTGGTTGCCCCGGAGGCAAGCTGGGTAGCGGACGGGGTGGGCCTCGCCGCGGGGATCGTCGTCGGCTTCCCCGTGTCCCGCCTGCACCCGGTATGAGCGACGGGGACCGTCGCCTTCGGCGGGCATGCCCCCGTCGCCTCGACCCTCCCTTGTACCCACGACACCTAGGACAGCCATGACTGAGATCCGCTATCTGGGCCACGCGGCCTTTGCCCTCTCCGACGGAGACACCACCGTCCTCATCGACCCGTTCCTCACCGGCAACCCGAAGGCGGCGATCGCCGCCGAGGACGTCGACGCGACGGCGATCCTCATTACCCACGGCCACGGCGACCACCTCGGTGACACGGTCGCGATCGCCAAGCGGACCGGGGCGGCGGTCGTGGCGATCGTCGAGATCGCCGACGAACTCGGTGAGGACGGGGTTGAGGCGACGGGCATCAACATGGGCGGCACCGTCCGCTTCGACTGGGGCTGGGCCAAGATGGTCCCCGCCTGGCACACGTCGACGACGCCCAAGGGCAACGCCTCGATCCCGGCCGGCTACCTGATCAACTTCAAGGACACGATCGTCTACCACGCCGGGGACACCGCGCTGTTCTCCGACATGGCGCTGATCGGCAAGCGCCACCCGATCGACTACGCGATCCTGCCCGTCGGCGGCTGGTACACGATGGATCCCGTCGACGGGGTGGACGCGGCCGAACTGATCGGGGCCAGGCACGTCATCCCCTGCCACTACAACACGTTCCCGCCGATCGAGATCGACGTCGCGCAGTTCAAGTCCGACGTCGAGTCGGCGACGACCTCCCACGTCGTCGTGCTCGAGCCGGGCCAGACCCACACGGTCTGACCCGGCCGCCCCGACCCGCCCGAGCGCCGAGGTGAGGGTCGCCGTCATCGCCGAGTGGTACCCCTCACCCGCGGACCCCGTCCACGGGATCTGGGCCCACCGCCAGGCGGTGGCGGCGACCGCCGCGGGCGTGGAGATCGAGGTGCTGGCGCTGCGCCGCCCGGTGCCGCCGCGTGCTGTCCTGGCGCGCGTTCGCGGCGGGGACCGGCACGCCCTCCGGGTCTGGTTCGACGGGGCGCGCCGCGACCTGCGTCCGTGGTCCCTGGAGGGGATCCCCGTCACCCCGGTCCCCTGGCTCGGCCCCCCGCGCCCGCTCTCCTACGGCAGCTGGGGCCACTGGATGGCGCCACCGCTCGCCCGTGCCCTCTCACGACTTGCCGCCCGCTGGCCCTTTGACCTCCTCCACGTTCACACGCTCGCGCCGGCCGGTCACGCCGCGAGCGGCTGGGCCCGCCGCCACAGGGTGCCGCTGATCCTCTCCGCGCACGGGCCCGACCTGACCGACGTCCCGACGCGCTCGGCCGTGGGGGCGAGGGCGGTGAGAGCCGCCCTCACGCGCGCCCAGCTCGTCCTCGCCAACAGTGGCTGGGCTCGGCGCCGGTGTCTCGAGCTCGGCGCCGCCCCGGAGCGCGTTCGGGTGCTCCACCTCGGGGCCGACCTCCCCGCCCGAACCGGGGGGGGTGAGAGCCCAACGGCGCGCTCGGGGCCGTTGCGGCTCATCACCATCGCCCACCTGCAGGCACGCAAGCACCACCACACCGTCCTCGAGGCGATCGCGGCGATTCCGGTTGACCGTCGGCCGAGCTGGACGGTGATCGGCGACGGTGAGCAACGGTCCGCCCTGACGGCACGCGCAGAGGCGCTCGGACTCGGCGCTCACGTCACGTTCACTGGCCAGCTCGACCATGCACACGCGCTCGCCCGGCTCGCTGACGCCGACCTGTTCGTGATGCCGGGGGTGCAGGAGCCCTTCGGTGTCGCCTTCATCGAGGCGATGGCCGCCGGGGTCCCTGCCGTCGGCGGTCGCGGGGAGGGGGGACCGGAGGACATCGCCGCCGCCGGGCCCGGGATGCTGCTTGTCACCCCTGGCGTGCCGGCGGAGCTGTCGGAGCTGATCGAGCGCCTCGACGCGAACCGGAACGCTCTCGGGGAGCTCGGGACCGCCGCCCGCGCGACCGTCGCCGCCCACTTCACCTGGACGCGCTGCGGGGAGGCGACCCTCGCCGCCTACGCCGGCGTGCTCGCCGCCCCGCGCCCGCCACGCGTCTCGTGGGGGGTGAGGGGGTGAACGGCCCGGGAGCCGGGGTGGATGTGCTGATCCTGTCGCTGGGGACAACCCGGGGTCTCCGGGTCGCCGACGGGGAACTCGCGGCGATGCTCGCGTCGGCGGGCGCCCGCGTTCGCGTGTGTGGCGTGCGGATCGGCATGACCGGACGGCTGCGCCGCGGTTACCCGGTCAACGACATCGTTGAGGCACTCGCGGCCCGCCGTGCCGTAGGCGCCGGGCTGGCGCGCCACCGCCCCCGAGCCGTCATCTTCTCGACGACCACCGCCTCCCTGCTCGCTCCGAGTGCTCCCGGACGCAACGACGCGGTCTGGCTCGACTCGCCGGCACGGCTCAACCGCCCGGGGGCGCGAAACCGGGTTCTCCACCGGCTTGAGGCGAGCCGGTTGGCCCGGGCCTCGGTCGTGCTCCCCTGGAGCCCTCCCGCCGCGGAGGCGCTGCCACGGGGTGTGCGCCGCGCGATCGTCATCCCGCCGCCGGTCCGCATGGGTCCGGCACCGACCCCGTTCCGGGAGCCACTCGTGGTCGCCTACGTCCCCGACCCCAAGGCCAAGGGGCTGACGCTGCTCTGCCGCGCCTGGCAGGCCTACCTCGAGCGTGAGGGGGAGCTCACGCCGGACTGTGCCGGACCGTCGGGGTCCGCCGACTCGCCTCAGCCCGCCGGACGGCTGGAGCCCGCCAGGCCGCTGGGCGCCCCCGGTTCGGCGGCCGGTCCGGGTGGACCGAGCCGGCCCCGCCTGCTCGTCACCGGAATCGAGCCGGGGTGGGCGCGGGAGTTCCTCCGCCGCGCCGGGATCATCACGCTGCCGCTGCGCTGCGAACTGCTCGGAATGATCGAGCCCGACCGGTTCCGGGCGCTGCTCGCCCGCGCCCAGGTGTTCCTCAGCGCCGCCGCCTGGGAGGACTTCGGCCAGGCGCCGCTGGAGGCACTCGCTGCCGGGGCGCGGCTCGTCGCTGCGCCGGCCGGCGGCCCGTTTCCCGCCCTCGCCCTCGCCCGCAGCCTCGCCGCCGACCATGTCGCGACGGACCGTAGCCCGGCAGCACTGGCGCGTGCCCTCGCGGCCGGCCTGCAGGCGCCCGAGAGCAGCGAATACCAGCTGGCGGCCCGTCAGGCGCTTGCCCTCTACGACCGTGAGCGGACTATCGCCGCGCTCGCCGATCAGGTGCTGCCGATTCTGCTGCGAGACTGTGATCGCCCGTGATCACGGGCGATCAGGCCGATCTCTCAGTCTTGATGAGAGGTTGAGGCTTGGGTGTGGGCCCGGGTTCGACCCCCTGGCGACGCCGTCGCCGCCGCCGTGGTTGCGGCTGTGGCCGTTGCCGGCGCCGTTGGCGTCGCCGGCGCCGTTGGCGTCACCCGTCTCCGTGGCCCGCAGCCGCCGGCTGGCGGCCGTGACGCCGTGCGGCGGCGAGGATGGCCTCAATGAACGCCGCGGCCTCACCGCCGGCGGTCTCCGCGTCAACGGTGAGGCTTGCGGCCGCCATCTGCCCGGCCGTGGCCGGGTCGCCGAGGACGCGGGTGAGCGCCACCACGGCGGCCGAGAGGTCGCCCGGCGGGACGAGCCGGGCATTGGCCCCGTCCCGGGCGACGTCGGGGGCGGCGCCGACCGCGGAGGTGGTGATGATCGGCAGCCCGGCGGCCGCCGCCTCACGGATGACGACTCCGAAGGGCTCGTAGGCGCTGAGGAGCACAAAGACGTCCGCGGCGGCGTACAGGGCGGCCAGTTCCGGGCCGTGCCGGTGGCCGTGGAAGGTGACGGTGATCGGCAACTCCCCGGCAAGCGCCTCGAGCCGGGAGCGCAGGAACCCTTCCCCGACGACGTCGACGGTGACCGGCCGCGGCAGCTCGGCGGCGGCCTGCGCGGCGGCGCGCAACAGGAGCGCGAGGTTCTTGTCCGGCACGAGCCGGGCGACGCTCAGCACCCGCAGGGCCGAGGCCGCCCCGTTCGCGTCCACCGCCGGTGTGAACTCGGCCTGCTCGTCCACGCGCGTGCCCCGGTCGCCTCGGAGCGCCGCGGCCTCCCGTGTGCTCCGGGCCGCCCGGATGTGCGCGAGCTCGGCGGCCTGGAGGGCGACGGCGACCCGGTCGGCGGGGAGGCCGAGTTCGAGCAGACGTTGACGGGCGGGTGAGCTCACGGCGATCGCGCCGTCGACGCGCCGTGCGAAGGCGTGCTGGAGGCGGCGTTGCAAGCCGCTGATGTGGTCATCGACGGCCGCCGTGCACTCGGTCAAGAGGAGGTGGGGGACGCCGCGCCGGGCCGCCCAAGCCCGGGTGACCAGCGCTGCCGGCCCGTATTCGGAGGCGACGATCACCTCCGGGTCACCGGCGCGCAGGGCGGCGCGGATCCCTCGAGGCACCATCACCGGGGTACGGCCGCGGCGGGGCAGCTGCGAGGAGCGCAGGTGCACGGCCGGGTAGGGGTGGTCGGTGTGGAAGTAGCCGGCCGGTACGTCCCAGCTCGGCTGCCTGGCGTCCAGGTAGACGACCCGCAGGCGGATCCGCGGGTCCGCGGCGACGGACCGGAACAGGCCCTCACGGTAGGGGGCGGCCACCGGCATCACCACGGTCACCCGCAGTGGGTGGAGGTGGTCCGGGACCCGGCCGGCGGGCGGGGCGCTCATGCGGGCGAGCTTGACACACTCGGCGCCCACCGATGCGCGTCCTCCTGCTCCACAACCGCTACCGCGCCCCCGGGGGTGAGGAGCGGGCGGTCGCGGCGACCGCCGACTTGCTCGAGCGTCGCGGTCATCGTGCGCTGATCTGGGAGCGCGACAGCACGGAGATCGGACGTCTCGACGCCGCCCGGGGTCTGCTTGTGGGCGGCCTCGATCCCGCCGCTGTCGCCGCCGCCGTCACCGACCTGGGTGCCGATGTGGTCCATGCTCACAACCTCCACCCCGGGTTCGGCTGGCGAGCCCTCGCCGCCGCCCGCGCGGCCGGGGCGGCGACCGTGCTCACCCTCCACAACTTCCGTCTCTTCTGCGCGACCGGCGTCGGCTACCGCGACGGCGCCCCCTGCCACCTCTGTCGCGGGGTCAACACGCTGCCCGGGCTCGTGCACCGCTGCCGCGGACCGCTGCCCGAGGCCGTCACCTACGCCGCCGGGCTCGCCCTCCAGCAGCGCCGTCTGCTCGCCCACACCGACCGGCTGATCAGCCTCAGCCACGCCCACCGGGCGCTGCTGGCCGGACACGGCCTGCCCGAGACGCGCGTGAGCGTTGTCCCGCACTTCCTGCCCGACGGCGCCTGGGCGCCCCGGTCGGTGGCAGATGCGGGGTCCCACGCCCTCGCGGCGGGTCGGCTCGTGCCGGAGAAGGGTTACGACACGGCGATCCGAGCGGCCGCGGGCGCAGGGGTGCCGCTCACCGTCGCCGGGGACGGGCCGGACCGGGCGCGGCTGGCCGAGCTCGCCCGCCGCAGCGGTGCGCGGGTCGCCTTCACCGGCTGGTTGGACGCGGAGGCACTCGCCGACCAGCTTCGCCGCGCGGCGGTCCTGCTCGTTCCCTCGCGGTGTGAGGAGGCGTTCGGCTACGGCGCGCTCGACGCCTTCGCCGCCGGCGTCCCGGTGATCGCTTCACCTCGCGGCGGGCTCGCCGAACTCGTGCAGGCGGGTGGGGGAACCCTCGTCGATCCCGACCTGCCCGGGGCCTGGGCGGAGGCGCTGCGCACGCTGTGGCAGAACCCTCAGGAGCGCCGTCACCAGGGCGAGTCCGCCCGCGTGGCAACGGCGGGTCCCTACGGTGAACACGCCGCCCTCAGCCGTCTCGAGGGTGCCTATCAGGCAGCGCTTGAGCGGCGTCGTGACCGAACCTGAGGCGATCGTTGAGGCGGTTCGGCGGCGGCTCAGAAGCGGGGATCGGTCAGCGAGGTGGACGTCGCGGCCGGGTGCGTGCCCGACGTCTGACTCGCGGCCGTGGTCTGGCCCAGGATCGCCGAGGTCAGAGTCGAGCCTGACACCTGAACGGAAGGTGGCACGGGAACGCTCGGTGCCGTCGATCCCTTCAGACTGGTGGGCGCCACGCCGCTCAGCATCGTGCCGGTGGCGCTCGCGGCCGCCGAGCCGGCGTGGTTGACGGCCCCGACGGTCGCGGCCGAGGACCCCTCCGGCCCGAGCTCGACGGAACCCGGCCCGGCTGATGTATGGACCCTCGGCAACGATGACGGTCCGCTCTTGGTGCTGGACCCATGGGTGACAAGGGCGCCGAATTGGCCAGCCAGGGTGGACGTCGGCGTGAGGGTGCCTGCCCGGTCACCGCCCTGCGTCGCCTCTGACCGGCTGGAGGAGGACGCGGTCCGCGCCGATGAGCGCACGCCGCTGGTGAGATCGAGTGGCCCGCGGGACCTCCGCCCGGCGGTGAGCCGTCCCGGCTCTGCCGACGGACCCGTTCGCCCGCGAGTGGCGGTGAGCGTGCGGCTGGGACGGGCCAGGCTCGGCTCGGAGGGGGAGCGAGACGATTCCGCGCCGATCGTCGCGCCCGCGGCGATCAGGGCCACGGTGATTCCGGCCGCCGCTTTGACCGAGATCCCGGCCATCCCAGCGCCGAGCAGTCCGGTGGGGGCGGCGCTCGTGGCGCTCGCCCCCGCGGCGGCGCTGACCCCGCTGCCCGACCCGGCCGGTCCGACGGCGTGCGCGGGCCGCCAGTTCGTCTGCCGGGTTCGAGTGCCGTGACGGGCGAACAGACCCCACAGGCCGGGACCGACGCCCGCCAGCGGGAACAAGGCGGTCAGCACACGTTCGGTCTGTCGCAGCTGGTGCTCGAACCCCTGGCAACACGCACACGCCTTGATGTGGCGTTTGACCGGGGCGGCCACGCGTCGCCGTAGCCCTTCGGCGGTCTCGGCGAGGTGAGCGCGGACATCATCACAGCTGAGCAGACGCGCCTCGCCAGCCTCGGCGAGGGAGATCCGCGCCCGGACGAGCAGAGATTTCACCGACGAAACGGTCGTCTCCATCGCCTCGGCGATCTGGTCATAGGAGAGGGCGTCCATCTCACGCAGGATCAGCGCCGTGCGCTGGGACTCGGGGAGCGCCTGAATGTCGTTGAGCAACAGCCGAAAGTCCTCGCGCCGGTGAACGAGGTCAGCCGTGCTCTCCCCGTGTCCGTAGAACAGGTCGTCCATCGAGTCCAGCCCGATCGCCGGCGTTCGCCGGAGATGGTTGAGGCAGCGGTTGCGGGCGATCTTGTACAACCACGGGCGTAGGTTGATCGGCCGATCGTCCGCGCGGATCGCGTGGTAGGCGGCCGAGAAGGTCTCCTGGAGGACGTCCTCGGCATCCTCATGAGAGCCGAGCATGTGTCGGCAGAAACTGAGCAGACGGGTCTGGTAGCGGTCGACGATCACGTCGAAGGCGCGATCGTCCCCCGCGCGCAGGCGGGTGACAAGGTGGGAGTCCGGCTGAAGGCGGATGAGGGGAGAGCGCAGGCCCCGATCGGACATCGTCGGTATCTCAGGGGTGCTGACGATCACAGGGAACCTCGTGGCGACGCTATCAACGCTGGCTGAAACGGACAAGGCCACCTAACATCCGCGTTCGGAGCCCGGGTGGACAAATTGGCAAAGTCGGCGGTCTTAAAAACCGCTCGCCTGACGGCGGCTGCGGGTTCGATCCCCGCCCCGGGTATCGGCCGCCGGCGCCGCTCACGCGGCGCGGGCCTCACCAGCCCCGGTCTCGGGCTCGGTCCCGGCGCCACGGTCGCGGGCGGCGAGCTGGATCTCCTCCTGGCCAAGCTCGGCGATCACACGGTGGGCGAGCTGTGCGTCTCCATCCACCCTGACGCCGCCGAGATCCTGACGGGTGAGGGCGCGGATCCACCCTGCCGTCGTCGCCGAGGCGGTGGCGGCCGGCAGATCTCCCGGCCGCGCCTGCACCTCCGCACCATTGCGGCCGAGCAGCACCGTGTAGGTCAACGGCTGACCCTCCGGGTCGGCGTCGGTGACGGTCAGTTCGACGGCGGTCGGCTCATCGGCGCCGCTCAGCAGGCCCGCGGCGAGCCGGAAGATCGCCCCGACGTCAACGCGTTCTCCGGTCCGCGGTGCCGACCACGCCCACTCATAACCCCAACGCGCGAGCGCACCGAGGACAGGGAGGAGATCCCGCGCGCGGGGGGTGAGCTCGTAGTCAACCCGGGGCGGGACCTCGCGATAGCGCTGGCGGGTGAGGATCCCGTCGGCGACCATCCGGTTGAGCCGCGAGCGCAGCTGCTCCGTGGAGATTCCGGGCAGGACGCGCTGGAGCTCGACGAACCGGCGGGGCCCAGCCGCGAGATCACGGACGATCAGCAGCGTCCACTTGTCGCCGACGATGTCAAGCGCGCGCGCATCAGGGGACCATTGGGCATAGGGATGCCGCTTGGGCGATGGAACGTGGGGCAACGAGACTCCCGCAGTTATCAGTGTGTGCCGGTCATCACAGCCGTCATGGCTGTCGAGCACGGGTCCCCCGACTGGCTCGGTCTTTCATGTTACCGGTTCGGGCGGCGGGCGGAAATGTCCGATTTCTTGCACCCCTTCTTGCACCAAGATCTAGAAATTCTCTGAGAACGGCGTAACACTGAGGTCTGCCGCTCCATCCTTTCCGTGAAGCGACGGGTTTTGGAGCGGGGGCAGGCGTGGGCAGAGAGGTCCACCATCACGAATGTGTCGAGTTTCCGAAGGATTCGGACGCATCTGACCGATAGAGGTGGCTATGGGACAGTTGATCGACTTGACCGAGCGGATGGCCCGTCGCAACGGCGGCCGCACTCGGCTGGGCGACGGCCCGGAGGCGGAGGAGGCGCCAAGCGGCGCCCGCCCGCCCGCGGCGTTCTACTTCGCCCTCGACTGCCCGGTCTCCTATCTCGTCGCCGAGCGGATCGAACGGGAGCTGGGTGAGATCACCTGGGTGCCGATGATGAGCGGACGACCCGCGGGGCCAGCCGGCGCCCGGCTCGCCGACGCCCGCGCCCTCGCGATTGCCCACCGGTTGCCGCTGGTGGAGCCGGACGTGTTCCCCTTCGACGCTCGTCCCGTCTCCCGCGCGGCCGCCTACGCCGTTCTGGCCGGCTGCGGCTCCGGGTTCGCGCTCGCGGCGCTGCGGCTCGCCTTCGCCGGCGGCTTCGATCCGTCCGAGCCGGACCTGATCGCCGAGGCGGCTGCCGCCTCCGGGCTGGCGGTCAACCACGCCCTCGAGGCCGCCGAAGACCCGCTGCTTGACCTGCGCCTGACCGCCAACCGCCGCACCCTTCAGGCGCGCGGGATCACCGACGCCCCGGCGGTGCAGATCGTCGACGGCTGGTTCTCGGGGTTTGCCGCTCTCACCCGTACGTCCGCCTTCGCGGCGGCGAGCGTCACCTTTCACGCCCTGGAGGCCGAACCGGGGTGAGCCCGGCCCGCGCCTGGAGCGGGGGCGGTCCGAGTCGGCACGACACGGACCTTTTCGGACAGCGGCGTTTGCGTCCCCCGGGTCAGGTGGGAGACTAGGACTGTGAAGGACCCGGTCGACCGCATGATCCGTGCTCTCGCGCGGCGCAACAGCTTTGCCCTTCTCTGGGCTCAGTTCGGCGGCGCGCACCTCGTTCTCCTCGGGGGGATGGTGCTCTTCCGAGCCTTCGTGGCGATGGACGCGAGCCAGTTCTGGCTGCTCGTCGGCGTCTCCCAGGGGCTGTGCGTGATCGACAACGTCGTCGGGATCCGCCTCACCCGGGCGATGTTCGCGCCCGTCCGTGCGTGGGAGCGCGGGGAACGGACCCCCGAGGGCACGGTCGCGGCCTGGCGCGCCCTCGCGAGCCTTCCGCTCGAGTACTTCCGTCGCTCACCACGGCTGCCTCTGCTGTTCAGCTACCTCCCCTTCATCGCCTTTGCTGCCTGGCGGTTGGGGATCGGGGTGAGCGGGTTTGTCATCCTCGCACTCGTCGGGACGACGGTGATCGCCTGTGCGGTCGTCGTGCGCTACTTCCTGATGGAGATCGTCTGCCGCCCGGTGCTCGAGCGCCTCTCCGCGGAGTTGCCCGACGACTTCCACGCCCAGCGCGCCGGACTCGGCGTGAGCTGGCGACTGTTCCTCGCGGCGCCGGTGATCAACATCGTCACCGCCCTGATCGTCGCCGGACTCTCGAACGAGGGGCGCCCCCAGACTCTCGACCACCTCGCCGTCGAGTGGGCGCTCGCGGTCGGGGTCTCGCTCACCCTCAGCCTCGAGTTGCTGGTGCTCGTCGTGCGCACGGTCGGCAGCACCCTGTCGGACATCTCCCGGGCGATCGACCGGGTTCAGGCGGGGGACTTCAGCGTGCGGGTGCCGGTCGTCTCCACCGACGAGGGCGGCATGCTCGCCCAGTCCTTCAACCGGATGGTTGAGGGTCTGGAGGAGCGCGAGGCGTTGCGGGAGGCGTTCTCGGCCTACGTCGACCCGGGGCTCGCCGAACGGGTGATGCGCGAGGGCTCGGACCTCGAGGGGGAGGAGCGTCAGATCTCGATCCTCTTCCTCGACATCCGGGAGTTCACGGCCTTCTCCGAGCGCGCCCGGCCCCGCGATGTGATGGCGCTGCTGAACGAGTTCTGGGAGCTCGTCGTGCCCGTCCTGCTGCGCTGGGGCGGCCATGCGAACAAGTTCATCGGGGACGGGCTGCTCGGCGTCTTCGGCGCACCGGACGAGCTGCTCGACCACGCCCTCGCGGCGACCTCGGCGGCGCTCGAAATCGCCGATCTCGTCAGCGCCCGCTATGACGGCACGATCAACGTCGGCATCGGGGTGAACACCGGGCAGGTGATCGCCGGCACCGTCGGTGGCGGTGGCCGCGTCGAATTCACCGTGATCGGCGACGCGGTCAACACGGCCGCGCGGGTCGAGGAGGTCACCCGCGCGACCGGGGACACGATCCTCATCACCGAGGCGACCCGCGCCGAGCTCCCCGACGGTCTCTTTCACTTCGAGCCGCGCGGGTCGGCGGAGCTGAAGGGCAAGTCCGTCCCCGTGCAGGTGTGGCAGGTCGAGCGGGCGATCCGTGCCCGCCGGGGTGATCCCAGCACCGAGGACTTCGCGGCGATCGGCAGCGACGACTGATGCCGCGGCGGGCAGGGCAATCGCCCGCGCCCGCGAATCAGGCTGCCGGATGTCCTTCGTCTCCATGGCCATCTTCCGTTCCCAGCGGCGCCTGCGGCGTGCCCGGGCGCTGCCCAGCGCACGGGTGAGCGCCCGCCGGGCCGTACACGCCTCGGTCCCCCACCCGCTGCGCGCCTTCGGCCGCCGCGCCTGGCAGGCCAACGTCACCGGGCTCTCCTCGATGCTCGCCTACAACATGCTGCTCGGCGTCGTCCCGCTCGCTCTGCTCGGACTGTTCGTCGCCGGCCAACTGCTCGCCAGCTCGCCCGCCGAGCAGTCGATCGAGCGTTCGCTGCAGGCGTTCTTTCCCGGGACGACCCGCCACCAGCTCGACGCGCTGCTGCACCAGGTCGCCTCCTCGACCCCGACGACCGGGGTGCTCGCCCTGATCGCCTCACTGTGGCTCGCCTCCTCCTTCTGGGGGGCGCTCGACACGTCCTTCTCCCGCATCTACGACACGCCGTCACGGCCGTGGCTGGCCCAGAAACGGTTCGGGCTCGTGATGGTGCTCGTGATGGTGCTGTTGATGCTCGCGACGGTGATGGTCCCGACTCTCCAGTCACTGCTGCGGGCCGGAGCCGAGGACCTCCCCTTCACCCTCCGCCACGTGCACGGGATCATCTTCCTCGCCTCCCTGATCTTCAGCGTCGGCGTGCTGTTCGGGTGCCTCGCCACCGTCTATTCCCGCGTTCCCAACCGCCGGGTTCCGTGGCGAGCGGTGTGGCCGGGCGCGCTGGCGGCGACCGTCGCGATCAGCCTCCTCGCCGCGGCCTTTCCGGTCTATCTCAGCTCGATCTCGACGATCGCTCGCTTCGGCACGACGATCGTGTTCATCATCATCGTCCTCGGCTGGTTCTACGTCGTCGCCCTGATCATCCTCGCGGGTGCGGTGATGAACGGGGTCCGACTGCACGCCTCCGACGGGTGAGCCGGTAGCGTCCCTGAGATGGACGACTCCTTCCACGGCGGAGCGCTGATCGCCCGGCGGCTCAAGGCCCACGGGGTCAGCAAGCTGTTCACCCTGTCCGGCGGCCACATCTTCCCGATCTACGACGGCTGCCGGGCCGAGGGGATCGACATCATCGACGTCCGCCACGAGCAGACCGCCGCGTTCGCCGCGGAGGGGTGGGCCAAGGTCACCCGCACCCTCGGGGTGTGTGCGCTGACCGCCGGCCCCGGGATCACCAACGCGATGTCGGCGATCGCCTCGGCCCAGCAGAACGACACGCCGATGCTCGTCCTCGGCGGCCGGGCGCCGGCGCTGCGCTGGGGCCAGGGCTCCCTCCAGGAGCTCGATCACGTCCCCTTTATCGCGCCGCTCACCAAGTCGGCTGTCACCGCCGAGTCGACCGAGGCGATCCCCGCGCGCGTCGAGGCGGCGATCGCGACCGCGCTCGCGCCGCGCAGCGGCCCGACGTTCGTCGATTTCCCGCTCGACTTCATCTTCGGCTCCGCGCCCGAGCACCTGCCCGCCGACGCGGTGGCGCCGGCACCGGCTGACCGGCTCGGTGCCGGCGAGGACCCGGGCCGGGGGATCGACGGCGGTGCTGCGGAGGTCGCAGCGGGCGCCGGACCGGCGCGCGGTGCCGAGCTGGAGGCGGCGGCGCGTGCCCTCGCCGCTGGGCGACGGCCGGTGATCATGGCCGGGACCGGCCTCTACTGGGGGGCGGGGGAGGTGGCGCTGGGTCGCCTCGCCGAGGCGCGCGGCATCCCGGTCTTCCTCAACGGGCTCGGTCGCGGCTGCCTCCCCGCCGACCATCCGCTCGCCTTCTCCCGCGCTCGCGCCCGGGCGCTCGCTGAGGCGGACGTCGCCGTCATCGTCGGTGTGCCGCTCGATTTTCGGCTCGGGTTCGGGGCGGCTTTCGCGCCGGAGGCGACGCTCATCAGCGTTGACGTCGCCGCCCCGGTCCACCGACCGGCCCGGACGCCGGCCCACACGCTGATCGGGCCGCTCGGAGAGCTGCTGGACGGGCTGGCCGGCTCCGCCGGCCCGGGCAGCGCTGATCCGGACTGGGTCCCCTCACTGCGCCGGATTGAGACCGACGCCCGCACCGCCGAGGCCGCCCAGCTGCGTGACGGGCGGGCCCCGTTGCACCCGATGCGCATCTACGGCGAGCTCGCTGGCCTGCTCGACCGTGACGCGATCGTGATCGGGGACGGCGGCGACTTCGTCTCCTTCGCCGGTCGCCTGCTCGACTCCTACGCTCCTGGATGCTGGCTCGATCCCGGCCCCTTTGGCTGTCTGGGGACCGGGCCCGGCTACGCGCTGGCCGCCAAGCTCGCCCACCCCACTCGCCAGGTCGTGCTGCTCCAGGGGGACGGCGCCTTCGGGTTCTCCGGGATGGACTGGGACACGCTCGTCCGCCACGGCGTCGCCGTCGTCTCGATCGTTGCCAACAACGGTATCTGGGCGTTGGAGAAGCATCCGATGGAGCTGCTGTACGGCTACTCGGTGGCCGCTGACCTCACGCCCGGGACGCGCTATGACGAGGTCGTCGCGGCGCTTGGCGGGCACGGAGAGACCGTCGCCGAGCCCGACGGGCTGCGGGCCGCCCTCGAGCGGGCGCTCGGCGCAGGTCGTCCCGCGCTCGTCAACGTGCTCACCGACCCGTCGGTGCCCTACCCGCGCCGGGCCAATCTCGCCTGAATGATCTCCCTGAGCGGTCTCCCTCCACTGAGTGCTCTGGCTCGCCTGAGCGGTCAGTGGCCAAGAACGGACGAAGGCCGCCTCCCGTAGGAGACGGCCTTCGATCCAGGTTGGCCCAAACGGGACGGGCAGGGGTACGTGCCGGAAGGGCCTGGTTTAGATGGCTGAGGCGGCGGGAGGCGCCGTTGTGCGGCTTCGCCCCAGCCTATGTGTGCGGTGGTCAACATATTCTGTCGACGCCCGCACGGGGATGATCGGGGATCGACGGCCAGAGCGCAATCGAACATCCGTCCATGCGCGGCGGTCTGCGGTTGGGTTCCCGCGGACGCCCGCCGAGGACCCGCTGGGTAAGTCGATTGACTCAGTAGAGTATGGGTCATGGCTTCGCTTCGCGTGTTCTTCACATTCCCCGATCCGGTCAACGAGAAGGCCGCGCGCGCCGTCGCGGCGGTCGTCCTCATGGAGGCGGTGCTGCTGCTGGTGACCGGCTGGTGGTGGCTGACCCTGCCGCTCGCCTACGGGTTCTGGGCTCGTGTGCTCACCGGTCCCCGGTTGAGCCCGCTCGGCTGGGCCGCCCAGAATCTCATCGCCCCCCGCCTCGGGGAGCGCCGGCCGGTACCTGGTCCGCCCAAGCGGTTTGCCCAGGGCATCGGGGCGGCCCTCGCCACCGCCGCGCTCCTTCTCGGGTTCCTTGCCGGCGACCACCGCGTCGGCGAGGTGCTTGTCGCCCTCTTCCTGCCCGCGGCCGGCCTCGAGGCGCTGCTCGGGCTCTGCCTCGGCTGTCGCCTCTTCGGGCTGCTGATCGGTCTTGGGCTGATACCCGAGTCCGCCTGTGTCGAGTGCGCCGACCTCTCCGGCCGCCTCGGGCTCAGCGCGCCACCAGCGGTTCCCCGGAGCTGAGCCACAGCGCCGTGCCGCGGAGAATGTCGTGTTCGGAGACCTCGATCGCATCGAGTCCGAACAGGTCCATCACCGCGAGCAGAATCGCCGTGCCGGGCACGATCACCCCGGCGCGATCGGGATGCAGGCCGGGAAGATTGCGCCGCTCGTCGGCGCTGAGAGCCAGCAGCCGCGCCTCGAGGCTCTGAACCCGTTCGAGGCTGAGCCGGTACCCGTGGGTGCGGGTCGGGTCGTAGGGGTCCAGGGCGAGGTCGATCGCCGCGAGTGAGGTCGGCGTGCCCGCCACCGCGAGCGTCCGCTGCACCCCTGAGCGCAGCGACAGCGGCACCCCGGCGGCGAGCGTCGCGGCGACGTCGGCGCGGAGGGCGGCGAGTTCGGCGGCGGTCGCCTCCGCGCCGTGGAGGTGGCGGTCGGCCTGGCGCACGACGCCGGCCTGGGCGGAGACGTGAAACTCAGCCGTGCGGCCGTGTCCGAGCACGAGCTCGGTGGAGCCGCCGCCGATGTCGACGACGAGGATCCGTTCGCCGCTGTCGGGGGCGACGGTGTCGGTTGCCCCCCGGTAGGTGAGCGCCGCCTCCTGCTCCCCGGTGAGGATCTGCGCGTCGATCCCGTAGCGGGCGTGGACCTCGGCGGCGAAGGCGGGTCCGTTCGCGGCGTCCCGGACGGCGCTCGTCATCACCGCGACGGTCCGGTCAACGGCGAGCTCGGCGATCTCGCCAGCGTACGCGTCGAGCACGGTGAACTCGCGGGCGAGGGCCGCGGGGGAGAGGATCGCGTCGGCGTCGACCCCCGCTCCGAGCCGGGTGACCCGGCTGATCCGCGTCAGCTCGGCGGAGATGTGCCGACCGTCGAGGTCGGCGACGAACAGCCGCGTCGTGTTCGTCCCGATGTCGATCACCGCGACCCTCATCTCGAGACCGCGTTCGGGTGCGGAACCGGGTTCGGGACCGGCTCGCCGGCGAGGGCGGCGAGGACGTTGGTGACGGCGATCTCGGCCATCTGCGTGCGGGCGGTGACCGTCGCCGAGCCGATGTGGGGGGTGATCAGCAGGTTCGGCGCCTGCCACAGCGGGTCCTCGGCCGGGAGCGGCTCAGGGTCACAGACGTCGAGGGCGGCCCCCGCGATCTGGCCGCCGGCGAGCGCGGCGGCGAGGGCGCGCTGGTCGACGATCCCGCCCCGGGCGGTGTTGATCAGGATCGCCCGCGAGGGCATCTGCGCGAGCGTGCCGGCGTTGATCAGGTGGCGGGTGGCGGGGGTGAGCGGGCAGTGGAGGGAGACGAAGTCCGAGCGGGCGAGCAGCTCCCCGAGTCCGGCGTGGTCGCGTCCACAGGAGAGGACGGTCATGTCAAAGCCGGCGGCCCGGCGGGCGACCGCCGAGCCGATCCGGCCGGCCCCGATGACTCCGAGGGTCGCCCCGGTGACGCTCACCCCCAGGAACCCGTCCGGCTGCCAGGCGGGCCACCGTTCGCGGGCGTGGTCGGCGGCGGGGATGAGCCGGCGGGCAGCGGCGAGCAGCAGCGCCCAGGTGAGATCGGCCGTCGCGTCGGTCAGCACGTCGGGCGTGTGGGTGACGCTGACCCCGTGCCGGGCGGCGGCCGCCAGGTCGATGTTGTCGTAGCCGACCGCGTAGTTGGCGACGATCCTCAGGTCAGGGAGCGCGCTCAGCAGATCCTCATCGACGCGGTCGGCGACGAGGGTGATGAGTGCCGTCGCGCCGGTGGCGTGGGCACGCAGCTCAGCGGGGCTCGGCGGCTGGGCTCCGGGCCAGACGGCGAGCTCGTGCGCAGCGGCCAGGCGGCTGAGCGCGGCACCGGGCAGGGCGCGGGTGACACAGACGCGAGCCATCACCCGCCATTGTCACGCACCGGCCTCACAGGGCCGGTGCGTGATCACGCGCTCGGACGGGGAGCGGGCCGGTTCTGGGGCCGGCGGGGCTGTTGGAGCTCAGAACTCGATCGCCGGGGCGTTCTGGTGCGCCGGGGCGGTCCCGACGGCCCGCCGCGGGGTGATGAAGATCGCCACGAGGGCGCCGATCGCGGCCATCGCCGCTCCGAGCAGGAAGGCGAGCTGGAAGCCGGAGACGAGGGCCTGGTCGGCGGTGTGGACCGCCGCGGTCGGGTGGTGCAGCAGGGCCGTCGAGCGTGACGTGGCGACGGTGGCGAGAATCGCCAGGCCGAGGGCGCCGCCGAACATTCGGGCGGTGTTGACGATCCCGGAGGCGATGCCCGCCTCATGGGCGGCGACTCCGCTTGTCGCGGTGATCGTGCCGGGGATGAAGGCGAACGGCATCGCGATCGACGTCAGCAGGCAGGGCGCGAGCATGCCGCCGAGGTAGCTGCTGTGCACCTGGATCGTCGAGAATAGGGCGAGGCCGACGGTGAGCACGACCATCCCGGAAATCAGCAGCCGCTTGGCTCCGACCGCCAGCGTGATCCGGGAGGCGATCACCGACCCGGCGACGATCGCCAGCGTCATCGGCAGGAAGATCAGCCCGGCGTGCAGCGGGGAATAGCCGCGGACCTGCTGGAGGTAGAGGGAGAAGAAGAACCACATGCCGAAGGTCGATCCGCCGACGAGCATCACGATCACGTTCGCGGCGCTGAGGGCGCGGGAGGCGAACAGGCGCAGCGGCATCAGCGGGGCGGCGGCGATGCGCCCCTCGTTGAGCAGGAACAGGCCGAGCAGGAGGACGCCTGCGGCGATCAGTGCATCGGTGGTGACGTTGCCCCAGCCGGTCGTGTCGGTGCGGACGATCCCGAACACGAGCAGCGACAGGCCGACGGTGGCCGTCAGTGCGCCGGAGAGGTCGAAGTTGCGGGTCGCCTGCGGGTTGGTGCTCTCACTCAGCAGGCGCAGGGCGGCGGCCGCGGCGATCAGGCCGATCGGAAGGTTGATGAAGAGGATCCAGCGCCAGCTGAGGAGGTCGGTCAGCACTCCGCCGAGGAGCACGCCGGCGGCGCCGCCGGCTCCGCCCATCGCGCCCCAGATCCCGACCGCGCGGTTGCGCTCGGCAGGCTCGGTGAAGGTGGTGGTGATGATCGACAGGCTGGCGGGGGCGATGATCGCGCCACCGAGACCCTGGATCAGCCGGGCGATGACGAGCATGCTCTGGCTGTCTGACAGGCCGCCGGCGAGCGAGGAGAGCGAGAAGAGTACGAGCCCGCTGACGAACACCCGGCGGCGGCCGAGCAGGTCGGCGGCGCGGCCCCCGAGCAGGAGGAAGCCGGCGAAGGTGATCGTGTAGGCGTTGACGACCCACTGCAGTCCGTCCTCGGAGAAGCCGAGCGCGTGTCGGATTGCCGGCAGCGCGACGTTGACCACCGACACATCGAGGATGACCATGAACTGCGCGAGGCAGGCGAGGATCAGGGTGGCGGTGAGGTGCGTTCTCTGCGTCGGCGTCTCAGTCAGCGTCATCTGCGGCTCCGGTCGGGCGGGTCGGCGGGTCGGGGACAGAACGGCGGGGCGGGCGCCGGCGTGAGTTCGCCGGGCCGCGGATTGAGACGGCGGCCGGTGACACACCGGGCACGGCATTAGTACGAAGAGCATCGAATCTAGCACTCGGTTCGACGTTTCTCGTACTATTGGGGTGAGATGCGGTCAGCCGTCGACCCCAATGCAGCCGTCGCCTCAATTGGCGCCTCAATCGACACCGGCGGCGCTGCGAGTTTCGATGCGGCCGGTGAGGAGGCCTTCTCCGGCCCGCTGTCCGACGTCGCCGCTGCCGACCTCGAGCTCGCGGCCGTCCTCGGCGCGCTCAGCGATCCGCTGAGATTGCGAATCGTCGCGACGCTCGCCGAGGGTGGTGAGTGGACGTGTGGCTCGCTCGAGCTGCCGATCGCCAAGTCAACCAAGTCCCACCACCTCCGGGTGCTCGGGGAGGCGGGGATCGTCTCCCGGCGCGTCGATGGCAAGTGCCGGATGCTGCGCCTTCGCCGCGAGGCACTTGACGAGCGCTTCCCGGGTCTGCTCGATGCCGTCCTCGCCGCCGCACCTGCGGTCCCCTCCGCAGCGACGGCGCCCGAGGGCGTGTGAGCCATCGCGACGGGTGCCCCCAGCCGGCGGCTGTTCGCGAGCCGGGACCGCGATCACCGGTGGTGCTGCGTGATGACGGGCGCACTGAGGCGACGGTCGCGTCGCTGTCCTGTCGGCGGGCTTCGGAGCCCCGGTGAGCTTCGGTGCGGCCCGATGTGCGGCGCGGCCTGATGTGCGGTGCGGCCTGATGTGCGGTGCGGCCTGATGTGCGGTGCGGCCTGATGTGCGGTGCGGCCTGATGTGCGGTGCGGCCTGATGTGCGGTGCGGCCTGATGTGCGGCGCGGCCTGATGTGCGGCGCGGCCTGATGTGCGGTGCGGCCTGATGTGCGGCGCGGCCTGATGTGCGGTGCGGCCTGATGTTCGGGGCGAGTGGATCAGCCGCCTCAGCCGGAGATCGAGGCCCGCTGGCTCTCGATCTCGATCTCGTCGACGCGATCGAGCAGGCGTCCCTGCGCGGGTGGCCCCCGACGATCGTCGAGTCACTCAGCGACGGCTGGATCCTGCGGGCAACCCCCGGTCTCGATCGTGGCCGCTCCTGCCATGCCCTGACCCCACGGCGGCGCGCGCTCGCGCCCGGCGAACTGCCTGAGGCGCTCGCGCGGATCCGCGCCTGGTCGGCCCTGCACGGGATCCGCGGGGGTTTGCAGGTCTCCCCGCTGGAGCTGCATGTCGGGTTGGCCGAAAGCCTGGGGGCGGCGGGGTGGACGACCGCCTGGAGGGTCTGGGTGATGGCCGCCGCCCGAGACGATGTCCTCGCCCTCGGGCGGGCTCGCAACCGTCTGAGCCGCGACGGTTCTGGGGTGGGCGCCGCCGAGCCGGTCATTGACTGGTGCGCGGAACGGTCGCCGACCCCCCGCTGGCTCGCCCACTGGGCCGCCTGTGAGCCCTCGCTCGATGCCGACGTGATCGCCGCCCACGCCGCGACCGTGTTCGCGCACGTGGACGGACGCGGTGTCTTCGGCCGGCTCGGTGAGGTCGCGAGCGGGATCGTCGTGGAAGACGGGCAGGGTGACTGGGCGGGCCTGTTCTCGCTCGTTGTCGCCGCCGCCCACCGTGGCCGGGGGCTGGGTCGTGAGTTGGTTCTCGCCCTCGTCGAGGAGGCTCGCGCAGCGTCGATCTACCTGCAGGTGGCGATGGACAACCCGGTCGCCATCGCCCTCTATGAGCGCCTCGGCTTCCAGCGCGTCTACAGCTATCAGCATCTCGTCGCCCCGGCCCGCTGGGCGAGCGGAGCCTGACCCGGGCCCGCGGCAGTGTCGCCCCGAGCGGGCCCGGGCGGGGCTGTGGACCCTCCCAGAGTCCACAGCCCCACAACGAGGGCACGCCGGGGCCGGATCGGTCGCGGGGAGAACGCCTGCGGGCTCCCGCCCGGGATGCCGGCAGGAGCCATGCGGCTCACGCCGCCACGTCCTCGCGGTCATAACCGCCGTAGGCGTCGATGACATCGAAGTCCTCGAGCTCGACGATCACTGCGACCTTGCGGTCCATCCACAGGAAGCGCACGCACGCCTCGCCGTACTCGACGACGTCGGGGAGAGGAAGGCCCGAGTCCGCCAAGAGGTCCAACATTCGGCGCTCCGCGCGCTGCTTCTGATCGATGGGTGCCATGCCGCAAGGGTCTCGCGGCTCCCCATCACGACTCAAGGACCCTTGATCACGATCTCAACACAGGTTCCTCTCAACTTCATCACAACGGCTCCGCCTCACCCGGCACCGAGGACCTGCTATTAGTAAAAACCCACCGCGGGGTGGAGCAGTCTGGTAGCTCGTCGGGCTCATAACCCGAAGGTCGCAGGTTCGAATCCTGCCCCCGCTACTTCGAAAAGGCCAGCAAATGCTGGCCTTTTTGCGAATCTCGGCAACGGTTGGCGGTGCGGCTTTCTACCAATCGTCTACCAATCTTGCTTGACGCCGTTTGCTCGTGGGCTGGCGATGGTGGTGTGCCGCTGGTTCATCGCGGTCGGCGTGAGGGCCGCCGTACCGCGCGGCTCCGCCAGAAGTTCTCGCCTTCAGATTCCTCGACGTGATCGCGCACGATGGATGCCACGTCTACGAGTTCGCCTGATGAGCGGGACGTAGAAGGCGGGGCTGTCTACGTCTGGCCGGATTCCAGGCCGCTGTAGGCAGCCGACACCGGGAGCTCAGCAGAGGCTTTACCCCGGTTGCGGGAGCCGGCGGTCGGGCCAATGTTGGCACGCCCTGGCGGGCGTGCGGCCTCTTCGCTGACCGGCCCCGCAACCGGCGAGGCCATCAACCAAATGGAGGGTGAAGATGCCCGCAGGACTCACAAGCTCAGACTCGATGTTCTCAGTTCGCGAGACGCCGTGGCACGGCCTCGGGGCCGTGTTGCCGGAGGCGCCGAGGTCGATCAGCGAGGCGATCGCGGCATCCGGTCTTGGCTGGGGTGTTGAGAAGGAGCCGATCGCCGTTGACCGCGGTGATGTGGCGATGGCCAACAGCATCTGGGATCCCCGTTGTCAGGAGATTCCCGGCTACTACGCGACGGTGCGGCAGGACAACCGGGAGGTGCTGGGGATCGTCGGTGAGCGCTATCGGATCGTGCAGAACTGGGAGGCGTTCAAGTTCGTCGACCAGCTGCTCGGCACGAGCATGAACTTTGAGACGGCCGGCAGCTTGAATGGCGGACGCAAGGTGTGGGTGCTGGCGAGCCTGCCTGATCACATCGAGGTCGGCGGCGACCCGGTCAAGGCCTATGTGTTGTTGATGAACAGCCATGACGGCTCAACTGCGGTGATCGCGGCGACCACACCGGTACGGGTGGTGTGTCAGAACACGCTGAACTGGGGGCTCGCCAAGGCCCGCCAGCGTTTCAGCATCCGTCACACCGAGCAGATCGGCCGGCGGGTGCATGAGGCCCGCCGGGTGCTGGAGCTGTCGGTTGACTACTACGCCCAGTTCCAGATGCTCGGCGATCAGTTGGCGTCTGAGCGGATGACTGACCGGCAGTTGCGTGGGGTGCTTGATGAGCTGTACCCCTCAGGGACCGAGGACAGCGCCGGCACAGACAGGGTCGCGAGGACACGGCAGCAGCGCAAGGACCGGATCGTGGAGCTGTTTCTGTCCGGTGAGACGGTCGGGAACGCGCCCGGGTCGAAGTGGGCGGCGGTCAACGCGATCGTCGAGTTCAACGACTACTACCGGCCCTTGCGGGCCGGCACTGACCGCTTTGCCAGGGTCATTGACGACGGCGCGGTCAAGACTCGGGCGCTGGAGCTCATCAGCGCCGCCTGACCGCGGCGATGAGACTGGGCGGCGGGCCGTTCGGCTCGCCGCCGGCCCTGCCCGGATCCATGCACCGACGGACCGTCGTTGGTCTGTTGCGTGCTCTGACGGGCCGGGGGTCTGGGCAGCCCTGTAGCCCTACCGCGTCCTCGTTCGCTGTCAAGGGATTGGGGGCCCCCGACCCTGACGGGTCGGGTACGGCGAGGGTGATTACCAATCCCTTGACAGCTTCCTGCGGCGCGGTGACGGGCCGGGCATGCCCAGCACCCCGACCCGAAGGAGCACCCAGATGTCCGAGTCAAAGGCGCCGACCGCCAAGCAGTTCTCCTACCTACGGAGCCTCGCGCGACGGACCGGCACCACCTTCACCTACCCGGCCACGGTCCAGCAGGCCAGCGCTGAGATCAAGCGCCTCAAGCAGGTTGCCAGCACCGGTTTCAGCTTCGCTGAACTTGAGGCCGAGCAGAGCGCCCGCCACGCCCATGGTGATGTGCCGCTGACCAGCGACTATCAGCGCTGGGAGACCCAGGGGTACGGGTCGACGGCGACCTGGAGTGAGCGGTCATGAGCACCGCGACCCTCACCCCCGAGACCCGCGGCCACAAGCCCGCGGTCGGCCAGCGCACCGAACTGGCCCGCTACAGCGTCCCTGCCGGTCAACGGATCCTCTATGGCCAACGCGTCGACGGAGTCGTTCGCATCACCGACAATCCGGCGTCCGGTCACGGCCGCGCCTACCTCGTCGAGCGAGAGCTCGAACGCGACGGCTATGCCGCGCTGCAGGCCCTTGTCGTCGACTACATCGCAGAGGCACTCAGGCACGACGCCGTCCCGATGGACTGCTCGATCCTCGAGCGATACCTGGCCAATCTGCCATGACCTGCTCAGCGTCCGGGCCGGGGCAGGCGTTTTCAGTACGGCAGATCGCCCCAACGCCGGACAAGGGTTCGGTCGTTCGGCTCGGGCCGCTCATCGCTGAGCCCAACCCGATCGCACAAGGCCAGACTTCGCGCGTTGCGTCGGTCGATGCGCGCGAACGTGCTCGGGTGGCGCCCGAGGTCGACCATCTGCAACATGATCGTGAGCAGCATCATTTCACCGAGCGTTCCCTTCTCGCCATCCCCCAACGCCACCACGGTTCCGCGGGCATGCAGCGCGACGGCAACCACCTCGACGTAGCCGACGTCGGGCACGAAGCTCGGCTCGATCCGGTGAGCGCCGACGGCGACCACGTCCTCGGCTGCTGTGACGGCGACCAGCAGGTGGCCGTCGAACTGTGGGGGTGAGGAGAGATACCGGCCCGGCAGCGGACCGCGGATCTGCGCCTCGACCGTGTCCTCCCACGCCAGACCGGTGCTGCAACGAAACGTGCTCAGGGCGGGCAGGTCCGACCGGTGGGCCGCACGGACGCGAACCTCACCAGGGCTCACGTGATGTGCTGGATTCCCGAGGGAACGTGAATGGGGACACGCCGACCGGGCTTGAGCGCGTCAGCGTCATCCTCAGACAGCAGCGTTCCCCACGGTGTCCCGTAGATGTCAACGAGCGCCGTGCCGTCCCGGGCGCTCTTGACGAGCGCCAAGGCGACCGCTGCCTGGGACTCATCGAGCGCGTCGATCTCGTGCTGAAGCTGCTCCTTGGCGGTCATAGCTGAAGTTTAGGTCCTCCTGCGGTGCTGGTGCCCGTGCCGGTGCCGTCGGGGAGCCGGCGGATCTCCTCCGACTCTGACAGTCACCTTTCGGCTCGCGGCCGGCTGATAGGGGTAGTCCCCGACGGGCAGGGACGCGATCTGGAACCAGTAGGCGCGCAGCACGCTCGGGTCGCCGGCGCCGAAGGTGTAGGTAGTGTGGAAGTACCCGTGGCCGGTGACGTGCTCCTCGATGCCGTAGGTCGTGTACGCGGTCCTATAGCCGATGCGTAGGCGCACGAGCTCCCCGGCGGCCGGCAGATAGCCGCCCTCGAGCCGCCCCCGGATCGTGACCGTCGCGCCCCACGGAACTGCGGCCGGTGTGACCGACAACAGCTTCACCCGGGCGGGCACCACCTCCCTGACCTGCGCCGAGCTCGTCGGCGCGAAGGCCGAGTTGCCGCTGTAGGTGGCTTGGATCAGCCGAGACGGTCCCTTCGGTATGCGGGCGCTCCAGGTCCCGTTCGGTGCGGTGATCGCGGTCGCGATCGCCCGGAACTGGCCGGTGCCGTTATCCACGGCGCCCATCACCGTCACGCTCTGGCCGCCCAACGCCACGCCGGTGGCGCTGCCCAGCCAGCCGCTGACCGTCGTCGTCTTGGCGAAGCCGACGCGACGGCGCGAGAGCATCTTGAGATGCGGGTCGACGGCGACCCGGCGCGTCTCATACCGTCTGACCCGCGCCTTGTGGTGATGTCGGATCACCGTCCTCCAGACCGCGACCCGCTCCTTGACGATCCGTGGATGACAGACGGTCACCCGCTCACGTGCCCGGTGCGCGCGCACGAACCTGCGAACCCCCTTACGGCCATGCCGGGCCCGTATCCGGGCCCAGTGTCCGGCGATCTCGATGAGTTCTGCTCGTTTGTGACAGCGCATTGGGTCAAGCACCTTGGCAAAGCCGATCGAGCTGACCGTCGGCTGTTGGATATCGAGGGTCCAGGACTCCGTCGCCGATGTCGCGACTGCCCCGGCCGTGTCACGGGCGTTGTTGGCCGCATAGCAGCTGACGGTGTGCTCGCCGACGCCTGACACCGGCACCCGCGCTGTCGCGCCGGGGTAGGTTTGCGGGCTGGCGCCATCGACGCTGCAGGTGATCGCCGAGACCCCGGAGGGGCCGGCCGTTCCGGTCGCGGTCACATACTGGGTGCCCGCAGTCGATAGGGCGCTGCTCGGGCCGGTCAGGCTGACCGTGACGGGGTCGTTGTCGATGTTGACGCTGAGGTTCTCATCGCCGCGGATCGGTGTGTTGGTGCTGTAGTCCCAGGCCGCATCCTGGGCCCACATTGACAGCGGAACCCCGGCCTGAGATGGCGCAGAGGCCGTGTTGTATGGCTGGTCAAAGCTTCCGGCCGGACATTGATGCCAGGTCGTGTCATTCGCCGGTTGAACGAGCGGTTCAGAGACCGCGATGCCATTGAGCGTCGCGTCCATCTCACACGCCCCGGTTGGTCCGTCGGCGCTGAAGGCGACCGGCCAGGTTCCGCGCACCCAGCCGCTGGCGGCACCGAGGCTGCCGGGGGTCGCAGTCAGCGTCGGCCCGCCCGGTTCGGTCGCTTCGATCCCGAGACCGAGCACGGCGATCTGAGCGGCATTGTTGATGCCGTTACACGTCGACTGGCCACAGATGACCTGCCAGCCGATGTATGGCGTCGCGAGCGTCGGTGAGCTATAGCCCGCCTCGCCAGCATGCACCTCAGCACCGCCGCCCTGCCAGTACCAGCCACCACCCCACGGCCCACCGGAGTTGACCCCATAACTCGACATGCCCGACCCGTCAGTCCAGAAGTGCACGATCGAGAAGCCGGCCGGCGCGTCGATCTCCCACATCCCACGGGTGCCGTTGCTCGCCGTTCCCGAACCGAGCACGTCGAGGCCCTGCCAGCCCGCGCCCGAACCGGCGGGGCAGTCAAAGGGCGCGGTGATCCCGCTGGAGGGCAGCACCGTGTGCGCGACCCCGACCGTCCCGCCGTTGTTGCCCGCCGCAGGCGTGTAGCTGCCACACAACTGAATCCAGATCGTGCCCGCCGCCGCCGCAGTCGCCGCGAACTTCAGCGCCGTCACAGTGACCGCCGCCACCAGCCCGAGCTGGGCTACCCAGCGGCGGGGTGCGCCACGCCGGAGGGCCGGCGCCCGCCGTTCAGCAGACCACGGCGATGTAGAACGGAGCTGGGATGGGACCCGCATTGCCATATGTCCAGACCAGTACAGAGGTGCTGCCCTGCTTTGAAGACGGCTCGTTGATACCGACGCCGATGCTCGAGGCGAGCGGCTGCACGCCCACGGAGGCCGGCGTCGCGATTACCGCACAGCGCGCACCAAAGCGCGTACCCCAGCTGACGGTGAACTGATTGCCCGCGAGCTTCACGCGTGCGCCCCGGCTGCCCGAGGCGACCGTCGCGTTCTGGCGGATCCACGCCCACTCCCGAATCGACCCGCCGATGCTCGCAGGATCGAACTTGTTCGGCCCGACCGACCCGTTCGCTAGCTTCGCGTTGATGACCGCCCCGTTACGGAGCTGGCGGCTGCCGACACTGTCGGCCGGCAGGATCACCGCCGCATAGCTCGTGCCGCCCAGGGCGACAAACAGGGCCACATAGCCCACCATGTTGGCTTTGAGATGCCCCAGGATCCGGTACATGCAACCTCGCCTCTCGCTCGGGTCAACCATTCGGTGAGCTCCCCGGTCCAAGCACCCCCGCCGCCCCGAACGCCGACGCAGACTGCGCCTCACTCGAACTGCTTGACGCCGGGGCCTGGCTGGCCGGCGCCGCCGTCGCCACCGTGGGCGTGTCGGTGACCGGCGGCGTCGCAGAGACCGTCGGGTCACTTGGCGGCGTCAGCTGCTGCTGGTCTGCGTGACCAGCAGCAACCCGGTTCGCGCGGTGGCTCGCCCGTACCCTCGAGCGATAGAGGTGACGCGACGAACGCCGACCGGACCGTGCCGGCTCAGCGGCCGTCGCGAGGTGACGCTCGATCCTCACCGCCCCGGGTCTGGCTGCGGGCGCTGTCTCAACACTCGCACCTCCCTCGGCTCTGGCGAGCGCGTCGGGACGGCTGACCGGCCTGGCCGAAGGGGCCGTCACGACGATGGCCGTCGCGACGAGCGCCGCGGCGCTCAGGACCGCGACGCTCAGCGTGACCGCCGTGACCCGCCCGGGCAGCAGAAACGCAAACGGCGCCATCAGGCGCCGCGTCGGTCGTTTGCGGAGAGTGATCCGGGTCGGCTCCAGCTCCGGGTCAAAGGCGGCGTTCTCTGCCTGAAGCGGCTCACGGGCCATAGGCGGCTCGAGCGTCGCGATCCCGCGCCGCCTGAGAGGAATCACCCTCGCTACGTGTTCTCCGTCAGCCGGAGTCAACGTTCCACTCCCTCCACTGAGAGCCATCTCAAAACGATAGCGCAAACTTTGCGTATTTGTCTATACTCAACTTGTCGTGGACAGGTCTGAGCTCCTCACAGTCTCTCAGGCAGCCGAGGCCTTCGGCGCCACCAGCCAGACCATCCGCAACTGGATCCGCGCCGGCCAAGTCGATGCGGTGAGGATCGGCAACCGCTTCCTCATCCCGCGTCAGGAGATCGACCGCATCCGCGGCGCCGCACCCGTCATTGACGGCGACAGTCCCTGGGACATCTCAACCGCCCCACCCAAACCCCTCCAACGACGCGGCGCCCGGTCAACGGCTGACCCGACCGACGGGATGCTCGGCGCCTGATGGACTCACAAGAAGCCTTCAACCAGGCCCGGGAGCTCTGGCGCGAAGCGCTCCGTGGCCACGTCCTCGCCCCCCCCGATGCCGGATTCTCACAGCGCCTGCGCCAGCTCGCCGTCGCCGCGAACCAGCGCGCCGCCGCTTGCGAGGCGGCGCACCAGGACGGTTTTGAATGGCCGGCCGCCCGCGGCGGCGCCAAACCGCCGTGTGAACTCCGGCCCGGCAGCGGACGCCGCGGCCCAGAAGATCTCTGGGAACGCTTCGATGAAGCGGTCGATGAACTCGACAAAGTCAGCGAAGGGCGCAGCATGCGCGCCGTCGGACGCGCCTACGCAGACCTCGCCGAAATCGCCGAGCAGCTCGCCACCGCAATCGAGCGCGAAGACCGAGCCACCGGCCTGCTCGTCGCGCCCATCACCGCCAAACGACGTCGCTCCGCATAAGCACGTCTCTGAGTAGTGGTCGCTACGTCTCGAGTGCCGGTGCGTCCCAGGGAGAGCGGCCGCCGGAGCGCCTGGGCCTCGCAAATCTCCAGATCACTCGCCCTGGCTCACTGGCAGCGGGTCGGCCGGCCAGATGACGCAGTCGCGTGGGACGACGCTTCGGAACCGTCCTTCTCGTCAACGCGGGGCTCGGCTGGCTGAACGCAATCGGCTACGTCTACCTACGCAAGTTGCCACTGGGCCATCTCTAAAGTTCCCGTAACTGCCCCTCCGGGAGACCCCCGTCAACCGGCTCAGCGCGCGGATGAAGATCGTGTCCGCCGCTGAGGGGCGGAACATCGAGCGATGCCTAGAACGTGCACTTTCTGCGGCGCCGGGGACATCACGAAGGAGCACATCTGGCCGAAGTGGTCCCAGAGCTACCTCTCGGAGAAGCGGCCGGTTCCACACGTTCAGCAGACGGTTCAGGATGGCCGCGACGACGAGGAGCGGACCTGGCTCCAAAGGAGCCTCGACATGAAAGTCGGGACGGTATGCGGCAGCTGTAACAACGGCTGGATGTCAAATCTCGAGAACACGGTCAAGCCGTTCTTCATCGGCGCCTTTGAAGGCCGAGGCCGGGAGCTACACAGGGCGCTGCAGCGAGACCTCGCCGCTTGGGGTCTCAAGACGACGATGATGGTTGAGCATCAGCAGAAGCCAGCGCGATACGTCATCCCACCGAGCGAGTACGCACACCTCTACCAACGGCGGGAGCCGTCACTAGATGTGCTGGTGTGGATGACCGCCTACACGGGCATAAAGACCTCTGCACTGGGCCATCTGTACGGACTGGATGCAGACATGGCCATCGACCCGGACCCAGGGCGCGGTACCCGGGACATTTGGGGTTCCACGGTCGTGTTCGGACCTGTTGTGTTCCATCTCCTTGGAACCGACATCCCCGGCCTGTTGACGGATGTCGTGATGAAGACGCCGAACACCCACCGGCTCTGGCCGTACAAGCGAACAAGCACATGGACACCGACCCCGGGGCTTAACGACTCGGAGCTCCCGCGGTTCACGGAGGGGTTTCTCGAGCAGTTGCTGCGCCAAGGTGGATCAGGCCGCCAACGCCGTCCTATGCGAATCTGATCGCCGTGAACGGGTCCGATCAAAGCTCGGGCAATGGCCCTGATGCACCCGCAGCCACTGAACGGCAAGGCGGACTCAACGGACTACAGCACGGCTGTATTGCATCTGGACGCGGCTGACTTTGCATACCCTGTCGCCGATGACATGCGCCCGCCGGTCACGCCCCACGATTGTCCCGGCGGGGTTCGTCCGTGGCCGCTACGCGAACGAGAGCGAGCACCTGAACGGGGAACACCCCCCGCCCCCTGCGCACGGGCTAACCCCCAAGGAGGGCTCATGCTTCACAGCACCCACACCGCGGCCGCCCCGCAAGGACGTGCGTCATGACGCGCGCTCAGGCTGACTGATGAGTAGCGCGCTGAGCGTCGCGCCCCTGACCGCGAAAACGGCCGCCAGGCAATCAAGGCGCTGCGCAGCTCCGAGGGCTGGCAGCGCTGGCCCTCGGCCGGCGCAAGGTTCCACAACTACTCCTTCGTTATCTCGTTGCCTGGTGTCGTCAAGTGCGCGGTATGAGTCCCCGGTCATTGACGACAGGTCGTTGGTATCGCCAGGCGCCATCACGGCTGAGGGGGGAGCGCCGTGACTGAAGTCGCGCCTTGTGTCGAAGCCGATCCTTGGGGTGGGTCGCTGGTGCCGCATAATGATCGTGTGTTCATCGTGATCCTGGACTACTTGGTCGACCTGGATGAGATCGACGCTTCGCTCGATGATCATGCTGGCTGGCTGCGCAAGAACTATGAGTCGGGGCTTTTCCTCGCTTCGGGTCGACGTGAGCCGCGGGTCGGGGGAGTGATCTTTGAGGGCGGTGACCGGTCGCAGGTCGATGCCGCGGTGGCTGAGGATCCGTTCGCGGCTCGTCAGTTGGCGCGCCATACGGTCATCGAGTTTCACCCGTCGGCGTTTGGTGCAGCTCTCGACGATGAAGCAGTCCAGGCAGCGCTCGCCTGAGCTGCTGCTCGGCAATCTGTAGGGCTTGATGTCGTTGAGCGCGGTGGGGCGCGCTGCCGGTTCTCGGAGCGGGGTTGGCTCAGTCGCCGACGAGAACTTCTGGTGCGCGAGAACCAGGTTCCGCTACGCCTGCTCCGTCGCCATAGGGATGGCGCGGACGACGATCGTGTTAGCGAGTCCTTTCGCGGCAACGCGCTCGCCCCGCGACGCCGATGCGGGTCATCCCCTCGTCGCCGTAGCACTCGCGCGCGTTGCCGTCGAGCTGACGATCGGTTTCAGGGGAAGCGATCGCCCCGCTCCACGCCCGAGACCGGCGTGCGGCGCAAGCTCGCGTGCGCACGTGATCGCGAGCCCGGCCGACACGGCCACGGACGTGGCGGGCGTCGGGTGCTCGCAGACCTCGCTGTCCACCGCAGATGGCCTTGGGCCAACGACCTCGTCTCTGCGAGCGTAGCTACTTGCCCCGGATAAACGGGGATGGCTGAGAATGAGGAACGGCCGCGCTCGGGCGGAGACGCGGCCGTTCAAGTTCGACGCCTCGGGCGGAGAGCGCCGTCCCGGGAGGTTCTCAGGCGGCTCGGATGGCGAGGGTGTCGAGGTTGTAGGCCAGCACCGCCCACCCAGCCCAGGTTCGGGCGCCGTCATGTCCTTTGAGTCTGGATCGGCGCAGTCCGTAGCGGCGTTTGAGGTGACTGATCCGCCCTTCGCACCCGACCCTGAACTTCGCAAGGCGCCGGTTCGTTCTTCGGCTCCCAGCGTTCTTGTGCCCGGCGATGAACGTGCGTTGTGTCTTTGGGAGATGTCGGTTGACGGGGCCTGACTGGAATCCACCGTCCAACGCGAGCTCCCGTGGCCTGAGACTGAGCCGGTCGAGCTTGGCGCCGGTCTGAGGCAGGAGGTCTGATTCGTTCGGGGAGCCGATCTTCGTCGACGCTGGAAGGATCAACCCGCGAGCGCCGCGACGGGTGTTCTCACACAACTCGGCGATCTGAAAGACGGTCCCGAACTCCGTCGGCTGGCGTAGCTTGCCTTTGCGGATCGGCCGGGCGTCTGGGTCACTCATCGACACGAGCCGGTCAGTGATCTTCTTGCCCGTGATCCGCCGGTCAACCTGATCACACACCTTCGCCGCCCGCTCGATGAAGACCTCCAGACGGTCGGCGGCTGTGAGCTTGCGCTGCGCGCCGCGGCCGCGTGCGCGCTCACGCAACCGGGTCGCGAGCCGGCGAGCTTCACCAACTGTGACCGCCGCGAGCTGGCCAGCCTCGCCCGTCAGCCTCACCGCGGTCTCTTTGCCCTGTCCCGTCCGGGCGGCAAGGGTCCGGTTTAACTTCCGGACGCGCTGAGTGACAGACCGGGAGCGGTCACGGACGCGGGGAGCGCGGTCGCCGGCCAGGCCGCGGACCCTCTTCGCTTCACGCGCGAGAATCTTGGTCGCGTCTTCGCACAGCTCAATGTCGGTGGGGTAGCGAACGTCAGACTCAACAACCGTGGAGTCGATCCGGGCGGCGCGCACCTGGAAGCGCGCTGGCGCGCCTTGGCCGGTGACCGAGCCGATCAGCACCATCACGATCTCCTCGATCACATCCGGACCAAGGCGGCGGACCAGCTTGCGGACGGTGGACTCATCAGGCACCCGTTCGGTCAACGCGATCCGACAGAACCGCCGCAGATGCAAGGAGTCAGACACCTCCCTGACCAACGTCTCATATCCCCAGCCCGACCGGGCCTTGATCACCATCAACCTGACAAGCCGCTCCATCGGAATCGTCGGCCGCCCGAAATCACGCGCGGTGACCGTCCAGGCCGCTTCGATCGGCGCCAGCACCGCCGGATCGTCCAGCAGCCGGTCGATACCAGCGAGATCCGCCGGCAAGTCCATCACCTCAACCGGCAACGCCAAATCAAACAGCGTCTCGGCCTGCCCGCCCGACAGCACCAACATGACCCAGCCTCCAAATCGCCCGATTTGCAGGCCAAATAATGACCCAGGCCCCGGACGGACCTACCGACTATTTCCGGGGCAAGTAGCTAGGCTGAATCGCACCGTGATCCCTGGAACCGCCTGAGGATCCCGATCCGCCGAGGCGAGGCCCAGCAGCAAGATAGTTGCATACTTGACCGACGATTGCAGATATGCAATTCTGCTGGTGCCTGCTGCTCGCCACCTGAAAGGAACTCCCGATGTCAGATGCTGCCAAGCCCGACGAGATCTTCGACATTCACATCGATCGAAAGCCGTACCAAGTCTCTCACACCACGTACACCGGCCTCGCGCTCCGTCAGCTTGCCGGCCTCGGTCCGGAAGTGGATCTGTACCTCGAGGAGCATGGGGACGTTGAAGATGAGTTGATCGGCGACGATCAGACGATCGGAATCAAGCCCGGCGAGCACTTCTATTCGACGCCACGTCACATCACGCCAGGCGCATGTCCGATGTCCTGACCGACCGCGACCGCCTCTACCTGGAAAGCAAGGGTTTCGCTTTCGAGGCGGTGATCGAGGCCAACATGATCTGCGTTGTGATCAAGTCGTTCGCTCTGCCGGCTGGGTACGAGCCTGAGCGGTCAGACTTGCTCCTGAGGCTCCCGCTGCAGTTTCCAGACGTGCCGCCAGACATGTTCTGGATGGACCCGCCCGTACGATACGCCGGCGGCGTCGTACCCCCTGCAACCGACCTGCTCGAGCGCTACGTCGGACGGCAGTGGCAGCGCTGGTCACGACATTTCGGCATGTCGACATGGAGACCGGGGGTAGACGAGCTTCGAAGCTATCTTCGGCTTATCAAGGCAACGCTTGAGCGTGAGCGCCCGGCCAATGCCGCATAGCTTCACGCTTGCCATACCCCACACTCTTTGGGGAGATCTCGTCGACTCGCTCACAGATAGCCGCGAGACCGCGGCGGTCCTCCTCGCAGGGATCGCAGACGACTCGGACCGACCCACGCTCCTCGTCAACCGCGTTATCTGGGTGCCGGATAGCCAATATGAGCTGCGAGGGCCATTAGGACTCAAGATCACTTCCCGAGGATGGGTGCCCGCGCTCAAACAGGCAGCCGACGCCGGCCTCGGTGCCATCTTCTTTCACACCCATCCCGGCGGACCACCGACGCCGTCGACCTACGACGGCGAGGTAGACCTAGCGCTCGCGAAGCCCTTCCGCGTGCGGACCGGCCAGAGCTTTTACGGCAGCGTGATCATCGGCGGAGACCCAACGCGCCCGGCGTTCACCGGCCGCATCGTCGACGACTCGGATCGGGAGAGCGCCATCACGAGGATCCGAATCGCTGGCCCGCGTCTCCAAATCCTTGAGGCTCTCAACTCCTCGGCCTCGGAAGCGGGCGGCACCGCGGTCCACGATCGGCAGGTCCGAGCCTTCGGGGCCGACGGCCACAAAGCACTCGCGGAGCTTCGAGTCGGGATCGTTGGCGTCGGCGGCACAGGTTCGGCCGTGGCCGAGCAACTCATGAGGCTCGGGGTGCGGAGCCTCGTAGTGATTGACGACGATCGCATCACCACGACGAACATCAGCCGCGTGTATGGCTCAGGTCTGAGTGATGTCGGCCGCGCGAAGGTAGATGTTGCGTCGGCCAACGCCTACCGAATCGGCCTTGGGACCCAGGTGACTGGCTGGGACGGCCGGATCGCCTACCGCGAGCCGCTCGAAAAGCTGCGTGGATGTGACGTCATCTTCGGCTGCACCGACGACCATCTGGGGCGTTTCAATCTGACCCGTTTCGCGTTCTGGTACCTGATCCCCGTCATCGATCTCGGCGTTGTTATTGACGCGCCAGACGGCCGCATCCGGAGCATCACCGGACGGGTGACATACGTGGCTCCCGGCGCCGGATGCCTAGTGTGCGGCGGAGTCGTGGATCCCGAAAGGGTTCGCGACGAAGGCCTCGCACCCGATGAACGGCGGCGGCTAGCCGCTGAAGGGTATGCCCGCGGACTGGACGATCCGGACCCATCCGTGGTCGCCTACACAACGATGGTCGCTGCCTGGGGGATCGCTGACCTGCTCGAGCGGCTTTTCGGATTTGGGGCAGACGACATTCGACCAGAGCTTCGCCTCAGAATCGCGGACAGAAAGATGACCAGCCGCGAAATCGCTGCGAACCCTAATCACATCTGCGGCGATGACAACAGCTGGGGGGTCGGCGACCAGACCGCCTTCCTTGGGCAGCGTGTGTGGCCGTCGTGACCGACCGGATGATCGACTGGTGGCGCCGGCGCGGATGGACCTCGCCCCGGTACACCAAACAAATCATCGCAGTGAAGCGCAGCGAACTGCCCGATCTTCCGCCGCGCCGCGCGATCGCGATCGTCGGTGCACCAGACGCACCTCAGTGGGCGGTGCTCGCATGTCCATGCGGGCACGCCCACCTGATTGCGGTCAACCTATCCCCGAAGCGTCGGCCCACATGGAAATTGCGCATCGACAATGGACGAGTCTCGCTTGCACCATCAGTCGACTCGCGCTGGGGCGGGCGCCGTTGTCATTTTTGGCTAAGGGCCGGCGTCGTAACGTGGGCCCGGCCAGACCACACCACCGAAGGAGCATCCGATGCCGGACGAATCCGTGAGCCACCGCAGCGAACGTGACCGAGTGTTCGACAACGATGCATTCTTCGCCGCGCTCGATGCTGAGCGCGTCAGTCGTGGGATGCACTGGAAGGCGGTGGCCGGTGAAGCTCGTGTCAGCGCCTCAACCCTGACCCGCATCGGGCAAGGGCGACGCCCGGACGTCGAGTCGTTCGCTGCCCTCACCTCATGGGCCGGATTAGACCCCGAGCGGTTCTTTCGATCCCCCAGCGAGCCCTCCCAACCGTCGGCCCTGTCGGGAATCTCAATCCTGCTCCGGAGCGACCCCCAGCTTTCGACAGACGCGGCCACCGCGATCGAAGAACTAGTCAAAGCGACCTACGTCCGCCTGAGGCGCGAGCCGTAAGGTGACCACATCGTGCGACGAGGCTTCAAGACGGAGGCGCACGAACTTGCCGTCGAGGTTCGCTCAGAGATCAACGTTGGCAGGCACGACCCCCTCGATCCGTGGTTGCTTGCTGACCACCTCGCCATCCCAATCTGGACGCTCAGTTCCTACGGAAATCTCTCTCCGATGTCGAGTCAAGCCCTTCACGCGCCGAGCGGCCCGTTCTCAGCAATGTTGGCCTTCATCGGGACGAGACGCGTCGTCGTTCATAACGACGCCCACGCGATCACGAGGCAGCGCGCAGACCTGTCCCATGAACTAGCTCACGCGATACTGCTGCACCAACCGCATCCAGCCATAGCTGGGGTGCCGCCACGCTTCGATCGTGAGCAGGAGGACGAAGCTAGATGGCTCGGTGGCGTTCTACTCGTTCTTGATGACTTCTGCGTTGCATGCGCACGTCGCGGAATCGACATTCCGGACGCGGCTGCGAGGATGGGCATCTCCGAGCAACTCATGCGATGGCGATTCAACATGAGTGGTGCTCGCCGACGGAGCGGCGGCGGACTCGCCGCCTAAACCCGCACAAGCGGCGAATTGCACTTATGCCGACGGATTGCTACTTTGCAATCCGTCATGGATCCGGACACCGAGCCTTCATCATCGAAGCTTGTCCGGTGGACCATGGCGGGCTTGCGATTTTGGCCGTCGGTCCTGGTGGTCTTCGCCGGAGTCGCATTCGCTGTTCTGACCCTCTCGCACCCGGGCACCACGCTCTCCCTGCCTCTGCATCCCCGACGCTGGGAACTCGCAATATTGATCGGCCTCGTCGCGCTCGCCGGAGAGATCGCTGGAGCGCGCCAACAAGCCCGGATACCAGCGCTCGAAGCATCCGGACGGAAGGCGAACGCGGGTCTTCAGGAGGCGCGGCGTGCATTGGAACGCCTCGCGCGAGTCGAAGTAGCCCGAATCTCGAAGACGCTCCGATACTCAAGCAGCGAACGCGTCAGCCTGTTTGCCTCCGGCGGCGATCGCTTCATTCTGGTCGCCCGCTATTCGCTGAGCCCGCCGTTCACCGGAGCCGACCGGCGCGAGTATCCGATCGACACCGGCTGTCTCGGGCAGGCCTGGGAGAGTGACCGATCACACGTCGTCGTGACCGTGGCGCGCGACCAAGATCACGAACAATGGACACACCAGCACATGAACTGCAACCTCCCCCGCGAGATCGTGGAGGAGCTACGCATGCCCGTTCGGACAGTGATCGCCAGCCGCGTGAACGATCCTCGGCAAGGCCAGCCCGCATGCGGGGTGGTCGTGCTCGAGAGCACCGACACCGCGATGTCGCCTCGGGTTTCCGGCGCGAATCCGCCGATTCTGGATCCCGCTGATGCTGCGAACGCGTTGACCGAACACATGGCGAGCCTCATCGGCATCCTCGCCGTCTTCGCCGAGCTTGAGGATCGCGATCGCGGCTCATGAAGCTGCCGCGACCGTGACTCGGGGCTCAGCTTCTGGACTTGGTCGCCAGCCAAAGGTCACGCCGCACGCCAATCGATCGTCGAGGCGATGACCGGGACAAGCGGACGGGGAAAGAAGCGCTCGACAACTGCTGTAGTCAAGTCGTCTGTAGTGGTGTACCGGTATGAGAATGTCGTTCGAGCCGTTGCTCTGAACGTCCGCGATCGCCGGTAGGTTCGCGGGGGTTCCGGGCCAGGGGCTCTGGGAGAACGCGGTTGGGTAGGCCGCTGCGATTTATGGGCTGCGAGCCCGCTGGTGTATCTGGCCGCCCCTGCGACTTGCCCGGGTGCGCTGCGAGCGCGAATCCGTAAGTGTCGTTCTCACCCACCGTCTCCCAACACTGTTCCCCGACGTTGATGTGGAGGTGGTGATGGGCAGATCCATAGGACTCGACGTGCACCGTGATTTCTGTGAGATCGCGGTCGCTGATGGCGGCCGCGCCAGGTCTGCGGGCCGGGTCGCGACGACACCGGATCGGTTGAATGAACCGTCCCAGCTTTCTTGCCGTGTCCTTTGTGGGTGAAAGGATGAGGACATATGCCGAAGAAGATCGATCCCGCTGTCCGGGACCGTGCAGTCAGGCTGGTGCGTGAGCACCAGGCTGAATACCCGACTCAGTTCGCTGCGATCAAAGCGGTCGCAGCACAAGTCGGAGCGAGCCGTGAGTCGGTTCGTCGTTGGGTTGCCCAGGCCGAGATCGACGCCGGAGCCAGACCTGGGATCAGCAGCGAGGAGCACGCCGAGATCCGCCGGCTCAAAGCGGAGAACAAGCAGCTGCGAGAAGACGTGCAGATCCTCAAGGCGGCCACAACTTTCTTCGTGGGGGAACTCGACCCCCGCAACCGATGATCATCGCCTTCATTGATGAGCAGCGCGCCCAGGGCGTCGCGGTCGAGTCGGTCTGCCGGGTCCTGAGGGATCAGGGTGTGCAGATCGCCGCGAGAACCTATCGGCACTGGGTCAGCGGCCATGTCGCCGCGCGGACGGTCAGCGACGCGATCGTCGTCGACGCGATCCGTGATCTGGCCTGGAGCACGCAGACGGGCCCAGACGGCCGTGAGCGTCGTCAGCTGACCCCGGAGGGGCTCTATGGACGGCGCAAGATGCTTGCGCTGCTGCGTCGCCGCGGACTGGCTGAGGTCTCCAGAGGCGCGGTGGACCGGGCGATGCGCTGGTTGGGCCTTTCCGGCGTCACCCGCTCCAAGCGCATCCGGACGACCGTGCCGGCGGCTGACGGCAGACGGGCGGGCGATCTGTTGAACCGGAACTTCTCAGCCCCCGCCCCGAACCGGGTATGGGTGACCGACTACACCTATGTGAGGACCTGGTCGCCGGCATGGGTGTACGTGACCTTCATCGTCGACTGCTTCTCCCAACGGATCGTCGCCTGGCACGCCCAGAGCACCAAACACACCGACCTGGTCATGATCCCGCTCAAGATGGCGCTCTGGGAACGCGACCGCCAAGGCCACCCCGTCGTCGCCGGTGAGCTGATCGCCCACGCCGACGCCGGGTCTCAATACACGTCGATTCGCTTCACCGACCACCTCGATCTCGAGGGGATCGCCCCGTCGATCGGGACCGTCGGCGACGCGTTCGATAACGCCCTGATGGAGACGATCAACGGCCTCTACAAGACCGAATGCATCCGCACCACCGTCTTCCATCAAGGGCCGTACCGGACGATCGCTGACGTCGAATTCGCGACCGCGGCATGGGTCGACTGGTACAACCACCGCAGGCTCCACGGCTCCTTCGGAATGAGGACCCCCGCCGAAGCCGAGACCGACTACTACCAAGCACACAACACCGAGCTCAGCCCCGCATAGAAGCGGCAAAGAACCCGGGACGGTTCATGAAAGCGCTTGCGATGAGCCTGCGACCCGATGACCGGGTCGTGCTCGAGGCGACCGGGAACTCGCTGGCGATCGCGAGGATCCTCGAACCCCGTTGCCAGGAGGTGTTGATCGCTCACGCCCGGCACGTTCGCGCGATCAGCCACGCGAAGGTAAAGACGGACAAGATCGACGCGCGCGTGCTGGCGGATCTGCTCGCCGCAGACCTGATCCCGCAGGTTTGGGTTGGGGATGACAAGGTCCGGGCGATGCGTCGGGTCGTGTCGCGCCGGCGGGGGCTGGTCAAGCGCCGCACCCAGATCAAGAACGAGATCACGGCGGTCCTGCAGCGTAATCTGAAGCCTCGCCCGCCGGTTTCGGACCTGTTCGGCAAACAGGGCCGGATCTGGCTCGGGGATCAGGAACTGCCGATCGATGAGCAGCTCACGGTTGACGCCGCGTTGCGTCAGCTCGACTTCGTTGGCGACGAGCTCGCACAGATCGACAAGCTCGTCGCCCAGGACGCGTTGCAAAATCCAGAGGTGCTGCGGTTGATGACGATCCCCGGCATTGATGTCACGACCGCCGCGACGATGATGGCCGTGATCGGCGACATCCACCGGTTCAAGACACCTCAGCAGCTCGTCGGCTATCTCGGATTGCACCCACGGATCCGACAGTCCGGGAACGGACCCGCCCATCACGGACGGCTTTCGAAGGAAGGGTCCGCCGCGGCCCGCCATGTGCTGGTCGAAGCTGCGTGGGTCTCGGCCAAGTCTCCAGGGCCGCTTCGCGCGTTCGCTGAGCGGACCGCTGCGCGACGTGGCCGGAACGTCGCTACGGTCGCGGTCGCCCGCAAGCTCGCGGTGCTCTGTTGGCATCTGCTGACCAAGGGTGAGGACTACGCCTTCGCCCGCCCTAGCCTCGTCCGGCGCAAGCATCGGGCGCTTGAGCTCAAAGCCGGCGCGCCGCGCACCAAACCCGGTCCGAACCCGAACCCGATCCGCAAGAACCCGGCGCTTGAGGCACATGAGCTCGCGATCACCGAACAGGCCGAGAGTGCCTATCGACGATTGGTCAAAGACTGGCAGCCCAACCGGCCCGGCGAAGGTGGTGCGGGCGCGACACGGGAGCGCGCATCATCGAGGCCCTCTTGGGGCACGGCAGCGCCGCAGACCATGAGCTCCTAAAGCCTGCCGTTCGCCAAGTCAGTCACCCGCACCGACGAGGAGAATCTCACTCTCGAGCTTGATCGTCCACCCAGAGTTTGACTTTCATCCGTAACTCGCTCTTCGGCGACTTCTCTGGTCTCAGCTCCTGCTGAGTGAGGACCTCCTGTGCCGCGCGCTGGCGGGCGGGACAGCCCGGAGGGCTGGCCTGGACGCGAGCGCGCGGGCGCGCCGGGGTGAGGGGTCAGGCGGCAACCGGGAGCTCCTCGACGGTGCGGTCGACCGGTTCGGGTTTGGCGAGGACGGTCGCGAGCGACTCGGCGGAGAGGTAGCGGCGCGAGACGAGCCATTCGTCATTCTGTTCCAGCAGCAACGCGCCGCAGAGCCGGATCACTGCAGCGTCGTTGGGGAAGATCCCGACGACGTCAGAGCGCCGGCCGATCTCCTTGTTGACCCGCTCCAGCGGGTTCGTCGAACGGATTTTCGGCCAGTGTTCTTTCGGGAAGGCGTAGAAGCCGATCAGGTCCTCTTCAGCAGCCTCGAGCAGCTCACAGACCTTCGGGGCCGTTGAGGCGAGCTTCTCGAGCACCTGGCCGACCCGAGCGCGGGCCTGGTCACCGTGCTCGGCCTGGAAGATCTCGCGCAACGCGGCTGAGAGCATTCCGCGCTGGTCGCGACGAACATGGGCGCCCATGTCCCGAGCGAAGTGGACGGTGCAACGCTGCCAAGGCACCCCAAGAACGCGCGCCACGGCCTGCTTGAGCCCCTCGTGCTGATCGGTGATGCACAACTTCACGCCGGCGAGGCCGCGACGCTTCAAGCCGCGGAGGAACTCGACCCAGAAACTGCCGGTCTCGACCTCGCCGACATCGAGGCCGAGCACCTCACGGACACCGCTCTCATGGACCGCGTAGGCGACCACGACGGCCTTGGACACCACCCGGCCCTGGTCGCGGACCTTGACGTGCTTGGCATCCAGCCACAAATACGGGTAGTTGCCCTCCAACGGCCGATTCCGGAACGCCTCGACGCGCTCGTCCAGACCCCGGCAGATCGCTGAGACGCGGTCCTTGGTCATCCCGTGCACACCGAGCTGCTCCACCAGCCGGTCGACCTTGCGGGTCGACACGCCGTTGACATAGGCCTCCATCACGACGGCGAAGATCGCTTGCTCCGCCGGCCGCCTGGCCTCGAGAAAACTCGGGAAGTACGCGGTCCCCGAGCGTTTGCGCGGGACCAGCAGCTCGATCTCACCCACCCGCGTCTCCCACCCCCGGGGCCGATATCCGTTCCGGTGCGTCTCGCGGCTCTCGGGAGCGACCTGCCCGCGGGCCGCGCCGATCTCCGCGCCGATCTCCGCGCAGATCTCAGCCTCCATCAACTCGCGGACAAAGAACGCGACCGCGTTCTTGAGGAACTCATCCAGGGATCCGTCCGCTGCCCTGGCGACGACATCAGCAACCGTCATGCTCTGCACTTCGACCATCGTGGTGACTCCTTCTTGCTGCTCTTGGCGGAGCCGTTGAGCATGAGCACCACGGTGGTCGGAACCCCTCCCAGGGCCCGCGACCTCAGGCGCTCGTTACACCACTTCTACCGACGTGACCACTGCTGTCGGGCTAACAAGCGGAGGAGACAGGTCGGCGAGCGCCCGTGCCCGGTCACGGCCGCGTAGGCCGGGCTCGCGATCACGAGCGCGCGCGAGCTTGCGCCGCACGCCAGTCTCGGGCGTGGAGTGGGGGCGATCGCTTCCCTGAAAACCGATCGTTAGCTCGACGGCAGCGCGCGCGAGTGCTCCGGCGCGGTTCGCTGCTACGCCCTACTCCCCGCTGACCGAATGGTTCACCACGGATGCGTCAGCCTGCGGTCCGTCGGCTCGGAGGATCCCAGCGACGCTAAAAAGAAACCCGGCCCACAAGGGGCCGGGTGGTATGTGATCAATATAGCTGCCAGCGGACTCGGAAAGCAAGGAGCGCTTGCAACAATCGTCGCAATGTGCTACCAGCCTTGCGGCTTTCCGTAGGAACCGACCGGATCTGCGAGTTGGTGGGCGCGGATCTCGTTGGCACGTAGCCGATGCCACCAGTGCCCGCCGACGCCATCCGACTTCTCGCCGCGGAGATCTCCGGCGGTCTGAGTCTTTGATGGGTTGACTAGGCCGACCGGAACGCGCTTGCGTGCCTCGACTATCGGCAGCTTGAGGTCGCTGTCATTCGAGATCACTAGCGCCGCCTCCACCGAGCCCTCTAGGACATCCAAGAGGAGATGAGCCGCCACATTTACGTCGGAGCCCTTCTCCTCGCGCTGGGCGTGCGATACGAGGAACACCGCGTCGTGCACTGGGTTGTCCGAGGAATCCTTGACCAGCACGGGCGCCGCGGCGCGCGTCAGGATCGGTCGACCCTTGGCGTCGGGCAACGCCAGGGGCGCGCGCTTGACGCGCGAAACGTAGGTTCCGTACTCGATGTGATCGACTGACTGGGCCGCCACCAGCGCTTTGAGATAGATGTCCTGGTCGCGTGCGCCACCGGGGTTGTCAGCCCCGCTGATCCGCGCGGTGCAGTACACGATTCGTTCAATGCTGATGTCCGACCAGCTCGTCGACTGGCACAGCGCGCTCGCGAGGGATCGTAGGTTTATCCAGCGCCAACCAGGGGTCCCGCGTCCGCACAGACCTCGCGCGCCGTAATAGAGATTGAACCCGTCGATGTAAACGCCGACTTTCATGCGCCTAACGCGCCAGCCTCATGAATTTTGATGCGTCGACGAGGCCGTTGCTTGCCCGCCCGCCCATTGACCGCCCGTAGGCAGCGATCACAAACCGCGAATGCGATCGCGCGCATCGCACTGATCCGGACGAGTGCCTTGGCGACGAAGCCATCATGCAAGGGCGTAGCGTCGGGCGAGCGCATCGCCACGCGAGCGATCGTCCGCGTCCGGACCCGCTTTGCTGTCCGGACGCGTCTGTCGGCGCAGATGCCGACAGGCCCCCTATGCGCGGTTTCCAGGCTCGCCGGCACCGTTGGCACGATCGCGTTGGTGACCGCCGGAGCCCCCGCGCGGGCATCTGGTGTGGCGCGGATGCGATGCGGGGATCGAGCGTCGGAGGACTGGCGCTCGGGAGGTTCGGTTCGGCCGCGCATCGTCAGTCGGTTCGTCGCACGGTGTGTCCGGCGGTGTGGATGACGGTCTTGGGGGTGCCGGCGATGGTGGCGTGCACCGGGTGGGGCTGGGCTGGGCGTTGGAGTGGAAGCCAGCCGCGTCCGATGGCGGTGATGATCAGGGTGCCGGTCGGTGCGCCGAGGAACGTCAGGTCTGTTCCGGCGCCGCTGAAGACGTTCAGTTCGAGTGGGGCGAGGTCTGTGGTGATCGTGTCGACGTCGCCGACGAGTCCGATCTCTGAGATCCCGAGGAACTCGCTCGGGTTGAACGGGCCGTGGCGGCCGGTCTCGCCGTGGCCGTGGTGGGCGATCAGTTCGACGATGTTGTGGAAGTAGATCGCGTCGGCGTTCCAGGCGTTGAAGTGGATCGGGTCGCTGAGGGTTTGGACGCGCTGGCGTGCCCAGTGGGTGGCGGCGGTGAACCGGTCGCCGGGGAGTTGGATGGCGAAGTGGTAGAACGGCGTGCCGGTGTGAGGTTCAAAGGCGAGGGTGCTGTGGCCGATCTCGTGGGCTGCCTCGGCGGTCAAGCCGAGGCCGAGGGTGCTGGCGTAGAAGTGCGTGACCGCCCGCCGGCTGGAGGCCGGCACTTGCAGTTGCACGCGCAGAAGGTCCATCCTCTGTGCATCCTATGCCGATACGCGCAGGGGGAGGAGGCCTCCAGGGCCGCTCCCGCCTGGCGGCCGGCCGGTCCGCGGTGTGTGATGGGCGCCGGGGCGCGCACGGGCGGTCGCGTTCGCGCCAGACGAGCGCACCGCAGCCACGGCGCGCGCCCTGAGATCGCCAACGCCCTCCCCAAGGCCAGGCCGACGCGACGTTTCGCCACGCCGACCGCCAGGCATCCGAGCCCGCTCCTTGACCCGTAACGGCCTCAGGCAGAACCAGCTTCCCGTCGCTCCGCTCCGGTCCGCACACAGTTGCACTTTTTGCAAAGTCTTGTTTCACAAATGCAATACTGTGGAGCGTGCTCTCGATCGGGAAGCTCGTTGTCGGCCAGCAGCGCTACTACGACCAGCAGGTCGCCCAGGGGGGCGACGACTACTACTCGGGGCGAGGTGAGGCACCGGGTGAGTGGGTCGGGCACGGCGCTGAAGCGCTCGGTCTGGCTGGCGTCGTCCACGCCGCACAGTTCGATGCTCTGCTGTCTGGGACCGACCCGCGGGATCTTCAGACCAAGCTCAAGGGGTGGCGACCATCGAAGGTCGCCGCGCTTGATCTGACCTTCTCGGCCCCCAAGAGCGTGAGCGTCCTGTTCGCTGTCGCTGACGAACCCGTTGCCTGTGAGCTGGTTGCCGCTCATGAGTCCGCCGTGCGCGCGGCTCTGGTGTGGATCGAGGACACGTCTGTGGAGGTCCGGCGCGGTCGAGGCGGCCAGGAGACGTTTCGGGCTGAGGGCCTGATCGCCGCCGCCTACCGGCACCGGATGTCGCGAGCGCTGGACCCACAGCTTCACACTCACGTCGTCGCCGCGAATATGGCCAAGGGGCCCGACGGTCGCTTCACGGCGCTCAACGGCACGCCGCTCTACCGCTCGGCCAAGACCGCTGGCTACCTCTATCAGGCCCACCTCCGGGCCGAGGTCAGTGAGCGCTTGGGTCTGAACTGGGGCCCAGTGAAGAAGGGGGCGGCGGAGCTGGAGGCGATCCCGCAGGACGTGCTCGAGGAGTTCTCAAGGCGGCGCCATGAGATGCAGAAAGCGGCTGAGAAGGGAGGCTTTTCGCTCGGTAGCAAACGGTCGGCCGAGGCGGCGGCCGTCGACACCAGAGAGCGCAAGCAATACGGGGTCGACACGCACACCTGGCGGGAGGAGGTTCAAGCCAGGGCTGCGGAGCACGGGCTGGACCGAGAGGCTGTAGGGCGGCTACTGAGCCAAGGTAGGGATCGCGCCGGGCTGGGCGGCGTCGATGCTGAGTCAGACGGAGGCCTCGAAGATCGTTTGGCAGGCGAGCACGGACTCACCGAGCGAGCCAACACGTTCGACGACCGGGCCGTGCTTCAGCAGTTCGCGGGCGCCGCAGAACAAGGCGCGCGGGTGCCTGCGGTTCGTTCACTGGCCCAAGGCTTCAGTCTCCGCGCTGACGTCTTGCCGACCGTCCACGGCGAGATGACCACAAGCGATCTGGTGGCCAGTGAGGAGCGGCTGATCCGCGCCGCGATAGGACGCGCGAAGACCGGCACCGCGACTCTCGACGCGGCACGCGTAGACGAAACGGTCTCGCGGGCTGATCGGCAGCTGACAGCTGATCAGCGCGACGTGGTCATCTCCGTAGCGACCTCGGGAAACGGGGTGGATGTGGTCGAGGCGCTGGCGGGCACCGGCAAGACCTACACCGCTGGGGTGATCCGCCAGGCTTATGAGTCGGCGGGCTATGAGGTGCTCGGCCTCGCACCGACCGGGCGTGGCGCACGGGAGTTGAGTGATGAGGCCGGCATCCCGGCGCGCACGATCGACAGGGCGCTGATCGACATCGAGCAGAACGCCCGGCCGATTCCGGCCAACGCCGTGATCGTGATCGACGAGGCAGGCATGGCGCCGACGCGGATCACCGCCCGCCTGTTGGAACATGCGGAGGTGGCTGGGGCGAAAGTGATCGCGATTGGCGACTCAGGCCAGCTGCCGTCCGTGCTTGCCGGCGGCTGGCTCAAGGCTGTCGGGCAGCGCGTCGGGGAGGTGCGGCTCACAGAGGGGATGCGACAGCGCGACCCCGGGGAACGCCGCGCGCTCGGTGCGCTTCACGCAGGGGCGCCCGAGCGGTTCCTGGCGTGGGCCGAGACGGCCGGGCGGGTGTATGTCCTCGACCACAGCGAGCTGCGTGACCATGTCATCCGCGCTTGGGTCGACGCCGTCGCCGACCTCGGTCCGCGTCACGCCGTCATGATCTCCCGCGACAACGAGACGCGAGATCACCTCAACGCCGCTGCTCGGGCGCACCGAACTGCAAATGGGGAGCTGAGCGACGAGCACGCCTTTGGCCCGGTCGCGGTCGCCGTGGGTGACCGGATCATCTGCCGTGACAACGACGCGCGCGTCGGCGTCGACAACGGCACTCGCGGCACCGTCCGCCGCGTCGCATCTGAAGCCATCGTGTTCGAGACAGACGGCGGCCTCTACCGCGACCTGCCCGCCGCCTACGTCGCCGACCATGTAGAGCACGCCTACTGCCTCACAGGTCACGGCATGCAGGGCGGCACCGTCGAGCGCGCGATCGTCGTCGCCTCGCCGGCAGATTTGACTCGCGGCTGGAGCTACAGCGCCCTGTCCCGGGCCCGCGGCGACACGAAACTGCTGATCGCTGACGAGCAGCGCCACTACGACGGCCGGGCCGAGATGGCGCCCGATCCCGGCCTTGGGGCACGGGATCGAGCGACAGTGCTGGCGGCGGTCGCGAGGCGGATGCTGGTCCGCGACGATGAGGACCTTGCCGTCGACCAACTCGCACCAGCTGGCCGAGCAGACGATCAGAAGCTCAGCACAGACCGCGCCGCCACCCAGCCGCTGTCACAGGAGCGTGGTGCTGCCCGACTGGAAGTGCGAGAGCCGCCAGCGAGCATCGAGCGCCTCATCGACCTCCGCGACCGGATCAGCCGCACCCAGATGAGTCTGAATGCCCTGCCGCTCCGCTCGCTGACCCGGTTCGACCAGATCGACGCCAACGCGCGCGAGATCACCGAACGGCTCAATGGCCACGAAAAGCGGCTCGATGCTCTGCCAGTCCCGGGTCGTCGCTTCGGTCGAGTCCATGGCCCGCACGCTGAAGAGCGCGAGTTCTTAGCCCGCGCCGTCGCGATGGATCGCCGGGAGCTGGGCGATCTCCGCGAGAGTCGCGTGCAGCAGGAACGCGAACTCGGCGATCCGTCGCAGGTCAAGTCCGAACGCGACGGACTACAGACTGCGCTGACCGAGCTCCAGAAGGACTACTCAGATGTCAGAGACAAGCTCGTCGACCGCGTCCTCGACCAGCGACCCAACTGGCTGCGGGACGCCCTCGGCGATCGGCCGGCGTCCCCGGCAGCACGCGCAATCTGGGACCGCGCAGCTCAGGCCGTCGCCGCCTTCCGCATCGACCATGACGTCATCGACTACAGGTCTGTGTTGGGGCCAGAGCCGGCCGGAGACCGGGATGCGCAGCGCGGGTGGCGCCGGGCCGAGGAAAGCCTCTGTAGGGGGCAGCGACAACTCAGGCGCGACGCAGGAGCGCCGGACCGCGGCCTCGACTTGACCATCGAGTAGAGCGGGCTGCATGCCGTACCCGGTGACGTGGTCGCGAACCCCGGATCTGACTTGACCCCGCTCTACGCTCCGCACAATGATCGAGAATGTCACGGCGGATTCAACCGGTCGTCGCAACGCTCGATGAAGGAGAGTTGTGATGGGCAGACCGCCGGGGTGGATGAAGGAGTTGACGGGCCGGGATCCGTTGCGGTCGCCGCCCTCTCTGTCAACGTCTGGTGAGACGCTCAGCATCAAGGAATCAGTCAACCCTTGAGGGCGAGAACGGAGCACGCTGGACATGCAGGACAGAAGCAAGAATGGGTAGGCGTTCAGTTGGTCGTCGATCCCTGTGTTTGCTCAGGTGAGCAGTGGCACGGGCTCGCCGGAGGCGTGCTTGGTGAGCGCTTCGGCGAGGTATTCGAACATGCTGCGGTGCTGGAACCGGCAGGTCGTGTGCGCTGAGAGCAGTCTCGCGATGCGGGTCTCGCCTTCCTCGGACTGGCTGCCGAGGGAGAGCTTGCGGTAAATCACCGCGCCACGCAACGATCGTTCGGCATGGTTGTTCGTCGGCTCCACACCCTGGATGTGTGTGAAGGTTCAGAGCGCATCCCAGACCTTGATCAGGTTCCGCCCCAGTCCCCGGGTTCGTACATAACGTGGGGCCTTGGCGCCGTAGCGGCGCAGGGCCGGTTTGAGCTGGCGACGCAGTGCGAGGATCCGGCGCTTGAGTTCTTTGCGGTCCCGGGTGTGCTGGAAGATCTCCCAGGACCAGAACAGCTCGTCACAGACCGCAGATGACGTCAGGCTCGACGCGGGAGTTCATGGCGATGTGCGCGATCGCTCAACACTTCGGCCGGCCCGGCACCCCGACCGACCAGGCCTGGATCGAGAGCCTGTTCTCCCACGTCAAAGCCGAATGGCCGCACATCGATCGCATCCGCGATCCCGAGATGCTCCGCGCCGAACTCGCTGAGGTTCGCCGTCAATACAACAGGGTCTTCGGTCGAGTTGTGGGTGACTTGACGGCGTTGATCCTGCTCTGAGCAGCGAGATCGTTCGGCGGCAGCAGGATTGGACGTTGCGCAGTTTGTGGTGGCGACGCGCCGCCGCTCTCGGCAGGCTTGCGGGTGCTTGAAGTCCACCATCGCGCTGGGGCCGAGCGAAGCCATCACTCTCAAAAGGAGAGCGACGTGCGCGTCTGCTCGGCATTCAACCGCCTGTTGGCTCTGCCCGGAGCCTCGGTGATCGACGTGGCGTTCGCGTCGGTCGGGGTGATCGTGACCGTCCGATTGCGCCGTCGCCGGCGGGTGTGCGGGGCCTGTGGCCAGACCGGCGATCACCTGCAGATCCATGACCGGCGGGTCAAACGCTGGCGGCACCTCGACTTGGGTGCCGCGCGCTGTCATATCGAGTGCGAGCTGCGTCTTCTTCGTTGCCCGGACTGTGGCGTGCACGCCGAGGCCGTTCCCTGGGCCAGGCCCGGGGCCCATCACACCCGCGACTTTGAAGATCTCGTCGCGTGGCTGCCCAGCAGATGGCCAAGGACCCGATCCGCCGTCTGTTGAAGATCGGCTGGAACACCGTCGGGAAGATCATCGAACGGGTCGTCGCTGACCGCCTCGATTCGAACCGCCTGGAGAACCTCGTCGCGATCGGCGTGGATGAGATCAGCTACCGCCGCGGCCAGCGCTACCTCACCTGCGTCGCTGACCAACTCGCCTCTGCCGCGTCAAGGTTTCGGTGAGGGAGCCCTCAAATGTTCAAGAGCCCCACCATCCTGGCGGCCACCGACTCGCAGACGCGCAGCCATCCTCACGCTTCGTGACGCTGAACCCCGCTCGCTTCACCACCGAGCGTGTCGCTCAACATCTAGGGCCGCGATGGCAGGCGATCATCGGGGACCCCTCCTGCACGTCCGCAAAGATCGCATGGCCTGCCTAGAGCGTCTTGGCGAGCGGGATCGTTGTCGCGCGAGCGGGGTCCATTAGAGCCTCCAACGCGGGCTCGTATGACGGGAAGGCGAGGACGGAGCCGTCATGCGGGACCATGAGGAACCGGTCGAGGACGGCGAGAAACGCCCTATCGTGTGAGACCGCCACGACGGTCCCTGAGAAGCCCTCAAGCGCAGCCTCGAGCGCTTCGGAGGAGTCGACGTCGAGGTTGTCCGTCGGCTCGTCGAGCAGGAGCAGGTTGTGGCCTTCCAGTTCGAGGATTAGGATCTCCAGGCGCGCTTTCTCGCCGCCTGATAGCACGTCGTAGGAGCGCCGGGACGCGTCCGCCAGGCCGTAGCGCGCCAACGCACCCATCCCCGCCTGGGTTCCGGTCACCCGTTCGAGCACGATGTCCAGAACAGGACGGCCGGTGAAGTCGCCGCGGGTCTGCAGCTGTGTGAAGTAGCCAGCCGACACCCGTGGGCCCACCCGAAGCTGTCCGCGGTCCGGCGGCCGTGTTCCCGACAGAACGCTCATGAGGGCGCTCTTGCCCGAGCCGTTCGGCCCGATCACCCCGACCCGCTCGCCGAAGTGGATCTCGTCGGAGAACGGGGAGAGGAGGCCGGCGATCTCCAGCTCGCGCATGTCGAGCACGATCCGGGCTGAGTCACCGCCGCGGATCCGGACGGCAATCGCCTGGTCGGTCACTGGAGCCGGGGGAGGACCGGCGTCCCGGAACCGCCGCCAGCGGGTCTCCGTGGCCTTTGCGCGGGACGCCAGGTCGTCAGAGAGCTTCGCCCGCTCCTTCCAGATCCGGACCTGCTCGCGCAGTCGCTTTTCCTCCTCGTGCCAGCGCCGGACCGCGTCGCCCAGCCGCTCCTGACGCTTGCGCCGCGCCTCGGGATAGCTCGCGTAGGAGCCGTCGTGCACCCAGGCACCGTGTCCTTCGAGCGTGACGATCGACTCGGTCGCGCCGGCGAGCACGCCGCGGTCGTGGGAGATCATCAGGATTGTCTTGCGCGACTCGCGGATGCGCCGCTCGAGCTCCAGCTTGGCCGGTACATCGAGGAAGTTGTCGGGCTCGTCGAGCAGCAGCACGTCGGCGTCAGATGAAAACAACACGTCGAGGACAAGCTGCTTGCGTTCCCCGCCAGAGAGTGATCGCGCCGGCCGTCCCGCGACCTCATCAAGCCCGGCACGGACGATGCGACGACAGGATGCGTCCCAACGGCCTTCGAGTTCGTATCCACCCAAGGCTGACCAGTCGGCGATCGCTTCACCGAGTGCGATGCCGGCTGAATCGTCACCTGCGCTGAGTCGCTTCTCAGCTGCGACCAGCGCCTCGCCGGACAGACGCAGAGCGTCAGGAGCAAGGCTCACCAACAGCTCGCGGACGGTCTGCGCACCGTCACTGACCCCGATGTCCTGCGACATCGCCAGCAACCGGCCGCCGTGCGTCGCTTCGCCGTCCTGGGACTTGAGCCGCCCATCGAGAATCTTGAGCAGCGTGGACTTGCCGACACCGTTGCGCCCAACAAGGCCGACATGTCTGCCCGGAGCGACGCGGAATGACACGTCGGAGAACAACTCGTCGCCGCCAGGGTGGGCATAGGCAAGACCGGATACGGCAATATGGGCCATCCCGCTGCAGTCTCGCATGCGGAGGACAACGAGCCCTGGCCGCCACCAGGGTTCAACAGCCCCTGCCCTAGCCGAACCCGCGATTCGTGACAAGCTGGCCTTCGACGCTGATGGCTTTTCCGAGGTTTATTGGGGTCTTGTGAGTTTTCGTGGGTCAGTTCACCCGCGCTGGCAGTGACGGACAGAGCCCTGAGAGCGTGAGCATCGCCAGTGCGATCAGCGCGTGAGCGGAATGGAACCCGAACGCGCGCCGGGTGATCAGCCGGATCTGGGTGTTGATCTGCTCAACCCGGGCGTTGGACAGTCCGAGACGGACCGCGGCGAGAATCCCCTGCCGCTGGGCTTTGATCGTTCGCGCGAGCTTGCAGAACGCTGGCAGTCGACATCGCCGCGCCCAGGACAGCCAGCCGTCCAGCAGCTGCTCGGCCTCCGCAGGCGTGGCGGCCTGATAGATCTGGCGCAACTGTTCCTTGAGCAGATAGGCGCGGTAGAGCGGCCCGTTGAGCTTCTGGATCTCAGACAGCTTGGCGACTTGGCGGTCGGTGAGGTGCTCAGGGTTCTTCCAGACACAGAATCGGGCGCCCTTGAGATCCTTGGCCAGGGTCAGGTTCTTCTCGCGTCGCGCGTCGCGCCAGAGCTCGCGGCGGACCTCATCCAACGCGTCGGTAGCGAGCTGTATCACGTGGAACGGGTCCACGCACCGCTCCGCCCACGGGACCCGTTCAGCGACCGCGGAGCTGATCCAGCCGGCCATGTCACAGCTCACCGATTCGATCTCTTTGCAGCGCTCTTCCCCAAGCTGGTCAAAGAACCCAAGTACGGTCTGGCGGTCACGGCCGGGGGCGGCCCACACCAGCCGGCCGCTGTGATGGTCAACGACAACGGTGAGGTATCTCTGACCGCGCTGGTGGCTGATCTCATCGATCCCGATGCTCGTCAGCCCCGACAGCAGATCGACCTTCAACCTCGCTTCGCCGCAGACGCGTTCCAGGATCGTGCCGACAGTCCGCCAGGAGCAGCGCATCAGCTCAGCGACAGCCTTCTTGGAGCAGTTCACCGCCAGCCAGGCGCATTGATCCTCAAAGGCGCGGGTGAAGCGGCTGTCATGGCGTGCCCACGGGACACGGGCGACGACAACCCCGTGACGGGCACAGGACACGCGCGGGGCGTCAGCTTCGATCCAACAGAAGCTGGTCCCGAGGTCCATCGCCCGCCAACGCCGCCGCCCGCCACCACGATCAAAACGCCCGGACCGACGGCCACAGATCCCGCAGCGGTCCCGGGTCCGCCAGTTGGGCCGGACCGACACGACGACCTCTGCTTCCTCCCCAGCGTCGTTGACTCTCACGTCTTCTACGACGGTGTCGCGCAGCCCAAGCAGCCGCGCCCATATTCTGATGCTACGCACGTCTCGTTCGCCTCCAGTCGATCCCAGCCTTCGAACAGCCGGAAAGGCTAGAAGCGACGGGGCGTGCGCCCCATTCTCAGCCGGTCACTGCACCCACGAAAACGTCACAAGCGCCGTTTATTGGGCCACTTCGGCAGCGTGATTCTGCCTTGCTCTGGTCGGGTCAGGCGCTCTCACAGTTCGGTGACGTTATCTTCAAGGTCACTCTCGCGCCCGAGGCGCTCCGGGTCGACCACAACGCGATCTGGGAGGGCCTGAGTTCGACGGAGACCGGGTTTGTAGGTTCTGAGAAGTGATTCTCAGGGTTTTGGAGGCCTGCTTTGACCGTATCGCAGAGACGACCCCGTCAGGGGTCGTACCCGGAGATCAGCACGTTCAGGAGACGCTGAGCTGAGCATCGAGGGGCACGTCGGAACCGGCGGTGGCGTGGTACTCGGCTTCGAGTTCGATCGGCGGTCGGTTCCCGATGGAGGTATGGATCCGTCGGGTGTTGAACCAAGCGGGGGTATACCCGAATGTTGTGGACGGCGTTGAGAAAGAGGGCGGCGTACCTTCCCGGTTGATTCAAGACCGAGGCCGGCTTGCAGGCCGGCAAGGAAGGCACGCCGATGATGAATGTTCGCATGCTCCCGGGGGGCCCGGGCGACGAAGTGATGGTGGAAACGCTGGACTCGCTCGCGAGGGAAGGCGCGAGGCGGATGATCGCCGCTGGCGCTGAGGGCTGAGGCGGATGAGTATGTGGAGCGGCACGCTGGCGCAGTGGATGAGCACGGCCGCCGGCTTGTGGTCCGTAACGGCTTGGCGCAGGAGCGGAAGGTGACGGTCGGGTCCGGGACGGTTCCGGTCCGGGCGCCGCGTGTGAATGTCAAGCGCGTCGACGAGCAGGGCGAGCGCCAGAAGTTCAGCTCCTAGATCCTGCCTGCCTACGCGCGTCGGTCACCAAAGGTCGGGGAGGTCATCCCGATCCTCTACTTGTGTGGGCTGTCGACAGGGGATTTTCAGCTGGCGTTGGAGGGCCTGCTGGGCGCGGACGCGGCCGGTCTGTCGCCGACGACGATCGCCCGGCTGTCGAAGGAGTGGGAGGAGGACCACGCCCAGTTCTCCAAGCGCCAGCTCGGGTTCAGCCGGTACGCGTACCTGTTCATGGACGGCATCCACGTTCGTGTCCGTCTCGGCGAGGACGCCAAGGTGTGCCGGTTGATCGTGATCGGTGTTCGTGAGGACGGTGTCAAAGAACTCTTGGCCGTGGAGGACGGCTACCGCGAATCGACCGAGAGCTGGGCGGGCGTGTTCCGGGATCTCCAGCGCCGCGGCCTCAACGAACCCAGGCTCGTGATGGGCGACGGCGCGCTCGGCGCGTGGGCCGCGCTCAGAGACGTATTCCCCGGCGCTGCTGAGCAGCGCTGTTGGTTCCACGCCGCCGGGAACATCATCGACTGTCTCCCCAAACGCCTGCACCCCAAAGCCAAGGGGTTGCTGCGCGAGATCATCGAGGCTCCCTCGCGCCAGGACGCCCGCCTCGCGCTCGAGGTGTTCCGGCAGGAATACGGCGCCAAGTACCCCAAGGCACTGGCCAAGCTCGACCGCGACTGGGTTCCGTTGACCGCATTCTTTGACTATCCGGCTGAGCACTGGCAGCACTTGCGGACCACGAACCCGATCGAGTCAGCGTTCGCGACCGTCCGGCTGCGGACCAAGGTCACCAAGGGCGCCGGATCAAAGAAAGCGGCCCTGGCGATGGCCTACAAGCTCCTGGCGACCGCCCAAGACCGCTGGCGCAGGTTCAACGGCCATGAGCTCGTCGCTGACGTGCTCGATGGAGTGAAGTTCAAAGACGGGATCCGGGTCCCCGACGAGCACCCGGGAGCACAAGAGGAGAAGGTCGCCGCCTGAGCATTCTCAGACGCCAATCCACAACATTTGACAAACGGGTCCTCCATGTCAGTGCAGTGGCCCTGCCATTTGCAGCCTTTTCAGCTTTCGGACCGCCATGGACGATCGAGCGGAGCGCCGGCGAGGCTCGGTGGCCTGACGCGCTTATCAGCGGGCGGCGGGGTTGGCGACCGGCGTGTGCCCGAAGCGCTGTCGGCGGTCAGGGAGCGGTAGGTACGTCGTTCGCTCTGCACGGCGTGTTCGAGGAGCCGGTAGAACAACATCCCGCGCGAGCGTGAATGACGACGGTTGAAGCGGAACGTGAACTCGTCAAGGTAGGCCTGTAGGTGCTGTGCCTTGACACCGCCCTGATGGGTACCCAGCAGCCAGCGTTTGGCCAACGCTGCGACACGATGTACGGCTGGCAGCAGCTCATGGGCTTGCATGCCTGAGGGCCCGACTGGCTCAGGGCGATGCTCATAGTCGCTGCCACACGCTGGCCCGTAGCTCCTGAACCCGTCAGTCAGGACCGTCGCTCCGGGTTCGACGTGGGCCAGCAGGAACTCTCTGATTGCGGCGGTGTCGATCTTCTCGATCACCTGCATGCGGCAGCGCCCGATGCCGTGATCGCCTTGCTCCACAGCGATCTCCACGATCGTCTTGTTTGCCGCGCCGCGGCCACGACGGCCCGGCGCTGGAGCTCCGAACACCGTCTCGTCGACCTCGACGACACCTCCCAGCCGCTCACGTCCCGGGCGCACCATCGCTGTCCGGTAGCGGTGCAGCATCGCCCACGCAGTTTGCTCGGACCCGATCGCGAGGGTCCGCTTGAGACCCAGTGCGGAGATCCCATGCTTCTGGCTGACCATCATCCAGGCCGCCGCGAACCACACTGTCAGCGGCGTACGCGTTCCGTGAAAGATCGTGTTCGCCGTAGCGGACACACGACGACCACAGCGCCCACAGGACCAGCGGCCATCATCAAGCTTCCACGCCTGCTCGCCGCGACAGATCGGACAGCGAAACCCCTCCGGCCAGCGCAGCCAGTCGAGATAGTCCAGACAGGCTGCGTCAGTCGGGAACCACGCACGCAGCGCAGCATCAGAGCCGGGATAGTCCACGCCAACCCGTGGCGAATCACGAGAGATCGGCTCAGACTACTGCACCAAGATGGAGGACCCATTTTGACAATAACCCCCGCACCCGGCCGTGGATCCCTGAGCCTGGGCTGTGGATGCAGTTCGACTATGGCGACGGGCCGGTGATCGATGATCGCAAGGTCGTGTTGTTCTGCGCCTGGCTGGCGTGGTCGCGTTACCGGATCGTGGTTCCATTGTGGGACAAGACGCTGCCCTCAGTCGTTCTTGGGCTGGATCGCGCGTTCCGGTATTTCGATGGGGTCCCGACCTATGCGTTGACTGACAACCAGAAGACCGTCTCAGTCGATCATGTGTGCGGGATCCCGGTCCGCAACCAGCAGATCGTCGCTGTGGGCCACCACTACGGCATCTCGATCCAGACGTGGATGCCCGCTGACCCCCGGAGCAAGGGCGGGAGCGAAGCGACGGTGAAGATCGCCAAGGCCGACTTGGTCCCGACCGAACACAACCTGCGAGAGGAGTACTCCTCGATGGGGGAGCTCGAGGACGCGTGCCTTCAGTGGATGTCGGAGGTCAACACGCGCAAGCACCGCGCCACCTGCGAGCCGCCGGTCCTCCGTCTCGCTGAGGAACATGAGCCTGACTTCCGCAGTTAGTGGGCGCACGGATAGCCCGAATCGCCCATAGATAAGGGCTTTTCGGGCGTTTTTGGGCGTGTGAGCCGTGTGTCCACGCTCCGGGTGCCCGGGAGCGGGCCGTCAGCGGGGTTTCAAGCGGGTGTGAGCGCGGTGATCCGCGGCGGTGCTGGCGGGACCCCCTGAGATCGGTCCATCCGGTGTGAGAGCTTCGATGATCCCTGAGAATGGGAGCAAGGAGCAATCGCATGTCACGTCCCAGGCACACCCCGGAGCAGATCGTTCGCAAGTTGAGAGAGGCCGACCGGTTGTTGTCGGAGGGCAGCGAGTTGCCCGAGGTGCTCAAGCGTCTGGAGATCGCCGAAGTGACCTATCACCGTTGGCGCAACCAGTTCGGCGGGATGAAGGCCGAGGATGTGAAGCGGTTGAAGGGGCTCGAGGCCGAGAAACGTCAAGCTCAAGCGGATCGTCGCGGATCAGGCCCTGGATATCCAGGGCCTGAAGGAGTTGGCGTCGGGACGGATGAAAGTCAAGTCCGTGCCGGCGGGTTTTTCGGTTTTGCGGCCGCGGCTCGTTGCCAGTCGGCAATCGTGCGCTCATAGGCCGCTTGGGCGTGCTCGGCGATCTTGCGTTCGAGCGCGCGTCGTTGCTCGCGGTTGATCGCGACGGGTTTGCCGTCGCCGCCGCGTCGGCGTTCACGGCCGGCTTTGAGCTCGATGGTGCGGATCTTTTTCGCGAGCGGGGTCGCGAGCGTGTAGGCGTAGTCCTCTTCGCGGACGAGCAGGTGCCAGAACAGCTTGGCCATTTTCGCGGCGGTCGCGACGATCGCGATCGGGTGCCCGCGCCGGCTGCGGATCCGCAGATAGAAGGCTCGGAGCGGCCCGGGGGAGCGGATCGCAGTCAGCGCTGACTCGCCGAGCATGTGCCGGACCGCGGAAGCGCCTTCTTTGCTGATCCGCCCGGTGTTCGCTGGCGCGTTGCCGGATTGTCGGACGCGCGGGTCCAGGCCGAGGTAGCCGATCAGCTTCCGCGGTGAAGTGAATCGGTTGATGTCCCCGGGGGCGGTTCCGATCTGAGCGAGGAACGTGGCGGCGGTGATCATCCCAACCCCTGGCACGCTTAATAGCCGTCTGGCTTCGGGGGAGGCGAGCACGAAGTTGGCGAGGTCGTGCTCGATGGTGGTGATCTCTTCGGTGAGGAAGTCGATCTGACGCAAAGCGGCGTCGATGGTGTCGCGTTCATCGCCGGGCAGTAGCTGTTTGGCAAGCCATTCACGGCCCGCGACACCGAACGCGTCAGTCATCGGCGGCTTGTTCTTGAGGTTGCGGTGCAGCACCGCAAGGATCTCGTTCTTGCACCGGGCGCGCGCGACGACCAGGTTCGCGCGTCGGCCGACGCGACGGCGGGTCACCCGTGTGGTCTCATCCGGCAGCCAGGAATGCTCCAGCATCCCGGCAGCCAGCAGCTGAGCGAGCGTGCGGGCGTCGTGACGGTCAGTCTTGTGCTTGGAGTTCGCGATCGCCTGCAGCTGGTTGGTGTTGACGATCAGCACCTCAGCGACGTGAGAGCGGATGATTCTCGCGATCGCCAGCGCATTCCCGGTCGCCTCCAGCGCGACGCGATCATCAGCCTTGAGCTGCTCTGCGAACTGAAGCAGCGGCGCGGGCCGGGCACTGACTCGTGGCCAGTGCTGAACCCTTGCGTCGACGACGGCCGCGACTTCGCAGAAGTCACGGTGGACATCCAGGCCGATACTGCGGCCAGTCATGAACACTTCCCTTTCCTCGGTGATGGTCATCAGACGATCGGAAAGCGGGCACACGACAGGGACGGATTCGCGCTCGAGGCGCACCCGGGTGAGTCGCAGGGGCGGCCATGGAAACTGTCGAGCTCAAAGCTCATCCCGTGACGGCTCGGCCTGCCCGCTTGCGTGTGTTCCGATCAAGAGCCCCATGTCCCGGAGCGCCGGACGCTAGGTGACGAGCCCGGACAGGGTCCCCGCGGCCATTGTCATGCCCGGAAACTTTTGAGCCCGTCCCGGAGACGCCGTGCCGTGATCTGCTTGCAGGAGCGGCTGGGGTTCTCTGAGCGTCGGGCATGCCGACTGGCGGGCCAGCACCGCTCCACCCAACGCCACCCCGTGACCGTCGCCGATGACGACGCGGTGCTGGGGGCGCAGCTGCGTCAGTTCTCGCGTGAGCGGCCACGCTGGGGCTATCGCCAAGCCCATCAGCGGCTGCTCGATGACGGCTGGAGCATCAACCGCAAACGCACCCAGCGGCTCTGGCGCGAGGAGGGGCTGCGAGTGCCGCCCAAGCGTCGCAAACGCCAGCGCCGCGGGGACTCCACCGTCCCCGGGGACCGCCTCCGGGCAGAGCGGCCCGATCACGTCTGGGCCTTTGATTTTCAGTGGGATGTGACCGAGGACGGCCGTGCGGTCAAGCTGCTCAACATCGTCGACGAGTTCACGAGAGAAGCGTTGGCGATGGAGGCTGAGCGCAGCATCGACGCTGACAAGGTCGTCGACATCCTCGACCGGATCATCTCAGAGCTGGGCCGTCGGCCAGAGCTGCTGCGTTGTGACAACGGGCCGGAGATGACCTCCCACGCGCTGGGTGACTGGTGCAGGTTCAGCCGGACCGGGACGGCGTTTATTGAGCCCGGCAGCCCATGGGAGAACCCGTTTGTCGAAAGCTTCAACAGCCGCGTCCGGGACGAGCTGCTGGCGCTGGAGAGCTTCTCCTGTCTCACTGAGGCCAGGTCATGGTCGAGGACTTCCGCATCGACGACAACGCCAACCGGCCTCACCGGGCGCACAGAATGATGACCCCGACCGCGTTCGCTGAGGCCTGGCGGACCGCCCAACAAGCCGCGCCCGCCGGCGACGAACTACAGCCGGCCTCCGGCCGTCTTGCGTCTCTGAGCGAAGGTCGGGCTCGGATTCGAAGATTTCCGGCCCGAATAGACGGGTCTCTACAGCGCCCTCCGGACGGAGTGGGCAAAACCGTGTGCCCACGCTTTTTCAGCTTTTGGCGAGGGTAACCCCAGTGTTTACGGGCGCTTTGGCCCGAAAATGGCCTCTGAAGGCCCACTAACGGCGGAACGCCGGTTACTCACGCGGCGACTTGCCAACGAATGAGGCGGGGTCTATGCTCTTCAAGCACTTCTTCGGGCAACAACATCAGGGAGCGATTCGAACAAATGAGCTTGGCAATCACAGAAGACCTGCGGTCAGCAGTTCTCGAGGAGTCGGGCGTTGAAATTCCCGCGGGCCTGTCGGTCGACCAGTTCGAGAACTGGCTTTCAGAGGCAGACGCCGCTACGCCGGGTCTCGCAGACGCCATCAGCCGCAAGATGAACGACGTCGTTGCGTTCTTTAGTACCTAGCTCGCAGCGCAAACAGACCTGTAGTGTCATGCGGCCCTGCACTCTCCGAAGCTCGGGGTGGCAGGGCCGTTTTAGTGAGCATCCGGCCCGACCACAGTGCCTACACGATCGGTGATGACTCATAAATCCTGGGAGCCCTCCGCGCTCGACTCGTTCGAGGGCCTTGATGGCTCTTTCCTAGAATGCTGGACGCGCGCAGTCAGAGATGTTCTCTATCAAGCGGGATTTGGCGAGGCCCTGTTTGCCGTCCTGCAGCCTCTCGACTTTCGCATCTCGCTCGACCGCCGCGGGGTTGTAGAATGGCTACGAGGTGCCGGGGATCTTCGGTCAGGCCATTGCCACCTCGGTGTCGATGCGACATGGCGGGCCTTTAACGATGGCCATCAGGCCCTCGACCTCTGCCGCGCGATGTTGGAAGATGGGCGCGCCGTACCCCTTATTCCAGACATCAACCGGCTCCCCGAGTCATTCTGGTTCGGTCAAAACGACACCCGCAGACACGCTCTCGTCCTGACTGCCCTCGACGGCTCGGAGGCGATTGTGTCGGACCGCCGCGTCCTTCCAACCGGTCTCAGCCGGGTGCGTCTGGATGGACTTCAGGAGGCGCTCAATGATTGTTACGTGTGCGACTGGCAGGTCGGAGTTCCGAATTCACCACCGGGCCGCGAGCTTGACGGAATCCTTAAGGCGAGCGTGGCCAACTTGCACCAGGACGAGTGGCTGTCGGGCGTGCAAGGAATTTTGGCTCTACCGGATCTCATTGCGGGCCTGATGGACCGATCCGTCCGCATCCGAGAGCTCGTCTTTCAACGTCGGCTGGCGACGTCGTTGTTGACGGTTGAGGGATCCCGACGTCATCTCCATCTCGTACTCGGCTCGGGACATCCCCCGACGACTCGACGATGCGTGGCTGAGTTCCACTTGCAGACATCCTGGAAGGCCTGGGAAGCCCTCCGGAGAGTCCTATACCTCATGGGATGGAGTTCAGACGCGCAGGTTCCGGATGCGCTGGAAGCAAGGGTTCGCGAGGTGCATCAAGCCGAACTTCGGGTTCGCGACGCACTTGGCGAATTGTCGTCCTGGGGTTACTAAACCTAAATCCACCGATCGGCTGCGGGGGTGACGTCCGGGGCTGAGGTTTAAATGACGAATCGGTGAGCTGTGACATGGCCGGCTGGATCAGCTCCGCGGTCGCTGAACGGGTCCCGTGGGCGCAGCGGTGCGTGGACCCGTTCCACGTGATACAGCTCGCTACCGACGCGTTGGATGAGGTCCGCCGCGAGCTCTGGCGCGACGCGCGACGCGAGAAGAACCTGACCCTGGCCAAGGATCTCAAGGGCGCCCGATTCTGTGTCTGGAAGAACCCTGAGCACCTCACCGACCGCCAAGTCGCCAAGCTGTCTGAGATCCAGAAGCTCAACGGGCCGCTCTACCGCGCCTATCTGCTCAAGGAACAGTTGCGCCAGATCTATCAGGCCGCCACGCCTGCGGAGGCCGAGCAGCTGCTGGACGGCTGGCTGTCCTGGGCGCGGCGATGTCGACTGCCAGCGTTCTGCAAGCTCGCGCGAACGATCAAAGCCCAGCGGCAGGGGATTCTCGCCGCGGTCCGTCTCGGACTGTCCAACGCCCGGGTTGAGCAGATCAACACCCAGATCCGGCTGATCACCCGGCGCGCGTTCGGGTTCCATTCCGCTCACGCGCTGATCGCACTGGCGATGCTCACGCTCTCAGGGCTCTGTCCGTCACTGCCAGCGCGGGTGAACTGACCCACGAAAACGTCACAAGACCCCGAAAGGGGGAGACTCTGGTAGATCCGCTTATCCCTCCGGGCTCGGACTTGGCGTTTGAGGCGTTTCCGGACTTCTTTGCCGCCAGGTCGGCTCAGCTCCGAGCGATGCTCGAGGCGCTGGTAGGAGGCGCCCGCTCCTAAGGAGTCGGCCTAGGTCGGAGGCGGATTGAAGGGTGCTGACGGCTGTTTGCAGGTCGGTGCTCGGCTCAGAGGCCTGGTGGATGCCGCGCCGTGAAGCCTGCTGGCCCGGTGCCAACCGGGCTCCAGCGCGGCCCAGTCGTCGGCGGGTTCGGTGGCTTCCCTTCGCCGGCAGCCGTGTCAAGGTAGATCCCGGCGACGGAGCCTGTCAAGCTCGGTGAGACACTTTGTTCGTGAATTTACTGAGCGGCCTTCTCGGGCTCGGGGGGCTTGTTGATCCACGCTGCGGCGGGCAGCGCGGGCGGTGTGGGTGCCGCGTTCACGAACCGTTCGGGATGGGTCGCATAGGCGGCGTCGAGAACGTCGCCGCGGAGATGGTGTAGCTCAGCGGCGGTGCCGTGATGGACCGCGGCGGGGGTCATCAGTCCGATCCCGGAATGGCGGTGCTCATGGTTGTAGTGGGCGACGAAGTCGCGGCAGTGCCGACGGGCGTGCTCGATCGAGTCGAACCGGGCGGGGAACCCGGGCCGGTACTTCAGCGTCTTGAACCCGGCCTCTGAGTACGGGTTGTCTGAGCTGGTGTAGGGCCGGCTGTGGGTCTTGGTCACCCCGAGATCGGCGAGGAGGTGCGCGACCGGCTTGGACCGCATCGCTGACCCCCGGTCGGCGTGCAGGGTCAGAACGTGGGGTGCGATGTTCTGCTGGTCGACGGCTTGGTCGATCAGGGCCGCCGCGATGGCGGCGTTCTCGCGGTATTCCACGGTCCAGCCGACCACATAGCGCGAGAACACGTCGAGGATCACGTACAGGTAGAAGTACGTCCACTTCGCCGGGCCCTTCAGCTTTGAAATGTCCCAGCTCCAAAGCTCATTCGGTGCTTGGGCCAGCAGCTCAGGCCGCGCGGCCGGCGGATGGGTGAGCTGGTTACGCCGGTCACGCACGGTGCCGTGCTGGGCGCGCAGGAGCCGGTACATCGTGCTGGGAGAGCAGAGGTAGCGGCCTTCGTCGAGCAACGTCGCCCAGCACACCTCCGGGCTCATGTCCACGAACCGCTCTGAATGCAGAACGTCCAGCACTTCCCGGCGTTCGGCGGCTGACAGCGCCCGCTCCGGTGCGGGCCGCGGCCGCGACGGCCGGGGCGCCGGAGGTCGACGGCGACGGTAGATGCTGGCTGCCGAGGCACCAAGCGCCCGGCACGCCGGCCGGGTCCCGATGATCGGGGTGAGCTCCTCGACCATGTTCGCGATCATCTCTCGGTACTTCTCGCGCTGTCGGTCCCGAGCATCTCTTCCAACAGCGCGGAGACTTTTCCCTGGACCTCGATCACCTTCCGAGCCTTGCCCAGCTCCGCCTCGGCGTGCTCGGCGCGACGCTTCAGCGCAGTGATCTCTCGATCGCGCTTGTCCACGGCCTTGCGGCCCCTGCTCTCAGACAGCCCTGCCAGAGCGCCGGCATCGCGCTGCTTACGCCACTCGGTCAACAACGACGAGTACAGCCCTTCGCGGCGCAGCAGCTCACCGACCTGACCACGACCGGTCGCGGCGTCGGCCTCAGCCAGGATCCGGGCCTTGTACTCAGCGGTGAACGTGCGACGTTTCGCGACCTTGACCAGCTCTGGGTCCGGGACCTTGGCGGCCCTGTCAACGGTGCGCCCGCCGCCCGCCAAGCCCAGTCCGGCTACGCCGTCCTGGACTTCGCGGGCGGCGGTGATTTCGAGGTCGGAGGCGACCCCGTTGGTGATGTTCTCCGGCATGTCCTGCATGCTCCGTTCTCGCCCTCAAGGTTCATTGATTCCTTGATGCTGAGCGTCTCACCGGACGTTGACAGAGAGGGCGACCTCGATGTAGGCGTGTCCGGCGTTGGCGTAGATGGTGACCCAGCGCCCCGGTCCGGGTCGGCCCACATTTTCGAGTTCGGTGGAATCCCAGACGCTTCCGCCAAGCAAGGAATCACCGTAACCGCCTCCCCAAAGGACGTAGCTCGTAGCGGATGAGCAGTCGTAGCCCGGCCCGCCGCCGTTCTCTTGACTGCCGGGCCACGCAGCCGGGTTCGGGTCTGTCTGACTCATGGTCTGGGCGGGATCACCATGGCCGCCGCCCCAGCTGTAGGGGAAGCGGATGAGCCGGTTGCCGGCGGCGATCATCTCCTGAACCACAGCTGGCGCGTTGGCTGGGACTTCGGCTTCTCCGTCCGGCAGAATCTTCGCTTGATCACCGGGAATGATCAGGGTGCTGTTGTTGTCCGACGTCTCACAGGCTGAGACGGCTGAAACGCCATTGCTGGCATAGGACGTGGCGTCTGCGATGACGCGGTGGGCGTAGGCGACCGCAGCAGGACCCGTGCCGTTGTAGGCGGTGACGGCTGGGAGGTAGGCGCTGATCGACTGATTTGCTGGCGCGCCCTTGTCCTTGATCAGCACCAGTGCTGCGAGCTCGATGCTGGTGGTCGGGTCATGGGGTCCGAGCGACGGGTCGGGCAGGTTTCCACGTAGCTGGTCGTAGGCGTCGCCGGACGCGCCGCCGACTCCGATCTGCATGAGCCCGGACGCGCTCGCCGAGTTGGCGGTGCCCGGACCTTGAGAACCCGGCTGAATGGTGCAGGCGGGGGATGGGTTTTGGCCCTGGTCGCATTCCTCTTGGCCGATCCCCGCGAGCACCTCCCACGGGATCCCGTATCGGGCGCCGACCTGCTCGTAGATCGACAGCAGGTCGGCTGGGATCGCGGAGGCTGCCGCAGAAGACGGGGCCGCGGCCGATGAGGAGCAGTTACCGACGGCTGCCAGCGCAGCGACGACCGCGGTTGCGGTACCGCCGCAGAACACGCCGATGACGGGCGCTCCGAAGAACAGCACCCACCGCTTCATGAAATCTGTCCGCGGCGGAGAAGGGGTGAAAGACCTCTTGGTAAAAACATAGAACGCAAGGTTTGCATGTTTTGCAAAACAGGTGTTAGCATCGCTTTTCCGAAACGGCAGTGCGATCGAAGGAGGAGCTGTGCAGTCCCTGTTCTTGGCGGCGGCCGGATACACGTTCAAGGTCGCCCCTGATCCCAACGTCCCTGGGGCGGCCGGGATCCAGCACGCGATCAACGGCTTCGCGGTCTATGCGCTGATGGCCGCAGCCGCTGGTTTCTTATTGGGTGCGGCGACGTGGGCGATCGGCGGTCGGATCGGTAACGAGCACACAGCGGTGGGGGGGAAGATCGGAATGGTCACGTCGCTGGCCGTCGCGTTCCTGGTCGGGGCAGCGGCGACGCTGCTGAACTTCGCCTTCAACCTCGGCTGATGCTGGCCGAGCGCACGCTCAGCTCGCGGCTTGTGCTGGTGGCCGTCGCGCTGGCTCTGTTCTGCCTCGGCTTCGCAGCCTCGCGAGCGACGGTCACACGGGAGGCTCGGCCGGTCATGTCCGGACCGACGCGGGTGGTCGACGGCGTGACGGTTGGGTTCGCCGACAGCGAGCCCGGCGCAGAGGCGGCCGCGGCGCACGACCTCCTCGAGTTGGAGCGGGCGATGGATTCACTCAGCATCGAGCGGACGTCGTCTGTCGCCCGGCTTGTCGGCACCCCGGCGGAGGCGGCCGCGATGGACGGTCACGCGGCGTCGGTGATCGCGATCGAACGCGCATCTGGCGTGCCGCTCCGGCGGGTCGCCATCGCCACGGACCCCGTCAGCTACTCCCCGAGCGCTGCCGACGTGACCGTGCTGGAGGAGTGGATCTACGCGACCGCGGCTCGTGAGGCGGTGTGGGCGATCGAGCGGGTCTCGCTTGTGTGGCGCGACGGAGGCTGGAAAGTGAGCGCAATCGCCGGCGCTGCATCCTCAGGAGACGAGTCGCTGTCGCAGCTGCGCAGCCAGTTGGAGTTTCCAGGAGTCGGTGATGCGACGGTCCGCTAGCAGCGTGATTGCCGTCCTCGCGTTGGCGGCTGCGCTGTGTGTCGCCCAACCGACTCCCGCCCAGGCCGGGGTTGTCTCCGGCACGCTGCATGTTCTCGAAGGTGTCGGAGGGACGATCCTGAGCGTCGGCAAGACGCTGGTCTGCAAGGGCCTGTCAGCCGCCGGCACGGTGGCTGAGGGAGCCGGCGTCGCCGCGGGCGCGACGGCGGCGGGCGCGGCCAGCGACGGTGCGGGAACGGCCGAGGGCGCCGCGGCAGGCGGCGCTGTGGGGGGTGTGGTCAAGAAGGGTGTCGGCGTCATCCAGAAGGTGATCTGCAGCGGCAGCAGTAGCAGCGGTGCTGCCAGCACGTTGGCCAAAGCCGCTGTGGGTGCCGTCGGGATCGCGGCGACGTTCGATCTCGCAGCGAAGTGGATGATCGCCGCGGCGGAGAAGGTGACCGGCGCGATCGTCTCGATGATCACCAATACCAGCAGCCCGGACTTGCGGGCCGCGTGGTTTCAGAAGTCCTTCGCGCCGATGGCTGGGCTTGGCGCTGCGCTCGCGCTTCTGGTGTCGCTGATCGCGTTCGCGTCGGCAGCCGTGCGCCGTGACCCCTCGGCGCTGGCGGCAACGCTGGTCGGGATCTTCCGCGCAGGGCTGGGAACCGGGCTGCTGATCGCGCTGACCATGCTGGCCCTACAGGTCACAGACGCGATCTCCGCGGATGTGATCGGAACCTCGCATCAAACGTTCTGGTCTCAGGTGACCCATGCCTGGGGATCGAGCGGATTCGGTGGGTTTGGTTCCTCTGCCCTGGCGATGTTGATGGCTGTCGTTCAGATCTTCACGGGGCTGGTCGTCTGGGTGGAGCTTGCCGTGAGAAACGCGGCGATCTATCTGGCGGTGCTGTTCTTCCCGGTCGCGTTGGCGGCGTCGGTCTGGCCGAGCCTGTCGGGTTGGACCAGTCGTCTGGCTCACCTTCTGTTCCTGTTCGTGATCCTGAAGCCGGTCACGCTGATCGTGCTCGCCTTCGCCGGAAACGCGGCGCTGGCGGGGTTGACGTTGAACGGTGGGCTGGCGCCAGCGGCTGGGACGATCATCGCCGCGGTTGCGATCTTTGCGCTGGCGGCGATGGCGCCGTGGGCGCTGATGCTGATCGTGGGAGCCGATGCTGAATCGGCGGCGATCGCTGCCGGGTTCCGGGCAGCCGCCGGACATGCTGTCAGCGATGGGGCGGCGCGGGCGAGTCGGCTCGGCGGTCGCCTCAGCGGCAGCGGGCGGACCCGCTCGGGTGGCTACCGCCCGTCCGGCAGACGCTCAGGTGGCGGCAGAGGTCTGGGTCCCTCCCGTCCAGGCGGCTCGAGGGGACCGCAGGGGCCGCGGCCATCGGGTGGCCAGGGTGGCAGCGCTGGCAATGCCGTCGGTCGCTCCGTTCCAAACGGGCCAGGCCCGGCGGGGCCGGCACCGGCCGGCGCGCCCGTGGCCGAGGTGATGTCTCAGGTCACGTCGCCGGCAAGGTCGGTGCCAGCGGACGGGATACGGCCAGAATCCCCTGCGGCTCAGGGCGCGGTCGCGGTCGCCGCCGGAATCGGCGACACGGCGCGCAGCCTCAAACCAGCTCCTCCAGCAAGAAGCGGAACGCAGTCACCGGGGGCTGCGGGCCAATCCGGTGGGGAAGTGAAGGCGCCCGCGCCAGGCCCTCAGGTCCGGCCCCCACTGCGGCCGGCCCGTCCACTGCTGCGTGTCGTGTCTGAGGTCGGTCCGGCAGGAGGCTCCTGATGGCTGAGGCGTCGAGGGAGACGACCTACCGCTTCGCGCCGCACCCGTCGGCCGGGTTCATTCTTGGGCTGCGGATACCGCAGATCCTCGGGCTGATCATCGCCGGCGCGGCCGCGCTCGGCTGCCTCCGACTCGGGGGCCTCGAGGGTCTACTGATTGCCGTGGCGATAATCAGCGTCGCCGCGACGCTCGTCCTGATCCCGGTCCGGGGACAGACCATCGAGCAGTGGGCGCCGGTCATCACCAGCTTCACGAGCCGGCGTCACACCGCCAGGTTCCGCGCGCGTGCAGCCCAGGCCGGACACCTGATCGCGCTCTCCGACGGTGATCTCGATCCCCAGCCCGTCACCGATCCGGTCTCGATGCCGGCGGAGCTGGCCGACATCCAGCTGCTGGAGTGTGAGCTGTCCGCCTATGACCGCGCCTTGCTCGGCGTCGCAAAGGACACACGAGCCCGAACCTACACCGCTGCTGTGCGTGTGCAATGCCGCGCGTTCGAGCTCCTGTCCCCGGAGGAGCGCCGCCAGCGGTTGGAGGAGTACGGCGGGGTCCTTGCCTCGCTTGCCCGTGATGACTCACCGGTCCGACGGATCAGCTGGATCGAGCGCGCCCTCCCGGGTGATCCCGACGCGCTCGGCGGATACCTGCTGGACGCCAAGCGCGAGGACGCTTCATTGGACGACCCTCCCTATGAGCTGGTCTCATACCTTCGCCTGATCGGCCGCGCCGGCCTCGTCGCCGAGGAGCACGAGCTGCTGTTCGCCCTCCAGGTCGACGCCCGTCGCCCGGCGGCCAAGCGGCCGATCCAGCGCTTGGGCGGCGGGGACATCGGCGCGATGGCCGTCCTGGCCGGTGAGATCGGTCGGCTGATTGAGCTTCTCGACGGAGCCGGGATCACGCCGACGGGTGTCCTGACCCGCCGCGGACTTGCCGCTGCGGTGAGGGATGGATATGACCCGTGGGGACGGCGCCAGCGCCACCGCGATCAGGACCGCGACACCGAACCCGGCACAGCGGCTCACACCGCCTGGCCGGCAGCTCGTGATGAGCACTGGTCCCACCTCCAGACCGACGGTGCCCTGCACTGCACGCTGTGGGTCGCGGAATGGCCACGGATCGACGTGCGTGCGATCTTCTTGCAGCCGCTGTTGATGCGCGCCGATACCACCCGGACGGTCGCGATGTGCATGGAGCTACTCGGCCCTGCGAAGGCGATCCGTCGGGCCGAACGGGCGATGACCGAGGCGGCGACCGAGGACAGCCTGCGTGGCCGGATCGGGCAGCGGACCAGCCAGCGCCAACGCCAACGTGAGTCCGCCGCGGCGCGGCAGGAGGCTGAGCTCGCCCACGGTCACGCGAACGTCCGCTACAGCGCGTACGTGACCGTCTCGGTTCCTGACGGTCCCGACGCCCGTGACGAACTCGAGGCCGCCGTCTCCCGCGTCGATCTCCAAGCCAAAGCCGCGCCACTGCGACTGGAGCGGATGTGGGGCCAGCAGGCCAACGCCTTCACCTTCAGCCTGCCGTTCTGCCGGGGGCTCAAATGACCCCACCCAAGCGCAGCCTGTCACAGCCACCGTTCACCCGGTTGCGGCGCTGCTGCGTGCCGGGGGAGAGGGCCGGCCATCAGGTCACCACCGCTCACTTCCAGGCCGTTTACCCGGCCGTCGCCGAGGCCGGGCTGGGCTCTGAGGGGGTCTACATCGGCCGGGACATGCACGGCGGCAGCTTCGTCTATGACCCCTGGCTGCTGTATGCCCGCGGCGTGCTGAACGACGCGAACACGCTGGTCATCGGCCGACCTGACTTCGGCAAATCAAGCCTGTCCAAGACCTGGCTGCTCAGATCCCGCCTGTTCGGGCGCCGCGGCGAGATCGTCGACCTCAAAGGCGAATACGAGCCACTCGTCCGAGCCCTGGGTGGGACCGTCATCCGTCTGACGCCGGGGGGCGGGACGCGTTTGAATCCGTTGACGCGGATCGGCCGGCGGGAGCTGCGAGAGAACCTGCTGGAGGCAATCGCCAAGGCGATGCTCAACCGGCCGCTCTCACAGGCCGAAGCGATCGGACTCACCGCCGCGCTCGAAGCTGCTGACCTCGCCAGCGACGGAGCGGAGGTGTCCATCCCGGACGTCATCGAGCAACTCCGCCATCCGACAGCGCAGTTGGCAGATCGTCTCGGCGTCAGTCCCCACAGCGCGCAGGAGGAACTGCGCGAGGTCGCCCTCGCCCTCCAGCGCCTCTGCCAGGGTCCGCTGCGTGGGATGTTCGACGGACCCACAACCGCCGGAGAGGACGTCTTTGACTCCCCGGTGCTCTCACTCGACCTGTCCGAGATCACCGACGGGGTCGCGGCGGTGAACCTGCCGATCGCGATCGCGATGGTGTGCGCCGTCGCGTTCCTGGACGCCAAACGCGTCGAACGCGCCGACAGAGCCCAGCGGCTGGGCTACGACGTCGAGAAGACGATCCGGATCAACGACGAGGCATGGCGTGCGCTGCCGATCGCGGGCCTGAGTGACTACTACCAGGCGGCGTTCAAGCTATCGCGCAAGACCGGGGTGCAGCATTGGCTGGTGCTGCACCGCATCTCTGACCTCCGCGCCGCCGGCGATGAGGGATCACGGCAACAGCGTCTCGCCGAGGGTCTGCTTGCAGACGCCTCCACGACGATCATCTACCGCCAGCACGCCCAGGAACTCCCACTCAGCACCGAGGCGCTCGGGCTGTCAGAGACCGAACGTGACCTGATCGGCTCACTCGAGCAGGGCGTCGCCCTGTGGCGAGTCGGCGGCCGTTCCTTCGAGGTCCGTCACCTCCTGTCTGACCTGGAGTGGGAGCTGATCGACACCGACCAAGCGATGGGCAGCCGGGCTCCGCTGGGGTTCGCATGAAAAGCCAGCCGGTCAACCTGATCTGGCTCGCGCTTGCCGGCGTGGCGGCGGGCGGATTCGTCATCGCGGTCACGATGATCGACCGTCTCCGCGACGCCGGACCACGCAAACGCAGCGCCCACTGGGCACGCCGCGGCGACCTCAGCACCCTGAGAGTCAAGGAGCCGCGGGCGGGACGGATCACGCTCGGCCGTCACGGCCGCGCACTGATCGCCGCCGAGGAGCGCGCCTCGGTGCTCGTCGTCGGGCCGACCCAGTCCGGGAAGACCACAGGACTGGTGATTCCCGCAATGCGTGAGTGGGCGGGACCGGTCGTCGCAACGTCGGTGAAGACCGATCTGCTCCAAGCGACCCTCGCCGCCCGCTCTGAACTCGGGGAGGCTCGTGTCTTTGATCCCACCCAGTCCACGACGCTCAGTCATGCGGTGTGGTCGCCGCTGGCGGCGTCGACGACGTGGACCGGCGCGCGCCGCACCGCCGCTGCACTGCTCGGTGTCGCCGACGGCGCCAGCAGCCACAGCGCCGATGACGCGTTCTGGCGACCCGCCGGCGCCCGGTACCTCGCGGCGCTGCTGTTCGCCGCCTCACAGGCGGCGAACATGACCATGGCCGACGTTCTCCACTGGATCGCGATCAGCGATTTCAGCGAGCCGATCGACATCCTGTCCGACGCCCCTGCCGGGACACCGACGCCGGCGCTGGACTCAGTCACCTCCGTCCGAGACGCTGACCCACGGTTCACCTCGAGCCTGCTCCAGACGATCGCGACCGCCCTTGATGCCTGGCAGGAACCCCAGGTCGCCGGGGCAACGATGGGGGAATCGAAGCTCAGCGCCGACTGGCTCTTCTCCGGCGCGAACACCCTCTACATCGTGGCGCCCGCGAATGACCAGCGGCGCCTGTCCGGACTGTTCGCCGCGCTGATCACCCATCTGGTCGCCGGCGCGTATGAGCGCAGCGCCAAGACCGGCAAACCCATCGAGCCGGCGCTCCTCTTGGCCTTGGATGAGGTGGCGAACATCGCGCCGCTACCGAACCTGGATGAGATCGCCTCCACCGGGCCGGGGCAAGGCGTGCACCTGCTCTGCGTCCTGCAGAACATCAGCCAAGGCTATGACCGCTGGGGACGGGACCGGGCCGAGACGATCATCGCCAACCACCGCGCGCGCCTGTTCTGTTCCGGCATCGGCGACCGAGCGACGCTCGACTACCTCAAGAACATCCTCGGGGACGAGGAGATCGCGCGCATCTCCACTCAACGCCGCGGCTTGAGCCAGGGCGGCAGGACCCGCTCAACCGAGCATCGGCCTCTGGCAGCACCCGACCAGGTCCGCCAAGCCGGACGGTCCAGCAGCCTGCTCGTCTACGGACGCCTGGCCCCAGCGTGGATCACGCTCAGATCCGGGAAACAGCGATGACCGCTTCCTGGCGTTCGGCTCACCCGAATTCCTCCGCTCTTGCGGGAGCCGGTTGGGTTGCCGCCGCCCAGTGTCGCCGACCACTGGCAGGACGCTCCAAGGTCGCACAGCTCCCTTCCCCTCCCCAACGGTCCGGTTCCGCGTCCTGCCAGCGGCCGGCGTTTTGGGCTATGTCAACCACCGGATCCCCACAAGGAGGGAACCAAAGATGAGCGCATCAGCACCCGCAGTCAACAGCGTCACCCTCGTCGGTCACCTGACCGCCGACCCGGTCCTCAAACAACTCGCCGATGACCGCAAGGTCTGCGCCCTGCGCCTGGCGGTGAACGACCAGAAAGGCCAGCCGCCGCTCTACATCGACGTCGCAACGTTCGGCTCCCAAGCCGAGGCGTGCGCCAACTACCTGGCCAAGGGCCGGGCGGTCGCCGTCACCGGACGGCTCGTCTACCGCGAATGGGAAGACGACAGCGGCAACCGCCGCTCCCGCCACCACGTCATCGGTCGCGTGCAGTTCGGCGGTCGCAACGACGACAGCCCCTCGACAGAAGAGGACGACCCGGGGGAGGAGGCCGCTTGAACTGACAGCCATGGGCGCCGGCCTATGAGGCCGGCGCCTGTCAGCCAACCGGCACAGGAAGAACACCATGATCGAACAGCCGACACACACAGAGAGAGGCGTTAGCCCCGACCCGATCCACGCGATGCGGATGGTGCTCGGCGGCTGGCTTGTCCGCTACGCCGAGAACGTCGAGGACATGGGGCATCGAGTCGCTGACGTCCTCGAACGCGATCCCCTCGATCACCACTACGCCGGCAGCAAGCTGCACTACGCGCTGACGGAATCCGTCAAAGCGCTGGCCATAGCTGACTACAAGCTGGAAGACCTGCTCGCGGACGTCGAGGAGGCCCATGAGAGCGGGATCCGCGACCGGCAAGACCTGTCCCGCGAATTCAGAGGGAGCGGAGCATGACCAGCCTTCTCGAAGCTCCCGACAGGACCCCCCGGCAACGCCCCGTCGAGCTCTGGAACATGACCGCGACCGAGCGAGCCGAGGCGATGCTCGCCGGACAGCTCAGCTGGGATCAGTGCTGGGAGTGGGCGCGCCACCGACCGGGCGAGGTTCCGCTGCTGAACGGCGAGTTCTGGTTCATCGCCATCAAGACGCCGGAGGCATGCGAATGACCCCCGACGTGCGCTCCTTCTACGCCGCGCTCGGCATCCACCTGCCCGACTGGGCGGACCTCAACGCTTCGGTCCGTTGCTTCGCCGACTCTGGCGCCCATCAAAACGGGGACCGGCGGCCGTCCTGCTCGGTCAGCGTCATCACGGGCGCCTGGAAGTGCCACGGGCTGCGGCGCCCGCGGCGGCGCATATGACGCGGCAATCACCCGAGGCCACACCCCGCGCAGCGCCATGGACCTCATGGTCGCCTGTGGACTGGTTGAGCCGCGGCAGCCCGCCTACCGGTGCTCCGGATCGGCTCCCGCGCGGCCGTCGGTCGCCATTGCTTCCCCGTCGTCGCGGGTTCGCCGTCGACTCGAGATCAGCGATCAGGACGTACATCGGTGGGCAGCCGCGCTGGATGCGGACAACGGCCTGATGCGGCGGCTGATCCTGGAACGCGCGTGGTCGCCACAGGCAATCCACGAGCTCGGAATCGGCTTTGACGGAGAACGGATCACCGTGCCGATCCACGACGCCGACGGCGGGCTCCAGGGCCTTCTCCGCTACGACCCATTCGGCGAGCTCAGGTCCAAGATGCTCGCCGTCCGCGGGACCCATCTCGGGCTCATCCCACACCCGACACATGACCTGCGCGAGCATCTCGTCCTCGCGGAGGGACCGCCGGACATGATCGCGGCCCGCTCCAGCGGCGTCGCCGCCATCGCGGTGCCCGGCGCCGCTGCGTGGCGGACTGAATGGGCAGAGGCATTCACCGGCCGTCAGGTAACGGTGGTCATGGACTGCGACGCGCCCGGTCGCGAGGCCGCGACGCGGATCGCCCGGGACCTGACCGGAGTGGCCCGTTCCGTGGACGTCGTCGACCTCGACGCGGAGCGAGACGACGGCTACGACCTCACCGACCGCATCCGTGAGCACCGCCGCCCGAGCCGGCACCGCACCGGGCCAAGGCCGATCGCCTGGCCGCTCGCCGTTCTGCTCGAAACCGTCAGCACCACCCGCACCCCCTTGAGTCAGGAGGCACACACATGAAGCCCACACTCGACGTGATCCAGTACAGCAAGACGGCTCATGCGGCGGTTCGTGCCGCCGCTGAGCAAGAGCACGATTTCGGCGGCTGGCTCGCCGACGTCCTCGCACGCGCCGCCGCCGACCTCGGCTCCACCGATGCCCTGACGGCCGGCCGCCCCGGCAGCTGGGAAGCCGACCTGGTCCAACGACTGGTCAAGGGCACGGTCGGACGGGACGACGAGTACCTCGCCGACTACCGGAGGCAGACGCCATGACCGCGGCCAACGGAGCGGCCCGAGTTGAGCCTGAGACACAGCTAGACCATGGCGGTCTACTCATGGCGGAAGACGTCGCTGAGATCCTCGGTGTGCCGCGAGCGTTCGTCTACGAGTTGGCACGCCGGGGCGACCTGCCCGCCGTTCGGATCGGCGAGCGCTACATCCGCTTCCGGCTGATAGCTGTCGAGCAGTGGATCGTTGAGCACGAGACAACGGCGCAGGCTCGCCGTCGGGCGTGAGGTGAGAGATGGGCGCTGACAACGGATCCGCCGGCAAACGCTCCTACGGCACGGGGAGCCTGAGCGTCAAGGGCGACAGCTACTACGGCAAGTGGCGCGTCGGCGACCGTCAGGTCATGCGCAAGATCGGTCCGGTCCGCGAGCGCGGGACTCGCGACGGCCTCACCAAAAGCCAGGCCGAGGCGAAGCTCCGGAAGATGATCGCCGAGACCACCGTGGTGATCGCGCCGGATCAACGCCACGACTTCTCAGAGGTGGCCGAGCGCTACATCGACCACGTCAAGAACGTCATGGACCGCAAGCCCACGACGGTTCACGACTACCGGCTCATCGCCCAGACCCACCTGAACCCGTACTTCGGCAAGACGGACATCGACCGGATCACGCCCAACGACGTCGCCGGTTACCTCGAACGCAAGGCGCGCGACGGCTTGAAGCCAAAGACGATCTCCAACCACGTGACGTTCGCGCACGCCGTCTTCCGATTTGCGGTCTCTCGCGGGCTGGCGACGACGAACCCTGTGGCCGCCGTCGATCGCCCCAGGCTGCCCGGGGCCAACCCGGACTTCCGATACCTGACGCTGAAGGACTTCGAGGCGCTCGTCGCGGCCGTGCCAGTTGACCTTCTGGGGCCGACAGATCGAGCGCTGTACGTGACGGCCGCGATGAGCGGCCTGCGTCAGGGCGAGCTGGTCGCGCTGCGCTGGCGCGATGTTGATGCCGAAGCCGGCGTGATCCGGGTGCGGAGGAACTTCACGCGCTCTCAGATGGGCACTCCTAAATCACGCCGGGGCTCTCGTGCGGTGCCACTGGCCGACCCGGTGCGTGAGGCGCTCGAGGCCCACCGGGAGGTTTCGCACTTCCTCGGACCTGACGATCTGGTCTTCGCCCATCCGGCGACAGGCCAGCCCTACGACGCCAGCCGACTCCGCAAGCGCTTCTACGACGCCATGCGCGCCGCCGACCTGGGCCACCTGGTGGGCCGCGACAACGGCATCACGTTCCACTCGCTCAGACACACCTACGGCACGCGGATGGCGGCGGCCGGCACGCCGATGCGAACTTTGCAGGAGTGGATGGGGCATAGGAGCATTCAGACGACCGAGATCTACGCCGACTTCTCCCCGGATCAGGAGTTCGGGCGGTCGCTTACTAACCGGGCCTTCGGGTCGGGCGCTCCGACTGCCTCAGGGCTGCCCAAAGGCTCCTGACCACGGACAGGTGCGACACGCCTCGTCCGGCCTTTCAGCGAACATTGAGCGCTTGCCTGAACTCCTGTCCACCACCGCGATGCCCCCTGGCACCCCTCTCCTGCCCAGCGGAAGCGGCGAGGCGCCAATTCGCATCCGGTACATGGGCAACAAGCATCAACTGGCCGACGACGTCAGCGGGATCGTCAGTGAGTTCCCAATCGAACGACCTTTCCTCGACATCTTTTGTGGGATGTGCTCCGTAGGCGCCGCCATTGCGCCAAGCGAGCGTGCGGTCTGGGGCAATGACGTGCAATGGGCTGCCACCACGGTCGCACGATGCCTGCTAACCACGTCATCCGATCGGCTCGAATCCGAAGCTCTCGCTAACACCCTTGTTGGGGACTACCAGCGGAATTTCGAAGCGCTTCAGGGCCGCTTCCGAGCCGCAATGGCGCGCGAGAGGCAGCTGCTCGAGAGGCCCGAGATCGAGGCGTTTGCTGCGGAGCATGCCCGGTGGCGCCACGCCGGCAATAGCCCGTCTCGCCGCCGAGAAGTTAGTGCCCTCGCCCAGCGGCCAGAGCCCCCACATCGGTTGGTTACGCTGACGTTTGCATGGGGGTATTTCGGTCTTCGCCAAGCTGCGCAAATCGACAGTATTCGCTTCGCGATTGATCGAGCCCGCGCGCGGCGCGCACTCACAGCGGACGAAGCTCGAGTAGCACTCCTCGCGCTCATGCAAGCAGCCAGCTGTGTCGCGAGCACCCCTGGTCATTTCGCTCAGTATCTGGGTGCACGTACACCATCCGGGCTCGTCCGCGTCGTCAGCCAGAGACGACGTGATGTGTGGGACCAGTTCCTTAGTGAAGCGGAGCTAATCTCGCCGCTCGGGACTCGCGAATGGCGGTCTCGGAACCAGGTCATGCGACGGGACGCGCTCCGCATCTGGCCAGAACTTAGGCGTCGTGGGTTCAGGAACGGCGTCGTCTACGCCGATCCACCGTATTCAAAGGATCACTACTCGCGGTACTACCACGTGCTGGACACGCTCGTGCGTTACGACTATCCCCAAGCGATTGGCAAGGGCCGTTATCGCCCAGACCGCTTCGTCACCCCGTTTTCGCTAATGACCAAGGTGGCATCGTCATTCGATCGTCTCGCCAGAGGCGTCGCGAGCACTGGTAGCGCTCTGATCCTGAGCTACCCATCGAATGGATTGCTCGCTCAGCACGAGGACGTAGATCTCGCCGCGCTACTCCGGCGGCACTTCCGGACGGTGACGCTGGCAATCCAAAAGCCCAGCGTGCATTCGACCCTTGGTGCGCGTCACGGTGAGCACACGCGCGAGGTCGAAGAGCTCATCTACGTAGCCCACCCCGCGACCTAGGCGAAGAAGGATGGCTGAAGGCATAACACTCGTCGATCCGGCGCAGCTGGACCGAAACCCCGAGAACCCTCGCCTCATTTTCCGGCTTGAGGATCTGGCCCTGCTCCAGGACAGCATCAAGCACCAGGGAATCCTTGTGCCGCTAACTGTTTATCGGGATGGCAAGCGCTACGTCCTGTTGGACGGCGAGCGCCGCTGGCGGTGCTCGATCAAGCTTGGCCTCGCTCAGGTTCCGGTCATCGTGCAGCCGAAGCCGGACCGTCTTCAAAACATCATGATGATGTTCGCGATCCACAATCAGCGCCGAGACTGGGATCCGCTGCCGACGGCCTACAAGCTGCGGGACCTTGAGGAGGAGTTCGAGGCTGACAACGGGCGGGCACCGACGGAGGTCGAACTAGCGGAGATAGCGAGCATTAGCCGCGGTGAGGTCAGGCGGCTCAAGAACATCCTCGGGCTTCCCGACGAATACCACAAAGATCTCATGCAAGAGCTTGAGAAGCCTCGAGCAGAGCAAGCGCTGACCGTCGACCACGTGCTCGAGGCGACACGTGGGGCTCAGGCCCTACGGAAGCGCGATGTGATCAATGAGGGCGAGGAGGAGCAGCTTCGTCGTGCCCTGGTCGACAAGTTCAAATCGCGCGTCCTGACCAGCACCGTGGAGCCTCGTCAACTGGCACGCGTTGCGCGTGCAGTAGAGCGAGATGAGGTGCCGAGGTCGGTGGCTCGGAAAGTGACGCTCCGACTCATTAAGGAGCCCAAGTACTCGGTACAGGATGCCTTTGCTGGCTCTGTCGCTGCGGTTGACTACTCGCACGGATCAGAGCAGCTCGCATCACGGTTAGCAAATCGGCTCGAGGAGCAGCTTGACCAAGAGTTCGGTGCGACTGACGCGTTGACCGAGACGCTCAAGCGCCTTCGCACGCTGATTGACGATCTGCTGGAGCAGTGAGTTGGCGAAGTGGGAGTTCCTTACGGTCGCCGAGGAACTACTCGGACCGGCTACTGCGGTGGCAGAGTTCTATGACGGTCTCGGCTATGCAGTGGTTCCAGAGCCGCGCGAACTTGGGTATCCGTTCGCGCCGAGCCTCCGTTGCAAACGGCAGTCCACAACGTGCTTCATCGAGGTGAGTGCGGATGCCGCGCTTGACCGCCTCAGCGAGTGGGTCTCGTTCGGACGGTCGGCGAAGGCCGACACCCGTGTGTTGCTGGTGCTGCCGGACAACGTCAGCCTGAGTGGCAAGAGCCAAACGGCGCTGAAGGCACTGGGTGTCGGTCTTCTCGTGGTGTCCGCCGGCGCGGTGACCGAGGTGATGCCGCCTCAAGATCTCGCGGTGAATGTCGAATTGCCCGACCTCGCAAAGGATCCGAAGCGTCTGCGTACGGTCCTCGGTCCGGTGTACGAGCACTTTGAACGCAACCAGTGGCGCGAAGGGTTCGAGGAAGCGTGTGTCGCGCTCGAGTCGTGTGCGCGGACCTACTTGTGGAAGGCGGTCGGCTCTGGGCGGACTCATGTTCTGACTGAGACGGGCAAGGTCAAGAAGCTCACAAAACCCAAGGTCGACAAGATGACGATGGGCGCGTTGGCCATCGATTTCACCAACATGCAGAACCAGAACCACTCTGACAGCGTCATTGCCGCCACTCTCAAGCAGCTGAATAAGGACCGGATCCGGGTCGCGCACAAGAAGCGCTCGGCAGCAGCCGAGCGAGCCCTCCGCGCGAATGTCGGTAGCCAGATGTGGCGTATCGTCGGGGCCCTACGGGAGATCTATAAGTAGCGTTGGCCCGTCCCGGCGGCGGGCAACCCATCGTGGCTGCGGCGCCTGAGGCGTGGTCCACTGACCACTGGGCAGGAAGCGGATGTAACCACGGGTAGCGTCTACCAATCCTTCTACCAATCTGAGCAAAACCCAGCCGAACTCAGAGCTCTGAAAGCCCGCAAATACGGTCGTTCCGACTCCAGGAAACCCCTGCAAAACGACACCGGCCGAACTCATAACCCGAAGGTCGCAGGTTCGAATCCTGCCCCCGCTACTCGAAAAGGCCCGGAAATCCGGGCCTTTTCTGTTTCCTGAGGGCCTTTATCGACTGATCGACTTAAGATGGGTACCACTCGTGGGTACCAAACTCGGCCCAAAATGTCGCGCCGGCCGCGTAGGTCGCCTTGCGCGCCTTCGGGTCCGAGTCGCCCGCGGTTCATCAGTCGCCGTTCGCTGCCCGTGAGGAATAAGGAGCCCGTGGTCGCCGGCCCTTGCGCCAAGACCGGCCCGTGAGCGAGCCGCTGGCAGACGCCCCAGGCCCAAGGTTGGCGTGACCCTGAAGGGCGAGCTCGTGACGCAACGCCCGGGGTGCCCGCGACGCGCGACTGCACGAACTCGCACGACCGGGGCTGGCGGCGAACGTGCGTGCGATCATTCGCCGCAACGACGTCCGTATCGGTGCTTGACAGGGAGATCTTCAGCGAAGCCGAGGCGGCTCGGATCTTGCGGGTACCCCGGGGAACGCTGAGCTACTGGCTGGACGGCCGCAGCTCACCCGGTCGCGCGTACCCCCCGATCATCCGAACCGACCCGGTCGACCGCCACGTCGTCACCTGGGCGGAATTCGTCGAAGCTGGCTTGCTCTGCGGCTACCGACGCGACCTGAAGGTCGAGTTGAACGGCGGAAGCACCGGCAACGAGTAAGCGCCGCACCGGCGTTCGGAGCGCATTCGCGACGATCGAGATGTCGCCAAAGCAGCCGCATGGTGGAGAGACCTCACGGATGAATGCGATCGCGGAAAGCGGATCACGAGCGCCCGGCAGCAGGCGAAGCGCCGCAGGCTAAGCGATACTGGCCACATGTTGACGCTCCCAACGGCGCCGACCGACCCCGTCGCGCCCGGCTCGAAAGCCAGGAAGCCGAAGAGTCCTGCCACCGAGGTTGGATCTAGTAACTGGCGCTCGGTGGTACTTCAGCAAGCTCAGCGCCTGACGGGCGAGCTTGATGTCATGCCGCAGAACGCGATCGAGCAGCCGCCGCCCGCGCTTGTGAATCAGGCGCGCGCCCGCATCGCCGCTGCGCACGCCATCGCCGAGGACTCGTCGTGGTCCTGGGTGACACTCCGCAATTGGTGGACAGGCAGCGCCGTCGAGACTGCGTGGGATCACCTGCAGTCTGGTCGGGAAATCATGCTGCGGTTCGCGCCATCTGGGAACGTGCGGGCGCAGCTTCCCAGCCTGCTGAGGCGTGTGGTCGCGATATCGTCAGATCCTGCGCACGACCCGCAGGTCGACGCGATGAAAGCGATCCTCGCCAGTACGGGCGACCTCTCAGCCGATCAACGCAGCACGATCACCGCTGTGCATGAGCATGTCCGCTTTGCCGAGGACGATCACAGCGAGGCCCGCGGCTTTCGGAACAATCTCTTCCTGTGGACCCTCGGCTTGGCGATCGGGGCCGGCGTGCTGGCGCTGATCGCGCAACATGGTGGCCGCTACCTCGTCATCGGCGCGGTGGCAGGCATGCTCACAACTGCGCTCGCGTGGCGAAGCCTCACGCACCTGACCGGACCGTTCTCCGTGAACACTGCCCAGGCGCTGCTCAAGATCGCGGCTGGCGCTGCATCGGCGCTCCTCGGCGTTCTGCTCGTCCGCTCGGGGATCATAAGCGGGCTGACCGTGAACTCTTCCAGCGCGGACGGCTACGCACTCGTGTTCGGCCTTTCGCAGCAAGCGCTGACCCAAGTCGTCGACAACGCAGCGAAAAAGCTTGGTGGTGCGTAGGGGCGACTTCATCGGTGCGACCGTCCCGAGCCCGCACTGACCGTCGCTTGTGAGTCTCCTGTTCCTCGGCCGGCTTGGCGCGCCTCGCGTCGTCGCCAATGCGATCGACGGGTCGACGGAGGCCTCCACGCAAACGCGATCACCACCGCCAGCGCCGCTGAGAACTGCTTCGTTCCAGGAGGGATACGCCTCCGGCTAGGAGCGTGGTGTTTTTTGGCTGAGGAAGGGGACGCAGCCGGTCGCTGGTGACCGGCTGCGGGCGCTTGATCTGAGGTTGTGTCGGGTCGGGCTGCGTCGGATGTTGTCTCTGACGGTGACCGGCCGCTGGCGCGGCCTTTGGCTGCGCGAGGACGTCCGAGTCTCAACTCATACTTGAGGGTATGAGTCTTGGTTTGACGCCCCGCCAGCCGGACATGTTTCAGACGACGACGAGCTTTTGCGAGAGCCGCGTTTCGGCCGGTTCGATCTATGGCTTGTTGCACCGTGAGTGCTTTGAGCTGTTCCCGGACGAGATGTTCAAGGATCTGTTCAGGGACGTCGGCCGCAGGTCGGTGCCTCCGATGATCGTCGCGGTCGTGATGGTGCTGCAGCGTTTGGAGGGCTGCTCTGATCGGGAGGCGGTCGATCGGTTCGCTTATGACCTGCGGTGGAAGTACGCGGCTGGCGGCCTGGATTTCGACTACCCGGGGTTTGTGCACACGGTGCTGGTCGATATGCGCGCCCGGCTTGCCGCGTCTGAGGATCCGGACCGGATCTTCAAGGTCACGCTTCAGGCGGCCCGGGAGGCTGGGCTGGTTGGTCGCAAGCGGGTGCTTGACTCGACCGCTTTGTTTGATGCGGTCGCGACGATGGACACGGTCACGCTGATCCGTTCGGCGATCCGCGGGGTGTTGAAGGCCGCCGATCGCGAGACCGAGCAGCAGATCCGAGGGGTGCTGAGACGTGATGACGACTACCTCCAGGCCGGGAAGCCGGCGTGTGACTGGGAAGACCACGCAGCCCGGGAGCAGCTCGTCGATGCGCTCGCCAGGGACGCCCGGGCGGTGCTTGCCCTGCTCGACGGGCTGAAGCTGGAAGAGCCGCTTGAGCAGGCCGGACAGCTGCTCACGACCGTGGCCGGCCAAGACCTCGAAACTGGTCAGGACGGACGGTTCCGGATTGCCCGGAAGGTCGCGAAGGACCGGATCATCTCAACCGTTGATCCGGACGCCCGGCACGGACACAAGACCGCCGCCCGTTCCTTCGACGGCTACAAAGGGCATGTCGCGATCGATCCGGACTCAGAGGTGATCGTCTCCACGCACGTCACCGCTGGGAACGTCGGGGATGCCGCCGCGGCCGACGCGCTCCTCGCTCAAGACCTACCCGCCGAGACCGCCGAGACCGCCGAGACCGCCGAGACCGCCGAGACGAGTGTCGTGGAGCCGCTTCGGGTCTACGGAGATAGCGCTTATGGCACCGGTGAGCTGCTCAAGACGCTGCAGGCCGCCGGCGTCGAGACGTTTTGCAAGACCCAGCCGCCACGCGCCCCCGGCGGCCGGTTCCCGAAGACCGAGTTTCGGATCGATCTGGACGACGGGACGGTGACCTGCCCCGCTGATCACACCGTTGGTTTGCGGCCGTTGAAGACAGGTCAGGTCGCCAGGTTCGGGAAGCTCTGCGCCGGCTGCCCGCTCAAGACGGCGTGCACCGCGAGCCGGAATGGACGCAGCATCCACCTCGGCCATCACGAACGGCAACTGCAGGCCGCGCGCGCCCAACAGACCGACCCGGACTGGAAGGCCGGCTACACCAGCACCCGCCCGAAGGTCGAACGGAAAATCGGGCATCTGATGCGCCGCAAACACGGCGGCCGGCAAGCCCGAGTCCGAGGCAAAACGAAGACCGCCGCCGACTTCTCACTTCTCGCCGCCGCGGTCAACCTCGCGCGCCTCGGCGTCCTCGGACTTGACCGCCAGCCAAGCGGATGGGTGACAGCCACCTGAACCCGCGCAACCGACCGAAAACGCTGAAACGGCCTGCTCAGCGACCACCAAGCCGGGTCCTGACGGACCCGATCGCCCCACCGGCGCAGCCAAAGGCCGCGCCAGCGGCCGGTCTTCGTCGGAGAGAAACTCCGTGAGAGCGTCAGCTCTCACCCCTTCCCAAGCCCGTTCTACACCAGCCTCCTAGGCCGCATCGGCCCCCGCTCTTTGGCGTCGGACGCGGGCGTCGAGCGGGCTTGGCCGGGTGCATGCAAGATTTCGGCCCTCCTTATGGGAAGCGCCCTTGGAATGCCGAACTGTGCACTAGAGTGTGCATCGCGATGGAGCGGCATCCACCAGTGTTGAAGAACTCGCCGCTCCAGCTTGCGGCAATCGAGCTCCGGTTCCCGGAGGCCGTGTTTCTGCCTGAGGACTTGAAGGCGATCCGCCGCGCCCTCGCCGAGGTGTACCCGGTTCCGGGGACGGAGCACGGTATTGGGATCGAGTTGACGCCCGAGGGCACGGTGCGCCAGCAGCAGACGACGCAGCGGCAGGTCTATCGAACGATCGACTCCGCCCACCTCGTCGCCCTCACGGGTACAACGCTCGTGCTTGAAGCGCGCGGTCCGCAGTACGAGGGGTTCAGGAATCTGCTGGATCGCTGGCTGGTGGCGCTGGAGGCCGTCGTGCCGGTCGCCGAGATCGCGACGCAGCTGCGCCTCGGTCTGCGCTACGTGAACCAACTTCGGGTTGAGCATGGGGAGGCGGGCCTCGATGCGGTCGCGGGTCGCATCAATCCCACTCTGCTGAGCCCGTCTGGCGCTGAGGGCTTCGAGTTCCGCATCGCGACATCGTTCCAGGAACTCCGTCTCCTTAAGGGCGACGACGGCAAGGCGACGCTCAGACACGGATTGCAGGTCGCGCCGACCGGTGACGCTGAGCTAGCCGGGGCATACATCCTGGATCTGGACTACTACGATGACCGTGTCCTGTCGTTCGACCGCGACCAGCACGTCGAACAGTTGAGGGCCTTCAATCACGGCGTCTGGGAACTCTTCCGCTGGTCGCTGACCAGTGACGAGTATGAAGCGATGGAGCCGGAGGATCGAGAATGACTGCGCTCGCCAAGCCGGCCCGGGGAACCCTGCTGTCGACCGAGCAGCCGGCGTGGTATCTCGGTGGCTACGACTACGGGCAGTCGGTCGCGGTTGAAGAACCGGACACGACCGCGGGTCTCACGCCGATTCCGATGATCGGCGGCTTTTCGCCACGGAGCCTGTACTCCGATCCGCCGATGCTGGCCGCCGTCGCCAACGCCCTGCCCTCCCGCCCTAGGAACGTTCGCCTAGTGATCACGATCCCCGACGCGCCGTTCGTGCGGGTGTTGATGGCACCGAACGAGCCGACTTCCACCCCCAGCTCATACCGGCCGTGGTTCGTGAGAGGTCAAAGCACGGGCGAGGGCGTCGCGGAAATCGCCGAGTTCATCCGCACCGCATGGCGCGACATCGGCGCGACTATGGTGAAGCAGACCGCGCCGGCTGAGCTTGCCTTGTCAGCTGTGCTTGACGTGCCCGCTGCGCTACGGGAGGCGCGCGCGCAGGCCGGCCTGCCCGTCCAAGACCTCGCGGCCCTGTTCGGGATCAGCCGGCGGCAGTTCTACAACCTCGTCTCGGGCGAGCAGAACACCGATGACGGCCGCGCGCCGCGTATCGCGCGCATGACCGACGCAATCCGTCAGGTGAGCCTCCAGGCTGGGGGCAATCGTCGGCAGACCCGGCAACTCCTGCTCGCCAGGCTGAACGGCGATTCGATCTACGACGCTGCACTCGTTGACGATCAGGAGCGCCTGGGCTCGGCCCTGGAGCGCGCGGCCGCGGCCATCCGCGACGGCCAACCCCTCCTGCACCGTCTGCCTCCGTCCGGCCGTGCGACGCCGCGGGAGGCGGCCGCGGTGCGCGAGTACCTGCGCGCCAGCCGAGACGACAGCGGCCTCCCGGACGCTTGATGATCACCGCCGATGGATCTCGAAGCCCTCGTCCAACGCTATGAGGAGATCGATCAGCAGCGCGAGGAGCAGTTCCTCTCGGAGCTTCTTCGTGGGGGCTGGGAGACCGGATGCTGGATCCGGCCGGACCCCGAGCTGCTGATCACCGCCACTCAGGAGGACGTCCAGCGGTTGCTTGAGCGACTCCAAGGCAGGTCGCCGTTCCGCCGTGCGGAAATCGAAGATCCGTTCCCGAGCGGCCGGGAGTGCGAGCCGATCGAGGGCGACGGGCCCTGTTTCGTCCTTCTCACGCAGCGGTGCGATGTCGTGGGGATGTTCAAGAACGAGCCGCTGATCGAACTCGCGCACGCCACCTACTGCACGGACAGGAGCCGGCTCGATAACGCGTGGAAGAACTCGCCGCGGGAGTTCCCCGCTAATCCCCGCGCGGGAGCAACCCATCTTGTTGATCTGCGCTACCGCTACTTCCTCAGCAAGCTTGACCTTCTGGACCTGGAACCGAAACAGGCGCTACCGCGGGACACCGCCGACTGGCCCGTGCGCGTTCGCTTTGGCCTGCGAGCTGCCCAGCGGTACACCCGCTCGGCAGTACCCGACCGACTCGTCAACGCTGTGGTCGGTCCGCTCTACAAGCTCATCAAAGGCGACAGGGAGCTCACCGCCCTGTTCAGCGAATGGGCAATCTTCCATGGCGACCAGCACGACCGAAAGCCGGGATTGCGCGCCGTGTACCCGGTTCACCTAGACCCGACCCTGAGCGACGGCGAGCAGGACGAGCAGGAACAGCAGATCCAGACCGCTGCCGAGGACAAGTTCCAGGAGATCATCGAAGCGCTCCCGGCCGGGGCGACGGCCGAGCTCGACCTTGATGACGACCGCTGGACGCGCGCCATCGATGAGCGCGAGCTCACGGTCGCGGACTGGCGGCTGTCCTGGAAGCTCGAATGGGATCACGAGAGCTTCAGCGGACAGTCTGGGGCCCCGCTGCCAGCGCGGTAACCGAGAGTTGGCAGTGAGGACCGTCGCCAGTCAAGAGTTGACGAGCGCTTTCGTGGATGCGGCCGCTAACGGCTGACCTCTGCTATGGCGACCAAGCAGCCGTAGCGGAACCTGGTTCTGGCGAATACCGGGTGCGGGACCCATCCCCCCGGCAGAGACGTGCTCTGCCATTCACGGGGTACCGTGCCACAGGTGATGCAGGTGGCGCTCAAGGGTGGACACCTGGCGGGCAGCCCCGGTGTGCTCGATCGAGCTCCTCCGCTCGCCGTCTGTGGGGCGGCTGCTGGCACCGGGTTTAGGCGACGTCGGGGTAGTACTGGGGCGCCTCGCGGCGGTCTTGCAGACCGTACTCGCGAATGATACGAGCGTGGCGGACGCGGATGGTTGGGAGCGGCGGTGTGCCCGACTGGGCGGCGGTCAGGGTGCTCCAGGAGGCGAGCATTACAGAGGCATGCGGCTTTAGGATTCCGTCGTATCGCTCGAGGTCTACGAGCCCGTCGGCAGGATGAAAGTCGGAAAGCTCGTCGGCGTCGTGAACGCTGAGCGGCTCGAGCAGGGTGGCCGATTTGGCCGCGCCGATCTCGGTTTCGTCGTACCTGCTCTGCTTCAGCGGAGCATCGGTCGGGGGATGGGTGTCGTCGGTAACCTCGGCAACGCGCAGGCGGTAGTCAGCGAAGATCTCGAAGCGGCCGCGCTGCTGTCCTTGGTCGTGATGGGTGGCCTGAGTGCGCCAGCGGATCAGGGACTTCTCGTCGCGCCAAGTGGACAGGGACAGCAAGCGGCCTGGGGTGCGGGCACTGGCGAAGCGGGTGTTGTCGATGAAACCATCGATCGCCTCGAGTTCGGGGCGAAGCAGCTTGGCGATCGCGAGGTACTCGTTGAACCGCTCGGTGTAGGGTTGGACCTCGAACAGTACGACGAACATGAGTCTCTCTTCGGGTGGCTGATGGCCGCGGCTGGGGTAGGTCAGGCGACCGGTGAGGTTTCGGTGCCGAGCAGGAAACTCGAGGCTTCGCGGTAGAGGGCGTGGCGGCTTGACTCCAGGTGCATCAGGTGCGTGCCTCCAGCGATCTGGATGTCGCGGTGCAGCGGCGCGCCGGTGAGCGCGTCGAGCAAGCCGTTAGCGTCGCCGTCGGTGCACAGAGAGTCCCACTCGCCGCGCACAATGCAGGTAGGTGCCTGGATTAGGTACGGGTCGTAGGCCAGGTCGCCCGACCAGGCGGCGATGATGTCGGCCCGGGGTCCGCTGGGGGTGCGCACACTCGCTGGATCGCGGGTGCGAGAGGTGGGATCGGTATCCAGCCAGTCCTGCGCCCACTGATCAAACTGCCGGGTCAGCACGGGAGGGTGTCCGCTGGGCACGTCCTCAACAAAGCGCTCGTGCTGTGCCTGCACGGTCAGCGAGTACCAGCCACCGAGACTGGCCGGATCGGGAAGTCCGGACAGCGTGCGGCGGGTGATCGGCGCGAACAGCAAGAGCCGGTCCACCAGCTCTGGCCGGCGAGCGGCAGCCAGACCAGCGGCGATAGTGCCCCAGGAGTGGGCCAGCAGCGACACCCGGCCGCCGCCGCGCGCGCTGACCACGTGCTCGAGCACCTGCACGAGCTGCGCGGCGGCCTCCGGCGCGCGACCCAGCGGCGCGACACCAGTAGGGTCGGCGTCCTGCGCGGGGTAGCGCGGTGAAGAGCCAAAGCCGGCGAAGTCAAAGGCCCACACTTCAAGCCCCGTCGCGCACAGCTCGTCGGCCCAGGAGCGTCCGTCGAACGGGTAGGCCACCGACAGCCCGGAGGGAAAGGTCGCGCCGTGCACGTAGAGCACCGCGGGCGCCATCCCTTGGCTTGTGGCTCTGGCGCACGCAGGGCGGTGGCGCACGAAGAGATCCAGCCCGCCCGGGCCCGGCAGCAGCGAGCCCCGGGCGTCGTCTCCTTCACTGTCGCGCGGCGTCTGGGACACAGCTTGAGTATCGACCAGGAGTGTTTCGGCGCGGGCCGAATTGTGTTGGCCGTAGGATTGGCTGGTGCGTGCTGATGCTGACGTCTCGGTGCCCGCCGCTCTGATCGGGGAGCCCGCTCGCGCCGCCATGCTCGTGGCGCTGCTGGACGGCAGGTCACTGCCGGCTGGGGAGCTTGCCCGGGCCGCTGGCGTCAGCCCCGCGACCGCCAGTGAGCACCTGTCTCGGTTGACCGTTGGCGGTTTGACCACCGTTAGCCGCTCCGGCCGGCACCGCTACTACACCCTCAGCGGCCGTGAAGTCGCCCGGGCCCTGGAAGCCTTACAGGTGCTCGCCCCAGTTCGGGCGGTCCGATCACTACGCGATGCACGCGCCGGCTCCGCACTGGCCTTTGCCCGCAGCTGCTACGACCACCTCGCCGGCGAGCTCGCCATAAAGCTAACCGATGTGCTGACGCGGGAGGGGGCTTTCGCCCCACTCGTCACCGGCGAGAAGGGCACGCTGCTCAACGCCGCGCACCCACTCCTCGCCGACCTCGGCCTCAACGTCCCAGTCCACAACCCGAGCAGACGACCAATGATCCGAGGTTGCCTGGACTGGACCGAACGACAACCTCACCTCGCAGGCCACCTCGGCGCGGCTGTCCTCACCGCACTGACAAGCAGAGGCTGGCTGCAGCCAACGCCGACCAGCCGAGCAATGTGCCTCACGCCAGAGGGCCGACATGGGCTCGCCCACCTGCTCGACATCGACACAACCGCTCTACACCTCCCAAGCTGATCCGTCCCGCCGCGCAGTCCCGCGGCCCTGTTTTGATCATCCGACGAGCATGCCTGTCAATGGCCATCTGTTTCTCCCCATCCGCGGCCATCGTTTCTCCCCACTGACGGCCCGCTCGCATCATTCTCCCGGCCGGAGCAGAGCAGGTCTCGCACTATCGACCACTCGCCCGGAGGGCGTTGGCTCTACTTTTGGTCGATGCCGGTTTGAGAAGTGAGTTCGTCGGGGGTGCTGTAGCGGCCCTCGGCACTGCGCGGGCCCATCGGGACCGGATCGGGGTAGCCGGCCGGGAGGGTTGCGAGGGCTGAGGCGAGCTTGGTCGGTTCGCGGACGACGTGGATCGCCACCACGCGACCATCGGCGACATCCACACCAATCAACGACCTGGGGATCCCCTCCTCGTAGATCACGATCCCAGGGGTTCCGTTGACGTTGACAAGCAGGACGCTGGGCTCGTGGACGGCATTGACGCGGAGCGCGACCAGCGCCCTGGCGCAGCGGTCGGCGCCGTGGATGGGGACTCGGGAGGCTTGCGCGATGCCGCCGCCGTCAGAGCGCATGACCACCTCGTCCGCGAGAACAGCGACGAGATCGTGAACGCTTCCCTCACCGCACGCGGTGAAGAACGCGACAGCGACCTCGGTGCGGCGCTGTGGGTCTGGCTCGTAGCGCACACGTCCTTCCTGCACCCTCCGGCGGGCGCGGCTGACCAGTTGTCGGCAGCTTGGCTGTGTGCGCTCAAGGGTCTCGGCAATCTCGGAGTAGTCGTAGCCGAACACGTCATGCAGGAGAAAGGCGGCGCGTTCGGTTGGGCTCAGCGTCTCGAGAACGACGAGCAGCGCGAGTGACACGGACTCGGCGCGCTCGGCTTTCTCGGCGGGATCAAGATCGGCGAGGGCCGGTTCGGGCAGCCACGGACCGATGTAGGCCTCGCGGCGCATCTGTGCGCTGCGCAGCCGGTCTATGCACAGGTGCGTGGTGACGGCAGTGATCCAGGCTCTGGGTGAGCTTGGTGATGGGTCGGCCTGGTGCAGGCGCATGAGCGCTTCCTGCGCCGCATCCTCGGCGTCCGCGTGACTTCCGAGCATCCGGTAGGCCGCGGCGAACGCTGCCCGGCGTAATGCCAAAAACTCCTCGGAGGTCACGTCTGCGGGGTCAAGCGGCTCATTTTCACGTGGACGGATCATGCCGCCTGGGTGATAGTGGCCGTCGGGGAACCTCGGCGGCGGGCCGTCGTCGCTGCGGCGAGCACCGCGTCGGCTGCGGCGGCGCCGCTTGCGAGCGAGCTGCCCACGAGCCATCCTGCTGGTCCGACCCAGTCGCCCGCGAGGATGACGCCGGCCACGCCGGCGTCTGTGATGTCAGGTCGGCTTGCGAGGCCCGCGCCCGGCACGGGAAGCAGATGGTCGACGATCATGCGCGGAGCGAATCGTGCGTGGATCAGCTCGTCGCGCCAGCCGGGTTGTGCGAGATCGAACAGTCGCTCTAGGTGACCTCGCATCTCGGTATCGGATTGCGGCTGGCCGTCGTCATAACGCATGAGATGGACCACGGCCCCTTCACCCGGGGCGAGCGTCGCGTACCGCGAATGGGTTGAGAGGTACAGCGGTTCGTCGAGGCCAAGAGCGAAGCTGATCGCGCCCGCTGGCAAGCGCCGTAGCGCCACATCCAAGCAAGCGGCTGTCACCCGCCCGCCTGTCACCGTGGCGGTCGGCGGCAGCGCCCCGCCCACATTGGCAAGCAGCCGATCGGTGCGCGTCGGCGACAGTCCAGCGAGCACGACGGATCCCGCCAGACGCTCGGTGCCATCGGCGATGCAGACGCCACGTACTTGCTCTTCGCCGAGCAGCCCGGTCACTCGCGTGCTGGTCTCGATCCGACCTCCACCGGCGCGAACCCGCGCGGCCAGCCCGTCAACGATCGAGACCCAGCCGCCGTCGAGATAACGAACCGGCCGCACGGCGGCCGCTCGTACCATCCCGACGGCAATCTCGGCGGGCATCGCGTCCAGGCGTGCGCCGTAGCTCGAGAGCCGCAGCAGCGCGCCCAGCATGCCGGCCACGCCGGGGGTCCGCGAGTGAGCGTCGATCCAGTCCGCCGCACTCTGGTCAGTCAACCGTTCCGGGTGCCGGGTCAAGACGCCAGCGAGCACGCGCAGGAGGGCGGCTCTCTCGGTCACACCCAGCGCGGATCGTCCTACTCGTGGCGGCAGTGGCCACGCGGAGAGTTCACCACGCCACAGGACCGACCCACGGTCTGCCCGGAGATGGCCGCCGGAGATGCGAACCCCGACCGCGCGCAGTCGTTTCTCGTCCGGCCAATACAAGGCATGGCCCCCAAAGTTCAGCCGGTAGCCCTGCTCCTCGTAGGTTGCGGCACGGCCACCAAGCGCCGCAGAGGCTTCAAGGACGGTCACTCTGCGCCCCGCGTTCGCGAGCTTCGCCGCGCACATCAGCCCAGCGATTCCGCCGCCTACAACAATCGTCTCATCGGTCTTCATCCGCTGATCTCCTGGGTCCATCGGTTGCTGATCGTCATCAACAGGACGATGTTGCTCGCCGTTCTGTGACGCGACGCCCCCTGCACGGTGCGCATTCGGCTCTCGTTGGCGGTTCAACGGCTCCACGATGACGTCGAGGCCTCCACTTCGCGGCCACCAGGAGGCTGTCGCAGAAAGGTCAGGTCCTGCCGGATGGACCGGGGCGACCGGCGAGGCGTTGGTTTTGAGGTCACCGGGCCGGCGGGTGAGCCGGCTGGCGTGGTTGGGCTGCTGAGGAGATTGATGCCTGCGAGGCCCAGCGGCCGTCAGTCAGGCGACGGCTGCCGTGGTGGCCTTCCAGTACTTCAGTAGGTTGTGCGTGGCGGTGATCAGCCGCCATTCTGAGCGACAGGCGTTCAGGCCTCGTCGCTGGAAGCGGTCCGCGCGGCGGTTGTGCTTGGTCTGGCCGAAGATCGGCTCGATCGTCTGACCACGTTGTCGGTAGAGCTCTTTCCCACGGTCGCTGGCAAGGACGCGACGCATGTGCTCATAGATCCCTCCGCGCCGTTGATGATCTGCGGTCTTGCCGTCGTCTCGGCTATCAGGTGGCACCAGCGCCTGGATCCCCTCAGCCCACAACCGCTGGATCTGCTCGCCCTTCCAGTAGCCGGCGTCAGCGAGCGCCACTTCGAGCTTGGCGGCGATCCCGGCGCCCTGAAGCTCTGTGATGGTGTGGCGGATCATCGGCTCGAGCTGACCTTGGTCCTGGCCGCCGACCAGCACCTCGGCGGCAACGATGATCTGATCGGCGGTTGTGACCGCTTGGGCGTTGTAGCCCTGAATGAAGCCTTGCCGGGTCTTGACCGGCCGGGAGTCCGGATCGGTGATATTCACCTTCCCGACTGGCTGTCGCGACGGTGCTGTGGGCTTGCGGCCTCTCAACTTCTTGCCCTCTTCGGCCTCGCGGCGAGCCCGAGCCTCCAGATGCTCACGATGGGCATCTAACTCGGCCTGATGCTCGTCTTCGAGCTGGCGCTTGGCCTCAGCCAATCGCGCCCTCCGTGACCGCGGATCGCTCAGCTCGGGGGGCAGCTCGTCCCCACGCAGCTCACCAAAGCGCCCGTTCTCAGCCTGATCGATCGCGTCGGCCTCAGCCAGGATCTCCTTGACGATCTGTTCATAGCTGCGCGTCGCCATCCCTGCGGCGTTGGCGGCAAGCTTGGTCCCGTCCAAGGCGATCACCCCCAACGACACCAGCCCCGCCCGGGCACACAGCCCCAGCACCTGAGAGAACAAGCCCGCCAGCGCCTCCTCATGCCGCACCCGGAACCGAGCGATCGTCGCGTGATCAGGCTGCTGGTTCGCACAGATCACCCGAAAGGCGACATCGACCCCACAGCGCCGCTCAATCCCACGCGAGGAACGCTCCCCGACCGCATAGGCATACAACAACAAGGCGGTCATCATCGCCGGGTCATGCGCCGCCCGACCATGACCATCAGCCCGATAGTCCCCAAAGATGGCCCTCAGGTCCATCTCGGCCACCACGTCCAGCACACACCACGCCAGCTCGCCCTCAGCCAGCCAGTCCCGCAGCGATGGCGGCATCAAATACGACTGGTCACGATCACACGACAAGAAGTTCTGCGCCATCCCCGAACTGTCTTAAACCGGTCGGACGGAACGGCCGCTTTGTGCGACAGCCTCCCAGCGGGGAGAAAAAGTTCGCTTTCGTCTTTACGACGCCATTGGCGCGCGCGATCGGGTTGGCGACAAGGGATCTTCTTGTCGCAGTGCCGCCAGCATCTTCGCCTCGTTGGACACCAGCCACGTGAGGATCTGATCCAACGCCCGAATGCCGCCGTGCGGTTCCCAGGCGTGGACGAAGGCGAGCTCGCCAGCCTCAAGTCGGCTCCTCACAAAATGCATGCCTGCGCGGCCGCTCTCGACGATCGCGTCGACAAGCTCCTCATAGTCGTCAGGCTGTAGGCCGTAGGCGTCGACAAGCACTGCGAGCCGGTGGAAAGGGTCGAGACCGACCATGCCCTCAGCAACGAGATCAGGCGGCCGCATCGGAGCCCACATACGCGCCATATGGGCGAGATCCCACACGGGCCGGCCGGGGGCGGCAAAGTCGAAATCCAGCAGAGCGATGGCCTGACCGTCGCGGTAGACGACGTTCTCAGGACAGACGTCGTTGTGGCAGATGACCGGGCCGCCCTGGGGATCAACCACGCCTTCCCGTGACCAGTCCAGATCGGGGGGAAACTCAAGCTGAGCGACTGTCTCGTGATAGGTCCGCAACAGTCGTCCCGCACTCGCCAAGGCACCATCGCTGAGGACCCACCTGGGGAACGGAGGGACGGCGACGTCCCCATCGATCCACCGAAACTCCTGGACCCCCGCGGCAACCCCAACAGGGACCGGAGCAACGAACGGCGTGAGCTCGAGAGCCTGGAGAAGCTGGTTGGTCGCCTCGCTGTGCGGACCGAGTGGTCGGATGACCACCTCGCCGCGGCGGTACACGTTCCCGCCGTTGCCCATACTTCCCGCCAACTGCTCGCCGTCCAACGTCGCTCCTTCTGGGAATGGACCGGAGGCTACCGGCTGGCTGCCAGACGAGCAGGCGATGCGTACGCAACGCAGGCCCCAGACCAAGCCGGTCGTCAGCCCTGCTCATCAGTGAGTGCGCTGGCAGCCGGACCGCGTCGATTGCCGCTGAAGAGGCTCCGCCTTCGCTGACCAAGAGCCGCTTGCGCTGGGCGGTCGTGCGCCGAAGCAGGAGCGGAAAGACTGACTCTCTGACCGTTCATCCCTACCGAGAAAGCCGAAGGGCTCGACGTGGCAACCTTGAAGGGTGCTGGTGTGGACGCTGAATGAGATCGAGAGCGCCGTCCGGGCGAGCTGGTGTCGCGCGACTTGCGACCCAGCCGAGAGGAATTGGTCGCCAGAGAATCCGGCTCGTGGGCAGTGTGCGGTGACCGCGCTCGTGCTCCACGATCTGCTTGGTGGCGAGATATTGATCGCGGACGCGCGGAACGCGGACGGTTCCGGAGAGGGCTTTCACTACTGGAACCGGCTGGCGGGAGGACTTGAGCTTGACCTCACCCGCGAGCAATTCCTTGACGGAGAGTCCTTCTCTGAACCTGAGGTTGCGCCCATTCCTCAGGACCGCACGACTGGTCGGCTCGCGTCGCAGTATCAGCAGTTGTCCAGATCGGTTCGGCAGACGCTGGAGCGGAGCAGCAGATCGCGGGGGTCCATCTCTGACCAAGGGCTCTGGCCGCTCACGTAGGCAAAGACCTCGAGGGCCGGTGGACGATGTCCACCTCGCTATCGGCGAGGAGATCTCAGTAACGGTGCCCGTTGGAAGTCACCAATAAATATTCAGTGGATTGGGCAGCTGGCCGATACAAAGCTGATGCCGTCGATCCCTCCGCCTGACTGGGGTTTAGCCCTGATCCACTGATTCTGTGGGGTGGTTCTGTCCGGGGTCGTGTGAAGAATGACCTCCTGAGCAGGTTAAAAGCGACCGATTCCGGCGGTCGCGGCCTGCGATCAGGAGGTCACCTTCATGGTGAACGATGCCACGACGGTCGGACTGGACGGCGTCCAGGTCGTTTTTGATGATGAGCGGGCGGTGTCTGACGCCGGGATCGCGCTGGTCAGCACGCTCGCGCGGCGCCTTGGGGTCGAGTCACTCGCCGGCCGGCTGATCTCTCTGCGGTCTGACCGTCCGGGGGCGGCGAACGCGGGCCGCAAGGTCATGGCGGTCCTGTTCGCGATGGTCCTCGGCGCGGACTGCATCGATGATTGTCAGGTGCTGCGGGCGGGCCGGACCGGACGGCTGCTCGGCGGGTGGATGCCGGCGCCCTCGACGCTGGGCACGTTCCTGCGCGCGTTCACCTTCGGGCATGTTCGCCAGCTCGACAAGCTGCTCGGCGACACGCTGGCGCGTGCGTGGCGGGCCGGCGCGGGCCCCGGCCACGCCCGGCTGGTGATCGACATCGACAGCTTCGTCGGGGAGGTGTGCGGCCCACTGAAACAGGGAGCGGGATACGGGTACACCAAGCTGTTTGGATATCACCCGCTGCTGGCGACCCGGGCCGATACCCGCGAGGCGCTGCACATCCGACTGCGCAAGGGATCAGCGAACACGCAAAAGGGTGTCAAACGGTTCTGTGAGGAACTGATCGCCCGCGTCGAACGCGCCGGTGCGACCGGGCAAAAGCTCGTGCGCGCAGACTCGGGGTTCTGGAACATGAAGGTGTTCGAGCTGCTGGAGGCCAAGGGCTGGCAGTACTCCATCGGGGTGCGCAACATCAAGGCTGTGACCACAGCGATCCATGGGATCGCAGATGGTGACTGGCAGTCGATTGAGTACCCCGACGGCGGTGAAGCCCAGATCGCCGAGACTCTCTACAACAACCGGCGTCTCATCGTGCGCCGCACCCGCCTGACTGACCCTGAGCAGCTCATGCTCTGGCCGGACTGGCGACACTTCTGCTTCATCACCAACCGCACCGACGCGCTCGCCCTGGTCGAGGCCGAACACCGTGACCACGCCGTCGTGGAGCAGGTCATCGCCGACCTCAAAGACCAGGCTCTTCAGCACTTTCCCTCCGGTCACTTCTACGCGAACGCCGCCTGGACCGTGCTCGCCGCACTCGCGCACAACCTGCTCAGATGGACCCAGATCATCGGGCTGCCCAACAGCACCATCCGCGCCGCCCGCACCCTGCGGCGCCGACTGATCCAGATCACCGGACGGCTGACCCGACACGCACGCGGCTGGACCCTGCACCTCCCCGCCCGCTGGCCCTGGCACGGCGACTACCTCGCCGCACTCGCACGGATACGCGCACTCCCAGCCGCCTGACCGGCCGACCGGCCGGTCCCGGCCTCACTGAACTCCCGCCGACCTTCCGCTCACCCCGGGCGCGATCACCGCCGCCCCAAACCGACCCCGAAAACCGCTTTGGACCCGATAGCCGAGAGACCTGGCACCCCGTCTCAACCCCGCCAGCACCTCCCATCAAGCAAGAACCGGCCCAGCGACCGCAAAAAAGAACTCTGACCCAGCCCATCGGTGGATCAGGGTTTAGGCCCACCGGCCGACGACAAGCCCAAGCCGTCAACTCCGGAACCCGATATCGCTGCGACCCCGGAGTCCTTGAGGCTCGAGCCGATCGGAGAGCCCGCCAGCCTGCAGCAGCGACGATTCGACTCCAGTCAAGCGCGCGGCCGTCCTGCACGCAACACCATCAAGGGCATCGAAGGCGAACGCCGGGTGTCAGAAGAACTGGCAGTCGCGCTGGCCAACACCGGGGCGATCCTGATCAACAGCCTGCAGTTCCTGCACTGGGGCGACATCGATCATCTGATCATCGGCCCCGGCGGCATCACCGTTGTCGACGCGAAGAACTGGACTGGCGAGATCAGCGTCGTTGATGGGATCCCGCGTGTCGGCACCCGCAAGAAGTACGACAAGCTCGAAGGTCTGCTGCGCCAGCGCGCTGGTGTCAGGATCGCCCTGACGGCGGCACGAGCCAGCGTGAGGAACACAAGTGTTCAGGCAGTGATGTGCTTCGCCGACGACCCCGGCCGACCGGTGTCTCAACTCGCGGGCGGCGTGGTTCTCTCTGGAAGCTCTGCAGCGGGCGTAATCGCCGGCCGGGGCGGCCCACTCACCCCGGAGGACATCCAACACCTCCAAACGGTCCTGATGGCGGAGCTGCCCAAGGTCCATCGCGACCAGATCGACGCATTCATGGCCGAAACAGAGCAGGCAGCGGCTCGCCTTGACGATCTGCCGCGCCGCTTCACACCGTCGCGTCGCCGCGAAGCGAACGTCTCACCCTTGGGCCAGAGCCACCAACGGCCGCAACCGTCCCGGGGCCCGAAGCGCTCGCGGTCAGGTCGCAGCTCGTCGCGAAGCCGACGAGCGCGAAGCCGCACTGAGCGAGACGTGGCTGTCTTGATCGCGATGCTTTTTGTCGGCGGCGCATATTGGCTGGTCCACGGCTCAACGGCATCCTCCTTGTCAGGCCTCGGAGTCATGAACGGGTGGCCAGCCCGGATCACGTTCGATGCCCCGGCAAGTGCGAGCGTCGAACTCGCCGTGTTCCGGCGAGGCCACCCAACGCGCGCCACGACAGTGACCGCGGTCGGGAGCACGCAAACCTGGCAGCTGCCTCTCGCCTGGACCCGTCGAGCACATTCCTTCACCGTCGAGGCATGCATCCTCAACTCCAAGCGCCGGTGCGCCGCTGGGACGACCATCGCCAGCTCAGCTCGCTGGTCCGGGTCCAAGCTGCTCGGCTGGCAGCCGACCTGAACGGACCCTCGGCGTCGCACGAGGATCGTGATCCCGGGACGAGTCTCGAACCGCGGCTTCAGCGATAGTCACGTCGTCTGTCGTGGTGCAACTCGCGGCCACAGAGATCGGCCGTGCGTAGGCAACCGCACGATTCCCAGCGCTACGCCGCCCGCCCTGGATTCGGCGAGTAGGAGGGCTCGCAACAGACGCGGCAGCGCAGGCGTAGAGCTGACGGTCGGCTGAGGCGAGGACGTCCTGTCCGGAGGTTGCAGGCTCGTAGGGCGCCACGTGGCCTTCCGCTCACCGGCCGGGAACACCCTGACCTCGAGTGGTAGGAGTCGGTCATGAGATCACCGTTGCAGCACTCAACCCCGCGCCGACCTGGCGCGGGCTGGCCCCGCGTCCTCCGGGCGGTCGCCAATCGCCTGGACGTGATCTGGGCTGCGGGTCATATCTCCCACCCGGGTTCTTCCTCTCGCTCGAGCCCGGTTTCGGCGGCACGTGGCGTCGGGTCCCGGCCTGCCGCGGTCGGCCACCGGCGTGGTTCGACTGGCTCCTCCAGCGTGACCGCGGGCTCGGCGGTCTCGTGGACGTCGTTGGGCGGCGTGGCCCACGTGCGGTCACCGACGTGCGGCAGGACGCGCTGCTCTTCGGCGTCTGCCAGCGTCGGTTCCAGGTCCCGCGCGGCGGCTTCAGCACGCTCAACGTGGTGCTCGTGGGCGAGGGGGATGGCGATTGATGGGATCTCCGGTTCGCTGCGGCTGAGGTGCTCTGCGAGCTGTTGGAGGCGATCCCGGCCCGGTTCGATCTCCAGCGGCTCCGGGGCGTAGAGATCGGTGCGCTGTCGCGCCCGGGTGAGCGCGACGTAGGTGCCCTCCTGGGTGCTGTGGTCGGCGACGATGAGGTGGGTGGTGTCGACGGTTTGGCCCTGGGCGGGGAAGGGGTGCTGGACGTAGGCCAGTCGCAGGTCTGCGTCTTCCACCTCCTGTCGGCTCAGCGTGACGGTGTCGCCGCTGGCGAGTCGGAGCTCGACGACGCCGTGTTCGGAATCGATCGTTGTGACCTCGGCTCCCGTTCCGTTGCGAAGCACAGGCCGCGTGTCGTTTCCTTTCAGGGTGTGGCGGACCTGGACCTCATCGCCGGCACGCAACGCGTACGGGCGGCCGGGAACGGGAAGCCGCTCGTTCCCGAGTTCCCCGGCTTGGATGCGGATGGCCTGGGCGCGGGCGTTGAGCTGGTCGAGGTGCTCGTTCGAGGTCTGGACCACGACGAGCGTGTGGAGCCCGTCGGCGCGGTCGCGGTGGGCGGCCAGGAGCGCGTCGTCCTCGGCGCGGCGTCGGTCGGCGTTGAAGTGGATGTGGTCGCGGGCGGCGTAGCCGCGGAGGGCTCGCTCGGCCCGTCCCTGGCGGAAGTGCGCTTGGTCGCGCTGGTCCATCGGGTCCTGGGCGCGCTGGTTGATGGTCAGCTCCACGTGGGCGTCGCTCTCCCGCGCGGCCGTTTCGATGGTTTCCCAGAGCCCGCCGGCGCCGACGGGCTGGTTCTGGTGGGGGTCCCCGACGGCGATCAGCCGGGCGCCCGTGTGCGCGACTGCGTCCAGGACCGCGGCCTGCTCGTCGGTTGAGGCCAGTGCCGCCTCGTCATGGATGATGGTGCTCTCGGGGCCGAGCCTGACGCGCCCATGGGTGATCGCGGCGCTGAGCGCGCTGGTTGAGTAGGTCTGGCAGGTGACTCCGGCGTGTGAGAGGTCGCTGCCGAGTCGTTCGGCGGCCAGGCCGGCGGTGCTGGTGATGAGGATGTCGCGGCCGGCGGCCTGGTGGGCGCGGGCGATGCCGATCAGGGTGGTGCTCTTGCCGGTCCCGGCCTGCCCCTCGATCACCACGAACGGCCGGTCGGCACAGCCAAGCCGGATCGCTGCGCGCTGCTCATCGGACAGCCGCCCGCCGACCTGGGCGAGCTCGGTGTCGAGACGGTCGACCTCGGTGTCGGCCAGGCCGGTCGGCAGCGGTGTGACCCGGTCGTGGGTCAGCTGCTCGACGATCGCCACAACGGTGCGTTCCTTGCCGCGCTGGGCCCGGGTGGTGCCGGTGCCGTCGGCCAGTACGAGGATCTGGTCCTGCTCGCGCAGCGTCACCAGCGCACGCAGGGCCTCGTCGATCGGGGTGCCGGCGGAGCGTTCGAGCGCGACCGCCCGGGCGTCGCGGGCGGGGAAGGTCGCGTCGAACTCGGTCAGGGCGTCCAGCACCTCCTGTGGTGATGCGGGTGCCAAGTCGTCATGGTGTCCGCGGCGCAGCACGTCGATCCGTTCGCGCCCAAAGCCGTGGCGGGCGCCGTCGCGGCGCCAGGCGGTGTCGAGGTCCTCGGCGGTGACCGGCAGTTTGTGGCTGCGGGTGATCGTGCCCATCAGCCGCTCCTGCTTGGGTGAGAGCCCGCTCTCGATCAGGCTGGCGAGCTGGCCGGCGGCGTCGGCGGCCTCCGGGCCGCCGGCATCGATCACGGCCTGCAGGTCGCGGGCCTGGTCGGCTAACCGTGCGCGGATCGCCGTCTGGACCTGATGGTGGCGACTGGACCACCGGTCCAGCAACGGCCTGGGCACCCCGGCGATCTCGAAGTAGCGCCCGCCACGGCCGGTGCCGCGCTCGACCGCGAACCCGAGCCGGTGCAACTCCTGGGCGAGGACGGAGCGGTAGGCGGCGCCGACCTCGCGCTGGTGCACCAGCCAGGACCGTGAATCGATCGCGACGACCCTGCCGTCGCGGCGCACCGCGCCATGGAGCAGCACATGGGAATGCAGCTGCGGGTCGGGAACCTGGTCCTCGACCGCGCGGGCGGTGCTGTGGCGCCAGCTCGTGGCGATCACCCCGCCGGCCTTCTCGTGCACCACGGTGTCGACCCCGACCCGCCGGCGCAGCATCGGCACCTGCCGGGTCGCATAACCGAGTGCGGCATCGACCGCGCGTTCGTGCGCCAGCTCGATCTCGCCCCGCAGCTCCGTACCCGCGAGCGCCCAGACCGCGCTGACAGACTTCGGGGCAGAGAACGTCGCATCGATCGCCGCGACCGCAGTCCCGCCCGCCCCGGCCGGGCGGAGCGGTGCGCCGGTGTCGGGTCGCCGGACTTCCATGAGCGTGTGCAGCTGCTCCGCGCTCACCGGCCGGGCAGGATCGAGACCGAAGACCTCAGCGCCCTGGGCCCACCGTCCCGGTGCTTCGACCCGTTCACCGTCCTTGAGGTAGTAGTCGCCCAGCTCCGACTCCCGGGTCTTGCCCTCGAGGTAGTCGGCGTAGCCGCCACCGGCAGACGTCGAGATCTTGGCCAGGATCAACACGCCCCGACGCGCCCCTCACTCGGCTGAACCTGGGCGTAAGCCCAGTGCTATTGCAGGCATACACCCCACGCACCTCGGTGCTGGAGGCCAAGACGTCCGAAGATGTCCTGACAGCCCGTCACCTGAACAGACCCCTCTCGCAACCGACAGGCCCCTACGGTGCGGTGTATCCGAGGACCTGGGTGATCGTGCGGAACGGCTCGGCCGTGTGCGCAGGGGCGAGGTCGATGAACTCCCGAGCGACCCCGTCGAGGTGCAGCGCCCGGCCGGCCGGGATCTGGGCGACCTCGCCCGGGGCCATGACGCGGGTGCGTTGGGCCGACACGCTCATGCTGCGCTGACGGGTGCCGCGTGAGAAGACCGGGTCGGTGCGCCCCTTGCTGTAGCCATCTGAGTAGGAGGTGACCTCGCGGTCGTACTCACCCAGCATCGCGGACACCGTCTCGAGCGTCTTGGTGTCGGCGATCCCCGGCAGCAGCAGCTTGGTGCCGAACAGGGTGAGGAACCCGTCGGCCTGGACGCCCCAACGATGCCGGGCCTGGGAGAGATCCTGCAATGCGGCCATCAGCAACAGTCCCTGTCCGCCGCCCTCGGAGGCGATCTGGGGCAGCTCATCCAGCGGTGCGATGTTGGCGACCTCGTCGAGGGCGAACAGCACGCGACGGCGCAGCCGCCCGCTGGCGTGTGCGCGGTAGGTGGCCCGGCGGATCGCCGACAGCAGCCCACAGACGATCGGGGCCGCGCCGGCCTGGGCATCGGCGGGGGCGGTGATGTAGACGGTCTGGTTGCTGGTGACGAACACGTCGGGGTCGAAGTTGACGTCCCGCGCGGCCGCCAACGCGTGCTCGCTGCCATAGGCCGACAGCGCATCGGCGGCGCTGGAGAAGATCGACGAGCGCTCCCGCGCCTCGGTCTGAAGCACCCCGACCAACGTGGAGAACGCCAGTTGGGAGCAGCGCTCATCCTCCAACAGCACCCCGGGGGCGTCGAGGTCGTGAGCGAGCACCCAGCCGACGACCTCGCCCATGTCCCGCTCGTGCACCGCGGCGGCGTGGAGCATCGGCGCGAGCAGTGCCTGGGCGCGCAGGGCCCAGTGGGAGCGGTCCTGGGTGCCGGCGCCGATGTTTGCGCACAACGCCCGGGCCATCAGCTGGGCCCCGTCCCAGGAGCGGGCGCTTTGCACCGGTGACCAGCGCAGCTCGTGGGCACTCGACCCAGCGTGGCCGGTCGGGTCAAAGGTCCAGACATCTCCCTCCATCACCCGGGCCAGCCGCGTGGCGGTGTAGACGTCCGGCTTGGTCGAGGTCGACACCACCGGGCCGGTGTGTGACAGGATCGCCGGGATGATCACCGCGCTGCTCTTGCCCGAGCGGGGCGGACCGAGCAGCAGCACCGCGCGCTCATCCCGTGAGAACCGCGGCTGACGATCAGATGTGAGGCCGAGGAACACGCCACCCGCCCGGGCGGCCGCCTGGCGCAACGGATCCAGCGGGTTGTACGTCTCGCCCTTGGCGACCACGACGCCCGCCGCCGGGGTGCGGCGTCGGGGTGGGGACAGCCATCCTCTGAGGCCGCGGCGGGGCTCAGAGGATGGCTGCTCTGACGCTTGGCTGTGATGCACCTGGAGGCTCCCCGGTCGCGGCGACGGTTGCCCCATCAGGATTCCAGAAGTGCCTCGATCCGGGGCCGCAGGAAGCGGTAGGCCCGACCGAAGCGGTTACACGGAAGATCGCCTCGGGCCGCCAGCAGGTAGACCGTTGAGACCGGCAGGCGCAACAGCTCTGCCACCTCAGCGGCCGTCATCACCTCATCACGGCTCAGGGGACGACGGTCGCTGCGGACACGCTCAATATCGGGGGCTGCCACGGCCATGGGCCACACCATGCCGACCCCGTCCAGACATCGCAAGGACATCTCCGGACAACTGCCAAGACGTCCTCGGACAACTCCGGACAAGTTGGGGACAACCCGCAGAAAGCCCCGCAGTTGTAGGCTTTCACCGGCCTGTGAGGCCGGTGCCATGACGGTCAATCAGAACCTCAAGAACGCGCTCGCAGACGCCGGACTCAGCATTGAGGAGTTCGCGTCCATCCTCTCGGTCGACCCCAAGAGCGTCGGACGCTGGATCGCCGGCACCTCAACCCCCTACCCGCGCCACCGCGCCGCCATCAGCCGAGCCCTCGCTCTCGATGAGACGGTCCTCTGGCCCGAGCACGCCCCGACCCCGCCCGCCGCCAGCAACCCGTCCAACGCCCGCGGCGCCAGCGCTGCTGCGGGCGGCCAGGTGACCGCCTGGGCCGACAGCTCAGACCCCTCCGCACCTGACCCGGTCGCCTTCATCGCCGCCGCGGACAGACCGATCGACATTCTCTGCGACGACATCTGGTTCGAGCTCGCCGGACCGATCAGTGATGCGCTGATCGCCCGCGCCCGCGCCGGCCACTGCGTCCGGGTTGCCACTACCGCACCCCGGCCGAACCTCGCACCACTCGTCCGCCAGACCGGCCTCGAACTCCGCTGCGTTGCCGTCTCAGGGGTCGACCTTGTCCACGCCGAACCCACGATGCTCATCGCCACTCCGCTCGGCGGATTCCTCGACCAGCCCCTCGCGCTCCTTCAAGCCGAGGCCGACGGCGCCGACGGCCTCTATGACCGCCTCGCCGCGCACTTCAACACGGCCTGGAACGAGTCCGTCGAGGTGATCAGCACCGTCGATGAGCTCGAGGCGTACCACACCAACGCCTACGACGAACTCGAAGGCGCACTCGACGACGACCTCGAGCCGCTCGTAGCCGATGAGGACGTCGGCGCGTCGACGGACTCCGACGAGTCCGACCCACCACCCCAGAGCAGCCAACCGCGGCCCGCTCGCCGCTGGCCCGGCGCTCGCGGGTGATCGGCAGGCGCCGAACGGACTCTCAGGTCCCGGCTGCCGTCGCCGGTGCGGCGTCCGTGACGGCAGCCGCGTAGAACCAGGTGGCGATGTCGGCGATCAAGCGTCCCCGGCCGGGGCTGTCGGTGAAGAAGTAGTCGGCCATCTTCGCGTGGGCGCCCTGGTTGTCGGCGACCGCCCCGGTGACGGCCTGCTCGAAGTCGGGTGACTCGGCGAACTGGCGTGCGGTGTTGACCTTGGCCTGCTGCACGAGGCCGTCGTCGGCGAGCAGCGCCTCAAGGAGCGCTCGCAGGAAGGATGTCGTTTGGGTCTCGGTGAAGTCCTCATTGCCGAAGAGATCGTTCAGCCGGACCAGCACCTGGTGGAAGGCGACCATCGTCGGGTCGCGCGCTTGTCCCGAGCCGGCTCCCGTTCCGCCTTTCAGGCCGATGCGGGCGCCGAGGCTGACGTCAGTACTGCCCTTGTCGACCTGCTTGACGTTGCGCAGGACGACATCGGAGAGGTCGATCGGGGCGGTGTAGTTGTTCGGCCGGATGACCCGCTCGAGGTGGCGCAGGTAGATCTGCTTCTTCTCGAGCTCCGGATCGCCGTAATCGATGATCTGGCTCATGAAGTCATAGAGCCGCACGAAGGAGCCGACATCCTTGCGGAACAGGTCCAGCTCCGCCAACGCGGGCTGGTCCCCCTCACCGCCGTGGTAGATGAGCGCGGCGTTGTAGCGGTCGGCAAACCGCTGCTTGCCGGGGCCGACCGCGGCGGCGATCGCATTGTTGCCCTTGCCCTTCACGAACGCCTCGGCGCACTGGTCGACCTCAGCGTCGGTGTAGATCGCGGCGGTGTCGAGCTTGGCGATCAGGTCGTGGACGAGATTCGGGTCCGTCTCGGTCTCGAGGTAGGCGTCGGTGAAGTACGGCTCAAACGCCTGCTTGATCGCCAGCGGGTCGTTCGCAAAATCGACGACCTGGGTCATCGCTGCCGTTTTGGCGACGCCCGACGGGGTCCGGTAGGTCCGGTTCAGCCGTGACAGCGTCTGCACGGCCGTGACCCCGGAGAGCAGCCGGTCGACGTACATCGCACACAGCAGCGGCTGATCAAACCCGGTCTGGAACTTGTTCGCGACGATCATCACCCGGTACTCGTCCCCGCGAAAAGCCGTTCGCAGGTCCTTGACCCCAGGATTCATCGTCGCCTCGGTGAAGTCCTCCGGCCCGGATTCGAGGTCTTGGACCGACCCGGAGAACGCAACGAGCGTCCCGTAGCCGTACTGCTGAGCGGCGATGTACTTGTCGATTGCGAGCTTGTACCGGACCGCCGCCTTGCGCGAATCGGTCACGACCATCGCCTTGGCATGCCCGTCGAGCAGGTCGGCGATGTTCTCGCGGAAGTGCTCGACGATGATCGCTGACTTCTGCGCGATCGTCTGGGGGTTCAGCTTCACCCACCGCATCAGCTGCTTGGTCGCCTGGGACTGATCGACCTCCTCCTCGTTGCCGGACTCGGCGTTCTGTCCGACTCGGAAGGCGAGCTTGAAGCTGTGATAGCCGGTGAGGACGTCGAGGATGTAGCCCTCCTCGATCGCCTGACGCATCGTGTAGACGTGGAACGGCACCGGCGGCTCGTCGGTCCCGGCAGGCCGTCGGCCGAACAGCTCCAGCGTCTTGGCCTTCGGGGTGGCGGTGAACGCGAAGTAGGAGATGTTCTCCGCGCCAGCCCGGGCGGTCGCCTCGGCGGCCAGGACCGCCTCGACGTCGACCTCGCCGCCGGCCTCGATCTCCTTCACCTCCTCGGCCGTGAGCACGGCCTTGAGCTTCGCCGCGATCTGCCCCGACTGTGAGGAGTGCGCCTCATCGGCGATCACCGCAAAGCTCTTCCCGTTCAGCCCCTTGTTCTTGCGGATCTCCGCCATTGCGAACGGGAACGTCTGGATCGTCACGACGATGATCAACTTCCCGTCGCTCAGCGCCTTGGCCAGCAGCGTGGACTTCGCCTCGCCCGCGTGCGCTGCCGCATCACGGTCGAGCGCGACGACGATCCCCTGGTCGTTGTCGATCTGCTTGATCGCATCCTGCAACTGGGCGTCGAGCACGTTGCGGTCGGTGACGACGATGACCGAGTCAAAGACCTTGCGGTTATCGACCTGCAGCCGCGCCAGCCGGTGTGCGGTCCACGCGATCGAGTCGGTCTTGCCCGAACCCGCCGAATGCTGAATCAGGTACCGATGGCCCGGTCCTTCGGCGCTGACCGCGGCCGTCAGGTTCGTCACCGCCTCCCACTGGTGATAGCGCGGGAACCGCAGCGACGCGGACTTCGACACCTTCCCGCTGATCGGATCGGTGCGCGTCTCGTGCTTGACGTACATCAGCCGACCGAGGATGTTCAACCAGCTGTCGCGCTGAAGCACCCGCTCCCACAGATAGGCCGACGGCGAACCGTCCGGGTTCAGCGGGTTTCCGGCGCCGCCGTCCTCGGTGCCCCGGTTGAAGGGCAGAAAGTGCGTGGTCTCGCCCGCGAGCCGAGTCGTCATCCACACCTCCTCGTTGGAGACCGCAAAATGCACCAGCACCCGCGCGCCGGACACGAACAACGGCTGCACCCGACCGGAGCCCGGATCCTTCGGCTGGCGGGTCTGCCGGTACTGGCTGATCGCGTCCTGCACCGTCTGGGTGAAGTCGGTCTTCAGCTCCAACGTCGCCACCGGCAGACCGTTGACGAACAGCACCAAATCGACCGAACGACCGTCAGCGGTCGAGAAGTGCACCTGGCGCATCACCCGCACCCGCACGGCCGCGTGGTCAGCGTTGCGCTTCTGATTCAACGTCGACTCCGGCCGGAACTCACACATCTGGAACTTGGCCGAGATGTAGGATAAGCCCTTGCGGAGCAGATTCAGCGTCCCGCCACCGCTCTCCAGCGGCGTGTCCAGCACCTTGACGATCCGATCGAGCAGCTGCGACTCCTGCTTCGCCGCGTCCGGTGAGCCGGGCTTGATGACCTTCTCAAGCTGCTCGCCCTGGGTCTCACGCAGCCAGCCGAACACGTCCTCGGGGAACAGCGCCCGCTCTTTGTCGTAGCCCTCGTCATTCTGCGAGTAGCGCCACCCGTTCGCCGCGAGGTGCTCGCAGATCTCCCTCTCAAATTCGATCTCGTTGTGCTGCGCCACCTCAGCCCACCGCCACTGGTTGCGTGTCGAGGACGTCAATCTGACCGGTCACCGCGGCTGTAATAAGAGCGGCGCGGCGCTCACGGGCAAACGCGATGAAGAGATCCGCCTCGCCTATCAGTTGGCCGATCTTTGTGGTCTGCTCATCGAGCTGCGCGCAGATCGCCTTCTGCTCACAAAGCGGCGGCAACGGCATCACGAACTTGCGGACCTGCCATTCGCTCGCGTGGGGGACGCTCACGCCCGTGAACAGAGGCTCGAGATAGGACAGGAACGCGCGAGTCATGACGACGTACCGAAGATAATCTGGGTCAAGGCGCTCGCCGGCTCGGATCCGCAGAACTCGCTGAAGCAGCAGTGCCGGGACGTCCTCAGACGTGATGCTCGCCACGCGGACGCCCGAACCAATGAACGGTCGGTCCATCCCGAAAACTAGATCACCCTCGTGTAGGGAGAAGTCCTCCGGCACGGGCGAACCAACCGCATCCCAGAACACTGTCTCAGTCCAGTCCGTGCTCCCTGGCTTTACGTTGACCCCGCGAAGTAGTCGCGTGTCGTCGGAGCTTGTGGAAAACCCGTCGCTTGGAAAGGCCCAGCCAGCGAGCGTTTCAGCCACGAATCCAAGTTGGATGACTTGCCAGGGTTTGGGGACCGATGGGAGCCATTCCTCCCGTGTCTCCCGGTGGGCGGTAGAACTCACGCCGCCGTAGGTCAACGTTTCGACAAGCGCTTGCCGGCGCTCGCGCAGCAGCTCGATCAGCAGCTCCTGCTCCTCGATGAGCGTGTCGATCCGGGCCGTCTCACGATCAAGAAATTCAACGATTGCGTCCTGCTCGCGACGCGGCGGTCGCGGCAGCAGCATGTCCTTGAATGTCGCTCGGTCGAACGACGTAGAGCGCTCTCGGATCCCTTTGCCAAGCGACTGGATGAACCCGCTGCTCGCGGCAACTCTGAGGGCGTGGGCCACATAGTGCGGATTGTCCGCGGGGGTCCGGTAAATGTGCACTACCGGGGACATCTTGCCGTCAGAGGCGGAGACGCCAATAGCCCCCGCGAAGCCGTCCATGCTGTGGATCACCAGCTCACCGGCCCGAACTCCCTGATATCCAGTTTCTTGCAAAGCCTCTGTGAACCCGTCGGTCCTTCGGAGTGAGCGGAGCGTGACTTCACCATCGCGAAAAGCCGTGACCACGCCGTCTTCATTAAGAGGATCTCGTTTGATCGGCTTGGCGATTGCGCTGCCTCGGGCTAACGACCAGCGTTCGGGGATCGAAACGAGCCACGCGGGGGTATACGTCACGCTTCGATCTCCGACAACAGCCCCATGATCTTCGCGACTTGTGCTTCGAGGTCGGCGTCAATCTCGGCTAACGGTCGCGGCGGGACGTACTTGTAGAAGTGGCGGGTGAAAGGAATCTCGTAGCCCACCTTGGTCTTCTTCACGTCGATCCACGCGTCGGGGACGTGGGGGAGGACCTCGGCCGCGAAGTAGGCCGCGATGGTCGCGTCGCGTCCGTCGTGGCCGAGCGCATTGCCGCGGTAGGTGAACGGGATGTTCTCGGTGTCACGCCGCTTCGCGTCGGGCTTGGGGTTGCCCTTCTTGTCCGTGATTGGCTCGCCTGTCTCCTCGTCCAGGAGCGGTCGCTCCACTGTTATCGTCCAGTAAGCGAAGTCGTCGGCCGTGAAGACCTTCGAGTACTCCGGGTCGGCCTCGTCGAAGGCGTCATACAGCGCGAGGATCTTGTCGCGGGCGTCGGCGTCGATCTCTCGGCCTTTGGCACCGAGGTTCTTGCGCAGCTTGGTCCAGAAGGACGTCGCGTCGATCAGCTGGATCTTGCCCTTGCGTTCTGCGCGTTTGGTGTTGTCGAGGATCCAGATGTAGGTCGCGATTCCGGTGTTGAAGAACATGTTCGTCGGCAACGCCACGATCGCCTCAACGAGATCGGACTTGAGCAGCCACTGCCGGATCCGCGACGGGCCGGATTCGGCGGCGCCGTTGAACAGCGGTGAGCCGTTGAGCACGATTCCGGCGCGGCCACCGCCCTCATGCTCGGGGCGCATCTTGTGTGCGAGGTGGCAGAGGAACAGCATCTGCCCGTCTCCGACGGATGGCAGTCCGTGGCTGAACCGCCCGCCCTGGGCCAGTGCCTCGGCTTTCACCGCGTCTTCGGAGGCCTTCCAGTCCACGCCGTAGGGCGGGTTGGACATGCAGAAGTCGAAGGTGCGGTCGAAGAACAGGTCGTCGGCGAGCGTGTCTCCGAGCCGAACGTTGCTGGCGTCCTGGCCCTTGGCGATGAGGTCGGACTTGCAGATCGCGTAGGACTGATCGTTGATCTCCTGTCCATAGAGCCGCAGCCGCGCGCCTGGGTTGCGCTCCAGCAGCCGTTCCTCCGCGACCGACAGCATGCCGCCGGTGCCGGCGGTGGGGTCATAGATCGTCCGCACCGTGCCGGGTTCGAGCAGCGCCGTGTTGTCCTCAGAGAAGAGCAGGTCGACCATCAGCCGGATCGCATCACGTGGGGTGTAGTGCTCGCCGGCCTCCTCGTTGGATGCCTCGGCGAACTTGCGGATGAGCTCCTCGAACAGGTCGCCCATTTCCGCGTTCGGGACCGTGTCGGGGTGCAGGTCGACCTCGGCGAACTTCGACATCACGAGGTAGAGGCGGTTCTTCTCATCGAGCGTTGCGAGCTCGTTCTCGAACTTGAACCGCTCGAACACGTCGATGTTGGCCGAGAACCCGGTGATGTAGTCCATCACGTTGGCCCGCAGCCCCTCGGGGTCCTCCAGCAGCCGGCCGAAGTCGTACTCAGAGGTGTTGTAGAAGCTCAGCCCCGTCGCGCGCCGGACCTGGACGTCGAGCGCGCCGCCCTCGTACTTCTTCGCCAGCGCCCGGACCTCGTCCCGGGTGGGTTCCAGGATGCAGTCCAGGCGCCGCAGGATCGTCAGCGGCAGGATCACGCCGCCGTACTGGTGGGGCTTGTACGGCCCGCGGAGCTGGTCGGCGATCGACCAGACAAAGGTCCCGAGGCTGCTCACCGCCGCGCTCCGAGGCGTTGCCGGCGGGGCGCTGCCCCTCTCGGCCGAGGCGCTTCATGGCTCATGAGATCACCGCTCATCGTCACGGCTGGAAGCTACCGCGCGGGTGGCGCTGGTGGCGTCAACCGCCCGGCGGCGCGGGCCGCTTGTACGGCGTGACAGGTCGCTCCGCTGCGGTCAAGGTCGGGCCTGCGGCCTGCCCTTCGGGCACCGCTGACGCGGCTCCCCTGTGTATCAGCTAACTCGTGGTCACCAGCAGCGCTGCTTCACCGGTTGCCGCGGCGCCGACGAGGTCACGGGACTGCGCGCTCTTGGTGAGGTTGCGGGCGGGCTGGCCAGCAGGGCGCACATCGATCGTGAACTCGATGCCGAGCTTGGCAGAGAGCCGCTGCAACGTTTCGATGCTGGGGTTGGTCTCGCCAAGTTCGATGCGGGCAATCTGCGGCTGAGTCATGCCGACCAAGCGGGCGAGGTCGCGCTGGGAAAGATCGTGCTCGCCGCGGTAGCGGACGATCGCGGTTGCTACCGCGCGCCCCAAGGCGGTGCGCTCCCAGAACGCGCGGAACTCGGGGTCACGCTCCAGCTCCTCCGCGATGAGATCATCGTTGCTCTTGAGATCGCTGAGCTTCATGGCCAAAACGATACCACCTGTGTTATCGCGTTCAGTCCTCCTCGAAGCGGGCATGTCGCTCCGCCGCTCGCGTCACGGCACCGCTAAAGCCGCGCGCATCGATCTCAGCTTCAGGGCCGACAGCGAAGATCACGAAGGTCGTCGCGTTCATCTGACGGTAGATCGGGCGCCAACGGCTGCGGCCGGCGCGCGGACGCAGCTCTCGAAAGCCTTTGCCACCTTCGCCGCGGACGGCGCTTGTGTGCGGATGGCCGAGCTTGGGACCGGCTGCCTCGAGCTTCGCGGCAGCGTTGAGCATGGCTGCTTTCTCCTTGGCCGGCCAGGAGGAGTCGCGCTCCTTCTCGGCCTCTGGGTGCCATAGAACAAGGAATGGCGGCACGGAAGTGCTCAGGCGGGTGTCTGCGGTTGTCGGGTGGGGACGCCTGGCACGCTGTTCGGCCCGAACGCGGCGGTGAACGCGGCGGCGCGCTCCTTCGCCGGACGGGCGTGGAGGTAGCGGCTGGTGGTTGTCAGCTGGGAGTGGCCCATCGCGTCCTTGACGCTGACGAGGTCGATGCCGCCGGCGGCGAGGGGGACCTGACGGACGCGACCGGATTTCGTGCCGCGCTCGACGCCGGCCGACACCGCCCGGCTGATGATCAGCGCCGACCCCGCCCAATCGATGTCCTCGACGTGTAGGGCCAACAGTTCGCCCATGCGCAGTCCGGCGTAGGCGGCGACGCGCACCGCGTCGGCGTCGCGACGGTCCTCGGCCAGCTCGTCTTCAGAGCGGGCTTCGCGGTTGTGGGCGCGCGCGTCCTCGAGGGTGGCGAACGCCCGCTCGCGGGCCCGGTAGGTCGGCTCACAGTCACAGCGTCCGCCGGCGCGGATCGAGCAGCACCGCAGAATCACGCCGCCGCACTGATGGGGCTTGTACGGCCCGCGGAGCTGATCCGCGATCGACCAGACGAGAAACTCTCGAGGCTGCTCACCGCCGGGCTCCAAGGCGCTGTCGGCGGGCCGCTACCACGCTCGCCCGAGGCGCTTCTTGGCTCGTGGGATCACCGCTCATCGTCACGGCTGGAAGCTACCGCGCGGGTGGCCCTGGTGGCGTCAACCGCCCGGCGGCGCGGGCCGCTTGTACGGCGTGACAGGTCGTTCCGCTGCGGTCAAGGTCGGGCCTGCGGCCTGCCCTTCGGGCACCGCTGACGCGGCTCCCCTGACCTCCACTCCACGACCTGTCACTCGGCAACGAGCAAGGGCTGGCGCCCTTGCTCAGGAACTGAGCCAACCACCGCACCGGAGGCCTTCCGTCCGTCCGGATCTGCTCTGGTCAGGCTGGTGCGAGTTCGTCGGTGAGTGCCGCGGCGCTGAGCTCGACGTGGTGGGGGAGGGTGATCTCGATCTTCCCTTGCTGCTCGAGCAGCCAGCGCGCGTTGATGAGGGTGATGCCGATGATCTGCTGATCGGCGTCGAACCGGACGACGTGTCCTTCCGGGGTCCCCTCGCTCTCTGCTGCGGCTTGGCGGCCGCCCCGGCTCAGGTAGAGGACGTCGCCCCGTGCGTCGTAGTGGCTGTGATCGAAGGTGAGGTTGTCGATGGTGACGCTCATGCGGCCCAACCTGGTGGATCTTTGCGGTTCCCGAAGGCTGTCACGACCTGCGCTGGAGCCTCGCTGAAGTCTACGACGACCCGCAACCAGCGGCTTGGGCCGAGACCGAGCGCCCAGAACCGTTCGCGACCGGGTCGGGGGTCCAGCTCGCGGTGATCAGGCTTCGCCACGGCTTCCAGAACGTGGTCTCGGTAGGGCTCAATCTCGGCGTGGGTGACCAGCACATGCGCCCAGGCATCGGCGGTGAGCTGGACGGTCCGCCCGTCAGGGTCGAGCACGCAAGCGAGCGTGGTCATTCGTCGCGCGGCCGGTCTCGAACCAGCAGCGGCGTCGCGCGGCTTGGCCTGATGCTGGCGCGCGTGTCGAAGGCCTGTGTGAATGCCGCTGCGCGTTCGGCGGCGGGCCGCGCGTGCAGGTAGCGGCTGGTGGTTGTCAGCTGGGAGTGGCCCATGGCGTCTTTGACGCTGACCAGGTCGATGCCGCCGGCGACGAGCAGGGAGCCGAAGGTGTGGCGCAGGTCGTGCCAGCGCAGCGGCCGCAGCCCGATCGCGTCCCGCGCGCGGACATAACGGCGGCGAAGCGCCGATCCGTCGAGTCGGCGCCCGTAGGCGTTGCAGAACACGAACTCGCCGCGGCCGGTGAAGTCGTCGCGGTCCATGACCCGGGCAAGCGCGCCGGAGGCGTGGTCGGCGAGGGGGACCTGACGGACGCGACCGGATTTCGTGCCGCGCTCGACGCCGGCCGACACCGCCCGGCTGATGATCAGCGCCGACCCCGCCCAATCGATGTCCTCGACGTGTAGGGCCAACAGTTCGCCCATGCGCAGTCCGGCGTAGGCGGCGACGCGCACCGCGTCGGCGTCGCGACGGTCCTCGGCCAGCTCGTCTTCAGAGCGGGCTTCGCGGTTGTGGGCGCGCGCGTCCTCGAGGGTGGCGAACGCCCGCTCGCGGGCCCGGTAGGTCGGCTCACAGTCACAGCGTCCGCCGGCGCGGGTCGAGCAGCGGTTGGCGTGGCGCTCATGCAGCTCGCGGTGCAGGCCGTCCTCGAGCGCCCGGGCGATTGCCTCGATCTCCTCAGGCGTGTAGTAGAGGAGCGCGCCGGCAGCGGGCAGCCGGCGACGGTCCGAGTCCTTGGCCGGGTTCGCCGCCAACTTGAACTTGGTCGACTTCATCCCGAAGTTGAAGGCGGCCACGACCACCTCGCGGTAGCGATTGACCGTCCGCGGGGCCACCCCCGTGTCCGCGATGCTCTCGAGCAGCCGGTCGACGTCCTCGGCGGTGACCTTCGCCGCCGGCTTGTCACCGAAGGCACCCATGATGTGGCCGGCGAGCACCTTGTTCCCGCGTTTGTACGGGACGCCGGGCTCGGCCAGGTCCGAGCGGTGTTGGCGCAGCGTCGACGGTGCCGCACCCTTGACGTGCTCGAGCCAGTCGAGGTACGCGTGGGCGAGCTCGCGAAAGGTCGCCCCCTGGGCGCGGCGCTCGCGCTCCTGCGCTGTCTCCGCCTCAAAGGCAGCCACGATCTCCGCCGCGCGTACGTAGGCGCGCCGCTCGTCGAAGCAGTCGACGGGGACCCGTCCGCGCCGTGGAGCCCAGTGGCCTGACTCAGGGTCACGGGTCAGCCACGCCGGACCGATCCGCCGCTTGATCTGCCGATCTCCGTCACGGAACTTTGCCTCATAGAAGGGCTGTCCGTTGCTCTCGCGGACCACCAGGGAGACGGCAGTCGGGGCCTGCTGGGTGGGCACACTTTGAAGCTTACCGCCGTGGGTACCACGTGGGTACCAAAATCCGTGGGTACCGCTTTGGGTACCAAACTGGCCTCAAAACGCCGTGAAAACGCCGTTTTTGGCGATCTAACCTACCCGTATTTGCTGGGATTGTGGACCTTTGATCGGGCTCATAACCCGAAGGTCGCAGGTTCGAATCCTGCCCCCGCTACTTCCAAAAGCCCAGTGTTCACTGGCGATTCGAGAGTCTCGGTCCGCCGGGGCTCTTGTCGTTTCGGGGGTTTGTCAAACGCACGGGGACGGGCTGGCCGGATTCCGCGAGAGCGGGCGACCGCGCACGTCATCGAACTGCTCGAGCGCATCTGTGCTGGCGAGGGTGCCGCCCGGTGCGTGACGGCCGTCTACGCGCTCGGGTCGTGGTCGCGCGCGGCGCTCGCGGTGGGCGACGTGGACGTGGACATCGAGTACGACCGCTCCCGCGACCCCGAGACGGCGCGGCAGATGCAGGACCTGCTCGTGGCCGGCCGTGATTGGAATTCGCCACTGCGCAAGGCGCTGAAGCCGCGGCGGACACTTCAGGTGTTGTATGAGGAGATCGCCCACATCACGGAGCCGGTCCTGATCCATCAGGACGGCGACGACCTGGACGCGGCGGTGGAGCGTGTCAATGCCATCCAGCCCGAGCCTGCCGCGGGCCGCGCCGCGCGTGATCCGTCCATCCGGTGCTCGACCCGGTCATCGACGCTCTGGGTCGACCGTCGCTCTGATCGTGCTGGGTGAGTTGCTGACCCACGGCCACATCGGCGTGTCGGTGCTGGACCTCCCGGACGTGGCTCTGAGCGACGTCGAGGATCCCGAGTTCCACGAGTCCCTGGTCGATGCCTGGCTGAATCGAGCCCGCGTGCTCGGGCGGCGCGGGCTGGCGGCGCGTTCCTGCTGGACCGTGGACTTGAGCTGTCACGTTTGGAGATCCTCGGGCGCCACCCCGGCGGGACGGCCGACGGGTTGACCTGGGCGGTCGAGGCACGGGAAAGCAAGCTCAAGGACTTCGCCTGGGACCTCGGCCATGGGTTTGAGGGCTGGCTGTAAGTGGTCCGGCCCGAGTGGAAGCAAGCGCTGCGCGCGCTCGAGATCACTGCCCCGGCGGCCTCGGTGCTCCACGACCGCGAGTTCGAGCTCGATGCGTGGCTGCTGGAGAACGCGCCACAGATCCAGCAGATCGGCCCTGCCGGAGGCTGAACTCCACGGCGGCGGCTGTGATTCTCGTCCGGACCGGAGGGGAGATCCTCACAGCGTGGTGTACGCGTCGGGAGGCCGGCTTGATCTTGGCGGGGGTGGTCGCGGTACTGTCCGCTGGCGCACGCTCATCCACGACCGTTCGCCAGCGGGCAGTGTTTGTTGCCCAGATTGAACGGCCCTATCCAGACCGGGAATGAGTCCTGCTCAGGCGACTGCCGCGAACTCGCGCTCGACTTCGCCGTCCACCGTGCTCTGGAAGCAGATCAGCAACTCTTCATCGAGGACGGCGGCGATCTTCTGCAAGGTGGCGAGGCTGGGCGTGTGCGTGCCGCTCTCGAGCCTGGAGATCGCGGAGTGCGACGTGCCGGCGGCCGTGGCGACCTCCTGCTGAGTCAATCCGAGCTCATACCGGCGCTCACGAAGATGTGCAGCGACAGGGTTCGTCTTCCGCATTTCACGGATGCGGGCGTATTCCTCACCGGCGGCGCGGAACTCCTCGCTGCGCGCTGCGAGTTGCGCGCTGTGTTCCGCCACCGTTCGTCCTGCTGGGCTGATCCAGGACTCGCTCATGGGTCAAGCTTACCAAGACTGGTAAATCCGCCGGGCATTGAGCATCCCGCCCAGCTGGTCGTGGCGGACGTTTGGGCTTGGCGTCCATCCGCGCACGGAAGTCATCAGAGCGATGCTGGGCTGTCCGTATGTCGCGCGCCGGGATGGCTCCGGTGTTCTTTTCAAACACGTGCAGGAGTACTACGAATTGATTGGAACGTCGGTAGAGGAGTTGATAGCGCGTGCGGCCGAAGCGCACGCGAAGCTCTCGGAGTTCTCCGTCGACCTGCGAGCTGAGTCGTGACCAAGCCGCCCCGAGATCACCTGGACGGGTACGCCGGCCTTGAGCGCGAGGCTGGCGTGGGTGCGGCGCAGGTCGTGGAGCCGGATCTTCCGCAGACCGGCGTTGGCGATGATTCGCTCGAAGGACTGGCCGAAGGTGTGTGGGTGGATCGGTTCGCCGTTCTCCTTGCAGACCAGGAGACCCTGGTCCTCGTACGCGGCGCCCCAGAGCTTCCGTTCCTCCTGCTGGGCACGGCGGTAGCGACGGAGCTGTGTGACAGTCTCGGCGTCGAGGTCGACGACCCGAGCGTTGTGGCTCTTGGGAGTTGACTCGATCACTTCGTAGCCGACGGCGACCAGCGCGTGACGGATGGAGAGCCGGGCGGCGTCGAGATCGACGTCGGCCCACCGCAGTCCGAGGATCTCGCCTCGGCGCATGCCGGTCAGTGCGGCTCGGAGCGTGGGTCGGTAACGGGCTGGGCCCGGCATGAACGGCGGGCAGACAGTCGCCGCTCTGAACAGAACGTCGTGGTGTTGGTCTGATCGGACGGGCCCAGCGGTCGCTGGCGGGGCCCGTGACCACTAGCTCTTTCGATCTGGGCCGGAACGAGGGCGGCCTCGGACCTGCTCATCGCCTCAGCCTCCCGGCGCAGCCGCTCTCTGGCGCACATGGGCCCAATGTACCCCCGTGGGAGTAGGAGTTCGTGCGTCTCGCCTCATCGGATCTGACTCAGCTGAACTCTGAGCCCTGGAACGCCGCAGAATGTGTGTCTACGACCTCAGGAAATCCCGGCAAAGCGGCACTGGACGAACTCATGTCCCGAAGGTCGCAGGCTCGCATCCTGCCGCCGCTACTGAGAGGCCAGTTCCCTCGAGAGCGTGCCGGAAATCGGTACTGGAACAGGCCAGAGGAGATTGTCCGGTCGGCCCGCGGTAGGGCGCCAGCGGGGGACGCCAGGAGGCCCGCCCAGGCGGGGTTTCTGCTGCCAGAGCACGTCAGAACCGTGTCTCGCCCAGCCAAAGCCGCCTCGGGTGGCTTTCGTGGTCGGCCGGAGATCAGCGAGGTAGGGTGCTGTGCCGCCGCGAGGCTGTCCTCGCCCGTCCTGATGCCCGAAGAGCTGTTCATGCGCGCCCGGAGCCTCCCCGTCGCCTGACCGAGCCGACCCGCCTGCCCCGCGCGCCCCGCGCGCCCCGCGCGCCCCGCCTATCCTGCCGACGAGGTGGCCGCCGCGCTCCACACCGCCCGTCTCCGATCCGCGCCGGTCCGTCGCGGGCTGTGAGCGGTCCGATCACCCCGGGCCTGCTCGCCGAACTCACCCTCCAGGATGAGGTGCGGCTCGGCCGCCAGGCCCGCCGGGTGCGCGCCTCTGACCGGGCTGGTCAGGAGCGGCTTGCCCACCAGCTCACCACCGCCCAGGCGCGGGTCCGCCGGCGCCGGGAGAGCGTCCCGGCGATCCACTATCAGGAGGAGCTGCCCGTCAGCGCTCGGCGGGAGGAGCTGGCGGCGGCGATCGCCGCTCACCCGGTGGTGATCGTCGCCGGGGAGACCGGGTCGGGCAAGACGACCCAGCTGCCGAAGATCTGTCTCGAGCTCGGCCGGGGGGTACGGGGGACGATCGCCCACACCCAGCCGCGTCGGATCGCCGCGCGGACGGTCGCCCAGCGGATCGCTGAGGAGCTCGGCGTCCCGCTCGGCAGTGCGGTTGGTTACGCGATCCGCTTTGATGACCGGGGGTCCGCCGACACGCTCGTCCGCCTCGTCACCGACGGTCTCCTGCTCGCCGAGATCCGCCGAGACCCGCTGCTGCGCCGCTACGACACGGTGATCGTCGACGAGGCGCACGAGCGCTCCCTCAACATCGACTTCCTGCTCGGCTGCCTGCACCGGATCCTGCCCCGCCGCCCCGACCTGAAGCTGATCATCACGAGCGCGACGATCGACCCCGAGCGCTTCAGCGACCACTTCGGCGGTGCGCCGATCATCGAGGTGTCCGGCCGCACCCATCCCGTTGAGGTCCGGTACCGGCCCCTGGGCGGCGCCCTCGCGCCGGGGCCCGCCGATGACGTCCCGCCGCCTGTTGCGGGCGCCGGTCCGGCCGCCCGCCCGACCCACCCGGACGGCGCCACCGAGCCCGGCGACGATCCGGCTGACCGGTCCGGCGCACCCGGGGAGACGCTGCTGGACGCCCTGGCAGACACCGCCGTGGATCTGCTCGCCGAACAGGACGGTGACATCCTCGTCTTCCTCTCCGGAGAACGCGAGATCCGGGATGCGGCCGAACTGCTCGGCGGCCGCCTGGGCCCGGAGGTGGAGATCCTCAGCCTCTACTCCCGGCTTGCCGCCGCCCAGCAGCAGCGGGTGTTCGCTCCTGACGGCGGGGGCCGTCCGCGCCGTCGCGTCGTGCTCGCCACCAACGTCGCCGAGACCTCGGTGACCGTGCCGGGGATCCGCGCGGTCATTGACACCGGGCTGGCGCGGATCTCCCGCTACAGCGCCCGGCTCAAGGTCCAGCGCCTGCCGGTGGAGGCGATCTCCCAGGCCTCCGCCCAGCAGCGCGCCGGCCGCTGTGGCCGCCTCGGCCCGGGGATCTGCGTCCGCCTCTACTCCGAGGAGGACTTCAACGCCCGCCCCCGCTACACCGATCCGGAGATCCTGCGGACGAACCTTGCGAGCGTGATCCTGCAGATGGCCGCCCTCTCCCTCGGGGAGATCGAGGGCTTTCCGTTCCTCGAGGCGCCCGACCGCCGCCAGATCCGTGACGGAATCGCCCTCCTGCACGAACTCGGTGCCCTCGACCCGGCCGCCCCCGAACCGCTGACCCCGCTCGGGCGCCGCCTCGCCCGGCTGCCGGTCGACCCGCGGCTGGGCCGGATGGTGCTCGAAGCCGACCGGCTCCGCTGCGCCCGCGAGGTGATCGTCATCGTCGCCGCCCTCAGCATCCAGGACCCGCGGGAGCGACCGATCGAGCAGCGCGCCCAGGCCGACCAGCTCCACGCCCGCTTTCGGGACCCCGGCTCGGACTTCCTCGCCTACCTCAACCTGTGGCGCCACCTCAGCGGGCTCGAGCGCGAGCTGTCGCGCTCCCAGTTCGTCAAGCGCTGCCGCGCCGAACTGCTGCACTATCTGCGCATCCGCGAGTGGCAGGACCTCGTCAGCCAGCTCGAGGACGCCGCCACCGAGGTCGGCGTCACCCTCAACGACACGCCGGCCGAGGCCGCGGAGATCCACACCGCGCTGCTCGCCGGGCTGCTCTCCCACCTCGGGATGCGCGACGGCAACCGCCGCGAGTACCTCGGCGCCCGCGGAGCCCGGTTCGCCATCTTCCCCGGATCCGTCCTCGCTCGCCGCGGCCCGAGCTGGGTGATGGTCGCCGAGCTCGTCGAGACAAGCCGGCTGTGGGGGCGCACCGCCGCCGCCGTCGACGTCCGCCGCGTCGAGGCGCTCGCCGGGCACCTCGTCAAACGCTCCTACGGGGAGCCACGCTGGGACCGTCGCCGCGCCGCGGTGATCGCCCCCGAACGGGTCACCCTCTATGGCCTGGCGCTGGTCAACTCCCGGCCCGTCCCCTACGGTCGGATCGATCCCGCCAGCGCCCGCGAGCTGTTCATCCGCCGGGCGATCGTCGATGGTGACTGGGATCAGGCGCACGCGTTCATGGCCGAGAACGCCCGCCGGATCGAGGCCGTGGAGGCGCTCGAAGCCCGCGCCCGCCGCCGTGACCTGCTCGCCGACGAGGCGAGTCGGGCCGCCTTCCTGGAGCAACGCATCCCGCCTGAGATCGTCGGCGGCCGCGAGTTCGACCGTTGGTGGCGCCAGGCGAGGGCCGCGGAGCCTGACCGGCTCACCTACCCGATGGAGCTGCTGATCGCGGGGGAGACGCCGCCCGATGACGCCGGCCGCCCCGCCCGCTGGCGCCAGGGCGAGCGTGAGTTCGCCCTCAGCTACCGCTTTGACCCCGGGTCGGCCGCTGACGGGGTCACCGTCCACATCCCCCTCACCCAGCTCGGCGCCGTCGCCGACCGCGGCTTTGAGTGGCTCGTCCCCGCGTTCCGGGCCGAGCTCTACGAGACCCTGCTGCGCTCCCTCCCCAAGCCGCTGCGCCGTCCGCTCGTCCCGATCCCCGACACCGCCCGGGCCCTGCTCGCCCATGTCACCCCGCGCTCGGGTCCGCTGCTGGAGGTCCTCGCCGCCGGGGTCGCCCAGCTCACCGGGGTGTCGGTGAGCCCGGCCGACTGGAACCTCGACACCCTGCCCTCCCACCTGCGGATGACGTTCGCCGTCGAGGATGACGACGAACGCCTGCTCGCGAGCGGCACCTCACTTCAGGCGCTCCGCACGCAGCTGGCCCCCACCCTCCGGACGCGCCTCGACGCCTCCATGCCCGAGTTGATGCGCACGGGCATGACCGGATTTGACCTGCCGGCCCTCCCGCGCATCGTCGAGCTGCCCGGCGGTCTGCGCGGCTACCCCGCCTTCCAGGACACCGGCGACAGCGTCGCGATCCGGATCTGTGAAACCCCGGCCGAGCAGCGCCTGACGATGGCCCGCGGCACCCGCCGGCTGCTCAGCCTCACCGTCCCGTCCCCGCGTCACTGGCTGAGCGGACGCCTCGGACCTCAGCTCACGCTGCGCCTCGCCGGCGCCCCCCACGGCGGGCTCGACGCCGTCCTCGAGGATGTCATCGCCGCCGCGATCGACCTGATCGTCACCCGGGCCGGCGGGCCTGCCTGGAGTGCGGAAGCGTTCGCGGTCCTCGCCGAGCAGGCTCGCGGTGAGCTGCGGCCGGCCGCGCTGGCCGGACTCACCGACCTCGGGGAGATCCTCGCCGCCGCCCACGCCGTTCGCGCGCGGCTCGACGCGCTCCCCGCCTCGGCTGCGCTGGCGCCCGCCCGTGAGGACGTCGCCCGCCAGCTCGGCCGTCTCGTGTTCGCCGGGATGGTGACCGCCGCGGGTGTCGAGCGTCTCCCCGACATCACCCGCTACCTGACCGCCGCCGCCCAGCGGCTCGACCGGTTGCCTCAACAGGTCCGCGCCGACGCCGAGCGGATGGCGAACGTGCAGGCGCTCGAAGCCCAGGCGGCTGGACGCCCCGAGCTGCGCTGGCTTGTGGAGGAGGTGCGCGTCACCCAACTCGTCCCCGGCAGTCTCGCCCGCCCCGGCGCGAGCCTGAAGCGGCTGCGCCAGCTGCTTGCCGAACCCGTCCCGCCCGTCCATGCCGTACCTTGAGAGGTGTGCACGTCGAGCCGCAGGGAGCCCGGCTGGGCCGGGGGACAGCAGGGCGCTACGACATCGTCGCTGTGAGCGCGATCGCCGCGATCGTCGTCATCCTCGCAGCCGGTCTCGCCGGGCCGATCCGTCTCGCCCAACACCCGGGAGGGGCGGCTGCTCCCCACCGCACCCAGGCTTCGTCGCCCGCTCAGGCAGCCGGGGCACATTCCCCGCGCTCGACGCCGGCGATCCCGTCCGTGCACCGTCCCGACCTCGGCATCTGGCCGCTCGCGCTTCTCGGCCTGCTGGTGCTCGCCGCCCTCGGGCGTCTGTTCGCCTACTGGTGGGGCCGCCGGCGGGCACCGGCCCGCCGGCGGCCACCGGCCGGGGTGGCCGGCCCGGTCTCCCTCGCTCCCGCGCCCGAGGTCGAGGAGGTGCCCGTGCGTCTGCTCCGCGACGGCATCGGCGCCGCCCTGGGGATCCTCGACAGTCCCCGTGAGCCTGCCGATGCGATCGTCCGGGCCTGGCTCGCCCTTGAGGCGCGCGCGGAACGGTCCGGGATCGTCCGCCGCCCCGCGGAAACCCCGACGGAGTTCACCCGCCGCGTCCTCGGCCGGGCGTTCCCCGATCAGGACGCGACGACGACCCTGCTCGGGCTCTACCTCGCCACCCGGTTCTCCGAGCGCCCGCCGGCCGCAGCGGACGTCAGCGCGGCTCGGGAGGCGCTGGAACGGCTGCAGGCGAGCTGGCAGGAGGCTCCCGACCTGCCGCCGGGTGAACCGGCGGTGGTCGGGCACTGAGATGACGGGCGATGCCGAGCGTGTCCGGGCGCTGCTGCCGGATCGTCCGACGGCGGTGCGGATGGCGCTCACCGCCGCGATGCTCGCCGGGCTCGCGCTGCTCGCGGGGGCCGACCGGCCCCACGCGCTCGCGCTCGGGGTGGCCGGCGCCGTCGCCGTCCGTGCGGTCGCCGCGGCCGTCACCGGCGCTGACAATGGGGACCTTGCGTGGAGGGTGGGGGAGGGCCCCCAGCGTCCGGGGGCGCGCGAGGACGTCAGCGAACTTGCCTGGTCGATCGACTCGGCCTGGGGGCTCGTCGGACGGCGGGTTGAGATCCGCGTCCGCCGCCTCGCTCGCCGCCGGCTCGCTCTCGCCGGCCTCAGCCTGGAGAACCCGGCCGACCGGTCCGCGATCGAGGCCCGTCTCGGTGATGAGGCCGCCCAGCTGGTGACGCGGGAGCGGGTACTCGGAATGCGGCCGGTCACCTTCTGCCGGCTGCTCGACGCTCTCGACCGTCTCGACCCGGCCGGCGGACATGAGCGCTGAGCGCGTCCTCAGCGTCGCGGAGATCGCCCGGGCTGCCCAGACGGTGCTCGGCCGGGTCCGCGGTGTCGTCGTGGAGATGGACCGGGCGCTGACGATCGCCCTGGCGACAGTCCTCGCCGGCGGGCATGTCCTGTTTGAGGACGTCCCCGGCCTCGGCAAGACGCTCGCGGCCCGCAGTCTCGCCAGTGCGCTGGGGCTTCGCTTCCGCCGGCTCCAGTGCACGCCCGACCTGCTGCCCGCCGACATCACCGGATCGTTCCTCTATCAGCCGGCGACGGCCGAGTTCGTGTTCCGGCCCGGCCCGATCTTCTGTGGCCTGTTTCTCGCCGATGAGATCAACCGGACCTCACCGAAGACACAGTCGGCCCTGTTGGAGGCGATGGCGGAGGGGCAGGTGACCGTCGAGGGCACGAGCTACGCCCTCCCCACCCCGTTCCACGTCATCGCCACCGCCAACCCGATCGAGTACGAGGGCACCTACGCGCTGCCCGAAGCTCAGCTCGACCGCTTCATGGTCCGGCTCGCGGTCGGTTACCCCGGCCGGGACGGGGAGACGGAGATCCTCCTCAACCGGGTCGCGCGGCGCCGCGAGGTGGCGACCGTGGAGCCGGTGATCGACGCCGCCACCCTCGCAGCGATGCAGGCGGGGGTCGAGCGTGTCTACGTCGAGCCGGACATCGCCCGCTACTGCGTCGACCTCGCCGTCGCAACCCGGCGGGCCCGGGCGGTCGCCGTCGGCGCTTCCCCCCGCGGATCCCAGGGCCTGATGCTCGTCGCCCGCGCGCTCGCGGTGATCGCCGGCCGGGACTTCGTCACCCCCGAGGACGTCAAGGCCGTCGCGGTTCCCGTCCTCGCCCACCGGATCTCGCTCACCCCACAGGCGTGGGCGGAGGGCACGCGGGCGGAGGACCTGATCGCCCGGACCGTCGAGGAGGTCCCCGGCCCGCCGACCGTCGGCCACCGTCAGGCCGCGCCGGCCCGGTGAGCGACCCGCCCGCGTGGGGGTTCTCGGCGGGACCAGCCGCCCAGGCGGCGACCGCGCTCCTGATCGCCGCGATCGGGCTGCTCACCGGTCGCGTCGACATCGCGCTGCTGAGCCTCCCCCTCACCGTCGCCGCCGCCCTGACCCGTGCCCGCCGACGCCTTCCCGCCGGCGGTGACGCAATCGACCTCGAGATCGAGGCCACCCCTGACGGCCGGCTCACCTACCGGCTCGCGATCACCGCTCCCCCCGGGGCGGACGCGGCGATCCTCCAGTGTCGGATCGCCGGTGGGCCCGTCCGGACCTGCGCGATCGCCTGCCCGGTCGGGGCGCCGGTCACCGGCACGGTGAGCGCCCGCCACTCCGGTCCCCAGGAGCCGATCGCCGTCGACTGCCAGTTCCTGTGGACCGGAGGGCTGCTCGGTCCGCTGCCCGCCGCGCCGGTGAGTGCCCGCCGGGCGATCGCTCCGGCCCGCCGGCCGCTGGGCCGCCTGCCGCTGCCGCGCCGGCTCGCGGGCACCGTCGGCGGGCATGACTCGATCCGGCCGGGCAGCGGCGGGGAGTTCCGTGACATCCACCCCTACGGTCCGGGGGAGCGCCTGCGCCGAATCGACTGGAAGGCGAGCGCCCGCCACGGCCAGAACGCGGGCGACCTCTATGTCCGTCGCAGCCACGCAGAGGCGGATGCGACGGTGATGATCGTCATCGACAGCCGGGACGACGTGAGCGAACGGCTCGCCGAGTGGGGGTCGGAGGGCCCCGCGCCTGAGGGGATCAGCTCACTCGACCTCGCCCGGGAGGCGGCGGCCTCCCTCGCGGAGGCCTACATCGGCGCCGGTGACCGGGTCGGGCTGCGCGATCTCTCCAGCCACCGGCGGATGGTCGGCCACTCGGGCGGCCGACAGCACCTCTGGCGATTGTTGAGAACGATCGAGCTGACCGCCGCCGTCGACACGGAGGGCCGCCGGGCGCTCACCCCGACGATCCCGCCCGGCGCGCTCGTCTACCTGCTCAGCACCGTCCTCGACGACGAGATGCTTCCCCTCGCGCTCACCTGGGCCGCCAACGGCCACCGGGTCATCCTCATCGACACGCTGCCGCCGGCGCGTGAGGAGGGGAGTCGCCGCTCCGAACGGATCGCCCACCGGATCGTGATGATGGAGCGGGCCGACCGGCTAGCGACCCTCGCCGCCGGCGGCGTCCAACGTCTCGCCTGGTCCGAGCCCGACGGGCTTCCCCTCTCCGCCCGTCTCGCTCTGCTCGGCCGCCCGCCCCGACGGCTCGCCTCCGCGGAGGTGACTCGCTGAGCCTGCGTGGCCTCATTCCACCCGCTGACCGTCCGCTGCCCGACGCGGTCCTTCCCGGCACGCTTCCGCGGGGCGCCGTAGCCCTGCTCGGAATCGTCCTGACCCTGCTCATCTCGCCCGGCGGGCTGTGGGCGCTGCTCGGGACGCTCGTCAGCATTGCGGCGGCGGTCGCCCCCGACTACCTGCTCGCCTGGGCGCTCATCCTCCTGCTCAGCGTCGACCTCATCCGCCACGGGCCGATCCTCGACGGTCGGATCCTTGCGCTCATCGCCGGCGTGCCGCTGATCGATACGTTCGCGCAGTTGACCCTGCTCGTTCCCGCGCGCGGTTGGCTGCAGGCGTCGGTGATCCTGGCGCCGCTGCGGCGCTGGTTGATCATTCAGCTGCCCTGTCAGGCGCTCGCGATCCCCGTCGTTGAGCTGCTCGGTCCCGGCACCGGTTCGCGGGCGCCGCTCACCGTCGCGGTCGGAGTGTTCGCCGGGGTGCTCGCGCTGCTCGGCCTGACGCTCGCCCTGCTCGGTGGCCCGAGCCTGCGCTCCCGCGGCCGGCGCTCCGCGGAAGGGTCGGTCTGAGTCGCCAGAGCCGGGGCGACCTCAGGTGTCCCGAGTGGGCCGGGCGGGCCGGCCCGCCGCGTACCGCGCCGGCGAGTCAGGAGCCAGGAGCCGCCGAGGACGAGCGCCAACCCGACGATCATCGTGACCGTCAGTGGCTCGTGGAGAAAGACGACTCCAGCGACGACCGCCACCGCCGGATTGATGTAGGTGATCGCCGTCGCTCGGACGGGGCCGATCTCGGCGACGAGCGCGGCGAGCATGACGAACGCCCCGGCGCTGCAGAGCACTGCGAGCGTGAGGACCGCCGCGACCGTCGTGCCGGACGGGGCGTGGGCCGGCCACGCGCCGGTGATGAGGACGGCCGGGAGATAGAGCAGGGCCGTGCCGGCCATCGACAGGGCGACGACCCCGATCGCCGGCGCCTCCGAGAGCCAGCGAGCGAGGATCGCCGGGCCGGTCGCGTACCCGACGGTGACGACGGCCACCTCCCCGACCGCTCCGAGATCGGAGGCGTGCACGTCAAAGCCGACGAGCGCCGCCACCCCGACCATGCCGACGGCGATGCCGATCCGATTGAGTCCGCTGAGCGGCTCGGCTCGGCCGAGCAGAACCCCGACACCGACCCCGACGAGCGGCGCGGCGGCGATCAACAGTGCCGTGGTCGAGCTCGGCAGCCGCTCCTCGGCCGAACTGAGCAGGTACCAAGGGACGACGAGCTCACAGACCGTGTAGGCCACCAGTGGACGCCACCGGCGCAGCGCGGGGCGCAGTTCCCCGCGCTGGGCCGCCAGTGGGACCATGATCAGCGCCGCCAGGCCGGTTCGCGCGAAGACCAGCATCACCGGGCTGAGCTCGGTGACGGCGACCTTGATCAGCAGGTAGGGAATCCCCCAGATGATCCCCAGCAGGGCGAAGAGCACGAGTGCGCGACGGGGCATCGTGGGCAGGCTAGCCGTCGGGCCCACCCGGGCCGGGCATCCCCACACAGGCGGTCGCACTCGTCCTCGGGCAAGATAGACGTCCTCACCGTATCCAGCGATTGAAATGAGCCTGCGATGACCTCCACCTCCCGTATTGCGATCGTCACCGGTGCCGCCCGGGGGATCGGCGCCGCGATCGCCACGCGCCTCGCCACCGACGGTCTCGCCGTCGCCGTGATCGACCTTGACGCTGCCAGCTGTGAGGCGACCGTGTCCGGCATCACGGCTGCGGGCGGGCGGGCTGTCGCCGTCGGGGCTGACGTCTCCGATGAGGCAGCGGTGAGCGCTGCCGTTGCCGAGGTCGCCGATCGGCTCGGTCCCCCGACCGTCCTCGTCAACAACGCCGGGGTAATTCGAGACAACCTCCTGTTCAAGATGTCGCTGAGCGACTGGGAGACGGTGATGGGAGTCCATCTGCGCGGCTCGTTCCTGATGACCCGGGCGGTGCAGGCGCACATGACCGAGGCGAGGTTCGGTCGAGTCGTCAACCTGTCCAGCACCTCTGCGCTCGGCAACCGCGGGCAGGTCAACTACTCGGCGGCGAAGGCCGGCCTGCAGGGCTTCACCAAGACGCTCGCGCTCGAACTCGGACGGTTCGGTGTGACCGCGAACGCGATCGCGCCGGGGTTCATCGAGACCGAGATGACCGCTGCCACCGCCGAACGGATGCGTGTGCCCTTCGAGGAGTTCAAGGCGGGCGCGGCGGCCCAGATTCCGGTCGGCCGGGTCGGCCAGCCTGCCGATATCGCTCACACTGCCTCCTTCCTCGTCTCTGAGGGTGCGGGCTTCATCTCCGGACAGGTGATTTACGTGGCGGGCGGGCCCACCTGTTGAGTCCTGGCCCCACCGTCGTCCCGCTAGTCTCGCCGGGCATGACTGCCATCACGCTCAGGAGTGTCGAGGACCTGCGCACCAACGTCGGCCGGGAGGTCGGTGTCAGCGCCTGGCGGACGATCGATCAGGCGATGATCGACGCCTTCGCTGAGGTCACGGCCGACCACCAATGGATCCACACGGATCCCGCGCGGGCGGGATCCTCGCCGTTCGGTTCGACGATCGCCCACGGTCTGCTCACCCTCTCTCTCGGCCCGGCGATGCTCTATGAGTTGCTCCCCCTCGAGAACCTCGAGGGGATCGTCTTCGGTCTCAACTATGGCTATGAGAAGGTGCGCTTCCCGGCGCCCGTTCCCGTTGGCTCACGGGTACGGTTGCGGCTCACGATCGGTGGGGTCGACGAGGTCGCCGGCGGGCTCCAGCTCCGGCTCGTGCAGACCTTCGAGCTCGACGGGGCCGACAAGCCCGTCTGCGTGGCCGAGCAGCTCACCCGCATCATCACCCGCTGATGCCGACGTTGGAATGGCCGAACCCGTCTGTCTCGCGAGCGTGGCAGGCACCGCCTGTCGCCATGCCGATGACGAGCGTTTTCTCATCGAGTTCAGACGTTCTCGTTAGAGAGCCCGCCGAGGCTCAGAGACAATGACTGCTCCGATGACGCCCCCCGGGTCCACGCCGACTCCCGGTGATCACGGTCTCCGTGGCGCCGAAGGAAGCCCCGCGGGGTCCAGCGCTGCTCCCGCGGGCCCGGTGACGACCGCTCCGGCCGCTCGCCTCACCGTCTCCCGTACCCGCGCTTCACTCGCCGCCGAGCTGACCTTGCGGATCTCCCGCAAGCTCTGGCGCGGCCGCGCGGAGAGCTGGGCGGGGGAGGGGTCGGTCGGCCTGACGCGCGTCGTCGATGCCGTCGTCGCGCGGGCGGGCGCTCCCGCCAACGTCGTCGTCGACCTCGGCTGCGGCTCCGGCCAGGTCACCTTCCCGCTTGCTCGCACCTGCGGACAGGTGCTGGCCGTCGATATCGACGCAGGGGCCATCGCGCTGCTTGAGCGAACCGCCGGCGACCTCGGGCTCACCAACATCGAGGGAGTCGTCCAGCCGCTGGAAACCCTCGAGCTGCCGCACGGCAGCGTCGACCTGATCGTCTCCAACTACGCGATGCACCACCTGCGTGACGCCGACAAGCGGACCGTGATGACCCGCAGCTATGAGTGGCTCGCCCCGGGCGGCCGGCTTGTCATCGGCGACATGATGTTCGGACGCGGGCTCGCCGCCGAGGATCGCGTGATCGTGCGCCAGAAGGTCGGCGCGATGATCGGCCGCGGCCCGGCTGGCTGGTGGCGGATCCTCAAGAACGCCGGACGGTTCCTCCTGCGGTTTCAGGAGAAGCCGCTGCGGACGACCGCCTGGGAGGAGATGATTCGCTCGATCGGCTTTGAGAACGTGGAGATCGATCACGTTCTCGCGGAGGCACACGTCGTCTCGGCGACCAAGCCGGCCGCCTGAGCCGGCCGCAGCCAGACCGGCCGGCTCCAACCGGGCCCGGCCTGACGGGGTCAGGCAGGACAGTAGGTTGACGCGCCGCTGAGTTGGGGGGCGTCGGTGACCGTCGCCACGTTGGTCTGACCGCCCGCGGCGACCATCCTCTGCCATGGGCCGGCACGGTTGCGCAGATACTGATCGAGGAAGGCGATCACCGCCGCATTCACGTAGTCGTTAGCTGGTCCCGGCTGGGTGTAGGGCGGGAGATGTGCCTGACCGAGCAGGTCAACGTAGTACTTCGGGGCCGGCGCCTGGTCATAGAGCTCCGCGCTGCACCCTGGAAGGTTGATCGTGTCGGCGCTCCCCTGGGTGACGAGCAGGGGCACCGACCCGGAGGTGTAGTAGGTGCCACCGAACCCGGAAAGTTCGGCACCGGAGAGGATCACCGCCGCCTTGATGGCGGAGATCTGACAGCAGCTGTCGGCGGCGACGGCGAGGCTCACGTCCCCGCCGTCGGACTGGCCGGCGACGGCGACCTCGTTCGGGTTGAACAGACCCGATAGGCCGCCCGATCCGGTCGTGTCGGCGGTGAGCGTGCTGAGGATGAATTTGAGGTCGCCGGGATGGTTGACGATGTCGGACTCGTCGAGCTCGTGGGGGTCGCCCGCGTAGGTGCCCGGATAGGTGGGAGCGGCGACGACGAAGCCGGCCTGGGCCCAGGCGTCGAGCATCCCCCGGTAGGCGGAGACGGGCTGGTCGAAGCCCTGGGAGAAGATGATCAGGGGGTAGGGGCCGGCGGCGCGGTCGAGAGGTGCTCCGGTACGGTCCGGCGTGCCGGGACGGCCGAAGGTCGGATACAGCAGCAGGGTCGGAAGGGTACGGACGGGTTGACCGCCGCTCGTCCCGGTGGCCGCCGACGGGGTGGAGGGCTCGTTGAGCACGAGATTCCTGGCTCCGACGGCGAAGCTCGTCGGTTCCCGGGCCGGGGTCGTCCGCGTTGGCGTCACCGTTCGCGTCCGGGTTGCGGTCAGGGTGGCCGTCTTCGTCGCGGTGTGAGTGGCGGGCGGTCGGACGCGGACGGGCCCGGCCCCGCCCGCGCCGATCAGGACGACGGCGATGACGACGAGGGTGAGAACCCCGGCGATCATGCCTCCGGCGGCCCGGCGTCGTCGCGCGGTCTCTGCCCGCGAGGGCCGGCGTCGGCCGGGGGGAGCCGACCGGCGGGACGGGGGTGGCAGCGGGCGAGAGCGGGCGGGGGGGGGACGACGGGGCGGAGGTGGCATCGGCGGCGGAACGTTGAGCGGATCCCCGAGGCTGGACGAGCGGCGGGGCAGAGCGGATGTCGGCTCATGCAGGCTAGCTGGCAGGACGGCGGTCTTCGGCGTGGGACCCCCGAGAACGGGTATGCGGCGGGCGTCCACCCTGCGTGCTTGGGCCGCAGCCGCCTGCGTTCACGCCTCATGATTCGGCCTTTCTCCCCGGGTAGCTTAGGATTTGGTTATCGGAGTCGGAACCGCTGGGGCCGCTGGTAGCTTCAGGGTTGGACCCAGGTACCCCCGATCCTGATGCAGAAACTCTCTTGAACCCGCCCGTCGGCACTTCCACCGCGTCGACCCGGAGCGCGGCTCCGGCTCCACCTGATTTCCGGGGTGCGGGCGACGCTCGCTTCGGGAGCGGCGGGCCGCCCTCGTGGAGCGGCGAGCTCGCTCCTGGGCCGCCCCCCCCGCCGCGGCGGCGGTACCTGTGGCGGGTTCTGCTCGGATGCGTGATCGTCGTCCTCGCGAGCGCGGCCGCGGGCGCCGTGTTCGTCCTCGACCAAGTCAACACGTTCGTTGCTGACATCAGTGTCAACAAGGCGCTGAAGGTAAGCACCGGCGTCCTCGCCCACACGAGCTTCGGTCAGCCCGAGACGCTGCTGCTGATCGGCGACGACACCCGCACGGTGTTCAAGTACTACAACGCCTACGTCCCCAACCTCGCCAACGAGATGCTGATGGTCCGGATCGACCCGGGCAAGCCGTACATCTCGATGATGTCGTTGCCGCGCGAGCTGTGGGTCAACGTCACCGAGCCGAACGGCACGACCTACACCAACCGGCTCAACTCGGCCTACACCTACGGCACGACGACGCTCCTGAAGACGATCAAGCAGGTCACCGGTCTCAGCGTCAGCCACGTGGTCGCGACGACCTTCACCCAGTTCGAGAACGCGATCAACAAGCTTGGGTGCGTGTACTCGACCATCGACGAGCGCTACTACCACAACAACGCCAACGGCGGGGCCCAATATCAGAACATCAATCTGCTCCCGGGCTACCAGTGCCTCAACGGGAGTGATGCCGAGCAGTTCGTCTCCTACCGTCACACCGACACGTCCCAGGTTCGCGATGCCCGCGACCAGGCGTTCCTGCTCGCGGTGAAGGAACAGTACGGGCCGCAGCTGGCCGGGAACATCTCCAAATTCGAGAAGGTCTTCGGGGAGACGGTCCAAACCGACACGGGGCTGCGCAGCCCGACCGAGATCCTCAACCTCGCCAACCTCCTTATCTCCGCCTCACACCTGACGGTCCGGCAGGTCCACTTCCAGACGACGCCCTGCACGACGACCTGCCCCCCGGCCGATCTCACCGCGACCCCGGCTCAGATCAAGGACAGCGTCGACAACTTCCTCTACGGCACGGACACGACGCCACGTCGGCAGGTCGCCGCGATTGGCCACGGGATCACCCATCACAAGATCCACGGGCTTCCGGTCACCGCGACCCTGGCCGCGAACGTCTCCGCCGAGCAGGCGTCGGCGGCCAAGCTGTCCTTCACCGGCGAGTACCCCCAGGTGCAGGACCTCGCGGGAAGCATCGTCCCGGTGGCCCCGAGCTGCACCGAGTATGTGCAGGACTGCATCCGCAACTACCTGATCCACGCTCCCGGTCGCCGTACCTATCCCGCCTATGTCGAGGTGTTCTCCAACGGCGATCTCGGACAGTTCTACGACGTCCAGGGGACGACGTGGCCGAACCCGCCGCTGTTGCGCGACCCTCAGCAGACGCTCCGCACCGGCGGACGCACCTACGCGCTGTACTACATCGGCAGCCACCTCACGACCGTCGCCTGGCATCAGTACGGCGCCGTCTACTGGATTCACAACACCCTCCTCAACGGCGTGTCCAACCCGGAGATGCTCGACCTGGCCGAACAGACCCGTCCCGTCGGCCCGGTGCGGCCCCAGCCCGAGCACGCCACGCTGAGGCCCTTCACCGTCGCTGTGCCGGCGACGGCCACCGGCACCTCGGCCATCCAGTCACTCGGGCGGATCGGTGGGATCGTTGCGATCATCCTCGTGCCCCTCGGCCTCATCGTCGCCGTCCGCGACCGCCGGCGACTCGGTCGGATGCGCGTGGAGGTGGCCGGCCAGGTGTCCAAGGCGGTCGTGCTCGAACGCCACCTCGCCAGCCTCGCCGTGCCCTTGGGCCCGGTGGCAGGACGAGGATCGGTCACCGCGGCGGGGCGTGGGTCCGCCGCCCGATCGGCGGGACTCGGCGGCCTCCGGGCCCGTCCGGCCAGCCGGCCGATCGCCCGGTCCGGGGTTCGCCGGCATCTGCCGCGGCGGGCCACCGTCGTCGCCGTGCTCGTGGTGGCCGTTGTGCTCGCCGCGGCGGTGTTCGCCGCGCTCGCCGTTTCCGGAGCGCTCGGCCGACGGCGGGTCGCCCCGGCGGTCCCGACGGTCCCCGCCGTCGTCCTCAACGCCGGTTCGGTGACGAACGCGGCTCACCGCCTCGCGCTCGCCCTGACCCACCGCCGCGTGCACGTGATCGGGGAGGGCAATCTCCAAAATGACCCGGCCCACGGCTATCAGGTCCTCTACCGGCCCGGTGAGCGGGGCCAAGCCGAACGGTTGGCCCGGATGATCTCCGACACCCACCCGACGGTGATGCCGATCAGCAGCGGCACCGCGGCGGCGGTCGGGGCGACCGCGGCGGCGGTCGGGGCCGCGGCGCAGCTCGTCGTCGTGATCCCCTGATCCGTCCGCGTGGGTGGCCCGGGTGGCGCCGCCGTCACCGCTGTGCCGACGCTGAAACCGTTCTCGCCGGTGACGCACACGAGCCGTTCTTCGCCGAACTCAAGCGCCGGGGCGCTCCGTCCGGGCTCGCCCGGCCGGGCTGCCTGCCCACCGCGGATCCGACGGCTGCCGGACGCCCGCAGGGGGCGGAGGGGATGACCTTCTCAGGCCGCGAACAGACGCGGGTCGGCGGAGGTGATCCCATCCACCCCGAGGCCGCGTAGCGACTCGATGTTCGCGCGGTCGTTCACCGTCCATGCATATAGCCGGCCGTCCCGGTCGCGGATGGCGGCCAGCAGCTCCGGATCGATGAGCCGATGTTGGGCCATGAGCGCGTCCCAGCGCCGGGTGGCCAGCCCGGCGAGCACCTGCCCGCGCCAGTCGGCCCAGCGCCGGCTGAAACGGGCAAGCCGCCCGCCGATGGAGATGCCCGTCAGCACCTGCTCGTCCCGGGTCCGGATACGGTCGAGGACACCGCTCACCTGGGAGGAGACGAGGGCACGATCACGCAGGTTGCGGTGGCCGAGCGCCTCCAGCAGGGCGGCCTCACAGCCGACGTGCTTGACGTCGAGGTTGATCCCGACGCCGTGGAATCGGGGCAGGCTGAGGTGGGCGAGAGCGGCGGTGAGGGTGAGGCAGTCGCGGCGGTGGAGATCGAGCGGGCTGTGGGCGAGGACAAGCTGGCGTCCCCGAGCGCGCACGTCGAATTCGACCATGTCGACGCCGACGCCGACGGCGGCGTCGAAGGAGTCGAGCGTGTTGGCGGGCGCGAGCGCGCTCGCGCCGCCGTGGCCGATCCGCTGGCACTGTTCTCCGGGCACGCCCCAACGATGTCAGGTGGGGCCGCCGATTCCGGGGTGCATGACAGGACTCTCATGTGCCGGCTGCCCCGGTCCCCGTCAGACGTCGGGCATACCGGAGACCTGCGAAGCTGACCCCATGAACGGTTCGATGATCGACGTACCGACCCCTGACGGGGTCGCTGACTGCTACCTCAGCATGTCCGACCGCCCCGGCACGCACCCCGGGGTCCTCTTCATGATCGACGCGATCGGCCTGCGTGACCGGATCAAGGAGATGGCCGACAGGATCGCGGCTGACGGGTACACCGTCCTCGCCCCCAACGTGTTCTACCGCGCCGGTCGGGCTCCCCTGTGGGAGACGCCCGACCTCAACGACTCCGAGGCGCGAGGCGCGTTCTTTGCCACGATCGGCCCGCTGATGGGGTCGCTCACCGCCGAGCGGGTGCGCGCAGATGGGGCCGCCTACGTCGCCAAGCTCGCAGAGCTGAGCCCCGGCCCGGTCGGGATCACCGGCTACTGCCTGGGTGGGCGGCTCGGGTGGATCATCGCCGCCGATCAGGCCGACCGGGTCGCCGCCCTCGGCGGCTTCCACACCGGCCGGATGGTGACCGAGGATGCCGACAGCCCCCACCTGCTCGCTCCCCAGGTCAAGGCTCGGGTGTACTGGGGGCACGCCGACGAGGATGAGAGCATGAGCTCGGAGCACATCCGGACCCTCGACGCCGCGATGGACGCCGCCGCGATCACCCATACGACAGAGCTCTACGCCGGGGCCCATCACGGGTACACGATGTCGGACATGGGGGCCTACAACGAGGCGGCGAGCGAACGACACTTCCGGGCGCTTGCCGATCTGCTCGCGACGACACTCCCCGCAGCGACCTGAGCGACGCGGGCCGTGCCTCGGCGGCGGGGCGACCCGCGCCGGGTGATCGGGCTCGGCGGCGGGCCACGCTCACGACACGCCGGCCGGGCCGCTCTCACCCACGCCGACGAACCCCGGTCCCGGCGTCAGGCGCTACCAGCCCCAGGTGCCGGGACCGCCCTTGAACGGCCCCTGGATCTCCGCGGTGACCCAGCCCCCGTAGAAGTCCCCGGGCTGGGCGGCCACCCGTTCGTCGTCCAGCCAGGCACCGTCGGCCCGGCCGGGGTAGAAAGCGACGTACCCGGCGAGGGCCCGGTAGGCGGGCGTCGGGCTCGGGTAGGTCCAGGCGACCGCTCGCCTGCGGCGTCCCTCCACGATCGCGTCAAGGTAGTCGGCGGCACCCTTGAACTCACAGTGGGTCGCGGGCTGGTCGCTGAGGACGAGCACGCCGGGCCGGACGTCCGCGGACGGGACGTAGACGGCCGGGGGGTGGCTCGTCTCGAGGACCCGGAGGGCGCGATTGGAGTCGACGACCCTCATCCCGCCGAGCTCGATCCGTACGTGCCGCTCACAGGCGACAACCGCCGGAGGGCGGGGATAGTCCCAGACAGACTCGGCCGGGCGGGCGCGTCCGCTCACCGAGCCGCTTCCGGCGCGGATCGGAAGTCAGCGTGGGTCCGCCGGGCGACCGGGATGCCATCGCGCTCGGCGGTCAGGCGTACCTCAACCGTCTCGGGGTGGCCGCGGTAGATGCGCCACGGTCCGCCCGGGCTGACCTGCGCGAGATCTCGGATCCGCCAGCGCTCCGGCTGGGGCTTGGCGGCCATCACCGCGGTCGCGGCGAGGATCTCCTCGGGCGCTCCGAGCTCGACACAGCGCACGGTCATGTACACCGCGTCCACCGGCTCGCCCGGGTGGGCACGGACGACGACGGCTGCACCCGTGCCCGTCTCGCGGACGTTGACCGAGTGGCGCGCGCTCGGTTCGGAGGTCCAGTACAGGTCGTCGGCGGCATCGGCGCTGAAGAACACCGGAGAGATCCACGGGACGCCAGCGGCCGACACCGTCGCGAGGGTCAGGTTCGGCTCCTCAGCGAGCATCCGCCGCGCCCGCTCGGAGGGTGACGGGCGCGGCGTGACCTTCACGCCCCCCGCCCCGGCAGCTTGACGATCGAGATGAAGAAATTGTCGATCGCGCGGACGACCTCGAGGAACCGGTCGAGGTCGACCGGTTTGCTGACGTAGGCGTTGGCGTGCAGCTCGTAGCTGGCGAGGATGTCGGCCTCCGCCTCAGAGGTGGTGAGGACGACCACGGGAAGGTGGCTGAGCTGCGGGTCGGTGCGAATCTCGGCGAGCACCTCCCGGCCGTCCTTGCGGGGCAGGTTGAGGTCAAGCAGAATCAGGTCCGGGACCCGGTTGTCGGGGTCCCGGAGAAATTCGAGGGCCTCGACCCCGTCGTGGACGACGAACAGCTCGTTGGCGATCTTGTCCTGGGACATCGCCTCTTGGACGAGCACGACGTCTCCGGGGTCGTCCTCGACGAGCAGGACGGCGATCGGGTCTAGCTCATTCACTCAACGGCTCTCCTGAGGTTGTCATCATCGATTCCACCGGCAGCGTGAAGCACATCCGCGTTCCCGACCGGTAGCTCTCATCGAGCCATATTCTGCCCCCGTGGTGCTCGACGATCTTTCGGCACATCGCCAGACCGATCCCCGTCCCCGGATACGCCTCTCGGGTGTGGAGGCGCTGGAAGATGATGAAGATCCGCTCGGCGTACTCGGCGTCGATCCCGATCCCGTTGTCGCTGCAACAGATCTGCCATTCCTCTCCGTCGCGGACCGCCTCGATGCGCACCTGCGGAGCTGCCTCGGCGCGGAACTTGATCGCGTTGGCGATCAAGTTCTGGAACACGGCGCGCAGAAGCGCAGGTTCGACCGTCAGCGTCGGCAGCGGCTTGACGGTGACGGTCGCCCCGCTTGCCTCGACGGCGTCCCCGAGATCGCTGAGGGCGGCGGCGACCAGCTCGTTGAGGGGAACCGCCTCCACCGCCCGACCGCTGCGGCCGACCCGGGAGAAGGCGAGCAGGTCATTGACGAGCTGCTGCATCCGCGTGGCTCCGTCGACGGCAAAGGCGATGTACTGCAACCCCCGCTCATCCAGGTCGTTGCCATAGCGGCTCTCGAGCAGCTGACAGAAGCTCGTCACCTTGCGCAGGGGCTCCTGCAGGTCATGGGAGGCGACGTAGGCGAACTGCTCGAGCTCACTGTTGGAGCGGCGCAGATCCGCCGCCACGACGCTCAGCTGATCCTGTGTCTCCCGGGCGGCGGCGAGCTCGCGAACGAGTGCGAGACGCATCCCCTCAACGTCGGCGGCGAGCCGCGCGAGGTCCCGGGGGCCGTCGGTCAGCACCGACCGGTCCAGCTGACCCTCGGCGACCTCGCGCGCCGCACCGGCGAGATCGGCCAGTGGTCGGGTCGCGAAGCGACGCAGCAGCAGGCCGGCAGCGAGCAGAGAGAGGATGAGGGCGACGCCGATCACGGAGAAGGCGACCTCGGTCGCCGCGGCCGAGCGCGCGAGGGCACCCTTGACCCGGATGACGGCGACCCCGATCCGGGTGCTGAGCTCACCGAGGGAGGCCCGGATCGCGTCAAACCGCGCCTTGTCCACAAGCGTCGTGTCGATGCGGTGGTGGCCGAGCCCGGCTGGGCCGGTCCGCAGCGCGGGCGCGACCGTTGCGCTCTCCCAGGCGTGGATGCTGGCGAGTGCGGTGGTGAACGCCGCTGCGGTACCGGTCACGTGAGCGCGGGCGAGGATCCTCTCCTCCGTCGCGGCTTCGGTCACTCCGAGCTGGTAGGGCTGGAGGAACTGGCGGTTGCCGGTCAGCTCGAAGCCGCGGATCCCGGTCTCCTGATTGACCATCGCGGTGAGCAGCCGCAGGCCGGCGACGTTCGCCGGCTCGACCCGGCCGATGAGGTCGGCCCGGACGGCGTTCTGGTGCGTGATCGCGGCGATCCCGACGGCAACGGCGAGGATCACCACCGTCGCCGGGCCGGCGGCGACGAGCGCGAGCAGGCGCCCGAGGGTGAGCCGGCGGGTGAGGGCAGTCCGGGCGGGGAGGGCGACCCTGGGAAGCTCTGTGCGGATCATCGACGTGGATCGCAGCGCAGCGCGAGCAGCGCGACGTCATCGTCAAGAGGTCCGCCGTTCATCGTCTCGACCCGCCCGATCAGCGCGTCGGGCAGCTCATCCCACAGTGACCCGGTACGGGCGAGGCCGCCGAGCAGGTCGACGAACGCGTCGATGCCGAGGCGCGGCCCCTCCCCATCGACCCGACCCTCATAGATACCGTCGGAATAGAGCAGCAGGGTCCACTGCGTACCGAGCGGCGTCTGCACGATCTCCCAGTCGCGGCCCTGGCCCAGCCCGAGCGGAGGTCCTCCGGTCCCCGGCGTCAGCAGCCGCGCCTGGCCGTCGGCGCTCAGTATCGGCGGCGGGTGACCGGCGATCGCTGCCGTCGCGGTCCCCGAGGTGAGGTCGATCCGGACGCTCGCGAGCGTCGCATACACATGGTCGGCGTGACGTTCCTGCACGACGAGGCGATCGAGGATCTCCAGCATCCTGCCCGGTGCCGCGCCCGCGAGGGTGAGCACCCGCCAGGCGATCCGCAGCAGCACGCCGAGCGTCGCCTCATCCGGACCGCGCCCGCACACGTCCCCGAGCGCCACGTGCACGCAGTTCGGTTCGGTCTGGACGACGTCGAAGAAATCTCCGCCGAGGACCTGACGGAGGTTCCCGGGGCGGTAACGGCTCGTGACGGTGATGTCCTCGTGGCTGAGCAGCGGGTGGGGGATGAGACCGCGCTGGACACGGGCGTTGGCGGCCGTCTGCACCCGCAGGACCGCGAGTTCCCGGGTGGTCCGCTCTGACAGCTTGCGCTGGATCGCGTAGCCGACGGCTCGGGCGAGCCCCTCTCCGCCCATCTCCCCCTTGACGAGATAGTCCTGGGCGCCCGCGGTCAGCGCCGCGATCCCGCGGTCCTGGTCGACGTCACCGGTGAGCACGACGACGGCGATCTCCGGGGCGATGTCCTGAATCCGCGCGAGCGCGTCAAGACCGCGGGCGTCGGGGAGGCCGAGGTCGAGGACGACGCAATCACATGGCCGCTCCGACAGCAGTGACTCCGCCTCGGCGATCGAGCGGGCGTGGGTGAGCTCAAGCTCCGGCCACGCGTCGCGCAGCAGCTCCTCGACGATGAGGGCATCGCCGGCGTCATCCTCGACGAGGAGCAGTCGCCGGTAGCCATCCCGGGCGCCCGAGGACGGCGGGACCGCCTCCGGCGACGCGGCGTCCACGGACGCGCCCGTGGGCGCAGGGGCGGCGTCCGCGGGGGCGGGTTGGGGCTCCGGGCCCCCGTCTCGGTCGAACTCAGACACCGGCGGCGAGGATAACGGCCTCCAGCACGGCCGCTCGGAGAGGTTGGAGTCGGTTCCGGGAGAGCTCGGTCACGCGCCGAACTCGATCCGGAGGCCATCCGCCCGGATGCGGATGGCCGCCCGCTCGGCTGCGGGGATCCTCCGCAGGTTGGCGAGGGGCATCTGCATCCTCCGGTTGCCCGCGAGCCGGTCGGCGTGGGTGTCGAGGAAGTTCCAGTACAGCGTCGTCAACGGGCAGGCGTCCTCACCGGTCCGCCGGCCCGGCTCGTACCGGCACCCGCGGCAGTGGTCGGACATCCGGTCGATGTAGCGTCCGCTTGCCGCGTACGGCTTGGTCATCATCGCACCGCCGTCGGCCCAGGTCGCCATACCCAACACGTTCGGAGTCATTACCCAGTCGAAGCCGTCGATGAACGTGCGCGAGCGCCTGCTCGGCCTGCTGGCGATCGGCCGGCCAGCGGCGGTGCCCGTCCTCCCCCCAGGTGTCGAGACCGAGCCGGTCCAGCTCTGAGCGGACCTCCGAGTCGAGGGCATCCTCCTCCGGGAGCCACGCAGCGGGAGGGGTTAGGTCGCGGGGAATCCGCCGCCGGTTCTCTGCGTCGAAGTTCCAGCGGCCACCGCACGGCTCATCCCCGTTCATCAGGACCCCGAGCCGCGTGCGCTGCCAGCGGTAGAAGTCCTCCATCACGACCCGCCGGCGTCCGGACGCCCAGTCGGCGAACGCCTCCGGGTCGGTGAGGAACAGCGACCCGCTCACCAGGTCGACTCCCGCCAGAGCACCGAGGCGCTCGCGCCCGCGCAGGCTGTGGGGAGCCAGCAGCGCCACCCGGTCGGGGCGATGGCGGCGGACGTGCTCGTCCAGGCCGGCGCGGAAGGTTGGCGCCCGGACGTAGTCGACCGACAGCCCGCGGGCCTCGCAGGCCGCGGCGTACCGTCGCATCGCGGTCAGGACGAGATGGAGTTTCTGGCGGTGGAAGCGCCGGGCGCTCAAGGCGGCAGTGCTCTGGATCAGGAGAACCCGGTCGGCGCCGGCCAGCGACGGATTCTCGAGCGACAACGGGTCGGCGAGGACCCAGGCGGTGATGCCTCCCATCAGCGGTCTGCTCCGGACCCGGTCATGGCGCGAGCGCGAGCGTGACGGTGCTGGCGAGCAGGCGTCCGGTGGATGTGAGAGTGATCCGGCCGTCGGCGATCCGCACCCGGCCGGCCCGCTCCTCCGCCGCGGCAATCCGGCGACGGCGCTCGTCGAGGAGGCCGAGATCGGCCCCCTCGCGGGTCCGCAATCCGAGCATCAGCGCCTCGAGGGCCCGCTGCTGAGCGCTGAGACGTTCCTGGGTGGCGACCGGCGAGCGTCCCTCGAGGCAGCGGCGGGCATACGCGCCGGGGTGACGGACGTTGGACCAGCGCACCCCGGCGAGGTGGGAGTGGGCGCCCGGCCCGATTCCCCACCAGTCATGCGAGCGCCAGTAGCCGAGGTTGTGCCGGCAGCGGTCCTCGGGCCGGCGGGCCCAGGAGGAGATCTCATACCACGCCATTCCGGCGGCGCTGAGCCGCGTCTCGGCGACCGCCCACCGTCGCGCCTGGATCTCCTCATCCACGTCCGCGACCGTACCGCGGCGCACCTCGGCGGCGAGCGCCGTCCCCGCCTCCACCGTGAGGGCGTAGGCGGACAGGTGATCGGGGGCGACTGACAGCGCCGCCTCGAGCGTCGCCGCCCACTCCTCATCGGTTTCACCCGGAGTGCCGTAGATGAGGTCGAGGGAGACGTGGGGGAAGCCCGCCGCCCGGGCCTCCCGAGCGACCTCCAGGGCCCGCCCGGCGGTGTGGACTCGTGAGAGGGTCGAGAGCACCCGCGCGGAGGTCGACTGCATCCCGACGGAGAGGCGGGTGAACCCGCCGGCCCGGAGCCGGCGCAGGCCGTCCGGTCCGATCGACTCGGGGTTCGCCTCGGTCGTCACCTCCGCGTCGGGGTCCAGTCCGAACAGGTCCTCGGCGTGGGCGAGAAGCGCGACCAGGGCGTCGGCGCCGAGCAGGGTCGGCGTCCCGCCGCCGAAGAACACCGTCGTCAGCGGACGGGCGCCGACCCGCGTACGGGCGAGTTCGAGCTCCCGGTGAGCGGCGGTGAGGAAGCTCTGGGGCGCCTGCGCGTCGGCGGGCACGTAGGTATTGAAGTCGCAGTAGCCACAGCGCGCTGCACAGAACGGCACGTGGACGTAGAGCCCGAGCGGTACCCCTTGAGAGCCATCGCCACCGTCCATCGGCGGATTGTCGCCCACCCCGCGGCCGGTCACCGCCCGGGGCGAGGATCGCCGTCCCGCCCGGCCCGTTCGGGACAATGGGCGAGATGGCCGACCTGACCGAGGCGCAGGCGCGCGACCGCGAGGACCCGCTCGCCCCGTTCCGGGCGCGCTTCCGCGGGGACCCCGACCTCGTCTACCTCGACGGCAACTCGCTCGGGCGACTCCCCGACCACACCCCGGATCGGCTCGCCGACGTCATCTCCCGTCAGTGGGGCGAGCGGCTCATCCGCTCCTGGTCGGAGGGGTGGCTCGACCTTCCCCTCGAGGTCGGGGATGCGATCGCCGCTGCGGTGCTCGGCGCCGCGGCCGGCCAGGTCGCGGTCGCCGACGCGACGACGGTGTGCTTCTACAAGCTCGCCGCCGCGGCGATCGGCGCCCGGCCCGGCCGTCGGGAGATCGTCAGCGACCTCCACGACTTCCCGACCGACCGCTACGTCCTCGAGTCTCTCGCGCACGGGCATCAGATGACGATTCGCTGGATCGACAGCGACCCGGCGGGAGGACCCGAACCGGCCGAGGTCGCCGCGCTCCTGTCGGAGGCGACCGCGCTCGTCTCCCTCTCCCACGTCACCTACCGCTCCGGCCACCGCGCCGACATGGCGGCGATCAACGCCCTCAGCCACGAGGCCGGCGCCCTCACGCTGTGGGATCTCAGCCACAGCGCCGGATCGGTTCCGCTCCAGCTCGACCGCGACGGCTGCGACCTGGCCGTCGGCTGCACCTACAAGTACCTCTGCGGGGGACCGGGTTCACCCGCCTACCTGTATGTCGCCCGCGCTCTCCAGTCCCAGCTGCGCCAGCCGATCTGGGGCTGGCTCGGGCGCGCCGACCCGTTCGCGATGGCCCCAGGCTACGTGGCCGCCGACGGCATCCGCGGCTTCCTCTCCGGCACGCCGCCGATCCTCTCCCTCGCCGCGGTGGACGCCGGCGTCGCCCTCATCGCCGAGGCCGGGATCGACGCGATCGCTGAGAAGGGCAGCCGGCTCGGGAGCTTTCTCATCGCCGCCGCCGACGAGCGGCTCGCCCCCCACGGCGTCAGCGTCGCCACCCCCCGCGACGCGGCCCGCCGCGGCGCCCACGTCGCCCTCGCCCACCCCCGGGCCCACGCCCTCACCGATGCGCTCATCCGGGCCGGGGTCGTCGTCGACTTCCGGGCCCCGGACGTGATCCGCGCCGGCCTCGCCCCGCTCAGCACCTCCTACGCGGACGTGTGGGCGTTCATCGACACCCTCGACTCGCTGCTCGCAGGAGCGGGGGTGACGGCCCAGTGGCGATGAGCACCCTCGACCGGCTCACGGCGCTCACCGCCTGGGCGGACCGCCGCGGCCCCGCCGGAACGCGCCACGCCTACGGCCCCGAACCTGACCAGCACGCCACCCTGCGGCTCCCGGCGGGCCCGGGACCCCATCCGGTCGCCGTCCTCCTGCACGGAGGCTTCTGGCGTGTCGCCTACGGGGCCGAGATCATGTCCGGGCTCGCCGTCGGACTCGCCGAGATCGGCTGGGCGAGCTGGAACGTCGAGTACCGGCGGGGTGACGGGGCCGCCGCCGCCGCGGCCGCCGACGTCGAGGCGGCCCGCGTGTCGCTGGAGCGCCACACCGCACCCCTCGCTCATCACGCCGGCGTCCTCATCGGCCACTCCGCGGGGGGACAGCTCGCGCTCGTCTCCGCCGCCGGCCGACCCGCCGCCGCAGTGATCGCGCTCGCCGCCGTCTGCGACCTCACCGCGGCCGTCGACGACGACCTCGGAGACGGTGCCGTCCGAGCGTTCCTCGGCGGTCCCGCAGCGACGTACGCCGAACGGCGGTCCGCCGTCGACCCGATCGCCCAGCTCCCCACCCGGACGCCGGTCGTGCTTGTGCACGGGAACGACGATGACCGGGTCCCGATCAACCAGAGCCGTGCCTACCATCAAGCCGCACGAGCGGCCGGAATGGACTGTGCGCTCGAGGAGCTGCCCGGCACCGATCACTTCGATCTGATCGACCCGCGCAGCCTCGCCTTCGGTGTCTTACGGCGCGCCCTCGAGCGCTGAGAGGGCGGCGTCGACGGGCCGGTAGAGACCCCCCGAGTCACCTAGGAGTTTGGTGTTTTTCGGGCTTGGGACAGGGGGAGAGCTGAAGCTCTCCTGAAGGTTGTCTCCGACGAAGACGGCCGCTGCGCGGCCTCCTGCTGTGCCTGAGAACTGGGTCGTTGGGCGGCCTTGGGTCTGTCCGAGCCTCAAGTCAAACTTGAGGGTATGAGTCTTGGTGTTTCTCCTCGCCAGCCGGACCTGTTCGCGACGACCACCAGCTTCTGTGAGAGCCGGATCGCGGCGGACTCGATCTACGGGCTGTTGCACCGTGAGTGCTTTGAGCTGTTCCCGGATGAGATGTTCGCGGACCTGTTCACCAAGGTTGGGCGCAGGTCGGTGCCGCCGATGATCGTCGCGGTCGTGATGGTCCTCCAGCGACTGGAGGGCTGTTCAGATCGTGAAGCGGTTGACCGGTTCGCTTATGACTTGCGGTGGAAGTACGCGGCGGGCGGCCTGGATTTCGACTATCCGGGGTTCGTGCACACGGTGCTGGTCGATATGCGCGCCAGGCTCGCAGCGTCTGAGAAGCCGGATCGGGTGTTCGAGGTCACGCTCGCTGCGGCGAAGCAGGCGGGGTTGGTCGGGCGCCGGCGGGTGTTGGACTCAACCGCTCTGTTTGATGCGGTCGCGACGATGGACACCGTCACTTTGATCCGCTCCGCGATCCGCGGAGTGCTCGCAGCCGCCGATCCGTCGTTGGAGGCCGGGTTGCGGGCGGTGCTGACGCGTGATGATGAGTACCGGTCTGCCGGCAAGCCGGTGTGTGATTGGGACGATCGCTCGGCACGCGAGGAACTCGTCGACGCGCTCGCCCGGGACGCGCGGGCGTTGCTGGCTGTGTTGGACGGACTGGAGCTTGAGCCGGTCTTGGAGAAGGCTGGTGAGTTGCTCGCGACGGTCGTTGGCCAGGACCTCGAGACCGATCAGGACGGCCGGTTCCGGATCGCCCGCAAGGTAGCGAAAGACCGGGTGATCTCAACGGTCGATCCGGACGCCCGGCATGGGCACAAGACCGCCGCGCGCGGGTTTGACGGTTACAAAGGCCATGTCGCGATCGACCCCGACTCAGAAGTAATCGTCGCTACGCACGTGAGCGCCGGGAACGTTGGAGACGCTTCGGCGGTCGCTGACCTACTCGCCCAAGACCTCCCCGCCGAGACCGCCGAGACCGCCGAGACTGCCGAGACCGCCGAGACCGCCGAGACCGCCGAGACCGCCGAGACCGCCGAGACCGCCGAGACCGCCGAGACCGCCGAGACCGCCGAGACCGCCGAGACCGCCGAGACCGCCGAGACCGCCGAGACCGCCGAGACCGCCGAGACCGCCGAGACCGCCGAGACCGCCGAGACCGCCGAGATGGTCGAGCCGTTGACTGTCTATGGCGACAGTGCTTATGGGACCGGCGCGGTGCTGGACACGCTGGAGCAGGCCGGCGTCCAGACGTTCTGCAAGACCCAGCCGCCCAGAGCGCCTGGCGGCCGGTTCCCGAAGACCGTGTTCCAGGTCGATCTGGACGCCGGCACGGTCACCTGCCCGGCCGATCACACCGTCGTCCTGCGGAAGCTCAAGAGCGGGCAAGTCGCCCGGTTCGGGAAGTTCTGTGCCGGCTGTCCGCTCGCCGCCCAGTGCACTGCCAGCCGGAAAGGACGCAGCATCCACCTCGGCCACCACGAACACCAACTCGCCGCCGCTCGCGCCCAGCAAACCGATCCGGCGTGGCGGGCTGATTACAGGCAGACCCGCCCGAAGGTCGAACGCAAGATCGCGCATCTGATGCGCCGCAAGCACGGCGGTCGTCGCGCCCGGGTGCGTGGCAGCACCAAGGTCGCCGCGGACTTCTCACTCCTCGCCGCCGCTGTGAACCTCGCCCGCCTCAGCGTGCTCGGACTTGACCGCCAACCCGGCGGATGGATACTCAGCACAACCTGAAACACGATCCGCAGACGCCCAGGACTGCCCAACCGGCCCAGGACGGCGCCTACGGCCAGTTAAAGCCGGCGTCCCGTCTCCGACGCGCAGCAAAAGGCCGCGCAGCGGCCGGCCTTCGTCAGAGACAACATCAGGGAGAGCTCCGCTCTCCCTCCTTCAAAAGCCCAGTTCGACACCAGCCTTCTAGAGCGGCGGCACCTGAGCGTCGACCTGGGAGCCGTGGTAGAGGTGATCCTCGCTCGCGCAGCCCGGCCCGAACCGGTATTGGATCGAGTCGCTGCGCACCCCGTTGTAGCTCGCGTACATGTCGAGGATCCCGACGGTGCCGACCCGGCACGCCGGGTCGGAGGAGAAGGTGACGCGCACCCGGGTGCGGATCTCATTGCCGGGGTAGCCCCACTTCTCGGCGACGTGGGTGTGGAAGAGGATCGGGGAGAGGGCTCGCATCAGGATCAGCTCGACGTGCCCACGGCGGGCGTGGGCCTCACAGAGACGCCCACTGATCCGGCCCCGGGCGAGATCGATCGGCCCGAACCCGTGGGAGTACCAGCCGTCGGCCCCCGTCAGCGGGGCGCCGGTGTGAAAGCCCCAGGGAGGAATCCCGCCCGGGACGGGCAGCTGCGCATAGCACGGGGCTGCGGCGGCTCGGGCCCCACCCGGGATGACGGCGGCCGCGAGGACGGTGAGGACGAGGCTGAGACCGAGCCGCGCCCGGAGGCCGACGGGGCCGGCAACGGGAAAGGGCATCCCTACAGGGTAGAGGGAGGCGCCGGTCCGGGGCTCCGCTCACAGGCGGATCCCCGGAGAGCGCGTACGGATCAGCCCTCGGCGACGGCCGACACGGCGGCGAAGTCGTCGTCGCTGAGGACGATCTCCGCGGCGGCGATGTTCTCCTCGAGGTGGGCGACCGAGGAGGTGCCCGGGATCGGCAACATCACCGGCGAGCGCTTGAGCAGCCAGGCGAGGGCGAGTTGGGATGGGCTGTGTCCCGTCCGCTCGGAGATGTCGTCGAGCGGCCCCCCCGGCGCTGACAGCTTCCCGGTCGCGAGCGGGAACCACGGGATGAAGCCGATCCCCGCCTCACTGCAGTGATCGAGCAGCGCCTCCGCGCTCGTGTTGGTGAGGTTGTAGAGGTTCTGCACCGTCGCGATCTCGGCGACCCGGCGGGCCGCTTCGAGCTGCTGCACCGACACCTCCGAGAGGCCGATGTGGGCGATCTTGCCCTCCTCCTGAAGGGCCTTGAGCTCGCCGACCTGATCCTCGAGAGGCACCTCGGAATCGATCCGGTGCAGCTGGAAGAGCCCGATCCGCTCGAGCCCGAGGTGACGGAGGCTCATCTCGCACTGCTGGCGCAGGTAGGCGGGCCGGCCGACCGGCGTCCACTTGCCCGGACCCTGGCGGGTGAGCCCGGCCTTGGTCGCGATCACGAGGTCGTCCGGGTAGGGGTGCAGGGCCTGGCGGATCAGGCTCTCGGCGACGACGGGTCCATAGGAATCGGCGGTGTCGATCAGGGTGACCCCGAGCTCGACGGCGCGCCGGAGGACCGCGACGGCAGCGTCCGGATCCTCCGGCTCGCCCCAGACGCCCTTGCCGGTCAGCTGCATCGAGCCGAAGCCGAGCCGGTTGACGGGCAGCTCGCCGCCGATCAGAAAGGTTCCGCTGTGGGTCGCGGCCGGTGCTGTCATGTGGGCATGCTCCTTGGGAGGGGGACAGGGTGAGTATCGCGGGGTGGCCGCCGTCCGGTGAGCGGACCGGCGCCGATGACCCCGATTAAGACGTACTCTGTCCGCCAGCATGGAGAGCCAAACCGCCCAGGCGAACAGTCCCCAAGCTGTCAACGCCGCCACCATCGCCGAGGCGCTGCGGCGCACGGCCCAGAATCACCCCGACACCGTCGCGGTCCGGACCGTCGATGATGCGACCACGTGGACCTGGTCGGAGCTGATGACCCGCAGCGACGCCCTCGCCGCCGGGCTGCACCGGCTCGGGGTTCGTCACGGCGACACGGTCGCCCTGATGCTCACCAACCGGCCCGAGTACCACCTCGCCGACCTCGCGACGGTGACCTGCGGCGCGACCCCGTTCAGCATCTACAACACCTACCCGGCCGGGCAGGTCGCCCACCTCCTCAACGACGCGCGCGCCAAGGTGATCGTCACCGAGCAGTGCTTCCTCGCGACCGTGCAGGAGGCCGCGGCTCAGGCGCCTGCGATCACCCACGTGATCGTCGTCGACGCCCACGGGGACGACGCCCCGGGCGGCACGCTGTCGCTTGCGGCGGTGATGGCCGACTCCGACCCGAGCTTCGACGTGCTCGCCTCCGTCGCGGCGATCGGGCCCGACGACTTAGTCACGCTCATCTACACCTCCGGTACGACCGGGCCGCCCAAGGGGGTGCAGATCACCCACGCCAACGTGATGGCGGCCGCCTCGAGCGTGGCGGAGGTGCTCACCCTCCCGGCTGGGGCGAAGGTGATCTCCTGGCTCCCGGCCGCCCACATCGCCGAGCGAATGGCCCACCACTACATCCCGACCGTGTTCGCCGGGACCGTCACCGACTGCCCGAACCCGCGGGAGATCGCCGGGTTCCTGCCCCAGGTCCACCCGAACTGGTTCTTCGCCGTCCCCCGGGTGTGGGAGAAGCTCAAGGCCGGGCTCGAGGCGATGCTCGCCGCCCAGGAGCCGGCCGCGCGCGCGCCGCTCGAGCAGGCGATGGCCGCCTCCCTGCAACGCGTCCGGCTCCTGCAGAAGGGCGAGCCGGTTCCCGCCGACCTGGAGGAGCGGGTCGCTGCCGCGGACGCACAGATCTTCTCGAACCTGCGCACGATGCTCGGTCTCGACGAGCTTCTCGCCGTCAACGTCGGAGCGGCCCCGGTCGCCACCGATGTGCTCGAGTTCTTCCACGCGCTCGGGATCGAGGTCGCCGAGCTGTGGGGGATGTCCGAGACCTGTGGCGCGGGGGCCTGCAACCGGCCGGGCGCGGTGCGGATCGGCAGCGTCGGCCCGCCCTCACCCGGCACCGAGGTGAAGCTCGGAGAGGATGGCGAACTGCTCGTCCGGGCCGCCTACGTGATGCCCGGCTACCGCGAGAACCCGGAGAAGACCGCCGAGGCGCTCGACTCGGACGGCTGGCTGCATACCGGGGACATCGCGACGATCGACGACGACGGCTACATCCGCATCGTCGATCGCAAGAAGGAGCTGATCATCAACTCGGCGGGCAAGAACATGTCGCCGGCCAACATCGAGGCGGCGCTGAAGTCTGGGGGACCGATCATCGGCCAGGCGTGCGTGATCGGGGACGCCCGCCCCTACAACACGGCCCTGATCGTGCTCGACCCCGACTACGCCCCGGTGTGGGCCGCCCAGAACGGGCTTGCGGACGTGCCGGTGTCGGAGCTGGCCCAGCGACCGGAGGTGATCGCCGCCGTGCAGGCGGCGGTGGACGTCGCCAACGACCACCTCGCCCGGGTGGAGCAGATCAAGCGGTTCACCGTGCTCGGGGAGGAGTGGGCTCCGGGCGGAGACGAGCTGACCCCGACGATGAAGCTCAAGCGCAAGCCGATCGGCGAGAAGTACGCCGCGGCGATCGAGCAGATGTACGACTGACCGGGTCCGCAGGGAGCCTCGGGGCCTGTCGGCCCCGAGGCGCGGGCACACTGTCAGGGCCGTGAGCTCGCACGTCATCCACCGCCTGATCGCCCACTGGGGGTTGCTCGCGGTCCTCGCCGCCACCGGCGGTCAGGCGCTGTTCCTGCCGATCCCCGGCTCCACGGTGGTGATCGCCGTCGCGGTGTACGCCGCCTCCGGGCACGGCCTCGGCCCCGTCGGGGTGTTCGCGGCGGCGACCCTGGGAGCGAGCGCGGGGGGGATGCTCGGCTTCGCCCTCGGGCGGTGGCGCGGCCCGGCGGTCCTCGGTCGGCTCGCACGGCTCGCCCGTCAACCGCCGGCTCGGGTGCACAGGCTCACCGGCGCCCTCGACCGTCATGCGGTGATCGCCCTGCTCGCGGCGCGCTGGTTCACCGGCACCCGCAACCTCGCCGGGATCGCGTCGGGAACGAGTGCGATGTCCTTTGTGCGCTTCTCCCTGCTCACCGTCCTCGCCGCCGCCGTCTGGGCGGGGATCACCACCGTCGAGTTCTTCGTCTTCGGCGGGGTGTTCCTCGCCGCTCCGACGTGGCTGCAGGGGCTCGTCGTCCTGCTCGGGCTCGCTCTCTCCGGGGTCGGGCTCGCCCGGCTGCGCGGACGGGACCGGCGGGGTCGCCGGGCCGGTGGGCTCGAGCCGACCGTCGATCCGGGCGTGACCGGGCCGCTGTGAGGCGAACGTCGGCGCGCCAGGCACACTATGGGTGCCTGGCGGGCGACTGTTCCTGAGGCGACGCCCCCGGAGGGCTCGACGAGCGATCTCTCCGTTAGCCTGGCTCGATGAGCGCTCCCAGTCCTGATTCGCCGTCCGCGCCCGCCCCGCCCCCAGCCGCCGCGCCCGCACCACACCGGCCGCCCGCGGCGGCGGAGATCCACGCGGCGTGGCCCGGACCGCAGGGCCCGCTGCGCTACCGCGCGGCCGCCGGCTGGACCGTCCTGTTCACGGATGAGAAGCCGGCCGCGGAGATCTTCTCGGTCGCCTACCTCGTCACCGCCGACGCCGACGCCGACGCCGACGCCGGCGGTGACGCCAACCGTCGTCCCGAACGGCCGGTCACCTTCGTCTTCAACGGCGGCCCCGGCTCCTCCTCGGCCTACCTGCAGATGGGCGCGCTCGGACCGACCCGGGTCGCCTTCCCGCCCGACGGGCGCCTGCCGGCGATGCCCCCGAAGCTCGTCGACAACGACGACTCGTGGCTGCCCTTCACCGACCTCGTGTTCATCGACCCGATCGGCACCGGCTTCAGCCGGGTCATTCCCGGCGCCGCCGCCGTCACGGACGGGGAGAAGCCCGAGGATCCCGACGCCTACTTCGGCTACAAGCGCGACCTCGAATCGCTCTGTGAGTTCATCGGCCGCTGGCTCTCGGCCCACGGTCGCTGGGGATCACCGATCTTCATCGCCGGGGAGAGCTACGGCGGCTACCGGGTCGGGCGGCTCGTGCGGATGCTCCAGGAGAGCGCCGGGGTCGGGCTCTGCGGGGCGGTGCTCATCTCACCCGCGCTCGAGATCGGCGGGCTGGACCCCAACGACTATGACGTGCTCGCCTGGGTCGACACGCTCCCGACGATGGCCCTCGCCGCCGTCCACCACGGACGTTCCCGCGCGTTCGCGGCCGGCACCCCGACCGAGACGGTGAGCGCCGCCGCGAAGGCGTTCGCGAGCGGCGAGTTCGCCACCCTCCTCATCCGGGGGGCGGGGATGGCCGCCGAGGAGCGCGCGCGCATCCTCGCCCGGGCGGCCGACCTGATCGGACTCGACGTCGACCTGCTCACCCGGGCTGAGGGCCGGATCGGCATCGAGACCTTCGTCCGCGAGCTGCTCCGGGACGAGCGCGCCACCGTCGGTCTCTATGACGCGACGATCACCGGGCCGGACCCGTTCCCGGACCGCAGCCGCTTTGAGGGGCCGGACCCGACGCTCGCGGGGGCGACCCCCGTCTACACGGCGGCGATCAACGCCCAGCTGCGCCGGGTGATCGGCGTGGAGACCGAGCGCGAGTACCACCTGCTCTCCTACGACGTCAACGCGAAATGGAAGAACGACGCGCCCGAGCACTTCTTCTCCCCGCCCAAGGGGGCGACCGACGACCTGCGCTACGGGATGGCGCTCAACCCGCACCTGCGGACGTTCATCTGCCACGGCCGCTACGACCTCGTCACCCCGTTCGCGAGCACCGACCGGCTCGCGGACCTGATGCGACTCGATCCGGCGACGGCCGCCCGCCTCAGCGTCCGCCACTTCGACGGGGGCCACATGTTCTACGCCTGGGAGACGAGCCGGCGGGCCTTCACCGCGGCCGCCCGCGACTTCTACGCCGCCGCCCGGCCGGAAGGCTGATCCGCGCCCCCAGGCGGCGCGGCGGGGCTGCCGGCCTGTGAGCCGGCAGCCCCGTCACCGGCGTTCTCAGCTGCGGATCTCGAACCGGTCCGCGTGCATCACCTTGGAGAAGGCGGCCGCGAAGTCGGCGGCGAACTTCTCGCGCCCGTCGGCGGCCGCGTACACCTCAGCGACGGCGCGCAGCTCGGCGTTGGAGGCGAACACGAGGTCCGCCCGGGTGCCGGTCCACTCGCCGTGGGGGCCGCTGCCCTTGAAGTGCGGGCCCTCGGCGGTCCAGGCGGTGTCGAGGTCGAGCAGGTTGACGAAGTAGTCGTTGCTCAACACGCCGGGCCGGTCGGTGAACACCCCGAGGGGCGATCCGTCCCAGTTGGCGCCGAGAACCCGCAGCCCGCCGACGAGGACGGTCATCTCCGGGGCGGTGAGCCCGAGCAAGCTCGCCCGGTCGACGAGGTGGTACTCGGCACCGAACCGGCTGCTCGCACCCTCGTAGTTGCGGAAGCCGTCGAAGCGCGGCTCGAGGTAGCCGAAGGACTCGACGTCGGTCTGCTCCTGGGAGGCGTCGACGCGCCCGGGGACGAACGGCACCGTCACGGGCGTGCCGGCGTCCGCGGCCGCCTTCTCGACCGCGGCGACCCCGCCGAGGACGACGAGGTCGGCGATCGACACCGTCGTGTGACCCTCGTCGAAGCTCGCCTTGATGTCCTCGAGGGTGGCGAGGACCCGGTTGAGCTGCTCGGGCCGGTTGACCTCCCAGCTGCGCTGGGGCTCGAGGCGGATCCGGCCGCCGTTGGCGCCGCCGCGCTTGTCCGTGTCGCGGTAGCTTGCGGCGGCCGCCCACGCGGTCGACACGAGTTCGGACACACTGAGGCCACTGGCGAGGATCCGCTCCTTCAACGCCGTGACGTCGGCCTCCGACAGGGTCTCGGCCGGCGCCTCGGGCAGCGGGTCCTGCCAGAGCAGCTGGCCGGCGGGCACCTCGGGGCCGAGGTAGCGTGACACCGGACCGAGGTCGCGGTGGGTGAGCTTGAACCAGGCCTTGGCGAACTCCTGCTCGAGCTCCTCCGGATGATCGAGCCAGCGGCGGGTGATCTGCTCGTAGATCGGGTCGACGCGCATCGACAGGTCGGTGACGAGCATCGTCGGCTTGCGCGGGGCGCCCCCCTCGTTCGGAGCGGGGATGATCGCCTCCGCGTCGGAGGCGACGAACTGCCAGGCGCCGGCGGGGGACTTCTCCAGCTCCCATTCGTGCCCGTAGAGCAGCTCGAGGTAGTTGTTGGACCAGCGGGTTGGGGTGCTCGTCCAGGTCACCTCGAGGCCCGACGTGATCGCGTCCTCAAGCACCCCGGAGCCATAGCCGCTCTTCCACCCGAGCCCGACGGCCTCCATCGGCGCGGCCTCGGGCTCGGGGCCGACGAGGTCGGCATCGCCGGCGCCGTGAGTCTTGCCGAAGCTGTGGCCGCCGACGATCAGCGCCGCCGTCTCGACGTCGTTCATCGCCATCCGCTTGAACGTCTCGCGGATGTCGATCGCCGCTTTGGCCGGGTCGGGCTCGCCGTTGGGCCCCTCGGGGTTGACGTAGATGAGGCCCATCTGCACGGCGGCGAGCGGGTTCTCGAGGTCACGCTCGCCGCTGTAGCGGCGGTCGCCGAGCCACTCGGTCTCCGGGCCCCAGTCGACGTTCGTGTCCGCCTCCCACTCGTCGGTGCGGCCGCCGCCGAACCCGTAGGTTCTGAAGCCCATCGTCTCGAGGGCGACGTTGCCGGTGAGCGTCATCAGGTCGCCCCAGGAGAGGGAGCGGCCGTACTTCTGCTTGACCGGCCACAGCAGCCGCCGTGCCTTGTCGAGGTTGACGTTGTCGGGCCAGGAGTTGAGCGGGGCGAACCGCTGCTGACCGTGGCCGATGCCGCCGCGGCCGTCCATCACCCGGTAGGTGCCGGATGCGTGCCAGGCCATCCGGATCATCAGCGGACCGTAGTTGCCGAAGTCGGCCGGCCACCAGTCCTTGGAGTCGGTGAGGACCGCGGCGATGTCGGCCTTGACGGCGGCGAGGTCGAGGCTCGAGAACGCCGTCGCGTAGTCGAAGTCGGCGCCGTAGGGGTTCATCTCGGCCGGGTTCCGGGCAAGGACCCGGAGGTTGAGGCGCTCGGGCCACCAGTCCTGGTTCGGGTTGCCCACGAGCGGGTTGGTGAGGGTGTGGGCGACGGGGCAGCCGCCGTTGCCGGGCTCTGACTGGGTCATTTCGCCGACGACGGCATCGGGCTTGTCTGTCTCAGACACGGGCGTCCTTTCGGGGGTTCGGGGGTGGGAGGGTGGAGGTTTCGGGATCGCTGCGACCGGGGTCCTCGCCGGGTGCGGGGTTCTCGCCGGGTGGAGAGATCTCGCCGGAGGCGGCCAGGCAGTCGGGGCAGAGACCCCAGTAGATGACCTCGGCCTCCTCGATCGCGTATCCGCGGGTGTCGGACGCCGACAGGCAGGGGGCCTCCCCGACGGCGCAGTCGACGTCGGCCACCGCCCCACAGGCGCGACAGACCACGTGGTGGTGGTTGTCCCCGACGCGCGCCTCATAGCGGGCGACCGAGCCCTGGGGCTGGATCCGCCGCAGCACCCCGGCGCCACTGAGGGCGGCGAGCACGTCATAGACGGCCTGATGGCTCACCTCGGGAAGCTGCTCGCGCACACGGTCGAGAATCGCGTGCGTGTCCGCGTGCGGATGCTCGTTGACGACGGCGAGCACCGCCAGACGGGGCCGGGTGACGCGGAGATCGTGGGCGCGCAGGAGTTCCTCCACTGACACGGGAGCCTAGCGGCTTTCTTGAACGAGTCAAGAATGTTGTCGACGCGTGAACGGAGCCCGTGGAGGGCAGGTGTCCTTAGCCGCGCGCGTCAGCGGACGTCGGGGTCGCTGGGTCGGGCGGGGCGGCTCGGCGTGGCGGGGTCGCTCGGCGTCGGCCACGCTGGAGCAGGCGCACGGCGATCCACAGCAGCAGGAGGCCGAAGAGCACGCTGAGCAGCCGTTCGGGGAGCAGGTTGGCCACTGCGACCCCGCCGAGCGCTCCGGGGATCGCCCCGAGCGCGATCGGCCCGGCGAGGGCGAGCTTCAGGTTGCCGTAGCGGTGCTGGCGGACGGTGCCGAGCAGGGACACGGGAACGATCGCCAGCAGCGAGCTCCCTTCGGCGCTCAGTTGGGTGAGCCCGGCGAAGAGAACGAGGGCGGGCACGAACATCGCCCCGCCCCCGACCCCGAGCAGCCCTGCGATCACGCCGGCGCCGACTCCGACGAGGCCTGCGAGCAGCAGCCCGACGGTCGTCGCCTGCCCCTGTGACGGGGTCAGTCCGGCGATTGTGACGAGTCCGATGACGATCAGCAAGGCAGCGAACCCGCTGCGGATCGAGGCCGGGCGGATGCGCTGCTGGAGGGCGGTGCCGGCGAGGACGCCGGCCATCGCCGGCAGGCCGACGAGGGCGGAATCGATCGGGTGCACATGCCCATAGGCGGCTTGGAAACCGGCGCCGACGAGTGCCATCACGGTGATCGCCAGCAGGGAGGCGGCGGCCGCCTGACGTTCGTTGACATGGGGGAGGGTGAGAGCCCCGGGGACGACGACCGAGCCTCCGCCGACACCGAAGAGTCCTGAGAAGGCGCCCGCCGCGAACCCGATCAGCAGACAGCGTCCGCGGGCACGGTGAGCATCGGTGTCAAAAAAATTCAAATGGTCACTTGCATCGGTCGAGTTCGACCACTACGGTAGCTCTTGTCGATGGCAACTCTGACCGACATCCACGCCTCCTCCGCCGGACGTCGCCCGGCTCGCGTCCGCGCGAACGTGCTGCGCTGGGAAGCGGCTGCCGGCCCGCAGGCGCGTGAACTCGCCGAGAAGGAAGCATCCCTCGCTGACGGGTGGAGAACCTGATCCTCAGGCTTCCCACACCGATCGTCAACGAGGGCGACCCCACCGGGGCCGCCCTTTTTTGTGCCTGAACCCCTGATGACTGCGAATGGACAGGAGATCCGATGAACGCAATTTACACCCGCTGCTGAACGCCGCCTCGGTGTGACCTGGGCACCGTGAACGGACCGACGGGTTCGGTCACGGGCACTGTCAGTCACCGGGCGGTCACCACCTGATCCCGACGCCGAGTGACACCGTCACACAGATGTGGCATACGCGGCCGCGGAAACGGGTGGTTGACACTCAATCCACACGAGATAAGGAGAACGGCCATGTCCGGCCGCTCAGAGAATCCGCGCCCGGGAGGCGGGGAGGAGAACCCGCGCCCGCCACGCTCATGCGGACGACAGATGGTCGGCCCGATCCACTGGCGGGTCAACAGCCCCGAGCGTGACTGGGTCTCCGCCCACCGGGCGGCGCGTATCCAGGCGCGCTGCGACGCGGCGCGCGCCCGGCATCTGCGCTACCTCCAGGGTCGGGGCCGCTGCGGGCACTGACTCGGCATGGCTCCCCGGCCGGAAGCCGGTCGGGTCGGGGAGCCGCCGGGTCGGTCCGGTGCGCGCAACGGTGAGAGGTTTCAAAGCCACTTATTAGTTCCGGCTTCGCGCTCGCGCCTAGCTTTGCCACCACGATGCCTGAGCACACACCGACGGCCCCTTCCGCTCCGGAGCCCCGATGAGCGCCGTTCCCGGGACGGCACCGGCCGTCGGCCTGGCGCGGGGGACGCGCCCGCCCGCCCCCAACCCCCTGGTGCCCAACGTGTTGCTCGCCGTCGCCGGCGGAGGGCTCGGCGCCGTCGTCGCGCTCACCATCGCCGACCAGCCGTTCTCGGCGCTGTCGGCCCACGGCGGGGTCGCCACCTTCGTCGGCAGCCTCACCGGCATGGTCGGTGCCTACCTCGCCCTCGTGATGCTCGTCCTCGTCAGCCGGCTCGCTCCGCTCGAGCGCTCGGTCGGCCAGGACCAAGTGCTGCGCTGGCACCAGAAGCTCGCTCCCTGGCCGCTGAGCCTGCTGACGATCCACGCCGTCACGGTCACGCTCGGGTACGCGGAGGCGACCAAGACGGGTTTCCTCGGTGAGATCGGCCAACTCCTGTCCGGTTATCGCGGTGTGCTTTCGGCGACCGTCGCCCTCGGCCTGATGCTGCTGGCCGGGATCTTCTCGATCCGGGCGATCCGCACGCGCCTCAAGCGCGAGACGTGGTGGGTGCTTCACCTCTACATGTACATCGCCCTCGCACTGTCGATCGCCCACGTCATCGCGCTTGGACCGTCGTTCGTCAACCACCCGCTCACCCAAACGCTGTGGGTGCTCATCTGGGTCGCCACGGCCGGCGTCGTGCTCGCCTACCGGGTCCTGCTGCCCCTCTACCGGAGCGTGCGCTACGACCTGCGGGTCGAGGAGGTGCGCCGTGAGGCACCCGGCATCGTGTCGGTCATCTGCGCCGGCCGCGACCTGCACCGGCTTCCAGTCGCGGGCGGACAGTTCTGCTTCTGGCGCTTTCTCACCCCGCAGATGTGGTGGCAGGCGCACCCCTACTCTCTCTCGGCGCTGCCCCAGGAAGGACGCCTGCGCCTGACCGTCAAGGCGGTCGGTGACCATTCCGCCGCGGTCGCCAAGCTCGCGCCCGGGACACGGATCGTCTTCGAGGGACCCTACGGTGCGTTCCGGGCCGAGGCCCGAGAGCGCGCCAAGGTCGTGCTGCTGGCCGCCGGAATCGGGGTCACCTCGATCCGCTCCCTGCTCGAGGACCTGCCGCGCAAGAGCCGACCGGTGGTGATTCTCCGGGCCGGGCAGCGCCGCGATCTCGCCCTCCTCGACGAGATCGAGGAGCTGGCCGCCCAGCGCGGAGGCAAGGTGATCACGCTGATCGGGACGCGGGAGAAGAACCGGCTCGACCCGGCCGCCCTGTGGAGCCTCGTCCCCGACATCCAGAGCCGGGAGGCCTACGTCTGTGGCCCGACCGAGTTCGTGGACACCGTCACCGTCGCCCTGCGCGGGGTTGAACTGCCCGAGCAGGCCATCCATCACGAAGCCTACGCGCTCTGGTAGGAAGAGAGGAGCATGATGCGCCGCAGTCCCTTTGTCATCACCGCGACCGCCGCAGGTCTCGTCGGGGTGCTCACCTACCAAACCCAGGGAGGGTCCTTCGGCGGTCTGCGGACCGCCGCGGCGGTGACCGCCCCGAGCCACGCCCACGTCGGGTCGGGGCACACCGCGTCACACGCGGCCGCCCGCTCGGGTTCGGGCACCTCGGGATCCGGAGCGTCGAGCAGCGGCTCGGGGTCGGGGTCGTCCGCCAGCGGATCGGGGTCGGGGTCAGGTTCGGGAACCTCGACGACCTCGGGTCCGCCGCTTGCCCCGGGCGCCTCCTCCGGGCCGCGTGAGGTCACCGGGCCGGTGATCGCGTACGGGTACGGCCAGCTCGCGGTCAAGGTCGCCGTCAACGGCCAGAAGATCACCTCGGTGAGCGTCACCGGCCTCCAGACGGCCGAGCAGTACTCCCAGTCACTGGCCCAGCAGGTGCTCCCGACGCTGCGCTCGGAGGTGCTCCAAGCCCAGAACGCCCACATCCAGCTCGTCTCCGGCGCCACCTACACGAGTGAGGCGTTCGCGATGTCCCTCCAGCACGCTCTCACCCAGGCCGGGGTCTGACCCGGCCCCGGGGAGGTTCCCCTGTCTGAGCGGACAGGGAAATCAGGCGAGCACGAACTGGCGGACGAGCCCATCGAGCTCGTCCGCGGTCGCGGCGATCTGCTGGGCGCTGGCGGCGATCTGCTGGGTGGAGGCGCTCGTCTGCTCGGTGCTCGCGGACACCTGCTCGGTCGCCGCACTCGACTGCTCGGCGACGGAGGCGACCGCGTCGATGCTCGCCTGCACCTGACCGCCACTGGCGGCGATCTGGCGGATCGCGGCGGCGATCTCCTCCACGCGTGCGCTCATGTCCTCGACGCTCGCCCCGATCTGCAGGAACGACTCCCGGGCCCGTTCGACGGTCCGCACCCCCGTCGCGGTCTGTCCCGCCCCGGTCTCCACCGCGGTGACCGCCCGCGCTGTTTCCGCCTGAATCTGGGCGATCAGGGTCGCAATCGTCGCCGCCGCGCCCTGAGAACCCTCCGCGAGCTTGCGTACCTCGTCGGCGACGACGGCGAACCCGCGCCCCTGCTCACCGGCCCGGGCGGCCTCGATCGCCGCGTTGAGCGCGAGCAGATTCGTCTGGTGGGCGATGCCGGTGATCGTCTCGACGATCGAGCCGATCTGATCGCTCTTCTCGCCGAGCGCGCGGATCACCGAGGTCACCTCCGCACTGGCCGCCTGTACGGCGTGCATCACCGCGTTGGCCTCATCGGCGGCGCTCACTCCGGCCCGGGCGAGCGCCGCGGCCTGCTCGGCGGCCGCCGCCGTCTCCTGGGCGCTCTGCGCTGAGGCAGACGAGGCGTGAGCGAGCTCGTCGGTGACCGTTCGCACGTCATCCACGGCCCGGACCTGGCGCTCGGCTCCGACGGCGACGGACCCGACCGCCTGGGCGATCTCATCGACGGCTCGGCCGGTCTGGTCGCTCGTGTGGGCCATCTCCTGGGAGGCGCCCGCGAGACTCTGGGAGCTGTGGGCGATTTCGGTGATCATCGCAGCGAGCCGCTCCCGCGTCGCGTTATAGCTGGCGATCGAGCTCTGAGCGCTCATCAACATCGCGTTGAACACGCCGGCGAGCCGGCCCGGGGTGGTGCCGGTCGCGGAGATCGGGGTGGTCACCGGCGTCACCGCCACGGTCAGGCGTCCCTCGTTCATCGCCTCGAGGCCGTGCTGGAGGTCGCTCAGGCAGTGGGTCTGGAGCGAGGTGAGCCGCTCGGTCAGCTGCTCGAGGCAGGAGCGGTCACCGAGCGCGTCCGCGAGCGTCTCACGCATCTCGTTGTAGCTCGACAGGGAGGCCTGCGCGCGCACGAGCATGCTGTTGAACAGCGTGGCGAGCTCGCCGATCGCCCCGCCGTCGGCGGCGGTGACCGGGTGCAGGTCGGCGCTGACCGCCAGGGTCAGGTCCCCGGCGCTCATCCCCTGTAGCCCCCGTTCGAGTTCGCCGAGGCAGCCGTTCAGCGCCTCCATCCGGGCGGTGAGCGGACCGAGACAGGAACGCTCGCCGAGCCCGCGGGCGAGCGTCATCGACATCTTCGTGAAGGCGTGGCCGAGCGCATCCCCGTCGGACTTGGGGGTGACCGTGACGCCGAGGTTGCCGGAGGCGATCTCATCGGCGGCGTGGGCCATCTCGCTGAGGTGCGCGACGCAGGCGGTGAAGGCGGCGGCGACGCGACCGATCTCATCGTCGCCGTGCACGTCGAGGCGGACGTCCGTGCGCCCTTCGGCGACCCGCTCGGCCGCCGCGGTGACCCGCGCGAGCGGCCCGGTGATCGAGGCGATGATCGCCCGCACGAGCCACCCCGCCAGCGGCAGGGTCACGAGCGCGAGCAGCGCGAGGATGAGCAGGGCCGTGCTCACCGTCGAGCTCACCTGGGCGCGAACGGCCGCCGCCTGACGGGACAAGGTCGCGCCGATCCGGTTGAAGTCCGCCTGGGTTGCGTTGGAGGCCGCGAGATTGGAGACGGACATGATCTCGATCGCCTTGCGCGTCTGGCCGGCCTGCACGGCCGCATATACCTCGTGGGTGAAGACCGAGTAGGCGGCCAGGTCGCTCTCCGTGCGCCGGACGAGGGTGCGGGTGCGCGCGTCCGGGTGGAAACCGTTGACGCCGGCGAGGCCCGCGACCGCCTGGCTGTGGCCCTGGAGCACCTGCTGCCAGGTTGTCGCGAGCAGGCCGTGTTGGGAGGCCTTGTGGAGGGAGGCGAGCGCGACGTACATGTTCGACTGGTCGTCCTGGGTGAGCCACCCCTCGTAGGCGTTGCGCTCGGCGCGGAAGGTGTCGAACACGCGCGCCGACCGGTTCGCGCTCGCGCGCGTCGAGAGGAGGCCGACGGCGGCGACGCCGGCTGCGGCGAGCCACGCGACCGCGAGGACGGCGGCGAGGGTGAGCAGGCGCGTCCGGACTGACGCCGTGGAGAGGAAGGTCATGCCCTGCCTGATCGGCCGGGCGGGGGAGAAATGAAGGCCGGCTGGTGGTCTGCCTGTGCGGCCCGCTGAAGTAGGGTCACGGCGATGCCATCTGATCCCCATCCGGCTGTCGGGCCTGAGGACCCGACAGCGGTCACCCTCGTTGACGCGGACACCGGGCTGACCGCACGCTTCCTGCCCGGCAACGGCATGGTCTGTCAGTCACTTCGTCACCGCGGTGAGGAGCTGCTCGCCCAGCGCGGCGGACCTGAGGCCTACCGGACTCGCGGATCGACCTTCGCTCTGCCGATCCTCTATCCATGGGCGAACCGCCTGTTCGGCTGGTCCTACCGTGTCGGGACGACCGAGGTGACCCTCGACCCCGCCGATCGGTTCATCCACCGGGACGGGGACGCTCAGATTCCGATGCACGGCGTCCTCGCGGGCGCCGTGGACTGGCGGCTGCAGGAGGTCTCAGACGCTGCGCTGACCGCCGAGCTCGACTACGGTGCCGACCCCCGGCGGATCGCCGTCTTCCCGTTCCCCCACCGCCTCGGGTACCGGGCGCAGCTGTCCGGGTCGGCGCTGGGAATCACCGTGACCGTCACCCCGATCGCCGCCGCGGCGGTCCCGGTCAGCTTCGGCTTTCACCCGTACCTGAACCCCGGCGGGGATCGCCAGGACTGGCAGCTCGCCGGGCCCGTCCCCGGTCTCGATGGAGCCCTCGGGCAGCGGACCTTCGACGCCGAGCACCGTGGGGTCGGCGGAGCCGTCCTGTCGGTCGCCTCCAAGCACCGCCGGATCGAACTCGCCCTCGGTGAGGGCTACCCCGTCGCCCACCTGTACGCACCGGAGGGGTCCCCGTTCGTCTGTTTTGAACCGATGGTCGCGCCCACCAACGCGCTGCGGACCGGGGAGGGGCTCATCACCGTCGCGCCGGGGGACGTCTTCACGGCGACCTTCACGCTGCGGGTCGTCGGGCTCTGAGCGTACCCGTCGCCGTCGCGTCCGCCGGCCACCGGGCGGGCGCCGCCGGTGGGGTCACCCGCGGCGAGGTCCGCCGCCGGACCGGGCCTGTCATGATCGGCGGAGGCCACCAGAGAGGAGCAGTCGATGGACTACGTGAACCTCGGTGCGACCGGCCTGCGGGTCTCGCGCCTCTGTCTCGGGATGATGAGCTACGGCACCCATGAGACGCGCCCGTGGGCCCTGTCGGAGGCGGACGCCGACCCGATCGTCAAGGCCGCGGTGGAGGCCGGGATCACGTTCTTTGACACCGCCGACGTCTACAACGGCGGGCTGTCGGAGGAGATCACCGGACGGCTGCTCAAGCGGTACTTCGGGATGCGGGAGGAGTACGTGCTCGCGACGAAGGTGTGCATGCCGACGATGCCCGGTCAGAACGGGCGCGGACTGTCGCGCAAGCACATCCTCGCCTCCATCGACGCCTCCCTGCGCCGGCTCGGACACGACTACGTCGACCTGTACCAGATCCACCGCTGGGATCCGCACACGCCGATCGAGGAGACGATGGACGCGCTGCATGACTGCGTGCGGGCGGGCAAGGTCCGCTACCTCGGCGCCTCCTCGATGTTCGCCTGGCAGTTCGCCAAGGCCCAGCGGGCTGCGGTCACCCCGTTCGTGGCGATGCAGAACCACTACAACCTCATCTACCGCGAGGAGGAGCGCGAGATGATCCCCCAGTGCCTCGACCAGGGCGTCGGGGTGATCCCGTGGAGCCCGCTCGCCCGCGGCCTGCTCGCGGGCAACCGGGGCCGTGACGGGGAGCGCCACACCGCCCGCGCCGAGACGGACGCCTTCGCCGATCGCCTGTACGTCCCCGAGCTCGACTGGCCGGTGATCGACGCGCTCGGCGAGGTCGCCGCCGCCCGCGGCGTCCCGGCCGCCCAGGTCGCCCTCGCCTGGCTCGCGCACCGTCCCGGGGTGACCGCGCCGATCATCGGTGCGACCAAGCTCGCCCACCTCGAGGACGCCGTCGCGGCCGTCGCCCTCTCCCTCAGCGATGAGGAGATCGCCACGCTCGAGGCGCCCTACCGGCCCCACGCGGTCGCCGGGCTGGTCACCCCGTCGACCCCGCCGGGGCGCTGAGCGCACCGGCGGACCTCAGTCCTCCCCCGCCAACCCGTCCCGGTCCGCCCACTCCCGCAGCGGCGCGATGTCGAAGACCGCCGCGTCGATGCCGGCGTGCAGGTCTCCGAGCCGGGCGTACCGCTCCGGGACGGTGGCGATCGTGAAGGCCGCCGGATCGAGGTCGTCGAGCTCCTCCCAGGCGAACGGGGTCGAGACCGGCGCCGCCGGGTGGCCGCGGACGCTGTAGGCGCAGGCGATCGTGTGGTCGCGGGCGTTCTGGTTGAAGTCGATGAACACCTTGGCCGGGTCACGGTCCCTGCGGAACCAGGCGGTCGTCACGTCCTCGGGGCAGCGTCGCTCGAGCTCACGGGCGAAGGCGAGGGCAGCTCGGCGCACCTCGGAGAAGCCGTGCTGGGGAGCGATCCGTACGTACACGTGGATGCCCTCCCCGCCGGAGGTCTTGGGCCAGCCGGTCGCCCCGAGCTCGTCCAGGAGCGCGTGGACGGCGCCGGCGACCCGGCGGACCCGGTCCAAGGGGCAGTCGGGCATCGGGTCGATGTCGATGCGCCACTCATCCGGGCACTCGAGCGTCTCGGCCCGCGAGTTCCACGGGTGGAACTCGACGGTCGACATCTGCACCGCCCAGATCACGTCGGCCAGTGATGTGACGGTCAGCTCGCGGGCGCGGCGGCCGTAGCGGGGGAAGACGATCTCGACCGTCTCGATCCACTCCGGCGCGCCGGCAGGCAGTCGCTTCTGGTGGACCTTTGGCCCGGCCACGCCGGTCGGGAAGCGGTGGAGCATGCATGGGCGACGCGCGAGCGCGTTGACGATCCCCTCACCGACGCTCAGGTAGTAGCGGGCGAGGTCGAGCTTGGTCTCCCCGCGCTCGGGAAAGTAGACCCGGTCCGGGTTGGTGATCCTCACCTCCCGGCCGTCGACCTCGAGGGTTTCGGCTGGACTCTGGCGCGCCATGCACCGTATGGGTACACGGCGGGCCAAAGAACGGCAAATGGGGCTCGGTCCCGGCCCGGCTCGAGCTCGGCCCCGGCCTCGGCCCGAAGCCTTCGACAGGCCCCACCCCCGCCTGGTACGCTGACGTACCATGAGCGTGACATCTGAGCCGTCCCTCCCCGGGAGCACCCCCGCAGGCCCCTCGTCCCCCACCGACGCCGGCTCAGGCGAGCCGACCGGCGCCGCCGCAGGCCCCCTCGAGAGCGGCTCAGCCGAGGCAGCCGGCCCGCCGGCCGGCCCCGGGCCACGGTACGCGCCGTCGCCCTGCCACGCCGTCGACCCCGACACCCCGATCCGGCTGCCGCCCGGCCCGCGCCAGGGCCGGCTCGCCCAGACCGTCGCCTTCCTCAACGACCCGTTCGACTCGACGCTCGCAAACCAGGGCACCTTTGGCGGGGTGTGGAAGATGAGTCTGCTCTCGAACCGGGACGCGTTCTGTGCCACCAGTCACCCCGATCACATCCGAGCGATCTTCGCCGCCGCCGCGGAGGCCCCGGCGATCAACCATGAATCGCCGCTGCGGCTGATCCTCGGCCAGAACAGCGTGCTGACCCTGTCGGGCCCGCGGCACATGCAACAGCGCAAGCTGCTGCTGCCCCCCTTCCACGGGGACGCGGTCGCCAACTACGTGCAGATGATCGAGGCGGTCACCGCGGCGGAGATCGACCGCTGGGTGCCGGGGCAGACCTTCGCCCTCGCTCCGCGGATGCAGGCGGTCACCCTCGAGGTGATCATGCGCGGCGTCCTCGGAATCCACGAGCGGGGCGGCTGGCACACCCCGGAGCGGCGCTTCCGGGAGCTCATCCGCACCTTCCTGTCGGCCTCCAACACGTCTCTCTACCCGTTCATCGAGATGGCGAACTTCCGGGCCAGGGAGGCTCAGGGGCCGATCCGCTGGATGATGGAGGCGACCGACCGGGAGCTGTACAAGCTCATCGCCAAACGGCGGGCGGCCGGTGAGGACGCCGGCGCCAACGACGTCTTCTCGCTCCTGCTCGCCGCCCGGGACGAGGACGGCCAACCGATGACCGACGCCGAGCTGCGCGACGAGCTGATGACCCTGATCCTCGCCGGCCATGAGACGACCGCCAACTCGCTCGCCTGGACCTTCGAGCGGCTCGTGCGCAGTCCCGCCGCCTACGCGACCCTGCGGGAGCAGACCCGGCACGGGGATCCGGCGGCCGCCCGCGCCTACGTCGAGGCGACGATCCACGAGGGGATGCGCCGGCGCCCGGTGATCTCCTTCGTCGTCCGCCGCGTCCAGAAGCCGTGGCGCTTTGGCGAGTATGTCGTCCCCGCCCAGACGCCCGTCGCGCTCTCCATCGTGGGGGTCCACCACCGTCCCGACGTCTACGCCGACCCCGCCAGCTTCCGTCCCGAGCGGTTCCTCGACGCCGAGGGCCGCTTCCAGAAGCCCGGCACCTACACGTGGATCCCCTTCGGCGGCGGGATCCGCCGCTGCCTCGGGGCGACCCTGGCGATGGCCGAGCAGCGGGTCGTACTCGAACAGATCGCCAAACGGGTCGACTTCGCCCTCACCGACGCGCCGGGCGAGCGTGCCCGTCAGCGCAACGTCACCTCGATCCCCGCCGACGGCGGCACCGTCACCGTCGATGCCCGCCACTGAGCCCGTCGCCCCCGCGGCCACCTCGCCAGGGGGCGCCGGTCCGGTGGGCGACCCCGTCAGCGAGCCGGGGTTTCCACGCGGCGGCCCGGCGGGGCAACCCGCGAGCGGGCGCGGTGACAGCGAGCCGACACCGCGGGAGCGGCTGATCGCCGCGCTCGCCGAAGCGATCGTGGAGCGGGGGTACGCGGAGACGACGGTGGCCGACATCGTCGCGCGCGCCCGCACGAGCCGGCGAACCTTCTATGAGCACTTCCGTGACCGCGGCGGCTGCTTTCTCGCCCTGTTCGCGCAGGAGACCGCGCGGACGCTCGCGGCGATCGCCGCCGCCATCGACCTCGACGATGACCTCGCCGAACAGGCCGAACGGGCCGTCGACGCCTACATCGCCGCCGTCAGCGTCCACCCCGAGCTGCAGCGCAGCTTCGCCCGGGAGCTGCCCGGGCTCGCCGAGGCCGGCGCCGAGGCGGTCCGGGCGGTCACCGGACGCTACGCGGACCTGTTCGTCGACCTCGTCGAGGTGGCCCGGAGCCGGCGGCCCGACCCGCCGATCGCGCCGCTTCACCGAGACGTCGCGGTGATCCTGATCAGCGGCCTGCGCGAGCTGCTCGTGAGCGCCACCCAGGAGGGCCGCCCCCCCAGCGCAGTGCGGGAACCGTCGCTCGCGGTCGTGCGGGCGATCGTCGCCGCGCTGCTCCGGGACGCCTGAGCGGCCCCGCCCCGGCGGCGCGTGCCGCACCGGCCCGCCACCGCGGCCCCTCGTCCGGGGCCGGCCCGGCAGCCGGCCCCGGCGCCGTCCGCCTCAGCGGCGGCGGGCGGCCGCCTTCGCATTCCCCGCGAGCGGGGCGTCCGCGCCGGTGTCGCCGGCGACGGCGCGCAGGTGCCGGAACGGGCGGCCGTCCCGGAGCTCGGCGATCACCCCCTCGAGCAGGCCCCCGTCGGGCAGCTCGCGGCCGTCGGTGACCGCGTCGACGATCTGGCGCTTGCGCTGGATCAGCCGGGCCATCGTCTCGTCGATCGTCTCGGCGGCGAGCAGGTACCAGGCTGACACGCTGTCGCGCTGCCCGATCCGGTGGACGCGATCCTCGGCCTGGTCGTGGATCGCCGGAGTCCACTCGAGCTCGAGGAAGCAGACGTTCGAGGCGCGGGTGAGGGTGATCCCCTGCGCCGCCACGCGGGTCGCGCAGACGATCAACGGCGGGCCGTCCGGTGACTGGAAGGCCTCGATCGCCGCTTGGCGAGCCGCGACGCTGTCGCGAGCGAGCAGGTGCAGGGCATCCGGGAACCGGGTGAGGACCGCCTCCTGGATCTCGACATGGCGGGCGAACACGACGAGCGCCTCCCCGGATGCGAGGAAGTCGTGGATCCAGGCGACCGCGGCGGCGAGCTTGCCGCGGGCGGCGAGCCGCTGGAGGGCGGTGAGCTGGGCGAGCCGTTCGGCCCGCAGGGTCGCGGCGATCTTCGCGTCGAGCTGGGCGAGGTCGATCGGCTGGGTCTTCAGCCAGGCGATCACGTCCTCCTCGGCGAGCCGGTACTCGGCCGTGTTGGTGAGGCTGACGGGCACGACGTTCTGGCGTTTGGCCGGCAGCTGCGGAAGCACCTCGGACTTGAGCCGGCGGACAAAACAGGTGCGACGCAGATGCCAGTGCAGGCGCTCCTCCGACAGCTCACCCTCGAACTGGCGGGAGAACGAGGCGCCGGAGCCGAACTGGCTGAGGCGGCCGATCACCCGCAGCTGGGCGATCAGCTCGTCGGCGTGGTTGAGCACCGGGGTGCCGGTGAGGGCGAGACGCAGCCCGTCGGCGGCGACCGCGTCGGCGAGCCGGCGCACCGACCGGGTCCGTTTGGCCTGCGGGTTCTTGCAGTAGTGGGACTCGTCGGCGACGACCGCGCGCAGGCCACGGCGGGCGAGGGTCTCCCGGTGGGCCTCGACGATCTCGTAGTTGAGGATCGTCAGGTCGGTCCGGGCGGGGGTGCCTGATCGGCCCTGGAGGACCTGGACGCTGCGGTGAGGCAGCCAGTGGGCGGCCTCGCGGGCCCAGGTGAGCTTCATCGAGGCCGGGCAGACGACGACGGCCGGGAAGGCGCCGTCGGCCTCGAGGGTGGCGAGCGCCTCCACCGTCTTGCCGAGCCCCTGCTCGTCGGCGAGGAAGGTCGCGCGCGCCTCCAGCGCGTAGCGCACGGCCGCCCACTGGAAGGGTTGTAGTTCGCCGCCGAGGCGGTCGGGCACACCCTCCACCGGGTCAGCCCGGGTCGCCCGGGAGCGGGCGACCGCCGAGCGGGCGGCGCGCTGCTGCGCGGCCAGGCCGGCGAGCGCCTCCGCGGCGGCGGGGGAGAGGGCGACGCCGTGGAGGGCGACGAAGGCGTCGAGCTGATCGGCGATCCACGGATCGAGCTTGAGCTCACCCGCGCGGGCGCCGGGCAGCTGCTCAAACGCGGTCGCCACCTCCGGATCCCAGAACACCTCGAGGGCAAAGCGCTCCCCGGCGACGCTGCGGGTGAGCACGAGCCGGGCGGGCGGCGGCGTCTCCCCGGCGCTGACGGACTCGAGGCAGCGCAGCGCCCCGACGCTGAAGCGCGGTTCCCGCAGTTCCTGGAGGTGTACGGCCGCCTGGCTGGTCAGTGGGACCAGCCAGCGGGTCGGCGTGCCCTCGAGCGCGATCGCGTCGGCGAGCAGTTCGGAGGGCGGCTCGCCCGCGAGCGTGTCCAGGCGCCAGAAGCCGCGCCCGTCGTGACGGGCGCTGCGGACGTGCCCGACCCAGCGGCGCTGGGTGCCGGCGAACCACGCGTCGAACGCCGGTGAGCGGGTCAGCTCGGGGTAGGCGGTGAGGATCTCCCCGAGCCGGGCGGCGACCCAGTCGGTCGCGGGGGCGATCCACTCCCGGGCATCCCAGTCAAAGCGGCGGTCCGGCAGGGTGCGGACGGCGGCGACGAGGTGGCCGTCGTAGGGGAAGGCGAGCACCACCTCCTCGCTCCCGTCCGGCCGGGGTCGCAGGTGCACGTTGGGAAGATCCTCGACGGCGCGGAGCGACTCGCTGGGCACCGAGCTGACGTTAGCTGGCCCGACGGCACGTCCCTTGAGGAATTCTTATGTCCACGACTGGTCAGCGACAGGGTTTTCGGCGTTAGCCCTGATCCACTGATTCTGTGGGGTGGTTCTGTCCGGGGTCGTGTGAAGAATGACCTCCTGAGCAGGTTAAAAGCGACCGATTCCGGCGGTCGCGGCCTGCGATCAGGAGGTCACCTTCATGGTGAACGATGCCACGACGGTCGGACTGGACGGCGTCCAGGTCGTTTTTGATGATGAGCGGGCGGTGTCTGACGCCGGGATCGCGCTGGTCAGCACGCTCACGCGGCGCCTTGGGGTCGAGTCACTCGCCGGCCGGCTGATCTCTCTGCGGTCTGACCGTCCGGGGGCGGCGAACGCGGGCCGCAAGGTCATGGCGGTCCTGTTCGCGATGGTCCTCGGCGCGGACTGCATCGATGATTGTCAGGTGCTGCGGGCGGGCCGGACCGGACGGCTGCTCGGCGGGTGGATGCCGGCGCCCTCGACGCTGGGCACGTTCCTGCGCGCGTTCACCTTCGGGCATGTTCGCCAGCTCGACAAGCTGCTCGGCGACACGCTGGCGCGTGCGTGGCGGGCCGGCGCGGGCCCCGGCCACGCCCGGCTGGTGATCGACATCGACAGCTTCGTCGGGGAGGTGTGCGGCCCACTGAAACAGGGAGCGGGATACGGGTACACCAAGCTGTTTGGATATCACCCGCTGCTGGCGACCCGGGCCGATACCCGCGAGGCGCTGCACATCCGACTGCGCAAGGGATCAGCGAACACGCAAAAGGGTGTCAAACGGTTCTGTGAGGAACTGATCGCCCGCGTCGAACGCGCCGGTGCGACCGGGCAAAAGCTCGTGCGCGCAGACTCGGGGTTCTGGAACATGAAGGTGTTCGAGCTGCTGGAGGCCAAGGGCTGGCAGTACTCCATCGGGGTGCGCAACATCAAGGCTGTGACCACAGCGATCCATGGGATCGCAGATGGTGACTGGCAGTCGATTGAGTACCCCGACGGCGGTGAAGCCCAGATCGCCGAGACTCTCTACAACAACCGGCGTCTCATCGTGCGCCGCACCCGCCTGACTGACCCTGAGCAGCTCATGCTCTGGCCGGACTGGCGACACTTCTGCTTCATCACCAACCGCACCGACGCGCTCGCCCTGGTCGAGGCCGAACACCGTGACCACGCCGTCGTGGAGCAGGTCATCGCCGACCTCAAAGACCAGGCTCTTCAGCACTTTCCCTCCGGTCACTTCTACGCGAACGCCGCCTGGACCGTGCTCGCCGCACTCGCGCACAACCTGCTCAGATGGACCCAGATCATCGGGCTGCCCAACAGCACCATCCGCGCCGCCCGCACCCTGCGGCGCCGACTGATCCAGATCACCGGACGGCTGACCCGACACGCACGCGGCTGGACCCTGCACCTCCCCGCCCGCTGGCCCTGGCACGGCGACTACCTCGCCGCACTCGCACGGATACGCGCACTCCCAGCCGCCTGACCGGCCGACCGGCCGGTCCCGGCCTCACTGAACTCCCGCCGACCTTCCGCTCACCCCGGGCGCGATCACCGCCGCCCCAAACCGACCCCGAAAACCGCTTTGGACCCGATAGCCGAGAGACCTGGCACCCCGTTCAACCCCGCCAGCACCTCCCATCAAGCAAGAACCGGCCCAGCGACCGCAAAAAAGAACTCTGACCCAGCCCATCGGTGGATCAGGGGTTAATGGGGTATGCGCTCTCCGGCCACCGTTCTCGTGCGTGGCTCCGTCCTGCTGATGATGCTCGCGCTGCCGCTCGGCGCGCTGCTCACCGGCGCGGCCGGTCTCGTCCCGTTCCTCGCGATGCCGCTCGTCGTGCTCGGGATGCCGCTGGTCGTGCGCGGACCCGAGGCCGACGGCGACGGGGGCGCCGAGGGCGACGGTGACGACGGCGACGGCGGCCCGGGCGGCAACATGCGGCCCGACCGCGGGCCGATGACGCCGAGCGGTCCGACGGGCACCCTGCCGCTCGAGCACAGCACCCCCGGTGGCTGGCGCCTGCGCAGCCCGGCGCCTCAGCGGGTGAGCGACCCCGGGCCCCGCCGGACTCCGCACCGTCCCGCCCCGGCCACCCCGCGACGGGTGCCGGCCGGGCCGCACCGCTGAGGGCCTGTCGGTCGCGGTCGGCCAGCGCCGGTGCCCGGATGTGCCCGGCCCCTACCGCCAGTCCCGCCAAAGTGGACGCGCCGACATGGTCCTGGGGGGCGGCCGGGACGAGAATCGCGCCATGACGACCGCCCGCGCTCAGACACCGTTCCGCGTCATCTCCGACGGCTGGAGGCACCTGCCGAAGATGACCGCTCACGCCGGTGACGGCTTCATCGCCGATGTGTACGAGAACCCGGACGGGTGTGTGATGTGCTCGGGTTTCTTCGAGCTGCACCACAGCGACGAGCCGCTGCTCTACGTGTACGAGTACGACGAGATGAAGGTCGTCCTGTCCGGTGAGCTGCTGCTGGAGAACCACGACACCGGCCAGCGGCTCGTCGCCCGTGAGCGGGATGCGATCTTCTTCCCGCGGGGGTCGCGGATCCACTTCAGCACCCCCGACCACGCGCTCGCCTTCTACGTCGGCGAGCGCGCCGCCGACCTGCTCTGACGTTCGCGGCTCGCGGCGCCGGGACCGGGGTGCTCCAGCCACCCGAGCACCGGCGCACGGAGGCCGGCGACCCCCTTGTAGTCGGCGATGTCGGCCGGCAGTTCGCGGAGCACCTCAGCGAACCGCCGCGCCCATTCGGGGACGGTCATCAGCGCTTCGAGGGAGAGGAGGTGGGTGCGGATGAGAAACAGGATCGCCCCGGAGGTCGGGAGACGGATGAGATGCTGGACCTCCACGCGCAGCTGCAGCTGCCCGACGGCGGCCGGGTCCACGAGTGCGCGCTCACGCGCGGGACCCCACTCCGGGTAGGTCTCCGTCGACTGGTCGAGGCGCGGGTCGGCGGACATCGTCCAGTTCGTCCGCCGGTACGGGGCGTCGGGCTGGAGGCGCAGCAGGAACGCGTGGGCCCGGGGGATCACCCCCTCGACGTGGACGCGCGGGACCGGTCCGTGGATCTCGAGGAACGTCATGCCGATGTCGAAGGCGAGCGACCAGTCGGCGGCGAAGGTGACGAGGCCGGCCTCAGCCCACAGCTCGCCTTCGCGCTGCTCGAGCAGGACGATGTCCTCCTGGACCTGGGAGCCGGCGTAGGCAAGCGGGTCGGCGCCGAGGGAGTCCGCGTCGCCCCGGCGGAAGTGGCGCTCCTCATCAAGGCGGCGGTTGCACCAGCGGTAGACCGCGCCGTCCCGGTGCAGGACCATCTCCTCCGGGTGCGCGGCCGCCAGCTCGCCGAGGCAGAGCAGGAGGGTGTCCCAGGCGGCGTCGGCCATGTGCGGGGCGCTCACCATCCGGCTCGGGTCGGCGGCGAGGATCTGTGCGCGGAGGGCGAGCTCGTCCCGGTAGCCGTCGTCGGCGTCGATCAGCCACCGGCCCCACTCGCCGGCGGCGGTTCGGACCGGCGTCCGGGCCGGTTCGACGTTGGTCGAGTAGCGGTAGTGGGCCTCCGGGAACGGGAACGGGAACCGGGCGACCCGGTCTGGGATGACCGGCGGCGAGCTCACAGAGCGAGCTCCAACTCGTCGTCGAGGCACCGTGACACGCAGGCCATCAGCGCGTCTCCGGACGCCCGCTCGGACTCGGTGAGGTAGAGGTCGCGGTGCTCGGGTCGGCCGGCGAGCACGCCGACCCGGCACTCGCCGCACACCCCCTGGCGGCAGCGGTGGGGCACGGCGATACCCGCAGTCTCGAGGGCCTCCAGCAGCGACACGCCGGCGGCGACGGCGACTCGACGCCGGGATCGCGCGAGCCGGACGCGGAACGGGCGGCCCGGGGCGAGGGCGACTCCGGTGAACGCCTCAGAGCGGATCCGCTCGGCCGGCCAGCCGAGGCGATCGGCGAGCGCTCGCACGGCGGCCATCATCTCGGCCGGCCCGCACAGGTAGGCGATGGTGCCGAGGGGCTGATCGGCGAGCCGTTCGGTGAGCCGCTGCAGGAGCGCGCCGCGGTCGGTCACCGTCGTCAGCCGGGAGCCGCACAGTCGCGTGAGCTCGTCCCGGTGTGCGGCGGGCCCGGGCCGGTGGGCGTCGATCACCTCGAAGGATCGGGAGCCGGTGACCGCTGCGCGGACGTGGGAGAGGATCGGGGTGACCCCGATGCCGCCCACGATGAACAGGTGGTGGGCGGCGGAGAGGACCGGGGCAAAGCCGCTCACCGGACCCGACACCGACACCGTGTGGCCCACGCTGAGCTGATGCAGCCACGCCGAGCCGCCGCGGTCCCGGTGGCGCTGCACCGAGATCTCATACGCGCCCGGATCGACGTGAGGGCCCGTCAGGGAGTAGGCGTTGACCGACGCCGGGGTCTGGATGAGGATATGGCTGCCGGGGGTGAACGAGCCGAGCGGACGCCCGTCGGAGGGGCCCAGGCGCAGGTGGGCGACCGTGCCGGTTCGGCGGATCGTGGCGACGCAGAGCCGTTGTTCGGGAGTGCTCATCCGCTTGCGCCTCTGTCGCCTGCGTCCGCTTGGACGTCGGCGAGAAAGCCGAGGTATGCGCCGTGGCGGCGCGAGAGGTGGTGGTAGACGACCAGCGTCCGCGCACAGCCGCCGCAGGCGAACGTGTCGGCGACCTGCACCCGGGCCACCGTGAAGGTGCGACAGTGAGGGCAGTACACCCGTTTGAGCGCGCGGTCGCTCACCCAGACGCGGAGCTCGGCGTCGATCGCCCCGGCCGCCCGGGCGGCCGCGATCGCGTCGAGGGCGACGAGCTCAGGGCCGGCGATCATCACCCGGACGCCGACACGGGCACGGGCGAGTGACGCGCCGAGCGCGGCGACGGCCACAGACCGCTCCGGCGCGGTGTGCCCGTCGACGTGGCTGAGCACCGGCCGCCCGGTCCGGGCGATCTGGGCCAGCCAGGCCCGGGCGACACGCACACCGTCGCGCCCTGAGCCGAGCACCTGGAAGCTCTGCCCCGCCGGGTCGATCTCACCGGGATCGGTCGGCCAGGCGGGAACGCTCGTGTGCTCCGGGCTGACGCCAACCACGCGTCAAGAATGGCGCAGCGCGGACGCCGCCGCCATGTACTGCGATCCATAGTGGCCGGCGCAGGAGTGGGCGACGGACACCTGTTGAGGGTGCCCCCGGAGCCCGACAATCACCGGCGTGCCGGTTCCGACGCCCGACCGTCCGCCTCAGCGCCCCGCCCGTCCGCCCCACAGCCCCGACCTGCTCGTGATCGGCGGCGGGATCGTCGGCCTGTCGGTCGCGCTGTTCGCCGCCCGGGAGGGTCTGGCGGTCGCCCTGATCGATCCGCGACCGTTCGGCTCGGCGTCGACGGCGCGCAGCGGCGCGCTCATCCGCACCCACTACGACAGCGAGGTCGAGGCGCGGCTCGCGCTCGCGGGCCTTACCCTGTTTGAGAGCTTCTCCGAGCTGATCGGAGGCGAGAGTCCGTTCACGCCGACCGGGTTCGCCTACGTCCCAACCGTCGAGGAGGTCGTCGACGGCCGCTTCCGGGCGCGGGTGGCGATGCTGGCGGGCTGCGGGATCGACACCGAGATCCTCGACGCCGCCGGGCTGTCCGAGATCGACCTGAACCTCGACATCTCTGACGTCGGGGTGGTCGCCTACGAGCCCCGGTCGGGCTTTGCCGACCCCGCCCTGACGACCGCCGGGCTTGCTGCCGCCGCCCGACGGGCCGGCACGCAGCTGCGCCTCGGCGTCGCCGCGACAGGCCTGATCGAGTCCGGCGGCCGGGTGATCGGGGCCGACACGACCGCCGGGCCGGTATTCGCCGGCGCGGTCTGCGTCTGCGCCGGCGTCCGCTCGCGGGCACTGTGTGCCGGGGTCGGGCTCGACCTGCCGCTCACGCCGACGGTGATCGCGCTGCTGACGGTGCCCCGCGCCGTCCCCGGGCACCTCAGTGTGATCGACGCCGCCGGCGGCATCTACTTCCGTCCCGACCCGCCGCAGCAGACGATCGTCGGTCGGCGCGCCTTCGATGACGTCGTCCTCGACGCGCCCGACGACGAGCCCGAGCCGCCGGACTGGTCGTTTATGGACGCGGCCCTGCCCGCCCTGCAACGGCGGCTTCCCTCGGCCATCGGCGCACCGGTGATCGCCCGCCGGGCCGGCCAGCTCGACATGACTCCGGACGGCCGTCCGCTCCTCGGTCCGACCGCGCTCCCGGGGCTGTGGCTCTCCTGCGGCTGGAGCGGAACGGGCTTCAAGACCGGACCCTCAGCGGGCCAGCAGCTCGCCCGCTGGCTCGTGACCGGCAGTGCCCCGGACCGGGATCTGGAGGCCTTCTGCATCGAGCGGGTGCCCGAGCCGGCGCGCGGTCCGCGTTCACCGCACTAAAAGCGACCCCGGCGTGGATCTCGCCAGGACAGAGCTGATCCGGTTCCTCGGAATGCGCCCACCCTTTGACGCGCTGGCGGCGGACGAGCTCGCCGAGCTTGCCGAGGCGACCGAACTGGAGTTCCATCCGCGCGGCGCGGCGATCCTCACCGAGGACGGGGGGCCCGTGACCTTTCTGCGGGTGATCAGCGCCGGCGCGGTGCGGATCGTGCACGCCGGCCGGCTGCTTGACCTGCTCGTCAGTGGCGACAGCTTCGGGCATGATGCGATGCTCGCCGGAATGCCGCCGGGCTTTGAGGCACGGGCGGCTGAGGACACCCTCTGCTACCGGATTCCCGCCGAGAGCGCGGGGCCGCTGCTCGCCCGAGCCCGCCACGGGATGCTCGCGCTCCGCGCGGGCGACCCGGCGAACCGGGCGGTGACCCATCTCATCCGCACCGCGACGGTGCTCTGTTCGCCCGAGCAGCCGATCGCCGAGGTGGCCGCGGAGATGACGCAGGCCGGGACCGACGCCGCCCTCGTGCGCCTCGAGCGACACCCTGCCGGGCCGCCCGAGGCCGGCGGCTGGGTGGACGGGTTCGGGATCGTCACCGACCATGATCTGCGCAGCCGGGTGCTCGCCGCCGGGGTCAGTGCAGAGGCGCCCGTCGGCTCGATCATGACCACCCCGGTGTTCACCGTCACCCCCGACCGGCTCGGTGCGGAGGTGATGTTCGCGCTCCTGGAACGCGGCCTCCACCACGTCCCGGTCCTCACCCGCAGCGGCCAGGTAGTCGGAATCGTCTCCGACAGCGACCTCAGCGCCCCCCGGGAGCGGGCCTGGTTCAGGATCCGGCGCCTGATCGACGCCGCCGGCGACCAATCGGGGCTGGCGGCCGCATCGAAGACGATCATGCCGGTCCTCATCGACCTCCACCGGGCGGGCGTGGCGGCGCTCGCCATCGCCCGGGTCCTCTCGGCGCTCACGGACGCGCTGATCGTCCGCGCCCTCGAGCTCAGCGGCGCCGCTCCCAGTCCGGAGTGCCCGTCGCTGTGGCTCGCGCTCGCCGGCCACGCTCGCCGTGAGCTGACGCCCGCCTCCGGACCGATCGCCGCGAGCGTCGGTGCCCGCATCCCGGTCCCGGTCCCGGCCCCGGCTACGTCGCTTGCGGCGCTGCTCGGCGCCTGCGGGATACCCGACCCCGTCCCCGCACAGACCGCGCCGGAGTGGGTGCGCGGAGCTCTCGCCGGCGATCCACTCGCCCGCCTCGTCCTCTGTGACCGCCGTCCCCTCGCCGGTCCGCCGGCTCTGCTGCCCGACGGTGTCGAGACAGATTCGCTGCGCGAGGTCCTGCTGCGCCTGCTCGCCGAGGAGTGTCTCAGGCTCACCGTCCCGACGGGCTTTGACCGGTCCGGGCTGCTGCTGCATCCCGACGACCGGCGCGCCGAGGAGCTTGACATCGCCACGGCGGCCGTCGTGCCGATTGAGGCGCTCGCGCGCTGGGGTGGCTGGGCGGCAGGGGAGACCGGGGCGGGGACGCCCGAACGGCTCGCGGCGACGGCGGAGCTCGGCCTGATCGACGCCGCGGACGCGCGGGCGCTCACGGAGGCGTTGACGCTCGCCTTCGAGCTGCGGATGGGCCATCAGCTCGAGTGCATCAGCGCCGGCGTCCCCCCCGACGACCGGATCGACGTGGCCACCCTCAGCCCGTTCACGCGCAGCCAGCTCCGCGAGGTCTTCCTCACCATCTCCGCCGTCCAGCGACGGCTTCGATGAGAGCCCCCTCACGCCGCACCCCGGCGGTGGCCCGCTACCGCCAGCACGGGCGGCCACAGATGCGCACCCCCTGGAATGAGGCGGAGTGGTGTGCTGTCGATCTCGAGCTCACCGGGCTCGATCCGGGCGCCGATCAGATCGTCGCCGCCGGCCTCGTCGTGGTGAGCGGCGGACGCGTCCAGCTCGGCCTGGCCCGCTACAGCCTCGTGGCGACCTCCCGCCGGTCCTCCGTCGCGGCCCTGCTCACCCACCGCGTGCGCGCGGAGGAGCTCGTCGGAGCGCCCACGCTCGATGAGGTGATGGAGATGGTCATCGACACGCTCGCCGGTCGCGTGCCGATCGTCCACCACGCGAGCGTCGAGCGGTCGTTCCTCGCCCCTCCGCTCGCCCGGCGGGGTGTGCGGATGCCGCCGGTCGCCGACACCGAGCGGCTCGGGCACCGCTGGTTGGCGCGCAGTCGCGGCGACGGTCCGCCCGCGCTCTCGCTGCCGGCGCTCGCGGCGGCGCTCGGGCAGACCGCCGAGCCCGCCCACCACGCGCTCGCCGACGCGATCTCGACCGCCGCCGCGTTCATCGCCCTGGCGACGCTGTGGGGGGGACACGGACGGCCCCCGACCGTCGGCGAACTGCTCGACGCGAGCGCCGACCCGCACGCGGAGCGGACCGGCCGCTGAGCGTTCCGACTGACCCGGCGGAGAGTTCGGACGGACTCGGCGGACGCAGACACCGCTCCGTCACGTCCCACCGGCCTCAGAACAGCTGGAGGTAGCGGTCGAGCTCCCACTGGGTGATCTGCACGTGCGCCTCCCGGGCCTCGGCCTGCTTGACGGCGATGAAGTAGTCGAGGTAGTCCCCCTTGGGTCCACTGCCGAAGGCGTCGCGGAGGACCGCGTCCCCAGCAAGCTCTCGGGTCGCGTCAAGGAGGTTCTCCGGCAGCATCGCGATGCCCGCCGCGGCCCGGGATGCGGGCGTCGACTCATACAGGTTGAGCTCATTGGGGGCGCCCGCGTCGAGTTCGCGCTGCACGCCGTCAAGGCCGGCGGCGAGGATCGCCGTCGCCGCGAGGTACGGGTTGTTGGACCCGTCAACGGTGCGATCCTCGATCCGGCCCGGCCCGGGGACCCGCAACATCTGCGTGCGGTTGTTGTGCCCGTAGGAGACGTACACCGGCGCCCAGCTCGCCCCGCTCGTCGGGGCGCCCGCGTTGAGACGCTTGTAGGAGTTGACCGTCGGCGCGGTGATCGCGATGTAGGCCCGGGCATGTTCCTTGAGCCCGCCGATGAAGTGGTAGCCGAGCGGGGAGATCCCCAGGCCGTGCGGATCGGTCGCTGGATCCGCGTCAAAGACGTTCTCACCGTCCTTCCACAGGCTGAGATGGAAGTGGCAGCCGTTTCCGGTGAGATGCCCGAACGGCTTGGGCATGAAGGTCGCGAGCATGCCCCGCTGCTGGGCGAGGGACTCGACCATGTAGCGGAAGAAGATCGCCCGGTCACAGGTGGTGAGCGCGTCCGCGAAGGTGAAGTTCTGCTCGAACTGGCCGTTGGCGTCCTCATGGTCGGTCGCATAGCCGTCCCAGCCGAGCGTCTCCAGGGCACGGGCGACCGTCGTGACGAAGTCGAGGCTGCGGGTGAGCGCACGCATGTCATAACAGGGCTGATCGAGGGTGTCGAGCTCGTCGGCGAGCCCGAGCGCCCCGGAAGGGTCGCGTCGGAGGAGGAAGTACTCGAGCTCGGCGCCGACCTTCAACTCGTACCCGGCGCTCGCCGCCCGGGCGAGGGCCCGGCTGAGGATCGTGCGCGGACAGTACGGCCAGGGCTCCCCTTCGACCTGCAGGTTGCAGGCGAAGCGGGCGACGTTCGGCTGCCAGGGGAGGATCGTCAGGCTCGCCGGATCGGGAACGGCGCTGATGTCGGGGTCGGCGGGAGTCTGGGCGATCGCTCCCGCGGCGGCCCCGGCAAAGCCCGCCCCCTCCGTCAACAGGGCATCGAGGTGCGTGGCGGGCACGAGCTTGGCGTTCGGCTTGCCGTGCATGTCGACGAACTGGGCGAACAGGAACTCGATGCCCTTGTCAGCGACGATCTTGGCGACGTCGTCCGGATTCTGGGGTGCGGTGCTCATCGTCTCAGAGGTATATGTGCCTTCTGGTGGGGTCGCAATGTCCAGAAGGCCGGTAACCGGTCGGCTAGCATGTCCCTCGCGCACATATGAGCGATCCGGTGGCCCACTCCTCTGACGACCGCGGTCTTGCCGCGGAGAACGCCACGCTCTACCGCGTCATCCGGCTCGTCTCCAGCTCCCTTGAGCTCGGCCCGATGCTCGCCGGGATCGTTGAGATCGCGACGGAGGCGACCGCCTGCCACGCCTGCTTCATCTACCTCGTCGACGGGGACACGGTGACGATCCGGGCCGCCTCCCCGGTCTTCAGCGAGGCCGTCGACGCGGTCAGCTTCTCCGTCGAGGAGGGACTCACCGGCTGGGTCGTCCGGCACCGGCGCTCGGCCTTTCTCCGCGACGGCCTGGCCGACGATCCCCGCAGCAACTACGTGCCGTTGCTGCGGGAGGAGGACTTCCAGTCGATGGTCGCCGTGCCGATCCTCAGCCGCGGAGGGGAGGCGATCGGGGTGATCGTGCTGCACACCCGCGCCCCTCACGAGTTCGGTGAGGACGTGCTCAACCTGCTCGAGCACATCGCTTCGCTCGTGTCCGGGGCGATCGAGAACGCGCAGGCATACGACCGTGAGCGCCGCCGCGTCGATGTCCTCACCGGCATCGCCGCGCTCACGGAGCAGGTCTCCGGATCCGTCGGGACCGGCGCGCTCGCCGCGACCGTCACCGGGGGAGCCCGGGCGCTGCTCGGGGCCGGCCGCTGCTCGCTCTACCGGCTCACCCGAGAGGGCACGGCCGTCGAGCTGCTCGCCCGCGCTCCCGAGGACGCGGCCGCCCCCGTCGCCCGGACCCCGGCGGACCTGCTGATGGACCCCGCTCTGCTGACGATCCCGCTGATCGCCGGGGAGGAGCCGCTTGGGATGCTCGCCTGCGCTCCCGCCGCCGACCGTGAGTTTCGCCGTGAGGAGCGGGAGATCGCCCGGGCGATCGCGCACCTGGCGGCGGTCGCGCTCACCCGGGTCGCCCTCATCGAGGACCTGACGACGACCAACACGGTCAAGGATCTGTTTGAGGCGCTCGCCGCGGGCAACGCCGAGTTCGCCGCCGCCAAGGCCGGGGAGCTGCGCTGCGATCTCTCCCGGCCCTACGTGATCGCCTGTGCGACCCCGGCGGGCGGGGGCGACACCTCCGCAGCAGACTGGAGCGCCACCGCAGAGCGGGTCGGCCTCGCCCTCGCCCAGCGGGCGTCCCGCACGGCCGTGGAGGCCGGACCCGGTCCGGTGCGGGCGCTGATCGTGCTCGACCACCCGGCCCGTGAGCGGGCGGAGGCGCTGTTGGAGGACAGCCGGGCAGTCGGGGCCGAACACGGCGTCGCGCTTGGCCTGTCCGGCGTCCACCACGGCGCGGAGGAGCTCGTGCGCTGCCACCGGGAGGCGGTCGATGCCGCGACGATCGGCCGCGCCCTTGTCGGGGCCGGCGGCGCGGTCGGGTACGGTGCCCTCGGCGCCTACCGCTATCTCGTCCACATCGCGCCCGAGGACACGCCGCAGGATCGCATGCGCGACGCCGTCGACCTCCTGATCGACTACGACCGGCGCCGGCGCACCGCGCTGCTCGACACGCTCGAGCGCTACCTCTCAGAGCGCCAGTCGGTGATCGAGTCGGCCCGTCAGCTCTACGTGCACCCGAACACGCTGCGCCAGCGGCTCGCCCGGATCGAGGAGCTGACCGGCCTGTCCCTCGAGCACGACGATCTGCTCTCCCTCGAGCTGGCGATCAAGCTCGCCCGGCTGCACCGTCGCCCGCTGCCAGCAGCGGGTTGAGGAGCCGGTGCACCTTGAGCGCGAGGCCGAGCTGCTCGCGGTCGGCGTAGTGGATCGGGTTCAGTCCCGTCAGGCTGAAGATCCGGTCGAGTCGAGCGGCGACGGTGTGGCGGTGGGCGCGCAGCCGTTCCGCCGTCGCGTTCATGTTGCAGTCCGCGTCGAAGTAGGCGCACAGGGTGCTGACGAGCTCGGTCTCCTGGCGCGCGTCGTAGGCGAGCAGCGGCGCGACGATCTGGTCGTGAAAGTCACGCAGGCCGGTCGGGTCGGCGGCGAGCATCCGCAGCAGCAGGCGGTAAGTGCCGCTGCCGATCTCCTCCACCACCCGCTGGCCTGAGCTGCGCACGAGCTCGAGGACGAGTTCGGCCTCACGCAGCGCCCGGCCGAGGTCGGCGGGGTCGGACTGGTAGCTGGAGATGCCGACGAGCCCGTAGGGGGCGATCCGCCCGGCGAGCGCGCGGACCGCGCCGAGGCTGCCGGCGATACACGAGCCCGTGCAGGGGAGGACGGCGTACAGCCGCACCGGCTCTCCGATCCGGCTGTGGACGAGCACCTCCTGACAGCCGTCGGCGATGATCGCGGTGACATAGGCCGGGCGGCGAACCGACAGCTCGACACAGAGCGCCTGGGCACCGAGGCTGAGATCACACCCCAGCTCGGCGGCCCGACGGATCACCTCACCCTCTTCGAGGCGCGCGTGCTCGAGGAGATCGTCGATCAGCGAGGCGGCGCCGCCGGGCGCCGCCTCGCTTCCGGGCCGGCCGGAGGTTCCTCCCGCGACGGCGGTCGCGCTGAGCTGCAACTGCTCGGCGGCCTCACGAACCGCCTCCGCGAGCTGGCTGAGGCGTGCGAGCGCCTCTGACCTCGCCACCGGCCCGGGGTCCCCGACAGACACGCTCATGGCCGGAGAGTGCCAGGGGCCGGCGGCGGTGGCGTTGGCCCTCGGGCCAGAGATCAGCCGCCGACCGGCTCCAGTGCGGACGGCTCAGGGATCGCCGCCGCTGCCGGCCCGGCGGCGAGATCCTTGAACACGGCGAAGCTCGAGGGTTGCTCGCCGAGTACCGGGAAGGTGAAGGTGCAGGTCGGGCAGGGCTGCGCGAGCGTCGCCTGCTCGTGCTCGAGATCGTAGGCCCGATCCTGGAACTCGCCACAGCACGGGCAGACGCGCAGCAGCCGGGTCGAGGCGAGCTCGAAGTTCGTGATGATGTCCTCCATGATCGCGCCGTTGGCCGCCCAGGCCTTGGCGTACTTGTGGTAGGTGTTGAGGTGCCAGTCCCGGAGCGCCTCCATGCTCGCCCACATGCTCACCTCGTTGAACCAGCCGGGGTCGTCCGGGTGCTCCCACCAGGTGAGATGGAGAAAGCCGGGGAGGGTCATCAGATGCCGGCGCGTGTCGGCAAAGACGACCTTGAACTTCTCGTACGCGTCGGGGCTGGAGAAGCGGACGCGCTGCATGCTGAGATAGACGGCCACGTGTGATCCTTTCGCTGAGGGTCCGGGCGCAGCGGCCACCACACGGGTGGCGGTCGCCGACCGTCGGGACGGTAGGCCCGATCCCCCGCGTCGACAGCGGACCCGCGGTCGGGAGCGACAGGACCGGAGGTCCGTGTGGCGGGCCGACACACGGACCCGTCCGAATGTGTGCGCCCGAGCCGTTGTCGGTCCGGCACATCCTCGACAGCTTCGGGGTCGGGTCACTGGGGCCAGCCGGACCGATTTGCCTCAGTGAACAGCAGTGGCCAGGGCACGGACACAAACGATCGAGAGGATGTGGTGGACAGTGGCTGTCGTTCAGGAGGTTGATTCACTCGAGTACGCGCACGCTGGGATGCCGAAGACCGGCAACTGGTGGAGCGCCTTCGTGATCGGGCTCGCCGGCACGATCCTCGTGACGGGGATCGGGCCGACGATGGTGGTCTCTCTCGGTGCGGCCGCGATCCCGGTGATGGTGCTGATCACCGGCTGTGGTTGGATCCTCTGCCTGTTGCTGTCGGAGTTGGCGGCGATGATGCCCGAGCGGGCCGGCGGGCTGCCGTCCTACATCTATCCGGCCTTCAAGGATCGCTTCCCGCGGCTGGCCAAGCACCTCGGGGCCTTCGGCGCATGGGGGTACTGGCTGGGCTGGTTCCCGGTCGCGCCGCTCAACATGATCCTCGCCTCCTACTACGTCATCGACCTGCTGCACCTCTCCACCGCATCGTTCGCGCCCCTCGGCACAAGCGTCGAGTACTGGGCGGTCGGCATCTCGGTCGTCGGGATCCTGTTGATGTTCATCCCCTCCTACATGGGGCTGAAGTTCGGAACCGGCTTTGCCACCGCCCTCGGGCTGCTGGCGATGATCCCGATGACGTTCCTGGCGATCTCCTGGATCTTTCACCCCTCCGTCGCCCACTTCGGCCAACTCTTCCACTTCCACCGCACCGACGGCTCGGGTTTCTTCGCCAACATCTACGGGCACAACTGGTTCACGGTGTACCTGATGTTCTCGTTCCTGCTCACCTGGAACGTGTTGGCGATGGAGGCGGCCGCCTGCTATGTCGGGGAGATGAAGAACCCGTCCCGGGACGCGAAGATCGCCCTCAACCTCGAGGGCGGCTACGGGCTGTTCATCTACACGATGATCCCGGTCGCCTTCGTCATCGTGCTCGGTACCAAGGCGCTCGGGTCCGCCGCACTCGTCGATCCCAAGACGATCTTCATCGACTTCACCTCCAAGGTGTTCGGGACCGGAGCCGGCTCGGAGGCGCTGAAATGGGTAATCGCCCTGATGCTGATCATCGCACTCGTGCTGTCGGCGCTCAACGCGATCACCGGCACGGCCCGCTCGCTGCACCAGATGTCCGTCGACGGGAACTTCCCCCGCTTCTTTCAGAAGCTCAACCGGCACGGAGTGCCCTCGGGCGGCATGGCCTTCACCGTCGCCTGCTCGATCGCCGTCGTGTTCATGGGCGGCGCCGTGCAGATCTACACGTTCTCCAACGTCGGCTACCTGATCATCATGATTCCGGTGCTCGTCGCCTACTGGTACCTGCGCCAGTACCGTCCGAACCTGCCGCGTCCGGTTCGGCTGCCGGAGTTCATGAAGTACGTCGCGCTCGGGATGGCCGTGTTCTTTCTCGTCATCTACTTCTACGGCGGGCCCAAGTACGCCTCCTGCTCCTGCTCGCAGGCGGGCAAGTCGACGTTGCTGTTCTACTTCCTCGGCTTCGGCGTGCTCGCGCTGTACCTGCCGATGTATCTGTACCGCCGCTACGTCGAGGATCGGCGCGACCCCGGCGCGGCGGGGGTCGGCCCGCCACTCCAGGTCGACGCCGGCATCGCCGTCGAGGGCGCGTGATGAGCGCCCTCGGGCAGGCGGCTCGGCGCACGCGCCAGCGGGCGATCCGGCTCGGCGCCGGAGACGGACGGCTCGCCGGGGCGCGGGTCCGCGGGCCGATTCCCGCCGACCGTCGGGCCGAGGTGCTGCTGGCGAGCGAGGGACGGCCGTTCTCGGCCGCGAGCATTGTGCTCGCGGCCGAGCTGGCCGCCGGTGGGGAGGGCGGCGTGCTCGTCCTGTCGATGGCCCGGGTCCATGGCGTCGCGCTCGGGCTGCCCAACCCCGGTCTGATGCCGACCAAGGCCGAATGGGAGGAGCAGCGTGACATCGTCGCCCGGGCGGTGAAGCGCCTGCGGCGCCAGGGGGTGGAGGCCGAGGGCCAGGTTCTCGGGACGCGGAACCCGGCCAAGCGGATCTGCGCGCTCGCGGAGGAGGTCGGCGCCGGCGCGATCGTGATGGGGGCCGACCCGAACGTCAACCGGCTCGTCGGGCCGATGCTCTGGTCCCAGGAGCCCCAGCAGGTCAAGCGGCGGGCGGCGGTCCCGGTGCACCTGGTCGACGATGGCCAGTGAGGTCCGGACGACCTGTCCGCGTGACTGCTACGACGCCTGCGGGGCCGTCGTCCGGGTGCGGGACGGGGCGATGTCCACGTCCGCGGCGATCCGCAGCACCCGGTCAGCCGCGGTCGGCCGGGCTCCGGGTTTTTCTACCTCAACGGCGCCGAGAGCCGGTGCATCGACGAGAGGTACCGGTCCGGGGCCGAGGTGTTCTGCGACGTTCCCGGCCCCGCGTCCCTGATGGAGCTCGCCGACATGCTCGCCGACCCGCAGCGATCCCGCGCCCTTGTCTGCTCGAACGTCAACCCGCTCAGCTCGCACCCCGAACAACGGCGGTTGACAGCCGCCCTCCGCCGCGAGGATTCTTCACGGTCGTCTGGGACCTGTTCGCCACCGACACCTGCGACTATGCCGACGTCGTGCTTTCGGCCGCCAGCTGGCTCGAGTGCGATGACCTCGTCGTTCCCTACTTCCACCGCTGCCTCTCCGCTCAGGTCAAGGCCGTCGAACCGATCGGTGCGGCGCTTCCCAACAGTGAGATCTTTCGATGCCCGGCGGCGGAGATCGATGTCCCGGGCGCGCCCAAGGCGGTCTTGGGGGAGCCGGATGAGAGCGTGCTCGCCGAGATCCTCGACCGGGCCAACGTCGGCATGTCCTTCACCGAGCTCGCGCTCGCCGGGACGGTCTGGCCGTCGTCCGAGCCGGTCACTCCGTTCGATCGTGACGCCTCGTTGGCCTTCCCGACCCCGAGTGGACGGATCGAGCTCGTCTCAGAACCGGCGCGCCGCGACGGGCACGGTGTGATCGCCGTTCCCGACGGGGATCCCCGCCCGCAGGGCAGGCGACTGCGCCTGCACTCCCCGGCCGCGGCGGCATCGCTGAACTCGATGTTCGCCACCGACGCCCGCGCCGCCGGGCGAGGCGCGCCGACGCCGACGTCGACGCTGTCGCTGAGCCTGGCCGCCGCTGACGCTGACGCCCGCGGCCTCACCGCCGGCGCGCTCGCCCGGGTCGTCAGTGCCGCCGGCAGCCTCGCCCTCCCCGTCAGGATCAGCCCCGATCTGCCCGCAGGGGTCGCGCTCATCCCCAAGGGCGGCTGGCCCAAACTGATCGGCGGGGCGAACGTCAACGCGTTGACGACGTCCCAGCCCACCGACATGGCCACAGCTCAGCCGTGCACGGGCTCGAGGTCACCGTGAGCGCGGTCGGTTGAGGCGCGGACCGGATGGCCCGGGACGGAGATGACCGGGGACGGCAATGACCCGGCCGGTGTCGCGCGGATCCTCGAGCGCACCCCGCCCTTTGACGGAATCTCAGAGGAACAGCGGCTGACCCTGGCGGCCTCCGCCCGCCTCGTCACCTATCCGCCGGACACGGCCGTGCTCGTGGAGGACGGGACGCCCGCCGTCGGGATGTGGGTTCTCATCAGCGGATCGGTCGAGTTGCTCCACGACGGTCGGCAGGTGCTTGTGCTCGAACCGGGCGGCTGCTTCGGTCATCCGTCGTTGCTGACGGGGATGGCGCCCGCCTACACCGTCCGCACCCGGGAGGTCGTCCGCTGCCTCCAGCTCGCCCCCGGGCCGGCCCGCGCGGCCCTCGCCAGCCCGGCCGGGGTCGCCTTCGTCGCCGACAGTCTGCGCGCCCGGCTCGTCCGGCAGGGGTATGCCGCCCAGCTTGTGCGGGATGTCGGCACGACCCCGGTCTCGGCGATCATGGCCCCGGCCCGCTTCCTCCCGCTCGAGGCGACCGTCGCCGACGCCCTCTCCGATCTGCACCGGTCCGGGGGCGGCGCTCTGCTGATCGGCACTCCCGACGACGCGGTCGCGCTGCTCACCGACGCGGACATCCGCGGCGCGCTCGCCGAGGGACGGCTCCGGCTCGACGCGCCCGCCCGGTCGCTCGGCGGCCCGGTGCCGACCACGTCGGTCCACCAGCTCGCCGTGGAGGCGGCGGTCGACATGCTCGCGGCCGGGGTCAGTGCGATCGCGGTCACCCGCGGGGATCCTCCGAGCCGAGAGGGACCGATCCTCGGCATTCTCACCGCCGCCGAACTCGTCGGCCTCGACGTCACGAGCCCGATCGCGCTCCGGCACACCATCCTCGGCGCCGCCGATGAAGCCGGCCTCATCCGCTCGGCCGAGCACCTTCCCCGCCTGTTCGTCCTGCTCGAGCGGGCCGGGGTTCCGCCCCGCGACCTCGGGCGCGTGCTGAGCCTCCAGCACGACGCGATCGTCGCTCGCCTGATCGACCTGTCCCTCTCCCGGCACGGACACCCCGGGGCGGACGCCGGCCGCGCGATTGCGTGGTCGTGGCTCGACCTCGGTTCCGCCGCCCGCCGCGAGTTCACCCTCAGCTCCGATCAGGACAACGCCCTCGCCTACGCCGACCCGCCGGCGGGCTCCGAGGCCGCGACCGACGAGTACTTTGCCCGCCTCGGCGTCGAGGTCAACGACGGCCTCACCCGCTGTGGCTTCGGGGTCGACCACAACGGGGTGCTTGCCTCGACGCCGCTGTGGCGGATGTCCAAGGCGGGGTGGGTGGCCACCTTCGACGCCTGCTTCGCCCACCCCGACGAGTCGCACATGATCCGGGCCAGCGTCGCCTTTGACTTTCGCAGCGCGGCGGGCGGGCTCGGACTCAGCGCCGAGCTGGCCGGCCGGATCCGGGCGACCCGCGGTCACCCCGACTTCATGCGGCTCATGGCCCGCGTCGGGGCTGCGACCCCGGTCGCGCTCAACCGCCGGGGACGGCTGCTCACCGGTCAGTTCGACGCGCCGTCGGACCGCCTCGACATCAAACGCGGCGGGATCATTCCCCTCGTCAACCTTGTCCGTTTCCACGCGCTCGCGGCCGGCGTGACGATCTCCCCGACCCTCGACCGGATCGAGGCCGCCGCGAGCAGCGGCGCCCTCGACGCGGAGGTCGGCGCCGAACTGCGTGAGGCCTTCGACGTGATCACCCGGCTGCGCTTTGCCCACCATGCCCGACAGATCGAGGCGGGCCGTCCGCCCGACAACCTGATCGACCCGTCCGAGCTCGGTCCGATCACCCGTGGCGACCTCGAGACGGCGCTCCGTTCGGTCCGCTCGGCCCAGCGCCGGATCGACGTCCTCGGCGGCGGTCGCTGAGGACCGCGCCAGCGGACGCCGGACGCGTGAGGAGGCGACCGTGGGGCTGTGGCGACGCTCCACAATCACCAGGCAAACTGTGCCACCGGCGCCCATTGCCGCAGGCTCCGGGCGAGCCTACTGTGGCACCCATGTGCGGAATCGCAGGTCTCTACCTGAAGACCCCGGCGCTCGGTGATCGGCTCGGCGCCGAGCTGTCCAAGATGCTCACCCTGCTGTCTGACCGGGGTCCCGACAGCGCCGGCGTTGCGCTCTACCGTGACCCGGCTCCGCCCGGGCACGTCAAGCTGTCGCTGCAGGTGATCGACGGAACCTCACCCGGCGCCGACTGGGCGGCGATCTCCGACGGGCTCGGCGAGGCCGTGGCGGGACCGGTGAGCTTTGAGACGTGCGCCGGCCATGCGATCTTCTTCGTCCCCGGCGACGCTGCGACCGCCCAGGCGTGGCTGAGCCACCACGCTCCGGCCGTGTCGGTGATGGGCTCCGGGCAGGTGATCGAGATCTACAAGGGGGTCGGCACCCCCCGGGAGGCGCTCGATCGCTTCGGCATCTCCGGCCTCGCGGGCAGCCACGGGATCGGTCACACCCGGATGGCGACCGAGAGCCGCGTCACCACCGAGGGGAGCCACCCCTTCTCCACGGGCGCGGACCTCTGCCTCGTCCACAACGGGTCGCTGTCGAACCACAACCGGCTGCGTCGGGACCTCCAACGCGAGGGGATCGCCTTTGGCACCGACTGCGACTCGGAGGTCGCCGCCGGCTATCTCACCTGGCGCCTGCGTGAGGGCGCCACGCTCGAGCAGGCACTCGAGGGCTGCCTCGCCGACCTCGACGGGTTCTTCACCTTCGCGGTCGGGACCGCGGAGGGCTTTGCCGTGCTCCGGGACCCGATCGCCTGCAAGCCAGCGGTGATGGCCGAGACCGACGACTGGGTGGCGATCGCCTCCGAGTACCGCGCGATCGCCGCCCTCGAGGGCGCCGAGGATGCGGAGACCTGGGAGCCCGAACCGGGACGGGTCTACAGCTGGGGATCGGCGCTGGTGGCCTGATGGCGACGACCGCGGAGACCCACAGCTTCGACCTGCGCGTCGAGTCCGTCCGCGCGCTCAACGCCCTCCTCCATGACCCGCACGGCGGGGCCGTCCGTGTCTGTCATCCGGACGGGGCCCACGCGCTCGCCGTCGGTCTCAACGCGCCGTGGGAGGTCGAGCTTGACGGGCACGTCGGCTACTACTGCGCGGGCATGAACGCCCAGGCACAGATCACCGTGCGCGGCAGCGCCGGGGTCGGGCTCGCGGAGAACATGATGTCGGGCCGCGTCGAGGTGTTCGGAAACGCCTCCGGAGCGGCCGGCGCGACCGCCCACGGCGGGCTGCTCGTCGTCCACGGCGACGCGGCCGCCCGGGCGGGCATCAGCCTCAAGGGGGCGGCGATCGTCGTCGGCGGCTCCGTCGGCCACATGAGCGCATTCATGGCCCAGTCGGGAACCCTGCTCGTCTGCGGTGACGCCGGGGAGGGCCTCGGCGACTCGCTCTATGAGGCGGTGATCTACGTACGCGGTCGGGTCGCCTCCCTCGGCGCCGACTGCGTCGAGCAGGAGCTCGACAGCGACGATCTCGCTCGCATCACGCGGCTGCTCGCCGAGGCGGGAATCGACGGAGCGTCCGCCGCGGAGTTCCGTCGCTACGGCTCCGCCCGCGAGCTCTACAACTTCCACGTCGACAACGCCGGGAGCTACTGATCTGCCATGACGGCACTGCGAGAGTCAGCCACCTTCGACCGCGCGACGATCGCGGAGATCCAACGTGCGGCCCGGGAGGGGATCTATGAGATCCGCGGGTTCGGCGCCAAGCGCCGGGTGCCGCACTTCGACGACCTCCTCTTCCTCGGGGCGTCGATGTCTCGGTACCCGCTGGAGGGCTACCGCGAGCGCTGCGGGACCGGGGTGACCATTGGCGCCCGCCACGCCCGTGAGCCGGTGGCCCTCGACATCCCGATCACAATCGCCGGGATGAGCTTCGGTGCCCTGTCGGGGCAGGCCAAGGAGGCCCTCGGCCGGGGTGCGTCGGCGGTCGGGACCTCGACGACGACCGGCGACGGCGGGATGACCGAGGAGGAGCGGGCCCACTCCGACACCCTCGTCTACCAGCTCCTGCCCAGCCGGTACGGGATGAACCCCGATGATCTCCGGCGCGCCGACGCGATCGAGATCGTCGTCGGTCAGGGCGCCAAGCCGGGCGGGGGCGGAATGCTGCTGGGCCAGAAGATCACCGACCGGGTCGCCGCGATGCGCGATCTGCCGCCCGGCGTCGACCAGCGCAGCGCCTGTCGGCACCCGGACTGGACCGGACCGGATGACCTCGAGATCAAGATCCTCGAACTGCGAGAGATCACCGACTGGCGCATCCCCATCTACGTTAAGATCGGCGCGAGCCGGCCATACTACGACGTGACCCTCGCCGTCAAATCGGGCGCGGACGCGGTCGTCCTCGACGGCATGCAGGGCGGCACGGCGGCGAGTCAGTCGGTGTTCATCGAGCACGTCGGGATCCCGATCCTCGCGGCGATCCCTCAGGCGGTGCGCGCCCTTGCCGACCTCGGTCTGCACCGGGAGGTCCAGTTGATCGTCTCCGGGGGAATCCGCACCGGCGCGGACGTCGCCAAGGCGCTCGCTCTCGGGGCCGACGCCGTCAGCATCGGCATCGGGGTGCTCATCGCCCTCGGTGACAACGCCCCCGAGTGGGAGGACGAGTACGTCCGCCTCGGCTCCCACGCGGGCAGCTACGATGCCTGGCAGGCGGGCCGGGATCCAGCCGGGATCACCACCCAGGACCCCGAGCTGGCCCGGCGACTCGATCCGCTCGAAGGGGGGCGCCGGGTGGCCAACTACCTGCGCGTGCTAACGATGGAGGCCCAGACGATCGCGCGCGCCTGCGGAAAGTCCCACGTTCACAACCTCGAACCGGAGGATCTCGTCGCGCTCACCGTGGAGGCCGCGGCGATGGCTCGGGTGCCGCTCGCGGGAACGACGTGGATTCCGGGGCTCGTCCCCGGAGCCTGACCGCCGCGAGGCTGCCGCCGATCAGCATGAGGACGCCGTAGATCCCCGGGACCGTGCCCGCCCGCGACCCGAACGCCTGGGTGGCGAGCGTCGCCGCGACGGCGAAGTCCCGCATCGCGATCGTGAACGCTCCGGGGATGACGGCGACCCTGAGGTCGGCGCTGTCGCCTTCCCCGCCGGCCGCGAGGTCGCCCCCACGGCGCTCAGTGCCGGCTCGGCCGGGAGCGACACGAACGCCACGGCCGGTCCATCGCCGGGCGAGCCGGCTCCAGGCCGCCGCGAGCCCGGCCGACAGCGCGAGGAACAGGGCGCCGGCGAGCGTCGCGCTTGCCAGGCCGTGGGCTCCGTGGGCTCCGCTCAGAGCGGCATAGACGAGGGCGACGACCGTGAGCGCCCCGAGGCCGTCGCGGCTCTCGTCGTGTGCGGCGAGCCACGCGCCGCTGTGGCGGGCCGACCGGACGGCGACGCCGAGGATGAGCGGCGCGATCACGACGAGCCCGAAGCGGCCGAGCAGCGCGCTCCCGTTGACCTGGGTCCCGGGGCTGAGCAGACCGATGGCGATGGGGGAGAGCACCGCGGAGGCGACGAGCGACCCGGTCACCACCCCGAGGGCGATGGTCGCGTCCGCGCTCGCGAGGCCGACGAGCCCGACGCTGGCGACCTCCGCGCTGGAGAGGCCGGTGCCGAGCAGGCCGTGCTGGACCGCCGGTGAGAACGGGCGCCCGAGCGCCCACCCGGTGAACCCGAGCACGAACAGCGGGAGCACCGACAGCCCGAGGATCGTCCGCGTGTGCCGGCGCAGTCCGCGCAGCTGAGCGGCGGAGATGCCCAGCGCGGTGAGCAGGACGAGAATGGCCAGCAGGAGGTCGCTGTCGGCGGCGATCAGCGAGGAGGGGAGAACGAGCGCGAGGGCGGCCGCCGCCAGGGCGAGCGGCGTGAGCTGCCGGGTGGCTGTTCTCAGGACACCGATGGTGGCCCCACGCTGTCAGGTGACGGTGTCCTGGGGAAGGGGGCCCGTTCGTCGTAGGGGTGAGATCTCTCACAGACGACCAAGGAGACAGTGATGAGGACACCCCGCCCACACCTCTACGCGCGCGCTCGCCGGATCGCGTCGCGCGTTGACGGCGCCCGCGAAACGATCTACGTTCGCCACTCCCCGATCGGAGGCTGGCGATGAACTACCTGATGCTCGTCTGCAGTGACGGGGAGCCGATCCCCGCCGGCACCGATGTCGGCGCGGAGATCGACGTCTGGATCGAACGGTGCGGCACCCAGCGGATCTACGGTGAGCCGCTCGCTCCCCCCGACCAGGCCAAGACGGTGCGGGTGCGCAACGCGATGACCCTGATCAGCGACGGCCCGTACGCGGAGACCAAGGAGTTCATCGCCGGCTTTGACCTGCTCACCTGCGCGGACCTCGACGCCGCCGTGACGCTCGCGGCCGCCCATCCGATCGCCCGGTTCCGGTCACTCGAGCTGCGCCCGTTCCCGACCGAGGTCTCCCTCGACGGGGCCGCTGAGGCGCTCGCGGCCGCGGTCGGCGAACCCGGTGAGCGGTTCCTGTTGATGTTCTGTGTCGACGGGATCCCGGAGGCCGAGGCGGTCGAGGCGGCGATCCACGCCCAGTCCCGGGCCTGGGGCGAGCAACAGGGCGCCGCGGACCGGCTCGTGTTCGGAAGCCCTCTCCAGCCGGCGGACACGGCGACGACGGTCCGGGTACGCGACGGTCAGACCCTATTGAGCGACGGTCCGTTCGTGGAGACGAAGGAGTTCCTCGCCGGGATCGCGATCCTCCGCTGCGCCGACCGTGACGAGGCGGTCGCCCTCGCCGCCGCCCATCCGCTCGCCGCCTTCCATCGCGTCGAGGTGCGACCGTTTCCGGAGGCCTGAACCCGTCGCGTGAGACGCCGGTCGAGACTGCCTTCCGGGAGGAGTGGGGTCGTGTGCTTGCCGCGACGATCCGCCGCCTCGGTGACTGGCACCTCGCCGAGGAGTGCGCCGCCGACGCCTTCGCGGCGGCGGCGGCGCGCTGGCCACGGGAGGGGGTGCCCGACCGGCCGGGGGCGTGGCTCACGACGGTGGCGGTCAACCGCGGCCGGGACCGCCTGCGCCGGGGCCGGCGCGGCGGCGAGCTGCTCGAGCAGATCGGGCGCGACCCGGGGCGGGCGACGGTGAGCCCCGGAGCGCACGAGATCGCCGACCTGGAGAACCCCGGCGCCACGGCGATCCCCGACGACCGGCTCGCCCTCATCTTCACCTGCTGTCACCCCGCCCTCGCCCTCGAGGCGCGGGTCGCCCTCACCCTGCGCATGCTCGGCGGGCTCAGCACGCCCGAGATCGCCCGCGCCTTCCTCGTGGAGGAGGCGGCGATGGCCAAGCGCCTCACCCGGGCCAAGGCGAAGATCGCCGCCGCGGCAATCCCCTACCGAGTCCCCGCCGAGGCCGACCTGCCCGACCGCCTGTCCGGGGTCCTCGCCGTCCTCTACCTGATGTTCAACGGCGGCTACCTCACCGCCGGCGGCGGTCAGCTCGTGCGCGTCAGCCTCTGTGAGGAGGCGATCCGGCTCACCCGGATCCTCACCGACCTGTGGGACCGTGACGGCGAGCCGCTCGGCCTGCTCGCCCTGATGCTCTTTCACCACTCACGGCGGGCCACCCGCGTCGACGCCGCCGGTGAGCTCGTGCGCCTCGAGGATCAGGACCGCAGCCGCTGGGAGGCACCGATGATCGCGGAGGCCCAGCGCGCGCTCGAGCGCGCGCACACCCTCGGTCCCGCCGGCCCGTACGGGCTTCAGGCGGCGATCGCCGGCTGTCACGCGCGGGCGGCGACGGCCGCGGCGACCGACTGGGGTCAGATCGCCGCCCTCTACGGCCAGCTCGCTCGGATCCTCGACACGCCGGTCGTCGCGCTCAACCGGGCGGTCGCCGTCGCGCTGTCCGGGGACCTCACCGGCGGGCTTACCCGCCTCGACGCGCTCGATGCCGACGGGACGCTCACCGGCTACCACCTGCTGCCCGCCGCCCGCGCCGATCTGCTCTGCCGGGCAGGTCGGGACCGGGAGGCCGCCGCCGCCTACCGCCGAGCGATCGGCGAGGCTCCCGCCGGCCCCGAACGCCGGTTCCTCCAGCGCCGCCTCGCCACCATCACCGCCGGCGGTGCAGCTCGATCTCCGACGCACTGACGGGATGACCGTCTGCGCAGGTGAGCGCGGCGTGTACAGGCGCGCCGCAGCCGGCGTGGCGGAGGCCGATCCGGGCGCCGCCGGCGAAGGTCCAGCGATCCCCCCAGTCAAACAGGGCGAGCAGCGCCGGCAGGAGGTCGGCGCCCTTGGCCGTGAGGTGATACTCGGCCCGGGTGCGTTGTCCAGGCTCACGGTAGGGCACCTTCTCCATCAGCCCGGCGTTGACGAGCTCACGCAGGCGCGCGGCGGCGACCGGGTCCGAGATCTGGGCGCGGTCGGTGAACTGATCGAACCGGGTCGCTCCGTAGAAGGCCTCACGGAGCAGCAGGAAGGCCGAGCGGGTCGCGACGACGTCGAGGGTCCGGCCGATCGGGCACTGGTCGTCGATCGGGGGCCAGCTCTCGCGCGCCGGCGTGTCGGCCGAGACCCGGAGAGTGGCGGGGGGTGATGCGTCCATGGCCGCAGTCTAGCTGACAGTTGCGTAGCTAAGTCAGCATGTGGTAGGGTCCTGGCTATGAACTCCCTAAGTCAGAGGGTTGGGGGAGCGGCACCGTCCCGCAACGCCTCGGCCCCACTCGTCCTCGTCATCGTCTGCGCCGGCGTCGTCCTCGCGAGCCTCGACCTGTTCATCGTCAACGTCGCCCTCCCGAGCATCGCCCGCGACCTCCATCAGAGAAACCTCTCGACCCTCTCCTGGGTGCTCAACGGCTACGCCATCCTCTACGCCGCGCTGCTCGTGCTGTTCGGGCGGATCGCCGAGCGCTTTGACCGCGAGCGTGGGTTCCTGCTCGGCGTGCTCATCTTCACCGCCGCCTCCGCCGCCTGTGGGCTTGCCCCGTCCCTCGGCGCGCTGATCGGTTGCCGGCTCGTCCAGGCCGTCGGCGCCGCCCTGATGACCCCGACCTCGCTCGGGCTGATCCTCGCCACCACCGCTCCGGAGCGCCGGCACTCCGCCGTCCGCACCTGGGCGGCGATCGGCGGGCTTGCCGCCGCGCTCGGGCCGGTGGTGGGCGGTCTCCTCGTCGCCGCCGGCTGGCGCTGGGTGTTCTTCGTCAACGTGCCGGTCGGAATCGTCGCCCTCGCCGTCGGGTGGTGGCGTCTGCCGCGGGTGCCCGGCCACCCGGTGGCCCCCCCGAACGCCGCCGGCGCACTCTTGGTGACCGCCGGGATCGGGGCGCTCACGCTCGGTCTCGTGGAAGGCAACGCCTGGGGGTGGGGCTCTCCCCGCGTCCTCGCCGCGCTCATCCTCGGCGCTGTCGCCGTCGCCGCGTTCGCGCGGCACACCCGCACCCGGCCAAATCCGCTGATCGATCCGGGGCTGTTCCGCGTGCGCAGCTTCTCCGGCGCCTCCGCGGTGTCGCTGACCTTCTCGGTCGCCTTCGGCGCGATGCTCCTGTCGATCGTCCTGTGGATGCAGAACGTGTGGGGGTGGTCGGCGCTGCACACCGGGCTCGCTTTCGCGCCGGGGCCGCTGATGGTCCCCGTCTGCTCGTTCCTGCTCGTCGGTCGGCTGATCGCCCGCTTCGGTCCCGGGCGGGTGATCGCCGTCGGGTCGCTGTTCTACGCCGCCGGGGTCGTCTGGTGGGCGCTCCGCGCGGGCCTGCACCCCGACTATCTCGGCCAGGTCCTCCCCGGCACGCTGCTGACCGGAATCGGGGTCGGCCTGACGATGCCGACCTTCATGGCGACAGGATCGGCGGCGCTCCCGCCGGCGGCGTTCGCGACCGGGTCGGCGGTTCTCAACATGCTCCGGCAGGTCGGCCTCGCCGTCGGGGTCGCGCTGTTCGTCGCCGTGCTCGGAACCCCCGCGGGCCGGTCCGCGCAGGCCGCCGGGTTCGAGCGGGCGTGGCTCGTGATCGCCGGCGCGGCGGTGCTGTCGGCGGCCGTCGGACGACTCGGCCTCGGCGCGGCGCCCCGCCCGGCCGTCGCCGCCGATGCGGTGTCGGCTCCGGTTGGTCCGTCGGTGGGGGTGAGCTGACCGGCGTGGCGGACGCGCTAGGGTTGAGGGACCGGCGGATCGCCCACTCGACCACGAGCCCTCGGGTTCAACCGGCGCCACGCGCTCGCCCCGTTCGCACGGAGAGGGCGGCCAGTCCCGGTGGTCGGGAGTGTCACGCCGCCCAGGCAGACACTCAATCAAGTCCTGGGACGTAGTAGTTCAGTGGTGATCCCTGACCGGCTGGCGTGGGGGTCGGGCTTGGTCCCGACCCCCACGTGTCGGCCTCCGCGCTTCGCCGTCGCCCCCGACGGTGCGGGTGGGCCGATCGTGGCGTCCCGCGATCACGGCGATCCCCAGCCCGAGCAGGGCGATCCCGGCGGCGGCGAGGTTCGGGGCGCCGTAGCCGAGGCCGGCGGCGATCACCGCACCCCCGACCCACGCCCCGACGGCGTTGGCGATGTTGAAGGCGGCGTGAAGGGAGGCGGCGGCGACGTTCGGAGCCCCACCGGCAAGGGAGATGATCCGCGTCTGCAGCGCGGGGAGCACCGCGAGGGCGCAGAAGGGGAACAGGAACAGGCCGCCGAGGGCGAGGACCGGGTTGTGGATCGCGAAGAAGAACAGCCCGGCGATCACCGCCTCGGAGCCGAGGGCGGCGTAGACCGTCGCCATCAGGGCCCGGTCGGCGAGGCGCGCCCCGACGAGGTTCCCGGCGGTCATGCCCAGTCCGAAGATCACGAGCAGCGGGGTGATCAGCGCCGGGCGGTAGCCGGCGAGGTGTGTCAGCATCGGAGTGATGTAGGAGAAGGTGCAGAACATCGCCCCGCCGCCGACGATCGCGATCGCCAGCGACAGCCAGATCCGCCGGTCGGCGAAGGCCCGTAACTCGTGGATGAGACGGACCGGCGGTCCGTCGGAAGTGCCCGTCGCGGCGGGAACGGTGAGGAGGACGGCGAGTGCGGCGATCAGCTCGATCGTGGCGACGAGCGCGAACGCGGCCCGCCAGCCGAAGTGCTGGCCGACGAGGGTGCTGAGGGGCACGCCGATCACGTTGGCCACGGTGAGGCCGGCGAAGACGATCGACATCGCGCTCGCGCGGCGGCCCTCGCTCACCATCCGTCCGGCGACGACGGAGGCGACCCCGAAGTAGGGTCCGTGAGGCAGGCCGGAGAGGAAGCGGACGACGAGCAGAGCCCCGAAGCTCGGCATCAGCGCCGAGGCGACGTTGCCGGCCGCGAGTAATACCGCGCCGAGGATGAGGAAGCGGCGGTGGGGAATCCACACGGAGACCGGCGTGAACAGGGGTGCGCCGACGACGACCCCGAGCGCGTAGGCGGAGATGAGATAGCCGGCGTGGGGGATCGAGACGTGCAGACCCGCGGCGACGTTCGGCAGCAGTCCGAGGATGACGAACTCGCCGGTGCCGATCCCGAATCCGCCGAGGGCGAGGGCGAGCAGCGCCCGTCGAGTCGGGCTCATCGCCGGGGCGCCGGGGCGGGCGCCCCTCGAGGCTCAGGCGCCGCTGCCGGGGCGCACACAGCGCCCGCAGATGCAGTGATGCCCGTGAACGGGGGAGACGGCGATGCCACGCATTGCCGGATGACGCTCGGGACCCCGTGCCGCCTCCTGAGCCTTGCTGGCGGGGGTGCTGACGGAAACGCGGGCACTGTGGGTGCGCGTGAAGAGCTGCCGGGGAGCGAACATTTACGGGACGTTAGTACGGACATCGGTCGGACGCGTTCTCCGGAGGGGTGCGATCGCCCCGATCGCGGCCATCTGTGTGGCATCTCACAGTGATCGCGATCACGGGAACGTGAGGGATCGTCCGCTCACGAGGACGGCTCCATGGCCGTGACCGTGGCGGGGAGGGTCCACAGCCGTGCGGCGAGCCCGGTGGCTCGGTGCACGGGCCGCTCGATCGCGGCGCGCACGGCCGACTCGCTGCCGAGGATCAGCAGCTCCCGCTGGGCGCGGGTCACCGCGGTGTAGAGCAGTTCGCGGCTCAGCAGCCGGGCCTCGGAGTCGGGGAGGACGACGAGGACGGTCGCGAACTCCGATCCCTGGCTCTTGTGGATCGTCGACGCGAACGCCGTCTGCACGGGACCCAGGCGGCTGGGGGTGACCGACACGGGCCCGCTCGCGGACGGGAAGATGGCGGTCGGCCCGTCCGCCGCCGTCGTGATGATCACGCCGCTGTCCCCGTTGAAGAGGCCGAGCTCGTAGTCGTTCTCGGTGACCAGCAGCGGCCGCCCCGGGTAGTTCGGCTCGGGGCTCCCGCCGAGTGCGTCCGCGAGCCAGCGCTCGCTGCGGTCGGTCCAGCCGTTGACCCCGTAGGGGCCGTGGCGGTGAGCACAGAGGATGCGCATCCGGCCGAGGGCGGTGAGCGCGGCGGACTCATCACCGGAGCGCGCCGCGCGGGCGAGCGTCCCGAAGGCGGCGAGCACCGCGTCACGCACCGTCGCCTCGGCCGCGGGGTGGGCGGCGAGGTCGGCGGCGTCGAGGTTGAGCCAGGTGATCGCTGCCGAGCCCGCGGTGAGGGCGGTGAGGGCCGCCTCGGCGTCACCACGACGGATCGCCGCGGCGAGGGCGGCGACCGGCGCGCCGAACCGGTGGCTGTGGGAGAGAACGATCACCCCGCTGCCGAAACCGCCGTGCACCGTGGCCCTCGGGGGCGGGTCGGCGCTCACCTTGGTGAGGATCGCGGCCATCGCCGGATCGACCACGGGGCCCGCGGCGGCCGGTCCGACGATGTCCCTCAGCACCGCGCCCGCCTCGATTGCCGAGAGCTGGTCCGGGTCCCCGACGAGCACGAGCCGGGCGTCGGCGCGGACGGCGTCGAGCAGGTGCGTGAGCAGGGACAGCGACACCATGGAGGTCTCGTCGACGATCACGATGTCGTGCGGGAGTGGGTGGGCGCTGTCGTGGCGGAAGCCGCCGGGGCCGCGCACCCCGAGGAGTCGGTGGATCGTCGAGGCGGTGAGGTTCTCCAGCCCCGCCGCGGCGATCGGGCTCAGGCTCAGCCCGGCCGTCTCTTGCCTGATCGCCTCCGTGAGCCGGGCGGCGGCCTTGCCGGTCGGGGCGCAGAGGGCGATCAGCGGGGCTGGGCGTCCCTGGTCGGCCGCGAGTTCGAGCAGCAGCGCGACGCTCCGGGCGACCGTCGTCGTCTTGCCGGTTCCGGGTCCGCCGGCGATCACGGTGAGACCGCGGAGGGCGACGGTGGCGGCGGCGGTGCGCTGACCCGGGTCGGCCGGGGCCGGAAACAGCGCGGCGATCCGGTCAGCCAACAGGGGCAGGCCGATCGTGGTGACCGGCTGGTGATCGAGCTCGGCGAGCCGTTCCGCGAGCGTCCGCTCCTGGCGGAAGTAGCGCTCGAGGAAGAGCCGCGAGCCGAGCCGCCGGAGCGGGGTGAGTGGCCCCGCGTCGGCCTCCCCGGAGCGGACGAGGAGGGTGCACGCCGCCACCGCGGCCGTCCAGGCGGCCGGGTCGGGCCACGGGAGCGTGGTGAGGGGAGGTGGGGTGTCGGTGTCGGGGTCGGGGTCGGCGGTCGCCGTCCTCGCGATCGTCGCGAGGTCGACGTAGACGTGCCCGAGGCGGGGGGCGCGCACGGCAAGGGCGGTGGCGAGGCTCACCGGCTCGGTGGCGGGATCGTTGGGGTCAAGACCGGCGAGGGAGATCAGTGTGGCGGCGATCCGGACATCGGCGGCATCGAGGACGCCGGACCGGTTGAAGATCTCGAGCAGGCCGCCGACGGCGACGGCCCGGGTGACGCCGTGCTCCTCCGCGGTCACCGGCCGGCCTCCGGTTCGCCGGTCGTGGCGCCGTCGAGGAGATCACTGAGGCGGCAGACGAGCGCGGCCGGTGGCCGGAGGGAGAACACGCCGCCGGTGCCGGTCGCCCCGGTCATCCCGCGGAGGAACAGGTAGTGCAGGCCCGCGAGGTCCCGGGCCGGGTCATAGTCCCGCAGGCGCCAGCGCAGAAGGCGGTGGAGGGCGACCGTGTAGAGGAGGCCCTGGAGCAGGTAGTGGCTGCGCTGCATCTCGAGCGCGAGCGCAGCGGGCGTGTAGCCCCGGGCGCTCAGCGCCACCCCGGGGGCGGCCAGCCAGTTCGTCTTGTAGTCGATCACGGCGAAGCGGGGGTGCCCGCCGGGCCCCGCCAGGCGCAGCACGAGGTCGATGCTGCCCGTGAGCGAGCCGCGCAGCACGGTCGGGCCGAGCTGGCGGTCGCTGAGCCGGGCACCGTAGCCCGCCAGCTCCGGAAGGGCCGTCTCCGCGGCGGTGATCGCCGCACCGACGGCGGCGAGGGTCGCCGCGACCGCCGAGCCGGGCGCGCCGTCTCCGGCGAGGGGAAGCTCGAAGGTGAGCTCATCCATCCGGTCGGCCGCCGGGACCTCGGCGAGGGCGATCCCGCCGAGGGCGTGAATTGGCGTCGCCAGGGCCGTCGCGAGCCCGGTCGCGACCGTCTCAACGGGACAGCCGAGGCTGCGAAGGCCCTGGGGTCCCGTGGCGTCTCTCAGCGCCCGGGCGAGCTCGGCGGGCAGGTCGGCGGCGGCGAAGTCGGCGCGGTCGAGGGCGCGATGAACGATCGTCCCGACCGCGGGTCCGAGCGCCATGTCGGTGAGGGGGAGCGTCGCCTCGACCGGCTCCGAGCCGTCGGGTGCGCCCGGCGGGACCGCGTGTCCGCTCCCGCCGGCGGTGAGCGGCCCCCTGTCCCGGGCCTCCGCCGCGGGGGTCGGCTCGTCCGTCAGCGTGCCCTCCTCGGGCTCGGAGGCGACGCACGCCTCGTGGGCGGCGGCGGTGAGCGCCGAGTAGGAGGTGCGCCGCCAGCTCGTGTCGATCCGCGCCGGCGGCCGGGCGCGTGAGAGGGCCCCCGGGTGGCGTCCGGGGGCGGACCAGCTCGGGGCCAGCGGTGGCGGCCCGGCGGACTCGACGGCGATCGCCGCCGGGTCCGCTGCGGCGGCGGTGAGTGCCGTCAGGGCGCTGCGCACCTCCGCGTCACTCGGCGTCGGCCGGCTGCTCCTGGCCGCGATCGTCCCGTCGGCGGCGCGAGCGAACAGCAGGCGGGTGAGGGCCGCATCGCGGGCGGCCCACGTACCGGCCCAGTGCACGACGGTACGGTGCCGCGCCCGGGTGAGGGCGACGTAGGCGAGGCGGAGTTGCTCGCCGCTGTCCTCCCCGAGCGCGACCCGCTCATTGGCGAGAAAGCCCGGTCCCCTGAGGGTGACGTCGACGGCACGCTGGTCGTCGCGATGGAACGTCACGGGCTGCTTGTCCCTCGGAGGCATCCGCGGGTCCCACAGGAACGGGCAGTAGACGACGGGCCACTCGAGTCCCTTGCTGCGGTGGATGGTGAGAACCTGGACCGCGGCGGCGTCGGAGTCCAGGCGCCGGGTCCGGTCATCGCCGTGGGCGCCCTCCCGGTCGGCGACGGCGATCCGCTCCCGCAGCCAGGCGGTGAGCGCCGAGAGGCCGAAGGGTTGTTCGACGCTGGCTCGATGCAGCAGTTCGGCGACGTGCTGGAGGTCGGTGAGCAACCGTTCTCCGCCGAGCCGACCGAGCGAGCGGGGCATCACCTGAGCGTCGGTGAGGACCGCGGCGGTCATCGCCGCCACTCCCGCCTCACTGAAGCGGCGCGCCCAACGGTGCAGATCGCGATGCAGCCCCTCGATCGCCGTCGGAGTTGCCCCCGCCAGCGCCGCGGCGTCCCAGCCGAGCAGCGGGGTCAGCGCGGCGCCCCGGGCGCGCAGGCTCGAGGTGGGCTGCTCGAGTGCCTCCAGCAGAGTCAGCCAGTGGCCGGCCGCGTCCGTGCCGAAGACGCTGCCGGCCCCGGCGATCACCGTCGGCACGCTGGCCGCCTCGAGGGCGGTCTGGGCCGCTGCGGCGTTGCGGTGCGTGTTGACGAGCACGGCGATGTCCCCGGGGGCCACGGGGACGGTCCCGGTGACGGCTCCGTTCCGGTCGCGCTGTTCGATCATCGCCCCGCTGTCGAGGAGCCTGACGATGTCAGCGGCGACGTCCTCGGCGACCGCGGTCCGGGCCGCCGACGTCACCGCGAGGCCGGTCGGCGTCAGCGTGAGGTGGCTGCGATCGAGCACCCGGAAGCGCAGAGCCGCCGGCTCGGGAGCCCCAGCGAGCCGCCCGCCGCGGTGGGCTGCCGTCGCCCCGACCCGGCGATAGATGATGTCGGGATGCCCGAGCCGGACCCCGCTGAAGAGCGCGTCGAAGCCGGCGAGAAGACGTTCGTCGGAGCGGTAGTTGACTCCCAGGGTGGCGCTCCTGCGGGCGGTCCGGGCCGCCCGCAGGTACGTGTGGACGTCTGCGCCGCGGAAGGCGTAGATCGCCTGCTTGGGGTCGGCGATGAGTACGAGGCGGCGCTCACCGTCGCCGAAGGCCTCCTCGACGATCCGCCACTGGGTCGGGTCGGTGTCCTGGAACTCGTCGATGAGCACGATCCGGTAGCGCGCGCGCAGCTGCGCCTTCGCCGCGGTGGCGTGCGGCCCAGTGAGGGTCGCGTAGAGGCGGCTCAGCAGGTCGTCGTAGGTGATCACGCCCAGGCGACGCTTGCGCTGCTCGAGGTCCGCCCGGACGCGGACGGCGAGCCGCCAGCGCATCCCCGCGTCCCGGTCCGTCGGCTCCTGCAGCGGATACAGCACCGCGTCCGGGTGTCTCACCGCCGCCCGGGCGATCGTCCCCGCCTCCGCGCGGCTCAACGGCGGTCTGCCCCGGTGGGTGAGGAAGCGACGGACATAGAGATCGTCGACGACCTCCTCGAGTAGATCATCGACGTGCTCGGTGAGCGTCGCCTCGGGTTCGAGGTCGCTGAGGGTGCCCAGCCCTGTGAGCACCTCATGGCAGAAGCCGTGCGTCGTGGCGATCGTCGCCGCGTCGAACTCGGCGAGCGCCCGGACGAGCCGCCGCCGCCGGCTCTCGAGAAGCTCGGGAGAGCCCGTGGCGAGCATCCGGTCGAGCTCGTCGCCACCGGTGACGGCGGCGCGCCCAACCGGGCCCGTCGCGGCGGCGAGAGCTGCGACGAGCCGCTGCTCGCTGAGGGTCAGTCGTTCCCGGACCCGCTCGCGCAGCTCGCCGGTCGCCATCCGTGTGAAGGTGACGAGCAGCATCTGCTCGAGCGGGACACCGTCGGCGACAAAGCGGGTCGCGAGGCCGGCGATCGTGTACGTCTTCCCCGTGCCGGCGCTTGCCTCCAGGACCGTGACCCCCGGGGGGATCTCGGCGAGCAGGTCGAATCGGTCCACCGTCGGTTCGGCGGCGGGTCGGTCGGTCACTGGGTGTCGATGCGTTCGCGGGTGGACAGGCCCTCCCACAGGCGGGGGGCGTCGGCGGCGAGGCCGGCGAGCGGCAGCTCCGCCCCGAAGCAACGGGCATGCTCAGGCTCGGCGTCCTCTCCGCGGGTTCTGGTGTTGTTGCTCCAGCCCGAGGTCCACGCCCCGAGCGCGGCCTGGTCGGCGTCGGTGCCGGCCGCGAGGGCGCGGACGTAGGCGTCGGCGGTGGCGGCCGGGGCGACGAACGGCCGCGTGAGACCCTCCTCGCGCAGGGCGAGCAGACGCTCGAGTTCGGCGACCGCCACCGCCCGTCGGCGGGTCGGGTCGGCACCGAGAGCGGGGATGTGGGCGATCGTCACCGCCCCCGAGGCCGAGCCCAGCTCGGCCCGGCCGATGGTCACCGCCTCCCAGGCGACGTCCGGGTGGGCGGCGGTGAGGGCGAGCAGGCGCACCCAGGCGGCCAGCCGCGCCCTCGCGTTCAGCCGCGCGTAGGTGACGCTCAGCAACGTGCGGTCGTGCACGTTGGCGACCGTCCCGGTGAGCCGCCGGTCGGCGGACAGGGGGACGGTGCTCTGGAAGGTCCGCGGGTCCGCGTTCACGGAGGCGCGCGCCCGCTGTGCGACGACGGCCACATGCCCGCTGACTCGCTCGACCACCGGGCGACCGAGTTCCCCGGGGGGAAGGAGCCCGCGGGCGATCTCCGCGTCGATCGCCTCCGCCGGGTCGGCACCCGCGAGCGCGGCCTCCAGCAGCCGCTGGCCGACCCCGTAGCGGTCGAGCCCGTCGAACTCGACCGCGAGCGCATCGGACATCTCGTCCTCCCAGCGAGACACCGACACGCCAAGGCGTTGGCGCAGGAAGGCGCGGGCCGGCCGCTGGGCGAAGGCGACGAGGTCTTCGAGGCTCACCACCGGCTCGACCGGGGGTGGCGGGAGCGGGGCGGGGAGGAACCCGGGGGCCGCCGTGGCCGGCCCCCGGCTGAGGGCACACGCTCCCGCGAGGGCGTCCGCGTCGAAGCTCCACGCCCCGTCGAGCGGCACCGACCCCCCCGGGTCGGCTGACCCCCCCGCGCGGGCTGGGGCCGCCGTGCCGGCTGGGGTCGCCGTGCCGGTCGCGCCTCCGGTGAGCGCCGGGTCGATCGCACCGGCCTGGAAGTTGCGCGGGTCGAAGCGCTGGAGCGGGTGACGGATCAGCACGCTGTCGCGCCCGCCGTGGGCCGTCGCCTCGATCACGTCGAGGAGCTCGCCGACCGGGACGGCGGGGGGGAGCGGCGCGTTGGTGCGCTCGTCGTGACCGCTGTAGGTGATGATGAGCGCCTCCTCCGCGGCCATCAGAGCGTCGAGCAGCAACTGGCGATCCTCGGAGCGGGCGTCCCGGTCTCCGACGTGGGGATCGGCGGCGAGCAGGTCGTCCCCGTCATGGGTGCCGTGGCGGGGAAAGGTGCCGTCATCGAGGCCGAGCAGGCAGACGACCCGGTGGGGGATCGAGCGCATCGGGTGCAGCGTGCACACGGTGAGATGCCCGGTGCGGAAGTTCGCCCGGGTCGGCCGGCCCTGCAGGCGGGCGCCGAGGAGAGCGCGTGCCTCCCCGGCCGACAGGGGGAGGTCGGCCCCCCCGGCGTCCTCGAGCGCCCGGTCGAGCAGCCGGCTGAGCTCCTCCCGCTGCCAGGGGGCACCGTCGGCGGGCAGCGCGAGACGGTCGACGGCGGTCATCAGCGCCTGCACCCACCCCTCCGGTGAGTGGGGGCCGCGGAGGTCGGTGACCGCGACCCGGAGCCGCTCGACGATCTCCGCGAGCGTGCCGGCGAGTCCGATCTCGGCGCTGTCGATCTCGGCCACCGCCAGCGCCGGCCCGACCCGGTCCGTGCCGCCGGGAGCGACCGCGACGCTCAACAGCAGCCGCCTCAGCCCCTGCGCCCACGTGCCCGCCTCGATCGCGCCCAGTCCCCACGGTTCCCGGTGCGCGCCGTCGAGGCCCCAGTGAATCGCCGCGGCGACGACCCAGCTGCGCAGATGCGCGACGCTCTCTCCGTCCAGGTGGAAGCGGTGCCGCACCGGGGGGGCGTCGATGAAGTCGAGCACCTCCGAGGCGGTGAGCCGCGCGGCGGTGAGCTCCAGTAGACGGGCGGCGACATCGAGCAGCGGGTTGGTCTGGCGCAGGCTGCGGTCGGCGAGGCGCACCGCCAGCGTCGGCCCGCCCGGCTCGGGATCGCTGAAGACGGCCTGGATGAGCGGCGCGAACTCCTCGACGTCGGGACACATCACGATCACGTCCCGCGGCTTGAGGGTCGGATCGGCAGCGAACCGGTGCAGGATCGCCTCCCGCAGGACGGCGACCTGGCGGGCGCGCCCGTGACAGGCGTGGACGCGGATCGAGCGGTCCCCCATCGCCGGGACGATCCGGCCGTCCACGGCGCCCGCATGCGGCGGCGGGCCCGGCGGGGACCGGTCGGCACGGATGTCGGCCTGGAGGCGGCCCAGCAGCGTTCCGGAGCCGGGCGCGTCCGCCTCGGTCGTGCCCGTCTCGGTCGTGCCCGTCTCGGTCGTGCCCGTCTCCGGGGTGAGGTCGCGGGACTCGACTCCGCTGAGGAGGAGCTGCAGCTCACGGACATCGCGGCCCCAGGAGGCGAGGAGGCGGTGGGCGACGGAGTCGACGGAGCCGTCCTCGGCGCGGCGCAGAGGACGGGGTGGGGACGTGCCCGCGAGGGTCCGCCACAGCGCGGGGGAGGGGTGCAGCAGCATCAGATGGACGGCGCGGCCGGCGGCGAGGGCCTCGAGGATGGCCATGTGGGTCCCGGCGAGGCGGGTGAGACCGAAGCACGCGATCCGCGGCGGCAGTCCGACGATCTCCGGGGTCTCCCGCAGCCGCGCGCACGCGTCAGCGAGTCGCTCGGGCAAGCTCGGGACCCCGAGCCGGTCACGCAGGCGCCGCCACAGCTCGGGCTGCCAGTGTTCCCCGCCCGACCCCGCCGCCCACGCGCGGACCATCTCGGGGCGGTGAAGGCCATAGTGGTCAAACAGCGCCGCCACCCGGGCGACACGCAGATACCGGTTCGACGTCTCACCGTGCAGATGTCGGGCCAGCGGGGCGAGCCACGGCTCCTCTGCGAGCTCCTCGACGAGCCCGAGCAGCGGCCAGATGAGCCGCTCGGGCGGCCACGGGTCGGCGTCGCCGTCCTCTCCGCCGGCGGCGGAGAGGACGGCGTGCAGCAGGCGCCCCGGCGTGGGGAAGTCGACGGCGGCGCACACCCCGTCGGCGCGCCCCGGTGCGGTCCCGAGCCGCTGGGAGAGTTCCTGGGTGAGCCACCGCTCCATCCCGGGGGTCGGAACGGCCACGACTTCGCGGGCGAACGGGTCAGCCGGCGTGTCGGCGAGCAGCTTGGCGAGGGTGTCGACGAGCGCGTCGGCTCGGTCGGAGCGGTGCAGGAGGAGCATCGGTTCGCCCCAGAGCGTGGCGCACGCGGCGGTCGTCTGTGACCGGTTCCCCGCCCCACCGGCCCGACGCGGCCGACGAGGGGGGACAAATGCGTTCCCACGACGCATTTGTCCCCCCTCGTTCCCGTGACCCCCGTGCGGACCGCCCGACCGCGCCTCTACCCTCAGCGACCATGCGGCTCGAGGGGATCGAGACTGGAGACATCGTCGAGGTTGACCGGCTCGGGCGCCGCTTTCACGCCCTCGTCTCCGGCAACGCGCCGGGCGGACTGGCGATCCAGCCACTGGACCGGCGCGTGAGCTACCGCAGCTGCCGGGCCCGCGAGGTCGTCACTCACTGGTCCCGGCGCGGCCGGCCGGTGACGAGCACCGAGCCGCTCAAGCCCCAGGTCCTCCAGCTCGAGCTCGATCTCACCGACCGGCCGAGCCCCGACGCGGCCGGCTGAGTGCTCGATGCCGCCCTCAGCCAGGCGTGGCCGCCGTTCGTGCTCGTCGCCGCGCTGCTCGTCCTCGGCGCGATCGCCCATCGCGACGGCGTGTTCGTCCGCCTCGGCGCCCGCCTCGAGACCCTGCCCGGGCCCGCCCCGGTCCTGTTCGGCGCCGCCTGCCTGCTGATCGCGATCGTCACCGCGCTGCTCAACCTCGACACCGCCGTCGTCTTCGTGATGCCCGTCGTCGTCCTCGCCGCCCGCCACCGCGGCCTCCCCGAGCGGCCGTTCATCTACGCGGCCCTGGTGATGGTCAACGCCTCCTCCCTGTACCTGCCCGGCTCGAACCTCACCAACCTGCTCGTCCTCGCCGGCCAGTCGCTGCCGGGATCCTTCGCCGCCCGGATGCTCGCCCCCGCGCTCGTGGCGACGCTGCTCAGCGCCGGCGGGCTCGCCGTCCTCTTCCGCGCCGACCTCCGCGAGCGACGGCGCGACCGGACCGCCGGCTCGGTCGTCCACGCCGCCGAGGGCACCCTCACCGGGCTTGGCGCGTTCGGCGCGCTGCTCGCCGCCGCGCTGATGGTGCTGTTCACCAACCCGGCCCTCCCCGTCCTCGCCCTCGCCGTCCTCCTGTCGGCGCTGACCGCTGCCCGGCGGCGGCTCGCACCCCGCGAACTGGTGGCCGCCGCCTCCCCGCACGTGCTCGCCGCGATCTTCACCGTCGCGGTCGGCCTCGGCGTCCTCGCCCGCGCCTGGAACGGGCCCGCCCACCTGCTCGCCCACGCCGGCCGGGCCGAGACGGCTGCGATCGCCACGCTCGCGAGCGTCCTGGTCAACAACCTGCCCGCCGCGGTGATGCTGTCGGCCCAGCCGATCCCGCACCCCCAGGCGCTCCTGATCGGCCTCAACCTCGGCCCGAACCTCGCCGTCACCGGGGCACTCGCCGCCTTCCTGTGGATGCGCACCGCCGCCCGGATCGAGGCGCCCACGAGCGCGCGCACGCTCAGCCGGATCGGGATCGTGCTCGCGCCGGTGGCGATCGCCGGGGCCCTCGCGGTCTCCGGGGGCTGAAACGGCCGGGCGCCGGGGTGTGGGGACCGCCTCACGGGGCGGTCCCCACAACAGAACGTGTCGGCGGCGCGCCTAGAACTCGAAGACGATCTTGCCGTTCACACCGCCGGCGGCGAGGGCGGCGAACCCCTCCCGCGCCTCGCGGATCGGCAGCACCCGGTCCACCGCCGGGCGGATGTCGCGCTCGAGGCAGAAGCGGATGAGGCGGGCGAGCTCGTCCCGGGTGCCCATCGTCGAGCCGACGACCGACAGCTGCAGGAAGAAGATCCGGCTCAGCTCGGCCGGACTCGCGTCCCCGGTCGTCGCCCCGGAGATGACGAGCGTGCCGCCGGGCTTGAGCGAGCGGATCGAGTGGCCCCACGTCGCCCGGCCGGTCGTCTCCATCACCAGATCGACCCGCTCGGGGAGGCGCGCGCCGCTGTCGAAGGCGGCGTCGGCGCCGAGGCTGAGGGCGAGCTCGCGGCCCGCCTCGGTCCGGCTCGTCACCCAGATCCGCGCGCCCGCCCGGGAGCCGAGCACGATCAGCGCGCTCGCGACACCCCCGGAGGCGCCCTGGACGAGGACGGTCTGGCCGGGGACGACCCCGCCGCGGGTGAACAGCATCCGGTAGGCGGTCAGCCACGCGGTCGGCAGACAGCAGGCGTCGGTGAAGGACAGCTCCGGCGGCTTGGGGATGAGGTTCTGGGCGGGGACGGCGATCCGCTCGGAGAACGTGCCCGGGTGGATCTCCGACAGCAGCGACCGGCGCGGGTCGAAGGTCTCATCGCCGCTCCACCCGGGACTGGAGATGACCGCGTGGACGATCACCTCGTTGCCGTCCTCATCGACGCCGGCCGCATCGCAGCCAAGGGTCATCGGCAGCCGCTCGGCGGGGAGGCCGACCCCGCGCAGGGACCAGAGGTCGTGGTGGTTGAGCGAGGCGGCGCGGACGGTGACGGTCCGCCAGCCGGCCGGGGGTTCGGGGTCGGGTCGCTCTCCGATTCTGAGTCCGGAGAGGGGATCCTCGGGGTTGATCGACTCTGCGTAGACGGCAAGCATGGGGGGGACGCTAGCGAGATCGCGGGCGCCTCGCGCGCGGTGCCGGACGGCCGGCGGGTCCGGCCGGGGATGGGAGCCCCACGCGGGCCTCGCCCGGTCCGCGCTGTCAGGGCCGGCCGTTCAGCACGAGCGTCACAGCGGTGCCGCTCGGGGCGAGCTCGGCGACCCCGCCGTCGACGGCCGCCCACGCGACCGTTCCGCGGCCGAGGGGCCGCTGGAACGGGCTGACCTGCAGCCCGGAGAGACGGCACCCGTCAGCGGCGAGATAGGCCAGCGCGGCGGAGACGGTGACGCCGGTGAGCGGATCGAGCTCACAGCCGCCGGTGACGACGCTGACGGGCGGGTTCGCGAGCGCGTCGGTGACCGGGTAGGTGAGCGTGCGGGCCCCCAGGCCGGGGACGCTGAACCGGAACGTGGTGGCGTCCGAGGTGCACGGGGACGGGCTGAGCGAGATCGTCTCGGAGGCGGGGGTGCCCGCCGGCACCGCGGTGGGCGGCTCGGTGCTCGTGCTGCCGCAGGCGAGGCGGGTCGTCGTGTAGGTGAACCGGTGTCCACCGGAGATCGCGGTCATCATCAGCCCACCGTGGCCGGCGCCGGCGCCGGTGAGGTTCGACACCGACGCGGCGAAGACGCCGTTGAGGACCGGGATCAGGGGGCTGGCGACGAGCCGGGCGCCGGCCCGGACGGGACTGCGATGGTGGCGGTGACGGTGGGTGCTCGCCGGCGCGGTGCCCGGGGAGGATCCCAGCCAGATGCAGGCACGGGCGGCGGGCCCGGCCGGCAGACGGACCCCGCTCCCGGAGGCGAGGAAGGTGCCGCCCGCCCCGCCGCCGTCGGGGGTGAACGGTGTGACCTGGCGGGCCGAGTCGGCGGCGGAAAAGAACGCACCGAAGGTGAGGAACGGGCGGTGGGAGGCGGCCGGGGTGGCTCCGCAATGCCCGCCGGCTGAGATGACGCCGACGTAGGCGTTCGCGCCCGCGGCGCCGCGGGACCGCGGCCGGCCGGCGATCAGCGTGAGGGTCTCGGGACGGCCGGAGACGGGCAACCACTCTGGGGCCGCCGGGCCGACCGAGACGCTGAAGTGGCCGGGGGAGAGGCTGAGCAGCGCCCGTTCCGGTGGCCGTCGCAGGGGGTGGGCGGCTGCCGTCAACGCCCCCACGCCGGCGAGCAGCGCCAGCAGCAGGGCCAGGGTGAGCACCGGTGGGCGGAGGCGGGCGGGACGGACGGGGAGCAGGTGACGTGGCATGGCGGGCTTCTCTGACGCTAACGGGTGGTGGGGCGGATCGTTGCGGGGATCGCCGGGGTGCGCGTCTGGCTACAGGACTGCGACAAATCGACTACGTTCCCCGGAATGCGCACCCTCCGCTCCCTCTGTGGCCCCAGCTTCGTCTTCATCGGGTTGCTCCACTTCGCCGTGCCCGAGCCGTTCGAGCAGATCGTCCCCCGCTACCTGCCCGCCCACCGTGAGCTCGTCTACGCCAGCGGGGTGGCGGAGGTCGCCGGCGGGCTCGGGCTGATGGTTCCGCCGACCCGCTCGCTCGCCGCCCGCCTGTTGATCGCGACGCTGATCGCCGTCTTCCCGGCGAATGTGGAGATGGCCCTCCATCCTGAGCGGTTCCCGAAGATCCCGGGTGGCAAGCGCACCCTGATCGCGCGCCTGCCGCTGCAGGCGGCCTTCATCGCCTGGGTGCTCGCCGCCGCCCGGTCCACCCCGGCCGCCCAGGCCTGAGCACCGATGGCCGACTCCGCCCACGCGCAGTTCACCGGCCGGGTGTGCGTGATCACCGGCGCCGGATCGGGGATCGGCCGGGCCCTCAGCCTCGCCCTCGCCGCCCAGGGGGCACGGCTCGCGATCTCTGACATCAACCTCGCCGCCGTCGAGGAGACCGCCACCCGCGCGACCGCGGCCGGTGCGGCGGAGGTGCACGCCTACGCCCTCGACGTCGCCGACAAGGCCGCGCACCTCGCGAGCGCCGAGGCGGTGATCGCCCGCTTCGGCGCGATCCACCTCGTCATCAACAACGCCGGGGTGGCGGTGTCCAAGAACGTGCTCGAGATGCCGCTGGAGGACTTCGAGTGGCTGATGGGGATCAACTTCTGGGGGGTCGTCTACGGCACCTACGCCTACCTGCCGGCGCTGATTGCCTCCGGGGACGGCCACCTCGTCAACATCTCCAGCCTGTTCGGCCTGCTCGCCGTCCCGACCCAGTCGGCCTACAACGCCGCCAAGTTCGGCGTCCGCGGCTTCACCGAGGCACTGCGCCAGGAGATGCTGATCGCCAAGGAGCCGGTCAAGGTCCACTGCGTCCATCCGGGCGGGGTGAAGACGAATATCGCCCGCTCGGCGCGGGCCCAGCCGGGCGTCAGCGCCGAGGAGATGGGCCGGCGCTTTGAGAAGATCGCCCAGCTCACCCCCGAGCAGGCGGCCGCGATCATCCTCCGCGGGGTGCGCCGCGGCTCGCCGCGGATCCTCGTCGGCAATGACGCCCGTGCCCTCGACCTGCTCGTGCGGGTGCTCGGGCCGGGGTATCAGCAGATCGTCAGTCGCAGCGCCGCGCGGTTCAACCCGTCCTGAGGACGGGCGGGGCCGGGCGGGCGGTGCGGATCGCATCGATCGCCACCGCGGCGGCTCCGTCGGATCCGCTCAGGCCGTTGAGGATCTCGCCCGCGAGCGAGATCGCGCTTGATCGTCAGCGACGCCTCCGTCCTCGCCACCGTGGTCGGTGACGCCGGTGACGCCGGTGACGCCGGTGACGCCGGTGACGCCGGTGATTTGACGCCGGCCGTCGCGCCCACAATGAGCTGCGCGGGACCGACGGCAACCTCGCCGCCCCGGATCTCCTCGACGTGGAGACGGCGGCGGTCCTGCGCAAACGGTGGCTGGCGGGAGGCCTGTCACAGCGGCGCTTCCAGCTCGCCGTCGATGACCTCACCCAGCTCGACATCGAACGGCTCCCGACCCTCCCCCTCATGCCCCGCGCCTACGAACTGCGGGCCAACATCACGCCCTGTGACGCAGCCTACGTCGCCCTCGCGGAGATCCTCGACTGCGAGCTGCTCACTGCCGACCGGCGGCTCGCCACCGCGGCCGGGGCGGGGTGTGGCTTCCGGGTGTTGGGCGCCTAACCCCGCCGGCCCCCGGGGGGGCGGGACGCGGCCGAGCCGCGCAGGCGGATCCGCCTGCCCAGCTCGCCTGAATCCGTGGGAAAGGGACGGGCGGAGGCATTCAGTGACGGGGTGATCGCGATCCTCATCACGCTTTCGCCGACCGGTTCCTCGGGGCCGCCGGTCCAGATGATCGTCGCGCCAATCGGGTTTGCCCCCGACCCCCGGGTCGAGAGCCCCCTCGCCGCCGAGCCGGCCCGGTGGGAGGCCGAGGCCACCGTCACGGGCGACCTGCGAGCCAATAGTGTCTGGGCCCATGAAAGATCTGCACGCCACCGTCCGGGGCACCGCTCGCCAGGCTCCGTCCGCGGTCTACGCCTTCCTCGCCGACTTCAGCCGTTACCCCGCCTGGTATCCGAGCGGGGTCAAGACGGCCGACCTCACCGCCCCCGACCGGGGCCGGTGCGTGCTCGCCCTCACTCAGGGCCCGATCCAGCGCGACTTTGACATGGAGATGGCGATCGAGACGATCCCCGAGTCGTCGATCACGCTGCGGCGGCTTCCCAAGAGCGCCGATGACCGGGAGCAGCTGGCGGTCACCTGGCGCCTGGAGCCGCGGGCGGGCGGGGCCGAGACGGAGCTGAGCGCCGAGTTCGCCGCCCGCCTGTCCATCCCCGGCTGGCTTCCGCTCGGCGGCGTCGAACGGGCGATCCCCCAGGGGTTCCTCGACGCGGCCCTGGCGGCCCTCAACCGCTGAACCGAACCGGATCGTCTGGGGGAGACCCGAGCGGCGGCGTCGTTTGGTGGAGCCCCGGCCGGCGGGCGAGTCGGCACGAACGACTCAGACGAGCGCGAGCCGGCCCGCCTCGAGGTCGAGCAGTCGCCGCTTGGTCTCCAGCCCGCCGCCGAAGCCGACCAGTCGGCCGTCCGCGCCGATCACCCGGTGGCAGGGGACGATGATGACGACCGGGTTGGCGGCGTTCGCCGCCCCGACCGCGCGGGCCGCCCGCACGCCGGTGCGTTCGCACGCCCGGGCGGCGATCTGCCCGTAGCTGCGGGTCTCTCCGTAGGGGATGCTCACCAACTCGGACCACACGCGCCGCTCCCAGTCGGTTCCGGCGAGATCGAGCTCGAGGGTGAAGGTGCGGCGCTCACCGGAGAAGTACTCACGCAACTGGCGGCGGACCTCGGGGAGGGCGCCGTCGTCTTCAGCGCCCCCCTGCGCCCCGAAGGCGAGCCCGACGAGCCACCCGTCCCGGGCGCGGGCGGTGAGCGGACCGACGGGGGAATCAATCAGCGTGGAGATCATGTCCCACCAACGCGGGAGATACCGACCGTGTGAGATCGGCGGAACCCTCCCGAGGTGTGAGATCGCACGCTTCGGCGATGAGCGCGTAGGAGTGCAGCCGGGCGAGGTGGTCGTAGGTGATCGTCACGACCATCACCTCGTCGGCGCCGTAGCCGGCGGCGGCGCTCTCAAGGCCCGCCCGGACCTGGTCGGGTGTGCCGATGATCGCGCGCCGTCCCGGAATCCACGCCTGGTCGCCCTCACCCTGGCGCTCGAGGTAGGCGAGAGCGGTCTCCGGTGTGGGCACCTTGATCAGCCGCCCCTGGCGGAGGAGACGGAAGGTCATCCGGGAGGAGGCGGCGAGCCGGCGGGCCTCCGCCTCGGTGTCTGCGCACACCGCCCAGACGGCGACGCCGACCCGGGGCTGGCGGTCGGCGGGATGGCCGGCCGCGGCCCAGTGCTCCCGGTAGGTGGCGGCGAGCGCCTCCGAGTGGGGGCTGATGAAGTCCGCGAACATATACGGAAGCCCGAGCTGGCCCGCCCAGATCGCGCTCTGGGGGGAGGAGCCCAGCAGCCACGGCTCCGGCCGTTCGGGCAGGCCCGGCAGGGTGGCGGCGAGGCGTGCGAAGGGATGGTCGGCGGGCAGGTCGTCGTTGAGGTAGGCGAGCAGCTCGCTCAGCTGATCGGGGAAGTCGTCGGGGGCGGCCTGGCGGCGGTCGCGCTGGAGCGCGTAGGTGGTGAGCGGGTCGGTCCCCGCCGCCCGTCCGATGCCGAGGTCCACCCGCCCGGGAAACAGGCCGGCGAGGATCGTGAAGGTCTCGGCCACCTTGAGCGGGCTGTAGTGAGGGAGCATGACCCCGCCGGACCCGATCCGGATTCCGTCGGTGGCCGCGCCGAGGCGGGCGATGAGGACCTCAGGGGAGGCGCCGGCGAGCATCCCGCCGCCGTGATGCTCGGCGACCCAGTAGCGGTGGAAGCCGAGTTCGTCCGCGAGGGACGCGAGCTCGACCGAGTGGGCGAGGGCGTCCGGACCGGCCTGGCCCTCGGAGATCGGAGACTGATCGAGAACCGAGACGCGCACCTACGAAAGGTTAGTGCAGGGTTATGTCGAACCCCTTCCGCGACGTCGCGGACCCCCCGACCGGCGGGTTTGTCCTCCACCCAGGTGGAACCAGCCGGACCGGTTGGTGAATGTATCTGCAAATGGCCGTCCTCGCTGACACCCACCTCACTCCGCGCCACCTCACTCCGCGCGAGCGCCTCGAGGCGCTCTGTGACCCCGGCAGCGTCGAGCTGATCCGCACCGAGGTCACCTCGCTCAAGCTCGGCGACCGGGCCGCGGCCGGTGACGGCGTCGTCGGGGGCGCCGGGCTCGTCGGCGGTCGCCCGGTGTTCTGCTACGCCCAGGATCAGAGCTTCCTCGGGGGCTCCCTCGGTGCCGCTCACGCTGACACGATCGTGCGCATCCTCGAGCTCGCCGGCCGTTCCGGGGCGCCCGTCGTCGGGTTCGTCGGCTCCGGGGGCGCCCGCATGCAGGAGGGGGTCGCCGCGCTCGCCGGGTACGGCCGGATCTTTCGCGCGACCGTTGCGCTCACCGGCAAGGTACCCCAGATCTCGATCATCTCCGGGCTGTCGGCCGGCGGCGGCGCGTACTCGCCGGCACTGACGGATTTCATCATCATGACCCGCTCCTCGAGCATGTTCCTCACGGGGCCCGGCGTTGTCCGGGAGGCGATGGGCGAGGACGTGAGCGCCGACGAGCTCGGCGGGCCCCGTGTCCACGAGCGCAACGGCGTCGCCCAGTTCGTCGTCGCCGACGAACTCGCCGCGGCGGGCACCGCCCGCGACCTGATCGGCCTGCTCGCCGACCGGCGCGCCGGGGCCGGCGAGCCGACGCAGACCGTGTACCGGGAGGCGGCTGCCGGGGGGATGGCGATCGACCCGAGCGCGACCGTGCCGGCCTCCCCGCGCCAGGTCTACGACGTCCGTGACGTGATCGCCTCGATCGTCGACGCCGGCGAGTACCTCGAGGTGTGCAGCGGCTGGGCTCGCAACCTCGTCACCGCCTTCGCGCGGCTGGACGGCCGCACGGTCGGGATCATCGCCAACCAGGCCCGCTACCTCGGCGGGGTCCTCGACTCGGACTCCTCCGCCAAGGGCGCCCGGTTCGTCACCCAGTGCAACGACTTCGGCATTCCGATGATCGTGCTCGTCGACACCCCCGGGTTCATGCCCGGCACCCGCCAGGAGGCGTCCGGGGTGATCCGGCACGGCGCGACCCTCGTTCGCGCGTTCGCCGCCGCGACCGTGCCGCGGGTCACCGTCATCCTGCGCAAATCCTTCGGGGGCGCCTACATCACGATGAACTCCAAGGAGCTCGGCGCCGACTACGTCTTCGCCTGGCCCCAGTCCGAGCTCGGGGTGATGGGCGCCAAGCCGGCGGTCGGGATCATTCACCGCCGCGCCCTTGCCGGGGCCGACGATCCCGAGGGGCTGCGCGAACAGCTCGCCGCCGAGTACGCCCGCGAGCACCTCGCGCCGAGCACCGCCGCGGCGATGGGAGCGATCGACGAGATCATCGAGCCCGTCGACACGCGCCGGCGGCTCAGCTGGGCGCTGCGGTCGCTCCGCACCCACTGACGACCCCGCACGCAGGCCATCGCCGGTTTCGACCACGCGGGCCGGTGGCTCCCTCCACGAGCTTCCGGTCTGCGGGGCCTCATGGTGGGGAAGATCGCGGCTAAGATCGCCGCCATGCCCGCACCGGACACCTCCCAGGGCCCGACCGCGACCGTACCCGGACTGACCGCCCCGGTGCCCGGGTCCGGGCTCCGCCGCGGTCTCGCCACTGGCGTCATCCTCGGCTCTCTCGCCATCGTCACGGTCGCCCAGCGTGACCTGAGTGGCCGCCCGGCGCCGGCGGTGCGCGGCTCCAAACTCGCCTGGCGGATCGGGTCGACGAACGCGCTGGTGGCGCTCGCCTACCTCCGCTGGGGCCGACGGCCGGTGGGGGCCTAGGCGGATGGCCACTCGCGCCGCACTCGTCACCGGGGCCTCCCGGGGGATTGGCCTCGCCCTCGCCCGGGCGCTCGCCGAGGACGGGTACGCCCTCACCCTCACCGCCCGCAAGCCGGACGGGCTCGCCGCGGCCGCCGCCGAGCTGACCGCCGCGGGCGCCGAGGTCGTCCACCGGGCCGCCAACGTCGCCGACGAGGCCGACCTGCAGGCCGTCGTCGCCCTGCACGCAAGCACCTACGGCCGGCTCGACGTGCTCGTCAACAACGCGGGCGTCGGCATCGGGGCAGCCGCCGGGGAGCACACCACCAAGTCGATCGACCTCCAGCTCGACGTCAACCTGCGCTCGATCGTGATCCTCTACCGCGAGTGCCTGGAGATGCTGCGCGGCGACGGCGGCGCCCAGGTGATCAACCTCGCCTCCATCGCCGGGAAGATCCCCCAGCCGTGGCTGAGCGTGTACGCGGCGACCAAGGCGGCGGTGATCGCCTACACCCAGGCGATGAACCGGGAGCTCGCCACCAGCGGGGTCCGCTCGGTCGCCCTCTGTCCCGCCTTCGTCGACACGGACATGACCGCCTTCATCCGTGACGTCGTCAAGCGGGAGGAGATGATCTCCACCGCTGACATCGTCGCGGCGATGCGGTTCGTGCTCGGGCTCTCCCCGGCGGCGCTCGTGTCCGAGATCGTGATCGGCCGTTCCGGCGAGTCCCTCTGAGCGCCGGGCCGCTCTTGGCACTGCCCTTTGACCCGATCGAGGAGGCGGGCCGCCAGTGGCGGACGCACTTCTCCACCGAGCACGCCACGCCGATGATGGCGGTCACCTCGATCATGCGGGTCCAGCAGCTGTGGCTGGCCCGTTGCAACGAGGCGCTCGGCCACTTCGGGCTCACCTTCCCCCGCTATGAGGTCCTCGCCCTGTTGCGCTTCAGTCGCCGGGGCGAGCTGCCCCTCGGCAAGATCGGCACCCGCCTGCAGGTCCACCCGACGAGCGTGACGAGCCTGATCGACGGCCTTGAGCGGGACGGCCTCGTGCTCCGCGCCCGGGATGACCGCGACCGCCGGCTCACCCTCGCCCGGCTCACCGCCGCGGGCAACGAGCGTCTCGAGGCGGCGACGGCGGCCCTCCACGACATCCGCTTCGGGACGACCCTGGACGATGCCTCTCTCGCCCAGCTCACCGCGTTGCTGACTGCTGAGCGGGCCGGGGCGGGCGACTTCGACTAGCCCGGACGGGCTAGCCTCATCCCCCGTGCCGATTGAGCTGGTGATCTTCGACTGTGACGGGGTGCTGATCGAGTCCGAGCGGATCGCCGTGGAGATCGACGTGGCGATGCTCGCGGAGATCGGCTGGGAGCTGAGCCGGGAGGAGGTGATCGAGCGGTTCATGGGCCGGGCGTATGCGCACATGCTCGCCGAGATCGAGGGCTTTCTCGGCCAGCCGGTGCCGGCGGAGTGGGTCGCCCGCTGGGATGAGACCTTCCAGGCGCGGCTCGCGACCGAGCTCGAGCCCGTCGACGGCGTCTCAGAAACCCTCGATGCCCTTCACGCGGCCGGGTACCGCACCTGTGTCGCCTCGAGCTCCAACCACGCCTCACTGGAACGGAACCTCACCGCGACCGACCTCCATGACCGCCTCGCCGGGCGCATCTTCAGCGCGAGTGAGGTCACCCACGGCAAGCCCGCCCCCGACCTGTTTCTCCACGCCGCCGACCGGATCGGGGTGGCGCCCGAGCGCTGCGTGGTCGTCGAGGACAGCCGCTACGGGGTGGCGGCCGCCCGGGCGGCCGGAATGCCGGTGTTCGCCTACACCGGCGGGGGGATGACCCCGGTCGCCACCCTCGAGGCGCTCGGTGCCACTGTCTTCGCCGAGATGCGGGACCTTCCCGGGCTGATCGCCGCCCTCTGAGCCCCGCCGAGCGGAGCCGGTCAGGGCACTGCGGTCCGACGGCGGGGGAGAAATGTGCCCTGAGGCCCTTCGTTCGGGGGCGCCCCAGCGGGGGCGCCCCCGCCCGCCCTCAGCGCCAGCCCGCGCCGTTCCCGTGCGGCGTCGCCGCGTTCTCGGTCCGGATCACGTGCATCACCGCGTTGATCAGTGCGAGGTGGGTGAAGGCCTGGGGGAAGTTGCCGAGGTGCCGGCCGGTGCGCGGGTCGACCTCCTCGGCGTAGAGACCGAGCGGAGAGGCGTAGCCGAGGAGACGCTCACACAGTTCACGGGCACGCTGGAGCTCGCCGATCTCGACGAACGCCGACACGAGCCAGAACGAACAGATGAGGAAGGTCCCCTCCTCCCCGGAGAGGCCATCGTCGGTCTCGTCGGTCCGGTAGCGCAGCACGAGCCCGTTCTCGGTCAGCTCCTCGGTGATCGCGAAGATCGTCGCCCGCACCCGCGGGTCATCGGGCGGCAGGAAGCGCAGCAGCGGCAGCAGCAGCATCGAGGCGTCGAGGGCGGTGCCGTCGTAGTGCTGGACGAACACTCCGCGGGCGTCGACCCCGTGCTCGCAGACGTCGGCGTGGATCGCATCGGCGGCGGCCTGCCAGCGTTCGACCCGCTCCCAGTCCTCGCGGATCTCCGCCAACCGCGCCCCGCGGTCACAGGCGACCCAGCAGAACATCTTCGAGGAGGTGAAGTGCCGCGGCTCGCCGCGCACCTCCCAGATCCCCCGGTCGGGCTCGCGCCAGTGAGCGATCGCCGCCTCCACCTGCCGGGAGAGGATCGGCCACACCCGCTCGTCGAGGGAGTCGCGGGAGCGGGTGTGCAGGTAGACGGAGTCCAGCAGCGCCCCCCACACGTCATGCTGCTTCTGGGTGAAGGCGCCGTTGCCGATCCGCACCGGCCGGGCGCTCTCATAGCCGGACAGGTGCGTGAGTTCGTGCTCCTCGAGGTCGCGCTCCCCGTCAACCCCATACATCACCTGTAGGTCCTCGTTCCCGCCGGCAACGTCGGCGATGAAGTAGAAGAAGTCGTTGGCCTCCCAGTCGAAACCGAGCGAGTAGAGCGCCCACAGCATGAAGGTCGAGTCGCGGATCCAGCTGTAGCGGTAGTCCCAGTTGCGCTCGCCCTGGGGGGTCTCCGGCAGCGATGTCGTCGCGGCGGCGAGCAGCGCCCCGGTCGGCGCGTAGGTGAGCCCCTTGAGGGTGAGGGCGCTGCGCTGCAGGTAGGTCCGCCAGGGATGGTCGGGGAAGGTGCCGCGGTCGAGCCAGTGCTGCCAGTGGTGGGCGGTCCAGACGAGGCGCTTGTAGGCGGCGTCGAAGTCCATCGGCGGCGGGTGCGTCGACCAGTACAGGGCGACGAAGGCCGTCTCACCCAGCTTCATCCGGTGCCGGGCGGTCGCCCGCGCCCCCTCAAAACCGATCCGCAGGTCGGTCTTGACGTGCAACCGGAGATCGGAGCCCGGCGCGGTCGCGACCCCGTCGGTGTAGCCGGGGCCGGTGTACTCCCAGCGCACCCGCTGGCGCCCGTAGTCGAACACCGGCTCGCAGTCCATCGTCAGCTCGACCTCGCCGTTGACGCAGCGGACGGTCCGCAGCAGCACGTGGTCGGCGTCATAGTCGGTCGGGGCGCGCCGGTGGGTCCCCGAACGGTCGTGCTCGTGATGCCAGCCGCCGATCAGCAGCACGTCTCGGACGATCATCCACCCCGAGCCGGTGCCCCAGCTCGTCTCCAGCACCATCGTCCCCGGCAGGTAGCGCCGGGCGGCCGGGACGGTCACGCCGCTGGGGCCGAGGCGGAAGGAGCCGGCGTCCCGGTCCAGCAGCGCCCCGAAGATCGACGGCGAGTCGACCCGGGGCAGGCACATCCACTCGATCGACCCGGACGGGGCGACGAGCGCGACCGTCTCGCAGTCCGACAGGAACGCGTACTCGGCGATCGGCGGGAACGGACTCTGACCGAATCCGGGTCCGCTCGCGAGCCGCTGCATCTCAGCGACCTGGGGCAGGCCCGGCATCAGCGGCCCGCTCATCTGGTTCAGGTCCATCGGCTCCATGGTTGGCCGGGGATGGTGACAAACAAACCGGCCCTGTCAACGGCCCGGGCTCGGAAACCTGTCTGTCGCTGCGAGAGATCGCCGTCCATCACTCCGGAGCATCGGCCGCCGACCCGCCATCATTGAGGCGAAGATGCGACGCCGCGGAGGGACACGATCATGAGCGGAATGGGGGCCGCCGCCCAGGCGGGAACACCGGGAACCGGAGCGATGCGGGCGATGCGTGGCGGCGGCGCGGGCACCCCGCCGCCGCTGATGGACCCGACGCGCCGGCGTGACGGCCGCCGGATTCTCGCCCTGTTCGCCCCCTACCGCTGGCGGCTCGCCGGGGTCTGCGTGCTGATTGCCCTGTCCGCGGGCCTGAGCATGCTCAACCCGTTCCTGCTGCGCTCCGCCCTCGACAACGGGATCTTCAAGCACCAGCTCAGCACCCTGTGGGAGACGTGCGCCGGGATGGTCGGGGTCGCCTTCATCTCCAACGCCTTCAGCGTCTGGCAGACCTACGTCTCCAACGTCGTCGGCCAGCGGGTGATGCACGACCTCCGCTCCGCCGTCTATGACCGGCTCCAGCGGATGTCGCTCGCCTTCTTCACCCGCACCCGCACCGGTGAGGTCCAGTCGCGGATCGCCAACGACATCGGCGGGCTCGACTCGGTTGTCACCTCGACGGCGACCTCGATCGCCTCCAACGCGACGACGGTGATCGCCGCGATCGTCGCGATGCTGCTGCTGAACTGGAAGCTCGCGCTCATCTCCCTCGTGTTCGTGCCCCCGAGCGTGTGGATGACCCGCCGGGTCGGCAAGGTCCGCCGGACGATCACCACCGAACAGCAGCGCCGACTCGCCGACCTGTCCGCGCTCGTCGCCGAGTCGCTGTCGGTGTCGGGGATCATGCTCGGCAAGACGATGGGCCGCGGCGACGACCTCGCCGCCCGCTTCTCCGGCCAGTCCGCGCAGATCGCCGATCTCGAGATCAAGTCGCGGATGGCCGGCCGTTGGCTGATGGGGACGATCCAGTTCGTCTTCGCCGTCCAACCGGCGATCATCTACTGGCTCGCCGGTCAGAGCTTCGTCGGCCACTCGATCCAGATCGGCACCGTCGTCGCCTTCACCACCCTGCAGACCCGCCTGCTGTTCCCGATCAACTCACTGCTCGGGGTCGGCGCCGACGTCGAGGCGTCCCTCGCCCTGTTTGACCGCATCTTCGAGTACGTCGACCTGCCGATCGACATCATCGAAGCGGAAGACCCCGTCGTGCTCAACCCGGCCGCCGTCGTCGGAGAGGTCGCGTTCTCCGGGGTGTCGTTCCGCTACGGCGGTGCCGGGGGCCCGCTAGCCCCCGGCACCGAGGCGCCGCCCCCCTGGACGGTCCGCGGGATCGACCTGGTGATCCCCGCCGGAACGCGGACGGCGGTCGTCGGGGAGACGGGCGCGGGCAAGACGACGCTCGGCTACCTGCTCGCGCGGCTGTATGAGCCCCAGGAGGGGCGGGTCACCATCGACGGGGTCGACATCCGTCGGGTGTCGCTCGCCTCGCTGGCGGCGACCGTCGGGGTCGTCTCCCAGGAGACGTACCTGTTCCACGCGAGCGTCCGGGAGAACCTCCGGTTCGCCAAGCCGGACGCGACCGATGCGGAGGTCGAGGCGGCTGCGCGGGCGGCCCGGATCCACGAGCTGATCGCCTCCCTGCCCGACGGGTATGACACCGTCGTCGGCGAGCGCGGCTACCGGTTCTCCGGGGGCGAGAAGCAGCGGATGGCGATCGCCCGGACGATCCTGCGCAACCCGCCGGTGCTCGTGCTCGATGAGGCGACCTCCTCCCTCGACACCCAGACTGAGGCGGCCGTACAAGCCGAGCTCGAGCGCCTGTCGGAGGGGCGCACGACCCTGACGATCGCCCACCGGCTCTCGACGGTGCGGGACGCCGACCAGATCCTCGTGCTCGACCGGGGTGCGATCGTCGAGCGCGGGACCCACGAGGATTTGCTCGAGCGCGGTGGCCTCTACGCGGCCCTCGTCGCCCGGGACGTGCCGGCGGAGGCGGCCGAGCCGACCGGCTGATCCGGGCCGATCCCGGCCCGGCCCGTTCCGCGACGCCGGTCCGCGCGCGGGCGGCCGGTCAGCGGATGTGGCGGTAGGTGAAGGCGACCGGTCCGATCCGGACGAGGTCGCCGTCGAGCAGGTCGGTGGCGACGATCCGCTGGCCGTTGACGAACGTGCCGGCGGAGCTGCGGTCATCGAGCACCCGCACGTGGTCGCCGTAGCGGACGATGATCGCGTGGCGGCGGGAGACGTGGACGTCGTCAAAGCGCAGGTCCGAGCCGACTGCCCGGCCGACGTGGGTGATCGCGTCCCGCAGCGGGATCAGGTGGGCGACCCCATCTCCGTCGTGCACGGCGACATAGTGGCCCGGAAGCGCCTCACGGGCGTTGATCGCCGCGGTCGCGACGCGGTGCTCGAGCAGCCCGAACGGGTTCTCGCGCAGGCCCGGGGTGTCCTGAAGGATCGCAGTCTCGTTCGGGTCCGAACGGGAGCCGCGGCGGTCGAGTGTCTGAGATGCCGATTCCATGATGGGAAATCATCCTGCCCGACGAAGGTGATAAACGGCCAAGAACTCGCTAAGACCTGGGCAAGCGGACGCGGAGACCCGGCTCAGGCTCCCGTCGGATCCGCCTCGGCCCGGGCCTGGAGGGCCTCGCCGGTGGCGGCGAGGGCATCGGTGAGAACCGCGCGGGCGCTCGCGCCCTCGACGTTGAGATGGGGGAGGCGGGCCTCGAGCCAGTGAGGCAGGCGCCAGTTGACCTCCCCGAGCATGAGCATCGCGGCGGGAATGACGATCGCCCGGATGATCAGTGCGTCGAGCAGGACGGCGCTCGCCAGCCCGATCCCGAACATGTCGATGATCCGCTCGCCGCCGAGGACGAAGGCGCTGAACACGAGCACCATGATGATCGCCGCAGCGCTGATCGTCGCCCCGGTGGCGGCGATCCCGTGGGCGACGGCGGCGCGGTTGTCCCGGCGGCGCTGCCACTCCTCGTGGATGCGGCTGACGAGGAACACCTCGTAGTCCATCGACAGGCCGAACAGGATCGGGAACATCAGTACGGGCAGGAACGCCTCGATCGGCCCGGGGTGGAGCCCGAGCAGCGACCCGGCCCAGCCGAACTGGAAGACGGCGGTGACGACGCCGAGGGCGGCGGCGGTGGAGAGGAGGTTCATCAGCGCGGCGGTGAGCGGGATCACCACGGAGCGGAACACGAGCATCAGCAGCAGCGCGGAGAGGAGCACGACGATGCCGATGAACAGCGGTAGTTTGCCCGTCAGGACGGCGGCGAAGTCGGAGAAGACGGCGGTCTGGCCGGTGACGAGGACGGTGATCCCCTCGCGGCGGGTGAGGGCGGGCAGCCGTTGGGTGCGCAGGGTGTCGAGCAGATCGGCCGTCGACGCCGCCTGGGGGGAGCCCGCCTCGACGACGGTGGCGAGCGCGACCGCGCCCGGGCCGGTCCGGTCCGGGAGGAACGTCGCGGCGCTGACGTGGCGGACGTCCGGGGTGTCGGCGACGGCGCGCAGCAGCGCCGTGAACCGGCGGCGCGCGGTGGCCGAAGCGACCGGGCTGACGAGCTCGAGGGGCCCGTTGTAGCCGGGGCCGAAACCGCGGGCGAGCATCTCGTAGGCCTGGTAGGTCGTGCTCGACGGAGGGTCGGAGCTGTAGTCGGCCGAACCGAGCCGCATCGACAGGGCGGGGATGGCGAGCAGACACATCAGCGCGACGGCGAGGGTTGCGAGCAGTGCCGGGTGGCGGTCCAGCCGGGCGGCCCAGCGCGCCCAGCCGCCAGGCTGAGGCGCCGGGGCGGGGTGGCCGGCGGCGATCGCCCGGCGCTCGGTGCCGCGCAGGGTGCGGTCCCCGAGCAGGGAAAGCAGGGCCGGCAGCAGCGTCAGGGCGGCGAGGACGGTCGCGGCGACCGCGACGGCCGCGGCGACCGCCACGCCGTAGAGGAACCCCACGCCGAGCAGGAACATCCCGAGCAGGGCGATGCAGACGATCGTCCCGGCGAACAGGACCGCGCGGCCGGTCGTGTCGAGTGACTCGACCACCGCATCAGTGTGATCGAGCCCGCTGAGGCGCCCCTGTCGGTAGCGCGTGACGATGAACAGCGCGTAGTCGACCCCGACGCCCATCCCGATCAGCAGGGCGAGCTCCCCGGAGAAGGAGGCCATCGCGATCAGGTGGGAGAGCAGGCCGATCAGCGCGAGGCCGGTGCCGAGGGAGAGTCCGGCGGTGAGCAGCGGCAGCATGGTCGCCGCGAGCGAGCCGAATACGAGCAGCAGCACGACCCCGGCGGCGAGGGAGCCGATCGCGATTCCCCCGGTCGATCCGCTCGGGTTCCCGCCCTCGGCGACCTGCCCGTCAGCGGCAAAGTGGACCCCGGCCGCGGAGGCGCTGGAGATGAGCCGGTCATAGCGGGCGGCCTCGCTCCCCGAGATCGCCGAGGCGGGGACGGCGAAGCTGATCGTCGCGTAGGCGACCCGGCCGTCTCGGGCGATCTCGTTCGGGTGGTCGTAGGGGGAGCGCACACCGCTGACGTGGGGGAGATCGCGCACCCGGGCGAGCAGCGCGTTGAAGCGGGCCCGTACCGCGGGAGCGCTGACGGACCCGTGCCGCACCTCCACCACGAGCTGATCGCGGTCCCCGGCGGCTGCCGGGGTGTGGGTCGCCAACAGCCGATCGGCCCGGTAGCTCTGGGTGCCGGTGAGGGTGAAGTTGTCGCCAAAACGCGAGCCGACGACGGCGTGGAGGCCGTTGAGAGAGACGAGGGCGATGACCCAGAGCGAGATCACCCGCCAACGATGGTCAGAGCACCAGCAAGCCGTACTGCGCATTCCCCTCATCTCTTCGGCCGGAGCGACGGGCCGCTCAACCGCTCACTCTGACGGGGGCGGGCACGTGAACGGTCAGGGAGCGGACCAAAGTCGGTCCGGGCGGGAGGGGGGACTGTCATCTGCGAAGACGGGTTGGCAGACTGCGTTGGTGATGGCGACAACCGCGCACCCTAAGCTGAGGTGGCATCTCGATCCCGACGACGCGACGGCGATCGCTGAAGTACATCGCAGAGTCTTCTGCGCCGACTACGGATTTAACCCGGATTTTGTCGTCGAGGTGGAACGGGACGTGCGCTTCTGCGCCAGCCGGGGCTGGCCCGAGGCGGGCGCCGTCTGGCTCGTCGAGCTCGCGGGGCGGGTTGCCGGCTCGCTCGCCTTCACCTTCGAGGGTCAAACGAGCGACGGCCTCTACGCCGGGGAACTGCGCTGGTTCGCGCTCGAGCTCGAGCTGCGCGGCAGCGGTCTTGGCCGCCGGATGCTCGAGGAATTGCTGGAGACCGCCGAGGATCAGGGAGTCGATCGGCTCGAGCTCGACTGCTGTGCCGAGTGTGCCGGAGCCGGCCGCCTGTTTGACGCCTACGGCTTCTCGGTCGTCTCTGAACGGGCCCGCCCGGGGTGGCGCCGGGACGGCAGCGCCGTCGTGCTGCAGCGGCGCGTTGCCTACCTGTAGGGACGGGTGCGGTTCCGGCCCGCGGGCGGTGGGGGCCTGAGCGTGGCGGCTCTCAGTGCGGGATTGCTCTGTCACCGGAGCCGAAGCGGGGTCGTTGAGGTGCTCCTCGTCCACCCCGGCGGTCCGTTCTGGGCCCGGCGGGATGCGGGTGCCTGGTCGATCCCGAAGGGGGAGGTCGATCCGGGTGAGGAGCCCCTCGCCGCCGCCCGGCGCGAGTTCACCGAGGAGCTCGGGCTGGCGGTTCCTGACGGGACGCCGGTCCCGCTCGGGGAGGTGACGCTGCGTTCGGGCAAGCGGGTGCTCGCCTGGGCGTTGGGGGTGGCCGACATCGACGTCAGCACGATCGTGTCGGCGACCGTGACGGTGACGGTGCGCGGCCGGCCGCTGAGCGTCCCCGAAGTCGACCGGGCGCAGTGGTTCGGGCTCGCGGACGCCCGGGTTCGGCTCAACCCGGGTCAGGTGCCGCTCGTCGATCGGCTCGAGCGGGACCTGGCGGCGGAGATGTCCTGATCGGGCGGCTTGGACGGAGCCCGTTCGGTCTACCCGGGCGACGGTGGGACAGGTCCCGTGGTCGCGATGGGGTGTCGACGGTGTCAGGTGCCGGTGTGGGCGATCTCGCCCAGCTGGCGCCAGACCACGGCGAGGCTCAGGCCCGAGCCGACGAAGGCGAACCAGAACGGGGCGACGATGCCCCACTCGCTCGCGAGCACACCGCCGAGGATCTGACCGATCACGATCCCGCCGAACACGCAGAGCAGGTAGACGCTCAAGACGCGACCCTGGAGAGCCTGCGGGACGGCGCGCTGGCGCACGGTCTGGCTGACGGTGCCCCAGACGAAGCTGTAGGCGCCGAAGACGAACATGATCACGATCGCGATCACCCCGCTCCGGTTCACTGCGAGCGACAGGTGCATCAACACCTCGAGGGTCAGGCAGACGCGCATGATCGCCGCGAGTGACCATCGGGCTTCGAGTCGCCGGTAGGCGACGATCGCCAAGCTTCCGCCGATCGCGCTCGAGGTGGTCATCAGGCCGTATCCGACCTCGCCGAGGTGCACGCGGTGCAGCGCATAGAGGACAAGCACCGACCACGCCGCGCCCCAGGTGATGTTGAAGGACAGGATGATCAGCGCGAGCGTTCTGATCGGCGGGTGACCGATCAGCCACCGGAAGCCCTCTGTGACCTCGGACCGGACGCTGCCCGGCGTCGGTTCGGCGCGGCTCGCCCGGGCTGATCCGATCTGCGTCACGAGCAAGAGCGCGAGCGTCACCAGGATCGCCTGGGTGAGGAACGGCCAGGCACGGCCGATGGAGAACAGGAAGGCGCCGAGCGGCGGACCCAGGAGTCCCTGACCGACGACACTTGCGCCCATCAGCCGCGAGTTGGCGAAACCGAGCTCCTCCTTCTCCACGAGCATCGGCAGCAACGTGCCGGAGGTTGTGTTGGAGAACACGTCCGCGATCCCGAACAGCAGCATCGCGATCAGGACGAGCGCGATGCTGACGTGGGTGCTGAAGAGACCGAGGCAGAGCACGCCGATCACGAGCGCGCGGAAACTCTCTGACCCAATGAGCAGTACGCGGCGATCGATCCGGTCGGCGATCACGCCCGCGTAGAGACCGAGAAAGAGCCATGGCAGGCGTTGGAGGAGCGCGGCCGCCGCGACGAGAAACGCGCTTCTGGTCTCCCCGGCCACGAGCAGCGGCCCGGCCGACAGCGCGATGCCGTCACCGATGCTGCCGACCCACGACGAGCTCACCAGCCAGCGGTAACCGCGCCCCAGGCGGGTCGGCGTGAAGCGTTCGACGAGCGCGGTCACGACCCATCAATCTATTCCGCGCGACGGTCCACACGCCAGCAGACCCGCGGCGGGACACGCTCGCGCCGTTGGACTCTGCCCCCGCGGGAGGTTATCTCCGGACGCGGCCGCCCGAGCCGCTCGACGAGCTCGGGAACCGCACGAGCTGGACGGTACAGCGCGTCTGTGAACGCTCGTCAGGCGCCCCGGTGCCGCAGTCGGCGTGACGCCGTCACGTTCGCCGTGAGCTCGCTCGCGCTCGCCCTGATCCCGACCATCCGCCTACCGCAACCCGCGCGCCGGAAGCAAGCGCGCAGTCGACCCTCCAGAACCTCCGCGAGGCGGGAAGCTTTTCGGCGATCACGGCTGGATGACGATCGCCGCCGTCCACAAGACCGTGATCAGAGCACGAGTCCAAGCTCTGCGCGATCTCTTGGCGTGCCGTGCGCGGGGAGCACGACCTGGATCGGCAGATCGAGGAGCGGATGGAGCCTCTCGACGACATCGTCACGCGTGACGTGGGTGCGGCCACCTAGCTGAATGTCGAGCCCGTCGCCGAAGTCTGAGAGTGAGTCGCCGGTGACGATCGCGTTGATCCACGGCAGCCAGAAGATGAGATCGTTGTCTTCACGGCCCGCATAGGCAGTGATGCCGAACGGCCACGCCCCGGGGCCATGGAAGTGTCCCTCACTTTCGCCGGCTCGCAACCACGCCAGATCGTCGCTGTCCATGCCGCGCACACGGTCTGGATCGGCGCCGAACTTCTCGACCCAATCCAACCAGGTATCGGCAGGTGGCGTGTACACGGGGAGGCCAAGCTGACGAGCATCCCGCTCGTGATGCGGAGCGGTCAGGAGGACCGCGGTCGCGCGCTCGCGCAGTTCATCGGGTACACAGAGCGGGTCGAACAAGAGAAAGTCGTCGCCGATCGCGATCCCGTAGGAGGAAACGAGCTCGGGCCACCACTGCTGCTCGTCCCAATCGGGATGACGAGCTCGCCAATGCCAGACACCGGGGCGCAGCTCACGCACGGCGCGATCCTAATCGAGATGACGTTGACCTCAGGCGGGACGAGTCCTCCCAGCTCGAGCCGTTCAGCGGATCGGTTATGATTGACCCATCAACGAATCTGCTGTCATCAACGCCACCCTCTACAGCGACCCGGCCTGCCCGTGGGGCTACTCCGAGCATCCCGCCCTGCGCGTGATCGAGTGGCGCTACGGCGCCCAGATCGCCTGGCGGCTCGTCCTCGTCGGGCTCTCTGAGGACCTCAGCCGCTATGACCGGATGGGATACACGCCGGTGCGCGGGGCGCTCTCGGCCCTGCACTTCCGCGACCGCTACGGGATGCCGTTCGCGCCCGGGATCAAGCGCGGCCGTGCCGCCTCCAGCCGCGCCTGCCGGGCAGTGATTGCCGCTCGGCGGACCGTTCCCGGCAGCGAGTGGGCGGTCTTCCGTGCCCTGAGCCTTGCGAACTTCAGCACGCCGCTGCTCTTCGACCACGACGAGCAGATGGTCGAGGCACTGAGCGGCCTACCGGGAGTCGACGCCGCCGCGACCGTCGCGCTGATCGACGATCCGGCCGTGGTCGCCGAGTACGAGTCCGACAAGGCGGAGACGCGCACGGCGGCCGGCTCGGCGACCGAGCTGCAGGGCAAGGCGGGCAACAGCGACGGCGCGGTTCGCTACACCGCCCCGTCGGTCGTCTTCACCCGGGTCCGCGACGGACTCCGGCTGGAGGCCGGGGGATTCCAGCCCGTCGAGGCCTACGACGTGCTCGTCGCCAACCTCGACCCGACCCTGCAGCGCCGCCAGCCGCCCGAGGACGTCGCGGAGCTGCTCGCCTTCTTCCCGCACGGCCTCTGCACCCAGGAGGTCGCCGCCCTGCTGGCCCGCGGCAATGACGCGCCCGACCGGGCCGGCGCGGAGGCGGCCCTGCTCACGCTGCTCCATGACGGCCGTGCCGACTATCACCCGCTCGGGGACGACGCGATCTGGACCGCTCCGGGCGGGCCGGCGCCACCCCGGGTGAGCGCCGCCTGAGCCGGCGGTCGATCGGGCGTCGGCTCAGCTGAGCCAGAGGTTCGCCGCGAGCTCGCGGGCGACCTGCTCGCAGACGAGGACGGCGTGAGCGACGGTCCGCCAGTGGACGTTGGCGGCCGTGTCGGAAAGCTGGTGGTAGTTGCTCAGCGCCTTGAAGCGGTCGACGGAGACGAGGGTGGCGGTCGGGTAGCCCGCCCGGCTCGCGATCACCGCGTCGGTCGAGTTGCGGGCCCGCAGGCCCCGGCGGATCGGCGCACCGGCGGTGTCCGCGACCCGGCAGACGAGATCCCGGAACGGGCGGTGGTGGTAGTCCTCCATCACGATCGCGCCCTCCCCCTCGAGCAGGACGAGCTCAGGGGAGCCGACCGTGTCGAGGTTGAGCACCCAGGTCCGGGACCGGTCGAGGGTGGGGAAGTGGCGGGCGGCGAAGCTGTAGATCCCCCCCTGGATCACCTCCTCGGCCCCGCAGGAGACGAGCAGCACCGACAGCCCGGCGACCGGTTCGGCCCGGAGGCGCTCGGCAAGCGCGAGCTGGACGGCGAGGGCGCTGAGGTTGTCGTTGGCGCCCGGCACGGTCGGACTCGTCGCGATGTCGGCGAACGCCGCCGTGTCGAGCGCGGACAGGATCGTCCCGAAAGTGATCAGCCGCCGACGCCCGGAGAGCAGCCCCGCGAGGGTGAGCAACGGCCCGGCGAGCACGGCCCACCACAACGGCAGGCCCGTGTCCATCCGCTCGATGATCCCGGTGAACCGCTGCCCGGCCCAATGTTGGGCGCGGTCGTCAAAGACCCGACCGGTCGGGGCGGCGTCGTGGTGGGCGAGGATGACGAGGGTCCGTTCCGCCTCCGGGGCGCCGATCCGGGCGACGACGTTCTGGGTCGCCCGCGGAGCCCGCAGGCCGCGGACGAACCGCGCTCCGTTGGAGACGTCGTCGGCGATCCCGACCGCGGCGAGGGCGGCGACGGCGGTGCTGAGGCGCCGGCGCCGGCCACGCCGACCGAGCAGCCCCGTGAGCGTGGCCAGGCCACAGAGCGCGCCGATCGGTCCGGCGTAACCCTCCTGGAAGATCGCCGACTCGACCTCCACGTCCGCCCCGGCGGTGGCGAGCCGGTCCGCGAAGAGCTGGGCCGCCTCCGCCTCCCCGGGGGAGCCGGGCGCGCGCGGCAGGCTGGCAAGGTGTTCGAGCAGCTCCCGGACCGACGCGGGCACGGCGACGGGTGCGCCGGTGGCGTCGAGCCAGTCGCGAGGGTGCGGGGCTGATGGGGCGGAGGTGGTGGGAGGCTCGGGCACGGGGGGCGGTTCAGTCGAGGCTGATCAGGACATCCTCGACCGGTCCGCGGTCGGGGGGGGCGGCCGGCTGGCGCAGCGGGCCGAGGTAGACAAGACCGACGACCGTCTCGGTCGCGGGAATCTCGAGGGCGGCACAGCCCTCGGGGCGGCGCAGCAGGTCGGGGGTGCGCCAGTAGGCGGCGAGGCCCCGGTCGTGGGCGGCGAGCAACAGGGCGTAGATCGCCGCGCCGGTGGCGAGCAGATCCTCCTGGCTGCGGACCGGGTCCTCCGGGGTGCTCAGTGCGCTGACGGCGACGAGTGTCGGGGCGCGGCGAAGCTTGGCCGCCCCATCCCCGGCGACGGCCTCGAGGCGCTGCCGGGCACTCGGGCCGAGCAGGCGGAACCGCCAGGGCCGGGTGAGATGGTGGTTGGGCGCCCACGTCGCGAGCTCGACGAGTTCGCGGACGAGGACCGGATCGACCGGCTCGGCACCGAAGACCTTGTGGGTCCGGCGTGTCCGGATCGCCGCCTCGAGCTCCATGTCCGCTGAACGGTAGCGATGGGAGGCGTGGACGGGTCGCTCGCCCGGACCGGACCGGTGGGCCGCCCCGGCGTGGCCGCTAGCCTGTGACAGGTGCCTCAGGACAACCATGGTCTCTACCTGCAGATGGCCGGCCGGGTCGCCCAGAAGGTCCCGGTCCTGCGCGACCTCCCTGTCGTCCGGCTCGTGATGGCCGCCGAGGTGCTGCTGATCGGCAAGCACCACCTCGACCGGCTCACCCCGGCGGAGCGGGGCCGGATGGTCCGTCTTGTCGCCAAGGCCAAGGGCCGTCCGCGCAGCCTCACCGAGACCGAGCGCAGTGACCTGGCGGCGATCGTCGAGAAGCTCGAACCGCGGGCGTTCCTCGCCACCGCGGGCGAGCGGCTCTCACCGGTTGGGATGCCCGCGTCGCTGCGCAACAAGATGAGTGGCACCAAGCCGCCGCCCCCGCCGACGTGAGTGCTTCTCAGGCCTGAGTGATCGGGATGTGGCCGGGCTGCTCGGCCACCCGGGCCAGCCACGCCTCGACGTTCGGGAACCCTGTCAGGTCAAAGCCGCCCTCTCCGGCGACGTGGACGTAGGCATACAGGCTGACGTCGGCGACGCTGTAGCGGTCGGCGATGAGGAAGCGCCGGTCGTCGAGGCCGCGCTCGAGTGCCTGCAGGGCCCGCACCCCGGCGCTCGTGCGCGCCTCGACCAGCCCGGGGGGCGCGGTCAGGCCGAAGATCGCGTAGAAACGGACGACCGCGAGGTTCGGCTCGATCTCGTACTGCTCGAAGAACTGCCAGGCGAGCACACGGGCACGGTCGTAGGGATCGTCGGGCAGCAGCGGCGTACCGTCGGCGAGGAAGTCGATGATCGCGTTGGACTCCGCCAGCGGGCGTCCGTCGTCGAGCACGAGGGTCGGCACCCGCAGCGCCGGGTTGAGGGCCCCGATCACCTCCGGCCGGTTCGAGCGGTCGACGACATCGAGCTCGTGCAGCTCCAGATCGAGTCCGAGCTGGGCACAGACGAGCCGGACCTTGTAACAGTTCCCGGAGACCATGCTGTTGTAGAGGCGCATGGCCAGCATTGAAGCGATCGTTCCGGTCCGAATCGGGCGGCCCAACCGCTCGGGAGTCGGTTAGGCTCGCGCTGAGAGTGGAGGACACTCCCGTGCCGGTTCACGTCCGCACGGGCGCCTGGGCGGGGAACACGCCGCCTGCGCGGATGGCGTGGGCAGGCGGGTGGGAGGGGCCCCCGCTGGCTCGGGAAATCGCCGGCGCCGTTGCCCGCGCCGACGTCGGCCCGCTCGCGGTCGCCCGCGCAGCCGACTCGCTGCTCGCCGCGCTCGCTGACAGCGTCACCTGGGCGTCGTACTGGCAGGAGCCCGACGAGTGGGACCGCCGTCTGTGCGATCGCGCGGTCGCCGAGGCGCTCGGCCCCGTGGCGGAGGCGATCTGCCGCGCTCCCGCCTCGGGCCGCCGCCAGGACTGGTGGCGCGCCACCGGGCAGGACGCCGACTGGCTCATCCCCGACTACGCCCGGCTCGCCGAGCGCTACGACGCCCTCCACCTCACCGTCTCCGGGTACCTCACCACTGCCGGCCGGGCGCTCCCGGCGGGTGCCGGCCACACCGTGCTCGCCGGCTGGGATCCCGATCAGACGCTGTGGCTCACGGTCGCGCCGGACCGGGTCGGCCCTGCGATCCGCTGGGAGGACACCGGCGAGCCCGAGCCGTTCAGCTGGACGCCGGCCGCCGAAGCCGGTGCAGGTACCAGTCGATGAACGCGGCGACGTTGCCCTCCCGGGCGGTGCTCGGCCAGGGTCCGCTCGAGCCCGGCTATCGCCGCGTCCGACTGATGCCGCCCGCCGCCACCGAGGCGAGCAGGGGTCGGTAGCGGTCAAGGCCGGAGACACGGGCCCCGGGAACCTTCGCTTGGTCGTCGTAGCGGCGCAGAGCGACGGCGAGGCGGTGGTCGGGGTGGGCGCGGAAGGCGGCGATCTCTGCCGGCGACATCGCGCCGCCCTGGGCGGCGAGGGTCCGCGCCGAGACCGGGCTGAGACAGTCCCGGTAGGTCGGGTCGGTGGTCACGAGGTAGCGCTTGGCCGGGACGTGCTCGGCGGCGAGCCAGGCGACCCGGGCGCCGTAGCGCGGGGTCAGCCAGCGGGCGGCGGCCGCCCCGTGGTGCTCGCCGGGCGCGTCGGTGGCCATGCCGGCGACCGCGGGGGCGCGGGCGATGTCATGCAGCAGGCAGGCGATCACGAACTCCGGGTCGGCGGCGCCGAGGGAATGAGCGTCTCCGGGACCCGTCATCGTGAGGGCGAGGGTGGCGCACTGGAGAGCGTGCTCGAGCTGGTCGACGGGCTCACCGTCGTAGGGGAGGCCGGCCATCGACGCGCACGCCGCGAGCGTCTCGAACACCGTCGCATCCGCTCGCCCGCAGCCTGCCGGGCCGCCCGGCGCCGGGGCGTGCCGGTTCAGCCCCACGGCAGTGTGTAGAGCTTGGTGAAGCTCATCGCCCGCATCGCCTCCCGAACGCCCTCCTTGACCCCGAGACCGCTGTCCCCGATCCCCCCGAAGGGTGTCAGCTCCGTCCGCCATCCCGGCACCTCGCCGACGTTGACCGTCCCGGCCCGCAGTTCGGTGACGCAGCGCTGGATCGACGGCCAGTGCGAGCTGACGACACCGGCCGACAGGGCGTACGGGGTCGCGTTGGCGGTGGCGATCGCCGCGTCGAGATCGGCGACCCGGATGATCGGGGCGACGGGCCCGAAGGTCTCGGTCGCCACGAGCCGGGTGGTGACCGAGACGTGATCGAGGACCGCCGGGGTGAGCTGGGCCCCGCGGCGCTCCCCGCCGTACAGGAGCGCGGCGCCGTCCGCGATCGCCTCGGCAATCCGGGCCTCGATCGCCACGGCGGCGGGCTCGTCGATGACGGTGCCGATCCCGGTGGCCGGGTCGGCCGGATCGCCGACCCGGATCGCCGCCGCCCCGGCTCGGACCCGGTCGGCGAGCTCGTCCGCGACCGCCTCCACGGCGATGATCCGCTTCACCGCGGTGCAGCGCTGGCCGGAGTTCGCAAACGCACCGGTGACGGCGAGGGCGGCGGCCTGCTCGAGGTCGGCGTCGGCGAGCACGATCAGCGGGTCGTTGCCGCCGAGCTCGAGGACCGCCCGGCGGTAGCCGAGCCGGGAGGCGATCAGCTTGCCGACCGCGACGCCGCCGGTGAAGGAGATCAGCTCGACGGACGGGTCGGCAAGGAAGGCATCGAGCACACTCGCGGGTTCGGCACAGAGCACCTGACAGGCCGCCGGTGCGAGACCGGCGGCGGTGATGATCTCCGACAGTGCGAGCGCGGTGAGCGGGGTCTTCTCCGACGGCTTGAGCACGATCGGGGCGCCAACGGCGATCGCGGGCGCGAGCTTGTGCGCGACCTGGTTGAGTGGATGGTTGAACGGGGTGATCGCGCCGACGAGCCGGACGGGAACCCGGAGGGTGTGGGCCCGCCGCCGCTGGCCGTGGGCGGAGATGTCCCCGGAGAAGGTCTCCCCGTCATCGCGCAGGGCCTCCATCGCCGCGAACCGGAAGACGTCGACGGCCCGTCCGGTCTCATGACGGCTGTCGCTGAGACACACCCCGGACTCCGCGGTGATCAGCGCCGCGAGTTCGTCCGCGCGCTCGGCGATCCGCCGGGCAACCGTGAAGAGGATCTCTGAGCGCTCGTGGCGGGTGAGCGCGTTGACATAGCCGGCGCCGCGGGTGAGTGCGGCGGCGAGCGCCTCCGGGGAGTGGACGGGAACCTCCCCGACCGGCTCGCCGGTGTGGGGATTGCTCACCGTCAGGGTGGCGGGGGAGGCCATCGGCGCTCAGGCGGCGGTCGCGCTGGTCATTGCGGTCGAGCCGGTGACGGCGGTCCCGCGGGTCGACCCGGGGTGGGGGGACACGGCGAGGGCGGTGTGGTTGAGCAGCAGGTCATGGAGGTCGCGGTTGTGCAGCTCGCGCCCCTCGAGGCCCGCCGCGGCGACCGGATGGCTGATGATGAGCGGAACCCGGCGCTCGTGCAGGCCCCCGTGGGAGCGCAGTGCCCCGTGCAGCTGGCTGAGATCGTGGCCGGCGGCGGAGCGGCCAAGCACGGTGCCGGCATCCCCGAGCACGATCAGGTCTCCGATCCGGTCGGGGGGCAGGTCAAAGGCCGCCGCGGCGGCGCTGCGATCGAGGACGGCCTCCACCCCCTCCAGGCCGGCGACCACCCCCGCGGCTCGGGACCGCTCGGACGGGTCGTCGAGGTGAACCCAGGCGAGTGAGCCGAGTGCGGCGTGGTGGGCGACGTAGGGGTCGGTGATCGGGCAGAGGGTATGGGCGGAGCGCACGCCGGCGGCGGTGAGGGCGTCGTCGAGGAACTGGATCCGGGGGCGACCGTCTGAGTCCGTCTTGGCGTTCATGCCGTGATCGGCGACGAGCCCGACGGTGAACCCCGCTTCCAGGGCGGCCCCGATCGAGACATCGACGGCCCGGTAGAAGCTGTCGGCGAGCGGATCCCCCGGCGCGGCGGTGTGCTGGACGAAGTCCGTCAGCGACGCGTACACGATCCGGGCGCCCATCCGCACCCCGAGGGCGACGGCGAGATCGATCGTGTAGGGGGAGAGCCGCCAGTCATAGATGTCGGGGTTGGGTCCCAGGCCGGCGGCGGCGATCACCTCCGTGCCGTCGGGGAGATGCTGCTCATGGGCCTTCTCCGCACTGAAGGACGGGACCTCGCCGCTGGCGAGTAGACGGCGCAGCTTGTCCTTGGCGGTGACGCACAGCACCCCGACCCCGGCCGCCCGGGCGGCGGCGTGGATCGTCTCGGCCTTCAGCAGCCCCGGGTCCGTCACCTGGACCTCCGTCCCGTCCCTGGTCCGGTAGTGGTTCCCGGCGACGCCGTTGTGGGCCGCGCTGACGCCGGTGACGATCGCGACGTTGTTGGGGTTGGTGAAGGTCGGCACCTGGGCGCGCGCGTGCGTGTGCAGTCCCCCCGCTGCGATCACGGCGCTCAGCCGCGGCATCAGCCCGCGGGTGAGGGCGTCATCGACGTAGGCCGGGTCCCACCCGTCCGCACAGACGGCCAGCACCGGCGTCTCGGGGATCCGGTAACGCCGGCCGTTGGCGGTGAAGCACGACGGGCTCACGAACATGACTATACAAGTTTCCCGAGTGTGGTTGTATAGACAAGATGCCGGATGTGCTGACACATCTCAAGGCCGACGTCTGCGTCATCGGGGCCGGAATGGTCGGACTGGCCCACGCGATCGAGGCGCGCCGCCGCGGCTTCCGCGTCGTCGTTCTCGAGCGAGACAGCGCCGCCGTCGGCGCGAGCGTGCGCAACTTCGGCCACCTCTTCTTCGCCTCCCAACCCGACGGACCCGCTCTCAGCCTCGCCCTCCGCTCGCGGGAACGGTGGTTGGAGGTCGCCGGCGCGGCGGGCCTGACGCTGATCCCGGCCGGGACGCTGATCGTCGCCCGGGCCGAGGACGAGCTCGCCGTCCTCGCCGCGGCGGCCGCAGCCGAGCCGGCCCGCCGGGCCCGCCTGCTCACCCCGATCGAGGCCGGCCGGCTCGCTCCGCTGCCCATCGACGGGCTCAGCGGCGCCCTGCACTCCCCACTTGACCTGCGGGTCGATCCGCGGACGGCGGTCGCCCGCCTCGCCCACTGGCTCGACCGGGACCCGGAGGTGACGCTGTGCTGGAGCACGACGCTCGGCGCCGTCTCCTCCGGGGTGGTGGAGGGGTGGACGACCGACGGAGCCCGGACCCGCGTGCAGGTGACCGCACCGCGGGTGATCGTCTGTCCCGGACCGGACTACCGCACCCTCGCGCCCGAACTGGCCGCCGGTCTCGAGCCCCTCACCCGCTGCCGGCTGCAGATGCTGCGAGTCGGCGCCCCCGCGGGACGGCGGTACGCGCCCGCGCTGGCCACCGGCCTCAGCCTGATCCGCTATCCGGCGTTCGCCGATCGGCCCGAGACGGCGGCTCTCCGGGCCCGTCTGGAGGCCGAGCGGCCCGAACTGATCGAGCGGGGCATCCACCTGCTCGTCACCCAACTGCCCGACGGCGACCTGATCGTCGGAGACAGCCACACCTACGCCGACACGCTCACCGCCTTCGGTGAGGAGACGATTGACGTGCTGCTGCTCGCCGAGGCGGCCCGGTTGCTCGGGGTCGAGCGCCTGTCGGTACGGGAGCGGTGGCTGGGGGTCTACCCGAGTGTCGCCGCGGGCAGCGGCGGGGCGGGCGCTCCCTTCCGGGTCACCGCCCCGCTCGGGGGCGTACGCGTCGTCGAGAACGTCGCCGGGATCGGCATGACCCTCGCGATGGGATTCGCCGCCGAGGTCCTCAACGGGGTCGAGGCGGGCGGCTGAGCTCACTCGCCCGCCGCGCATCCGCGCGGGCGGTCGTCGGAGCCGTCCCGGACAGTGAGGGAAACCCCGGAACGAGGCAGGGTGACCCGGTGGTGCACGGTCAGGTTGAAGCGGTCGGCCCGGTAGCGGTCCGTCGACACCTCGACGGGGGTTCCCGCGCCGTCCCGGACCCGGCGGCGGACGCTCAGCAGGGGAGCGCGGCGACTGACGCCGAGCAGCCCGGCGATCTCGGACCCGGCGGCCGTCGCGGAGATCTGCTGGTCGGCCTCGGCGAGGCGGACCCCGCGCGCGGCGAGCTGCCCATACACCGACCCGCCGTCCAGGTCGAGGTCGGGCAGGAGACGCCCGACCGACTCGATGAAGGTCGACTCCTCCACCATCACCGGCTCACCGTCGAGGAGGCGGACGCGACGGTAGTGAAAGACGGGAGCGCCCGTGGGAACTGCGAGCAGCCCGGCGAGGCCCGGGGGACAGGGGCGGTGGGCGAGGTCGAGGGTGCGGGCGCCCGGAACCCGGCCGAGCGCGTCCGCCCAGGCGGTGAAGGACACCATCTCATCAAAGCTCTGAGACAGGGCCGGGGTGGCGACGACCGCGCGCCGGCCGCGTCCGCCGCGGATCAGGCCCTCGGCGCGCAGGGTCGCGAGCGCCTGGCGGACGGTCCCCCGGCTCACCCCGAAGCGGGCGGTCAACTCGGCCTCCGACGGGATCGCCGCCTCTGGCGGGATCTCACCGGACTCGATCCGCGCCCGCAGGTGCGCGGCGATCTGGGCGTGTTGGGAGGCGGACATCACCGCCGTAGTCTCGCTCACCGGCCCGCGGACGGCCGCTGTACTAGATTCAGCTGCGATGGCACGCCTGACAGCGGGGATACGTGCGCGGACCGACCGCCTGATCGGCGCCGAGGCGGCCGAGACCCTCCACGGAGCCGCGACGCGGATGTCCAACCTGGGCCGCCGCGGCTACAGCGAGGCCCGCGCAGTCCAGACCCTCCGCCGGGCCGGGGTGATCGGGCTCCATCCGGCTGAGACGCTCGCTGAGCTGCGCGCGATCAACGACTACGGGCAACTCGGGGCGCCGGTGCTCATCGCCGCCCTCAAGCACGGGGACCGGATCGGTCTCGTGGACGAGCTCGGCTCGCTCACCTTCGCCGAACTGCACGCCCGCTCGGACGCGCTCGCGGCGGCGCTCGCCCGCCGGGGCATCGGCGGCGATGACACCGTCGGGGTGCTCTGTCGCAACCACCGGGGCTTCCTCGACATCACCTTCGCCGCCGCCAAGCGCGGCGCGCGCATCCTCTACCTCAACACCGACTTCAGCGGACCCCAGCTGCGCGACGTCTGCCGGCGCGAGCAGGTGAGCCTGCTCGTCCACGACGAGGAGTACGACCCGCTCGTCACCAGCATCCCCCATCCGAAGGGGACGGTGATCGCCTGGCATGACCGGCCCGTCGAGGACCGCGACACGCTCGAGGACCTCATCCAGACGGGCTTGTCCCTGCCGGCTGTCGGTGCGCCCGAGCGGCACGCCCGCATCGTCCTGCTCACCAGCGGCACGACCGGGACCCCCAAAGGAGCGCCGCGGAGCGCCTCACGCAGCATCGCCCCGATCGGGGCGATGCTGTCGAAGGTGCCCTACCGGGCCGCGGAGTCGACCTATCTCGCCCCGCCGATGTTCCACGGGGTCGGTTTCTCGCAGATGTTGTTGTCGCTGTCGCTCGGCTGCACCTTGATCACCGAGCGCCGCTTTGACGCCGAGCGGGTCGTCGCCGCCGTCACCGCCCACCGGCCAACCGCGCTCGTGCTCGTGCCGGTGATGCTGCGCCGGATCGTCGGGGTGCTCGAGCGCCGCCTCAACCTCTATGACCTCAGCTCACTGCGGATCGTGTTCGTCTCCGGGTCGGCTCTGGAAGCCGAGCTCGTCCGCCGTGCGCATGCGAGCATCGGCCGCGTCCTCTACAACTTCTACGGCTCGACCGAGGTCGCCTACGCGACCTTCGCCACCCCCGAGGACCTCGTCGCCGCGCCCGGCTGCGCCGGCCGGCCGCCGTTCGGCACCGTCGTGCGGATCTACGATGACGACGGTCGCGTGCTGCGGGAGCCCAATCGGGTCGGGCGGATCTTCGTCGGCAATTCCTTTCCCTTCGACGGCTACACCGGCGGGGGCTCAAAGCCCGTGATCGACGGACTGATGAGTACCGGCGACCTCGGGCACTTCGACGCCCACGGCCGGCTGTGGGTGGACGGCCGCGACGACGACATGATCGTCTCCGGCGGCGAGAACCTGTTCCCGGGCGAGGTCGAGGAGCTGCTGGCGACCCATCCCGGGGTGGAGGAGGCGGCAGTGATCGGTGTCGAGGACCCCGAGTACGGCCAGCGGCTCGCCGCGTTCATCGTCCGCTCTGAGGGCTCGACCCTCGACGTCGACCAGGTCCAGGCCCACGTCAAGGGCAACCTCGCCCGGTTCAAAGTGCCCCGGGACGTGCACTTCCTCGACGAGTTGCCGCGCAACCCGACCGGCAAGGTGCTCAAACGCCGGCTCCGCGAGCTCCACCGCGAACTCGGCGCCGGCGGCTAGGGCGACCACGGGCGGCCGCGCGTCCTCAGTCGCCGAGACGCACTTCCGCGCGGGGCTCGGGCGGGGATGCGAGCGGGTCGAGCTCCGGGGCGAGGTCGAGGGAGAGGAAGGCCACGTCCCGCCAGGCGCCCGCCTTGTAGCCGACCCGCTCGAAAACGCCGACGGTCCGGAAGCCGCAGCTGTGATGGAGGGCCATGCTCGCCGGGTTCGGCTGCGTGACACCGGCGATCGCGGTGCGCATCCCCTGGGCCCGCATCAACGCCAGCAGCGCGTCGTAGAGCCGGCGGCCGACTCCCCGACCGCGGTACACCGGGTGCACGTAGACGCTCACCTCCGCCGACCAGCGGTAGGCCGCCCGCTCCCGGTAGGGACCCGAATAGGCATACCCGGCGACCGTCCCGCCGTCATCGGCGACGAGGAAGGCGTGGGTCTGTGAGAGCTGGGCGATCTTGGCGGTGAACTCGGCGACGCTCGGGACGGAGATGTCGAAGCTGACTGCGCTGTCGATGACAAAGGGCCGGTAGATCTCGACACAGGCGGCGGCGTCGCGGTCCGGGTCGGCATGGCGGATCTGCATCGGTGTGGAGGGTAGAGGGACGCCGCGCGCACCGGCCCCGCGGACCCGCGTCTGCCCGGGGTGAGGCCCGCTCGACCGGACGAGGCTCCGCGGCACTACAGTGCGGCCATGCCCGCCGAGCGCGCCTACGACATCGTCCTGTTTGGGGCCACCGGGTTCACCGGCGGTCTCACCGCCGACTATCTCGCCGCGCACGCTCCCGCGGGAACCCGGATCGCCCTCGCCGGGCGCAACCCGGCCAAGCTCGCCGCCGTCGCCGAGCGACTCGGCGGGCTCTGTGCGCCGGGCGTGGAGGTGCCGGCGCTGCTCCCCGCCGACGCCGGGGACCCCGTGAGCCTCGCGCGGCTCGCCGCGGACGCCCGCGTGGTGATCAGCACGGTCGGGCCGTACCTGCGCTACGGGGAGCCGCTCGTCGCCGCCTGCGCCGCCGCCGGCACCGGCTACCTCGACCTGACTGGGGAACCCGAGTTCGTCGACACGATGTATCTGCGCTACCACGCCCAGGCGCTTGCCACCGGGGCACGGCTGATCCACGCGGCCGGTTTCGACTCGATTCCCCACGACCTCGGCGTCCTCTTCACCGTCGCCCAGATGCCGACCGGCGTTCCCCTTGCCGTCAACGGGTACGTGCAGGCGCGCGGCACGTTCTCCGGTGGCACCTACCACTCGGCGATCGGGGCGCTTGCGCGGGTGCGAGAGGCAGGCCGAATCGCCCGGCAGCGGCAAGCCCTGGAGCGGGCGGGCGCGCCCGTTGACGGGCGGCGCGTGCGGGGAGCCGCACGGCCGCCCCACCGCGTCGAGGTGGCGGGCGGGTGGGTGCTCGCGCTGCCGCTGATCGACGCTCAGATCGTGTTGGCCTCCGCCCGCGCGCTGCCCGAGTACGGCCCGGATTTCCGCTACGGCCACTACCTCGCCGCCGGATCCCTCGCCAACGTCGCCCTCATCCTGTCGGCCGTAGGCGGCCTCGCGGTCGCCGCCCAGGCCGGGCCGACCCGTCGGCTCGCGCTGAAGCTCCGCCTCCCCGGCGACGGTCCGGATGAGGCGACCCGCGCCCGCTCACGCTTTCGGGTCACCTTCGCCGCCGAGGGCGGCGGTGAGACCCTCACCACCTGGGTCGCCGGCGGGGACCCAGGCTACGGCGAGACCTCGAAGATGCTCGCGGAGGCGGCCCTGTGTCTCGCCTTCGACGACGTGCCCGCCTGTGCCGGGCAGGTCACGACCGCCCAGGCGCTCGGGCGGCCGTTGATCGACCGGCTGATCTCCGCCGGGATCGAGTTCGGAACCGACTCGAGGCCCGCGGCGACGCCGGCCTGACGCGGCGCGGCGCGGCGTGTCGGCCTCCCCTGCCCGCTGAGCCCGGCGCGACCGCCTCAGCGGCCGAGCGCGTGCAGCCGGCTCTCCCACACCGCCCGGGCGCCGAGATCGCCGACCCGGAAGACGTAGTAGGCGGAGACGACGGCGAGCAGGAGCAGCAGACCCTTGAGAGCGAGGTTGATCGCCGGCGTGCCGAGCGGCGCGTCGGCGAGCGTCAGGCCGGTCGGGTTTCCGGCACTGATCCGGTGGGAGGCGAAGTTGAGGATCAGAACCGCGGTGAACAGGGTGAAGACGATCGCGAGGATATGGGCGGCTGCCTGGTGCTTGAGGATCAGGGTCAGCGCCTGGCCGTGCAGGTGCAGGAGCGCCAGCAGGGCGACGCCCGCCTGCATGGTCAGGAAGATCGAGGACATCGCCACGATCGCGCACAGACAGAGAAGGATCCCGTGGCGCTCATAGAACCGGGGCCGGGCGAGCATGATCAGCGCGCCGAGGATCGACAGCGGGATGAGCACGACCGGCACGTGCAGGAAGAGCGGATGGGCGGGCAGGTCGTTGGAGATCGTGGAGATCTTGATCGGCACCGTGAGGAAGCCGAGGAAGGCGAGTCCGGTGAGCACGAACTCGGCGCGGCGCCAACTGACGCCCGTCAGCCGCAATGGCGCAGGAGAGGTGGAGACGGTCATCGCCGTGCGAGTCTCGGGAAGGGGGCTAAGAGAGTTGTAAGGAAAACCTGAATAACTTCTCAGAATACCTGCAAATCGACTGAGTTCTTCGACTCTGCCTTATCAGGAACCCAATCTTCGCGGCGGCGTGGCCGGGTGGGCGGGCCCCCCGGTGCGGGCGGCGGGCTTCGCCGGTGGCCGGGCGCCCCGCCGGGGGTGGGTGGTCCGGTGACCACCCACCCCCGCCACCGAGCCGATCGCTACTTGAGGTCCGCCGAGCTCTTGTGGAGCAGGTTGCGGGCGACCACGAGCTGCTGGATCTGCTGGGTCCCCTCGAAGATGTCGAGGATCTTCACGTCGCGGGCCCACTTCTCGAGCAGCTCCTCCTCCGCGTATCCGACCGCGCCGGCGAGCTTGACGAGGCGCAGGCAGATGTCGGTGGCCACACGGCCCGCCTTCGCCTTGGACATCGACGCCTCGACCGTGTTCGGCTTCTTGTTATCGGCCATCCAGGCCGCCCGCAGCGCAAGCAGGCGCGCGGCCTCCCACTCGGCCTCGAGCTCGATGAACTCGGCCGCCGCGGCCGACTGGGCGTGCAGCGGCGCGTCGTAGTCGATCTCCAGACCCGCGTCGGTGAACAGCTCGCGGGCCCGCTGGAGGGCGGCCTTGGCGACCCCGATCGACATCGCCGCGACGAGCGGACGGGTGTTGTCGAAGGTCTTCATCACACCCGAGAACCCTTCGCGGGCGGTCTGGATCTCCGGGGACCCGAGCAGGTTCTCCTTCGGAACCCGACAGTCGACGAGCGAGAAGTTCGCCGTGTCCGAGGCCTTGCAGCCGAGCTTCTCCTCGAGCCGGTCGAGGTGGAGGCCCGGGTTGTCGCGCTCGACGACGAAGGACTTGATCGCCCCGCGCCCCTTGGACCGGTCGAGAGTGGCCCAGACGACGATCAGCTCGGCCCGGTCACCGGAGGTGACGTAGATCTTCTCGCCGTTGATGACGTACTCGCCGGCCTCCTCATCGAAGGTGGCGGTCGTCCGGATCGCCGCCGAGTCAGAGCCCGCCTCGGGCTCGGTGATCGCCATCGCCGCCCAGCGGCCGCCGAAGCGCTCGAGCTGCTCGGGGGTCGCGACCGCGGCGATCGCCGCTTGGCCGAGTCCCTGGCGGGGCATCGTCAGCAACAGGCCGACGTCCCCCCAGCTCATCTCGGTGACCGCGAGCACGGAGGCGAGGTTGCCCCCGTTCTTGATCGCGTTCGGATCCTTGGGAGCCGCTCCGCTGACAGAGCCGTTGCTCCCCGCGGTCGCTCCGGCGCCGCCGATCGCCCCCGGGTCGCCGGCGGCGATCCCGTCGAGCAGCGCGGCGAGGGCGTCGAGCTCCTTCGGATACTCGTGTTCGGCCCGGTCGTACTTGCGGCTGTTGGGGCGGAAGACGTGCTCGGCGGCCTGGTTGGCCTGGTAGACGAGCGCGCCGAACTTCTTGGGAACTTCGAGACTGATGGGCATTAGAGGACGAGCACTCCCTCGATCAGACCCGCGGCGCGGAGGTCGCGATACCACCGCTCCACCGGGTGCTCCTTGGTATATCCGTGTCCGCCGAGCAGCTGGACGCCGTCCGAGCCGATCTGCATTCCGTACTTGGCCGTCAGCGTGCGGGCGAGGGCGACCTCCTTGCTGAAGTCCTCGCCGGCATCGACGAGTCCCGCCGCCCGATAGGTGACGAGTCGGATCGCGTCGAGTTCGATCGCGATGTCGGCGACCTTGAAGGCGACCGCCTGGCGGTTGGAGATCGGTTCGCCGAAGGCGACCCGCTCGTTGACGTAGGTTGTCACGTAGTCGAGCACAGCCTGGCCGGTCCCGACCGCCAGGGCGCTCCAGCCGAGACGTCCGAGGGCGATCAGCTCTCGGTAAACATCCGGATCGCCGTCACCGAGCAGCGCGCCCGCGGGCACGCGGACGTCCTCGAGGATGACGCGGCCGGTCGCGGCGGCCCGCAGGCCCATCGCCGGCTCTGGGCTGACGCTGAGGCCGGGGGTCTTGGACTCGACGATGAACAGCGCCGGTCCCTGGCCATCGAGGTCGGCGGCGATGATGAACAGCTCATCCTCGGCCGCGCGCGGAACGAGCGACTTGACGCCCGAGAGGGTGTAGCCGTCCGCGGTACGGGTCGCCGTCGTGGCGAGCCGCAGCGGGTCGAACAGCGGCTGGGGCTCGCTGACGGCCACGGCGGCGGCCGGCGGATTGTCGGAGACGAACGCGGGCAGGTAGGTCGCCTGCTGGTCGGCGTCGCCCCACAGGCTGAGTGCCGTGGCGACGCCGGCGGGGGCGAGGGCCGCGACGGCGATGCCGAGATCGCCCTGGGCGAGCGCCTCGGCGAGCAGCACGGCGGTGACCGCCGAGCGTTCCTCGACGACACCGCCGAGGGCCTCGGGCACGCCGACGATGGCAACGCCGAGCTCGTTGGCCTGGGCGAGCAGCTCCGGCGGAGCGGCCAGCTGCTGATCCGCCTCGCGGGCGATCGGACGGATCCGTGCGAGGGCGAAGTCACGCACCGACTCGGTGAGCATCTGCTGCTCCTCCGTGGGCGTGATGTCGAAGAGCTCGCGGGGGCGGCTCGCGCGGGGCTGGCGCTGGGCGGCGGTGAGACGCGTCGTCGCCTGGAAGGCGCGGCCGGCGGCGCCGGCGGCTCGGACCGACTGGCGTGAGCCGGTGAAGAGGATCTTCTCGGCGGTCCCGCGGACGCCGAGCCGGTCGAGCAGGTCCGAGGACGCGAGCATGTTGATGGCCTGGAGCCCCCAGGCCATCCCACGCTCGGCCAGAGTGGGCTGATTCTGCTGGGGCATGAAAGAACGATATCCCTGTTTGGTGTTACGTCAGTTGATGTAATCCTGAACCGGGAGCGTATACGAGTCAGCTATTACGCGGTTCTTACGGGTCGGCGATCATGCTGGCGAGATGAGAGTGCTCGTGGTCGAGGATGAGCGGCGGCTCGCGGATGCGATCGCCCGCGGTCTGCGGCGGGAGGGCATGGCCGTCGACCTCGCCGGGGACGGGGACGAGGCCCTCCATAAGGCGCGGATCGTCCGCTACGACGTGCTCGTACTCGACCGGGACCTCCCCGGGATCCACGGCGACGAGGTCTGCCGGCAGGTGCGCGCCGCCCGGCCGGAGGCGGGCATCATCATGGTGACCGCGGCCGGAGAGCTCGACGACCTCGTCAGCGGGCTGTCGCTCGGCGCCGACGACTATCTCGCCAAGCCGTTCCGCTTCGCCGAGCTCGTCGCCCGCATCCGCGCGCTCTCGCGGCGGGCGGTGCCGAGCCGCCCACCCCTGCTCGTGCACGGGGACCTCGAGCTCGATCCGGCCCGCCGCTCGGTCACCCGGGCGGGGGAGCCCGTCGAGCTCGCCCGCAAGGAGCTTGCGGTCCTTGAGACACTGATGTCAGCCGACGGCGCGACCGTCTCGGCCGAGGAACTCCTGGAGCGCGTGTGGGACGAGCACACCGACCCGTTCACCAACGTGGTGCGGATGACGATCATGACCCTCCGGCGCAAGCTGGGGGATCCGCCGGTGGTCGAGACGGTGATCGGCGTCGGCTACCGCATGGCGTGATGGGCCGGCTGAGAACCCGGTCGTCGTTCACCATTCGGGCGCGTCTGTCCCTGCTGTACGGGGTGGTGTTCCTGATCAGCGGCGCGGTGCTGCTGTCCCTCGGCTACGTCTTCGTCCGCAGCAATCTGCTGCGCCGCGTCGACCTCCAGCGTGAGCTCGGCCTCAGCTTGCATCGCCACCATCCCGGTACCGGGGTCTTTCAGCGCGTCGTCTACAACGCGCTGCGGACCCAGTGGATCCACCAGACGCTCCAGCACCTGCTGCTCGTCTACGTGCTCGCGCTCACCGCACTGACCGTGCTCTCGGTCGTCGCCGGCTGGCTGCTGGCCGGGCGGGCGCTCGCACCGTTGCGGGCGATCACCGCGACCGCCCGGCGGGTCTCCGGGGAGAACCTCGGGGAGCGGATCGCGCTCACCGGTCCCCAAGACGAGATCAAGGAGCTCGCCGACACGATCGACCGGATGCTCAGCCGTCTCGATGGCGCCTTCGCCAGCCAGCGCCACTTCGTCGCCAACGCGAGCCACGAGCTGCGCACGCCGCTGGCGATCATGCGGACCGAGATCGATGTCGCCCTCGCCGACCCGGACGCCACCGCGGAGGAGCTGCGGGAGATGGGGGAGGCGCTGCGCGAGAGCATCGACCGGTCCGAGGGGCTGATCGCGGCGCTGCTCGCCCTCGCCCGCTCGGAGGCGGTTGCCGGCAGCGAACAGCGGGTCGAGCTCGACGTTCTCGCCGGCGACTGCGTCACCGACCTCAGCCGCCGCGCCGCCGCGGCGGGGGTCACGATCGACAGCTCAGGGCTCGAACCGGCCGTCGTGCACGGCGACCCTGCGCTGCTGGAACGGCTGCTCGCCAACCTCATCGACAACGGGATCCGCCACAACCGGGAGGGCGGTCGGCTCACCCTGACGACGCTGACGGTCGCCGACCGGGTCCGGCTCGTCGTCGCCAACACCGGGGCGCTGATCGAGCCCGCCCAGGTGGCAACGCTCACCGAACCGTTCCGGCGACTCTCACGCCAAACCGCCGGATATGGGCTCGGGCTGTCGATCGTCGCCTCCGTCGTCGCCGCCCACGGGGGTACGCTCGCCTTCCGCGCCCCCGACGAGGGTGGCCTCGAGGTCACCGTCGAGCTCGCCGCCGAGCCGAGCGGTCGCAACGCGCGGGTCCGCCCGGTGTCGGTGCGCGGCTGAGGCGCGTCGGCCCCGTCGTCGGTCGCCGCGTGCGCTGAGCGTCGGTCGCCGCTTACGCCCAGTTGACGGTCCCGCCCATAGTCTCCGTCTCATGCTGAACCGGCGTCCTTCAGGTGGGTTCGGGCGGAAAGATGGGACATCCCCGCGCTCCATCGTGTGCCCGTGCCACACCGACGTCCATCGGCTGCGACGGCGTGCGCCCCGTCGCTGAGCGGCGGCTTCCATCCTCCGCCGCCACGGACCCGGCGAGCGTGCGAACTCTGACTCCTGTTCGCACCGCTCGCCGGGGTCCGGCCCTCCCCACAGGCGGTTCGCCCGCTGGATAACCCCGACGGGTGAAATGTCCGCCCTCGGGCGCTGTCGTCGGCGAGGTGGCGCTGGGACCATCTCTCCACGCGACGGGCGGCCGGACGGGGGTGAGTGTCCGGTGGGGTGGGCGTGGTGAATGGGGTCACCGGGCGGGTGGTCGCGCTGAGGGCGGCGCGGCCACCCGCCGCACCGCCGGCGAGAGGGCCCGGGGCCGAAGGCGGGATACTGGCGGGATGGAATCGCGAGAGGTGCTCTGGACCCCCAGTGCAGACCGGGTCGCCCAGGCGCGGCTCACCGACTACGTGCAGTGGCTCGACCGCCGGCACGGCCTCCAGGTCAAGGGCTATGAGGACCTCTGGCACTGGTCGACCCAGGACCTCGACGGCTTCTGGGGCAGCATCAGCGAGTACTTCGGGGTGCGCTTCCACCGCAAGCCTGAACGGATCCTCGGTTCCGAACGGATGCCGGGCGCGCAGTGGTTCCCGGGCGCTGAACTCAACTACGCCGACCATATCTTCGCCGGGCGGGACCCGGGCCGGGTGGCGATCCGCCACGCCTCCGAGCTGCGCTCGCTCGATCACTGGACCTGGGGCCGGCTGGCTTTGGAGACCGCGCAGATGGTCGCCCGCCTGCGTGTGCTCGGCGTCGGTCAGGGCGACCGCGTCTGCGCCTATCTGCCGAACCTGCCTGAGACCGTGGCCGCCTTTCTCGCCACCGCGTCACTCGGAGCGATCTGGTCGAGTGCGGCCCCCGAGTTCGGTGCGCGGGCAGTGATCGACCGGTTCGCCCAGGTCGCGCCGAAGGTCCTCCTCGCCGTCGACGGCTACCGCTACGGCGGCCGTGACTTCGATCGCCGCGGCGCCGTCGCGGAGATCGCCGCGGCGATCCCATCCGCCCCGGCGGTCCTCACCTTCGGCTACCTGTACGGCGGCGGGTGGTCCGCTGAGCCGGAGCCCGAGCCGGAGACGGCGGCGCCCCCGAGGGTCGAACACGAACTCAGCTTCACGCCCGTGGCGTTCGACCACCCACTGTGGATCCTCTACAGCTCGGGAACGACGGGGCTGCCCAAGGCGATCGTGCAATCCCAGGGGGGGATCCTCCTCGAGCAGCTGAAGTTCGGCGGCCTCCACCTCGATGCCAGCGCGACCGACAACGTGTTCTGGTTCACCACGACCGGCTGGATGATGTGGAACCTGCTCGTCGGGGTGCTGCTGACCGATGCGGCGATCGTGCTGTTCGACGGCAATCCCGGCTACCCCGACCTGCACAGGCTGTGGGAGCTCGCCGCCGCGGCGCAGATCACCACCTTCGGCACGAGTGCCGCCTACCTCAGCAGTTGCGCCAAGGCGCGGATCGAGCCGGCTCGGGGGCGGGACCTCAGCCGGCTCCGGGCGGTCGGCTCGACCGGCTCGCCGCTGTCGCCCGACGGATTTCGCTGGGTCTACGAGCACGTCGGATCCGACATCTGGCTCTTCAGCACGTCGGGCGGGACCGACGTCTGCACCGCGTTCGTCGGCGGGGTTCCGACGCTGCCGGTCAGGGCCGGAGAGCTGCAGGCGCGGGCGCTCGGGGCCGCCCTCGCCGCCTGGGACGAGAGCGGGCAGCCGGTCGTCGGGGAGGTCGGCGAGCTCGTGCTGACCCGACCGATGCCGTCGATGCCGGTCGCCTTCTGGGGCGATGATGACGGGGTGCGCCTGCGTGAGAGCTACTTCTCCACCTACCCGGGGGTTTGGCGGCACGGGGACTGGATCGAGCTGACACCGAGTGGCGGGGCGATCATCCACGGCCGTTCAGACTCGACGATCAACCGCGGGGGCGTGCGGATCGGGACGGCCGAGATCTACGCCGCGGTCCTCGCCTGCGACGCCGTGATCGATGCGCTCGTCATCGACCTGGGGACCGCCGCGGGCGACGGGAGCATCGAGCTGTTCGTCGTGCTCGCTGACGGCACCGAGCTCACCGACGAGCTGGTGCGGACCCTGACCGCCCGGATCCGGGAGACGACCTCCCCGCGTCACGTGCCGGACCGGATCACCGCGGTCGACGCGGTGCCTCGGACCCTCTCGGGCAAGCTGCTGGAGGTGCCGGTCAAACGGATCCTCACCGGAACCCCGGTCGACCGTGTGCTGAGCCGCGAGTCGCTCGCCGACCCGGCCGTCCTCGACGGCTTCCTCGCGGCGGCCCGGACCGCGCTTGCCGACCTGGCCCCGGATGGCTCCTGAGGAGCGCTCTGACGGTGCGCTGGCCCAGGCGGCCGGCCGCGCGGCCGGGCTCGTCGGTCGCTTCCTCAGTGAACTCGACGGGCAGCCGATCGCCGGCGCGCTCAGTCCGCTTGCCCAGCGCCTCGGCCTCACGCCCGAGGTCGACGGTCTGGCGGTCGAGACGACGCTGCTGTTCTCCGATCTCGCCGGATTTGCCACCTGGGTGCTCGACGCCGGGGACGACCGTGCCCTTGAGCTTCTGCGGGCGCTTGGAACGGTCGCCGAGCCACTCATCGGCGCCCACCGCGGCCGCCTCGTCAAGCGGCTCGGGTCCGGTCACATGGCCGCCTTCCGGCGTCCCCGGGACGGCCTCGCCGCCGCCCTCGCGATGATCGACCGGACGACTCCGCTGGCCACCGAGCCCGACCATCCCCGGCTCCGTATCGGCCTGCACGTCGGAACGCCCCAACGCGTCGACGGGGACTACTTCGGCCGTGACGTCAACATCACCGCCCGCCTCGCCGAGGCCGCCGCACCCGGTCAGATCCTCGTCAGCGGAGCGGTGCTCGGCGCGGTCGGATCCGACATGCTTGCCGGCCTGGTGATCGAGCGCCGCCCGCGCTTCCGGGCCAAGGGCACCCCCGCCGACCTCGACGTGTTCGCGGTCGCCGGCGCGGTGAGCTGAACCCGTCACGTCTTATCAAGCTCTGAAGGTGCCCTGCTTCCGTAGATCGGGCCATCGACGTTCAGGAGCCCACATGCGACGGATCTCACTAGCCCTCCCGGTGCTCGCGGGCGCCATCGCCGGCGCGATCGTGGCGGTCGTCATCGGCACCGGCAGCTCGTCCAAGACGGTCACCCAGACGATCGTGTCGACTCCGGTGACCGCGCCCGCGGCGACCGCCGTCCCGACCTCCCAGTCCAACAACCGGTCCGGGATGACGATCAACCAGATCTACCGCCAGGACAGTCCCGGCGTCGTCGACATCACGGTGACCTCGGTGACGAACGCGGGCGCCGGATCGGGCTTCTTCGGGCTCGGCGGCCAGAGCCAGACCCAGGAGGACGAGGGTGCCGGGGTCGTCTACAACAAGCAGGGCGACATCATCACCGACGAGCACGTCGTCGCCGGCACCGACCCGAAGATCGAGGTGCACTTCCAGGATGGCGTCAACGCGCCCGCGACGATCGTCGGTACCCCCGACGCCTCGACTGACGTCGCCGTCATCCACGTCAACGTCCCCACCTCCCAGCTGCACCCGATTCCTTTCGCCGACTCGAGCAAAGCTCAGGTCGGTGACCCGGTCGTCGCGATCGGCAGCCCGTTCAGCCTGCCCGAGACGGTGACCGCCGGGATCGTCTCCGCGGTCGGCCGGGCCATCCAGGCACCCAACGGGTACACGATCACGGGTGCGATCCAGACCGACGCGGCGATCAACCCGGGCAACTCGGGCGGCCCCCTGCTCGACGCCAACGGCCAGGTGCTCGGTCTCAACGATCAGATCCAGACGAGCTCGGGCAGCAGCGCCGGGGTCGGCTTCGCGACGCCGGGCAACACCGACGTCCAGGTCGCCAACGAGATGATCGCCGGCAAGAAGGTGCAACACGCCTACGTCGGTCTGTGCGTCCAGAACCCGCTGACTGGGTCCGGTGCGCAGGTGGCCACGACCAGCGGGCAGAGCTGCCCGAGCGGTCCGGTCGTCGCCGGCGGACCGGCGGCCCGGGCGGGAATCAAGCCCGGAGATGTGATCACCGCCGTCAACGGGATCAAGATCAGCTCCTCCGACGACTTCGTCGCCGTCCTCAGCAAGTACTCACCCGGTCAGACTGTTACGTTCACGGTAACCGTTCCGGGACACGGGTCGACACGGCGTACCATTCAGGTCACCCTCGGGAACCGGCCCGCGACCGCGCCCACCTCGGGGTAGCGCCGGGCTTCTTCACGCAGCACAGATTTCCGCGCCCACGCCACCCCCTGCCCCGGGCGCGGAAGGCGGCCGAAAGGCCGCGCGGGCCGGTCCGATCGCCCCATCGGGCCGGCCCCTCCTTCTTTTCCGGCCTCGCTGCTACCGGCCTCCCGGCTTCCGCATTCGGATCAGGCGGCGGGGCTGCCGAGGGCAGCCCCGGCCGACGCCTGAGCGGCGGTTCGCTCCATCAGCTCCCGGTGCACCGAGCGGGTGCACCCGTGCCGACGTTCCCAGTGGCCGTCGGCGTCGAGCTCCCAGCTGTCGGTGTCGTCGGCGAAACAGCGATCGAGGGTGTCCTCCAGGTCGGCGACGAGCGGCGCCGCCTCGACCGGGGTGAGGAGTTCGACGCGACGGTCGAGGTTGCGCGGCATCAGGTCCGCGGAACCGATGTACACCGTGTGCGTCACGCCCGCCCGGAAACTGAAGATCCGGCTGTGCTCGAGGAACCGTCCGACGACCGAGACGACGTGGATGTTCTCCGATACCCCGGGCACCCCCGGCCGCAGGCAGCAGATCCCGCGCAGGTTGAGTTCGACGGTCACACCGGCCTGGGAGGCTCGGTAGAGCGCGTCGATGCAGGCGCGGTCGACGAGCGAGTTCATCTTCATGCGGATGAGCGCCGGCTCGCCCGCGCGGTGTGCGGCGGTCGCCTGCTCGATGCACTCCAGCAGTGGGACCCGCATTGCGTCCGGGGCGACGAGCACCTTGTGCTGGCGGCTCGGATGGGCGTACCCGGTGAGCGCGTTGAACAGCCCGGCCACCTCCGCGCCGATCTCCGGATCGGTCGTGAACAGGCCGAAGTCCTCATACAGCTTCGCGTTCTTGGCGTGGAAGTTGCCGGTGCCGATCATCACGTAGTGGCGCACGCGGTCCCGTTCGCGGCGGACGACGAGGATCAGCTTGGCGTGCGTCTTGAGTCCGGGGATGCCGTGGACGACGTGGGCGCCGACCTCCTCGAGCTTGCGGGACCAGCGGATGTTGCGGCGCTCGTCAAACCGCGCCTTGAGCTCGACCATGCAGACCGCCTGCTTGCCCCGCTCGGCGGCGGCGATCAGCGCCGGCACGAGCGCCGAGTCGTCGGAGGTGCGGTACACGGTCATCTTGATCGCCAGCACGTTCGGATCGTCGACGGCCTGGGTGACGAACTGCTCCACGCTCGTCGCGAACGAGTGGTAGGGATAGTGGACGAGCACGTCCGCGTTGCGCATCGCCGCGAGCACGTCGGCGGGGCCGTCGGCCTCCTCGGCGTGGGGTCGGAAGGCCGGGTGGGTGAGCGGGGTCCACGGGGCGTGGCGCAGCTCGTCATGGCCCTCGACCCCGACGATTCCGAACAGGTCGCTGGGATCCAGCAGCCCGGTCGTCTCGTACACCTGGTTGGCGTGCAGGTCCAGCCACTCCATCAGCTGGCCGAGCATCTCCGGCTCGATGCCGGCGGCGACCTCGAGCCGGATCACCTCGCCAAAGCGCCGCCGCCGCAGCTCGTTCTCGACGGCGGAGACGAGGTCGTCGGCCTCATCCGAGATCTCGAAGTCGGCGTCCCGGGTCACCCGGAACAGGCTGTGGGCGATCACCGCCATTCCGGGAAACAGGGCGTCGAGGTGGCGGGCGATGATCTGCTCGAGCGGGATGAAGACGTCCACATCCACCGCGACGAACCGTTCGACGACCTCCTTGGGCACCTTCACCCGTGCGTACACGTCGGCATCGAGTTCAGGGTCGTGGAGATGGACGATGAGACTCAGGCTGAGGTTCGAGATGTAGGGGAACGGCCGGCCGTGACCGATTGCCAGTGGGGTCAACACCGGGAAGATCTGCTCTCTGAAGCGGGTGGCGACGACGTCCGGGTCAACGCGCGGATCGTCGACGTCGACGATCGCGAGTCCGTGCGCCCCGAGCGCAGGCCGGATCTCCTCCGCGAACACGCGTGCGTGACGGGCGTCCTGTTCGCGCACCTTCGCGGCGATCCGGCCCATCAGCTTCGTCGGTGGGATCCCGTCGGCCCCGCTGTGCATCGTCCGGGCCGCGATGTGCTCCTGTACGCCGGCGACGCGGATCATGAAGAATTCGTCGAGGTTGGCGGTGTGAATGGCGAGGAACTTCGCCCGCTCGAGCAGCGGCAGCCGCGTGTCCTCGGCGAGCTCGAGCACCCGCTCGTTGAAGTCGAGCCAGGAGAGCTCGCGGTTGAGGTACAGGCTTGGGTCGAGCCGCTCCCGTGCAGGGTGGGGGTGGGCCGAGGCGGACATCGCCGTAAGGGTACGGTGCTGATCCCGGGTCGGCCGAGGTGGGTGGCCCGCTGGCCGGTCTGCCGGACCGGCCAGCGTGATCAGGCCGCCGTGTCGGTGCCGGCCGCGTCAGCCCCGAGTCGCTCGGCGAGTGCGGTCGCGGAGGCGAGCGCCCGGGCCGGTTCGACGCCGGCTCGGGCGGCGAGCCAGGTGCAGATCGGAGCGGCCTGACGGGCGGAGGCGTGCGCGGCGACCCCTGCGAGGGCGAGGAGGTGATCGACCTCCTCCGGGCTCGGCGGGGCGATCTCCAGCTCGCGGGCGAACGCGGCGATCCATTCAGGGGCGGTCACGGTGGACTCCAGTCTAGGCCGAGTTCGTTGAGGTCGTCGGGCGTGTCGGCGTCGCGGAGGCGGGCCGGGTCGAGGGCGTCGGTCAGCTCGACGCCGGGGCGAGCGAGCAGCGGGGCGAGGGACCGTTCGCCGGCGGCGACGAGGGCCTCGCAGGCGTCGATGTCGACCCGAGACCAGCGGGCACACAGCGGCTGGGCGCGACCGTCGAGGGTCGGGACGACCGACTGCTCGCCGGGCCAGCCCGCGAGCCGGGTGAGGGTGCTCGCGTCCAGGGCCGCGAGGTCGGTCGCGAGCACGAGCGCGTCGCCGGTCGCCCCCGCCGCCCGGAGAGCCCGGACCCCGTCGGCGATGGCCACGAGCGGGCCGGATCCGGGCGCCCGCTCCGGCGCGCAGGGGAGGCCCGAGACGCCGGGGCCGACCTCGAGGCAGACCGTGGCGACGCTCGACACCAGGGCAGCGAGGCGCACCGCGAGCGGCCGTCCCTCGATCCGGATCCGGGCCTTGTCAAAGCCCATCCGGCGGCTCGCTCCGCCGGTGAGGAGCAGCGCGCTGAGGGGTCTATCGTGTGAAGCCGATGACACGTGCTGAGTATGGCCCCGAAACGATCGCCTTTCTCGGGCCCGACCGTGAGCGGGACTGGCTCGCGGTGGAGGAGCCGCTCGAGATTCGCGTGGGGGAGGAGCCGCTCGCGGTGACGATGCGCACCCCCGGCCACGACGAGGAGCTCGCGCTCGGGTTCCTCTACGGGGAGGGGTTGATCGACGCGCCGAGACCGGCGGGCCCGAGTGACGACTTCGCCGCCAACGTCGTCGTCGTCACCGGACCGCTTGCGCGCGAGCTCCCCGCGCGGCGGTTCTACACGACATCCTCCTGCGGGGTGTGCGGTAAGGGGGCGATCGAGCAGATCACCGTCCCGGCCGCGCGGGTGCGGCCGGGCTGGCCCGGCCCCCCGCTCACCCGCGCGCGGCTTGCGAGCCTCCCCGACCGGCTGGTCCAGCCGGGCTTCGCCCGCACAGGCGCACTGCACGCGACCGGTCTCTTCGATGCGACGGGCGAGCTGCTCTGTGTACGGGAGGACGTCGGCCGTCACAACGCGATGGACAAGGTGATCGGGTGGGCGCTGTCGGAGAACCTGCTGCCGCTGCCGGCCCATCTGCTGTGCGTGAGTGGCCGCCTCTCCTTCGAGCTCGTGCAGAAGGCGGTGACCGCTGGAGCACGCGGGCTCGTCGGGGTCGGGGCGCCCACATCCCTCGCCGTCTCCCTCGCGCGGGAGTACGGTCTCACCCTCGGCGGGTTCGCGCGCGGGGGGTCGGTTAACCTTTACAGCGGTGCCGATCGCCTCGAGGAGGCGGACCGGGCTGAGTCAGAAGGAGGTCTTCCATGAGCAGGACGCCACAGGGCCACGACCACGGCGACGACCTACCCCGCCGGGTGAGCTCGCCCAAGCACGAGGCGGTCGGGCTGGCGGCTGTCGCCTCCTCGATGCAGAAGGGCGTTGCCGAGATGGGCGTCGGCCGAACCGCCCGCGCGCTGCTCGCCCTCAACCAACGGGACGGCTTCGACTGCCCGAGCTGTGCCTGGCCTGACCCCGCTCACCGGCACACGGCCGAGTTCTGTGAGAACGGGGCCAAGGCGGTGGCTGAGGAGGCGACGCGCTCCCGGGCGACCCCGGACATCTTCGCCCGGTACTCGATCGCCGAGATGCTCGAGCGCTCCGATCACTGGATCGGCAAGCTCGGCCGGCTCACCCAGCCGTTGTACGTCGGGCCGGGGGAGAGCCACTACCGGGCGGTCTCCTGGGAGGACGCGCTCGAGCTCGTCGCCGAGCGCCTGCGCGGGCTCGACGCTCCCGATCAGGCGATCTTCTACACGTCCGGGCGCACCTCCAACGAGGCGGCGTTCCTCTACCAGGCCTTCGTCCGCGCGCTGGGCACGAACAACCTGCCCGACTGCTCGAACATGTGCCACGAGTCGAGCGGGACCGCGCTCGGGCAGACGATCGGGATCGGCAAGGGGTCGGTCAGCCTCGAGGATCTTCACGTCGCCGACCTGATCGTCGTCGCGGGCCAGAACCCGGGCACGAACCATCCACGGATGCTCTCGGCGCTGGAGACCGCCAAACGCAACGGGGCCAAGATCGTCTCGATCAACCCGTTGCCCGAGGCCGGTCTGATCAAGTTCAACAACCCCCAGACGGCGCGTGGGATGCTCGGCGTCGGGACCGCGCTGGCGGATCTCCATCTGCCGATCCGCGTCAACGGGGACCTCGCCCTCTTCCAGGCGGTCAACCGCGAGCTCATCCGCCGGGGCGCGGTTGACCGCGCGTTCCTCGACGCGCACTGCAGCGGCTACGGGGCGCTCGCTACCCACCTCGAGGCCCTTGATGAGGCGACGGTGGCGGCCGCCACCGGGCTGGCGCCGGAGCAGATCGCCGCCTTCATCGAGCTCGCCGCCGCCTCCCAGCGCACGATCGTCTGCTGGGCCATGGGCCTGACCCAGCACAAGAACTCGGTACCGACGATCCGTGAAGTGGTCAACTTCCTGCTGCTCCGGGGCAACATCGGTCGCCCCGGCGCTGGGGTGTGCCCGGTGCGCGGGCACTCCAACGTCCAGGGCGACCGGACGATGGGCATCTTCGAGCGTCCGCCGGCGGCGCTGCTGGACGCGCTTGAGACGACGCTGGGCTTCCCGATGCCCCGCGAGCACGGCGTCGACGTCGTGCGCGCGATCCGGGCGATGCGCGACGGTGAAGCGAGGGTGTTCATGGGGATGGGGGGTAACTTCCTCTCCGCCGCGCCGGACACCGCGGTCACCGCAGCGGCCCTGCGCAGCTGCGAGCTCACCGTCCATGTGGCGACCAAGCCGAACCGGGGACATCTCGTCCACGGCCGTGAGGGCATCATCCTGCCGACCCTCGGCCGGACCGAGATCGACCGCCAGGGCGGCGTGCCCCAGTTCGTCACCGTCGAGGACTCGATGAGCGCGGTGCACGCCACCCGCGGCACCCTGGAGCCCGCCTCCGACCAGTTGCGCTCGGAGGTGCGGATCGTCGCCGAGCTCGCCGCGCTCACCGTCGGGGACCGCGGCCGCGTGCACTGGCGGGCCCTCGCCGACGACTACGGGGCGATCCGGGAGCTCATCGCCGAGGCGATCCCCGGCTTCCACGACTTCAACGGGCGGATCGCCGACGGCTTCACCCTGCCCCACCCGCCACGCGACGCGCGTCGGTTCGAGACGGCCTCGGGCCGGGCGGAGCTCACCGTCAACGAGATCACCGTGATCGAACTGCCTGAGGACGCTCTGCTGCTGCAGACGCTGCGCTCCCACGACCAGTACAACACGACGATCTACGCGCTCAATGACCGCTACCGCGGCATCCACGCAGGTCGTCGGGTTGTGATGGTGCACCCCGACGACATGGCCGAGCGCGGACTTGCTGAGGGCGACGTCGTCGATCTCGTCGGCGTCGCCGAGGACGGGGTGGAGCGCCGGGCCTCTCGCTTCCGCGTCCACGCCTACCCGACCGCCCGCGGATGCGCGGCCGCCTACTACCCCGAGACCAACGCTCTCGTCCCGCTCGACTCGGTCGCCGATGAGAGCGGCACCCCGACCTCGAAGTCCGTCGTCATCCGGCTCCTGCCCAGTGCGGTGCCCGCCGAGCTGTCGGGCGGAGAGCTGGCCCGTGAGCTGCATCCCGAGCTGGTCGGCGCGGGCGCTCCGCCGCTCGCCTCGGCCTGAACGCGCGGCGCCTCTGGCTATCCGATCACGAGGGGGCGGCCGAAGACCCGCGCGAAGGCCTCGTCGTCACCGTAGCGCTCGACGCTCCAACGCGGCAGCGTGAGGTCGCCGTTCGCATGCAGATGGAGGGCGACGCCGTCGCCGTTGGTCTCCAGGCGCGCCTCACGGACCGATTGGTCGCGTCCGCGTTCGAGGTGTTCGGCGAGGCGCAGGATCATCGCGGCCCGGCCCAGCAGGGCCTCGTCACCGGTGTGGGCCAACCGAGCCCACTCACCGAGCTTGGGCAGTCCCTTGCGGTGGTAGCGGGCGATCTGGGCGATGAGCGCCCGCTCACGCGGGTCGAAGCCGGGCAGGTCGGCGGAGAGGATGAGATATCGCGAGTGCTTGTGGTGGTCGTCGTAGGAGATCGTCGCGCCGACGTCATGGAGCATCGCCGCCGCCCACAGCAGCTCACGCTCGCCGGGCTGGGTGTCGATCAGCCCGCCGTCGACCAGGGAGGCGTGCATCTGCAGGGCCAGGCGGGCGACGTGCTCGGTGTGAGGGAGGTCGGACTCGTACTGGATGGCGAGGTTGCGCACCCCCGCCTCCCGCACGTTCGCAAACAGCGGCTGATCCTCGGAGAGGATCGTGCGGGCGAGGAAGATCCCGTCCCGCAGGCCCGCCTCGGTCGCCTCCATCCCGGCGAACTCCCCGACGCGCATGACCGTCTCCAGGGTCAGTGCGGCGGCGAGGATGATGTCGGCACGGCCGGGTTTGATGCCGGGAACGGCCCGCCGCCGTGCCGTCGTCATCGTCGCCAGCTCGGCGGTGATCTCCTGGAGCTCCTCAGCGGTGATGACAAAGCCCTGGACGCCCAGGTCGATGCCCCCGCTGACGGTCGGGTACTGCGCCCGTTGGACCGCGGCGGCCAGGTTGCGCACCGCGCCGCCGGTGGCCACGAGCCGGCCGCCGCGTCCGCGGAGCCAGCCGATGTCTTGGAGCGACCGCTCGACGTGGGCCCGCAGGCGCTGGATGTCGCGCTTGCGCGGGCGCCCACAGCGTGCCCCGTCAGACTCGGCGAGGAAGCGCTCGGTCATCCGCACCGCCCCGAACGGGAGGGACACGAGCTCACCCTGGCGGCGGCCGGCCACCTCGATCAGCTGCAGGCTGCCGCCCCCGATGTCCAGGACGGTGCCGTCGCTCAGGGTCGTCGAGTTCACCGCCGCGACATAGCCGTAGTGGGCCTCCTGGACGGCTGAGAGCAGCTCGACCGCGAAGCCCGTCTGGGTGTTCACCTGTGCACGGAAGGCGGCCGAGTTGGCGGCGTCGCGGATGGCCGAGGTGGCAAAGACGTGGACGTCACCGGCAGCGAGGGCGTTCGCGTGACAGAAGCGCCCGAACACGGTGAGGGTCTCCAGCCCGCGGGCCATCGCCGTGTCCGTGAGCGCGGGCGGGCCCGCGTCACCCCGCTCGAGCCCCGCACCGATCCGGACCGCCTCATACAGCTCATCGCTGCGCTTCCACCACGTGCCCGACGGCTCGGTTCCGTAGGAGTAGACGACAAGACGCCAGGAGTTCGATCCCAGGTCGATGACCGCCGTCTGGGGCGGACGTTCACCCGCGCTCGCGCGGGTGGTTCTCCAGCTCATGACCGTTTCGCCGCAGATTCCATGGTGCTGCGATGATCCGGATCCGCTCGGACGAACAGGACCCCCCAGATCGCCGGAGCCTGCAAAGTGCGAGGTTTGACCTGCGGTGAGGCGGTGCGGTTGCGTCAGAGCCGGCCGTGGTCGCACAGGCCGTCATAGGTCACGGCGTCGTGCCAGCAGGCCCCCGCGAGGCGCCGCTCGAGGCGGTGGGTGAGCGCCGGCACCTCGATCACGGCCGGGGAGATGTCGAGCCGCACGACCGGTGCTCCGCTCCTGCGGGCGCGCCGGACGGCGCGCTCGAGCGACGGCGGCACCCGCGCGAGCGGCCCGCGGAGCGGTTGCGTCTCCGCGGTCAGCCGCCCGTGGGTTCCCTGCACGTGGTGGCGCTCGGCGAACCAATCGAAGTGGGTGAGCAGGAGCATGCGCAACGCCGGCGTGTAGCGATAGGCGGGGGCGATGAACCCGTGGGCGTCGAGCTCGACGGCGGCCATCAGGCGGCGTCCGGCGAGCACTCTCTGCGCGCAGTCATCGGGGTGTCGACGGCGAAACTCCGGGTCCCCCACGCCGGGATGGAAGCCGTGCTGGGCGACCGCGTCACCGCGGGCCACCCGGGCCCGCAGCCATGCGGCAAGGTGCGGGGAGCGGGTGGCAAACGGATGTCGATCAGCTGCGGGGACGACCGCCAGGGTGACGACGCCGACTCCGCGGGCGGTGAGCCACCGTCGCATCAGCCGGGCCGCGGCAAAGGTCCGCGGCTCGATCCCGTAGATCGTCACCGCCAGCAGTCCCGGGCCGTCGGTCATCGGCTCAAGCGGCGGAGACGAGAGCCGCGGGCTCGTCCCGCCGTCCCGGCACGGTCCGCCAGATCGCAATGAGCTCGCCGATGGCGTCCGCCCACGTCCGCCGCCGGACCGCGGTGAGGCCGCCGAGCGCGAGCCGCTCACGGAGGGCGGGGCGGCGGGCGAGCGTGACGAGGGCCTCCCGGAGGGCGGCGGGCTGAGGCGGGATGAGCACGCCGGTACGCCCGGCCTCGATGATCCCGCAGGCGCCGGCATCCGCGCGGGCGATCACGGCGAGACCGGATGCCTGGGCTTCGACGACCGCGAGCGGGTAGGCGGATGAGGCGCCAAGATGGACGAGCAGGTCCGCGCTGGCGTACCGGGCTGCGCGGCCAAGCCCGGGGTCCCCCCCGAGACGGACGAGTTCGAGCCGTGGCTCGACGGCGAGGGCGGCCGCGAGCGCGTCCTCCCACCGGCCCGGTTGCGCGTGGTCGCCGATGATGAGGGTGAGGACGCCGTCGGAGGACCGGGGCGCCCACCGGGTCTCGTAGTGGCCGGGACCGAACGCCTCGGGATCGATGCCCGGCTGCCAGTGCCGACACCGCTGCGGCGGGGTTCCCCAGGCGAGGAGCCGGGTTGCGGCGAACGCGGATGTCGCGACGGCCACCGCACAGTCGGTCGGCTCGAGCCCGGGCACGACGTTGGGGTCGATCCCGACGATCGGGATGCCGAGCCGGCGCGCGTCGGCGGCCAGCTCGGCGCCGTCGATCGCGGCGCCGGCGTCACTCCCGATCACGCAGACCAGGTCGTGTCCAGGGCCGAGTGGCTCCTGTCCGCTGTGGCGTTCGACCCTGACGGTTGGGGTCGGGTGGCGCGCCAACGCGGCCGCGATCCGCGCCGGGAGCGTCGCGTCCACGGGATCGTCGGGGGCGATGACCGCCACGTCGACGCAGGAGTGGCGATCGTGCATGCCGCGATGATCGTGACCTCCGCCGGCGCACCCGTGAAGAGGCGGCCAAGATCCTGTGATCAGCCGGTGAAGGCGCCGGCGACGCCGCCGGGTCAGGCGCCGGGGGGCGTGCGCAGGAAGCGGATCCCGGTGAGCACCGCGAGGACGGTCAGGCAGGTTGCGGATCCGAGGCACCATTCGCAGTAGGCGTGGATGCTGAACGCCTCCCGGTAGGTGAGATACAGGCTGAAGAGGAAGCCGATCAGCGCCGTCCCGAAGCCGATCAGCCGGCCCCACTCTCCGGGGATCCGCAGCGACACGAGGAGGATGAGGTAGCCGATCAGCCCGAGGATCGCGACGGGGATCCCGGCGAGGCTCGACCACTGCGAGGACTGCACGGTCAGACAGGAGGAGTGGCCGTGGGACTTGCCGAAACAGAGCAGCGCGCTGAGACCGTAGAAGTGGATGTAGGTGAGGTAGCCGGCGTCGAGCAGGCCGATCACCGTGAAGACGACGATCGCGACGGTCAGCTTCGAACGAGCGGGACGCTCCGCCCGCGCCGCGCCGCGCTCGCCGATCCGCGGCTCGGGGCGCGTGGCGATCGGAGCCGGGGCCTGGAAGCGGGCCCGTCCGGTCGTCTTTGCCTGCGCCTTCATCGTTGTGCTCCTTCGCTCGCCGGAGGCGGACGGCCACACACGCCGCCCGGCCGGACGCCACTTCTGTGCGGAAGATAGCGCCTCACCCCGATTCCTCCTGAAGAGTTCTGCCGGGCCGACCGCGGCCGGTGGCGCCCCCTGGCCGGCGCTTCGGGCCCTCCGCGGCCGCAAAATGCGGACAGTTCGGGCGCGGCCCGGTCCCCGGCAGCTCGTGCGGGACCGCGGGGGTGAGGTAGAGTTCCGACCATGTCGCCAGATACGAGCGACGCGCTGACGGGGCTCGTGGGCGCTACCACGGCGCAGCGCGCGCACAGTCGGCCTCGGCTTGCGATCATCGACCGCGACCCGGGCTTCCTGCAGGTGCTCACCAACCGCCTCGAGACGCTCGGCTGGGAGCTGCGGGCCCTCTCGACTCCGGTCACCGTGGAGGCTCTCGTCGGGATGCGGCTCAACGCGCTCGTCGTGGATCTCGCGATCCTCGGACCGTCGGGATGGGAGTACCTCGAGCGGATCTGCCTCCGTCTCCCCGGCCTCGCGGTGATCGTCTGCACGGGCCCCTCGAGCGTGGCTCAGCGCGTCCGCGGCCTGCGGCTCGGTGCGGATGCCTGGATGACCAAACCGTGCCATGCCGAGGAGCTCATCTGCGTGATCGAGGCGGCGATCCGCCGCCATCGGCGCAACGAGATGCCCGCGGTCGAGGAGGCCATCACCGTCGGGGAGATCGTCATCCGCTCCGACCTCTACCAAGCCTACCGTGAGGGCCAGAGCCTCGAGCTCACTGCCCGCGAGTTCGAGATCCTCGCCCTGCTGGGCCAGTCTGACCGGGTGCTGCGCCGCGAGGAGATCTACGAACGGGTGTGGGGATACGCGATGGCGCATGGGGATCGCTCCGTCGACGTGTTCGTGCGCAAGCTGCGTCAGAAGCTCAAGACCGCCTCTCCGGAGTGGAGTTACATCCACACCCACTTCGGCGTCGGCTACCGGTTTGCCCCCGAGCGGGCCGACGGGGCAGAGGACGGGCCTGACACGATCGAGGACCCGTCCGGGACGATCGAGCCGCGTCCCGACAGGCGCGACCTCGACGTCGCGGAGGGGGGCGGGCGGACATCATTGGACCGCCTCGACCCGCGCGCTGAGACCGTGGTTCACAGCTAGTTCACACTGGGTTCACTCCTGGATAACGACTGAGGGCGCCCGTGATCGCAGCATCACGGCATGACGATCGCACCCTCTGACGACCACGTCCTGACCGTGGGTCCCCTGGAGGTGCGTCCGGCCGAACACCTCGCTCGGGCGGATGGGCACACGCTCACGCTGTCGCTGCGCGAGCTCCGCCTGCTCACCGAGCTCGCCCGCCGGCCGGATCGGATCGTCTCCCGTGAGGAGCTGTTCCGGGTCGTCTGGGATCGTGAGATGCGCCCCGGTGATCGCTCCGTCGACGTCTACATCCGCAAGCTTCGGGTCAAGCTCCTCGAGGTCGTTCCCGGGTGGTTGTTCATCCACACCCACTTCGGCTTCGGCTATCGGCTCGCGCCCGAGCCCGATCGCGGCGCCTCTGCGTTCACAACTCAATAACAACTCGGCGCCGCTTGGGCTCCACACTCGGCGCTCGGAGGGCGTGAGCGGTGTGCGGACGCGCCTCCTCTTCTCCCTCGGCCCTAGGAGCCCCGTGTGCGCGTACGACGTTTCCGGCTGAGCGCCGCGACGATCCTCGCGGCGCTTGGGCTTGCCGCCTGCGGCAGCGCGGGTGGCGGATTCGCCGGGCTGGAGGGAGCGGGGTCGACCCTCGTCGCTCCGCTGTTGAACGTCTGGCAGCCTGAGTACGCGCGGTCGGGGGGCGTCACCGTCAGTTACGACCCGATCGGCTCGGGCGGCGGGATCGAGCAGATCACCGCCCGGACCGTCGACTTCGGGGCCAGTGACGCGCCGATGACCCCCGCCCAGGCGCGGGCGTGCGGAGCCTGCGTCGAGATTCCGTGGGCGCTGGCGGCGACCGACGTCGCCTATCACGTCGGTGGGGTTCCCAACCGGCTGCGGTTCAGCGGCCCGGTGCTCGCGGCGATCTGGACCGGCGCGATCACCCGCTGGAACGCGCCGGCGCTCGAGCGGCTGAACCCGGGCGTGCATCTGCCGCCGACCCGGATCGTCCCGATCCACCGGACCGACGGGTCCGGTGACACGTTCGCCTTCAGCGACTATCTCTCGAAGGTGAGCCCGAGCTTCGCCACGGCGATCGGACACGCCACGACCGTCAACTGGCCCGGAGGGATCGGCGCCGCGGGCAACGCCGGGGTCGGAGGCGCCCTCGCCGGCACCAACGGGTCCATCGCCTACATTGCGATCGCCTACGTGCTCGCCAACCACTTCGACTACGGACTGATCGAGAACGCCGCCGGACGCTTCCCGGTCCCCGGCCTCCCGAGCATCTCCGCCGCCGCGGCGGCGCTGACTGCGGTCCCCCACAGCGGCCGGGGCGGCATCTCGCTCACCGATCCTCCCGCCACCGCTCCGGGGGCGTACCCGATCTCCACCTTCACCTACGTGATCGTGCCGCGCGCCTCCCGGCGGGGCAGGGTCATCGTTCGCTTCATCGACTGGGCCGTGACCCGTGGGCAGCGCAGCGGGCCGGCGCTCGACTTCGCGCCGCTGCCTCGGCGGATCGTCGCCGCCGACCGCGCGGCGGCCGCGGCGATCCGGTAGCGGTCCGGATGGACCCGTCCACGGTCCCCGCCCCCGATCGCCTTCGGCTCACCGGGCGCTTCGGTGATCGCGTCGCTGAGCCGGCCCTGCGGGCCGGCAGCGCCGCCGCGGCGGCCGGTGTCGTCCTGCTCCTGCTGTGGATCGCCGCGACCGTCGTCAACCAGTCAGGCGCGGCGGTCGGGCAGTTCGGGCTCGGGTTTCTCCTCCATCAGCGCTGGGACCCGGTGCACGGGATCTACGGGGCGCTCGACGACATCCTCGGTACGCTCGTCAGCTCCCTGATCGCGCTCGCGCTCGCGACACCGCTGGCGATCGCCATCTCGGTCTATCTCACCGAGTTGGCACCGCCGTCCGTCCGTCGCCCCGTCGCGATCCTCGTGGAGCTGCTTGCGGCGATCCCGAGCGTCATTCTCGGGCTCTGGGGCATCCTCGTCCTCGGCCCGTTTCTCGCCGACGACCTCGAGCCGCTGCTGCGCTCCGCCTTCGGGTGGCTGCCGATCTTCGGCTCGAGCCCATCTCCCTTCGGCGTCCTCAACGCGGCGCTCATCCTGACGATCATGACGGTGCCGATCGTCACCACCGTGACACGGGAGATGTGCGCCGCCACCCCCCCCGAGCTCAAGGACGCCGCCTACGCGCTCGGGGCCACGCGGGCCGAGATGGTGACCATGGTCGTCCTGCCGGGGGCGCGCCGCGGGATTCTCGCCGGCGCCATCCTCGGCCTCGGCCGCGCCCTCGGTGAGGCGATCGCCGTCACGCAGGTGATCGGCAACGCCGATCAGTTCCGGGTCTCCCTGTTCGCCCCGGGTGGCACCCTGGCCGGGCAGATCGCCGCTCAATACCAGAGCGCCAACCCGGGTCTCGGTCAATCCGCGGTGATGTATCTCGCGCTCATCCTGCTCGCCAGTTCCGTGATCGTCAACGGCGCGGCCCGCCTGATCGTCGCGCGCGCGGCCCGGCGGAGCGGGAGCGCCTGAGGTGCCCGACACCGAGCTGCATCCGCTCGGACGGTTCGCTCCCCCGCCCGGGATGCGGCGCCGGCGCTGGCTCGACCGGGGCTTCACCGCGGGGGCGACCGCCGCGGCCCTCCTCGCCGTCGCCGTCCTTGCGCTGGTGATCGCGTCCGTGCTGATCAACGGGGCGCCCGCGCTGTCATGGCGGTTCCTTACCCACAACCCCCACACCTCCGCGTTCGGGGTCAACACCGGCGGGATCGCCAACGCGATCGTCGGCAGCGCCATTCTGATCGCGCTCGCGTCTGGGATGGCCGTGCCGGCGGGCATTCTCGTCGGCGTCTTCAGCACGCAGTTCGCCGGGTCGAGGACGGCGCGGTCGATCCGCTTTGCCCTTGACGTGCTCAACGGCGTCCCGACGATCGTCACAGGTGTGTTCGTCTTCGGGGTGCTCGTCATCGGCGGACGCCAGTCCGGCTGGGCCGGGGCGGTCGCGCTCGCGATCGTTGAGCTGCCGATCGTCGGCCGCTCGGCCGAGGAGGTCCTGACCCTCGTCCCCGAGCGCCTGCGGGAGGCCGGTCTCGCCCTCGGTCTGCGCCGCTGGCGCATCATCGTCTCGATCATCCTGCCGACCGCGGTCGGCGGCCTGCTCACCGGCGCGGTGCTCGCGGTGGCCCGCGTGGCCGGGGAGACCGCCCCGCTCATCTTCACCACCTCCTTCGCCGGGCCGGGGCTGAGCGTCAACCCGGGGGGTTCCCTCGCCAACCTTCCCGTGACGATCTTCGATCTCTCCGAGTCGCCCTCGCCGACGAGCCATGCCCAGGCGTGGGCGGCCGCGCTCGTTTTGATCCTCGGCGTCCTCATCCTCAGCCTCATCGCGAGGGTGCTGCATGACCGCAGCGTCGCGGCGCTGCGGCGCTGATCGACGCCGCCCCGTACACCTGCGAACATCCCGCGGTGACCGAGTCCGTGGGCCGCCCCGGCGCAGCCCACCGTGGCCGGATGCCGCCACCATGAACCCTCCGTTTCCCGATCCCGGCCTGGGTCTCCCTGGCCCCGCCACGATGCCCGAGCCGGGGCCAGGCGTCGCGGCCGCCCCACGGGTCGAGGTCGCCGGTCTACGGGCCTTCTACGGGGATGTCGAGGCGCTCGCCGGGGTTGATCTGGAGGTGCCCGCCAACGCCGTGACGGCACTCATCGGAGCGTCGGGGTCGGGCAAGACGACCCTCCTGCGCTGCATCAACCGGCTCCATGAGGAGGTGCCCCGTGCGCGACTGGAGGGCCGGGTGACCGTCGACGGGATCGACGTCTACGGCCCGGCGATCGAGCTGCCGGCGGTCCGGCGGGTCGTCGGCATGGTCTTTCAGCGGCCGACCCCGTTTCCGAGCATGTCGGTCTATGACAACGTCGCCGTCGGCCTCCGGCTCGCCGGGGCGCGTGGCCCGGCCGTCCGGGAGACCGTCGTCGCCGCCCTCGAGGTGGTCGGCCTCTGGGACGAGCTCGGCCACCGCCTCGGGGTGCCGGCGGTCAGCCTCTCCGGCGGCCAACAGCAGCGCCTCTGCATCGCCCGGGCCCTTGCGCCCGACCCGGCGGTCATCCTGATGGACGAGCCCTGTTCCGCTCTCGATCCGATCGCGACGCTGCGCATCGAGCGGCTCATCGGCGAACTCACGGCGAACCACACGATCGTCCTCGTGACCCACAACATGCAGCAGGCGGCGCGGGTGGCCGACACGATCGTGTTCATGATGGACGGGCGGGTGATCGAGCACTCGCCCGCGCTCGAGCTGTTCACGCGGCCGCGGGACGTGCGGACCGAACGCTATGTCACGGGCAACTTCGGCTGAGGGGGCGTGGATGGCTCAGGGGATCCGCCAGGAGTTCCGTGACGAACTCCACCAGCTCGAGGCCCAGGCGATGGGCGGACTCGACCTTGTCGTCACCCAGCTCGACCGCGCCCTCGAGGCGATGAAGTACCAGGACGTCGAGCTCGCCGGGATGGTGATCATGGACGACGATCGCATCGACGGCCGCTACCTGGAGGTCAACCAGGGGGTGCTCGGCCTGCTCGCCCGCCAGGCCCCGGTCGCCACCGACCTGCGGGTCGTCGCGGCGCTGCTCCACATCATTCGCTGTGTCGAGCGGATGGGCGACCAGTGCGTCAACATGGCCAAACTCGTCCCGCTGTCGGGGTTCGAGGCGCCCAAGGACAAGGTGATCCTCGATCACATCGAGAAGATGGGGATCTGCGCCCGCCAGCAGGTCGGCTTCGCCCGGGAGGCGTTCCAGAGTCGCCACGTCGAGCTCGCCCAGGACCTCGTGCGCCAGGACGCGGAGATCAACCGGCTCAACCGGGCGATCTTCCAGCGCGCGGTCGCGGTGGGAGACGACCCCGAGGTGCGAGAGTGGGCGATGTTCATGGTCCTCGTCGCCCGCTGTCTCGAGCGGGTCGGGGACAACACGGTCGACATCGCCGAGCAGACCGTCTTCGTCGTCACCGGTCTGTTCCGCGAGTTCACCCACAACGAGGGCTAAAGCGAACGCCGCCACGTGGCGCAGGCGCCGGAGATGACTCTGGCCACGCGGCCAATGATCGGCTCCGGCGCACCCGCGAAGCTCCCGTCATGGGTGAGAGGACGGGTGAACGGACACGGCAGATCGTCGCCTTCGGCGGCGGCGGGTTCTCGATGGAATGGGGCAACAGTCTCCTCGACGACCATGTTCTCGCGCTCACCGGGGCCGTCCGGCCACGTGTGTGTTTCCTACCCACCGCCTCCGGGGACGCCGACCACTACGTCGTGCGGTTCTACCGGGCGTTCCCGGCAAGCCGGTGTGAGGCCTCCCACATCTCCCTGTTCCGCCGTGAGACCGGGGTCGAGGACCCGCGGGCGCACCTGCTCGCCCAGGACGTCATCTACGTCGGCGGCGGCTCGCTCGTCTCCCTGCTCGGGACCTGGCGTGCGCACGGGCTCGACGCGATCCTCCGTGAGGCGTGGGAGGCGGGGGTGATCCTGTGTGGCGGATCGGCCGGGGCGCTCTGCTGGTTCGCTGAGGCGCTGTCGGGCTTTCATGAGGGGCCCGCGCGCCGGATTGAGGCGCTCGGCCTGCTGCCGCACTCGATCGCCGTTCACTACTACGAGGAGGCCGGCCGGCGCAGCGACTTCCTCACCGGGGTCGCTGCGGGGATGCGCGACGGCTACGGGGCGGGGGATTCGGCTGCGCTGCACTTCATCGGGACCGAACTGCATGAGGTCGTCAGCTCGCGGCCCCAGGCGCGGGCGGTCCGGGTCGGTGTCGCCCGTGATGGCCGGGCTGAGGAGCAGGAGCTCGTCGTCCGCTATCTCGGCGCACGGCGAGAGTCCGCCGGCGCTCCGGTGCAGGTGCCCGCGCAGCCGATCGCGGTCGCGGCGTGACCGGCCCGGGCGATCCGCCGGCGGCCGCCCGCGCCTGGGACTCCCGGCGGATCCTCGCGATGGGGGGCGGAGGCTTCACGATGGGTGAACGGGCGTCCGGTCTCGACCGTCTCGTGCTCGAGCTCACCGGCCGCCCGGTGCCGCGGATCTGTTTCCTTCCCACCGCCTCGGGCGATCCGCGTGAGCAGATCACCCGCTTTCATGAACGCTTCGACACCTGGCCGTGTCAGCCCTCGACCCTGTCGCTGTTTCATCTCGGACGCGACCGGGTGGACCCGGCGACCCACCTGCTCGCCCAGGACGCCATCTACGTCGGCGGCGGCTCGATGCGCAACATGCTCGCGATCTGGCGGGAGCACGCGATCGACGCGGTGATGCGCACCGCCTGGGAGCGCGGGATCGTTCTCGCCGGTCTCTCGGCCGGGGCGATGTGCTGGTGTGAGGCCGGCGTGTCGATGAGCGGCGGGGCGCCCGAGGTCGTGCGCGGGCTCGGCCTGCTCCCCGACAGCCTGTCGGTCCACCGCTCCAGCGAGCCCGAGCGGCTGCCCGCCTACGCAGAGGCGGTCGCCACCGGGGCGCTCGCGCCCGGGTACGCCGTCGACGACGGCGCCGCGCTCGTCTACCACGGCCCGCGCCTCGCCCGCTGCGTCCGCTCCAGTCCCACTGCCGCGGTCGAACGGATCGAGGCGGACGGAGAGGGTGGTATCCGCCGGACCCCGCAGCCCGTTCACCTGCTCGGCGGAGCCGGTGCCGGACGGCCCGGGTCAGCCGACGACTCCGACGGTGTCGCCGAGCTGCGGGCCCTTCGGGCCGGCCGCCACCGCTGGGACTGAGGGCGCTTCGGAGCCGCCTGGGTTGAGCCGATCCGGTGACGTCACCAGCGCAAGGCCTCGGGCCGGGGCGGGGTCAGGCGGCGGCGAGCATGATCAGACTGTCGGCGGGGGAGAGGATCGGGTCGGTTCCGATGCCGAGATCGACGCGCCCCTCCCGGTAGATCCCGAGGACGAACCCGTCACTCTCGACACGGGCGGCCGACAGGGCCCGGCCGACGAGGGCGGATCCGACGGGCTGCTGGACCATCCGATAGTTCGTGCCGTCGACGAGGGAGAGCAGCACGTCCCCGGCCTGGGGTGTCTCCAGGCTCTTGGCGAGCGTGTGGCTGACGAGCTCATCCGCCGACAGCGTGTGATGGACGCCGAGCTCGGCAAGGGCACGGGAGACGTGGCTGGAACGGGTGAGCGCATAGCTCTCCAGCGACGGAGCGAGGTGGTGCAGGGCGACGGCGCAGACGAGCGCGTCGGCGTCACTGTCACAGGCGATCAGCGCCCGATCGGCCCGCTCGGGGTGAGCGGAGGCGATCACCTGCTCATCGGCGGGGTCACCGGCGATGTAGGTGACGCGGTCGTCTAAGTCGCCCGGCTTGGTCGGGGCGACGAGGACGACGGGCACACCGGTGGCGAGCAGCTCGTTGAGTGCTCGGGTGACGATCGCGTTGGCGCCGAAGATGACGGTAAAGGGCGTGGTGGGCAGACGTGAGTCCATGCCGAACAACCTCCGGAGGTGGGTGAGGATGGCGGAGCTCGTCCAGATCGCGAACACCGCCCCGAGGGCGGGGATCGCGGCGAGCATGACGACGTTGGCGATCACCCGTCCGGCCGTGTTGTGGGGGGTGACATCCCCGTAGCCGACCGTCGTCGCGGTGGTGATCGCCCAGTAGAGCGCCGTCCCGAAGCTGATGTGCTGGGTGAGTGAGAAGCCGGCCGCGCCGAGGACGAGCACGGCGACGACAAAGCCGAGCAGGGCCGCGATGCTGCGCCGGGACAGGGTTTTGACGAGACGCGAGGCGATCAGCAGCAGCGGCACGGCGACCATCCTAGGCTCCGGGTCGGCGGTCAAGGTCGCCTCGTTCCCGCCGATGACGGGAACTGGAGCATGAGCATCACCGACGCGCTCACCCGAATCGCCGACATTCAGCAGCAGTTCGCCGCCCTCAACGCCGGCCCGGCCGCGCTCGCCGCCGGTCCGGGCGCCGTCGCCGTCGCCGCCGCCGGGGCGAGCGCCGGCGCCGCGACGGCGGGCAACGGCGCGCCGACTGCGATGACCCCGACGCCGTCGACCGTGACCGGGATGCCCCAGAGCGCGGCCGCGTTTGCCGCCGCTCTGGCTGCTGCTCAGGCCGCCGGGGCCCAGCCCTCGGGAACCCCGATGTCGGCCGGCGCCCTTGCCTCCGGGCTCGGGACCCTGATCGGCGCTGGTGCGGGCACCGGCACGGCCGGTTCGCTGTCTGGAGGGGTGGCGCCCGCCGCGGTCGCCCTGCCTCCCGCGGCGACCGCCCAGCTCACCGGCGCCCAGCAGCAGTTCGCCTCCACGCTCGTCGCCCAGACCGGCCTCAACCCGGCGGTCGTCAGCGCCTGGCTGCTCGCGGAGGAGAGCGGCTCAGCCGCGCAGGCCCGGCAGGCGGCCAACAACAACGACTGGCTCAACGTCGGCTACACCGACAGCGGCACGGTCGGGGCCGCGGATGCCGTGTGGTCGAACCCTGTCAGCGCGGCGACCGCGACCGCCCAGTGGCTCGAGGGGCAGGCGTCGATCCCCGGTTACGCGACGGCCTCCAGCGGCATCCAGGCGATCCTCTCGACCGTCGGTGCCTCTCCCCAGGCTCAGATCAGTGCCCTGCAGTCCTCGGGCTGGGCCTCAAGCCGGTATCCGGATCTCCCGTCGCTCTACGCGCAGGTCACGGGGGGCTGAGAGATGGCGATGACCGAGGCGACGCGCACGCACGCCGCGCTGGCCAACCTCGAGGAGCTCGCCGAAGCTCCGGAGCTCCTCGCCGCCTGGTCGGCGTGCGTGGGCCCCCATGACCCCGTCACGCTCGTCGTCGTTCCGGGGGGCTGGGATCCCGAGCGGGTCCAAGCCGAGGCGCCGGCGCTGTTCGCCCGAGCCGGCCTGGATCAGGGCGAGGCATCCCCGGATATCGTCGTGATGACCGGACCGCTCGACGAGGTCGACTTCATCCGGCTGTCGGGCAGCTGCACGGCCATCTTCGGGGCCGCGCCCGTGCCGGCGGAGCTCGCGGAGCTTCCGCGCATCGGCGCCGACGAGCTCCCGGAGTGGACGGCGGCACGCACGGCGCCGGACGCCGACGACGCGACGGTGTGCGCCCAGGATGTGCGGGTCATCTCCGAACGTCCGGGCGTCAACGTCATCGGCTATGTGAGCGGATCGCTGGGGCTCGGCATCGCCGCCCGGGCGACGATCGCGGCGCTGCTCGCCGCCGATGTCGATGTCGCGGTGGTCGACGTGTCGCTCGGGGCGCGCTCGAACGCCGACACGTCCTACCACCACCTGCGGGTCGACAACCTCCAGTCCCTGCCTCACGCGGTGAACCTCATCCACTACAACCCGGACGACGCCTCGGTGCTCTGGGAGCGGTTCCCCGCCTGGTTCGCGGGTGGGGTCAACTGCATCGTCCCCTTCTGGGAGCTGGTGGACCTCCCGCCGGGGTGGCTCGCACCGCTGGCCCGCTACGACGTCGTGCTCGCCCCCACCGCGCACATCGCCGCCGCGGTGAGTCGGGCCGTGTCGGTGCCCGTGCGCCGCTTTCCGATGGCAGCCGACGTCGGTCACGTTCCCGCGATCGATCGCTCCGAGTTCGGGATTCCCGAGGGGAAGGTCGCCTTCGCCACGAGTTGGGACACCAACAGCGGCCTGGAGCGCAAGAACGGTACCGGCGTGGTCCGTGCCTTCGCAGCCGCACTCGACTTCGGCGCCGACGCGGTGCTGGTGATCAAGCTCAACGGGGACGTCACCGACCCGCTGTTCCTGCGGGAGCTGTCCAGACTGCCCGCGGACCGGGTCGTGGTGATCTCCGACTACCTCCCCTACAGCCGCGTGCTGGGGCTCTATGCCGCCTGTGACGCCTACATCTCCCTGCATCGCGCGGAGGGACTGGGGCTGGGCATCCAGGAGGCCATGCAGCTGGGCAAGCCGGTGATCGCCACCGGCTGGTCGGGGAACATGGATTTCATGGACGAGGAGTGCGCCGCCGTGGTCGATTTCCGCCTCACCCCGGTCGTCGACGGCCACCCCTGCTACTCGCCGCCGCAGTATCCGGGCGGGGGACTCTGGGCCGAGCCCGATCTTCTCGTCGCCGCGCGCCACATCCACCGGCTGGCCGGCGACGCGGCCGCCCGGACCCGGCTCGGGGCCGCCGCGCGGGGCCGCGGGCGCGCCTATCGCGAGCAGTGGCTCAGGACCGCCCCGCGACAGCTCGCGGCGGTGTCCGGCGCGCTGCGCCGACGCTGAGTCTCCACCGCCGCTCAAGGATGCGCGGGAGCGCCCGATCTTCCTGGGTGCGATGCTTCTCTCCTCCACCACGCCGATCCGGGGCGTCCGCAGCTCGCGTGCGCGCACGGCTCTGAACACCGTGACGCTCGGCACCTTCGAAGCGACCCCGGCGGCCCGTCGCTATGTCGATGACGTCCTCACGACGGGTCGGCTCTCCTACGGCCCGTACTCCAGGCGGTTCGAAAGTGAATTCGCCGCGATCCACCAGTCCGCGTCCGCGGTGGTGTCGAGCAGCGGTACGGCCGCCCTGCAGGTCGCCCTCCAGGCCATGAAGGAGGTCGACGGCTGGGCGGATGGCGACGAGGTGATCGTCCCGGCGGTGACCTTCGTGGCCACGGCGAACATCGTGTTGCACAACAACCTCAGGCCGGTGCTCGTCGACGTCGAACCGGACTTCTACGGCTTGGAGCCGGCCGCCTTCGAGGCGGCGATCACTCCGCGCACGCGAGCGGTCATCCCGGTGCACCTGTTCGGCCAGCCCTGCGACATGACCGCGATCATGGCCATCGCGAGCCGCCACGGACTCCGCGTCCTCGAGGACAGCTGCGAGACGATGTTCGCCCGTCACGCGGGTCGTATGTGCGGGTCCTTCGGTGACGCCGCCGCCTTCTCGACCTACATCGCCCACCTGATCGTGACCGGCGTGGGCGGGTTGACGACGACGTCGGACGCGGACCTGGCGGCCATCACCCGCTCGCTCATCAATCATGGCCGTGACGGCATCTACATCTCGATCGACGACACGGGATCCAGCCGGGTCGAGCGGGAGATGATCGTCGACCGCCGCTTCCGCTTCGACCGGGTCGGGCACTCGGCCCGGATCACCGAGCTCGAAGCGGCCCTGGGTGTGGCCGCGCTGGAGACGTGGGAGGAGATGGTGGCCATCAGGCGCACCCACGGCGCGTATCTCACCGCACGCCTGAGCGAGGTGAGCGACCGCATCCAGATCCCAGCACGGCGGCCCGAGACCGACCACTCGTTCATGATGTTTCCGCTCGTCCTCCATGACGAGCCCAAGCGCGAACTCGTGCAGCACCTCGAGTCCACGGGAATCGAGACGCGGGACATGCTCCCGATCCTCACCCAACCCGTCTACCGAGACGGGAACCTGCTCGACGCGACACCCGGCCGCCACCCGACCGCGGAGTGGATCGACCACTCGGGGTTCTACGTCGGCTGCCATCAGGGCCTGGGCGCCGAGCAGCTCGAGCACCTGGCTGACACGATCATCGCGTGGTGTCGGACGGCTCCTCTGAGTCGATGACGGAGATCCTGGGCTGGGCCAGCGTGCTCGGCGACCGTGGCGGATACGGGAACGCGGCGCGCAACTTCGTGCGCGGTCTCCGTGACGCCGGGTCCCCGCCGGCGCTGGCGCAGATCGGCCCGACCGATCCCGACATCGGTGAGCGGGATCAGCAGCTGCTGCGGGACCTCGCCCACGGGGACCTCGCGGGCGTCGACACGATGGTCGCCCACGTGCCCCCGCCGATGCTCGTCGACCTCGTCCCCCGGCTGCGCGCGGTCGCGGGCACCCCGGTGGCCGCCTGCACGATCGCCGAGACCGACCGCCTGTCCGCCGAGTGGGCCGCCGCCTGCAACCTGGCCGACGAGGTGTGGGTCCCGACCACCTTCAACCTGCTCACCTTCGCCGCCTCGGGCGTCGACCCGCACAAGCTGCGCCTTGTGCCCTACGGGATCGATGGCGAGGCGTGGGAGCCCCTCGGGCTGGTGAACCGCAGCGTCGCGCCCGACGACCACTTCGTGTTCCTCTACACGTTCCAATTCGACTGGCGCAAGGGCTTCGATCTGCTGCTGGCGTCCTACCTCCAGGAGTTCACGCGAGCGGATCCGGTGACCCTCGTGCTGAAGATCTTCGAGCCGCCGGGGGCGGTGCGGAGCATCCGCGCGCGTCTCGCCGAGTCGATCCTCGACCGGGTCGACCTGCTCTCCGAGGACCTGCCGCGGGTGGTCATCATCGACGAGGCGCTCGAGCGCGAGGCGCTCGCCGCTCTGCACCGGCGGGCGGACCTCTACATCTCGACGGACCGGGCCAACGGTTGGGGCATGCCCTGCATGGAGCAGATGGCGATGGGCAAGGCGGCGGCCTGCATCGACTGGTCCGGCAGCACCGAGTTCATGCACGCCGACAACGCACTGCTCATCCCCGCGCGCGTTCCGCTCGTGCCGGTGGACGCCCGCCTGCAACGCGAGCGTCCCGATTACCGCGGACAGCGCTGGGCGGAGGCGAGCGAGGCCGACGTCCGGGCGGTGATGCGGTCCGCGTTCGCCGGGGAGGTGGACCTGGCTCGCCTCGGTGCGGCGGCACGAGCGGAGATCCTCGAGCGTTGGTCGCTCGCGGACTCGGCACGCTGGATCGCCGGCCGGGACGCCGGGGCCTACACCCCCGCCCCCGGACTGGCGTCGCGGCTGCGTCCGATGGTCGGGCTGAGCGAGCATGGCGTGTACGCGAACCCCCACCCCCGGATGCTCGCCTGCGACGCCGCGCATCTCTCCGACGCCGACCTGGCTGGGACACTGAGCGCCTACGCCGCGGCCTTCCCCGCCGACACCCCGGTGGCGCTCGTGCTCGCCGGTGATCCGGCGCGCATCACAGGTCGGGTGATGGCGGCGTTCCAGGCGATCGGCGTCGACCCCGACGACATCGCTGACGCCGTCGTCGGGGCCGAGATCGGTGATGTGCTGGCCGATCCGCGGCTCGTCGGCCTGATCGGCGCCGGCCGTTGGCCCGATGGCCTCACCACGGCTTGCGCCGCCGACCCCGAGGCACTGCGCGCCGCGCTGGACCGCTCAGCCCCGCCGGTGTTCGCCTCGCTGCCCTAGCGCGCCGATTCGCAGCTCGACGTCGCCGCAGGTCTCGGCGAGCGCGCTGGCGAGGCAGGCGTCGAGGAAGTCGGGCCGGAAGGCCGGCAGGAGGATCGACACGCGTGGCATCAGCGCACCGACCCGGCCCCGGTCGCCAGCCCCGCCTGCGCCCGGCGCGGCCCGCCGCGCCACCCCGCGAGGACCTGTGCGATCGCCTCGGGTGCGCAGGCGGCCACGACACGTCGCGCCCGATCGGCGCGGGCCGGCGCGGACCGATCGGCGCTCGCGAGGGCACGCCGGAGCTCAGCGGGTGTCTCCAGGCTCACCGAATGAGGGTCGAGACCGAGCACGTGGGCGGCCGGACCACCGGGTCCGGCCCCCACCACGGCCGCCCCGACGCCCGCGGCGACGAGCAGCCGCCGTTCGCAGACGTCCCACGGGTCGAGGCTGAGCACGACGTCCGCTTCCGCGGCGAGCGTCGCAAACCTCGTCTCATCGGCACAGGGGCCGAGCAGCTCGGCCCCGGGGAGCCGAGCGGCCAGCTCGGCGTCGAGCCCGCGAACCGTGGCGGCGGGCAGGATCCGCAGCTCGATCCCGCCCGGCAGCCGCGACAGAGTCGCCAGCGTCGCGTCGGCCTGGGCGGGGAGGTGGGTGGGGAGGAGGGCGAGGATGCCCGCCCCGCCCCCGCCCGGCGGGTGGGGGGCAACCGTCGGGGGCACGAGCTCGAGCCGGGCGGGCGCGATCCCCGCCGCAGCCGCCGTGGCGAGCATCGCCGGGCTCGGGCACCAGACCGCCGTGGCGCCGGCGAGGTCGGGGCCGAGCCGACCGCCGAGCAGCCGGACGGTCAGCGGCGAGCCGGGCAGGTCAAGGGCGGGGCCCGCGGTACCCACGCGGATCACCGGTACCCCGGTCGGCAGGCTCGCGCGCCGGGCCCGCTCGGCGGCCTGCGCCGCCGCGCCGGTGCCGCGGGCGACGAGCAGGCTGGCGGGGAGATCGACGGCCGCGGGCGTCCAACCGGTCGCCTCGAGGCTGAGCAGCAGGGCGCGGGTTTCGTCACCGAGCGGCCCGATCCCCGCGGGGGCGCCGAGCACGAGCACGTCACCGACCGCGGCGGGATCCCGGGCCGGTGGGTGACGCTCGAGCCGGGCGTCCCAGACGGCGGCGGCGAGGTCGTCGTCGGGCCCCAGCAGCGTTCCCCAGCGGCTGATGAAGCGGCGGTCGTTGCCGGCCATCCGGGCGGCCCGCTCCGGGGTCAACCACTGGGCGGCGCCCTGTCCGCGGGAGGCGCCCTCATGGTGGATGATGCTGACGTCGCCGCGGTAGACGATCCGGCCCCCGACGCTGCGCAGCTTCAGGCACAGGTCGACGTCCTCGAGCCCGTCGACGTAGCCTTCGTCGAAGCCGCCGACGGAGGCGAAGGCGCTCGTCGAGACGGCGACACAGGCGGCGGTGACGCAGTCGGCCTCCCAGCGGCCGGTACTCGCCGCGAGCTCTCCCTCACGGTGGTGGAGGACGTGTTCGGCCATCGCGGCGCCGCCGTGGGCCGGGGAGGCGAGGAAGGCGACCCCGGCGTGCTGGAGGGTGCCGTCGGGGTAGAGCAGACGACAGCCGGCGGCGGCGACGCCCGGCTCGCGGGCCTGCTCCGCAAGGGTCTCCAGGGCTCCCGGAGCCACCTCTGTGTCGTTGTTGAGGAAGACGAGGACGTCCCCGGAGGCGAGGCGGGCCCCGTGGTTGCAGCCCGCGGCGAAGTGGACGTTCTCCTCCAGCAGGCTGACGGTCGCCCGGTCCGTCCAGCCCACCAGCAGCTGCCGGGTGTCGTCGGGGGAGGCGTTGTCGACGATCACCAGCTCCCAGTCGTCGCCGAGCCGGGTTCCGAGACAGCGCTCGAGGGAGGCGAGGCACGCCTCCGTGCGGGCACGCTGCCCGTAGGTGACGATGATGATCGAGCTCACCGGCATGCCGGCACCTCCGCCCGTGGACGGCGACCGGCGAGCAGCGCGGGGAGCTCGTTGACGCCGAGCACCGGCGTGCCGGCCGCTTGGGCGGCGCGGACGTGGCCGGCGCTGGCGGGGTGCAGGACGACCAAGGCGTCGACGCTCGCGTGCAGGGACCCGCCGCTGAGGTCTCGGGCGGCACGGCTGAGGACATGCACGTCCGCGCAGCGATCGAGATCGACGTCCGCGCGGGCGGCGGCCGCGAGCACGTGGGCCTCGAGGGCGGCGGAGTCCCCGGCCGCGTCCGGGTCCGCGAGGAGCAGCAGGTGAGCGTCGCCGTCGGTCTGCGTAGCCGCCGCCCACGCCGCGAGGAGGGCCGCCAGATCGTCTCGGCCACGCCAGGCCGGGACGGCGAGCAGTCGCAACGAGCGGTCGGTGCCGGGGGGCCGGGGCTCCCTGCCGGCGCGGGTGCGGGCGGGCGCTGCACCCGGGCTCCGCTGGGCGAGGGCGACGATCCGCGCCTCGGCGCGGGCGGCGACGCGATCCCAGCTGAGCGCCTCCGCCGCGGCGCGCGCCGCCGCGCCGCGGGCCCGGCGTCCCGCCGGGTCGGCGGCGACGCTGGCGAGCGTCCGGGTGAGGGCTTCGACGTCGGGATCGAGCAGCCACGGGGTGCCCTCGGGGACGAGCTCCCCGAGCTGGGCGGCGGGGAAGCCGGCGCGCCGGGCGGGAATCCGCCAACCCGCCGCCGGAGGGCAGAACTCGTCGGTCGGACCGCCGGCGGTGCAGATCACCGGCAGGCCACACGCCATCGCCTCGAGGACGGGCATCGCGAACCCCTCCCCCCGGTAGGGGTGCACGAGCACGTCACAGGAGCGGTACAGGTCGGCGAGCTCGGCCGGGCTCAGCTCGGTGTCGATCAGCTCGATCCGCGCCCGTGCGCCGGCGCTGACGTGGGCTCGGATCGGGTCGCGCATGGGGTCGGCCGGACCGCCGGCGCGGTAGATCCCGTCGGCGCCGAAGTCCTTGATCACGAGCACGACGTCCTCGCGCCCGGCAAACGCCCGCTGCCACGCCGCCAGGAGCACGTCCGGGCCCTTGCGGTAGATCAGCCCGCCGACGAACAGGAACCGCACGGGCTCGGCGGACGCCGGAGGTGAGGGGTCGGTCGTCGGTGCGCGGGCGGGCCGGGTCGCGTCGGCGGGGGAGAAGAGCTCGAGGTCGACGCCGTTGGGGATCACCTGCACGCGCTCGGCCGCGATGCCGCCGTCGAGGTACATCCGGCGGACGTACTCGCTCGGCACCCACAGCTCGTCGACGTGGTCGGCGATCGGCTCGAGCCAGGCGCGCGGGACCGCCCCGAACTCCCAGGGCAGGATCACGCAGAGGGCACCCGCGGGGGCGGGGGAGAGGTCCGGCGGCCACTGATGGCGGACCTCGACCGCCGCGGTGTGAGGCAACGGCGCGTCAAGGCTCTTCCCATCGGCCTGGACTCGCTGGAGGGCGACGGTGAGCCGTTCGGTGATCTGGTCGTTGACGATGGACAGGCTGGTCGGCGCCCCGAACGCGCCCTGCCAGCGGACGGTCGGGCCCTCGGGACGGTCGTCGGTGTCGCCGCGTTCGCCGCGGTAGTACCGCTCGAGGGTGTCGACGTAGGCGTCGAAGCTCGCCGGCGGACCGATGCCGCGCTGGAGCCGCTCCAGCAGCCCGGGCTCGAGCGTGAGACGGTCGAGCGCTCCGGCGAGGCTCGCGGGATCGAGGGCGGTGAAGACGAGCCCGTCGACGCCGTCGGTGACGACCTCGGCGAGACCGCCGAGCCGCGGAACGATCAGCGGTAGGCCGGCGGCCCGGCACTCGGCGGCGGCGAGCGGGGCGCAGTCCCACCACAGGGACGGGAGCGCGGCCGCATCGACATCGGCGAGGAGTTCGGGCAGTTGCGCCGGCGTGAAGGGACCGCACAGTTCGACCACCCCACGGGTGTCGATCTGCGCGAGCGCCTCGACCATCGCCGGAGCCGTCTCCCCGATGATCTTGACCCGGACGGGCGCCCGGGTGAGCTGGGCGGCGGCGGCGAGCAGCTGCGGGCCCTTGTGCGGGTAGGCCGAGCCGAGGAAGGCGACGGTGAGCTGGTCCCCGCGCCGTCCCGGCCGGCGCCGGGATCCGACCCGCTGCCAGATCTCCTGCTCGTGGGGCATTGCCTGGGGAACGACGTCGATCATCTCCGCCGGGTAGCCCGCGTGGACGAGGGTGCTGCGGACCGCCGTCGACACGGCGAGAATCCGGTCGAGGCCGAGCCGGGCCCGGGAGCGGATCCCGTCGAGGCGGCGCTGGTGGGGGCGTGGGTCCTCCACACCGGTGCAGCGGGCACACCGGGATCCGTCGCCGGGGCCCGGACAGATCCCGCCCCCACCGTCCATCAGATATCCGCGCGGACAGATGAGCCAGTAGTTGTGGGTGCTGAAGTAGGCGGGCAGGCCGCGGACGGCGGCGGCGTCGATCAGCGCCGCACCGAGGTTGTGCAGGTTGTGGAAGTGGACGACGTCGGGCCGATGGCGGTCGAGGGCGGCGGAGAACCGGCTGGTGATCTCGGGGTCGTCGAGCTCACGATCCGGGCGGGCCATGTCAAAGAGACCGTGGGGCCGGTTGTGCACGCCGATGAGCCGCACGCCGTCCTCCTCCCACTCCACCGTCTCATAGGGCACCCGCGAGGGGGTGAGCGCCGTCGCGGCATGAAAGACGGTCACCTCCCACCCGCGGCGGGCGAGCGCCTTGGCGGCCAGTCGGGGAACGGTCGTGCCGCCCCCGGGGTCCTTCCAACCAAATGCGGTCATCATCAGCCGGCCCCGCGAGGGCGACCGCGGCGGCCGGGGCGGGGCAGGGAGGGCGGCGGCGCGGGCGCGCAGGCGGGCGGCGAGGCCGGGGACGGGAACGGCGCGGCGCTCGAGCCGCCCGGCGATCTGCTCGAGGGCCCGCCGGGTGGCGGTTGCCGGTTCCAGGACCGCCCAGTCGAGCTCGGGGCAGAGTTCGCGCAGGTCGTGACGGTGCAGCGCGTCGGCGAGGATCCCCTCAAGGTCGGCCTGCTCGGCGGCCCGTCCGGCCGTCTCATCGGAGGCGTTCCCACCGTGGCGGCGCACGGCGACGAGCGGCCCGCCGGGGCAGTGGCGGAAGCGGAAGTGCGGGGCGGCGCGGAGCCACAGGTCGAAGTCGTTGGCGATCGGGAAGCGGCCGTCATAGCCGCCGATCGCCGCGTACACGCGGCGGTGCACCATCCGCGTCGGGTCGACGATGTGGTTGTGGCCGAACAGCAGCGCGGCGAGCAGCTGCCGGGGCGCCAGCTCCCGGCTCGGCCAGTGGCCGATCGTCGCTCCGGTCGCGTCGATGATCGTCGCGTCGCCGTGCACGATCGCGGTGTCCGGGTGACGGTCGAAGATCGCGACCTGGCGGCTGATCCGCCCGGGGAGGGCGACGTCATCATCCCCGAGCATCGCGATCAGCTCACCCGCGGCGGCGTCGACGATCGTGTTGTAGGCGGCGGCGATCCCACGGTTGTCGGGGTGACGCACGATCCGCAGGCGGGGATCGGCGCCGAGGCGGGCGAGGATCGCCTCCGTCCGCGGGTTGGCGCCACCGTCGAGAACGACGAGCACCTCCAGCGACGGGAAGTCCTGTTCCAGGGCGCTGGTGACCGCCGCCTCGAGGAAGGTGTCGCGGGTGTAGGTGGCGACGCCGAGGGTGACGCGAGGCGGGCCGTCGGGCCGCGGTGACGGGGTGGTGATCGAGGACACCGTGTCCTCAGTGGTCGGCCGCTTCGAGGTCTCCTTGAGTGGCGGGGCCCGGGGCCGGCGGGCTCCTGAGGCACCTCAGGGGTGGGGCGCCAGCGGCGCCCCACCCCTGTTCCGGTTCCCTCGATGAACGCGGAGACGGTGCTGTATGTGATCCCGCCGACGCAGGGCGGGAATGTGTGTGTCCCAGAGGGTCGGGCACGCCTGCCGCCTCTGAGCTTGGTCGCCGGGCGCCGGGGTGACGGACACGCATCACCCCGGCGCGGCCCGGCGGAGCCTTGAGGACGCCGCCGGACCGGGCGAAGGGCTTACAGGTTCTGGATCAGCTTGAGAACCTGCTGGGGGGCCTGCTCGGCCTGGGAGAGCATCGAGATTCCCGACTGTTCCAGGATCTGCTGCTGGGTGAAGACCGAGGTCTCCGCCGCCATGTCGACGTCCTGGATCGTCGACTGCGCGGCCGACAGGTTCTCCGAGTAGGTGGAGAGGTTGTTGAGCGTGTAGGAGAGACGGTTCTGCACCGCACCGAGGGAGGAGGCGGACTCCGACACGTCGTTGATCAGACCGTCGATCGTCGACAGCACGTTGGACGCCCCGAGGGCTCCCGCGGTGTTGGCGAGCGTGCTGACCCCGGCGGTGATCGAGCTGAGGTTCGTCAGGTTGACGCTGATCGTGTCCCCGTCGTTGGCGCCGACCTGGAAGGTCAGGGTCGCCTGGCTGCCGTTGAACAGGCTGATGCCGTTGAACTGCGACTGGTTCTGGATGTCGCTGATCTCCGCGGCGAGCTGACCCACCTCGGAGACGATCGCGTTCTGGTCCTGGGTGTTGAGCGTGCCGCCGTTGTACTCGACCGCGAGCTCACGGACCCGCTGGAGGACCTGCTGCACGTCGTTGAGACCGCCGTCGGCCGTCTGGACGAGGGAGACCGCGTCCTGGGCGTTGTTGGAGGCCTGGTTGAGGCCGTTGACCTGGCCGGTGAGGTCCGCCACGATCGAATAGCCGGCGGCGTCGTCGGCGGCGGTGTTGATCCGCAGGCCCGAGGACAGGTCGGTCGTCGCGGTGCTCAGCGCGTTCTCGGTCTGAGTCAGGTTGTTCTGGGCGATCAGCGCCTCAGAGTTGGTGTTGATGAACAGGGACATGTCGATCTCCTTGATCGCGTGTGGGTTGTCGTCCCGAGGCTGGACTCCGTGTCCGCCTCTTGCCCTCCATCATCGGCCGGTGTCGTCGCGACTTGAGCGACGAATACGACCGCGGCCCGCGCTCAGCGAGCGGGCCGTCCGGCGTCCTCACGGGCGGCGCGCAGCGCGTCGGCGCGCGCTCGCAGCTCGGCGGCGAGCAGCGCCCGCCAGACCGCGACGGCGCAGCCCCAGGCGATCACGTACCCGCAGACGCCGGCGATCAGCGCCCGCTCGGCTGCCATGACGAGGGGGACGCTCGCCTTCAGTGAGAGCATCAGGGCGAGTCCGAAGGCGCCGAGACCGACGCCCGCTTTGATCTGGGTGACGCTCGCTCGGGCCCGGGGGTGGCCGGCGACGCTCGGGAGCGCCCCGGCCTCGGGTGCGGCCCCGCGCCTGCCCTTACCCTTACCCTTGTTCTTGCTCTTGCTCCTGTTGCCCGACGATCCCTTGCCCGTCCCCGCCCGGGACGCCTTGGTCGCCGCGACCGGTGCGGCGGTGGGATCGGTGGCCTCCTCCTCCTCTGCGGGACGGCTCATGACAGCAGCAGTTGCGCGAGCGCGGCCGGGTCGGTGCCGATCAGCGCGCGACGGTGGTCGGCGGCGGCGGTGAGGTAGGCGATCGGGAGGCCGGAGGAGGCCGCGAGCTCGATGCCGACTCCGAACTGGTCGCTCTCGTCGGCGTGGCTGATCAGCAGGCCGGTCGGCGCGAGGCCGCCGAGTCCCGCCAGGAGGCGGGCGGCGGCGGCGCCGCCGAGATGGGCGCCGAGGGTCAGGTAGACGGCGTCCGGGGCGATCGCCGCCAGCCGGGCGGCGAGCGCGCCGACCGCCTCCGGGTCGGCGGGGGACACCGACGGCGTGTCGATGATGACGACCCCGTCCTCCCGTTCACGGGCGACCCGGGCAGCCGCGGCTGCCTCCGCCCGGGCGACCGCGCCGCGACCGCCGGCACCGATCCGGGTGAGCGGGATACCGTCCCCGGCGAGCAGTTCGCCCAGGCGGCGAGCGGTCGCCGGGGCGTCGAGGGAGGCGACCGACACCGGCAGGGTCGAGTGGCGACGGTACGCGTCGGCGAGGGCGGCGACCGCGACCGTCTTCCCGGAGCCGCCGGCGCCGACGAAGGCGATCGCGCCGCCCCCGGAGGGAAGGACCGGAGCGGGAGGGAGTCGGCGGGCGAGTTCCTGGCGGACTGCGCCGCGGAGGCCACCCGGCGCGGCGGCTCCGTGGGCGCCGGCGGCTTCGATCAGGGCGGCGGCAAAGGCGCTTGAGGTGCCCAACGCGGTCAGCTCGGTGTGAACGGCCTGCGCGGCGACGCGGTCGACGCCGAACGGCTCGAGGCGGTGCCGGACCGTGCTCCGGCGAGCCCCACGCGGCCGGGCCGCCGAGGCTCGCCGGCTCCCGCCGTCCGCCGCCGGGATCACGGTGGGGGTTGGGTCGAGGCGGGGCTCGGCCGCGGGGGCCGTCGGCTCGATGGCGGACTCCGCCGAGCGGGGCGTCGCGTCGACCCGGATGTCCACTGCGGGGAGCGGCGCCTCGACGACCACGTCCACCGCGACGGGGCCACCCTCGACGACAGCGACGGCCGGAGCGACCTCCGGGGTCGCCTCCGGCTCGACCGCCGAGGCGGCCCAGGCCTGCACCGCCTGATCGAGCCGGCTGGAGAAATCACTCGGTGCCGGCAGACCCGGCAGTGACGGCAACGACGGGAGAACCGGCGGGGCGGGGGCGAGGGCGAGACCACTGAGCCGCGGGAGCTCGAGTGGCAGCCCGCCATCGTCTCCGCCGGATGGGAGCGAGGCGGGCGCGGCGTCATCGTCGGCGTCGTAGAGATCGACGGCGGGACCGCCCGCCCGGGCCTGGACCTCGATGAAGCGCGTGGCGAAGAAACCGCCGACCCCGCCGATCAGGCCCTCACGCTCGCGAAGGATCACCGCGTTCTCCCCGAGCTCTCGGCGGATTCGTGGCAGCAGCTGCTCGAGGTTCTTGCCACGGTAGGTACGAACCGGAGAGCCGGGGCGGTCCGGGAGCCAGCGGCTCGGGGCGCGGTCGGCGGCGTCGGTGGGGCGGTCGATGATGCTCATGTGTGGACGACTCCGATCGTTTCGACGCTGACACCGGCTGCGATCTCGTTGTAGGAGCAGACGGCAAGGTGGGGGAGGGCGTGCTCGACGAGACGTCGGATGTGGCGGCGGACCCGGGCGGAGCAGAGCAGCACCGGACGCGCCCCAAGGCGGGCGTTGGCCTGCTCGGCCTGCTGGCGCAACGCCGTCAGCATCGCCTGGGCGCGGGCGGGCTCCATCGCCAGCAGCTCGCCCTCGGTCGTCTGGGTGAGCGCGGCGACGACCTCCGCCTCGACGGCCGGGTCGAGCGTGATCGCGTGCAGGGTCTGGTCGACCCCGAGGTAGGGGGCGGTGATCGATCGGCCGAGCGCCTGGCGGGCGTACTCGGCCAGCAGCACCGGGTCCCGGGTCAGCCGCGCCTTGTCCGAGACGGCCTCGACGATCGTTGACAGGTCGCGGATCGACACGCCCTCACCGAGCAGGCACTGGAGGACCCGCTGGATCTCGCCGAGGCTGAGGATGTCGGGGACGACCTCATTGACGACCGCCTCATTCGTCGTCTTGAGCTGGTCGAGGAGCTGGCGCACGTCCTGGCGGGTGAGCAGCTCCGCCGCGTGCCCTCGGATCGTCTCGGTGAGGTGCGTGACGATCACCGACTCACCGTCGACGACGGTGTAGCCGGCCGCCTCCGCCGCGGGCCGCTGACCCTCGTGGATCCACAGGGCGGCCATGCCGAAGGCGGGCTCGACGGTCGGGATGCCGTCGACGCTGCCGACGACGTCGCCCGGATCCATGGCAAGCAGATGGCCGGGCAGGACCTTGCCGCGGGCGACCGCGACCCCGCGCACCTTGAACTCGTACTCGTGGGCCTCGAGGTCGAGCTCGTCGTGGATTCGCACGCGCGGGATGACCATTCCCATCTCCGTTGCGATCTGACGGCGGATGAGCGACACGCGGCCCGCGAGCGTGCCGCCGGCACCGCGGTCCACGAGCGGCACGAGCCCGAAGCCGACGCTCAACTCGAGCGCGTCGATCGCGAGCTCCTTGAGCACCGTCTCGCGCGCGACTCCGTCGCCGAGGGCACCGGCGGCGGGCGGGGCGATCCCCGGTGTCGCCGGCCCGGCCGCCGGCGACACCGCCAGCAGGCTCTCGGGCACCCCGTGCTTGGTCACGTAGCGGCCGACGAAGATGAGCATCACCCCGATCAGCAGGAACGGGATCTTCGGCAGGCCGGGGACCATCGCGAAGGCGCAGATCGCCGCCCCGGCGACGATCGGAGCGCGCTGCTGGCTGAGGATCTGCCCGGCGATCTCCGAGCCGAGATCACGCTGGCTCGCGCTGCGGGTGACGAGGATGCCGGTGGCGACCGAGATCAGCAGCGCCGGGATCTGGGCGGCGAGACCGTCGCCGACGGTCAACATCGAGTACGTGTGGATCGCCGTGCCGAAGGAGTCATGGTGGATCAGCACGCCCATCACGATCCCGCCGATCAGGTTGATCAGGGTGATCAGCACGGCGGCCATCGCGTCGCCGCGGACGAACTTGGAGGCGCCGTCCATCGAGCCGTAGAAGTCCGCCTCGCGGGTGATCTCCTGGCGCCGGGCGCGCGCCTCCTGGTCGGTGATCAGACCGGCGTTCATGTCGGCGTCGATCGCCATCTGCTTGCCGGGCATCGCGTCGAGGGTGAAGCGGGCGGACACCTCCGCGACCCGGCCGGCGCCGTTGGTGATGACGACGAACTGGATGACGACGAGGATGAGGAAGATGATCAGACCGATCAGGACGTTGTTGCCGACGACGAACTGGCCGAAGGCGTGCACGACCGAGCCGGCGTTCCCGGTCGACAGGATCCGCCGGGTGACGCTGACGTTGATCGCGAGCCGGAACATCGTCGTCAACAGCAGCAGCGACGGGAAGACGCTGAACTCGAGCGCTTTGTTGACGTACATCGTCACCACGACGATCACGAGTCCGCCGGAGATGTTGAGGGTGATCAGCAGGTCGAGCAGGGTCGGCGGCAGCGGCACGACGAGCATCGTCACGATCGTCACGACGGCGACGGCGGCGAGCAGGTCCGTGTGCGCGAGCACGCGCGCGAACCCGCGCGGGGCGGCGGCCGGGGTGGGCAGGCCGGTGGCGCTCATACCGCGACCTTTCGCCGCGCGGCCATCCGGTAGACGAAGGCGAGGACCTCCGCGACGGCGGCATACAGGTCGGCGGGGATCATCTGGTCGACCTCGACGACCCGGAACAGCTCCCGTGCGAGCGGCTTGTTCTCGACGATCGGAATCGCGTGCTCGTTCGCGATCCGCCGGATCGAGAGGGCGACGTTGTCCTGGCCCTTGGCGACGACGACCGGGGCGGGGACGTCCCCGCTGTACTGGAGAGCGACGGCGAAGTGCGTCGGGTTGGTGACGACGACGTCGGCCCGCGGGACGGCGGCCATCATCCGCGCCCGGGCGGCTTGGAGCTGGCGGCGGCGGATCGCCGACTTCACCTCGGCCGGGAGGTCGTGGGCCTTGAACTCGTCGCGCACCTCCTGCTTGGTCATCTTCAGCGACTTCTCGACCTGGCGGCGCTGCCAGGCGTAGTCGATCACGCCGATCAGCAGGTAGCCGGCCCCCGCCCGGAGGGCGAGTCCGGTGAGGTTGGTGCGCAGCATTACCGCGAGCGCGCCGGGGCCGGTCCCGACGCTCGCCTGGATGTGGGTCATGTCCGGGACGAGCGTGAGCGCGATCAGCGAGCCGACGACGGCGACCTTCGCGATCGACTTGGCCGTCTCAAAACCCGCGCGGGGCCCGAAGATCCGCTTCGCGTTGGTCAACGGGTTGAGCTTGGAGAAGGTCGGCTTGAGCGCCTTGGGGCTGTACTTGAGGCCGGCCTGGGCGACGTTGACGATGACCGCGGCGGCGAGGCAGACCCCGGCGATCGGGGCGACGGCACCGATCACCGTGCTGGCCAGCAGCGACATCAGGCCGTGCAGCCCGGCGCCGGTCATGACGTTCGCCGGACGGGCGATCTGTCCGAAGATCGCGACCATCGCTGCGCCGGTCGAGTGGGCGATCGCGCCGCTGAAGGCAAGTACGGCGATCAGGCCGGCGCTCACCACGACGGCGCCGCTGAGATCGGTGGACTTGGCGACCTGGCCCTTCGCCCGTGCCTCACGGCGGTGCTTGGCGGTCGGCTTCTCGGTCTTGTCGTCGTTTGCCATGGCGTCAGATCGTCTGCAGGAAGGTGGTCATCGCGTTCTGCAGGGCGCCCGACATCCAGCCGGCGATGAGGGGAAGGGAAACGCCGACGAGCAGCAGCGAGACCCCGATCTTCACCGGGAAGCCGACCGCGTAGACGTTCAGCTGCGGGGCGACCCGGGAGACGAGGCCAAAGGCGATGTCGGCGATGACGACGGCGAACATCACCGGAGCGATCACCTCGACCGCGCCGAGGAAGACGACGCCGACCATCGCCTCGGCGCCACCGATCAGGCCGCGGAGCTGGCCGTCGCTGAGCGGGGCGGCGAGCGGAGCGACCCGAAAGGTCGCGTCGATCCCGCGCAGCGTCCAGGCGTCGCCGCCGACGGCGAGGAACAGCGCCATCCCGATCATGCTGTAGACCGTCGTCAGGGTGCCGCCCTGGTTGCCGAAGATCGGATCGATCTGGGAGCCGAAGCTGAACCCCGACAGGCTGTCGGCGAGCACCCCGGCTCCGGTGATCGCCGCGAACACGCAGCCGATCGCCAGGGCGAGCGCGAGGCCGACGATGAAGTTGACGAGGATCAGTCCGACGATGGTGACCGTTCCCGTCGGAATCGTCTCGCCGTGCGCGGCGACGGTGGTCAACCCGAGCGCGAGGGCGACCGCGAGCACCCCGCGGGCCTGGGGGATCAGCAGCTTGGAGGAGAACACCGGTGCGAGCAGGAACAGGGGGGTGATCCGGGCAAGAACGAGGAAGAACGCGGTGACGTGCCCGGCGCTGATGAGATCGAGCGCGTGGGCGAGGGTGGTGAGGTTCACGGGCTCACCAGTTGCGGGATCTGCTGCCACAGGCTGCTCGCATAGTGGACGAGCTGGTCGAGCATCCACGGGCCGAGCAGGGTGATCAGCAGCGCGAGGGCGATGATCTTGGGGATGAAGGAGAGGGTCTGCTCCTGCAGGGAGGTGACCGCCTGGAACAGGGAGACGGCGAGACCGACGGCGAGACCGGCGAGGAGGATCGGACCGCCGAGCTCGAGGGCGAGCGTCATCGCCTGGTTGGCGAGACTGACGACCGTGTCCTGGTTCATCGGGTCAGGGGGGCCGGCATCGGGATCAGTGGAAGCTCGCCACGAGTGCGCGGGCGATCAGATCCCAGCCGTCGACGAGGACGAACAGGAGGATCTTGAACGGCATCGAGATGAACGTCGGTGGCAGCATCATCATCCCCATGCTCATCAGCGTCGAGGAGACGATCAGGTCGATGATCAGGAACGGCAGGAAGATCAGGAAGCCGATCTGAAAGGCCTGTTTGAGCTCGCTCATGATGAACGCGGGGACCAGCACCCAGGTCGGGACCTGCGCTTCGGTCTGGGGGGTGTTGATGTGCGACAGCCCGACGAACAGGGACAGCTCCTCATTGCCGGTCTGCTTGAACATGAACTCGCGCAGGGGCTGCTCGGCGCGGGTGATCGCCTGGGTCGTGGAGATCTGGTTGTGCTCGAGCGGCACCCAGGCGACCCGCTTGATCTGGTTGAGGGTCGGCATCATCACGAAGATCGTCAGGAACAGGGCGATGCCGACGAGGACCTGGTTGGGCGGTGAGCTGGTCGTGCCGACCGCGGTCCGGATGAACCCGAGCACGATCAGGATCCGGGTGAACCCGGTGACGGTGAAGAGGAGCGCGGGGATGAGGGACAGGCCGCCGACGAGCAGCAGGATCTGCACCGCGCTGGAGGAGCCGAGCTTCATCGCTGGGTAATCCGCCGGAGCGTGTCGAGGGCGCGGGCACGGCCATCGGGGTCGGTCACCCCGCGCAGGCCTCCGAGGCCAAGCCCGAGGCCACCGAGGCTGAGCGGGCTGGGGCGCCCGGCCCCGGGCGTGCCGGGCGGGGAGACCGGCAGCCCCGCCTCCACCGCCTCGTCTTCGCTGAAGCGGTGGATCGAGGTGACCGTGTGCGCCCCGACGCCGAGCAGGTGCAGCTCGCTGCCGACGCGGACGAGCGCGACCGACTGTCCGGCGCCGAGGGGGAGGGAGGCGATGCGCTCGAGCCCCTCGCCGGCGCTCACGAGATCGCGGCCCTTGAGCTTGCGGATCAGCCAGGTGAGCCCGTAGATGACCGCGATGACGATCGCCAGGGCGACGACGGTGCGGAGAATCCCGCCGCCGGCGCCGGCGCTCACGTGCGCGGCCGCGGTCGGGGTGAGGTGGATCCGCGTCGCCTCAAACCCCGTGTCGGGGGCGGGGACGGGGATATGGGCGTGGGCAGGGGCGTGCGACTTCATGACGAGCCTGACTCCATCGAGGGGGAGTCGGCCCGTGTGATCGGCCGGGGCGGGCGGGACTTAAGTCACCGCGGGCGCACGCGATTGACGGCCACCGCGGCGAGTGGCGTCACGGCGGCAGGTGCTCAGGCGAGCGCCTTGCCGACCGCCTCGAGGACCCGTGCGGCTTGGAACGGCTTGACGACGAAGTCCCGCGCCCCGAGCTTCACCGCCTGGAGGACCTTTCCCTCCTGGCCCAGCGCCGAGCACATCACGACCTTGGCGGCCGGGTCGATCGCCATGATCTCGGCGAGCGCGGCGAGGCCGTCCTTCTCCGGCATCGTGATGTCGAGGGTGGTGAGCTCGGGCTTGAGCTCCTGGAAGCGGTTGACGGCTTCGGCGCCGTTCCCCGCCTCCCCGACGATCTCGTGCCCTCCGGAGGTGAGGGCGTCAGAGAGCATCTTGCGCATGAACGCGGCATCGTCGACAACGAGCACTCGGGCCATGTCAGTGGGGTCCTTTCAGGATCGGTTGCGCTTCGGGTTCAGACAGGGAGGAGATGCCGGCAAACGCGAGTGAGCTGGTCTGGCGCAGGCTCGCGTGGGTGACCGATTCGACCTCGATCGCCCATTCGCCGTCCTCGGTGATGAGCAGGCGCCCGTGCCCGAAGCAGAGCCCGTTGACGAACAGGTCGACGGGAGCCTCGGCGGTGCGGTCGAGTTCGACGAGGGCGCCGGCGGGGAGCTCGATCGCCTCACCGAGGGCCATCTCGGCCCGGCCGAGCTCGGCCCAGACCCGCAGCCGGGTGCCGCTGAGCGCCTCGCCGACGGAGATCGGCCGGGCATCGGCATGTTGGGGGTGGCCGCCGTTGGCCGCGTCGACGGCGACCTCGAAGCTGCGCTCCTCGATCGCCCGGGCTATCCGCACGACGAACGCGCTCGGCACGAGCTGGATGAGCCGGCAGCCCTCCCCGGCGATCGTGAAGGTCGTGCTCGCCGAGTACGGCGCCTGCCCGTAGATGTCGCGGATCTCGGCGGTGCTGTTGAGCAGGCGCACGTCCGGCGGGGAGATCGCGATCTCCTGGCCGATCACGACGCTCGTCGCGGCGGCCGCGGCGGCGAGGGTCTGGTTGGCCGCCTCACCGACCGCGGACATCTCGAGCTCACTGAGCGGGCCGTCCGGTTCGGGGGGTACGCCCATCGCCCCCGCGAGCGCCCGCGCGCACGGTTGGCTCATCAGGAAGATGTTCGCCCCGGTGACGCCGTCGACGTAGCTCACCGACGCGGCGAGGGCTGGCTCGGGCAGCCCGGTGAACGGGCTCGACGCGTCCGGGATGACGGTCACCTCACCGCGCTCGACGGTGCCGGGGGCGAGCATCTCGAGGGTCCGGGCGACCGCTTCCGCGGTCGCGGCACCGAGCTGGGTGAGCGCCTGGCGCTGGGGCAGGATGGCGGCCATCAGTCGAGGCCCTCGGCTCCGAGGATCTGCACGGCGCGGCGGGCGCCGCGGACCCCCGGCTTGGCCCGTCCGAGCCGGGTGTTCTCGGCAAACAGGGAGATCCCCGCCTCGGCCCGGCCGCCGAGGCGCACGATCGAGCCCGGCCCGAGGGAGAGGATGTCGGCGATCTCCAGGTCGACGGCGGCCACCTCGGCGCGCAGGGTGATCGGCGCGGCGGCGAGGGCCCGCCCCATCCGCGTGTCGATCCCCTCCGCCCCGGAGGTCGTGTCCCGCCCGGCCACCCGGTCGGAGATCGGGTCGATCGCCTGCCACGGGATGAGCAGGGAGATCGAGCTCGACCGCCGGTTGAGCCGCGCCTCGATCACCGCGGCGAACGTCGGCTCGGAGACCGAGGCGATCGCCGAGCTGTCGGTGTGGGACTCGATCTCACCGAGGCTGAAGCTCACGCCGCCGAGGTCGCGCCAGACGGCCGAGAGCTGGCTGACGAGCGAGGTGAGCAGCCGGCGGGTGAGGGCCCAGTCGATCTCGGAGAAGCGCCGCTCCCGCGGGGCGCGGTCGGCGCTGCCTCCGAGCAGGCACTCGATGCCGGCGAGGGCGAAGACGGATTCGACCATCAGCACCATCCGGGTGGCGATCGGGTCGGCCTCGAGGGTGACGGCGATCGAGTGGCTGGGCAGCAGCGCCTGGGCGGCGGACCAGGTGAGCTGCATCGTGTTGATCGTCTCGAACTCGACGGGGGCGCGCAGCTCCGCCGACAGCCGGGTACCCGCGGTCGCACAGAACGTATCGAGCGCGCGGGCGATGCGCCGCTGGTGGTCGGAGCTGAACTTCGTCGGGCGCGAGAAGTCGACCGAACGCAGCCGCGGCTGGCGTCGGGGGGTGCCGGCGGCCTCGGGAACCTGGCCGGAGCGGGCGGCTTCGAACAGTGCGGTGATCTGATCGGGGCTGAGCGAGTCCGAGCTCATGCGAGCACCGCCCGGCCGAGCACGAGCAGGACGTTGCGCTCGAGGCCGGCCATCTGGGAGGTGACCTCGCCGCCGACCTGGACGCGGGCGGTCCGCCCCCGAATGCCGCCGACGTCGGTGGCGCTGATCGGGATCCCCGCGCTCGTCAGCGCGGCGGTCACCGCCTCGGCGTTGCGGGCCCCGATGTCAAGCCCGGTCGCGAACATCCGCGCGCCACCGATCAGGACCGCCCGCAGCCGCCGGCGTCGCGCCCCGGCGCCGAGGACGGCGGCGAGGAGGGCCGGGACGGCCGTGTCCGCATATTTGCCGGGTTGGTCGCTTCCGCCGCCGGGGCTGGTGGAGAGGACGACGTGGGCAAGGCCCGCCACCGGCGCCTCAGAGTCACAGAGCGCGAGGGCGATACAGGATCCGAGTCCAACGACGGCGAGCTCGTCTCCCAGCGTGTCGGCGACCTTCAGTTCACCCATGCGCACGTTCGCGAGCATCGGGCTAGGCGCCGCCGGAGGCGAGGCCGAGCGGGGCGAGGAGGTGGCTGATCGCGTCGGCCTCGGCGATCAGCAGGAAGCTGATCGCGCACGGCTCGCCGGCGACGTCGAGTTCGGAGTCCAGCAGCAGGGCGGTGTCGTCGGCCCCGGCGGCCTGGGCGAGCATCGAGGCGACGACGGCGCCGAGCATGTCGGTGGCCGAATGGGGCGGGCAGGGGAGGAGCTCATGGCCGGTGATCGCGCCGATCGCGCTCAGGTAGCCGGCCCCGAGGATGTTCCCGATCTCACACAGCGCCGAGTCGCCGATCTCACTGTCCGGTTCGACGCCGAGCAGGCCACACAGCGCGGCTGCGCCGGCCTCATCGATGAGCAGCAGGACGGCGCCGCTGATGTCCCCGTCGACGGGCAGGGCGACGGCGGTCACCGTCTCCGACGGCTCCCCGACAGCGTCGACGGCGTCGGCAAACGGGAGGGCGAGGGCCCGGGGCACCGACAGCCCGATCTCGCGGCCGAGCATCTGGGAGAGGGAGGTCGCCGCCGTTCCGGAGGCGATGTTCGCCAACTCCCTGAGGGCGTCGAGCTGGCTCTCGTTGTACGTGGTCACGAATGCTCCTATCCGTTGGTTCGCGACGGGGCCGGTGGGGCGGGAGGGGCCGCCGCGCCGGATCCGAGGTTCGGGATCAGTGCGTCACAGTCGACGATCAGGGCGATCTGGCCGTCCGCGAGGACGGCCCCGCCGGAGACGGGCTGGCCCTCGGTGGCGACCGGCGGCAGCGGGCGGGTGACGAGCTCGCGCTGGCCGACGAGCGCGTCGACGGTGAGCCCGACACGGCCGGTGGCACCGCGGACGATGACGACGAGATCCTCGGTGCCCGTCGGTGTCTGCCCGAACGTGGCGGCCCCGTCGAGCAGGGGGATGATCCCGTCGGCGAGGGCGAGGACCCGGCGGCCGGTGACCGAGCGGACGTTCTGCTCGCTCAGGCGCAGCGCGCGTTCGACGCGATCGATCGGCAGCGCGAAAGAGGCTCCGGCGATGTCGACCTGCAGGACGGAGACGATCGCGAGGGTGAGCGGCAGGCGGATCTGGGCGCTTGTGCCTGCCCCGCGGGTCGACTCGACGAGCACCTCGCCGCCGAGCTCGCGGACCTTCGCCCGCACCGCGTCCATCCCGACGCCGCGACCGGAGATGTCCGAGGTCGTCTCCGCGGTCGAGAAGCCGGGGGCGAAGAGCAGCTCGATCGCGGCTCGCGTGTCGATCGAGGCGACCGCATCGGGGTCGATCAGCCCGGCCGCGGCCGCCTTGGCGGCGACGGCTTGGGGGTTGATCCCGCGCCCGTCGTCACGCACCTCGATGACGACGCTGCCGCCGCTGTGGCGGGCGGCGATGGTGAGCCGGCCGAGCCGCGGCTTGCCCGCCGCCTCCCGTTCGGCCGGCGGCTCGAGGCCGTGGTCGAGGCTGTTGCGGACAAGGTGGACGAGCGGATCCCCGAGCGCATCGACGACGCTGCGGTCAAGCTCGGTGTCCCGGCCGAGCAGGTCGAGCTCGACCTCCTTGTTCAGCTTCGTGCTGAGGTCTCGGACGAGGCGGGGGAAGCGCATGAAAACGACGTCGACCGGGATCATCCGCACCTGCATCACCATCGACTGGAGGGCCTGGGAGGAGCGGGTGAGGTTCTGCATCGCGCTGTTGAGCGCGGCTGAGCCGAGCCCCTGGGTGTGCACCTCCACAGCCGTCCGGTGGATCACCAGCTCTCCCATCAGGTGCATCAGCTGGTCAAGCCGTTCGGCGTCGACTCGGACGGTCTGGGCGCTGTGGTTCGCGTAGACGGCATGGGGGCGCGGCCCCGGCGTCTGCGCGGCCTCCTCTGCGGCGGGAGCGGCGGCCGGCCCGGTGGTGACAGGAGCCGGCGACGCTCCCGGCAGCTCACCGGTGTGCTCGGTCACCTCGACGGCGGCAACGTCGGAGACGCGGGTGATCGCGGCGGCGAGCTCGCTCGGAGCCTGCTCGGTCGTCACCCACGCTTCGATCTCCAGGCCCTTGAAGGTGTCGAGATCGTCGGGGCCGGGGAGGCTCGAGTTGATCGCCCCGTGCTCACCGAGCGCGGCAAGCACCATGTGAGCGCGGACGGCCGGCATCACGGTCGCCTCGTCGAGGGAGACGAGCACGTGCATCACCTGGCCGGCGGCGGTCGTCCGCACGAGCCGGGCGAGACGGTCGATCAGCAACGCCGGATCGAGGTCCTCGCGACCGACCTCCTCGATCGAGTCGACCGCCGCCGACAGCGCGTCGAGGCAGGCGAGAACGGCGTCGACCGCGTCCTGGGAGAGCCCGCCAGAGCGCTGGCGCAGCAGCTCGAACACCTCCTCCATCTCATGCGTCAGCGCGGCGATCTGGGCGAACCCCATCGTCGCCGACATCCCTTTGAGCGAGTGAGCGATCCGGAAGATCTGATCGACGGTCTCACGGTCGGCCGGGTCGTTCTCCAGGGCGACGACGGCGAGGTTGAGGTCCTGGAGATGCTCGCGGGACTCGGCGAGGAACATCGGCATGTATTCGGAGGTGTCCATCAGCTCTTGCGGTAGATGAACGGGTACGCGGAAGCGAGCCCGAGCTCGGCGGCGTGGGCGACCCGCTCGGTCGAGCCGACCATCAGGAAGCCGCCGGGGCGCAGGGCGCTCGCCAGCCGGGCGTGCAACTGATCGCGGATCGGTTCGTTGAAGTAGATCACGGTGTTGCGACACAGGATCAGGTCATAGGAGCCCGGCCGGGGGGACATCGTCAGCAGATCCCCGAGCTCGAAGCTCGTCATCGCCATCAGCCCCGGCTTGGCCTGCCAGTTTCCCTCGGTCTCCGCGAAGCCGGCGAGCAGCTTGGCCCGCGGGGCGCTGCGCGCGTCCTCCTCACTGAACCGGCCCCGCCGCGCCCGGGCGATCATGCGCCGATCGATGTCGGTGCCGTGGATCGTGACGCGCAAGCGCGAGCCCGCGCCGGCCAGGTGACAGAGGGCGGCGAGCGTGTACGCCTCGGCGCCGTAGGAGCAGCCCGCGCTCCAGGCGTTGATGCCTCCCCGCTCGGCGAGTGCGGGGATCAGCTTCGCCTCGATCAGGTCCCACTGCTCGGGGTTGCGCCACAGCTGGCTGACGTTGATCGTCACCCGGTCGAGCAGTTCGCTGAGGTGGGTGGCGTCGCCGCGGAGCGCCGGGAAGCTGTCGCGCAGGTCGGTGACCCCCCGCTGGGCGTAGAACGAGCGCAGGCGCCGTTCCATCTGCGGCCGCTTGTACTGGAGCAGCTCGATGCCGCAGAGCTGCTGGAGGAACAGGCAGAAGTCGACGTAATCGTCGGAGGTCGCCGGGCGCGGGCGCGGGTAGGTGCGCCGGTTGGCCCCGGTGCGGGCGGGTCCGTCGGTGCTGAGGCTCATCGGGCTTCCTCTCTGATCGCATCAACCAGTTCGGTCAAGGAGAGAACCTCGTCGGCGAGATCGGCCTCGACGACGGCGCGCGGCATCCCGTAAACGGTGCAGCTCTCCTGCTCCTGCACGAGCACGCGCCCGCCGTGACGCTTGACCGCGCCGGCGCCGAGCAGCCCGTCCTCCCCCATCCCGGTGAGCACGACGAGCAGGGTGCGCTCGCCGAACACGCGAGCCACGTCAGCGATCGTGAGATCCGCCCGCGGACGCAGCGCGCCGATCTCCGGCTCGTCACTGAGCTGGGTGCGTCCGGAGTCGTCGAGACGCAGGTGCCGGCCGCCGGGAGCGAGCAGCGCGACGCGCGGGTCGAGGATTTCACCGCCGACCGCCTCCTGCACGGTGAGGGCAGACGCCTGGTCGAGCCGGGCGGCGAGGGACCGGGTGAAGTTCGGCGGCATGTGCTGGACGATCAGCGTCCCGACCCCGAGGTGATCGGGCAGGCGGGGGACGAGCTCCGCAAGGGCCCGCGGCCCTCCGGTGGAGGTGGCGATGATGACCGCACGGGCGTGTTCGGTCCGCAGGCTCGCGCCGCGCAGGCGGCCGCGGTGCACTCTCTCGCCGGCGCCGGCCCGTCCACCGAGCAGTCCGGAGGTCGCCGCCTTGACCTTCTCCACGAGCTGGGTGGCGAACCCGTCGAGACCCTCGCCCGCCGCCGGTTTGGGCACGAGGTCGAACGCGCCCTCAGCGAGGGCGTCAACGGCCCGCGCACCCTGGCTGGGGAAGAAGGCCGAGACGACGACAACCGGCAGCTGCGGTGCGCTGGCCTGGAGTCGCTTGAGGACGCCGATCCCGTCAAGACCGGGCATCGTCAGGTCCAGCATCAGCGCGTCCGGACGCTCCCGCTCACAGACCGCGAGCGCCTGGTCGCCGTCAGCGGCCGACCCGACGACGCGGATGCCCGCGCGGGTCAGTGACGCGGAGACGATCTGGCGCATCAGCGCGCTGTCGTCGGCGACGACAACGCGGGCGGGTGGCGGCTCGGTGTCGAGGACAGGCATGCGCGGACGGGACGGTGGCGGCCCGGGTCAGGCCGCGACGAGGTGGTCCTGAGGGGCAAAGATCGTCGAGGGTCTCAGCAGGACGACGAGCCGGTCCCCGAGTTTGGCGATCGACTCGATCAGCTCGCTGTCGGCGCCGGGCACCTCCTCATATCGGTCCGCCTCGACGGTGAGGACCTCCTCGACCTCGTCGACGATCACCCCGGCGATCTCCGTGCCCGCCTCAACGATGACGATCTTGGTGATCTCGGTGAGACCGGCCTCCAGGCCGAGCCGGGCGGCGAGGTCGTAGACGGGGACGATCCGGCCGCGCAGGCTGATCACCCCGCGCACCCATGGGATCCGGGAGGCGACCGACCGCGGTTCGTTGTAGCGGATGATCTCGTGCACCTGCTCGATCGGCAGCGCGTACTGCTCGGACCCGAGGGTGAACACGACAAGTTGGCGGGCGCGGCTGGCGTCGGGCATCGGTCGTCCTTCTGTGAACGGTCATCGCGCCGGTCTCGGTGGCGCTTTCCCCCGGTGTTCGGCGCGAGCGACGGTTGCTTGAATGACCGGACCCGTGTGCCGCCCCCTGTTCACCCCGTCTTTGCCGCGCCGGCCGCGTGTGATCGCCGACGGCTGGTACAGCTGGGTCGGGCAGCCGGACGGGCCCCATCCGTGGACGGCCCTCACCGCCGTGCTCGCCCGGCTCCCCGAGCCGGTCGCTCGCTGGTTGCCCGCGGCCGGGTGGCGGCGCGGCCTTGTCCTCGCCGGGCTCTCCGGGTGGGCGGATGCGGTCGCCGTCAACCGCTATGACCCGGGGTGGCGGACGCTGTTGATCTCCCGGGCGCTGCTGGGCCGGCGGCGCAAGCTCGTCGTCCTGCAGTTCTTCGATCATCCGCCGCGCGGGTGGACCGGGCGGCTGATCGCCCGCGTCGAGTCGTGGGCGCTGGGCCGCAGCCTCGCCGTCGCTCAGGTGCTCACGCCCGCCGAGCGTGCGGTCTATCCGTCGCGGTTCGGGCTCGAGCCGGATCGGTTCGTCCTCATCCCCTTTGCCGCCCGGGTGAGTGAGGTGGGGACACCGCCGCCCCGGCCTCGCGCCGCGGGCCCGGTGCTCGCCGCCGGCCGCGCCCACTGTGACTGGGAGACGCTGTTCGCCGCAGCGGCCGGCCGTGGCTGGGACCTCGAGGTCGTCGTCGGCGCCGCGGACCGGGTGCGGGTCGAGGCCCTCAACGCGCAGACCCGGGCGGGGGCGCACATCAGCGTCGAGCTCGACGCCGACACCGTCAGCGCACTGCTCGACCGGGCGACGATCTCGGTCATCGCCGTCACCGACGGGCTCGTCGGGCGGGGTCACATCCGCCTCGCCGCGGCGACGGACGCGGGGGCGGCGATCGTCGCCTCCGACGTGCGCAGCCTCGAGGGGTACGTCCGCGCGGGAGTGACGGCCGAACTCGTCCCGCCGGGCGATCCGCTCGCCCTTCGTCAGGCGGTGGAGGGCCTTCTCGCCGCCCCCGAGCGGCGCGCTGCGCTCGCTGGCGCGGCGTTCGCCGCGGCGGAGGTGTGGACGGGCGCGCGCTACGTCGCGGCGCTTCAGGCACTCGCCTCGGCGGCGGCGACGACGGCCGTCGCCACCGGCTGAGGCTCCTCGCCGCCGAGGACGTCGGTCACCCGCAGCCCGAACTGTTCGTCGACGACGACGACCTCCCCCCGGGCGATCGGCGTGCCGTTGACGAGCAGGTCGACGGGCTCGCCGGCCATCCGGTTGAGGGTGACGATCGAGCCCTGATGGAGTTCGAGCATCTCCCCGACGGTCATCCGGGTCCGCCCGATCTCCACCGTCACATCAACCGGGACGTCGGCGAGGCGGCGCAGATCGCGGACGCCGCCGAGGTCACCGTCGTGGCGTTCCGGGCTCATCACTGCACCGCCAGGTTGGTGAAGTACACCCGGGTGACGACCGCATTCGTCTCCCCGTTGATGTTCTCCATGATCCGGTGCTCGAGGATCGACCGGCCACGGGCGGAGATGAGCGCGGCCATCGGTTGGCCGGTCACGTCGTTGGTGACGATCGAGGAGATCACCGGCTCATCCGCCGGCCCCCCCTTCACGGTCGCCGGCAGCAGCAGCGCGACGCTGAGGGTCGCGTAGTGGCCCCCGGCGAGGTTGAGGGTGAACTGGCCCGGGAGCGCCACGACGTTGCCGACAAGCTTGAGCGGCGGGGCGGGCTTGTGGGGGAGGACGAACGCGTAGGCCCCGACGCCGCCGACGGCGAGCAGGAGCACCGGCAGGAGGATGAGGAGTTTCTTCTTCATGGCTGGGTCTGGGCGAGGTCGGGGTTGATGCGTTCGAGCACGATCTCGACACGCCGGTTCTTGGCCCGGCCGGCCGCGGTCGCGTTGGAGGCGACCGGGAACTGATCGGCGTAGCCGGCCGCGCTGAGGCGATCCTCGGGGACGCCGCGACCGATCAGATAGCGGACGACGGTCGTCGCCCGGTCGGTGGACAGCTCCCAGTTGGAGGGAAACTCGACGGTGTCGATCGGGACATTGTCGGTGTAGCCCTCGACAACGATCGGGTGGCGCTCGGTGTCGAGGTTGAGCAGACGGGCGATCTCATCGAGCAGGGGCAGTCCGGCCGGTTGCAGCGACGCCTCCCCTGAGGCGAACAGCAGCTTGTCGGTGAGCACGGTGATGACGAGGCCGCGGCGGGCGACGACGGCGTTGACCTGGTTGGCGAACCCGTGGGCTCGGGCGTAGTTGTTGATCCGGCGAGCGAGCGCGAGCAGGCTCTCCTGTTCGAGCTGGGCGGCGCTGAGGGCGGCCTTGAAGGCGAGCATCTGGGCGACCGTGGAGGGCGCGGTCGGCGTGATCGAATGGACCGCCGACCCCTCGGTCGCCGGCACGAGACTGCGGGTCGGGGTGGCGGCCGAGCCGCTCTGGAGGATCGAGGAGCCGCCGGAGAGGACGTGGGCGGGGGAGAAGGCCTCGCGCAGCGACTTCTGCAGGTACTTGAACTTCGACGTGTTGACCGAGGAGATCGAGAACAGCACCATGAACAGGGCCATCAGCAGGGTGATCATGTCGCTGTAGGTGAGCAGCCAGCGCTCGTGGTTCTCGTGCTCGCCGACGTGGCGGTGGCGGGACTTGGGGCGCTGAGCCCGTGCCTTGGCGCCGGTCTCGGACATCTCAGGCCGCCTCAGCGACGCGGCGGTCCTGAAGGCTGGCGACCGGAGTGGCCTCCTCCTCCTCTGCGTTGCGGGCCATCGGCGCGACGTAGGAGGAGAGCTTCTCCTCCACGACGCGCGGGTTGTCGCCGGCCTGGACGGCGAGGATCCCGTCCATCGTCAGCGTGCGCAGAGTCAGTTCGCTCGCCGACAGTCCCTTGAGCCGGTTGGCGACCGGCAGGTAGACGACGTTCGCCGACCCGATCCCCAGCAGCGTGGCGACGAAGGCGGTCGAGATCGACGGTCCGAGGGTCGCCGGCTGGGAGAGGTTCTGGAGGACGTGGACGAGACCCATCACCGTGCCGATGATCCCCATCGTCGGGGCGAACCCGCCCGCCTTGTCAAATGGGGCGGCGCCCGCCGTGTGGCGGGCGAGCATCCCCTCGATCTCCGCCTCGAGCACCTCACGGACAAGGTCGGGATCGATCCCGTCGACGACGAGCTGCAGGCCTTTGCGGGTGAACTCGTCGTCGATCTCGCGGATGCGATCGTCGAGGGCGAGCAGCCCCTCTCGCCGGGCCTGCTCGGCGAGGGAGACCATCAGCGCGACCCGTTCCCGGGTCCCGTCGGGCGGCGCGCGGAAAGCGATCTTGTAGAGGGCGGGGATCTCCCGCATCGACTCCCAGCCACAGCTCGCCATCGTCACGCCGAAGGTGCCGCCGAAGATGATCAGGAAGGCGGGGATGTCGATGAATGAGGCCGGACTGGTGCCCCCCATCAGCGCACCCATCAGGATCCCGGCCGTGGCCACGGCGATTCCGATGGCACTCGATGGCTTCATGTTCTCAGTAGTCGGCCCGAAGCCGAGAACCTTCAGGGGGTCATCCGTCGGCGGCCGGACCGACCTCGGTCAGCTCGCTCAGCACCTCGATCACGCGGGGGTAACGTTCGATCGCGCGGGCGAGGATCGCCGCCCGGTACAGCGACACCTTCTCCACGACGCGCCCCACCGGCTCGGCGACGACGATCTTGGTGCCGGTGGTGAGGGTGATCACCGTGTCCGGACTCGCCTCGACCGTCACGATCAGGTCCTGGTTGAGATGGAACTCCTCGGCCTGGTGGCCGAGCCGGTGCAGCGCGATCATGGTCGTGTCTCTCTCTGAGGTTCGGGATCAGGGGGCCATCTGGATGAGCGTCTGCATCATCGTGTTCGCCGTCGTGATGACGCTCGAGTTCGCCTGGTAGCCGCGCTCCGCCTCGATCATGTTGGTGAACTCGGTCGCCATGTCAACGTTGGACTGCTCGAGTTCGCCGGAGATCACCTGGGTGTTGGCGAACCCGCCGTTGTCGGCGACCCCGTACTGGGCGGCGCCCGAGTTCGGTGAGGCGCTCCACTGCGTCCCCGCCTCGCGGTTGAGTCCCGCCTCGTTGGGGAACGTCGCCAGGCCGATGTAGCCGGCGGTGACCGTCAGTCCGTTGTTCGGGTCGCCGACGATGTTGTCGGTGTAGGTGACCTGGCCGCTCGGGCCGATCGACACGTTCGTCGAGCCGGGCGGGATGTAGATGTAGGTGTTCGGGGTGGCGGTCGTGCTCGTCGGCGGGGCGGTGAAGCCCATCACGTACTGGCCGCTGGCGGTCGTCAGGAACCCCTGGGAGTCGGTGGTGAGGTTTCCCGCCCGGGTGTAGCCGTAGGCGGTCGGGAAGGTGCCGGTCCCGACCGCGGTGGCCGGTGAGCCGGAGGCGACCGTCTGGGTGAACGTGGTGCCCGACCCGGTCTTGGGGACCGCCGGCGTCGCCGTCGAGTTGCCGACCGTGAGGAACCCGTCACCCTGGATCGCGACGTCGAGCGCGTTGCCGGTCGACTGCAGCGAGCCCGCCCCCATGATGTTGTCGATCGAACCGACCTGGACCCCGAGGCCGTACTGGACTGGGTTGGTCCCGCCGTTGTTGGCCGTCTGGCCCGAGCCGCCGTTGATCAGGGTCGCCAGCTCGGACTCGAACGTCGTCCGCTGGGCCTTGTAGCCGATCGTGTCGACGTTGGCGAGGTTGTTCGCGGTGACGTTGAGCATCGTCTGGTGTGCCTCGAGGCCGCTGATGGCCGAGTACATCGCTGGCATCATCTGTGCATCACTTCCTTTGTCTGAGAAATGACGGCTTCCCGCATGGGGTCCAGCCGCACTGGGTGGGGATTCACGCGATCACCGCGCTGTCGATGTTGGTGAACACCTGCGAGCGCATGTGCTCGGGTCCGACCGCCGTGATGACGGTGTTGTTCTGGACCGAGGCGACGAACGCCGTCCCGTCCACGAACACGACGGAGTTGCGGGCGCCCTTGTCGGCCGCCCGGGCGATCCCGTCGCTGAGGCGCCCGAGGGTGGGGCCGTCAAGTTCGATGCCACGTCGGGCGAGCCGCTCGAGCGCGTGCTTGGAGAACGCCGGTCCCTGCGCCTGGGCGAGCGTCGCGGCGAAGCTCGGGCCCGACCCGGAGGTGGGTGGCCCCGTCACCGGCTGACGGCTCGGTGACGGGGAGCTGACCGGACCGAGGCTCGTCGAGAGGAGCGCCGGGTTGACGGGCAGTTCGCTCATGCGGTCGTGCTCCCGCCCGTCGTGCCGGTCGTGCCGCTCGACGTCGACGTCGACGTGCCGGTCGACGTGGCCGGCGCGGTGACCGCCGTGACGCTCGCCGGGGTCACGCCGGCGATTCCGTTGACGGTCAGGGTCGGGCCCGCGGAGGTGATCTGCACGCTCTGGACGCTCCCCGACAGCTTGGCGCCGGTGCTCGGGTCGGTGTAGTTGACGGTGTCCCCGATCAGGGCGACGGCGCTGGCGACCGCCTGCTCGGAGGCGGTCTGTGAGGTCGACTGGGCGGTGTTGGTCTCCTGCTCGACCTGGGTGAGCTGGGCGAGCTGGGTGAGGAACTGGGTCGGATCCTGGGTCGAGGGGTTGGTCGGATCCTGGTTCTGGAGCTGCACCATCATCAGCTGCAGGAACTCGTTGGAGTTGAGCGCCGTCGCGCTCGGGTTGGCGAGGCTCGTGCCGCTCGTGCCGCCGATCGCCTGACCGTTCGTGCCGGTGCTGATGACGGGGGGGGTGGTGACGCTCATGTCAGTTGACTCTCTTTCGGTGGCTTCAGACGAGCACGTTGACGAGGGCGCCATCCGACAGGGTCACCGTCAACGGTGCGCCGGAGGGTTCCTCCCCGTCCGCCGTGGCGGCGTGCCCCTGCGGCGACTCGGGGTGACGCGGGGTGGTTCCGCCCCCCGCGGTGCCCCCCCCGGCGTTGCCCGGGTCGGGCTGCCCGCTGTGGGAGACATCGAAGCGGAGCAGGGGGGTCCCACCGGCCTCGAGCCCGCGGCGCAGTTCCTCGGCGCTCTGGAGCAGCGCCTGAGCCGCCTCCGGGTGGTCGGCGCTCACCCGGGCGACGAGTCCAGCGGTCGTCTGGGTGAGGGTGATCCGGATGCCACCGAGACTGGCCGGCGCAAGGCTGATGCGCGCGACGCTCACCCCGTGGCTGTGCATCGCCGTCAGCGTCGCCGAGAGCGCCTCACCGGCGCGGGAGAGTGGGACCGCGGCAGCGGGGCTCCCGCCGGTGGTGGGGGTCGCCGTCGCCGACGTGGGGGTGGAGAGCGGCGCACCGGGGTTCGGCTGGTCCTGGCCCGCGTCGGCGTGGCCGCCGCCGGGCCCGCCGCCGGACGTCCGGCCGGGCTCCGCGCCGGCGATCGCCGCACCGATCGTACGGGCGGATCCCGCGCCGCTCACGCGCAGCGCCCCGAGCGGGCCGGGCCGGGCCGGGGCGGGGATCGTCGCCGCGGCGGTGGGGGTGGCCGTCAGTGATCGGACGTCCGGCGTGACCGGGTGGCCGATCGACCGGGTGGCCCGGTCGCCGGAGACGGGGCCGGCGGACGTCATCGCCGTACTCGTCGGCGGTGTCGCTGCCGTCGTGCGCGGGCTGAGCACCGTCGCGGTGAGGGCGCGTGCAGGGACGGCGCTGTGCGGCGGGGTGTCGGCGGGCATCGCCGCCGGAGCGGTTGACGCCACCGCGCCGGCGATCGACGGCGACGTCCCCGTGGCGGCCGGTGCCGGTGAACCGACAGCGGCTGGCGACACCGCCGCCAAAGCGGCGCCTGGCGCCGAGCCGGGCGCGGTGGGCCGCGGTGCGGCGGTCCTTCCGGGGTGCGCTGCCAGGTCCGATCCGACCGTCGCCACCGCACGCCCGGCGGGCCCGGAGTCGACGCCCCGGCTCATGGCGGGCGACGAGTGGCCTGCTGCGGCGGTCTCACCCGACGGCACGACGGTCGACGGGTGTCCGCCCGCGCCCGGCGCACCGGCCGGGGCGGTGTGGGGAGTGCGGAGGGGAGGGGAGGGGAGGGCCGGGAGCGCGGGCAGGTCAGCCCTGAGCGTCGCCGGGTTCGGCGTACCGGCGGCGGCTCGGTGCTTGTGGTGGGGGCCTTCCGCAGGGGCGGTCCGGGCCGTGGTGAGGAGGTGGGCGAAGCTCGGCGGAGCTGGCGGTGGTGCCCCGGGCGGCGCGCCGGAGCTGACCGATCCCGGGGATGCGGCGACGGTTCCCGGGCTCGCGTCGATCACGGGAGCGGGTGTGGACGGGGGCGCCGGGGCTGCCCCGAAGCTCGGGATGAGGGACGTCGGGCTCATGCGGCGGACCGCCGCCGGAAGCTGTTGAGGGCGATCTCGTCCAGCACGGCCCGCTCGGCCCGGTCGGCCTCACGACGGTGAGCGGCGAGGCTGCGGTCACGGAGACGATCGAGGGATTGGCGGCTGCGGGCAGCTTCGACGAGTCCGTCCCGTCGGCTCTCGACGACCCGCCGCTGCCCGGCGAGCGCCTCAACCCCGGAGGCGTGGATCGCCTCGGTGCGCTCGAGGTAGTTCTGGTGGGCCCGGATCGCTGCGACGTCGACGGGCCGGTCTGCGGCACCCGACAGCGCGGCGCGGGCGTCGGCGACCGCCGCTGAGGCTCCGGCGACCGTGTCTGCGGCCGCCTGTTCGGCGAGCATTGAGTCCGCGAGCGCCTGTTTGGCCTGCTCCTCGGCGCGCTCACGGAGAGCGCGGATCCGTTCCAGGCGGAAGCGGTGGGGAGAGGCGTCCATGACACTCCGGGTAGTCGGCCGTCGGCTCGCCGACTTGAGCGTCGGGGGTTTCATCCCTGCGGTCCGCCGCCCGCGAGTTCGGCCGCGAGCGCGCACAGTTGCGCGTCTGCCTCGTCCAGGTCGCTCGGCTCGTCGACGGACTGGCGGAGGAAGCCGTTGATCTGTGAGCTGAGTGCGACGGCGGCGTCGGTGAGCGGGTCGGTTCCGCGCACGTAGGCGCCGATCGAGATGAGATCCTGCTTGTCCCGGTAGGCGGCGAGCGCCGCCCGCAGCCGGTCACCGGCGGCCCGCAGGGACGGGTCGAGGATCTCGCTGACGAGGCGGGAGACCGAGGCGAGGACGTCAATGGCCGGGTAATGCCCCGCGTGGGCGAGGTCCCGGCTCAGCACGATGTGACCGTCGAGGATCGAGCGCACCGCGTCCGCGATCGGCTCGTTCATGTCGTCCCCGTCGACGAGCACCGTGTAGAGGCCGGTGATCGCACCCGTCGGCGCGGTCCCCGCCCGCTCAAGGAGGCGGGGGAGCAGGGCGAACACCGACGGCGTGTAGCCGCGGGTCGCCGGCGGCTCCCCGATCGCGAGGCCGAGCTCCCGCTGGGCCATGGCGAAGCGGGTGACCGAATCCATCATCAGCATCACGTGGTGACCCTCGTCCCGGAAGAACTCGGCGATCGTCGTCGCCGTGAACGCTGCCCGAATCCGGACGAGCGCGGGCTGGTCCGAGGTCGCGACGATCACGACGGAGTTCGCGAGCGCGGGACCGAGGTCGCGCTCGATGAACTCGCGCACCTCTCGGCCCCGCTCGCCGACGAGGGCGATCACGTTGACGTCGGCGGTTGTCGACCGGGCGATCATCCCCATCAGGGAGGACTTGCCGACCCCGGATCCCGCGAAGATGCCGAGCCGCTGTCCGACGCCGCAGGGGACGAGGGTGTCCAGCGCCCGCACGCCGAGGCCGACGCGGTCGCAGATCCGTGGCCGCGTGAGCGCGTCGGGGGGGGCCGCATCGGTGCTGGCGCGTCGGCGCCCGGCCGGTGCCGGGATGCCGTCGAGTGGGCGCCCGAGACCGTCGAGAACCCGGCCGAGCAGGGCCGGGCCGACCGACACCCGAAACGGGGACCCGGTGGGTGTGACCGGGGTGCCGGGACCGATCCCGCTCAACTCGCCGAGCGGCATCAGCAGGGTCCGGCCCGCTCGGAAGCCGACGACCTCACAGGGAATCGGGGCTCGGCGGGCGCGTCCGGAGTCCTCGCCGACGAGGCACAGTTCGCCGATCTCCGCGGTGAGGCCGCTCACCTCGAGGATGAGGCCGATCAGGTCACTGACGCGCCCCCGACGCTGTGCGAGGTCGGAGCCACGCACAGCGGCGGTCGCCCGCTCGAGCAGCTCAGGCATCCCGCTGGTCCGGGTCGCTCGGCTCGGGCTCGCGGAGGGCCGTCTCGACAACCTCACGGGCCCGGCGCAGCTGGGTCGCGACGGTGGCGTCGATCACCGCGTCCGCGGTCCGGACGATCACGCCCCCGCGGCCGACCCGTCGGTCGGACTGCACCTCGAGCGTCTCGATCCCCCCGAGGCCGGTCCGCAGCGTGCCGGAGTGGCTGACGACCAGTTCGAGGTCGTCGGGGTTGACGGCCACGGTCACGCGACGGCGGTCGGCGAGGCGGCGCAGCGCGGCCGCGCACACCTCGACGATCCGCTCGGGCTCGACGGCGATCGCCCCGGCCACGATCTGCTCGGCGATCGCGAGGCCGAGTTCGCCCGCCTGACCCTCAAGCTCGGCGACCGCGGTCGCCCGTTCCGTGACGAACGTGTCCGCGGCGGCGCTCAGCATTGCGAGCGCCGCGCGCGCCTCCGCCTCGAACGCCTCCCGGCCCGTCGCCTCACCCGCGGCAAATCCCTCGGCGTACGCGCGGGCCCGCACCTGCTCGGCCTCGGCCCAGGCGGCGGAGAGGACATCCTCGACCCGGTGGGGGGCCTCGCCCTCGAGCGGGGCGAACCGGTAGCGGGAGATCGTCGACATCAGAAGACGACGTCGGAGTCAGAGCGTGACAGCACGATCGAGCCGGCCTCCTCGAGGCGCCGCACGATCGCGACGATGCGACCCTGGGCCTCCTCGACGACACGCTTGCGCTGCGGCGGCTGGTACTCGATCTCCTCCAGCAGCATCTGGGCGCCACGTTCGGACATGTTCGAGAGGATCCGCGCCTTGACTTCCGGTGTGACCCCCCGCAGCGCGAGGGCGAGGTCCTTCTGGTCGGCTTCCCGCAGAATCAGCTGGATCGAGCGGTCCTCGAGCTTGGTGATGTCCTCGAACACGAACAGGAGGCGACGCACCTCTGCCGCGAGCTCTTCATCCGCCTCCGTGAGCGAGTCGAGGACGTTGCGCTCGGTCGGCCGGTCCGTGTGGTTGAGGATCTCTGCGAGTGACTTCACCCCGCCGGCCGCGGTGTAGTCCTGCTGGACCACCGAGGCGAGCTTGGCGCGCATCACCTCCTCCACCTGCTTGACGACATCCGGGCTCGTCTCACCCATCCGGGCGATCCGGAGCGCGATCTCAGCCTGTTCGGCCTCGGGCAGGTGCGCGAGCACCTGAGCGGCGAGGGTCGTATGAAGGTTGGCGACCACGAGGGCGACCGTCTGGGGCGCCTCGTTACGCAGGAACGTGACGATCTGCTCCGGCGGAGTCTTGCGCAGGAACTCGAACGGCCGCATCTCGATCACCGAGTTGAGCCGCCCGATGATCTCGGCGGCCCGCTCCGGGCCGATCGCCCGTTCGAGCACCTCGCGCGCGTACTCAAGGCCGCCCTGGGCGAGCGAGTCGTAGGCGATGACCGTTGCCGCGAGCTCCTCGATCACCGTGTTGGACGTTTCCGGGTCGAGGTGGCCGATCTTCGCCATCTCCAGCGACAGCGCCTCGATCTCGTCGTTGTGGAGGTGACGGAACACCTCAGCCGCCTTCTCGGGGCCGAGCGAGACGAGCAGCACCGCCGCCTTCTTGCGTCCCCGCACGGCGACCGCCGCCGTCTTCGTGCGGGCGATCGCCGGCGCGACTTTCGCTCCGCCGTTCGCGGCGGTCTCCGGCTGCTGGTAGAGCTCGACGGCCATCGGCGGCGTCTACTCCTCGCCCATCCACATCCGCAGCTGCGCGGCGACGCGGTCGGGCTCGCGGTCGACGAGGTCCTCGACCTGGCGCTTGGCGAGGTTGACCGGCGCGCGCAGGGCACCTGCCCGGGTTGGCGCGTCGAGCTGGTCGATGTCTATGTCCGAGATCGACCGGGGGCCCTCGAGCTCGCGCAGCCAGGTCGGGTGCTGATGCAGCCCCGCCTCCTCCCGGCGTCGTAGCGCCCGGGTCGTGAAGAGGAGGAAGAGGAGGGCGCCGACGCCGATCACGACGTACTTGGCGTCCGACAGCATCGCCGTCGGACTCGAGGCCGGGGTGCTCACCGGGACCTTGGCGAAGCTGATCCGGCCGACCGAGATCGTATCCCCGCGCTTGGCGTTGAACCCCGTGGCGTTCTCCACCGCCTGCTGGATCGAGGTGAGCTCGGCGGCGGGCACCGTGTTGGCGACGAGTACCGAGACGCTCTGATGGGTGAGCTGGCCGGGCGTGATCACCGTGTGGGCGATCGTCTTGTCGACCCCCCACAGTGTCGCGTTCGTCTTGTTGGCGTACCTGGACGGGCCGCTGTTGGCCGTCGCCGCATACGAGGGGATCTGGGTCTGCGTGGTCCCGGCGCCGCCGCCCGCGGCGCCCGCGGCGCTCCCGGTGAGCGTCTCCTGGGAGGTTGTCGAGGTCAGTGGCACGCCCTTGTTCGCGTAGGTCACCGAATCCTCGGTTGTCTGGTTCGTGTTGAGCTGGGCGTTGATCTGGACCTGGGCCTTGCCGGCCCCGAGGGTGGAGGCGAGCATCGCGTCGACGCTGGCGGCCTCCTGCTGGTCGTAGGTCTGCTCGGCCTGCTGGGCGGCAAGGAGGGAACTCGACCCCGACGCGCTTGCGCTCGTCGGCCACAGCAGGTCACCGTTCTGATCGGTGATCGTCACCTTCGTCGTCGACAGCGACGGCACGCTGTCGGCGACCATCTGGGCGATCGCGCGGACGGTCGTCGGGCTCGGCTGCTGGGTCGTGTTGAGCAGGACCGCGGCGGACGCCGGTGTCGCCGAGCTTGCGAACAGCTCGGTCGAGGGGTTGGGCAGGACGAGCTGGACCTGGGTCGAGTTGACGCCCTGGAAGTTGTCGATCGCCCCGTCGAGCTGCTTCTCCAGCGCCGACTGATAGCCGACCTGCTGCTGGAAGGTGCTCTCGCCCAGGCTCGAGCTGCCGAGGGAAAGGGTCGAGCTCGTCCCGGTGCCCGACAGGAGGCCGTTGGACGCGAGGGCGACCCGGGCCTGGGCCTGCTTGGCGGTCTCCACGGCGATCGCCGTGCCGCCGTTCTGCAGCTCGTAGGGAATGCCGGCGGTCGCCAGCGCGCTCGTGATCTTGCCCGTCTGGGCCGGGTTGACGCCGGCGAGCACGGTCGTGTAGCTCGGCGCGGAGGCGAGGCTCATCAGCAGGTAGACGAACAGGACGCCGACCATCGCGGCGCCGCCGACGGCGAGCCAGCCGCGCGGGGAGAGCTTGCCGGTGATCTGGGAGAGGTTGAGGTTCACGCCGGCGCTCACCTACATCTGGGTGGCGAACAGGGTTTGGGCGGCCGTGTCGAGCTGGTTACGGATCTGGGCCGCGTAGTCCATCGACAGGGCCGCGTTCTCCACCGTCGTGACCACCTGGGTCGGGTTGGATGCCTGACCGTCCGCGAGCTGGGTGGCCGCAGTGGAGGCGGCGCTCTGGCTCGTATCGAGTGAGCTGATCGCGTTCGTCAGCGCTCCGGCGAAGCTGCCGGAGCCCGTGCCGCCACCCGACGTCTGTCCGGGGGCGCCGGAGCCGAGGCCGGCGACGCCCGGCACCGAGCCGACGCTCCACTCTGACGGGCCGAGGGGGCCCACACCGATCGGGGGGATGATCACTTGAGCACTCCGAGGGTTGCCTGGTACATGGTCTTGGCGGTCTCCATCGCGGTGACGTCCGCCTGGTAGGAGTTCGATTCGTCGATCAGGTTCGTCATCTCGGTGACCGGCTGGACGTTCGGCTCGCGCACGTACCCCTGAGCGTTCGCCTGGGGGCTGGAGGGGTTGTAGACGAGCTGGTAGGGGACGTTCTCGGTGACGATCTGGGACACCTCAACCCCGCCGGCGGTGCCGCCTCCGTTGGCTCCGAGCAGCGCCTGGGCGGTCGGGCTCGTCCCGCCCGCCGCCAGCGCGGAAGAGAGCTGGCCGGCGAAGCTCGAGTCGCCGATCGCGCTCAACTCCACCGCCTGGGGCTTGTAGGGCTGGCCGTTCACGTTCGTCGTGTTCGCGTTGGCGAGGTTCTCGGTCGTCACGTCCATCGCGGTCCGCTCCGCGGTGAGGCCGCTCGCGGCGACGTTGATCGCGTCAAAGAAGCTCACGGCGATCTCCTAGGGTGCGCTCGTCGTGCTGATGGCGGTCTGGATGATCCCCTCGCGCGCCGCGGTGATCTGGGTCAGCTCCTGATAGAGCAGGGCGTTCTCAGCGATGTCGGTCTCGGTGAGGTCGGTGGAGACGCCGTTCCCGTTCGGGTTCACCACCTGGGCCTGGGTTGAGGGGGTGAAGCTCACCGACGTCGGTGACTGACCGGCGGCGAGCGCCTGGGCGAGGGTTTGCTGAAAGTTGACGTCCTGAGGCTGGAAGCCGGGCGTGTCGGCGTTCGCGAGGTCGTTGGTGAGCAGCGTCTGGCGCAGCATCGATCCGTTCATCGCGGATTCGAGCGCGAGCTGGGTCGAGTCGAGGAGGCTCACGTCCTGCGTGATCGGCCCGGCCGGCGCCGACTTGAGGCCGGCTCTGATCTCCGCGAGCCTCGGTCTCAGGCGGGGACGGTCGCCGGACGGGTCGACACCCGGCCCGCGCCCGGTGACAGGGCCTCGGGCCCGGTGGCGGCACCGAGGGCGACGACCTCCTCAGCGCCGTCGAAGGTCCGCACGAGCGGGGTGTCGAAGTGCCCCTCCTCCACCGACACGACGATCGCGCAGCGCCCGTCGGGCAGGGTGACCTCGCTCCCGGGGGGGTACGGCGGGACGACCGCGCAGAACGCGACGACGACGGCCGGGTCGAACAGCGTCCCGGCACCCTCGCGGATCACCGTGACGCCGTCCGCCGCGGGCCGGGCCGGGGCGTACACCCGCTCGGAGATGATCGCGTCGAAGGTGTCGGCGACGCCGGCGATCCGGGCCATCTCGTGGATCGCCTCCCGGGCGCGACCGTCCGGGTAGCCGCTGCCGTTCCAGCGTTCGTGGTGGCGCAGGACGACGCCCTTGACGAGCGGGCTCAGGAGATCAGTGGCGAGCAGATCGACGCCCATCCGCGGGTGCCGCCTCATCAGCGACCACTCGGCCGCGTCCAGCTTGCCCTCCTTGTGCAGGATCGCCCGGGGGATCCCCAGCTTGCCGACGTCGTGCAACAGGAGGCCCATGCCGAGTTCGCCGAGGCGGCTGTCGATCCGGTCATACCGGCGGACCCCTTGATGGTCGCACCATCCGTGGGTGAGCCAGTAGCGGCGGGCGACGACCAGGCCGACGGTGGCAACGTCGATCGAGTGCTGGAAGGTGTAGCCGTCGGCGGAGGCCATGTCGGCGAGGGCGAGGGACGCCGCCGGGCCGCATGACTCGAGTCGCTCGAGGATCCGGCCGACGACCTGCTGGAGGGTGAGGAGACTGTCCTCCCCGAGCGGTTCGTTGCGCTCAAAGGCCTGACGGGCGGCCCGGAAGGCGGTGGCGACCGCCTTCGTGGCGGCGATACGCGTGTCCTCGTCGAGCATCGGCTCGGGGCAGATCCCTTCGCTGATCGCATCCTCGACGTAGACGGCGTGCACCCCCAGCGCAATGAGACGATCACGCAGCCGGTCGGTGAGGCGAACCCCGCGGCGCAGCAGGGGAATACCCTGTGAGTTGCCGATCTGGACGTCCGCGCCGAGCAACGCGCCGTCCGTGACCCGCGAGGTGGGGATGAGGCGCACCGCTCCCCCGCTCAGGCCGACGTGCTGTAGTGGGGGCCCTCACCGGCCGGGCGCGTGTAGCGTCGGGCCGCCGCCCAGGCGCGGCGGTGGGCGCTTCGGCGCGCGGCGAGCACTGTGGCGAGCCGTTCGGTCTCGATCGTCACGCGGCTGTGCAGCGCTCGGGCCCGCAACAGCCACGGCTCGGCCGCATCGGGGGCGGGGGAGGGGAGGGTCATGAGGAACTCCCCTCGGGCGACCACGGCCGCTGCGAGCTCCTCGACGCGCCCCTGGCCGGCGAGCTCGAGTTCGCGCTCGAGCAGGGTGACGAGGCGAACGTAGGGGTCGATCGGAGGGGTCGCGGGGGCCATCACAGGCTGATCTGGGCCCAGGCGTCCCGCAGCGGCGCGAGGATCCGGTCGACCTGCTCGATCTCCTCCGGGTCTCGATGCAGCCGGGCGGCGTTGAGGTGCCGGAGGGAGAAGCCGTAGATCGCCGCGAGCTGCCCGGCGAGGGTGCCGCCGTGCTCGAAGTCGAGTGACGCGTTGAGATGGTTGATGATCAGCTCGGCGCGACGGAGCTTGCGGTGGGCATCCTCGATCTGGCGGTTGCGCATCGCATGGGCCGCCTGGAGGAGGAAGCGGTGAGCTCCGTCATAGAGCATCACTAGCAGCTGCGGTTGGGAGGCGGTGAGCACCGCCGAGGTCTGATAGGCGGTGTTGGTCGCGGGGGCGAGGTAGGACATCGTGTCCTGAGAGATCGGTCTGGGGGGCGCGAGCTTGAGCGGATCGACGCTCAGCCGCCGGTGCTGCTGGAACCCGAGGTCGAACCGCTGGAGCCGCTCGAGGACGTTCCTGTGTACAGCTGGCCGAGGTAACTCCCCTGGGCCCGGAGGCGGCTCAGCGTCGCCTCGGTGGCCGTCCACTGGGCCTGCATCGTCAGCTCCTGCTGGGCGAAGTTGGCCTGCATCTGCGCGTACTGGGTCTGCAGGTTCGAGGCGAGGCCGGTGTTGCCGGTGATCCGCGCGGCGATCGCCCCGCCCGGGCCGGCCTCCGCGTTGAGCATTCCCTGGAGGTTCTGTGACCACGCGGTGATCACCGCCTGGACGCCGCTCGGATTGGCGGCGATCGCGTTCTCCAGGGTCGTCGTGTCGAGGGTGAGGTCGCCGTTGACGCTCGCCTGGGTCGCCGATCCGGTGGAGGCGCCCGTCGTGATCCCGAGGTCGCTCATCGCCGCCATCCCGGTGGGCAGGCCCGCGCCCGGGGTGATCATCGCGTCGCGCATGCTCGCCATCAGGTTCTCCAGCTCGGGATCACCGAACAGCGACCCGCTGTTGGGGTTGTAGGTCCCCGGGTTGGCGGCGCTCGCCGGTTGTGTGTTGGTCGCGGACTGGAGCGCGTTCATCGCCGTGTTGTAGTCGTTGATGAACGCCTGGACCTGTCCGACGATCCCGGAGGTGTTCGGACCGGGCGCGTCCGCGGTGATCGTCACCGGGGTCGACCCGGTCACCCCGCTGAGGGTGAGGGTGACCCCGGGAATCGCCCCGGTGACCGTGTCCGAGGATGACGACGCTGCCGTCCCGTTGATCGTGTAGAGGGCATCCTGACCGGCGGTCGTCGTCCCGGTGCTGAGGTTCGCCGCATTCGTCTGATCGGTGGCCGAGACGGTGTACTGCGAGCCGGTGTTGCGGGATGAGAGGACGAGCTGGCCGGTCGAGGACACGGCGGCCCACACGGTCAGGCTGTTGGACCCGTTGATCTGCTGGGCGAGGGCGGCGGTCGTCGTCCCGGCCGCGACCGAGATCGTCTGGGCGGGGTCGACCCCGTCAGAGATCGACAGCGTGTCGGTCCCCGACGTCGGTGGCGTGTAGGTGAAGCTCGTCTGGGCGGCCGCGGCGAGCTGGCTGACCGTCACCGTCGTCGACCCGACCGGGACGCCGACCCCGTTGCTCGTCTGCGCGCTGACGAGGCTCGAGTCCGACGACGTGAGGTTCTGCACGTTGAAGAACGTCGACGGCTCGGCGAGCAGCTGGGCGTCCAGGGACACTGCCTGGAGGCTGTTCTGCAGGGAGGACAGGGTGCTGTCCTGGGTCTGGAGGCCGGTGATCTCGGCCTTCATGTTTGTCAGCGGCTGCTCGAGGACGGCCATCTCGGCCTGGATGAGCGCACTCGAGTTGATGCCGGACGAGAGACCGCTGAACTGAAAGATCCCGTTGGTGTTGGTGAGCGTCGAGCCCGCGGTGAGGCCGCCGACGCTAATCGGGCTGGTGGACATTGGCTGACATCCTTGTCGTGTCGAGTGGCTCGCCGTCCGCGAGGGCGAGCACCTGACTCGGTGTCAGCCCGGACAGCTCCGTGCCGTGGTGGTCGTGTAGGGTAAGGGCGAGCCGGCCTTCGCCGGCTCCTGAGGTGAAGCTGACGTGCAGACCCCGGCCGGCGAGGTCCGCGCTGGCGCTGAGCCCGCGCTCGATGGCGGCGAGCACCTCCGGCGGCGGGGCGGCGGGGAAGGTGTCGATGCTCACGGCGTCGTCAACCTCCGCCGCGGGGCCCGTCGGGGGCGTGAGCGGGGCGCCGACGTGCCTTCGGACCGCCGCGGGGGCGCCCACAGGCGGGATCGGAGGCGGGCCGCTGAGAAATGGTGCGCTCACTCTCTTGACTTATCGTTTGCGGGGGGACGGAACTTGAGCGCCTCGGCGGCGAACACCCGGGCGGTGTCGTCCTGGCCGTTGCGGCGGGCGACCTCCGCGAGGCCGCGCAGCGCGGCGGCGTCGGGCTGCGAGTCGACGACGGTCATCCACTCGCGCGCGGCCGAGCGGAGATAGCCGTGGCGCAGATACATCTGGGCGAGTCGCTCCCGGCGTTCGCGTTCCTCCAGGTCGGTCTCGCTGAAGCGCTCGAGCGCCTCGGCGAAGGCGGGAAAGTCACGGGCGATGAGCAGTGCCTCGAGCAGGAGCTCCAGTGCCGGGGGGTTGCCCGGACGCGCCGCTAGCACCGCCTCGAGCTGCGCCGCTGCGGCCTGAGCGGCCGCGGTGGCGCCGCCCTCCAGGAGGGCGGTCGCGATCATGAAGCGGATCATCGAATTGATCTCGTCGCCGAGGCTCGTCTCGAGCTCGTCGACTGCCGTCTCGGCGTCTGCGCCGGCGGCGAGCAGCGCGAGCGTGTAGGGCCGGTAGATCCCGAAGAACCCCCGGTGCGCGGCGGCGCAACGCCGTAGCCGGGTGAGCGCGGCGCCGGCGTCCCCGCGGCGCAGCTCCTCCTCGGCGAGGACGATCTCGGGGAGGAAGGTGCCACAGCCGACGACCGCCGTGTACCGGCTCGGGGCGTCGCCCATCTCGAGGCAGCGCTCGAGGTGGGCGACCGCCTCATCGCCGCGGCCGAGGTTGAGACAGGCGAGGCCCTGCTGATAGACGAGGTCGGTGAAGTCGGGGAAGCGGAGCAGGGCCTCCTCGGCCCGCACGAGGGCCTGCTCGGGACGGCCGCCCTGCCGAAGCGCGCCGACGAGCCGCCCGGCAAGTGCAGGGAGGTAGTGGCCGCCCGCTTCCGGCCCCGTTCCGGTGGCCACCTCCCAGGCTCGCTCGAACTCGGGGATCGCGGCGCCGAAGTTCTCCACGGCCATGTACTCAGAGCCGAGGTTGAAGTGGTCGAAGGGTCGGGGGGCCTGCCCGTCCGCGCGGGCGCGGAGGAGCAGCTCGATGTTGCGGCGGGACTTCTCCTTGGCCGCCCGGACCGATCCGAGGTATCCATAGTGGTCGATCCGGACGGTGGACTGGCGGATCCGCTCGGGAAGGTAGGTCGGGAGGGTGTGGGCGATCTGCTCGTGCAGGCGGCCGCTGAAGCGGTACTCGGGGCGGTTGCGGAACAGGCGCAGGGCGCTGTGGACGACCGCGACACCCGATTCGTCATGTCCGGTGAAGTTCGTCTCGTGCAGAAAGAACGCCTCGCGCCAGGTCTGGCGGCGCAGTTCCGCGAGCGCGGGAGCGTCCCCGGCCACGAGCACCTCGTCCGCGTCGAGGTAGAGGATCCAGTCTCCGGTTGCGGCCGCGAAGGAGACGTTGCGCGCCTGCGCGAAGGACCCCGTCCACGGGTGCTCGAGGACGAGCGCTCCGTAGTGGTGGGCGATCTCCACCGTCCCGTCCACCGACCCGGTGTCCACGACGATGATCTCGTCAACTGCCGACGCCACCGCCGCGAGGCAACGTCCGAGCATCTCCTCCTCGTCCCGCACGATCATGCACAGGCTGATCCGCAGTCCCGTCGCGGGACGGGCTGCGTCGGCGAGCGCGGTGGCGCGGCGCCCGAGTCCGACCAGTGCCGGATGCAGCGGCCGGCGCTGGCGGGCGCGGCCGCCGCCATGGCCGCGCAGTCGGGCTTTCACCCCGGAGATGTTCGTGTCGAGGTGGGGCAGCTCGGGATCGAGCCGGCGAGCGGCGAGGAACAGGGCCCGTGCGGCCTCGAGGCTCCACAGCTCATAGAAGATGACGCCCGCGTAGTTGAGCAGCACGGGCTCCGCGGGCTCGGGTTCGAGCGCGAGGACCGCCACCTCCGCGAGGAGCACGAGAATGTCGACGAGCGCCGCGCCCTCACGGACGGCGGACAGGCGGAGGCCGGCCTCGAGGATGAGCTTGGCGGTCTGATAGCGGCGTTGGGGGGTGAGGTCGGCGGCGTCGGAGACGGCGGCGAGGAGGTCCGCCCTCTCTCCGTGGGCGAGCGCGAACTCAGCGCGGGCGACGATCGCGCCGACTCGCTCGGCCTCGCCCGATCCGGCGGACTCACCTGGCTCGACGGGGGAGAGCGGTCCGGCGGGTCGCGGAGCGGAAATCTGGGTCATGCGCAGCGCCATTGCCCCGGTCATCGGCCGCGACGGGCCGTTCCTGAGCGCGTCGCACACGATCGTCAGGCCGCCGTCAAAAGAGTCCAGATCTCAGTCCACCGGCTGCGGGGTCTGCCGATGGACAAATGGACGGTTCAGAGCTCCCGGCCTCGTACCGATACCCCACCCGCGGAGCTTGCTCCTTTTTTGTGTGTGAGGGTGTGATGTGTGTGGAGAAAAGATGTGATGTGTGCCTGAGGAGAGACACGTGACGCGAGCGAAGACAGAACGGGCCTCCACCGAGTCGGTCCAGAAGCTCTGGGAGGAGTACCACGAGACCGCGGACAAGCGGATCCGGGACCGGCTCGTCCTGAGCCTGGCGCCGATGGTCAAGTACATCGTCTACCGCAAGGTCCGGGAGATCCCCGCCCGCTGTGAGGTCGAGGACTTCATCTCCTGCGGGTTGGAGGCGCTGATGCGCTCGATCGACCGCTACGACCCGGAGCGGGGAGCCACCCTCGAACAGTTCGCCTGGACGCGGATCCACGGGGCGGTGCTGGATGAGCTGCGTCGCAACGACTGGGCGCCCCGCTCGTTGCGGCGCGCCGAGCGCGACATCGCCGGGGCCCGGGAGAAGTTCGCCGCTCTCCACGGCCGCGCTCCGTCGCGCCGGGAGTTGAGCGGTGCCGTCGGCATCTCCGAGCCCGAGCTCGAGCGCCGCCTCGGGGACCTCAAGCGCTGTGAGGTGGGATCCCTCAACGTGCTCGTCACCGGTGAGGACGACACGACGATCGAGCGGATCGATACGCTGCGCAGCCTCGACGAGGGCGTCGACCCTGAGCTGGCCGCCGCGCGTGAGCAGGCCAAGGAGCGGTTCCGCGAGGCCTTTGACCGGCTCCCGGACCGCGAGCGCCAGGTGGCCGTCCTGCTCTACGTCCACGACTTCACGCTCCGCGAGATCGGCGAGACCCTCGGGGTCACCGAGAGCCGGGTCTGCCAGATCCACGCGCAGCTGCGCCGCCGGCTGCGCGAGATGCTCGCCGAGCACGATCAGCTGTTCTCCGAGGTCGCCTGAGAACCGTCGCAGCCGCGCTCAAGAAGGCGCCGACGCGGCCGACCATCGGGGAAGCATGGATCTCGGGTTGAACATCGCGGCCGCCGGCATGGTGGCCGAGCAGGTCCAGGTCGACCAGCTCTCCAACGACCTGGCCAACCTGCAGACGCCGGGCTATAAGCCGGCCTCCACGGTGCAGATGAGCTTCGGAGCGCTGCTGCTCTCGAACACGAGCACCGGGTCTCCGGTCGGGGCGATCGACTCCGGGGTCGCGGCGGCGCGCGGGGCGACCGATCTGACCCAAGGCACCCTTCATCTGACGGGACGCCCGCTCGACTTCGCCATCGCCGGCTCCGGATTCTTCGCCGTGCGCACCCCGGCGGGCGTCCAGTACACGCGCAACGGCCAGTTCAGCACGAACGCGCAGGGGCTCCTCGTCGACCAGAGTGGCAATCAGGTCCTCGCTCAGAACGGGGCGCCGATCCGGGTCGGGGCGACCAACACCGTGCCCGCCACCGCGCTCGGGGTCTTCGCCGTGGCCAACCCCGTCCAACTCGGGAACAACAACTTCAGTGGTGTGGCGGCGGGAGCCGCGACAGGCACCGTCCACGGCGGTGAACTCGAGGCCTCCGCGGTCGATGAGACGGCGACCTACACCCAGATGCAAGCCGACGTCGACGCCTACACCGCCGCTCAGCAGTCGATCGCGACGATCGGCCAGACCCTCGCCACAAGCGCCTCCACCGTCGGGCTGGTGAACCCCTGATGCTGGAGGGGATGTTCTCCGCCGCTGCGGGCATGGAGGCCCAGCAGGCCCAGCTTGACGCCATCTCCAACGACGTCGCGAACGCGAGCACGCCCGGCTACCAGGCCGAGGAGGTCGGCTTCCGCGACCTTCTCTACGGCACCGGTAACGACGCGCCCTCCAACGCCCTCGTCGGTGCGGGCGCAGCGGCGAGCACGCTCGGCTGGGACCAGACCCAGGGGGCGGTCACCCAGACGGGCAACCCACTCGATGTCGCCCTGACCGGTCCCGGCTATCTCGAGGTCCGCCAGCCGGACGGGACGGTTGGACTCACCCGGAACGGCACGCTGATGCTCGATCCGGCCGGCCGCCTCACCACGAGCCTCGGCATGCCGATCCAGCCGCCGGTGACCGTTCCGGCCGGGACGCCGCCGCAGAACGTGCACATCGCCGCGGACGGGACCGTGTCGGTCGCCGGTCGCGGCTACGGTCAGATCGCCGTCGTCACCGTGCCCGCGCCGGACAAGCTGCTGCCTCAGGGCAACAGCGTGTTCGCGCCAAGCGCCGCGAGCGGGGCGTTGCGCCGCGTCACGACACCCGGCCTCCAGCAGGGCGCGCTCACCCAGTCCAACGTCAACCTGTCGGCGGACATCACCGAGATGATGGGCACTGAGCAGGCCTACGGGATGGCCTCCAAGGCGATCGCCTTCGAGGCACAGATGGGTCAGATCGCGGCGACGATCAAATGAGCGCGACCGCTCCCCGGCTCCAGGTAGCGCGGATTCCGCTTGAGTCCCACACCGCCGATCCGGGCCTCGGGTCCGACTCGAGGCTCGGTGAGGATCTGATCCTCCACCTTGACCGTCAGCTTGCCTCCGCCCGGCGTCTCGCCCAGATCGTCGACGCCCAGGCCGGGGCGATCCGTCGCCGCGCCGTGCGTGAGGTCGTCGCCGCCGCGGGCGAACTGTCCGTGGAAATGCACCGTCGCGAACTGCTCGAGCACGAACGACTCGGGTTGATGGAGCGCGCCAGCCGGCTGCTTGGGGTCCCGCCCCACGCCGTCGGCTTCTCGGCGATCGCCGCCCGGCTCGACGCCGGGGAGGCGGAGACGGCCGCTCGGCTCACCGAGGAACTCACGGCTCTGCTGATGACGATCGCCCGGGAACACGAGCTCAACCGGCGCCTGATGGCCCAGGAGCTCGCCTTCCTCGACCACCTGCTCGGACTGGCCGGCACGAGCGGAAGCTACGCGGCGCCCCCGCTGCCCGGCAGCCCGCCCGTCAGCTCCCCGCGGCTGCGACGCAACCCGACGGCGCGACGACGCGTCTTGGACGTGGAGGCCTAGATGTACGTGTCGTCCTTCCTCTCGCTGCAGACCGCCCTGTCCGGTGTCGAGGCCGCCCAGGAGGAGCTCAACACGACCGGGAACAACATCGCCAACGCGAACACCGCCGGGTATGAGGATCAGACCGTCACCCTGACCCAGACGAGCCCGCTGACGATCGCCGGGGATCAGTCCGCCAACGCCCTCCAGTTGGGGACCGGGGTGAACGCGAGCGGGGTCGCGAACGCCTCCAACCCGTACCTCGACACGGCCGCGCGCACCCAGAGTGCCGCCACCTCCTCCGCGAACACGATGCAGAGCTACACCTCTCAGCTGCAGTCACTGCTCGGGGAGAACAACAACAACAAGGGTGCGATCTCGAGCGAGCTGCAGACCTTCTGGGGTGACTGGAACAGTCTCTCCAACAATCCCCAGAACGCCGGTGCGGCTCAGTCGGTGATCGACGACGGCCAGACGCTCGCTCAGGGGATCAACCAGCTCGCCGGCAACATCAGCAACCTCCAGTCCCAGGCCCAGACCCAGTACTCGAACATCACCGCCGACGCGCCGGGCGGGCAGGTCTATGACGACGTCACCCAGCTCGCCTCCCTCAACCACCAGATCGCCCAGGCGACCCAGGGCGGGTACGGGGACAACCAGCTGCTCGATCAGCGCAACGCGGTGATCGACGACCTGTCGGGGCTCGCCTCCGTGCAGGTGACCAACAATCCCGACGGTACCGTCAACCTCAGCTTCGGGGGGATCACCAACCTCGTGCAGGGATCGACGGTCAACTGGCCGGCCTCCGGGACGACGACGCTCGGCAGCGGTGGCTTCTCCTTCCCCGGCACCGCCTCCAGCGTCGGGGGAACGCTTGGGGCCCTGCTCAGCTTCGCCGGCAGCGGTGGCACGCTCGACCAGGTGAGCGGCCAGCTTGACGGGGTCGCCACCCAGCTCGCCACCTCGGTCAACAGCCTCACGGCGACGAGTACGAGCGGGGTCACCGCGTTCTTCACCCTCACCACCGGCGGAGCCCCGGGCACCGCAGCGGCGAGCCTCGCCGTCAACCCGACCCTCGTCGCCAACCCGTCGGAGGTCCCGGTCACCGCGACCACCAACCCGGGCGCCAACGACATCGCCGTCGCCGTCTCCCAGCTCTCCGGCGGCGCGCCTGACCAGGCCTACGGGGCGCTCGTGGAGACCGTCGGCGGTCTCGCCCAGGCAGCGTCGAACAACGCGACGAATGAGACCGCGCTCGCCACCCAGATCGACAATCAGCGTCAGTCCGTGGAGGGGGTCGACATGAACCAGGAGATGGCCAACCTCGTTCAGGAGCAGCAGGCCTATGAGGCGTCCGCGAAGGTGATGAGCGCCTTCTCCACGATGATGAGCTCACTGATGTCGGTGGTCGGTCAATGACCCTGCGGATCACCCCGCAGATGGTCGACACGAGCAACGTGACGACCCTGGAGGCGGATCTCAATCAGCTCGACACGATCCAGCAGACGCTGTCGACGGGCTATCAGATCAACCAACCCTCCGACAACCCGTACGGGGAGACCGAGGCACTCGCGCTCAATGCGCAGATCGCCTCCTACGCCAGCTACCAGTCGAACATCAACGACGGTACCGCGTGGGTGGAGAGCGCCTCCGCCAGCCTGCAGTCGATCCAGTCGGCGCTGAACGGCGTTCAGACCCTCACCACCCAGGCCGCCAACGGCACCCTCAACGCCACCGATCTCAAAGACTCCGCCCAGGAGGTCCTCCAGTACATCGGTGAGATCAAGCAGATGGCCGACGCCCAGTACAACGGTTCCTACATCTTCTCCGGCACGGCGACGACGACCGCCCCCTATCAGGAGGGAGTCAGCGCGCCCGACACCTACCAGGGGAACGCCGGCTCGATCGACCGCCTGATCGGGCCCAAGATCACCGTGCCGATCAACGCCAACCTGCACGCGGTGCTCGGGGACGGCGTGCCCGGTGACGGCGGGCTGCTGAGCACGCTGCGAACGATCTACAACGACATGACGGGCACCGGCGGCGGTACCCAGAGCGACCTCGGCAACCAGCTCACCGCGCTGCAATCGAACCTGTCGAGCCTCGAGGTCGTCCAGGCCCAGGTCGGCGCGAGCCAGGATCAGCTGCAGATGGCCGGCACCCGCATCCAATCTCTACAGACGACCGACCAGACCCAGCTGGGGAACATCGAGGACACGAACATGGCGCAGGCAACCCTGCAGTACTCCACCGAACAGGCGGGCTACCAGGCCGCCCTCCAGTCCACCGCGGCGATCGTGCAGCAGTCGCTGATGAACTTCCTCCAGGGGGTCTGAGCATGCTCGCCACCGTCATCGCCACCACGCGCTTCGGCAGCGTTGAGGTGCCCGCGGGCGACCTCATCCACTTTCCGGAGGGCCTCGTCGGCCTTCCCGGCAACGAGTACGGACTGATCGGCGCGGAGCGGGGCCCGTTCACCTGGCTGCAGTCGCTCACCGAGCCGGAGATCGCCCTGCCGCTCACCGACCCCCGCCGTTTCTTCCCGAACTTCACCCTCGACATCTCCGAGAGTGAGGGCCATCGTCTCTCGCTCGAGCCGGGGGAGACGACCGAGATCTTCGTGACGGTGCGGGCGACGGCGGTGGCCACCGACTGCACCGCCAACCTGCGCGCGCCGATTCTCGTGCGCGGCCCAGCCGGGTCGGGGCCCCGCAGCGCCCACCAGGTCCTCAACCAGGCCCCGGGAGCCGCGCTTCGAGTCCCGCTGTTTTCCGGCGCCTTGATCTGAGTCGGCGTGGCCGCCCGGCGGTCAGGAGCGGGAACCGGCACCGCCCGGCCGCTCTAAGATCAGCGGATGCTGCGAATCAAGCGCCACACCGGTGAGCGGATCGTGATCGGGGATGAGGTCGTCGTCGAGGTTCTCGAGGTGCGCGGGAACACGGTCCGCCTCGGCATCGACGCCCCCCGGTCGGTTCCGGTGTACCGCGAGGAGATCTGGCTCGAGATCAAGCGGGAGAACGAAGCGGCGGCGCAGGCGGCGGAGCTGCCTCCGCTGGCCGCTGAACTCGATCCCGCGTCAGCTCCAGCTCCAGGCGCTCGGTTGCCAGGCTGACGCAGCCGGCCGGGCCACCGAGTTGGGCCCAGCGTTCGGCAAGCTCGGTATCGAGCCGATCGAGGAAATCATCGGAGTGCAGCGGGTCGTGATGGAAGAGCAGGACGCGCGCCGGCCCGGTTCGGCGGGCGAACTCGAGCGCGTCGGAGACGGGCGAATGGCCCCAGCCGAGATGGTGGTCGTACTCGCTGTCGGTGTACTGACAGTCGTGGATGAGCAGATCAGCTCCATGGGCGAGGTCGAACCCGGAGATCCACTCGTCCTCGATCGAGGCGAGCGGTGCCCCGAGCCCCGGTTCGTGGTCGGGGATGTAGCAGAGCACGGTGCCGTTGTCCTCGATCCGGTAGCCGAGGGTCGGCCCGCGGTGGTTGACCGCCTGGGCGCGGATCCGGGCGGGACCGATCTGCCACTCCTGCGCGTCCGTCTCATGGAAGGTGAGCCGGGAGGGGAGCTCTCGGACCTCGACGGGCGCCAGTGGTGCGGAGATGTAGCGGGCGATCCGGTCCCGGAGCGACGCCTCCGGTGAGGCCGGGCCCCAGACGACGATCTCACTGCCGGCCTCGAACATCGGCGGGAAGAACATGAACCCCTGGATGTGGTCCATGTGCAGGTGGGTGAGGAGGATGTTGACCGGGTGGGCGACGGCGGCTTCGCTCCGGTCCTGCTTCATCGCCATCCCGAGATGGCGGATGCCGGTGCCTGCGTCGAGGATGAGGGTGCTGTTGTCCGACAGGGTCACCTCCACGCAGGAGGTGTTGCCGCCATAGCGCATCGTCTCGGGGCCGGGAGCGGGAATCGAGCCGCGCGCCCCCCACACCTTCAGCCTCACGGTGCCGCCTCCCCGTCGACCTCGCGCAGACGGTCGCTGAGGTGGGCCGCGTGGGCGGGCACCGGTTCGCCGTCAGTCAGCCAGAACAGCACGACCGCGGCGGTGCTGTCGTCGGGGGCGACGATCGGGATCGCGGTGAGCGCGATCTCACGCCGGCCGCCGTGGGCCTTGATCGAGAACTCTCCGTGGAAGGGCATGTGCGCCCGGACGATCTTCGTCGCCTGGATCTGCTCGTAGGCGATTGGGTGGCCGTCGATGTCGAGGGGGCCGAACTCGCTCGTCCACTCCTCCGCGCTGAACCCGGTCACCTCCTCAAAGCTGCGACCGACGATCGCACCCGCGGCTTCGTTGTAGAAGAGGAGCCGGCCGCCGTCCCCGACGAGCAGCCCCGGCGTCGACAGGTTCGAAAGCAGGTTGCGAGCCAGAATCAGTTCGAGCGGACGCTGCTGGGCGCTCATGTCCGCAATGTAACGCGCTTCTCATCTGCGGGGAGTCACCGACGTCACAGGAGCGGACGTGCGCTCGGCGGCGCCACGGCCCGGTCTGAGATACTCGCCGCGATGGCGGCCCAGAAGCGCAAACGCTCCCGCAAAGCCCGCGCCGGGCGCAGGGCCGGCCCGTCCGCCGCGGGGGGTCCGCCGGACAGCCGTCCGGCGCCGACGCCGGACGGCCCCGGTGGCCGCGTCCGTCCGGAGGTCGGCCCGCATGCGGCGGCGACGAGTTCCCGCCGGGCCCAGCGGGAGGCCCGGGTCGCCGCGGCGTCCCGCGCGAGCGCCCAGGCGAGCCGATCCCTCGGCACCTACGGCGAACGCCCCGCGAGCATCTTCGCTCCCCTTCCCGTGTCGGAGATCGCGATCCTCGCGGGGATCGTCGCGGTCGTCATCGGGTTCCTCAACCGCGGTGGCCCGGCCCTGGAGGTGGGGGTGATCGTCGCCGGCCTCGGGGTGGTCGAGTTCACCGCGCGCGACCACTTCAGCGGTTACCGCTCCCACACGACGCTCCTCGCCGCCGTTCCGGCCGTCATCGTGGAGGTTCTGTTCGTCGTCCTCGCCGGCGTCCCCCAGCAGCGGTTTCTCCTGTTCGCGCCGGTCATCCCGGTGTTTGCGCTCAGCTTCTGGGGGCTGCGCCGCGCCTTTGCGATCGCCCGTCACGCCCGCGTGACGAGGCCGTCGGCCTGAGGGGCGCCGTCACCGTCGGGACCGGCCCGTTCGCCCGGCTCGAGGACGAGCCCATCCTCGGCCCCGGGGGCGGCGCCCGGGAGGGTGAGGGAGAAGACGGCGCCCCCGTCCGGCGCGTTCTCGGCGGTGACGCTCCCGCCGTGCAGGAGCGCGGTCTGGCGGACGATTGCGAGACCGAGCCCCGATCCGAGCGTCGCTCGGGAGTTCACCCCTCGGTAGAAGCGATCGAAGATGTAGGGCAGGTCGCCGGGAGCGATGCCGTCGCCGTGGTCGCGGACGATCACCCCGCCGCAGTCGGCGGTCACCTCGACCGGCCCCCGGCCGGCGTGCTTGGCGGCGTTGTCGAGGAGGTTGTTGATCGCCCGGGAGAGCATCTCGGGGTTGCCCTGGACGATCGCGGGGGTGAGCGTCGCCGAGAACGCGATCGCCGGCGCGTTGCGGCGCGCTCGCACGAGGGCCTCCTCGACGAGCAGGTCGAGCCGAATGTCCTCCAGCGACTCGGACGGCAGCTCGCCACGGGCGACCTCGATCAGATCGGCGACGAGGGTGGAGAGCTCCTCGCTCTGCTCGAGCACGTCCTCGAGCAGAGCGCGGTCGGACTCATCGAGGCTCGGGGAGGCGAGCAGCACCTCGACGTTCGTGCGCAGGCTCGTGACGGGCGTGCGCAGCTCGTGGGAGGCGTCGGCGACGAGCTGGCGCTGGGAGCGGGCCGCTTCGTTGACCTCCTCACGGGATGCGGTGAGCCGTTCGAGCATCGCGTTGAACCGGGAGGCGAGCTGGCCGACCTCGTCCTCCTCCCGGACCTCGAGACGGCGGGAGAGATCGTCGGTGCGGGCGATCGCCTCGGCGGTCGCGGTGACCTCGGCGAGCGGGCGCAGCACGCGGCGGGCGGCAAAGCGACCGAACATCGCCGCGAGGGGGACCGCGAGCAGGAAGACGACGGCGAGGATCAGCCGCAGCTCCGACAGCAGGCTGTGCATCTGGGTGAGCGGGCGGCCGAGTTGCACGGCGACGTGCACGCCGTCGATGACGGCGCCCGGGACCGTGAAGGTGTAGACACGCACCTCGGTGCCGTCGACGTTCTCGTTGGCGAAGTACGGCCCTGACTCTCCGGTGGCGACCGCCGCCGCCCGCGCCGCTCCGGGCAGCTGGAGTCCATGCAGAGACCCGAACACCTCACCGTTGGCGAGGACGAGCTGGGCGTAGGGGGCTGAGCCGCCGGCGCTCGCGGGCAGGCCGGGAATCGGTTGGTTGAGCGCGTAGCCGTTGAGGACATAGTGCGCCTGAGTGGTCAGCTGGCTGTCGATCTCGCCCTGGAGCCGGTAGCGCACCGCGCTGTAGGAGACGATCACCGACAGGGCGACGGCGATCGCGACCGCGGCGGCCGCGGCGAGACTGATCCGCTGACGCAACGGCATCCCGTGGCGGGGGATGAGCTCGCGCAGAAGGGTCGGACCGACGCGGTGGCGGGGGCCGGTGAGCGTGTCACCCGAGCGGGTCGGTCCGGCCATCAGTCCTTGAGCACGTAGCCGATGCCGCGCACGGTGTGCAGCAGACGCGGCTCGCCGCCCTCCTCGGTCTTGCGCCGGAGATAGCCGATGTAGACGCCGAGCGCATTGGAGGTCGGGCCGAAATCGTAGCCCCACACGTTCTCGAAGATCGTCGAGCGGGTGAGCACCTGGCGGGGATGCTTGAGGAACAGTTCGAGCAGCATGAACTCGGTCTTGGACAGCTCGATCAGCCGCTCGCCGCGGTGGACCTCGTGGGCGATCGGATCGAGGGTGAGGTCACTGAAGCGGAGGATCTCGCCGCCGCCGTCCTCATCGGAGGCGCGGCGCAGCAGCGCACGGACCCGGGCTTGGAGCTCGCGGAGCGCGAACGGCTTGACGAGATAGTCGTCGGCGCCGGCGTCGAGTCCGGTGACGCGATCGTCGATCGCATCACGGGCGGTCAGCATCAGCACCGGCGTACGGTCCCCGGCAGCCCGCAGCCGCCGGCACACCTCGAGGCCGTCGATTCCGGGCATCATCACGTCGAGGATGACCGCGTCGGCCGGCTGCTCAGCGAGCCGGTCGAGGGCCTCGCGGCCGTCGGCGGCGAGGATCACGTCGTAGCTCTCGAGGGCGAGCGCCCGCTCGAGGGCCCGGCGGACCGCCGGTTCGTCGTCGACGACAAGGACAGAGGGCATAGTGACGAAGGATCGTTCCGGCGGCTAAGCGCGAGCGAAGAACCTTGAGTCTGTCAGCTGCGGTGGGTGGCGGTGGTGGTCCGGCGGGGGGCGGGCGGGTGACCCCGGGGGTGCCGAGCGCGACTCGGCGTCAGGACAGCGACTTCAGCGCGCCGCCGTGGAAGACGAGAGCGCCGCCGCTCCCGTGCAGGCCGAGGGCGAGCACCGTCGCGAGCACGAGCCAGTGGTCGCCCGCCTCGATCGTCTCGTGGATCGCACAGTCGATCCAGGCGGCGGCCCCGGCGAGCAGCGGCGCTCCCGTGGCCGGGGCGGGACCCCAGTCCAACCCGCCGAACTTGTCGGGCCCCGACCGCGAGAACACGGGAACGAGCGCACCCTGCTCCTCGCCGAGCACGTTCGCGCAGAAGCAACCGGCTGCCTCCAGGCGCGGCCAGCTCGTCGAGGTCTTCGCCGGGCATACCGCGACGAGCGGCGGATCGAGGGAGACGGACATGAACGACCCGACCACGAGCCCGCTCGGAGCGTCCGGATCGCCTCCGGTCACCACCACCACCCCGGTCGGCAGCCGGCCCAGAACGCGGCGGAAGTTCGCCTCGGTGGGCAGGGTGTCCGACACCGCGCCGAGGCTAGCTCAGTCGTCGAGGCGCACGAGCAGTGGAGCGTGATCGGACGGCCGGGGGCCTTTGCGGAAATCGCGATCGATGCCGCATTCGCGCAGGCGGGGGGCGAGCGACGCCGAGATCAGCACGAGGTCGATCCGCAGACCGAGGCCCTTGTGGAAGTGGCCGGCTCGATAGTCCCACCAGGTGAACTGCTGGGTTTCCGGGTGCCGGTGGCGATAGGCGTCGAGCAGGCCGCCGGCCTTCTCGATCGCCGCGAGCCGGGAGCGCTCCTCATTGGTGACGTGGGTGCCGTCGGCGAACACGGCCGGGTCATAGAGATCGCGGTCCTGGGGGGCGATGTTGAGATCGCCGGCGAGGATGATCGGCATGCCCGCCGCCCGAAGGGTGCCGATCCGACGGGCTGCCGCCTCGAGGAAAGCGAGCTTGCGCGGGAATTCCGGGCTGTCGAGGCTGCGTCCGTTCGGGACGTAGGTGGAGATGACGCGGACGCCGGCGACGGTCGCCTCCAGCCAGCGGGCCTCCTCGACGACCGGTTCACCGCTGAGGCCGACGACCGTGTCGTGCAGGCTCCCGTCCGGCCCGGCGGCCGCGGAGGGTCCGTCGCCGGGATCGGCGCCGTCGGGGGGCGCTGCGCTCGGGGCGGCACGGACGAGCAGCGCGACGCCCGCCCACGGGCCCGCGGAATGGTGGGCGGCGGCGTACCCGGCGGCGGCGATCTCGGCGAGCGGAAACTGGTCGTGCCGGCACTTGGTCTCCTGCAGGCAGACGACGTCCGGGCGGTGCCGGGCGAGCAGCTCGAGCACCCGCGGGAGGCGCGCACGGAGCGAGTTGACGTTCCAGGTGACGACGAGCACGCGGCCCGAGCATACGATCTGTTCCGTGCCAACGACGGTGCCGCCCCGTCTCGCTCCGATGCTCGCTCGCGTCGGGACGATGCCCGCTGACCTCGACGCCTGGGCCTTCGAGGTCAAGTGGGACGGGCTGCGCGCGATCGCCGAGATCACCGCTGCCGGGGTGGTCCTGCGCTCCCGAACCCTGCGTGACATCACCGCGACCTACCCGGAGCTCGCCCGGCTGCCGGACGCGCTGGCGGGGCATCCCGGAACCGTCTGTGACGGAGAGATCATCGCCGCCGACCCGGACGGGCGGCCGAGCTTCTCCCGGCTCGCCGAGCGCATGAACGTCGGCACCCCCGACGCCGGACTGATCGCGCGCACGCCCGTGCGCTACATCGTCTTCGACCTCCTCGTCCTCGACGGTGAGGATCTCTGTGGCCGCCCCTACCGGGAGCGGCGCGCCGGGCTTGAGTCCCTCGAGCTGTCCGAGGGCCCCTGGCAGGTCCCGCCCGTCTACCTCGGCGCGGGCCCGGAACTGCTCGAGGCGACCCGGCGTCGGGGGCTCGAGGGAGTCATCGCCAAGCGGCTCGACGCCCCCTACCGTCCCGGGACGCGCAGCGCGAACTGGCTGAAGTTCAAGCACCGCCGGCGCGAGCAGCTCGTCGTCGGAGGGTTCCTCCCGGAACGGGGGGCGGCCACCGGACCGGTCGGAGCCCTGCTCGTCGGCCACTTCGAGAAAGACGCGCTCATCTATGACGGCCGGGTCGGCACCGGCTGGGACGCGCGTGGTCGGGAGGAACTGACCCGGCGCCTGGCGGGACTCGTCCAGCCTGAGAGCCCCTTCAGGGCTCCCCCGCGGCTCCGGGTCGCCCCCGTGTACGTCACCCCCGAGCTGGTCGTCGAGGTCTCCTACCTCGAGCGGACGGCGGCCGGCCGGCTGCGGGCGGCCGTGTTCTGCGGGATCGAGCCCGACGCCTCCGCGGACGGGCCTGAGTCGCTCAGGCTCGTCCGCGACGGCAGCGTCGCGGTGGCCGGCCGTCAGCTGCGTCTCACCAACACGGAGAAGGTGATCTACCCCGAGACGGGCTTCACCAAGGGTGACCTGATCGCCTACTACGCCGCGATCAGCCCCGCGGTCCTCCCGCACCTCCGCGGCCGTGCGCTCACGCTCAAGCGCTACCCCGACGGTGTCGATGCCCCGTTCTTCTATGAGAAGCAGGCGCCCGGACACCGTCCCGCCTGGGTGGCGACCGTCACCGTCGGCGCCCTCGAGTACACGCTCGTCCACGAGCCCGCCACCCTGATCTGGCTGGCCAACCTCGCCGACGTCGAGCTGCACACCCCGCTCGCCCTCGCCGACGCCCCCGACACCCCGACCGCGGTCGTGTTCGACCTCGATCCCGGTGACGGGGCCGGTCTCCTCGACTGCGCGGAGGTTGCCGTGATCCTTCGGGAGCTGTTCGACCACTACGGGCTCGACTGCCGGGTCAAGACCTCGGGCGCCAAGGGGATGCAGGTGTATGTGCCGCTCAACGATCCGCACGCCACCTTCGCGGAGACGAAGGCGTTTGCGCGGCGGGTTGCCGAGTCGCTCGCCGGGCGCCTCCCCGACCTGGTCGTCGCATCGATGACGCGGTCGGCGCGGACGGGGCGGGTCCTGATCGACTGGAGCCAGAACGATGCCCACAAGACGACGGTGACGGTGTACTCGCTGCGGGCGACCCCGCACCCGTTCGTCTCCACGCCGCTGGACTGGGCCGAGCTCGAGGCCGCTCGGGCCGCCCGGGATCCCCGTGGGCTTCGCTTCAGCCCCCGTGAGGTGGAGGAGCGCGTCAGTCGCTACGGTGATCTCTTCCGCGCCGTCCTCGACGCACACCAGACGCTGCCGAGGCTGACCTGAGAAGATCCCTCACTCCCATGGACCAGATCGCACTGAGAAACCGGGTCGTTGTCGCCACCGGAATGTGGCGAGAGGCCACCGGTGAGCCGCTTCCCAAGATGGCTCCCGGCAAGCCCGAGGCTCAGATCGAGCAGTTCGAACTGACCCTGGTCAACCGCCTGTGGGAGATGGCCTCACCGGAGACGGCCCGGGAGATCGCCGACCGGACCTGGGACCTCGTCCACGACCGGCCCGACTCCGACCCGGTCAAGCAGCGCGTCGTCGAGTGCCATGAGGCGCTCGCGCGAATGACGCGCCTGGGCGACTGACCGCAACCCGGACGGAGCGGCCGTCCGGAGCCCGGATCAGACTGCGGCGCCGGCCTCGGTCTCGGCCGCCGACGCGCGGGTGAGACCGGCGGCCGCGTAGGCGTCAGCCTCATCGAGGGTTTCGTCGCGCAGCAGCGCGCCGACGAGGTCATCGAGGTTGCCGCGGCGGCCGCGGAGCAGTTCGAGCACCTCCCGGTGAGCCGTATCGACGATCCTGTGCACCTCGTGGTCGATCAGGCGCTGGGTCTCATCGCTCGTCTCCGACACGCCGGGGAGCAGGAACCCGTTGCCTTCGGAGGGGAGGACGGCGATCGGCCCGATCGCCTGGCTCATTCCCCAGCGGCCAACCATGTAGCGGGCGATCCGGGTGAGCTGCTGGATGTCGGATTCGGCGCCGGTGGTGAGATCGCCAAAGACGACCTCCTCGGCACAGCGACCCCCGAGCATCACCTTGATCTGGGCGAGGAGATGGCGCTCGTCCATATTCCAGCGGTCGGCGTCGGGAGCCGAGAACGTGACGCCCAGTGCCTGTCCGCGCGGAATGATCGAGACCTTGCGGACCGGGTCGGCGCCGGGGGTCAGCATCCCGACGATCGCGTGCCCCGCCTCGTGGTAGGCGGTTCGTCGGCGATCGTCCTCGCTCATCATCACGGAACGGGCGGCCCCGAGGACGATCCGCTCGAGCGCGTCGGTGAAGTCCTGACGGTCGACGCGGTCGTGGCTGCGCTTGGCCGCCAGGAGCGCCGCCTCATTGACGACATTGGCGAGGTCGGCGCCGACCATGCCCGGCGTCGTCGCGGCGAGCGCACCGAGGTCGATGCCGTCGCTGAGCGGGACTGACCGGGTGTGGACCTTCAGGATCATCTCCCGGCCGACCCGGTCGGGAGGTTGGACGACGACACGCCGGTCGAACCGGCCCGGCCGCAGGAGCGCCTGGTCGAGGATCTCGGGACGGTTCGTCGCGCCGAGCACGATCACGCCGGCGCGGGGATCGAACCCGTCCATCTCGGTGAGGATCTGGTTGAGGGTCTGCTCGCGCTCGTCGTGTCCGCCGGACAGGTTCGGGCCGCCGCTGGACCGAGACCGTCCGATCGCATCGAGCTCATCGATGAAGATGATCGCCGGCGCCGCCTCCTTGGCCTGGTTGAACAGATCGCGCACGCGAGAGGCGCCGACACCGACGATCATCTCGACGAACTCGGACGCGCTCATCTGAAAGAACGGAACCCCGGCTTCGCCGGCGACGGCACGGGCGAGGAGCGTCTTGCCGGTTCCGGGAGGTCCGGAGAGCAGTACGCCGCGGGGAATCTTCGCTCCGAGCTTGAGGTATTTGTCCGGCTCCTTGAGGAAGTCGACGATCTCATGGAGTTCCTCTTTCGCCTCATCGATGCCGGCGACGTCATTGAAGGTGACGTGCTGGTCGGCTCCCTCGACCCGGCGCGCCCGTGAGCGTCCGAAGGACATCAGGCCGCCCGCGCCGCCGCCGGCGGCTCGTCGCATGAAGAAGACGAACAGGAGCACGAGCAGCAGGGTCGGCCCGAACCCGAAGACGACCGACTCGATCAGGGAGGGGCTCGCGTTCGGGTTCTGGGCGTTGATCTGGACGTTGTGCTCCTGCAGGAGCGGGAAGAGCCCGTTCGCCCCCGTGTTCGGGGCGAAGCTCGGCTCCTGGGTTGAGAAGTAGACGGTCGGCTGGCTCGTCGCCCCGCCGCTCTCGGGGAAGGACTGGGCCTGCTTGAAGGTCCCCTGGATCGCCCCCGCGTTGGCGGTGACCGACTGCACGTTGTTGGACTTGACCTCCGACAGGAACGTCGGGCTGTAGGGGATCTTCACCCGTGGGCTGGTGAGGACCTGTGAGGAGATCCAGAAGTTGAGCCCGAGCAGGATGAGGACGGCGAGCGCAAGGATGATGCGCTGGTTCGGGTTCGGGCCCCGGCCCTGGCGTCCGTTGGGCTGACCGTTGCGTGGCACGCGGTTCGCCGAGTTGGGGTTGCGACCGTCGGGAGCCGGGGTGATCCGCCACCCCGGCGAGCGCCCGTTCCCGTTCTGGCCACCGTTGGCAGAACCGTCCCGTGGGGGCCACTGGCTCTGGGTGTCGCCCTGGCGCCGAGCGTTCACCCGACCGACCCCGTCCGAGCCGCCAGAAGGCGCTCCCGATCCCGACCGGCTCGACGATTGCTCTGACATCAGGGCCTGATTGTGGCAAGCCCGGGGACGGTTCTGCGCAAAACGCTCCAGACACCCGGAATTCTTTGGATATTCACACGTAGGCGGAGCCTCACCAGCGGATCTGGAGCCGGCGCCGGAACGCCGCCGAAGACTCGACGGTCGCGCCGACCCGGTCGGCCCGCTCGCGCAGGTATCGGTCGGAGGTGACCACCACGACCTCATGGGGTGCCGGGTCCGCCCGCAGGCGCCGGACGATCTCATCGTCGCCGGCGTCGCGCTTGGGGCTGGGGGCGTGGGCGACGTCGATCACGCTCGAGCGGACCGGTGGTCGCGGAGGCCGCTCGAAGACGACGGTGACGTCCTCATTCTCGTCCGCCGCCCACCGCTCGAGTTCGTCGACGAGAGCGAGCATGGCGCCATCCCGATCCTCCCACCAGCGGTCGGGCCGGGTGCCGATCACGTTCATCCCGTCGATGAGCCAGCGCACGCGCGGGAGACTAGCTTCCGAGACGAGCGGCTCGTCGGACTCGGATATGTGTCCAGGCGGTAAATGCGCGCGCGAATGGGCTTGCGCTGGGCGATTCCCGTGCTAAGTTGCGCCGCGTCAGGCCACCTCAGGGGGTGGCAACGCAGGTGCAGGCTCCGATGGTGACCTCAGACGTCTTCGCGGTAGCAGCACTACAACGCTACGGAGGACCGTCAATCCATGCCCACCGGAACCGTCAAATGGTTCAGCGACGAAAAGGGCTTCGGCTTCATCACGCCTGATGAGGGCAGTCGAGACCTGTTCGTGCACCACACCTCGATCAGCGCCGACGGCTACCGCTCGCTCGCCGAGGGCGCCAAGGTCTCCTATGAGGAGGAGGCCGGCCCCAAGGGGCCCAAGGCGATCAACGTCGTCAAGCTCTGATCGCTCGCGGTGCTGAGATGCGCCGCCCTCAGGCGACCCGGCCCCCGGGGCGCCTGAGGGCAGCGGTGCGGACCTCCATGCCGCCGGACGGTCGGTTCACGGTTCGATGATCGACCCCGACGCGGGTTCGATCGCCAGCCCCGCCGCGGTCCAGTCGAGCATTCCGCCGAGCAGGTTGTGGGCGTCGAAGCCGGCCTGCCGGAGGGCCTCGGTCGCCATCGCCGATCGTCCACCCGAGCGGCAGACGAGGATCACCGGCCGCTCACGGTCGATCTCGGTGATCGAGGCGGCGAGCTCCTGCAGCGGAACCGGGACCGCCGCGGGGATGTGGCCGGCGGCGAATTCGTGTGGGGTGCGGACGTCGATCAGCTGCACGTCCCCGTGCAGCAGTCGCTCGGCGGCCTCGCTGGGTGTGTAATCGTCGGGCACGTCGCCAGCCTAGACAAAAGGCCTCGCGGGAGTGTCGGAGAGAGTGTCGTTGCAAGGGGAGGAAAAGCCGCTTGTGTCGAGAGGGGATTTCTGTATGCTGCCCCACCAGCACACCCAGCCGAGTCTCCGACGCACCTGCGCCGGGGAGCGGGGGACCCAGTTGTTTGAGTCTTCGACTCTCGGGGCGAATCGTGGTCACCGAACCGCGTAGCGCAGCTCTTTCTGCGCGAGCCCGACAGCTAACCCCGTAGGCGCCAGAAAGAGAAGGGGTTGGTTTGTCGTACGGAAAAGTCCCATTCGGCCGGCGCGTTGCGTGTTTGGCCGCGCTCCTCGTCAGCCTCGTGGCGGTGGCACCCGCGTTTGCCGCGACGACGCCGAGGTTCGGCTCGCGGATGTTGTGGCAGGGGATGCGCGGTCCCGACGTCACGACCCTCCAGCGCGACCTCACGTCGCTGGGGTGGTGGACGCGGCCCTCGGGCTGGTTCAACTACTGGACGGCCGTGCACGTCAAAGACTTCCAGAAGCGTGACCACCTCACGGCCGACGGCGTCGTCGGACCGCAGACATTCGGGCGGATCAGCAGCGCGATGGCCCGGATCGAGGAGACCCGGGCCAACCCGACCGCGACGAGGGGTCAGGGCGGGAACTCCACCGCCTCCGCCTCATCGGCGACGCTGCCCGCCAACGACAGCGGCGGCTCCGGTTTCGTGCCGCCCAACACGCAGGCGAACGCGCCGGTTGAGGCGGCGACAATCGACTCCAACGGGCTTGCCGTCGCGCCCGCGGACGCGCCCAAGGTGATCCAGCAGGTGATCGACGCGGCGAACAAGATCGCCTTCGACCCCTACGTCTACGGCGGCGGGCACAACGGGTGGGGACCCCAGGATGGTTATGACTGCTCGGGTTCGGTCTCCTATGCGCTGCACGGCGGCGACCTGCTCAACGGATATCCGCTCGACTCGACCCAGTTCGAGTCCTACGGCGAGGCTGGCCCCGGAAAGTGGATCACCCTGTACACGAACGCCGGGCATGTCTACATGAACGTCGCGGGTCTGTGGTTCGACACGGCCGCTCAGAGCTCGGCCAACGGGAACGACCGCTGGTCGGCGACCCGGATCTCGCCCGCCTCGGGATTCGTCGTCCGCCACCCGGCGGGCTGGTAAGAACTCGGCGGAGCGCACCGACGTCGGTGCGCTCCGCCGAGACGACGCCCGCGGCGGGGCCGACCCCGTCCCGGTGGCGTACGATTGGATCATGTCCGCGCTCGCCGACCTTTACACGATCCCGCAGGAGTTGCTCGACTTCCGGGACACGATCCGCCAGATCGCGCGCGAGCGCATCGCTCCGCGGGCGGCCGAGATCGACCGCACCGCCGAATATCCCCATGACCTACGACGTCTGCTCGCTGAGCAGGACATTCTCGGACTGCCCTTCGAGATCGAGCACGGGGGGACGGGAACCGGCACCCTGATGCTGTCGCTGGCGATCGAGGAGATCGCCAAAGCCGACGCATCGGTCGCGCTGATCCTGATGGTGCAGGACCTCGGCACGCTGCCGATCAAGCTCGACGGCTCCGAGCAGCTGAAGGAGCGGTTCCTGCCCAAGTGCGCGAGCGGCGAGTGGTCGCCTGCCTTCGCCCTCTCGGAGCCGGAGGCGGGTTCGGACCCGGGGGGGATGCTCACCCACGCCGTCCAGGACGGCGACGACTGGGTGATCAACGGCTCCAAATGCTGGATCTCCAACGCGGGGATCGCCGACTTCTATGTCGTCTTCGCCGTCACCGACCGATCGGCCGGCCACTCGCGGGGGATTACCGCCTTCGTCGTCGAGGCCGACCGCCCGGGCTTCAGCATCGGCTCCTACGAGCACAAGCTCGGGATCCACGGCTCTCCGACCGGCTCCCCGGTGTTCGATGACGTGCGCGTTCCCGCCGCCAACGTGATCGGAGAGGTCAACCGCGGGTTCAAGGTCGCGATGTCCACGCTTGAGCGCTCTCGTCTCGGCGCCGCCGCCCAGGCGGTCGGGATCGCTCAGGGTGCGATCGACTACGCCGTCGCGTACGCGAACGAGCGCAAGCAGTTCGGCAAGCCGATCAGCTCCTTCCAGGGCATTCAGTTCAAGCTCGCGGAGATGGAGGCCCGTACCGCCGCGGCCCGCGAGCTCGTCTACCAGGCGTCCGCGAAGGTCGATCGCGGAGACGCGGACCTGAACAAATTCACCTCGATGGCCAAACTCGTCGCTGCGGACACCGCGATGGCGGTGACCGTTGAGGCGGTGCAGGTACTCGGTGGGTACGGCTACACCAACGACTACCCGGTCGAGCGGATGATGCGGGACGCCAAGATCACCCAGATCTATGAGGGCACCAGCGAGATCCAGAAGCTGGTGATCGCCCGCACGCTGCGATGAGCCGTCGGCCCGCCCGTCCCTCCCTGTTTCTCCCCCGGTTGGCCGCCGGGTTGACCGTGACGGTGCTCGGGCTGGGGTTGGTGAGCCTGGTCGTGGAGGGGTCGGCCTCCGCTCCGCTGCTCGCGCTGCTGCAGACGATCAGCCTGTTCGGGGTCGGAACCGTGATCATCGCCGGAGCGGTCATCTACGTGATCGTCCGGCTCGGAGGATGGCGCGAGCCGGAGGCGCAGTTTGACGCGCTGATCGAGCATTCCGAACGGCTCGCCCGCGGAGGCTCAAGCGAGGACGACGACTTCACTGCGTCGTGGCCGGACGAGGAGGACGGGCTTGAGGTCGCCGCCGTCGACGTCGGGTTCGACGCGCTGCTGCGATCGGTGATTGACGAGCTGCCCCTCGACTTCCACCGCGCCCTCGAGCATGTCGCGATCGTCGTCTCCGACTCGGGGGCGACCGCGGTGCGGACCCGCCACGGCCACCGTGGCGCCTACGGGATGTATCAGGGCGACACCGTCGCCAACGACTACTTCACCGAGCGCATCCTCATCTTTCGCGACACCCTGCTGCGCGACTTCGGGCACGACCCCGAGCGGCTGCGTCAGCAGGTCCGGCGTGTCCTGCGGCACGAGCTTGCCCACCACCTCGGTTGGGATGAGCGCGGTGTCCGCAAGCTCGGTCTCTGAGACGCCTCAGGCCGCGACGGCAGCGGTGAGACCGTCGAGTTCGGCGGTGAGGCCGGCGGCGGCGACGGCGAGCCCCGGCGTGAGGTCACGGTCGGCCAGCAGCCCGAAGCAGACATCCCCGTCGTAGCTGAGGATGCCGACCGTGAGCCCCTGGTTCGCCGGGTTGAGGGGCACGATCGGGTAGATGTCGGTGGTCCGCACCCCGGCGAGGTAGAAGGGCTGCTGGGGCCCGGGCAGGTTGGAGACGACGACGTTGAAGGCGCGCACCGAGCCCATCGCGCGGGCGAGCATGCCCGAGATGAGCGGCGGTGCGACACCGGAGGCTCCGACCATCAGCGCGCCCGCGCGCACGGCCGCTGACTCCTTCAGCAGCCGAGTCTGCGCGGCGATCGTGGCGATGCGCCGGCCGAGATCGGGCTCGCTGACCGGGAGGTCGACGAACACGGTCGAGATCTGATTGCCCATATCCCCCGCCCGGGGGTCGCTCCGGACGCTCACCGGCACGAGCGCGACCGGTGGACGGCCGCTGAGCGGTTCGGCTCCAGCACCATCGACGGCGGCGAGGTAGCGGGCGAGCATCCCGGTCACGACCGCGAGCAGCGTGTCGTTGACCGTTCCCCCACAGTTGCGGCTCACCGTCTTCACGGTGGCGAGATCGACCTGGGCGCTTGCGTAACGACGGTTCGGGGAGATCGGACGGTTGAGCGGGGTCATCGGCGCCTGGGGACGCTGGCGGGCGAGTTCGATGGCGACTTCGGTCGCGCGGCGCATGTCCCGGGCGACCCCGCGGGCATCCGCGGCGGCCCGCCGCGGGTCGGGATCGAGGGCACGCAGCGCGCCGTCGAGGACGGGCCGGGCGGCGAGGGCCATCGGCGTCGTGACGAGCCTGGCGACGTGGCGCCGCAGATCGTAGGGTTGGGGCTCCCAGGTCCCCTCCGGAGGCGGGATCTCGAGGGGCGTGGCGGACGGGTCGAGGACGAGGGCAGCGAGGCCGATGGCCGCCATTCCGTCGACGAGCGCATGGTGGGCCTTGAGCAGGAGCGCGAGCCGGTCCTCCCCGACGCCCTCGAGCAGCGTCATCTCCCACAGCGGCCGGGTACGGTCGAGCCGGTGGGAGAACTCGCGGCCCACGAAGGCGCCGAGCTCGGCCGGGCCGCCGGGCCGGGGCAGGCTCGCCTGCCGAACGTGCCAGTCGAGGTCGAAGCTGGCATCGTCGACCCAGACCGGGTTGGCGATGCCCATGATCGGCTCCTCGAGCCGTTGGCGCAGGCGGGGAATGAGATGAATCCGCTCGGCGATCCGGGCCCGCACCATCGCGAGCGTGAGCGCCGCCCCCGCCTCGAACACGAGCAGACCGCCGACCGCCATGTTCACGGCCCCGCGCTCGGCGGCGAGTGAGGATCGGTCGGCTGGGGAGAGGGCCTCGCTCATCAGGGCCGTACCCTACGCGCTTGAGCGGCCGCGGATGCCGTTACGCCCGCGTCGGCGGGGAGCCGTCACGCGTCCGTCCGGAGGTAGCGGAGAAACAGGGTGCCCTCCCGCTCGAGCACGGTCACGAGAGACATATCGATGAGCTCGGCGGCCGGGGCTCCCTCGGTGAGTGACGGGCCGCTGTCGCCTCCGGCGAGCTTCGGGCCGAGGCTGAGGAACAACTCATCCACAAGGCCGGCGCGCAGGAGCGACCCGAACAGCCGTGGCCCGCCCTCACAGAGCAGTCGCCGGACCTGGTGGCCGGAGTGGAGGGTGCCGAGCACGTGCTCGAGATCGGTTCCCGGCTCGACCGTGACCGTCGCGGGGACGTGATCGAGTTGACGGACGGCGTCGGTGAAGAGGATCACCTCTCCGGCCGGGTCGCAGAACAGCGGGATCTCGGTCGGCAGCCGCCCGGAACGGCTCACGGTCACGATCGGCCGGTCAGCCGGCCGGTAGTTCTCGATGCCGAGCGTGCTCGGGCCGGCGAGGATCGCGTCGACGGACGCCCGCAGGGCGTGGAAGAGAGCGCGGTCACCGACGTCTGACAGCGGTGCCGAGCGCCCGGCGAACGTCGCCTGGCCATCGAGGCTCAAGACGAAGTTGACCACCACCCACGGCCGCTGCGCCGGGGCGACGGTCCGGTCGGCGACCTCGCCCAGGAACGCGTCGGCACTGACGTCGGAGCCGGCGGGAAGCAGACGGTGAAAGCTGACTTCGGCCACGAGAACCGGAACCGTAGCGGGCCGGGATCGATTAGGCTCACCCGCAGATGAGCACGCGAGCGCTGGACCGGGGAGAGGTGATCGCCGCCGTCGGCGGGATCCTCCTCGGCCTCTCCCTCTTCCTCGGCTGGTACACCCTCGCCAACCGCTACGCGATCCTCGCCGTCTGCCACGGACCGGGGGTCAGCTGCAGCGGCTGGAACGCCCTCGAATACATCCGCTTCCTGCTGATCATTGCCGCCGTCGCGCCGCTCGTGCTGATCTGGGTGATCCTCCGTGGCCGCGCGCTCACCTGGCCGCGGGGGGAGTTGACCGCCGTCGTCGCCCTCTGTGCGCTGACCCTGATCGTCTTCCGTGGCATCATCGACAAGCCGGGTTACCCGCGGGGTGAGATCGGTGTGGGGGTCGGATGGTTCGTCGCGCTCGCCGGCGGGCTCCTGATCTTCCTCGGAGCGATCACCCGGACGCATGAGAGCAACGTGCGCCGCAAGCCACCAGGAGTCCTATGAGCACCACTGATCCCGTCGTCCGTCCCGACCGTAACCTCGCGCTGGAGCTTGTGCGCGTCACTGAGGCGGCGGCGCTCGCTGCCGCCGGCCTGATCGGCCGCGGTGACAAGGAGGCCGCTGACCAGGCGGCGGTGGACGCGATGCGCCACGTGCTCGACGGCGTCCGGATGGACGGTGTCGTCGTCATCGGTGAGGGCGAGAAGGACGAGGCTCCGATGCTCTACAACGGCGAGAGCATCGGTGACGGGTCCAAGCCGGAGGTCGACATCGCCGTCGATCCGCTCGAGGGGACGCGCCTCACCGCCCTCGGCATGCCGAGTGCGATCACGGTGATCGCCCTCGCCGAGCGCGGAGCCATGTTCGACCCGGGCCCGTGCGTGTACATGGAGAAGCTCGCCGGCGGCCCGGAGATCGCCGACCTGCTCGACCTCGAGCGCCCGATCGCCGAGACGCTGCAGCTCGTCGCCCAACGCAAGGGCGTCGGGATCCGGGACGTGATGGTCGTCTGCCTCGATCGGCCCCGACACGAGGAACGCATCGCGGAGATCCGCGCCGCCGGTGCCCGCGTCCGCCTGATCCTCGACGGGGACGTCGCCGCCTCTCTGCTCGCGGTCACCGAGGGGAACCGGGTCGATTTGCTGTGGGGGATCGGCGGGACCCCCGAGGGCGTCATCTCGGCGGCAGCGATCAAATGTCTCGGCGGGGAGATCCTCGGGCGCCTGTGGCCGCGCGACGAGGAGGAACGCTCGGCCGCCGCGGCAGCGGGCTACGACCTCGACCAGATCCTCACCTCCGGCGACCTCGTCAAGGGCGACGACGTCTTCTTCTCCGCCACCGGGGTCACCGACGGGGACGTCCTTCAGGGTGTCCGCTACCTGCCGGGCGGGGTGGCGAGCACCGAGAGCCTCGTGATGCGCACCCGGTCGGGCACCGTTCGCCGCGTCCATTCACGCCACAACCGGGCCAAGCTCGCCGACCTGATCGGCAACGTCGAGCGGTTCGGCTGAGCTGACGCGGCTCAGGCCGGGTGGGCCGGGTCCGCGTCGATGCCGCCGACGAGGAGGCGGCCGATCTTCGACTCGTGCAACTCGAGGCTGGCGAGGCTGCGCAGAAACGCGTTGGTGACGAGTACGTGGACGAATGCCTGAGTGGACTGGTAGACGAGGTCGCCCAGTGAGGAGGCGATCGACGGGTAGAAGTTCGTCACCTCGACTTCGATGGTCAGCTCGGGATCGCGGGCGTCCGCTTCCGGCTCCGGTCCATCGGGACCGGAGCCGGCCGGCTCGCGGGTGACCTCCAGGGCGAGTCCGCCCTCCCCGCGTCCGCGGCGGGCCACGAGCAGCCCGTCCTTGATCTGCCAGCCGATCCGGGCCCGGCGGGAGGACACCACGAACGTCGGAGGGTCAAACCGCAACAGGGTGAGCGCGCGGATCCCGAACAGGGCGACGCGGCGGTCGTCGGGGCTGTAGAGCACCTGGACGATCCCGAGCGTCACTCGCGTCAGGAACCGCCAGTAGGTCGCCCCGAGGTTCTCGAGGTTCCGGGCCGTCCAGAGCCGGTCGAGGTCGCGCTGGGGCATCGCCAGGCGAGCCGACTGGACCGACCGGACCGCCCCGTTGTCACCGATCACGGTGGACCGTCGCGGGGAGACGATCGTGGCCCTGCCGGGAAGCTCGCGGGGACGGCTGGCGACGAGCCACAGGACACCGGCGCAGGCGGGCAGAGCGAGCGCCAGTGCCCGGCGAGTGCGGGGGAAGGGGGCCATGGTCGGTCCCAATTATGCGGCTGGGCTAGAGAACCGCCGCGCCGACGGTCTCGGTCTCGGTGTCGTTGAGCGCACGGGCGGTCGCCATCGTCAGATCGAGGCTCGCTCCATGGCTGTAGGGGCCCCGGTCGATCACCGGAACCGTGATCGACCGCCCGCGGAAGGCGATCACGATCCTGGTGCCGCAGGCGAGTGTGCGTGAGGCGACCCCGAGGGTGTTCGGCGCCAGCGTCTGGCCACAGGCGGTGCGGTGGCCGTAGAAGCCCGGTCCGTAGATGGTGGCGACGGCCGGCCGATAGACGGTGACCGCCAGGTCGGGGGAGGCGCCGCCATTCTCCGCCGCCGTGACGCTGCCGGGAGAGCCGATGATGGCGGCCCGCACCGCAAGCGCCCCGCTCCGGGAGGCCCGCCACGCGGCCCGGAAGTGACCGCCCGGTCCCGTTGCCGTCTCGGTGACCGTCTGCCAGGGACCCTGCGGCGCCCGTACCTGCATGGCGACGGTGCTCGCCGCCGCTCCTGCCCAGGTGCCGGTGAGGATGACGGCGTGGTGTAGGGCCGCCGCTGAGACCGTGCTCACGCGGAAGCCGCCGCCGGCGGCTGACTCGGGCCGACGCAGCGGAGCGGTCGCGGGCGGCGTCCCGGTCGCTGCGGCACTCCCGGAGCCGGCTTGGGTGGATCCCGACGGTTCCGCCCCGCCGCTGAGACCGGCTCCGCCGCTTGACCCGCCCGCTCCCGCTCCGGTTGTCGCCGCGAGCGCGCCCGTGGCGGGCCCGGAAACGAGCAGGAGAGCAGCGGCGAGGCCGGCGCGCAGCGCGCGGCCAGGACGGTGGCAGGGTCGGGTGATCGTCACGGGTGGGCGCATGAAGTTGTGTGGCACGGAGGGCCTACGAGGTGAGCTGACGGGCTCGCGCGTGTGCGCTACAAGGTGACGGCCACCTCGATTCGCCCCTGCGGAGGCAGCGTGACCTCCGCGTTGGTTCCCCCGTCGTCGCTCCGTGGACGGGGCGACGTTCGGCGTTATGTGCAGTTGCGCAGCTTAGCTCACGGCGCGGCCATCGGGCTCGCTGCCGACTTTTTCGTCGTTTCCTGAAACGGTTGGGCCTGACCGCGGTAGTACATCCTGAGCGTCACGGAGGCCGTTGTCCGGAGCACCGTCGGGCACCTGCCTAGAATCGATGGGAATGTGTGAGTCGGCGGCGTGCGGCCACGGAAACGCACGTGGCCCCTCCCGGGTGTCGCCGGCCGAGCCGGCAAGCGGGCAACACGAGGAAAAAGGGAACCGATGTCAGTAGCGGATCTGCAGGAACTCGAGGAGATCAAGGGACTGGTCAACCGCGGCCAGCAGCAGGGCGTCCTCACCTTCACCGAGATCAGCACCGCGATCTCGGAACTCGACCTCGATGAGATCGACGTTGAGGAGTTGCACGGTTATCTCGAGCGTGCGGAGATCGAGCTCGTCGAAGATGTCGATCCGGCCCAGGCCGAAGCCGACGTCGAGCGCGCTCCGGACAAGCGGGGCGGTCGCAGGAAGGCCAAGGCGGCCCTCGACCTCAAGCCCGACATGACGACGGACTCGCTCCAGTTGTTCCTCAAGGACATCGGCAAGGTCCGGCTCCTCACCGCCCAGGAGGAGGTCGATCTCGCCAAGCGGATCGAGCGCGGCGACCTCGACGCGAAGCAGAAGATGGTCGAGTCCAACCTCCGGCTCGTCGTCTCGATCGCCAAGAACTATCGCAACCAGGGACTCCCGTTTCTCGACCTGATCCAGGAGGGGACCCTCGGGCTCGTCCGCGCCGCGGAGAAGTTCGACTACCGCAAGGGGTTCAAGTTCTCGACGTACGCGACCTGGTGGATCCGCCAGGCGATCGCCCGGGCGCTCGCGGACAAGGCGCGGACGATCCGGATTCCCGTCCACGTCGTTGAGAAGCTCAACAAGATCGGCCGGGCCGAACGCAAGCTCGTGACCGAGCTGGGCCGGGAGCCGACGGCGGAGGAGATCGCTGAGGTCACCGGAATCGAGCCGGACGAGGTCGAGTCGATCAAGCGCTCCGCCCAGGCGCCCGTTTCGCTCGAGAAGCCGGTCGGGGACGAGGAGGAGTCCGAGTTCGGTCAGTTCATCGCGGACGAGCGCGCCGAATCCCCCTATGACCGGGCGGCGGAGATCCTCACCAAGGAGGCGTTGCGGGAGGCGCTGGAGAACCTCTCCTACCGTGAGCGGCGCGTGCTCGAACTCCGCTACGGCCTCGGTGGTGAGCATCCGCGTACCCTGGACGAGGTCGGCCGCACCTTTAATGTGACCCGCGAACGGATCCGCCAGATCGAGAACCAGTCGCTGAAGAAGCTGCAGTCCCTCGCGGAGGCGCAGAAGCTCCGCGACGTCGCCTGATTCCCCGTGGCGGGCCCGCCCGGGCCCGCCGTCGCCTCCTGCGCGGGCATCGGACGGGCGTCCGGCCCTCCACCGGGGACGCTCAGCCTCTCCGGGGCTGCTGCCGATAACGGATCGGAGATGTTCGACCTCCACTCAGCACTCCAGCAGCTCGTCCGGGCCGGCGGCTCGGACCTCCACCTCAAGGTTCCCTCGCGTCCGCTCGGTCGGGTCCACGGGGAGCTCGCCCCGCTCGGGGACTTCGGACCGCTCGTCCCTGAGGACACCGTCCGGACGCTTGCGCAGATGCTTCGCGACCCGGCTAAGACCGCCGAGTTCGAGGCCGACGGTGAGGTCGACTTCGCCTACGCGATCGACGGTCTCGCCCGCTTCCGGGTCAATGCCTTCCGTCAGCGCGGGTCGATCTCGATCGTCGCCCGGGTCATCCCGTTCACCGTCAAGTCGGTCGCTGAACTCGGGCTGCCTGAGGTGATCACCGAGATCGCCGAGGAGGAGCGGGGCCTGATCCTGCTCACCGGAACGACCGGATCGGGCAAGTCGACGACGCTCGCGGCGATGCTCGACCACATCAACCGGACCCGCAGCCGCCACATCGTCACGATCGAGGATCCGATCGAGTATCTCCACTCCGACCGGAGCTCGATCATCAACCAGCGTGAGGTCGGGATGGACACGGCGAGCTTCTCGCGGGCGATGCGGCGGGTCCTGCGCCAAGACCCGGACGTGATCCTGATCGGTGAGATGCGGGACGAGGAGACGGTCCGGGCCGCCCTGTCGGCGGCCGAGACCGGCCACCTCGTGATGTCGACCGTGCACACCCTCGACGCGCCCGAGTCGGTCAACCGCATCCTCGATTTCTTCCCGCCGCATGAGCAGAACCATGCGCGGGCGATGCTCGCCGGGACCCTGCGCGGGGTTGTCTCCCAGCGGCTCGTCCGCACGCCGGACGGCAACGGCCGCGTGTGCGTCTGTGAGATCCTCCGGTTGACCGGACGGGCCCGCGACATGATCCTCGATCCCGCCCAGACCGGCCGGCTCCAGGAGGTGATCGCCGAGGGGGCCTACTACGGGATGCAGACCTTCGACCAGGCGCTCTTCGGGCACTACCAGGCTGGCCGGATCAGCTTCGCCGACGCGCTCCAGGTCGCCTCGAGCCCGCACGACTTCAAGCTCCTGGTGGCCGCCGAGGGGAGGCGCGGGACGACGATGGATGATCTCGCCGACGCGCGTGAGGGCGCGGCCGTGCACGCCGGCATGGTGTCGGTCGCGGCGCCGTCGGGCCTTGGCGGCTGATCGAGGCGGGAGGCGAGCGGCCCGAACCGCTCCGAGCGCGTGAGCGCGTCGGCGCGTCGGCCCGTCGTACCTGGCTCACCCTACGCTTTACTTCCTGAAGTGACCGCTAGACTTGAGCGAAGATGCCGTCTGATTCGCCCTGTCCGGTCTGTCGCACCGCAGAGATCGTCTGTGGCAAGTGGACGCTGCTGTTGGTCAAGGCGCTCGCGGAGGGGCAGTCGCGTTTCTGTGAGCTCGAGCGGGCGCTTGAGGGCATCTCCCCGCGGACGCTGTCGCTGCGCCTGCGGGCGCTCGAGGAAGAGGGGATCGTTGTCCGTGAGACGTTCGCTGAGGTGCCTCCGCGGGTCGAGTACGCGCTCACCGACAAGGGTCTCGCCCTCGTTCCGCTGATCGAGAACATGCGCAGCTACGGTCGCCGCTGGCTGTTTGAGCCGTGTCCGGGCGTGGAGGCCGTCGCCGCGGCCTGACCGCGAAGCAGGATCCCCGCCGCCGGCGGCGAAACAGCGCGGGGTGAAGAACGCGACGCTTCAGGCCCAGCTCGAGGCCTTCACCCACGACGCCGCCCTCCGGCTCACCCGCGCGATCCGGGAGGGTGCCGAGCTCCCCTTTGAGGTTGCCGAGGCCGGCGAGCGCGGGGTATCCCTCTACTGTTACCGACCGCTGACGGCCGAGTTCATCCGGGCGCGGCTGGGACTGCTCGCGGCCCTGGACAGCTATCCCCCGGCGGCCAGGGCGCTTGAGTTCTCCTACGGTCTGGAGGCCTATCTGCGCGCACGTGGAGAGGCGCGGATTCCCGAGCATCCGCGCGACCGGGCGGACGCTGCCCTGCGCTGCTTCCTCGCCGAGGTGTTCGCTGAGCGCAGCGAGTTCGCGGTGGACCCGGTCCGCTTCACCCGCGCCTACGCAGAGCTCGAGCGCTGCCTCTATGAGGGGATGTGTGTGACCGAGGTCGTCGCCCCCCTGCACGGGCTTGCGCTCGCGGAGGGCACAGATGAGCTTGCCCTCAGCACCGGCCTGACGCTCATCCGCCAGCAGTTGCTGGGCGACCCCCCGGCCGGGCTGCTCGACGGCCTCTCATCCGGGGGTCTGCTCGTGCTCGCCCGGATCCCCCAGGAACGCTCGGCCCCGCCGCCGCTTGCGGACGCCCGCGGCCGGTTCCGGCGCCTGCTCACCGCGCTCCGCCTCTATGACCGGGGTGGTTTCGGGGTCGGCCCGATCGGCTTCTCCCGGGTCGACGGCGGGGTCTGGACGCCGGCGGCGATTGGCCCGGTCGGGCGGCTCGGGCCGATCATCTCCGTCGACCCCGGCCAGGAGGACGAGCTGCGCGGGTTCGTCAACCTGATCGGCCGTCGGCTCGAGGGGACAGCCGGAGAGGTGCGCTGGGCGCTCGCGCGCTTCGAGTTCGGCGCCGACCGGCGCGACCCCTACGAGTGCCTGACCGATCACCTGCTTGCGCTGCGGGCGCTGCTCGAGCCCGAGGGCACCGCCTCCGGTCGTCTCGCCCAGCGCTTGGCGGTCATCTGCGCGCCGCCTGAAGGTCGCGCCGAACTGGCCGCCCGGGCGGCCCGTGCGATCTCCCTCGAGCAGTACGTCGTCTGTGGTGAGGCGGAGGGGCGCTGGCGTGACGCCGGCGGGCCCGAGGCGCTCATCGATGAGGTCGGCGACCATCTCCGCGCGATCCTCCGGGACGTCCTCTGCGGGCATCTCGACGTTGACGTGCGCGGGCTCGCCGACGAGCTGCTGGCTGAAGCGGCCGCTGAGGTCTGAGGGCGGGGGTGCCCTTTCACGTCGAGCTGCGGGACGGTCGAGAGATCGTGCGGGCCTTCAACCTCGGGGCCGAGGAGGTCCGCGCCCGGTTCCTCGAACCGCTGCGGACCGGCGCGATCTTCACCCTCCAGGACAAGGAGTTCGAGCCACGCACGGCCCGGTTGACGGTGATCGAGGGTGAGCGCCTCGCCCCGGGTCAGCTCGCTCTCGGGCAGGGGTGGACGAACGCCGTCAAGCGCGGCCGGGACGTCACCGGGACCTTTCTCAGTGCGTCCGTGCCGCCGCCCGCCCCGGCCGCCCTCGCCGTCTCCGGGCGGCTCAAGGAGCGGATTCTCGGGCGGGTCGCGGCGGGACCGATGGCCCTCGGAGACGGGCTCGCGCTCACCGGCGATCTCCTTCCCGGCCATCGGGTCTCTGATCGGCTCGCCGCCGTCGAGACCTCCGTCTGGGAGCTGCTGCACGCCGGTGAGATCACCCTCGCCGCCGCGCCGGGCTCGGAGGCTCTCGACCGGACTCAGTGGGAGGCGGTGCTGCTGGAGGCGGGCTCGTGGCTCGCCCCCGGGCCGGACTCACCGGTGATCAGCGCGACGGCGTGAGGGAGCGCCGCGGCGATCGCCGCCCCCGCCTGCTCGATGCTTCGAGGTGACCCGGGGAAGTTGACGATCAGCGTCCGGCCGCGGATGCCCGCGACCCCGCGGGAGAGCATCCAGTGGCGGGTGTGCGCGGCGGAGGCGGCCCGCATCGCCTCGGCGACGCCGGGAGCCTCCCGCTCGATCACCGCGCGCGTCGCCTCCGGGGTGACGTCCCGAGGGCTGAAGCCGGTTCCCCCGGTCGTGAGCACAAGCCCGACCGCCTCGGTGTCTGACCAGTGCCGCAACCGGGCGGCGATGACGATCTCATCATCGGTGATGAGATCCCGTCCGGCCAGCTGCGCGCCGACCGTGTCGGTGACGAACCGCGCGAGCGCATCACCACCGGTGTCCGGCCCCGCTCCGGCCGACCGTGAGGTCGAGATCGAGATGATCGCGGCCCGCACTTCAGGGCTCCCGCAGCCAGGTTCCGCTCGCGCCACCGCTCTTCTCCAGCAGCACCACATCCTCGATGCTCACTCCGCGCTCGAGCCCCTTGACCATGTCATAGAGGGTGAGCGCGGCGACGGCGGCGGCGGTCATCGCCTCCATCTCGATGCCCGTCTGCGCGGTGACGCTGGCCTCGGCGACGAACTCGACCAGCCCGGCGTCCGCGTCGACGCGGGCGGTGACGTCGACGAAGCTGAGCCCGAGCGGATGGCAGAGGGGGATCAGCTCACCGGTCCGTTTGGCCGCCTGGATGCCGGCGATGCGGGCGACCGTGAGCGCCTCGGCCTTGGGGGTGTCGTTGGCGGCGACGGCGGCGGCCGTCAGCGGGGACATCCGGACGCGGGCACGGGCGACCGCCCGCCGCTCGGTGACCGCCTTGGGGGAGACGTCGACCATCCGGGCGCGGCCGTCGGCGTCGAGGTGGGTGAGCGCTCGCTCGGTCATGTCGGCAACGTTCCGTCCGGACGGACTCGGGCACCGTCGGCGTCGACCTCGACCTTCCAGATCGGTACCTCGGCCTTGATCCGGTCGAGCGCCTCACGGGCGCCGGCGAACGCCTCACCGCGGTGGGGGGCCGACACGGCGATGGTGATGCTCGCCTCAGAGGCGCGGACCGCGCCGACACGGTGCTCGGCGGCGATCGCGCAGAGGCCGTGGCGGGCGCGGCAGTCGGTGAGGATCGCCCACATGCGCTCGATCGCCATCTCCCCGTAGGCCTCGTAGTCGAGCACGGGAATGTCCCGCGGCAGCCCCTGGAAGGAGATGACCGCGCCGGCGTGCTCATCGGCGACGAACTGCAGCAGCGGCCCGAGATCGAGCCGCTGGGCGGTGATGGCGACGTGAACGCCGTCCCCGACCCGGGTCAGCTCCGTGAGGTTCTCCCCGCCGCTCACGGGTGGGATCACCGCGACCTCGTCCTCGGGGCCGATCCGGGTCGCCGGATCGGCGTACTCGCGGTTGACCGCGATCCGCGCCGCCCCCTGGGCAAGGGCCTCCAATCCGGGCCGCTGCGCGAGCGCTCGGAGGGCGTCGGCGACGGTCGCCCCGGCCGGCAGGTCGAGCTCGAGCGAGTCGGTTCCCGCCCGTTCCCGCAGGATCGCAAACAGCCGTACTTTGATCGTCACGGGAACTGATCCTACCCTTAGGGTGATGGTCGATCGTCTCCAGCGCCCCGTGCGCGACCTGCGGATCTCGGTGACGGATCGCTGCAACTTCCGCTGCCGCTACTGCATGCCCCAGGAGGTGTTCGGTCCCGGCTTTGCCTTCCTGCCCCGCGCCGAGTTGCTGAGCTTCGAGGAGATCACCCGGATCGCCCGCGCGTTCGCCCGTCACGGCGTGACGAAGCTGCGGCTCACCGGCGGCGAGCCGCTGCTGCGCCGCGACCTGCCGGACCTGATCCGGATGCTCGTGGCGATCGAGGGGATTGTCGACGTCGCGCTGACCACCAACGGTTCACTGCTCGCCGCCCGTGCCGCCGAGCTCGCCGCAGCCGGCCTGCACCGCGTCAGCGTCAGCCTCGATGCCCTCGACGATCCGACGTTCGCGGCGATGAACGGCGTGTCGGTGAAGGTCGCTCGCGTCCTCGCCGGGATCGACGCCGCCGCAGCCGCCGGCCTCGCCCCGGTCAAGGTCAACATGGTCGTCCAGCGTGGCGTCAACGAGCACGCGCTCCTGCCGATGGCCGCCTGCTTCCGCGAGCGCGGCCACACGCTCCGCTTCATCGAGTACATGGACGTTGGCTCGACGAACGCATGGCAGCTCGAGGAGGTCGTACCCGCCGCCGAGATCCGCGACCGCATCCACGCCCGCTGGCCGCTGGAGCCCGTCGACGCGGCCTACCCGGGGGAGGTCGCCGCCCGGTACCGCTATCGCGACGGCGCGGGTGAGATCGGCCTGATCACCTCGGTCACCCAGCCGTTCTGTGGCAGTTGCAGCCGTGCCCGGCTGTCCGCCGACGGCCGCCTGTACACCTGCCTGTTCACCGCCGTCGGCCACGATCTGCGCGGGCCGTTGCGGGCCGGCGTCGACGACGACGAGCTCGACGCGCAGATCAGCCGGATCTGGAGGGCTCGCACGGACCGCTACTCCGAGCAGCGAGCGAGCGGGCAGGGGCACCACGCGAAGGTGGAGATGTCCTACATCGGCGGGTGACCGGTCGGCGGGCGAGCCTGCCCGGACCGGTTCTCCGGACCACCGGAGCGGGCCTCAGCGGTCGATGTTGACCATCACGGAGGTCGCCTTCACGGTCGCGGTGGCGGGCAGCCCGGGCGCGAGCCCGAGCTCCTCCACGGAGTCCCGCGTGATCGCCGCCGTGACGAGGAAGTCGCCCGCCTCGATCTCGACAAGCGCCATCACGCCGTCGACCTCGACCGAGCGGATGATCCCGGGGAACCGGTTGCGGGCCGAGAACTCGGTCCCGGTGACGTGCCGGTTCGGGCGTCGGGTGAGCCGCTCGACCTCCGTCGCGGAGACGACGCGGCGGTTGCGCGCATCCCGTTCGGTGACGATCTTGCCGGTGCGATCCCAGCGTCGCAGCGTGTCGACGCTGACGCCGAGCGCCTTGGCCGCCTCTCCCAGGCTCAGCTTTTCGCTCACGGTCCGATGCTGAGGCTGAGGTAGTCGACGGTGCTGCCGGCGGGCAGGTCACCCGAGCCCGCCGGGATGCGCGCGAGGCCGTCTGCGAGCGCGGTGATCGAGATCTGATGGGACTGCTGGCCGCGGGCGGGCACGAGCCCGCCGGACGGATCGCGGATCACCCGGATCATCTCGTCCCGCTCCGGGTTGCGTGCATACGCGGTGGCGAGCGGGGCCCGGACGTAGGCGGGCCGGGGTGCGGGGGCACCCTGAAGGGCGGCGACCGCCGGCGCGACGAACAGCGCCCAGCAGACGAGGGTGGAGACCGGATTGCCCGGCAGCCCGAACACGAGCGTGCGCCCGGCCGTCCCGAAGCTGAGCGGTTTGCCGGGGCGCAACGCGACCCGCCAGAACACCTCCTCGACGCCGAGGGCGGCGCCGACTCCGCGGACGAGGTCATGGGGGCCGACCGAGACACCGCCGGAACTGATCACGACGTCATGCTCGAGGGCGCGGGTGAACGCCTCACGGTGGGCGTCGACGGTGTCGGCGGCGGCGGGCACCACCGTGACGACGGCGCCGGCGCGGCGGAGGGCGGCGGCGAGCATCGGCCCGTTGGAGTCGTAGATCTCCCCCGGCGCGAGGATCTCCCCGGCCGGGCGCAGTTCGCTGCCGGTGGCGAGGATCGCCACCCGCGGTCGCCGCCGGCAGTGCACGCGGGGATGCCCGGCGGAGATGAGAGCGGCGATCTGGGCCGGACCGATCCGCGCGCCGGCGCTCAGCAGGGGCGCTCCGGCGGAGATGTCCGATCCGCGGTGGCGAACGTTCGCGTCGGGCGCGACCGCCCGCGGCACCCGGACGGCACCCGTCTCATCGGCCGCCTCGGTCGCCTCGATCGGCACGACGGCGTCCGCGCCGTCCGGCAACGCCGCACCGGTGGAGATGGTGATCGCCGCCCCGGGGGTGAGGCTGGTCTCGGCGGGCCGGCCGGCGGCGGACTCGCCCGCGACGGCGAGCGTCCCCGGCGTATCGGCGCTGCGCAGCGCATAGCCGTCCATCGCCGAGTTGGTGAACGGGGGAAGATCGATGGCGGCGCGGAGATCCTCGGCGAGGTAGCGACCGTCCGCATCGGCGCTGGCGACCTCCTCCGCCTCGAGCGGTGCCGTCCGCTCGAGAATGAGGGCGAGCGCCCGGTCGATGTCCAGCAGGCTCCCGGGGCTCATCACACCGCAGACTAGTACACCCCGGTGGCACCGGTACCGGGCACCCCCGCGGTCATCGGACACCGGCACCGGCGGTGGTGGTGGCGGGCCCCGGGGGAGCGGACCAGACGGTCAGACCGCTGCGACGGGCGCTGACGCTGACTCGGCTGCCCCGCTCGATGGCCGGCGGGGTAGGGCGGCGCAGCCGCAGCTGCGGTCCGGCGCTGAGGGCGACGATCACCTCGACGCTGACGCCGAGGTCGATGACGTCGAGGATCGTCCCGGGCCCGAGTTCGAGGTTGAGGTCGGCCGCCGTGGCGGGCCGCCCGGCGCCCGGCTCCTCCAGGGCCGACAGCGCCAACGCCGTCGGCGCGATCCGCCACAGCAGCCGCCCGCCCGGCGTGTCTCCGCTCGGCGTCGCCCCAGCCGCCGTTGACTCGGTCGGCGTCGCCCTGGCCTGCGTCGCCTCGTCGATCTCGACGACGAGGTCGGGCGCGAGGGTCACCTCACCGGCGCCCGGGCCCCAGACGCCGGTCCCGAGGTTCTCGACTCCGAGCAGCTCTCCGATCGCCACGGTGGCGGGGTGGCGGAACACCTCCGCGCACGGGCCCGCCTGCAGGATGGCGCCGTCACCCATCACGATGATCTCGTCCGCGAGCATCGCCGCCTCCTCCGGATCATGGGTGACGATGACCGTGGACAGGTTGTGTTCGAGCTGGAGACGGCGCAGCTCGCGGCGCAGCTGGGAGCGGACGGGCGCATCGAGGGCGGAGAACGGTTCGTCGAGGAGCAGCAGGTGCGGGTCGCCGGCGAGCGCCCGGGCGAGGCTGACCCGCTGGCGCTGTCCACCCGACAGCTGTTCCGGACGCCGCTGGGCGAGCCCGGAGAGCCCGAGCGTCTCCAGCCACCAGGCCGCCCGCGCCGGGCGGGCATGGACCCCGAAGGTGAGCTGGTCCCACACGCTGTGGCCCGGGAGCAGGCCGTAACCCTGAGGGACGTACCCAAGCCGACGGGCCTCCGGCGCCGCGGCGGTCATCTCCACGCCGCCGTAGTGGACGCGGCCCGCCTGAGGGCCGAGGAGACCGGCGAGGGTGCGCAGGGTCATCGACTTGCCCGACCCGGACGGTCCGACGACGGCGAGCCGATGGGCGCTCGCCCGGTGGCTGAGCCCGAGCCGGAAGCTGCCGACCCTCGTCGCGATCGTGAACGCGACCGGCACGGCGGCCATCGTCCCCGGGGCCTCGGCGACGGGGAGGGACGGTTCTCGCCGGACCGTCCGGCGGGGACGGCGCAGCCGCCCAAGCAGGATCGCGACGACGGCGACGATGAGGGCGAGCAGTGTCGGCGCCTCCGCCTGGCTGAGCGGGGCGGAGGAGAAGATGTTCTCCGCGTACACCGGAAGGGTGTAGGGGTGGTAGGCGAGCACGACGACGGTCCCGTACTCGCCGAAGGAACGCAGCCACATCAGGATTGCGCCCGCCCGCAGTCCCTCCGAGGCGGCGGGCACCTCGACGCGGAGGAAGCGCGACAGGCGTCCATGCCCGAGGGTGGCGGCGACCTCGGCCAGGGCCGGGTCGACGGCGCGGAAGGCGCTGCGCGCGGCGACGAACAGAAACGGCGTCGACACGAACGACATCGCGATGACGACCCCGATGAAGGTCTGGGTGAGCTGCTCACCACTGTGCTGGCCCAGGAACGTGTAGGGCCCGATCACGTAGATGAGCAGGATGCCGCTGATCAACGGCGGGACGGCGAGCGGCAGTTGCACGAGCACCGCGACCGTGCCTGCCAGCATGCCGCGCCGGCGGGCGAGCAGGTAGGCGAGCGGTACCGCGGTCATGAGCCCGATCGCCAGGGAGATCGATGCCGCCTCCGTCGAGACGCGGAGGGCGGCGAACAGTCCGGGTGCGCTCCAGCCCTCGTTGTGCCCGGTCGCCGCCCGGTACAGGAACGCGCCGACCGGGAAGCCGAGGTAGAGGATGAGGAGGGCGCCGAGCAGATACAGCGCGCGCGGCGCCCGTGTCCTCGTCACTTGCCCAGCAGGCTCCCGAGCGCGGCGGGAACGCCCGATCCGGCCACGCGCGCCGGCGAGACGACCCCGAACCGGTCGGCGGTGAACGCCCGCTGTCCCGCAGGGCTGAGCAGGAAGCGGATGAACGCCTCCGCCGCCGCCGTGTGCGCAGCGCGGTTGAGCAGGGTGATCGTGTAGTACCCCCGCTCGGGGGCGCCGGTGAGGGGCACGTACGGGCTGTGCTGGGAGATCGCGTCGGCCTCATACATGAAGGCGGCGTCGAGCTGACCGTTCTCGATTCCGGCCTGCTCGGCCGTCTCCTCGTACTCCGTTGACGGGTCGGCGGCGATCCTGGCCAGGGTGGGCAGGTGGTAGCGGCGCGCCGCAGTCTTCAGGGCGGCCACAGCGAGCACGCCACCGGGGTCCTGGGTCGGGTTGGTACGCCCGAGCCGGAACCCGGGGAGGGTGACGACGGCGTACCACGGCCGCGTCCTCAGCGCCTTGGCGAACCGGCTCCTGGGGTAGTACCCGAGCACGTAGGGAGAGTAGGCGAAGGTCGCGTACCAGGACACCCAGTTGCCGTTCGCGCCACCCTCGAGGGTCGCATTGATCGACGGTGCGGCGCTGATGAACACGTCGGCGGCGTCGACCTTGTTCTTGATGTCGGCCGCAAGCGTGCCCGATCCGCCCGATGTGTCGACGAGCGTGTATCCGGTCGCCCGGTGGAAGGCGGGTCCGACCGTGTCGGTGAGAACGGTGTCGAGAGAACCGGCGGAGAGCACGACGACGTTCCCGCTGTGGGTGGCGCTTGCGTTTCCGGCCGCCGCGCCGCCGCTGGCTGCGGTCCCCGTTGCGGTGGCCGCCGGCGGCGCCGTCGACGTCGCGACCGCGTGGCTCGTGGCGCTCGCCGACGCGCCACAGCCGGCGAGGGCGAGGACCGCCGCGGTTCCGGCCAGGACCGCGGTGCTGCGGCGTCGCCGCTGAGTCCCCGCCCGGCGATCTGCATAGGTGTTAGTGGGGTGCATCGCCGGTAAACTAACCGTTCTGCCCCCATTCTGCATCGGTAGATCTGTTTCGCAGGGGTATCCGTGGCGCCGGGCTGCGGGCGTCGTTCAGGCGGTCAGCGTCGCGATCAGCGCCGCCCGCTCGGCCTCGGACCCGAACAGGTAGGCGTGGATGCGGGCGAGGCCGGAGACGTCGGTGATCTCGGCATCGAACTGGGGGACGGCGAGCAGCGGAACCTCGCCGAGGCGGGTCCGGAGGCGGTCCAGTTCCGCGTCGTCACGGACGGCGAGGGCGTGGTACGCCGCCATCGTCTCGGCGACCCGGACGGCAAGGTCGGTGTCGCCCCCGAGGGCGGCGGTGAGGGCGGCCTCGAGATCCCCGAGGGGGGTCGGGCCGACGAGATCGTGGTGGAAGCGGTTGACGATCACGCCGCTGAAGGGGAGCTGGCGACGTTCGAGCGACTCGGCGAACCAGACCGCCTCGTCGATCGAGCCGGCCTGGGCGGAGGCGATCAACAGGAACGCGGTCTCCGGGGAGCGCAGCAGCGCCTCCACCGCTCGGGCCCGGTGGCCGAAGGTCTCGGCCATCGGACCGAGGAGCCCGAGGAAGGTGGTGATGTCGGAGACGAGGTCAAGCCCGGTGATCCGCTTGAGGCCGCTCAGCAACGGCGCGGCGCCGACCCCGAGCAGCCGCACGCCGAGTCCGGTCGGGCGCGCGAGCGCCTGCAGGGCGCGGCCATCGAGGAATCCGGTGAGCCGCTGGGGTGCCTCGAGGAAGTCGAGCGCGTTCCGGGCCGGGGGGGTGTCGAGCACGAGCAGGTCGAACCGGTCCGACTGGGCGAGCTCATACAGCTTGGAGACCGCGGTGAACTCCTGGGAGCCGGCGACCGCCGAGGAGAGCTGCCGGTAGATGCCGTTTGCCTTGATCGCGGCGGCCCGCTCGACGGTTGGTGCGGCGGCGTCGATCAGGTCGTCGAAGGTCTGCTTCGGGTCGAGCATCATCGCCCACAGTTCACCGGCGGCCGGCTCGACGTCCGCCGCGGTCCCCGGCGGGTCTCCGGTGCCCGGGGTGAGCCCGGTCCGCCAGCGGGCGACGTCGACCCGGCGTGGCTCGTTGGAGAGCTCATTCAGCCCGAGGGCGGTGGCGAGCCGGCGCGCCGGGTCGATCGTGATCACGCATACGCGCAGGCCCCGGGCCGCCATGCCGAGGCCGATCACCGCCGAGGTCGTCGTCTTGCCGACCCCTCCGGAGCCGGCGCAGACGCAGATCCGCCGTCCGGCGAGCAGCTCGGGCACGTTCATCTACAACCCTTTCACGAGCGCGTGGGCGACCGCCGGTGCGAGGCCCTCCGGATCGTCGCTGAGCGCCGGAACCCGCACAAGGCGATCCCCGAAGCGCGCGGTGAGGGCGTCGGCGTGCTCGCGCTGGGCCTCGGCCCGCGCCCGGGCCGATCGGGCGGCACTGAGGGCTCCGGCCACGGCGTCACCCGGGCGGATCGGACTGCGGGCGGCGAGCGCGGCGGCGATCTGCTCGTCCTCCTCTGCGCTGAAGCGAGCGGCCCGGTGCTGGTTGAGGACAACGGCGTCGAGCTGGAGGCCGTCGTCGGCGAGCGTGTCGGCGAGTGAGAGGGTCTCCCGGACCGGCATCTCCTCGGCGACCGTCACCGCGACGACGGCGGTGAAGTCCGGTTCGGCGATCGTCGTGGCGATTGCCGCCGCGTGGGCGGCGATCGGGCCGACGCGGGCGGTATCGGCGAACACCCGCGGTGTCCGCAACGCGGCGACGCCGTGCCCGGTCGCCGGCGCGTCGACGACGACGAGGTCGTAGGCGTCGCCATCTCGGGTACGCCGCTCGAGCTGGGCCAGCTCCCAGATCTTGCCCATCCCGAGCAGCTCGCGCAGGCCGGGGGTCGCCATCGCCAGCGTGGCGAACAGTCGCGAGTGGGCGAGCACGCTTCCGACGGCGCCCCCCTTGATCCGCAGGTACTCCTCCATCGCCGCCTGCGGGTCGACGGCGATGAAGAACAGGTTCTCGTCGAGCTCGATCTCCGCGATCCCCCCCTCGGGGCAGGTCGGCGTCAGCTCGGCGATGATCACCCGGCGTCCCTGCTGGGCGCCGAGGAGCCCGAGTCCGCGGGCGATCGTGGTCTTACCGACCCCGCCCTTGCCGGTGACGAAGATGAGGCGATGATCGAGCAGCGCGGGCACGGCGAACCGACGATAGTTGAAGGAATCGGCCCCGCGCCTGCGAATAGGAGCGCCAGTGATGTCGCCAGCTTCTGCACGCTCCCGGAGGGCACCCTCGTGAACAAGGTGATCGCGTTCGCCAACCAGAAGGGTGGCGTCGCCAAAACGACGACGACGCTCAACCTCGCCGCCGCTTTCTCAGAGGAGGGCCACCGCGTCCTCTGCTGCGACATGGATCCCCAGGGCAACCTCACCATGTCCCAGGGCATCGACCCGGACACCCTGGAGAAGTCGATGTACGACGTCCTCGTCCACAAGACCCCGATTCGCGAGGTGATCGCCAAGCGGGAGGTGGACGTCGCCTGCGCCTCGATCGACCTGGCCGGGGCCGAGATCGCCATGTCCACGATGATCGGCCGCGAACGCTCCCTGCAGCGCGCGCTCCGCGACGTCGAGGAGGACTACGACTTCGTCTTCATCGACACGCCGCCGAGCCTCGGTCTGCTCACGATCAACGCCCTGACCGCCGCCTCGAGGGTGATCGTCCCCGTCCAGTGCGAGTATCTGTCGATGCGCGGCCTGATCCAGCTACAGAACACGCTCGCGATGATCCGCGAGAACCTCAACCCGGACGTGGAGATCGAGGGCATCCTCCCGACGATGGTCGACACCCGCACCCTGCACGCCAAGGAGGCGATCGAGCTGCTCGAGGAGAACTTCGGTGAGCGGGTGTTCGCCTCACGGATCCGCCGCACCGTGCGGTTCGCCGAGGCGCCGGTGAAGGGTATGTCTGTCCTCAAGTACGATCCCGACGGCATGGCGGCGCACAGCTACCGACAGCTCGCCAAGGAGGTCCTGTCCGATGTCCAACGCTAAGCGGGCGAGCATGCGCGAGGGACCGCTCTCCCAGCTGTTCCGCAAGACCGCCGATGATGCGGGTGAGGCCGAGGGCCAGCCCGCGCTGCCGGGAACCGAGGTGCCGCGAGCCCTGTCCGCGGGGCCTCAGGCCCCCGCCCCGCCCGGGGCCGAGACCCGTCCGCTGCCCCACCCGGCCCTCGTCGAATCCGCGACCGTTGAGTCGACGTTCGCCCGGCCGGCGGTGCCGACCCCCCAGGAGCGCCTCCGCCACGCCTTCTCCTCCGAGCTGCCCGACGACCTGATGGCGGGTCCGGGACGCCCGACGCCCGCGGCGCCGGCCGCTGCCGTCCCGCCCGCCCGGGTGACGCCACCCGCGCCGGCGGCACCGGCCGCCGTGGCGGCTCCCGCCCACGACCCCTACGCCCACCACGGCATGACCGAGCACTTCTCGGCGCCGCGCCCGGTCGGCAGCCCGGTGCTCCGGGTCGTCGGGGTCGGCGGTGCCGGCGTCAACGCCGTCAACCGGATGATCGAGGCGCAGGTGCACGGGGTCGAGTTCATCGCGATCAACACCGACCTGCAGTCCCTGCAGCAGTCCGCCGCCGACCAGACGCTGCATATCGGCGACTCGATCACCCGCGGGCTGGGCTCGGGTGCCAACCCCGAACTGGGCCGTCAGGCCGCGCGCGAGGACTATGACCGGATCAAGGCGATCCTGCGCGGCTCGGACATGGTCTTCGTCGCCGCCGGGGCCGGTGGCGGCACCGGGACCGGTGCCGCCCCGATCGTCGCTCAGATCGCCCGTGAACTCGGGGCGCTCACCGTCGGCATCGTCACCCGCCCGTTCCAGTTCGAGGGCAGTCGCCGGCGCGACCAGGCCGAGGCGGGGATCGAGGCGCTCGCCGCCGAGGTCGACACCCTCATCGTCGTTCCGAACAACCGGCTCCTGTCCGTGCTCGACCGGCGCACCTCCATGGTCGAGGCCTTCCGTGTCGCCGATGACGTCCTCCGTCAGGGGGTGCAGGGGATCTCCGATCTCGTCACCCTGCCCGGGCTGATCAACCTCGACTTCGCGGACGTCCGCACGGTGATGACCGATGCCGGCAACGCCCTGCTCGGCATCGGCATGGGAACCGGCGAGGAGCGCGCGATCCAGGCGGCCCAGGCGGCGGTCTCCAGTCCGCTGCTGGAGACGAGCATGGAGGGTGCCCGCAGCATCCTGCTCTCGATCACCGGCGGCAGCGACATCTCCCTGTGGGAGGTCAACGAGGCGGCCAAGACCGTCGCGGAGGCCGCGCACCCGGACGCGAACATCATCTTCGGCGCGATGGTCGATGAGAGTCTCGGTGACGATCAGGTGTGGGTGACCGTCGTCGCCACCCGCTACGGCGAGCCGCGACCCCGGGCGATCGACCGTCCGCTCGAGCGGGCCTCAGAGCGGGTGTCCGCCGCCCGCGAGCGGGCGGCCGAACGGCCTGACCGGATCCGCCTCAGCGACCGGCGGGAGCGGCCCCGCAGCTCCGGCCAGGAGCTCGAGATCCCCGAGTTCATGCCGCGCCGCTAGCGGCGCGGCCGCTTTCAGCCGAAGCGGACCTTGCCGTTGGAACGGGCCCGGGTCTGAGCGAGGTCGATGAAGTCGAGCCGCTTGATCGCGGCCCGGAACAGGCGCAGGGCGAGGTTGAGCCGGCGGTTCTCCGACCGCAACTCGAGCAGGCCCTGCTTGGCCTCGAGCCCGAACTCGACGGTCGCGACCATCGCGTAGGCGCTCATCGCCGCGAGTTCGCCCGCCTCCAGCTCACGGCCGGTCGCCCGCTCCACGAGCTCGCGGTAGGCTGAGCGCGCCTCCGCGGCGAGGGCGAGATCGGGTGTCTCGGGCGTGTCGGTAAGGACGGCCACCACCCCCGAGGGGTAGGGGAGGTGGCTCTGGCGTTCGATCACCTCGATCGGCTCGACGCCCCGGGCGAGGATGTTCATGCGACCGTCCGGGAGCTGTTCGAGCACCTCCTCGACCCGGCAGGCACAGCCGACGCGGTGCAGTTCGTCCTCGGCGAGCCAGACGATCCCGAACGGGCGATCCTCGGCGACGCAGAGCCCGATCATCGTCTTGTACCGCTCCTCGAAGATGTGCAGCGGGACCGCCTCGGCGGGGACGGTCACGAGCCCGAGCGGGAACAGCGGAAACTCAGGTTCGACGCGCCCAGAGGTGGTCATCGCGCGCGGGAGCTCATGCGTCGGGGCGCTGGGCACTGAGCAGCAGGTTGTAGAACAGCCACGGCGGTAACCGCGGCTCGAGGGCGACCCGATCGACGCGCTGCAGCGCGAGGTATCCGTGGAAGGCATACTGGCGCCAGAGCATCGGCACCTGAGCCGGGTCGGCGTGGGTCTCCAGCACCCGGTTGAACCACCCGAACCAGTTGGCGAGCAGCTCCTCTCCGCGCACGGTCACCGCCGAGAACCCCGCCCGGCGCGCCATCCGCGAGAGGTCCTGGGGCATGAAGGCGTGGATGTCGACGAACGCCTCGAGGCTGTGGTCGTGCACGTGGTCGGGATCGGGGTCACTCTGGGGGGGTGGCGGTGGCGCGCCGACCGCCCGGCGCCAGATCGGCCCGAGCACGCCGGCGGTCCGCTTGGGAACCTGTGCGATCCGATCGCCGACCCGGGAGGGCTCGCCGGCGAACAGGATCCGCCCGCCCGGTCGCAGCACCCGGTGAAACTCGCTGAAGGAACGGTGCAGATCGGGGAGGTGGTGGAGGACCGCATGCCCGAGAACGAGGTCGAAGGAGGCGTCGGCGAAGGGGAGCGACTCCGCGTCCGCCCGGGTCGCCGAGACCGCGCCGAGACCGAGGCGGCCGGCGTTGGCGTTGAGGACCTCGACCATGCCGGGGGAGATGTCGGTGCAGACGAGCTCGTCGATCACGCCCGCCTGCTTGAGGTTGAGGCTGAAGTAGCCGGTCCCGGCTCCGATCTCCAGCGCCCGCCCGAACCCCTGGCTCAGCACCGCCGGCGTGAACACCTTGGCGACCTTGCTGACCACCTGGCGCTGGCCGACCTCACCGAAATCGATGCCCCATTTGGCGTCATATCCGGCGGCGGCGACGTCGTGGTAGCGGGTGTTGACATCACGGATCTCGTCGGGGGAGAGGACTGTCATCACCGCCGCACATTACCCTGTCGCCTGGCCATGAGCGCGCCCACGATCTACCTCCAGGAGAACCAGTCGGCCGGCGTTCCGCCGCTGTCGCTCACCGGCGAGCGGACGCTGCCCGACGTCCCGGCGGAGAACTACTGGTACCGGCGCCACCTTGCCGTCTACGCGTGGATCGCCCGTCGCGTCGGCGGCCAGCGGGTCCTCGACATGGCCTGCGGGGAGGGGTACGGATCGAGCGTGCTCGCCGGGACCGCGGCGAGCGTCGTCGGGGTCGACGCCAACCCCGAGGCTCACGAGCACGCCCGGTTGCGCTATCGCGCCGCGTCGCTGCGCTTCGAGCGCGGGCTCGTGGAGACCTACGGTCGCCCCGGCAGCTTCGACGCCGTCGTGTTCTTACAGACGATCGAGCACGTGCAGGATCCCGCCGCCGTGCTCGGCCACTTCCGGCGCCTGCTCGCGCCCGGCGGGGTCGCCTACATCTCCACCCCGAACCTGCTCACCCTCGCCCCCGCCGGTGCGGAAAAGTCCGACAACCCGTGGCACATCAAGGAGTACCGGGCCGACGAGTTCGCCGAGCTGTGCCGGGGGGTGTTCGCCTCCGTCGAGCTGCTCGGCCTCTTCCACGCCCGCAAGCTCGCCGTGCACGAGCGGGCCCTCGCCCTCGGCTGGGACCGGATCCATCCCCGGCTCGGTCTCACCAAGCCCTTCTACGACCGGTTCACCCCGGCGATCGCCGCCACCGACTTCCGCCTCGCGCCCGGGCGCCTCGATCACGCGCTCGACTTTCTCGCGATCTGTCGCTGAACCATGCCGGCCCGAACCTCTCAGTCCGCGGGGGTGCTCGCGATCGTCCTGCACACCCACATGCCCTACGTCGAGGGGTTCGGAACCTGGCCGTTCGGGGAGGAGTGGCTGTGGGAGGCGATCGCCACAAGCTACCTGCCGCTGCTGGAGGTCCTCGACCCGCGGGTCACCCTGTCCCTCACTCCCGTCCTCGCCGATCAGCTCGAGGCGGCGGGCGCGATCGGGCGCGCCCAGCGGTTCCTCGACGAGACCCGCGAGGCCTCCCACGCTCTCGATCTCGAGCACTACGCCGAGGAGCCGGCTGCGCTCCGCGCCCTCGAGCGCTCGCGCGATGACTACCGCACCGCCTCCGTCCGGCTCGCGTCCCTCACCGCCGAGGGCGGACTGCTCGGTGCCCTCGCCGGCCGTTCGGCGTGGACGAGCAGCGCGACCCACGCGATCCTCCCGTTGCTCGCTCTCGACGACAGCGTCACCCTCCAGCTCGAGCTCGGCGTCGGCGCCCACCGCCGCCGCAGCGGGGACTGGGACGGTGGGTTCTGGCTGCCCGAGTGCGCCTATGCGCCGTGGCTCAACGGACATCTCGAGTCCGCCGGCGTGCACCACTGCTGTGTGCAGTGGCCGGGCGTCGACCCCGGCCGTCCGCTCGCCACCGCCGAGGGGCCGTGGCTGTGGCCGGTCGACCGCACGATCATCGATCTCGTCTGGGGAGAGACCGGATACCCGAGCGCGCCCGAGTACCGGGCGCGGGGCCGGCTCACCCCGCGCCACCATCGGATCTGGGCCAACGACGGCACCGTCTATGACCCCGACCGGGCCGCCGCCGCAGCCGCCCGCGACGGCGTCCGCTTCGTCGCCGCCGTCTGCGCGCGCGTGGCCGAGGGCGGAATCTGCACCCTCGCCCTCGACACCGAGCTGCTCGGTCACTGGTGGTGTGAGGGTCCGCAGTGGCTGGCGGCCGTGCTCGCCGAGGCCGACCGCGTCGGCCTCGGGATCCTCCGCCCCGAGCAGATCGACGTGGCGCCCGGGCGCGCCCCGGAACCGTCGGCGGTCCCCGCCGTCTCCTGGGGGGAGGGCGGTGACCTTCGCACCTGGTCAAGCGGCCCGGCGGCGGACCTGGCTTTCCGGCTCAGGTCCGCCGAGCTGCGCGCCTTCGCCGCGCCGGGGCGACCCTCTCCACGGGCGCTGCGGGAGCTGCTCGCCGCCCAGGCCTCGGACTGGACGTTCCTCGCCTACCGCGGCTGGGCGGGCGACTATCCGCGCGAGCGCCTCCACGGGCACCTGCGCGGCCTCGCCGACGCGCTCACGGGCCGGCTCACCGAGCCCGCCCTCGCGAACCTCGCCCCAGACCTCGACCGCTGAGCGGCCGCGCCCGCCGGGTGGCGCCAATCGTTGGCGCGGGCGCGCTCAGCCCCAGCGGAAGGTCTGGGGCGCGTCCCGGAGGCGGATGACCCGGGCGGGTACGCCGCCGGCGACGGCGTTGTCGGGGATGTCATGGGTGACAACCGCGGAGGTGCCGATCACCGCGTTGTCGCCGACGCGGACGCCGCGCAGGAGGCAGGCACCGTAGCCGATCCAGACGTTGTGGCCGACGTGGACGTCGCGCTTGTAGATCCCCTGCTCCCGGATCGGCCGCTCGGTGTCGACCATCCCGTGGTCGAAGTCGATCATCATCGTCCGGTCGGCGATGATGCACTCGCGCCCGATCCGGATGTGCTGGTAGCAGGAGAGGGTGCACTCCTGGCCGAGGACGGACTTGGCGCCGATCTCGATCACGCCCTCATGGGCGCGCACCTTCGTCCCGTGCCCGAGCCACGACCAGCGGCCCATGATCACCTTTGCCTCCGGTCCGATCTCGAGGTGGACGCCGGGCAGGACGAAGCAGAGCCCATCCGTCACGAAGCGGCCGCGATAGCGGAGCTTCAGCCACGCCCAGCGGGCGATCAGCGGCACGTAGGCCCAGCGGAGCATCCGGTGGTGGCGGGCAAAGCGCCAGAACGCGATCGGGTTGTGGCGCAGCGGCGGCGGCGCCTCACGGAGGGGAAGGGGCACCGAGGCGGGTGGGGCGGCGAGGGCCGGCGGTGGGGGGGAGGCTGGCGCTGGCCCGGCGGGCGCAGGCGGTACGGGTGGTGTGGTCAGGGCCGAGGCGCGGTCGCCGTCCGCGGCGAGGACCTGCGGCGGCTCCCCCTCGATCGTGTCGTGGCGCGGCACGCGCAGATCGTAGTCCGCAGGCCGGGCCGCCGGCTCGCTCGGGTCCGGCCTGCGGCCGTCATCGACCACTGCCCGCCGGCGCTCTGGAAGTAGGATCGGGGCGTGGGCAGCGGCCATCTCAGCGGGCATCTGCCGCCCCCCGTCGTGCTCGGCGATCTCGGGGAGGGCGGCCTCGCCCCCGCGATCGCGGCGATCGTCGAACGCGGAGTGCAACGCCGTCCTGATCGGGCCAACCGGCTCAGCCTTGAGCTCGAGATCCGGGTCCTCGGGCCCCACCCCCCGACCCGCGTCTGCTTCCGTGCGGGGGAGGTCCTCGTGGAAGACGGTGCGGCTGAGAATCCGGCGGTCGTCCTCGAGGGAACGCTCGCCGACCTCGTCGCGGTGATCGCCAGTCCGGTCACGCTCGCCGGCCTGCCGAGCCCGGCCACGCCGCGCGGGCGCGCCGCCCTGACCAAGCTCGCCACCCGTCGCGTGCGGGTCGAGGGGCCGCTCTGGCTCCGCCGCGAGCTCCTCGCGCTCCTGCGGATCTGACCGTGCGGGCCCGGCCCGTCGCCGCCTCGAGCCTGCCGGGCGGCCCGGCGTCGCTCCGACGCGCACGGCCGGTGCCGGGGGCGGGACGGCGGCGGGCCCCCAGGCCCTACGATTGGGCTCCCTCGTCCCGTACCGACCCCTGGGAGCTGACCACCCACAATGCCCAAGACAGTGATCCTCTCAGCCGCGCGTACGCCGTTTGGCAAGCTCGGCGGCAGCCTCGCGAGCCTCGATGCGACCGACCTCGGAGCCGTGGCGATCAGGGCGGCGCTCGAACGTGCCCAGGTCGCGCCGGACCAGGTGGATCACGTCGTGATGGGGCAGGTCATTCAGGCCGGGCAGGGCCAGATCCCCAGCCGTCAATCTCAGATCAAGGCGGGGATCCCGAAGGAGGTCTCCTCCGAGACGATCAACAAGGTGTGCGCGTCGAGCATCCGCGCGGTCGGGATGATCGATCAGGCGATCCGGGCCGGAGACGTCACCGTCGGGGTCGCCGGCGGTCAGGAATCGATGTCGAACGGCCCCTACCTTCTGCCCGGGGCGCGCTTCGGGTTCCGTCTCGGCGACGTCACGGCGCTCGATGCGACCCAGCATGACGGTCTCACCAACCCGTTCAGCCACAAGGCGATGTTCGTCGAGGCGACCGAGGTCGGCGACCAGCTCGAGCTGACCCGCCCGGAGCTCGACCAGTGGGCGCTGCGCTCGCACACCCGCGCCTTTGCGGCGATCGACGCCGGCAAGTTCGCCGAGGAGATCGCGCCGGTGACGATCAGCTCCCGCAAGGGCGACACCGTCGTCGATCAGGATGAGGCGCCGCGCCGCGACACGACGCTGGAGAGGCTTGCCGCCCTCCCCGGCCTCGTCGGTCGTGAGGCGAGTCACACGGCCGGGAACGCGCCGGGCATCAACGACGGCGCGTCCGCGCTCGTGCTCGCCTCCGAGGAGTGGGCAGGTGAGCACTCGGCCCCGGTACTTGCGACGATCCTCGGCCAGGCCCAGGCGGCCGATGACTTCCCGATGCTCGCACGGACGCCGGCGCTCGCCTCCCGGAAGCTGCTCGACAAGCTCGGACTGAGCGTCGAGGAGATCGACCTGTGGGAGATCAACGAGGCGTTCGCCTCGGTCGCGATCAACACTGTGCGGATGCTCGGGATCGACCCCGAGCGGGTCAACGTCAACGGCGGCGCGGTCGCCCTCGGGCACCCGATCGGCGCCTCCGGAGGCCGGATCATCGGCACCCTCACCCTCGAGCTCCAGCGCCGCGGCGGTGGCCTCGGCATCGCCACCCTCTGCTCCGGCGGCGGGCAGGGCGACGCGATCCTGATCCAGGTCCCCGGCCGCTGAACGGGCGTCGTGCCCGCCGCCGAACCTGAGCCGGACTCCGTGTTCCCGCCAGCGCCGGGCGAGCCCGCGGGCGCACCCGGCGCGCCCACCGGCCCGGTGGCCGGTGGGCGCGGGGCGGCCTTCTTCGACCTCGACAAGACGCTCATGCAGGGGTCCTCGGCCTTCCAGTTCGCCCGGGCGGTCCGCGCGGCCGGGCTGATCAGCCGACGCCAGCTCGTCGGGGACGCCCTCGCCAACCTCAAGTTCCGCCTGCGCGGAGCGACCGACGCCGAGACCGACCTGCTGCGCGACCGGATCGCCGCCTCGGTCAGGGGCGTGCGCGTCCGTGACTTCGAGCGGCTCGGCCTCCCGGTGCTGATCCGGGTCCTGCCGCGGATCTATCCGGAGATGCTCGACATCGCCCACGCCCATCAGGACGCGGGCCGGGACGTGTACATCATCACCGCCGCGAGTGAGGAGCTCGCCCAGGTGCTCGCCCGGGTCCTCGCCCTCGACGGCGGGATCGGGTCGCACTTCTCCGATCAGGTCGACGGGATCTACACCGGCCAGTCCGACGGCCCGTTCATGTACGGGGAGATGAAGGCGACCGAGATCCGCCGCCTCGCCGCCGAGCGCGGCTATGACCTCAGCCAGTCCTACGCCTACTCCGACAGCGTCTCTGACGTGCCGATGCTGAGCGCCGTTGGGCACGCAGTCGTCGTCAGCCCCGACCGGGCGCTCGCCGAGCAGGCGCGCGATCACGGTTGGCAGACCCTGCGCCTGGACCCGCTCGGCCGCCGGCTCAAGGTGATCGGCGGACTCGCCCTCGCCGTCGGCGTCGGCCGGGGGCTGAGGATCCTCACCCCATCCCTGTCGGGCGTCGCCCGCCGGTTCGGCTGGGCTCCGGTACGTCTGGACCGGCTCGCCTGGGCGACCCGTCTCAGTGGGCTCGCGGACGGGCCGCGGGACGCGGTGCGGCGGGCCGGGCCGATTCCGGCGCCGCGGCGCCTCGCGGGCTGGCCGGGGCGGCGCCCCGTGTCGGCGGATCAACACCGCGTCCGCCGCCCGACTGACTGGTCAGTCAATCGTTAGACTCACCCCGTTACCACACCAGGAGGCACCCCGTTGGCTTTGAAGATAGCCGTCCTCGTCAAAGAGGTCCCGGACGCCGCCGTGCAGAAGAAGATCGACCCAGCGACGGGTCGCATCGACCGCTCCGGCGAGAAGAACCTGAATCCCTACGACACGCACGCGATCGAGTGCGCCGTCCAGCTCAAGGAGGGCACCGAGGTCGAGGTCGAGGAGATCATCGCCGTCACGATGGGCCCCGAGTCGGCCGTCCGCGCGCTGCACAAGGCCGTCTCCCTCGGGGCGGACCGGTCGATCCACCTCAGTGACGACGCGCTCGCGGGCTCGGACGTCCAGGCGACCGGGTACGCGCTCGCCAAGGTGCTCGAGTCCGAGTCGCCCGACCTCGTCCTGCTCGGCCAGCAGTCCGACGACGGTGAGTCCTACACCGTCGGCTCGGTCGTCGCCGACTACCTCAAGGCGCCGTCCCTCAGCCAGGTGATCAAGCTCGACGTCGTCGACGGCGGGCTGCGCCTCGAGCGCCAGGCCGAGTACGGCTACGACACCCTCCAGATCCCGTTCCCCGCCGTCGTCTCCGTCGGCGACGCGATCAACGAACCGCGGTACCCATCGCTGAAGGCGATCATGGGCGCGAAGAAGAAGCCACTGGAGACGAAGTCCGCCACAGACGCCGGCATCGACACGGGCATGGTCGGCACCGAGGGCTCCAAGGTCCGCTGCGGTGACTTCCACGCTCCGGCCGCCAAGGCGGCGGGCCAGATCATCGAGGACGAGGACACCAATGAGACGGTCGAGAAGATCGTCGCCTGGCTGGATGAAAGGAAGCTGATCTAAATGGCCGACGTTCTGGTCTATGTCCTCCACAACGGGGGCGCCTTCAACAAGAACTCCCTCGGCGCCGTCTCCGAGGCGGCCGCCCGTGCGGCCGAGATCGGCGGTTCCGCCCACGCCGCGGTGCTCGGCGGGGAGGAGCTCACCGACGAGCTCGTCGGCTCCCTCGGCGCCTACGGGGCGACCAAGGTGTTCCGGGCCAAGGGCACGGCCGGCCTCGCCGCCCCCGTCGTCGACTTCCTCGACGCGGTGATCGAGCAGCACGGCCACCGCTACGCGATCTTCGGCGGCGGTCTGCTCGGCTTCGAGATCGGCGGCGGCCTCGCCGCCCGGCGCAGCGCCGGCCTCACCTCGGAGGTGACCGAGGTCAAGGCGGAGGGCGGCGAGCTCGTCGCCCACCGCCCGATCCTCGGGGACAGCCAGATCTCGGTCTCCCACTACCGCGGGGATCTCGGGATCATCATCGGCCGGATCAACGCCTTCGAGGTCCGCCAGAGTGGATCGGGCGCGGCCGAGATCGTCGACGTCGACGTCGCCTACCAGGACTTCTCCAACGCGGCCGAGCTGATCATCCGCGGCGAGCAGCGCGGTGAGGCGGTCGACATCGAGGGCGCGAACGTCCTCGTCGCCGTCGGCCGCGGCTTCGGCTCGGCGGAGAACCTGTCCCTCGCCGACGCCCTCGCCGGCGCCTTCGGCGGCAACACCGCCGTCGCCGCGACCCGCGCGGTCGTCGACGCCGGCTGGGCCGCCTACGCCTCCCAGATCGGCCAGACCGGCAAGACGGTCGCGCCGAAGCTGTACCTCGCCGCCGGCATCTCCGGCGCGATCCAGCATAAGGTCGGCATGCAGTCGTCGGAGAACATCGTCGCGATCAACAAGGACGCGAACGCGCCGATCTTCGAGTTCTCGGACCTCGGCATCGTCGGGGATCTCAACAAGATCCTTCCGAAGCTGACCGACGCGATCAAGGCGAAGAAGGGCTAAGGCGAACATGTCCGAGCCAGCCGCTGGAGCGACCAGCGCCCCCGAGAAGCCCGGCCGCGTCCTCGATCCCGACGGCCGACCGGCCTTCGGGCCCTTCACGCCGTCGCAGTTCCCGCCGCGCTTCGATCCCGAGGATGAGGTGATCAAGCGCGGCCTCGATCCCGAGGACGAGATCATCGAGGTTGGCGTCGCGATCGTCGGCGGTGGCACCGCCGGCCTCGCGACCGCCAACCGTCTGCTCCAGCTGCTGGCCGACGATCCCGAGCTCACCGAGGCGCTCGGGGAGGTGCCGGTCGCGGTGATCGAGAAGGCCAAGACCTGTGGCGGGCACATCATGTCCGGCGCGGTGATGGTCCCCGAGCCGCTGCTGGAGCTCTACCCGAACCTCACCCGGGAGGACTGGCGCAAGCTCAAGTTCGCCTTCGGCGAGGTGAAGAAGGACGCCGTCTACGTGCTCCCGAACGGTAAGCGGGCGATCAAGCTGCCGGTTCCGCCGCCGAACTTCGCCAACCACGGCAATGAGGTCGTGTCGGTGGCGGCGCTCGCCCGCTACCAGCAGCAGCTCGCCGAGGACGCCGGCGCCTACGTGCTGACGGAGACGGCGGCGACCCGGCTGATCGTCGAGGACGGCCGCGTCGTCGGCGTTCGCTCCGGGGACAAGGGCCGGGGCAAAGAGGGCCAGGAACTCTCCAACTTCGAGCCCGGCACCGACATCAAGGCGAAGGTGACCGTCCTGGCGGAGGGCAACTGGGGCCACCTCACCGGTGCGGCGATCCGCGAGTTCGACCTCGCCGAGAATCGTGAACCCCAGATCTGGGAGCTCGGGGTCAAGGAGGTGTGGAAGGTCCCCAAGCCGCTGGACCGGGTCATCCACACGCTCGGCCCGTGGCCGCTGAAGACCTCCAAGAAGTACGGCCAGATCGGCGGCACCTGGATCTACCCGATGAAGGACGAGACGACCGGCGACGACCTCGTCTCGATCGGCTTCGTCGTCGACCTCGGCTACAAGGACGCGACGACCTCGGCCCACGACCTGCTCCAGCTGTTCAAGACCCATCCGATGGTGCGCGAGATTCTCGACGGTGGCGAGCGGGTCGCCTGGTCGGCCAAGGCGCTGCCCGGCGGCGGCTACTGGTCGATGCCGAAGCTGTCGATGCCCGGGGCGGTCCTCGTCGGCGACGCCGGCGGGCTCGTCGACACGGTGTCGCTCAAGGGTGTCCACCACTGCATCCAGTCGGGCAAGCTCGCCGCCGAGGCGATCTACCGCTCCCTCAAGGGCCAGGCGCCGCTGTCCAAGTACGAGGCGGCGGTCGAGACCTCCTCGACCGGCAAGGCCCTGTGGGCGACCCGCAACACCCGGCAGCCGCTGGAGAAGGGGTTCTTCAAGGGCGCGCCGCTGTCCGGGCTCGGGGTCGCGACCAACGGCCACGCGCTGTCGGGCCGCTGGCCCTGGCACCGCAATGACGAGCAGCCGATGTTCATCGGGGACACGAAGAACGCCTACCCCAAGCCGGACGGCAAGTACATCTTCGACAAGCTCTCCTCGGTGTACATCTCCGGCAACGCGACCCGCGACGATGCCCCCAACCACATCCGGATCGAGAAGCACGTTCCGCGTGAGATCGCCGAGACGTGGGTGTGGATGTGCCCCGCCGGGGTGTACGAGCTGCCCGAGGACGCGCCGAAGTCCGGTCGGGTCGACGTCATCGTCAACTACACCAACTGCGTGCAGTGCGGGGCGATCACCGCCAAGGGCGGCCGGCTCACCCCGCCCGAGGGTGGGGACGGACCGCTCTACACGATCGCCTAGGCGACCGGCCGGCTTGGCGGGGCGGGTGACTCATGCGTTCACCCGCCCCGACCGCCGTCCCCGCGCTCCGGTTCCGGCGCGAGGCCGCCGCTATCCTTGACGTCTCCATGAAGAGCGATATTCATCCCGCCTACAACGAGGCGCACGTCACGTGCACCTGCGGCAACAGCTTCAGCACCCGCTCGACGCGGGGTGAGATCCACGTCGAGATCTGCTCGGAGTGCCACCCGTTCTACACCGGCAAGCAGAAGCTCGTCGACACGGGTGGACGGGTCGAGCGCTTCCAGCGCCGGGCCGCCAAGGGGCGCGCCGCCGCGCGCGCCGCGGCCGGGAGCACGAACTAGCCGTGAGCGCGGTCGGGTCCCCGGACCCGGCCGCCCCGGTTCCGGCCGGCCCGGATCGCCCCCGCGCCACCGCGGCGGCGTCTGCGCCCCCCGGGCCAGCGGCCCTCTCCCTGCAGGAGACCCTCGCACGCAGCCGTGACGCCCCGGTCGGCGGCCAGGCGGTGATCGAGGGGGTGATGATGCGCGGGGTTCGCCACTGGGCGGTCGCCTCACGTCTCCCCGACGGGGGCGTCGCGGTGACGACGGTGCAGCGCGAGGGCCCGGCTCGTCGCCGGTTGTTCCGTCTCCCGCTCATCCGCGGGATCGTCGGCATGGTCGACTCGATGGCGATCGGCCTGCGCGCGCTCGGGATCGCCACCGACGCCCAGCTCGCCCACGATCCCGACGGGGCCGGGGCCGGGGCGGGGGAGGCGGGCGCGGCCACCGGGCTGTCCGGGGGCGTGTGGGCCGGGACGATCGTCGTCGCCGTCCTGTTCGCCGTCGGCCTGTTCTTCGTCGTGCCGGTCACCCTCACGAGCCTGATCAAGGATCAGCTTGGCTCCTCCTGGCTGTTCTGGCTCGTCGAGGGCCTTGTGCGAACGGTGATCTTCCTCCTCTACCTGCTCGCTCTCACCCGGATGGCGGACATGCGCCGGGTGCTCGAGTACCACGGCGCCGAGCACAAGACGATCTCCTGCTATGAGGCGGGGGACGAGCTGACGCCCGCCCGGGCGGCCCGCTACAGCCGCCTGCACCCGCGCTGTGGCACGAGCTTCCTGCTGATCGTGATGATCATCTCGATCTTCATCTTCGCCCCCATCGGCCTGCCGGCGTGGTGGATCCTCGTGCTCACCCGGATCGCCGGGGTGCCGGTGATCGTCGGGCTCTCCTTCGAGGTGATCAAGTGGGCGGGCGCGCACCGGGCCCGCCGTTGGGTGCAGTGGGTGATGGCCCCGGGGCTCGCGCTGCAGCGGCTGACGACGGCGGAGCCGAGCCTCGACCAGCTCGCGGTCGCGATCGCCGCGCTGGAGGCGGTGCTCGCCCGGGAGACGCCCGGATCGCTGCGCGCCGAGGACCTGATCGGCGTCGAGGTCTCCGCCTGAGCGGACCCGGCCGCGGGGGGTCGGGGGCCCGGCCGGGCCGGGCCTACACTCGCCCCCTGAGATGCTCGACCTCGTCAACCAGATCGAAGCGCGCTTCCGCGAGCTGGAGGACGAACTCGCCGACCCGACGGTGATCGGGGACCGCGCCCGGTTCACGGCCGCCTCCCGTGCCTACCGGGAGCTCGAGGACGCCGCCCGGCTCGCCCGCGAGTACCGCCACGCCGCCGACGACGCCGCCGGAGCGCGCGAGCTGCTCGCCGAGGGCGAGGACGCGGAGCTGCGCGAGCTCCTGCGCGCCTCGAGCGAGCGGATCGAACAGCTCGAGGAGGAGATCCGCCTGGCGATGGTCGAACGGGACCCCAACGACGACAAGAACGTGATCATCGAGATCCGCCCCGGCGCCGGCGGCGAGGAGGCCGGGCTGTGGGCCGGGGACCTGTACCGGATGCTCACCCGGTACGCAGAGCGGCGCGGCTTCTCGACGGAGGCGATGGCGGTCGGTGAGGGCACCTACACATTCGCGGTCAAGGGCGACGGCGCCTACAGCGTGTTCAAGTTCGAGGGCGGAACCCACCGCGTTCAGCGCGTCCCCGAGACCGAGTCCCAGGGCCGGATCCACACCTCGACGGCGACCGTCGCCGTCCTCCCCGAGGTCGACGACGTCGAGGTCGAGGTCGACCCCAACGACCTGCAGATCGACGTGTTCCGCTCCGGCGGCCCGGGTGGCCAGTCGGTCAACACGACCGACTCGGCGGTGCGCATCACCCACCGGCCGACCGGGGTCGTCGTCTCGATGCAGGACGAGAAGTCCCAGCTCCAGAACCGGGAGAAGGCGATGCGGGTCCTCCGCGCTCGCCTGTATGAGCGCGCGCTTGCCGAGCAGCACGCCGCGCTCGCGGCGACCCGCTCGGCTCAGGTCGGCAGCGGCGACCGGGCCGAGAAGATCCGCACCTACAACTACGGTGAGGGCCGCATCACCGACCACCGGGTCAACCTCAAGCTGCACAACCTCGACGCGATCCTGATGGGCGAGCTCGACCCGTTCACCGACGCGCTCCAGGACGACGAGAAGCGCCGGCGGCTCGCCGAGCGGACCGACGGCACCTGATCGGGGGCGAGGAGACGATGGACGCGACGGTTCGCACGCTCGCTGACGAGCTCGCCTGGGCGACCGCCTCACTCGCCGAGGTTGGGATCGACACGGCTCGCCTCGACGCCGAGCTGCTGATGGCCCACCTCCGCGGTGGGGATCGGGCTCGCCTCATCCTCGACGCCGATGTGCGCGCCGACGGGGACCTGCGGACCCGCTACCTCGCCCTCGTCGCCCGCCGCGCCGGGCACGAGCCGATCGCCTACATCACCGCCAAGCAGGGCTTCCGCCACCTCGAGCTCGCCGTCGACCCGCGCGTGCTGATCCCCCGCCCGGAGACCGAGCTGCTCGTCGAGGTCGGGCTCGAGCTGCCGGCGGGGGCCCGGGTCGTCGACGTCGGCACCGGCAGTGGGGCGATCGCGCTGGCGCTCAAGCAGGAGCGGCCCGACCTCGCCGTGACCGGGCTCGAGCTGTCAGAGGCGGCGCTCGCGCTCGCCCGCCACAACGCCGCCCGCCTCCGGCTCGAGGTCGCCTTCTCCGCCTCGGACCTTCTCGACGACGGCGACTATGACGCGGTGCTCGCCAACCTGCCCTATATCACCGACGGTGAGCCGCTGCCGCCCAGCGTCGCCGCCTTCGAGCCCGCGCGGGCACTGTACGGCGGCCCGGACGGGCTGAGGGTGATCCGGGCACTCTGTGCCCAGCTCGCTGACCGGCCCGGCGTGGGCGCCGTCGCCCTCGAGATCGGGGCGACCCAGGGGGAGGCGGTCGCCGGATTCCTCACCGCCGCCGGCTTCGGTGCCGTCGAGGTGCGCACCGACCTCGCCGGGCTCGACCGGGTCGTGATCGGGCGCCGGACGCGATGAGCGCGAGCCGGGCAGAGGCGTTCGAGGCGGCGATCGCCGCCGGTGAACTCGTCCTGTTTCCCGCCGACACCGTCTATGGGCTCGCCGTCGACCCGGCACGGCCTGAGGCCCTGTATGCGCTCAAGGGCCGGCCGGACGGGAAACCGTCGGCGTTGATGTACTTCGATCTCGACACCGCACTGGCGGGGGTGCCTGCACCGAGTGCCGCCGTGATGGCCCGGCTGCTGCCCGGCCCGGTCACCGTCGTGCTCGCCGACGGCCGCGGGATCCGCGTCGTCGACGTGCCCGTCCTCGCCGGCGCCCGCGGGCCCGTCCTGCAGTCGAGCGCCAACCCCTCCGGCGCGCCCGACGCCCGCCGGCTCGAAGACGTCGACCCGGCGATCCGGGCCGGGGTCGGGCTCGAGATCGACGGGGGGGAGCTGCCGGGCGTCCCCTCGACGGTGGTCGATCTGCGCCGCTACGACACGACGGGCGAGTGGGCGATCCTCCGGGCCGGGGCGGTCGACCCCGCTGAAATCGCCGCCGCGTTCGGGGCCCGAGCCGGCTGAGAAGATGCCCGCCACCGCCGCTGCTAGCGTCCAGCTCATGGCCACCGTCTCTGACCCGACCGCCCTTCCCGCCGACTACTTCAACGCGCCCCTGACGGCGGTCGACCCGGAGATCGCCGAGGTCCTCGCGCGTGAACTCGAGCGTCAGCAGCGCACGCTCGAGATGATCGCCTCCGAGAACTTCGTGCCTGTCGCGGTGCTCGAGGCCCAGGGGTCGGTGCTGACCAACAAGTACGCCGAGGGGTACCCGGGCCGCCGCTACTACGGTGGCTGTGAGTTCGTCGACATCGCCGAGCAGCTCGCCATCGACCGGGCCAAGGCGCTGTTCGGGGCCCAGTACGCCAACGTCCAGCCGCACTCGGGCGCCCAGGCGAACCTCGCCGTCTACCACGCCCTGCTGCGCCCCGGGGACACGCTGATGGGGCTCGAGCTCGCCCACGGCGGCCACCTCACCCACGGGATGAAGATCAACGCCTCTGGGCGGCTCTATGAGATCGTCTCCTACGGGGTCGACCCGGAGACGAGCCTCGTCGACATGGACCGGGTCGCCGCGCTTGCGCGCGAGCACCGGCCGAAGCTGATCGTCGCCGGCTGGTCCGCCTACCCGCGCCAGCTCGACTTCGCCGCCTTCCGCGCGATCGCTGACGAGGTCGGCGCCTACCTGATGGTCGACATGGCCCACTTCGCCGGGCTTGTTGCCGCCGGTTTGCATCCGAGTCCGGTCCCGCACGCCGACGTCGTCACGACGACGATCCACAAGACCCTCGGCGGCCCGCGGGCCGGGATGATCCTCGCGCGCGAGGATCACGCCAAGGCGCTCAACTCCGCAGTCTTCCCGGGCCAGCAGGGCGGGCCGCTCGAGCATGTCATCGCCGCCAAGGCGGTCGCCCTGAAGATCGCCGCCACCCCCGAGTTCCGGGAGCGCCAGGAGCGGACGCTCGCCGGCGCACGGACGGTTGCGGCCGCGCTCGCGGACGCCGGTGCCGGGGTCGCGGTGCTCACCGGCGGCACCGACGTCCATCTCGTCCTCGTCGACCTCCGCGCCTCCGAGCTCGACGGCCAGCAGGCCGAGGACCGCCTCCACGCGATCAACGTCACCGTCAACCGCAACGCGGTCCCCTTCGACCCGCGTCCGCCGATGGTCACGAGCGGACTGCGGATCGGCACCCCCGCGCTCGCCACCCGCGGACTCCAATCGGCCGATTTCAGTGAGATCGGGGCGATCCTCGCCGAGGCGCTGACGACGTCCGACTTCGCCGCGGCCGCCGACGGCCTCACCGCGCGGGTCGCGGCGATCGCCGACCGCCACCCGCTCTACGCGAACCTGTAACCCAAACACCGCCGCCGCCGTCCCCGACAGGTGGCAAGCTACGAGGCTGTGCGACACGGCGCTGGCCCCCCCAGCCTCTACGCGGATGCGGTGTACGCGTTCCTCGTCGCGATGGCGATCGCGGCGGTCGTCACCCCACTGGCCGCCCGACTCGCCCGCCGGGTCGGGGCGATCTCCTATCCCTCCAACCGCGGTCTGTCGACCCGTCCGGTCCCCGCCCTCGGGGGGCTGGCGATCCTCGCCGGGGTGCTCGTCGCCGCGCTCATCTGGCTGCCCGGGGAGATCGTGCTGCCCCACCTCCTGCACGGCCGTTCCGGCGCCTCGGGCACCGTCCACACATCCCTCCTGCTCGTCGGCGCCGGCCTGATCGCCGTCGTCGGCGCGATCGACGACACCCGCCCGCTCAAGCCGCTCGTCAAACTGCTCGGCCAGATCGCCGCCGCGGTCGTGGCGGTGCTCGGCGGGGCGGTGATCAACCACCTGACGATCCCGTTTCTCGGCGCCCTCCAGTTCCCCAACGGCGGCGGTGTGCTGACGGTGATCTGGCTCGTCGCGCTGATGAACATCGTCAACTTCTCCGACGGGGTCGACGGGCTCGCCGCCGGGGTGTGCACGATCGACGGGATCGCCTTCGCCCTGATCGCCTTCAACCTGCAGGGGGCCGGCTCGGCCGCGGCGCTGCTCGGCGCGATCACCGCCGGGGGGGCGCTTGGGTTCCTCTTCCACAACTTCCCGCCCGCGTCGGTGTTCATGGGCGACATCGGCGCGAACCTGCTCGGGTACCTGCTCGGAGTCGCGGCGGTGATCGGGTCACTCAAGACGAACGCCGTGCTCGCCCTCGTCGTCCCGCTGATGATTCTCGCCGTCCCGTTTCTCGACACCTCCTTCGTGGTCGCCAAGCGCCTCAAGTACGGCCGCAAGCCGTGGGAGGCCGACGCCGAGCACTTCCACCACCGCATGGACCGGCTCGCCTTCGGGCCGCGCAAGACGATCGCCTACCTGTACCTGTGGTCGGCCCTGATGGCCGGTTGTGCGATCGCGCTGCGGCTCGTCACCCACCGCCACCTCCACCAGACCCCGTGGATGGTCGGGCTCGTCGCCCTCATCGTCCTCGCCCTCGGCGCGAGCGTCTACCTCCTCTACGTGCTCGAGATCCTCAAGTTCAAGGCCCTGCGCACGCGCCAGATGCGGGCGCAGAACCCGGAGGTGACCGACGATGAGATCGTCCTCACCGTCCAGCGCGACATTGAGACCGGCGAGTTCGACCGGGTGCCCCAATGACCTCGCGATGCCGATCGATCTCGTGGCGCCCCACGACCTCGGGGTCCCGAGCGAGCTCGCGGCGCGGCCGGTGAGCATCGTCACGCGCGCCGACCGGATCGCGGTGCCGCTCGTCGCGCTGGGCACCGGACTCGCCGCCCTCACCCGCTTCTCCGGAGCGGCCTCGGCGCTCGTCGCCTTCCTCGTCGCCGCCGTCGCCCTCGCCGGTCAGGCCTTCCTCGTGTCCAGCGCGACCGAGCGGATCGGCGAGCGCTACGGGACCGCGCTGACGGGCACCCTGCAGTCGACCGTCGGCAACCTGCCCGAGTTCTTCGTCGTCGTCTTCGCCCTCCAGGCCGGAGACACGGTCGTTGCCCAGACCGCGCTGCTCGGCTCGATCCTCGTCAACGCGCTGCTGCTGCTCGGACTCGTCCTCGTCGTCGGGTCGCTCAGCTCCGAGGGCCAGGTGATGCGCTTCAGTCCCCGTCTGCCCAACGACACCGCCACCCTGCTGCTCGTCGCCTCCTTCATCATCGTCCTGCTCGGACTCGCTCACGCCTCCGGAGATGTCGCTGCCGCGCACCTGCAGACGATCACGATCGTCGGAGCCGCCGTACTGCTCGGCGTCTACCTGATCTGGCTCGGGCAGTACCTGCGCGGCGCCCCGGGCGCCGGCGCCGGTCCCGGCGGCGAACCGGGGGGAGAGGGCGCGCACCGGGCTCAGGCCGCCGGCGGGGAGCGATCCGCGACTCCCGGTGTGGGGCCCGCGCTCGCCATCCTCCTCGCCGCGGGGACGGCGAGTGCCTTCACCTCTGACTGGTTCATCCACGCCCTCGAGCCGGCGATCCGCCACCTCCACCTCTCCCAGGCGTTCGCCGGGCTCGTCATCGTCGCGATCGCCGGGAACGCAGTCGAGCACGTCGTCGCAATCGTCCTCGCCCGGCGCGGCGCCCACGACCTTGCCATCAGCGTCGTCAAGTCCTCGGTCGCCCAGATCGCCGCGTTCCTCTACCCGGTGCTCGTGCTCGTCTCCCTCGCGTTGCGGACCCAGCTCACCTTCGCGCTCGCCCCGGTCTACATCGGCGCCCTGATCGGCACCGCGATCCTCATCTGGCAGATCACCGGGGACGGCGAGGCGACCCCGTTTGAGGGGGCGGCCCTGGTCGCCATGTTCGTGGCGGTGGCGATGGTCGCCGCCTACCAGGTCTGACGCCGCCCCGCCGGTCGTGTCTGCGGCGGAGATCTGACGGGTCCGGTCGGATCGGCCTCCTGCCGTCTGATCGTCGCCGCCGCCCGACCCTTCTGCTATTTTTGACGTTCACGTAAGAAGCTATTTTGGCAAGGGAGGTACTCGTGGCCATCGCGGAGCCCGCTCCAACACCCAGCGCACCGCCGCGGCCCCGCTCGCGGATCGGCGTGGACGCCGACCACCACCACTACAAGTGGTGGGCGCTCTCCTGCACGAGCCTCGGCATGCTGCTCGCGACGATCAACTCGGGAACCCTGATCATCGCCCTCCCCGACCTCGAGCGCCACCTCCACACGAGCCTGCTCGAACTCGTCTGGGTGATCCTCGTCTACATGATCGCCTCGACGGTGCTCGTCCTCTCCGCCGGGCGTCTGTCGGACCAGTTCGGCCGCAAGAAGGCCTACATCCTCGGCTTCCTCGTGTTCGCCGCGGCCAGCCTCGGGGCCGGCTTCTCCAGCTCGGGGACCGAGTTGATCCTGTGGCGGGTCGCCCAGGGGGTCGGTGGCGCGTTCCTGTTCGCCAACTCGGCGGCCATCGTCACCGACGCGTTCCCGAGGGAGGAGCTCGGGGTGGCGATGGGCACCAACACGATGGTCGCCGCGGTCGGCCTGGTGATCGGACCGGTGCTCGGCGGTGCGCTCGTCGACATCTCCTGGCACTGGGTGTTCTGGTTCAACGTCCCCTTCGGCCTGCTCGGCTCCTTCTGGGCGCTGTCGGTGCTGCGCGAGCTGAGCGGTCGCTCCTCTGAGACCGCCTTTGACGCCGCGGGCACGCTCACCTTCCTGATCGGGCTCACCGGTCTCGTCTACGGCATCTCCCGCGGCGGTGTCGAGGGATGGGGGACCCTCGCGATCGGCGCGCTCGTCGTCGCGGCGGTGTTCCTACCGCTGTTCGTGCTGATCGAGAGCCGCCACCGGCAGCCGATGCTCGACCTGACGATCTTCAGGAGCCGGCTGTTCAGCCTGGCCTCCGGGGCAGCCTTCCTCAACGGCCTCGCCCGCTTCGCCCTGATGTTCGTCTTCGTCTTCTACTTCCAGGGTGTGCAGGGCGACACGCCGGTGATGGCCGGCCTCAAGCTCGCGCCGCTCGCCATCGGGATGCTGATCGCCTCCCCCCTGGCGGGGATCTACGCCGACCGCAAGGGCTCGCGTGCGCTCGCCTCGATCGGCATGCTCGTGACCGCTCTCGGGCTCGGGCTGATGACGATCCTCCAGCGCGACACGAGCTACTGGTTCCCGGCCCTCTTCCAGCTCATCGTCGGGATCGGCTCGGGGATGTTCAACTCGCCGAACACGGCGGCGATGATGGGCACGGTGGCCCCGCATCGCCGCGGCATCGCCTCGGGCGCGCGGGTGCTCGTGCAGAACACGGGTGCGGTGCTGTCGATCGCCTTCGTGATGGCGGTCGTCACCGCGAGCGTTCCCAAGCAGACCCTCTACAACGTGTTCAGCGGCCTCGGGGCGCGGATCTCCACCGCCCAGCTCGCCCCGTTCCTGGCCAACCTGCATCTCGCGCTGTGGTGCCTGTGCGGGGTGTCGGTGCTCGGGGCGATCGTCGCCTTCTCCCGGCCCAAACACGTCAGCCCGGCGGCGGCCGAGCCGGAGCTGGTGCCCGAGTCTGAGCCGGTGGCCGCCTGATGGGTGCCGTGCCCCACACGGGGGCCAGCCCCGCCGGCGTCGGTCTCGGGCTTCCGTCCGCGGAGGCGGAGCGAAGCGGCGCGCGGATGCGGATCGGGGAGGTCGCCGAGCTGACCGGCACGACCCCCCGAACGATCCGCTACTACGAGGAGCTCGGGCTGCTCGGCACCCCGGATGACCGCATTCAGGGCAAGCACCGCTCCTACGGTGCCGCCGAGGTCGAGCGGATCCGGGAGATCGTCCGTCTGCGCGACCTCCTCGGCCTCAGTCTCGATCAGCTCTCCCAACTGCTCGAGGCCGAGACCGCCCGGGCGGAGATCCGCGCCGAGCTGTCGGCGACCGCGGACGGCGCCCGTCGCCGCGAGCTGATCGCCCAGGCCGGTCAGCACATCGAGACCCAGCTCGGCCTTGTGCAGGGCCGGATCGCCGAGCTGCGCGCGCTCGAGGCGACGCTGTTGGCCAAACGCGCACGCGTCACCGAGAAGCTCGTCGAGCTCGGCGAACCCTGACGCTCGGGCGGGGCTCGGATCTGCGTCGGAGCGGAGACCGCCCGGAGGGTCTCGGCGGCGAGACCGGTCCCGGCGGTGTGGGGTTGACGCCGAGCCGACGCGGTCGGGGTTGGCTCGCTACATTGACGGGGCCGCGGCGACTCGCTCCGCCCGTTGCGCTGGCCTAATGGCCTGCTAACGGAACGGAGAATCGGCTAGCATGCGGCGCCCTGTCCCGGGCAGGCCTCTCGCCCCACCAGGTATTCAGACTTGATCACATTCGTCCACGAAACCGCGTGGTGTCGCCCGCGCCATTCCCGGAGTGTCCCGTGCCGGTGACGCTCAAGGCCGACCCCCGTCCGCTGCCCGTCCTCTCCCCGCGTCTGCTCGACGTGGCGGTGATCGTCGTCGGCGCTGCTCCGGCCCTCGCGCTCGGCGCGCCCGTGCTCGGCTACTGCGTCGGGGCGGCCGGCTGGATCCTTTCGCGGCTCGCCCAGGTCGTCGACCGCCGGTTCACCGCTCGGGTCGAGGACCCGGTCCGGCGCGCGGGGGCGAACCTGTTCGAGGCCTTCGGCCGGATCTGGCTGCTCGCGGCGGCGATCATCGTCGCCGACCTGGCCGGAAACCACTCCGACGGCCTCACCGCCGCCCTCGTCATCTTTGCCGCCTACAGCATCGCCTTCATCGTCCGCCTGTTCAGCGGTGCGCTCGCCGCCGCCGAACCCGCCCCCGCCGGCCCGCTCCGGTCCGGCCCGGAGAACCCGTCATGAGCGCCATCACCGCCCCGTCCCCCGGTCCCACCAAGTCGGGCATGTCGACGGCCAAGAAGGTCGGCCTCGGCCTGTTCGGCTTCTGGCTCGCCGGCCTCATCTTCTTCATCGCCGTCTTCGGGTTCAAGTCCCACAAGGCACCCGCGGTCGCCTCCGGTGTGTTCACGCCGACGAACGAGTTCAAGCTCGATACCTGGTTCGCCGTCGGGCCGATCGACTTCAACAAGGGCGTGCTCTATGTCCTGCTCGCGGCGGTTCTCACGATCGGGATCCTCGGCTACACGGTCCGGCGGTTGCGCCGGCGTCCCGGTCGCCTCCAGGTCGCGGTGGAGAGCTTCTACAACCTCACCGACTCGCTCGCCGGCGACAACCTGCCCGGCGAGGACATGGCCCGCAAGTACTTCCCGCTGATCGCGACCCTGTTCGTGTTCATCCTCGTCACGAACCTGATCGGATACATCCCGCTGCCGGTCAACTCGATCGACAAGTTCACCATCTTCGGCGCCCACCTTCCGAGCTTCCAGATCTACGCAGCCGACACGAACGTCGCGTTCCCGCTGATGCTCGCCCTGATGGTGTTCGCCCTGTTCAGCTGGGAGCGGCTCAAGCACAACCACTACAACCCGCTCGCCTTCTTCAAGAGCCTGATGCCCTCCGGCGTGAGCGGCCCGATCGTCCCGCTGATCTTCGTCATCGAGATCCTCTCCTACTTCCTCCGGCTGATCTCGCTCACCGTCCGGCTCTGGGCCAACCTGCTGGCCGGGCACATGCTCATCGCCTTCATGGGCGGCGAGCTCGGCGTGCTCGTCGGCGACCAGTGGGTGCAGTGGCTGCTGCTCCCCCTCGGGATCGCCATCTATGCCTTTGAGGCCGTCCTCATCGCCGCCCTCCAGGCCTTCATCTTCTCCATCTTGACCGCGATCTACCTCGGTGACGCGGTCACCTCCCACTAGCCAAAGCAAGGAGCCAACGAGTCCAAATGCTGTTCCTCCACTTCCTGTCGATCTTCCACCCGTTCTTGGCGGCGGTCGACCCGACGACCTACGGAAAGAAGGCCGGTGAGGCGATCGCGCTCGGCGTCGGTGCCGGTGGCGGCGCGGCGGGCGCGGGTGCGGGCATCGGCTCCGTCTTCGGCGCGGCCATCCAGTCCAAGACCCGTCAGCCCGAGCTGCGCGGCGACATCGAGCGCGACCAGTGGCTCGGCTTCGCCCTCACCGAGGCCTGCTTCTTCTACGGCCTCGTCGGCGGCTTCATCGCAGCCTTCCTGTTCTAAGGCGCCCGCATGCCCGTCGCCAGCCACATTCCGATCGCCGCGAGCGGATCCTTCCTCATCACCCCGAACGTCGGGCTGATGATCTGGGTGCTCGTCGTCTTCCTGATCGTCGCCTACATCCTCAAACGAACGGTGTTCCCGGCGATCGGCAAGATCCTTGACGAGCGGGCGGCGAGCATCAACTCGGAGATCGACTCGGCCGCCCAGTTGCGGGCGGAGGCCGACAGCGTGCTGGAGGAGTACCGCCAGCGCCTCACCGAGGCCCGCAAACAGGCCGAGGAGATCATCGACCGCGCCCACAAGGCCGGGGAGGCTCACCACCGTCAGGTCGTCGAGGAGACGAACGCCGAGCGCGAACGCAAGCTCGAGCAGATCCGCGCCGAGATCAGCGCTGAGACCGAGCGGGCCCTCGGCCAGATCCGGGCCGAGGTCGCCAAGCTCACCGTCGCCGCGACGGAGAAGGTGACGCGCAAGACGCTCACCGACGACGATCACCGACGGCTCATCGACGACGCCCTGTCCGAGCTTGACTTCAGCGCGCTGTCGGGAGGCAAGCGCTAGGCCGGCGGTCTTGACCGCTGCCCTGCCGCTGACATCCGCCCATGGACGAGATCGCCGAGGTCTACGCCCGCGCCCTGTTTGAGGTCGCCTCCGAACACGACAAGCTCGAGTTGATCCGAGAGCAGCTCCTCCAGTTCACGGACATGCTCTCGGCCAACCGGGACGCGCAGCTGTTCTTCTTCAGCCCGTACTTCTCCGCCCAAGAGAAGAAGGCGGGTCTGGCGCGGGCGGTCAGCGACGGCGATCCGGAGCTGATGAACTTCCTCGAGGCGCTGATCGAGCGCCATCGGATGCCCGCGCTGTTCCGCATCCGGACGCGCTTTGAGGTGCTCTGGGATAAGGCCAACCACCGGCTTCCGGTCTCGATCGTCACGGCGGTTCCGCTCGACGCGGCGACGATCCACGCGATCGGGGCCCGGATCGGCGATCAGACCGGGGAGACGATCGAGTTGAGCTCGCGCGTCGACCCGGACATCGTCGGCGGGATCGTCCTGCGGGTCGGCAATCGGATCATGGACGCCTCGGTCAAGACACAGCTCGACAACCTTGCAAAGCAGGTGGCGGCGCAGTAGCGCGCCGCCACGTCGCACAGGCTTACAAAGGAGCCTCTCTCATGCAGATCAACCCGGACGAGATCACCTCCATCCTCAAAAGCCGCATCGAGGGCCTCGACACCACCTCCGCAGACCTCACCGAGGTCGGCACGGTGCTGTCGGTCGCGGACGGCATCGCCCGCATCCACGGCCTCGAGAACGCGATGAGTTTCGAGATGCTCGAGCTGCCCCACGGGGTGACCGGGCTCGCTCTCAACCTCGAGGCTGACAACGTCGGCGCCGTGTTGTTCGGGCCCTGGGAGGAGATCAGTGAGGGGACGACCGTCAAGCGGACCGGCCGGCTGTTGCAGATCCCCGTCGGCGAGGCGATGCTCGGCCGTATCGTCGACCCGCTCGGCAACCCGATCGACGGTAAGGGGCCGATTCACACGACCGCGTTCCGTCCGGCCGAGCACAAGGCGCCCGGGGTGATAGCCCGCCAGCCGGTCACCGAACCGCTGCAGACCGGGATCAAGGCGATCGACGCGATGATTCCGATCGGCCGCGGCCAGCGGGAGCTGATCATCGGTGACCGCCAGACCGGGAAGACGGCGATCGCCGTCGACACGATCATCAACAACAAGGACTCGGGGATCGTCTCGATCTACGTGGCGATCGGCCAGCGCAAGGCGACGGTCGTCGCCCTCGCCAAGCAGCTCGAGGACGCCGGCGCCCTCGCCAACACGATCATCGTGATGGCAGCGGCCGACGAGTCCGCCCCGATCACCTACCTCGCCCCGTACGCGGGCGCGGCGATGGGGGAGTACTTCCTCTACAAGGGCGGTCACGCCCTCACCATCTACGACGATCTCACCAAGCACGCCTACGCCTACCGGCAGATGTCGCTGCTGCTGCGCCGCCCGCCGGGCCGCGAGGCCTACCCGGGCGACGTCTTCTACCTCCACAGCCGGCTGCTCGAGCGGGCGGTGAAGCTCTCGGATGAGCTTGGGGGCGGGTCGATGACCTCGCTGCCGATCATCGAGACCCAGGCCGGTGACGTATCGGCCTACATCCCGACGAACGTCATCTCGATCACCGACGGCCAGATCTTCCTCGAGCCGAAGCTGTTCAACTCCGGGGTGCGGCCGGCGATCAACGTCGGCATCTCCGTCTCGCGGGTCGGCGGCGCCGCCCAGATCCGCCCGATGAACAAGACCTCGGGCCGGCTCAAGCTCGAGCTCTCCCAGTACCGGGAGCTCCAGGCCTTCGCCCAGTTCGGCTCCGACCTCGACGCCGACACCCAGCGGACGCTCGCTCGCGGGGAGCGGCTCGTCAAGACGCTCAACCAGGGTGAGCGCCAGCCGGTCCCCGTCGGTGAGCAGGTCGTCCAGATCTTCGCCGCGACGAACGGCTACCTCGACCGCATCCTCACCGAGAAGGTCGAGCGGTTCCTCTCGGGGCTCTCCGACCATGTCCGCGCCGGCCACGGTGAGCTGTTGGGCAAGCTCGCCGGGGGCGACTGGTCTGAGGAGACCCAGGTCGAGCTCAAGGACGCGGTCGCCCAGTACGCGTCGGACTTCGGATACGACCTGGATGAGGAGGGCCTCGCGGTCGAGGAGGCCGTCGCCGCCTAGCGGCGGCGCGGCGACCCGCACGTGACCCGAGATTCCCATGGCTGAATCCCAGCGAGACGTCAAGAACCGCATCGCGTCGGTCAAAAACATCCAGACGATCACCCGGGCGATGGAGATGGTCGCCGCCGCCCGGCTCCGTCGCGCGGAGGAGCGGATCGCCCTGCTTGCCCCGTATGCGAACGGCATCCGCCGGATGACCCGCCAGGCCGCCGCCGCGGCCGGGACGCTGCCGAACCTGCCGATCCTCAGCGAACGCGAGTCGGTGGAGAACGTCGGCCTGCTCCTGATCGCCGGGGACCGCGGCCTCGCGGGTGCCTTCAACTCCCAGATCGTCCGCGCCGGCGTCGCCGCCGCGCGGGAGGCGGAAGCCGGCGGGGTCGGCGCGGTGTTCTTCGCCTCCGGCAAGAAACCCGCCTCCTCACTTCGGTTCCGCAAATTCGAGCCCAAGGCGTCCTTTGAGGGGTTCTCGGACCGGCCCGCCTATGCGGACGCCCAGCGGATCGCCGCCGCCGTGATCGACGCGTACGTCAGCGGGGAGGTCGATCGCGTCGAGGTGATCTACAACCACTTCGTCTCCGCGGTGACCCAGACAGTGACCCGGGAGACGCTGCTGCCCCTGCAGCAGGCCTCGATCCTCGACGCCGACGGGGAGGGTGAGGAGCCGGGGGCCGCCGGGGGGCGGATCGCGACCGCGCCTGAATACGAGCCCGGACCCGACGAGATCCTCACCCGGCTCGTCCCCGATTACGTCGAGGTGTCGATCTACCGGGCGCTGCTGGACTCGACTGCCTCCGAGCACGGGGCTCGGATGTCCGCGATGCGCAACGCGACCGACAATGCGAAGACCATCATTGAAGACCTCACCCTCGCGATGAACCGAGCCCGTCAGGCGGCGATCACGCAGGAGATCATGGAAGTCGTGGCCGGCGCCGAGGGCGTCGCCTAGGAACCCACTGGAGAACCGATATGTCAGTGACCACTGAGCAGAACGTAGGCACAATCTTGGAGATCCAGGGGGTCGTCGTCGAGGCCACCTTCCCCGGGCGGCTTCCCGCGATCAACCACGCCCTGATCGTCCAGCGTCCAGCGGCGGCCGCCGACGAGAACGACACCGACGTCGCCGTCCAGCACGGCGAGCCGCTCGTGCTCGAGGTGCAGCAGCACCTCGGCGACGACCGGGTCCGCGCCGTCGCGATGGACTCGACCGACGGTCTCGCTCGCGGCATCGAGGTTGTCGACTCGGGTCGTCCGATCTCGGTCCCCGTCGGCCGGGCGACCCTCGGACGGATCTTCAACGTGCTCGGCGAGACGATCGACAACGGCCCCGAACTCCCGGCCGACACGGAGCGGCGGCCGATCCACCGCAGCGCCCCGAGGGTCGAGGATCTGTCCCCGACGACGGAGATGTTCGAGACCGGGATCAAGGTCGTCGACCTGATCGCCCCCTACGCCAAGGGCGGCAAGGTCGGCCTGTTCGGCGGCGCCGGGGTCGGCAAGACCGTCATCATCCAGGAGCTGATCAACAACCTCGCCCAGGAGCATGGGGGTCTGTCGGCGTTCTGTGGCGTCGGTGAGCGCTCCCGCGAGGGGAATGACCTGTGGCGGGAGATGAAGGAGTCGGGCGTCATCGACAAGACGATGCTGTGCTTCGGGCAGATGAACGAGCCGCCCGGTGCGCGTATGCGTGTCGCCCTGTCGGGGCTGACGATGGCCGAATACTTCCGCGACACCGAGGGTCAGGACGTGTTGTTGTTCATCGACAACATCTTCCGCTTCGTCCAAGCCGGCTCGGAGGTCTCCGCCCTGCTCGGCCGGATGCCGAGCCAGGTCGGGTACCAGCCCACGCTGTCCTCGGAGATGGGTGCCCTGCAGGAGCGGATCACCTCGACCCGCAACGGCTCGGTCACTTCGATCCAGGCGATCTACGTCCCCGCCGACGACCTCACGGACCCGGCGCCCGCCTCCGCGTTCGCCCACCTCAACGCGACGACGTCGCTGGAGCGGTCGATCGCCGAGAAGGGGATCTACCCGGCCGTCGACCCGCTCGGCTCGACCTCGACGATCCTCAAGCCCGACATCGTCGGCGAGGAGCACTTCAACGTCGCCAACCAGGTCAAGCAGGTCCTCCAGCGCTACAAGGACCTCCAGGACATCATCGCGATCCTCGGCATCGACGAGCTCTCCGACGATGACAAGGTGACCGTCAACCGGGCCCGTAAGCTCGAGCGTTTCCTCTCCCAGCCCTTCCACGTCGCCGAGGTGTTCACCGGGACGCCGGGCGTGTATGTGCCGATCGCCGAGACGATTCGCGGCTTCAAGGAGATCCTCGAGGGCAAGCACGACGAGATCGCCGAGCGCCACTTCCTGCTCAAGGGCAGCATCGATGACGTCGTCAAGGCCGCCCAGGCCGGATGACGGGGACCTAGGAGCCCACCACCATGCCCCACACACCCTTTCCCGTCGAAGTGCTCACCCCCGAGGGTGAGGTCTTCAATGGCGAGGTCGAGCAGATCTCGACTCGGACAACGGTCGGATCGATCGGCATCCTCGCCCACCACGAGCCGCTGTTGGCGACCGTCGAGGCAAGCGAGCTGCGCCTGTACAAGAGCGACACGGAGATCCTCACCTTCAAGACCGGCGACGGCTACCTCCAGGTCGCCGACAACCGGGTTCTGATCCTCGTCAAGGACGCCGAGCCGGTCAGCGGCTGAGCTGGCCAGGGGAGACAATGTCTTCTGAGCGTGAGCCGGTCGCGGTCATCGGCACCGGGTACGTTGGCCTCGTCACCGCCGCGGGTTTTGCTGAGCTTGGTCATGAGGTCCACTGCGTCGACATCGACGCGACCAAGATCGAGTCGCTCTCGCGCGGGCAGGTGCCGATCTACGAGCCGGGACTGGCCGAGACGATCGCCGCCCACCGCGCGCGTCTGCACTTCGGCACCGAGCTCGCTCCCGCGCTCGAGCGCGCCCGGCTCCTGTTCGTCGCCGTCGGCACCCCGCCGACCTACTCCGGGGATGCCGACCTGTCCGCTGTGCATGCGGTCGTCGATTCCCTGCCCGATTCCGACTCCCACTCTCTGGTGATGAAGTCGACGGTGCCGGTCGGGACCGGGACGATCATCCGCCGCATCCTCGACCAGCGCGGCCGGACCGGGTTCGCCTACGTGTCCTGCCCCGAGTTCCTCAAGGAGGGCACCGCGCTGGAGGACTTCCGCCACCCGGACCGGATCGTCGTCGGCGACCGGGGAGACTGGGCGGGGGAGGCCGTCGTCGATCTCTACGCGCCGCTGCACGCACCGGTCGTGCGGACCGACATCAACAGCGCGGAGATGATCAAGATGGCCGCCAACGCGTTCCTCGCCACGAAGATCAGCTTCATCAACGAGATCGCCAACGTCTGCGAGGAAACCGGCGCGGATGTCCTCGAGGTGGCGCGCGGGATGGGACTGGACCGGAGGATCGGGGACAAGTTCCTCGCGCCCGGGATCGGGTACGGCGGCTCCTGTTTCCCCAAGGACGTCTCAGCGCTCAAACAGCTCGCCGGCAACACCGGCTACCACTTTCAGCTGCTCACCGCCGTCATCGAGGTCAACGAACTGCAGAAACGGCGGGTGATCGCCAAGCTCCAGAAGCATCTCGGCAGCCTCGTCGGCAAACGGGTCGCCCTGCTCGGCCTCGCCTTCAAGGCGAACACCGACGACATGCGGGAAGCGTCCAGCCTGGTGCTGTCGGCCCGCCTGCAGGCCGACGGCGCCCAGGTCGTCGCCTATGACCCGATCGCTGAGAACGAAGCCCGCAAGCTGATGGGCGGGGTCGAGTTCGCGTCCTCGGCGATGGCGGCGGTCACCGGAGCGGATGCGATCGTGATCGTCACGGAGTGGCCGGAGTTCGCCGTCCTCGACTGGAACGCCGTCGCGCAGGCCGCCGGCGGGCGGACCGTCATCGACGGCCGCAACTTCCTCGATCCCGAGACGGTCCGGGGAGCCGGGTTCGTCTATGAGGGCATTGGACGTTGAGGACCGGGCCGCGCCGGCCGCCCACCGACACGACGGAGGAGATGGATGCAGGCGCTGATTCTCGTCGGCGGCAAGGGGACCCGGCTGCGGCCGCTCACCTCGCTGCTGCCCAAGCCGATCGTCACCCTCGTCGACCGTCCGTTCCTCACCTATCAGCTCGAGTGGGTCAAGGCCCACGGGATCGATGAGGTGATCCTGTCCTGCGGCTTCCTGCCTGACCAGCTCGAGGCGGTGCTCGGTGACGGGTCCGCGCTCGGCCTCACGCTCACCTACGTCGTCGAGCCCGAGCCGCTGGGGACCGGCGGTGCCCTCAAGTACGCCGAGCCGCACCTGCAGGACCGGTTCTTCATGCTCAACGGTGACACGCTGACGGACATGGACCTGTCCGCCCAGCTTGCCCAGCACCTGAGGACCGGCGCCCGCGGTACCCTCGCCCTTCATCCCGTCGACGATGTCTCCTCCTACGGGCTCGTGCCTCTGTACCCCGACGGTTCGGTCCGCGAGTTCCTCGAGAAGCCCGGTCCCGACGATGCGGTCTCCACCAACCTGATCAACGCGGGCGCCTACGTGTTCGAGAAGGAGATCCTCGACGACCTTCCCGCCTGCGGAAGCCACTTCTCGATTGAGCGCGATGTCTTTCCCCGCCTCGTCGGCAACGGCCTCTACGGTTACGAGGCGTCCGGCTACTGGATGGACATCGGAACCCCTAAACGCTACCTCGAGGGGACCTTCGACATCCTCAACGCGAACGTCGCGACGGCGATCGGCCGTCGCCTCGCCGCCCACGGCGGCTGTCTCACCGAGGGCGCGACCGTGGAGGGCCGCGTCGTCCGCCCCGCGATCGTCGGCGCGGGTTCCCACATCGGACCCGAAGCGATCGTCGGCGGGCTCGCCGTGCTCGGCGAGAACTGCCGGATCGGGGCGGGCTCCCACATCACCGACTCGGTCCTCCACGACGGCGTCCGGATCGGTGCCCGGACCCGGATCAACGGCTCGATCCTCGCCGCCGACGTCACCGTCGGCGACAACTGTCTGATCTCCCGCGGGGCGGTGATCGGTGCCGGGGTGCAAATCGGGGACGACAACGAGATCGTCAACGGGATGCGCATCTTCCCCGGCACCGAGATCCCCGCCGGAGCGATCCGGTTCTCGAGCTGAACGCCAGGGTCGCTCCGCGTGTCCGCCACCGATCCCCTCGGCCCCGAGGCCGTACGTGCCGCCGACCCGGACGGCACCCTCGCGGAGATCCTCGACCTCGCCGAGCACCTCCGGGACGCCCTCTGGCGCGTACAGTCCGCCAATCTCGCCCCCCGGGCGACACCGGGCGGGATCCAGGTCGTCGCCGTTGACGGGCTCGAGCTCGGGGCACAGCGCGCTCGGGAGGCGCTGATTCCGCGCCTCGGCGCACCCCTGGCGGTCTTCGATCGCGTCCCCGACCGACCGGCTGCACCGGCCGCCGTGCTGCTGGCCAGCTACGACGGCGAGGACGCCGCGGTGCTTGGCGCCTTCGCCGCGACCGCCGCGACCGCCGCGACCGCCGCGGGGAGCGCCGAGGGGGCCGACCTCATCGCCCGGCGGGTCGTGCTCGGAACCGGAGGCGCCCTCGCCGCCGCCGCTCGGGCCCACGGCGTGCCGGTGATCCCGGTCCCCGGAGGCTTTCCCCGGCCGGGCTTGGCGAGCGCCTACGCGCTCGTCGCCTGCCTTGAGCTGGCCCGGCTCGGCGGGCTCGTCCCGGTGAGCGCGGCGGAGATCGAGGACGGCGCCGCACACGTTGCCCGGCTCGCCCGCGCCTGGGGTCCCGACTCGGGACGCGATACACCGGCCAAGCGGATCGCCCGCGCCGAATTGGCGATGCCGGCGACACCGGCGGGCCGGCGAGACCGACTCGGCGACCTCAGCGTCGTGGAGGCGGGGGAGACGCCGCTGCAGCGAGCGGTCACCCGGATCCTCCTCGACCACCTCGTCGACCTCTACCACCGGGTGCTGAGCGCCGGTTCCTGAGCGGCGGCCGGGCCCGAGCCCGGTCCAACCTTGACACGGCAGTGATAAGGTTGGCCTCGGTCATGGACGGGCTGACGATCAATGAGGCGGCACAGACGACCGGCTGGTCGGCACGGATGCTGCGCTACGTCGAGCAGGCCGGGCTCGTGTCGCCCGAGCGCACGGGCGCGGGCTACCGGATCTACGGACCCGGGGAGCTGCAGCGCCTCGCCACCCTCAAGGAACTGCTCACCCGGCATGACCTGAGCCTGTCCGACATCGCTTTTGCCCGGCGCCTCGAGCAGGACGAGCGCCTCGCCGCCGACGTGCAGGCCTGGCTGGCCGCCACCCCCGAGCGCCCCGCCGAGGTCGCCCCGGGCGACTGGCTCAGCTTCGAGCAGTTGCGTCACCAGCGGCTGCTCGGTATCGCACCGTGAGTGACGGTGAGAACCCCGACCCGCCGGGACGCCCGGCGAGCCCCACCCCGACAACGGAGATGACGTGAGCACCACGACCACCACCCTCGACTACAAGGTCGCCGAGCTCGGGCTCGCCGAGTTCGGCCGCAAGGAGATCACCCTCGCCGAGCACGAGATGCCCGGCCTGATGGCCACCCGCGCCGAGTACGCCGCCGCCCAGCCGCTCAAGGGCGCCAAGATCATGGGTTCGCTGCACATGACGGTGCAGACCGCGGTGCTGATCGAGACGCTCGTCGCCCTCGGGGCGGAGGTGCGCTGGGTCTCCTGCAATATCTTCTCGACCCAGGACCACGCTGCGGCGGCCGTCGTCGTCGGCCCCGACGGCAGCGTCGAGAACCCGCGCGGGGTGTCGGTGTATGCGTGGAAGGGGGAGACCCTCGAGGAGTATTGGTGGTGCACCGAGCAGGCCCTGATCGGCTTCGACGGCGGACCGAACATGATCCTCGACGACGGCGGGGATGCGACCCTGCTCATCCACAAGGGCGTCGAGTTCGAGGCTGCCGGAGCGGTTCCCGATCCGGCCGGCGCCGACAACGAGGAGTTCGCGATCATCCTCGCCCTGCTCGGTCGCTCCCTCGGCGAGGATCCCCGTCGCTGGACGACGATCGCCGCCAACATCCGCGGCGTCACCGAGGAGACGACCACCGGCGTGCACCGGCTCTATGAGTTCGCCCGCGACGGCAAGCTCCTGTTTCCCGCCATCAACGTCAACGACTCGGTGACGAAGTCGAAGTTCGACAACAAGTATGGCTGCCGGCACAGCCTGATCGACGGCATCAACCGGGGGACCGACGTCCTCATCGGCGGCAAGGTCGCCGTCGTCTGCGGTTACGGTGACGTCGGCAAGGGGTGTGCGGAGTCCCTTCGCGGTCAGGGGGCCCGGGTGATCGTCACCGAGATCGACCCGATCTGCGCGCTGCAGGCGGCGATGGACGGGTACCAGGTGACGACCCTCGAGGACGTCCTCGCCGAGGGTGACATCTTCATCACGACGACCGGCAACCGGGATGTCATCCGCGCCGAGCACATGGCGCAGATGAAGCATCAGGCGATCGTCGGCAACATCGGCCACTTCGACAATGAGATCGACATGGCCGGGCTCACGCGCACCCCGGGGATCGAGCGGGTCAACATCAAGCCCCAGGTCGACAAGTGGGTCTACCCCGACGGTCACGCGATCATCGTCCTGTCGGAGGGCCGTCTGCTCAACCTCGGCAACGCGACCGGCCACCCGAGCTTTGTCATGTCCAACTCGTTCACCAACCAGGTGATCGCCCAGATCGAGCTGTTCGCCCACAACGCCGACGGTCACTACGGCACCGACGTCTACGTGCTGCCCAAGCACCTCGATGAGAAGGTCGCCCGCCTCCACCTCGACGCGCTCGGGGTCAAGCTGACCACCCTCACCGACACGCAGTCCGCCTACCTCGGCGTGCCCGTCGACGGGCCCTATAAGCCCGAGCGCTACCGCTACTAGCCCGCACGGCGAGCGTGACCCCGCGGGATCTCCATGCGCGCCGGGGCTGACCGGATCGCCTGGGCCGCCTCCCAGATGCCCGTCCTCGCGTCCGTGGCCGCTCGTCTCCGTGACGAGCGGCCGCTCGCGGGGGTACGGGTCGCGGCCTGTCTGCACCTCACCGCGGAGACCGCGGTGCTCGTCCGCGCGCTCCTCGGCGCCGGTGCCGAGGTCGCGGTCTGCTCGGCCAACCCGCTGTCGGCCCAGGACGACGTCAGTGACGAGCTGACCAGCGCCCAGATCACCGTCCGGGGCCGCCACGGCGACGACTTCAGCGCCTATGAGCGCGGCGTGCGCGAGCTTGCCGGCACCGCACCGGACGTCGTGCTCGATGACGGCGGGGACCTGCTGCTGGGCGCCCGCCCGCGCCTGGGCGGGACCGAGGAGACGACGACCGGCCTGCTCGCGCTGCGACGGGCCTTCTCCGCGTCCGACGGCGCGCTCGCCTTCCCCGTCCTCGCCGTCAACGAGGCCCGCACCGAGCGGGCCCTCAACGACCGGCACGGGACCGGACAGTCGGCGCTGGACGGGATCGTCCGCGCCTCCAACGTGCTGCTCGCGGGGCAGTGCGTCGTCATCCTCGGATACGGGTCCGCCGGGATGGGGGTCGCCGAGCGCGCTCGCGGGGCGGGGGCGGCGGTGATCGTCTGTGAGGTCGACCCGCTCCGCGCGCTCGAGGCGCGGATGGCCGGATATGAGGTGATGCCCGCCCTCGCCGCGGCCGCGCGGGGCGACATCTTCATCACTGTCACCGGCTCACGGCGCGTGCTCAGCGCCCCTCACTTCGCGGCGATGAAGAGCGGCGTCCTGCTCGCCAACGCCGGCCACTTCGACGTCGAGATCGACCTCGATGCGCTCACGTCGGCGGCCACCGGGCCGCCGACGTCCGTGCGCCCACTCGTCGACGCCTACGCGTTGGCCGACGGTCGCGTGCTCAACCTCATCGCGCGTGGTCGCGTCGTCAACCTCGCCGCGGCCGAGGGCCATCCTGCGGCCGTGATGGACGTCAGCTTCGCACTGCAGGCCCTCGCGGTCGAGGCGCTCGTCCGCACGCCCGACCGGTTCGGTTCCGGGGTCGTCCCCGTCCCGGCGGAGATCGACGCGGAGGTCGCGCGGCTCAAGCTCGCCGCCGTCGGGGTGGCCATCGACACGCTGACGGTCGAGCAGGAGCACTACCGGCGCAGCTGGGCCTGAGCGAGGCCCGGGCGCACCGGCGACCGGACGCAGCGGCGACCCGCACGGACCGGTGTGCGAGGATGGCCCGATGGCTTCTCTGCGCGGTGGAATCGACCTCGGCGGGACGAAGATCGAGGCGATCGTCGTCGACGGCTACAACAAGGTGCTCGGCAGCGCACGGCATCCGACCCCCCAGGAGGGCGGGCCCGAAGCGGTCGCCCGTCAGATGGCCGCGGCGGTGTCGGAGGCGGCGACGAAGGCGAGCGTGGAACCCGCCGCCCTGCTCGGGATCGGGGTCGGTTCGCCCGGGGCGGTCGACTCGGCCACCGGCGTCGTCACCGCCGCCCGCAATCTCAACGACTGGGAGGGCAGCTTTCCGCTCGGTGAGACGCTCTCGACCGCGCTCGGGACCCGGGTCGTCGTCGGCAACGACGTCGCCGTCGGGACCGAAGCCGAGTTCACCATCGGCGCCGCCAAGCAGTTCACCTCCCTGCTCGGGGTGTTCTGGGGGACCGGGGTCGGCGGGGGGGTCATCCTCGACAAGGAGCTCTGGCACGGCCGCGGCGGGGCGGGGGAGATCGGGCACGTGCTGTACAAGCCCGGGGGCCGGCGCTGTGGCTGTGGGAACCGCGGCTGCGTCGAGGCCTACGCGGGGCGCGCCTCGATGGAGAGCAAGGCCCGGCGGCTGATCAAGCACCACAAGAAGTCCGACCTGCTCTCGATCATGGAGAAGAAGGGACGGGATCGCTTCACCTCCTCGGTGTGGGCCCACGCGGTCGGTCACGGCGACCCCGTCGCCACCAAGCTGATCGGTGAGGCCGTCGACGCCCTCGGGGCGGGGATCGCCTCGGCGGTCAACCTCCTCGACGTGGAGGCGGTCGTGATCGGCGGCGGGCTCGGAACGCGCTTCGGGGAGGAGTACGTGACCCGGATTGAGGCGGCGATGGGACCGCACCTGTTCCCCGGCCACCGCCGGCCGGTTGTCACCCTCGCCGGCCTCGGCGACCTCGGTGGCGCGCTCGGCGCCGCCCTGCTCGTCAAGCGCGCCCGCGCGCCGCGCCGCGCCGACTGAGCCCGGCCCGCCCCCGACGGGGATGGATCCGGTCTCAGCGGTCAATCCCACCGCCTGTCCGCGGCCGGGGGACCAACCGGCGGGCTCCGCCCGGGGGTCAACTACCATCCCACCGGTCTGGGGAGGCGCGCTTCATCGAGGAGAGGAACGTCCATATCCGCTACCGCCGCCAAGGCCACCGCGCGACCGATCGCGCTGTTGGCGCTGATCGCCGCGGTGATCGCGGTGATCGCGGTCGTCACGGTCGCGCCCGCCCGGTACCGGCTCGTGCTCGTCTTCAGTGACGCCTCGGGCCTGGTGAGCGGGGATGAGGTGCTCGTCGGCCCGGCCCAGGTCGGGCTCGTCGACTCGATCGGGCTCACCCCCGACGGGCAGGCGGCGGTCACCGTCAGCCTCGACCCGGTCCTTCCGCTGCCGCTGCATGAGGGGACGGTCGCGCGGATCGAGGACAGCGGCCTGGCGAGTATCGCCGGGCACTACATCACCCTCCAGCCCGGGCCCGCTCGGGCGCCGGCCCTCGCCTCCGGGGCGACGATCCCGAGTGTCGACACCCACGCCGAGGTCTCCTTCGACGCCGTCTTCGACAGCTTCGGCGCGCCCACCCGGGCCGCGCTCGCCCGCATCATCGGCGGGGAGGCGACCGCGATCCGGGGCCGCTCGGCGGCGGCGAACGCGACCCTGCACTACCTCGATCCGGCGCTCGGTTCGACCGCGGCCCTGACGGCGGAACTGACCCGCCAGGAGGGGGCCTTCGACGGTCTGCTCGTGCACGGCGCGACGGCGCTCGGCGCTCTCGCTGCCCGGGCCGGCCAACTCGAGACGCTCGTCAGCGCGACGGCGACCGCGACCGGCGCGATCGCCGCCCGTGCGGGTGCCCTCCAGCGCACCCTCACCGTGCTGCCGCTCACCCTCACCCGCTCGCGGCGAACCCTCGCCAGCACGATCGTCACCCTCAACACGCTCGCCCCGGTCGTGAGCGTCGCCACCGGCGCCGTCCGGCGTCTCCCGGCCTTCAGCGCCGCGCTCGACACGCTGCTGCGCGTCGCCGAGCCGACGGTCACCCGTCTCGCCCGGGTGCTGCCCGCCGCCGCCGGACTGCTCAGCGCCACCCCGGGGCTGGCGCGGGCCTCTCGGGTGGCGTTCCCCGCGGACATCCGCGCGATGAACGTCTCCCAGACCCAGCTCGACACACTGCTTGCCTACACGCCGGACATCGTCTCCGCGCTCAGCGACCTCGGCCAGGCCGGTGCTTACTACGACGCCAACGGTCACTACGTCCGCACCCAGCCGTTCTTCAACGCCTTCTCGCTCACCGCGGCCAATCAGCTGACGCTGCGCTCCCCGGCCGACCGTTACGCCGGCCTCACCCACGTCAGCGCCCGCTGTCCCGGCAGCGCCGTCCAGCCCAGCCCGGACGGGTCCACCCCCTACGCGGTTCCCGGCTGTAACCCGGCCCAGACGCCATGAGCGCACGCTTGCGAGCCCTCGTCCTCCTCCTCGCCGCCGCCGGTGTCGTCTTCCTCGTCGTTCTCGACAGCCGGTCGGGACCGTCGCCCTACACGGTGCGCGCGCTGTTTGACAACGCCGGGTACGCCGCCCCGGGAGAGCAGGTGCGGATCGCCGGCGCCCCGGTCGGCACGATCGTCTCTGAAGCGGTGACCTCCGGCCATCTCGCGGTCGTCAACCTCGCCGTCACCACCCCCGGATTCACCCCCTGGCACACCAACGCGACGTGCGCGATCCGGCCCCAGTCGCTGATCGCCGAACGCTATGTCGACTGCAGCCCCGGGACCGCCGCCGCCCCCGCGCTGCCGCTCATCCGCCGCGGCCCCGGGGCGGGAACCCACCTGCTCGGGGTCGACCGGACGAGCTCACCGATCGACCCGGACATCGTTGCGAGCATCGCCACCGAACCGGTGCGGGTCGCGCTCAGCACGATCCTCGACCAGCTCGGCACCGGGCTCGCCGCCCGCGGCAGCGACCTCAATGCGGTCATACTCCGCGCCGACCCCGGACTTGCCCAGACCAACCGTGTCTTCACCGTGCTCGCCGGCCAGGCGCGCACGCTCGCCAACCTCGCCCGGGACGCGCGGCGCGTCCTCGGTCCCCTTGCCGCCGCCCGCCGCTCCCTCGCCGGGTTCATCACCTCGGGGGCCCACACCGCGGCGGCGGCGGCGACCCAGCAGGCGGCGATCTCCGCGACGATCCACGCCCTCCCTCGGTTTCTCGTGCGCCTGCGGCCGCTGATGGCCGACCTCGGCGCCCTCGCCGACGCCGGCACCCCGGCCCTGGCGAACCTCGGATCGAGCGCCGGGGCGCTGAACCGGACCCTCACCGGCCTCGTTCCCTTCGCTTCTCGGGCCCGGACGGCGCTGCTCGCCCTGTCGCGGGCCGCCGCGGCCTCACAGGGCGACCTCGTCGCCACCGACCCGCTCGCCGGACGCCTCGCCCGCCTCGGCACGAGCGCGACGGCGCCGGTGCTCGCGCTGGCGAGCCTCACCCGCAGCCTGTCGGGCAGCGGGGCGATTCCGGCGCTGATGGCCCTGCTGTTCAACGGCGCCGGGGCGACCAACGGCTTTGACGCCGACGGCCACTACCTCCGCACCGACCTGCAGGTCGGGTCCTGCACCGGCTATGCGCGTAGCCCCGTGCCGGGCTGCTCGGCGAACTTCTCCGGCAACCCGGGCGGCCGCAGCTTCACCGCGACCGCCGCGACGGCCGCGGGGGCCGCAACGGCCGCGGCCCCGCTGCGGCGCCTGCTGAGCTACCTCACCGGGGCGGGCCGGTGAGCGCGCCGAGCCACCGCCCCGCGGCCGGCGGACGCCGGCGGGCCGCCCCGGGCGGACGCCGCCCGCCGCGCAGCCGCGCGATGATCGGGTTCGTCACGGTGATCGTGCTCGCCGTCGGGGTGCTGCTCGCCTTCGAGACGAACAACAGCGTCCCGTTCACCCCCCACTACACCCTCCACCTCGAGTTCACCAACGCCGAGGAGCTCACCCGCGGCGCCGAGGTCCAGATGGGCGGCAGCCTGATCGGCTTCGTCAACAGCGTCAGCGCCGTCCACGGCCCCGGCGGGCGGCCGGTCGCCCGGGTCACCGTCGCCCTCGACCGGGACATCGCGCCGCTGCCCCGCACAAGCCGGTTCACGATCACCCTGAAGGGGACGATCGGCACCAAGTACCTTGACGTCCACCTCGGCCGTGGGCGCCGCAGCTGGCCGACCGGCGCGACCGTGCCGGTCGCCGACACCGGGGCGACGGTCGACCTTGACAAGGTCCTCGGCATGTTCACCGCGCCGACGCGAGCGGGCGTGCAGGAGACGACCGACGGACTCGGGGCTGCGCTCGCGGGGCGCGGCGGAAACCTCAACGCGGCGATCGGTGCCTTCGGGCCGCTCACCCGGGCGCTCGCGCCGGTGATGGCCAACCTCGCCGCGCCCGCCACCGACCTGCGCGGCTTCATCGGCGGCCTTGGCGCCCTCAGCAGCGCCCTCGTCCCGGTCGCCGGACCCCAGGCCGACCTCTTCCGGGGCCTCGACACCACCTTCACGGCACTCGCGGCGACCGCCCCGTCCCTCGCCGCGACGATCGCCGACAGCCCGGCGACGCTGTCGACGGTCAGCACCGACGCGCCGAGCATCGCCGCCTTCACCCGGCGGACCGCGCGGCTGCTGGACATCCTCGATCCCGGGCTGGCGACCCTGCCGGCGAGCGCCCCCGTGCTCGCCGGCGCCGTCGCCGCCGGCAACCGCACGCTCGCCCAGACCCCGCCGCTGGACCGGCGGGTCACCGCGCTCGCGGGCACCCTCGCCCGTGACAGCGCGAGCCCGACGGTGACCGCCGGCCTTGACCGGCTCACCCTCACCGCCCTCCACCTCCGCTCGCCCCTCGCGTTCCTCGCCCCGGTCCAGACCGGCTGTGACTACCTCAGCACCCTGCTGGCGAACCTCGCCAGCACCCTGTCGGATCAGGTCGGCAACGGAACCGTGCTCCGCTTCGTGCTCGTCGCCATCGACGACGTCACCGGCGGGGAGGCGGTCCCGTCCCAGCACCCCTACCTCAGCACGAGTACCGCCGGGGGGATCCACCACGGGCCGCTCCACGCCGACGTGGCGCCCGACACCATGTCACCCGGCGAGCCGGCGCTCTGCAGCGCCGGCAACGAGCAGTACACGCCCACACGCGCCCAGATTGGAACCGGCGGTGCCTGAGCGGCCGTTCCGTCTGCGCCGGATCCTCCGCGCCGCCCGGCCCTCCGGACGGCGGCCGCCGCGTTCGCGTCGCCGCGCGGCGGCCGGCGCGCTGCTCCTGCTCGGCGTCGTCGTCTACCTCGTCTTCGGCGGGGGGCTGCCGTGGGCTGGATCCCCGTTCCAGCTCCGCGCCGTGTTCACCGCCAACACCGGCCTGCAGATCGGCTCGCCCGTCCGGGTTGCCGGCGTCGACGTCGGTGAGGTCACCGCCGTCGCACCGATCCGCGGATCGACGAACGCCGGCCTCGTCACGATGTCCCTCACGCCGGCGGCCCTGCCCCTCCACGCCGGGGCGACCGCGACGATCCAGTCCCGCACCTTCCTCGAGGGCAACTTCGCCGTCGCGCTCACCCAGGGCAGTCCGTCGGCCCCGACGCTCCGTTCCGGGGCGACCCTGCCGGCCGCCGACACCGCCGGCCCCGTCCAGCTTGACCGCGTCCTCTCGAGCCTGACGACGCCGGTCCGGGCGAGCCTCGACCGCCTGCTCAGCGGGCTCGCCGGCGCCCTCGCCGACGGTGGGGCGGGGGCGATCAACCGCTCCCTCGGTGAGACGACGGCCGCCCTCCGGGCCGGGGCGATCGTCAATGAGGCGCTGCTCGGCGGCCGTCCCCACGATCTCAGCGGGGCCGTCGGCGGCCTCGCGGCCAGCTTCGGCGCGCTCGCCCACCACGCCCGGGCCCTCACCGGGCTCGTCACCGGGTTCGCGGCGACGATGGCGACGCTCGCCGGCGCACAGCAGGCGCTCGGGGCGACCGTCGCGCGGCTCCCCGGCACCCTCGATGCCGCCGACACCGCGTCGGCCCGGCTCGAGGTCACCCTTCCCCGGCTCGGCCGCTTCGGCGTGAACCTGCTGCCCGCCCTCCATCGCCTCCCGACGACGATCACGACGACGCTGCCGTGGCTGGATGCTCTCAGCACGCTCACCGACGGCGCCCACCTCGGCGGCCTCCTCATCCCGCTCGACCCAGCGGTCACCGCGGCCGCGCAGACCGCCCGCGCGGCAACCCCGCTGCTGCGCCAGCTCGCCGCGCTCGCGCGGTGTGTCAGCCATGACCTCGTCCCGACCGGCAACGAGACGATCCGCGACCCCGGCGCCGCGCCGAGCGGCGTTCCCGTCTATGACGAGCTGTTCCAGTCCGCGGTCGGGTTCGCCTCCTCGGCCCAGAACTTCGACGGCAACGGCCGCTACCTCCGGTCGTTGATCGGCGGCGGGTCGATCCCCGTCCACACCCGCTCGCTGCCGGTCAACGGGCCCCTGTTCGGCAACGCGGTGCTCAACCCGCTCGGCAGCCGGCCGCTGCTGCCCGCCACCGCGCCGACGGTGACGACGACGACTCCGTGTGGGAACGTGTCCCCGCCCGACCTCAACGCCGTCAGCACCGGAGGGACCCCGTGAGGCGCGCGCTGTCGGCCCACCGCCGCGACGCGATCGCGGTCCTCGGGCTGCTTGTCCTCGCGCTCGCGAGCGCCGGATACATCCTCGCCCACCAGGCCTCCTTCACACTGTTCGACCGTTTCTACGTCGTCCACGCCGACTTCGCGACCGCCGCCGCTGTCAGTCCCGGGCAGGGGGAGGCGGTCACGATCGCCGGGGTTCCCGTCGGGGTCGTCGGCGCGGTCACGCTCCAGGACGGACATGCGGTGGTGACGATGGACATCGACCGCGCCGACGCCCCGATCTATGCGAACGCGACCGTGCTCCTGCGTGAACGGACGCCGCTGAAGGACATGTACCTCTCCCTCGACCCCGGCACCGCCGAGGCCGGGGCGATCCCCGACGGGGGCACCCTCGGACTCGGACAGACCAAACCGGACATCAACATCAACGCGATCCTCTCCTCCCTCGACGCCGACACCCGCACCTACCTGCTGCTCGCCCTCTCCGGCGGGGCGACCGCCCTGTCGGGCCGGTCCCCGGCCGCCCTCCGGGCCGTGTTCAAGCGGTTCCCGCCGCTGCTGGAGAACACCGTCACCTTCACCCGCCTGCTCGCCCGCCGCAGCACCGACCTGCGCGCGGCGATCAGCGACCTCGACGCGGTCGCCGGGGCCCTCGGCGGCGTCGACGGGGCGCTCGGCACGCTCGTGTCGGCATCGAACCGCGACTTCGGCGCGATCGCCGGCCAGGACGGCGCCCTCGGCCGCGCCCTCGCTGCCGCCCCCGCGACGCTGGCCCAGACCGAGACCGCCCTCACCGCGGTCGGCCGCTTCGGGGCGGTCGCCGCCCCGGCGCTGGACCGGCTCACCCCGTTCACCCACGCCCTCGCCCCGGCGCTGGCGGCGCTCTCCCCGCTCGCCGCCGCGACCACCCGGCCGATCACTACACAGCTCAGCCCGTTCACGGCGGCGATCACCCCACTCGCGCGGACGCTCGCGCCCGCCGGGGCGAGCCTCGCCACCGACGCTCCGCCGCTGACGAGCGCGCTGACGGTCCTCAACGCGCTCCTCAACGCCCTCGCCCACCGGCCCGGGACCGGCAACAGCTACCTGTTCTGGGGCGCCTGGCTCGCCCACAACGTCGACAGCGTCCTCTCCCTCCAGGACGCCGACGGCGCGGTCGCCCAGAGCCTGTTCATGGCCAGCTGCCCCGCCCTCGGCCTGCTTGAGAACGAACTCGCCCAGAACCAACCGTCGATCGGCGCGCTGCTCGCCCTCCTCAACGCGCCCGACGCCGCGACCCTGCACGCCTCCTCCTGCCCGGCGGCCGGCTGATGGACACACTCGCCCCCCGCCGCTCCCGGGTCGCCCTGATGCTCGCCTTCACGCTCTCCTGCGTCGGGCTGTTGATCTTCCTCTGGATCGCCTTCGGCGGCGCCCTCCCGCTCGCCCCCGCCGGCTACGACCTCACCGCCGAGTTCCCCCAGGCGACCGAGCTCGGGGTCCAGGACGACGTGGAGATCGCCGGGGTGACCGTCGGCAAGGTGATCGCCGTCAGCCCCGACCGCCGCACCGGGCTCACCCGCGCGGTCCTGCAGATCGACCACCAGTACGCCCCCCGGCCCGCGGACACGCGCGCGATCCTGCGGGCCAAATCGCTGCTCGGGGAGACCTACGTCGCCCTCAGCCCCGGCGATCCTCACGGGCCGATGCTCCCCGACGGTGGCGCCATCCCGGCCGCCCAGGTTGCCCCGACGGTCTCCTTCGCCCAGATCCTCAACACGTTCGGGCCCCGCACGCGGGCGGCGTTCGAGACCTGGATGCAGGACGGCGGGCTCGCCCTGACGGGCCGCGGAGAGGATTTCAACGCCGCGATCGCTCAGCTCACGCCGTTCGGCAGCCACGTCGGCGCGGTCCTCGCCGTCCTCGCCCGCGACGGCACCGCAACCCGTACCCTGCTCGCCCAGGGAACGGTCGTGCTCGACGCCCTCAGCCACAGCCCGGCCCGTCTCGCCGGGCTGATCACCAACGCGGACACCGTGTTCGCCAGCACCGCCCGGCGAGCGGCCGCGCTCGGCGCCGCCGTCACCGCGTTCCCCGCTTTCCTCCGGACCGCCGCCGTCGCGGTCGCCCGCCTGCAGCGCTTCAGCGTCGAGACCGGGCCGCTCGTGGGCACTCTCACCACCGCCGCACCCGCGTTCGCCTCGGCGCTGGCACGGCTGCAGGCGATCGCCCCCGGCCTCGACAGCGCCCTCGGAGAGCTCGGCCCCGTCAGCGCCCGCTCACGGGCGGGCGTCCCGGCCCTGCAGGGGGTGCTGCGCGGCGCGGTGCCGCTGCTCGCCCGCGCGACCCCGTACCTCGGCACGGTCGTCCCGATCGTCGATGAGATCAACGCCTACCGTCGGGAGCTCGCCGCGGCCATCGCCAACGGGGCCGCGAGTACCGAGGCGACGAGCCCGAGCCTCACCTCGAGCCGGCTCGTCCACTACCTGCGGATCTCCGCTCCGGTCAACCCCGAGGCGCTCACCGCCTTTCCGGCCCGTCCGAGCTCGAACCGCACCAACCCCTACATGGCCCCCGGCGGGGAGACCGCGCTGCTGACCGGGCTCGCGAGTTTCGCCGGCTACCTGTGCACGAGCACGCCGCTGCCGAGCATCGGCGCCGGAGTGCCCGCTAGCCTTGCCAAGGTGCTGTTGTCGGTCTACTACACCGACAACCCCAGCGGGCCGGCGTGCAGGGCGCAGGCGCCGCTGGCGCTCAGCATGACCTTCCCCCACCTACACCCCCTGCCCTGAAGGAGAGAGAGAATATGAGACGGATGCGAACTGTCGCGCTTGGCGCGGCCGCCCTCGTCATGCTGGTCCTTGCCGGAGCCGCCTTCGCGGCGTCGCTGAACACCTACAAGGCGAGCGTCACCCTCAAGCAGAACGGTGCCGGCAGCCCGAAGAAGCCGGTCGCCCTCGGGCTCGTCGAGACGCTCGGCGCGGCGCCCGCCACCCCCGGAAACGCCAACGCCGACCCGCTCACCAACATCACCCTGACCCTCCCGAAGGTCACCTTCCACGCCGCCGGGTTCCCCGTCTGCAGCGTCGCGACGATCGCCAAGGCTCGCAACGACGCCAAGTGTCCCGCCCGCGCGCTCGTCGCGACCGGGCCGGTGAGCGCCGCCCTGTGGGGTCCGTCCACCCCGACGATGAAGGGGTACGCCTGTGACCCGGTGCTCGACGTCTGGAACGCCGGGCGCGGGAAGCTCACCTACTTCTTCAAGATCCCGCCCGGCCACACCTGCGCCGGCCTGTCCACCGGCGCGGTTGCGCCGTGGACCGGCAGCCTGCGGGAGGTGCACGGCGCCTTGGTCAACGACACCCCGCTGCCGCCGGACGTCTCGACCAACGCGGGCAACATCGGCCTGTACAGCTCGCTCGAGGCCGAGAAGCTCACGTTCGTGAAGCGGACAGAGACGGTCAAGCACCACACGTTCGCGTTCCTCTCCTCCGTCGGCTGCGTGAAGGGCTCGCGCCCGTTCACGGTGACCTACACGGCGACGAACGGCACGACGAAGCAGACGAGCTCCGTGAAGGGGACCGCCAAGTGCTGAGCTGAGCGCCGCGGCGGGGGTGGGGTCCTTTTGAGACCCCACCCCCGGGGGACCGCCCCGGCCGACCGCCCCCCGTTCGGGTGGACTCCGCGGGGGGCGCGTACCGCAGCCGACGGGCGCGGCGTATAGGGTGCAGCCGATGCCAGTGACCGCCGTCCTCTTCCCCGGCCAGGGAAGCCAGACCCCGGAGATGCGCGACCTCGTCGCCACCCACGCGCCCGACCTGCTCGAGCGCGTCCGGACCGCCGTCGGCGCCGACCCGTTCGAGCGGGTGGAGGAGGGGACTGCCTATGCCCAGCCGGCGATCTTCTGCGCGAGCCTCGCGGGCTGGCGCAGCCTGCCGGCCTCCGAGCGCGCGGCCGCCACGCTGTTTGCCGGCCACTCCCTCGGGGAGCTCGGGGCGCTCGTCGCCGCCGGACGGCTCACCGAGCAGGACGGGCTCGAGCTCGTCGCCCTGCGCGGGGTGCTGATGCAGGAGGCGGGTGAGCGGGCCGGAGAGGGCGGGATGGTCGCCGTCCTCGGAGCGGACGCGGCCGCCCAGGCGCCGGCGCTCGCCGCCGCCCACGGCCTTGCGGTCGCCAACGACAACTCCCCCCAGCAGGTCGTCCTCTCGGGCGCCCGCTCGGCGCTGCCGGATGCGGCCGCGGCCGCGCGTGGGCGCGGGCTGCGCGCGATGATCCTGCCGGTCACCGGCGCGTTCCACTCACCGATGATGGCCTCCGCGGTGCCGGCCTTTACGGCCGCCCTCGCCCGGGTCGAGATCCGGGAGGGGCGCGGTCGCGTGATCAGCGCGGTCACCGCCGCCCCCTTCGATGATGTGCGGCGCCGGCTCGCCGAGGCGCTGACGGCCCCGGTCCGCTGGCGTGAGGTGATGGTCGCCCTCACCGACCACGGTGCCGACCGCTTCCTCGAGGTCGGGCCCGGCCGTGTCCTCACCGGCCTCGCCAAGCGCACCGTCACCGAGGTCGAGCTCGCCGGTGTCTGACCTCGGCCCCCCGACCCTCAGCGCCGGCGTGCTGCCGGCTGCGCTGCCCAGCGTCGAGCTGACCGGGCTCGCCGTCGAGCTGCCTCCGACCCGCGTCTCGAGCGCCCAGCTCGCCGCCTCGCTCGGGATCGCCGAGGAGTGGATCCTCTCGCGCACGGGGATCCGGGAGCGCCGCCACGCCCAGCCGGATGAGCGCCTCAGCGACTTCGCCGCCCGGGCGGGGGCACGGGCGCTTGCGGCGGCCGGCCTCGAGGCCTCCGCGCTCGATCTCGTGATCGTCGCGACGATCACCGCTGACGAGGTGACCCCTGCGGCGGCTCCGATCGTCGCCCGCGCCCTCGGCGCGACCCGGGCCGGCGCGTTTGACCTCAGTGCCGCCTGCACCGGGTTCCTCACCGGCCTGTCGCTCGCCGCCGGCCAGATCGAGAGCGGCCGGGCCACCCACGTCCTGCTGATCGGCGCCGACTTCCTCTCTCGGATCACCGACATGACCGACCGCCGCTCGGCGCCGCTGTTCGCCGACGGGGTCGGTGCGGTCGTGCTGTCGGCCGGTGCGCCGCAGCCGACGGCGGGACGGGGGGCCCTCGGCTCGCTTGGACCGGTCATCCTCGCCTGTGACGGTGACCCGGGGCGGGCGCTCTATGCCGAGCACTCCGAGCGGCTGCTGCGGATGGACGGGACCGAGGTGTTCCGGCTCGCCGTCGCGCACATGGGGGAGGCGACCGTCGACGCGATCGCCGCCGCCGGTCTCGGGATCGACGACATCGACCTGTTCGTCTACCACCAGGCGAACGCGCGGATCACCCGGGCGTTGCGGGAGCGCCTCGGCCTGCCCGTCGAGCGTGTCGTCGACTGCATCGAACTGATCGGCAACCCGTCCGCGGCAACCCTACCGCTCGCGCTCGCCCACGCGATCGAGACGGGCCGGCTCGCGCCGGGCATGCGCGTCCTCCTCAGCGCGTTCGGTGCCGGGTTTACCTGGGGCGCCTGCGTTCTACATTGGGGGGCGACCGCGTACTCACCGAGCCCGACCCTGTCTGCCACCTCACACTCCGGCGCCCCCGCCGCCCACCAGCCCGCCCGTGTCTGAGGCGACGGTGGGCTGCGCGCTGGTCACCGGCGCCTCGAGAGGGATCGGTGCGGCGATCGCCGCCGGGCTCGCCGCCGATGGGTGGCCGGTGGCCGTCAACTACCGGACCGGAGCCGAGCCGGCGGCCGCGCTTGTCACCGCGATCTGCGACGCGGGTGGGCGTGCGGTCGCTCTCGCCGGTGACGTCGCCGACCCCGCCGTGGCCGACTCACTGATCAGCGCCGCCGAGGACCACTTCGGCCAGCCGCTGCTCGTGCTCGTCAACAACGCGGGCATCACCGCCGACGATCTCACCCCGTCGCTCACCGACGCCGCCTGGGACAGCGTGCTCAACACGAACCTGTCCGCCGCCTTCCGGCTCACCCGGCGCGCGCTGAAGCCGATGATGCGCGCCCGCCAGGGCCGGATCGTCAACCTCGCCTCCGTGTCCGCGCTGCGGGCCAACCCCGGCCAGGCCAACTACAGTGCCGCCAAGGCCGGGCTCGTGGCGATGACCAAGACGACCGCGGTCGAGGTCGCCCGCCGGGGCATCACCGTCAACGCGGTCGCCCCGGGGTGGATCTCCACGGAGATGACCGCCGGCGTCGACTCCGCTCTTGCCGCCGCGATCCCGGCGCGGCGACCCGGCACGCCGGAGGAGGTGGCCGCCTGCGTACGCTTTCTCGTGTCGCCGGCGGCAAGCTATGTGACCGGGGCAGTTCTTACCGTCGACGGCGGGCTGGCCGCCTGACCAAGTGCAGAAAAGAGGAACCCAGATGACCGTCATCACCAAGGAGCAGGTCCAGGCGCGCGTGACCGAGGCGCTGTCGAGCTTCGGTCCCGATGCCGACCAGATCACCCTCGAGGCGACCTTCGAGGAGCTCGACATCGACTCACTCGACCTCGTCGAGCTCGCCCAGATCGTCGAGGACGACTACGGCGTCGTGCTCAAGGGCGAGGACATGAAGGACCTCACCACCGTCGGTGAGGCCGTCGACCTGATCGTCGCGCGCGCGTCCGCCTAAGCGCGAAGCTCTCGAGCCCTACCCAGGTCCCGTGCCGCCGTCCAGCTCCCAGCCGCTCCGCAAGCGTCGCGTCGTCGTCACCGGCGTCGGGGCCGTCAGCCCGCTCGGGGTTGGCGCCCGACCGCTGCATGACCGTTGGGTCGCCGGGGAGTCGGGGATCGTCGACGGGGTTGGCCGGGCCAGCGAGTACGAGCCCGCCAACCATCTCACGGTCAAGGAGGCCCGCCGCTTTGACCGCAGCGCCCAGTTCATCGTCGTCGCCGCGGACGAGGCGCTGCGCCAGGCCGGCTGGCTCACCGACGCCGGCACCGACCTGCCCTACGACAGTCTGCGGGTCGGGTGCGTGATCGCCACCGGGATCGGTGGGATCGGCACGATGGAGAGCCAACACGACGTGATGCGCCAGCGCGGCGCGGACCGGATCTCCCCGCTCGGGGTGCCGATGTACATGCCCAACGCGGCCGCCGCGGCCGTCTCGATGCGCTACGGCCTCCAGGGAACCAGCTACGGGCTGGTGTCGGCCTGCGCGAGCGGCGGCCACGCCGTCGGTATGGCCCTGCGGACGATCCAGTACGGCGACGCGGACGCGATGGTCACCGGCGGTACGGAGGCGGTGCTCACCGAGTTCGGCTTCGGCTCCTTTCAGACGATGGGGGCGCTCGCCTCCGACGGGATCTCCCGCCCCTTTGACCTGCGCCGCGACGGGTTCGTGATGGGGGAGGGGGGGGCCGCCCTCGTGCTCGAGGAGATGGAGTCCGCGATCGCCCGCGGGGCGACGATCCTCGGGGAGCTCGCCGGCTTCGGCTCGACCGCCGACGCCCACCACCTCACCGCTCCCGAACCGACCGGTCGCCCGGCCGCCGCGGCGATCAGCCAGGCGCTCGTCGACGCCGGGATCACCCCGGCGGAGGTGTCCTACGTCAACGCGCACGGCACCTCCACCCAGCTCAACGACGCGGCGGAGACGAACGCTCTCAAGCTCGCCCTCGGCGAGCATGCCTACCGGATCCCGGTCTCCTCGACCAAGTCGGCGATCGGCCACCTGCTCGGCGCCGCCGGGGCGATCGAGGCGGTCGCGACCGTCCTCGCCCTCCGTGAGGGGATGCTCGGGCCGACGCTCAACCTCGAGGTGCCCGATCCCGAGCTCGACCTCGACTACATCCCGCTCACCGCACGCCCGCTCGTACCGGTCAACGGCGGACCTCCGGCGGCCCTGTCGAACTCCTTCGCCTTCGGTGGGCACAACGTGTCGCTGCTCATCGCCGGCGCCCCGGAGCCCACCTGATGGGGCGGCGAGGGTGACCGGCGGTCTGCTCGCCGGCAAGCGGCTGCTGATCACCGGGGTCATCACCAAGGACTCGATCGCCTTTCACGTCGCCGAAGCCGCCCAGGCCCAGGGGGCCGAGGTGCTGCTGACGAGCTTCGGACGGGTACGGCGGATGACCGAGCGCGCCGCCGCCCGCCTGCCGACGCCCGTCGACGTGCTCGAGCTCGACGTCAACAACCCCGACGACCTCACTGCCCTGGAGGCCACGTTGGGCGAGCGATGGGGGAGAGTCGACGGGGCGCTGCACGCGATCGCCTACGCCCCCGAGGACGCCCTCGGCGGCCGTTTCCTCACCGCGCCCGCCGCCTCGGCCGCCGCCGCCTTCCAGACGAGCGCGTTCTCGCTCAAGTCGCTCGCGGTCGCCCTCGCGCCGCTGATGCCTCCCGGGTCTAGTCTCGTCGGCCTTGACTTCGACGCCCAGCAGGCGTGGCCGATCTACGACTGGATGGGGGTCGCCAAGGCGGCGCTCGAATCGGTCGCCCGCTACCTCGCCCGCGACCTCGGCCCCCAGGGGATCCGCGTCAACCTCGTCAGCGCCGGTCCGCTCGGGACCGTCGCCGCCCGTGGCATCCCCGGCTTTGAGCAGCTCGCGAGCCTGTGGGAGCGCCAGGCGCCGCTCGGCTGGGACATCGAGGATCCGGCGATCGTCGCCGGGGCGGTCAGCTTCCTCCTGTCGGACCTCTCCCGCGGCGTGTCGGGTGAGATCCTCCACGTCGACGGCGGCTTCCACGCGGTCGGCGCCCCGTCCTTCTGAGCCGCCCGGGCCCGTGTCGGCCTCCCGTGTCTCGGCGCCGGCCACGCCCGGCTTGGCGCCCATTCGCCCGGGCGTGTCGGCGCGGTGGACCGCGGCGATCGGCGCGGCGATCATCGCCTTCTCCGCGATCTTCGTCAAGCTCAGCCACGCCTCCGACAGCACGGCGGCGATCTTCCGCTGCTTTGATGCCTCACTGATCCTCGTCCCGCTCGCCTGGGCCGAACAGCGGCGGTTCGGGCCGCGCCCCTGGCGCGCGCGCCGCGCCGGGCTCGCGGCCGGCGTGTTCTTCGCCGCCGACCTCGTGATGTGGGACCGGGCGATCACCGACGTCGGCGCCGGGCTCGCCACCGTCCTCGCCAACGTCCAGGTCATCCTCGTCCCGCTCGTCGCCTGGGCGCTGCTCCGGGAGGCACCCGGGCGAAGGGTGCTCGCCGCCCTCGGACCCGTGCTGCTCGGCGTGCTGCTCATCTCCGGCGTGCTCGTCCACGGCGCCTACGGGACCGCTCCGCTCGCCGGGGCGGCGCTCGGCGCCGGCGCCGGGCTCGCCTACGTCGGCGCGCTGCTGCTGCTGCGCCACGGCGGGGCGGACCTCTCCCGGCCGGTCGCGCCGCTCGCCGAGATGACCGCCTCGGCGACCGTCGTCGCCGCACTGATCGGGATCGTCCTCGGCGACGCCCGCTTCGTCCCCGTCTGGCCGGGGGCCGCCTGGCTCGCGCTGCTCGCCGTCGGCTCCCAGGTGATCGGGTGGCTGGCGATCACCCGCTCACTGCCGCGCCTACCAGCGGCGACGACGTCCTTGCTGCTGATGATCCAGCCGATCGGATCGCTGCTGCTCGGCGCGCTGCTGCTCGGGGAACGGCCGAGCGCCTCCCAACTGCTCGGCGTCGCCCTGCTGCTCGGCGCCGTCGTGTACGCGACCCGGCCGGCGGGGCCGGTCAGCGGAACAGGTCCTGCTCCGCGGCCCGGATCAGCGGGGCGACCCCGGGACCGTCCTCGCCACAGACGTGGCGGCCGGCTCCGTCGATGAGCACCACCGGCTGGCGGCCGTCCTTGCGCCGGGCGAGGTCGGCTGTCGCGGCGAGCTGATCGGCGACGGCGATCACGGTCGCCCGCAACTCGCGGCCGTAGGCGTCCCGGCCGCCCCGCCAGTCCTCGAGCGGCACGACCCCGGCACAGCCGATCGCCACGTCACACTGCCCGGTCCGCCAGGCCCGGCCGAAGCTGTCGGTGATCACAACCCCGGGGGCGGCCCCGGTCAGCTCAGCAAACCGGCGGCGCACCCGCCGGGCCGAGGCGTCGGGATCGACGGGCAGCATCAGGACGTGATCGTCACCGGCGACGTTGGAGGCGTCGACGCCGCTGTTGGCACAGATGAAGCCGTGGTGGGTCTCGGTGATCAGCACGCCGTGGGCGGCCCGGATCACCCCACGGGACTCGTCGAGGATCACCTGCACGAGCCGCGGGTCCTTGTCGAGTTCGGCGGCGAGCGCGGCGGCGCGCCCGCCGGCGGTCACCTCGCTGAGGCGGCGCAGCCGGCCCTCGGACTTGGAGATCGCCTTGTGGGCGATCACCACCACCTGCCCGGGGCCGATCGCCTCCGGGCCGACGCGGTCGATCACCGCCGCGGCGAGGTCGGTACCGACGGCGATCTCCCCGAGATCGGACACCGGACGGGCCGACAGCATCAGCCGCGGCTGCGAGCGAGCTGGTTGAGCATTCCGCGGGTGTGGGCGGCGCCCCCGCGCGTGGCCGCGAGCGTCTCGGTGAGCAGGGCGAGGTCCTCCGGGGTGTCGATGTCGAGGGCGAGCGAGCGCACCGACACCGTGTGGGGCTCGCTGCCCTGGGCGACGGCGAGCTGATGGTGGCGGGCGGCGCTGTCCTCGCCGAAGGCGGGCGTGAGCGCGTCCGGCGGGGTGAGCAGCAGCCCGTTGGTCCCGCTGCCGTGACGGTCCGGGATGACCAGGGCAGTCCGGCCGGGGACGTCGAGGCCGAGCAGTTCGGTCAGCTCGCCCGGATCGAGCAGCGGACAGTCGCCGGGGACGATCAGCACGCGGTCAGCGCCGTGGGTGAGCGCGTCGGCGATCCCGGCGCTTGCGGCGTTGGAATGGCCGACTGCCGCGTCCTCGACGATCGCTGCGCCGTGCCCGCCGGCGATCCGCTGGGCGCCGTGGTCGGCGCTGACGACGACGATCCGGTCGATCGCCGCGGTCCGGCGCAGCGCGGTGAGGACGTCGGTGAACATCGCCTCCACGAGCGCCCGGCGCGGACCGAGGGCCAGCTCATCGGCCAGGCGGGTCTTGGCGTTGGCGGAGAAGCTCTTGATCGGAAGGACGGCGGTGGTGGTCATCGAGGGGAGTGAGCCTACTCGGTGGCGCCCCCGTCATCGGAGCCCGGCCGCGAAGGTGAGCGTCTGCGCGGCCAGGCGACGGCGGCCGGCCGCCCCGTCCATCATCAGGTCACAGACCAGCGTCGCCAGGTCCGGGGCGGCGGCCTCGTCCGCCCCGGCGGGCGTGAGCGGAGCGTCGAGGACGATCCCGTCGATCCGGTTTCCGTAGAGCGCCGCGACCCCGTCACCGGACGCGCTCACTCCCGCCCAGGCGAGGCAGGTCGCCGTCGGTCCCTTCAGCACCGACCCGCCGACGATCGGGCTGACGGCGACCGTCGGGGCCGGGCTGGCGGCGAGGGCGGCGGCAAGCTCGGGGATCGCGAGCATCGGCCCGATCGACAGCACCGGGTTGGACGGGCCGATCACGATCGCCCGGGCGGCGCCGAGGGCGGCGAGCACCTCCGGGGTGGTGTCCGCGCCGGCCGCGCCGACGTAGGTGACGTCATCGATCGCCGGCCAGTCGCCGTCGGGTCTGCGGCCGCGGATCAGGTACTCCTGCAGCGACCAGTTCCGCCCGGCCGCACGGATCCGGGTGCGCACCGGCCGGTCGCTCATCACGAGCACCTCGGCGCGGAGGCCGAGGCGGCGGGTGAGATCGGCTTGGACGACGCTGAGGCGCTCTCCGGCCCCCAGGCCGGCGGCGCGCAGCAGTGCGATGGCGAGGTCGGCGTCCCCGAGGTTGAACCACACCTCCTCCCCGAGGTCCCGGAGGCCGTCCATGACCTCAAAAGTGTCCCCGGCGAGCCCCCAGCCGCGCTCGTCGATGCGGTCGGCCAGCCAGAAGCTGACGAGGTCCGGGTCCGGGGAGACGTACCCGCCGTAGATCTCGACGTCGTCACCGGTGTTGGCGATCACCACGAGGTCGTCGGGGCCGACGACGTCGAGCATCCCGCGGGCGAGCTTGGCGCCCCCGGTGCCGCCGGCGAGCATGACGACCGGGCCTTGGCTGTGAGCGTTCATGGCCCCATGGAACCGCGTAAGGTTCCCTCCGTGCTTCCCGCCAGCGTGCGCATCCGCGAAGTCGGCCCCCGGGACGGACTCCAGAACGAGCCCGAAACGCTCCCGACCCCGGCGAAGGTGGCGATGATCGAGGGGCTCGCCGCGGCCGGGCTGACCCGCATCGAGCTGACGAGCTTCGTCCGGCCGGACGTGATCCCCCAGCTCGCCGATGCCGCTGAGGTGCTCGCCGCCGTCCGCCTTCCCGCCGGGGTCACCGCCAGCGTGCTGATCCCGAACGAGCGCGGCCTCGACCGGGCGCTCGCCCAGCGCGAGATGTTTTCGGAGATCAACGGGTTCCTGTCCGCGTCCGAGACCCACAACGCCAAGAACGTCGGATGCTCGGTGGCCGACTCCCTCGCCGGCCTCAAGCGGGTGTTCGCGCGGGCGACCGTCGAGGGCCTGGCGATCGAGGCGGTGATCTCAACGAGCTTCGGCTGCCCCTACGAGGGGCCGGTCCCCGTGCCCCGGGTGCTCGACCTCGCCGAGGCGCTCGCGGAGGCGGGGGCGGGAGAGGTCGGCTTCGGGGACACGACGGGGATGGCCAACCCGGTCGCGGTCGAGGCGTTCTTCACCGCCGCCCGTGAGCGCCTGGGTCACGTTGAGCTGACCGCCCACTTCCACAACACCCGCGGCCAGGGACTCGCCAACGTCCTCGCCGCCCTCCGGGCGGGCGTCGAGAGCTTCGAGTCAAGCGTCGGCGAGCTCGGCGGCTGCCCGGTCCCCGCCGGGGCGACCGGCAACATCGCCACTGAGGACCTCGTCTCGATGCTCGAGGAGATGGGAATCGCCACCGGGGTGGAGCTCGACAAGCTGCTCGGGGTCGCCCGCCGCCTCCAGGAGACGCTTGGACGGCGCCTCGGCAGCCACGTGCTGAGCGCCGGGCCGATCCGCTGGGACGCTCCCGACCGTCTGAGTTTGAGTTAGCTTTCGCTCAGATGGCCACCACTGAGGATCTCAGCGCCGCGCTCGACGCGGCGACCGCGCGGGCGCTCGCCGGCGGTCCCGACCGCCACCACGCCAAGGCCGCCGAGCAGGGCAAGCTGGAGGTTCGCGCCCGCGTCGCCCGGCTGCTGGACCCCGACTCCCTCGCCGAGGACGGGCTGCTGGCCGACTTCGAGCTCGACCATGAGGGGGCCGCGGCGGTCATCACCGGCGTCGGCCGGGTTGACGGCCGGAGCGTCGCGGTGATCGCCAACGACCCGACGGTCAAGGCGGGCTCCTGGACCCCCAAGACGGTCGAGAAGATCCTCCGCCTGCAGGAGAAGGCGGGCAAGCTGCGCTGCCCGATCGTCTACCTGATCGATTCCGCCGGCGCGCGGATCGACCAGCAGGTCGAGATGTTCCCCGGCGCCCGCGGGGCGGGCCGGATCTTCCACAACCAGGTGCGTCTGTCGGGCGTCATCCCGCAGGTGTGCGTCCTGTTCGGACCCTCCGCCGCCGGCGGCGCCTACGTCCCCGCCTTCTGTGACGTCGTCATCATGCGTGACGGAAACGCGTCGATGTACCTCGGCTCGCCGCGGATGGCCGAGATGGTGATCGGCGAGCGGGTCAGCCTCGAGGAGATGGGCGGCGCGCGGATGCACACTGCCAAGAGCGGCTGTGGACACGCGCTCGTCCGCAGTGATGAGGAGGGGATCGACTGGGCGCGCCGCTACCTCGCCTACCTGCCCTCGCACTACCGCCAGGCCCCGCCGGCGGCGCCGGCCCGGCAGCCGGCGCCGACGCCACCGCTGCGCGAGATCATTCCCGCGGACGAGAACAAGCCCTTTGACATGCACGGCGTGATCGACCATCTCGTCGACGCCGACTCGTTCCTGGAGATCCACGCGCGCTGGGCCAAGGAGCTGATCGTCGGCTTGGCCCGGCTCGACGGCCGGGCGATCGGGATCGTCGCCTCCCAGCCCAAACACAAGGGCGGCGTCCTGTTCGTCGACTCCTCCGACAAGGCGGCGCACTTCATCAACCTGGCCAACGCGTTCAACGTGCCGCTGCTCTTTCTCGCCGATGTCCCCGGGTTCATGATCGGCACCCAGGTGGAGGCCGCCGGGATCATCCGCCACGGCGCCAAGATGGTCTCCGCTGTCTCCTCCGCGACCGTGCCGAAGCTGTCGGTGATCGTCCGCAAGGCCTATGGCGCGGGCCTGTACGCGATGGCCGGGCCCGGGTTCGAGCCGGACGCCTGCATCGCGCTGCCGACCGCCTCGATCGCGGTGATGGGACCCCAGGCCGCGGTCAACGCCGTCTACTACAACCAGCTGCAGGCAATCGCCGACCCGGCCGAGCGCGAGGCTGAGACCGCCCGCCTGCGCGCCGAGTATGGCGCCGACATCGACACGCTCCGGCTCGCCTCCGAGCTCGTCATCGACGCGGTGATCCAGCCCGAGGTGCTCCGCGCCGAGCTGATCGCCCGGTTCGCGCTCGCCGCCGACAAGCAGCGCGACTGGCCGGAGAAGCACAACCCGGTCACCCCTGTCTGATCCGTGCGCGGGCGCGCTTCGCGCTCCAGCGTCGGCCCGCTCCGGCCGCCGCCCGGGCCTGGACCTCGCCGACGTCGGCGTCGATCGCGTCGATCAGCTCGAGCGCGGCACTGATCAGCTCGTCGGGCTCGCCGCCGATGCTTAGCGCCGGCAGGCCGCGGCGACGGGCCGGCAGCGCCGGGCTCACCCCGCGGCCCCGCCGGGCCTCGAGGCGGCCGGTGGCGGCCGCGAGGGCCCGCAGGCGGGCGAAGAAGCCGGCGATGAGCAGCGGCCCGTCGCTGATCAGGTAGTAGGCGCCAGGACCGGGGCCGATGCCGAGCACGACCGTGTTGGTGACCGTTCGCTCGCGCCGGTGGGCCCGCAGGTGGCGGGTGAGCCCGGACCCGGCCGACCCGGCGCCGGTGAGGAGGACGTCGACGGCGATGTGCGCGGGCGGGCTGACGTCGAGCAGGCGGGTGAGCGCGAGCACGGTCGCGACCCCCTCGGCGTTGTCGACCCGCCGCAGCCCGAGGGTCAGCCAGGTGGCGACCCCGATCAGCGCCACCGTCGGCACGATCTGCAGGACGGCGATGAGCAGCGACCGGTCGCCCTCGAGCTGGGCGATCGCGCTCAACAGCAGCCACAGCGTCAGCCCCGCGGTGAGCGCGACCCACCCGGGCAGCCAGCCCTGGTGGTCGGGGTCGATCCGGGCGGTGTCGAGGTTGGCGGTGAGGATGAGCCGGACCTGCCGTTCCTGGGGGGCGGGGGAGAGGACGTTCTGGGTCGCCCGCTCGGGCGTGAGCAGGCGTCCGAGGGAGGTGTCGAGGGTCGCGTCGGCGATCAGGGAGAGCAGCCCGAGCAGGATCACCGCCGCCCCGACCCGGGGTTGGCTGGAGGCGATCAGGCTGCCGGTGACGGCGATCGTGATGTTGATCGCCTGGGCGGCCGCCCAATGGGGGCGCAGCCACAGCGTCTCGATGACCGGCGGCTGTCGCGGGCGCTGGCGCAGCTGGGTGGCCGCCCAGACGGCGGCCCGCCGCTCCGTATCGCTGCCGGCGGGACGCTCACCGATCCGGCGCAGCGCGTCCGTCAGTTCCTGGGCGCGGGACATCGACAGGCTGCGATGAAAGCAGGCTCGGCGGGCCGGGGCGCCGGGCGGGTGTGGGCGCCGGGCGGGTACGGGCGGACTCGACGGTGGGGCGGTGCCGCCGCGGCCGCGTGCCGGCTCGCTACAACAGGCCTGTGACCAACGTGACCCACGTGACCGATCAAGAGGGCGAGCTGCTCGCTGTCGCACACCGCTGCGCGGAGGCGGCGGCTCACGAGCTGTGCGAGCGCTTCGGGGCGCGCCTTGACGTCGACACGAAGTCGACGGCGACCGACCCCGTCTCAGCGGCCGACCTCGCCGCGGAGGCGGCGATCCGGGAGCTGCTCGCGCGGGAGCGGCCCGGTGACCTGATCCTCGGCGAGGAGGGCGGTCTCGCCCCCGCCCGCCCCGGGGCGGCAGACACCGGTCTGCGTTGGGTCGTCGACCCGCTCGACGGGACGGTCAACTACCTCTACGGGATCGCCGCGTTCGCGGTCAGCGTTGGTGTGCAGGACGGGGCCGGGACGGTCGCCGGGGTCGTCGCTGACCCGGTGAGCGGGGAGACCTTTGCCGCGACCCGCAGCGGGCCCGTGACCCTGGCCCGGCGCGGAGCCGGCCCGGAGCCGATCCACGCGCGCAGCGAGCACCGGCTCGGTCACGCGCTCCTCGCCACCGGCTTTGCCTATGACGCGGCGCTGCGGGTCCACCAGGGCGCGGTGATCGCCGGGCTGCTGCCGCGGGTCCGGGACATCCGCCGGGCCGGCGCGGCCGCCCTCGACCTCTGCGCCGTCGCGGCGGGCCGGCTCGACGCCTACTTCGAGCGGGGGGTCAAGCCCTGGGACATCACTGCCGGCGCGCTCATCTGCGAGCGGGCCGGGCTGGTCGTGCGGACGCTGCCGGCGACGGGCGGCGTCGGCGGGCTGCCCGCCGGGATCCTCGTCGCGCCCTCCGGGCTTGTGGACGAGCTTACGCAGCTGATCGAGACGCTTGAGGCCGGCGTGGTTGCACCCGCGAGCTGAACGGCTCCTACACTGAGGCGGCGCTCGCCGCGGTGATGGAACGGTAGACATGGCGGACTCAAAATCCGCTGCCCGCAAGGGCGTGCGAGTTCGAATCTCGCCCGCGGTATCGAGAAAAGCCCTGCTACGGCGGGGCTTTTCGGCTTTCAGGTATGGAACCGCGAGCGGGCCGAATACGGATTTGGCACCGATTTGGCACCGAGTCGCACATCCCCACGTCCTCACGAACTCTTAGTCTTCGAGTCGCCGATGCCGATGAACCAGAAGCAATGGATCAAGCTCCTTACCGAAGAGGGCTGGACTCGGACCGTCGGCGGCAACCATCAGACCAAGATGGTCAAGGAGGGCTATCGTCCGGTCACGCTGCCCGAGCACAAGGGAAAGACCTACTCAAAGGGCTTGGACGCAGCGATCCGAAAACAGACGCGAGTTGAGGGATCTAGTTAGTCAATGAAGAACGTGCCGGTCTAGAATGGGAGGCGTGCCTCCCCAGCAACTACACGTGCTGGTCCGATCCGAAGATGACTCCTTCTGGGCGACCGTTGAGGAGTTCCCGGGTGTTTTCGCCGCCGGCGACACGCTCGACGAGCTCCAGGAAAGCCTCGCGGAGGGCATCGCGCTTGTCCTGGCAAACGCGAGCGGCGAAGTACCCGGCATCTCGATCGCCGATTGGCACCTCGAACAACCGCCGAATGCCACGGCGACGGCCGCGCTCGTCGGCGTTTAGTCCGGGCCCACCCGGGCGCCTGACCATTCCCCCGAGCGGGAACTGAGGAGCGACCGCACCCTCCGTGGTGGAGGCCCTGTCGAGTGACACGCGTGTCACTCAGAACGCCGCCAGGGAGCTCGTGGGGCGCGCTGCGGTGGTTCCGTCGAGACTGGACGCGCTAGGACCGCTCGAGGAATGCCCGGGCGGTCTCGGCGTCGGCGACGGCGCGAGCGTAGAGCGCCGGGCTCATCTTGTCGTGGCCGGCCAGTCGCAGCGCCTCGACTCGGCGGACGACCTGCTCGGCGGCGGCGCGTTCGGGGTCGCTGGAGGACACGGCGACGGGCTCGCTCAACCGGGCGACGGCGGCGCGCAGGCGCTGGCGCTCGTTCTTCACGCGGGCGGGCTCGATCCAATCGGCCGGCGCGCGCCCGGCGTTCAGGATGTCGCAGGCTTGCTCGTCCGCGGCCGAGGGGCGAAGGCCTCCGATCCGGAGGCTGATCGACAGCACCGCGGCATGGATGCCACCGGGCTTCTTCTGCGCCGGACCCTTGCCGGCGTGGCGCCGGTCCTCGGTCTCGGACGCGATTAGGGCGGCGGTAGCGTCGCCGACGGGGGCCATCGCCACGGAAAGCCCGGTCGGCTCCGAGAAGGTCACGCCACAGAACAACCCGGCCAGTCCTGGGTCCCGGTCGATCTGCTCGAGGACCTTCGGCCAGTCAGCGGCGAGGCGGCGGAGGTCGGCGACCGAAAAGAGGCCGTCGGCCTGCTCGGAGGTCCGCAGTAGGGCTGCGTCGAGCGTGGCCGAGCCGGTCACGTGAAGCGCTGCCAGCAGTGTGAGGCGCCGGCGAAGCTCCGGGGACAGCAGCAACTCAGCCCGGGCGGCGATGACGTCTGCGGCCCGGAGTGTCACCTTCCGGGAGGGTGTCGGCAGCCCGTTTTTTCTGATACCAGCGAATCGCGCCTTGGGTGGAACCCTCTCGCTCATGCAAACAACAGTAAGGCCACCCTCGGTCGGTGATGTTCGGTCCAGGCGCGAGCGCCTCGGCTGGACGCGCTCTCAACTGGCACTCGCCGCGGGGTGCTCCGTCACCTACCTCATGCTGATCGAGCAGGGACACATCCCCCAGCGGGGAACCGTGCTCCCGCGCGTCGAAGCGGCACTCACCGAAGCCGAGCGAGTCGGGAGCGCCGCCCATGACTGAGCGGTTGCTCACCCCTGAGGAGGTCGGCCGCTTGCTCGCCGTCCCGAAAAGTTGGGTCTACGGCGCGGCGCGAACCGGACAGCTGCCTGCGGTTCGGCTCGGCAGGTACGTCCGCTTCCGCGAGGCCACCATCGTCGAGTGGTTGGAAAAAGGGTCGAGCCCGACGGTTGCAGCCGCGGGCCCGACGGTGACATCCGGCTCGCAGGCAGGCGGTCGAGATGAAGCCTAACGGACGGAGCGGCCTCCGGGGCCGCGCGATCTTGCGAAACCCGGACTCTGGCGACGCGCTCGAGGGCGCCGTCGAGGTTGGGGGCGGGCTTCTCACCGTCTACCGCCCGGTCCGCGTCGTCGGAGCAGACCGTTACCCGCTCGGCCTCGAGGCGCTGACCTGGCCGAGCCGCCGCGTTCGGTCGATCCTGTGGCAGTCGCTTGAGGAGCGGACGTGACAGTCGAGGCTTCGGAGCGGACCTGCGCCGGCTGTGGCGCCACGATCAAGCTGGGCGTCGCGTGCGCGCGCTGCGCCGCCCACCTGGGGCGCCACGGGTGCTACCCGTCGCGTGGGGAGGCCGTGCTTGAACCGGTAGCCAGCGTCGAGCCAGACGGTAAGCCGATGCTCGCGGCGGTCGAGGCGGAGCCCTGCTGGCTCGACGGCACGCCGATGGACCCGGCAGCCGAGCGCCCTGAACCTGTTCCGAGGCTGCCGGGCTGGCCGTTTCTGCCCGACGCCGGCGCAGCGGTGCTGATCGTCGGGCCAAGTGGCGGGGGGAGATCCTCGCTCGTCCAAAGCTGCCTGTATGACCAAGCCGCCAAGGGGTTGCCGGCGTTGTATTTGGGCTTCGAGGTCGGTGAAGCCGAGTTTCAGGCGCGTGCGGCGGCGCTCGCCGGCATCCGCGGCGACCGCATCGACGGGGAGCTGCGAGAACGGCTTGCGGTGATTCGTTACGCCGACCTAGGGGACGTGCTGGCTCGCGCGATGGCGGACCCGCGGGCATGGCGAGAAGGCATCGCCGCACGTGGCTATCGGGTGGTCGCAATCGACCCGCTGTCGGCCGTCGAGAGCGCGCTCGGCCTCGACTTTCAGTCTGGCGGCACGGACTTTCTCCGATTCTTCGACTCGCTCGTCCAGCCCTTGACGGCCGCGGGCGTCACGTGCGTTCTGCTCGACAACGTCGGCCACTCGCTCGAGGCCAAGTCGCGGGCCCGTGGGTCAAGCGCCAAGCTGGACCGAGCCGACCTGGCCTTTTCCTGCTCGACGGTGGCGTCTCCCGCTGGGCTCCGAATCAAGGCGGTCAAGGTCCGATCGACGCGGGCTGGCATCCGGCGCGACGACGCTTGGATCTTCACCCGCGACGACCAGAAGGTCCGCGCCGAGGCCGGCGCCAGTGACGGAGGTGGCGAGGTCATCGGGTTCCGTCCGACGGGAGTCATGGAGCGGGTGAGCCGGCGCTTGGAGGAGGCCGACGGGGCACTGAGCAAGCGCACCGTGCGGTCTCTCGTCTCCGGGCGAGCGAGCGTCGTGGACCTTGCCGTGCACTGCCTCGTCAGTGACGGATTCGCGGCACGAGTGAGTGACGGATACGTGTCCCGACGACCCTTCCGTGAGGGTGACCGTGTCCCGGCCGATTCTGAGGACCGTGTCCGCGTGTCCGGGCGTGTCCCAGGCGTGTCCCGCGATGTGTCCCAAATCGCGCAGGGGGGTGTGTCCGGTGTGTCCCACCCTTTAAGAGGGGGGGACACACGGACACGCCCCCTCCCGTGCGGACGTTCGTGTGAGTGTGTTGACGGTGGGGAGGACCCCGTCGGCGGTGTGTGTCAGCGCTGCTTCGGAGCGATTCAGTGAAGCCGCCTCTCGCATCGCTCCCTCACCGGTCGGGCGACTCGCCGGTCCGGAATGTGCTCGGCGGCTGGCTCGGCCTCGAGGTCCCGCAGCCGCCACGCCAGCGGAACCGGAGCAAGGCTGCCTATCGGAAGACGAGCCGCCGGCGGCCACGGGCGGAGGTGAAGTCGTCGTGAGCACCGACGGATGGCGGACACAGCGGACGGGCGCCGAGGTTGAGGCGCGCTGCTCACGGGCGGTCGAAGCCGGGTTCGCTGCGCAGGCGCACCGGCGCGAGAGTGAGGAACGCCGCCGGCGCCAGCTGGAGGCCGAGGAACGCTTCCGACTGCTCGAGGACGTGCTGGAGGACTACCGCCAGGCGCTCGGCCCGTTGGGCAACGGCCGGCGCAAAGACCTTCAGCAGGTGCGACTGCTACTTGATCGCATTCACGCTCGCGGCCAGGTGTCGCGGTGAAAATTGTGCGGACCGTTTACGGCCCGTTGGCACAACCGGTACTGTTCACAGCAGGTCGTGAGGCTCCGGGCAGCGAGAATCTCGGATGCCAGACCCGGACACACAGTGTCCAGATTCGCCGTGCTCGAGAGAGTTCCGGCGATTCGTCACCCACGCATCGGCGCACCTGCCGTGGATGCACGTCGCACCGGTGCGTGGGTGACACACACCTTCGTCAAGACCGGGAGGTCGCAGTGAGTGAAGTACGAACGCGGCCGGTCGCCAGCCGGCTACCAGAGACTGACTTCGCCCGGCTTCGCCAAGCGGCAGAGCGCCACGCCTCGACGCCAAGTGCGATCGTCGCCAAGATCATCCGCGAGCGGCTCGACGGAGTGGACGCCAGCGATCAGATCGACGTGCGAGTGCCAGCGACACGGTGACCTGAGACCGGGTGACGCTGACAGGTTGTGAGCGACCGACTGAGGCTACAGACCGTCACGGCGGTAGCGGAGGTCAGACGGTCGCTCGGAGTGGCTGAGAATGGCTGCTGTGAGACGACAGACCGGGCGGGGCAGGGCTTAAGTGTCGTGAACACATGACGCCGCCCCCCGTCATTTTTTTTCTCCGCGAGCCCTTAAGCGCCGTGGAGTGGGCACGGCCACGCGGGGAGAGGGCACGGCTGCGCGGTGGAGAGGCATCCGGGAGTGGGGTGGAGAGCCACCTCGCGCAATGACGAACCGAAGGGAGGGCCATGGACTCATGGCTTGAAGGTCTGCTCGGTCAGGCGCTCGGCGAACCGAGTTCGCTTGGGCCGGGATGGCGCGCTGAGCGCCGCGCGGACGGGTCGGTCATCCACCGACCGGTCCTCGACGGCTTCGGGGCTGACCGCCAGGCGCTCGAGGACGTGCGGCTGGCCGAGTTGGCGCGCGCCGCGGCGTCGGTCAAGCCTCGACGGCGGTTGTTCGGTGGCGCGGCGGACCCGGATCGCTGCCCGATGCCGTAGGACCGGCCTCGGAGTGGGGTCGGATGTTGAAACGATCGTCGGCGGTCTGGCCGGCGGAGAGGAGAGCTGGACTTATGCAGGATGGGTTGAACTTGGAGCAGGTCTTCGGATTGTTGGAGGCGGCCTCGACGCGCTTGGCTGACCCCGAGGGGCTCTCAGAGGGCGAGCGTGAACGCTTGGCGGAGGCCGTCGGCGGATGTTTGGTCGCCCTGGCGCTCCTCGATGCCGGGGAGCGGGTCCAGTGAGCGCCCAGGCGCCGCCCGTGGCCTACCGGCGCTTGCGGGCGTGCTGGATGGGCTTGCCTCCGGGGCGGCCGCTCAGCCTTGAGGCGGTTGAGCGCCACATCATCGAGGCCTGCGGGCTCCCTGCGGGCGACCACGCCACCGCGTCGGCGTTTCGCTGCGAGCTTGAGGGTGTCGGTGCGGTGCGAGTGGTCCGTGACCCGAGCGGGGCGCGGCGCTACGTGCGCGGTGAGACCTTCCCGGACTTCGAGGGGGAGCCCCAGCCGGGCAGTCAGCGTTACAACGCGCTGCTCGCCGACCGGCAGGCCGAGGAGGCCGCGCGGCGGGAGCGGCTGGAGGCGCTGAACCGGGCCAACGCGGAGCGCTTGAACGCGCCCGTCCGTGAGCTTGAGGAGCGGGCGTTGGCCCGTCAGATCCGCGCCGTCGTCGAGGAGCTGCTCGTCGAGCGCGGGCTTATCGCAGGACCGGCTTCTGCTGGCACGTCAACGGAGGGTCCGGCCAGTGGACCCCACTACGGAGGAGAGGCAGCATGACCACATTCCAGCCCCATACCTATCAGGTCGAGGCGGCCGAGCGGGTCCGCGCGGAGGCCGCAGCCTTCGATGAGGCCCGAGCTGAGCTTCAGCGCGAAGCGATCCGGACGGGCGCTGACCGTCGCCGGGAGATCGCCGAGCTTGAGGCCAGCGCCGCGGACCTGCGCCGCCGCGCCGACTCGCTCGAGGACACCTCGGACCGGCGGCTGCTGAGCGCCCGCGGGGCGGCTGAGCTTGAGAGCGTCGCCGATGACGCCGAGTTGGTCCGCCACAAGCTGGCCGAGGTCGGCCGCGCGAGCCTCGGCCGCGCCAGTCGGGCGGTGATCGCCGCCGGCGGCGCCCGCCTGGCAGACGAGGCCTTCGAGCGGTTCGTCCGGGACGCGAGCCGCGCGGCCCGTGTCGATCGTGTGGCCCGCGAGTTGGGCGAGATCGAGGACCGCCACCGCCAGACCGCCGCCCAGGTGGTCCACGAGCCAGGCCCCTACGGCGTCGAGAGCCCGCATAGCTGGCTGATGGACCTGGCCACGACCTCCGGGCCCGGCGGGGGCGACCCGGCCGCGCAGGAGCGCCTGCTGCGTCACGGACGCGACGTGGCCGAGGAGGTCCGCAAGGGCTCGCCCTATGGCCGTGAGGCTGAGCGGATCGTGCGCGCCCGGTCGCGGGGGGCAACCGAGGAGGAGACCCGCAGGAAGGCCGAGGCCGAGCTGCGAACGCTGACGACGGGCGGCGGTGGCTCGTTGGCCTCGCCGGGTGCCAGTTACGGCGGCGCGTTCGTGCCACCGAGCTTCCTGCTGGACCGCTGGGCGCGTTATCGGTCGCCGTTCGCCAGCTTCGTGTCACAGCTCGATGACAGCGTGCCGCTGCCCGAGTGGGGCGAGAGTGTCATCATCCCGCAGGTCACCGCCTCGACGGATGTGGCCCTCCAGGTCGAAGCGGGCCCGGTCGCTGAGACCGACCCGAGCACAACCTACTTGAGCTATCCGGTGGGTAACTTCAGCGGCCAGCTCACCGTGTCACAGCAGCTGCTCGACCGGATCGGGCCGACTGTCAGTGCCGATGACGTGCTGTGGCGACAGCTCAACCGCCAGTTGGCAGCCGCGGTCGATGCCGCAGCGATCAATCAGGCACTCGCCGGCGCGCAGGTGGTGACGAACTCGGGCACGTTCGCGCTGACACTCTCAGACGGCGTGGGCGGCCTGCTGGGCGACATTCGCTCAGCCAAGCGCCTCTTGACGAACACGCCGGGGGTGCGGCTGCGCGGCACGCACCTGTTCGCTCCGGACGACCTGATCGACTTCATCGCCGCATGGGCGGACGGTCAGGGCCGGCCGATCTTCTCGCCGTCCTTTGATGACAACCGGCTGCCGATCCGCTCTGATGGTGACGGGCGCGCGGAGGGTTACTCGGGGTACGTGCTGGGCGGGTTGGCGTTGTTTGGTGACTCCAACATGCCCGAGTCGAGCGGCAACGCACAGATCCTTGTGTGCCGCCCTGACACGATCTTGCAGCTTCAGTCACCGCCGACCCCATACGTGCTCCCGCAGACGGGTGCCGGTTCCCTCGAGGCGACCGTCGGGTTGCGGCAGTACTGCGCGACGGTGCCACGGTATCCGGCGGGTGTCAGTGTCATCAGCGGGTCGGCGTATGCGAGCTCGCAGTTCTGACCGGGCGCCGGGGTGGCGTTGTGTCACCCCGGCCTCCCGGCGGGTGGTGAGTGACCGATGAGCAGCACTGTCACCCCGCAGTCCTTCGCCCAGAGCCTGCTCTCGCAGCTGAACCTGCCGACGACGACCCAGAACCTGAAGATAATCGTCGGGTGGGAGAAGGCGGAGGGAGGCGCGGGCCCGCAGTTCGGTGTGCCCAACAACGTCGCCGCCTACAACCCGCTGAACAGCACCCAGCCGATGCCGGGGTCAGTCAGCACGCCCGGTCCCGGTGTGCAGGCCTATGTCAACTGGGCACAGGGCCTCCAGGCGACGATTCAGACGCTCGGGAACGGCAACTACGCGGCGATCCTGTCGATGCTCCAGGGCGGTAACGCGCCCTCGAGCGTGGCCGCGCAGGTGATCGACTCCAGCGTGTGGGGGACCAAGGATCTGACGGCCGCTCTGATCGACGGCGCTGCGGTCACGCCGAACGATCCCGGTCAGATCATCACCGGCACCCTCGGCGGTGGCATCTTCGGTCTCGGCGGCACGGGCACGGCGGCGAACCAGACGAGCCCGTCCATCTGGGTGGTGGGGAACTCCCAGAACCCGGACATGGACTACTGGACGTGCCTGAACGAGAAGGCTCAGCAGGCTCAGTGGTATCTCATCTCCGACGGCGAGACCCTGTACGCCGCCGATGGCATCAAGCTGATGGGGCAGACCCCGACGGCGGTGATCGTGCTCTATGACCCGCACGTCATCTCAGCGAACCTGACCTATGACAACTGCCTGGCGCTGGACACGCCTGTCCCGACGCCGACGGGTTGGACCACGATGGGGGAGATCAAGCTCGGCGATCAGGTCTACGGTTCCCACGGGGCACCGACGCGCGTTATCGGGGTCTCGGCTGTCCATCACGGCCATGCCTGCTACCGGGTGAGCTTCAGCGACCAGACCAGTGTGATCGCCGACGACGGGCATCTCTGGGAGACGATCAGCGCCTCCGGGCGGGCCGTGGTCACCACCGAGCAGATCCGTCGCTCGCTCTCAGACGTGCACCGCGTGGGGGCCGTCACGGTCGAGGCCGTCGAGCAGGTCGCCTCGGTCCCGGTTCGCTGCATCCAGGTGGACGCCCCCGACAGCCTCTATCTCGTCGGCGAGGGGATGGTCCCGACCCACAACACGGCCTTTCAGAGCACACACACGACGCTCAAGCGCGAGGGTGTCGTGCGGCGCGCCACGCTGGCGCGGGTGACGAGCCCGACCGAGTGCGAGATCGAGATCATCTGCCCGATCGACACCTTCCGCGCCGGGGACACGGTGCAGCTGCTCCAGTTCGGGCAGGCCGCCGATGGCGTCTGGCTCGTCGGCGAAGCGCGCCGATCGGCCTTTCAGATTTACACGACCCTCACGCTGGTGCAGGCGATGCAGCCGCTCAACGCGAACACCGGACTGAATCTCGGGCCCGGTTATGAGCCGGGGAACATCGCCGCCAAACCGGGCTCCAACACGGTCCTCGCCGCGATCATCGCCGAGGCCAACGCGATCAGCAACGCCAAGATCCCCTACGTGTGGGGAGGCGGTCACGCCAACGCCGGCACGCCGAGCGGGTCACCGCTCCAAGGCTTTGACTGCTCAGGCGCGGTCGGCGCGGTGCTGTACGCCGCAGGAATCTGGCCGCCACCGAACTACAAGGGGACCAGTGTGCCGATTGCCAACCAGATCGTCACCGACCTGCTCAACGCGGGCGGCATCCTCGCGCCCGGACCGGGGACCGGGAAGTATCAGGTCACCATCTATGACCGGCCCACCCACATCTACCTCAACATCGACGGCGAGTTCTGGCAGTTCGGCGGCCCCGAGGGAGTTCCCGGTGGATGGTGGCCTTCAGGGACGGCGCTGCCAGACTTCCGGGTGACGCACATCCTGCCGTCGGTCCTCGGCCAGGTCGCCACCCCCGTCACAGGAGTCGTCGGCTGATGCTTACCCAAACAGACCTCGCCGAGTATCTGATCCTCGGCCCTCCCGGCGCTGTCGCCGAGCTGCGCCGGCGCGTGACCGCAAGCTGGGAGCACGATGAGGGCGCAGCAGTCGTCCCGTGGGGCGCTGACCGCGCCTCCTGGCTGATGCTCGCCGAACTCTGCCATGACCTCGGCTGCGTCCCGGTGCCCGTTCACAGCGGCGCCCACGCCGCCGCGGTCGCCCACGCCTACCGCCGGGATTGACTCAGCCCCAGCCGGCGGATAGGCTCGCGCCCACTACAAAGCGGCGCCGCCCCGAGATTGGACCCTCGAGACGGCGCCTAACGCCACGGAGACTTGACCTCCGGGCGCGATGCCAGACTAGCCCCACGGCCGTCTGAGCGGCTCGCCTCCGGTGTTCGGGCCTCCGAAAAGGAGAACCGACATGGCTGAGACCACCATCACCGTTGCCGACGAATCTGCCCGCCGAGTGCTTGAGTCCGCACTCTGGGACCGGGCCGCGACGGCGTTTGACGACCTAGAAATGAGGGACGCCCCGACCGCCTCGGACATCTGGGAGCGGGTGCTGGACTTCGACGACGCCGAGCGGGCCGCCGAGGAGCCCCAGGTGCGCCACCGGGCCCAGGTGATCGCCGAGTCACTCGCCGCCATCGACGCGATCCGCGCCACGACCCTCGGGGGCGCCGTCGAGCTCCCGCTCAGCGGCGAGGAGTTGGCACTGGGCGTTGCTCGCGCCCTGGACCCACTGCTGACATGGGTCGGCGAGGCGGTCTTTCCCCGCAGGCGGTCCCTACCTCGAGTTGACCAGCTGGAGCTCATCCTCGCCGCCGTGGCGCTACTTGAGGGCCTCCCGCCAGTGCCCGAGCCCTTCAAGGCCGAGGCCGAGGTCGAGGCGGTGGCGCGATGAGCCTCGAGCAGACCACCACGGTCGTCCTCGCCGACGAGCCGACCCGCGCGGTCCTCGCGGCCGCGTTGTGGGGCCGGATCACCGACGCCTGCGACGACGCATCCTGCGGCCAGCACGCGGCACCGGGCGAGGTCTTCGACGCGCTCGCCGGCTGCGATGAGGCCCAGCGGGCCGCAGTCGAGCCGGGAGCCCGCATCCGCGCTGAGCGGGTCGCCGCATCCCTGGCCGCCCTCGACCTGATCGCCGGCGCCCCGGTCGGCGCGACGGTGACCCTCCCGATGGCCGGCGAGGAACTCGCCCACTGCACCGAGTCCGTCCGCCAGGCCGCTGAGAGCCGCGTCGAGGCCGAGGGCTTCCTCGACCTGCCCGGTGACCGTCGCGGCGCGATCCTCGGCCTCTATGACGCCGCTGTGGCGCTGCTGGGGGACCTCCCGGCGCTCCCGGCCGAGCGTGGCAGCGATCAGTTCGCCCAGGCGCGCGGGCGCTGGGCTACGGCGGTGACCCGATGAGCAGCCAGGGCGAGCGGGACCTCCTCGAGGCCGGTCAGAAGACGCTGGAGCACCTCGCCGACCTCTCCGGTGGCGACCCGCTGAAGCTGAGCGGGATCGTTGAGCGGATGGTCGCCGAGGGTGACGCCCCGGCGCTCACGGCCGCGATCTACGTCGCCCTCCACGGTCCTCACGACAGCGCCCACCATGACGGCCGCCAGGGCGGCTCCAGCGCCACCGCGGCGCTCGGGGTCGCCGCGGGACTCTCCGGGCACAGCTCAGACCTCTACCGGGCAGCCCGACTCTCCAGCGACGTGCACGCCGCGCAGCGCAGCCTCGAGACCGGCGACCCGACCTACGCGGCCCGGCGGGCCAAGAACGTCGTCGTCGGACGGGCCCTGGGGAAGGCCGGCGTGTGGCGGAAGCTGTGGCGATGACTGAGCCGCAAACTCCGGGAATCTGTGGGGGCGCTGCTGCTGTATTCCGCCGCGGGCTGCGGTACGTTCCTCCCAGCCCCAGCGTGTGCCCACTGCGCAGCGCACGACAACTGAGTGGTCAGAGGCCCAAGGGCACTCGTTCATGGCATAGCGCGGACGAATAAGTCAACGCTAATTCTCCAGAAGGGAGAATAACTATGTCCTACGACGACGCCGAGCCCAAGGTCCGCGTGCAGCGGTTCTTCGTGCAAAAGCCCGAGCCGACCGAGTTCCGCATGTACCGGGCCAGGGTCGTGTTCAGCGAAGACCCCGAGGCGCAGGCGCCGAGGCCGGAACTGGGTCACGAGTTCGCTCTCATGAAGATGGAGCGGGAGTGGAAGGGCCTGCTCAGGAAGTACGCGACGCACCGCCACGAGCTGCTCTCCCTCGTCGCGGAGACCATCCAGGGCCACGGGGAATCAGCCACGCAGTAGGCAGCGAGGCGCGGTCGCTCGCCGAGGGCGACCGCCCCAGGTGCTAGGACACGTCAAGCAAAGAAGCCCCGGAGCGTCGGCGTGAACGCGCTCCGGGGCCTGAACACAGGAGGTAGGGACTCCCATGCACGATCAGGAACCTAGCGGACCCCTCGGCGGTGATCGGTGAACCGGCCGACCGGGCATATCGAGGTCCGCCAGCTCAAGGGCGGCGACACGTTCTACGCGAAGCTCAAGCTCGCCGACGGGTCCCAGGCGCGCCGGTCGCTCGGCAAAGTGTGGGCCAAGCGCTCAGCGCCACCGGCGGGTTACCTGACCCACCGCCAGGCCGAGGCCAAGCTCGCCGAGATCCTCGCCGGCAAGGACCCCAGCGTCGAGGTCAACCGCGACCCGAACGCCGCGACCTTCCGTCAGGCCTGCGACGAGTTCATGCGCCACCGCCGCGACGACAGGCAGCGCAAGACCTCGACTCTGCGGGACTACGAGTCGGTGATCGAGTACCGGCTCGTCCCGCGCTTCGGTGCCGACACGCAGCTGCGGAAGATCACCACCGAGCAGATCGACGCCTTCCGGGATGACCTGCTCGCCGGCGTCAGCCACCGCACCGCGCAGAAGACGCTCGCCGTACTCGCGGGCATCCTCGAGCGGGCCAAGCGCCGGCGGTGGATCGACTCCAATCCCTGCGACATCGCCGAGAAGGTCACCTTGCGGCGCTCAGACGAGATCAACGTCCTGACCGCTGACGAGGTGCTGCTCGTGTCCGCCGCGGCTCCCCAGCTCTACTGTGCGGCCATCCAGACGGCCGCGTTCACCGGGCTACGGATGGGGGAGCTGCTGGCGCTGCGCTGGCGCCACGTCAACATCACCGACCGCATCCTGCACGTCCAGCGCAGCCACGTGCGAGGCGAGGAGACCTCCCCGAAGTCCCACAAGCGCCGGGCGGTCCCACTCAGCGATCAGGCCATCCGTGCTCTCGACGCCGCCAGTCGGCGGGAGTTCTTCACCGGACCCGACGATTACGTCTTCACCGAGACCGGAGGGCCCCTCTCGGAGGTCAAGCTGCGCGACACCTTCTACGCCGCGCTCGGCGCCACGCTGCCGGACAAGCGACCCGGCAAGGGCCATCGCCGGCGAGCCGACGGCGCGGGGACGATGACCTTCCACGACCTGCGCCACACCTTCGGGACCCTGGCGGCAGGGAACGGCGTCGAGTTGGTCCGCTTGCAGCGGTGGATGGGCCACGCGGACATTCAGACGACGATGCGTTACGCCCACTACACGCCCGCTCACGACGATGCGGCGCGGCTCACGGCGGCGTTCTCCAGGGGCTCAGGATTTGGCACCCAATTTGGCACCGAACTGAGCGAATCTCAGCGCATTTCGGGTGCCACGGCAGGCCTGAGAAGCCCGTAAACACTGGGGATAAGGCACTTCCTCTGGTCTCAAAATCCGCTGCCCGCAAGGGCGTGCGAGTTCGAATCTCGCCCGCGGTATTTTTGGTCCTCAATCCGAGCTGGGATGGGGGCGAGGTCCGATCGGGTCGGGTCGGGACACCAGGGCGGGGCGGCGGCGGGATCCCGATCGGCACACGCCGTGCCCGCATACGGGGGACGGAGTTCGGGCGGGGAGGTCACAGATTCGTCGATCTGACGAAAAATCGCACTGGCTCCCGCTTTCGAGGCCCGCCGCCAGCCGGCATCGTCCCGGCTGCCCGGCCTCGCGCAGCGTCGGTTGCGGTCTCGGCGCCGGCACCGGCTGCCTCGCGCCGCCCCCGGTACCGTTCTTCTTATGTTGTTCTCTCGGCGGTGGCGACTGGGCCTCGCAGCGACGGTGAGCGCCGCTCTCCTCAGTGCCTGTGGGGCCGCCGGTCACGGAGGGGCCACCGCCTCGGCGAGTGTGTCCGGCGCGCACGCCTCGGCCTCGGCCCATCCGAACGCCGACGGGTCCGCCCGCTCGGCCGCCTCAGTCGGCACAGCCCGCCCGCCGCGGATCCCCTCCGGCAACTGGCCGACCTTCGACTTCAACGCCCAGCGCTCCGGAGTCGGACCGGCGGACACGGGCATCACCGCTGGCGATCTCGGGCGGCTGCGACGGATCACCGTCCACCTCGATGGCACCGTCGACGCCTCAGTGATCGAGATCGCCCACGCGATGGTGGAGGGTCGTCGTCAGGACGTCATCGTTCTCACCACCAGCTACGGCCGGACCGAGGCGCTCAACGCGGCCACCGGCCGACGGCTGTGGGAGTTCACCCCGCGGTCGGTCGCCCGTCTGCAGGGCACGCCGCAGATCACGACCGCCACCCCGGTCCTCGCCCCCAGCGGTGAGGCTGTCTACGCCGCGAGCCCGGACGGTTATGTCCACAAGCTCAGCCTCGCCACCGGCCATCAGATCTGGGCCGCGGCGATCACCCGGTTCCCCAGCCACGAGAAGAGCGCCGGGGCGCTCAACCTCGACCGGGGCCAGGTCGTCGCGGTGATGGACGGCTACGACGGAGACATTCCCCCCTACGTCGGCCACGCCGTGCTGATCAGCGAACGGACCGGGCGGGTCACCCACGTCTTCAACGCCCTCTGTTCGCAGCGGACCACGATCATCGCCGCCCCGGCGACCTGTCATCACTCAGACGCCGGTATCTGGGGCCGGCCGGGCTCGGTGGTCGAACCCGGCAGCGGACGGATCCTGGTGGCCACCGGCAACGGGGACTTCAACGGGCACACCGACTGGGGGGACAGTGTCCTCGAGCTCTCTCCCGCCCTCCGGCTCCTGCACAACTGGACGCCGACGGACCAGTATCAGCTCAACGTCGACGATCAGGACCTCGGCAGCACCGAGCCGGCGCTCCTGCCCGCGCGCGGCAGCCGCCATTACGTCGTGCAGGGCGGCAAGAGCGGGATCCTCAGCCTGCTCAACCTGTCCGCGCTCGACGGCACCTCCGGGCCGGCTGGGCCGCGCACCGGCGGGCAGGTGCAGCAGATCGACGCGCCCGGTCCGACTGACGTGTTCAGCCAGCCGGCCGTGTGGGGTTCACTCGTGTTCGTCGCCGACGGAGCCGGCACCGCCGCCTACCGTTACGGAGCCGACGCGCGGCTGCGCCTCCTCTGGCAGAACACGACGCCGGGCACGAGCCCGATCGTCGCCGGCGGACTGCTCTACGTCTACGACGAGAACGGGGGCGCGCTGAACGTGTATGACCCGAGCACCGGCCACCGGGACATCAGTCTCGGGGCCGGGCCGGGGCACTGGAACTCCCCGACGGTGATCGGTGGACGGATCTTCCTGCCTGTCGGTGACGCGAACGCCCACCAGGCCAGCGGCACGCTGTACATCTGGCAACTGCCGCGCTGACCGGCGGGCGGGCGGCTCAGGCCGCGGACACTCGGGCGAGCGGATGCTCGGGCGGCAGTTCGCTGACGTGGCGGTCGACTTCGACATTCCAGGCCTGCCCGAAGCCGCGCATCGCCATGAGGATCAGCAACGCCTGGACCGGCGCGATCGCAAAGACGAGGACGCCGAGAAGGTCCGGGCTCAAACCCGGACCGCCGAACAGGGACTGAGCGGCGGCGTACCCGACGTGGCTGCGGTCAAACCAGCTTGTCCCCGACCCGCCGAACCCGGCGATCAGCGAGATGATCAGCATGAGGATCGCGAGCGCGGCCGCGATCGGCAACAGGCCGCGGGCCCAGCGCGCCACGTAGAAGGCGATCGCGAGGTAGATGAGGCACCAGAGGAAGTTCACCGGCTCCAGGCCCTGGAGCTTGCTCCAACCACCCACCGTGACGACGAGGATGAGGAACACCGAGATGAGCAGCAGGGCCACGATGATCGCCTTGGTCGCCCGTGAAGACGCCTTCTCCCGGTTCGGGTAGGTGACGACATGCCCGGGAGGAAGATGTCGACCGTTGACCATGGCGGGCACCATACAATCGGTTCCGGCGCGCGCGCGGCAGTTCCCCAGGCCCGTCGCGGGCGTCGGCGTCAGCTCAGGCGGGCGTGGCGGAATTGGTAGACGCGCCGGCTTTAGGTGCCGGTGGGCTTCCCGTGGGGGTTCGAGTCCCTCCGCCCGTATCGAGCGCGTCCTGCGCGGTCGCTTCGGCGGCCTCGGTCGCCGCCCAGCTGCCGAGCAGGCGCAGCGCCTCATCGCTGCGGGACCCCGGCGAGGCGGTGTATGCCGACAGCGTGATCGCACCCGCGTCAGCCTCAAACTGCAGCCGCTCGAACTCCAGGGTCATCTCCCCGACGACGGGATGGCGGACCGTCTTCGATCCGTTGCAGTGTAAGCGCACGTTGTGCTTGGCCCAGTGGGCGGCAAACGCCTCGCTCTGGATACAGAGCTCCCCGACGAGGTCGGTGAGGACCCGGTCGTGCGGGTTGCGCCCAGCCTCGACCCGCAGCATCGCGACGACGTCCTCGGCTGCCTGCTCCCAGTTGGGGTAGAAGTCGCCCGCTCCCGGATCGAGAAAGACGAACCGGGCGGTGTTCGGCCGCTGGCCGGCGAGCCGGGGCTGATCGAAGATCGGCGCATACAGCGCCCGGCCGATCGCGTTGGCAGCGAGCAGGTCGAAGCGGTGATCGCGCACGATCGCCGGGGTGCCGAGCATCGAGTCGATGATCCGTTGCACGTTGGGGCGCAACGGACGTGGCGCGGGAGGTCGGCGCGTTCGGGTCATCGGACGGCTCGCGCGGGCGAGGTCGTGGAGGTGGGTGCGTTCGGCCTCGTCGAGCTGGAGAGCCCGGGCGACCGCCTCGAGCACCGCCTCGGACACCCCGCCGATGTGTCCGCGTTCGAGTCGCGTGTAGTAGTCGACACTCACGCCGGCGAGCAGCGCCACCTCTTCGCGGCGCAGCCCCGGGACTCGTCGCAGGTCGCCGTAGACGGGAAGGCCCGCCTCCGGGGGCGTGATCCTCGCCCGACGTGAGGTGAGAAACTCGCGGATCTCACTGCGCGGGTCCATCCGTGCAGCGTAGAGGCTGGCCCCCCAGGGACAGGGGGGCACTGTGAGTACCCGGAACGGCAGGGACTCCCTGTCCCAGACGGTACCTGCTTAGGTTCCCCTGACGGACGTTCAGGCTGGACCGGACCGGCCCACGACCGTCCGCGGACCGTCCTCCGCTCCTTCGACCCCTCCAACCGAGAGCCCGCCCAGACCATGCAGATCACGCGCAACCGCACCGACTCCTCGATCGGACCCGCCGACTGGTTCACCGGGACCGTGCTGATCGACACGATCACCACCCAGACCGCGCCGAGCCGGGTCGCGGCGGCGAACGTCCATTTCATGCCAGGGGCACGGACCCACTGGCACAGCCACCCGGTTGGTCAGACGATCTGGGTGACGGAGGGCGTCGGGCTCTGCCAGCGCCGCGGCGGACCCGTCGAGGTCATCTGGCCGGGGGACCGGGTCGTCTTCGCGCCTGGCGAGGATCACTGGCACGGGGCCTGCTCGACCCGGTTCATGGTTCACGTCGCCATCCACGAGGCCGACGACAGCGGGTCGACGGTGAGTTGGGGAGCAGCGGTGAGTGACGTCGAATACGGCTCCGCGCCGCGGTTGGAGGACAGCTCCCCGAGGTCGAGCTGAGATGCGCCGGCTGACCAGCCTCAGCCCCCTGGGCTGGGAGGGTCCGCTCGCGGGCAGCTACTGGTCGGCGGTGACGATGGTGATCGCCGCCCTCACCCCGTTCCTCGTGCTGTCTGCGGCGGTCGACCCGCTCCAGGCGGCGATCTCCCACGCCGTCCATCTCACCGGCGCGGGGCTGGAGATGAACGCGGGAATGGCCGACGCCGCCTACTGCTTCGGGACGATCCTCGCCGTCCAGCTCACCTCCCGTCTGCCCGGCCGCCGCCTGCTCGCGCTGTATGCACTGGTGTTCACGCTCGCCTCCGTCCTCACAGCGCTGTCGGCCTCGCCCGTGCCGTTCTTCATCGGACGGATCCTGCAGGGGATGGCGACGAGCCTGATGCTGATCACCGCTGCCCCGGCCCTCATCCTCGCCTTCCCGCTCGCCCGGATGCGAGCGACCGCGATGGTGATGAACATGGGCATCTTCGGGGCGGTCGCCGTCGGCCCGGTGATCGGCGGCGCCTTCGTCAGTCTCGGTGATTGGCGGCTGCTGTTCTGGATCGCGGCGGCGGTCGGTGCGGTCTGCTTCACGCTGACGCTCCTCACCTTCCGGGATCAGCCGCCGATGGACCGTGAGCTCGAGTTCGACTTCGAGTCGCTCGGGCTCGCCTCCGTCGGCTGTGTCGCCGCGTTCTTCGGCGGATCGAGCCTGGCCAACCATGCCTTCGTGTCGACGATCGTGCTCGTCCCGATGGCGTTGGGGCTCGCCTGTCTGATCGGGCTGATCGTCCACCAGGCATCGGTTGCCGACCCGCTGATGCCGATCCGCCAACTCGGGCACACGGTGCCGATCGCCGCGATCGCGCTGGCGATGTTCGCCGGTGCCGGTTCGGTCGCGCTCGTCGGTCTGCTCGAGCTGACCGTCGTTGCCCACCACGTCTCCTCCGCCGTGTTCTGGCCGGAGTTCGGGGGCGCGGTGCTGACGGCGATGCTGTTCGGTGGCCTGTTCTTCACACGCTGGGTGCCGGCGCTCGCCTTTGCCGGACTTGTCGTGCTCGTGGGCACCGGAGCCCTGCTTGCCGGCAGCACGGGTGGTGACACGACGCTGATCGTGATCGGGACCGCTGGGCTCGGGCTCGGGGTCGGCGCCTCGGTCGCCCCGGGCCTGTTCGTCGCGGGCTTCTCACTCCCCTCACTGCAGCTGCCGCGGATCTTCGCGCTCGTCGAGATGCTTCGGGGGGTGGCGGCCTTCCTCACCGCCCCGATCCTCATCCACGTCGCTGAGACCGTCGGGGCGACCCCGGCGGCCGGCATCCGGACCGGCACCTGGATCGCCGCCGGGCTGCTTGGTGTCGGGGCGCTGCTCGTCCTGTTCCTCGTTCTCGCCGGCGGGTTCCGCCTCATCACCCCCGAGCTGGAGGCCTGGCAGGCCGGCGGTCCGCCCGCGATCGAATCCCCGCCGTTGCTGGCCCGCCTCCGGCGCGGACGGCGTGCCGGAGACCCGGTCGCCGCTGGCGTCGGCGACTGACGCCGCCGCCCTGATTGGGTCCCTGGGCGAGGATCGGTGTGCCGGAGCCTCCGCCTGAGCCGAGGATCGGTGTGCCGGAGCCTCCGCCTGAGCCGAGGCTTACCGCCTCAGCCTCACCCCTCGGAATGCGAGCTGAGATGGATCTCCCGTTCCCGGGGTCGGGCCGTGTCGGTTCCGATCGCCGCCAGCGCCGCTCGGCCGGCGCTCCGGAAACGCTCGACGTTGTCGAGCTTGATCTGCTCGTAACCGCGCACCATGTCGGGTAGTTCGGCGAGGGAGACGAGCGCCTCATAGTCGGCCGATGAGGCAAGCGCGAGGGCTCGGCTGACCAGCTGGCTGTACTCGCCCGGCAGACGCCGTTCCACCTGTCGGACCTCCGCACGGGCGAAGATGTCGAGCGGCGTTCCGCGCAGGCGTCGCAAGCGCACGAGGGAGCGAAACAGCGGCGTGGCGACGCCGGCGGGGATCGCCAGCTTGCGCTCCATCCCGAGGCTGCGCAGCAGCGGCGGGTGCAGCAGCACCTTCGCCTGTGCGTCCGGACCGAACAGCGCCTCGCGCTTGTGCTGCTCGAGCTGGCTGAGATGCAGCCGAGCCACCTCATACTCGTCCTTGTAGGCGATGAGCTTGTAGAGGTTGCGGGCATAGGCCTCGGTGAGACGGGTGCCGTGCCCCGGGAACGCGCGGTCCTCGATCTGCGCGACCCGCACCACCTCATCGAGGTACCGGCTTGCCGTCTGCGAGTCCTGGAAGGCGGTGAGCTCATCCAGACGCAGCGCCGTTGTCGTGGCCGCCGTGCCGGTCAGGCCGTGGGCGGTCGCCGCAGCCAGCGCGGCGGCGCTCGCGGTCAGGGGAGGGGTCTCAATCGAGGTCTCGGCGATGACCGCCTGCACCGCATCAGGATTCGACGCCCAGGTGCGACCCCAGCGGAAGGCGGCGAGGGTCGTGGTGACGGCCGCCCCATTGAGCTCGATCGCCCGCTCGAGGGCTTCCTCGCTCACGGGAATGCACCCGTGTTGGAAGGCGGCGCCCAACAGCATCACGTTGGCGGGCATGTGGTCGCCGAACAGGCGTTCAGAGAGTCCCTCGGCGTCGATGGTGAGCAGCTCGTCCCGCCGGGTGGCCGCCTCCACGCGGCGGACGGCGATGCTCCGCTCGGGGAAGCCGACGTGGGTGTCGATGACCATCTGCGAGGTGGGGACCTCGGCGAGGTTGAGCACGGCGATGGTCAGGCTCGGCTCACACGCCTTCAACGTGTCAACGCTGGTGGCCCCAAGCAGATCGAGTCCGAGGAGGACGTCGATGCTCGAGGTCGACGCCTTGATCTGCCCGGGGATCGCTCGGTCGGAGATGCGGATGTCGGAGATGACCGGACCGCCCTTCTGGGCGAGGCCGATCTGTTCGAGGCCCTCGGCGTGACGACCGTCGAGGTGGGCGGCCATCTGCAGGATGGCCGATGCGGTGACCACCCCGGTGCCCCCGATCCCGGGCATGCGGATGAGCACCTCGTTGGGGACGCGCAGGGTCGGAGTCGGGGAGGGCGGCGGCTCGGGGAAGTGCTGTTGGTGGGCTGCCGTCGCGGCGGCCGGTTCGATCAGCAGGAAGGACGGGCAGTCGCCCTTGAGGCAGGTCATGTCCGAGTTGCACGAGGGCTGATGGATCTGGGTCTTGCGCCCGAACTCCGTGTGCACCGGAAGGACCGAGAGACACGACGACTGCTCGCCGCAGTCGCCACAGCCCTCGCACACACGCTCGTTGATCCACACCCGCTGGGTCGCGGCGGGCAGCTTTCCGCGCTTGCGCAGCCGCCGCTTCTCGGTGGCGCAGCGGTCGTCGTGAATGAGGACGGTGACGCCTGGCGTGGCGGCGAGTTCGCGGTGAACGTCGGGGAGGTCGTCGCGGTGGCGGACGCTGGCGATCGGGTCGAGGGTGACGTGCTCGTAGGTTTCGGGCTCAGGCGTGGTGATGATGACCCGGCTGACCCCCTCGAGGGCCATCCAGCGGGTGAGCTGGGGGATCGGCAGGCGGCCCTCGGGGTTCTGGCCGCCGGTCATCGCGACCGCGTCGTTGTAGAGCAACTTGAAGGTCATGTGCGCCTTGGCGGCCGTTGCCGCGCGGATCGCCAGCGACCCCGAGTGGTGGAAGGTCCCGTCCCCGATGTTCTGGAAGAAATGGTCCTCCGTGGTGAATGGCGCGAGGCCGAGCCACTGCATCCCCTCTCCACCCATCTGGGTCATACCGAGGATGTGGCCGCGCCGGCCTGGTTCGTCGAGGACGACCATCGTGTGACAGCCGATGCCGGCGCCGACGAGCTGGTCCTCGTCGGCGCGGGTGGACACGTTGTGCGGGCAGCCCGAGCAGAAGTAGGGGGTGCGGCTCGCGAGCGCCTCGACCCCCGCGAGGGCGGCGTGGCGTCCGTGCACGCGTTCGCGCTGGTCGGCCACGCTGCGGTGAGTCTCCAGGTCGTCGAGGAGCCGCGGCAGCGCCCGGGTGATGTCGTCGGCCGACACCGAGCTGCGGTAGGGCAGCAGCTCGCTGCCGTCCTCGAGGGTCTTGCCGATCACCGGTGGTGTGTGCGGCTGCCCGTAGAGGCCGTCGCGGATGAGGGTCTCGAGGAACGGACGCTTGTCCTCGACCACGAGGATCCGCTCGGCGTCACCGACGAGCTCCCGAACCGTCTCCGCGTCCAGGGGCCAGGGCATCCCGAGCTTGACCAAGCGGATCCCGAGGCTGGTGAGCTCCTCGTCGATCCCGAGGTCCCACAGGGCGCGGACGACCGCCTCATACGCCATCCCGGCGGCGACGATCGCCAGACGGGGGCGGGCCACCTCGTTGATGGCGAGATTCAGCTTCGCCGCCCGCGCGTACTCGCTCGCGCGGCCAAGGCGGGTGGTGATCTGGTCGAGTTCGGCGTCGAGGTTCGTCGGCGGCAGCAACTTCGGGGCGCGGTGGCCCTCCCGTGGCGGGAACTCCGGGATCAGGTCAAGGTGCCCGGTGATGTCGACCGTGCTCGACGCGTCGGCGATGTCAGCCACGATCTTCAGGCCCGCCCACAGGCCGGAGTGGCGTGAGAGGGCGACCGCGTGCAGGCCGAAGGAGATGATCTCCCCGACGCTCGAGGGGACGAGCAGCGGGACGGCGAGGCTCATGCAGAGCGGCTCGCTGCTGCTCGGCACGGTCGAGGACTTGCTCGTCGGATCATCACCGATGATCGCGACCGCCCCGCCCAGCGGTGTCGTGCCCGACAGGTTGGCGTGCCGGATCGCGTCGGCCGCGCGATCGAGTCCCGGGGCCTTGCCGAACCAGAAGCCGGTGACCGCGTCCATTGTCTTGGTCCCCTCGGGCAGGTCGTCGAGCAGCTGGGTACCGGCGACGGCCGTCGCTGCGAGCTCCTCGTTCAATCCGGGCTGGAAGAGCGTGTTGGCCGCCTCGAGGCGTGACCGGTTGCGGCTCAGCTCACGATCGAGCCCGCCGAGTGGCGAGCCCTGGTAGCCGCTGATGAACGCCGAGGTGTTCAGGCCTGCTCGCCGGTCAAGGCGGCGCAGGTCAAGCAGCACGCGGACGAGGGCATGGATCCCGTTGAGCAGGATCGTTCCCTCCTCCGCGGTGTACTTGTCATCGAGCGTGACGGCGGATCTCACGAGGGTCATCCCGCGATCACACCGCCTTCTGACCTGTGACGCAAGTCACACGCGGGCTTTGTGTAGTTAAACGCGGACTTCTTGCGTGTCGTCGGCCGCTGACGCACGGCAATTGCGCCAGGGGCCCGCGCGAGCTGATATAGGTCGTCTCATGGCCGACCCGGTGAACCTCGACGCGATCGACCGGCGGATCCTCGCCCTGCTGGAGCAGGACGCGCGGCGCACCGTCGCGGACATCTCCGCCCACGTCGCCCTCTCACCCGCCCCGGTGAAGCGCCGGATCGACCGGCTCGAGCGGGAGGGCGTCATCCGCGGCTACACGACGATCATCGACCACGGCAAGCTCGGCTCCTCGATCCAGGCCTGGGTCGAGATCCGGCTCGCCGGGGAGGCCGATGCGGATGAGGTGATCGGCCAGTTCCACCGCATCCCGGAGATCGACGCGACCTACACCGTCGCTGGGGACACGGACGCGATCGTGATGATCCGCGTCGATGACGCCGGCCATCTCAAGCAGGCGGTCAACTCGCTGCGGCGGATCCGGGACGTGCGCGGCACCAAGACGCTGATGGTGCTCGAGGCGTGGTCGCGGGCGCGGAGCTGAGGGAGGGCGTGTCATCGGGGCCGGCGTGGGCGCGGGTGGCCGCACCCGGGGGGGCACGTTCACGTGACCAGAGGCGCTTCTGTGAGGCGGGCGCGTTGGCGCAGCAGCCGTCCGGCGATGCTCAGGCTGACGGCCGCGGAGGCGAGGTAGATGTCGACGTAGCTGACGTGGGCGATGAGCGCGGAGCCGATGGCCTGCGTGAGGGCCTGGGGGCCGAACAGGGCAAAGGTCAAGGCGGCGGAGACCCGGCCTTGGAGCTCGCTCGGGGTGACCGCCATCGCGAGGTTGAGGGTCGCGAGGAAGACGTAGGGGAGCGCGAACCCGAGCACGATCGAGCCGACGATCGCGGCGAGCAGCGAGTGGTCGGCGCGCAGCAGGTTCGCGGCCGCGAAGTTGATCAGCCCGATCACGGCCAGTCGCGACTCGTCGAGGCGATCGATGATCCGGCCTGCCGTCAATGAGGCGATGATCGATCCGCCACCGAGCAGTGCGCTGAACACGCCAAGGAAGGCAGGCGCCTGCCCGACGCCGTGGACGAGGCTGTACTGGGCGGCGACACCGATGCCCGACAGGGCCATCGCCGCCGCCGCCGTCACGGTGGCCCGGAGGCTCGGTGTCGCCAGGATGTGGCGGACACCGGCGAGGAGGGCAGGACCAAGCCGCTCGGGGGCGTGCCGGGGTGGGCTGTCCTCGGTGTGCAGGCGAGTGACGGCCCAGGCGGCGAACAGAAAGGTGGCCGTATCCAGGGCGGCGACGGCGCCGCCGCCGATGAGGACGAACAGACCCGCCCCGGCCAGCGGAGCGATCAGCCGACCGGCTTCCTGGATCGTCAGTCGCCACCCGTTGGCCTTCTGGCGCAGCTGCGGGCTGAACATCTCGACAAAGAGCGCATCCTCGGCGGGATCCATCAGCGTCGCCTCAATCCCGTAGAGGCCCATCACTGCGAACAGGAGCCACAGCTGAGCGCGCGAGGCCACCCACAGCAACGCCGCGATGGTGGTGGCGGCGAGCACGTTCATCCACACGAGCAGCCGCCGGCGTGGGAGACGGTCTGCGATCAACCCCGCGACGGGCGCGCCCATCGTCCCGGCGTAGATGCACGCCGACACTAGGCCGGCCTGAGCGCTGCTGCCGGTCAGGGCCTTGACCCACACCCCGGCCACCAGTGACATCGCGCTGTTGCCCACCAGGGACGCGGCCAACCCTGCGAAGTACCAGCGCGCGTTGGCCGCCTCGACCGCCGCGGACCGTGCCGGCCGCGCAGGCACTGGCCTTCGGGCTGCGCCTCGCATCGGAGGCACTGTACGGCTACCCTGTGTAGAGGAGGAACATATCTAAGTCAATGTGACTGAGATAAGCCACATCATGGGCGGGAGATCAATCGGATCGCGCTCGTCCCCGCGAGCGGGTCGCCCAGCTCAGGCGACGGATCGCACGAGAGGTCTGGGTACCGGTGGCGGCCGTGATCGAGCGGCGTCGATCAGGATGTGGCGACGGGGATGTGCGCGCCTTCAGGCTGTGCCTCCTCATCGCTGAGGCGGTAGATCGCGACAGGATGCTCGCTCGGTTCGGTCGCGACGGAGCGGACGCCGATCAACGCAAAGCCGTTGTGTTCGAGCACCCGCCGGGAGGCGACATTGGCGGCGGCCGGATCCACGATCAGGCCACAGCCCGGGTGGTGGTGGCGGACCACCTCCACGAGCGCGGCGATCAGCTCCCTTCCCAAGCCGCGACCGATCGCCGCCGGCTCGCCGATCGCATAATCGATCCCGCAATCGCCGGCGTGCGCGCCGAGCGCCGCGGCTTCCGCCGGGTACGCGTCATAGGGGTACCACTGGCACCACCCGATCGGTGGCGCCTCCAGCTCGGGGTCGCCGCATTCGAGGATCAGGAGCGTCTCGGTCGCGCTCGCCGCGGGCGCCGCGACTCGCGCCGCGAGCTGGTTCAGTTCGGCCTCCGCCGTCGTGTCCGCCAACCACCAACGGGCGACGTGCGGCCGGCTCAACCAGCCGGCGACAGACGGCAGGTCATCGGGGAGGAGGGGACGCAACTCGATCACGCAGCTGAGGCTATCTCCGAGGATCCCACGGAAGGTCTCGCATACGGCGTCGGCGACGACGCCGTATGTCTCATTGCGCCCCCCGCGTCATGTCGACGACCGAGCCACTCCAGCCGGTGGTTGACCTGTGAGGCAGCCATCCTCGGCCACGCTGGGCCGGTTTCGGGTGTCCCTGCGCACGCCAACGACGCCTTGCCCCGTGAAGCCGAAAGGCCCGCGCTCGCGGGCCTTTCGTTCCTACAGGGGAGACAGGACTCGAACCTGCAACCCCCGGTTTTGGAGACCGGTGCACTACCAATTGTGCTACTCCCCTTCGGAGCGGACCATTGTAGGCGGCCGAGGGATCGGGTTCCGCCGCTGGGCGGACAGGCTAAGATGTTGGAGTCCTGCGGGCGAAGTGTTGTGGTGGCACAGAACCCTTCCAAGGTTCGAGGGCGGGTTCAATTCCCGTCGCCCGCTCTCCGGAAGTCGGTTCGGCATTTGGCCTCGCTCGGGCTCGGCTCGGATTCCATCAACAGGGCCCGCAGGAAGCCGAACTGCTGCGCGGTGCGGCGGCGATGGCAGTTCGCGCAGCGAACCTCACATTTGTCGATCTCCTCCAGCACGTCCGTCCACGGTCGGTCCCGCATGCCCGCGCCGATGTCAAAGGCCTTGTCGCGTTGGTGGTCGAACTCGAGGACGCGCGGGTCTGACTCGCCGCAGTCGACGCAGGGGTGGGATGCGAAGTAGGCGATGAGTAGGCTCATCCGTTCTCGCACGACCCGTGCCCGGCGGGCCGCCGCGTTGTCGATGTAGCGCTGGCGGTTCCTCGTGTAGTGCTCATGCTTGTAGTCCGCGCGGCACGGCCGGCAGTACGTGTCCCGCTGGCCGATCGCCCGTCGCCGCCAGTTGAAGCTGCTCGGCGGCTTCAGCCTGTGACAGCGCGCGCAGCGGATCAGGTCATCTCGTGGTTCCATGCTCTCCCTCCTGTGCGAACAGATGTTCGCACTACGGGCGGACGGAACCGGCCGAGCGATCCCGTCAGCCGGGGGCGGCGAGCACGACGACGCAGTTCTGGCCGCCGAAGCCGAAGGCGTTGACCGCCGCGGTCCGCACCGTCCGCTCGCGGGCCTTCAGCGGCACGTAGTCGAGGTCGCAGTCCGGGTCCGGGGTCTCGAGATTGATCGTCGGCGGGATCACCTGATCGCGCATGGCCAGCAGCGCGACCATCGCCGACAGCGCCCCGGCCGCCCCGATCATGTGGCCGGTCATCGACTTGGGCGCGGTGACCGCGAGGTCCCCCGCGGCCGGTCCGAAGGCGGTGTGGATCACCTTCGTCTCGACCGCATCGTTGATCTTCGTCCCCGTCCCGTGGGCGACGACGAGGTGGACGTCCTCGGGGGCCATCTCGGCTTGGGCGAGGGCGAGGGTGACCGCCCGGGCCGCATCGGCGCCCGAGGGCTGGGGGTGGCTGATGTGAAAGGCGTCGGCGGTGAGCGCCCCGCCGCGGATCGAGCCGTACACCCGCGCCCCGCGGGCAGCGGCGAAGGCGGCCGACTCGACGACCATCACGACCGCCCCCTCCCCGAACACGAACCCGTCCCGGTCGGCGTCAAAGGGCCGCGAGGCGCCCGCCGGCTCACCGTTGCGGATCGACAGGGGACCCATGTTCGCCAGCCCGGCGAACATCACCGGGGAGATGCCCGCATCGGTCCCCCCGGCAAGGACGACGTCCGCCTCACCCGCGAGGATCAACCGCCGTGCCTCCAACAGCGCGGCGTTCCCGCTTGCGCACGCGAGGGCGGAGGCCGACACCGGCCCGTGCAGGCCGAGGTCGATCGCCACCTCACAGGCCGGCATGTTCGTGATCATCGACGGGACGTAGTAGGGGCTGATCCCGCGCGCTCCGTGTTCGGCGAGGGCGTCACTGGCCGCGTTCGTCTCCGCCGACCCGCCCACCGCCGCGTTGATCACCACTCCGACCCGCTCGGGGTCAACGCTGGCGCCCTCATCGTCGCCGACCCCGCCGCGCACCCCGCTGGACAGGCCGGCGTCTGAGAACGCCTCCCGGGCGGCCGCGACGGCGAACTGGCTGTAGCGGGCCGAGCGCCGGAACCGCTTGGTGCCCATCACCGCCTCCCCGTCAAAACCCGACACCTCCGCGGCGATCTGGACCGGCAGGCCGAAGGGGTCAAAGAGGGTGATCGGACCGACCCCGGACTCCCCGGCGACAAGCGCATGCCAGCTCGAGGCGACGTCGAGGCCGACCGGCGTGACCGCGCCGAGCCCGGTGATCACCGGGGCCGCGCTGGAGGGGTGGCTGACCGTCGGGGTCACGGGCGGCTCAACCGGCCCTCGGCGGCGTCGGCGATCACGTCGGCGCGGAGCCGGTAGTGGAGCTTCTTGCCTGTCGCGGTCATCGGCAAAGCGTCGAGGAACCGGTAGGCGCGCGGCCGCTTGTAGGGGGCGAGCATCGCGTGACCGTGGCAGTGGGACTCGAGGGCGGCCGCGTCCACATTCGCATCGCGGCGCACGACGTAGGCGACGACGAGCTCACCCCAGCGCTCGTCCGCAAGGCCGACGACGGCCGCGTCCGCCACCCCCGGATGCTCGCAGAGCACCGCCTCCACCTGGGTCGGGTGGACGTTCTCCCCGCCGGAGATGATCATGTCACCCTTGCGCCCGACGATCGTCACGTAGCCGTCGGCATCCCACGTCGCGAGGTCACCGATGTAGAGCCAGCCGTCGCGGAAGCGGGCGGCCTGCTCCTCGGGCTGGTTGACGTAGGCGTACCCCGATTTGGGAGAGCGGACGATCACCTCCCCGACCTCGCTCCCGTCACGGGCGGCGAGCTCGTCGGGGGCGGCGAGTCGGTCGCCGAACACCGACACGACGGCGACGTCATCGTCGGTGCAGGCCCGTCCCGCCGACCCGGCGTGGGCGGGCAGGTCGGCGGGGCGCAGGAACGTGTTCCAGAACGCCTCGGTGGTGCCGTAGCCGTTGAAGATGTTCGGGGTGAGCAGGGCCTGATAGCGCAGGCACGCCTCCCGGTCCAGCGGCGCGCCCATCGTGACGATCCCGCGCAGAGAGCTGAGATCACGCGGTCGTGCCTGCTGCTCGGCCGACAGCAGCGCGAGGTTCGTCGGCGCGCCGATGAGGAACGTGAGCGCATGCTCGGCGACCCAGTCGAGCACGGTCGCGGCGTCAAAGGCCGGCAGCGCAACCGCCTCGGCCCCGACGTAGAAGACCGGGTTGGGGCCGCCCGAGTAGAGCCCGCCGCGGTGAAACCACGGGGTCATGTTGAGCGTCCGGTCCTCGGGCGAGAGCGGGAAGTGCATGATCACGTCATGGGCCGACAGCACATCGACGATCGCCGGCAGCGACACGCCCTTGGGCAGCCCGGTCGTCCCCGACGTGTAGAGGCGCGTCGTCTCCGCGTAGATGTCGGCGGGCAGCTCCCCCGCCCACGGGCTGTCGGCGAGCAGATCAGGGAACGGCTCGGCGCGGGTACCGGCTCCCGGGCCGGTACCCGCGAAGACGACGCCCGTCAGGCCCGGGGTGTGGCGGGCGCGAGCGAGCCCCTCCTCCACGGTCGTCGCGAGGGCGGCGTCGTAGAGGACGGCGGCGGGTGCGCTGTCGTCGATGATGTGGGCGATCTCGCCGCTGGCGAGACGAAAGTTGATCGGCGCGGCGATCGCCCCGATCCGCTGAGCCGCCAGCCAGCTGAGGGCGAACTCCGGACCGTTGAACAGGTCGAGGCAGACGACGTCCCCGGCACCGACGCCCCGCTCGGCGAGGCCGGCGGCCAGACGGCCGACGTCCTCCCACAGTTCGGCGTAGGTCCAGCGCCGACCGCTGGCGGGATCGTGCAGGGCAGGCCGGTTGGCGTAGCGGGTCGCGTTGCGTCGGACCCCCGCGAGATAGGTGAAGTGCTGCTCGAAGACCTGCCGGAACGCGGCCGGGTCATAGCGGTGGGGGGCGCTCACAACGTCCGGTGATGCTAGGACCCCGGCCGGTCTGATGCCCCACCCGGCGATTTTATGGAAGGGTGGGGGGGTCAACCACGGTGAGGGAGGGACGATGGCGATCGACGGGAGTGAGCTCGATGGGGTGCTGGCCGGGGCGGTAGAGCGCGGTGCGGTCCACGGGGTCGCCGGGCTGATCGTGCACCGCGACGGGGTCCTCTACGACGGCCGCGCCGGGGCCGCCCGGGCCGACACGCTCTACCGCAACGCGTCGATGACCAAGGCGGTCGCGACCACGGCGGCGCTCGCCCTTCTGGAGGGCGGCCGCCTCGATCTCGACAGCCCGGTGAGCGCGATCCTGCCCGCCTGGGCGCAGCTGCAGGTCCTCGACGGCTTCGACGGGGACCGTCCGCGGCTGCGCCCGCCCGCCCGCCCGGCGACCATCGCCGAGCTGATGACCCACACCTCCGGGGCCGCCTACCCGTTCTTCTCCCCGGAGCTGTTCCGCTACTGCACGTTGACCGGCCTCTCCCCGGTCATCGACGGGCGTCGCGCCTCCCTGATGGCCCCGCTCGTCAGCGATCCGGGGGAGCGCTGGGTGTACGGGACGAGCACCGACTGGCTCGGGCTTGTCGTGGAGGCGGTCGTGGGGGAGAGCCTGTCCGCCCACCTCGCCCGCACCATCTATGAGCCCCTCGGGATGGTCGACTCGACCTTCGCACCCGACGCCGGTCAGGCCGCACGGCTGATGGGGATGATGGCCCGCCAGCCTGACGGAACCCTTGCCCCGACCGGCCTGGGCCTCCCCGCCGCCCCCGAGTGGGATGCCGCCGGGCACGGCTCCTACGGCACGATCGCCGACTACGGCCGGTTCCTCCGGCTGTGGCTGCGCGGCGGGGAGCTCGACGGCGTCCGCCTCCTGTCTGAGGACACGGTCGCCCTCGCCCTCACCGACCAGCTCCACGGTGCGCCGCTGCCCGAGCAGATGACCTCGATGGTGCCCGCCCTCACCCGGGATGTGCCGAGCCTCCCCTTTCCGCAGGGCTGGGGGTACGGCTTCCATCTCACCGGGGTCGACCTGCCGGGGATGCGCCGGGCCGGCAGCGGTGACTGGGCGGGGATCTTCAACTGCTACTTCTGGCTCGACCGGGCGAGCGGGGTTGCCGGGGTGCTGATGACCCAGGTGCTGCCGTTCTTCGACACGCCGGTCGTCCACACGTTCGCCGCCTTTGAGGCGGCCGCCTACGCGGCGGTCAGCGCCGCGGGGATCTGAGGGCGCTGACCGGATCGGCCGGCGGGCACGACCCGGTCCGGGGCGGGCGACGGGGCCTGGCGCCGTTCGCCGGACGGGTCGGCCGGGTCCACCCGCCCGAGAGGGCTATCATCGGCCCCCTGCCCACGGGGAGTGGCGCAGTCTGGTAGCGCACCCGGCTGGGGGCCGGGCGGTCGCAGGTTCAAATCCTGTCTCCCCGATAGCGCTGAAGCTACTGCAAATGAGGCGGTTCTTGCGAGCCGCCTCATTTGCGTTCTCTGGAGCATTGTGTTCCGATTTTGTTCTGGTTATCGGGGCTGCCGGGCCAGCCCCGCAAGCAGTACGGCGCCGGCGCGGACGAGGGGTAGGCCTGGTGCGTGACCGGCCCGGACGATGCAGCCGGCGCTTGTCGCGACATCTCGGTTGTCGCCTCCTTGGCTCCGGTGTGGAGCTCCTCCCGAGCTCGTCGATGTGCTCGCGGTGATCGAAGGCTCAGCTGATGGTCCCAAGGCGCCGGGTGCAAGCATGATCGGCGCCATCGCGTCCCAGAGCGACCGGCGGGTGTGGACGAGCACGGGCAGCTGAGCGGCTTTCACCTCGGGCGGGCGGGCCGGCGGTGTCTGCCGTCGCTGGACAGGTATCGGGATGTGTGCCCGGGCGAGCCACGATTCCTCGAACACCTGCTCTTGACATGTGCGTCCATCTCAGATGGGGCAGATGACGTCCACTGAGGGCGAGCGGGTCCGTCACCGACGGTGGGCGCTGTCCTCAGCTGCGTTGGGGGAGGTGGTCGTGGACTCTTGTCAGTTCTGCTCCGATCAGGCCAGTCAGCGATCGAATGACGGTGAGGTGACTATGGCGTGCGCTTGACGAGGTCTGCAACGAACCGAATCGTGCCGCACTTCGTGCCGGGAAAGCTCACCACGCCGGTGGACTGGGCCGGCTTGATCACTGCGGAGACGGTCATCCGCACCTTCCGGCTGGTGTGGGTGCCCGTATAGATCCTGGCCACCCCGCGATATGACAGCTTGCCCTGGCGGACACGCGTCGAATTGACAACCGCAGGATTGGGATACTTTGGAGAACCGGAATAGCTCGTTGAGCCCAGGCAGAAGTTGTTGACCTGGATCAGTGCGGTGTTGGTGTTCCGATGGAAGGCGATGATCACGTTGTCGGTCGGCTTCTTCGGATAACGATGTTGCATGTAGATGTTGCTGTGCGGGGGGAAACCATCCGCCAGGGCAACGGCGGGAGCCCCCAGCGCGACGGCAACGACGACCCCGAGAACGGCACGGTTGGGCATCATGCACTCCGGTGATTAGGAATGTGGTCAAAGCGCCGCGGGCGACCGTGTCTCGGGCGATCACCCCGACATCCGGGACAACACCGACAGGCGGCGCAGGTTACGCGCACACGCGCTGAACGCTGAACGGGGCTGACGCTGCTTGACTGGCTGGGCAGGCCTGCAGGACACCAGGATCAAGCTGTTGTCCGCCCCCGCTCGCCTAGCGCGCCTGGACGCTGAAGAAGTCCCGGTTGTAGGGGGTGAGGAACTGTCCGGGAACCCCCTGCTGGCCGGGGACGAACGGAACCGGGGTGACCGCGGCGGGATTGTGCCCGCGCGAGTAGAGATCGAAGGCGACCCACTCCGGGTTGATGTCGAGCTGGATGGCGCGGACGACGTGGGCGCCAAGCAGGGTCTGAGCGAGCCCGAGCGGGGTGAGCGACATTCCGCCCGCCCAGACGAGGTGGCCGTCGGCGGTGATCCCGAGCGCCGATCGGGCGGGCGCGTTGACGCCGCCGAGGGTCGCCCCCCAGCACTGAATGCAGGACACCGACGGGTTGATGTGCCCGCCGTTGATGAGCAGGGTGAGGTTCTGGCGGACCGACACGACCTTCTCACCCCGGGCGGGTATCCCCTCGTCCCACGCGCCGATGTCGGTTGTCCCGTTCGCGTAGGTGACGATCGAGGCGAGGCCGCGGCGCAGCGGTACCGCGGTCCGCCCGTAGGAGAAGAACCCACCGGCGCCGGTGTTGAGCATGAACCCGCCGTTGAAGGCGGCCATCAGCGAGGGTCGTTGGGCGGGAGCGACCTCGGGTCCCCAACGCCAACCGGTCGGGCCGGCGTCGACGGTGCCCGAGTGCAGCTCGAGGGTGAGGTACTTCTGGTTGAGGGAGACGAGGATCGCGCCCGCGGCGGTCCGGGACACCCAGATCGGATACTGGCCATGCCAGTGGACCGTCGGCGTGAAACGGGTCGGACCGCTCGGGGGGGAGTGCAGCAGTTCCGGGTAGGCGGGCGTGTCCGGGTGACGCGGTGGCGCCGGTCGCGATGCCGACGGGCCCAGGTGTCCGCCCGCCCCCGTGATGCTGTGCGACCGGCCTATCCCCGCGGTGGCACCCGGGCGCCCGGCGGCGGTGCTCGTCGCACAGCCGCTGACCGCGGCGGCCACGGCGATCAGCGCGACGGCGAGGACGGCCGAGGCCCAGGCGCGGCGCCGGCACGACGCAGCGAGGCGAGTTGAGGGCCGGGGCACTGGGGGAGAGGGGAGCGGTATGCGCACGCGTCTCATGATGTCAATGGTGACCGAAGGCGCAACGAGACGGCGGCGCCGCACCGACTCAGGCACCGCTGACCCGGGGCAGTGCCGTCACCCCATCCGCGCGGTCAGCGACGCGCTGGAGGTGGTCGGCCAGCAGCACGCCCAATGTCTCCACCAGCTCGACGTCCTCCTCACCGACGTCGGGCCGGGGCCGCTCGGACAGGCAGCAGAGCGTTCCGAACGGGGTGCCGTCGGGGGCGGTGACCGGAACGCCGACGTAGGCGCCGATCCCGCCGCCGGCGACCGCGGGCAGGTCAGCGATCGACGGTTCGGCTCGCGTGTCGGGGATTCGGCGGGGGACCCGTCCCATCACCATCTGGCGACAGATGGTGTCGACGAGCGGAACCCGCATCCCGGCCTCGAGACCGAGTGCGGCGGCGTTCCCGGCACCTCTTCAATGTGCCGGTAGCCGTCGATGAAACGGCCGAGGTGGGCGACCTCCATCCCCAGCAGGCGGCGGGCGACCTCGAGGGTCGCGGAGATGATCTCATCCGGGTGGGGCTCGGGCATCAGCTCACGTGACCCTCGATCGTCACACGCGGATCTCACGACGGTCCGGCCGCCCGCGGGCGGCCACCCGCTCAGAGCGCCAGCTCCTCGGGAGGATCCCCTCGCAGCAGCCACCCCTGCTCGACCCGCTGGACGAGCCCGCGCTGGGAGAGTTCGGCCAGGGCGGTGGTGATCGTCGGCCGCCGGGAGGCGACGAGCTCAGACAGCACGGTGTGAGTGAGCCGCAGCGGCAGCAGCAGCCCGTCGGGGCGCATCCGACCCCACTTGGCCGCCATCTGCCAGAGCATCAGATGCAAGCGCGTGTCAACGCGGGTCTGGGCAGCGATCGCCAGGTGCATCACGAGCTCCCGATTGCGCTCGAGCACGCGCTCGATCAGCTCGCCCGCGAGTTCGGGGTAGTCGCCGATCTGGGTGACGAAGCGGCCGTCGAGAACGGCGAGGCGCAGCGGGGTGAGACATCGCCACTGGGTGGCCCGGGCGTTCTCTGATCCGTCCGGGGTCGTCGACCACGGCTTGATCAGGTCCCCCGGGCCGAGGAGGACGACCCCCCGCCGCTGGTCGAGCTCGAAGGCGCGCAGGCAGATGCCGTCGAGGACAAGCAGGCCGAGGTCCCCGGGAGCGCTGCTGCGCGGGGCCTGCCAGACGCCCGGGGGGACGGTGAGCAGCGGAACCTGACACGCAGCGATCGCCGCGTCCCTCTGTCCGAGCGGGACGCGCTCGGCAAGGTCGGGATCCTCGACGAGCAGCCGAACCGTGGCGACCTGCGCCACCCCTGAGGCGTTCACGATCACCCCTAATAGTGTGTCAGGTCGCTGTCGGCCGGTGTGACAGATGGCTGTCAGGATCTGCGCCCGACCGAACCGAGCACTCGCGCCGAGTCCGATCCCAGCGCGGCTTCAGCGAGGTCGAGCAGGGCGAGCACGAACTCGTGCGGTGACTCCAGCGGCCCCATGTGGCCGATCCCGGGCAGCTCGATCAAGCGGTGCAGACGGGGAAGCCCGGCGGCGATCCGTTCGGCGTGAACGGGCGGGGTGAGCCGGTCGAGGCGACCTGACATCACGAGCGTCGGCACGGTGATTCGTGTGACGGCATCAAGCAGGTTCATCTCGGTCATCGCGAGCCCGGCGCTGGCGCGGACCCGCGGCGGACAGCCGACGAGCATTCGCTCGTAGAAGGCGATCTCCGCCTCCGAGGCGTGGGGACCAAACGCGACGTATCGGATCGCCGCGCGCGACAGCGCCGTCGACAGCGCCGGTGCCGGCAGCGGGTTGCCCATGAACGCCCATCGCGCGAGCGGCTCGGCGATCCGTTCGGGGAGGACGTGAGGAAGTACCGTGGTCGCGCGGATCAGGCCGGTGAGTCCGGTGTTCATCAGTGCTGCCCCGGCCACGCGGGCGGCCACGTCATGGTCGCGGGCCCAGGCGGCGATCGACATCGCGCCCAGCGAATGTCCGGCGACGATCACGTCGCGCCGACCGTCGCAGGTGTGGCTGAGAACCGCCTCGAGGTCCTCGCCGTAGCGGGCGAGCTGCCAGTCACCACGAGCCGCGGGCGCGGACCGGCCCTGTCCACGCAGGTCATAGGCGACGACCCGCCACCCGAGCTCGGTCAGCTCCCGGGTCATCGAGTCGAAGTAGCAGAGGGTCTCGGTCCACCCGGGCCCGAGCACGAGCGTCGGTGCCCGCTCGGCGCCGAACACCTCAACGTGGATCACCGTTCCGTCCCGTGAGCCCGCCGACACGGCGCGGCCCCGCAGTGGTGCGGACAACCGCTGGTACTCGGGGTCCCGGCTGAGCCGGCGGCGGTGGCTGAACTCGGTGAGACCGGCACCGACCCCGGCTCCTGTCCCGAGGAGCGCCGTTCCGAGCGCGGCCGCCGACCGCCGCCGCCGGCCGGCCGTCGGTGCGGCAGCGGTGACGGGGTGACCGTCCGCGGCTGGAGCTTGCTCCATGCCCGATCAGGCTACATGCTTGTGACATAACTCGTGGCGTGGTGGGCCAGAGCCCGGAAAGGTTGGCGCGCACACGCTTCACCGCGAGGTGACAAGTGGGCTCCGCTCCGCGGTTTATGCTGAGACTGTGACGGCTACCGAGAATCCCCCGAGCATCGAGAAACTGTCGATCGACGCGGTGCGCGTCCTCACCATGGACGCAGTCCAGCGTGCCAATCAGGGACACCCCGGCGCTCCGATGGGCCTTGCCCCGGTCGCCTACACCCTGTTCACGCGGCTGCTGAAGCACAACCCGCGCAATCCGAGCTGGATCGACCGCGACCGGTTCATCCTCTCCGCAGGCCACGCGTCGATGCTCCTCTACGCGACGCTGTACCTCAGCGGGTACCCGATCACCCTCGACGACCTCGAGCGGTTCCGCGAGCTCGGGGCGCCGACGGCCGGTCACCCCGAGCATTGGGAGGTTCCCGGGATCGAGGCGACGACGGGGCCGCTCGGCCAGGGCCTGTCGATGGCGGTCGGGCTCGCCGTTGCCGAGCGCTGGCTCGCCGAGCGGTTCAACACCCCCGAGCACACCGTCGTCGACCACCACACGTGGGTGATCGCCTCCGACGGCGACATCCAGGAGGGGGTGACCTCCGAGGCGAGCTCCCTCGCCGGCCGCCTCGGCCTTGGCAAGCTGATCGTCTTCTACGACGACAACAAGATCCAGCTCGCCAGCCCCACCGCCCTCGTCTTCTCCGAAGACGTGTCCGCTCGTTATGAGGCATACGGCTGGCAGGTGCTGGAGGTCGGCGCCTCCAGCGACCCTCACAAGGACCTCGACCCCGATGAGATCGAGTCGGCGGCACGGGCCGCCCTCGCAGAGGCGGACCGCCCGACGCTCATCCGCGTGCACTCTCACATCGGCTTCGGCAGCCCGCACAAGCAGGATTCGACCAAGGCGCACGGTTCGGCCCTCGGAGAGGACGAGGTGCGGCTCACCAAGGAGGTCTACGGCTGGGATCCGGACAAGCACTTCTTCGTCCCTCCGGCCGTTCTCGAGCACTGGGGCGAGACCGTCGAGCGCGGGGCCGCGGCCGAGGACGATTGGGAGGACCGCTTCCGCGCGTTCTCCGCCGCCGATGCCGACGCCGCCGCCGAACTGCGGCGGATCGTCACCGGTGAGGGTCTGCCGGCGGGCTGGGTGGAGGAGCTGCCCCGCTTCTCGCCTGACGATCCGGCGATCGCCACCCGGGCCGCGTCCGGCAAGGTGATCCAGTGGGCGGCTGCGCGGGTGCCCGAGCTCGTCGGCGGCTCTGCCGACCTCGCGAGCTCGAACAACACCGACATCGATGACGGGGGCGACCTGCTCCCCGGGCAGTACGGTGGCCGCAACCTGCACTTCGGGGTGCGCGAGCATGCGATGGGCGCGATCGTCAACGGTCTCACCCTTCACGGTCTCCGCGCCTTCGGAGGCACCTTTCTCACCTTCAGCGACTACATGCGTGGCGCCGTCCGGCTCGGGGCGTTGATGAAGCTCCCCGCCGTCTGGGTGTGGACCCACGACTCGATCGGTCTCGGCTCGGACGGGCCGACCCACCAGCCGGTCGAACACCTCGCCGCCCTGCGGGCCATGCCGAACCTCACCGTCGTGCGTCCCGCCGACGCGAATGAGACCGCTCTCGCCTGGCGCTTCGCCCTCGCCCACGACGATCGCCCGACCGCGCTCATCCTCAGCCGTCAGAACCTCCCGATCCTCGATCCCGAGCAGATCCCGTCCGACGCGATCGACCGTGGCGCCTACGTCCTCTCCGATCCGGCCGACGGGGTCGACCCCGAGCTGATCTTGATCGGCACCGGCTCAGAGGTATCGCTGTGCGTTGAGGCCGCCGCGACTCTCACCGCGGAGGGGGTGAAGGTCCGGGTCGTCAGCGCCCCGTGCCTCGACACCTTCGCCGAGGCCGATCCGGCTTACCGCGAGGCCGTGCTGCCCCGTCGCGTTCGGGCTCGAGTGGCTGTCGAGGCGGCCGTTCAGCTCGGCTGGGATCGCTGGTTCGGTCCGGACGGAGCGTTTGTGGGTATGCACAGTTTTGGTGCCTCCGGCAGCGCCGAGGACGTGTATCGCCACTTTGGGATCACCGCCGAGCGGGTGGCCGCAGTCGGCCGCGACGCGATCGCTGCTTCCGCCGACGCATAGACGAACGAAAGGAACGCCAGATGAGCACTCTCACCGAGGTCAACCCGAATCTGAAGGCGCTGACCGACGCGGGGGTGAGCGTCTGGCTTGATCAGCTCGGGCGCAGCCTCGTCTCGGGGGGGGAGCTGAAGCGGCTGATCGCCCAGGAGAGCCTCCGCGGCGTCACCTCCAACCCGTCGATCTTCGAGAAGTCGATCCTCGGTAGCTCCGACTACGACGCCGAGATCGAGTCGCTCGCCCGCGCGGGCGCGAGCGCCAAGGAGATCTACGACCACCTGACGATCGCCGACGTGCAGGGGGCCGCAGACATCCTCGCCCCGGTCCACAACGAGACGGGCGGGCGGGACGGGTTCGTCTCGCTCGAGGTCGCCCCCGATCTCGCACGCGACGGAGAGCAGACGATCACGGCCGCCCGCCACTACTGGAAGGCGGTCGATCGCCCGAACCTGATGATCAAGATTCCCGGAACGCCGGAGGGGCTCAGTGCCATCGAGACGGCGATCAGCGAGGGGATCAATGTCAACGTGACGCTCCTGTTCGCGGTCGAGGCCTATGAGGCGGTGATTGAGGCGTACCTCGCCGGCCTCGAGCGTCGCCACGCCGACGGCAAGCCGCTCGCCGTCCACAGCGTCGCATCGTTCTTCGTCTCCCGGGTCGACACGATGGTCGACAAGCAACTCGGTGAGGCTCACCCGGACCTGCACGGCACCGCTGCCCTCGCCAACGCTCGCGCCGCCTACCGGCTGTTCAAGGAGCGGTTCTCGGGTGAGCGCTGGGAGCGTCTCGCCGCCGCCGGCGCGGTCGTCCAACGCCCGCTGTGGGCCTCGACCGGCGTCAAGAACCCCGCCTACTCCGACACCCTCTATGTCGATCAGCTCGTCGGTCCCGACACGGTCAACACGATGCCGCTGGCGACCCTCAACGCCGTCGCCGACCATGGCCACGCCATCCCCAACAGCGCCGAGGATGACCCGACCGCGGTGCTTGACGCGCTCGCGAGCGCGGGCATCGACATGAAGGCCGTCACCGAGCAACTGCTCGCGGATGGCATCACCCAGTTCGAGGAGGCGATGGACGGCCTGCTGGCCGGCATCGATTCGGCCCGTCAGGCGGCGATCACCGGACGTCCTGCGACGATTGAGGCCTCCCTGCCTGACGAGCTTGTCGAGGTCGTGGCCGCTCAGGTGAACAAGGCGGTCAGCGAACAGGTCGCCCAGCGGATCTGGAAGCGGGACCCGTCCCTGTGGGGCGGACCGGACGTCCCCGAGATCGAGAACCGACTCGGATGGCTGACGGTCTGTGACCGGATGCTCGAACAGCTCGCCGACCTGAAGGCGCTCGCGCGCGAGCTCACCGACGCCGGCTACACCGACGCGATCCTGCTCGGCATGGGCGGTTCCTCCCTCGGCCCCGAGGTCATCCGTCGCTCCTACGGCACCTGTGAAGGTGGGTTGCGCCTGCAGGTGCTCGACTCCACCCACCCGGATGCGATCACCGCGATCAGCGCCGAGGTCGACCTCGCCCGGACGATCTTCATCGTCTCCTCCAAGTCCGGAGGCACGATCGAAACCCTCAGCCACTACCGGCACTTCCGCGCCTCCGCCGGTCCCGAGCAGTTCATCGTCGTCACCGACCCCGGCTCACCGCTCGCCGACCTCGCGGAGACCGACGGACTGCGCCGGACGTTCCTCAACCCGCCGGACATCGGTGGGCGCTACAGCGTTCTCTCCTACTTCGGCCTCGTCCCCGCCGCGATCGCCGGCGTCCCGATTGAGGAGCTGATCAAGACCGCCCAGGCGGGAGAGCAGGCGGCCTCTCAGGTCAACGGGTCCGCGGACAACCCCGGCCTGTGGCTGGGAGCGACGGTCGGCGCACTCGCCAACCACGGCCGCGACAAGCTCACCTTCATCGTCTCAGACCCGATCGCCTCCTTCGGCCTCTGGGTCGAGCAGCTCGTCGCCGAGTCGACGGGCAAGCAGGGCAAGGGCATCCTTCCCGTCGCCGATGAGCCGCTCGGAGATCCGGCCGCCTACGGGGACGACCGCGTCTTCGTCTACCTGCGTGACGCGGACGCTCCCTCCGAGGAGCTCGACGCCCGCGTCAAGGCGCTCGCCGCCGCCGGTCAGCCGACGATCACCCTCGCCACCCACGGGGCCGACGATCTCGGTCGGCTCTTCTTCATCGCCGAGTTCGCCGTGGCCGTCGCCGGCTGGGCGCTGCAGATCAACCCGTTCGACCAGCCGAACGTGCAGGAGGCCAAGGACAACACCGCCAAGGTGCTCGACTCCGGTTCGGTCCCCGCCATCGACGCCGCCGACGACGAGCGGCTCGTCGCGCTGCTGCGCGAGACCCCGCCCCACTACGTCGCGATCCTCGCCTATCTCGCCTTCGACGCGGACGTCGACGCCGCGGTCCTCGAGCTGCGTGAGACGATCCGGGCCAAGACGCAGATGGCGACGACCTTCGGCTACGGGCCACGCTTCCAGCACTCCACCGGGCAGGAGCACAAGGGCGGTGCTCCGGTCGGACGTTTCCTCCAGCTCACCGACACGCCGTCTGCGTCCGTGGCGATCCCGGGGGAGCCCTACGACTTCGGGACGCTGATCGCCTCCCAGGCCGCCGGGGACCTGGAGACCCTGCACGCGCACAACCTCGCCGCGGAGCGGGTCGTGCTCGACGCTCCGGCGGCCGAGGCGATCCGGGCGCTGAGCGCCCGGATCGGACGGCTCCTCTAGGGTGCCGGCGCACCGGTGAGCCCCGGCGAGGACGACAGCTTCATCAACCCGCTGGTGGCCGGCCTCGAGCGCCTGCCGGTTCGTTCGACGGCGATTGTCATCTTCGGGGCCACCGGCGACCTTGCGGCCCGCAAGCTGCTGCCGGCGATCTACAACCTCGCGCACGACGGGGCCCTGCCCGAGCAGGTCGAGATCGCCGGGGTCGCTCGCGGCGCGCTCAGCGACGACGCGTTCCGGATGGCCGCCGAGGAGGCGATCACCCGCTTCAGCCGCCGCCCGCCCGACGCCGACGTCCTCGCCGGCCTGCTCGCCAACGCGCGGTTCGTCAGCGGCAGCTTCGACGATCCCGAGCTCTACCGCCGCCTTGGTGAAGTCCTCTCCGGCTTTGACGAGCGGGCGGGCCGGCCGCTCAACCACGTCTTCTATCTCTCGACGGCCCCCGAGTTCTTCCCGGTGATCACCGGCCAGCTCGGAGACCACGGCCTGCAGGCCGGTGCTCACGGGGCTCAGGTGCGCGTGGTGATCGAGAAGCCGTTCGGCTATGACCTCGCTTCCGCGCTCGCTCAGAACGCCGCGCTCCAGCAGGTCTTCGACGAGTCGCAGGTGTTCCGGATCGACCACTATCTCGGCAAGGAGACGGTGCAGAACCTGCTGGCGCTGCGCTTCGCCAACGCCCTGTTTGAGCCGGTCTGGAACCGCAACTTCATCGACCACGTGCAGATCACCGCCGCCGAGGACCTCGGCATCGGCGGCCGCGCGGGCTATTACGAGGGGGCCGGCGCGCTGCGTGACCTCGTCCAGAACCACATGCTCCAACTGCTTGCGCTGCTGGCGATGGAGCCGCCGACCTCCTTTGAGGCCAACCGGTTGCGGGACGAGAAGGTGAAGGTGCTCGCTTCGGTCCGCCCGCCCGACCCCGCCCGGGTGGCCGAGATGACCGTCAGGGCCCAGTACGGTCCCGGGCTGATCGGCGGCGTTCCCGTCCCCGGCTACCTTGAGGAGAGCGGGGTGGCCGCCGACTCCCGGACTGAGACCTACACCGCCCTCAAGCTTGAGATCTCCAACTGGCGCTGGGCCGGGGTTCCCTTCTACCTGCGCACCGGAAAGCGGCTTGCACGCAAGGTCACCGAGATCGCCGTCACGCTCCGCCCGGTGCCGCACCTCGCCTTTCAGACGGAGGGATCGCTCGGGATTCAGCCCAACCAGATCATCCTCACCCTGCAGCCGGACGAGGGCGTCTCCGTCTCGCTCGGGGCCAAGATCCCGGGGACGCGGATGGTCATCCGCCCCGTCAACATGGAGTTCCACTACGGGACCTCGTTCCTCAGCGAGTCCCCGGAGGCCTACGAGCGGCTGATCCTCGACGCGATGCGCGGCGACGCGACCCTGTTCACCCGCAACGACGAGATCGAGGCGCTGTGGCGGATCATCGACCCGATCCTCACGGGGTGGGCCGCCGATCGCGCCACGCCGATCCCCAGCTACCCGGCCGGATCAGCCGGTCCCGCCGCTGCCGACGCCCTCCTGGCTCCAACCCGCTGGCGGCGGCTCTGACCGCGCGGCCGAGGCGGATCGCGAGATGGCCGAGCAGAGCACCTGGGAGCAGCAGGACACCACGCCCGAGCGGGTCGAGGCGGCCCTGCGTCGGCTGCTGCACGAGCGTCACCGCGCCGACGCGTCTCTCGTCCCCGCCCGGGTTCTCAACCTCGTCGTCATCGCCGACCGTGAGTGGCGCGGGGAGATCATCAACCGCCTCGAGCGGGTCGGGCGCTACCACGCCTCCCGCACGATCCTCTGCTCGGTCGCCGACGGCGCGCGCGGGCTCGACGCGCGGGTCATCCTCTCGGCCGCGACTGAGGGCGCGGGGGTGAGCATCTCCCGCGAGTGGGTCGAGCTTCGGCTCGGCACCGATGCCCTCGCGAACCTCGCCACGATCCTCGACCCGCTGCTCGTCCCCGAGCTGCAGACCGTTCTGTGGTCGCCCCACAGCCGGGATGAGGCGGTCGAGTCCCTCCTCGGCATGGTCGACGTGCTGCTCATCGACACCGACGATCCGGCGAACTTCGACGGTCCCGGGGCGGCGCTCGCCCGCTCCTGGGAGTTGCAGGACCGCACCTACATCGTCGACCTCGCCTGGCTGCGCACCACCCCGTGGCGGGAGCGACTTGCGGCCGCCTTCGACGACCCGAGCCGACGGGACGAGCTGCCCGCGCTCTCCAGCGTCGTCGTCCGCCACAACCCCAACTCGCTCACGTCCGCGCTGCTGCTGAGCGGCTGGCTCGCCTCCCGCCTCGCCTGGATCCCCGAGCCGCTCGTCGTGACCGCCGGCGGTGCCTACCGGGGCACCGCCGCGGCTCAGCGCGGCGGGGGCGCCCACGACGTCGCCTTCAGCGGCGTGGTCGGCTTTGACTTCGAGCCCGTGGATCAGCCGACCCCCGGGATCGCCGCGGTCAGCGTCGGGACCGACTACGGGTTCAGTCTCGCGCTCAGTCGTGATCGCGGCGGTCTGCTCGTCCGTGAACGCCGTCCCGCGCCGGCCCCGACCCGTCTGTGGCGGACGTTCGGCGCCTCCCGCGGGGAGGCCGGGATCCTCGGTGAGGGGGTCCGTCAGGCGCTGCTGCGAGATTCCACCTACCGTCCCGCCCTTGCGTCCGCCAGGAGGTTCCAACCATGAGTGCCGACATCCGCATCGTCGACGACCCCCGCGCCGAGTGCGCGGCGATCGTCGGTGCCGCCCTCGGGGACGGTCCGGTCGTCCTCACCGGCGGGTCGACGGTGCCCGCCTACGCGAAGGTCGCCGCGGAGGTCTGGAAGGGCGCCCAGCTGTGGTTCTCAGACGAGCGCTGCGTCCCGACCAGTGACGAGCGCTCGAACTACGGTGCCCTCGAGGCGGCTGTCGGCGGGCACATCTCCGGGGCAACGGTTGAACGGGTCCGTGGCGAAGACGGGCATGCCGCCGCGGCCGAGGACTACGAGCGCCGGCTTGTCGCCGCGGGCATCCCCGAGCGCGGCTTCTCCCTGTTCGTAATCGGGCTCGGGCCCGACGCGCACATCTGCTCGATGTTTCCCGGTCAGGCCGCCGTGGGCGAGCGTCAGCGCCTGTGCGTCGGGGTGCCCGAGGCGGGCCGCGAACCGTTCGTTCCTCGGGTGACCCTGACGTTGCCGGCGGTCGCCCTCGCCCGTCACGTCCTCGTGATGGCGGCCGGTGGGGCCAAGGCCGACGCGCTCGCGCGTGCCTTCGCAGAGGACGCACCCGTCACCGAGGACGTGCCCGGGTCGCTGTTGGGGGACTTCGCCCAGCGCCTCACGGTGCTGACGGATGAGGCCGGGGCGGCCCGGCTGTGAGCACGTTCATCGGCATCGACCTGGGCGGCACGAAGGTCGCCGCCGCCGTTCTCCGCGCGGGGGCGCCCGCCACCGGCGGGGAGGGCGGGACGCTGTCGCCCGCGATCCAGTATCCGACGGTGCTCGACTCCGCCGACGCGCTCCTGGACCAGCTCGGCAGCCTGATCGAGGAGGCGCGAGACGGCGCCGGCGCCGGCGAGCTCGACGCCGTCGGGATCGGCGTCCCCTCGGTCGTTGATTTCGCCTCCGGCCGGGTCGTCCACTCCGTCAACATCCCACTTGAGGACGTGCCGCTCCGGACGGTGCTCGGCGCCCGCCTCGGGGTCCCGGTGTTCGTCGACAACGACGCGACGGTCGCCGCGCTTGCCGAGGCCCACGACGAGCAGCTCCGCCTCGTCGCCCGCGATCTCGTGATGCTGACGATCGGTACCGGGGTCGGGGGTGGCCTCGTCCTCGGGGGCCGGATCTACCGCGGGGCGACCGGCGGCGCGGCGGAGATCGGGCACACGCTGATCTCGCTCCCGGTCGCTCCTGCCGGTGACGCGGTGACCGGCTTTCCCGCCGACCTCCCTGATGATTTCCCGTCCGCCGGGACGGTGATGCCCCACCCCGGATCCCTGGAGGCGCTCGGCTCCGGCCATGCCCTCGACCATCTCGCGCGCGCCGCCGGGCTCGGTGCGCACGGCGCGGACGTCACCGCGGCGGCGCGCGCGGGCGCCGAACCCGCGCTCGCTCTCATCCGCCGCTGGGCCCACGCGATCGGGATCGGGATCGCGAACGCGATCAACATCTTCGACCCCCAGGAGGTCGTGGTCGGTGGCGGGGCGGCTGCCGCCGCCGACCTCTTCCTCGAGCCGGCGCTCGCGTTCGCCGCCGGCTACGTGCACCCGGGCCTGCGCGGGCACGCGACCGTGCGGGTCGCCCGCTTCGGAGCGGAGGCGGGGGTGATGGGGGCGGCGCTGCTCGCCGCCCACGAATATCGGGACGCTCCGCCTGCCAACCCCGCCGGCGGTGCCTGAGCTCGGGGTGGGCCTCGCGCCGGCGGTGGGGGGTTCGCCGCGGTGGCGGACGATCACGGTCGTCCGCCACGGCGAGACCGAGTGGTCACAGAACGGCCGTCACACCTCACGGACTGAGCTCGCGCTCCTCGAACTGGGCCGCGAGCGGGCCGCCGGTCTCGCCGCCGGGCTCGGTGGCACCCCCTACGGGCTCGTGCTGATCAGCCCCCGCCGCCGGGCCGCCGAGACGGCCGCGCTCGCCGGCTTCGGCGCGGTCGGCGAGGTCTGCCCGGAGCTGGCCGAGTGGGACTACGGAGACTATGAGGGGCTGACGACTGCGGAGATCCGGGCAGAGGATCCGAGCTGGGACCTGTGGAGAGACGGGTGTCCCGGTGGGGAGAGCCCGGCGGCCGTCGGCGCCCGTGCCGACGCGATCATCGCCCGGGCGCTCGCCGCCCCCGGGAACGTGCTGTGCTTTGCCCACGGTCACCTGCTGCGGGTGCTTGCCGCCCGCTGGCTCGAAGCTCCGGTCGCCTTCGGCCGTCACCTCGCGCTCGGCCCGGCCCGTCCCGGCGTGCTCGGGTACGAGCGGGACAACCGGGTGCTGGCGAGCTGGAACTGCCCGCCTGGGGCTGCCGAACCCGAGCTCGGACCGGTGTCGCCCGCCCGTGACCGGGCCGCGGATGACGGTGGGGCTCCATCCAGCTGAGCCGACGCTGCTTCGGGCCACGCAAGCGCGGACGGGGCCCCACGGAGGCGGAGACAGGCCTGCTAGCCTCAGCGCACCGCGCGGCTGTGGCGGAATTGGTAGACGCGCAGGCTTCAGGTGCCTGTGTTCTTTGGGACGTGGAGGTTCGAGTCCTCTCAGCCGCATCACAGGACCGACGCCGGGGGGGCGGCGGTTCCCCGCCGGACCGCCGATCGGCGGCCGGCGGCGCGGTTCGGCGCGGAATCGGGGAGACTCACGACGGTCGGCGTATCTGCTGACCTGCCCTGTCCCCCGAGCGCGAAGGAGCCCCCGCGGCATGTCCACCTACGACTTCATCATCGTCGGCGCCGGATCCGCCGGCTGTGTGCTCGCCAACCGCCTCTCAGCCGACCCGGCCCGCCGCGTACTGCTGCTGGAGGCCGGGGGTCGGGACCGCTCTCCGAACATCAAGATCCCGGCGGCGTTCGCCAACCAGTTTCACACCAAGCTCGACTGGGACTTCACCACAGAGCCCGAGCCTCACGTCGACGGCCGCTCGTTGTATGTGCCGCGCGGCAAGAGCCTCGGCGGGTCAAGCTCGATGAACGCGATGCTGTACGTTCGCGGCCGCCCGATCGACTACGACGGCTGGGCCGCCCAGGGGGCGACCGGCTGGGATTATGCGGGCGTGCTCCCGTATTTCATCCGCGCGGAGGACAACAGCCGGGGGGCAAGCGAGTGGCACGGGGCCGGCGGACCGCTGCGGGTCCGTGAGCAGCGCTCGCCCCGCCCGCTGTGTGCGCGGCTGCTCGCCGCCAGTGAGGCGGCCGGAATCCCCCGGATCGCCGACTACAACGGTCCCGAGCAGGACGGGGTCTCGATGTTTCAGGTCACCCAGAGTGACGGTCGGCGCTACAGCGCCGCGGACGCCTATCTGCGCCCGGTGATGGGCCGGCCCAACCTCGAGGTGCGTACCCGGGCGACGGTGTTGGGGCTCACGCTCACCGGTGAGCGTGTGACCGGCGTCCGGATCGCCCAGGGCCGGGGGGAGGAGGTGCTGACCGCGGGGGAGGTGATCCTCGCCGCTGGCGCGATCGGTTCGCCGCAGCTGCTGCAGCTGTCGGGAATCGGTGACCCGGAGATGCTTCGTGGGGTCGGCGTCGCCCCCCGTCACGCGCTTCCGGGCGTGGGGGAGAACCTGCAGGACCACCCGTTCGTCACGAACATCTACCACGTCTCGGACACCCGGACGCTGCTGGGGGCCGACAAGCCCAAGGCGCTGGCGGAGTGGCTGCTGCGCCGCAGCGGACCGCTCACCTCGACGGTCGCGGAGGTGGTCGCGTTCGTCCGCACCCGCCCGGGCTTGCCGGCCGCTGACATCCAGTACCACATGGGCGCCGCCTACTACGAGGACCACGGCGCCGAAACCTACGACGACCACGCGATGGTGATCGCTCCGGTCCTCGTCGCCCCCAAGGCCCGGGGACGTGTGTGGTTGGCCTCCGCCGACCCGACCGCCAAGCCGCGGATCCTCACCAACTCACTGTCGCACTCCGACGACCTCGCCTCGCTCGTGGCGGGCGTCAAGCTCGCACGCCGGATCGCCGCCGCGCCGGCGGCGGCGGAGATCGTCATCGAAGAGCTCAAGCCCGGTGCCGACGTCGACAGTGACGCCGCCCTCGAGGAAGACATCCGCCGCCGGTTGATGCTCATCTACCACCCCGTCGGCACCTGCCGGATGAGCGACACCGACCCCCGGGCGGTCGTCGACAGCGCCCTGCGTGTCCGCGGGCTCGAGGGGGTGCGGGTCGTTGACGCGTCAGTGATGCCGATCATCCCCGGCGGCAACACGCACGCGCCGACCGTGATGGTCGCCGAACGCGGCTCGGACCTGATCCTCGGCGCAACGCCGGTCCGGGCTCAGCCCGCACCGGTCGGCGCCGCGTGAACGTGCGGAGCGAGGGATGCGGCTGCTGTTGAACCTCATCTGGCTCGTCTTCGCCGGGATCTGGCTCGTCGCTCTCTACGTGGTCGCCGCGCTCATCTGCTTCGCCCTCATCGTCACGATCCCGTTCGGGGTGGCGGCCCTGAGGATCGGCCTCTACGCGCTGTGGCCGTTCGGTCGCACGGTCGTCCTCTCCGAGCATGCGGGGGTGGCGTCGGGGATCGCCAACCTGCTGTGGCTGATCCTGTGCGGCTGGTGGCTCGCCCTCGGGCACCTCATCACCGGCATACTGCTCTGCCTCACCGTGATCGGCATTCCGCTCGGGCTCGGCAATTTCAAGCTGATCCCGATCTCGCTGCTGCCGTTCGGACGGCGGATCGTCTCCGTCGCCGAGGCCCGCGCCCTCGGCGGTGGAGGTGGAGTGTCGGTGCTCTGAGCGCCCGGACGGGTCGGTGACCGGCCCCGGGGCCGGCCACCGACGCGAAGGCTCAGGCGATCCCGAACCGGCCCCGCAGGGTCGCGGAGGCGAACGCCGCTGAACGGATTGCCCGCTTCACCGCCGCCGGAGCGGCCCCGCGCCTCAGGGGGATCGGACGCCGCAGGGCATAGAGGGTGAACACGTAGTTGTGGGCCCGGCCATTCGGGGGCGGGCACATGGCGCCGTAGCCGACCTTGCCGAAGCTGTTGGTGCCCTGAACGGCCTCCTTCGGCACGCGGTGGGCGGCGAGGCCCTTGACCCACGGCGGGATGTCGAACAGGGTCCAGTGCGTGAACCCGTGCGCGGTCGTGTCGATCACCGTGACTGCGAGCGCGACCGCGTCCCGGGGGACATTGACGAACCGCAGCGGCGGCGAGATCCCCTTCCCGGTGCAGGTGAAGCGACTGGGAATCGTCTGGCCGTTCCGGAACGCCGGGCTGATCAGGCGCATTGGCGCGGCGGCCGAGGCGGCGGTCGCGAAGGCAAGCGCGAGGATCGTCGCCAACCCCGCGATGGTGAGCTTCTTCATCTCCGTCCTTTGATCTGTGTCTCTCTCTCCGTCCGGTCCGTTGTGAAGGTAACCAGACCAGTCAAGCCCGGTAGTGAGTGCCCCTCGTCCGGCGGGCCCGACCGTCATCTCACGCGGCCACTGGCGTCCCCGGCCCTACCATCGACGGCGTGGATCACCCCCTCTCACCGAGCACGCGGCGATCCCTGCAGGTCGCGGCCCTCGCCGCCCAACGCGCGAGCCGGACTCCGGCGCTCGTTGCCGGCGTCGCCCGTGCGGGCACCTTGCTGTGGGATACCGCGATCGGGTCAGCCGACCTCAGTGACCCGACCGTTCCGCTGGGGGCCGACACCCAGTTCCTGATCGCATCGAACACCAAGACGTTCACCGCGGCGATGGTGATGCAGCTGCGCGACGAGGGGCGCCTGCGCCTCGAGGACCCCATCGACTTGCACCTGCCGGACTGCGCGCGGCCGCTGACGGTGCGCGATCTCCTCGCCCACGCGAGCGGCCTGCAGCGCGAGCCGGTCGGCGACATGTGGGACACGCTCGGTCGCCTCAACCTCGAGGATCCGGTCGCGAACGTCAACGTGGCTGAGGCGGTTCTCGCTCCCCGCCGGCTCTGGCACTACAGCAACCTTGCCTACATGCTCCTCGGATCGCTGATCGCCCGCCTCGACGGACGGTCCTGGTCAGACAGCCTGACCGAGCGGCTGCTGGACCCGCTCGGTCTCCGCCGTACGACGACGACGCTGGTCCCGCCGCACGCCGGCCTTTACTACGTCCCCGCGTTCACCGACGTCCCGGTTCCCGAACCGCTTGTCTTCACCGGCCCGACCCTTCCGGCCGGGGGGCTGGCGAGCACCCTCGCCGACCTCGTCGCCTGGCACGCCTTCCTGCTCAGCCCCGACGCCGCGGTTCTCTCTCCGGACTCGGTCGAGGAGATGCTCGCCCCGCAGCTGCCGGTCGACCCGGGCGGACAGGTCGCCTACGGCCTCGGCGTGTTCCTGCACCGCCGGGACGGGGAGACGTGGTTCGGCCACACGGGGGCTGCGCCCGGCGGGATCAGCGGAGTGTTCTCCCACGCCGGATCAAAGACGACGTCGGTGCTGCTCACCAACCAGAGCGCCGCCCGGGACCCGGCGGGAACGGCGCTCGACCTCGGCGTCCGGGTGCTCGCCGAACATCCGCCGCTGCCCGAACCCTGGCAGCCCGGGACCGAGCGGCCAGCAGAACTGGCGGGTGTCCTCGGCCTGTGGTTCTCCGAGGGCAGTCCCGGGGTCTTCTCCGTTGCGCAGGGACAGCTCGAGTTCCGCCCCGGCGAGGCGCATCCGGGGGAGGAGCCGACCCGCTTTGCCCGGGAGGGCGAGGACGTCTACCGGAGCGTGCGCGGTCTCGAGCGCGGTGAACGGCTGCTCATCCACCGGCGGCCCGATGGGAGCGTCTGGCAGCTCAACTGGGCGACCTACCGGTTCACGCGGGAGCCGCTCGGCTTCGCCGAGCCGAACCCGGACGCGCCCTGATCAGCTCGCCCGGATCGCGTCGGCGAAGCGCGCGGACGCTCCCGGTGCAAGCTGCAGATAGAGGCACGGCTCGATCACCTCGAGCTCGAGCAGTCGCGGCTCCCCGTCGAGCCCCGGGACAAGGTCGATCCGGGCATACAGGGGGGCTCCGAACCGCGTGCTGATCTCCGCGTGCACGGCGGCGGCGAGGGCCAGTTCGCTCTCGCTGGCGGCTCCGGCGCGGACAAGGTCGTCGGCGAGCATCGCCGCGGCCGGAGCGTGCGCGCCGGACCCGAGCGGCGCGATGCCGGGCGTGTCGAGCACGAGCCGTTTGGTCAGCACGTGGGAGACGGCGCCGCCGAGGTAGACGATCGCCCGCTCACCCCGTTCGGCGATGAGCGGCAGGTACGGCTGGATGAGGGCGCAGCGACCGCTCGCCTGGATCTCGGCGATCAGAGCCCGGGCGGCGTCGTGCTCGGCGGGGCCGAACCGTCCGGTGTCGCGGGCCCCGGCGGACACGTTCGGTTTGATCACCACCTCGCCGGCGAGCGCCGGCAGCGCCTCACCGGGCCCGGCGAAGTGCGTCGGGACCGTCGGTGCGCCAAGCGCGCGCAGATAGCGCTTGTCGGCGTTGAAGCGGATCAGGTCGGGCCGGTTGCGCAGCCGTTCGGGGCCGACCCGTTCACACCAGGCGAGGAAGCGGTTGACGTCGGCGGTGTAGTCCCAGACCGAGCGGACGACCACCCGGTCAAATCCGGTCCAGTCGACATCCGGGTCGTCCCAGACACACAGCTCGGCGCCAAGTCGGGTGGCCGCCTCCGCGTCGTCGCTGCGGCCACGGTCGATTCCCGCGGAGCTGACGAAGCCAACGCGCATGCGGCCGATCGTAGTCGGGTCGCATCGGCCGTCTGCGCCTGGGGTCGGCTGTTGAGGCGAACCCGTAGGATCCCCGGTGTCGTCGAAGAGAGGTGTGGAGATGCTACGAGGATTGATGCAGGACGATTACCCGCTCACGCTCGGTCACGTGCTCGGCCGGATGCGGACGCTCAACGCCGGTGCGGAGATCGTCACCCTGCGCGAAGCCGACGGGGCACGAACCCGGGCGTCCTTCGGTGAGGTGGTCGGACGCATCGACCGGCTCGCCGCCGGGCTCGCCGCTCACGGCATCGGTGAGGGTGACCGGGTCGGGACGTTCGCCTGGAACAGCCAGGAGCACGTGGAGCTGTACATGGCGATCCCCTGCCTCGGCGCCGTCCTGCACACCCTCAACATCCGGCTCTTCCCCGAGCAGCTCGCCTACGTGATCAACCACGCCCAGGACCGGATCGTGTTCGTCGACGACTCGCTCGTGCCGCTCCTGGACCGGGTCAGCGACCAGCTCACCACCGTCGAGCTGTTCGTGATCATCGGCGACGGTCCCGCCGGAAACCTCCATCCGACGGTCCGCTACGAGGAGTTTCTCGCCGCTGAGCCGATCGATGCGTACCCGGCGGTGGAGGAGCGCAGCGCCGCCGCGCTCTGCTACACGAGCGGGACGACCGGCAACCCCAAGGGCGTCATGTACTCGCACCGGTCCACCGTTCTGCACGCCTTCAGCACCGGCCTTGCGGAGGCGCTCGGAGTCACCTCCGCCGACCGCGTCCTGCCGATCGTTCCCCAGTTCCACGCCAACGCCTGGGGACTCGTGCACGGGTCCTGCCTGATCGGCGCCTCCCTCGTGATGCCCGGACGGTTCCTCCAGGCCGCGCCCCTTGCCGAGCTGATCACCTCCGAGCGGGTGACGCTGTCCGGGGCGGTGCCGACGATCTGGATGGACCTGCTGCGCCATCTCGACGCCCACCCGGAGACGGACACCTCCTCCTTGACCAAGGTCGTCTGCGGTGGCGCCGCCGTGCCCCGGGCGTTGATGGAGCCGCTCGAGCAGCGCCACGGCATCACGCTCGTGCAGGCGTGGGGGATGACCGAGACGAGTCCGCTCGGGTCGGTCGCCCACCCGCCGGCCGGTTCGACGGGGGAGGAGCGCTGGAGCTACCGGCTCAGCCAGGGGAAGATCGCCCCGCTCGTCGAGGCCCGGATCGTCGCCGACGACGGGACGCCGCTGCCCTGGGACGGAGCGAGCGCCGGCGAGCTGCAGGTGCGCGGCCCGTGGATCGCCGCCGGCTACTACGAGGATCCGCAGGGATCGGTGGAGAAGTTCGCCGACGGCTGGCTGCGGACGGGAGATGTCGCGACGATCGACTCGCGTGGGTACATCCGCATCACCGACCGGACCAAGGACATCATCAAATCCGGCGGGGAGTGGATCTCCTCGGTCGAGCTCGAGAACGAGCTGATGGCTCACCCCGCGGTCCGGGAGGCGGCGGTCATCGCGATGCCGGATGAGCGCTACACCGAGCGCCCACTCGGCTGCGTCGTCGCCGAGGGCGACCTCAGCGTCGAGGATCTGCGCGCGCACCTCAGCGACCGGGTCGCGAAGTGGTGGATCCCGGACGCGTTCGCCTTCATCGACGAGGTCCCCAAGACCTCGGTGGGCAAGTTCGACAAGAAGGTGCTGCGTGCCCGGCTCACCGACGGTGAGCTGGAGGTCCAGACCGCCACCGAGGCCGCCCGCGGCTGAGAGCCGGCCGCGCCGACGCAGCTCCGATCCGGTGACTCCCTCCGAGGCGGTCCTGACCGCGCCGCCTGCCGTGCCGGCCGGCGCCGCGGTCGCGGCGCTGCCCCCCGGACCCCGGCTGCCTCCGCTGCTCCAGACGGCCGGGTTCGTGCTCGGCGGTCGGCGCTGGCTCGAGTTCTGCCGGCGCCGCTACGGCCCGGCCGTCTTCATGCGGACCGTCTTCGACGACGGCTTCGTGATGGTGTTCGACCCCGGTCTCGTCCGCGAGCTGTTCCAGGGCCCCCACCTCCAGCTCAACGCCGGTGAGGCGAACGCGCTACTCGCACCCCTGCTCGGCGCGCGCTCGGTGCTCGTCCTCGACGGTGCCGAACATCTCGCGCACCGGCGCCTGATGCTGCCGCCCTTTCACGGCCGCCGGCTCGAGGGCTATGAGGACACGATCGCACAGGCGACGGACGCGGAGATCGACCGCTGGCCCGTCCAGAGCCCTTTCCGCCTGCTGAGCACCCTGCAGTCGGTCACGCTCACCGTTGTCATCCGGGCCGTGTTCGGGACCCTCGACACGGCGACGGAGACGGCGTTGCGCGATCGGATCCGCGCCATGATCGACCCGGTCACCCAGCCGCGCGGGATGCTCAGCCTGTTCCTCGCGCCGCGGCTCGGGATCGACCGCGGCCGCCGGCGCTTCCTCGCCGCCCAGGCCGAGCTTGACGAACTCGTCTCCGCGGAGATCGCCCGCCGCCGCGAGCCTGGGTTTGCCTCCACCGATGACGTTCTCTCCGGGCTTGTCGCGGCGCGGGACGGGGACGGGCACGGTCTCAGCGACGAGGAGATCCGAGACGAGCTCGTCACCCTGCTCGTCGCCGGTCATGAGACGACCGCAACGGCGCTCGCCTGGACCTTCGATCTCGTGTTGCGGCGCCCCGACGTCCTCACCCGGATCCGCGCGCGCGAGGCCGGCTATCTCGACGCCGTCATCAAGGAGGCGCTGCGCTGCCGGACGGTCATTCCCGGCGTCGGCCGGGTCGTCCGCGGCGCCCCGTTTGCGCTCGGGCCGTGGCGGATCCCGGAGGGGGTGGAGATCAACCCGTCGATCCGGGTCATCCACGAGCGCCGGGACCTCTACCCGCACCCGCGGCGTTTCCTTCCCGAGCGTCATCTCGGCCCGGATGCCCCCGACACCTACACGTGGCTGCCCTTCGGCGGCGGGACCCGCCGCTGTCTCGGGGCGAGCTTTGCCCAGATGGAGATGCGCGTCATCATCGAGCGGGTCCTCGAGCGCTGTGAGCTGACTCCGATCGCCCGCCGACCCGACCGACCGGTGTTCCGAGCCATCACCCTCGCCCCCAAGCACGGGGTTCGGGTCATCCAGCGGCAGGCTCCGCGACCGCGAGCGCCGCGGTGAGCGCCGGTGTGAAGGCGTCGGCGATAAGGCGGTAGCCGGCGTCGTTGGGATGGAAGTTGTCGCCGGCGAGCCGGCCCCGCCAGACGCTCGGATCGAGGTGATCGGTGCGGATGACCCGGATCGTCCCCCGCCGGGCGGCGCTGTGGAGGAGGGCGTTGACCGTGCTGGCGGCGCGGACGGGGGAGGGGAGTTCAGCGACGAGCGCCCCCGCGGGGAGAGCCTCCAGCAGCTCGGTGAACGCCTCGATGAGCAGCCGGCGGTGCCGTGGGCTGATCACGTCGTTGGAGCCGATCAGCACCGTGATCAGGTCGGGCTGGGCGGCCGGTGGGAGTGAGCGCCAGGCCGGAAGCTGCTGGTCGATGACGTCCTCGACCCGGGCGCCGCTCTGGGAGAGGTTGACGATCGTCAGCGGGACCGGAAGTCGCTCGGCGGCCTGGTTGACCCACCCGTGAAAGGGGCTGCTCGCCCCGATCCCCTGGGTCATCGAGTCGCCGAGGGCCACCCAGCGTCGCCCGCTCCGGGTGAGCGCGTCGAGGTTCGCCGCCCGCCAGGCGGCCGCGTAGGGCCCGACCTGGGCCTGAACGGCGGCGACACCGGGGAGGACTGCGCTCAGCATCCGCAGCACCGGTCCACTCGGCCGGCCGGTCCGGTTGGTGAAGGTGAACGCCGCGGCTGCGCCGGTTTCCATCCCGACAGAGGGTACGGACGCTCAGGCCATGCGCGCCCGGGCGACCGCCGTCGGCACGGTCGCAGTGGGGCCGGTCAGGGGCGGGCAGGGCCGGTAGCGCCGACCGTTGAGGGCGAGGTTGTAGAGCGCCCCGACGATCCCCAGACGCGCGTCGGTGGTGCAGAAGCGCGGGAAGAGCCGGGATTGGTACTCGGCGTCGATGACCGGCTTGCCGACACGCAGATACGGCTCATACGCGGCGCATTCGCTGTATTGGTTGCACTGTTCGGTGAGGGCGCCGTCGAAGGACGGCTCGAGTGCGGCAGTGAACTGCGAGCCGTTCTTCTGGAGGACGGCGAGTCCGAGGGAGTGCGCGGTCCCGGCGACCCAGCGGGCGTACCGGATGACGTCCCGCGGGGTGATCGGAAAACCGGGATCGTTGCCGATCGGGTTGATGTTGTCGGGCTCGACCCCGTCAAAGCCCTTCTGCGCACACATCTCCAGACGCCGGCGCATGATCGGCTCGAGCACCCTCAGGTTGCGGATGTCGAGCCAGCGTTCCCCCGGCCACCCGTTCGGGTGGCCGAGCACCGCGCGGGGAAAGTCCCGGGCGTCGGGGCGCCAGCGCTCCCAGGTGCCGACGTCGATGTAACAGATCACCCGGTGCCCGGCCGCGTGCAGGCGCGCAACCTCGGCGGCGGAGGTGTCAAAGCCGTCGACGTCATCGATCAGGGCGGGCTCGTGCAGCGGTAGGGTGCCCTGCAGTTGCCAGTAGAAGGTCGGACGGGCCGGTGGGTGCCACCACCGCGTCACCGCGCTGTGCGGCGCTGCCACGGAGGGAGCCGCCGCGGCGAGGGCGGCCGTGCCGGCGCTCAGGATGAGCAGCCCGGCGAGCGTGACGGCGGCGTCGGCCCGCCGTGCCCGCCGACCGCCGCGGCGGGGCCACAGCGTCCCGAACCACGCGCGCGTGAGAGCGTGCCGGAACCGTGGCATCGGCGGGATCGTAACGGCCGCTGGGACGGGGACCGGCCGGTCGGTCCGGTAGCCTGGCCGCGGTGGGGTCAGGATGAGCGCAGCCGAACCGGCGGGGGAGCGTGCCGCCGAGAGCCTCGGGGAGGTGCTCGCGAGTCTCGAGACCGTGACTGACGGGACTTACCGCCTGTCCGCGCCCGACGATTGGGGTCAGGGGAGGACGCTCTACGGGGGTCTCACCGCCGTGCTCTGTCTGCGCATCGCGCGCAGCACGGTCGCCGGCCTTGGTCCGCTGCGCTCCCTTCAGCTCGCCTTCCTCGGACCGGCCCACGGTGAGCTGACCCTCCGCGCACGGCCTCTGCGTCGCGGTCGGTCGGTCGGCTTTGTCGCCGTCGACGCCCACGTGAGCGTCGATGCGACCGCGGCGGCGGCGCTGATCATGTGCGGCGAGCCACGCACGAGCGAACTCGTCCACCGACGCCTCGCACCACCGGCGGTCCCCGCTCCCGAGGAGTGTGCGGTGCTCCCGCTCCCGCTGTCGGGGACCCCCGTGTTCCTCCGGCACATGGAGGTGCGGTTCGCCGGCGGGGCACCGCCGTTCAGCGGCGGGGTGCCCGAGTCTGTGATGTGGGTTCGTCACCGTGACAGCGTCGGACTGAGCGCCGAGGAGGCGATCGTCGCTGTGGCGGACGTGCTGCCCCCGGCCGTCCTGTCGGCCTCAGACCGCCCCCGACCGGGCAGTTCGGTGACCTGGAGCCTCGACCTGATCGACGCTGGGGCCGACCCCGGCGGCTGGTTCCTGCTGCACAGCTCGAGCGAGGCGGCCGCCGACGGCTACTCCCAGCAGACGATGGCGTGCTTCTCCACGGACGGGCGGCCGCTCGCCGGCGGGCGCCAGACCGTCGCCGTCTACTGACTCGGCCGTCGCGCGCGCCGCTGGTCCGCTGTGTGCCGCCACCGGCACCGCTGATGTCATCGATGCGTCGGTGATCGTCGTGACTCGCTCCCTCGGCGGGGTGCCGGTGACCGGGGACGGCGATGACCTCCGCCGGCTCGATCCGGGCATCGACATCGTCCCCTGCTGATCAGCGCTCCGATCCGAAACACCCGCGGACCGAGGCCCAGTGAGCCGCTCAGCGGCCCTCCGTTCCGGCGGCCTCACCCACGAGCCGGGCGAGCAGCCCGGCCATCGCCTCGAGCACCCCGGTCTGGGATCCCAGGTCGTAGTGGCCGTCCCAGGCGCGCGGGTCGGCGTGGCCGAGGTGGATCTCACCGCTCTGCTCCCAGACGAGCACCCGCAACGGCAGCTCGATCCCGACCCTCGGGTCCGCCTGCATCAGCGGCGTCCCGGCCCGCGGGCTGCCAAAGCCGATCACATGGGTGCCCGGAAGATCCATGCCGACCTCCGCCGCGGCGCCGTCGTGGTCGAACTCGGCGAACACTGTCAGGCCCTCACCGCGGATCGCGTCCCGGAGACGGGTGACGGTGTCGCCGTGGCTGAAGGCGCTCGTGGTCGTGATCATGGACGCGCAGCCTACTGATCGAGCACACCGCGTCGATGGGGTTGCCAGGCATCGTCCCCGGTTGCCCGCACAGCCGACGGCCCGCCACGAGGACGCGTTCGCGGCGGTCATCCAAGCCCAGCTGCGATCCTCGCAGTATGGACGACTCCCTCACCGTCAACCTGGCCAACTGGGATGAGCGGGCGGCTGCCCATGCCGCCTCCCCCGACTATGGGGTCGACCGCTTCCTCACCGACCCGACCTTCATCTCCCAGGTCGTCGCCTTTGACCGCCCGCGCCTCGGCGCGCTCGACGGGCGCACCGGCCTGCACCTGCAGTGCCACATCGGGACCGACACGATCTCCCTCAGCCGCCTCGGCGCGCAGATGACCGGACTCGACTTCTCCGGTGCCGCGCTCGAGGAGGCCCGCCGGCTCGCCGACCGGACCGGCGCGCCGGTCCGGTTCGTCCAATCCGACGTTTACAGCGCCCTCGACGTGCTCGAGCCGGCCTCCTTCGACCTGCTCTACACGGGGATCGGGGCGCTCTGCTGGCTGCCGAACATCGCCCGCTGGGCCGAGACGGTCGCCGCTCTGCTCGCCCCCGGCGGACGCCTGTTCGTCCGGGACATGCACCCGATGCTCGCGACACTTGAGGCCCACCCGGACCGGATCAGCCTCGACTTTCCCTACTTCGAAAAGCCCGAGCCGACGATCTTTGACGGGCCCGGCACCTACGTGGCGACCGACGCGCAGTTCACGAGTACGGTCACGCACGAGTGGAACCACGGGCTCGGGGAGATCGTCTCCGCTCTCCTCGGCGCCGGCATGGTCATCACCGGGCTCGCCGAACACGACAGCGTCCCCTGGGAGGCCCTGCCCGGCCACATGAGCGTCGACGCCGACGGGGAGTGGCGCCTCACCGAGCGGCCCTGGCGGCTGGCGGCGAGCTTCACCCTCCAGGCACAGCGGCCCTCGTTGGCCTGAGGTGCCGCTGACCGGTCGAACCGATGCCCGAGGGTGACACGATTCTGTGGGCGGCGACCCGGATCCGTCCGGTGCTCGAGGGCACGGTCCCCGACCGGGTCGAGATGCCGCCCCCGCGGCCGGGGGCGGCGCGCGGCTCCGCGGGGGCACCCCGCTGGCCGGCGATGCTCGCCGGCCGCCGGGTCGAGTCGGTGACCACCCGCGGCAAGAACCTGTTCCTGCTCTTCAGCGGCGGCCTCGCGCTGCACTCGCACCTGAAGATGACCGGCGCCTGGGGCGTCTACCTGCGTGGGCAGGAGTGGCATCGCGCCCCCCGCCGGGCCTGGCTCGTGCTTGAGGCCGGCGGGCACAGCGTCGTCCAGTTCGACGGCCCGGTGCTCGAGCTGATGACGACCGCGCGTCTGCGCAGTGACCGGCGCCTCGGCCGGCTCGGCCCGGACCTGCTCGCCCCCGGCGGCTTCGACGCCGAGCGCTTCCTCGCGCGGCTGCGGGCCGCCGACGCCGGGCACAGCCTCGGCGACAGCCTGCTCGACCAGAGCCTGCTCGCCGGGATCGGCAACATCTGGAAGGCCGAGGGGTGCTGGGAGGCGGGGCTTGACCCGCGCCGCCCGATCCACACCGTCACGGATGCGGAGCTGCACACCCTCACCGAACGGGTGCGGCCGCGGATGCTCGACTCGGGCCTGCGCGGCCCCGACCGGGCCCGGCTCGAGGTCTACGGCCGGGCCGGCCGGCCCTGCCGGCGCTGTGGGGCCACGATCCGCTCGGCCCCCGACGGGGACGGCGCGCGGATCACCTACTGGTGCCCGGGCTGCCAGCGCCCAGCCTGACGGTGGGGCCGGTGCGTCCGGCGGCCCCGGTCGGCCGCCGGACGCTCACGCGCTCAGGGTCAGCCGTCTCGGCCCCTCCTGGAAGCCGACCTCAAGCAGGGCGCCGTCGAAGGTGCTCGCCAATGCCGGCTCGCCGTTGACCCGCTCGAGCCCGATCCGGCGGACGAGGCCGCGGCCGTCGCGGACGTGGGCGGCAAGGGCCGCCAACGCCGGGTTGAGGCGCGCGTCGGCGTCGGGGACGAAGCTGAGCAGACCCTTGGCGCCCCGTTCGAGGTAGAGGATCGGCTCGCCGCCACACAGCACGACGTAGGCGCCCGCCACGCGGGCGGGAGCGCGGGGGCGCCCGGCGCACCCGTTGCCCGGGGGGTTGGGCCAGGGCAGCAGGGTGCCGTAGGGCTGGGCGGGGTCGACGGCGGCGAGGACGACCGCGGTCGGGTTAAGCGGCGGGCGTTGGCGGAGCCGTTCGACCGCGCCGGGAAGGGCGAACTGGGCCCCGCCGAGCCCCTCGATGAAGTAGCCGCGCCGGACGGTGCCGAGCGTCTCGAGGGTCGTCAGCTCGGGATAGATCGCGCTGAAGCCGCCGGCCAGTCCCTCGGCGAGCACATGCTCGCGGGTGAGCACGCCGTAGCGTTCGAGCAGCAGTTCGGCGACCGCGCGCCGGCGGGCCGACGGATCCGCCGTGGCGGGCAGCAGCGTCTCCGTCAGCGACCAGCGGCCCTGCACCTCGACGGCGGTCGCGGCGCGGCGCCGGCTCGCGAACGTGCCGGGCCGGCGGGAAAGACCCGCGCGCGCGGTCGCGGCGCCGGCCCCCGGGCTGCGCCGGCCAGCGCGCAACGGCACGAACGCGTCGTTGGTCACCTCCCCGGCCCAGACGAGATCCCACAGGGCGGCCTGCAGGTCGGACGCGCGGGCGTCGGAGCCGACGAGCAGATCGGTGTAGAAGCACGCCCCGCGCGCGAGGCGCTCCCGCAGCCACCGATGCAGATCGCCGGTGAACTCGGGGCGGCGCGGCATCAGTAGCTCCCCGAACAAGGCGAGGTCCTCCCGGAAGTAGAGCGCGACCCGGCCGCTCGTCCCCAGCGACCCCGCACCGAACCAGACGATCTCCCCGGCGGCGCAGAGCTGGTCCAGCCAGGCGGGGGAGTACGCGCCGACCCGTCGAGGCAGCAGGTCCCGCTCCCACACCTCCGGGAGGGCGGCGATCCCCTGCAGGCTGACGAGCACGTCCCGCAGCCGGTCGATCCCCGCTCCCGCGGGAGCGTGGCGGTCGATCCCCTGCCAGGCGGGTAGGAAGCGGGCGAGGCTGAGCGCATCGACGGGCTCGACCTCCTTGCGCAGCGCGGCGAGGCTGGCCCGGCGAATCCGCCGGAGCACCTCGGGATGGCACCACTCGCGGCCACTGCCGCCGGGCCGCAGTTCGCCGCGGACAAGCTCGCCGTCGCGCTCGAGCAGGGTGAGTGCGGGGGTCGCGTCGACCCCGTAGCGCTCGCTCAGCCAGGCGGTCGGGAACGGGCCGTGGGTCGCCCCGAAGCGGCGGGTGAGGGCGAGCATCGCGTCGGGCACGGCGGTGAGGAACGCGTCGGGCAGCCCGCCCGGGGGAACGACCCCGAGGGCGTCCCGGTACAGGCCGGCGTCGGCGGCGGCGATCCAGCGCGGCTCGCCGCCGACGCGGACCCGGACGGCGCGACGCTGAGCCTCCAGGCTGGCGAGCAGCGCGGCGGCGTCGACGTCCGGCGCGCAGCGGGCGGCGACCTCACCGGCGCTGAGATCACCGAGACTGCGGAGCATGTCGTGGCAGGCGTCGGTCCCGGTCACCCGCCGCGGCTCGCTGAGGAACTGCAGGTCCGCCTCGACCCGGGTGAGCGCGTCAGGGTCAAGCAGGTCCCGCAGCTCCTCCTGGCCGAGCAGTTCGCGCAGGAGATCGCGGTCGAGGGAGAGCGCGGCGGCGCGGCGCTCCGCGTTGGGAGTGTCCCCCTCATACATGTAGGTGGCGACGTAGTCGAAGAGGAGGGAGGAGGCGAACGGGGACGCACTCGTGGTCTCAATCTCGACGAGGGAGATTTCCCGGCGACCGAGCTTGCCGAGGACGCTCTTGAGCGCCGGCAGGTCGAACACGTCCTGGAGACATTCGCGGTAGGTCTCCAGGACGATCGGGAAGTCCTCGTAGCGGCGGGCCACCTCCAGCAGCGACTGGCTCTTGAGCCGCTGCTGCCACAGCGGGGTGCGTTTGCCCGGGCGGGCCCGGGGAATGAGCAGGGCCCGACCCGCGTTCTCGCGGAAGCGGGCTCCGAACAGGGCGCTCGCCCCGAGCTCGCCGACGATCAGCTCATCCAGCTCGTCGGGATCGATCACCACGAGCTCGGCGATCCGGCCGGAGTCGAGTTCCTCGGCGTCGGGCAGGTGGATGATGATCCCGTCATCGGACCAGATCGCGTCGGACTCCAGGCCGAGCTCGTCCCGCAGCAGGGCGGAAATGGCGAGGGCCCAGGCGGCGTGGACCCGGCCGCCGTAGGGGGAGAGGACGCACACCCGCCAATCCCCGATCTCGTCGCGGAAGCGTTCGATCACGATCGTCTCGTCTGAGGGGATCACCCGGGTCGCCTCACGCTGCTCCCGCAGGAAGGTGACGAGGTTGACCGCGGCTCGGTCGTCGAGGTCGTAGCCGGCGGCGAGGTCGGACGGGTCGGCGTCGACGGCCCAGCGTGAGAAGGCCCCGATCGCCGCCCCGAGCTCGGCGGGGCGGCCGACCGAGTCGCCCTTCCAGAACGGCACCGCCCCGGGCAGGCCGGGGGCGGGCGTGACGATCACCCGGTCCCGGCCGATCTCCTCGATCCGCCACGTCGATGCGCCGAGCAGGAAGGTCTGGCCCGGCCGGGCCTCATAGACCATCTCCTCGTCGAGCTCGCCGACCCGGCGTCCGTCCGGGAGGGTGACCGCGAACAGGCCCCGGTCGGGGATCGTGCCGGCGTTGGTGACCGCGAGCTGTTGGGCACCTCTGCGGGGGCGGATCGTCCCGGTCAGGCGGTCCCAGATGATCCGGGGACGAAGCTCGGCAAAGGCCGTCGACGGGTAGCGGCCGTCGAGCATGTCGAGGACGCTCTCGAACACCGGCTCTGTCAGCTCCGCGAAGCTGTAGCTGGCGGTCACGAGGGCGAACAGGTCGCCGACGGGCACCGGTTCCGCCTCCCCGGCGGCGGCCGCGATCGCGACGATCTGCTGGGCGAGCACGTCCAGGGGGTTCTTGGGGACGACGGTCGTCTCGATCTCACCCTCACGCATCCGCCGGGCGACGACGGCGCACTCGAGCAGGTCGGCCCGGAACTTCGGGAAGATCCGCCCGCGACTCACGTCGCCGACGTTGTGTCCGGCCCGGCCGATCCGCTGCAGCCCCGAGGCGACCGACTTGGGCGACTCGACCTGGATGACGAGGTCGACGGCGCCCATGTCTATTCCCAGCTCGAGGGAGGAGGTGGCCACGAGGCACGGGAGCGCTCCGGACTTCAGCAGCTCCTCCACGACAGTTCGCTCCTCCCGGGCGAGGGAGCCGTGGTGGGCCCGGGCGATCTCCACGACGGGTGGCGGATCGGTAGAGGTGATCTCAGCCTCGACTCGGACCTCAGACCCGGTTCCGGTCTCGGTCTCGGCGGCGGCGAGCTCGTTGAGGCGCAGAGCGAGCCGCTCGGCGCCGCGACGGCTGTTGACGAAGATGATCGTCGAACGGTGGGCGCGCACGAGGCTGAGCAGCTCCGGATACATCGCCGGCCAGATCGAGTTGCGGGTCGGCTCGCCGCCGCCGAGCAGCGGGTCGAGCTCGGCCTGGCCGGGGGTGTCACCGGGGGCGCTCATCGACTCGACCGGCACGTGGATCTTCAGGTCGAGCGGCTTGCGTCGGCCCGCATCAACGATGGTGCACTGCCGGTTCGGCCCGACGAGGAAGCGCCCGACCTCCTCGAGCGGGTTCTGGGTGGCCGACAGGCCGATCCGCTGCACCTCCCGGGCCGAGCGGGCGCTGAGCCGCTCGAGCGTGAGCGCGAGGTGCGCGCCCCGCTTGGTGGCGGCAATCGCGTGCACCTCATCGACGATGCACCAGCGGGTGTCGGCGAACAGGTTCTGGGCGGCCCCGGTGAGCATCAGATAGAGGGACTCGGGGGTGGTGATGAGGATGTCCGGCGGATCGCGCAGCATCCGTTGGCGCTCCCGGGCCGGCGTGTCCCCGGTGCGGACCGCGACGGTGAGGCTCGCGCCGATGCCGGCGAGGGGCACCCGAAGGTTGCGGTCGATGTCGTAGGAGAGCGCCTTCAGCGGTGAGACGTAGACGAGCGCGATGCCGCCGGGACGCTCTCCTGCCGCCGAGCTGGCGCCTTGTCCGGGAGCGGGGGAGGTGGCGTCACGGGAGAGGGCGTCGATCGCCCACAGGAACGCGGCGAGGGTCTTGCCCGACCCCGTCGGCGCGCTGAGCAGGACATGGCCCCCGGAGGCGATCGCCGGCCAGGCGAGCCGCTGGGCGTCGGTCGGTCCGGCAAAGGCCCGGGCGAACCACTCGCGGGTACGGTCACTGAAGCGAGCGAGCGGATCGTCCATCGGCTGTGAGCGTACCGGCGGCACCCCCGGCCCCCTGGCGCCGGTCGCGCCGCCCGGTACCTCCGGGGTTGCGCCGCCACCGGGGTTGCGCCATCACAGCCGCCATCACCGGCCCAGAGCCCCTTGCTACCCTCCGTACCTCGCTTCCCTGCCGCTATCGTCTAGGGGACTAGGACGCCGCCCTCTCACGGCGGTAACCCGGGTTCGAATCCCGGTAGCGGTACTGCCCCGATCTCCCGGCCTCTACGGGAATCGGGGCTTTTCTTTCGGTCCGGTGGACCCGTTCAAGCGCTCCGGCGCGAACATCGTCCCGGCCGGACGGCGGCCCCCGCCGGCACCTATGAGCGCAGCACGGTTCCCTCGCACCCGTATCCGCTCCCGCTTCATTCCGGCGGCGGGGATACTGTGCGGCGCTACACCGACCTCGCCAACCCGACGTCGAACTCCATCTACCAGGCCATCGGCTACCGCCCCGGCCACGACGCCCAAGAGCGTGCCTTCCGATGAACGCCTGTGGAGCACTCGGCGCGGCGGCCACGTTCGTGGCGCGGCTACGCTCAGCCCGTGGCCGCCACCGATCACCGACTCAGCGACCTGACGGACCTGCGCCTGCTCGTGTCGGTCGCCGAGTGCGGCAGCCTCGGCCAGGCGGCCGCCCGCCACGGGCTCTCCCAGCCGGCCGTCAGCGCCCGGATGACGAGCCTCGAACGGCGCCTCGGTCTCACCCTGCTGCGGCGGGCCCCGGTTGGAGCCCGGGTCACGCCGGTCGGGGCGGAGATCGTCCGTGAGGCACGGCGGGTGCTCGCCGCCGCCGACGACCTCGTCGCCTCCGCGGAGCGATACCGGGCAGAGAGCGACGCACGGCTACGGGTGGCAGCATCCTTCACCGTCGGCGAGCATCTCCTGCCGCGCTGGATCGGTGTGCTGCGCGCCCGGGACACGCACATCTCGCTCATCGTCGAGGTGATCAACTCCACCCGAGTGCTGGACGCGGTCGCATCCGCTCGCGTCGACATCGGATTCGTGGAGGGGATCGAGGACGAGGTGGCGGGCATCAGGTCGGTGACGATCACGACGGACGAACTCGTCGTCGTCGTCGGCCCTGAGCACGCGTGGGCACGGCGGGAGACGCCGGTGAGCCCCGCGGAGCTGGCTGCGACCGGGCTGATCGTGCGGGAGCGGGGCTCGGGCACGCGGGAGGTGCTCGACAGCGCCTTGGAACGCTGGGGCGGAATCCGCCCCTACCTCGAGCTTGGCTCCTCGACCGCTCTGCTCAGCGCCGCCCGCGGAGGGGCCGGACCCGCGGTGCTGGGCCGGATCGCCGCCGAGGACGACCTTTCTGCCGGTCACGTCCGGCTGGTGCCGACCACGGGAGTCGAGCTGCGCCGCACGCTGCGGGCGGTCTGGCCCAGCGACATCGACCTCAGCCCCCTCGCGCGACAGCTTCTCGGCGTGGCCGAGCTGAGTGCCTCGCGATCGCCGACGGCCGCCGGGCCGCTCGACGAGGCGGCGACGGGCCAGAGCCCGACCGAGCAGGGCGCGACCGGGCGGGGTAGGACCGGACGGAGCCCCCAAGCCCTCGTTGGGGGTCCCTAGGCAACTGAGGTCTACCGCGGCGCCACAAGCGGCTGTAGCTTCGTTCGGTATGACCCCGGAAACCGCTTCGCCACGTTGGGTAAAGGTGCTCGACCAGACCCGCTGCATGGGCTGCCACGCCTGCACCACGGCCTGCAAGAGCGAGAACGAGGTTCCCCTGGGTGTGACGCGCACCTACGTCAAGTCGGTGGAGGTCGGCACCTTTCCCCAGGTGCGCCGCAACTTCCAGGTCACGCGCTGTAACCAGTGCAGCGACGCGCCATGCGTGGCGGCCTGTCCGACCAAGGCGATGCACAAGCGGCCCGACGGGATCGTGGACTTCGACAAGTCGATCTGCATCGGCTGCAAGGCCTGCATCGCCGCCTGCCCGTATGACGCGATCTTCATCAACCCTGAGGATCACTCGGCGGAGAAGTGCAACTTCTGCGCGCACCGTCTCGACATCGGCCTCGAGCCCGCGTGTGTGACGGTCTGCCCGACGGAGGCGATCCTCGTGGGCGACCTCAACGACCCCACCTCCAAGGTTGCCCAGATCGTGCAGCGTGAGCCGGTCGCGGTACGCCGCCCGGAGAAGGAGACCCGACCCGGGCTCTACTACAAGGGCGCGCACCAGGCGACCCTCGACCCGCTCGCCGCACGGCGTCCCGACGGCGGTCTGTTCGCCTGGGCGACCCAGGGCGATACCTCCGACCCCCAGCACGTCACCTCCGGCCACCCGAGCCACCACAACTCCTCCGCGGCGGCGCTGCTCTCCTACGACGTGCCCCATCACGCCCCCTGGGGCTGGCGAGTGAGCCTGTACACCTGGACCAAGGGCATCGCGGCGGGAGCGATCGCGGTCGCGATCATGATCGCCTACCTCGGCGGGCTGACCTTCCACAGCGACGTGGTGCGCTACGTCGCACCGGCCGTGTCGCTTGTCTTCCTCGGCTTCACCGGGATCCTGCTCATCTGGGACCTCAAGCATCCCCTGCGCTTCTACATGATCTTCACCCGGCACCAGTGGGGCTCGTGGCTGGTCCGTGGATCGTTCATCATCGGCTACTTCGGGGCGGTCGCGTCGCTCTTTCTGCTCGTCGGCGTGCTCGGCGGCACTGGAGCGATATCGGTCTCCTCGGCCGATGCGATCGAACGGGTCCTCGGCGGGTTCGTCATCGCGGGGGCGGCTGGAACCGCCTGCTACACGGCGTTCCTGTTTGCCCAGGCCAAGGCGCGGGATCTCTGGCAGAGCCCGTTGCTGCCCGCCCACCTGGCCGTGCAGGCGGCGATGATCGGGGCTGCGGCGGTTCTGCCGTTCGCCGGCGCCTTCGCGACACCGCATGTCGCCCGCCACATCCTCGAGGTGCTGCTCGCCGTGTCCGCGGGAACGCACCTCCTGCTCGTGGCCGGTGAGATGACCCTCACCCACCCGACCGCCCACGCCCACCTCGCGGCCGCCGAGATGCTGCGGGGCCGATTCGCCCGGTTCTTCTGGCCCGGAGTGGTGCTCGTCGCCGTGGCGATCGCCGCACCCGCGATCGGCGTCGTTGCGGTCCCCTTCGCCCTGCTGGGGCTGCTTGCGCACGAGCATTCCTACGTGCAGGCCGGCCAGTGCGTCCCCCTGGCCTGAGAGAAAGCGAGTTCTGACCATGAGTGATCAACACAGCGGCCAACCCGACCTTGACGCCATCGGCCAGCGGGTGTCCGCCGCCCGCTCTGCCACCGAAGCACGTGGGGAGACGTTCTACCAGGGGCCATCCAAGACGATGCTCGCCGCCTTCCCGCCGATCGAACGCTGGGACGACTGGGTCGAACTGGACTCACGGGCCTGGCCCAAGCGGGTCGAGCACCACTCGATGCTCGTTCCGACCACCTGCTTCAACTGCGAGTCGGCCTGCGGTCTGCTCGCCTACGTCGACCGCGACTCCCTCCAGGTGCGCAAGTTCGAAGGCAACCCGCTCCACCCCGGCTCGCGCGGACGCAACTGCGCCAAGGGGCCGGCGACACTCAATCAGGTCACCGATCCGGACCGGATCCTCTATCCGCTGCGTCGCGCCGGCGCGCGGGGTGAGGGAAAGTGGGAGCGCGCGAGCTGGGATGAGGCACTGGACGCGATCGCCGCTCGCCTGCGGGCCGCGATCACCGAGGGCCGACAGAACGAGATCATGATCCACATCGGCCGGCCCGGCGAGGACGGGTACACGGAGCGGGTCATGGCGGCGTGGGGGGTGGACGGGCACAACAGCCACACGAACGTCTGCTCCTCCGGTGGGCGGACCGGCTTTCAGTTCTGGACCGGCATCGACCGGCCGAGCCCCGATCACGCGAACGCGAAGGTGATCTACCTGATCAGCTCCCACCTGGAGGCCGGCCACTACTTCAACCCGCACGCCCAGCGGATCACCGAGGCCCGTGCCCGCGGGGCGAAGGTGATCGTCCTCGACACCCGCCTCTCCAACACCGCCACCCACGCCGACTACTGGCTGTCGCCCCAGCCCGGGAGTGAGGCGGCGATCAATCTCGCGATCGCCCGACACCTGATCGCGACCGGCCGGGCGAACTGGCCGTTCATCCACGACTGGTGGAACTGGCAGGAGTACATGGCCTCCTGTCGCCCCGAGTCGCCCCAGACCTTCGAGGCCTTCCAAGCCGCGCTTGGCGAGCTCTACGCGGAGTACACGTTCGAGTTCGCCGCTGCCGAGTCCGGCATCGACGCCGCCACGCTCGCCGAGGTCGCCGAGGTCGTCGCCGGGGCCGGGACCGCGTTCTCCTGTCACTCCTGGCGGTCGGCGGCCGCGTCGAACCTCGGCGGCTGGCAGGTGTCGCGCACGGTGTTCTTCCTCGCCGCGATCCTCGGCGCGGTCGCCACCCCGGGCGGCACCTTCCCCAACGCCTACAACAAGTTCGTGCCCAAGCCGATCCATCTCCCGCCTCACCCCAAGGTGTGGCAGGAGCTGTCCTGGCCGCTTGAGTTTCCGCTCGCCCAGAATGAGCTCAGCTTCCTGCTCCCGCACTTCCTCAAGGACGGGCGCGGCAGGCTCGACACGTACTTCAGTCGCGTCTACAACCCCGTCTGGACCAACCCGGACGGGATGTCCTGGGTCGAGGTGCTCAGCGATCCGGACAAGGTCGGTTGCTACGTGGCGCTCACCCCGACCTGGAATGAGTCCTCGTACTTCGCGGACTGGGTGCTGCCGATGGGGCACGCCTCCGAACGCCACGACACCCACTCCTACGAGCAGTACGACGGCCAGTGGATCGGCTTCCGCCAGCCGGTGCTGCGCGCCGCTCGGGAACGGCTGGGGGAGACGGTCACCGACACCCGGGAGGTCAACCCGGGTGAGGTGTGGGAGGAGAACGAGTTCTACATCGAGCTGTCCTGGCGCATCGATCCCGACGGCAGCCTCGGGATCCGTCAGTATTTCGAATCTCGCGCCCATCCCGGGGAGAAGCTCACCGTCGACGAGTACTACGGCTGGATGTTCGAGAACTCCGTCCCCGGCCTGCCCGAGCGCGCCAAGGAGGAGGGGGTGACCCCGCTGGAGTACATGCGCCGCCACGGTGCCTTCGAGATCACCCGCGGGCAGGGTGCCCTCTATGCCGAGGAGGTGCCCGAACAGGAGTTGGAGGACGTCCGGGTCAGTGAGATCGGCCGGGTCTACACCGCCGCCCCCAAACCGGAGACGCTCAACGTCGGCCCGCTCGGGGCGCCGGCCCCCGATGACGAGGGCCGCCGGGCGGTCGGTGTCATCTGCGACGGTGTGGTCCGGCGCGGGTTTCCGACCCCGTCGGGGCGGCTCGAGTTCTACTCCTCAACCATTGACGGGTGGGGCTGGCCCGAGCACGCGCTGCCCGGCTACATTCGCAGCCACGTCCATCCCGAGAACCTCGCCGGCGACGAGATGGTGTTGTTGTCGACCTTCCGGCTTCCCACCCAGATCCACACCCGGTCGGCGAACAGCAAGTGGCTGGACGAGCTTTCTCACACCAATCCGGTGTGGATCCATCCGAGTGACGCCCGGCGTCTCGGCGTGGCACGCACCGGCGACCTTGTGCGGGTCGAGACCCACATCGGCTACTTCGTCGCCAAGGCGTGGATCACCGAGGGGATCCGTCCCGGGGTCGTCGCCTGCAGCCACCACATGGGCCGCTGGAAGATGACCGGCCACGACCACGTGTCGGCGGGCGGCATGATGGCGACCGTCGACCTCGCCCAGGGGCCCGAGGGCTGGACGCTGCGGGCCCGCGAGCGCGTGAAGCCGTTCGCCTCCTCTGACCCCGACACCCTGCGGATCTGGTGGTCCGACACGGGCGTGCATCAGAACCTCACCTTCCCCGTCCACCCGGACCCGATCTCCGGCATGCACTGCTGGCATCAGGCGGTCCGGGTCGGTCCGGCGCGCCCTGGCGACAGCCACGGTGACGTCGCCGTGGACACCGCCCGGTCACGGCAGGTGTATGAGGAGTGGATGGCCAGAACGCGGCCGGCGGGCACCTACTCCCCCAACGGAACCCGGCGGCCAGCCTGGCTGATGCGGCCGCTCAAGCCCGCGCCGGAGGCCTTCCTGCTGACAACGCCGTGACCTCCTCGGGGGTCGGCGTGGGCGGGGAGACCGCCGGGGACAGGGCCGCGACCGCCATGGGGGATGCAGCGGCGGGACGCTGGGAGGTGCTGCGGGCCCTCGGCAGCGTCAGTCGGCTTGCCCCCCCGGACGGGGCTCCGGTGCTCGCCGCGCTTGGCCTGCCCGGCTGGAGCAAGGCCGACCACACGCGGCTGTTCGTGCTCGAGCTCCCACCGTACGCGAGCATCCACCTCGGCCCCGAGGGCAAACTCGGTGGGGAGGGCAGCGAACGGATCGCCGGCATGTGGCGGGCCCTTGGGCTTGAACCCCCGGCCGACTGCGACCACCTCGCGACGCTGCTGGCCTTCTACGCGCACCTGGGTGAGAGCAGTGGCGCCTGCCGAACGGCAATCGCCCGCGACCGGCTCGAGCACGCACGTTCGGTCCTGCTCTGGGAGCACCTCGCCACGTGGCTGCCCGGGTACCTGCATGCGCTGTCGCGGGACCCGACAGCAGGACCGTGGTGCGATCTGCTTGGCGCGGCGCTGCGGCGTGAGGCGGCGGAGAGTGAGGCGCCCGCCGGGCTGCCGGTCGCCCTCCGGGACGCCGTCCCCCCGATCAGCGACGCGTTCAGCCTGGATGAGCTGCTCGACGCGCTCGTCGCACCCATCCGGGTCGGGTTCATCCTCACCTTCACCGACCTCACCCTCGCCGCCGGCCAGGTCGGGGCCGGCCTTCGCCGCGGCGAGCGCCGGTACGCGCTGCGGGCGCTGCTGGAACAGGAGCCGGCCGGGACGCTCGGTTGGCTCGGACAGCACGCGAGCGCCTGGGCGGAGGTGCACGGTCGCGGCGGGCACGTCTCAACCCTCACCGCTGGCTGGTGGCGCCAGCGCGCGCTCGACAGCGCCACCGTGCTGCACCGGCTCTCCGATCTCGCGCGCGACGCCTCCGTCCCCGCCGCTTCCCCGGCGGCGGGTGAGCGCGGGCGCTGAGGGCCGTCGCAGGTCGGTCAGCGCCCCCTGGCCCCGCGCTGTGTCCGCAGCACGCCGCGCCCGACGGCGAGCAGGAGCGCGTCATTGGCTCCCTCGCCGATCTGGGTCTGGGGCGCATCGCGCCGCAGTCGGGCGAGCTCCGCCTCGGCGGTGTAGGAGCGGCTGGCCGCCAGGCGGGAGGCGACGTCCACGGCCCAGACCGCGCTGTCGGATGCGAACACCTTGGCGGCGGTCGCCAGATCGCCGGCGTTCTCGGCTCGCGCGTCCACCGCGGAGGCGGCGGAGCAGACGAGTGCCTCCACCGTCAGCTGGCGGGCGCGCAGCTCACCGAGGCGCATCTGGGCGTGGGTGTGGTCCCCGAGCACGCCCTGGCCGATCGTCCGCCCCGTGCTCTCGGCCACAGCGGCGGCGAGCGCCCGGTCGATGATCCCGAGGGCGCGGCAGGCGACGTTGACGCGGCCGATCCCGAGGACGTCGATCATCTGCCGGACGCCGGAACCGGCGTGCGTGATGCCGCCGAGGATCTCGGCGCCGGGAGCGTAGTGGTCCTGGAACCGCCAGGCGGCCGATTCGACCCCGCGGTAGCCGAGCTTGTCGAGGAGTTCCACCGACCAGGACGGGCTCGGGCGGCCGACGGCGGGCAGCAGCACGCACGAGGGCCGCGCCGCCCCGGCTCCGGTGGCGAGCATGAACGCGAGCGGGAAGGAGAGGCCACCGGCGATCCACCGCTTCTCCCCGTTGACGAGCAGGCCACCGTCGACTGCTTCGACCCGGGTGCTGAGACGCTTGAGGTCGCTGCCCGCCCCCGGTTCGGTGATCGAGAACGAGGACCACACCTCACCGGAGGCAATTCGCGGGAGCCACTCCTCGCGCTGGGCCTGAGTGCCGTAGCGCAGCAGCAGTGCGGTCCCGAGGTGGGTCGTGTTGACCGCCCCGGTCAGGGAGATCCAGCCGTGGGCGAGGGTTCGCCAGATGGGGACGAGGTCGCTCACGCTGAGGCCCAGACCGCCGTAGTCGGCTGGGACGAGCGCGCCCGGCACTCCGATCTCCCCGAGGCGTGCGAGCGCGCTCTCAGGCAGGATGTCGGCGGCATCCCAGTCGGTGACCTGGGGGAGGACCTCGGAGGCGACGAAGGTCTCAACAGCCGTCCGCATCGCCGTGGCGGCCTCACATGCGGTCGGGTCGGGGGACAGGGTGGCGGGAGTCATGGACGCTTACTTTCCAGAAGTGCGACCCCGCACACACGGGCATTGGTCACACAACGACACCGTTTGCCCGGACCGACGCCGAGGGCGGCAGCTGCGAGACTGCGGCGGCCATGGTCGCCGCCACCCGCTGGGTCCTCGCCCACCGCCGCTGCGTCGTCGGCGTGTGGGTCCTGCTCACGCTCGCTGGGGCGGCGACCGTCAACGCGGCGACCCGGTCGTTCTCGACCGCCTTCACCGTCCCCGGCAGCGAGGGGTACACGACGAACGTCCAGATCGTCAGGACCTTCCACAGCGGCGGCAACAACGCCCCGCTGCTCGCGGTCATCCATCTGCCCCCGGGGGCGACCGCCACCCGCCCACTCGTCCAGGACGGTCTCAAAGCTGTCGCCGCGCGCCTCCGGACAGCCCTGCCCGGCGCTCGAATCGCCTCCTACGCAAGCACCCACAGCCCGGCCTTCGTGTCCCGGGACGGCCAGACGACGTTCCTCATCGCCGACCCGCTGCCGGACCCGCACGCGAGCTTCGGCGTCAACACCGCCGCGGCGAAGGCGGCGACCGCGGCGCTCGCGCACACGACCGTCCTCGGGGCGCCCGTGCAGGTGACCGGGGTGGACGCGCTCCAGAACGCCACCGGCGGTGGCGGTGGCCCCGGCGTGCTCGTCGAGAGCGTGCTCGGTGGCGTCGGGGCGCTCGCGGTCCTCGCCGTCGTGTTCGCCTCCCTGCTGGCGATCGTGCCGATCCTGATGGCGATCGTCGCGATCATGACGACCTTCCTCGTCCTCTACGGCGTCGCCCAACTGCTCAGCGTCTCCTTCATCGTCGAGTTCCTCGTCGGTCTGATCGGGCTCGGGGTGGCGATTGACTACTCGCTGCTGGTGATCGTCCGCTGGCGGGAGCAGCGCGCCCGTGGCGCGGTCGGTGAGGCCGCGGTGATCGAGGCGATGAGCACCGCCGGTCGGGCCGTCGCCTTCAGCGGCAGCACCGTCGCGATCGGGCTGCTCGCCCTGATCGTCCTTCCGCTCCCGTTCCTGCGCTCGATCGGCCTGGCCGGGATGCTCATCCCGCTCGTCTCGGTGCTCGTCGCGATCACGCTGCTGCCGGTCCTGCTGTTGGGCGTCGGGGAACGCCTTGACTGGCCCCACCGGCGCTCGGAGGTCACAGCGGGCCGCCGGTGGACCGCGTGGGCACGGGCGACCGTGCGTCTGCGCTGGCCCGCCGCGATCGGTGCGCTCGCGCTGCTGATCGCCCTCGTGATCGCGGCCACCTCACTGAACCCGGGCACCTCCAACGTCAACACGCTCGCCCGTTCCGGTGAGGCGCACGCCGGGCTTGAGACGCTCAATGCGGCCGGCATCGGTGCCGGGGCGCTCCAGCCGATCGAGATTCTCAGCGACGGCGGCCAGGCCGGAGCCCGGCGGGTCGCCGCCGCCGTCGCCCACCTCCCCGGCGTCCACGGGGCCGTCGCCCCGGGCGGGCCGGCGTGGGAGCACGGTCGCCTCGCCCTCGCCGACGCGTTCACGGTCGCCGACCCGGCGACCGCCGCGGGGGCCGCTGCGCTCAACCGTGTGATCGCCGCCGCCCGTCGCTTCGGCCCGGGCGTGCGGGTCGGGGGTACCGCCGCCGAGAGCGCCGACTTCGTCCACGTCATCTACTCGCACTTCCCGGAGATGGTCGCACTCATCGCCGTGCTCACCTTCCTCCTCCTCGCCCGCGCGTTTCGGTCCCTCATCCTTCCGCTCAAGGCCGTTCTGTTGAACGTGATCAGTGTCGGCGCCGCCTGGGGGGTGATGACACTGGTCTGGCAGGACGGGCACGGCTCTCGACTGCTCTACGGAATCGCCCCGACGCACGCGATCACCTCCTGGATCCCACTGATGGTGTTCGCGTTCCTGTTCGGACTGTCGATGGACTACGAGGTGTTCATCCTCTCCCGGGTGCGTGAGGAGTACGACGCGTCCGGATCGACCGATGAGGCGGTGACCACCGGCCTCGGTCGCACGGGTCGGCTCGTGACGAGCGCCGCGCTCATTCTCTTCCTCGCCTTCATCGCCCTCTCCTCCGGTCCCGAGACCGACATCAAGGTGTTCGCGACCGGGCTTGCCGCCGGGATCCTCCTCGACGCGACGGTGATCCGGGCGCTGCTCGTCCCGGCGCTCGTGTCGCTGCTGGGGCGCTGGAACTGGTGGCTGCCGGAGTGGTCGGCGCGGCTGCTGCGGATCTCGGCCCCGCCGCCGCGCGACGATCCCGTCGGCGCCTGACCACGGTCGGTCGGGCCGCCGTCCGCCCGCCCCGACCGCCGGCGGTCAGCTCTCCGGCCACTCCGCGCCCTCAGACAGCGCCTGCAGCTCGATCTGGGCGAGGGTCTCCTCGGTGATCCGGTCGGCGAGCATCGCCTCAAACGCGGCGGTGACGCTCGGCGCCCAGATCTGCCGCGGGGTGGGGTCGGCGGCCGGGCCCCGCGCCGTCCACTCGAGGCTCACTCTCATCCCCTCCGCGCCCGGTTCCTCGGCGGTCGGGTCCGCCGGACCGGAGCGGACGGTGATATCGGCCCGCCAGCCGAACGGGCAGAGCTCGTCCATCGTCAGGCGACAGCGCTCCTCCGCCTGGGCGGAGGCGAGCAGTCGTCGATGCCGGTACCGACGGGCGCGGAGCCGGCGACGCAACGGCGGGATGGTCCGCTGGGCGGCCCCGAGCAGCCCGAGGCCGAACACCGTGAACGCGGCGACCATCAGCATCGCCGGGAGGAAACTCCCGGGCCGCGGGTGTGTTCCGAGACCGAATTGCCAGGCGAACACGAACACGCTCGGGACGCTAGCGCCTCGCGGTCACGCTCACCAGGGCCCGCTGGAAGCCGGTCAGGCGGATGACCGGGCGCAGCAGAACGGGCCCCGGCCTGTGAGCCGGGGCCCGTTGGTCAACCGGGCGGCGCTGCGAGGCGACGCTCAGGCGAGCGCGAAGCGTGCGACGAGGCGTTCGAGCTCTTCGGCGGTGGAGGCGAGCTGCTGGGCGGAGGCGCTCGTCTGCTGGGCGGAGGCGCTCGTCTGCTCGGTCGCGGCCGACACCTCCTCGGTCGCCGCCGAGGACCGTTCGGCGACGCTGGCGACCTCGTCTACGCTCGAGTGCATCAGCTGGGAGTTCGCAGCGATCCCCTGGGCCGCCTCGGAGATCTCCTCCACCCGCTGGCCCATGCTTGTCACCGACTCGTTGGCCGCCGCACGCGCCTCGCTGGCCGCGCGGCTCGTCTGCTGAGCGTTCTCGGCCGAGGATTGGGAGGCGGCGGCTCGCTCGGCGATCAGCTTCGCGTCATCGACGCTGTGAACAGCTCCCCGAACTCACCGATCGACTCGCCGGGAGCGCGGACGATGGAGGTTGTCACCGGGGTCACTGCGATCGACAGGTCACCGTCGGACATCGCCGACAGGCCGATGTTGATCTTCCTGGGCTGGTTGGGTGGGGGCAGCGGAGTGACGGTGGGTGGTGGACGGCACTTGCCTTGGGGCGGGCTACCCTCCGGCGATCGGACGGCGCCGACGGAACCTGACGGGTGGTAGTCGGGCCGTTCGCGGCGGGGCTCGCCAGCCGTACGGCGGGTGTGGGCGAGGACCGGCTGTCGAATGTGAAAGAATCGTGTCAGCCGCAGGGGTAGCAGGGACTCGCTGCGAGAAAACTCAGGGAGAGAGGACCGAACGTGATGAGGCTGACGCAGTGGAGATGGCTGCTTGGTGTGGGGCTCGCGTGCCTGTGCATGCTCGGCGCGAGCGCGACGACGGCGCTGGCGAGCCCGACGCCACCGACCCAGGATCCCTTCTACAGCTATTCGGGCCCGCTGGCGGGGCTTGCCCCCGGGACGATTCTCAAGACCCGTCAGGTCGCCTTTGAGACCTCCGGGCACAGCCTGCCGGTGAAGACGACGCAGATCCTCTTTCGCACGACGGACGAGCTCGGCAACCCCACGCTGGCGGTGACGACGGTGATCGAGCCCCTGTCGGGGGCAACGCAGAAGATCATCTCCTACCAGTGGGCCTACGACGGCATGGCCTCGAACTGCGAGCCGTCGTATGCGATCCAGGGCGGAACCCCGACCGAGAGCACGAACTCCTCAGAGCAGCAGCTCGTCGTGCCGATGGTGATGGCCGGGGACACCGTGGTCGTCACCGATTATGAGAGTGAGGGCAACGACTTTGCCGCCGGGCGTGAGGAGGGGCAGGTCACCCTCGACGGGATTCGCGCAGCCGAGTCACTGCTGAAGTGGCCTGCCGCCACGCCAGTCGCCCTGATGGGCTACTCGGGCGGGGCGATCGCCAGCGACTGGGCGTCTGAGCTGGCCCCCAGCTACGCCCCCCACGTCAACATCGTCGGCACCGCCGAGGGTGGTATCGCCGTCGATTTCGCGCACAACCTCGACTACATCAACGGCAGCCAGGAGTGGTCCGGAGCGATCCCGGCTGCACTCATCGGCATCGCTCGGGCGTTTCACATCGACCTCGCACAGTACCTCTCCCCCTACGGCGTGAAGGTGACCGACGCGGTCGGTAAGACCTGCCTGGAAACCGACCTTGGCGGCTACCCGGGCCTGACCTACCAGCAGTTGCTCAAACCTCAGTACACGAACGTCGATCAGATCCCAGTGCTCGTGCACGCCATTGACAACCTGATCATGGGCACGGGCGGCGTCCCGCGCGAGCCGTTCTACATGGGGATCGGCAACGCGGACGGCCGCGGTGACGACGTGATGGTTCTCGCCGACGATGAGGCGCTTGCTCACGTGTACTGCAATGAAGGGCTTCCCGTGCAGTTCAACATCTACAAGGGCGACAACCACGGCAGCGCCGGGGAGGCCTTCCTTCCCGCCGCCGAGGAGTGGGTGGTCGCCCGCCTGAATGGAGTTGCGCCCGACAACGGTTGCGCGAGCATCCCTGCGGGCGATTCGCTCGCTCCGCTTGCGGTCGCCCCGCTGCCGGCCACCGGTCGACTGCACCTGCGCGTCGGCTATCGCGGCTCCCGTGGCCGGACGGTCCGCCTGGCCCTCTCGACGACCGCTCCGGCGCGGGTGACCGTGCGACTGCTGAACGCGTCGCGGCGTGTACTCGCCCGCCGCACGCTCTCTCTGCGACCGGGCCGCCGCATCGTGACTGCCCTCCGCATCCGCCGCCAACTGCCTCCGGGGCACTACTTCGTTCTCGTCTTCCGGGGACACCGGCGGGTCGCTCGGACCTTCTTCCGGGTGCGCCGCCGCTGAGGCCCGGCCGCGCCGGTGAGGGACGCGTCTGAGGTCGGCCCCCGCCGGCCTCAGACGCCCTGGGCCAACTCGGCGACCGGCTGCCACTCCCGCCAGATCGCCAACCGTGAGGCGTAATCGGCCTCGGCAAGTCCGAGCGGAGCGGTCCCGAGGAATGCCCGCAGCGGCGGGGCGGCGGCGTCGACGATGCGCAGGACCGCCGCGGCCGAAGCGACCGGATCTCCCGGCGCCCGTGCGGCCCGGCTGCGGTCTCGGGCCGCACGGACCTCGTCATAGGCGGCGAGGGACTCGGCGTGACGGGCCGAGGGCCCGGCCCAGTCGGTCGAGAACCCGCCCGGCTCGATCAGGGTCACCTTGATTCCGAACCCGGCGACCTCCTGGGCGAGCGATTGGCTGATCCCCTCCAGCGCCCACTTGGACGCGTGGTACATGCCGATGCCGGGGAACGCGGTGATCCCGCCGATCGAGGAGACCTGGAGGATGTGGCCCGACCCCGCCGCCCGCAGGTGCGGCAGAGCCGCCTGGGTCACCCACAGCGCGCCGAACAGGTTCGTCTCGATCTGCTCGCGCGCCTCGGCCTCTGACAACTCCTCGACCATCCCGAACTGTCCGTACCCGGCGTTGTTGACGACGATGTCGAGCGTCCCGAAGTGCGCCCGAGCCCGGTCGACGGCGGCGAACACCGCCGCACGGTCGCGGACGTCGAGGGTGAGGTCGAGGAACGTGTCGGGGTGGGCGGCCCGGAGGTCGGCGACGGTGGCGGCATCGCGCACGGTGCCGACGACGCGGTCGCCGCGGGCCAGGGCCGCGCGCGCCCATTCGTAGCCGAATCCGCGGGAGCTTCCGGTGATGAACCAGGTGCGAGAGGACATGGGCTCGATTCTATCGTTATCGAACTGACCTCTTGCCGGACGCTGGTCGGAGGCTGTGGGACGGCTACGTCCATAATGGACAGCCAACTCGAGGAGGCGTTCATGGGCCAGGGCAAGACAACGGTGGGCGACAGGCTCGGGGCCGCTGAGGTGAGGGAGATCGACACGGCCTTCAGCGCGCTCTCGGCCGGGGCGCAGCGGTGGGCGCAGGCCGACCTGGCCGCACGGATTCAGCTGCTCACCGCCACCCGTGACGGTGTCGCCGCGCACGCCGCAGCGTGGGCGGAGGCGGCGATCGCCGCCAAGGCGACCCCGGCGGCCCTCGCCGGTGAGGAGTGGCTCTCGGGACCCTACTGCGTGATCGCGAACCTCAACACGCTGATCGGTTCGCTGGAGGCGCTCGCCCGGGGGGAGTCTCCGCTGGCGGGCCGTTCGCTCCATTCCGCGCCGGGGGGGCGCACTGCCGTCCGCGTGCTGCCGACGAGCGTGCAGGAGCAGATCCTCCTGCACGGCTTCTCTGCCGAGGTGTGGACCGCTCCGGGGGTTGATGCCGAGCGGGTGCGTGCCGACGCCGGTCTCGGCGCTCGCCGGCTCGGGGAGAACGGCGGCGTCGGGCTCGTCCTCGGGGCGGGCAACATCTCCGCGATCGGCCCCCTCGACGTGCTCTATGAGATCGTCGCCCACAACCGCGCCGCCCTGTTGAAGCTCAACCCGACCTTCGCGTCCCTGGCGCCGGTGCTCGAGGCCGCCCTCGCTCCCTTGGTCGATTTCGGCGTGCTCGCGATCCTCAACGGCGGTGCCGCAGTCGGCGCCGCGCTCACCGAGGATGAACGCGTCGACCACGTCCACATCACCGGCAGCGCGATCACCCACGACCGGATCGTCTGGGGCGACGGTGAGGAGGCGGCCGAGCGTCGCGCGGCCGGGACACCGAAGCTGAGGGCGCCGATCACCTCCGAGCTCGGGGGGGTCGCGCCGATCATCGTCGTCCCGGGCCGGTGGTCGACGGCCGATCTGCGCTTCCAGGCCGAACACGTCGCGACGATGCGGCTCCACAACGGAGGTCACAACTGCATCGCCGGGCAGGCGCTGATCCTGTCGGCCGACTGGCCCCAACGGGAGGCATTCCTCGCCCAGTTGCGGACCGTCCTCGACGAACTGCCGCCCCGGGAGAGCTGGTATCCGGGCACCGCGACGAAGATCGGTCTTGCCGAGGCCACCTACCCCGAGGCCGAGCATCACCGCAACGTGCTCTTGATCGAGGTCACCCCGGACGGGCCCCAGGACCTTTGCGTCACCGAATACTTCGGACCCGTGCTCGGCCACACCTCCCTGCCCGGGGACGGAGAGGCGTTCCTGGCGGCGGCGATCGCCTTCGCCAACGAGCGTCTCGACGGCACTCTCGGAGCGAACATCCTGATCGAACCCCGCCAGCGAGCGCGGATGGGGGAGCGCTTTGGTGAGCTCCTCGCCGACCTGCGCTACGGGACGATTGCGGTCAACACCTGGACGGCGTTCGGATTTCTCACACCCGGTGCGGCCTGGGGAGCCTTCCCCGGGCACACCCTCGATGCGGTCGGCAGCGGCATCGGCACCGTCCACAACGCCTTCCTCATCGCCGACGTCGAGCGAACGGTTCTCACCGGCCCGTTCCGGCCCAGCCCACGCTCCCTGCGGGCCGGCGAGCTGGCGATCTCTCCCAAGCCGGCGTGGTTCCTCACCGCGCGGACGGGGGCGGAGACCGCGGTGCGGCTCACCGACTGGGCGCCGCAGCGCCGCTGGAGCGCGCTGCCGGGCATCGTCCTCTCCGCCCTGCGCGCCTGACAGGATCTCGGCGGCGTCTGCTCCCCGGTAGCCTTCGCGACCGTGTCCGAGGAACTCTTCGCATCCCCGCTGCTGCACTGGCCCGCCTCGATCAGCCACATCGAGGAAAAGCAGTCCGTCGCCGACCGGGCGGTTGCCGAGGTCCAGGACGGTCAACTGATCGGGATCGGATCGGGCTCCAACGCCTACCTCGTGCTGTGGGCTATCGGCCGACGGGTGCGCGCAGAGGGCCTGTCGGTCGCCGTCGTCTGCTCGAGCTATGAGACCGAGGTCGCCGCCGTCCGGCTCGGTCTCACCCTCCGGGAACTCGGCAGCGTGACGCCGGCCTGGGGGGTCGATGGGGCCGACGAGGTCGACCCCGACGGGCGACTGATCAAGGGCCGCGGCGGTGCGCTGTTCCGCGAGAAGATTCTCTGGCACACCGCCGAGCGGATGTTCCTCGCCGTCGACGCCTCCAAGCACGTCCAACAGCTCGGGCAGGGCTTCCCGGTGCCGATCGAGGTACAGCGCAACGGGGTCACCCTTGTCGCCCGGGAACTCGCTGCCCTCGGGGCGACCGAGGTCGGCCTGCGGGTCGCCGGCGGCAAGGACGGCCCGGTCATCACGGAGTCGGGGAACCTCATCCTCGACGCGCGCTTCGACGAGATCGCCCACGGCTTGCACGCGACGCTCAAGCTCCTGCCAGGCGTCATCGAGACCGGCCTGTTTGAGGGGTACCGCTTCGATCTTCTCTGAGGCCGGGCCCAGGCCCCGCGCCGCCGGGTGAGCTCAGGCGGGACGGTTGCCGGCCTTGGCCGCCTCCGCGACCGGGTCGGCGCCCGACGCGATCCGCCGGGCACGCCTGCGTCCCGCAACCGCGATCGGGGCTCGCTCCCGGATCTCACTCAGCAGACGGTTGGCGAACGCCTTCGGGTTTTCCCCGGGCGCCAGTCCACCGCCGGCGGGCCGGAAGAACTCCACCCGCACGCGGGGGCGTTCGTTGGGGAAACGCGGAATCAACACCGTCCCGGACACCGCGACGCACACGATCGTCGCCTCGGGCACCTGTTCGGCAAGGCGGCCGATGCCGCTGCGGGCCCGGAGGGTGCGCCCGAGTGAGCGGGTGCCCTCGGGAAAGATGCCGATGCACGCCCCGTTCTGCAACTCCTCAATCGCGCGGTCGAGCGCGCCGACGTCACCCCGACCGCGGTCGATCGGGATCTGCCCCATCCCGTCCAGGACGGTCCCGAGCACCGGCTTCCACAGCGACGACTTGGCCAGGGCACGGACCTGACGACGGGGCATCCCGGCGATCCCGACCGTGACGGTGTCCCAGTAGCTGTCGTGGTTGCCCGCGAGCAGCACCGGCCCGGTAAGGGGCAGGTGCTCGAGGCCCGTCACCTCCAGCTGCCCCCACCAGCGGACCGCCGGAGTGGACAGGTACATCACGCCGCGGTAGGCGGCGCTGATCGACTCGACTCGTGACTCCATTGGCCGACATCCTGCCACGCGGCAGGACCGGAGGGGCGGCGACCGGTCAGCTCCTTCCACACTCCTCGACGGGCGCCGTCCGGCGGTGCCCCCTCTAGATTGGGTTCGTGTCCGCGTCGGATCCCCGTTCTGGCCGTTCTACGGTGGTCATCGACGAGCGCTGGCGGTCGCCGCGGGAGGGGCAGTTCCTCCTCGCCTCCGCTGCGCTCGGGCGACCGGCCCGCGTCAACGTCCTCACACCCCCGCCAGCGGTCTCGGCCGCCCCGTTGCTGCTCCTCCTCCACGGTGCCGACGATGACCCCGACTGCTGGGAGAGCGGGGTCGGGCTCTCCGCTCGAGCGCGGGAGTTGGGCGCCGTCATCGTGATGCCGGAAGGCGGTGCCGTCGGATTCTGCACCGACTGGGTCCATGCCGAGCGCCCGGTCCCCGGCCGGATCGGTCGCCCTGGCGGGCGCCGAGATCAGGTCGCTCCCGCCTGGGAGCGCTTTCACCTCGATGAGGTGCTGCCCTGGGCTGAGGCCCGCTTCTCCGCCTCCGGGCATCGGGTCGTGCTCGGAGTCTCGATGGGCGGCCTCGGCGCGATCGCCTACACCGCCCGCCGGCCGGGGACCTTTGCGGCGGCGGCGTCCCTGTCAGGGGTGCTCAACCTCTTCGCTCCGGGGATTGCCGCGCTGACGCTCAGCGCCCTGCTGCGCGAACGCCAGCACCCATACGCGCTGTGGGGCTCACCGCGAGAGGACCGCCGTCGCTGGGAGGCCCACGATCCGGTCAGCCTCGCCTCCCGGCTCGATGGGGTCCCGCTCTACCTCGCCCGCGCCGACGGCCGGCCGGTGCCGGGCGACCCCAACTTCCCCGCACTGACCGGCGTGCTCGAGCGGCTGATCGGACCCTGCACGGACAGTTTCAGCCGGCGACTGAACGCCCTCGGGATCCGTGCGACGGTCCACCACGGCCACGGGGTCCACATGTGGCCGACCTGGAACCGTGAGTTTGACCGGGCCTGGCCGTTCCTGACCGCGGCACTCGGCCTGGCCGATGCGCGCGGCGGTCGGGGCGGGGGGTGAGGTTCGACCGGGTCGGGTTGGGCCCGCAGAGGTCGGTTGCGTCGCTCAGCTCCCGAACGGGCTCGGATCTGCGACCGTCGGGGTGCGGTCATGTCCGCCCCGCGTCCCGGTGACCGAAGCGCCGAGAGAGGCGGCGGAGACGAGCACCATCCCCGCGAGCTCTCGGAGGGTCAACGCCTGGCCGATCACGACGGCGCCGGCGAGAGCCGCGGCGGCGGGCTCGAGGCTCATCAGGACGCCGAAGATCCCGGGGGAGAGGCGGCGTAGCACGACGAGCTCGATCGAGTAGGGAATCACCGAGCTGAGCAGCCCGACGGCCACCCCGATCGTGAGCACCCCGGGGCTGAGCAGGCGGGCGCCCCCCTCGACCACCCCGTCCGGGATCGCCACTGCGGTCGCTACGAGCATCGCGAGGGCAAGCCCTGACCCATCCGCGAACGCGCGTCCGACCCGTGCCTGGAGGAGGATGTAGAGACCCCAGAGGCAACCAGCGATGCCCGCGAGCAGGAGGCCGAGTGGGTCGAGATGCTGGCCGCTGCCGTGTGCGAGGGCGAGGATCCCCACCGCGGCGAGCCCGGCCCAGAGCAGATCCCGCCGCCGCCGTGAGTGGGCGATCGCGACGGCGAGCGGACCGATGAACTCCACGGTGACGGCGATTCCGAGCGGGATTCGGGCGATCGCGTGGTAGAAGGTGAGATTCATCGGCGCGAGCACGCACCCGAGCCCGGCCGCCGGCCACCATTCAGATCGCCCCCGGCCCGTCAACCGGGGGCGATAGATCGCGACGAGCACGAACATCGCCCAGCCGAGGCGCAGCAGTCCGGCGCCGCCGGCCCCGACCCGCCCGAACAGGCTGTCCGCCCACGCGTTGCCGATCTGCACGGAGGCGATCCCGGTAAGGAGGAGGATCGGGGCGGGAACGGTGCCGGCGGGGCGGGTGAGGCGAGCCACGCCGATCAGTGATAGCGGGCGATCAGAAACGAGCCACGATCAGGCGACCGGGGCCGGAGATCAAGGGGGGGGGGAACTCGGAGCGACCCTGACCGTGAGCGGTCAGGCGGCGCGGTCGGTGCGCCAGGTGACGGTGGGCCCGTCGGGGACGCTGATGCCGGCGTCGCGGGCGCCCACTTCGGCGGCGTTGACGAGCGCCCGGAGATCGGCGACGTTGATCTCAATCGTGTGCGCCTCCCCGTCGATCGTCTGGGGCTCCTCGACGGTTTCGGCATCGGGGATCGCTGCGGCATTCGCCGACACTGGAGGGTTCCCGACGGCGGCCTGAGCCGACTCGGCCACGTTCGTGTGCGGATCGGTGACTGTGGCCGGTGCCGGTAGCGCGGGCGTCGCTTCATTGGCGGCGCGGAACTGCGCGCGCATCTCAAACCCCGCGCCCGCCTCACTCCACTCGATCACGAAACGCCCCTCGAGGCGACTTCCGACCCAGGCGACGACGACCATCCCGATCCCGATGATCAGGACTGGGAAGGTCCAGACCGAGTGGGTGACGACGAACAGACCGAGGGCGATCAGAAGCGCGCCGACGATCATCGTCCGCGCCCGTGGCCGAGCCAGCAGCGCCGCCGTCCAGCGACCGAGCCTTTCAAGCAGACCGACAAGCGGCGCGCTCAGACTGCTGCTCCGCTTGTCCTCCGGCCGCGACTGCGCGGTCGGGGCTTCCGGTTGCGGCGCTGCTGTCTCGGAATCCATGGACAACTCCTTCCCGAACCTGGCCGCTCCCAAACGCGTCCCCGTCGCCAGTCGGGTGAGGGGGCCTGCGGGCGAAGCGGCCGGGCGGCTCGATCGACCGTGCGTGTCCCGAGCTTCGACCCGGGGGCGCCGGTTCCTGCCTCGAGCGGTCAGCCGCGTCGGGCTCGGACGAGCGCATCGAGGGCGACCCGCTCGCCCGTGTCGGTGGCGACTGGCCGCTCGACTCGTTCACCGCGCTCGATCATCAGGCCGCTGTCGGCGAGATCGGCGATGACGTCCTCGGCCCGGTAGAGCACCGTCGGGTCCTGCGGGCCGCCGTAGCCGTTGTCGAGGTTGGTGAGATCATGGGCGACGACGAGCAGCGTTCCGCCGTCGGCGACCGCGGCGGCTGCGGCCGCGAGGATCGGCGTCCGCTGGGCGGCGGGCACCTGGAGGTAGAAGACCACCACGAGGTCAAAGGCACCGGCCGGCGGCCGATAGGCGCTGAGATCGGCGACCTCCCAATCCGCCTCGACCTCGCGCGCTGCTGCGAGTTCACGTGCCTTCTCGATCGCGACGGAGGAGAAGTCGACCCCGCGGGCACGCCAACCCTGCTCGGCCAGCCAGACTGTGTTACGGCCCTCCCCACAGGCCAGGTCGAGCGCCCGTCCCGGTTGCAGATCGCTGACCTCCGACACGAGAAACCGGTTCGGTTGGGCCGTCCACACCAGCTCGCTGCCGGCGTACCGGCGATCCCACTGTTCGCTGTCCATGTCCAGACCGTAGCGGGCGCCGCCGCGACACCCGCTGGCGTGGCGTGCGCGCGTCTGCGACGCGTCCAGGGCGCTGGCGTGAGGACGTAGGCTTTTGGTGAAGGTGACTCGATTCGTGATCGACGCTCAGGTCCTGATCGGCGTCGTCCAGGACGGCCGGCCGGTCGGCGACAGACATCAGCTCATCGCGCCCAACGCCATCCGCTCCCACGCCCTCGAGTATCTTCTCGGTGCGGTTGGGCGGGGTGAGCTGAGCGAGCGGGACGCGCTTGGGCTGCACGAACGGATGACCGGGCTCAAGTTGCGTCTCCTCGGCGACCGGGTGTCCCGCCGCGCGGCCTGGGACCTCGCCCGCGCTCACGGGTGGTCGGGTCTGCGCGAGGCCGAGTACCTCGCGGTCACCCAACTTCAGGCCGACGCTCTGGTGGCCGAGGAGCCCGCGTTGTTGGCGCTCGCCCACGGGATCGTTCCGCTCGCTCCGGTGGCGGCCCTGTTCTCCTGAACTCCGCCATCCCACGCCGAGCCATCCGGTGACATGCTCGTCGTCGGCCCTGCCGGGGACCGATGTCAGAGGGGGCCTCCGATGTCAAGGCGCTCTGATGCCTCCGAGTGCTCGTCGGCTCAGTCACGCAACACCGCCAGTCCCGCCTCTGACCATCATTTCCACATTTGGGCCGCGATCGGTGTCATTCTGACCGCGACACCATCTGAGGAGGAATCCGTGTTGGGACGGCTGTTGGCGATCGTGGGCCTGGGGCTGTGGCTCGCGCCGGCGGCAATGGCCGCCAAGCCGGCCCATGGCGCAGGACGGTTCAGCACGAGCACCGGCTACGACATCTCCTATCCACAGTGCGCCTCGGTCTACCCGGCGAGCCCTGCGTTTGGGATCGTGGGCGTCAACGGCGGGCTCGCCAACGATGCCAACTCGTGCTTCTCATCGGAACTTGGGTGGGCCCTCGCGGCGCCTGGTCTGACCAATCAGCCCAATGTGTCGCTGTACATCAACACGGCCAATCCGGGCCCAGCGCCCGGGGTGACCGACTGGCCGACGTCCGGGACGAGCCCGTACGGCTCCTGCGATGGCAGCTGGAGCACCGCCTGCTCCTACGTCTACGGGCAGGCTCGTGGTGAATACTCGTACGGACTCGCTGACATGACCGACGCGGCCGTCGCCTCAAGCGCCCCGTGGTGGCTCGACATCGAGACGGCAAATAGCTGGGCGACCAGCGGCACGGCAGGTTATGCGCAGTTGAACATCGCGGCGATACAGGGCTTCATCGCGGGCCTGCAGGTATCTGGTGCGACCGGCCCCATCGGGGTGTACTCAACGGACAGTCAATGGAGCACGATCACGGACCTCGACGCGCAGACGACCGCTGCCGGTCTCGGGCTCAGCACGGCTCCGCCGGATTGGGTCGCCGGTGCACGTGGCTCATTGCGGACCGCGCAGCGCAACTGCACCAACGGGGGGTTCACCGGTGCCGCTCCGACCCTCGCGCAATACAGCTCGGGTGGCTATGACGCCGACCTGCGCTGTCCGTGACAGGCGTCGCTAGGGTCTCAGGGGTGACCGCCACCCCGGCTCGTGACTGACACTCAGCGAATCCTGACGGCAACCGACGCACCGTCTGGTTCAACTCGGTGACCGGCCTCGCGGCATCGTGGTGGAACACCTGGCTGAGGGTCCTTGAAGTCCCAGCCGTCGACCGATCCGCGCAGGTCGTTGGCGATCCGCCAGATCGTGCGGTGCAGCTCCGCACGCTCGGCTTCCTTGGTCGCTCCCATCAGCGCGAGTCTGTCAAGCGCCGCCGACGCTCACGGTTCCGAGACGGCGCTCTGAGCTGAGACGCCGATCCGGCGGCGCGAACTTGGGACCACATTTCGGGACCAAGCACCCATATTTGCCTGTGCTTCCCTGCCTGAGCAACAGAAAAGCCCCGCATTTGCGGGGCTTTTCTCCAAGCGGCTGAAGGGACTCGAACCCTCGACCTTCTGCATGGCAAGCAGACGCTCTAGCCAACTGAGCTACAGCCGCGCTGGAGCGTCGGAGTATAGGACGGTCTTGGAGGTCGTGCGTGAACGGTCGGCGGGGTGCCGGACGCGGTGGCGTGCGGGGCGGTGCCGGCGCCCGCCGCGGAACCCTCGGCGGTGACGGCGCCCGTGGGGGGGGTGGCGGGCGCCGCGGTGACGGCGCCCGCGGCTGGGCCCGCGTCCGTGGTGCCCCAGCGGGTGGCGGTGGCGGACCGGCGGGATTCCCCGGTGACGGTGGCCGGGACCGCGCGGGAGCACCGTGGAGGCTGCGGCGCCGAGGCCGGCCGGCTCGACACCGGGCTGGGTGAGGGCGGTGAGGTTGATCGCCGCCGCCATCGTCGCGTAGCCGAGGTTGTTTGGGTGCAGGTGATCGCCGCTGTCATAGCGCGGGTTGAGGACCTCCGGGTGACCCGGTTCGGCCATCAGGGCGGCGAAGTTGATCACGCCGTTGAACGCGCCGCTGGTGAGGATCCAGCGGTTGATGGCCGCCCATTTGGCCTGGCCCGCCTGGGTCCAGTGCCGCGATCCCTTGAACGGCAGCAGCGTCGCCCCGAAGATTGACAGCCCGGCGGCGTGTGCCTCGGTGATGATGTGCCGGTAGCCGGCGATGATCGCCGCCGCGCTGAGATTGCGATGCGGTGCGGTGAGGCGGCTGTGGCTCTGGCTGTAGCCGATGTCGTTGATCCCCTCGAGCAGGATCACGTCACGCACGCCGGCCTGGTCGAGCACGTTGAGGCCAAAGCGGGTGACGGCGGCCGGGCCACAGCAGGGGGAGGGCAGCAGCAGCCGGTTGCCGCTGATCCCCTCGTCGATGACTCCGAGCGTCGGCCCCGCCTGCACGGAGAGGCGCCGGGCAAGATCGTCGGGCCAGGCGCCAAAGCTGCCGACGACGCTGTGGAACCCGGCGGTGATCGAGTCGCCGATCGTCGCGACGGTTCCGAGGTAGCGGGCGGGGCTGAGGGTGTCGACTCCCGTGATGACGTACCAGGAGGAGGTGCTGACCGCGTCCCAGACCGGGGCGTCAGCGAGGGTGCGGTCACCCACGGTGAAGTAAGCCCGCTGCTCAGCGGCGCTGTGGTAGGTGAGTGGTCCCGTCGCCTCCGGGAGGTAGAGGCTGATGGCGAGGCGCTCGAGGGCGTGGACGGGCAGGTTGACGGGATCGGAGACGACGCTCTCTCCGACCGGGACGCTCACGCCGGGGGCGCCGGCGAAGGTGATCGGGATCGCCGGTCCGTCGAGACGGCCGAGCACGGCCGCTGGGGCGACGGACGCCGCACCGATCACGAGGGGGCGGTGGCCGAAGCGGTTGCTGAAGTGGATCCGCACGGCGGTCCCGGCGCTGGAGAGCATCACGATCTCCCGCACGGTCGCGTTCTCGACCCCGGTGAGGGCGACCTGGTCCTCCGCGCTGGCCGCCTCCGGGGCCGCACCCCAACTGGCGAGCCAGTGACTCGGTCCGGCGGTCGCCGAGCCCCCGGGGGCCGCCGTCGTCGGGGTCGTGCTTCCCCCCGGAGTGGTGGTCGCGCTGGCGGTCCCGGTGGTCGACCCGGGGACGGTCGCCGTCCCCGTCCCGGTGCTTCCGACCGTCGCGCCGGACCCCGACACGGTGACCGGCCCGGCCACGCCGACGGTCGCCCCCGTGGTCCGAAAGGCACCGGAGCGCGCCGGGCCGACCGCACCCGGGAGCGCCGGACGATCCTGCGTGCTGCGCGCCTGGGCGGTCGCACCGTGGTGCCAGGGAGCGAGGGCGAGGACGGTGAGACCGGCGAGGGCGAGCCCGACTGCGACCACGATCTTACGTCGACTGGACACCCCGGCAAAGGGTAGGGCGCCCGACCCCCCCGACTGTTAGCCCGAGGTTGCCTGTCGGCCGCTTTTCCATGACGGTCCGGTCGCCTGCGGCTCCCCGCCCGTCGGTCACCCAACCCCGTCTTTCGCCACGGCTGGCGGCGGGTTCCACGCCCCCGCGGCCGGGCGCGCTCAGTGCGCGAGCAGGGCCCGGCCAGCCATGAAGATGTGGGGGGCGAGCAGGTCGCCGCAGTAGATCGTCACGTGGATCCCATCAAAGCGACAGAGCTGACCGTTGACGTCGGTGCTGTAGTGCCCCTGGGGGGCGAGCCACCGGTCGATGTGAAGTACCGCAGCGTCGTTGTGATCGGCGGCGGCCGCCTCGGTGATCAGCCGGTTGATCTCATCCCGGCGGGCCGTCGAGGCCTGGGGAGCGGGACTGCCGTTGGCCTGGGGGGGAGGGTTGACGAACGGGATCGACAGGAACAGGAGCTTGCGCCGCCCGTTCTCGCCGAGCACGGAGATGAATCGTCGGATCCGCGCCTCCACGTAGCGGTCGAAGGCGGGCTCTCCGAGGTGGACGAGCTGACCGTTCCATTTGAAGTTGAACTCGTCCCGGTAGCCGAGCTCGAAGATCACCTCGTTCGCGCCGAACGCGTTCGCCTGGGACTGCCAGGTGGCGATCTCGTTCGGGCAGCCCTTGGGGACGGTCTCCCAGGTCCCGTTGACGTCGATCTCACCCCGGGTGGCGAACGAGCAGCCGAGGATCGCCGCATCCGCGATGGCCATGCCGTAATGCTGTTCGCTGTAGAGCAGGGGCACACCGATCGTGAAGGCGATCGAGTCTCCGATCACGAGCGCCCGCTTGGGCGGGCAGGTCCGGAACCGGGTCGTCGTCGTCGCCGACGGCCAGCGTACGGCTCCGCGGGCAAGCGACGAGGTCTGAAAGGACGCCTCCTGGGCGCTCGGAGGGGCGACCGCCCCGCCGGTCGGGGTGTTGGCAAGTGTCACCGCGCAGGCAGGGTCGGTGCCGGCGAGGTCCGTGTGGATCGTCGGCACGGGCGCGGTCGCCGCGGTCGGGATCGCCGCCGCGCTCGCCGCCAGCGCGAGGGAGATGATGCCCGCGCCGGCGGTGACGGGCGCCAGCCCGTGGACGATCCACGCCGGCCAGCGGCGTTGGCGGATCGGCTGCTCGACGAGGTGGTAGGAGGCGATCGAGACGGCGAGAGCGACGGTGATCCGGACGATCAGGAGCGGGAATCCGCTCAGACCGGTGGCGGAGTCGTTGAGCCAGAGAAAGAGCGGGAAGTGCCACAGGTAGAGCCCGTAGGAGATCGCCCCAACCCCACGCAGCCAGCGCATCGAGAAGACCCGGTTGGCGATCGAGCGGGGGGTGGTGACGATGACCGCGATCACGGCGACGGTGAGTCCGTCGGTGAGCAGGAACCCCCACGGGTAGAGCCAGTGGTCGTCTCCGCTGACGGTGACGACCAGGATGAGGAGGAGCAGGATCGCCGCTCCGGAGGCGAGGCTGATCGCCGGGGTCGGCCACGGGGGACGCTGCGCCCGGGAACGGGCACCGGCGGCTCGGGTGCGCACGAGAACCGGCCAGCCGGCGGGGGGAAGCCGCCCGGTGAGCCGCAGGCGCGCGACGATGAAGGCGAGGATCGCCCCGGACAGCAGCCCGGTCGCCCGGGTGTCGGTGCCGAAGTAGACGCGGTTGAGCCCGCTGCCCCCATGGAAGAGCACGAGCGAATCGATCGCGGAGGCGACCAACAGCAGACCGGAGATGCGGATCATCACGTCGAGGAAGGCGATTGCCGAGCGTCCGAACGGTGCGGCCCGTCCGCCGCGCTGGCGCCGAAGCGTGAGCAGCGTGGCGACACCGAGCAGCAGCAGCGGCCAGAGGAGGTAGAACTGCTCCTCGATCGCCAGCGACCACGTGTGCTGGAACGGGGAGGTCGGGCCGGTTTGGGCGAAATAGCTCGAGCCGACGGCGATCTGATGCCAGTTCGAGTAGTAGAAGAGGGCGGAGAGCCCGTCGCCGAACAGGCCCGGAACGGCCCCGTAGGTGCCCTTGAGGGCGTAGAAGATGCCGATCACGACGACGAGCACGAACAGCGCCGGCAGCAGCCGCCGCGCACGACGCGCCCAGAACCGCCGCAGCGTGACAGTGCGCTCGGACACCCATTCGCGCACGAGCAGCGAGGTGATGAGGAACCCGGAGAGGACGAAGAACAGCTCGACGCCGAGGAATCCGCCGTTGGCCCAGGAGACGCCGCCGTGGTAGAGGACGACGACGATGACGGCGAGCCCGCGCAGCCCGTCGAGCCCGTTGACGTGTGCCAGCTCGGTCCGGTGCGAGCGGCTGCTGACAACTGTCATTGACCTGTTGATAGTCAAGCGGACCTCAAACCTTCATAAACGCCCGGGTGGGGCGGCGACGTCCGCCGACCCCCTCGGCCCGCCGTCAAGGCGACGACCGGACTCGAACCGGTGTAGACGGCTTTGCAGGCCGCTGCGTAGCCACTCCGCCACGTCGCCAAGGCCCTTTGAGGGTAGCGGCCGGTCCGGTCTGATCTTATGATGGCCGGGGATGGACCCAGCGTCGCGCCTCTCTGCCCAGCGGGCCGCCGACGCCGACCGTGAGGCGGCCGCCGCGCTCGTCCAGGCCGCCGGCGGCGACGGTCGCCTCGGCCTCGAGGAGCTCGAGCAGCGACTCGGTGCCGTCCTCTCCGCGCGCACCCACGCCGAGCTTGAGCGGCTCACCGCCGACCTCCGGCCCGGGGTGGACGCCAGGCCTGCGGTCGCCACGCACGCATCCGCATCCGGCCATGCCCCGGCGCCCACCGCCACGGCCGACGCCGCCCCACCTCACCGCCGATGGCGCCGTGAGGGCCGCCGCCGGGCGCCACGGGTTCCGGCCGCGACCGGAACGGGGACTGCCGCGACCGTCGCCGTGCTGCGCGCGGTGCGTCGCGGTGGGGTCTGGCGTCCAGCCCCCACCGGCCGCGTGGTCACGTTGTTCGGGGAGGCGACGATCGATCTCCGCGCCGCCGAGCTCGATCGGGTCACCGAGCTGCGGATACTCACCGTGGTGGGTACAACGACGGTCCTCCTCCCCGATCACATCGTTCTCGAGCTGACGCAGGTTGCGCTGCTCGCCGATCACGACCTCGACGCCGTGGGCCGCCCACGGCCCACGGCGCCCGTCCTGCGCCTGTCGCTCGTCTCCGTGATCGGGCGGGTGCGCCTCCGGTCGAGCCCGGACCTCCCCCAGGAGTTGTACGCCTGACCGCGTCCGTTCCGCGCCCGCGTTCAGGCGAGCAGCAGCAGGCGGTTGGCGCTCGGGTCGCTGACGCGCAGGCCATCGCCCGCTGGGGTCACCGGGTAGCCGGCCCCCTCGAGTCGGGCCGCCACGGCGGCGAGTGCGTCGGTGGACCCTGCGTGGAGGATGTAGTGGTCGAGGCCGATCGCGCCGGGGTGATCCGCCGCGGCTCCTCGCGACCGCCACGTGTTGAGCCCGAGGTGGTGGTGGTACCCGTCGGCGGCGAGGAACAGGGCCCCGGGGTAGCGCACCATCACCTCGAGCCCGAGTGCCGATCCGTAGAAGTGCTCGACCTCCGGCAGGGACGCGACCTGGAGGTGGACGTGCCCGATCCGCGTGCCCGCCGCGAACGTGGCGGGCACCTCGCGCTCTGTGCCGAGCTCGCCGACGAGATCCTCGAGGTCGAGGGGCAGCGTCGCCATCTCAAGGCCTCCGTCGCGGCCGTGGGGCCAGAGCTCAGGCGGCCGGTCAGAGTAGATCTCGATGCCGTTGCCGTCGGGATCGTCGAGGTAGAGCGCCTCGGAGACGAGGTGATCGGAGGCCCCGGTGAGCGGCCGGCGCGCCCTCACCAGGCGCATCAGGGACCGGGCGAGCTCGAGCCGCGAGGGGACGAGCAGGGCGAAGTGGAACAGCCCGGTGTGGCGCGGGTCGCGTCGCGGCGCGCTGGCATCCCCGATCAGGACGAGCAGTGCGCTCCCGTCGGGGCCGCCGAGCACAAGCCGTTCGAGGCCGTCGGTCGGGGTGCGCGCGAGCGGCGGCCCTGCCGCACCGTCATCGTCATCGAAGGTGCCGGTCAGCTCGCACATTCCGAGCGCCTCGGTGTAGAAGGCGCGCGAACGGGGGAGGTCGGCGACCCTGAGGGTGACGGGACCGAGGCGCACCCCGGAACCCCGCGCAGCTCCGGCGGTGGCGGTGGTCGTGGCGGGGTTCCGGGGCAGGCTCATGCTCAGCCTCAACCGACGAGGGCCTTGTGGTGGGACGCGAGCTGGTGGGCGAGCTCGGTGAGGCGGCCGCGCAGCTCCTCGTCAACGAGCACGTTCTCGGCGTCGAACTTGGCGATCACGCCACCGACGCTGAGGTCGATCTCAGCGAGGACGCGGGCGCCGGCGATGCCGAGCGCCTTGCGCGCCGCCTCACCGGCCCATAGGGCGCCGTAGTCCGACGGCGACGTCGAGACCACCGCGACCGGCTTCGCGTACAGGGCCGCGCTGTCCCCGCGGGGGCGAGAGCCCCAGTCGATCACGTGCTTGAGCTGACCCGGCAGGGTGCCGTTGTACTCGGGCGTGGCGATCAGGAGGACGTCGGCGGCGGCGATCTTCGCCCGCAACACCGCCGCGTGGGGCGGCGGCACCTCACCGTCGTCGTCCTGGTCATATGGCTCGAGGGCCTTCAGCTCGGCGGGGTCGAGGATCTCGACCTCCACCTCGGCGGGCGCCAGCTCGGTGAAGGCGTGCAGCAGCGCCGTGTTGTAGGAGCCCGCCCGCAGGCTCCCGGAGATCGCGAGGACGGTCGTCATCTACGCCGCCTTGACGGCCGAGACGGACACGACGAGCTTGACGTCGTTGGCGACGAGCACGTTGCCGTTGGGAAGGGTCTGGTTCCAGTTGAGCCCGAAGTCACCGCGGTCGATCGTCGAAGCGACCTCAAAGCCGACGCGCTGGTTGCCCCACGGGTCCTCGCCGCCCTCCGCCAGCGTCCCGGCGAGGCTGATCGGCTTGGTCACGCCCTTGATCGTGATCTGACCCTCGAGGGTGATCGACTCGCCCTCCAGCTGGGCCGACTCGGAGGAGAAGGTGATCTGGGGGTACTGGGCCACATCGAAGAAGTCGGGGGACTGCAGGTGCCCGTCGCGGTTCTCATCGCCGGTGTCGATCGAGGCGACCTCGACGGTTCCATCGAGCTTGAGCGACGTGTCGCTCGCCGTGATCGTGCCGGCGAAGGTCTTGAAGGCGCCGCGGACGGTGGCGATACCCATGTGCTTGACCTCGAACCCGACGTTCGAGTGGGTGGGATCGACGTTGTAGGTACCACTGGCGATGTGGGGCATGTGGGCTGTCTCCTGAAACGATGGTTGACCGAACAACTAAAGGTATAGCAGGTTTGGTTGTGCCGTCAAGTATCTCGCCGAGCGCGGTGGCGGTGCCGGTGGGCCACCGGGCCCACCGGCACCCTGTGGCGGGGGCGGGGGCGCGCTACTCGCTGACGCTGCAGGTGCCGTCGGCGCCGGCCGGGCCGCTCACGGCACAGGCCTCGGCGGCGGCGGTGCAGCCGCCGGTTTCGGGCAGAGCGCCCGGAAGTCGGCCGAGCAGCTGAGCGAGCTGGTCGAGCTCCTCGGGACTGAAGTGGGTGAGAAAGAGCCGTTCGATCCCGGCGACGTGGGTGACCCCGGCGGAGACGAGCTTGGCGTGCCCGCTGTCGGTGAGCTGCGCGTAGGAGATCCGGGCGTCCTTGGGGCAGGAGACACGCTCGACGAGCCCCTCGGCGACGAGTCCGTCGATCAGCCGGGTGATCCCCGAGCGGGTGAGCATCGTTCGCTCCGACAGCACCGACATCGCCATCCGCCGTTCCTCCGCCTGGGCGAGGTAGAGCAGCACCTCATAGTCGCGCGTGGTCATCGCGTGCGCGTGATGGAGGTCGGCGTCGAGCTCGCGCACGATCGCCGCGTGGCTCTGGAGGTAGCTGCGCCAGGCCTCCAGGGCGGTTCCCTCGAGTGCGGGAGCTGTGACGTTCATGTGAACACAATTCTAGTTGACCGGTCAACCGCCCCGGCGGGGCGGGCGATCTGCGAGCAACCGCCCCTGGATCCTCAGAGCATCGATCAGGCCTACAACCAGTTGCAACAGGAGTTCCGCGAGGTCGCCAGCGCCCTCCAGAGTCCGCGCCCATCTCGATCGCCCGGCCGGAGCCGAGTTGAGGAAGCCGCCGAGGCCGCCACGGCGACCCGTCCCGCCCCCGTACTGCTGCTGATAGGCCGGGATCTGCTGCTGGTACTGCTGGTGCTGGCTGTCGATGAAGGCGTGGATGGTCGAGAGCGGGTTCTGTCGGCATCGGCGACGCCCTGATCAACAGCATCTTCTGAGCGCCGGACGGCACTGAGGGCACGGCCCCGGCCCGCCTTGGGCGCTGGGTCGACGATCAGCGGGAGTCGGGCCAACAAGGGGGGAGAAATGTGTCGTGGGAACGCACTTCTCCCCCCTCGTCGACACAGGGCCGGCCGTCCGACGGGCCCGAGGGACTGCCCCCGGTGAACGGCCTGCCGGCCCCGCCCGGCGCGACGCCTCCGGGCGCACGCTCGGGTGCTCGACCGGCATGGCCGAGCCCGGCCCCTCGATCTATCGGCATCCGCTCGCCTATCTCATCGGACTTGAGGGGATCGCGCTGCTCCGCGCCTTCGGCGGCGAGTATGACCGCGCCTTCACGCTCGCCCGGCTGGCGGAGGTTCGCGCGCCCCTGGACCGGGCGGACGCGTCCGGTGACGGCGTCAGCATCCCCGCGATGTCCACCCAGGAGGGGTACGCGGACTGGGCCGCCCGCTATGACCACGCCAACAACGCACTGATCCGGATCGAGGCACCCGTGGTGCGCGCTCTCCTCGACCGCCTGCCCGTGGGCGTGGCCTTCGACGCCGCGTGCGGCAGCGGGCGACATGGGGAGTAGCTGGCGGGCCTGAGACACCGCGTGATCGGGGTTGACAGTTCGTCCGCCATGCTGGAGGTGGCCGGTGAGAAGCCGCCGGACGCGGAACTGCTCGAGGGGCCTCTCGAGGCCCTCCCGCTCGCCGGCGGGTCCGTCGACCTCGTCGTCTGCGCTCTGGCGCTCATGCACGTCCGCGACCTCGGTGCCGTCCTCCGCGAGTTCGTGCGGGTGCTGCGCCCGGGCGGCCAGATCGTCGTCTCCGACATCCGCGGGATCGTCGGCGACACCGTCTCGCCGCTGATCAAGTTCGGGCATGACGGCGAGCCGCGCTACGTGCCGGAGTGGGCGCGACCAACGAGCCAATACATCGAAACCGCCCTCGGCCTCGGGCTTGAGGTGCGGTTCTGCCGGGAGATCCCCGGGCCGGTGCCGTTCGTCGATGACGGCGTGGCCGCCGGTGACGTGGCACGCGAACAGACCAAGGGGGAACCACCGGACCGGTGGGCGCTGCACCGGTACGCGCCGCAGGCGACGAACGCGGCCGCCCCTATGTGCTCGTCAGTCAGTTCGAGCTGCCCGACCGCTGCAGCTGACCCCGGTAGAGAAACGGCCCGCGGAGGCGGGCCGGTGAGTGGGCGATACTGGGCTCGAACCAGTGACCTCCACGATGTCAACGTGGCGCTCTCCCAGCTGAGCTAATCGCCCTGGGAGGCCACAAGAGTAGCGTGGTCGCCGCCTGAGACGGCGGACGGGGAATCGGCGCCGCCCGCGAGCGATAGGATCACGGGATGTTCGTGTGCGCGCAGCCTGAGACGACGACGCCGGCCTGGTCCGGCGCGGTCGCGTAGAGCACGCGAACTTCGCCCGGGCCTCGTGGTCCCGGGCGCACGTTCCTCCGGGGTCAGGGGCCGACACCCGTCAGACCGAGGTCAACCCGATGGATCAATACGATAGGCCGCCGATGAGTGACCAGCTCGCCGACGAGACCGTGGCCTTCACGCTGCCCAACGGCGCCGCGCTGACCCTGCCTCCGCACGCGACCGGCGCCGACGCCGCGGCGGCGATCGGCGCCGGCCTCGCCCGGGCGGCGCTGGCGGTCAAGGTGGACGGGATCACCCTCGACCTCGCCCGGGAGCTGCCCACCGACGGGGAGCGGCGGATCGAGATCATCACCGAGAAGAGCGGCGCCGAGGCGCTCGAGCTGATCCGCCACGACACCGCCCACGTGCTCGCCACGGCGATGCTCGAGCTTCACCCGGGGGTGAAGATCTCGATCGGACCGGCGATCGAGAACGGCTTCTACTACGACTTCGACTTCCCCGACGGGGTCAGCCTCTCGGACGCGGACTTCCCGGCGATCGAGGCGCGGATGCGCGAGCACGTCCGGGCCGACGAGCGGTTCGTGCGTGAGGACGTCAGCGTCGAAGCCGCCCTCGAGCGCTTCCGCGCCGAGCAGCAGCCCTACAAGGTCGAGCTGATCGAGGACCTCGTCCGGAACGCCCCGGTGGACGCGCCGGTCACGAGCGTCAGCCTGTACACGAACGGACCCTTCACAGACCTCTGTCGCGGGCCCCACGCGCCGAGCACCAAGCGGATCAAGGCGTTCAAGCTCCAATCGGTGGCCGGCGCCTACTGGCGGGGCGACTCGGCTCGCAAGATGCTCACGCGCGTCTATGGGACGGCGTTCCTCTCCCAGGCCGAACTCGAGGAGCACCTCGAGCGACTCGAACGCGCACGGGCCAACGATCACCGCCGCCTCGGACCCCAGCTCGGAATGTTCCAGTTCTCGGAGGTCTCCCCGGGAGCGGCGTTCTGGATGCCGGGCGGAACCGCGGTGTTCAACGAGCTCGTCCGCCTCAGCCGGGAGATGGGGGCCGCCCGTGGCTACCTGGAGGTGAAGACCCCGCAGGTGTTCGACTCCCATCTGTGGAAGACCTCCGGGCACTGGGACAAGTACCGGGAGAACATGTTCGTCACCGAGTATGAGGAGCGCGAGATGGCGCTCAAGCCGATGAACTGTCCCGGCCACTGTCAGCTCTACGCGATGGCCCCGCACTCCTACCGGGACCTGCCCCTGCGACTGTGGGAACCCGGCCTGCTGCACCGCCGGGAGGCCTCCGGCACGCTGCACGGCCTCCTCCGGGTCCGCCACTTCGCCCAGGACGACTCGCACATCTTCTGCACCGAGGAGCAGATCCAGGCGGAGGTCGCCGGGGTGCTCGCCTTCGCCGCCGACACCTACGGGCTGTTCGGACTCGACGTCCACTACGAGCTGTCGACGCGTCCGGAGGTCCGGATCGGCTCCGATGAGCTGTGGGACCGGTCCGAGGCCGCCCTCGCCGCCGCCCTCGACTCCCTCGGCCTGCCCTACGTCGTCAACGCCGGGGACGGCGCCTTCTACGGGCCGAAGATCGACATCCACATGACCGACTCGCTCGGCCGCTCCTGGCAGCTGGGCACCTGTCAGCTCGACTACAACTTCCCGGAGCGGTTCGATCTCACCTACATCGGGGCGGACAACGCCGAACACCGCCCGGTGATGCTCCACCGGGCACTGATGGGCTCCTACGAGCGGTTCATCGGGATCCTGCTCGAGCACTTCTCCGGTGAGCTGCCGCTCTGGCTCGCCCCGCGGCAGGTGACGGTGCTGCCGATCAGCGAACGCCACGCCGCCTATGCGGCCGAGGTCCTCCAGCGGCTGGCTGCCTCCGGGCTGCGTGCCGACGTCGATAGCCGTGATGAGAAGGTCGGCCGGAAGGTGCGCGATGCCGAACTCGCCAAGGTCCCCTACATGCTCGTCGTCGGAGATCGGGAGGCGGCCGAGAGGCAGGTCGGGGTGCGCGTCCACGGCGGCGGTGATCTCGGCGCCGAGTCGCTCGACGGCTTCATCGAACGGGTGCTCGCGCGGGTGCGCGAGCGCGACCTGCTCCGTGAGGGAACGGCGTGAGCGGCGACCGGTGGGCGTGAGGGGCCGGGGGCTATACTCGGTGGCGTTGACTGATACGCATCTTTTCCCCACTTGGCCCGGCGTCGCAGCTTGAATCCTCGCCGGAGTGACATCTAGTGCCGGTCCCTCGTAGGTACGACCGGCGGCCGCCGGAGCGGGACCAGACCCGAATCAACGACCGGATCCGTGTGCCCGAGGTCCGCCTCGTGGGTGCCGACGGCAAACAGATCGGCGTCGTCAAGACCTCTGAGGCGCTCGCCTATGCGCAGGAGCGCGACCTCGATCTCGTCGAGGTCGCCCCGGAGGCCCGCCCGCCTGTCTGCCGCGTCCTCGACTATTCGAAGTTCAAGTACGAGCAGGCGCTGAAGCAGAAGGCGGCGCGCAAGCACCAGCAGCAGATCACGATCCGCGAGATCAAGTTCCGTCCGAAGATCGCCCAGAACGACTACGACACCAAGAAGGGGCACGTCGAGCGGTTCCTGCGCGGCAAGGACAAGGTCAAGATCACGATCATGTTCCGCGGCCGCGAGGTGACCCACCCCGAACGGGGCGTCGCGCTGTTGGACAAGCTCGCCGGAGAGTTGGCTGAGCTCGCCGTCGTCGAGCAGTCGCCGCTTCAGGACGGGCGCAACATGACGATGATGCTCGCCCCCTCCAAGGCCGTCCTCGCCCTCGAGGACCACGAGCACGAGGAGCACGACGACGGTGCGCCGCGCGGCAAGAAGCCCCACAAGCACGACCAGCACGCCGAGGAGTTCTCGGCCGTGTCTGAGCCCGACGCGGACGAGGTGCCCGAGGACGACTTCGATGACGACACGGAGATCGCCCCGATCACAGAGATCGAACCGATCACCGAGATCGAGGCCGAGCCCGAGCCCGAGCCGGCCGCGCCCGTCGTCGCCGCACCCGTCCCCGAGTCCGTCGACGTCGAGGAGACCCCTTCGGGCCGTCCGGCTCGGAAGGTGAAGAGCGCTCCCAAGGGGGGAGGAGCCGCGGCGAAACGGGCCGCCGCCCTCCAGGCCGTCGCCGACTCCGCCGCGGAGAACGCCGCCTCCGAGGACGGGGACGCGAAGCCGCCACCGGTCGCGGCCGCCCCCAGCTCCGCCGACCCGGGACCGTCCGTCGCCTCGGCCCCCGCCGAGACGTCCGAGGACGGGTCGACGGAAGCCGTCCCGAAGCCGACCGCCCCTCGCAAGAAGAGCGGGGTCAAGTCGCCGGTGACCAAGCCCGCGAGCCCAAAGCCGCGGGCGCCGAAGGCCACCGCCGCCGACGCGACGAATGGGGCGTCTGAGCCGGCCGCCGTCGAGCGCACCGCCCCGCGCCCGGTCAAGGCGAAGGCGAGCTCGGCCGCCAAGGCCGACTAGGCGGGATCCCCTCAGCGGTCCCCCCCGGGGGGTCTGCGGCCGCTTCCCGGCCGTTGCCCGCCGCCCCGGGGAGAGCGCGAACCGACCTGCTTTACTAGGCGACCGCCATGCCGAAGATGAAGACCCACTCGGGCGCCAAGAAGCGCTTCAAACTCACCGCGACCGGCAAGGTGAAGGCGCGCCACGCCTTCTCCTCCCACATCCTCGAGAAGAAGTCGCCGAAGTACAAGCGCAACCTGTCCAACGACGTGATGCTCTCCGACCACGACGCACCGCGCGTGAAGGTGCTGCTGAACGCCCCCAAGAAGGGCCGCTGATCCCATGGCACGAGTCAAGCGTTCCGTCCACGCCAAGAAGAAGCGCCGGGAAACCCTCGCCCTCACCAAGGGGATGCGGGGCGACGCGAGCCGCCACTACAAGCAGGCCAAGCAGGCCCTGATCAAGGCTGACACGTACGCCTACCGGGACCGGCGCACCCGCAAGCGGGACTTTCGCAAGCTGTGGATCACCCGGATCAACGCCGCCGCACGGCTCAACGGGCTCTCCTACAGCCAGTTCATGAACGGCCTCAACAAGGCGGGCGTCGAACTCGACCGCAAGGTGCTCGCCGACATCGCCGTCCATGACGAGGCCACCTTCCGACGTTTTGCCGACCGCGCCCGTGAGGCGCTGGCTGCGGCGCAGTAGATCGCCCCGCACCGGCAACCGCTTCAATCGGGCGCACTCCCTCGGGAGGGCGCCCTTTTTCGTTCTCGACCCGCACCGCTCATGCTCATCACCAGCTCCCACAACGAGACACTCAAGGAGGTCCGCCGGCTCAACGGCCGCCGGCGCGACCGCGAGCAGCTCGGTCGATTCGTCGCCGAAGGGGAGGATCTCCTCGCCGCCGCCGAGGCGGCCGGGTGGACGCCGCTGGCGCGCCTCGTCGCCCATCAGAGCGGGCTCGACGGGGTCGAGGTGATGCCGCCGCTGCTCGCCGGGGTGTCGGAGCTCGGGTCGGGCACGCGGGCGCTTGGGATCTACCCGATCCGCTGGGCGCCGACGGCGACCGGCCCACTCTGTCTCTACCTCCACGGCGTCTCTGACCCCGGAAACCTCGGCACGATCCTCCGCTCCGCCGAGGCGTTCGCTGCCTCGTCGGTCGTGCTCGGTCCCGGCTGTGCGGACCCGTTCGGCCCCAAGGCGGTGCGCGCGTCGATGGGGGCGATCTTCACCGTCCCGGTGCTTCGCGGTGGGGTCGAGGTCCTGCCGGGGCGCCGCCTCGCCCTCGACGTACACGGCTCTCAGGACCTGCGGGACGTCCTTGTCGGCCTGCTTGACGCCGCCTCCGACCCCGACGCCGCCTCCGACCCCGACGTCGTGCTCCTGCTCGGCGCCGAACGGGAGGGGCTGCCCGCCGACCTGCTCGACGCCGCCGACACGGTCGCGAGGATCCCCGTCGCCAACCACTCCCTCAACGTGGCGATGGCGGCAACCGTCGCTCTGTACGAGCTCGCATCTAGGATGCCGCTGCGATGATTGACGCGATCACCGAGTTGCGCGACGCCGGACTGGCCCGGATCGCCGCCGCGCAGACGAGCGCCGAGCTCGAGCAGCTCCGCATCGCCCTGCTCGGACGCAAGGCCGAGCTGCCGAACCTCCTGCGGGGCGTCGCCGAGCTTCCGCCCGAGCAGCGCGGACCGGTCGGACGGGCCGCCAACGAGGCTCGCGGCGCCCTCGAGGCCGCCCTCGAGACCGCCGGCGCTCGGATCGCCGCCGCCGAGCTCGAGGCCCGCCTGCTCAGCGACCGGATCGACATCACGCTGCCGGCCGACCCGCTGCCGCGTCCCGGGCGGCTGCACCTGCTCACCCAGGTCCGCAGAGAGATCGAGGACGTCTTCATCGGCCTCGGGTTCCGGATTGAGGAGGGGCCCGAGATCGAGTCGGTCTACTTCAACTTCGACGCCCTCAACCACGATCCGACCCACCCGGCCCGGCTGGAGAGCGACACCTTCTATTTGAGCGAGCTGCCCGGCGCCCCCGAGGAGATGGCGGGCCGGCTGCTGCTGCGCACCCACACGAGCCCGATGCAGGTCCGGGCGATGCTCGCCACCCCGCCGCCGATCGCGATCATCGTCCCAGGCCGCGTCTACCGCCGCGACTCGGACGTCACCCACACCCCGCAGTTCCACCAGATCGAGGGTCTCGTCGTCGCAGAGGACATCACCCTCGCCGATCTCAAGGGAACGCTGCTCGCCTTCAGCCGGGCGATCTTCGGACCCGACCGGGAGATCCGCCTGCGCCCACACTTCTTCCCGTTCACCGAGCCGAGCGTCGAGGTCGACGTCTCCTGCTTCAACTGCGATCACGGCCGGCTCGCCGACGACAGCCGCTGCCCGCTGTGCAAGGGGACGACGTGGATCGAGATCCTCGGAGCGGGGATGGTCGACCCGAACGTCCTCGGCCACGTCACCGCCAACGGCTATGACCCGGAGCGCCACCAGGGGTTCGCCTTCGGTATGGGGATCGAACGGATCGCGATGCTCAAGCACGGGATCGGCGACCTGCGCCTCCTCTATGACAACGACCTCCGCTTCCTCGAGCAGTTCTGAGCATGCGCGTCCCCCTCGACTGGCTCTCTGAATACTGCGCGCCGGCGCTGAGCGCGACCGAGCTGGCGGCCGCGCTCGCCCTCACCGGCACCGAGGTCGAGCGCGTCGAGCACCATGGCGTCGCCACGCCCGACGGGTTCGTCGTCGGGCACGTGCTCGAGGCGACCAAGCACCCCGACGCTGACCGCCTCCGCGTCTGTGTCGTGGAGATCGGGGATGGCGAGCCCCGCCAGATCGTCTGCGGCGCCCCGAACGTCGCCGCCGGACTGACCGTCGCGGTCGCCCAGCCCGGCAGCGTGATGCCGGACGGGACCCGCCTGAAGAAGGCGAAGCTGCGCGGCCAGGAGTCCCACGGGATGATCCTGTCCGAGCGGGAGCTCGCCATCAGCGCCGAGCACGACGGGATCATGGTGCTGCCCGGGACCCCGGCGCCGGGCACTCCGCTCGCGGAGGTGATCCCGATCGGCACCGACGTGCTCGTGCTCGAGATCACCCCGAACCGGCCGGACTGCCTCGGGATCTACGGCGTCGCCCGGGAGGTGCACGCCGCCACCGGCGCGCCGCTCGCCCCCGAACCCTGGGCTGAGGATCCCGGCAGCCTCGGGCCGCTCGCGGGCGTCGAGATCACCAACGCGGCCGGACCCGAGCTCAACCCGCGCTTCACCGCCCGCATCTTCGGCGGGGTCCGGGTCGGCCCGTCCCCGATCTGGCTCAAGGCCCGCCTGATGGCCGCCGGGATGCGGCCGATCTCCAACGTCGTCGACATCACCAACTACGTGATGCTCGTCACCGGCCAGCCGATGCACGCCTTCGACCTCGACCGGGTCGCCGGACGGCGCCTCAACGTCCGCCGGGCCCGGGCGGGGGAGACCGTCGAGACCCTCGACGGCCAGGCCCGGACGCTCGATCCGGACATCGTGCTGATCGAGGACGCCGACGGGCCGACCTCGATCGCCGGGGTGATGGGCGGCGCCCGCTCGGAGGTGTCTGAGACGACGAGCACCGTGCTCGCCGAGGTCGCCACCTGGAACGGGCCGAACATCCACGAGACCGCGCTCAAGCTCGCGCTCAACTCCGAGGCGGCCAGCCGCAACGCCAAGGGCCTCGCCCCCGAGCAGACCCTGTGGGCCCAGGCGCTCGCCACCCGCATGTTCAGGGAGCTGACGGGCGCGACGGTCAGCCCGGGGACGCTCGACCTCGGCGGGGACGGGCCCGCCCCGGCGAAGATCGCCCTGCGCACCGCCCGGATCGCCGCGCTGCTCGGGACCGAGGTGCCCCGCGAGCGCGCCGCCGAGGTGCTCGACGCGCTCGGGTTCACGACCGCCGCCACGCCTGAGGGGCTGGCGGTCACCGTACCTCCGGTCCGCCGCACCGACGTCACCCGGGAGGTCGACCTGATCGAGGAGATCGCCCGTCTCGCCGTGCTCGGCGACCTGCCGGCGACGCTGCCGCGCCGGTCCGGTTCCGGGGCCCTGTCCGCCCGCCAGCGCCTGCGCCGCCGCGCCGCGGACCTGCTCGCCGGGGCGGGCCTGTCCGAGGTCGTCGGCTGGTCCTTCGCGGCGCCGGACCAGAACGCTCGGCTGCGCCTCGCCGACCCCGCCGTCACGCTCGCCAACCCGATGTCGGCCGACCACTCCCGACTGCGTACCACCCTGCTCGGCTCGGTGCTCGACGTCGCCGCCCACAACCGCGCCCAGGGCGCGGAGCGGATCGCGATCTTCGAGATGGGCGCCGTCTACCGGCCCGAGCGGATCGCCCCCCGCGCCGAGGACGTCCACGCCCTCGCCCTGCTCACCGGGCCGGTGCGGACCCCGACCTGGCGCGAACCCGCTCCGCCGCCGGCGGACGTGTTCGCCGCCAAGGGGGTCGCTGAGGTGCTGCTCGACGGGCTCGGGATCGCATGGGAGCTCGTGCCCGGCCAGGCGCTCGCCACTCTGCACCCGACCCGCAGCGCCGTCGTGCAGGTCAACGGGCACCGGGTCGGGTTCCTCGCCGAGGTGCACCCCGAGGTCGCCGCCGCTTGGGACCTCGGGCCTGGGCCGGTCGCGGTCGCGGCGATCAACCTCGACGCGCTCGCCCTCCCCGAGACCCGGCAGGCCCGGGATCTCACGAGCTTCCCGTCCCTGCGCGAGGACCTCGCCGTCGTCCTCCCCGACACCGTCAGCGCCGCGGAGCTGCTCGCGGTGATCGGCGCCGCCGCCGGCCCGCTTCTGCACAGCGCCGATGTCTTCGACGTCTACCGGGACAGCGCTCGCCTCGGGGCCGGCCGCTACTCGGTCGCGGTGCGCCTGCACTTCCGCGCCTCCGACCGGACCCTCACCAATGAGGAGGTTGCCGTCAAGCGCGGGCGGATCATCGCCGCCGTCGCCGACCAGCTCGAAGGGACGATCCGTGCCTGAGTCGGGCCCGCGCGTGGCCGTCCTCGGCGCCTCCGGTTACGCGGGCGCGCTCGCCGCCGCGCTGCTGACCCGCCATCCGGCCTTTCAGCTTGGCGCCGCGAGCGCGCGGTCCGACGCGGGCCGGCGTCTCGATCATCTCTACCCGCACCATCGGGTCGCCATCGAACTCGTCAGCCCCGACACGCTCGATCCGGGCGGCTTCGACGCTGCGATCGTCGCCTACCCGCACATGGCCGCCGCGCCGGTCGTCGCCGCCTGGCGCTCCGCCGGGGTCAAGGTCGTCGACCTGTCCGCCGACTTCCGCCTCCGCGACGTCGGCACCTACGGTGAGTGGTACGGAGCCCATCCCGAGGCGGAACTCATCGCCGAGGCCGTCTACGGTCTCCCCGAGCTGTACCGGACCGCCATCCGCGAAGCGAGCCTCGTCGCCAACCCGGGCTGCTACCCGACCGCGACGATCCTTGCGCTCGCGCCGCTCGCCCGTGCCGGGCTGATCGGCGACCTCGTGATCGACGCGAAGTCCGGGGTCTCGGGCGCCGGTCGGGCGGCGACGGAGGCGACTCACTTCGTCAGCGTCGATGAGAACGTCCGCGCCTACAAGGTGCCCCGCCACCGCCACACCCCGGAGATCGAACAGGAGCTCGCCGCGCTCGGCAACCCGGTGACGATCACCTTCACCCCGCACCTGCTCCCCCTCGACCAGGGAGAGCTCGTCAGCTGCTACGTCACCCTGACCGAGCCAGACCGGTCCGAGACAGAGCTGCGCGACCTCTACGCCGACGCCTACCGGGAGGAGGCGTTCATCGAGACCGTCGACACGCTCCCCGGGGTCAGGGACGTCCGCGACACGAACATCTGCCGGATCGGCCTGCACAAGGACGAGCGGACCGGCCGGGCGATCGTGTTCGGCGCGATCGACAACCTGTGGAAGGGCACCGCCTCTCAGGCGATCCAGAATCTCAACCTGATGTTCGGCTACGCGGAAGGGCTCGGGATCGGCTGATGGGGACGTTCTTTCGCTCCCGCTGGGTCGATGTGCCCGCTGCGGTCACCGAGCTCGCCGGCGCGGTGCTCCCGGCCGGCTTCCGGGCCGCCGGGGTCGCCGCCGGGATCAAGGAGTCGGGGGCGCCCGACCTCGCCCTCATCGTCTCGGACCGGCCGACCGCGAGCGCGGCCCGGTTCAGCCGCACCGGTGCCCCGTCGGCGCCGGTGCTGCTCACCCGTCGGCGCACCGAGCTGGGGGAGATCCGCGCGGTCGTCGTCAACTCGGGGAACGCGAACGCGGCGACGGGCAACCGCGGGCTCGAGGACGCCGCCAAGATGCAGGGGGGAGCGGCGATCGTCTGCGGGGTGTCCGAGCGCCACGTGGCGGTCGCCTCGACCGGGGTGATCGGCGTGCCGCTGCCGATGAACCGGGTGATGTCCGGGCTCGCGGCCGCCGGCCGCGGTCTGTCCCCCGACGGCGGCGGGGCCTTCGCGGAGGCGATCCGGACGACCGACGCGCACCCCAAGCAGATCAGCCTGCAGGTTGCCCTCAGCGGCGGGACGGTCACCCTCGCCGTCCAGGCCAAGGGGGCCGGGATGATCTCCCCGCGCTTTGCCACCCTGCTCGTGTTCATCCAGACCGACGCCGAACTCGACGCCGATGAGGCCGACCTGCTCCTGTCGGTGTGCACGAAGCGGTCCTTTGACCGCATCTCCGTCGACGGCCAGCTGTCGACGAGCGACACGATCATCCTCCAGGCCAACGGCGCCTCCGGGGTGCGAGTGGAGCCCGAGTCCGGTGACGAACGGATCTTCGGGGAGGCCCTCGACGCGGTGCTGCGCCAGATCGCCCTGGCGGTGATCGCCGACGGGGAGGGGGCTCGCCGGGTCGGGCGCGTCGTCGTCCGCGGCGGCGACGATGAGGCGGTCACCCGGGTCGCCCACGCGGTCGCCGACTCGCCGCTTGTCAAGACCGCGCTGTACGGGGGGGACCCGAACTGGGGGCGGATCATCCAGGCCGTCGGGGCGGCGCTCGCGGCCCCGGCGGGCGCCGCAGCGGCGCCCCTGGCCGTCGACATCGCGATTGAGGGCGTCACCGTCTGTGCCGGAGGCAGCTTCGTCGTCCACGACGCCGCCGCGCTCGCCGCCGCCGTGCAGCGGTCCGAGGTCGAGTACGAGATCACCCTCGGCGGGGCCGAGGCGGCGGAGACCGAGCGCTACTTCTCCGACCTCGGGCACGAGTACGTGACGATCAACGCCGACTACACGACCTGAGCTGGACGGACCGCCTGTGATGCCGACCCCCGACTCCCCTGCGCCGATGACCCACAGTCCGGCCGGACGCCCGATCCGCGACGTCGACACGCTGCTGGAGGCGCTGCCCTACATCCGCGCGTTCCACGGCTCGACGATCGTGATCAAGTACGGCGGGGCGGCGATGACCGACCCGGTTCTCAAGGAGGAGTTTGCCCGCGATGTCGCGCTGATCAAGTACGTCGGGATCAACCCGGTGATCGTCCACGGCGGCGGCCCGGAGATCACCGCCTACATGCGCCGGCTCGACCTGCCCGTCGAGTTCGTCGACGGACTCCGGGTCTCGGACGCCGCGACCGTCGAGGTCGCCAAGATGGTGCTCGTCGGCAAGGTCAACAAGGACATCGTCGGCCTCATCAACCGTCACGGCCAGCGGGCGGTCGGCCTCTGCGGGGATGACGGGGCGCTGTTCACCTGCTCGCGCCAGCCGTCCCCGAGTGGCCAGGACATCGGCTTCGTCGGACGGATCGACACGGTCGACACCGGCATCCTCACCCACATCGCGACCGACTACATCCCGGTGATCGCCTCCGTCGGCGTCGACGGGGTCGGCAACTCCTACAACATCAACGCCGACACGGCCGCCGCCGCGGTCGCGACGGCGCTCGGCGCCGACAAGGTGATGTTCCTCACCGACGTCTCCGGGTGGCTGGCGGACCCGGCCGACCCGGCCAGCCTGATTCAGGAGGCGACCGCCGATCAGCTCGCGGCGGCCCTGCGCGAAGTCGGTGGCGGAATGCGCCCCAAGCTCGAGGCGTGCCTGGACGCGGTCCGTGGTGGGGTGGCGACCGCGGTGATCGTCGACGGCCGCCAGCCCCACAGCCTGCTCGTCGAGCTGTTCACCGCCGCCGGGCAGGGCACCCTCATCCGCGGGGAGGGCCGGTGAGCCTGTCCGAACTGCAGGCGCTCGAGCGTCGCTACGTGATCGGGACCTACCTGCGCAACCCGGTCGTGTTCGTGCGTGGCGAGGGGACCCGCCTGTGGGACGACTCGGGTGTCGAGTACCTCGACTTCCTCGCCGGCATCAGCGTCCTCAACGTCGGCCACTGTCACCCGCGCATCGTCGCGGCGATCCAGGCCCAGGCGGCGACGCTCACCCACGTCTCGAACCTCTACTACACCGAGCCGGCGATGCGGCTGTCCGCCGCCCTCTCCGAGAGCGCGCTCGGCGGCAAGGTGTTCCTCGCCAACTCGGGCGCGGAGGCGAACGAGGCGGCGCTCAAGCTCGCCCGCCGCGCCCGGCCGGGCGGCGGGATCGTCGTCCTCGAGGACGGCTTCCACGGACGCACCTACGGGGCGCTGTCGGCGACCCCGCAGGAGTCCAAGCAGGCGCCGTTTGCCCCGCTCGTGCCCGGGTTCACCGCGGTCGCTCGCGACCCGGAGGCGATCACCGCCGCGGTCGGCCCCGACACGGCGGCGGTGATGCTCGAACCGATCCAGGGCGAGTCGGGCATCCACCCGCTCCCCGACCCGGTGCTGCTCGCCGCCCGGGCGGCGTGTGACCGGACCGGCGCGGTGCTCATCTACGACGAGGTGCAGACCGGGATGGGCCGGACCGGCACCGTCTGGGCGTACCAGGGCGGGCCTGTCGTCCCCGATGCGCTCACCTCCGCCAAGGGGCTCGGCGGCGGCGTCCCGATCGGGGCGCTGATCACCGGCCCGCGCCTGGCCGACACCTTCCGGCCCGGCGATCACGGCTCGACGTTCGCCGGTGGACCGCTCGTCTGCGCGGCCGCACTCGAGGCGCTGGCGATCTGCAGCGACCCGGCGCTGCTGACCCAGGTCTCCCAGCTCGGCGAGCGGCTGACGGGCTCGCTCGCCGAGCTCCCGCACGTGCGGGAGGTGCGTGGCCGGGGCCTGATGGTCGGCGTCGACCTCGACGTCGACGCGATCGACGTGGCCCGGCGCGCGCTGCTGGACCAGCGGCTCGTCGTCAACGCGACCGGGCCGGCGACGCTGCGGCTCGAGCCGCCGCTGACGGTCAGCGCCGCCGAGGTCGACGAGGCGGTCGCCCGGCTGGGTAAGCTGCTCGCGTGAGCCCCGAGTACGTCGCGGAGCAGCCGCTCTCCCTCCGGGTCATCGCGGCGGCCCTTGACGGTGCCTTCCGCTTCGGCCCGGTGAGCGTCCGTGAGGAAGCGCTCACCGTCTATGACACCTTCGACGGTCGGCTCGCGGCGGCCGGTCTCGCCGTGGCCGTCACCGGCCCGGAGGCGATTCCCGCCCGGGCGCGTGCGCTCGCCGGGCGCCGCGCCCTGCTCGAGCTGGCGACCGTGACGGTGCGGACGGAGACGGTGTCGCTCTGGGACGACCTCGACAAGACGGTCCTGCGTCTCGAGCTGATCAGCGCGCCCGGTCTCACCCCGCGCGTCCGCCTCCACGGTCTCCGCGGCTATGAGGCCGAGCGGGCGCTCATCTTCGAGCTGCTCGCCCTCACCGAGGCGCCGCTCAGCCTGACCGACGAGGCGATCCTCGCCGCCGGCGGGCGACCCGGCGGGGTGCGGGCGAAGGTCCGGGTTTCCCTCAACCCCGGCGAGCGATCCGACGCGGCCGTCGCCGCGATCTGCCTCGCCCTGTGGGAGGTGGTCGACGCGAACCTTCCCGGTACGCTCGCGGACACCGACGCAGAGTTCCTCCACGACCTGCGCGTCTGCGTGCGCAAGACGCGCTCGGTGCTCAAGGAGCTGCCGGGCGTGTGGGAGCCGGGGGAGCGCGCCCGCTGGCGGGAGGAGTTCCGCTGGCTCCAGCAGATCACCGGCGAGAGCCGTGACCTGGACGTCGCCCTCGAGGACCTTGACGCGCTCGCCGGCCTGCTCGAGGACGAGACGGACCGGCGCGCGCTCGCCCCGCTCGCGACCGTGATCGCCCGGCGCCGGGCGGCCGCCCGGCGGATCATGGTTCGCGAGCTGCGCGGCGGGCGAGCCCGCGCGCTCGGACCGGCGTGGACGGCGGCGCTCACCGGCCTCCCTGAGCGGTCCGAGGCCGACCGGCCCGACGGCGCGACCCCGATCGGCCGGCTCGCCGCGGACCGGATCCTTGCCGTTGCCCGCCAGATGGTCAAGCTCGGGCGGGCGATCGGCCCCGACTCGGCGCCCGAGGAGTATCACACCCTCCGTAAGCACGGCAAGGAGCTGCGCTACCTGCTCGAGCTGTTCGGGCTCGAGCTCGGCGAGCGTGAGCAGATCGCCCCGCTACTCGATGCCCTCAAGGACCTCCAGGAGGTCCTCGGCCGCCACCAGGACCGAGAGATCCAGGCCCACACCCTGCGCGGCATGGCCGAGGAGATCGCCGCCCTGCCCGGCGGCGCTCAGGCGCTGATCGCCCTCGGCCGGCTGCTCGGCGCGCTCGCCGCCGACGGTGCCGACGCGCGCGGCGAGTTCGCCGCCGCCTTTGGGGCCTTTGCCGCCAAGCCGCAGCAGGCGGCGCTCCGGACCGCGCTCGGGCGCTGATGGCGACCGTCATCGCCACCTACAACATCAAGGGCGGGGTCGGCAAGACGTCCGCCGCTGTCAACCTCGCCTACCTCGCCGCCCGCGACGGTGGGCGCACCCTGCTCTGGGACCTCGACCCCCAGGCGGCGTCGACGTACCTGTTCCGGATCCGTCCGCGTGTGCGGGGCGGCTCTGACGCGCTCATCCGCCGTCGCACCCCGGTCCTCGCCCAGATCAAGGCAACCGACCACGATCGCCTCGACCTCCTGCCCGCCGACTTCTCCTACCGGCACATGGATCTCGCCCTCGACAGCTTCAAGCATCCGACCCGCCGGCTCGCCAAGGTGCTCGAGCCCCTCGCCGAGGACTACGACACGATCTTCCTCGACTGTCCGCCGTCGATCTCGCTCGTCTCCGAGTCGGTCTTCGACGCCGCCGATGTGCTGCTCGTTCCGATCATCCCGGCGACCTTGTCCTCCCGCACCTTCGACCAGCTCGCCGAGCTTGCCGGCGCCGCCGGGGGGCCGCGCGTGTTTGCCTTCTTCTCCATGGTGGAGACTCACAAGGCCCTGCACCGCAGGGTGATGGCCCGCCTCCGGGGCGTCCATCAGCTGACGATGCTCGGCGCGGCGATCCCCGCCTCTGAGGACGTCGAGGCGATGGGGGAGGAGCGCGATCCCGTCGGCGCCTTCGCCCCGGCGTCGAGCGCGGCGATGGCCTATGAGGCCCTGTGGTGGGACCTCCGCCGTCGGCTCGCCGTTCCCGCGTGAGACGCGGCGGGATCTCCCTTACCCTTGCGGTGATGCCGTCGGGACGAGCCTTGTGATGCGGGACACCAGCTCCGAGCAGATGCTCATCGAGCGCCAGTTGCGGGCCGCGGAGATCGCGCTTGCGACCGCACGGCAGCGACGCTTTGACAATGACGAGGCGATCCGCACCCTGCGGGCCCAGGTCGCCGACGTCGAGTCAGCGCTGGAAGCGAGCATCGCCGCCCGTGAGCGCGACCTCGAGCAGTATCAGGCGGCCTTGGAGAGCGCCCGCCGGCGGGCGGTGGAGGCCGAGCAGCGTTACCTCGGTGAGCGACGGCGCGCGAGCGCCCTCGAGCAGGAGCTCGGCGCCGTCCGCGCCGAAGCCGAGCAGCGGGACCACCTGCGCAGCCAACTCGCGGCCGAGCAGCGGGTCCGTCGTCTCGAGGCCGAACTCGAGTTCGTCCTCCGGCGCGCCGCCGAGTTCGAGCACGGCATCCGGATCGCCGTCCTCGACGCGTTCACGGTGCTGCGCGGCGCCTCGACCCGCCTTGACGCCGTCCTCACCGCCGCCGGTCTCCCCGAACTCCCCGGGTTGTCGGGGTTGTCCGCGCGTCCGTGGGGCACGGTGGAGCCGTCGTCGGGCTTCGAACCGGCCGCGCCTGCCGGGGGCCCCACGGTCCCGTCCGGTCCGTCGCGGCCGGTCCCCGACCGGCTCGAGTCCGACCGGCTCGACGCCGCGCTTGAACGGCTGCGGGCGAGCACCCCCGCCCCCGAGGACGTCGCGTAGCGATTGTCCGCAGGGAGCGGGCTCGGACGCGGGAGCCGTCCGCGACAGGACATATTCTCCGCCCTCGGATGAGTCCCACCTGCGCGCACCTTCACGTCCACTCCGAGTACTCGCTGCTCGACGGCGCCAACAAGATCGACGCGCTCGCCGAGCGAGCCGCCGCCTTCGATCAGCCGGCGCTTGCCCTGACCGATCATGGCCGGATGAACGGGGCCGTAGAGCTCTACCAGGCCGCCAGGAAGCACGGCATCAAGCCGATCCAGGGCTGTGAGGTGTACGTCACCAACAACCGGCGGGAGAAGGGCAAGCGCCACCATCTCACGTTGATCGCCGAGACACCGGAGGGCTACCGCAACCTCGTGAAGCTGTGTTCGGCCGGCTTCCTCGAGGGGCTCCAGCGGGGGTACCCGACCGTTGACGCGGAACTGTTGGCGCGTTATGCGACGGGCATCATCGCGCTCACGGGCTGTCTTGCCTCGAAGTTCTGCTCCGCGCTGGTGGAGGGGCGGGTTGACGCGGCCCGGGGAACCGCGGATGAGCTGATCCAGATCTTCGGGCCCGAGCAGGTGTACTTCGAGATCCAGCAGAACGGCATTCCCGAACAGGAGAAGGCGAACGCGGGCATCATCGCGCTCGCCCGCGAGTTCGGCCGTCCGCTCGTGGGTACCGGGGACGTCCACTACCTGCGGCGCGAGGACTTCGACAACCATGCCGCACTGCTCTGTGTGCAGACCAAGTCGACGCTCGCGAACCCGAAGCTCGCCTTCTCCACGAACGAGTTCTACCTCCACTCGAGTGAGGAGATGGCCGACAAGTTCTCCCCGTGGCCGGAGGCGCTCGCCTCGACCCTGGAGATCGCCGAACGCTGTGACGTCGAGATCGAGCTGGGCAAGCAGCTGATCCCGACCTTCCCGTGCCCCGACGGTCTCGTTGAGGCGGGCTACCTCCGCCGCCTGGTGGAGGAGGGGCTCGCCCACCGTTACGGCGACCCGGTTCCCGCCGCCGCCCGGGAACGCGCCGAATATGAGCTCGGTGTGATCGACCGGATGGGCTACTCGGGCTATTTCCTGATCGTCTGGGACTTCATCAACTGGGCGCGGTCGAACGGGATCTCGGTCGGTCCGGGCCGTGGTTCGGCGGCCGGGTCGATCGTCGCCTACAGCACCGGCATCACCGACCTCGATCCGCTCGCCTATGACCTGCTGTTCGAGCGGTTCCTCAACCCCGAGCGGGTGTCGATGCCCGACATCGACGTCGACTTCTCCGTCCGTGGCCGTGAGCGGGTGATCCAGTACGTGACCGAGAAGTACGGTAAGGAGTCGGTCGCTCAGATCATCACGTTCGGCCGGATGTTCCCGCGCGCGGCGACCAAGGACGCCGCGCGGGTGCTCGGCTTCCCCTACGCGCTCGGGGACAAGCTCGCCAAGCTGATCCCCGACCCCGAGCAGGGGCGGGCGCCGAAGTTCGCCGACTGTCTCGCCGACGGTCAGCCGCTCGCGCTCGAAGTCGCTCGGGATCCTGAGGCGGCGAAGGTGATCGAGGTCGCGCGCGGGCTCGAGGGGATCGTCCGCAACGCGTCGATCCACGCCGCTGCGGTGGTGATCGCGCCGCGACCGCTGACTGACCTCGTCCCCGTCGAGCTCGCCGACACGCGCTCGACCGATGCCAACGGGGACAAGGTCTATCGCACCGTCACCCAGTTCTCGATGAAGCCGGTCGAGGCGATGGGGCTGTTGAAGATGGACTTCCTCGGCCTGCGCAACCTCGATGTGATCGAGGACGCCCTCGACATCATCGAGCGCTCCACCGGCGGGCGCCCGGACATGCGCAACCTCGCCCTCGATGATGTCCGCACCTACGAGATGCTCGCCCGCGGCGAATCGATCGGCGTGTTTCAGTTCGAGTCCGAAGGCTTCCGCGAGGCGCTCAAGAAGGTCCGTCCGACCGAGTTCGACGATCTGATCGCCCTCGGTGCTCTGTATCGGCCCGGGGCGATGGATTCGATCCCCACCTACGCCCGCGGCAAGCACGACCCCGCGTCAATCGACTACCGCGACGACCGGCTGATCCCGATCCTCGAGTCGACCAAGGGCGTGATCATCTACCAGGAGCAGGCGATGCTGATCGCCCAGGAGCTCGGCGGATTCTCGGGCGCCAAGGCCGACGATCTCCGCAAGGCGATCGGGAAGAAGAACCGTGAGGCGATGGCGAAGCTCAAGCCCGAGTTCGTCGACGGCTGCCGCGCGTCAGGCACCGCCGACAGCGTGATCGACTGGCTGTGGACGACGAACGAGAAGTCGGCCGACTACTCATTCAACAAGTCCCACGCCGCCTGTTATGCGCTGATCTCCTACCGGACCGCGTGGTTGCGGGCCAATTACCCGGCCGAGTACATGGCCGCGCTCATCTCCTCGGTGATGGACACCAAGGACAAGGTGCCCTTCTTCGTGTCCCAGGCCGAGCAGATGGGCATCGACATCCTCCCGCCCGACGTCAACCTGTCCGACCACAATTTTGTCGTCGTCGACTCCCAGATCCGGTTCGGCCTCGACGCGGTCAAGGGCGTCGGGTACGCCGCGGTGGAGGCGATCAAGGCCGCCCGCGGGGAGATTGATCCGGTCACCGGCCGACCGCTCACCCCGTTCCGGGACATCTACGACTTCTGTGAGCGGATCGACTCACGGTCGGTCAACCGCAAGGCGATCGAATCGCTGATCAAATGCGGGGCGTTCGGGTCGACCCAGGACAGCCGCAAGGGGATGCTGCTCGTGCTCGAACAGGCCCAGGCGGCTGGCCAGCAGGCCCAGCAGGATCAGGAGCGCGGCCAGGCGTCGATCTTCGATCTGCTCGGTGAGGCCGAGGCCGCACCCGTCACGGGAGGCGGCGTCGCGCACGCCCCGGTCCCCGCCGGCGAGTTCGAGCCCTCCGAGCTGCTGGCGATGGAGAAGGAGTCGATCGGACTGTTCATCTCCACGCACCCGCTCAAGGCGATCGCCGCGACCCTTGAGGCGGAGATCGACTATCGCCTCGCCGAACTTGACGGCGTCCCCGACCAGGAGCGGGTGATCGCGGGCGGCATCATCTCGGCGACCAAGCGGATCAAGACCAAGAAGGGCGACTGGATGATGTTCGCCACCCTCGAGGACCTCAGCGCGAGCGTGGAGATGGTCATCTTCGGGGACACCCTCGCGGAGTGCGAGGAGATTCTCAGCCCGGATGTGATCGTGCTCGTCAAAGGCAAGGTCGACCACAAGGACGCCGGCCGCACCTGCCTCGTCGTCAACCACGTCGAGCGGTTCGCGCCGACCGCCGAGGAGGTCGCCGCCGCCGAGGCGGCCGCCGCGGACCGGCCAGTTGCGCCGGCGACCGTTCCCTTCCGTCTTCGTCTCGCCGCCGGTGCCCTCACGGCGAGCACGATCACCGACCTGCGTGACGTCCTCGTCAACTTTCCGGGCGAGTCAGAGGTCCTGCTCGACCTGGTCACGCGCCGCGGAACGCGCACACTGCGGCTCGGCGCCGGCTACCGGGTGACCCGTCACGACGCGAGCCTTCACGCCGAGCTCGACCGTCTGCTCGGCGGGGCGCTGTTGGGGCCTGACGACGGGGACGCGGCCGCCGTCGACGCCCGCGCCGCCTGAGCGCCAGCCGGTCCGTCCGGTCCGGCCGACTCAGGGTGCGTCGATCCACGGTCCGCGCCAACCGCCGATCTCAGCGGTGAGCACGTCCGCGGCGGACGGGCCGGCCGACCCGCGCTTGTAGCGGTGCACGGCCGGCGGGTGATTGAGGAGCGGTTGCAGCACCCGCCAGGACTCCTCGACACTGTCCTGTCGCGTGAACAGGGAGGCATCACCGGCGAGCGCAGCCTCAAGCAGCACCTCATACGGGGTCGGATCCTCGCCGCCCTGGCTGGCCAGCTCGGCCGCCAGCGCGAGCGTCCCTCGGCCGTCGCGGGCGTCAGCCCGGTGGGCGTCGAGGAGCACCTGGACGCCGGTGGCGGGATCGAGTTTGAAGACAAGCTGGGCCGGTTCGGGCTCCCCGACTCCGGCCGGGATGAACGGAACCCGCGGCGGGTCGCGGAAGATGAGCCGGATCTCCGTCGCGGTCGTCGACATCTCCTTGCCGGCCCGGATGAAGAACGGCACCCCCGCCCAACGCCAGTTGTCGATCTCGAGCTTCAGCGCGGTGTAGGTCTCGGTCTCAGAGCCCTTGGCGACGCCCTTGACCTTGGTGTAACCGACGTATTGACCGCGGACGTAATGGGCGGGGTCGGCGTCGCGCATCGAGCGGAGCACCGCATATTTGGCGTCCTGAAGCGTCGTCGCGTCACCGCCGGCGGGAGGTTCCATCGCGGCGGCGGCGAGCACCTGCAGGAGGTGGTTGACGACGACGTCCCGCAGCGCCCCGACCGGGTCATAGAAGCTGCCGCGGTCCTCCACCCCGAAGGACTCGAACATGTTGATCTGCACGGCGGCAATGTGGTTGCGGTTCCACACCGGCTCGAGCATCGTGTTCGCGAACCGCAGGTAGAGGATCTCGCGCAGAGCCATCTTGGCGAGGAAGTGGTCGATGCGAAAGAGCTGGGCCTCCTCGATGTACTTGTGCAGGTCCGCCGCGAGCGCGCGGGCGGAATCGAGGTCGTGGCCGAAGGGTTTCTCGACGACGACGCGCTGGCCGTCGGCGAGCAGCCCCTTGCGAGAGAGGCCGCCGATCACCGACTCAAACAGCGCGGGTGGGATCTCGAGGTAGTAGGCCGGGTGGGGATGGTCAGCCAACGCGGTGGCGAGACGGTCATAGAAGTCCTCCTGCGCGGCCCCACCGACAAACGACAGTCGGCGCGCAAACCGTTTGAACACCTTCTCGTCAAGCTTCTCCCCGGCCGAGGTGATCGACTCCCGAGCCCGGTCGATCAACTGCTCCAGGGTCCAATCCTCGACCGCCGCGCCGATGATCGGCACCCTCAGCAGTCCCCGCCGCTCGAGCCTGTAGAGCGAGCGGAACGTCATCTTGTGGGCCAGATCTCCGGTGATCCCGAAGATGACGAGGGCGTCGGCCGTCCGCGTGTCGTTCACGCTCGCGGAGCCTACAGGGTCCCTGGTGCGCCGGTGGCTCGCACGTCCGCCCGCGAACATCACTGACGGCGCGCCGTCGCTCCACGGCGCTGGAGTTCACGGGCGAGATCGACGTCAGCCGGGGCGACGGCGCCCTCGGCGCTGCCGGTCTCGAGAATGACCGCGAGTCCGGAGAAGCGCGGCTCGGAGAGGAACACGGCGAGGCCGTCGACCCCCAGCTCACCCGCGCCCGGGGCGGCATGGCGGTCCCGGTTGGAGCCCAGCGGCGCGGTCGAGTCGTTGAGGTGCAGCGATCCGAGCCGGTCCAGACCGACGGTGGCCGCACAACGGTCGAGGACGTCGGTGAGGCCGTCAACGGTGCGGATGTCATAGCCGGAGGCGAGGAGGTGGCAGGAGTCGAGGCAGAGCCCGAGCCGAGGCGATCCGCCGCTCGCCTCCAGCAGCGCCGCCAGTTCCTCGAAGGACCGTCCGAGCGTGCCCCCGGCACCGGCGGTGTTCTCGAGGTGGAGGGGACAGTCCGGCGACTGGGCGAGCGCCTCAGCGATCACCTCGCCGGCCCGGGCGATCGCCGCAGCAACGTCACCGGTCTTGGCCGATCCGGCGTGGAGGATGACCCCGGCCGCGCCGATCGCCGCGCCGACGGTGAGCGACTGGATCAGGGAGGCGAGTGATTTGGCCCGGATCTCCGGATCATCGCTGGCAGCGTTGATGAGATAGACGGCGTGAATCACCACCGCGCCGAGGCGCGAGCCGGCCATCGCCGCAGAGAAGGCGGCGCAGTCCTCCTCCCGGTAGGCGGTCGGCTTCCACATCCGCGGGGACTGGTTGAAGATCTGAATCGCGTCGGCGCCGAGGTCGACGCCGCGGTCGACCGCCTTGGTGAGGCCGCCTGAGGTGGAAACGTGTGCACCGATGAGCATGGCTAGGATCGCAGCACATGCGCGTCCGCTTTGCTCCCTCCCCGACCGGCCAGATGCACATCGGCAACGCTCGGACGGCGATCTACAACTGGCTGCTCGCCCGCGGGCCGGAGCGGGCGACCTTCGTGCTGCGCGTCGAGGACACCGATCCGGAACGCTCCAGCGAGGCGAACGTCGCCTTCCTCCTCGATGCCCTCGCCTGGCTCGGGCTCGATTGGGACGAGGGCCCGATCCGCCAGACCGACAACACCGCTCGGCACCAGGCGGCGCTCGCCACGCTCCTCGTCGACGGCCGCGCCTACCGGTCCCGGGCCGGCGCGGCCGAGGTGGCCGCCTACCGGGCGACGCACGGGGCGGAGCGGGGCTTTCGCGGTGAGGATGACGGCGAAGGTGCCGTTCGCCTGCGCGTGCCCGACACCGGCGCCACCACGTTCACCGACGTTATCCGGGGTGAGATCGCCACCCCGAACGTGAGCATGGACGATCCCGTCATCGCCCGGGCCGACGGCAGCGTCCTCTACAACTTCGCCGTTGCCGTCGATGACATCGACGCGCAGATCACCCACGTTCTCCGCGGCGAGGACCACATCTCCAACACGCCGCGGCAACTCCTGGTCATGGAGGCGCTGGGAGCGACCCCGCCGGTGTACGCGCACCTTCCGCTGATCCGGGATGAGAGCGGCAAGAAGCTCTCCAAACGCCACGGCGCCGCCTCCGTCCAACAGTTGCGCGATCTCGGCTACCTCCCGGAGGCGGTCGTCAACTACCTGTCCCTGCTCGGAGCCGGGTTCGCCGCGGACGAGGAGTTCTTCACCCCTCAGGAGTTGGCCCAGCGCTTCCGGCTCGCCGCCGTCTCCAAGAGCCCCGCCGTCTTTGACGAGCGCAAGCTGCGTCACCTCAACGGCCAGCATCTCCGTGCCCTGCCGGTGGAGGAGCTCACCCGCCGCCTGCAGGCGTTCACCGGCGCAGACGTCGACCTGGGGCCGGCGGTGGCGATCTGCCGCGAGAAGATCCAGACACTCGCCGACTTCTGGCCGCTGGCGGGCTTTCTCTATGACGGCCCCGCCGACGATCCGGCCGCGGCCGCCAAGTGGCTGGGGTCCGAAGAGCAGATCGCCACGCTCCGCGCGGCGCGTGACCGGCTTGCTCAGGTCCCCACCTGGGACGTCGCGAGCCTCGAGGCCGCGTTGAGCGATCTGCTCGACGAACTCGGTCTCAAGCCGGGCCAGCTCTACCAGCCGATCCGGGTGGCGCTCGCGGGGCGCACCGTCTCCCCGGGCATCTTCGAGACCCTTGCGGTTCTCGGACCCGAGGCGAGCCTCGCCCGGATCGACCGCTCGCTCACGACCCGCGGCTGACCCCGAGTCGCCCTGCGGCTGGTTTCGCGCTCAGTTTGCGGGCTTCTGCTGATGACGGCGCCGGGCGCCCCCCCATAGGCTCGAACACATGTCCAGACGAGCGCGTCCAGGAATGTCCGCGAGGTGACCAAAGGCGTATCTGGGCTGGAGTTTTCTCGAACATTCGCCGATAGAGCATCCACCTGGTTCAGATAGTGGGAGAGGTCCTCTTCCACGCCGCCCACCCACCACCGACCGAACTTTGTGAATCAACTGAGCCCCTCTTCCCCCCCGCGCATCGTCCCCACCGACCCCTACGCGAGCCGCGACCGCGGACATAACGAGGGCCACGGCCGCCGCCTGACCCAGGCGTTCGAGGCGCTCGAGGCGTTTCCGGTCATGGCCGAGTCACGCAACCGCATCCTCCGCCTGTTCGAGGATGGCGTCCCGCCGGTACATGAGGTGGTCGGGGCGATCGAGGGTGACGTCGCGCTCGCCATCGCCGTGCTCCGCCTTGCCAACCAGGTCGATGGTCCGCACCGCGGGCACGTCGACAGTGCGACGCGCGGGGTCGACGCCCTCTCCCCGCAGACGATCCTCGCGATCGTCTCCCGGGCGAGGACATATGACTTCTTCGAACGTACCCCCGTCTGGCAGGGGATTCCCGAGCGCTTCCGACTGCACGGGATCGCCACCCAGCGCGCCGCCGATCGAATCGCCCGGGAGCTTGACTTCGGCCAGCGCGACCAGCTGATGCTCGGCGCGCTGCTCCACGACATCGGCAAGCTCGTGCTCGTGCACGCCTATCCCGGTTACCCGCGTCAGGTGCACGGCGATGCCCGCACGCCCGAGGAGCGCATCCTCGCCGAGCGGCGGGAGCTCGGGGTCGATCACGCGCTCGTCGGCGGGGTGCTCGCACGGCGCTGGGGTCTGCCCCGGTCGATCGCGGCGGTGATCGAGGGCCATCACGCCGATGAGGTCGCCGACGCCACCGCGATCGTGCGGCTCGCCGACATGCTCGCCCACTACCTCCTCGGCGCGGCAGTCAGCCCGAATGAACTGCTCAAGGTGAGCCGGAGCACAGGGCTTTCCCCCGCCCAACTGCGCACCGTGATGTATGACCTGCCGATGCCGGCCGTCAGTGAACGTCCCCGGCTGATCGAGCCCTCCCCGATGTCGAGCCGCGAGGTTGACGTGCTGCGCAAGCTTGCCAAAGGGATGGTGTACAAGCAGATCGCCGGGGAGATGGGCCTGTCGACGTCCACGGTGCGAACCCACCTCCACAACGTCTATAAGAAGCTTGGTGCGATGGACCGGGCCCAGGCGGTCCTGATCGCGACCGAGCGCGGCTGGATCTGATCTAAGCTCCGGGGGGCGATGCTGTCGATCACCTCCAAGTCGCCGTACGCCGTCCGGGCGCTGGTGGAGCTGCACCGGCTCGGGGACGCCGAACCGGTGCCGATCGGCGAGCTCGCCCGCCGCGGAGAGATCCCCGTCCAGTTCCTCGAGCAGCTCTTCGCGGCGCTGCGTCGCGCCGGCCATGTCCGCTCCCAGCGCGGCGTCAAGGGCGGCTACAGCTTCGCCGTCGACCCCCACCAGCTGACCGTCCTCGAGGTCGTCGAGCTGCTCGACGGACCCCTCGGTCAGGACGCGACGGGGATCTTCGCGGAGGCGGCCGAGGCGGCTCGCCGGGTCCTGGCTGAGGCGACGATCGCCGACGTCGCGGAGGCGGAAGCCCGCGCCGCCGGGGCGACGATGTACTTCATCTAGAGCGTGGCAAGCGGCTTCATCTCACCACTCTCATCGTGCGGTCATATTGACGCGGGCCAGCCTGGTCTGGCGTAGCCTTCCCGGCCGGAGCTGAGGATGCACGACCGACGGAGGAGGCAACACCATGACCGACCCGCTCCAACAGGGCGAGCAGGACCTCCTGGAGGCCGGACGCTCCACCCTCGCGCACCTGCACCAGCTCAGCCACGGGGACTCGAAGAAGCTGGCGGGCATCCTCTCGCGGATGGTCGATGACGGCGAGGGCCCGGCGCTCGCCGCCGCGGTGTACGCCAGCCTCGTCCATGCCGCTCCCCACCACGCCAGCCACGAGGGCGGCTCCCACGCCACCGCGGCGCTTGGGGTCGCCGCGGGGCTCTCCGGTGATAGCTCGGACCTCTACCGGGCAGCGCGGCTCTCCAGCGACGTCCACGCCGTTGAGCGTAGCCTCGAGACGGGGGACCCGACCTACGCGGCCCGGCGCGTCAAGAACATCGTTGTCGGTCGCTCGCTCGGCAAGGCCGGTGTGTGGCGGCGGCTCTGGAAGTAGTCCCGCCGCTGCCCTCGCCTTCGCGCGTCGGCGCGCCGAGGGTGGCCAGCGAAGCGTATGCGAGCACCGGCGCGCGGAGCAGGGTGCTGCCGGTCGGTCCGCGCCTGTACTAGGGTTTGGGAATGGCGCGAATCCCGACTGACATTTCTGAGCTGATTGGTCATACCCCGATCGTCCAACTGAGCCGGATGGCTGAAGATCGGCAACTGTTCGTCAAGCTCGAAGCCCAGAACCCGGGGGGGAGCGTCAAGGACCGGGTCGGGCTGGCGATGATCGAGGCGGCTGAGCGGGAGGGCCGGATCGAGCCCGGGCGAACGACGATCGTTGAGGCGACGAGCGGAAACACGGGCATCGCGCTCGCGTTCGTGTGCGCCGCCAAGGGCTATGACCTCATCCTCACCCTGCCGCAGGGGATGAGCCGTGAACGCGAACGCCTCCTCGCTCTGTACGGGGCTCGTTTCGAGATCACCGAGTCGATGGGCGGTATGAATGAGGCGGTCGCCGCCGCCCGAGCCCTTGCAAGCCGTGACGACGTCTTCCTGCCCGACCAGTTCTCCAACCCGGCCAACCCCGCCGCCCACCGCGCCGGGACCGGGCCTGAGATCTGGGAGGCTCTCGACGGGCAGGTCGACGTGCTCGTCGCCGGAGTCGGGACCGGGGGAACGATCACGGGGACCGGCGAGTACCTCAAGCAGCGCAATCCGAACCTGTGGGTGGTCGCGGTCGAGCCCGCCAGTTCGGCGGTGCTCTCGGGCCGTCCGGCCGGCGCGCACCGCATTCAGGGCATCGGTGCGGGCTTTGTGCCCGCAGTGCTCAACCGGGAGATCATCGATGAGATTCTCCCGGTGGAGGATGATGACGCGGTCGGCACCGCCCAGGCGTTGGCGGCCCGGGAGGGAGTCCTCGCCGGCCTCAGCGGAGGCGCGGCCGCGTACGCGGCGCTGCAGGTGGCCGCTCGTGACCGATTCGCCGGGGCGCGGATCATCGCGATCATTCCCGACTCGGGCGAGCGCTACGCCTCGCTGCCGTGGTTTGCCCCCGAGCCGTTGGGCGCCGCGAGCCAGGGCCGGTGAGCGGGCCCGCCAGTGGATCTGGTTACGCTCCTTTGATGGGTCCCTTCACAGCGCTCGTCCGCGAGCTTCGTGACAACGTCAGCGTCGTGCGTGCCCGAGACCCGGCGGCCGCCGGCGTCTCGACGCCCGAGATCTTGCTCACCTGGCCGGGCCTGCAGGCGGTGCTCGCCCATCGGCTCGCCCACCGCATGCATCAGCTCGGTGTGCCGCTCCTGCCCCGCCTGATCGCCGCCCTTGCCCGGACGCTCACCGGCGTCGAGATCCATCCGGCCGCCCGGCTCGGTCGAGGCTTCTTCATCGATCACGGGATGGGGGTCGTGATCGGGGCGACCGCCGAAGTCGGCGACGACGTCACCGTCTACCAGGGGGTCACCCTCGGGGGAACGGGCTTCATCATCGGCAAACGCCACCCGACGGTGGAGGACAACGTCGTGATCGGGTCAGGGGCCAAGCTCCTGGGCCCGATCCGGATCGGCCACGGTGCCAAGATCGGCGCCAACACCGTGGTGATCCACGATGTCCCGGCGAACTCGACCGTCGTCGGCAACCCCGGCCGCCCGGTGCGGATCGAGGGGCGTCGTCCGGAGGGGCCCGACTTCGACTGGATTCACCTGCCCGACCCGATCGCCGACGCGATGACCGTGCTGTCTCGCCGGCTTGACGCGGTCGAGGGCAGGTCCGAGGCCTCAGCTCCGGTTCGTCTCGAGGCCGGGGGGCGCGTCGGCCCCAGCCCGGCCGGCGGGTGAGTCAGGATCGACGTCGACGTTCGCGGTCGCCCGGATGAGGTACAGCGGACGGCCCTTCACCTCGTCGTAGATGCGGCCGACGTACTCTCCGATGATCCCGATTGTGATCAGCTGGATGCCTCCGAGCAGCAGCATGGAGATCTCGACGGTCGAGAAACCGGGCAGGTAGGAGCCGACGATCTTGAGTGCGATGACGACCGGAATCGCGACGAGGGCGAGGGCGGAGATGACGAACCCGAGCAGCGTCGCGAGTTGCAGCGGCCGGTGCGAGAACCCGGAGATCGCATCCAGTGAGAAGCTCAGCATCCGCGCGAGCGTGTACTTGGTCTCACCGGCGAAGCGCGGGTCGCGGTCATAGACGACCGCGGATTGCGTGTAGCCGACCCACACCGTCATGCCCCGCAGAAAGCGGCTGCGCTCGCGCATCGACAGCAGCGCGGTGAGGGCCCGGCGGTCAAGCAGGCGGAAGTCCCCCGAGTTGTGGACGAGGTCGACGCTCGTGAACCAGTCAAAGAGCCGGTAGAAGAGCGAGGCGGTCGTCAGCTTGAAGCGCGACTCCCCGGCGCGCCGCGCCCGGACCGCATAGACGACGTCAGAGCCCGACCGCCAGCGGTCGAGCATCTCGACGATCAGCTCCGGCGGGTCCTGCAGGTCGGCGTCGAGCATCACGATCGCGTTGCCATCGGCATGGTCGAGCCCCGCCGTGAGCGCCATCTGATGCCCGAAGTTGCGGGAGAGGAAGATCGCTTTGACCCGCGGGTCCCGGTCGGCGAGGGCGGCCAGCAGCACCTCGGAGCCGTCACTGGATCCGTCGTCGACGAGGACGAGCTCGAAGGGAACGTCGGCGAGGGCCGAACAGACCCGGCCGTAGAAGGCCTCGAGGGTGCCCCGCTCGTTGTAGACCGGCGCGACCACGCTCAACAGATCCAGGGTGCGGCCGGACGCCAAGCTCACACCCGCGATCGTAGTGCCCTGCACGTGCTCAGGTCTGGAAGCCGAGGATGACCGGGCCGTGGGGGATGTAGGGGATCGCGGTGCTCAGCATCACCCAGGCGCTGAACCACAGCGCCGCCTTGGCCAGCTTGCGGTCCGCTGAGAGGGCGACGGGAACGAGCATCCAGCTGACGTACCAGGGAAGGATCGAGCTTGTCGCCATCAGCAGCCAGAAGGTCGCCCAGCCGGCCCCGTCGATCCAGTCGAGCTCGCCGCTCCGAACCCGCCAGAGCAACCGCAGGCAGATGACCACGAACACCGCCCCGAACAGCATCGAGATCACATGGCTGGCCGCCTGCCACTGCAAGGCGGTCGAGAAGAAGCCGGGAATGCTCTGCCAGCCGCCCTCGCCCTGAACCTGGCTGAGAGTGTGGAACATCTGCACCAGGCCCGTCCCGAACACCGCGATGCCGACGCCGATGGAAACCACGGCCGCGACGGCTGCTCCGAGCAGGACGTCGCGGCGCAGCGTGCGACCGCCCGCCGGCGGCTCTGCCAGCAGCGCGAAGGGCAGGAAAACGCCGCCGGTGAGCTTGATCGCCGCGGCGACGATGGCCAACGCGCCACTCGCGCGCTCGCGCCCGGAGAGCAGCGCGAGGATCCCGCCGGTCGCCGGCACGAGCATCAGCAGGTCGTTGTGCCCGCCCCCGACGGCATAGAGGACGACGAACGGGTTGAGCCCGAACAGCGCGACCGCTCGCACCGGATTCACCCCCCGTATCCGCGCCCCCCGCCACAGCATGGCGGTGATCGCGACCGTGGAGAGTGCCGCGATCGTCTTGTACGCGTAGGCACTGAAGGCGATCGCACCCGTTGTCGCGGTGTTCGCGAACAGTCCCGACAGCAGCGTGAACAGTGGCCCATAGACGGTCGGCGTGCGGATCCACTTGTCCCCGATGTAGGGAGCGAGTGGATCGAGGGCGAGCACCTGGGAACCGTGGGTGTACGGGTTCACGTGCAACCCGAAGAACATCCGGGCGTACTCCTGGTAGCTGAACAGGTCAGTCGAGAAGAGCGGCGGCGCAAGCAGCACGACGGTGAGGAAGCCGGCCATCGCGAGGATGACGGCCCGTGGGGTGAGGCGGTCGGCGCAGAGAACGACGGCGATCCACCCGCCGAACATGACGGCGAGGGTGGCGAGCAGTTCACCGGCCCGCAGGTGCAGACCGAGCGGAAGCAGCGGTCCCGCGAGGGCCGGTAGTGAGGAGACGACGGCGATCGACTGGGGGAGGAGCGTGCTCGTCTTCAGCGCGGCGAGGGAGAGCAGCGCCCCGGTGAGAACGATGGCGATGAGACCGGCGCGGCCGGCCACCGTACGGAGATCGCGTTCGGGGCTGATCTCCGCGGCACTGCCCAGCTCGAGGGCGGGCTGACCCGCGGTGGTGAAGCCTCCAAGTGAACTCACGGGAGGGAAGCATGCCCGCTCAACCAGCGGGAAAGCATGAGACGAACGTTAAGATCGTGTAAGCGAGGGCGGATGGGTCCGGCGCATCTTCGGCACGAGGAGGAACGCCTCAGCGGCGATCCGCCACGACATTTTGGACGAACCGGCACGGCGGTCGGTGAAGATGATTGGCACCTCACGGACTCGAAAGCCGGCCTGGATCGCACGGTAGGTCACCTCGATCTGAAACCCGTAGCCGTCCGCGCGAACGGACTCGAGATCGATCCGCTCGAGTACCCGCCGGTGGATGCACTTATATCCGCCCGTGAGGTCGCGGACGTCGATCCCAAGGATCGTGCGGGCGTAGAGGCCGCCCCCGCGGCTGATCAGTCGGCGCAGCATGCCCCAGTTGCGGGTACCCCCGCCGGGGACGTAGCGCGACCCGATCACGAGGTCAGCCTCCTCTGCGGCGGCGACGAGGGCCGGCAGATGAGCGGGATCGTGGGAGAAATCGGCATCCATCTCCATCACGAGTTCGGCGCCGGCGGCGAGCGCCCGAGTGAAGCCCGCCGTGTAGGCCTTGCCCAGGCCCGCCTTCTCGAGACGATGGAGCACCTCGACGCAGTCGAATTCGGTGGCGAGCGCGTCCGCGAGCGCGCCGGTCCCGTCGGGGGAGTTGTCGTCGACGATGAGAACACGATGATCGCCCGGGGCGACCTGCTCGAGGGCGGCGTGAACGGCCGGGATGATCCGGTTGATGTTCTCCGCCTCGTTGTAGGTCGGCATCACCAACCAGACGCGCTCATGCATAGGGGGAAGATCGTAGGAGGTGGGGCCGGCCGGGCGGTTGCCCGGCTCGGTGGAGCTCAGCGCCGGACGTAGGCGACGCGATTCCAGCTCGGCTCGGGGGCGAGCTCGATCGGTTCGCCGCCTCGTTCAGGCTGAATGTAAACGAAGCCGGTGCTGTGCACGTCGAAGCAGACGTCGAGCTCACCCTCCTTGACCCGCTGGTCGAGCCAGGCGGTGCGGAAGATGAGGCGCCTGAGCCAGTGCACGAGGGATCGGTCCGAGGGGCCGACGAGCTCGGGCCAGCAGTCGTTGACATGCTCTCCCAGCGCGGAGGCCGGGTCGGTCACCTCGCCGTTGACGACGAGGTTGATGAGATCCTCCGCCTCATCCTCTTCGACCTCGGCGCCGATGAAGCCGAGCCGACGGGCGGCTTGTTCGCAGCGCTCCCGGAAATCGCGTTCGTTGAAGGTGAAGCGTAGGTCGCCGTATTCCAGGACGAAGTCGTCCCCGGAGCTGTAATTGCCGCGTCTGTGCATGAGCCGTCGGCATCTTATGGCCGATTCCTGCCCCCGCGCAGTGACTGGGCGGGATGTTGCAGTGCGGGCGGGGCGGGGGGCGCTGAGATTGCCGCAGAAAGCGAGAAAACGCGCCGGTCGAGTGTGCCAAGAGCGGGGGAGACGGGGCGCTCCGACGCCTCTATGGCACATGAATTGCAACTGCGCCACGATCCTCATCACCGGCCCCAACCGTGCGGCCCGAGCCTATGTCGGAGACAACCTGACCGCCGACGGACACGACGTCCGCGTCGCGCCCACGGTGGAGACGGCCTGGCAGATGCTCGCAGCAGACTCCGTCGACCTCGTCATCGTCGACCTCAGTGACTTCGGACGCTATGACCGGGCGGGACTCGAGTTCATCGGTCGGGTCCGACAGCCGGCTCGGCTCGGGGCAGGCACGGATGCGGCGGTCCCGATCATCTCGCTGGCGCCACGGCTCGGTGAGCTCGAGCGCGTGCGCGTCCTCGAGCGAGGCAGTGATGACCTCCTTCAGATCCCCTACGCCTACGCCGAGCTTCGGGCGCGGGTCGCGGCGCTGCTGCGCCGCGCCCAGGGTGAGTGGAGGGCCGGTCGGATCCGGGTCGGTCCCTTGGAGATCGACGCCGGAGCGCGTCAGGCGTGGATGGACGCCCGGCCGCTTCCCCTCACGGCCAAGGAGCTCGCCCTCCTCACCGTTCTGGCGAGCCGTCCCACGCAGGTGTTCACGCGCGGGGAGCTGCTCGAGCGCGTGTGGGGGTTCGCCCCCGATGACCGCTCACGCACCGTCGACGTTCACGCGAGCCGACTACGCCGCAAGCTCGCCCACCCGCGAGAGCGCTTCGTGGTCAACGCCTGGGGGGAGGGGTACAAGCTCGTCACCGCGCTCAGCGGTGGTGAGCCGGCCGACGCGTGGGAGCCGGCGGATGTGGCGGAGATCCCTGAACGGCCGGCTTCTCGCCGGGTTGCGGCGGTCGCATGATCGGTCCCGCGCGTCGGCGTCGTCGTGTGAAGGAGGAAGGAGGAGGTCGGATCGGCTCCCACCCCGCTGAGGAGTCGGGGGCGATCGAGCGCCCGATGGGAGGTGAGAGCATGCAGGTGGGGCAAATGAAAGATTTGGTGTTGCAAAGTGGGAGAGGGTGGGTTAGTCTGGCGCTCGCATGCAGAGACCCGGGTGGCAGGGCTCCTCCCACCCAGCCACCCGGGCCTCACCCTCTCCTCTTCTCAATGCAAGACAGGCACCTTGAACTTCCGCGGGACCTTCGAACATTCGCTGGATGCGAAGCACCGCCTGACGGTCCCGTCGAAGTTCCGTTCGGCGTTCGCCGACGGCGTGGTCCTGGCGATCGTTCCCGGGACGACGGCCGACACGCCACGGTCGATCGCGATGTGGACGCCGACGGCCTACGAGGCGTACACGAGCGTTGTGCTCGAGGGACTCAACCCGATGTCGCCGCGGGCCCGCGAACTCAAGCGACTGCTGTTTGCCAACTCTCAGGATGTCGAGCTCGACTCGGCCAACCGGGTGATGATCCCGCCGCAGCTGATGGCCTTCGCCGGGCTCGACAAGGAGGCCGTCATCGCCGGGGCGGGCGAGTGCCTGGAGATCTGGGATCGCACCGCCTACACGACCTACAACGAAGGCGCGCTCGCGCGCTTCTCCGACATTGCCGCAAGCTTTGATCACACTCCTTGACATGGCGACCGCGCACGTTCCCGTTCTCGCGGGCGAGCTGATCGACCTGCTCGACCCGCGGCCGGGGCAGGTGGCGGTGGACTGCACCTTCGGCGCGGGCGGTCACGCTCGGCTCGTCGCCGAGCGCATCGGCGCCGAGGGGACGCTGATCGCGATCGACCGCGACCCCGCGGCGCGGGAGCGGTTCACCGAACTCGAGCGCGAGACGAGCGCAACCACCCGCTTCATCGCCGCCGACTTCACCGCCGGGCTCGCCCAGCTGCGGGCTGAAGGCGTCCTCGTCGACCTCCTCTACATGGACCTCGGAATGTCGTCGATGCAGGTCGACACGTGGATCCGTGGCTTCTCCTACTCCTATGACGCGCCGCTTGACATGCGCATGGATCAGGCCCAGGAGCTCACCGCGACGACGATCGTCAACGAGTGGGACGAGCGGCAGCTGTCCCGCCTCCTCCGTGAGTACGGGGAGGAGCGCTATGCCGCCCAGATTGCCCGGGCGATCGTCAGGGACCGGGTTCGGCGCCGGCTGACCACCACCCAGCAGCTCGTCGACGTGATCAAATCGGCGATCCCGGTGCCCGCTCAGTTCGCGGGCGGTCATCCGGCCAAACGGAGCTTCCAGGCGCTGCGGATCGCCGTCAACGATGAGCTCGCCCAGGTCGATGCCGCGCTGCCGCTCGCGTGGGATCTTCTCGCACCTCAGGGACGCCTCGCGGTGATCTCCTTCCACTCCTTGGAGGACCGTCGCGCCAAGCGGTTCCTCACCGACCGAGCCCGCGGCTGCATCTGCCCGCCGGAGCTGCCGATCTGCATCTGTCACCGCGAGCCAGAGGGTGAACTCCTCACGCGCCGGGCGATCGCGGCGACAGCCGGTGAGATCGCGGCGAACCCGCGGGCGCGTTCGGCTCATCTGCGCGGAGTCAGGAAGCTCACGCCCGCCCATCAGGAGGAACGGTCATGACCCCACCAGCGCCGAGCACGGCCGCCGGCCGGGCCGCCTCGTATGCGGCACGGTCTGAGGCGGTGCCACGTGATCGCCGGAGTGCGGGAGGAGAGGACCGGGGTCGGTCATCGGCTCCGCTCGCTGCCCGCGGCACGGCCCGTGTCGGACGCCGGGCCGCCCGGCCGTCCGTCAGCGTCCCCCTCGTCCCGCGACGCGTCTCCGGGCCGGGGGTCGCGGCGGACCGGCCGTCGCGCGCCGTGTCCGGGACGAATCGGCCGGCGGCGGCTACGTCCGCTGTCAGACGGTCGCCCGTCGCGACCGCTGCGACGGCCCGGCCGTTGCCCGGTGCGACGCCGGCCGGCCGGGCGTTGCGCGGGGCGGTCGCGACGGCTCGGCCGATGCGGGGAACCGCGCAGGCCGGCCGGACGGCGCGGGCCCGTCAGGCCCCGCCACGCTCCCTGCGCGGGGCGCACCGATCGATCTCCCACTCGCGGGCGGTCGCTCTCCCACATCCCGCTCGTCTGCCTAACCTCGGTCTTGCGCTCAAGGTGCGGATGCCGAGGCCGGAGACGCTGTTTGACCGGATCGTGCGCGGTCGGGCGTGGATTCCCGTGTTGGCGGTGATGCTCGTCGGAATCGTCGCGATGCAGGTAGAGGTGCTCAAGCTCGGCGCGTCCGTCGGGCGCTCGATGGACATGGCAACGGAACTGCAGGGGCAGATCCAGATCGAGCGCGCACGCGTGAGCGAGCTCGCCTCACCCGCCCGGATCGAAGCGCTGGCGGCCCGTTGGGGGATGATGGCGCCCGGTCCGACCGACTATCACTTCCTCTCCGCCCACGCAAGCGTGGCCCAGGCGATCGCGGGCATCCGTCCGGTCGACGCGAGCGCGTTCAGCGCCAATCTCGCCGCCCAATTGGCGATCGACGACGGCGCGGCCGCGGCGGCGATCAACTCGGTCCCCGCCACGGTGAGCCCTGCGACGAACACCCCCGCCGCGACGGCACCGAGCCCCGCGGCGGCAGCGGGTGCGTCGTCCGGGACGGCTGCTGCTGTGACCGGGACCGGTGGGGTCGCACCGGGGGCGGTGGGCTAAGGCGATGCAGCGGATCGACCGGCGGATCGGCCTTCTCTTCGCCGCCTTTGTCGTGCTGCTCGGCGTCGCGTCGCTGCGTGCAGCCTACCTCGGCGTGTTCCGCTCCTCGGCGCTCAGCAGCTTTGCGACCAATCAGGCCGTCGACACCAAGGTGATCCCGGCGGTGCGGGGGACGATCACTGCCCGCGGTGGGCAGGTGCTCGCACTCAGTGAGTCGGCCGATGAGGTGGTGGCCGACCCCTACCTGATCAGCAATGCCCAGGCTCAAGCGCGTGAACTTGCGCCGCTGCTCGGGATGAGCGTACCGAGGGTGCTCGCGGGCCTGACGACCCCGAACAAGGGGTATGTGCCGCTCGCCTACGACGTGCCGTCGGCGAACGCGACCAAGATCATGGAGCTCCACATCAACGGGATCTCCGACTCCCCGGTCGAGCAGCGCGTCTATCCACTCGGGGACACCGCGGCCCAGGTGGTGGGCTGGGTCAACGGCGCCGGCCAGGGGGCCTCCGGGGTCGAGTACGTCTTCAACCACGCCCTGTCGGGGCGCGCCGGGCTGACCCGCATCATCAACGCCGGCAACCAACAACCGATCGGCGTCGACACGATCCGGCGGATGCGGCCCGGAGCCACCCTCACCCTCACCCTCTCGCTGCCGCTCCAGCAGGAGGTGGAGAAGGTGCTCGCCGAGACCGCCGCGCAGTATCACACCCAGTCCGAGACGGCGATCGTCACAAACCCCCAGAACGGGCAGATCCTCGCGGACGCGAACTGGCCGTCCGTCAACGCCAATGACATCGGGGCGACCCCAGCGGCCAATACCGAAGATGAGTCGGTCGATCTCAGCTACGAGCCCGGGTCGACGTTCAAGGCGGTGACCGTCTCCGGCGGATTGATGGATCACACGATCACGCCGACGACGATCATCCACGAGCCGCCCTACCTCGACCCCTACGGAATCCAGATCTCCGACGCCGAGGTGCACGGCTACGTCAACTATTCGGTCGCTCAGATCCTCAAGTACTCCTCCAATATCGGCGCCGACCTGATCGCTCAGCGGGACGGCCCCGATAACGGGGCGATTCGGTTCAACTACTGGATGCGCAGGTTCGGCTTCGGGCGTCCGACCGGGGTCGCGCTCAACGGAGAGTCCGCCGGCGTCCTGCCTGCGCTCGCCAACTACTCCGGTCTGACGATGTACAACCTCCCCTTCGGCCAGGGGGAGGAGGTGACGCCGATGCAGATGGTCCAGCTCTACGACACGGTCGCCGACGGTGGCATCAGACGGACGCCGCAGCTGATCTACGCGATCAACCACCACCGCGTGCCCACCCCCAAGGGGACGCGCGTGATCACCCCACAGGTGGCCTCCGAGGTCCGGGTGATGATGCGCGGCGTGCTGGCCGACGGAGGGACCGCCTCCGGCGCCCAGATCCCCGGCTATGACCTGGCCGGCAAGACCGGCACCTCCCAGGTCGTCATCAACGGGCACTACTCCAACTCGCTCTTTGACGCGTCCTTCATCGGGATGGTGCCCGCGTCAGCACCAAAACTCGTCGTCGCCGTCGTCGTGAGCGGAGTCGACAATTACGGCGGCACCGTGGCCGGTCCGGCGTTCCAGAAGATCGTCGGCTGGGCCGTGCCGCACTTCGGGATCAACCCGTGCCCTGGCGTGTGCCCGGCCAGCGCGTTCGTCCCGGCGACGCCATCGAAGCCGTGACGAACCGCCCGGTCCCGATCGACTAACGTCGAGCCAATGCAACTGGGCGAGTTGTTCGACCCCATCCCGGTGCCGGGCGGCGGGCCCGAGATCGTGCGGCTCGACTATGACCACCGCCGGGTCGCGCCCGGGTCGCTGTTCTTCTGCGTGCGCGGCTTCACCTCCGACGGCCACGCCTTTGCGCCTGCGGCCGCCGCATCCGGCGCTGTGGCGATCGTCGTCGACCACCGCGTTGACGGGCTCGCGCTCCCGCAGGTGGTTGTCGAGGACGTGCGCGCGGCGATGGGCCCGGCGGCAAGCCGCTTCTTCGGCGACCCAACCCGTGAGTTCGCCGTCACCGGGGTCACCGGCACGAATGGCAAGACGACGACCGCGACGCTGATCCGATCGCTCCTGGAAGCCGACGGGCGTCAGACCGGACTGCTCGGAACGGTCACGAGCATCATCGGGGGGACGGCTGCGACGGTCAGCCGCACGACTCCGGAGGCCGTCGACCTGCAGCAGAGCTTCCGGGAGATGGTGAGCGCCGGTGATCGTGCCGCCGCGATCGAGGTGTCCTCCCACGCCCTCGACCTGCACCGCGTCGACGGTGTCCACTTCACCGCCGCCGTGTTCACGAACCTGACCCAGGATCACCTCGACTTCCATCAGACGATGGAGGCGTACTTCCAGGCCAAGCGGCGGCTGTTTTCCGAGCACGCGCCGGAGGTGGCGATCTTCAACCTCGACGACCCCTACGGGGTTCGGCTTGCCGCCGAGTTCGGAGGGATCACCTTTGCCATCGACAATCCGCGGGCGGACGTCCGGGCCGATCACATCGACAGTGACATCCACGGCACCCGCTTCACCCTCCGGACCCCCGAGGGTGAGGAGGAGCTCCGTTCCCCGCTGCGGGGCCGTTTCAACGTCGCGAACGTGCTCGCCGCCCTGGCGGCCGCCCACAGCCAGGGGGTTCCGCTGTCGGTGAGCCGCCGGGCGATCGCCTCGGCCGGGCAGGTGCCGGGCCGCTTCCAGACCGTTGACGCCGGCCAGCCCTTTGCCGTGATCGTCGACTACGCCCACACTCCCGACTCGCTGCACAACGTACTCCTCACGGCTCGTGCGCTCACCACCGGGCGCGTGCACGTCGTGTTCGGCTGCGGCGGGGATCGGGATCGTGGCAAGCGGCCGTTGATGGGGGAGATCGCCGTCCGTGAGGCCGACCACGTCATCATCACATCCGACAACCCGCGCTCAGAAGATCCGGCGGAGATCATTGCGGAGATCGTCGCCCCGATCCCGGGACGGGCGGAAGTCGAGGTCGACCGCGCCCGGGCGATCCACAGCGCGATCGCGTCTGCAGAGGCGGGAGACATCGTGTTGATCGCCGGAAAGGGCCATGAGCAGGGCCAGGAGTTCGCCGGAGGCCGGAAGCTGCCCTTTGACGACCTCGCGGTCGCGCGTGAGGCGCTCGGCGCCGTCCAGCGGCATGGCTAGATTGACGTCCCGATGCTGAGCTGGAACGCCGAGAGGATCGCCCGGGAGGCGGGGGCGGACCTCCTCGTCAGGTCCGAGGCGGGGGTCGGCCCCGTCCGCGTCAGCGTCGACTCGCGCGCGGCCGGTCCAGGGGTCCTGTTCGTCGGCCTGCCGGGGGAACGCACCCACGGCGGGCGGTTCGGGCCCGTGGTCCTTGCCGCGGGGGCGTGGGGTGTGCTCACCACCCCGGACCACGCGTCGTCGCTCCTGGGAGGGTCCGAACCCACGGCTCCGGGAGTCGTTCTGTCCGCGCGGGACCCGCTTGCGGCCCTGCAGCGCCTCGCGCGTGCGTGGCGACGCGAGCTTGGTCAGGCGGGCGCCCGCGTGATCGGGGTCACCGGATCGACGGGCAAGACGTCCACCAAGGATCTCCTTGCCGCCGTGCTCGAGGGCAAGCGTGTCACGTACGCGTCGCGAGGCAACCACAACACGGAGATCGGGCTCCCGCTCGAGCTTCTCGCCGTGCCGCCTGACACCGCGGTCGTCGTGCTCGAGATGGGGATGCGCGGGCCCGGCCAGATCGCCGAACTCGCCGCGATCGCCGAGCCGGACGTCGCCGTGATCGTCTCGATCGGCCCGGTCCACCTCGAACTGCTCGGGAGCATTGCGGCGATCGCGGCGGCCAAGGCCGAACTGATCGCCGGCCTCGGGGTGACGGGGACGGCGGTGATCCCGGCTGACGAGCCGCTGCTGGAGCCGCATGTCCGGCCGGAGTTGACCACGGTCCGGTTCGGGCCGGGAGGAGACGTGTTTCTGCGTGCGGAGGGGCCCGGCGTGGTCGAGATCGCCCTGTTTGATCGTGAGCTCGTCCTCGAGGTCGACTTTCCCCAGGCCCATCTGCGTCGCAATCTGCTGGCCGCGGTCGCCGCCGCTGACGCGGTCGGCGTCACGCCGTCCGGCCCGGTTCGCCTCGCTCTCTCACCGGGCCGGGGCGCCCGCGTGGAGCTTCCTGACGGGGTGACCCTGCTCGATGACGCCTACAACGCCAACCCGGTCTCGATGCGGGCCGCCCTGGACGAGCTCGCGGCAGCGGCGGCGCCCGAGCGCCGTCGCCGTGTCGCCGTCCTCGGCGACATGCTCGAACTGGGCCCGACGGAGATCGCCTTCCATCGCGCCATCGGGGCGTACGCGAACGGGCGCGCCGACGTGATCATCACCGTCGGTCCGCGTGCCGCGGCGATCGCCGACGCTTTCAGCGGGCCGATCCATCGGGTCGCTGACGCGGCGGCAGCGCAAGCTCGGCTCCATGACCTTCTCGGCCCCGGGGACGTTGTCCTCGTTAAGGGCTCGCGAGGGGTCGCCCTCGACCAGGTGTGCGCCGCCCTGGTGCCGGCATGAACCGGCTTCTCGTGCTCGCCGTCGACCATGCGGCGCTCATCACCTCCCAGGCCGGCCGCGTGCTCATCTCCGCCTCCGCGAGCCTGTTGATGTGCCTGTTCCTCAGCCCGAAGTTCATCGAGTTTCTCCGTCGGCGCAGCTCGGGGCAGAGCATCCAGGAGGAGATCACCCATCACGCGGCCAAGCAGGGCACGCCGAACATGGGCGGAATCGTGATCGTGCTCTCCTTCGCGATCCCCTATATCTCCCTCTCCACGCGGGAGGCCAAGTCGATGGGGGTGTTCGCCGCCGTCCTCGCCTGCGCCTTCCTCGGATTCTGCGACGACTACATCAAGGTCCACCACCAGCGTTCGCTCGGGCTGCGCGCCCGGACGAAGATGATCGGGATGATCGCCATTTCGGTGCTCATCTGGTTCATCGCGGTGCACTGGGCCCACGTCTCGACGTCCGTGTCGCTGCGGCCCTTCGACGCTCACATCGACTTCGGACCGTTCTTCATCGTCTTCGTCTACCTCGTCGTTGCGTCGACGACGAACGCCGTCAATCTCACCGACGGCCTCGACGGGCTCGCCGCCGGATGCTGTGCGATCGCCTTCCTCGCCTACATGGGCATCACCTTCATCACCACGGGGACCGGCTATCACGACCTGGAGCTGGCCGCCGGCTGCCTGTGCGGCGCCTGCATCGGCTTCCTCTGGTTCAACAGCTTTCCCGCCAGCGTGTTCATGGGGGACACGGGTTCCCTCGCCCTCGGTGGCGGTATCGCGGCGCTGGCGATCATGACCGACACGGAGGTCCTGCTGATCATCATCGGAGGCATCTTCGTGATTGAGGCCGCGTCAGTGATCGTCCAGGTGTTTTCCTTCCGCTACTTCCAACGCCGCGTGTTCAAGATGGCGCCGATCCACCACCACTTCATCATGGAGGCCTGGTCAGAGACGAAGGTGATCCTCCGCTTCTGGATCGTCGCGGCGGCCTGTGGCGCCGTCGGGTTCACCCTCTATCAGCACAGCATCCGCGGCCTGCCGGCCCACTGACGCCTCCCGCTCCCGCTGCCGTGCCCGCGGACGCTCGACACCCAAGCTTGCCCGCGGGCCCCTTCCTCGTCGTCGGGCTCGCCCGGTCCGGAGAGGCCGCCGCTCGGCTGCTGGCCGAGCGCGGCGAGACGGTCATCGGTGCCGACGCCGCCGGCTCTGATCGCCTCAGCGAGGTCGCTGAGAGGCTTTCGGCGATCGGCGTCGAAGTCCAGCTGCATGCCGCCGATCTCGCTCTCCTCGCACGCGCCGAGACGCTCGTCAAGAGCCCCGGCGTCCCCGCCGAAGCTCCGCTCGTCACGGGCGCCCGCAAGCGCGGGATGCCGGTGCTCGGCGAGCTCGAATTGGCCTGGCGCCTCCTGTCGAACGAGTTCATCGCGGTGACCGGTACGAACGGGAAGACCACCACCACCGAGTGGATCGCCCATATCCACAGGGTTGCCGGCGCCCCGGTGGCCACGGCCGGTAACGTCGGCACCGCCCTCTCATCACTCGTGGACCGAGTCGACCCGGCGGCCACGATCGTCGCCGAATGCTCCTCCTTTCAACTGGAGGACTGCGTCGCCTTCTCCCCGGAGGCGGCCGTCCTGCTCAACCTCAGCCCCGATCACCTCGACCGACACCACAGCTTCGCCGCCTACCGCGACGCCAAGCATCGGATCTTCGCCCACCAGCGGCCGACCGACGTCGCCGTCCTCCCGGAGGGCTATCAAGTGCCCACCCGGGCCCGCCAGGTTCGCTTTGGTGGCGTGGCGGAGACCGCGGTGACTCTCCCGGGTCGTCACAACCGCGCCAACGCGGCGGCTGCGGCGGCGGTCTGTCTCGCCCGCGGCCTGGCTCCCGACGCCGTCACCGAGGGCCTCCTCAGCTTCCGCGGGGTACCCCATCGCCTCGAGCTCGTCAGCGACCGCGACGGCATTCGCTACGTCAACGACTCCAAGGCGACGAACGTCGACTCGACGCTGACCGCGCTCGCCGCCGTCCCCGCCGGGGTGCACCTCATCCTCGGCGGCCAGGGCAAGGCTCAGGACTTCGGTCCCCTCGTCGACGCGGTCGCCGCACGGTGTGCGGCCGTATACCTGATCGGAGAGGACGCCGAGCAGATCGGGAGGACTCTCGCGCGGGCGGGCGTCCCGATCATCCACGCCGGCGAGCTCGCCGACGCCGTCGAGGCGGCCCGAGTCGCGGTCCGGCGGAGTGCGGCGCCGGCGCCGGTGACGATCCTGCTCTCACCGGCGTGCGCGAGTTTTGATCAGTTCGCCGACTTCGAGGCCCGCGGGGACGCGTTCCGGGAGCTCGTCCGCTGATGACGACGACCACGACCACGAGCACCCCAACGGCCGGAGTGACCGCCGCGAGCCGCACCGGCGCCCGGCGGACCACCCGCCGGTCCCAGCCTCCGCTCGAACACCGCGTTCTGATGACGGCGACCCTGCTCCTGCTCGCCTTCGGGGCGGTGATGGTCTACTCGGCGTCGAGCCCCCTCGGGGCGATCAGCGGCGGCGGGCTCGGGACCAAGGAGTTCGTGATGTACCTCATCGCCGCGGCGATCGGCCTCACGGTGATGCGCTTCACCGAGCGGCACGGATTTGCGTTCCTCACCCCGGAGGTCGTCCGGTGGGGGCTGTGGGGATCGTTTGCGCTGCTCGTCGCCGTTCTCGTCCCCGGCATCGGACGTTCGGTTCTCGGCGCCCGCCGCTGGATCGGCACGTCCAGTCTCGAGTTTCAGCCGTCCGAGATCATGAAGCTGGCGCTCATCCTCTACGTCGCCCGTTACCTCGCCGACAACCCCAGGCGCCTCACGCGCGGGCTGCGGCCCGCGCTCGCGCCGGTCGGAGTCGCCGTGCTGCCCGCGTGTGGACTCATCTACCTCGAGCCCGACCTCGGGACCGCGATGATCGTGATCTTCAGCATCGGCGCGCTCCTCGTCGCCGGCGGGGTTCCGATGAAGTACCTCGGCACGGTCGCCGCGGTCGGTTTCGTCATCGTTCTCGGGCTGATCATGTCAAGCTCCTATGAGGCGGCGCGGCTCACGTCGTTCCTGCACCCGTGGTCGAGCATCAAGACGACCGGCTTCCAGAGCGTCGAGGGGATGGTCGGCGTCGGCTCCGGCGGCATCTTCGGGGTCGGGCTCGGGCAGGGGCTGATCAAGGACTTCTACCTCCCCGAGGCCCAGACCGACTTCATCCTCGCCGTGATCGGCGACGAGCTCGGGGTCGTCGGCATCGTCGGCCTCCTCGTGCTGTACGGGATGATCGCCTTCGCCGGGCTCCGTACCGCCCGGAAGGCGGCGACCCGCTACGCAAAGCTCGTCGCCGTTGGCATCACCTCCCTGATCCTCTGCCAGGCGCTGCTCAACTCCTTCGTCGTGCTCGGAATCGCCCCGCTCACGGGCGTCCCGCTGCCGTTCGTGTCCTACGCTCCGACGTCATTGATCGTGCTGCTCGCCTCCGTCGGGGTGCTGTTGAACATCGCCCGCCCCTCAGCCCGGGAGCTCCGGGCCGTCGACGCCGACCGCGCTGCGGTGCCGGCGAGTGCGGGCGGGTCCCAGACGCGAGGAGGTGAACGCCGTGGCGAGACCTCGGGTGCTGATCGCGGCGGGCGGTACGGCGGGGCACGTGGTGCCGGCGCTGGCCGTCGCCGACGCGCTGTCGGCTGAGGGCGCCGACGTCATCTTCGTCGGCGGCGACCGTCAGGAGGTGGTCCTCGTCCCTGAGGCCGGGTACCCCTTCCACGGGCTCCGAGTCGTGTCGCTGCCGCGGCGGGATCCGCTTCGGGTGCCGCGGGCGGTGGCGATCGATGCCCGCGCCCTGGTGGTCGCCCGACAGTTGCTGCGCGACATCGATCCCGATGTCGTGCTCGGCGGCGGCGGGTACGTCGCCGGGCCGGTCGGGCTCGCCGCCTGCCTGCAGGGCCGGCCGCTCGTGCTCACCGAGATCGACTCTCACCTCGGGCTCACGAACCGGCTTCTCGCCCCGTTCGCCCAGCGCATCTGCCTCGGACTGCCGATCCCGGGGCGCTCCGGAGCGCGCTACGTCGTCACCGGCCGCCCGCTCCCAGCCGCCCGCGGCGACCGGGCCGCCGGCCGCGCCCGCTTCGGCGTGGCGGACGCTGAGGTCCTGATCGTCGTCTGTGGCGGTTCGCTCGGGGCGGCGAGCATCAACGGCGCCGCACTGAAGGCCTTCGCTGAGGGTTCCCTGCCCGGGGTCGGCGCGATCCGGGTTCTGCACGCCGCCGGTGAGCGGGACCTTCCGTCCCTCACCGTCCCTGGCCCGTTCTATGACCTGCGCGGTTATGTCCCGAACCTCGTCGACGCGCTCGCGGCGGCCGACCTCGTCATCTCGCGCTCCGGTGGCTCGATCTTCGAGATCGCAGCGGCCGGGGTTCCCTCGATCCTCATCCCGTCCCCGAACGTGACCGGCGACCACCAGACGCCCAACGCCCGCTGGCTCGTCGACGCCGGTGGCGCCGTCCTGCTCCCCGACGATGAACTCACCCCTCAGCGTCTCGCCGCTGAGGCGACGACGATCCTCGCCGACGGTACCCGCCGTGCGAACATGGCGGCCGCTGCGGCTGGCCGTGCCCGCCCCGGGGCGGCGACGGCCGTGGCCGCAGAGGTGCTCTCCCTCGCGCACGGGAGCCGCCGACCGTCAGAGTAGGGAAGTGACGCTCAGGACGTCCGGGGATCCCCCGGTTCGCCGGGCTCGTTGATCAGGTCGCTGGGAGCGAGGATGAAGACCTCACACATCATGTCCGGGTCCTGCTGGTTGCCGCTCATGAAGCCGATCACCTTGCGTCCTGTGGCCTGCTCGATCACCGCCTCGAAGCGATCGCGCATGAGGTCTTGAAAGGCCATCCGCTGCTGGATGACGATCGCGCCGCGGCCACCCTGGAGCAGGGTCTGCTCGACCCGCGTGAAGCCCCCGCGGAGGACGCAGACGACGAGGTCGTCTTCGTAGTAGGTCTTGGCCCGGCTCGGGCCACGACCGTAGAACTCCTTGAGCAGCGCGACGAGGCCGTCCGATATCTCCGTCAGCGCGTCACCGTGATTCTGGGGACGCGTGACCTTCGGCGGGTTCATCGACCCACCATACCGCCGAGGACCAAGCGTTTCGCATCTGCGCGCGGCGGGTCGGGTATGCTCGCAGGAGCCCGGCGGGTTCCCGTCCTTCTGCCTTTCGTGCGACACCGAACCGGAGGATGAGAGAGAGCGGCGCATGGCGTCCCCCCGAGGTCCGCTCAGTGGCAGCGAACTGCTGCTCGCCGTAACGAGCGCGATGGTCGGATTTCACTACCGGTACTACCACCGCGAGCCGGTGTCCGCCAGGACGATCCTCCTTGGCGACGATCTTCTCGCCTGCGTGCTGAGTGGCGTCTACACCGACGTCGAGAAGACGCTGATCGAGGTCCAGCGCGGCACGATCGTGCAAGAGGTGCGCAACGCGTTCCAGAACGCCATGCAGGATCGGTTCATCGAGGCGGTCGAGCGACTCACGGGCCGCACGGTGCTCGCGTTCATCTCCAACCATCACGTCGGCCCGGACATCGAGATCGAGTTGTTCTTCCTCACCCCGGCGGCTTCCGGAGGGGCAACTCCGGAGGACCGGGGGACCGGCGAGACGTGACTCGCCAACGGGGCTTCGGCGGGATGCCTGAGCCCCGCGGGTGGGGGTCCTGGAGACTGGACGTCGACGACCCTGATCACTATCGTTCGGAAGGAGGGCAGCGACTGACGTCGGTGCAGACCGGCAGCACGCTCTGACTTCGCCGAACGTTGATCGCGATCGCGGAGCCGCGCCCATGTCCTCAGCACCCACCCCCGCCCCAGACACCGCAGTCCCGGAGGAGGTGCTCCGTCAGTGGGGGCTCACCATCCGGTGTGGCCGCCATGATGCCGTCAACTTCGCTCTGTGGGGCGAACTTGACCTGATGTCCGCCCCGCTGCTGAGTGCGGCGCTGGCGGCTCGCCGTGAGCGCCTCGTCGTCCTCGACGTCAGCGCGCTCGCGTTCATCGACCTCGTCGGGATGTGGACGATCACGATGGCGGGCGAAGGCAGGCGACGCGCGGGAGGGCGCCTGATCCTCGTCGGCCTCACGGGACAGGTTGCGCGCCTCTATGGCCTGATGCCGCCCGCCCTGCGTCCCGACGGCATCCTGCTGTCCGAGACCCCCCCACCGCATGGAGCCTCAGCGACTCGGGCGGGCGAGCCGACGCTCCAGCGTGCCGACACCGAGACGCACCTGCCCCTTGACCGTGCCCAGCGGTAGTCCGACCCGTCGGGCGATCTCGGTGTGGGAGAGGCCAGCGTAGTAGCTCAGGCAGATGGCCTCGCGTTGGCGCTCGGGAAGCCGGAGCAGTGCGGCTCTCACCTCTGCCACCTGCTCAGTGAGAGCCGTCGCATCAGCAAGATCGGCCGGACCGTCATCCTCGAGGCACGTCGCCTGCGCGACCGTCTGGCGGGCGAGTTCGCGCCCGTTCCGGCGCATCACGTCGATCGCGCGATTGCGAACGGTCCCCAGGAGCCAGGCGGCGACCGTGCCGCGGTCTGCCCGGTAACTCCGCGGGTTACGCCAGAGGGAGAGGAACGCGTCCTGGACGGCGTCCTCGCTGTCGGTCCACTGTCCACAGATCGACTGGGCCAGGCGTAGACCGCGCCGGTGATAGCGCCGGTAGAGCTCCGCGTACGCGTCCGCTTGGCCGAGGCAGACTGCGTTCATGAGGGCGACATCCAGGGCGGTCGTCAGCCCTCGAGAGCCCGGAGTGGCTGCGCGAGAGCCGAGCGCAGCAGAGTGAGGTTGAAAGGGGAGCATGGAACCGCGCGTGCCTGGGACCGCGGAAGTCCAGGCTCACGCTTCTGTCATCGCCAGCCCCGTGAGTGGCCCTCTGTCCATCACCATACCGTCCATCGCCCGTGCGGGTGACGGACGGCGGCCGATGCGAGATCAGCCGCCGCGGGCACGCGTCTTGCTCCTGGCCGCCGGCAGTGATAGCGTCCTGCTGGAAGGGCGAGGCTGAACCGTTGTCAGAGACAGCAGTCCGGTCGGACTTTCGCGTTGTTCTCGCTGACAACCCGGGAGTTCGCATGACGCCACCTCAACCTCCTGGCACCGCGTCACCAGCACGTGAGTCAGGACTCGGCACTCAGCCGGTCCCTCGTGACGTCGACCCAGACGTGACGGAGAGTGCGCCCTCCGCGGACCCAGGGGGCCCTCGCCTGAGATCGGCCACCCCGGGAGGCTCGCCGGTGAATCCTGTCCGGTCGCGCGCGGAGAGCCGGGAGGCCCCTCGAGCCGCATCCGACTTCGGACGGGGCGTCATGCCCCCTGACCCCCACCTGCACCTCCTCCCATCGCGATCACCGATTCGGAGTGCGGCTCAGTACGTGCAGTCGGCCGAGACCCGCGAGGCACGGGCTCGAGCGGCCGACGCAGCGGCTCGCGCCCGTGACGGCGCTGCCGATCTCCGGGACGTGCAACTCGACGCCCTCGACCTCGACGACCTCCGGGCCGGGGGCCGGCGTCCGGTCACCGGGGCGGAACTGCTGGCCAGCGCCGCCCGATCGCGTCAGCTCGCCGAGCGCTATCGCGCAGAGGCGGCCGCGGCCCGGATGAAAAATGCAGCCGAGGAACGGGCGTGGGCCGCAAGGGACCGCGAACGGGCCGCCCAGGACCGGGCGGAAGCCCTCACTCACTGCCGAGCTCTCGCAGCGATGGTCCAGTCCAGCGTGCAGGATTCTCTCACCGGGGCGTTCACCCGGGCGCCGGGGCTCGCTGAGCTCGAGTTGGAGTGCGTGCGCGCGAGCCGCAACGGCGGTTCGATCGTCGTCGGCTATCTCGACGTGATCGGCCTGAAGGCGGTCAACGACAGCGCCGGTCACGCCGCGGGCGACGCGCTGCTGCTCCGTGTCGTCGCGCGGCTCCGGTCGCTCGTGCGCCCCTACGACCTGATCATCCGGCTCGGGGGCGACGAGTTCCTCTGCGTGATGGCGGGGATCGACATTGAGGTCGCTCGTGCCCGCTTCAGCGCCTCCGCAGACGCGGACGGCGCCGTCCCGGTCCGAATCGGATTTGCCCGGTGGCGACCCCCCGAAAGCATCGGGGCGACGATCGGCCGGGCGGACACGGAGATGCTCGCCGCGGGAGGTTCATCGCGGGCGGACGCGCCGACCCGGTCCGCCCGCGTGGCGAGCCGCAACGGATCGAGCGGCGGAGCGGCTCAGTAGGGGCGGGACGGGTACCCGGGCCCGAGCTGATCGTTGGCGTGAGCGGCGAGGCTGATCGCTCGGGCGACCCAGAAGGTGCCACTCGGCGGCCCGCCGTGACAGGAGCCGGAGCTGTTCCCCGGGGGGAAGGTCCACAGCAGCGCGTCGAGGTGACTGTTGAGGCCCGGGGTGGTCGTATCCGGGATACCGAGGCCGCGACCCGGCGGGTTACAGAGCGCCTCGATCCCCTGGGTGCGCGGGTGGCGGTTGAGCAGCGGTCCGCGCCCGTTGGTGGCGGTGTTGATGATGAAGTGGGCGCCACCGGTGCGGGCCGACACTGCCTTCGCGTAGCGCAGCTCGTCGCTCGTCCACTCGTTGTGGGTGTCGTTGGTGAAGAAACCCTGGATCAGGCGGACCCCGGCGGCGTTGAGCATCCGCGCCGCATAGGCCGGCGAGTTGGAATCCGAGTAACCGCCCTCGAGGTAGACGGCGGTGTGGGGGAGGGCCTCGAGGGTGAGCGCCTCAAAGCGCATCAGCCCCTCCCAGGCGCCGAGCCCGCCGTGGCGGGCGATGCAGGAGGAGGAGCCGACCGCATCCAACTCGAGCAGGAGGACGGCCGGGCGCCGGCCGATCGCCTGGGCCATCGCGTCGATCTGGGCGCGGAAGTTCGGCGCGTCGGCGTCGATTTCGGCCCGCGTCGCGCACCCGCCGAGCTCGGGATGCAGGAAGTAGGTGCTGATGATCGGGATCGTGTGCGGGTCGGCCTGCAGGAGGGTGCAGAAGATCTTCTCGGTCTGGGCGAAGATCCCGGCGGGGGTGCCGCCCTGGGAGTAGCGGGAGACCCGCTGGGCCTGGGGCTCGGCGGCGATCCTCTCGAGCAGGCGGACCTGTCGAGCGACCCTCGGGCTCGCATGGGGAAGGTCCTCGGCGACGGTGCGGGAGAACGCCGCCCAGGAGAGCGAGTCAGAGAAGGGAGCGAGCGCGCGACCGGAGCCCAGTGGGGCGCTCGTGAGGCCGAGCAGTCGGGCGATCGCTCCGGCCGCGGCCCCCCGGGCCGGCCCGGGAACGTAGAAGTGCGCGCCCCGCAGCGGATCACCGCCGGACGGGGCGGGAGTGAGCATCAGCGGGTTGCTCGGCTCCCGGGTCGCCGGCAGACGCGGTGCCGCGCACCCGCCCCGCCTCGGACGGGCCGCGCCGATTCGAGCCCCGGCGCGCGCCGGACCCGGCGCCGCGACGGCACCCGCGGCGATCAGCGCGGCGAGCAGGCCGATCAACGCCAGGCGAGCCGGGAGCCGGGCTGCCGCACGCGTTACGCTGCAGCCATGAGCGCGCTGTTTGGAACAGAACACGTCGAGCGGTACATCGCGACGGCGGGGGCCGAGGGGCACGAGTGGCAGGGTACCCGCTGCCTGTTGTTGACGACGACGGGGAAGCGCTCGGGTGACCCGCGGATCGCCCCGCTCATCTACGGCACCCGAGGCGACGACTATGTCGTCGTCGCCTCCAAGGGAGGCGCTCCCGAGCATCCGGCCTGGTACGTCAACCTCACAGCCGATCCGCACGTGCAGGTGCAGGTCGGTCCGGACGTGTTCGCCGCCCGCGCCCGCGACGCCGAAGGCGCCGAGCGCGACGAGCTGTGGGCGATCATGGTCAGGGAGTGGCCGGCCTACGACGAGTACCAGACCAAGACCGACCGCCAGATCCCCGTGGTCGTCCTCACCCGGGAGTGAGTCTCACCAGCCCGACGGACGCCGACCGGCCCTGGGCCGGACGGCGGCTGCACTTCTGCGCAATCGGCGGCGCGAGCATGAGTGGCCTGGCGGTCATCGCCCACCGCCTCGGCGCCTCCGTCTCCGGCTCTGACCGGGCCGAGAGCACCCATCTCCGTGACGTCCGGTCGGCGGGCATCGAACCGATCGTCGGCGAACACGCCGCCGACCACGTCCCCGCCGGGGCGGAGGTGGTCTACTCGAGCGCGGTCGACCCTGACAACCCCGAGCGGGTCGTCGCCCGGTCAGAGGGGGGCGGCGGCGAACTGCACCGGGCGCAACTGCTCGCCCAGATCACAGCCCTCAAGCGACTGATCGCCGTCAGTGGAACTCACGGGAAGACGACGACGACGAGCATGATCACCCACATCCTCCGCGCGTGCGGGGCCGATCCGGCCTACATGATCGGCGGTGAGCTGCGCAGCAGCGGCCACAACGCCGAATGGGGGGCGGGCGAGTGGATGGTGGTTGAGGCCGACGAGTCGGACCGCTCGCTCCTGCACTACCGGCCGGCGATCGCGGTGCTCACCAACGCCGAACTCGACCACCACGCCACCTACCGCTCCCGCCTTGACCTCGAGGAGACGCTCGCGACGTTCCTCGGCGGCGCCGAGCGCGCCGTCGTCTGGGACCGTCCCGCACTGCGTCGGCTCGCCGCCCGGGCGGGGGAGACGATCGCCTATGACGCGCCAGCCGCGAGCCTCGGTCCGGCCGGGGCTCGCTTTGTCTGGCAAGGCCACACGGTGACCCTCGCCGTTCCCGGCCAGCACAACGCCGTCAACGCCGCCGGGGCGCTGTGGGCGAGCACGCTCGCCGGGATCGAGCCGGTCGCCGCCGTCGCGGCCCTCGCGCACTTCAGCGGCGCCCGCCGACGGATGGAGCGGCTCGGACGCACCGTTTCCGGCGCCTGGGTCTACGACGACTACGCCCACCATCCGACCGAGCTCGCGGCGGCGATCGCCGCCGCGCGGACCCTCGCTCCCGCCCGCCTCGTCGCCGTCTTCCAGCCGCACCTGTTCAGCCGCACCCGGATGCTCGCCGACGGGTTTGGGGCGTCACTGGCCGGCGCCGACCTCGTCGCCGTCACCGACATCTACCCCGCCCGGGAGTGCGCAGGAGCGTTTCCCGGAGTCGACGGGCGCCTCGTCGCATCGGCCGCGGCCGATCACGGCGCGGGCCGGACCGTGCTCTGGCTGCGGGCCCGCGAGGAGCTGCGCGGCTGGCTCACGAGCACCCTCAGGGAGGGCGACCTGTGCCTGCTGATGGGTGCCGGTGACCTTGACCGGCTCGGCCGGGAGCTCGTCAGCCCCGACTGAGCCGCGCCGCCGTGATGGCGCGGCTCCGGATCACGGCCGGAGGTTGGGCCCGACCGCCGGGTGCCGCTCCCTCCGACGGTCGCTCTACTCTGGCTGAGGCAGCCTCGTTTTCCTCGCACCACCATGGCCTCCTCTGTCACCCATCCGCCCCCCGGCGTGAACCGCGACGTCTCCGGAGCCCGCCTCACCACCGTTCGCACCGGGGGGCCGGCAGCCTATTTCGCTCGCCCCAGCGGCCTCGATGAGCTGCGCGGCCTCCTCGACTGGGCGACCGTCAGCGGGCTGGAGGTAGGGGTCATCGGATCCGGGTCGAACCTACTCATTGCCGACCAGGGCTTCCACGGTGTCCTCATCAAACTCGACAAGCATCTCTCCGACACGGAGATCACCGGATCCTCGATCACCTGCGGAGGGGGGGCGCGCCTGCCCGCCGTCGCCGCCGCCGCCGCCGCGGCCGGCCTCGCCGGGCTCGAGTTCGGCGTCTCGATCCCCGGCACGGTGGGGGGTGCAGTGCGGATGAACGCCAACGCCTACGGTGGCGAGCTCGCCCGGACGCTCGACTGGGTCGAGGTCGTCTCCGGTGACGGAACCAACCGACGGCTCCCGGCGGACCTCGGGTTCGCCTACCGTCGGTCGAACCTGACGTCGGGGGAGATCGTCACCCGCGCACGGTTCCGACTCAGGCCAGCCGACCCCGCCGCCGTCCGAGCGGCGCTGGCGGACCTGCGGGCGCGCCGGCGGGCGTCTCAGCCCGCCGGCATCAAGACCTTCGGCTCCACATTCAAGAACCCCGACGACCCTCGGGCCGAGGGGGCGACCGCCGGGCAGCTACTCGAACGCGCCGGCTGCCGCGGCCTCCGGGTCGGGGGGGCGGGGTTCTCCGCCAAGCACGCGAACTTCATCGAGAACCACGGTGCGGCGACGACCGCGGAGGTCGTCGCCCTGATGGAGCTCGGCGCCCGGCGCGTGCACGAGTGTTTCGGTGTCGAGCTCGAGCCCGAGGTGCAGACCCTCGGTGAGGTGACGTTGCCCGCCAGGTGGCGAGAGCGCTGATGGTGGCGACCGCACTGCGCCGACCGCGCGGGCGCGTGCGGATCGTACGCCCCAGACGCTGGCGCCGGATCCTCCTGGCCATGGGAATCGGGCTCCTGCTCCTCGGCGGGGGCTGGCTGTGGCTGCGCTCATCCTCACTCGTGGCGATCCGACAGGTCCAGGTGACCGGCCTCTCCGGTGAGTACGCCCGCCAGATCCGCACCGTCCTCACGCGCACGGCCCGGAGGATGACCACGCTCGATCTCTCCGCAGCGGCCCTGAAACAGGCCGTGGCCGGCTATCCGGACATCGCAGGGGTCACCGCGCAGCTGCACTTCCCCCACGGGGTCACGATCGCCGTCGATGAGACGATCCCCGTCGCCGCGGTCCACAGTGGGGGGGCCCTCGTCGCCGTCGACGCCCACGGCGTCCTGCTTCCCGGCCGGCCGGTGCGCGGTCTTCCCCTCCTCACCCTGGCGCCCGACGCCGCCGGCCGGCCGATCACGGCCCCGGGAACGCTCGCAACACTCGCGGTCCTGAGCGCGGCACCGTTCCAGATGCTCGCTGAGATCACCGCCGCCCGCTCCGACACCGCACATGGGGTCACGTTGCAACTGCACAACGGACCGGCGCTGTACTTCGGCAGCACCCGAGACCTCGCGGCCAAATGGGCGGCGGCGGACGCGGTGCTCGCGAGCCCGAACTCGGCCGGCGCGTCCTACATCGACGTCACAGCCCCCGAGCGGCCGGCCGCAGGGGTCGGTGCCGGAGGGTGACGTAAGCCTCAACCTAAAGTCGAGGTATACCGCAGACGAGTCGAGAGTCTCGGGCGAGGATCGAGGGTTCTGGGTTCTGAAAGAATTGTTGCGCCCCCGCCGGCGCGTTGACGGCACGGAACCTGGGTGCGTAAGGTGCCAAACTCTGCCGAAACACGGGCGCTGGGCAATAAAGCCTCAACGCTACATTCAGGGTCGGACGAAAGAAGAGCATGGAGAGCAGCGGCTCATACCTCGCAGTGATCAAGGTCGTCGGTGTCGGCGGCGGTGGAACCAACGCGGTCAACCGCATGGTCGACGCGGGCCTGCGCGGCGTCGAGTTCATCGCGGCGAACACGGACGCCCAGGCGCTCGCCATGTGTGAGGCCGACATCAAGCTCAACATCGGCCACGAGCTCACCAAGGGCCTCGGGGCCGGGGCGAACCCGGAGGTCGGCCAGGGCGCGGCCGCCGAATCCCGAGACGAGATCAAGGAGGCGCTCAAGGGTGCGGACATGGTCTTCGTGACCGCGGGGGAGGGCGGCGGCACTGGCACGGGCGCGGCCCCGGTGATCGCCGACATCGCCAAGAACGAGATCGGCGCCCTCACCGTCGGCGTCGTCACCCGCCCGTTCTCCTTCGAGGGGACCCAGCGCGCCCGCCAGGCCCAGGACGGGATCGCCAAGCTGAAGGAGTACGTCGACACTCTGATCGTGATCCCGAACGAGAAGCTGCTCGCGCTCGTCGAGCGGCGCACGACGATCCTCGACGCCTTCCGTGAGGCCGACAACGTTCTGCGCCAGGGCGTGCAGGGGATCACCGATCTGATCACGATCCCCGGCCTGATCAACGTCGACTTCGCCGACGTCCGCACGATCATGCACGACGCCGGCACCGCGCTGATGGGCATCGGCAGCTCATCCGGTGAGAACCGCGCGGCCGAGGCAGCCAAGCAGGCGATCTCCAGCGCCCTGCTCGAGGAGTCGGTCGAGGGCGCGACCGGGATCCTCCTCAACATCACCGGCGGCCACGATCTCGGTCTGTTCGAGGTCAACGAGGCCGCCGAGATCGTCCAGACCGCGGCGGCGACGAACTCGAACATCATCTTCGGGTCGGTGATCGACGACAACATGTCCGATGAGGTTCGGGTCACCGTCATCGCGACCGGTTTTGACCGCGAACGGGGCGGAACGAGCGCCGGACTTGCCAGCGTGCGCCGGGCCCCGGCGGGGACCGATCGTCCGCGGCGGCGCGAGCGCGGTGACGTGTCACTCGATGACCGCCAGCGTTCGAGCCTGGAGATCCGGGACGACGAGATCGACATCCCGTCCTTCCTCAAGGACCGCTAGACCGCATGGCGAAGACGCGCGGCGCCGACGCGCCGCGCAACTTCTCCGCCCACCGTCTCGTTGAGAGAGCGGAGGCGTCGCAGGCCGTTCACCCGGAGCGCTTGCGGGAGCGCGCCCCAGTGCCGTGCACGTCTTCCGAGTTCCGCTGACCACCCCCTCGCGCGATCACCGCCGCCGCTGCGCGGCGCAGCGTGCGGTGGCGGGCGCGAACCGGCGGCACCTGCCCGTCGCCGCCTCGCGGTGGCTCGCATCCGTGTGCCTGGTCGCGCTCCTGTCCGGCGCCGCCGTCGCCCTGGCGCCGGCTCCGGCCGGCGCCCAAGATGTGCCCGGCGGGGTGCACGAGCTCGTCAGCGGGCTCGGTCAGGTGACGCTGGGCGGGGTCGCCGTCGCCCGGGACGGCAGCGGCGGGATCGTCTACTCGGCCACCGTCGGCGGGATCAGCCACGTCTACCTTGCCCGCCTGCTCGGGGGTGTCCTCCAGCCACCCCAGCAACTCGACACGGGCGTTCTGGCGGGCGCGACCGATCCGGTCATCAGCGCCGACACCGGCGGTCGTCTGCTGATCGCCTTCCTCAGCGGATCGGACCTCTACGTCACCGACGCGACCTCGGGCGCCGGCGCGCTGACCCCTCCGCAGCTGCTCGCCACCGACGCGTCCGCGCCCGCGATCTCGATGAACCTGTTCGGGGTCGGCTACCTCGCCTACACCGCCACGATGAGTGCAGGCAGCTCCGTCGACGTCGAGTACTTCAACGGGACCGCCTGGACGCCCGCGAGTCCGGAGGCGATGAACGTCACCCCCGACGACGCCGGCACCGGATCGGGCGCTCCAAGCATCGTCGCCGCCAGTGACGGGGTCGGCATCGTCGCCTGGGGTGAGAACGGGCACGTCTACTCACGGCGGGTGTGGGGCACCGAGACGAGCGTCGAGACCGAGCAGGACGACCCGGCGACGTACGCCGGGCTCACCGAAGTGAGCGCCGGCGCCCCCCAGGTCGCCTCCGGCGGTGATTCCAGCTACCCCGACATCGTCTTCGACGAGACGTTCTCCGACGGCGGAGGTACGGTGACGAGGGCGATGCTCACCCGGCTGATCGCCGAGGACACCGGGCCGACGACGGCGGTCGACGGGATCACCCAATCCGGGCTGGCAGGAGACGATCCACAGATCGCCATGAGCGAGTACGGTCGCGGCCTGATCACCGCCGCGGTCGGACAGGCACCGATCGTCGCGGGGACCGCCACCTCCGGTGGCGGCCCGACCGCTCCCTACGGTGTCGCCGGCACCGTCCTCGACACCAACGGCGTGCCCCAGGCGACCCAGCCCGTCGGAGCGCAGACGAATGCGGCCGCTCCGGACCCCGTGCCGGGGGTGTTCGGCCTCATCACGAGCGCGCTCACCTGGGTCGCCGACGGCGGGCCGGGCCTCGGTTCGGTGATGGTCGACGTTGCCGAGGACGGCGTCGACTTCAGTGGGCCGGTGGCGCTGTCGAGCCCAGCGAACGGGCCGGTCCAGTCCACCGACGGGCTCGCGATCGCCGGGGACGGCCGCGGCGACGGGATCGTCGCGTGGGTCCAGGGCAGCCCGGGAGCGCTGGCGATCGACACCGAGCAGCTCTACACTCCGCCGGGCTCGCCCGGGCTCGCCCCCGGCCGGGTCGAGGCAACGACAAGCCGGCCCACTCTCGCCTGGAACCCGGCGCCCGAGGACTGGGGCCCGGTCACCTACACGGTCAGCCTTGACGGGCGGCCGGTCGCCCAGACGGCGGCGACGGCGATCCCCCTCGGCCCGCTCACCGACGGCACCTACGCCTGGCAGGTGACCGCCACCAACCCCGCCGGGCAGACCTCCACCTCACGCGCCGGGGTGCTCGTCGTCGACACCTACCCACCAACCCTCGCCCTGCGCCTCAGCGGCCCGCGTCGGGCCGGGCTCCTCGAGCGGGCGGCGCTGCACGCCACCGATCCGCCGAACCCGACCGAGCCGGGCGCCACCGCCAGCGGCGTCGCTCTCGTGACCCTCAACTGGGGCGACGGCACCCCGACCGTGCACGGCCCCCGGCTCGCCCGCGTCAGCCACCGCTACGCCGACCCGGGGGTCTACCGGATCACCGCCAGCGTCCGCGACCACGCCGGCAACCTCACCACCCTCACCGAGCTGATCCGGGTCCTGCCGTGATCGGGCGTGCGCATAACCGCCGCCGTTCCCGCCGGGCCCCGATCGCGCTCGCGCTCACGGTCGTCGTCGCGGGCGGCTGGTTCGGCGTCACCGGCCAGCCGCCGGCCCAAGCGACACCGGTCCCCGATCGGGGGAGCGTCGCAACGACGCCCGCCGCCCCGGCACCCGGGCCGCCGGTCGCCAACGGTACGACGGTCACCCCGACCTACGGCCTGCCCTACCGCCAGCTCACTCCCTACGTCGCCCAGCCGCCCACCCCGGGGGCGCTCGAGACCGACGGCCCCGAGAACCGCTACACGCTCGGCGGCACCTGGCTCTACCGCCCCGACCCCGACAACCTCGGCATCAGCCAGGGGTACTGGCGACCGGGCAACCCGACGAGTCAGTGGAGCGAGGTCGCGATCCCGAACGCCTGGAACGCGGGGAACTACACCGCGGCGGGCTTCGCCGGAACGGTCGGCTGGTACCGGCGTGACTTCACGGTGCCCGCGCACGCCTTCACTCGGTACGTGCCGCGCTCGGCCCGTCGCTGGGTGATCCAGTTCGAATCGGTCAACTACGACGCCGAGGTGTGGCTCAACGGCCACCTGCTCGGAACCCACGCGGGCGCCTACCTTCCGTTCGAGTTCGTGGTTGGCGACCTCCGTGCGGGCGCGAACACGCTCGTGGTCAGGGTCGACGACACCCACACCCCCACCACTCTCCCCGCCGGGCCCCAGAGCGGCTGGTGGAACTTCGGAGGCATCCTCGACGCCGTCTACCTGCGGCCCGTCGCCGAGGCGAACCTCGACGCGGCCGTGATCCGACCGGTCCTGCCCTGCCCACGCTGCGCGGCGAAGATCGAGGAGCAGGCGACGGTGACGAACCCGACCCGTCGTCCCGAGACCGTCGCGCTCGCCGGCCGCTACGGACCGCTCACACTCGACTTCGGTGAGGCGCGCATCCCTGTCGGGGGGGTGTGGCGACCGACTGCGACGGCGACGCTTGCTCACCCGCGCCTGTGGGCGCCCGGGCACCCGTTCCTGTATGCCGCGACGCTCACCCTCACCGATGCGCGGGGACGGCGCCTGGGCGGCTACCGCTACGCCTCCGGGGTGCGGGAGATCAGCTGGCACGGCGGTCTGCTCTATCTCAACGGGCAGCAGCTGCACCTGCGCGGCGTCAGCATCCACGAGCAGACCGTGCAGACCGGGGCCGCCCTCAGCGTTGCCCAGCAACGCCAGCTGCTCACCTGGGCCCACGACCTCGGAGCCGACATCATCCGCGAGCACTACCCGCTCGATCCGGAGGCCGAGCAGATGGCCGATGAGGACGGAATCCTGCTGTGGTCTGAGATCCCCGTCTACGGCAGCTTCCTCTCCGAGCAGCAGAATGACGCCAACCTCAGCTCCCCCGGCTGGCGCCAAGCGGCCGCACGGCTGCTGGCCGACAACATCATGACGAACGAGAATCACCCGTCGATCCTGCTCTGGAGCATCGCCAACGAGCTCCCGGCGACCGCGACCGGTCCGGAGATCTCCTACATCAAATCTCAGGCCGCCGAGGCTCACCGCCTCGACCCGACCCGACCGGTCGGGATGGCCGTCGAGGACTGGCCGGGGATCGGCTGCCAACCCGTCGCCTACGCCCCGCTCGACGTGATCGGGATCAACGAGTACTTCGGGTGGTTCGATGAGAACGGCGGGGCGACCGCCGACCGCCAAGCCCTGGAGCCGTTCCTGCAGAGCGTTCGCGCCTGCTATCCGGACAAGGCGCTGATGGTGACCGAGGTCGGCTACGGCGGCGACCGCAACGGGCCGGTCGAGGTTCGCGGCACCTACCAGTATCAGGACGACATGCTCGCCTACTCGATGGGCGTCTTCGACCAGCTCGACTGGCTCGCGGGGGCGATCTGGTTCCCGATGCAGGACTTCGCCGCCGAACCGGGCTACGACGGAGGCGACCCGATCGGCAACCCGCCGTTCGTCGACAAGGGCGTGCTCGATCAGTACGGCAATCCGAAGCCGTCCTTTCAGGTGATGTCGAGCCTGTATCACGCGACCGCTCAGGTCGGCCCCGCTGCGCCCCGAGCGGACGCGCGTGGGCGACCACGGCCGTGACCGGATCCATCGGCCCGGGTCCTATCCTCCCGGAGGTGAGCGCCGAGATCCGCCGCACCCCGCTGTATCAGGAGCACGTGAGCGCCGGCGCCAAGCTCGTGGCCTTCGCCGGATGGGAGATGCCGATCCACTATGGATCGATCCGCAGCGAGCATCTGGCGGTCCGCGCTCACGCCGGGATCTTCGACGTCTCCCACATGGGCCAGATCCTCACCCGCGGCCCCGGCGCGCTCGCCTGCCTTCAGCACCTCAGCAGCAACGACGTGAGCCGGCTCGGTGACGGCGCTGCCCAGTACAGCCTGCTGTGCCGGCCCGACGGCGGGGTCCTCGACGACCTGTTCAGCTACCGGCTGTCGGCGACGGAGTTCCTCACCGTCACCAACGCGGCCAACCACGCCGCCGACCTCGCCTGGTTCCGCGCCCACGGCCTGAACGCCGACGTCGAGATCGTCGATGCCGCCGAGGACTACGCGATGCTCGCCGTCCAGGGGCCGGCCGCCCGCAGGCTCGTCGCCGGACTCGGCGACGGCCCGCTCCCGGAGCGGTTCCAGATCCGGCCCGGGCGCGTCGCCGGTGTCGAGATGCTCATCGCCGGCACCGGCTACACCGGTGAGGACGGCGTCGAACTGCTGCTCGCTCCGGCCGACGCACCCACCGTGTGGCGGGCCCTGCTCAGCGCCGGCGCGGTCCCGGCCGGTCTCGGCGCCCGTGACACGCTCCGCCTCGAGGCGTGTTTTCACCTCTACGGCAACGACCTGTCGACCGACCGTGACCCGATCAGCGCCGGTCTCGGCTGGGCGGTCAAGGAGGACAGCGGCGGGATCGGCGCGGAGGCAAACGCCGCGATCCGGGCCGCCGGCCCGAGCGTGCGGTTCATCGCCTTCACGCTCACCGGCCCCGGGATTCCCCGGCCGGGCAACCCGGTGATCGACTCGGACGGGCACCCGATCGGCACCGTCACGAGCGGCAGCTTCTCCCCGAGCCTCGAGCAGGGGATCGGGCTCGCCTACGTGCTCGCCGACCACGCCGCGGTCGGCACCCCCCTGACGATCGACGTTCGCGGCGCGCCGCGTGAGGCCGTCGTCGCATCCAAGCCCCTCTACCCAAAGGAACCTGCTGATGGCTGATGGCGACTATCCCAGCGAGCTGAAGTACCACGCCGAGCATGACTGGGCGCGCGTGGACGGGGACGAGGCGACCTTCGGCATCACCTGGTACGCCCAGGACTCGCTCGGCGAGGTCGTCTTCTTCGAGGCGCCCGCCGTCGGGAGCACCGTCAGCAAGGACGCCGCCTACACCGAGGTCGAGTCGGTCAAGGCCGTGTCGGAGGTGATCGCCCCGCTGTCGGGGGAGATCGTCGCCGTCAATGAGGCGCTCGCCGCGAACCCGGAGGCGATCAACGAGGACCCCTACGGAGCGGGATGGCTCGTCAAGGTCCGCCTGTCGGACCCGGCGGAGATCGAGACGCTGCTGGACGCGGCCGCCTACGCGGCGACGCTGCCATGAGCACCTACACGTCGGTCACCCCCACCGACCGGGCCGAGATGCTCGAGGTCATCGGCGTCGACTCCGTCGAGGCGCTGTTCGCCGACATCCCCGCCCCGCTGCGGCTGGAACGGCGCCTCGATCTTCCCGCCGGGCTCGCCGAGCAGGAGGTCTTCCGTGAGCTGTCCCGGCTCGCCTCGGCGAACGTGTCCGCCGAGGATGAGATCACCTTCCTCGGCGCCGGGATGTATGACCACTACGTGCCCGCGCTCGTCGACGCGATCATCTCCCGGTCGGAGTTCCTCACCCCTTACACGCCCTATCAGCCCGAGATCTCCCAGGGCGGGTTGCAGGCGATGTTCGAATACCAGACGGCGATCTCCGAGCTCGTCGGGCTGCCGGTCTCCAACGCGTCGGTGTACGAGGGGCCCTCTGCGGTCGCCGCCGCCGGGTACGTCGCCAAGCACCATAACGGCCGCCGCCGGTTCGTCGTCTCCGCCGGCGTGCACCCGCACGCAATCGAGACGCTCGCCACCTACGCGCACGGCTACGGGATGACCGTCGAGGTCGTCGAGCTCACTGACGGCGTCACCGTGCTCGGCGCGCTCGGCGACGACGTCTCCGCGGTGATCGTCGCCCAGCCGAACTTCCTCGGCGCGGTCGAGGACATCGCCGCCTGCGCCGAGGCCGCCCACGCCGCCGGGGCGCTGCTCGTCTGCGCGGCCGACCCGATCCCGCTCGGGATCATCCAGGCTCCCGGCGCGGTCGGCGCCGACATCGTCGTCGGGGAGGGCCAGAGCCTCGGCAACCGGCTCGACTACGGGGGACCGTCGTTCGGGTTCTTCGCCGTCACCGAGGCACTGTTGCGCCGCCTTCCCGGCCGGCTGGCGGGGGAGACCCGCGACCTCGACGGGCGCCGCGGGTTCGTGCTCACCCTCCAGACCCGCGAGCAGCACATCCGTCGGGACAAGGCGACCTCGAACATCTGCACCGCCCAGGCGCTCAACGCGCTTGCCGGCGTGATCTACCTCAGCTGGCTCGGACGGCGCGGGATCGTCGAGCTCGCCGAGCTGCTGCTCGCCCGGACCGACTACGCCCGTCGCCGGCTCGCCGCGATTCCGGGCGTTCGGCTCTCCCACACCCAGCCGGTGATCCGGGAGTTCCCGATCACCGTCGACGGTGACCTCGATGCGGTCATCGCCCACTGCCGGCGGGCACAGATCAACCCCGGCTATCGGCTCTCGGAGCACGAGTTGCTGATCGCGATCACCGAACAGCGGACCCGGGCCCACATCGACCTGCTGGCCACCACGATCGAGGAGGCGCTGTAGATGACCGCCGTCGCCCCAGGACCGGGACGGTCCTTCACCCAGGCCGCAGATGACGAGCTGACCATCTACGAGCGGTCCGTGCCCGGCCGACGGGCGTTCGTCGCCCCCGCCCTCGACGTGCCCGCCGTGTCGGTGGAGGCGCTCCTGCCCGCCCACCTGCGCCGCCCCGAGCCGCCGCGGCTGCCCGAGGTGACCGAGCCGGAGATCGTCCGCCACTACAACCGGCTCTCCAAGCGCAACTTCGACCTCGACACCGGGTTCTACCCGCTCGGCTCCTGCACGATGAAGCACAACCCGAAGCTGCACGAGCGGGTCGCCGCGCTGCCCGGCAACAGCCGCCTGCACCCCCTCCAGGACCCCGCCCGGGCCCAGGGGGCCCTCGAGCTGATGTACCGGCTCGGGGAGGCGCTCGCGGAGATCTCCGGCCTTCCGCACGTCAGCCTGCAACCCTCAGCCGGCTCCCACGGGGAGCTCGCCGGCGTGCTGCTCACCCGCGCGTACCACGAGGACCGCGGTGAGCGGCGGACCAAGGTGCTGACGCCCGAGACCGCGCACGGAACGAACCCGGCGACGGTGACGATGGCCGGCTATGAGGTCGTCAAGCTCGCCACCGACCGCGACGGCAACGTCGACCTCGCCGACCTGCGGGCCAAGGCCGATTCAGACGTCGCCTGCCTGATGCTGACCAACCCCTCCACGCTCGGGCTGTTCGAGCCGAACATCTCCCAGATCGCCGAGATCATCCACGGCGTCGGGGCGACGCTGTACTACGACGGCGCGAACCTCAACGCGATCATGGGGATCACCCGCCCCGGGGATATGGGCTTCGACATCGTCCACTTCAACCTGCACAAGTCCTTCACCCAGCCGCACGGCGGCGGCGGCCCCGGGTCGGGGCCGATCGCGGTCTCGGACCGGATCGAGCCCTACCTGCCGCGCCCGCAGGTGATCCGGCGGCCGGCGACGCCGGACGGCGGGGGTGAGCCCACCGCCACCCCTCCCGCCACCAGCTGGGTCTATGACCTCGACTTCGACCGGCCCAAGTCGATCGGCCGTCTCCGCGGCTTTCAGGGCAACTACGGCGTGTTCGTCCGCTCCTACGCCTACATCCTGTCGCTCGGCGCCGAGGGGCTGCGCGAGGCATCGGAGACGGCGGTGCTGAACGCCAACTATCTCCTCGCCAAGCTCGCCGCCGCCGGGGTCGGGGAGTACCTGCCCGCCGCCTACAACCGTCTCGCGATGCACGAGTTCGTCCTCTCGGGTGCGCCGATGAAGGCCGAGCTGGGGATCAAGACGCTCGACCTCGCCAAACGGCTGCTCGACTTCGGGGTCCACCCGCCGACGGTGTACTTCCCCCTCCTCGTCGAGGAGGCGCTGCTGATCGAGCCGACCGAAACGGAGACCCGGGAGACGCTCGACCGGTTCGTCGAGATCGTCGCGGAGGTCCTCCGGGAGGCCCGAGCCGACCCCGAGATCGCCCGTCACGCCCCCTACGGTACCCCGGTGCGGCGCCTCGACGAGGCCGGCGCGGCCCGCCGGCCCGTGCTGCGCCAGATACTGTAGGCCGGCGGCGGGGCGGCGATGGGCAGCGAGGTGAATGAGGCGACGGTCGCGCGGGTCGCCGCGGAGATGGCGGCCCTGTGTGAGGTCTCCAGTCCGTGGGGAGACCATCCCGGGGCCGAACGGTGCATCGAGCTCGTCAGCTCTTTCCTTCCCGCCGAGGCTGAGCGGGAACGAATCCCCTGCTCCTCGCCGGCCTGTGCTGAGGACCTGCTGATCCGCTACCGCGGTAGCGGCACGCGTCGGCTGCTGCTGCTCGGGCACCTCGACACGGTCGTCTCCCACGAGCGCCACCAGCCGGTGCGCCGGGAGGGAGATCGCCTGATCGGCTCGGGGACCGCGGACATGAAGGGCGGGGTCGCCGTCAGCCTCGCCGTGCTCCGGGCGCTGCTGGCCGAACCGGGTCGCTTCAACGAGCTCGCGCTGCTGCTCGTCTGCGACGAGGAGTGGCGTACGGCCCCGTTCATCCACCCGCCCCGCTTTAGCGGCTATGACGCCTGCCTCTGTTTTGAGGCGGGGGAGCGAACCGGTGACGGCGAGGAGAAGGTGATCGTCACCCGCAAGGGGGCGGGGACGCTGCGGGTCACCGCGACCGGACGGGCCGCCCACTCGGGCAGCCAGCCCGACCGCGGAGCCAACGCGCTGCTCGCCCTCGCGGAGGTCGCGACCGGGCTCGCCCGCCTGCACGCGCCCGCCGGCCCGGAGCGGCTGACGGTCGTCCCGACGATCCTCCAGGCCGGGGAGGCACTCAACATGGTCCCCCCGCACGGGGAGCTGACCGTTGACATCCGCGCCGACGACACGGAGGCCTTCGCCGTCGTGCTCGACACGGTGCCCCGCAGTGTCGGGGAGGTCGGCATCGACCCTCGGCTCGAGCGGGTGTGGCCGGCGATGGACGCGGCGGCGGCAACCACCGACCTGATCGCCGCCGCCGCCGCCGGCTACGGCGCGCCGATCGTCGCCGGCGGGCGCGGCGGCGCCTCCGACGCGTCGCACTTCGCGCCGACGATCCCGCTCACCGTCGACGGGCTCGGCCCGCGGGGGGGAGGGGCCCACAACCCGGGTGAGTACGTGAGCGCCGACAGTCTCGCCCCGCGGGTCGGGGTCGCGCTCGCGGTCGCCCGGGCCGCGCTCACGGCCGGGCGCTAGCCTCAGCGCGACGATGGCGCGCATCTTCTCCGGGATCCAGCCGACCGGGCGCAAGCACCTCGGCAACTACATCGGGGCGATCCGCCCCTACGTCGACTGGCAGGACCGCGGCGAGGGGATCTATTGCATCGTCGACCTGCACGCGACGACGGTCGCCTACGAGCCCGTCGCGCTGCGCGCGAGCCTGTATGACCTGACCGCGCTCCTGCTCGCCGCCGGGCTGGAACCGGGGCGCTGCATTCTCTTTCGCCAGTCCGACGTGCCCGAGCACACCGAACTGTCCTGGCTGCTGACGAGCGTCACCGGTTACGGCGAACTGCAGCGGATGACCCAGTTCAAGGACAAGGCCGGACGCCAGGAGCTCGTCTCCGTCGGCCTGTTCACCTACCCGGTGCTGATGGCCGCCGACGTGCTCGCCTACCGGGCCGGTATCGTCCCTGTCGGGGAGGACCAGCGCCAGCACATCGAGCTGATGCGCAACGTCGCCGACCGCTTCAACGGCCGTTTCGGGGACCGGCTCGTCGTCCCCGAGGGCGTCTACCCGGAGATCGGAGCGCGGATCATGGACCTCCAGGAGCCGACGAGGAAGATGTCGACGACGAGCCCGAGCCCGCAGGGAACCGTCTTCGTCCTCGATGAACCGGAGGCGATCCTGAAGAAGTTCCGCTCCGCGGTGACCGACTCAGACCGGGAGATCCGCCATGGGACGGACAAGCCGGGGGTCTCGAACCTGCTCGAGATCCTCGCCGTCGTCGAGTCGACGAACCTGCCTGCGCTCGAGGAACGCTTTCAGGGGGCGGGCTACGGCGATCTCAAACGTGCCGTCGGGGAGGCCGTCGTCGGCTATCTCGCCCCCGTTCGGGAGCGCTACAGCTTCCTGCGCGCGGATGAGACCGGCCTTGAGGCGATCCTCGCGGACGGCGCCGACCGCGCCCGGGAGATCGCCGCGGGCACCCTCGCGGAGGTGCGGGAGGCGATGGGCGTCGGCCCGCTCCGGGCACCGGGCGCCACCGGGCGGGCCTGAGCCGGCGGTGGCCACCGGGCCACCGCCGCCCCCGTCGGTAGATTGAGCACGGTGCCCCCGCCCGGTCGCCCCTCGCCGCTGCGCCTGATCGATCTCGAACTCGACCTCGAGGTGTTCGCCGGCCCCTTCGATCTGCTGCTCACCCTCATCCTGCGGGAGGAGATCGACCTGCTCGAGGTCGATCTCGCGGATGTCGTCATCACCTACATCGACTTCCTCGAGGCGCGCGGGGAGCTCGACCTCGAGCTCGCGACGGAGTTCCTCGTCCTCATCACGGCGCTGCTCGAGCTCAAGTCACGGCTGATGCTGCCCGGCGAGGAACTTGAGGATCTCCTCGAGCTGGCCCCGGATGAGGCGGCCGCCGAGCTGCTCGAGCGGCTTCTTGCCGCCCACCGCTACCGCGGCGCCGCGGACTTTCTCAGCGCTCGCCTCGCCGCGGAGGGGCCCTACCGGTTCCGCTCGGCTCCGCTGCCTGAGCCGCTCGCTCGCGCGACGCTCCCGCTCGCGGACGCGATCTACCCGCCCGCCCGGCTCACGCGGGCGATCGGTGCGCTGCTTACCCTGCCGCCCCAGGTCAACGTCAGCCACATCCCGACCGCGAAGGTGAGCGTCGCGGAGCGGCTCGCTCACGTCCGCGCGCTGCTGCGCCGCGGCAGCTTCCGCTTTGACGACGCCGTCATCGGGGCCGACCGCGTCACTGTCGCCGTGACCCTGTTCGCCCTGCTCGAGCTCTACAAGCAGGGCGAACTCGCCTGGGTACAGGAGCGGCCCTTCGGCGAGATCACCGTCGCCGCGACTGACCGGTCCGCCCGCGGGTTGCGGGCGAGCGCCTGAGGTGGGCCAGTGAGCCTCGTCCGCGACGTGGAGGCCCTGCTCTTCCTGAGCTCCGACCCGCTCGACCTCGCGGTGATCGCCGAGGCATGTGAGGCCGAACCCGACGCGATCGCAGCAGCGCTCACCGAGCTCGCCCACGGCTACCGTCAGCGGGACGCCGGGATCGTCCTGCGCGAGCTGGCGGGCGGCTGGGTGCTGGCCAGCCACCCCGATGCCGAGGCCGCCGCCCGGCGGCTGCTCGCCAAGCCACGTACCCCGCCGCTGTCGGGCGCTCAGGCGGAGACACTCGCGATCGTCGCCTACCTCCAGCCGGTGAGTCGGCCCGAGATCGGGCGGATCCGTGGCGTCAACGCCGAGTCGGCGACCCAGACGCTGCTCGAGCGTGGCTTGATCGAGGAAGCCGGGCGCTCCCAGTTCGGTGCGAGCCTGTACCGGACCACCGAGCTGTTTCTCAAGCTGTTCGGTCTCGGCTCGCTCGCGGACCTGCCCGACCCGAGCGCCTTTGACCCTGCTCCCGAGGTTGAGGAGGAGCTGCGCGAGCGACTCCTCGCCGCGGGGGAGGCGCGCCGCGGGGACCGGGCGACCGACTCGACTCCGCCGGCTGACGCATTGAGCGGCTGATGGGCCCCTGGGTGGCCCGGTCCCCCACACGCCGGCCGTCGGCACCCGGACGGTGGCTCGGCTGGGGGCGGCTGGCCGTCGCTCTGCTCGCGCTCCTGCTCGCCGTCGGAGCGGCGACCGCGCAGGCGACAAGCCCGAGCTCCGCGGCCGTCTCGGTGCTGCTCACCGACCCGGCCGCCCACGTCGCCCTCCGGGCCGAGCCGCCGCTCACCCTGACAACCGGCTCCCCGCCCCCGGGAACACGCGTGATCCGTCTCGACCCGAGCGCCCGGGCCCAGACGATCAGCGGCTTCGGGGCCGCGCTGACCGACAGCGCCGCCGCACTGATCGAAGGTGACCTCACCCCGGCGACCCGCCAGGCGCTGATGACCGAGCTGTTCAGCCCCGCCGAGCTCGACCTGCGCGTCCTGCGGATCCCGATCGGCGCCTCGGACTTCACCACCAACGGTGTCCCCTACAGCTATGACGACGGGCCGCCGGATCCGACGTTGCGCCGGTTCTCGATCGCCCATGACCGCGCCGCGGTGCTGCCCGCCCTCCATCAGGCCCTCACCGTCGACCCGCACCTCGGCCTGCTTGCGACGCCGTGGAGCGTGCCGGCGTGGATGAAGAGCAACGACTCCCTCGGCAACGTCGGTGACCGCGGCACGCTCCGGCCCGGTGCGGGCGGGGAGTACGGCGCCTACATGATCCGGTTCCTCCAGGCCTACCGGGCCGCCGGCATTCCGATCACCGCGATCACCCCGGCGAATGAGCCGGGCAACCCGACCGCCTACCCGGGGATGAACATCGGGCCCGCGTTCGAGTCCGCCCTCATCAACGCCGCCCTCGCCGCCCGCCTGCACCGCGCCGGCCTGCACGTGCAGATCGACGGCGCCGACGTCGGCTGGGGGTCGCCCGCCTACGCGCGCGCGATCGCGACCGGCGACGCGGCGCGCAACCTCGCCGCGATCGCCTGGCACTGCTACTACGGCCCGCCGACGGTGATGAGCGCCGTCCACGCGCTCGACCCGCGCCTCGGGGCGATCGTCACTGAATGCTCTCCCGGCATCAGCACCGTCCCGATCTCTGAGATCGTCATCCAGTCGCTGCGTAACGACGCCTCACAGGTCCTGCTGTGGAACCTCGCCCTGAACCCGGCCGGCGGTCCGGTGCAGGAGCCCAACCGCGGCTGCCCCGGCTGCAGCGGCGCGGTGACGATCGACCCGGCGACCCACACCGTCACGCCGACCGTCAGCCTCGACGAGGTCGGACAGGCGTCGGAGATCTTCGCTCCCGGGGCGGTGCGGATCGCCTCCAACACGTTCGTCACCGCTCACTACACCGGACCGGGCCGCGACTACCTCAGCGCCGGGCTCGATGACGTCGCTGCCGTCGAGCCCGACGGCAGCCTCGCCCTGCTCGCCTACAACCACTCCGCCGCCCCGATCACCTTCGCGGTCAGAGACGGCGGGGCGTACTTCACCGACACGCTCGCGGCCGGGGCGACGGCCAGCTTCCACTGGGGGTCGTGAAGGGCCGGTGGACCCCGGCGGCCCTCAGACGCGGGCGGCGAGCTGCCCGCAGGCGGCGTCGATATCCCGCCCCCGGGTGAGCCGAACGGTCGCCGACAGCCCGCGGCGCTCGAGCTCGGCGGCGAAGGCGGCGATCGCCCGGGGGGAGGAGCCGGTGAAGGTCGAGTCGGTCGGGTTGTAGGGGATCATGTTGACCTTGAACATCCGCGGGTCGAGCAGGTCGGCGAGCGCGCGGGCTTGGCCGACCGAATCGTTGACGCCGGCGAGCATCACGTACTCGACGAACACCATCCGGCGCTTGGCTGCATAGAACGCCTCACAGGCGGCGATCACCTCGGCGAGCGGATAGCGGGCGTTGACGGGCATCAGCTCCTCCCGCAGGGCCGGGTCGGCGGCGTGGAGGGAGAGGGCGAGACGCAGTGGCATCGGCTCGGCCGCGAGCGTCGTGATCCCGGGAATCCAACCGACGGTCGAGATCGCCGTGTGCCGGTGGCCGATCCCCAGATCCGGCAGCCGCCGGCAGGCCGCGAGCACGTTGGCGAGGTTGATCATCGGCTCACCCATCCCCATGAAGACGGCGTGATCGACCCGGCCGAGGCGGCGGAAGTGGAGTGCCTGATCGAGGATCTCGGAGGCGGTGAGGTTGCGCCCGAACCGCATCGCCCCGGTCGCACAGAACGCGCAGGTGAGCGGACAGCCCGACTGGGAGGAGAGGCAGAGTGAGTGACGGCCGTCCCGGTAGCGCATCAGCACCGCCTCGATCGGACGGCCATCATGGGTGGACAGCAGGACCTTGATCGTCCCGTCCGCCGAGCGGGCTTCCCGCTCCACGGTCATCGTGCTGAAGGGCACCCGCTCGCTGAGCGCGTCGCGTAACCGCACCGGAAGGTTGGTCATCTGGGCGTACCCGTCGGCCCCCTGGGCCGTCCACTCCCAGATCTGCCGGGCCCGGTAGGCCGGCTCCCCCAACTCCGCGAGGGTCGATTCGAGCAGGGCGAGATCCATACGCCCACAGGGTGACAGGCGACGCCGGCGAGTGGGCAGGCGGGTGACCGTCACGCCCTACCCTGAGAGCCCGTGCGTCTCCAGAAGTACCTCGCCCATGCGGGCGTCGCCTCGCGGCGACGGTCGGAGGAGATCATCGCCGCCGGGCGGGTGACCGTCGACGGGACGGTGGTGACCGACCCGGCCCGGGACGTCGGTGAGGACGCCGAGGTGACCCTCGACGGAGAGGCGGTCGCGCTGCTCGGCGCCGAGGATCGCGTGCTCTACGCCGTCCACAAGCCCGTCGGGGTCGTCTCGACGGCCCGGGACACTCACGGCCGAGCCACGGTCGTCGAGCTCGTTCCGAGCCCGTTGCGGCTCTATCCGGTCGGACGGCTCGACGCCGACAGCTCCGGGCTGATCCTGCTCACCAACGACGGCCCGCTCGCCCACCGGCTCACCCACCCGAGCTTCGGGGTGTCCAAGACCTATGTCGTGACCCTCACCGGCGGGCCGGTCTCCGAGCACGCCCTGCGCCGGCTCCGCGACGGCGTCCTCCTCGAGGACGGTCCGACGGCACCCGCCGAGGTCCGGGTGCTGGGACCCGGCCGGCTGGAGATCACGCTGCGGGAGGGGCGCAAACGCCAGGTGCGACGGATGTGCGCCGCCGTTGGCCATCGCGTCCGCACACTACAGCGCGTTGGCTTCGGCCCCCTCCAGCTCGGCCCGCTCCCGGCCGGCGCCGCCCGCCGGCTCACGCCGGCTGAGGTCGCCGCCCTGCTTGGCGCTGGAACAGGAGCACGTCCCGGGGCAGGGTCGTCGTCACGAGCGCGCGGGCGATCTCGGCCCGGGTGACCGTCCGCGGGTGGGCGGCGATGAGGCGGAAGATGCTGAACTGCTCGATGTGGGTGACGCCGTCGGCGCGGAAGCCGCGGATCCGGTAGCTGCGCTGCAGGGCGCTCGGTTCGAGGTTGCAGCCCGACCCCCACCAGCACACCGGACCGCCGGGCTCGGGGGCCATCGCGATGACGTCGATCTCCCCGACCCGGGGGTCGGTCGGCGCACGCGCGAACCTGAGTCGCGGCAGGTAGAGGGAGAGCGGCAGGTCATAGCTGTAGTGCTGGATCAGCACAAGCCGGTTGGCGGCGGAGCGCTGGCCGGCGAGCAGCCGGGCGACCGGGCGCCAGTTCGGCCGCTGCAGCGCGTAGGTGGTGGCAACCGATACGACGGCGACCACCCCGACGAGACACAGCCCGGCCACCGCGAGCGGGGGTGCCCAGCGCAGCGGCCGGACCCGCCACAGGGCCGCGAGGCCACCGGCGACGGCGAGGTCGGCCCCCGGCCATAGGCCGATCAGGTTCCGGCCCAACAGCGTGTCACTCGGCCCGGCGACGAACAGCATCGCCAGACCGAAGCCCGCGACCGTGAGGACGGCGGCGAGGACCGCGCCGCGCGCGCGGCTCCATACCAGCCCGACCACGCCCACGCCAGCGAGTCCGAAGGCGGCGAACTTCAGTGGCACCCGCGCCGCCGTGCCCGTCCCGAGCACGAACTGGGGGAGGATCTGACCGAGGCGCAGGCTGAGCGGAACATGGGCGATCCAGCTGTCGTTGTGCGTGTTGTTCTGGGTGATCAGGAGCGGCAGCAGCGCACCGCCGGCGGCGGCGACGATGGCGACACCCGCCCAGGCGGCCGGCCGCCGCCAGAAGCGCCCGAGCAACACGAGGGCTTGGGGGATGAGCACGACGACCGCGTAGTAGTGGCTGGCGAGGGTGAGCGCACCGACGACCCCCCAGGCGAGGAACCAACGCGGCCGCGGGGAGGCGAGGATCGCCCCGAGACACAGCCAGGAGGCACTCGCCCCGAGCACGAGCAGCTCATAGGCCCGGGCTTCCTGGGAATACCAGATCAGCAGCGGGCTGAAGGCGGCGAGGGCGGCCGCGGCGAGGGCGGCGACCCGCGATCGTGTGAGGGCGAGGGCGGCTCCGTACAGCGTCGGGATGACCAGGACACCGATCACCGCCGACAGCGAGCGCAGTCCCGCCTCGTGATCGGAGAAGATCCGCACCCACACCCAGGCGAGGCAGTAGTACAGCGGCGGCGTCGACTCGGTGTGCGGGATCAGCCCGAGCATGTCCCCGAAGCGGAAGTGGACGAGCAGGGCCGAGTAGGCCTCGTCGTACCAGAACCCCTGCTGGCCGAGCCCCCAGAAGCGCAGCAGCGCCCCGGCGGCGATCAGCAGGAGCAGAAGCGTGCGGGTCCGGGGGCGGGAGGCGCCCCGTGCGGGAGCGGCGGCGGAGGGGGTCGCCAGGGTGGCCATCGCCGCCAGTGTCGGGAGCCGGCCGCGTGCCCGCAAGAACGGCTAACCGAATCGCAACTGGCCGTCAGCCACAGTCCATTGAGCACGCGCCAGCCTGTGAGTCAATGCAGGAGCAGGCGCACTCTCCTGAACGTCGACCCCAGCAGTCCGACCCCGGCAACGGCGCCATCGCCCTGCCGGTCACCGGCGGGCTGGAGCCGAGGTTCCCCAGTTTCGCCCTTCCGGGGGTGCCGGTGGGCGTCCGGGTGCTGGTCGCCCTCGGCGGGCTCGGCCTGCTCCTGATCGCGGCCGTCGCGGCCGTGCTGCTGGGAGCGGGCGGGGACAACCTGTTCGCCCCGCACCCGGCTCACCTGTTCCCGGCCTGGCAGGCGGGACCGCTCGCCCACCTCCTCAGCCACCGCCTGATCACCGCGATCGGAACCCCCGGCGTCTACAGCGCCGGCTTTCTCGTCGTCTTCGGTGCCTACCTCGCCGTCCTCGCCGGCGCCCGGTCGCTTCCGGGGCCGGTGATCGTCGCCTTTGTCGTCGGCTCCGCCGCGATCTTCCTGCTCGGTCCGCCGACCCGGCTCAACGACGTGTTCAACTATCTCGGGTACGCCCGGCTCGGGGCGGTCCACCATCTCAGCCCCTACCGCCACGTGATCGGCAACGAACGGGGCGACCCGGTCTTCGGGTTCACGAGCTGGCGCAACCTCGCCAGCCCCTACGGCCCGCTGTTCACCGCGCTCACCTATCCGCTCGCGCAGCTGTCGCTCCCGGCGGCCTACTGGACCCTGAAGGTGGGCATGGTCCTGCTCGACCTCGGGCTCGTCGCGATCCTCGCCGCCTGCGCCCGCCGGCTCGGCCGGGATTGGCGCCCGGCGGTACTGTTCCTCGCCGCCAACCCGCTCTTCCTGTTCTTCGAGCTGGCGGGTTTTCATAACGATTTTCTCATGCTCGTGCCGTCCATGGGGGCTGTCGCACTCCTGCTCGACGGGCGTGACCGCAGCGCCGGGGCGGTACTGATGCTGGCCGTCGCCGTCAAGTTCACCACGATCGTCCTGCTCCCGTTCTTCCTGCTCGCCGTGCTCACCAACCCGCGGCGGCGCCGGCTGTGTGAGGGCGCCGTCCTCGCCGCCGTTCCGCTCGGGCTGCTCAGCGTCGCGCTGTTCGGATGGAGCATCCCGAACGTGTCGGACCAGAGCGGACTCGTCACCGGTTACTCGATCCCGAACCTCGTCGGGCTCGCCCTCGGCATCGGGGGCGCCACCCCGACCCTGATCCGCGTCATGGAGCTCGCCGTCGGGGTCGTCGTCCTGCTCAACCTGCGGGGCCGTGACTGGATCGCGGGAGCCGGCTGGGCCCAGCTGGCGCTGATGGCGTCGATCGCCTGGCTGATGCCGTGGTATCTCGTCTGGACGCTCCCACTCGCCGCGCTCGCGCGCAGCCCGGCGCTGCGCACCGTCTCGATCCTGATGACCCTGTTCCTCATCCTCAGCTTCCTGCCGGTCACCAGTCGCGTGCTCAACGCCAACGGACTCAACCCGATGGACACCCCGGTCGGCCGGGCCGCCAGCGCGTTTGAGCAGAGCCTGCAGTGGCAGCACCTCGGTCACCACCACGGACACCGGCGGCGGCGTGCGCTTCACCCCTACCGGCAGCGGCGGCTCGTGCTGCCGAGGGGAACCCCGGCACCGGGTGCGATCGGGATGCGCCGGCGCGCCGCCTGAGGGCCGGCGCGCCGCTCACTACACTCCGCCCGACGATGCAGCGGTTGTTCGCGCTCCGGGGCGCCAATAGCGTGGAGCGCAACGATCCCGACTCGATCCTCGCGGCCACTGACGTGCTGATGCGCGAGCTGATGGCCCGCAACGGCCTCGACGCCGCGGCAATGGTGTCGGCGATCTTCACCGTCACCGACGACCTCGACGCCCAGTTCCCTGCCGTCGCCGCTCGTGCGCTCGGGCTCGATCGCGTTCCGCTCCTGTGCGCGAGGGAGATTCCCGTTCCCGGCAGCCTGCCCCGCGTCGTGCGCACCCTCGTGCACTACTACGCCGGCGACGACCACATCCCCCGGCACGTCTACCTCGGCGCCGCGAAGGCGTTGCGGACCGACCTCGACTCCGCCCAGTAGCGTCCTGACCTGATGCCGATCGAGTTCGCCGAGAAACTGAGACGGATTCCCGTCTACCCCGCCGCCGCCGCCTACGATCTGCCCGACGGGGTCGCGATGCTCGCCTCCAACGAGGCGCCGTTCGCCCCGGCCGAGTCCGTCCAGGCGGCCGCAGCCCGCGCGCTGGCGGGCGTTCACCGCTACCCCGATCCGGCCTATCAGTCGCTGCGGGCCGCGCTCGCGGCGCGGTACGAGCTCGACCCCGCCCACATCTCCCTCGGCAACGGGTCCTGTGAGCTGCTGCTAGCCGCCGGGGAGGCCCTGCTGGAACCGGACGCCGAGATCGTCTACGCCTGGCCGGCCTTCAGCGTCTACCCACACCTCGCCGCCGCGGCGGGCGCCCGGGCGATCGAGGTGCCCCTCGACCGCGACTGCCGCCACGACCTCGACGCGATGGCTGCCGAGATCACCGTCGCCACTCGGCTGGTGATCGTCTGCAACCCGAACAACCCGACCTCGACGGCGCTCGGGCTCGAGGAGATCGATGCGTTCCTCGCCAAGGTCCCCCGCCACGTCGCGGTGATCCTCGATGAGGCGTACGTCGAGTTCAGCCTCACCGTCGGTGACCCGCTCGCCTCCCTGCCGCTGCTGGCCCGTTACCCGAACCTCATCCTGCTGCGGACGTTCTCGAAGGTGTACGGGCTCGCCGGGCTGCGGGTCGGCTACGGGCTCGCCGCCACCGACGAGTTCCGCGTCGCCACCGATCAGGTCCGTCAGCCGTTCTTCCTCAACACCGCCGCCCAGGCGGCCGCCGTCGAGGCGCTCGCCCGCCAGGACGAGGTCGAGCGGCGCGTCAGCGCGACGGTCGCCGCCCGTGAGACGCTGCTGGCCGGGCTCGGTGACCTCGGCTGCTGGGTCGCCTCCTCGGACGCGAACTTCCTCTGGGTCAAGCTCGGGCCGCGCGAGGTCGCCCCGACGGCGGACACGGCGACCGTTGAAGCGGAGATCGTCGCCGGGCTCCGCCGCCGCGGCGTGCTCGTCCGCGCCGGCGCGGCCCTCGGCGGGCCCGGGTTCCTACGGGTCACCGTCGGCACCGCGGCGGAGAACGCCCGTTTCGTCGCCGCGCTCAGCGAACTGTTAGGCTGACGGTCACGATGGCCAGCGCTCCCGCATCCCGGATCTCGCGTTGGTCCCGTTATTGGCGATTTAGCTAGGCGTCCGGCCGGCGAACCCTGAGTCCGTGCGCGCACGCGGACGTCGACACCAGGGGCCGGGCGCCGTCGAGCAGGCTTCGAGTGCGCGCGACCAACTACCCTTCCGCCCAGTCAGAGGTAACCCCCGCCATGATGTTCGCCACCCGATCAGTGTCCGCCGACGCCGTCCGCGACCAGCGGATCGCCCAGCTCGTTCCCCTCATCACACCGCAGGAGCTCTACGACGAGGTCCCCCTCGATGAGGCGAAGACGGCCGTCGTGCTCGGCGGCCGCGCCGCCACCCACGCGATCCTCGACGGGGACGATGACCGTCTCCTCGTCGTCATCGGCCCGTGCAGCGTTCATGATCCCGCAGCTGTCCGCGACTACGCCGCCCGGCTCGCGCAGGAGGCCCGGCGGCACGCCGGCGACCTGCTCATCGCGATGCGCGTCTACTTCGAGAAGCCACGGACGACGATCGGCTGGAAGGGGCTGATCAACGATCCCCACCTCGACGGGACCGGTGACGTCAACGCCGGCCTGCGGATCGCCCGCCAACTTCTCTCAGAGGTCCTCGGCTCCGGCCTTCCGGTCGGGTGTGAGTTCCTCGACCCGATCATCCCCCAGTACATCTCCGACCTCGTCTCCTGGGGCGCGATCGGCGCACGGACGACCGAGTCCCAGATCCACCGCCAGCTCGGCTCGGGCCTGTCGATGCCCGTCGGGTTCAAGAACCGGACCGACGGCAACGTCCAGGTTGCCGTCGACGCGGTCCGTGCCGCCGGGGTGAGCCACGCCTTTGCCGGCATCGACCCGGACGGCCGCTCGGCGATCCTGCATACCCGCGGCAACACCGACTGCCACGTCATCCTCCGGGGCGGCAACGCGGGCCCGAACTACGGGGCGGCGGAGGTGGCGGCCGCCCTTGAGCTGCTCGCCGCCGCCGGCCTGCCCCAGCGGGTGATGATCGACACGAGCCACGACAACAGCGCCAAGGATCCGCTCGCCCAGCCGGCGATCGCGGCCGACATCGCCGGTCAGCTCGCCGCCGGCTCCCGCGCGATCACCGGCGTGATGGTCGAATCCTTCCTCGTCGCCGGCCGCCAGGATCAGAGCGCGACGATGACCTACGGGCAGTCGATCACCGACGGCTGTCTCGGCTGGGAGCAGAGCGTCGAACTGCTCGACACGCTCGCGGCCGGCGTCCGGGCGCGACGCCGCGCCCCGACCGCCTGAGCCCGCCCGACGTCCCCGCCCGTGCGTATCGCCGTCATCGGGGTCGGACTGATCGGGGGCTCGATCGCCCTCGCCGCCCGGGAACGCGTCGGCGCCGAGATCGTCGGTCACGACCCCGACCCGGAGGCGATCGCGATCGCCTGTGACCGCGGCGTCCTCGACCGCGCGGCCGCGTCCCTTGCCGGGGCGCTCGAGGGGGCCGACGTCGCCGTGATCGCCGCCCCGGTCGGGCGGCTCGCCGAGCTCGCCCCGCGGGTGCTCGCCGCCGCCCCCGTGGGCTGCGTGGTCACCGACGTCGGCTCGACCAAGCGCCAGATCGCCGGGCTGCTCGACGACCCCCGGTTCATCGGCGGTCACCCGCTCGCCGGCGCCGAGACCGCCGGGGTCGTCCACGCCCGCTCCGACCTGTTCGACGGCGCGACCTGGTATCTCACGCCCGCCCAGCACACCGACGGGATCCTCTATGAGCGTCTGCACCGGCTGATCGGCGCGCTCGGAGCGCACCCGGTGGCGATCGAGCCCGACGCCCACGACGCGGTGATGGCCGCGGTCTCCCACCTGCCGCACATCCTCGCCAACGTCCTCGTCGCCGAGGCTGCCGCGGTGCTCACCAGCCAGGGGGAGCGCCTGCCGGCGACCGGGCCGAGCTTCCGTGACGCGACCCGCGTCGCGGGAGCCAACAGCGCGATCTGGACCGACATCTATCTCGCCAACCGGGAGGCGCTGCTCGCCCGCATCGACGCGGTCAGCGCCCGGCTCGCGGAGGTCCGCACCCTCCTCGCCGCCGGCGACGGGGTGGAAATCGGCGCGTGGAACGACCGGGCCGGGGCTGACCGGCGCGCGCTCGTCGACGCGCAGCTCGCCGGCGGGGCGCTGACGGAACTGCGGGTTCCCGTCCCCAACCGGCCCGGGGTCGTCGCCGGCCTCACCCTCGAGCTCTCCCGGGCGGGGGTCAACCTCGCCGACCTCGCCCTGTACCCGGCCCCGGACATGTCCGAGGGCGTCGTCGCCCTGTGGGTGACCGGCGCCGAGGCCGCCGACCGCACCGAGGCGACCCTGCGCGCACTCGACTTCACGGTGTACCGCCCGTGAGCGGCCACGTCACCGTCGCGCCCGGCCGGCCGTCCGCGGCCTGGACGGTCACCGTCCCCGGCTCCAAGTCGCTCACCAACCGGGCGCTGCTGCTCGCTGGGGTCGCCGCCGGTCGTTCACGCCTGCACGGCGGGCTCGACGCCGCCGACACCGCGGTGATGCGCGCCGCCCTGGCGGCCCTCGGCGTCAGCGTCGAGGACGTCGAGCCGGGCGTGGTGGCCGTCGGCGGGCTCACAGGCCCGCCGACGGGGCCGGCCGTGGTGAACTGCGGGATGGCCGGGACGGTCGGGCGCTTCCTGCTGCCCGTCCTCGGGGCCGGGGCGGGCCGCTTCGAGGTGGACGCGCACCCGCAGCTCCGCCGGCGGCCGCTCGGCCCGGTGCTCGGCGCCCTCACCGCCCAGGGGGCCGAGATCGACGGGGACGCCTTTCCGCTCACCGTCGAGGCGCACGGGCTCAGCGGCGGGGTCATCGACGTCGACGCCTCCCTCTCAAGCCAGTTCCTGTCCGGCCTGATGCTCGCCGCGCCGCTCGCCCGCGCCGACACGGAGCTGCGCTTCCGGGCGACCGTGTCGGCCCCCTACATCGGACTGACCGCCGCGGTGATGGCCGCCTTCGGAGCGTCCGTCGCGCGGACGGAGACCGGGGTGACGGTCCGCGCCGGCGGGTACCGGGCCTGCGAGTACCACGTCGAGCCGGACGCGTCGACGGCGTCCTACTTCCTGGCCGCCGCCGCGCTCACCGGGTCGGCGGTCACCCTCCCCGGGCTCAGCCGGGCCCGCGCCGGCCAGGGGGACATCCGGCTCGCCGACCATCTCGTGCAGATGGGCGCGACGCTCAGCGACTCGCCCGGGGGGCTGACGCTGCACGGCCCCGCGGGCGCGCTGACGGGCGTGCACGTCGACATGGCCGACGCCACCGACGTGTTCATGACCCTCGCCTGCGTCGCTCCGTTCGCGAACACCCCGACGACGATCGAAGGACTCGCGAACGTGCGGGTGAAGGAGTCCGACCGGCTCGCCGCGACCGCTGAGAACCTCCGGCGGCTCGGGATCGGAGTGGAGGAGGGTCACGACAGCCTCACCGTCCATCCGGGGCGACCGCGGCCCGCCACGCGGCTGCCGACGTTCGAGGACCATCGCATCGCGATGGCCTTCAGCCTGATCGGGCTGCGGGTGCCGGTGACCCTCGAGGACCCGGAGGTGGTCGCCAAGACGTGCCCGACCTTCTGGGAGCTGTGGCCGAGCACGGGGGCGGAGGTGCGCCGGTGGTGATCGCCCTCGACGGTCCCGCCGGGGCCGGGAAGTCGACGGTCGCCCGGGCGGTCGCGGATGCGCTCGGCTTCACCTACCTCGACACCGGCGCGATGTACCGCTGCGTCGCCCTCGCCGCCCTCACGCGGGGCGAGGCACCCGACCGGGTTGCCACGAGCGTCCGGATCGAGTTGACCGATGCTGTCCGCCTCGACGGGGTCGACGTGAGCGCCGCAATCCGTGACCCCGAGGTGTCCGCCGAGGCGTCCCGGATCGCCGTGCTTCCCGCTGTGCGGGCGGCCCTCGTCACCCGCCAGCGCGAGCTGATCGCCGCCGGCGGGGACTGGGTCGCGGAGGGCCGCGATATCGGCACCGTCGTCTGGCCCGAGGCGGAGCTGAAGGTGTTCCTCACCGCCAGCCCGGAGGCGCGCGCCCGCCGCCGCAGCGCCCAAACGGGCGCCCCCTACGAGCAGACGCTTGCCGAGCAGATCGAGCGCGACGCCCGGGACGGCTCCCGGGCCCAGTCGCCGCTGCGGGCCGCCGCGGACGCGATCTGTCTCGACAGCACCGGACTGCGTCTCAGCGAGGTCGTCGCCGCGATCGCCAGGCTCGCCCGCGAGCGGATGGCCAACCGGCCGGCGCTGTCGTGATGCCGAGGTGAGAGGCCCGGGGTCCGGGTCGGCGGACGGCCCCGACCCGGTCGCTTCAGGCGACCCAGGCCCAGATGCCCCATAGGGCGCTGAAGAACGCGAGCAGCGCCGTCGAACCGGCGAGCACGAGCCAGCGCAGCCGCGGCCGGTCGACGAGCGTGACCGCGGCGGCGATCACGAGCGGGAAGGCCGGCATCACGTACCGGGCGAAGCTCATCATCGGCTCGAGCGGCGACGGGTTCGATGCGCTCGCGACGACGATCGCGAGCGCGTAGACGAAATAGACGCGAGGCAGCCGCCGCCAGGTGATCACGAGGGTGAGCAGCAGCGGGATGAGCCAGGCGACGTCGATGACGTTGTCGGCGGTCCAGTTGAGCGGGTCGTCCTGGTCAAAGAGCCGGACGTGTTGGCCGGTGAGGAGGTGCGAGACGTCGGCCGGAAGCTGACGCACGGCGATCCAGATCTCTGAGAACGGGCCGCGAAACGGGCGCCCCCAGAAGTGGGCGGCCGCATGGAACGGGGCGGTGACGCTCGCCCCGCTGAGGGCGCAGTAGACGAGGTAGGCGACGAGCCCGAGCGGGGCGAGGGTGCTCCAGGCGAGCCCTGGCCCGGCCGCCGCCAACCACCGGCGTGGCGTCCGCCAGTCGGACCGGACCGACCCCAGTGCGGCGCGCGGCCCCCACAGGTAGATCCAGGCGAGCGGGACGATCAGGACGAACCCGTCACTGCGGGCCGCCGCCGCCAGGCCCGCGCAGATCCCTGCGCGCGCCCAGCGTTCGGTGCGGGCGCTGTAGATCGCGGCGATGGAGAGGACGGTGAACAGTGACTCGGTGTAGACGGCACTGAAGAAGAGCGACATCGGGAAGAGGGCGAGCAGCCACACCGCCAGCCGCGCGACCTGCGGACCGAAGTCGAGCCGGGTGAGCCGGTAGAGCAGGACGAGCGAGCCGGTGAAGCAGGCGACGGAGATGAGCATGCCGGCGAGCAGCGGCGTGCCGATCACCGCGGAGACGATCGAGATCGCGAGCGGGTAGAGGGGAAAGAAGGCGCGGGACTGGGCGCTGAAGTACCCGTGGTGGGCGATCCCGAGGTACCAGACCGAGTCATAGCGGGCCGCGGGGGCGACGAGGCGGTTCAGCAGCAGCGAGCTGAACGGGTGCGTGAGCCCGCGAGGGTCGAAGATCGCCACGACGCCCGCCCCGGGCGGGGAGCTGATCAGGGCGATCACCGCGGCCACCCAGACGACGGCTCGGCTCACGAGCAGGGCCGCGAGGACGGTCGGCCACAGCCGCTCCAGCGCTGTCGGACGCGCGAGCGCCACCGTCGCTGGAGGCAGCGCACGCGTGCTCATCGGGCCACCCGTACTAGGCTGGGCGGGGCAATGAAGGTCGCGATCGTCGGATATCCCAACGTCGGCAAGTCCTCGCTCGTCAACCGGCTCACCGAGTCGCGCGAGGCGGTCGTGCATGAGAGCGCCGGGGTGACCCGCGACCGCAAGGAGCTCCACACCGAGTGGAACGGTCGTCGGCTCACGCTCGTCGACACCGGTGGCGTCGACCTCGAGGAGACCGACAACCTCGCCCGCAAGATCCAGGCCCAGGCTCGCGCTGCCCTGCTCGACGCCGATGTCGCCGTGCTCGTCGTCGATGCGAAGGCCGGGGTCCGCCCCGGCGACCTCGATATGACCGATCTGCTGCGCCACGGCCGCGTGCCGGTGATCGTCGCGGCGAACAAGGTCGACTCGGTCAAGGACATCGTCCTCGCCGCCGAGTTCCACGCGCTCGGCTTGGGCGACCCGATCCCCGTGTCGGCCGCCCAGGGGCTCGGTACCGGCGATCTGCTCGACCGGATCGTCGAGATCGGTCCGGCGGAGGCGGACGTACTCGCCGCCTCCGTCGACGATCCGATCCGGCTCGCCCTGATCGGGCGACCGAACGTCGGTAAGTCGAGTCTCGTCAACCGTTTCCTCGGGGATGAGCGGGTCATCGTCTCAGATCGGGCGGGCACCACCCGAGACGCTATCGATATTCCGTTCCGGTTCGATGGTCGCGAGCTCATCCTCGTGGATACCGCGGGTCTGCGCCGCCAGTCGAAGGTCGACGCGTCCCTCGAGTACTACATGACCCTGCGCTCCCAGCGGGCCGCCGAGCGCGCCGACGTCGCCCTCGTCGTCTGCGACGCCGCCGAGGGGGTCACCGCCCAGGACCTGCGCGTCGCGGAGATGGCGATGAAGAGCGGCTGTGCGACGGCGATCATCCTCAACAAGTGGGATCTCACCGCCGGGGAGGATCCCGCCGTCGTCGTCGGTCCCGACCAGCTCGAGTCCGAGCGTGTCCGCGTCAACCGCAAGCTGCGGCTCCGGCCGCGAGTGATGACCGCATCGGCGCTGACGGGCCGCCACGTTGAGCGGATCCTCACCGAGGCGGTCGGGCTCGCGGACCGTCGCCAGGGCCGGATCCCGACCAGCCAGCTCAACCGGTTCATCGCTGATGTCGTCGCCCAACGCCAGCCGCCGGCGGGCAAGGGCGCCAACGCGCACAACCAGCGTTTGAAGCTGCTGTACATGACCCAGACGGGGGAGCGGCCGCCGCGCTTCGCCATTCAGGTCAACTCGCACGGTCTCGTCACGCGGGACTACGCCTACTATCTCGAGAACCGGATGCGGGAGCGCTACCGGATGGACGGCATCCCGCTCGTGATCGACTTCGTCGAGCGCAACGAACGCCGCGCCCCCGAGCGCCGGCACTGAGAGCCCGCACGGCTCCGGTACATTGAAGGCCACCAACGACCGCGGAGCGCCAGCCCAGACCTCATGACGACGTTCGCTGACAACGAATACCTGTTCACCTCCGAGTCGGTGACCGAGGGGCACCCCGACAAGGTCGCCGACCAGATCTCCGACGGGGTCCTCGACGCCGTCCTCGCGGCCGACCCGGACGCGCGCGTCGCCTGCGAGACGCTTGTCAACACGGGACTCGTCGTCGTCTCGGGGGAGATCTCCACGGAAACGTACGTCGACATCCATGAGGTGGCGCGGGAGACGATCCGCTCGATCGGCTACACCGACGCCCAGCTCGGCTTCGCCGCCGACTCCGTCGCGGTCCTCAACGCCCTCGACAAGCAGTCCCCTGACATCGCCCAAGGGGTCGATGAGGCCTACGAGAGCCGCGCGGCGGGGGCCGGCGACCCCTTGGACCGCGCCGGGGCGGGCGACCAGGGCATGATGTTCGGCTACGCGTCGAATGAGACCGAGGAGCTGATGCCGCTGCCGATCAGCCTCGCGCACAAGCTCGCCAAGCGGCTCGCGGAGGTGCGCAAGGAGGGGCTGCTCGACTACCTGCGACCCGACGGCAAGACCCAGGTCTCGGTCCGCTACGTCGACGGACGGCCCGTGCAGATCGAGAAGCTGCTGATCTCCTCCCAGCACGCCGAGGGGGCGGAGGCGCTCATCCGCGACGATCTCTGGGAGCAGGTCGTGCTGCCGACCCTGCCGGCTGACCTGTTCGACCCCGTCGCGCTGCGGGCCGAGTTTCTCGTCAACCCGACCGGACGGTTCGTGATCGGCGGGCCGGTCGGGGACGCAGGCCTCACCGGACGCAAGATCATCGTCGACACCTACGGGGGCTTTGCCCGCCACGGTGGCGGCGCCTTCTCGGGCAAGGACCCCTCCAAGGTCGACCGCTCAGCCGCGTACGCGGCCCGGTACGTCGCCAAGAACGTCGTCGCCGCCGGGCTCGCCGATCGGGTCGAGGTCCAGGTCGCCTACGCGATCGGGGTCGCCAAGCCCGTGTCGGTGATGGTCGAGACCTACGGGACCGAGAAGATCGGCCGCGGACGGATCCTCGAGCTGATCAACGAGCACTTCGATCTTCGCCCCGGCGCGTTCCGCAGCTACCTGCGCCTGCACCGCCCGATCTATCAGAAGACCGCGGCCTACGGCCACTTTGGCCGGGAGGATCCCGACTTCACCTGGGAGGCGACGGACAAGGCCGGGCTGCTCCGGGAGGCCGCCGGGCTGGGCAGCGCCGTCGGCGCCTGAGCCGTTCTCGCCATCCGACCCGGTCACAGGACCGCGAGGACGAGGCCGAGGCAGAGAACCGTCCCAGCTGTGGCGGCGGTCGCGCGGGCGAGCGTGCCCAACTCCCCGTCCCCGACGGTGTGGGCGCCCCAGATCGCCGGGGATCCGGCGACCACGCTTGCCCAGGCGGCATCGAGATCACCGGCCTGAGAGGCCCGGACGGTGCCGAGCACCCGGGCGGCGGCGTCGAACAGACAGCCGAGCCCGAGGACGGGGTCGCCCGCGTTGAGCCCGATCGCGACCCCGCCGACGAGCAGTTCGGCGACGACCACGAACACGAGCGTGACCCCGGCCGCGACGCCGTCCCGTCCCGTCGGCGGGGCCCGCAGACCACCGTCGCGATCACGGGGAGTGAGCGCCCCGCGGGCGGGGGAGAGCGGGCCGCTCGGCCCCTCCGCGCCCGCTCCGCCAGGTCCGGGGACGGGCGGTCGGGCCCCGGCCGGACTGGCGCCCGGGGTTGGCACGGCGACCGGGGCCGTCGCTCCGATTCGCAGCAGCGTGAGCCCGTGGGCAGGGGCGAGAGAGTCGGCGAGGGCGAGCAGCGCCGGGTCGGTGTCGTCGGCCAGGGCGATCAGGCGGTGGCTGGGATAGTAGGCCGGGATCGTCGCCCACTCGCCAGAGCCTGGGTCACGCAGCCAGGCGAAGCGATGCTCGCGCCGGCCGATCTCACCGAGACGCTCGTCAAGGTCATCGAGGGCCGTCCGGGCCTCGGCCCCCCGGTCAGGTCTCCCGAGATCGGGCTCCCCGTCACGGTCTGCGGACGCTTCCTCCATCGTCGTGGCCGCACTCTACGCTTCCGGACGCCCATGGACGACGGCCGGATCGCGCGGGTTCTGCCGCTCACCACCACCCGTGCGCTACGCGGAAGCTTCGACTATCTGATCCCCGCCGGCGTCACCGTCGACGTCGGGACGCTTGTCGACATTCCCTTCGCCCACCGGAGGATGCTCGGCGTCGTCAGCGGCACCGCGCCCGACAGCGACGTGCCCCCCGAGCGGCTCGCGACGATCGCCGCCGTGCACGACAGTTCACTCCCCGGCGACCTTGTCGACCTCGCCGAGTGGGTGGCAAGCGAGTATTGCTCGACGACCGCCCGCGCGCTCGCGCTGATGCTGCCGCCCGGCGCCGGCCGGTCCGCGCCGGCGCGACCGACGCTCACCGCCGCCCTCACCCCGGCCGGTGAGGTGGCGCTGGCCGGTGAGACACGCCTCAGTGCCGGTCAGCACGCGGCGCTGGCGCGGCTCGCCGCCGACGGTCCGACCCCCGCGAGGGCGATCGGCACCTCGTTGCTGCGCCGTCTCGAACAGCGCGGCCTCGTGACGATCGCCGCCGCGTCGGTCCGCCGTGACCCGCGCCGTCACACCGTCTCGAGCGCCGCGGCCGACGCCCCGCCGCTCACCGTCGGCCAGCAGGTCGCACTGTCGGCGGTGACCGACTGCATCCGCACCGGTGCCCACGCCGAGCTGCTCCTCTCCGGAGTCACCGGGTCGGGCAAGACCGAGGTGTATCTCGCGGCCGCGGCGGCGACGCTCGCGGCGGGTCGGGGGGTGATCATCCTCGTTCCGGAGATCGGCCTGACCGCCCAGGCGCGAGCGCGCTTTGAGGCCCGGCTCGGTGCGGTCGTCGCGGTCCTGCACTCGGGACTCACCGCCGCCGAACGCGCCGAGGAGTGGCGGCGGGTGCGCAGCGGGGAGGCGCGTGTCGCGATCGGCGCCCGCTCGGCCGTGTTCGCGCCGGTGGACGACCTCGGCCTGATCGTGATCGACGAGGAGCATGAGAGTTCCTACAAACATGAGGGGGACCCTCGCTACGACGCTCGGCTCGTTGCCGCGCGGCGGGCGCGGTACTTCTCCGCCGTCATGCTGAGCGGGTCGGCGACCCCCCGGCCCGAGAGCGTCGCCACCCAGCGCACGCTGACGATGCCCTCCCGGGTTGACGGCCGGCCCCTGCCGCGCGTCGAGATCCTTGACATGCGCGGCCGTCACCATCCGCTGCACCCGGAGGCGCGTGCCGCGCTGGCGGAGGTGCGCCGCAGCGGGGCCAAGGCGGTTGTCCTGCTCAACCGGCGCGGCTGGTCGAACTTTCTCAGCTGCGCCGATTGCGGCCGGGTCTGGAGCTGTCCCAACTGCGACGTCTCGCTCATCCTCCACCGCGCGGGCGGGCCGGCCCACGTCGCCTGCCACCACTGCGGGCACAGCGAGCCGGCGCCCTGCCGCTGCCCCGACTGTGGGTCGGTGTCGGTCGCCCGCCACGGAGCCGGCACCGAGGCCCTCGAACAGGAACTCCTCGCCGTCGTCGGGGCCGATCCCGGCTTCCCGGTGCTCCGCCTCGACGCCGACTCCCCCGGCCATGAGGCGCGCGCTCGGACCCTTGCGGCCTTCCACGCCGCGCCCGCCGGGGTGCTCGTCGGCACGCAGATGATCGCCAAGGGACACGACTTCGCCGACGTCAGCCTCGGGATCGTCCTCGACGCCGATCAGACCCTCCGGTTCCCCGACTTCCGGGCTGAGGAGCGCACCTTCGCCTTGCTCACCCAGCTCGCCGGCCGGACAGGCCGCGGCGCCGGCGGGGACGGTCGTGTGCTCGTGCAGACCCGGGCGCCGGCGGCCCGTCCAATCCTGCTCGCCGCCCGCCACGACAGCGTCGGGTTTCTCGCCGGCGAGCTCGGCCGTCGGGCGGGCCTGCGCTACCCGCCCTACAGCACGCTGATCCGGGTGATCTGCTCCAGTCCCGAGCCGGAGCCGGCCCAGCGGGTCGCGACCGCCCTGCGCGCGGCCATCGGGGACGCCCCGGACCGCTACCGGGTGCTCGGGCCCGCCCCCCTGTTCCGTCTGCGCAACCGCCACCGCAGCCAGCTGCAGATCCGCGCCGCCGACCGGGGGGGAGCGATCAGTGCCGTCCGGGCCGCCGTCGACGCACTCGTGCACGCACGCGCCCTCACCCGGGTCGCCGTGAGCGTCGACGTCGACCCCCAGTAGACCGCACCGGAACCTGAAAGCCCGTGGGCTTTCTTACACTCAGTGGGAGATGTCAGAGTCAACTTCCCACGGTGAGCAGGCCACGGCGGCCCGCGCCGCCGGCCCACCGGCCGCCGAGGCGGGCGGTCCCTCCGACCCCGTGGACGTCGCGGAGTCGGCCGAGCTTGACGCGGAGGAGGCGATCGAGCTCGACGCCGAGCGGATCGCCCGTCGGGACGCCGCCCTCGCGCATGTGCGGACCTTCGGGGACCCGATCCTCAGGGAGAAGGCGCGTCCGGTGACCGTCTTCGACGACGCGCTCGCTGCGGAGGTCGCCTGGATGGGTGAGATCATGCACGACGGTCTCGGCATCGGTCTCGCCGCGACCCAGGTCGGACGGCTGCGCCGCCTGCTCGTCTACCGCGTCACCCAGGAGGGCCCGGTCACCGCGCTCGTCAACCCGGAGATCGAGTGGCACTCCCGCGAGCAGGACATCTCCCTCGAGGGCTGTCTCAGCCTCCCGCGGATCCACGTCGAGGTGGAACGCCCGATCCACGTCCGCGTCCGTGCTCAGGACCCGTCTGGCGCCCCCCTGACGGTCGAGGCCTCGGGCCTTGAGGCCCGGGTCATCCAGCACGAGATCGACCATCTCGACGGCGTCCTCATTCTCAAGCGGACCTCACGCGAGGAACGTCGCGAGGCGCTGCGCAGCCTGCGGGAGTGGCAGGACGAGTCGGGGCGCTGACGGGTCTCCGTGCCGCCGTGATCTGCCTCCCGTGACCGCCACCGTCTATCTCGGGACCTCCCGGTTCGCTGCGCGCGTGCTGGGCATCCTCGCCGGCTCGCCCCACCGGCCCGTCCTCGTGCTCAGCCGGCCTGACGCGCCCCAGGGCCGCGGGCGTCGGCTCGCGGCCCCGCCGGTGATCGACGCCGCCGTCGAGCTCGGACTCCCGATCGCCCAGCCCGACTCGGTCAACCGCGCCGAGGTGGTCGAAGTGATCCGCGCGGCCGGTGCGGAGGTCGTCGTTGTCTGTGCGTTTGGGGCGATCATCCGCGAGCCGTTGCTCGGGGGGATGGAGATCCTCAACGTCCACCCGAGCCTCCTGCCCCGGTGGCGAGGGGCGGCGCCGATCGAACGGGCGATCCTGGCCGGGGACGAACGCACCGGAGTGTCGATCATGGCGCTCACCGCCGGACTCGACAGCGGCCCGGTGTGCCTGCGGGACGAGACGCCGATCGGGCCCGAGGACGACTACGGCAGCCTCAGTGAGCGGCTCGAGGCGATCGGCGCGGATCTGCTCATCCGTGCCCTCGACGAGCGTCCGCCGTTCGTGCCCCAGCCCGATGCGGGGGTCACCTACGCCGAGAAGATCACCGCCGCCGACCGGCGCCTCGATCCCGGCGACGAGGACGCTCTCACCCTTGCCCGCCGGGTGCGTGCCCTCTCCCCCCACATCGGGGCGTTTCTCGAGGACCACCACGGTGGACGGCTCGGCGTCTGGAGCGCCCGGGCGGTCAGCACGGGGGAGGGCCCCCGGTTCGTCGCGTGCCGGTCCGGGACCCTCGAGCTGCTCAGCGTCCAGCCCCCCGGTGGTCGCCGGATGGACGCTGCCGACTGGGCGCGCGGACGGTGAGCGTCACCCCCGCTCGGCGGGTCGCCTACACGGTGATCCGCCGCGTCTTCGAGGACGGGGCCTATGCGGACCGGGCCCTGCAGGGGGCGCTCGGGGCGGCTGGGCTCGGCCCGCGGGACCGGGCGTTCGCCACGATCCTCAGCTACGGGACGGTCCAGCGCCGCCGTACCCTCGACCATCTCATCGACAGCTTCTCCAGCCGTCCTGTCACGCGCCTCGATCCGGGCGCCCGGGCCGCCCTCGAGCTCGGCATGTTTCAGCTTGCGCTGCTCGACGGCGTCGCCGACCACGCCGCCGTGCACGACAGCGTCGCGCTCGTGAAGGGCGAGTCGGGCGGCCATGGAGCCGCGCGGCTCGTCAACGCGGTGCTGCGCGCCGCCACCGCCGAGGCGCGGACGCGGTTGGCCGAACTCGACGACGCGACGCCGGCCCGGGCGGCGGTGCTGCACTCGGTCCCGGACTGGCTGGCGGACCTGTTCTTCGATCAGTTCGGCCCGGCGGACGCCCGGGGGCTGCTGGCGGCGGCCAACCGTCCGGCGGAATCCTCGGTGCGGATCAACACGCTGCGCCCCCCGGGGCGCCCGCTGGACTGGGCACCGGCGCCGCCCTGGGCGGGCCCGCTCACCGAGGGGGCGCCGGTCCTCCCCGAGGCCCGCATCCTCGACGGTCCCGTCGACCTGTTCGGCACCCCCCAGTGGGCGGCCGGTGAGGTGATCGGCCAGTCTCGCGCCTCGATGCTCGTCGCCGCCACCCTCGATCCTCAGCCCGGCGACAGGGTGCTCGATCTCTGTGCCGCCCCGGGTGCCAAGACGACTCACCTCGCCGCCCGGATGGATGGGGTCGGGGAGATCGTCGCGGTCGAGGTCCATCCCGGCCGGGCGGCAGCGCTGGCGCGGACCGCGGAGCGAACCGGCGCGGTCAACGTCCGCGTCCACGTCGGTGACGGCGCCAACCTCGGGGAGATCGGGAGCTTCGACCGTGTCCTCGTCGATCCGCCCTGCAGCGGCCTGGGGACGCTCGCCGCGCGCCCGGACATCCGCTGGCAGCCGCGCCTGGAACGACTCGACTCGCTGTGTGAACGGCAGACGGCGTTGCTGGAGGCGGGGGCGGCCCGGACCCGGCCGGGCGGGCGACTCGTCTACAGCGTCTGCACCCTGCACCGGGCCGAGGCCGAGGCGATCGTCGACGCGTTCCTGGCCGCCCACCCGGGCTGGTGGCAGCGCTCGCGCCGCACCACGCTTCCCCACGTCGAGGGCACCGACGGCTTCTTCGTCGCCGAACTCGAGCGGGCATGAGCGGGCGCCGCCACGCCACCGCGCAGGCGGCGATCAGCGGACCGCGGGCGCCGTTAGAGTCCCCGGGCGTGGAGGACGCGATCAAGCTCGGCGCCGAGTGCCCACACTGCGGTCAGCCGTGGTTGCGCGCCACCGCGGCGGGACGCTACCGCTGTGTCAACTGTCTGCAACGCTACGAGCTGATGTCCATGTGTCCCAACTGCGGCGAGCATTCCACCATCGTGCGCATGTCCTCGACCTCCGTGGTCGCCTGCAACCACTGCGGAGCGTCGATGCTCCGGGCGCTGTGAGCTGGAGCACCGACCGCGCCGTCGCCCCGTCGATCCTGTCGGCGGACTTCGCCCGGCTCGGGGCCCAGGTCGCGGAGATCATGGCGGTGGGGGCGCGGGTCATCCACGTGGACGTGATGGACGGTCACTTCGTTGTCCCGATCAGCTTCGGGCCGGTAGCGGTGTCCGCCCTCGCCGACCAGGTGCACGCCGCCGGCGGGGTGATCGACGTTCATCTGATGATCGAGCGGCCCGAACGCCAGATTCCGGACTTCCTGTCTGCCGGGGCGGACGGGATCACCGTGCACTACGAGGCGACTCCGCACGTGCACTACGCGTTGGCGATGATCCGGGAGGGCGGCGCCCGGGCCGGCCTGGCGCTCTGTCCGGCCACCCCGGCGATGGTCTGGGAGGAGTGCGCCGGCACGCTCGATCTCCTTCTGTGCATGAGCGTCAACCCGGGGTGGGGCAACCAGGAGCTGATCCCCCACTCCTACGCGAAGCTCGCCCGGTTGCGGGAGCGGCTCGGGCCCGAGATCGGGCTCGAGGTCGACGGCGGGGTCCATGCGGCGACGGCGCCGAAGGTGAGCGCCGCGGGCGCCAACCTGCTCGTCGCAGGTTCGGCCGTGTTCGGCGCCACTGACCCGGGGGCGGCCTTCCGCGAGCTCGAGCGGAGCGCATGGGAGTCCTGAGAGGTGCGGCCGTGCTAGCGCTCCGGGGCCCCCTGGTCGCCGCCCTTGCCCTCGGTCTGCTGCTGTCGGGGTGTGGCGGCGCGAGTACGCCGTCGACGAACCGGGTGACCCCGACCGCTTATGTCACCGCCCTGTGTGAGGCGGTTGGCCCCTTCGAACGCGACGTTGCCGCCCGCAGCGGCAGCCTCACCAGCACCTCGGGCCTCACCCCGGCGGCCGGACGGTCAGAACTCGTCAGCTACCTCGGCGCGCTGTCACGCGACAGCCGCCGGGCGGTCGTCCGGCTCGGCGGCGCCGGCGTTCCCGCCGTCAGTGGCGGGAACAGCTTCGCTGCGACGATCCTGTCGACCTTCCGCCGGCTCGAGGTGACCCTCGGCCGCTCGGAGAAGCTCGCCGCCGCCCTGCCGACGACGAGCCAGACCGCTTTCCGGAGCGCCGCGGTCACGCTCGCCACGGCGGTCCGTGACTCGCTCGGCCGACTTGGGGTCGGGCTCTCCACCAAGGGCAATCGGGTGCTTGACGCGGCCGCAGCGAAGGTGCCTGCCTGTCACGCGCTCTGAACGGTCACGCCACCGCCGTGCCTGGGCCCCCCGTCGGCGTCCTCGGCCCCGGGGTGGGGCCCGCCGTGGACGTCCTCGGGGCCGGCGGGGGCACCCGAGCCGCGGTAGGCGAGTGCGAGCAGGCCGGCGAGCAGCGTTGTCGCCAGCAGGTAGCCGACCTCCACGCGCCAGACCTTCGCGTCAGGGCCGCTCCCGACGGTTGGGAGTGCGACGAACAGGACGAACACGACGGCGGCGCTCAGCCAGCTCCACGCCGCCCGCCCCGCCCGGCCGCGGGCGAGGAGCGCCTGGTTGAAGGTGCCCGCACACAGGTGCATCCCCATTCCGATGCCGACGAGGGCGAGCCCGTATCGGTTCCACGGCACGTGGGCGGCGTGGCGGGCGTGGCTCTCGAGCAGGTGCGACATCACGAACGGTCCGATGCTGAGCAGCCCGAGGCTGACGAGCCCGGCGAACACCGCGATCGCCCGCACCGTCGTCTTCACCGCCCGGGCGAACTCGGAGGCGGATCCGACCACCTCCATCGAGGTGAGGTGGGGCAGGATCGAGGTCTGCACCGCCTGGAAGAGCTGCAGCGGCGCCCGGACGATCAACAGGACGTTGAAGACGAATCCGGCCAGCCCGTTGGTGATGTCACCGCCCCCGCGCCCGAGGGCGACGATCAGGACGCCCGCGTTCATCAACGTCTGCTCAGAGGCCATGATCGCGACGACGGCCGCAGCGAACCCGCTGCCGTGGCGCAGGGACAGGTCGGTGGAGGCCGCCTCGGTGGACTCGCCGCCGGGGCCGGACTGCAGCGCGGCGTCGACCCGCTCGATCTCCGCCGCGGCCGCCGCCCGGTGCGGCCCCTGGCCCCCGGACGTCTCGCGGTGCCGCCCTCGCACGCGCCCGAACGCGAGCGGGATGACGAGCAGAGAGGCGAACGGGGCCACCGCCATCCCGAGGCCGACCGCGCCGAGGTGGGCGCCGACGGCGAGCACCGCGACGACGGCGAAGCTGAACCGGCTCGTCGATTCGAGGAACACGAGGCCGCCGTAGAGGGCGAAGCGCTGGTTCCCGGCCAGCCACCCCCGGGCGAAGTAGGACGCGGCGTAGGCGAGCACCCCGATGACGAGGATCCAGAACAGCTCCCGCGACCCCTTGAACAGGCCGTGGACGAGCGGTCCGTGCAGCCCGAAGGCGAGGGCGACGAAGATCGCCGCGAAGCTCGCCTGCAGCAGTGCGGGCACCCGCAGCACCCGTGCGGACGGTTCCCCGCGGGCCCGTCGGTCGGCGATCGTGCGGGACAGCAGCTGCTCGACCGGCCGGTAGATGACCGACAGGATCACGTACATGATCGCCCAGCAGATCGACACACGGCTGTAGTCGGCCGGGCTCAGCAGGTTCGCCCCGAAGGCGAGGTAGGCGAAGGTGAACAGCCCCGTCGAGGCGATCCCGACCGAGAGGATGCGCGTGCCCGACGCGAGCTGCCGGGCGGTCGCGGCGCCGTCGGCCGGGCCGGACGGACGTTCAGCGGGTGCGGACAAGCAGCATCGTCCACGGGAACGGCGACCGCGCCGCGATCACCTCACCGTGCCGGGCGAGCAGGGCGACGAAGCCGCGTCGGGACCAGTGGTTGATGTGCCCGGGCGTATTTCCGAGCGCGCTCACGTAGGCGCCGCGGGCGAGATTGAGCGCCCGCCACAGCGGTTCGTGCGGGACCGACACGAGCAGATGCGCTCCGCTCACACGCGCCATCTCGGCGACCACACGCTCGGGTGCCGGCACGTGCTCGAGCACTTCGGTCGCGCACACGAGGTCGAACTCCCCGTCCCGGTAGGGCAGGCCGCCGGTGACGTCGAGGGCGGACAGCTCGAGGTTCGCCTGCCGCTGGCGTGCCCAGTGCGCGGCAAGCTTGGGGTCCTCGAGGTCGACGCCGACGACGCGACCGTCACCGAGTCGCTGGGCCCACTGGCTCGTCAGCACCGCCTCACCGCAGCCGATGTCGAGGACTGACCGGGGGGCGGCCCGGGTGAAGAGCTCGTCGAGGGTCCCCTCGAAGCCGGCCATCAGCCGCCGGACGAGCGGGTTCGTCGACCCGTACTTGTCGAAGGTGTTGCCGGTCGGAACCGGGGGGTTGGACGTATCGGACGGCATCGCGATGACAACCCCGCTCAGACGGGAAGGTGCTCCTCGGTCGCCGGGTCGGTCTGGTCCCCGCGGGCCAGCCGCGGCTGGGCGGGCTGGTAGTGCGATGGTGCGATCCCGAGCTGTAGCTCGATCCGGCGGACCCGTTCGAAGGTGCGCTGCGACAGGGTGCGCTGGGCGTCGAGGAGATCGCCGATGACGCCGAGTGCTCCGAGCAGCATTGCGGCGTTGAACAGGACGGCACCGGCGATCAGCAGCTGGATATGGCCGGCGCGGCCACCGTGGGCGATGAAGTCGACGATGAAGTAGACGAACAGCCCCAACCCGATCACCCCGAAGAACGCTGCCCCGGTCCAGAACACCTTCAGCGGCTGGTGCTGGGAGTAGATCCGGAAGATCGACAGTCCATTGCGGCGGACGTAGGCGGAGGTCGACGGAAACAGGCGCGACTCTCGGGTCTTCGGGTTCGTCTGGATCGGCACATGATCGACCGCGGCATTGAGCTTGCCCGCCTGGATGAGCGTCTCGAGCGTGTAGGTGAACTTTGACACCGGCTGAATCGCCAGCGCCGCCTCCCGGTTGTAGGCGCGGAACCCCGACGTCGTGTCGGGCACCGTCGTGCTCGACGCCTGCCGGACGACCCAGGAGCCAAGCCGCTGCAGCCGCTTCTTGAACGGCGAGAAGTGCTCGATGGTCATCACCCGGCGGTCCCCGACGACCATGTCGGCACGGCCCTCGAGGATCGGTGCGACGAGGTCCGGTATGCACCTGCCGTCGTACTGGTTGTCTGCGTCCGTGTTGACGATCACGTCGGCGCCAAGCTTCAGGCAGGCGTCGAGCCCGGCCTGGAAGCCCGCGGCCAACCCCTTGTTGTTGGTGAAGCTGACGATGTGATCGACCCCGTGGGCGACCGCCACCTCCACGGTGCGATCGGTCGACCCGTCGTCGACGATCAGCCACTCGACGACGTCGAACCCCGGTACCCGCCGTGGCAGGTCCGCCAGCGTCGCGGGCAGCTGGGCCTCCTCGTTGAAGCAGGGGATCTGAATGATGAGCTTCATGACAGGGAACGGCCGTTCGCGGCCGGGCGGTGGGCTGCGGGCAGCGCGGTTCCCAAACGGTAGCGGGATACTCGACGGCGACATGGAGTTGGTGAGCACCGCCCACGAGCCCGTCCGGCGCGGCCGCCTCACCGTGGCCCCTCCCGGACCCGGCCGCCGGCCGCCGGGCCGGGGCCGCTTCGCGCGACGGACTCGCCGGCTCGACCCCGTCCACGTCGGTCTCGCCGTCCTGCTCGTCCTCACCCTCGGGCTGCGGCTGTGGGGGATCCGCCAGGGGCTCCCGTTCTCCTACAACGCCGATGAGGCCGAGCACTTCCTCCCCAAGGCCGTGCAATTCCTCGGCGGCGACTGGAACCCCCACTATTTCCTCAACCCGCCGGCCTACTCCTACCTGCTGGCGATCGTCTTCGAGCTGTGGTTCGGCTCTGCTGACGCGGTGACGCGGGCCTACACCCTCGATCCGAGTGCCCTCTTCCTTATCGCCCGGGTCGTCGCCGCGATCCTCGGCACCCTCGCGGTCTGGCTGCTCTACGGCGCCGGCGTGCGCCTGCTCGTCCATCGGGCCGCCGCGCTGCTGGCGGCGGCGATCTTCGGGTGCGCGTTCCTGCCGGTCTTCTACTCCCACCTCGCGCTCAACGACGTTCCGACCCTGTTCGGCGTCTGCCTCGGGCTCTACGGCGCAGCCGGGGTCTGGCAGGCCGGGCGCGGCGTGGACTACCTGGTCGCCGGGGTCGGGGTGGGACTGGCGGCGGCGACCAAGTACACCGGTGGTTGGGTCGTCGTCGTGCTCGTCGTCGCCGCCACCGCCTCAGCGACGAGGCGGCCCGGTCCGCGGGAGGGTGTTCGGACGCTCGTCTGGAGCGCCGCGGCGCTGCTCACCGCGCTGGCGGCGTTCAGTCTCGCCAACCCCTACTGGTTCCTCGACTTCTCCGGCTTCACCGCCGGCGTTGCTGCGCAGGCCGCCGCCGCGGCTGGGTCGCCCAAGCTCGGCAGCGGCCAACAGACCGGGATCCTCTACTACCTGTGGACGTTCAGCTGGGGGTTCGGGCTCGGTCCGGCGCTCGCCGCGCTTGCGGGTGTCGCCCTGCTTCTGCGCCGGCGGCGCTGGTGGCTGCTTGCCTGCCTCGTGCCCGGCCAGATCGCGTTCATCGTCTTCATGGGCCTTCAAGCCCGGTTCTTCGGGCGTTGGCTGATGCCGATCTTCCCCACCGTCGCGCTGCTTGCCGGTTACGCCGGGGTCGAGCTGATCCGCTGGTCGGGCCGCCTGCCGCGTCCGCTGCCGCCGATCTTCGCCGCCGCCTCGGTCACCGTCGCCCTGCTCGGACAGAGCCTCACCTCGGTTCTGCATAGCGACCGGGTGCTCTCGCGTCCCTACACGACCAACCTCGCCCGGGCCTGGATGATCGCCCACATTCCGGCTGGTGAGAACGTCTACATCGAGCCGGTCATCCCGGGGAACTGGAGCTCGACGCCCGGGGTGGCGAACGCGTTCGAGCCCGACGGCGCCCGGTGGTATCAGTACCCGACCCAGATCTCGAACCTCGGGGCCAACGGCCGCCCCCTCCCGGCCGGCCGGGAACGCTACGTCACCCTCGATGAGTACGAGACGACGCTCTATCCGGGCTTGATCGCCCGGCTTGAGGCAAACGCCTTCTGCTGGGTCGTCTCGGGCACACTCCAGTCTGGCCGCGCCTTCGTCGCGCCGGACGAGGCGCCTGGCGCGGTCGCCTACTATCGACGTCTCGCCCACGTCGGCCGCCTCGTCTACCGCGTCAGTCCCTACCGGTCGGGCGCGAACCCGGTGCCGTTCAACTTCGATTGGGCGATCGACTACGAACCGCCGCAGTACCGCCTTCCCGGTCCGGTGATCTCGATCTACCACCTCAGCGGCGGCGCCTGCCGGGAGTGAGCGGCTCCCGACACCTATCCTGTCCGTTCACGCATGGGTGCCCACACCGACACTGACGCGCGCCACCTCGCCCGGGCGGTTGAGCTGGCGGCCTGTGGAGGGTGGGAGGTGAGCCCGAACCCCCGGGTCGGCGCCGTCGTCGCCGACGCACACGGGCGAGTGCTGGGGGAGGGGTACCACCGCCGGGCCGGCGGTCCCCACGCCGAGGTGGAGGCCCTCGCCGCGGTCGGGGACGCCGTCGACCTGCGCGGCGCGACGCTGTATGTCTCCCTCGAACCGTGCGCTCACCACGGACGCACGCCTCCCTGCACTGACGCGATCCGAGCCGCCGGTATCGGACGGGTGGTGATCGCCTCCGACGATCCGTCCGCCCACGCCGCCGGTCGCGGCCTCGGGATCCTCCGCGATGAGGGGATCGAGGTGGTGATCGCCGAGGGCGCGATCGTCACGCAGGCACGGCTGCTGAACCAGCCCTTCCGCAAACACGCCCGGACCGGGCGTCCGTGGGTGCGGCTCAAGGCGGCCATGTCGATGGACGGCAAGGTCGCGACCTCGAGCGGAGATTCGCAGTGGATCTCCTCGGAGGCGAGTCGCGCGCTCGTCCACCGCTGGCGAGCGCAGTTGGACGCCGTCGCCATCGGCATCGGCACCGCCCTGACCGACGACCCCCGTCTCACCGCGCGGCTTGACCCGCCGGCCGATCGCCAGCCCCGCCGGATCGTCTTCGACTCTCTCGGCCGGTTGCCGCTGCACTCGCGCCTGATCACCGAGACCGACGCGGGCGACCTGACGGTGGTCGTCTCGCGGGCCGCGCCCCGCGCGGCGACGGACGCGCTCGAGGTCAAGGGCGTGGACGTGATCGTCGCGACCGGCGAGCACGAGCCGGCCCGGGTGCGGTGCGCCCTCGACCAGCTCGGCGCAACGGGGGTCACCTCGCTTCTGCTGGAGGGCGGCCCTCGCCTCGCGGGCGCATTTCTCGACGCCGGTGAGATTGACGAGGTCCGCTTCTTCATCGCCCCGCTGCTGCTCGGTGGCCGCTCCCGGGACGCGGTCGACTCCAGTGGCGTTGACCGGATCGCCGACGCCGTCCGCCCGCTCAGCTTCGACTGCGAGCACGTCGGATCGGACCTGCTGATGAGCGCTCGGCTGACGGAGTGGTGATGCGCCAACCCCGAAGCCAACCGACGGAGAGCCCATGTTCACTGGATTGATTGAGGATCGCGGTGAGATCACCGCGGTCGCCCGGTCGCGCGACGGGGTCGTGCTGTCGGTCGCCACGCAGCTGGCCGGGGAGATCCGGCCCGGCGATTCGGTCGCCGCCAACGGGGTCTGCCTCACTGCCGTCAACGTCTCGGCGACGGGCTTTGACACCGAGGTGATGAATGAGACGCTCTCCCGCAGCTCGCTCGCCGAGATCGCGCCGGGGAGCACGGTCAACCTCGAGTTGGCGATGCGACCGACCGACCGCCTCGGCGGCCATATCGTCCAGGGGCACGTCGACGGGACCGGTGAGGTGCTCGACGTGCTCGAGGACGGCTTCTCCCGTCGGGTTCTGGTCGCGGCGTCCCCCGAGCTGCTGCGCTACGTCGTCGTCAAGGGGTCGATCACCGTCGACGGCGTCTCGCTCACCGTCGCCGCCCTCGACTCGGCGACCTTTACCGTCTCGCTCATCCCCGAGACGCTCGCCCGCACCAACCTCGGCTCGGCGGCTGCCGGGCGGATCGTCAACCTGGAGGTCGACATCGTGGCCAAATACGTCGAGCGGCTGGCGACGGCCAGCCTCGCGCACTTTCCCACCCCGGCCGCGTGACCGCCGTGAGCAGTACCTTCGCCACGATCGAGGACGCGCTCGAGGACATCGCTGAGGGGCGAATGGTCGTCGTCGTCGATGACGAGGACCGGGAGAACGAGGGTGACCTCGTGATGGCCGCCCAGTTCGTCACCCCGGACGCGATCAACTTCATGACCCGCCAGGCCGGCGGCTGGATCTGCCTGACCCTCACCCCGGAACGGTGTGATGAGCTCGGCCTGGCGCTGATGACCGCCAAGAACGAGTCGATGCACGAGACCCCGTTCACCGTCACGATCGAAGCGCGTGAGGGGGTGACGACCGGCATCTCCGTACACGACCAGGCGCGGACGATGCAGGTGGCGATCGACCCGACCAAGGGGGCTGACGACATCGTCCAGCCCGGTCACGTCCACCCGCTCAAGGCCCGAGCCGGCGGTGTGCTCGAACGGACCGGTCACACCGAGGCGTCCGTCGACCTCGCCCGCCTCGCCGGGCTCAATCCGGCCGGGGTGATCTGCGAGATCCAGAACGAGGACGGGAGCATGGCCCGCGGTGGCGATCTCGCCGCCTACTGCTTCAAGCACGGTCTGAAGATGATCACGATCGCCGACCTGATCGCCTACCGTCGCCGGACCGAGAAGCTGATAGAACGGGTCGTCGACATCAACCTTCCGACCGTCTTCGGCGAGTTCACCGCGGTCGGGTACCGCTCGCTGCTCGACCACAAGCACCACGTCGCGCTCGTCAAGGGGGACATCGGGAATGGGCGCGACGTGCTCGTCCGCGTTCACTCCGAATGTCTCACCGGTGACGTCTTCCACTCGCTGCGCTGTGACTGCGGGGAGCAGCTCGAGTCGGCGCTGGCGATGATCGAAGCCGAGGGACGCGGGGTTCTCCTCTACCTCAGCCAGGAGGGGCGCGGGATCGGCCTGCTCAACAAGCTGCGCGCCTACAAGCTGCAGGAGGAGGGCTACGACACGGTGGAGGCGAACCTCGCCCTCGGCCTCCCCGCAGACCTGCGCGACTACGGCATCGGCGCCCAGATCCTCAAGGACCTCGGCCTCAGCAGCATTCGCATCCTCACCAACAACCCGAAGAAGATCTCCGGCCTGGCCGGATACGGGCTGTCGGTCACCGACCAGGTCCCGATCCAGCACGCCCCCAACCCGCACAACGTCGCCTACCTCGACGCGAAGCGTGACAAGATGGGCCACGTGCTCCACCACCAGGGACTCGACCTCGACGAGCAGATGCTCGCCCAGGAGCAGCGTGAGGAGCGGGACCGGGACCGACGCGAGGATCCGCCGGGGGCGGGCTCAGGACCGGAAGGATCGCGATGACCGCCGAGCCCGACGACCGCGTCGCCCTGTGCGTCGCGACCTTCTACACGGATCTCACCGACAAGCTCGAGGCCGGTGCCCGCGCGGCGCTCGCCGAAGCGGGCGTGGAGGAGGAGGCGATCACCCGCTTCGCGGTTCCCGGGGCCTTTGAGCTGCCCCTCATCGTCCGCTTTGCCGCCGACTCGGGCCGGTTCGCCGCAATCGTCGCGCTCGGCGCGGTGATCCGCGGAGAGACCGACCACTACGAGTACGTGTGTGCTGAGGCGGCGCGCGGGATCAGCCAGGTGCAGCTGCTCAGCGGCGTGCCCGTCGGGTTCGGCCTGCTCACCGTCGACACGCGCGAGCAGGCCCTCGCCCGCGTCCAGGGCGGCGCCAAGCGCGACAGCGGCGCACATGCCGTCGAGGCCGCGCTGGCCGCCCTCGCGGTCAAGCGCTCGCTGAGCGAACGGCCGCGCCGCGCCGGGTTCACCGGCTGAAGCGGCGCGGGTCGCTCCATGCCTCCGGGAGCCCGGGCGTTCACCACCCGGCGGTGAGCCAGGCGAGATCCTCGGCGAGGTGGTCGAGCAGGGAGAGGTGGCTCTCGGCCTCCGACAGCAGCGGCTCGGCGCTCGGGATGTGCGCGGCCAGCCACGCCCCGTGACCGTAGGGCACCATCAGGTCCTGTCGACCCTGGCGCAGACGCAGTGGCGTGCGGATCGCGCCCAGGTCAAAACCCCACGGAACGGCGACGAAGGCGTACTCGTCGTCCCAGGGACCCTCGATCTGCTCAGCCAGTCCGAGCTTCGTGCTCGCGTCGAGAAAGGTCCCGAAATCGCCCTCCATGCAGCGTAGGTCGAGTTCGCTGTAGATCGACGCGTAGCGGAGCCGGCTCTCCTCGGGCGTCATCGTCATGAGCGCGGCCATGTCCGCCTCGAAGGCAACTCGCGCCGCGGCACGATCGGACAGGAACAGCTCGGTTTCCTCGACGTTCGAGGCGCCCGTGTCGGCAAACCAGTCGAGTCCCGGGGCGTCGAAGGGCGCCACCGCGGCGAGGCTGACGACGCGCGGAACGAGATCCTCGAGTAGGGCGGCACAGGCGATCGCGTGCGGTCCGCCTCCCGACAGCCCGATCACGCCGAGGGCGTTGATGTCCAGGGCGGCGGCGATCGCGCGGACATCCTCTGCGCAGGCGGCGATGTCACGGCCCGGGAGGCGGTTAGAGCGCCCGTAGCCGGGACGGTCATAGGCGAGGAAGCGCACGTGCTGGGCACGGGCGGTCTCATCCCAGCCGCGGTAGATCAGCCGCGACATCGGGGTGCCGTGGTGAAACAGCACCGGGACGCCGTCGGGGTCCCCGGCCTCCTGGACCTGCAGCGTGCGTTCGTCCGGTGTCCTGACCTGATGCTCGAGCGGTTCCATCTACGGGAGCCTAGCCGCCGGCTCGAGCTGATGGTTGGGGCGCGGCTATACTCCCGCCCCGATATGTCCAAGGTCTGTCACGTCTGCCACAAGGGCCCGAGCTTCGGTCACAGCCGCAGCCACTCGATGGTCGCCACCAACCGGCGCTTCAACCCGAATCTGCAGAAGGTGCGGATCGACGACAAGGGCACGCCCCGGCGGGTGTATGTCTGCACGCGCTGCCTCAAGGCCAACAAGGTCACCAAGGCCGTCTAGCGGCTCCGGGCGCCGCTTTCCACGACGCCACCCACCCGCTCCCGCCCGACGTCGGCGAGTTTCGTGACTGATCCCGCCATCATTCGCTTTCGTGCGCTTGTGGCGGCCGGGCTCGCCGCTCTCGAGGAGCGCCGCCAAGAGGTCAACGACCTGAACGTGTTCCCGGTCGCCGACGGAGACACCGGGGACAACATGGTGCTCACGCTCCGCGCCGTGCTGAGCGAGCTCGACCGGCTCGCATCGGCAAGTGACGGACGCTCGATCGATGAGATCGGACGCGAGGAGATCGTCGCCTCGGTCGCTCGCGCCGCCCTGCTCGGCGCCCGCGGAAACTCTGGGGTGATCCTCTCCCAGCTCATCCGCGGCGCCGCTGAGGAGCTCGCCTCCCGGCCCGGGGAGATGATCGACCCGATGCTGATCGGGGCCGCGCTCGCTCGCGCCGCCGACCAGGCCTACGGTTCGGTCCGCGAACCCGCCGAGGGGACGATTCTCACCGTCGCACGGGAGATGGCGCACCGGATCGCCTCCGAGATCGCGCACATGGAGGACGCCCGGCTCGCCCCCGGCGCGACCAACGGCGATCAGGATCGCGTCGCCGCCGACGTGCTTGAAGCGGCGTTGGAGACCGGGCAGGAGTCGGTCAGGCGGGGACCGGACATCCTCCCGGTGCTCCGGGATGCCGGCGTCGTCGACGCCGGCGGCTACGGTCTGACCGTCCTCCTCTCCGGGATCGCCGGTGCGCTGCGCGGGGAACAGGCCCTTGACCTCGACCACCACGGCCCGGCGCGTGTCACCCATCCCCAGCACGCGTCCGCGACGTTCCGCTACTGCACGAACTTCGCGGTCACCGGTGCGCACCTCGACCAGCGCCAGTTCGCCGCCGAACTCGAGCGCATCGGCGACTCCGTCCTCGTCGTCGGCGACGCCACGACGCTCAAGGTCCACGTCCACACCGATGACCCTGACGCGGCGACCGGCCTCTTCCACGATCACGGGACGGTCTCGCACATCGACATCGCCGACATGTCCGAGCAGGTCCGGGACCGTGATGCCCGACTCAGCGCCCAGCAGGCATCCGACGGCGACCCGGTCTGCGGTGCCCTTGCGGTCGTCACCGGGGCGGGCATCACCGCGCTGTTCGAGCAGCTCGGCACGGTCACCCTCGACGGAGGCAAGACCCTCAACCCCTCCACCTATGACCTGCTCGCCGCCATCCATGCGGTGCCGGCTGAGGAGGTTGTCGTGCTCCCCAACAGCTCCAACGTGTGGATGGCCGCCGAGCGGGCCGCAGAGCTGTCCGATAAACAGGTCGTCGTGCTGCCCACCCGCTCACAGCAGGCCGGCCTCGCGGTCGCCGTCGGACTCGACCCGGCTCGGCAGGCCGCCGACAACGCGGAGGCGATGGCTGAGCTTCTCGCGTCGGTCCGGACCGGTGCGGTGGCTCAGGCCGCTCGCGATGACCCCCAGGGTCGTTTCCGTACGGGCGACGCGATCGGCTTCGTGGAGGAGGAACTCGTCGCCTGGGGGTCGGTCGATGAGACCCTGGAGCGGGTGATTTCCACACTCGGCGACGGAGCCGAGCTCGTCACCTGCCTGCACGGTGAGGGAGCGCCCCTCGACGAGTCCGGTGTCCGCCGCCTCGTCGACTCCGACCGCTTCGAGCTCGAACTCTCCTACGGGGGTCAGGACAGCTACTGGTGGCTGGTGGCGGCCGAATGACGTTCGCCTCGACCCGTCGGGCCGTCGCTGCGCTAGGCTGAGCAGGCCGGATTCGGCCTATGCCCGACGCCATCGCGCACATCACCTCGATCGCCGGAGCCCCCCTCTGCGGGCCCAGTGGCGACCGCCTCGGCAAGGTCGATGATGCCGTCGTCCGGCTCGGAGCCGGTGACGCGCTGCCCGTCCTCGTCGGTCTCAAGGCGCGCATCGCCGGTCGCGAGATGTTCGTGCCGATCGCCCGGGTGGCCAAGCTCGGACCGGACGTCGCCGTCACCAACACGACCAAGCTCAACCTCGCCCAGTTTGAACGCCGCGAGGGGGAGGTGCTCCTGCGGGCTGACCTGCTCGACCATTCGGTCATCGATGTGAACTCGGCCCGGCTCGTCAACGCGCGGGAGGTCGAGCTCGTCAACGAAGGTGGCACCTGGCGGGTCGTCGGGATCGACCCGAGTCTCCGCCCCCGGCTCTGGCGCCTCGCTCCGCGCAGATTCCGCGGACATGACAGCGAGCACGGCCAGCTCATCCCCTGGACCGATCTCGAGCCCTTCGTCGGACACGTGCCCAGCTCGCGGTTGAAGCTCACCTCCCGGCGGCTCGGACGGCTTCACCCGGCCCAGATCGCCGACCTCGTTGAGGCGGCCTCTCACGATGAGGGCGCCGAGATCCTCGCCGCCGTCGGGGACGACCCCGAGCTCGAGGCGGACGTGTTTGAGGAACTCGACGACGAGCATCAGGTCGAGTTCCTGCGCGGCCGCTCCGATGAGGAGGTCGCCGAGGTGATGGCCCGGATGGAAACCGATGACGCCGCTGATCTCCTGCTCGAACTCCGTCAGGAGCGGCGCCTGCCGATCCTCAACGAGCTGCCGACCGCCAAGCAGGTGAAGATCCGCAGCCTGCTCAGCCACAACCCGTCGACGGCGGGCGGGCTGATGAACCCGGACTTCGTGACGATGGCCCCGGATGCAACGGTCGAGGAGACCCTCGCCCGCCTCCGTGGCGTCAACCCGGACACCCAGCCGATCAGCACCGTCGTCCTGGTCGACGGCGCCGGCCGTTTTGCCGGTACCGTCGGCCTCGAGGATCTGCTCGCGGCCTCGGCCGGGGCGACCCTCGACGGACTCCGGGCCGCGTCAAGTCCGAGCGTCACCCCGGAGGCCGACCTTCCCGAGGTCGCGCTGACGATGGCCGACTACAACCTCGTCGGCCTCCCGGTGATCGATGGGGACGGCACGCCGCTCGGGGTCATCGGCGTCGATGACGTGCTCGCCGTCGTCGTGCCCGAGGATTGGCGCCGACGCTAGGCCGAACCCCGGGCTATGCTGTAGCGGCCATGCCCGCATTCAGCTGCACCCAGGAGACACCCGAACCCCGAAGTCCGCAGGCGGCCTTCGGCGGCTCGACGGTGTGCCTGCGGTCACGCTGACCGGGGCGTCGGGCTCAGCGCGGAGGTCGCGGCGAACACCGACCTTACGCGAAGGAGGTCAGTTGATGAGCCCCACAACGCCCCAGCGCCCCTCCCGGCCGCCCACCGCCCCCGCGCGGGAGCGGTTCGTCCTCGACGACGCCCACGTCGGCGACATCAAAGGTGCCTTCGGCACGATCTCCCAGGCGGACCGGGACGCCCGTCGGACCGTGCGCCAGCGGCTGCTCGCGCTGCTGGCGATCGTCGGCCCGGGCCTGATCGTGATGGTCGGGGACAACGACGCCGGCGGCGTGGCAACCTACGCCCAGGCGGGCCAGAACTACGGCACGAGCCTGCTCTGGGTCCTGCTTCTGCTCGTCCCCGTGCTGATCGTCAACCAGGAGATGGTCGTCCGGCTCGGCGCGGTCACCGGGGTCGGGCACGCCAAGCTGATCAACGAGCGGTTCGGGCGGTTCTGGGGATGGTTCTCAGTCGGTGACCTGTTCATCCTCAACTTCCTCACGATCGTCACCGAGTTCATCGGCGTCAGCCTCGCGCTCGGCTACTTCGGGGTCTCGAAGTACCTCGCCGTGCCGATCGCCGCCGTCGCCCTGATGGCGATCACCGCCACCGGCAGCTTCCGGGCATGGGAACGGTCGATGTTCGTGTTCGTGTTCCTCAACTTCCTCGTCGTGCCGCTGGTGATCCTCGCCCATCCGCACCTCGGCCAGATCGCCGAGCACTTCATCGTTCCCGGCATCCGCGGCGGGGCGAACTCGACCTCCGTGCTGCTGATCATCGGGATGGTCGGGACGACCGTCGCGCCCTGGCAGCTGTTCTTCCAGCAGTCGAACATCATCGACAAGCGGATCACTCCGCGCTGGATCAATTACGAGCGGGTCGACACCTACGTCGGGGCCGTCGTCGTCGTCATCGGCGGGGCGGCGATCATCGCCGTCGCCGCCTTCGCCTTCGCGCACACGCGCTACTTCGGCGGCTTCGCCAACGCGGGGGCGACCGCCACCGCGCTCAGCCACACCCTGGGCACCGTCGCGGGTGATCTGTTCGCGATCGTCCTGCTCAACGCGTCCCTGATCGGTGCGGGCGCCCTCACCCTGTCGACGAGCTACGCCTTCGGGGACGTGTTCGGGACCAAGGCGTCGCTGCACCGCTCGGTGAAGGACGCGAAGTCCTTCTACGCGGGCTTCGGTCTCCTGATCGTGCTCGCGGCGGCGATCGTGCTCATCCCCGGCGCGCCGCTCGGGGTCATCACCCTCGCCGTGCAGGCCCTCGCCGGGGTGCTGCTGCCGTCCGCGAGCGTCTTCCTGCTGCTGCTCTGCAACGACCGCGAGGTGCTCGGACCGTGGTCCAATCCGGCCTGGCTGAACGTCATCGCCGCAATCATCGTCGGCGTGCTCATCCTCCTCTCCCTGATCCTGATGGCGACGACCCTGTTCCCGGCCATCGACGTGACCACGGTCGCGCTGATCGGCGGCGGCGTGTTCGCGTTCGGCGGGCTTGGCTTCGGCGCCGTCGTCTTGCGCGCCCACCGGCTCGGGCGCGACGTTGCGGTGATCGGGGAGGGGGAGGGGCTGATCCCCAAGGAGGAGTGGACGATGCCGTCCTCGGTTCTGCTCTCGCGCCCAACCTGGTCGACGGGCAAGCGGGCGGCGATGCTGACGCTGCGGTCCTACCTCGTCGTCTCCATCGTCCTGCTGATCGTCAAGGCGGTGCAGCTCGGAGGCGGCTGAGGTCCACGTCACCGGTGCGGCCGGCTCGGAGGTGGCGACGGATCGCAACATCGCCGGCGCGCTCGGCTCGGTGGCGGCTGAGGTCGGGAGGCCGTCCCCATCGTCCGCCATCCTCTCGATATGACCTCTCTGCGCCGCTTCACCGGGGACAGAGCGTGCACCGCCGCCGACCTACTTGCCGCGCCGGTCCGCTGGCCGCGCCCGTCCGCGCTGGCGGCCGTGGTCGAGTTCGACGGCGCCAAGGCGCGCGCCGGAGCGCGCACCCTCGGGCTCGAGACGGTGCAGTCACTGCTGGAGCATCTGCCCCGTGACCGGCGTGAGGCCCGCCAGATCGCCGAGCTCGAGGACGGTGAGACGGCATCGATCGTCGTCGTCGTCGGTTCGATCGGCACCCGCCCGGTTCGTCGTCCGGGCATGCGGCCCCTCGTCGTCGCCCGCGTCAGCGATCCGTCAGGCACGCTCCGGGTCACCTTCTTCAACCAGCCGTGGCTTGTCCAACGCTATCCGCCGGGAACGACGCTGCTGCTGCACGGGCGCTTCGACGCGGCCCGCGGCTTCACCGTCCAGGCTCACGCCGTCACCGACGCCGTCGCCGGGGCCGGCGGGGGACCCGCGTCCGTCGCGCACTATCCCTCGACGGACGGGCTCTCCTCGACGCAGATTCTCGCGCTCATTCAGCGTTACGCCGTCCACGTCGCCGACGTCATCGACCCGCTCGAGCCGCGCGTGCGCTGCCGCGAACGCCTGCTCAGCCGACCGGACGCGCTGATGGCCGTTCACTTTCCGATCGGACCCGAGGACGTCGACACCGGCCGGCGCCGACTCGCCTTCGACGAGCTGCTCGCCGGCCAGCTCACCCTCAGCCTGGCGCGGCGAGCCCGCAAGCACGCTCTCCGTGCTCCCGTCCTGGCAACCGAGCGGACCCTCACCGAACGCTGGCTCGCGACGGGGCTGCCCTTCACCCTCACCGGCGAGCAGCGTGCGGCGCTCGCGGCGATCGACGCTGACATCGCCCGGCCTGAGCCGATGCAGCGCCTGCTGATGGGTGATGTCGGGACCGGCAAGACCGTCGTCGCCCTGTATGCGATGTTGCGCGCCGTCGAACACGGCTGCCAGGCCGCCCTGATGGCCCCGACCGAGACGCTCGCCGAGCAGCACTTCAGCACGCTGGAACGCCTGCTCGGAGCCGAACTCCTCCAAGCCGCCCTGCTGACCGGATCGACTCCGGGCGCCCGGCGCAGCGAGATCCTCAACCGGCTCGAATCGGGCGAGCTCGCCCTCATCGTCGGCACCCACGCGCTGATTGAGGAGGCTGTCCGGTTCCGGCGTCTGGGGGTGGTCGTCGTCGACGAGCAGCACCGGTTCGGGGTTGCCCAGCGGGCGGCCCTGGACCGCAAGGGCGCCGACCTCGGCGCTGGGGCGGAAGCTCCGCACGTCCTCCATATGACCGCGACGCCGATCCCACGGACCCTCGCGCTCTCCCGCTACGGCGACCTCGACTTCACCGTGCTCGCCGAGCTTCCCCGCGGCCGCCAGCCGGTCCAGACCCGGATCTGTGCCAGTGACGCCGAACGGTCCCACGCCTACGCCCGGATGCGGGCCGAACTCGATCGGGGCCGCCAAGCCTTCGTCGTCTGCCCCCTCGTCGAGGAGTCCGAGGCCCTCGAGGCCCGAGCGGCCACCGCCGAGTTCGAGCGGCTCCGCCACGGCGAGCTCCAGGGGTATGAGGTCGTCCTCCTGCACGGTCAGATGAAGCCGAGTGTGAAGGCGGCGGCGATGGAACGCTTTGGCGCCGGGGACGCCGACGTCCTCGTCGCCACGACGGTGATTGAGGTCGGTATCGACGTGCCGAACGCGACCGTGATGCTCGTCGAGGACGCCGACCGCTATGGCATCTCCCAGCTGCACCAGCTGCGGGGCCGAATCGGCCGTGGCACTCACGCGTCATGGTGCGTGCTGTTCGGACGGCGGGAGTCGCTGCGGTTACAGGCGCTCGAGCGGGAGTCCGACGGCTTTGCCCTCGCTGAGATCGATCTCGCCCTCCGTGGCGAGGGGGAGATCGCCGGCCTGCGTCAGTCCGGAGCCGTCAGCTTCCGCTTTGCGCGACTGCCCGAGGATGCCGAACTGCTCGAGCGCGCGACCCTTCTCGCCCGGGCGATCGCCGATGCGGATCCGGCCCTGGAGGCGCCGCCCCACCGGCTGCTTGCCAGGGCCATCACCGGCGACCCCGCCCTCGGACCGATCGCCCCGATCCCGGCCTGAGCTCGGCACCTCGGGCCGCCACCATGTCGGACCGGGTCCGCACTGAGGCCGCCGGCATGCCGGGTCGGGGCCGCACTCGGGGGGAGCCCGCACGTCGTAGCCGAGCCCGGGAGCACTAGGAGCGTGGGTCGGTAACCCGGCCGGGTCCGTCCGGCGGGTTTAAGACCATGTGGTCATGAGCGCGATTGTTCAGGACCGGCTGGTTGAGGTAGAGGCCCTGCCCGAGGTGTCGGTGGCCGCGGAGCGGCTGGCGGTGGAGAAGACGTTCCGGGCCTATGACCCTGAGCAGGTGTTGTTGATGGCGCCGGTGCTTCGGGACTGGGTGCCTGAGGGGGATCTGGCGCACTTCGTGTCGGACCTGGTCGATTCCGGTGTTTTGGACTTGTCCGCGATCTATGCGGATTACACGGAGCAGCGTGGCTTTCCGCCCTATGACCCGCGCCTGATGCTCAAGCTGTTGATCTATGGGTACGCGAACGCGGTGACGTCGTCTCGCAAGCTGGAGCGTGCGACCTACCGTGACGTGGCGGTCCGGATGTTGTGCGCAGATCAGCATCCGGACTTCAGGTCGATCGGCCGGTTCCGTGAACGTCATCTTGAGGCGTTGGGAGAGTTGTTCGTCCAGGCTCTGAGGTTGTGTCAGAAGGCGAGCATGGTCGGGTTGGGCACCCTGGCGTTGGATGGCACCAAGCTCCGTGCGAACGCGTCCAGGCATAAGGCGATGAGCTACGGGCGGATGGTCAAGAAAGAGACCGAGCTTGATGTGGAGATCGCCGCGTTGCGTGCCCAGGTCAAGGATGTTCTCGCGGACGCTGCCGCGACCGATGCCGCTGAGGATGTTGAGTTCGGCGTGGATCGTCGTGGTGATGAGTTGCCCGATGAGCTTCAGCGGCGCGAAAGTCGTCTCGCTGTGATCCGTGAAGCGAAAGAGGCATTGGAGGCTGAGGCCAAAGCGGCTGAGGAAGCCCGGCGGGCGGAGATGCGTGAGGAGGGTCGCGAGCCGCGGACTTCACCGTCGGGGCGTGATCCCTTCAAGCCCAAACCCAAGGCGCAACGGAACTTCACCGACCCTGAGTCCAAGATCATGAAAACGTCAGATGGGGCGTTTCATCAGTGCTACAACGCCCAGGCTGTCGTTGACTCTCACACCCAGGTGATCGTGGTCGCAGATGTCTCTGACCAGGCCCCGGATGCCCGGCAACTGGAGCCGGCGTTGGATCAGCTTGATGAGAACTTGGCGGCGATCGACGCGTCATTGCCGGACAAGGCGGCGCTGGTCGCTGACGCCGGCTACTTCTCCGAGGAGAACGTTCGGGTTACTGCTCAGCACAGCCTTGACCCGTATCTCGCGACCGGCCGGTTCAAGCACACAGAACCGCCCGTGCCGGCGCCGCGTGGGCGGATCCCGAAGGACGCGACACCGAAGCAGTTGATGGCACGGAAGCTGAAGACCAAGAACGGCGCAGCTGTCTACAAGCGGCGCAAAGCGATCGTTGAGCCGGTGTTCGGACAGATGAGCACCGTCCAGAACGCGCGTGAGCTGAGGCTACGCGGCAAGGCCGCCGCTCGTGCTCAATGGCGATTCCACTGCGCGGTGCACAACCTGCTCAAGCTGCACCGCAACGGCGGGCTGGTGCTGATCTCGGCCGGATGACCCGCCCCAACGTGCCCTGAGCGGCGCCACCGACGCGCTCAACCCGATTGTCCGCAACCAACCGATCCCGCCCACCGCGAACCTGGCCTGTCCAAGCCGCGCTCACTCCTGCCCAGAACCGTTACCGACCCACGCTCCTAGCCTCCCGGGATGCGCGTGATCGCTGGACGCTTTGGCGGACGGACGCTTCATGCCCCACCGGGGCGAGCGGTTCGTCCGACCTCCGACCGGGTCAAAGAGGCGATCTTCTCGATGCTCGGGCCTCTTGACGGGGCCCATGTGCTCGACCTCTTCGCCGGATCGGGCGCCTTGGGGATCGAGGCGCTCTCCCGCGGCGCGACGGCCGCCGTCTGCGTCGACATCGCCCCCCGGGCGGTCGTGACGATCCGGGCCAACGCGGACGCGCTCGGGGCCGAGCTCACAGTGTCGCGACGGGACGCGATCGCCTACCTCGCCGACGCCGCCGCCCGGGGCCTGCGCTACGACCTCGTCTTCCTCGATCCACCCTACGCGAAGGCCGTCGACCTCGGGCCGGCGCTCAGTGCCGCGCTTGACCCGCTCCTCGCTCCCGGAGCCCGCGTGGTCGCCGAAAGCGATCGCCGTGCGCCGCTGGAGCTCACACTCCCGCTGCGCACCGAGCGCCGCTACGGGGACACACTCGTCAGAATGCACGGTGAATGACACCTGATAACCGCATCGCCGTCTGCGCCGGCTCCTACGATCCGGTCACCAACGGCCACCTCGACGTGATCGCTCGGGCCTCCGCGATGTTCGACCATGTGATCGTCGCGGTCGCCAACAGCCCGTTCCGCAAATCCAAGCCGCTCTTCACCGCTGAGGAGCGCGTGCGGTTCATTCTCAACGCGACAGCGGGTCTCGGCAACGTCTCCGCCGAGCCGTTCGCGAACCTCGTGGTCGAATTCGCCCAAGCCCACGGTGCCAAGGCGATCGTCAAGGGATTACGGGCGATCTCGGACTTCGAGTACGAGTTGGAGATGAATCAGCTCAACAATCTTCAGGCTCCGGATGTCGAGTCGGTTTACCTGATGGCCTCGGCGAAGTACAGTTTCATCAGGTCGAGTGGGGTCAAGGAGCTTGCCACCTATGGCGGCAGCATCGATGACCTGGTTCCCGCCGAGGTCGCCTCCGCTTTGAAGGAACGACTCGGCCGCTGACGAAACAGACGGTGTCAATGGACGTTCTTGTACTGATCGACAAGCTGGATGACCTGGTCCACAACGCCAAGGGCGTGATGATGACCGATCAGGTGCGCGTGGACAAAGAGGAGATCTACGACATCCTCGACCAGATGCGCGCGACGATCCCGGAGGAGATCAAGCAGGCGCGCTGGATCGTCAAGGAGCGCCAGGAGATGCTCGCCGAGGCCAAGCGCGAGGCCGAGCGGATCGTCAAGGAAGCCCGCGATCGCCAGGAGCGGCTCATCTCCGAGGAAGAGATCGTCAAACAGGCCGAGCGGGCCGCTGAAGACATCATCGAAGAAGCCCGCGGGCGTGAGCGCGAGATCCGACTCGGCGCCGAGGACTACGCCGACGAGATCCTCGGTACCCTGGAGACGAACCTGTCGAAGTTCATCGCGGCCGTCCAACGGGGACGCGACCGCCTGGCCGGCAAGGACGAGCCGGCCGAGATGCTCTGACCCGCTCGAGACGGACGGGCCACCGGTGGCGGCCGACGGTCGGCTGGCCCACCGCCGGCCTGTCGTCGGCGCAAGCCGGAGCCCACCCTCCCTGAATTCCGTTCCGTCCGCCTCTGGGCACATCATGGTGAGCTCAATGAGTCTCGCCTTTCTCCTCATCGGGTGTCTTCTCGGAGCGTTTGTGGCGTGGCTGTGGGGACGCGGCCGCATTCACGCCCTCGATCAGGCGCTCGCCGCCGTGGTCTCCCAGGCCGAGCGCGACCTCGAGCACGAACGGGCGCTCGCCGAGCAGCGGGTCAGCGCGGTCACTGCCGCCCAGGAACAGCTCAGCACCGCCTTCCGAGCGCTCAGTGCCGAGGCCCTGGAGGCCAACACCAAGCAGATCCTCGAGCTCGCTCGCGCGCAGCTTGGCTCGGCGCACTCCGCCGCCAAGGGTGAGCTTGAGCAACGTCAGCGGGCGGTTGAGCAGCTCGTCAAGCCGATCAGCGAGCAGCTTGGCCGAGTCGACCAGCAGCTCGCTGCCCTCAAACAGGAGGGCGCGCGCTCGCAGGGGATGCTCGCCGCTCAGCTGCGCGGGATGGCTGAGGGGCAGGACCGTCTTCGCAGTGAGACCGGTTCCCTGGTCACCGCCCTGCGCAAGCCGAACGTTCGCGGGCAGTGGGGCCAGATGCAGCTGCGCAAGGTCGTCGAGCTCGCCGGGATGGTCCGCCACTGTGACTTCAGCGAGCAGGTGAGCTTCAGCGGCGCCGACGACGTCACCCTGCGCCCGGACATGGTCATCAACCTTCCGGGGAGCCGGCACGTGCTCGTCGACGCGAAGGCGCCGCTGCAGGCCATCCTCGACGCCTATGAGGCGCCAGATGAGGAACAGCGCGTCCGCGCAATGGCCGACCATGCCCGCCTCCTGCGCCGGCACGTGCGCCAACTGTCGGACAAGGCGTACTGGGCGGGAATCGAGACGACCCCGGACTTCGTCGTCCTGTTCCTCCCGGGCGAACACTTCTACTCGGCCGCCCTGGAGGCCGACCCCGAGCTGATCGAAGACGCCATGGCCCGCCACGTCCTGATTGCGACCCCGACGACGTTGCTCGCGCTCCTCCACACCGTCGGATACGGCTGGCAACAGGAGAAGGTCGCCCAGTCCGCGCAGGCGATCTCCGACCTCGGACGCGAGCTGCACGGCCGCATCGCGCGTCTGTCGTCGCTGTTGGCGACGCTCGGCAGCCGGCTCAACTCGACGGTCAAGGCCTACAACGACACCGTCGGCTCCTTTGAGACCCGGGTCCTTCCGGGGGCGCGCAAGTTTGCCGACCACGGCGCGGTCGCCGAGGGAAGCGAGCTGCCCGACCTCGACCCGGTCACGCTGTCGGCCCGGTCGCTCAACCTCGGAAGTGAGGATCAGCACGCCGCGCTCGCCGCTGAGTCGAGGGAGGGCAACGGAGCGGTCGTCGAACTCGGTCGTCGCGCCGGCTGATGCAAGTGGTCGGGGACCCGATCAGGGCCGCGGCCGGCGCTGCTCCCACCAGCTGAGGAGATCGCGGACTTGGTGGGGGAGGGGGGAGGCCGTCGGCTTGCGCTCGGCGAGGACCTGCAGGGCCTGTTCGGGCGGACGGTCCTCCCGGAGGACGATGAGCGCCGCGGCGACCGTCGCCGAGCGCTGCCATCCAGCCCGGCAGTGCAGGTACACCCGCTCGCCCGTGTCGAGCCAACCGGCCAGCAGGCTGACGGCCGCCTCGAGATGGTCGGCTCCAAGGCCGCCGAAGTCCGTGATCGCGATCCGGCGTTCCTCGATGCCGTAGGCGTCGAGGGCGATCTCGACCTCGAGCCGGCTGCCGGCGGGATACTCGGACTCCTCCATCAGATTGAGGACGGCCGTGACGCCCTCGGCCGCGACCGCCGCGGCGTCGTTGGCGTCAAACAGGCCGGCACCGACGAGCAGGTCCGGGTGAACGCTCGCCCACCCGTGACGTTGAAACCACTGCGACATTCGCGGACCGAGCATGGCAGACCCCCGCCGGGGCGGGGTAGCCTTGGCCGATGACGTCAGGCACCGACACTCTCGACCTCGCTGCTCTCCGGCTCAGCTCCGGCGAGGGCCGTCGCCTTCGGCTCACCGTCGCGATCGACGCCCTTGCCCTCGGCGGCCACACCTATACCGTCACGGGCAGCGGCCCCTCCGGACCGGGCGAGCTCGCCGGCCCCGACCCCGACGTCACCCTCGACCTCTCACGGATGGTCTCCAACGGCTATGCCCTTCACATCGCCTTCTCCGCCCGGCTGACCGGGCCGTGCATGCGCTGCCTCGAACCGGCCGCTCCGGAGTTCCGCGTCGAGGCGCGCGAGGTGTCCGCGCCTGGGGAAGCGGGCGAGCTGGAGTCTCCGTACGTGACTGGCGCGACGCTCGACCTCGGGGGTTGGGTGCGGGATGCGCTCGTCCTCGCCCTGCCCCCGGCGCTCGTCTGTGACGCGGAGTGCCGTGGCCTCTGCCCTGCGTGCGGGACGAACCTCAACCTCGCGGGGGAGGATCACCAGCACGCAGCGGATCCCGACCCGCGCTGGGCCGCACTCGCCGACCTCACCGTGATCGACACCGGCGGCGAGTCGACCCCGGAGAAGACCCGACCATCGGCGGGTGTCTGACCCCGATCGCCCCTGCTAGGCTGCATCGCCATGGCCGTCCCCAAGCAGAAGCAGTCCCACGCGCGCACGACCCAGCGCCGTAGCCAGCACAAGGCCCTCGTGCCCGCGACCAACACCTGCCCGCAGTGCCACAGCCCCCGGCTTCCGCACCGCGTCTGCCCTACCTGTGGAAGCTACAAGGGGCGGTCCGTGGTCGAGGGTGCCAACCACTTCGACTGATTCCGGCGACGGTTCGCGGCGATGGTGACCGTTGCCGTTGACGGGAACGGGGCTGACCTGGGGCCCTCAGAGGTGGCCGCCGGGGCGGAGATCGCCGCCGGCCACGGGATCCATGTCATCCTGTTCGCCGACGCGAACGGCGTCGGCGATGTCGCTGAGCGTGCCCGACTCGCGGCGGCTGGGGTCGAGCTGATCGACGCTCCCGTGTCGATCGCCAAGGCGCCCAACCCGGCGGCGGCGGTCAAGACGACACCGGAGGCTTCCATCGTCCAAGCCGCGCGGGCCGTCTCAGACGGCCGCGCCCACGCGCTCGTTTCTGGTGGCTCGACCGGCTCTGCCCTCGCGGCCGGCCTGCTCAACATCAAGCGCGACCGCGGGATCTACCGGCCCGCGCTCGCCCTTCCGCTGCCCCGGCCCGGGGGCGATCCGGTCCTGCTGCTCGACGTCGGCGCCAACGTCTCCTGCCGTCCCGAGCACCTCGTCCAGTTCGCCCACATGGGCTCGGCCTTCGCCCAGGCGGTGCTCGGGCGTGCCGCCCCGCGGGTGGCGCTGCTCTCCAACGGTGAGGAACCGTCCAAGGGCACCGAGGATCTCCGCGAGGTGTTCGAGCGGCTCTCCGGGGAGGCAGGGGCCGGACTCAACTTCGCCGGCAATATCGAGGCGACGACGATGCTCAAGCAGGAGATCGACGTCGTCGTGATGGACGGATTCACCGGCAACATCACGCTCAAGGCGATCGAGGCGACGTCCAGTGAGGTTCTTCATGCCGTCCGTGACGCCGCGTTGTCTTCGACCCGCGGAAAGCTCGGCGGGCTGCTGCTCGCGCCGTCGGTCCGGCGGCTGCGGGCCCAGATCGATCCCGAACTTCAGGGCGGCGCCTACATGCTCGGGCTGCGCCAGCTCGGCGTCGTCGCGCACGGTCGGTTCACTCGGACCGGGTTCGCCCGCGCGATCGAGGTGGCCGCCCGGGGAGTGGAGGAGCGCGTCATCATCCGGACCCGTGCAGCGCTCGAGGAGGCAGGTGCGCTCCGGCGGCCCGCTGACCTTGCCCGCGATGTTCCCTCCTAGCCGTCCGTGCCGGTCGGTAGGGTAAATCGCCCATGACCCGTGAGCAGATCCTCGAGGCCGTACGCCGTCACCTCAGTGACGAGCTGGAGATCGACCCCACCACCATCACCGAGGCGACCCGCTTCCGCGAGGATCTCGACGCTGACTCGCTTGACCTCTACACGCTCGTGCAGGAGCTCGAGGACAGCTACGGCGTGACGATGTCCGACGAACAGGCCGCCCAGATCCTTACGGTCGGCCAAGCGGTCGAGTTCGTGCTCGCGAACGACCCGAGCACGACCGCCAGTGGCCACTGACCCGCCGCCCCGCGCGACCGACAACCATCTGCGCGCCGACCCGCCAGCCAAGCTCGCCGCCCTGCTCGACGGCCTGTCGCCCGAGCTTGCCCGCAACGTCTTTACCCACGCCTCTTGGACGACGCGACGTTCGGACTCCTACGAGCGGCTCGCCTTCCTCGGTGACAGCGTCCTCTCGCTCGCGATCACCAGCCACCTGTACCCGAGCCTGGAAGCGGACCGGTTCGGGGCCGGACAGCTCACCAAGGTGCGCGCCCAGACGGTGTCGGGCCGCTCCTGCCGGGCCGTCGCCGAGCGGCTCGGGGTACCCGACCGCCTCACCGCGGCCGCGCCCGAGAGTGCGCTGGCAACCGTCCCGGCCCTGCTCGGCACCGAGCGGGTGCTCGCGAGCGTGATCGAGGCGGTGATCGGTGCCGTCTACCTCACCTTCGGCTACGAGCCGGTGGCAGAGGCGGTCGTGGAGGCGTTCGCGCCTGAGCTCGCCGACGCGCTCGAGCGGCCCGGGGACTTCAAGTCGGCCCTCCAGGAACAGCTCGCTCGTCGCGGCGCCGTTGTCACCTATGTCGTCCTCTCCGAGGAGGGCCCCCCGCACGACCGCACGTTCACCGTCGCCGCCCGGATTGACGAGAGCGAGTTGGGTGTTGGCGTCGGACGGTCCAAGAAAGATGCCGAGCAGGCGGCCGCCCAGGCGGCGCTCGATGCGCTCGCCGGGGGGGACCGGCCCGCCCCGGCGGAGTTCGAGGTCTGACGCGTGTACCTGAAGAGCGTCACCGTCAAGGGGTTCAAGTCCTTTCCGGACCGGACCCGGCTCGAGTTCGGCCCCGGGACGAGCGTGATCGTCGGCCCCAACGGATCTGGCAAGTCGAACGTGACCGACGCCGTTCTCTGGGCCCTCGGCGAGCAATCGCCCGCCGCGGTGCGCGGACAGACCATGGCCGACGTCATCTTCGGCGGGGCCCCAGGCCGTCAGGCGGCATCCGCGGCGGAGGTGGAACTCGTCCTTGACGACTCGGAGGGGCGGCTCGGGATGGGCTCGGAGGTGTCCATCTATCGTCGCCTCGACCGTGGCGGGGACGGCGAGTATCGGCTCAGCGGCGCCCGGTGTCGGCTCACCGACATCCTCGAGGTGCTCTCCGACACCGGCCTGGGCAAGGAGATGCACTCGGTGATCTCCCAGGGCCGCGTCGATGCGATCGTCATGTCCAAGCCGGCGGACCGTCGCCTGCTGATCGAGGAGGCGGCGGGCCTGGGCAAACATCGCAAGCGGCGGCGGCGGGCGACCCTCAAGCTCGGGCACACGCAGGACAACCTCGACCGGGCACTCGACGTCGAGCGTGAGGCGCGCACCCGCCTGAAGCCGCTCAAACGTCAGTCCGAGGCGGCAGAGCTGCACGACCGGATCCACCGCCAGACGTTAGAGGCGCGCTGGGAACTGGGCCGCGATGACCTGCTCCGGGCCCTCACCGATCAGGCGGAGGCGGTCGCCGCCGCCACCCAAGCCCGGACCGAACGAGACCGGATCACGGCGAACCTCGCGACGGTCGCCGCGGCACGGCGGGCGGCCGAGGAGACGCTCGCGGCCCGCTCGGCCCGCCGTGAGGAGCTGTCCCGGCGCAGCTTCGCTGCGCAATCGGCGGCCGACCGCGTCGGTGATCGCGCGGAGGCCGTCGCGGGGGCACTCGCCACGCTGTCGGCCCGGGTCGCTCGGTCCGAGGCAGCGCTCGCGGCGGCGATGTCCGAGCGCGCACAGGATCAACCCGACCTCGAGCTCGAGGCGCGCGTCCGCGCGCTGACGCGCGAGCTGGACGCGCTGGAGCGCGACCGTGAGGCTGAGCTGGCCCGCCAGCTCGCCGAGCTGGAGGGCCAGCGGACGGATGCCGAGACGGTGTTCGGCGCCGCTGAGGCGGACCTTGACGCCGCACTGCGGGTTCGGCATGAGGCTGAGGCCGCCCACGAACAGGCGCGGGGGGCGGTCCGCGACGCTGAGCGCGTCGTCGACGCCCGCCGCCGGGAGAGCGCCCGCATCGGCGGCGAGCTGGCGGCGGTCAACCAGTTTCTGCGTAGCCACCAGGCGGCACCGGGGGGTGGCCGCCCGCTGGCGGACGGGCTCGCGGTCGTCGCCGGGTATGAGCTGGCGGTCGCCGCTGCGCTCGATGGACGACTCGGCGCTGCTGTCGTCGACACGGCCGCGGCGGCCGCCGAGCTGCTCGCCCGGGCCGGCCGTGACGGCGGCCGCGTCCTGATCGCTGACCCCGAGCAGCGGGCGCCCGCGTCTGGGCCCCGAGCCTCGCCTCAGGTCGGCGCCGAGCGCCTCGCCGACCAGGTCTCCGGGGATGGTCCCGCGGCAGAGCTCGCGCGCATCCTGCTCGCCGACGCCTGGGTGCTGCCGGAACTGACCGCCCCGCCCGAGGGGTTCGCTGGGCTGCTCGTCACCCGGGAGGGCCGCGTCCACGCGCCCGCGGCGCGGGAGATGCGCCAAGCGCCTGCGGTCGGGGAGGAGCGGGTGCTCGCCGAACGCAACCGTCGCGAGCAGCTGCTTGCTGACGCCGATGGAGCCGTGCAGGCCGAGCAGGTGGCGCGGACCCATCTCGCCGAGGTTCTCGAGGCGGCGAACCTCCGCAGTGGCGACCGCGACCGCGCCGTCCAGGCCCACCGGGCGGCCGTCCATCGTCGCGACGAGGCCGCCGAGGCGCTGCGGCGTCTCAGCGCCCAGATCGAGCGGCGGCGCACCGCTCCGGATGAAGGGGAGCACGCCGGCCGGCGCGCGCAGCTCCAAGCCGAGCTGCGTGCCGAACAGTCCCGGGCCGACCGTAACGTCGCCGACCGCGCCGCCCGCGCGGAGCGGATCGGGCGGCTGCAGGCGCAGATCGACCGCGACCGGGCACTCGTGCCATGGGTGGAGCGGATCGCCGCCGCGCTGGGCGAGATCATCGCGGCGATCACGGTCCGTCGCGGCGATTTCGACGCCGCGCTCACCGCCGACCGGGCCGCCGGCGAGGCGGCGGCCGCTGAGCTGCGCGAGACCGCCAGCGCCGAGGTGACGCTTCAGAGTGCGTTGAATGACGCCTCCAACGTGCTCACCGGGCGTGAGGTGCGCGCCGAGCGCGCCAACGACCATGTCGCCCAGGCCCGCAGGACCCTCGACGACCTCGCCGCGGAACTCGGTCTCGAGCCCTCGCCGGCGCAGGCGGGCCTCGAGTCCGCAGCACGAGAGGCGCTGAATGATCGAATCAGTCGGCTGCTGCGCCGGCGCGAGCAGCTCGGACCGGTCAACCCGCTTGCCCAGCGGGAGTACGAGGAGGCGCTCGCCCACGTTGAGGAACTCGAGACCCAGCGCTACGACCTGGAGGCGGCGATGCGCGAACTGGAGAAGCTCATCCGTGACACCGACCGCCAGATCCGCGAGACCTTCGAGGTGACGTTCGCCGCCGCGGCCGCCAACTTCGCCGAGCTGTCGGCACGGGTTTTCCCCGGCGGAAACGGGCGCCTTCGGCTCGTCACGGATCGGGACGGTCGGGCTGCGACGCTCGGCGGGCAGGCCGCCACCGGCCCGGGGGTCCCGGACCCGGCATCCGGTGAGGAGGAGGCTCCGGCTGATCCCGACGGGGAGCAGCTCGGGGTGGAAATCGAGATCACGCCCGCCGGCAAGGCGATGAAACGACTGTCGTTGCTGTCGGGGGGCGAGAAGTCGATGACCGCCCTCGCCTTCCTGTTCGCGGTCTTCCTCGCTCAGCCGTGCCCGTTCTACATTCTCGATGAGGTGGAGGCCGCCCTCGACGACCTCAACATCTCGCGCTTCCTCGATCTGCTTGACACCTACAGCGAGCGGGCCCAGTTCATCGTCGTCACCCATCAGAAGCGCACGATGGAGGCCGCGGACGTGCTGTACGGCGTGTCGATGGGCGGCGACGGTGTCTCCAAGGTGATCTCCCGCCGGCTTCCGGCCCGGAGTCCGGCCGCTCCTCTCGCCGCCTGACCGTCGGGCCCGGGGTCCTGGCCGACGCGGCGGCGGGGGCCGGATCGCCGCCTGAGCCCGCGGCGCGGAGCGAATTTCGGGTCCCTTAATGTGGTGGGCCCGGGGGAGGGGGAGAACGTTGGGGGAGAGGTCTGTGTCGCTTATGGCGGGCAGACCGCCCCGATCACGAAAAGGAGCAGCCGATGCTCACGCTCACGCCGACCGCTTCCGCGGCGGTCAACGCCCTCCTCGACAACCCCGATCTGCCGGAAGGGGCCGGTCTCCGTCTGCAGGTGCAACCCGGGACAGACGGCCGGGCCGGGATCGGGATCGAGATCGTCCCCGCCCCCCAGGACGGCGACCAGCTCGTTCCGGCCGGGGACGGCCACGACCTGTATCTGTCCCCGGAGGTGACGGGTGCCCTCGAGGACCAGGTGCTCGACGCGGACCTCAAGGACGTGCGCGTCAGCTTTTCCCTCCACCGGGCCGACTCCGGCGGACAGCGCTGAACCGACTGTGGCGCGGTCGGTCCCAGTGAACCGGCCGCGCCGCTGTTAAGCTCGCCGTCGATGCCGCGCGAGTGGACGGACCTGTTCATCACCGACCATGCGGGCGGCACGTCGCCCGGGCCTGCCCCTGAGCCTGAGGAGCGGCGGGTCGGACGCTTCCGACGTCTGCGTGAGAACCTGCGCAAGACCCGACAGGCGCTCGGAGCTGAGATCCAGGCGACCCTGTTCGAGGAGCTCAACGACGAGACCTGGGAGCGGCTCGAGGAGGCGCTCATCTACGCCGACGTCGGGGCCCGGACGACCGCAGAAGTCGTGGCCGTGCTCGAACGTGAGGCGACCGCGGGTGGCCTCACCGGCGGGCAGGAGCTGACCGATCGACTCGTCGAACTGCTCGCAGGCATCGCCCGGCCGGAGGGGACCGAGGACCGCATCGACCTGCGGGCCAAACCGACGGTGATCTTGATGGCCGGCGTGAACGGGACCGGAAAGACGACGACGACCGGGAAGCTCGCCCACCATCTCAGCCGCGAACTGGGCCACCGTGTCGTCCTCGCCGCCGCTGACACGTTCCGGGCCGCTGCGGTCGAGCAGCTCCACACCTGGGCGGAACGCTCGGGGGCGACGTTCGTCCGCGGTCCTGACAACGGCGATCCCGGCAGCGTTGCCTACGAGGGCGTGCGGACCGGGATCGAGATCGGCGCGGACGTCGTGATCATCGACACGGCCGGCCGGCTGCACACCCAAGACAACCTGATGGAAGAGCTCGCCAAGATCCGGCGGGTCATCGCCAAGCAGATCCCGGAGGCCCCGCACGAGACCCTGCTCACCGTCGACGCCACCACCGGCCAGAACGGCCTGCGCCAAGCGCAGCTGTTCGGCCAGGCGATCGCCGTGACGGGACTCGTCCTGACCAAGCTCGACGGCACCGCCAAGGGCGGTATCGCCCTGGCGATCGCTCACGATCTTGGGATCCCCGTGAAGCTGATCGGAATCGGCGAGACCCTCGAGGACCTCCGTCCGTTCGAGCCGACCGAGTTCGCCCGGGCGCTCGTCAGCTGAGCGAACCACTCCGCCTGGGCCTGGCCGGCAATGCCCGCCCACCCCTTCCCTGGTGGTCGCCCCCGCCGTGAGGAGTAAGCTCTCAGGGACAATGACCGGCTGGATCTGGTGGCTCATCGTCGCCTGTGGTTTCGGGGTTGGAGAGGTGACGCTCACCGCCGGCTTCTGGCTGGCACCGTTCGCCCTTGGGGCCGCGCTTGCGGCCGCCACGAATGCGATCGGGCTCGGCGAGCCGGTCGATTTCATCGTCTTCATCATCTTCACGGTTGCCGCTCTGGTGAGCCTGCGCCCGATCGTCGCCTCGCGACTGCTGCACAGCACGCCGACGCTGCGGACCGGGGCCGCGGCGCTGATCGGACAGCACGCGATCGTCCTTGAACCGATCGTCAACCGTCAGGGGTCCGGGACGGTCCGGATCGGCGCCGAGGTGTGGAGCGCGCGGGCCTTTGACGAGGGCCGCGAGATTCCGGTCGGTGCCGACGTCGAAGTCGTCGACATTCGGGGCGCGACCGCGCTCGTGATGGAGTGAGCGTGCCGGCCGCCGGGTGCGGGCCGGTGCGTGACCCACAGATCAAGGAGCTGAGCAGATGGCAGGGTTGATCGTTGCCGCGGTGATCGTCGTTCTGCTGATCGTCACCGCCGCCAAGAGCGTGCGGATCGTCCCTCAGGCCAAGGCCGGGATCGTCGAGCGGCTCGGCCGCTACCACCGCACGCTCAACCCCGGGATGACGCTGCTCGTTCCGTTCTTCGACACGGTCCGTCCACTGATCGACCTGCGCGAGCAGGTCGTCAGCTTCCCGCCCCAGCCGGTGATCACCGAGGACAACCTCGTGGTCGGAATCGACACGGTCCTCTACTTCACCATCAATGACCCCCGTTCGGCCACCTACGAGGTCGCCAATCCGTTGCAGGCGATCGAACAGATCACCGTGACGACGTTACGCAACGTGATCGGCTCACTGACCCTCGAACAGGCCCTGACGAGCCGGGATCACATCAACGCCCAGCTGCGTGGCGTCCTTGATGAGGCGACCTCCAAATGGGGGGTACGGATCAACCGCGTCGAGATCAAATCGATTGATCCGCCCGCCTCGATCCAGGGGAGCATGGAGATGCAGATGCGGGCCGAGCGGGACCGTCGGGCGGCGATCCTCACCGCCGAGGGAGTCAAGCAGTCACAGATCCTCACCGCCGAGGGGGAGAAGCAGGCCGCCGTGTTGAAGGCCGAGGGTGAACGCCAGGCGGCGATCCTCCGGGCTGAGGGTGAGGCCAAGGCGATCGCCACCGTGTTCGAGGCGATCCACGACGGCAAGCCGGACGCGGAGCTACTGAGTTACCAGTACCTGCAGATGCTGCCCCAGCTCGCCCAGGGGAGCGCCAACAAGGTGTTCGTGATCCCCTCCGAGTACACCCAGGCGATCAACGGGATCGCCCGGGGGCTCGGCAACATCAACGCGCCGGCCGGTCCGACGGACCCTTCGCAGCTCACCGACGGCGGCGGCGACAGCCCACCCGCCCGCTAGCCTCCCGTCCGCGATGCTCGAATCTCTCTCGGAAAAGCTGCAGGCGACGCTCGCCGACGTCCGCGCCCACGGCACCCTCACCGAGGCCGATATCAGCGCTGCGATGCGGGAGATCCGGCTTGCCCTGCTGGAAGCCGACGTCAACTTCCAGGTCGTGCGGTCCTTCACCGGGGCCGTGCGCGAGAAGGCGCTCGGCGGGGACATCATCGGCAAGCTCAACCCCGGCCAGCAGGTCGTCAAGATCGTCTCAGACGAGCTCACCGAACTGATGGGCGGCCAGGCGGAGGAGCTCACCTTCTCCCCACGGCCTCCGACGGTGATTCTGATGGCGGGCCTCCAGGGGTCGGGAAAGACGACCGCCACCGGCAAACTCGCGCGCTACCTCCGCGAACAGCACCGCTCGAGTGTTGCCGTCGCCGCCTGCGACGTCTACCGCCCCGCCGCGGTCGAGCAGTTGATCAAGGTTGGCACCCAGGCGGGCGCCGCCGTCTACGAGCAGGGGACCGACCGCGACCCGGTCAAGATCGCCGCCTGGGCTCGCGACAGGGCGATCTCCGAAGGCAAAGATGTCCTGATCGTCGACACCTCCGGGCGCCTGCACGTCGACGAGGCGCTGATGCGGGAGCTCGCCGACATCAAGCGGGCGATCCGACCCGACCACATCTGGCTCGTCGTCGACGCGATGACCGGTCAGGATGCCGTCAACGTCGCCGAGCAGTTCGGGGAGACCGTCGACTTTGACGGGGTGATCATGTCCAAGCTCGACGGGGATGCCCGCGGTGGCGCGGCCCTGTCGGTCAAGGCGGTCACCGGCAAGCCGATCATCTTCGCCTCCACCGGTGAGAAGCAGGATCAGTTCGAACGCTTCCATCCCGACCGGATGGCCCAGCGGATTCTCGGGATGGGTGACGTCATGTCACTCATCGAGAAGGCGGAGGCCGCCTACGACGAGCAGCAGGCCCGCGAGTTGGAGCGCAAGTTCCGTAAGAACGAGTTCACCTTCGACGATTTCCTCGATCAGCTCAAGCAGATTCGCCGTCTCGGCCCGCTCCAGAACATTCTCGGGATGCTTCCGGGGGTCGGCTCTCAGATCAAGGATCTCAAGGTGGACGAGCGCGAATTCGATCGGATACAGGCGATCATCCTCTCGATGACCGCTCAGGAGCGGCGACGCCCCGAGATCATCAAGGGCCGGCGCCGGCTGCGGATCGCCAACGGGTCGGGAACGAGCGTCCAGCAGGTCAAGGCGCTGATCACCCAGTTCGAGCAGATGCGCAAGGTCATGCGCCAGGTGTCCCAGGGCAAGACGCCAGACCTCGGGGCCCTGATGGGCGGTGGGCCTCGTCGGCGCTGATCCGAGGGACGCAGGGATGACTCGCTGCTACTCTCAGCGCCACCTATGGCAGTCAGACTTCGACTCACCCGCGTCGGCGGACGCAAGAACCCCATCTGGCGCGTCGTCGTCGCCGATCAGCGCTCCAAGCGCGACGGTCGCGTGATTGAGACCGTCGGCCACTACAACGCACAGACCGAGCCCTCGACGATCGTCCTCGATGAGGCACGGATCCGTGACTGGCTCGCCCGCGGTGCCCAGCCGTCCGAGCCGGTCAAGAAGCTCCTCAAGACCCAAGACATCGTCGCTTGAGTGACGAAGCCTTCTCGCCCCGGGAGTTGCTCGAGTACCTCGCCGAGGGGCTCGTCGACGACCCGGAGCAGGTGGCCGTCAAGGAGGTCGCCGCCGATGACGGTGGCGCGACCGTGCTCGAACTCACCGTCGGACCCGACGACTACGGCAACGTGATCGGGCGCGGTGGACGGACCGCGACCGCTCTGCGCACGATCATCAAGGCGGCCGCCTCCGCCTCCGGCGGCGGTCGCGTGTTCGTCGACATCGTCGACGACTGACGGTGGTCGAGGACGGCGGCCAGCTCTTCGCCGGCCGGGTGGCGTCACCCCACGGACTCGACGGCAGTTTTCACGTCGCCGAGCCCGCACCCGGCCTGCTCAGTGAGGGAGCGATCGTCTGGATCGATGCGCGTGCCTACGCGATCGACCGTCGCGCCGGCCACGATCGCAACGTGATCCTGCGACTTGCCGGGGTGGCCGATCGCGCCGCAGCCCTCGCGCTGCGTGGAGCCACGTTGACGGTGCCTCAAAGCGCTGCCCCGCCGCTCGGTGAGGATGAATGGTGGGCGACCGATCTGGAGGGCTGTCGGGTCGTCGACGGTGCCATCCCGGTCGGCACGGTGCTGCGGCTCGTCGCGCTGCCCTCCTGTGAAGTGCTCGAAGTCGCTCGCGCGCAACCGGGGCCGACCCTGCTCATTCCGCTCGTTGGCGACGCGGTGCGAACCGTCGACATCGAGGCGAAGCTGATTGACGTCGACCTCGACTTCCTCGGCGAGCGGTGACCGTGGAGATCGACGTCTTCACCCTGTTTCCGGACGCCTTCGGCTGGTTTGAGACCCAGCGCCACGTTCGCAACGCGCTCGCCGCCGGCCATCGCCTCGCCTACGTCAACTACCGAGACACGACGACGCTCTCCGGCCACGTCGTCGACGACACCCCTTTCGGCGGTGGCGTCGGCATGGTGATGCGCGTCGACGTCGTCGACTGGGCGCTGCGGGCGCGATACGGGGTCGATCCGGTGACCCTCGGAGGGCCCCGGCCCGACGGCGGCGCCAGGCGGGTGATCGCGCTCACGCCCGGCGGGCGGATCCTCGATGACCAACTGGTGGAGGAACTCGCCAACACTCCCGAGCTGACCCTGCTCTGCGGGCGCTATGAGGGCTTCGACGAACGGATCCTCGATCACTACTGCACCGATCGCGTGTCGATCGGCCGCTACGTCCTCGCCGGCGGTGAACTCGCCGCCATGGTGCTCGCGGACGCGGTCCTGCGCAAGCTCCCCGGGGCGCTCGGCCATGAGGAGTCCGTCATCGAGGAGTCCTACAGCGCCGCCCTCGACGGCGCGCCCGAATATCCCCACTACACGCGCCCGGCCGAGTTCCGAGGCTGGACGGTTCCCGACATCCTCCTCTCCGGACATCACGCCAACATCCGGGCCTGGCGCCTGGACCAGTCACGGCTCCGGGGCGGGCAGGCCGCCTCAGAGTGACCCGCTATCCTCAGCCGTCGCCCATGAGCACAGTGATCGAAACCCTGGAGCGCGCCCAGCTCCGCCGCGTACCGTCCTTTGACGCCGGAGACCGCCTGCGCGTCCACTTCCAGGTCATCGAAGGCACCCGCCGCCGGACCCAGGTGTTTGAGGGCGTGGTGATCAAGCGTCAGGGACACGGGGCCCGTGAGACCTTCACCGTGCGCAAGACCTCCTTCGGGGTTGGCGTCGAACGGACCTTTCCGCTGCATTCGCCCAAGATCGAGAAGATCGAAGTCGCCGCCCGCGGTGACGTCCGGCGCGCCAAGCTCTACTACCTCCGTGACCGGGTCGGCAAGCGTGCCCGGGTCAAGGAGCGTCGCAACACCGGGCCGGAGCCCGTGATCACCCGGGAGCTGCTCTACGGGCCGGCGTTCGCCGACGAGCCCGAGGTTGAGGCCGAGCCGGAACCCGCGGAGGCCGTCGACAGCGGCGCCCCCGACGGGGAGGCCGCCGACGTCGAGCCGGAGACGGCTGCCCCGTCCGAGTCCGCCGACTCGGACGCAGACTCACCCACGTCTGCCGAGGCCTGAGAGCCGAGGCCGCGGCGTGAGGTCGCCGTTGGCCTCACGTGATCGCACGGCCCCGGCAGAGCCGGGCTCTGCCTCCGGTCGCACCCGGGGGCGCGCGGTCGTCGAACTGGCGATCATCGCCGTGGCCGCGCTCGCGCTCGTCGCCGCAATCCAAGCGTGGGTGCTCACGCCCTACCGGATCCCGAGCGCGTCGATGCAGCCGTCCCTCGCGGTCGGTGAGCGGATTCTCGTCAGCCGGATCGGGCTCCGCTTCCAGAAACCCCGGATCGGCGACATCATGGTGTTCCACCCGCCGGCCGACGACACCGGCTGCGCCGACCTCCTTCAGGGCCCGGGCGCGCCCTCCGGACAGGCCTGCGACACGGTCGGGCACGTCGAGGGGTCGGTGACCTTTGTCAAGCGGGTCGTCGGCGTCCCCGGGGACCGCCTGCAGATCATCGACGGGCAGGTGATCGTCAACGGCCACCCGGAATCCCGGCGCGGCATCGTTCCCTGTCCGGACAACAGCGCCTGCAGCTTCCCGCGGGCGATCGTCGTTCCCCCGGGCGACTACTACATGATGGGCGACAACCGGCCCGACTCCGAGGACAGCCGCTTCTGGGGCCCCGTGCCCGCCGCCTGGCTGATCGGCTACGTGTTCGCCGCCTACTGGCCTCTCAGCCGGATCGGAACCATATGAGCACGCGACAGGCTCCGGGACCGCGGCTGTTCCGGCACGACCGGCGGCTCGGCTTTCGGTATGTCGCAGGCGCCGACGAGGCCGGGCGGGGATGTCTCGCCGGGCCGCTGGTCGCCGCCGCGGTCCTCTTCGATCTGGAACGCCTGCGCCCCGCCGACCTGCGGGCTCTGTCGGCTCTCGACGACTCAAAACGCCAGCGTCCGGACGTGCGCGCCGCGCTCTATCCCGAGATTCTCCAACGCGCGACGCGGGTGACGATCGTGTCCCGCTGCGCAGCGGAGATCGACCGGCGCGGCCTGCACGTGACAAACCTCGGGGCGCTTGCCGACGCCCTGCTCGGCGTCGCCCGGGACGGGTGCATCTGTCTCAGCGACGGTTTTGCCCTGCCGCCGCTCGGGCAGCCCCAGCGGGCGATCGTCAAGGGTGACGCAACAAGTGCGGCGATCGCCGCCGCCTCGGTCATCGCCAAGGAGACCCGCGACCGGTACATGCGCCGAGTCGGGTCGCGCCTGCCGGAGTGGCGCTTTGGCGAGCACGTCGGATACGGCACCCGCGAGCATCGTGCGGCGATTGAACGCCTCGGCGTGACCCCGCTGCACCGCCTCTCCTTCCGTTCCGCCGCCTATCCGCAGTTGCGGCTGGAGGACCAAATCGGCGAGCGCTGATCCGGCGGGCCGCTCTCAGAAGGCTCCCTCGAGGTGGTCGAGCCGGATCAGCTGACCGGAGCGGTCGACGGTGACGCCGATCGCGTCAAAGCGACACTCGCAACGCTGGGAGCGCCCCGGGTTCTCCGCCAGCCATTGGGCGGCCATCCGGCGCACACGGCGCCGTTTCTCGGCGCCGATCGACTCGAGCGGATCATGCCAGAGAGGGCCTAGCCGCCGGGTCTTGACCTCACAGATCACCAGGCAATCGTCGCTCACGGCGACGATGTCGAGCTCGCCCCAGCGCGTCCGGTAGTTACGCGCCAGCAACGCATAGCCGCGGCGGCGCAGATGAGCACAGGCGATCGTCTCACCGAGGGCCCCAAGCCCGCGACGAGGATCGGAGGGATCGGCGGGATCGGCGGTGACCACAAGGTCACGCTAGGGCCGACACCGCGTAACGCGTTGACACAGAAACGACGTCTCGCCAACGATGTGGTGACAGATCTGAAACGGGCCCGGGTCCGACCGGGAGCTGAACGGAAACGGTGAGGCAACGGTGATCTCTGTGACAGCGCCGTGACAGGAGCCGGGGATACGGTCACTGACATGCTCGCTCGGGTCGCCACCTTCGCCATCGACGGGGTCGAGCCGCTGCTGGTCACCGTCGAGGTGGACATCCGGCCCGGGCTGCCCGCCTTCACGGTCGTCGGCCTCGGGGACGCCGCGGTCCGGGAGGCGCGCGAGCGGGTCCGTGCGGCGGTGCTCAACTCCGGCTTCGCCTTCCCCCAGCAGCGGATCACCGCGAACCTCGCCCCAGCCTCGCTGCGTAAGATCGGCCCGGGCTTCGACGCGGCGATCGCCCTCGCCGTCCTCGCCGCGAGCGGGCAGATGCCCGCCGGCTTTGTCGCCGGCGTCGCGGTTTTCGGTGAGCTGTCACTGAGCGGCGAACTGCGCCCGCTCCCGGGCGCCCTCGCCGTGGCTGAGGGCGCCCGGGCGCACGGAATCCCGCGGCTGATCGTGCCGCGCGCCCGTGGGCCGGAGGCGGCCCTCGTCGACGGCCTCGAGGTTGCGGCGGTCGAGAGCCTGCGAGCGGTCGTCGACGCCGCCACCGGCCGTCGGCTTCCCGAACCCCCCGATCCCGCGGCGCCGGACCCGTTCGGTGGCGGCCCCGACCTGGCGGACGTGCGCGGGCACCCGCTCGCGCTGCTCGGTCTCGAGGTCGCCGCGGCCGGCCGCCATAACCTGCTGCTCGAGGGGCCGCCCGGAACCGGCAAGACGATGCTCGCGCGTCGCCTCGGGTCGATCCTGCCGCCACTCAGCCGGGCAGAAGCGATCGCCGTGACACGGATCCACAGCATCGCCGGGATCGGCACCGGCGGTCTCATCAGCCAGCGGCCGTTTCGCGCGCCGCATCACACGATCTCGGCGGCCGGGCTCGTCGGCGGGGGCAGCCACCCGCGCCCCGGGGAGGCGACCCTCGCCCACCACGGGGTCCTCTTCCTGGATGAGCTCGCCGAGTTCTCGCGTCCCGCCCTCGAGGCGCTGCGCCAGCCGTTGGAGGACGGATACGTGACGATCGTACGGGGCCAGCGGGTGACCGTCTTCCCGACCGACGTGATGCTCGTGGCGGCGACCAACCCGTGTCCGTGCGGGTACGCGGGCGCGCGGGAGCGGCGCTGTGAGTGCGGGGAGGCCGACCGGATGCGCTACCGGCGCCGGCTCAGCGGCCCGCTGCTGGACCGGATCGACCTGATGGTCGACGTCCAGCGACCAGCCGAATCCGACCTGGCCAGCCCGCCCCGCACGAGCTCGGCGGAGGTTCGCGGACGGGTGACTGAGGCACGCGAGCGAGCCCAGGCGCGCGGCGGCTGTGGCCTGCGCCTCACCTCTGGCGCACGGGCGGCGATCCGGACCGCCTATGAAGCGGGGGCACTGTCGCCGCGCGGTCGCGCCCGGGTGCGGTCGGTCGCGGAGACGATCGCCGACCTCGAGGGTCACGCGGCGATCGAGGAGGCCGATCTGCTGCTCGCCCTCGGCCTGCGCCGGCGCAGCGGCACCGAAGCGGTGCCGGCATGAGCGGTTGGTCCATGAGCGCATGTGAGGGATGCCTGCGCCGGACCTGGCTGCTCGAACGCCTCGCAGGTCACCTCGAGCGCCAACGGGCGGTGATCGAGAGCCTGCTCGAACGCGAGGACGGCGAGCTGATCGAGCTGCTCGGCGGAAGGGGCCGCGCCGAGCTGCTCGCCCGTCATCTGCGGTACGGCCCGGAGGAGGCCGAGCTGGCCCGGGAGGAGGCCCGCCGCGCCGGCCTTGTCCTGATCTGCCGTCACGACCTGCGCTATCCCTCCCGACTCACAGAACTCGGGACGCTCGCGCCGGCCCTGCTCGCCGTCAACGGCGATCACGCGCGCCTCGACCGGCTCGCCGCCGGAGCGGCGGTCGCCGTGGTCGGCACCCGGCGCCCGACCGGATATGGGCTCGAGGCGGCCCACCGCCTCGGTGCCGATCTGGCCGGCGCCGGGGTCGCGGTGATCAGCGGCTTGGCCTACGGGATCGACAGCGCCGCCCACACGGGGGCGATCGCTGCAGGCGGTCTCACCGCCGCCGTGCTCGCCGCGGCGGCGCAGCGACCATCGCCTGCCGGCAAGGCGCCGCTGTTTGGGTCGATCCTCGCCACAGGCCTCGTGCTGAGCGAGTTCGGTCCCGCCGGGTTCGGGCGTCGCTGGACCTTCCAGGCTCGCAACCGGATCGTCGCCGGCCTCGCCGACGCGACCGTCATCGTCGAGGCGACGACGCGCTCGGGGGCGCTCATCACCGCCCGGGTCAGTGACCGCATTGGCCGCGTCACCGCAGCGCTGCCCGGTCCCGTCGGCACTCCTCAGTCCGCCGGCCCGAATGAGATTCTCGCCAAGTTCCAGGCCGCGGGTCAGTCCCTCAACCCGGATCGGGTCCGGGCCGTCCGGGGTGCCCAGGACGTCCTCGATCTCCTCTACGGGGAGGGGATCGTCGAGGTGCACCGGCCCCGGACGACCCCGCTGACCCCGGACGAGGCACGGCTGCTGGAGGCGATCCGTGACGGCCGGGACGCGGTCGCGGCACTCGCGCCGGCGCAGCTGGCGACCCTCAGCGCCCTCGAGCTCAAGGGCGCCGTGCGCCGCGGGCCCGGCGGGACGCTCCAGCCCGCGGTGCGCTGAGGAAGCGGGAAGGTCCGGCTACGCTGGCGCCATGGCCTCGCCGCGTATCCCCCGGCTCCTCAGCATCGCCGGCTCTGACTCCGGTGGTGGGGCGGGTATCCAGGCCGACCTCAAGGCGTTTGCCGCCTGCGGGGTGTACGGAATGACCGCGATCACCGCGATCACCGCACAGAACACGGTGGGCGTGAGCGCGATTCACCATGTGCCGCCGGAGCTGATCGGCGCCCAGATCGCCGCCGTGCACGACGACATCGGCATCGACGCGATCAAGATCGGGATGCTCGGCCGGGTCGAGACGATCCTCGCGGTCGCCGCCGCCCTCGCACGACTCGACCCTGCGATCCCCGTCGTCCTCGACCCGGTGATGGTCGCCGAGTCGGGTGCGGTGCTGCTCGAGCCGGCCGCCCGAGCGGCCCTGATGGAGGCGCTCATCCCGAGGGCCACCGTCCTCACCCCGAACCTCCCGGAGGCGCGGGTGCTCGCCGAGAGCGCCGACGGCGACGGTGCGAGCCTCGCGCTCGCGCTCGCCCGCCTCGGTCCCCGGTACGTCGTCGTCACCGGTGGACACCGCACAGATCCCGTCGACCTCTACTGTGACGGCGAGCGGGTCATCGAACTGCCCGGAGCGCGCCACCCCGACGGCGCCGCCCACGGCTCTGGATGTACTCACTCCAGCGTCCTCGCCGCACGGCTCGCGTTCGGCGACACACCCCTGGAGGCGGCCCGGGAGGCGCGCCGGCAGGCCGGGGAGGCGGTCGCCCACGGTCTGCGTGACCTCGGCGCGGGTGCCGGGCCGGTCGACATCCTCAACCTCGCCGCTCGGCCGGCCGCGGCCGGGAGGTGAGAGCGCGCGCGAACACCGCCCGGGGTGGCCCTGTCTCTGGCATACTGACGCGGTGCGTTTCCTGAGGATGAAGGCCGGGCACGGTGAGGTGGTGATCGCCGAGGGAGATATCACCAGCGCCGAAGATGAGGAGCGCCTCATCAGCGAGTTCCGCCGCCAGATCGATTCGGGCCTGTGGGCGGCGGTGCCGACGACGACCCCGGCCGGCATGCGCGCCTCGCAGCTCGTCCGCTCCTTCGCGGAGATCCCCCGGGACGCCGACCGTGTGATCTTCATCCCCCGGGCCGCCGGAGGCTGAGGATGCTGATCGCCCTCGGCGCCGCGGTCGCCGTGACCGTCATGCTCCTCGCTGACCTCGTCGCCCCCGCGCTGCTGGAGGCCTGGTCCCGGATGCGCGCCGGACGGCGTCCCGCCGAACGCTTCCTGCTCACGGACCCCGGCACCGAGCGGCGGGCCGAACAGCGCGCCCGGGAGCTGCTGCGCTCCTGCGTCAACGATGAGGAGTGGAGCATGTACCGCGAGCTCGGCTTCATCCGGGTATGGAGCGGAGCTCACGGCCATGCCGGAGACATCGCCTACCTCATCTACCCCCACCGGCCGATCGTCTCCTTCCTCGTCGCCACGGGAGCGCCGCTGCACGAGTACTGCGTCGTGTTCCCTGACGCTGACGAACCCGGGTCTGGCCAGAGCCGGCGTCTGCCCGACTCCGATGACGCGCTCGCCAAGTGGATGGCTCTCACCGGGGACGAGACCCGCTTCCTGGAGGCCGCCAACGAACATCGCGCCGGCCGTCAGATTCCGCTCAACCAGATCCGCGGTGACATCTGGCGACTGTCGCGCTGGGAGGGTTCGCGTCTGCGCGCCCGCAGCGGTGACGGGCGCTCCGCCTCAGGGCAATCCGCCTCGCCGGTCGGCGACTGACCCACGCACCGGCCTCCGGGCGCAGTCCCGTGGCGAAGGGGTTTGTGAGAGTTCGATGAGAACAGGTGGGAATCGGGTTGCAGACCGTCGAATCCGGTGAGAGATTCCCCAACCGGGGGTAGCATTCAACCGACAACCCGCTGTCAGTGAGGAACCCAGTGAGTCAACCCCAACCCCTGACCCTGGGGCCCGGCCCGTCCGACCGTCGCTGGGTCCCCCGGATCGTAGCGCTGACCGCGCTCGCCCTGCCGGTGATCGCCGCGGTCGTCGTGGGCGTGCTCATCACGACCTCCACCCCTGCGTTGCGCAGCAGCCCGACCGCACTCGCTGGGCTGACCCTTCCCTTCGGTGGCGCGCGGGTCACCCACGTCGCCGCCGTCGTCGGGCGTGAGCAGAAGAACCTTCCTGTCCGGCTCGTCGGCGACGAGGTGTGGCCCGTCGGCACAGTCGGGGCAGGCCAGCCGGTGACGGTCGTCGTCACCCTCCGCCGCCCCGGATGGAACGCCTGGTTCGCCGGTGCCGACACGAAGCTGACGCTCACCGAGACGACCCCCGTCGCCCGGCTCACGAACTCCTACCTGACCCTCGCCAAGGGCGAGCCACTGCAGTTGCACTTCACCGCTCCGGTGCGCGTGTTCGCCGACGCGGTGTCCGGGGCAGCGCTGCGCACCCGGCGCTTCAGGACCCCGCGCGCCAGCGTTGCCGTCACCCCGAACGCCAGCGCCGGCACGCTCAGGGTGGCCGGCGCGCCACGCACCTGGGAGCGACCGCAGGTGCAGACGGTGTCCTGGTTCCCGGCCGGCAGCGCGGCGACGGCGGTCGCCACCCCGGCCCCCGGCAGCACGCTGGCGCCCCAGTCATCGATCACGCTCACCTTCTCCACACCGGTCGCCAAAGCACTGTCGGGGCACCTGCCCGCGGTGACCCCGTCCGGGGTGGGCAGCTGGCGGACGCTCAACAGCCACGCGATCCAGTTCGTTCCGAGCGGGTACGGCTACGGGCTCGGTGCGCAGGTACAGGTCGCGCTGCCCGCCGGCGTGCACCTGGTCGGTGGCACCGGCGACCCGGTCGGGACCTGGTCGGTGCCCGCCGGCTCGACCACGCGCCTCCAGCAGCTGCTCGCCGAACTCGGATACCTGCCCGTCAGTTACACCCCGGCGGGCGCCCACGTCGCCGGGACTGTCAGCGCCCAGGAGGCGGCGGCGATCAATCCGCCCAGCGGCCACTGGGCGTGGCGGTGGCCGAATACGCCCGCGACGCTCAAGGCTCAGTGGCAGCCCGGCGCCTACAACGAGATCACCAAGGCGGCGGTGATGAGCTTTGAGAACAACCAAGGGCTCACCGTCGACGGGGTCGACGGACCGCAGGTGTGGAAGGCGCTGCTCGCCGCCGATCTCGCGCACCAGACCAACAGCTTCGGGTACACCTTCGTGTTCGTCCATGAGGCAAACTCGGGTGAATACGAGCAGACCTGGCACAACGGGAAGATCGTCACGACGGGTCCCGTCAACACCGGCGTCGCCGCCGCAGGAGGCACTCAGACCGGCGTGTTCGCCGTCTTTGAGCACCTGCCGGTGACGACGATGAGCGGCGTCAACCCGAACGGCACCCACTATCACGACCCCGGGATTCCCGACGTCTCCTACTTCAACGGCGGTGACGCGCTGCACGGGTTCATCCGCGCCTCCTACGGGTTTCCCCAGAGCGACGGGTGCGTCGAGATGCCCTTCTCAGAGGCCGCCGCCGTGTACCCCTACACCCCGATCGGCACCGTCGTCGACGTCTCCACCGCCTGAACCGGCACGAGCGTCCGAGTAGGACTCTCACCGGCTCCCGGCGAACCCTACGGCGTGACCTGGGATGAGGCGATCGCCGAACTGAGTGCCGACCTGGCCCGGCGTGCCCTCGCGCCGCGCACGCGCGTCGCCTACCTGTCCGACATCACGCGGCTGCGTGAGGCGTGGGAGCCCGCGGGGGTCACCCCCGACGCGATCGACGTCCGCCAGCTGCGCCGCTACCTTGCCGGGCTCTCCCAGCAGGGTGCGGCCCCGAGCAGTGTCGCCCGGGCCCTCGCGGCGATTCGCGGGTTCCTACGGGTGCTCCAGGAGCAGGGGCACCGGTCCGCCAACCCCGGCGACCTGCTGAGCGCCCCGCGGCGGCGACAGTCGCTCCCGGACGTGCTCAAGGCGACCGACGTCGCCGATCTCCTCGACGGGATCGGCGCCGCCACGCCGCTGGAGCTCCGTGACCGGGCGATGTTCGAACTCATCTACGCCTGTGGCCTGCGGGCCGAGGAAGCCGTCTCCCTCGACCTCGCCAGTCCCGACTTCGACGCCGAGGCGCTGCGGATCCGCGGCAAGGGGGGGAAGACCCGCATCGTCCCGATCGGCGAGCCGGCCCGGGATGCGCTCGCCGCGTACCTCGAGCGGGGTCGGCCGGCCCTCGCCCGCGCCGCCGAGCCGCCCCATCCGGGTGCCGGTCCCGGTGGACCGGCACCCGGCTCTGCCGCCCTGTTCCTGTCCAAGCGCGGGCGGCGTCTCAGCACCAGCGACGTCCGCCGCCGCCTCAGCCTCCGCCGGTCCACGCACCCGCACGCACTGCGACACTCCTTCGCCACCCACCTGCTCGATGGGGGCGCCGATCTCCGCTCGATCCAGGAGCTGCTCGGGCATGCGACGATCTCGACGACCCAGGTCTACACCCGCGTGGAGTCTGCACGGTTGCGTGCCGCCTACGCCCGATCGCACCCGCGGGCATAAGATCAGCGGCTCGAGCATGGATACGCACGTCAAATCGATCGAACTGCGCGAGATGTGGAAGCGCTACAAGGAGCTCGGGGACGACCGTGCCCGCGAGCGCCTCGTCGTCGCTTACTCACCGCTCGTCAAGTACGTCGCCGGGCGAATGAGCTCGGGGCTGCCCGCGCACGTGGACGAGGCGGACCTCGTCAGCTACGGGCTGACCGGGCTGATCAACGCGATCGAACGGTTCGATCTCAGCCGTGAGATCAAGTTCGAGACCTACGCGATCACCCGGATCCGCGGGGCGATCATCGATGAGCTGCGGACCCTCGACTGGGTGCCGCGGTCGGTCCGGACCCGCGCGCGCGAGATCGAGCGGGCCAACCAGAAGCTCGAGGCGCGCCTGCAGCGGGCGCCGACCGACGAGGAGATGGCGACCGAGCTGGAGATGAGCGTGGCCGACTTCCAGGAGGCGCTCGTCCAGATCAGCCACTCGACGATCATCGCCCTCGACGAGCTGTGGAACACCAACGATCAAAACGGGGATCAGGTGAGCCTGCTCGACACGCTGCCCGATCACAATGCGCCCGACCCGCAGGCCGTTGTCGATCAAGGCGAGCTGCGCGACCGGATCGCCGGTGCGATCGCCGCGCTCCCCGAACGCGAGAAGCTCGTGATCGCCCTCTACTACTACGAGAACCTGACGTTGCGGGAGATCGGAGAGGTCCTCGGCGTCACCGAATCCCGGGTCTCTCAGCTCCACACGAAGGCGGTTCTGCGCCTGCGCTCCAAGCTCGGCGGGGAACTGTCAGAGACCGGCCTGGACGCCTGAGGTGCGTCCCGGAGACGCGGGTCTGCAGGACGGCGCCCAGCTTCACAGAACCTCCCCGCTCTCCAGCTAGATTAGGTCCGATGAGCACCAAGGACATTCGGCCCAGTCACGCTTACATGCCCTGTGACATCTGCGGGCGGACGCTGCTGCGTGGCGAGCGGATCGAGGTGTTCATCGCCGGGGGCAACCGCCACCAGGTCTGTGAGCTCTGCAAGCCCCGGGCGCTGCAGGAGGGGTGGCTGCGGGAGGGATCGGTGCCCGACTTCGAGCGGACCGTCGCCGCGCAGGAGCGCCGCCGTCCGCTGCTGCGCCGACGCCGGCGCGAGGAGGGGCCCGACGGCCCTCCGCCGGCGGCAAACCTCGACCAGGCCCTCTCCGGTGGCGCGTGGCCGGTTTCGGGGGCGACACCGCCCGCGGAGGAGAGCCGGCCGCGGCGCCGGGATCGGCCTGCGCCGCGCGAACGTCCGCCCGCCCGTGAGCGGACCCCGCGTCCCGCGCCCCCGGCCGGGCGTGAGCCGCGGCACGTGCACGCCGTCCCCACCGGCGAGGATTCCAAGATCGCCGCGGCGGTCGAGGCCTTCAACGCGAGCGAGCACCCGCGCACGGTCGCGGGGGTCGCGCGCTCTCTCGGCGCGCCGACCGTTGCCGTGCTGCCCGACCCCGCCCACGCGACCCTCGTTCGGGTGACCGCCTCCTGGGAGCTGTGCTGGTATCGGTATGAGGTCGATCTCGGTGCCGGCCGGCCGAGCGTCCGGCTCGACGCCCAGGGGTATGAGCTCGCCGAGTTGAGTGAGCGCGAACTGATCGCCGCCGCCGCCGCCGACGACGGCGGGCGCCTGCACCCGCTCGCGTGAGGCCGGTGATGACCCGGCCGCTTTGTCAGGGCAGCCCGTGGTTGCCGTCACGGCGTTAGCATCTCGCCCCGTGATCTACTGCGTGATCCCTGAAGCGCTCGCCGACGAGCTGTTCGAGAAGATGTCTGCCTACTACGCCGACGATCCCAATGTCGAGGTGATCATCGACCGCCGCAAAGCGGAGCGCCGGCGGGCGGGAACGGTGACGGAGGAGCGCGCCCACCAGCGCGTCGTGCGTGACCGCCGCCGCGCCCGCGTCCCAGGTGATCTTCCGGAGACGCCGGCTGCGTGAGCGGCCCGGGCGCGTCGGGGTGCCGGCACCGCTACCCTTGACGGTGTGACTGAAGCGCTCCAGGAGCTTCACCGGCGCCTCCAGCAGGCCGCCAACGACCTCCGAGCCGGTGACGCCGAGCCGGCTGACACCCTCGCCCTGATCGAAGAATGTTCCCGACTGGCCGGTGACGCTGCGGCACGCGTCGACGTGTCCGCGCGCGCGGCGCTTGAGCCGCTGCCCGACCTTCCGGGGCAGCTGCCCCTGCCGGCCGGGTGAGAGCGACCGCTGTGTCAGCCCCGGCGGCGCCCAGCTCCGGCGCGGTCTACCCCGAGGATCTGCGCGCCCGCGTCGACGCCTACCTCGAGTCGCTCCGCTTCACGACGGAGCCGGACGTCGGCGGGCTGTCGGAGGCGATGCGCTACAGCCTGCTGGCCGGCGGCAAGCGGATCCGTCCGGTGCTCGCCCTCGCCACCGCCCGTGCGCTCGGGCGGCCCGTCGACACGGTGCTGCCCCTTGCCGCCGCCCTCGAGCTGATCCACACCTACAGCCTGATCCACGACGACCTGCCGGCAATGGACGATGACGACCTCCGCCGCGGCCGGCCGACCTGCCATGTCGCCTTCGGTGAGGAGGTGGCGATCCTCGCCGGCGACGGACTCTACGCGGAGGCGTTCAGCCACCTGCTCACCGAACAGGTCGGGACCCCGGTCAACCTGCTCGCTGCCGCCGCCGAGCTCGCCCGCGCCACCGGTGTCGCCGGGATGGTCGGCGGACAGTACATCGACGTTGCCAACCGCGCCGGGCCCGGCACCGAGGGCCTGCGTCGGCTTCACACACTCAAGACGGGACGGCTGATCGCGGCGTCGATTGCCTGTGTCCTGATCCTCAGCGAGGCCGACCCTGCCACAATCGAAGCATTCGACCGCTACGCGGAAGAGCTCGGTGTGCTTTTTCAAATCGTCGACGACATTCTTGACGTGACCGGCTCCGCTCAGGAGCTCGGCAAGACCCAGGGCAGTGACGAGCGCCTTGGCAAGCGGACGTACGTGAGCGAGTTCGGGCTCGACGGCGCCCGGACCCTTGCCACCGAGTCCCATCAGCGCGCCCGGGCGGCGCTCGAGCTCGCAGCCGAACGGCTGCCCGGCGAGCTGGACGCTCTCACGCAGATCACCGACTTCATCGCCACCCGCAGCTGCTAGCGGACCGCCGCCCACCATGTCCGAGATTCTCCCCACCATCAACGCCCCCCGCGACCTGCACGGCCTCAGCGACGACCAACTCCAGCAGGTCGCCCAAGAGGTGCGCGAGCACATCATCGACACCGTCGGAGAGATCGGCGGGCACTTCGGCGCCAACCTCGGCACCTGTGAGATCGCCGTCGCGCTGCACTCGCTGCTGAACTCGCCCCTGGACAAGGTGCTCTGGGACGTGGGCCACCAAGCCTACCCGCACAAGATCCTCACCGGACGACGCGACCAGCTCCAGACGATCCGCCACTACGAGGGGCTCGCCCCGTTCTGCTCGATCGAGGAGTCCAAGCACGACATCATGGGCGCCGGGCACGCGTCCACCTCGATCAGCTACGCGGTGGGGCTCAAGGAGGCGATGCGCCGCGGCCTCGAGCCCGACGGTCACGTCGTCGCGGTGATCGGGGACGGCGCGATGACCGGCGGGGTCGCGCTCGAGGCGGTCGGTCACGCCGGCGGTCTCGGCACGCCCGTCGTCGTGATTCTCAACGACAACGGGATGTCGATCGCCCCGAACGTCGGCGCGCTGTCGCGCATGTTCAACCGCATCCGGCTCAACCCGAAGCTCTGGCACGCCCGTGAGGACGTCGAGACCGGACTGACCCGGCTGCCGGCGGGGATCGGGCATGTCTTCGAGACGTTCGGACCGCACTTCAAGGAGTCGATCAAGGCGTTCTGGGCTCCGGGGCTGTGGTGGGAGGAGCTCGACTGGGCCTACATCGGTGTCATCGACGGCCATGACGTCCGCGCGCTGCGGCGCGCCCTCCGTGAGGCGCTCGTCGCCGAGCGGCCCGTGGTCATCCACTGCGCGACGGTCAAGGGCAAGGGCTGGGCGCCGGCCGAGGAGGGCGGACTCGAGGGGATGGAGGAGTGGCACGCCGCCAAGCCGCAGTCGATCGTCGACCGCAAGCCGGCGGTCAAGGCCGCCCGTCCCGCCACCTCCGGGCCGGCCGTTCAGAGCACCGCCCCGCCACCCCCGCCGGCCTACACCCAGGTGTTCGGGGAGGCGCTGCTGGCGGAGGCGGTCGCCGACCCGCGGGTGCTCGGGATCACCGCGGCGATGAACTCCGGGACGGGCCTCAGCATCCTCCAGCGCGAGCTTCCCTCCGCGTACTTTGACGTCGGGATCGCCGAACAGCACGCGGTCCTGCTCGCCGCCGGGATGGCCCTCGCCGGAGCCAAGCCGGTCGCGGCGATCTACTCCACCTTCCTCCAGCGGGCCTTCGATCAGATCGTCCACGACGTCTGCCTGCAGCGCCTCAACGTCATCTTTGCGATGGATCGAGCCGGCCTCGTCGGCGACGACGGACCGACCCACCATGGCGTGTTCGACATCGCCTACCTACGGGCCCTGCCGAACATCGTCCTGATGGCCCCCCGGGATGAGGCGATGCTCGTCCACATGCTCCACACCGCGATCGCCTACGACGACGGGCCGGTCGCGCTGCGTTACCCGCGCGGCGCCGGGCTCGGCGTGCCGCTGCCCGAGACGCCGGAGCGGCTCGAGATCGGAACCGGGGAGCTGCTGAGCGAGCCGGCCAACGCCCGGGTCGCCCTACTCGGCTACGGCACCGGGGTCGCGCGGGCGCTCGCCGCCGCGGAGCTCCTCGCGGCGGACGGGATCGCCGCCACCGTCGCGGACGCTCGGTTCGCCAAACCCCTCGACGGTGCGCTCGTCGCCCAGCTCGCCGCCGAGCACGAACTGCTTGTGACGGTGGAGGAGGGCGTGCTCGCCGGAGGGTTCGGTTCGGCAGTGCTGGAGGCGCTCTCGGATGCGGGCTCGTCCGTGCGGACCCTCCGGGTCGGTCTGCCCGACCGGTTCGTCACCCACGGCACCCCGGCCCTGTTGCATGCCGAGGTTGGATTCACCCCCGAGCGGATCGCCGAACGGGTGCGGGCCGCCGTCACCGGACGGGACCGCGTGGCCTGATCGGAGTGAGGACGCGCGCCGGGCCCCGGTGGCATCAAGGCCGCGGCCGGGAGACGGAGAGAGGCCGGGGGACGGAGCGAGGCGGGAGAGGGCGGAGAAAACGAACGGCCCGCCGGGGAGACGGGCCGTTCGCGAGGGAGGAGAGATGCTTCTGGTGGCCAGCTGGTGAGGGTGGGCCAGCGGCTCTCCCACCATCATCGGCAGATCCGTCCGCAATTGGTGTGATGTACGTCACTGAATTGGAGTGGTGACGGTTTGGCCCCGACCAGTGAAACGACGACATGACCCGCCAGCGCCTTGACCAACTGCTCGTCGACCGCGGGCTCTTTCCCAGCCGTGCCCGGGCGGCCGCCGCGATCCTCGCCGGAGATGTCCTCCTCGGTCCGGACCGGCGCCGGGCCGCCAAGGCCGGCCAGCCGGTGGCGTCCGACGCGCTGGTCGACGTCGTCGCGCAGATGCCCTACGTCTCCCGGGGCGGGATCAAGCTCGCGAACGCCCTTGACGCGTTCAAGGTTCCGGTCCGTGGCCGCCGGGCCCTCGACGTCGGCGCCTCGACCGGCGGGTTCACCGACTGCCTGCTCCAGTGCGGCGCCTGCCACGTCGTCGCCGTCGACGTCGCCTACGGCGAGCTCTCCTGGAAGCTCCGGGAGGATCCCCGCGTCACCGTGATCGAGCGCTGCAACGCCCGCGCGCTCGACGCCGCACGCCTGCCCTACGCTCCGGAGCTGATCGTCATGGACCTCTCCTTCATCTCCCTCACCAAGGTGCTTCCCGCCGTCCTCGCGACGGCCGCCCCCGACTACGACTGCCTCGCCATGGTCAAGCCGCAGTTCGAGGTCGGGCGCGAGCGGGTCGGCAAAGGCGGGGTCGTCCGCGACCCGGAGGCCCGCCGGGAGGCGCTGCTCGGGGTCGCCGAGGCCGCGGTCGCCCTCGGCGCGCGCCTCGCCGGATGTGCGTCAAGCGGCCTGCCGGGCCCCAAGGGCAACCGGGAGGCGTTCCTCTGGCTGCGTGGGGAGGGCGATGGGCACGACCCGGCGGCCATCCTTGAGGCGGTGGCCCTGTGACCGCCGGCGGGCACGGTTCCGACCCGGGCCCCCGCAGCCGGCACAACTGGGCGAGCGGGCCCGGAGCGCTCGCGCCGATCCGGACGGCCACCGTGTTCACCCATCGCCGGCCGTCTGAGACCGCCCCGGCCCTTGCGCGCCTGCTGAGCGTCGCCCGGGAGCGTGAGGTGACCCTCCGCTTCGGGCCGCTGGAAACCGAGAAGCACGGGCTCGCTCCGGCCGACGGGACCGTCATCGACGCCCCCTTTGATCCTCACGTCGGCCTCTGCTTCGCCCTTGGCGGGGACGGGACGATCCTCTCGGCCCTGCGCCGCTACGCCGGCACGGGGGTACCGGTGTTCGGGGTCAACTTCGGGGAGATCGGCTTTCTTTCCGCGATCGACCGTGACGGTGCCGAGGCGGGGATTGACCGGGCGCTGTCGGGTGACTTCGACGTGCTCGCGTTGCCGGGCATCGCCGTCGGTGGAGGCGCCCACTGGAGCGTGGAGGAGCGGATCGCGATCAACGATGTGTCGATTCAGCGCCGGCAGGGGCGCCGGGTCGCCGACCTCGCCTACTTCATCGCCGGGGAGGAGATCGGCCGCGTCCGCTGTGACGGGCTCGTGGTCGCCACGCCGGCAGGGTCGACCGGCTACAACCTGGCCAACGGCGGTCCCGTGCTCGCCTGGGGGGTCGAGGGCTACGTCGTCTCCTTCATCGCCCCGCACACGCTCACCGCCCGGGCGCTCGTTGTCGCCCCCGACGACCCGCTGACGATCGTCAACCGCTCCCGGGAGGAGTCCGTCGACGTGATCCTCGACGGTCGGCCGATGGCGGTGCTCGAGCCGGGCGGCGAACTCGACGTTCGGTTCACGGCGGCCCAGGGGATGCTCGCCCAGATTCCCGGCGTCACCTTCTACGCGCGACTGCGCGAGAAGTTCGGGCGCCTCGCCACCCTGCGCTGAGACGGTCCGGCCGTCCGGCCCGGGCGCTAGAACACGGGTGTGCTCGAACGCCTGCTGATCGAGAACCTGCTGCTGATGGAGCGGGCCGAGCTCACCCTCGGCCCCGGGCTCAACGTCCTCACCGGAGAGACCGGCGCCGGCAAATCCCTGCTCGCCTCCGCGCTCGATCTCCTGCTCGGCGGCCGGACCCGCGCCGGGTTGGTGCGGGACGGAGCCGCGGAGGCCTACGTCGAGGGGATCTTCACGCTGCCGCCCTGGCTGGCCGGGGACGAACGGCTGCCCGCCGACGCGCAGGAGCTTGTGCTCGCCCGACGCGTGTGGCCCGACGGCCGCACCCGAGCCTATCTCTGCGGTCGGGCGGCGACCCTTGCCGATCTCCGTGAGCTCGGAGCCCGCCTGCTCGCCTTCTACGGCCAACATGAGCACCGCAAGCTGACCGTCACCGCCGCCCAGCTCGACGTGCTCGACCGCTACTGCGGACCGGCTCAGGGGCAGAGGCGGGCCGAGGTCACCATCGCTCACGAAACCGTCCGCCGGATCGAGGCCCGCCTTGGTGGCCTCGGCACCGACGCGGGAGCGCGCGAGCGTGAGCTCGACCTGATCGCCTTCGAACTCGCTGAGATCGACGCGGTCGCCCCGTCGGTGACAGAGGAGGCCGATCTGCGCGGCGAACGGGAGCGGCTGCGGCATGCCGAGGGCCTCCGGGCGGCTGCTGCCGCCGCCGCCGACGGCCTGTCGCCGCGGGAGGAGGGGACCGGCGCGGTCGGACTGCTCGCCCGCGCCGCCGAGGAGATCGCCGCCGCCGCCGCGTTCGACGGCCAGCTCGGCGCCGTGGCCGAGCGTCTCTCCTCCCTGCGCTATGAGGCCGAGGACGTCGCCGGGGAGCTGCGTGCCTACTTTGAGGCGGTGGAGGCCGAGCCGGGTCGCCTCGAGGCCGTAGAGGACCGGCTCGAGGCGCTCGCCCGGCTGATGCGCAAGCACGGCGGCAGCGTCGAGGCGGTGCTCGCCCACGCCGAGCGCTGCCGCGCCCGTGAGGCCGAGTTGCGCGGCCTCGACGTCAACCTCGCCGCGCTCGAGGGTGAGCTGGCCCAGGCCCGCGCGCACCGGGCTGCGCTCGCGGACGAGCTCACGGAGGCGCGCCGGGCCGCCGCACCTGAGCTCGCCGCGGCGGTCGTCGAGCGGCTGGGGGAGCTGGCGATGGCCGAGGCGAGGTTTGAGGTGACCGTCACTCCGCGCCCCGACGGTCCCGCGGCGAGCGGGCAGGACGTCGTCGAGTTCCTCATCGCCCCGAACCCGGGGCTGGCGATCGGCCCGCTCCGTGAGGTCGCCTCCGGGGGGGAGATGTCGCGGGTGATGCTCGCGCTGCTCTCGGTCGCCCACGCGCCTGGCCATCGGGTCAGTCCCGGTGGGTCCGAGGGGGACGACCCGGCGGCACGAGGGGAGGCCCTGCTCGTCTTCGATGAGATCGACGCCGGCATCGGCGGCCACACCGCGCGAGCGGTCGGCAGCCATCTGCGCGCGCTCGCCGTGGGCCGCCAGGTCCTCTGCATCACGCACCTGCCCCAGGTCGCGGCGCTCGCGCACCGGCACTTCAGCATCGTCAAGGACAACCGCCGATCCCCGTCGGTGACGACCGTCAGCCGACTCGACGGCGACCGCATCCTCGCGGAGCTCGTGCGGATGCTCGGGGCCGACGCCGAGGACACCGCAGCTCGGGGGCATGCCCGCGAGCTGCTCAAAGCCGCCTGATCGAACCGGGGAGCCAGGACCACCGCCGCGAGCCCAGCCGGGCCCGCCTGCCCCGGCATCGGGACCGTTGTTCGATGCGGAGAATCGCCCTCGGTGCGGAAACGGACGCGCGGGTGTCCGCGGCGCCGGGTAAGCTCGCATGGCGGTATGGCGCAACCCGAAACCAGGTTCATCTTCATCACCGGCGGGGTCGTCTCCTCGCTCGGAAAGGGCATCGCCGCCGCGTCGATCGGTCGGCTGCTGCGGTCCCGAGGCTTCACGGTCCAGCTGCAGAAGTTCGACCCCTACATCAACGTCGACCCCGGCACGATGTCCCCCTATCAGCACGGCGAGGTGTTCGTCACCGAGGATGGAGCCGAGACGGACCTCGACCTCGGCCACTACGAGCGCTTCACCGACGCCAACGCGTCGCGCGCCTCGAACGTGACCGCCGGAGGCATCTACAACACGGTGATCCGGCGCGAGCGTCGGGGCGACTACCTCGGCGGCACCGTGCAGGTGGTCCCGCACATCACCGACGAGATCAAGTCGCGGGTGCGGGTGATGGCCGACTCGACCGACGTCGACTTCGTCATCACCGAGATCGGCGGCACTGTCGGCGACATCGAGTCGCTCCCATTCCTCGAGGCGATCCGCCAGTTCCCGGCCGAGGTCGGGCGGCGACGGTGCATGTTCATCCACCTCACCCTCGTCCCCTACATCGGGCACGCCGGTGAGCTGAAGACCAAGCCGACCCAGCACTCGATCAACGAGCTGCGCCGGATCGGGATCAACGCCGACATGCTCATCTGCCGCTCCGAGCAGCCGCTGTCGGCGGAGATCCGCAAGAAGATCGCACTGTTTGCCAGCCTGCCGGTGGAGGCGGTCACCTCCGGCTACGACGTCCCTGACGTCTACAGCGTTCCGCTCGCCTTCCACAGCCAGGGGGTCGACGCCTTCATCCTCGACGATCACTTCGGGCTCGAGGCGCCCGCCCCGGACCTCAGCAGCTGGCAGCGCTATCTCGACCGGTCCGCCGCCGTCTCCTCGGAGATCACCGTCGCGCTCGTCGGCAAGTACGTTCAGCTTGAGGACGCCTACCTCTCTGTCGTCGAGGCGTTGCGCCACAGCGGCGTCCACCACGGAACGCGCGTGCGGATCGACTGGATCGACTCCGAGACCGTCGGTGAGGCCGGCGTTGACGCGCGACTGCGTGGCGCCGACGGGATCCTCGTCCCCGGCGGCTTCGGCGGTCGGGGCTTTGAGGGCAAGATCGCCTCGGCCCGGATCGCCCGGGAGGAACAGATCCCGTTCCTCGGCGTCTGCCTCGGCATGCACGTCCTCGTCTCCGAGTTCGCCCGTCACGTCGCGGAGATGCCCGGGGCGAACTCGACCGAGATGGACCCCGAAACACCGTTCCCGGTGATCGACCTCCTGCCCGAGCAGAAGGAGATCGCCGACATGGGGGGGACGATGCGCCTCGGCGCCGACCCGGTGAAGCTGCACGAGGGCACCTGGGCGCGCGACGCCTACGGCGAACCGGTCGTCTACGAACGTCACCGCCACCGCTATGAGGTCAACAACCACCTCAAGCGCAAGCTGCAGAGCGCCGGCCTCGTCTTCTCCGGCACGACCCCGGACGAGCGGCTCGTCGAGATCTGCGAGCTTCCCCGTGAGGAGCACCCGTTCTTCCTCGCCTCCCAGTTCCACCCCGAGTTCAAATCCCGCCCGGACCGGCCCGCGCCGCTGTTCCGCGAGTTCGTCGGGGCGGCCCATCGCCGGGCGGGGGGGCAGCTCCCAAAAGCTGAGGTGAACGTGACGGACGCACGTCACGCCACGACCCCTTGACCGCCGCTCGGCCACCCGGACGGCCCGCTTCCGCGCCCGCTGAACCGCCGCTCGTCCGCTCCGACGCCGAGCCGCCGATCGCCGTGTCCGAGCCCGAGCAGGAGCGGCTCTGCGCGACGTTCGCCGCTCTGTGTGCGATCCCGAGCCCAACCGGGCAGGAGCGCGCGGTCGCGGACTGGATCACCGCCGAGCTCACCGCCCTCGGCCTCAGCGTCGTCGAGGATGACGCCGGGGAGGCCGCCGGCGCCGGGGCCGGGAACCTCCTCTGTGTGATCCCCGGAACACGTGACGGGTGGATGCTGCTGTGTGCGCACCTCGACACGGTTCCGCCGACGGCGCCGCTGGCGCCCCGTCTGCGTGACGGCGCCTATGAGAACGCGGAGCCCGGCATCCTCGGAGCCGACAACAAGGCGGCGGTCGCCGCGCTCGTCGAGCTTCTGCGCCAGTACGCCACCGAGCGGCCCCCGGTCGGGCTGGAGGTGCTCTTCACGGTCGCGGAGGAGACCGGCCTGCACGGTGCCGCCCATTGTGACCTCACCCGGCTCTCCTCCCGGTTCGGCTACGTCTTCGATCTCGCCGCGCCGTTCGGGGAGATCGTCACCGCCTCCCCGACCTACCTGCGCCTGCGCGGCGCCTTCCGGGGCCGCGCCGCCCACGCCGGGCTGCACCCCGAGACCGGCGTCAACGCGATCACCGCCGCCGCGCACGGGATCGCCGCGCTCCCCCAGGGCCGCATCGACGCCGAGACGACCGCGAACGTCGGCCTGATCTCCGGCGGGAGCGCGACGAATGTCGTCCCGGATCGCTGCGAGATCGAAGCCGAGGTGCGGTCCCTCGACAGCGCCCGGGCCGCGGCGGTGATGACCGAGTGCGTCGACGCCCTCCAGGACGCCGCCGACGGCGCCGGCGCCGACCTCGACCTCTCCGTCGAGCGGATCTTCACCGGCTACCGGGTCCGGAGCGCCGAGCCCGGCCTGAGGATCGCCGAGACCGCGCTGGGCCGGCTGGGCTACCCGCCCCGCCGGGTCGCCAGCGGCGGCGGCTCGGACGCGAACGCGTTCCGCAGCCGCGGGCTGGCGGTGACCAACCTCGCCAACGGCACCGAACGCCCCCACGAGCGCGGGGAGCGGGTGACCGTCGCTGCGCTCAGTGACGGGCTCGCCCTTCTCCGCGCCCTGCTCGGCGCCGCCGCCGAGCACCCCGACCTCGGCTGAGGGGCGCCCAGGCCGTCCCGCCGACCCACCGGGCGGAGGCAGGAGCCCGGGCGCGGAGGCGGAATCTCACAGGCATGGCCGTTCTTGCTCCGGGCGTGAGCGTCGCCGCCCCCGCCACCGCGATGGGTGAGCTGACCCTCGATTTCCTCGCCACCCTCGAGCTCGAGCGCGGACTGTCTCGCAACACGCTCGAGGCCTACCGTTCGGACCTGACCCAGTACCGGGCCTTCCTCGAGCGCCAAGGCGCCGACCCGCTCACGGTCGGCCCGCGCGAGCTGAGCGCGTTCATTGACGAGCTCGCCTCCGCGCCGGAGCGCCCGGCCGCCCCGGCGACCCTGCAGCGCAAGATCGCCTGCCTGCGCAGCTTCTATCGCCACCTGCGCCGGGAGCAGCTGATCGAGCAGGACCCGACCCGTGAGCTGCGGTCCCCGCGGGCTCGTGAGCGGCTGCCCCACGTGCTCAGCCGGGATGAGGTCAACCGCCTGCTCGCTCAGCCGGCCGGTCACACCCCCGGGGCGCTGCGCGACCGAGCGCTGCTGGAGACGATGTACGCCTGCGGGCTGCGGGCCTCAGAGACGGTCGGCCTCGAGCTGGGTCACGTCGACCTTGACAGCGGCGTACTCCTTGCCCGTGGCAAGGGCTCCAAGGAACGGCTTGTCCCGGTCGGCGCCGCCGCCCGGACGGCGCTGGAAGCCTACCTCCGCCGTGGCCGCCCGCAGCTCGTCGGGATCACCGAGGAGCCCCACGTCTTCGTCAACCTGCGCGGCGGTGCGCTCAGCCGTCAGGGGCTTTACAAGATCGTCCAGGGGCACGCCGCCAGGGCCGGCCTCGCGGACCGGATGAGCCCCCACACCCTCCGGCATACGTTTGCCACCCACCTGCTCGCCGGAGGCTGTGATCTCCGTTCCCTCCAGGAGATGCTCGGCCACGCGGACATCGCCACCACGCAGGTGTACACGCACCTGTCCGCCGACCGCCTCCGCGACGTCTACTTCGACGCGCACCCGCGCGCCCAACGCCGCTGAGCCGACGGCGGCTCCGGCGCTCTGTCGCGAGGCGGCTCGGGCGCTGGGACCCGGGGCGATGCGAGAATCGCCGCGTGACTCCGTCTGACCTTCACCGGCCCGAGCGTCGGCGCTCACGCCGGCCGGGCCGGTGCCGAGCGGCCCGGCGGCCCGCCGCCCGGGGATTCATCCTCGGCGTCGGCGTCGGTCTCAGCGTCGCCCTCAGCGGCTGCGCCCGGCGCGTCCAGCTGCCGAGCCTCACGACCCCGGTCGCGCCGGGCCGGTTCCTGCAGATCGCCTACCCCAAGGACGGGGTCCGCCTCGACGTTCCCGCCGGCTGGAGCCTCACCGACGAGCCGCCGCCGCTGGTGGCGGTCATCTCCTCCGGGCCGGCTCTGATCGCCCTGTGGCACTATCGGCGCCCCGGAAGCACCGGGGCGAGCAGCCTGGCGGCGCTCGAGGTCCGCCGGGCCGCCCTGCTCGCCGCCGCGCGCCGCCGGGACCCGTCCCTGCAGGTGAACGCGACCGCGCTCACCCACCTCGATGGCGCCGGTGCGGTGATCCTCGACGTCACCGGACGGGTCGGCGCCCGGCTGCGGCGGATCCGCTCCGAGCACGTCTATCTGCCGGGGGCCGAGATCGTCCTGGAGACCTACAGCCCGCCGGCGCTGTTTCCCGCCCTCGATCGCCGCGTCTTCTCACCCGTCCGCCACTCGCTCGCCCTCCTCTCCGGTGGCCGTTCCCGCCTCGGGGCAGCGCACACGACGACGGTCGCCGGAGCGGTGCCGTGAACGGTGCCCGTCGCGCGTTCATCGTCGTCATCGACGCCTGCGGGGTCGGCGCGCTGCCGGACGCCGAGGCCTACGGGGATGCGGGGACCAACACGCTCGGCCACCTCGCCACCGCCGTCGGCGGGCTGTCGCTGCCGACGCTCCAGCGTCTTGGCCTCGGGAACATCCTTCCCGTCGCCGGGGTAACGCCGACGGCGGCGCCGGTCCTTCACGGCCGCCTCGCCGCAATCGGCCCGGGCAAGGACTCGACGGCCGGGCACTGGGGACTGATGGGCGTCGCCGCTCCCACGCCGCTGCCGACCTTCCCGGACGGTTTCCCGCCTGCCGTCGTTGCGATGATCGAGGCGTTCACCGGCGCTCCTGTGCTCTGTAACCGGCCGGCCAACGGGATTGAGGCGATCGACACCTACGGTGAGGCCCAGCTTCGCGGCGGAGGCGTGATCCTCTACACGAGCAAGGACTCGGTGCTCCAGATCGCCGCCCACACCGACATCCTGCCAATCCCCGAACTGCACCGCCTGTGTGCGGCGATCCGTGACGCGCTCCCGCCGGAGTGCGCCGTCGGACGGGTGATCGCCCGTCCCTTCAGCGGCTCACCGGGCGCGTTCGTCCGCGCTGACGGGCGCCGCGACTTCAGCATCGCGCCGCCGGGCCGCTCCTACCTCGAGGCGGTCCAGGCCGCCGGGATCCCGGTCCACACGGTCGGCAAGGCCGGCCAGCTGATGGGAGGCGTCGGCGTCGACGTCGCCCACGCAGGCTCCGACAATCCGACCGCCCTCGCAGTCACGGGACAGCTGTTGGAGGGGCTCGCCGGCGGGCTCGTGTTCGTCAACCTCGTCGACACCGACCAGCGCTACGGCCACCGCCATGACGCGCCTGGTTTCGCCGCCGCCCTCGCGGAAATCGACGATCACCTCCGCCGGTGGCTCGACCGCCTCGGTCCGGGTGACCTGCTCATCCTCACCGCCGACCACGGCGTCGACGTCACCGCCGCGCACACCGACCATACGCGCGAGTACGCACCGCTGCTCGCCGTCTTCCCCGGATCCCGTGGCCGCCACGACGGCATCCTCGCCGACGTCGGCGCCAGCGCGCTCGCCTGGCTCACCGGAGGCGGGTCCGCTGTGCCGCCCGTTCCCGTCGACCCCCACCCCGGAGGACCGGCCGTCCGGTTCGAGGAGCTGCCCGGACGGTCTTTCCTCGATGCCTGAGCTGCCCGAGGTCGAGACGATCCGGCGCCAGCTCGCCCCCCAGCTTATCGGCGCGACGCTCACCCGCGTGGAGATCCTCGATCCCCGCTGGACCCGTCCGGTCGACCCCAAGCCGGTCTCTAAGGCGCTCACCGGAGCGGTCGTCGTGAGCCTCGACCGGGCGGGCAAGTACCTCATCTGGGGCCTCGATGGGGACCGCCAGCTGCTCATGCATCTGCGGATGAGCGGCGCCCTGCTGTGGAGCCCCGTCCCCGAGCCGATCCACACCCGGGTCCGGTTCTCCCTCGACTCCGGACAACGGGTCTGCTTTACCGACCCGCGCCGGTTCGGCACCGGTCAGCTGTTCGGCTCCCGGATCGACCTGGACGCCCACCTCGCCGCACGGCTCGGTCCCGAGCCGCTCACCCCGGCCTTCAGCGCCGCGGTGTTGGCGCGCCGGGCCCGCGGCCGGTCCGCGCCCGTGAAGGCGTTCATCCTCGACCAGCGCGAGATCGCCGGGGTCGGCAACATCTACGCCGATGAATCGCTGTTCCGGGCGCGGATCCACCCTCTCACGCCCGTCGGGGCGCTCAGCGCCTCCCGCTGGAAGGCGCTCGCCACTGCGATTGAGGCGGCGCTGGCCCTCGGGATCGACGCCAAGGGCGCGAGCATCGACGACTTTCGCCACGTCGACGGTCAGCGCGGCAGCTTCCAGGACAGCTTCCTCGTCTACGGGCGCACAGGGCAGCCCTGCCCGGTCTGTGGCACGCCGATCAGCAAGCTCGTCGTCGGCGGGCGCGGAACCCACATCTGCGAGCGCTGTCAGCGCCGGCCGCGGCGCCTCCGCCGCTGACCCGCGGCGGCCGCGTTCAGGCCGTCAGGGTGAGCAGCTCTGACAGCTTGCCGGCACGGTCGACGGCCCGCAACTCCTCAAAGCCGCCGACGACGTTGTCGCCGACGACGACCTGGGGGAAGGACCATCCGCCGGTCAGGGCGACGAGCTTGTCCCGGTCCTCGGTCGAACGGGACATCATGATCTCGTTGAAGGAGACCCCCCGCTTCTTCAGGAGCGCCTTGGCGCCCTCACAGAACGGGCACATCGTGGTGGAGTAAACGGTGACCTCTGCCATACTTCAGAAAGGATAGCGTGGGGTTTTCGCTCAAGACAGACGCGATCGTATTGCGATCGATCCGCTACGGTGAGGCTGACCGGATCCTCCATCTCTACACCCCCGCCCACGGGCGAGTCTCGGCGATCGCCAAGGGCGCCCGCCGGGCCCGCTCCCGTTTCGGCGCCCGGCTCGAGCCGTTCATGGAGGTCGCGCTGCTGCTGCGGACGGGCCGTTCGGAGCTGGCGACCGTCACCGGGGCTGACACGATCGACGCGCGTCCGGGCCTGTGGGGGTCGGCTGCCGCTCTCGACGGCGCCGCCAGGGCCGCCGACGCGGTCGCACGCCTGTTTGAGACCGACGACCCGCATCCGGAGGTCTACACCCTGCTCGCGAACGAGCTCACGCTGCTCGCGGCCGGCCTCGACGCGGTGGCAACCGTGGAGCTCGCGCATCTGGCCAACGGTCTCGCCTTCCGGCTCAAGCTGCTGCTCGCCGCCGGCATCCTGCCTCAGCTCGGATCGTGTGCGAGCTGCGGGGAGCGCGACCACCTCTGTGCCTTCTCCGCCGCCGCCGGAGGCGTCGTCTGCGCCGCCTGCGAACGTGGCGCCTTCCCGCTCGGCGAGGAGGCGTACGGGTTCATGGTCGCCGCCGTCGGCCAGCCGCTCACCGGCGCCCCGGTCGCCTCGGCGCGTGCTCTCGCCCAAGCCGAGCGGGCGATCCGGGAGACCGCCGAGCAGCACGCGAACGTGCGCCTGCGCCCACTCGCCGCTTAGAACCGCTCCCGCCGCCACCCCCGTCGCTGTCACAATCGAGCCGTGAGCACCCCGGCGATCAGGACCCACCCCAGCGGCCCGGTCGCCGCCGCCTTCCACGCCCGCGCCCGCGCCCGGGAGGAGCGCGAACTGAGTCCGCTTGCGACCCCTTCCTACCCGGCCGCCCGCGCCCGGCCGGAGGGTGACTGCGGCCTGCGCACCCCGTTTCAGCGTGACCGGGACCGGATCGTCCACTCCAAGGCGTTCCGGAGGCTCAAGCACAAGACCCAGGTGTTCGTCCTCCCCGAGGGCGACCACTACCGCACCCGCCTCACCCACACGCTCGAGGTCACTCAGGTCGCCCGCACGGTCGCCCGCGCCCTCCGGCTCAATGAGGACCTCGTCGAGGCGGTCGGCCTCGGCCACGACCTCGGCCACCCGCCGTTCGGGCACATCGGTGAGGACGCCCTGCATCGCCGCCTGACCGAGCGGTTCGGCGAGCGTTTCTGGCACAACGAGCAGTCGCTGCGGGTCGTCGACTGCCTTGAGCGTGACGGCGCCGGGCTCAACCTCACCGACCCCGTCCGTGACGGGATCCTCGGCCACTCCGGCCGCGCGGAGCCGCCCCGCAGCCTCGAGGGCCAGATCGTCCGGGTTGTCGACCGGATCGCCTACCTCAATCACGACATCGATGATGCGCTGCGGGCCGGGGTGATCGGGCCCGATGACCTGCCGCCCGGGCTGATCGACACGCTGGGGGAGACCGGGCCCGAGCGGATCGACACCCTCGTCCACGATCTCGTCGAGCACTCGGAGGCGGCCGGGGCGATCGTACAGGGGGCGGCGACCGGCGCGGCGATGGCGGCGCTGCGCGCGTTCATGTTCGAGCGCGTCTACCTCGGCCCGGCCGCGACCGCCGAGCACGCGAAGATCGACCTCGTGATCGGCACGCTGTTTGACCACCTCTGCGCCCACCCGGAGGAGATCCCCGCGACGATCCCACCCGGGCCGCTCGCCCGGCGGGTGACCGACCACCTCGCTGGGATGACCGACCGGTTCTGTCTCGCCCAGTTTCAGGCGCTCACCGTTCCGGTCGCCTTCGCCCCGTGAGCCGACGTCGAACCGTGGCCGGCAGGGGCGAGATGGCGGCGCCGAGGCCCGTGGGAGGGCGATGACCCGCTACAGCGCCGATTCCCGCGACCGGGTGCGGGACGCCGTGGACATGGTCGCCCTCATCGAGGGGCGCGTCGAGCTGCGTCGCGCCGGCCACAACAGCTACTTCGGCTGCTGCCCCTTCCATGAGGAGCGCACCGCCTCCTTCCACGTCCGGCCGGAGGAGAAGCACTACCACTGTTTCGGCTGCAGCGAATCTGGCGACCCGTTCGACTTCGTCATGGCGACGGAGGGGGTCGACTTCAAGGGAGCCCTCGAGCTGCTCGCCGAGCGGTTCGGGGTCACCCTCGAGGCCGAGTCCGAGGATCCCGCGGAGGCGGCCGCCCGTGCCCGCCGCGAGCGTCTCTATGCGCTGCTCACGCGGGCTGCGACCTTCTATGAGCGGATGCTGTGGGAGTCGGCGGAGGCCGCCCCGGCTCGCCGCTACCTGCTCGAGGAGCGTCGCCTCGAGGCTGACGTTCTGCGCCGTTTTCGGGTCGGCTGGGCCCCCCGGGCCTGGGACCGCCTGCTCACCGGCTGCCGGGCGGCCGGCTTTGTCGAGGCGGAGATGCTCGCCGCCGGGGTGATCCAGCGCTCCCGTCAGGACCCGTCCCGGCACTTCGATCGTTTCCGCGCTCAGATCACCTTCCCGACCGCCGACGTCCGCGGGCGCGTGATCGGTTTCGGCGCCCGCAAGCTCCCCGGGGACGACCGCGACTGGCTCGGCAAGTACGTCAACACCGCTGAGGGGGAGATGTACTCGAAACGGTCGGTGTTGTACGGGATCGACGAGGCCCGCGCGAGCGCAGCCCGCCGCGGGACGATCATCCTCGCCGAGGGCTACACCGACGTGCTCGCCCTGCATCAGGCCGGGCTCACCCACGCCGTCGGGATCATGGGCACCTCGCTCACCCGGGAGCAGGTCGCCGAGCTCGTCCGGCTCGTCAACACCGTCGTCCTCTGCCTCGACGCCGACAGCGCCGGCCAGGAGGCGATGGCCCGCGCCGCGACGCTGTGTGCCCAGACCGGTCTGAGCCTCCGTGTCGTCGGCCTTCCCGCCGGGGCGGACCCGGGGGAGATCATCGGTCGCGACGGTCCCGAGGCGCTCGCGGGGACCGTCGCCGCGAGCGTCCCCTACGTCGCCTTCGCCGTCGACCGGCTCCTCACCCGGGCCGACCGTGACAGCGCCGAGGGCAAGGACGCGGCGATCCGGGCGCTCGCCCCGATCCTCGGCCCGCTGCCCGCCAGCGTCCTGCGCGACGAGCTGACCGCCCGCGCCGCCGGCGCGCTCGGGCTGACCGAGAGCCGCCTGGTCGCGCTGCTCGAACACGCCCGGGCCGGGGGCGGTCCGCCGGGACCACCCCCGGCAGACCCGTCCCCGTCCTCCGGCTGGACCCCCGCGAGCCCGACGGCGGCCCGGGCGACCGGCGGCACGGCGCGAACCGGGGTCGAGCTCGGGGTCAAGACCGAGCGGGACCTGCTCGCCATGTGCCTCGCCGGCGGGGAGGTCGGCCGAGCGCTGCTGGCCGACCTCGACGCCGAGGCCCTGCTGACGAGCGCGGTGCTGCGCGCCGCCCGGTTGCGGCTGCTCGGCCGCGCCCCCGAGGCGGGCGCCCTCGCGGCCACCGGCGTCTCGGAGGCCGAGGTGAGCGTCGCCATCGACGCTCTCGAGGTGCGGGCCGCGCGGGCGGGACGAACCGTCAGCGCCGACGAGCTCGAGCACGCCCGGCTGTTGCTCGAGCTCGCCCGGGTCGACCGGGAGCTGCAGCGCGCCCGTCTCGCCCGCCGCGGCGTCCCGGAACTCGCCGCCGCGCGCGAGCGGGTCCGCGCGAGCCTGTCGGCCGTCCTCGCCCGGCTTGAGTCCGACGCCGCGCTCGAGCGGTTCTGAGCTGACGCCGACGCGGAGCGCGCTCGCGCTGGGCGAGCGCGGACCGGCCCGCTAAAGTTGGCCGCCGTCTGTGGGGAGTAGCTCAATGGCAGAGCTCTCGACTGTTAATCGAGTGGTTGTGGGTTCGAGTCCCACCTCCCCAGTCACCCGCCCGCCAGCAGGCCCTCGAGGGCCTCGGCGGCCCGGACGGCCGGGCGTTCCCTGTCGGCCCACGCGCGCAGTCGCGCCGCCCGGGCGCGGAAGCCGGCGGCTGGATCAAGGGCGTGCGCGGTTGCCCAACGGACCGTCTGCGGGGTGAGCAGCCGCCAGGGGAGCCGGACCCCGACACCGGCCCAGGCGACCCGGGCGGCGTTCTCGGCCATGTCACCGACGTGGGGGACGGCGAGGACCGGGGTGCCGCAGGCGAGCGCCCGTACGAGCGTCCCGTGTCCGGCGTGACAGATGACAAGGTCGGCTTTCGGCATCGTCACGGCGTATGAGAGCCAGTTGACGAGCGCGACCTCCTCAGGGGTGGGGACCGGGACCGCCCGAGCGAGCGGCCGGCGGTTCGTTGAGGCGAGCACCCGCACCCGGGCGCGCCCGGAACCCGACAACGAGGGGACGGACAGTCCGCCGAGCCCGCGGAGGGCGCAGTCGAGCATCCGCTGGCCGGGGTCCTGGGCGGTGGACGGGGCGATGAGGATGAGCGGGCCCTCCCCGTGGGGCAGCTCGACGGCCGGGGCGGGCGGCTCCCAGAACAGCGGTCCGGTCACCCGCACATGTGCGGGCCAGCGGCGCGGGTATTCGAGCGCGGGAAAGGTGGCGACCAGACACAGGTCCCGGCTGAGACCGCCGTGCAGATCAGCGCGGGGCGGCAGACCGAGGCGCCGGCGGGTGTCGTTGAGCTGGTCACGCCCGAGGCGCAGGCCAGCCTCCAACGGCTGACTCAGGCCTTCCCACAGGCGTTGTCCAAGCACGGTCCGCGGCAGCCGAGCCCCGCTCGCGTACGGAGGAAAGCCGGGCGCGCCGACCGGATAGAGGTGGGGGATGAGCGTCGCGACGGCCGCTCCCTCAAGCTCCCCGGCGAGCGCTGGAGCGAGCGTGAGGATGTCGTGGACGACGAGGTCGGGGGCGAAGGCCCGTACGGTCTCCTGCGTCTCAGCGGTCGCCAACACGACCGCCTCATAGGGCTGCAGCGGCCGTTCACGAGTCGGGAACACCGGATATTCGGGGGCGGCGGTGAAGGCCATCCCCTCCGCCTCCACCGCGTCGCGCCAGTGGCTCCAGGTCTCGAACCGGACCTGATGGCCACGGCGGACGAGCTCGGCGCCGAGCGCGAGCATCGGGAAGGTGTGGCCGGGCTGGCCGAAGGCGCCGAGAAGGATGCGACGCGATCGGATCACCGGCGCGGGAGAGGGCTGCAATTTCCGGTGCGTGGAGAGGAGATCCCTTCCCGAGGAGATGACGGGCGGTTTAGGATGGCCCGAGCTTATGCCACGGACCCGAACCTCACAGCTCAGCGTCCTCCGCCGGGCGATCGACTGCCTCCCCCGCCACACACGGGAGGCGATGCTCGTCGGGATCGACAACAACACGATCGTCGTCGGCGCGTACTCGACCGCCGACGGGGTCTGCCCGATGCTCGCCGCCCACCGGGCCGGTGGGCGTACCAACTTCATCGCCTTCGCCCGCGCCTGGGACGAGTTCTGCTTCCGCGGGGTCGCCAAGCGCCGCCGCCGGCCTCGCCTGGCGAGTCACACCGAGCTCGTCACCCTCCGCTCCCACATCGAGGCGAGCCTGCTCGCGGAGGAGACCGTCGACCTCTCCGGGGCGCTCACCGAGCATGACCGGCTGCGCCGGAACCGGGCCGAACGGGAGCGTCAGGTGGCCGCCGTCGCCGTGCCCATCCGGGAGGCGCCGGCAAAGCCCCGTGACCGCGACCGGGTTCGTCCCGGCGACCCGGATCGCCGCCGCGAACTGGCGGGCCAGCCCGGCTGGCGGTGGCTGCGGATCATGCGCAGCTATGACGAGTACGAGCAGGCGCTCGCCGAGCTCGACTTCCCCCAGGCCGAGCGCGAGCTCACCCCCAGCCGCCACTGACCGGCGGAACGGATCCGCGGCCCCGGCCGCCGGTGTCGCTCGTCGTTCCCTTCGCCGGCAGCGATGCCGATCTTGACGCGCTCGTCACACGGCTCGCGGCGGTTCGCCTCGGCCCCGATGACGAGGTGATCGTCGCCGACAACCGGGCGGGCGCCCACAGCCGCCCGCTCGGCCCCCGGGTGCGTCTCCACGCCGCCGATGGGGTCCCCTCACCGGGGTTTGCCCGCAACCGTGGAGCCGCCGCGGCTCGTGGGGAGTGGCTTGTGTTCATCGACGCCGACACCGAGCCCTACCCTGACCTGCTCGAGGCGTACTTCGGGCCGGGTGCGGACCCTCGGGTCGGGGTGCTCGCCGGAGGGATCGTCGACGTTCTCGGACCCGGACATGCCGGGACCGCCGCCCGGCATGCGGTCGCCCGCGGTCAGATGCATGAGACGGTCACCCTCAACCGCCCCGCCTTCCCCTACGCCCAGTCGGCCAACGTCGCGGTGCGCGCAAGTGCCTTCCGGGCGGTCGGCGGCTTCGGTGAGAACATCCGGGCGGGGGAGGACGCCGATCTCTGCTTCCGGCTGGCGGCGGCCGGATGGGCGCTGCAGTCCCGCCCGGAGGCTCGGGTCGCCCACCGGGCCCGTCCGACCCTTGCCGGTTCGCTGCGCCAACTCGTCGACCACGGCTCCGGTGCGGCCTGGTGTGAGCGCCGTCACCCCGGTTCATTCCCCGCAGCGGGGGCGGCGGCGTTCACGGCCCGGATCGCCCGTCAGGTCGGGGCCGCGCTTGCCGCGCTCCGCGCTGGCGACTGCGAGCGGGCCGGATTTGCGCTCTTGGAGATCATCGGCGCGTTCGCCTTCGCGCTCGGCCGGCGGGTTCCGAACCGGCCGCGCTGGCGCCCGCGGCCATAATCGCCGCGATGTACCCGGCCTCGCCCCAGGTTTCCCGACCCGAACCGTCCCGCCCGAGGATCTCCGTCGTCGTCTCCAGCTTCGAGCGTCCCGTCGCTCTCCGCCGCCTCCTGATCGCCCTGGCCGGCCAGAGTCTCGCGCCGGAGGTCTATGAGGTGATCGTCGTCGACAACGGGTCCGGCCCGGCGACCGCGGCCGTGCTGAGTGAGGCCGCCGCGACCCTCGGGGCTCGGCTCGTTCCGCTCAGGCTGGCGGAGAACCGCGGTCCGGCCGGTGGGCGCAACGCGGGCTGGGGGGCGGCCCGGGGCCGCTGGGTCGCCTTCACCGACGACGACTGCGTCCCGGCCGCCGGCTGGCTGGAGCGACTGCTCGCGGTGGCCGACGGCGAGGGCGACGACACGGTCATCCTGCAGGGCCGCACCAACCCGGACCCGGACGGCCTCCGCGCCCGGTCGAGCACGCTCGGGGCGCGGATCGTCTCCGTGCAGGCCGCCGACGGCCGCTTTGAGACCTGCAACATCCTCTACCCGCGGGCGCTGCTTCAGCGCCTGCACGGTTTCGACGAGACGTTCGGACCTCGGGGCCTCGCGGCGCGCCCGGTCGGGGAGGACACCGACCTCGGCTGGCGGGCGCTCGCCCTCGGTGCCCGGGTCCGGTTCGTGCCCGAGGCCGTCGTCCTCCATGAGGTCGTGCACCTCGGACCCATGGCCAGCGTCGCCGCTCAGACCCGGTGGGCGGGCGCCGCCCACCTGTTCAAGGTCCACCCTCAGGCCCGCACCATCCTCTTCCGGCACGTGTTCTGGAACGTGTGGCACTACATGCTCGCCCAGGCGCTCCTGTCGCTGCTCGGGCCGCGCTGGCTGCGGCGGCTGATCCTCGGCCGCTACCTGCGGGCGATGCGCGCCCGCGCCCGTGAGTGCGGGGCCGGGGCCTGGGCGGTGCCCTACCTGATCGCCTCGGACGCGATCGAGTTCGCTGTCATCGCCGGAGCCGCCGTCGCGGAGAGGACCGTCTTGCTCTGAGTGTTTGCCTCCCGGCGCGGGTATCGGTCTGACGGTGCCGGACGGTGTGCACAGATTCGTCGTCACGACGAAAAATCGCACTCGGTGCACCGCCGCGCCCCGCAGGCGATCCGCGAGCGGGCTGTGGCATCGTTGGTGTGGATCCCCCGATGCCGCTCTATGACTTCCACTGCCCCGCCTGCGGGGCGACGTTCGAGGCCCGGGCCGGGATGGACGCCCCCGCGCCGCCGTGTGAGAGCTGCGGCGCCGGCGGTGTCGAACGGCTCATCACCGGCTTTGCCAGCTCACGCTCACCGGCCCTCCATGGCGCGGCCGCGGACCGGTCCAACGCCACCCGGCGGGCGCGGGAGGACCAGCGCGCCGAGCGGATCGCCGCCCGCCGGGAGGCCCGCCGGCAGAGCGGACGCTAGCGCCCGACGAGGCGCCGCCACCGGCGCGGGTGGCCGACACCGCTGCGGGCGCGGAGGCGCAGCCCACGCGAGGCGACGTGGCGGCGCATCGGCGCCGACAGCAGTACCGCCTCCATCGCGACGCCGGTGACCGCCAGCACGACGACGTTGGCCCACAGCACCCGCCCCGTGGCGCCGACCACGATCGCGAGGATGGCGGCGAGGCCAACCGTGTTCATCGCCAACAGGATCCACCAGGCGGCGGGTCGGCCGGCCGCGAGCCCGCCGAACAGGAGAACGGCGACCAGGAGCCCGGGCACGGTAAGGGAGCCGCCACCGATCACCAGCACCGCGACGAGTTGGAAGAGGGCGACCGTGACGTAGACCGCCACGGCGACGGAGAGGCGCGTGACGGGCACCGCGTCAGAATAGATCCATGCCCCTCCGTCTTGGTTACAAAGCCTCCGCCGAGCAGTTCCCGCCCCGCCAACTCCTCGACTTCGCCGTCGCCGCCGAGGCCCACGGCTTCGACATCATCGCCGTCTCCGACCACTTCCAGCCCTGGCGCCACCACGGCGGGCACGCCCCCAACGCGCTCGTCTGGCTCGGCGCGCTCGGGCAGGCAACCGAGCGGGTGACCCTGTCGACGAGCGTGCTCACCCCGACGCTGCGCTACCACCCCTCCGTCGTCGCCCACAGCTTCGCGACGCTCGGGGCGCTCTATCCGGGCCGGGTCGTGCTCGGGGTCGGCTCGGGGGAGGCGATGAACGAGACCCCCGCCACCGGCGCCGCGTGGCCGAAGTTCGCCGAGCGCTCCGCCCGGCTCGCGGAGGCGATCGAGCTGATCCGCGCGCTGTGGAACGGCGAGCGGGTCGACTTCGAGGGCGTCTACTACGAGACCGCCCGGGCGACGATCTACGACAAGCCGGCCCAGCCGGTCCCGATCTACGTCGCCGCCGGAGGCCCGAAGGCGGCCCAGCTCGTCGGGCGGGTGGGGGACGGGTTCATCTGTACCTCCGGCAAGGGGGAGGAGCTCTACCACTCCCTCCTTGACGCGCTGCGCATCGGCGCCGAGTCGGTCGGCCGGGACACCGGCGAGATCGTCAAGAACATCGAGGTGAAGGTCTCCTACGATCACGACGCCGCCTACGCCAAGGCGGCCTGCCGGCCGTGGGCCGCGCTCGCGCTCACCGCGGAGGAGAAGGGCGGCACCGAGGACCCGCTCGAGATGGAACGGCTCGCCGAGGCGGCGGCCGACCGCGCCCACCAGCGCTTCATCGTCTCCAATGACCCGGATGAGGTGGCCGAGAAGATCGGCTGGTACGCCGACCTCGGTTTCAGTGAGCTCATCTTCCACTTCCCCGGCGAGGACCAGACCCGGGCCCTTGACCAGTTCGCCGCCGACATCATCCCGCGCCTGCGGGCGCGTCGGGATGGCTGAGGGCCTGCGCGGGGGCGCCTGAGTTTCGCGGGTGAAGCCGAGGACGGCTCACGGATACTGATGCGCGGTGTCCGTGCATCTGTGTCGCGTCGGCTCGGGGTGCGTCCGGGAATCGATCTGGACAAGGCGCTGCGGCTCGCCGGTCAGCTCGAAGACGATGAGACCGTCCGCAAGCTCGAGCACGGCGCGGAACTCAACTCCTGCGACGCCGACTTCTCGCGGTTCAGCGGTCTGCGCTGGACCGATCCGCTGCGGGATCTCTGAACGCGGCCGGGACGACGCCCGGGTTCGCCTCCCGGCTTTCGCCGCGCCCGCCGCCGGGTTCGTGCCGCCTGAGCTGCCCTCAGTCGACGAACAGGTCCGCCAGGGCGTCGGACGGACCGTAGGCGGACAGGTCGACTCCGGTCAGGACATCCTCATCCAGGAGCGTCTGTCCGGTCCGCTCGCCCGGGGGGCGAGACAGGATCGCGTGGGCGGCGTCGGCCATGATCTCCGGGGTTCGCGCCCGCGCCATCGTCGCGTCGCCGCCGAGGAGATTCTGCACCGCCGCGGTGGCGATCACCGTCGCCGGCCACAGCGTGTTGGAGGCGATCCCGTCGGGCGCGAACTCGGCGGCGAAGCCGAGCGCGGCGAGGGTCATGCCGTATTTGGCGAGCATGTAGCCGACGTGGGCGCCGAGCCAGCGCGCGGACAGGTTGAGCGGCGGTGACAGGGTGAGGATGTGGGCGTGTTGGGAGCCGCGCAGGTGGGGGACCGCCTCCCGGGTGAGCAGGAACGTGCCGCGCACCTCGATCGCCTGCATCAGATCGAAGCGCTTCATCGCCAGCTCCGTGGAGGGGGAGAGGTCGATCGCCGAGGCGTTGTTGACGATGATGTCGATCCCGCCGAACCGGTCGACGGTCGCCGCCACCGCGGCGGCGACCGACGCCTCCTCGCGCACGTCCCCGACGATCGGGAGCGCCCGTCCGCCGGCGGCCTCGATCTCCGCCGCGGCGGTGTGGATCGTGCCGGGCAGCTTCGGGTGCGGCGTGTCGGTCTTGGCGAGGATCGCCACGTTCGCCCCGTCGGCGGCGGCGCGGCGGGCGATCGCCAGCCCGATTCCGCGGCTGCCGCCGGACATCAGGATCGTGCGCCCGCGGAGGGGGGTGTCGGAGGTCATCATCGCCGGAGACGATAATCCGGGCGATGGCCGCATGCTTTCAGCTGCGCCCCGGCTCCGACGATCGCCTCGCGGACGTGGTTGGGGTCCTCCGGGCCGTCGGGCTGCACCACCTCGGGCACAGCTCCGCCGACCTGGCGACGATCCGGGAGCGGGTGGCGGCCGACCCGGCCTTTGACCTCACCCGCGACCAGCGGATCGCCGAGGTCGACGGGGAGGTGGTCGGGGTGGCGACCGTGAACCCGGAGGCGCTCAACGTCGACGTGCACCCCGAGCATGACCATCCGGGCCTGCGGGAGGCGCTGCTGCACTGGGGGGAGGCCCGCCTCGGCGAGCTCGGACGACCCCTGTGCGTCCAGACCCCGAGTACGACCGCGCCCACCGTCGCGCTCCTGCAGGCCAGCGGGTACCGCGTCGACCGCTCCTACATCGAGATGGTGCGCCGCTTCACCGACACCGGCCCGCCTGCCCTGCCGCGGCTGCCCGACGGCTACCGGCTCCGCCCGATCGACCCGTCCGCGGACCTGATCGCCCTCCATGCCCTCGATGACCGGGCCTTCGCCACGCGACCCGACTACCACCCGGAGGGGCTGGAGGAGTTCGCCGCCCGCCACCTCTCTCATCGTCACTTCGCGGGCGAGTGGAGCCACCTGGTCGTCGCTGCGGACGGGACGGCGTGTGGATCGGTGCTCGGCGCCCGCCGGCCCGGGCGGGCGGGCGGCTACATCGCCGTGCTCGCCGTCGAGCCCGAGCACCAGCACCGCGGGCTCGGCCGGGCGCTGCTGCTCAGCGCGTTTGCCGCGATCGCCGCCCTCACCCTTGAGAGCGCCAGCCTTCACGTCGCCTCCGACAACCCGCGCGCCCTCGACCTCTACACCGGGGTCGACATGGCGGCCGGGGAGCGGATCGACGCCTACCGGCGCGAACGTCCCTGAGCGGGCGAGCCTTCACCTCACTCCCCGGATCGGGCACAATCGCTGACGCCGTGCCCCTCTCTGATCTCGAGATCTCCAAGGACACGCTTCAGACCGTCGTGGAGAGCGGCTTTGACCACGTCGGTCGGATCGCTGCGATCATCACCTCCGCCGGGCGGGACATCACCCGGGAGCTCGGCGAGTGGGCGACCGACCTGTTCGAGATGCGCGAGGCGGCCGCCCGTGCCCGGGCCGACCGTGCGGGCGCCGAGGACCGGGCCGCCGCGGCGGCCGGGAAGGAGAACCCATGACCGTCGTCAAGATCAATGCGATCACCGTCGCGCCCGAGCGTCGGGAGGAGTTCGCCCAGCGGTTCGCCGCCCGGGCCGGCCGGGTCGAGGCTGCGGACGGCTTCGAGGGGTTTGAGCTGCTCGCCCCCAACGACGACCGCAACGTCTGTCTCGTCGTCACCCACTGGGCCAGTGAGGAGCACTTCCAGGCGTGGGTCAGCTCGGCGGACTTCCGCGCCGGGCACGCCCAGCACCGCGAGTCCGGTCCGGTCGGGACCGCCTCGGAGGTGTGGTCCTTCGATGTGCTCGAGGCCGTCGGCCGAGAGGACTGACCCGGCGGACCCCAGCGTCAGCGCCGCCGGACCCGGCCGGGAACGGTCACCGTCCCGGCCAGGGCGGGAACCCCGAGGCCCTGGGGGTTGGCTGCCGCCACGAAGCAGCGCAGCCGAGACCCCGCGTCCCGGCGGGTCACGCGGTAGCGCGCTCCGGTGTGGATGAGCCGGCGCCCGCGCCGCCAGCGCACCCGGAATGAGGTCGGGTCATTCGCCCAGACCCCATCGCGGCAGATCAGGAGCGTGCCGACGCGCACCCGCCCGTGACGGTTGACACTCGGTGCGACGGTGTTGACCGGCACGCCGCTCGTACCGTCGGGGTTGTTGGCGGAGCCGGCGGGGCTCGTCTGAGCCGGAACGGCCGCGGCCGGACTGGGGGAACCGACGGCGAGCAGGCCGGCCAGTGCGATTCCGGCGAGCAGGGCGATGAGGGATAATTTCACGGTCACGGTCCCCCAGACGCTAGCTCGCGGAGCCGCAGAACCTGGCCGGTTCGTCCAGGTCTTCACACAGCGTTCGTCTCAGGGTCACATCGCGGTCACAGGTCCGGCGTGGAGGCGCCTTAGGGTGAGATCATGAACTTCGAACTTCCCGACGCGATGCGCGGGCGCCCGGTGAACCGCCGTGAGCTGCTGAACCACCTCGGAGTCCTTGGCGCCGCCGCCTTCCTTGCCCGTCCCGCCGCCGCATGGGGGGCGAGCGGCGCGCCCGCCCGGCTCGTCCGCCAGGCGGCCAGCGTCCGGCCGTACGGGTCCGACCTCGAGGCCGTCGAGCACATCGTCTTCCTGATGATGGAGAACCGCTCCTACGACCACTACTTCGGCTCCTACGAGCAGGGCCGCGGCTTTGACGATCATCCCCGCGACGCCCTCGGCGTGTTCGCCCAGGCCTACCCGAATGCTCCGGCCGGCCTGTTCCCCGCCGACACGCTGCTGCCCTTCCACCTCAACTCGAGCGACGGCTTCGAATGCACCGACGACCTCACCCACGACTGGGGGCCGATGCACCTGTGCTGGAACGGCGGGAAGATGGACTCCTGGGTCAAGGTCCACACCTCATCGGCCTATGAGGGCCCCCGCGGGGCGATGACGATGGGGTACTACACCCGCGCGGACCTCCCCTTCTACTACGCGCTCGCCGACCACTTCACCCTGCTGGACGCCTACCACGCCTCCATCCTCGGACCGACCCACCCGAACCGGATCATGGCCAACACCGGCACGATCGACCCGGCCGGCGGGCAGGGCGGCCCGATCACCGACACGAACTTCACGCCCGACGTGGTGTGGAACTGCACCTGGCCGACGATGCAGGAGGTGCTCGAGGACGCCGGCGTCTCCTGGAAGGTCTACAACCCGTCCAACAGCGGCCTGGCCGGAACCAAGTACGCCGGTCTGTCACAGTTCCCGACCTGGGATCCGGCGCTCTATGACCCGATCGCCAACCCGGAGGTGATGACCGCCACCGACCAGATCCTGCCGTACTTCACCGCCTTCCGGAACCGGCTTTCGCCCCTGTACGCGAAGGCGTTCGGCCAGTTCTTCCCCTCCGACTTCGTCGCGGACGTCAGTGCCGGCACGCTGCCGAGCGTCTCCTGGATCATTCCCCCGCTCGGATTCGACGAGCACCCCAGTTCGAGTCCGGACAACGGGATGTGGTTCACCTCCCTCGTCCTCGACGCGCTCGTGGCCAACCCGGCGGTGTGGTCCAAGACCGCCGTCTTCCTCATGTACGACGAGAACGACGGCTGGTTCGACCACGTCGCCCCGCCGACCGCGCCGCCCGGAACGCCCGGCGAGTACCTCACCGCCACCGCCCCCAAGGTCGGCGACCCCGATCCGGGAACGCTCGGGATCACCGGCCCGCTTGGGCTCGGGGTCCGGGTGCCGGGGCTGATGATCTCTCCGTTCAGTCGTGGCGGCCGGGTCGCCACCGAGTTGTTCGACCACACCTCCCAGCTCAAGCTCATCGCCGCCCGCTTCGGGGTTGAGGTGCCGAACGTGTCGGCGTGGCGGAGCGAGCTCGTCGGCGACCTCACCTCGACGATGTTCCACAGCCGCACCGACGAGACCTGGCCCGCAGGGCTGCCGGCGACGGCGCCGTACGTCCCCTCCAGCGGTGTGTGCAAGGCGACGAACCAGGACACCGAGTCCGGCGGCGCGACCCCGTCGATCCCGACCGACCAGACGATGCCGACCCAGGGTGGGGGGGAGGTTCCGGCCTCCCGTTACTTCCCGACGCACGAGAAGCACCGCATTCCGCCCGGTCACCGCACCCCGATGGGCGGCACGGGCAAGCCGACGCGCAAGTCCGCCCACAACGCGCTCGCCGAACGCTGAGGCGCTGACCCCGGCGGTGGCGGCCGGGGTGGATGGACCCCGGCAACGCACAGAGCCCGCGGGCGCCTCTCGGCGTGCGTTCGCGCACAAGCCGCCAGTTGAGCCCGATATACTTGACTACGCAATGATTCTGCGTGTCTGGTCCCACCGGTGAAAGCTCCCCGGCGCCTCGGCGTCCTCACGGCCATCCTCGCCCTCGCCTGCGGACTGTCGGTCGCCAACCTCTACTACGCCCAGCCGATCCTCGAGCTGCTCGCCCACAGCTTCGGGGTGGGGGAGGGGACGGTGACCGTCGTCGTCACCCTCACCCAGGTCGGCTACGCGGCCGGCCTCATCTTCGTCCTGCCCCTCGGCGATCTCCTCCAGGTGCGTCGCCTCACGCCGGTGATGCTGCTCGCCGCCGCGGTCGCCCTCGCGCTCTGCGCGGTCGCGCCGAGCCTCGCGATCTTCCTGATCGCCTCGCTCCTCGTCGGGCTGTTCTCCACCGTCGCCCAGATCCTCATTCCGTTCGCCGCCCACCTCGCCCCGGAGGAGTCGCGCGGCCAGATCGTCGGCCGGGTGATGAGCGGCCTGCTGCTCGGGATCCTGCTCGCCCGCACCGTCTCCTCGGAGATCGCCGCCCTGCTTGGCTGGCGGGCGATCTTCTACATCTCCGCTGCGCTGATGCTGATCCTTGCGGTGATCCTCGCCCGCTTCCTCCCGACCCGGGAGCCCGACCATCACGCCGGGTACGGGTCGCTGATGCGCTCGGTCGGTCGCTACGCGATCGAGCTCGGTCCGCTGCGTCGCCGCGCCGCCTGCCAGGCGATGATGTTCATGGCCTTCAGCGCCTACTGGAGCACGATCGCCTACGTCCTGATCGACCGCCATCACCTCTCCCAGGCCGACATCGGGCTGTTCGCGCTCGTCGGGGCGACTGGCGCGACGATCGCCCCGTTTGCCGGTTGGCTTGGAGACCACGGCCACGGTGGGTGGGCGAGTGGGGTAACCCTCGCCGCGGCGACCCTGGCGATGGTGATCGCCGGAATCGGTGAGTCGAGCCTCATCGCGCTTGCGGTCGGCGGCGTGCTCCTGGACCTCGGGGTCCAGGGCCACCAGATCCTCAGCCAGCAGGAGATTTACGCGCTGGCCCCGGAGGGGCGCGCGCGGATCAACACCGTCTACATGGGCACTGTGTTCGTCGGCGGGGCGGCCGGGTCGGCCCTCGCCGGTGTCCTGCATGCGAGTGCGGGCTGGGGTGGGGTGATGACCTTCGCCGCAGGTGTTTCGGCATTGGGCTTCCTCATCTGGCTCACCCACACGCTCCTGGCTCGGCGCGCTCGCGTGTCGGTCCCCGCCTGAGCACGGAGGGGGACGCCGGCCGCGCGTGGATCAGGTCGCGCGGGGCGGCGCGTCGACGGCGAGCGCAAGGAACGCAGCGGCGGCGGTCGACAACGGCCGGTCCCGGTGCAGGAGGCCGATCGGCCGGGTGATGGCCGGGCGCAGCGCACGCAGGGTCGCCCCCCGCCGCCGGGCCTCCGCGGCGAGGGGGGCGGGCAGCAGCGCTGCCCCCGCCCCGGCGAGGACGAGGGCGACGACCGACTCGCGCGCCGCGGTCTCCACCGCGATCTCCGGCGCGATCCCGACCGCCCCGAGCGCCTGTTCGAGCAGCGTCCGCGTCGAGGTTCCCGGCGGGCTCACGATGAACGGAATCCGGGCGAGTTCGGTCCGGGACAGCGGGCGACCGGGATCGCCGGGGGTTCCGGGGGGCAGTACGAGCAGCAGCTCCTGGACTCCGAGCGGGGCGACGACGAGGCCGACGTTCGTGGCGGTAAGGTGGGCGGCTCCGAGTTCGGCCGAGCCGCTGCGGACGAGCGAGGCGACGCCGTCGGCGGTCTCGGGCTCGACAACGCTGAGGCGAACCCCCGGATGGGCGGCCCGAAAGCGGCCGATCAGCCCGGCGACCGGGTCCACGGCGAGGGTCGCGAGGGTCGCGATCCGCACCGACCCGCTGCGAAGAGCCCCGACGTCAGTGAGCGCCTCCCGCGCCTCCGCGACGCTCTCGAGGACCCGCTGGGCGGGCCGCAGCAGCGCCGTGCCGGCGTCGGAGAGCCGCAGGCGGCCGCCGCTGCGGTCGAACAGCTGGACGCCGAGCTCGGCCTCGAGGCTGCGTAGCGCTTGACTGAGCGACGGCTGAGTGATGTGGAGCCGACGGGCGGCGCGGGTCACGCTCTCGGTGTCGGCGACGGCGAGGAAGTAGCGCAGGCGCCGTTCGTCCATAGGAGGATCCTATCTCGAACATGCAGAAGATCACCTTGATCTATACGTAACGGTTGCGCAACATGAACCCGATGGACCAGACGCCACCGCAGCCGTCCAAGCGTCCCCGCTCGCTCCGGGCCGGTGCCCTGCGGGTCGCACCCGAGCACCACGCGCGCGCCCGGGTGCAGGCGAACTTCGTCCACTCGGTGACCGAGTACGACCACCGTTTCTGGCTTGCGACCGGTCTCACCGGAGTCGCCGCCGGCGTCGGTGCGATCGTGATGATGGCGGTGCTGCGCACGATCCAGCACCTCGCCTTCTCCTATCACCACGGCACCTACTCGAGCGCGGCGGCGGCCCACAGCGACCTGCGCCGCTTGATCGTTCTGCTCATCGGCGGTCTCGTCGCCGGAGTCGGCTACTGGTTCCTGCGCCGCGTTCTCGGGGGCACCGGTGGGGAGCCGACCCGATCGGTGTGGACGGGCACCGACAATATGAACGTCCCTCGCACCTTCGCCACCGGTGTGCTGCAGGAGACGTTCATCGGTCTCGGCGGCTCCCTTGGTCGTGAGGCCGCCCCCCAGCATTTCGGGGCCGCCTTCGGCTCCTACTTCAGCCGCCACCTCAGCCTGCCCGCCGAGCAGCGGCGGCTGCTGATCGCCTGCGGGGCGGGCGCCGGGGTCGGCGCGGTCTACAACGTTCCGCTCGCCGGCGCCCTGTTCGCGACCGAGCTCTACCTTGGCTCGATCACCCTGACGACGGTCGTCCCGGCCGTGATGTGCGCGAGCATCGCCACCCTCGTCGGCTGGATCACCCTGCCGACCCACTCCGTCTACCAGGTCAGTCTGCCGGCCACCCCGAGCGCCTCGAGCATCGTCTTCGCCGCCCTCGCCGGGCCACTGCTCGGGCTCGCCACCGCTGCCTTCGTGCGCCTGATCGGTTGGGCCAACGACCATCGGCCGACCGGCGGTCCGGCGCTCATCGGGCTTCCCGTCGTCGCCTTCGGGATCCTCGGCCTGCTCTCCTTCGCCTACCCGCTGCTGCTTGGCAACGGGCGGGACCTGGCCGAGTTCGCCCTGCTCGGCGGCGGCACCGTCGGGGGCCTGCTCATGCTCGGACTGCTCAAGCCGCTCGTAACCGGACTTGCGCTGCGCAGCGGCCCCGGCGGCGGGCTGTTCACCCCGACGCTGTCGACCGGCGCCGCCCTCGGCGCCTGTCTCGGACACGCCTGGATGCTGCTGTGGCCGGGGACCGCGCCGCCGATCTTCGCCATGATCGGAGCGGCGGCGATGCTCGCCGCCGGGATGCAGGCGCCGATCGCCGGGATCGTTTTCGCGGTTGAGCTGACCAACTCGATCAGTGCTTCGCTCGTGCCGATCCTCATCGCCGTCGCCGGCGCGGTGATCGTCGCCCGCGGTCTCGACCCGCGCTCGATCTACTCCGCGCGTCTGCCCCAGCCGGTCGCCGCAGCCGAGGAGGTGGCGGTGCCCGCAGACAGCGGCATCGCGGAGACCGAGCCGGTGGATCCGACCGTCGTCAGGGAGCCGGCGGCGTCAGGGTCGTAGCTGAGTCGCCGCGCCGCAGCGAACCTTCGGCGGGCGCGGCGACTCAGCGGAAGACCGCCCGGCGCCGAGGCGAGCCGCCCCGCCGCGCTTCTGGACGTTTGTTTGACCTCTGAGTCCTCCCGGAACCGACGCACGGTGGATTGAGCGGGGGCTCTGCGGACCCGATAGCAAGAAGGACCGGCAATACACCGAGAGAGAGAGCAAAGTGCTGCGACGACTCCGTCTGGCTCCGGCCGGACTTCTTACCGCCGCGGCGGCGCTTGCCGCCACCGGCAGCGCGCACGCCGCGCTGCTGACCACCACCGCCCAGAGCTGCCCGGCCACCCAGGACGTCCAGGCCTTCCTGCCCTGGGGCGACCTGGCCGAGTACTTCCTCGCCCCGAACGGCAACTTCGCCACCGGCGGAGCCGGCTGGAGCCTCAGCGGCGGCGCCACCGCCGTCGCCGGTGGGGACGGTTACAGCCTCGCCGGGGCGCCGGTGAGTACCGAGTCGCTCGCCCTCCCGGACGGCAGCTCCGCCACGAGCCCCGCGGTCTGCATCGCCATCGACGCGCCGACGATCCGCTTCTTCGCCGAGAACAGTGGCTCCGCGAGCTCGACGCTGCAGGTGACCGCGACCGCGCAGACAAGCCTCGGACCCGTCACCGTAGCGGTCGGTGACGTCGCCGCCTCCGGGACGTGGAACCCCACGAGCATCCTGCCGATCCTCTTCAGTGACCTCACCATCGTGCCCGGCAACCCGACCGCGGTGACCTTCACCTTCACCCCCCAGGGGCAGGGCGGCAACTGGCAGATCGACGACTTCTACGTCGATCCCTTCATGCGCAGTGGTGGCGGGGGCTGACCTGCCCGTGGGTGACCGTCGCCCCTCTCCCCGATTGTGTCCGTGAGCTACGACTCCTACAGTGACCCGGGGGCCCAGGCGCTCCTGCGCACCGCGCAGGAGCGCTTCGCTCCGGCCGGGGTGCCCCGGGCGACGCTGCTCACCGAGCTCGCCGCCGCCGCCCTGTTCCTCGCCGGCGCGGTGACGGCCGCGCTGATCGTCCCGCCCGGCCGGGCGCTCTCCTGGCCCGTGCTCGGGGCGGTCTGCGTCGTCTTCCTCACCGCCCGCCGAGCCGAGTTCCCGGTTGCCGCCGGCCACACCTGGCCGGCGCAGCTGATCACCATCCCGATGCTGTTCCTGCTCCCCCTCGGTGCGGTCCCGTTGATCACCGCGACGCTGATGCTCGTCGACCTCGCGCCGAGCCTGATCCCGCCCGCGAGCGGGGTGAGCCGCGCGGCGCGCGTCGCCGCCCGAATCGCCGACAACACCTACATCCTCGCCCCTGTCGCCGTGCTCGCGCTGTTCTCCGCCCAGCGCTTCGCCTGGTCGGAATGGCCGGTGTACCTGCTCGCCTTCTGCGCCCAGGTCGGTGTCGACCTCGCCGTTGGGCTCGCCCGCACCTGGTGGGCGGAGCGGATCCTCCCGGCCGCCCAGACGGAGATGCTGTGGCTCTACCTCACCGACGCCGCGCTCTCCTGTGGGGGCCTGCAGCTCGCTGCCGTCACCGTGCACCAGCCCGGCGTGCTGCTGCTCGAACTGCCGGTGATCGGCCTGCTCGGACTGTTCGCCCGCGAGCGGCGCGAACGCATGGACGGGATCCTCGCCCTCTCCACCGCCTACCGCGGCACCGCCCGGCTGCTCGGGGACGTGATCGAGGCCGACGACAGCTACACGGGCGTCCACTCGCGGGCGGTCGTCGACCTCAGCGTCACGCTCGCCGACCGCCTCGGCGTCGACGCCGCCACCCGCCAGCGGGTCGAGTTCGGCGCGCTCCTCCATGACGTCGGCAAGATCGCCGTCCCCCGCGAGATCCTCCACAAGGCCGGGCCGCTCGACGACGCCGAATGGGCGGTGATGCGCCAGCACACGCTCCACGGCGAGGAGATGCTCCGCCAGGTCGGCGGCACCCTCTCCGGGGTCGGCCGGGTCGTGCGCAACTCCCACGAACGCTGGGACGGCGGCGGCTACCCCGACGGGCTGCGCGGCGAGCAGATTCCGATCGAGTCACGGATCATCGCCGTCTGCGACGCCTTCCACGCGATGCGCTCAGACCGCCCCTACCGGGCGACGATGAGCCTCGACGCCGCCGTGGAGGAGCTGCGCCGCTGCGCGGGCAGCCACTTCGACCCGGCCGTCGTCGTCGCGCTGCTCACCGAGCTCGGCGTGCTCTCCGGCGCCGACACCGCAGCGACGGTGGCACTGATCGCCGCCTGAGCCGGCCCGGGCGGCCCGGTGCCGAACCGGCTCAGTAGCCGGCGACCGCCCCCGCCATCGGCGTCAGCGCCGCGACCGCCTGCGCGTTGGAGGGGCCGTCGACGAAGAAGCTGAAGGCGAGCAGATGGCCGCCGCGGGTCGCGCAGTAGCCGGCGAGGTTGGTGACGTCGGTGAGCGTCCCGGTCTTGGCCTCGCAGTGGTGGGCGGCAGGGGTGTCCAGGCCGATCCCGGCGACCGTCCCGTCGACGCCGAGCACCGGGAGGGCCCCGCGCACGGTCTGTCCGACGGGCGTGTCGAGCATCTCGGCAAGCAGGATCGTCACCTGGGCCGGGGTCGTGCGGTCGGCCGGGTCGAGCCCCGAGCCGTCGAAGACGGTCGGGTCCAGTCCGTAGTGGGTCGCGATCGCACGCCGAATCGCGAGCGCGCCGAGCGGCAGGGTGCCCTCCCCGTAGAAGCGGTAGCCGAGGTACTTGGCCAGCAGGTCGGCGTAGAGGTCGTCGGAGGGGACGTCCATCAGCGGGAGCATCCGGGCAAGCGGCGGGGAGTGCAGCACGGCGAGCCGCCGCGCGCCCGCGGGGGTGACGGCGAGATGGGGGGAGGCGACGAGGCGCAGCCCGGCCTGGCGGGCGGCGAGGGCGACCTCATGCACGGCGGTGGCCGCCGGCCCGAGCCGCCCGACGGTGAGGCCGTGGTCGAAGACGAGCGCGCTCAACTCCCCTCCGTAGTCGCCGACATCCGGACCGTTGTGGGTGAGCGGGCCGCCGAGCGCGCCATCAAAGTGGGAGGCGTCGGCGTAGATCAGGCCGTCGACCCGTCGGATCCCGTCGGCACGCAGGTCGGCGAGCAGCTCGGTGGAGGTCGGGCCGAGTCCGTCCGCGTACGCCGCGTTCCAGCCGCCGTCGCCGATGGTCGGGTCCCCGTTGCCCTGCAGGTACAGGTTGCCATGCCAGACCCCGCCGGACCCGAGCGAGCCGCGGCCATACAGCGTCGTCGGGATCTCGGTGTCGGGGCCAAGCAGCCACAGCAGTGCGGCGGAGGTGTAGAGCTTCTCCACCGACGCGGGCGGACGGCCGACCCCGCCGCCGGTGTCGATCAGGAGCCGGTGGGCGGTGAGGTCCTCGACGACGAGCCCGACGTGGGGGCCGAGGCCCCGGGCAGCGGCGGTCAAGCGGGCCCGCAGGCGTGTGAGTCCGGGACCGGGGGGCGCCGGGGGATCGAGGGTCGGGGCCCGTGCCGGGCTCAGGGCGGCCGCTCGTGGGACGGGCGTCCCGGCCCGCCGCGACGCGCGCAGAGGCCCGCTACCGCCACAGCCGCCGAGACCGAGCAGCAGGAGCCCGATCGCCCACCCGAGCACAGGCGCGCGCCCGCCCGGCCGCCTCCGTCGAAGCGCCGGCCCCTGCCGCGGGCGCGCCGCCCTGGTCTGGGGCGGCGCGGCCGCCGGGTCAGTCGAGCGGAAAGTCATCGGCGCGGTGGGGGCCGACGCAGGCGACGACGAGCTCATCGGCGATCCCGGCAGCGACCTCTCGCACCTCCTCGACGGTCACCGCGTCCAGCCGGGCGATGACGGCGTCCGGATCGGCGCTCTCGGAGAAGACGATCACCTGGGCGGCGGCGTTGCGAGCGATCGCGTTCGTGTTCTCAAAGGCGATCGCCCGCGCGCCGGCCGCGAAGTTGCGCGCGCGCTCGACCTCCTCGGGCCGTGGGCCGTGCTCGCGCAGGTCGCTGACGACCTCCCGCATTCGCGTGAACGCCTCCGTCGCCTTGTCGGACTGGAGGCCTGCGGACAGCTGCAGCACGGGAACGTCGGCGTGGGCGTGCGGGTAGGCGCCGACCGAGTAGGCGAGCCCGCGCTGCTCCCGGATCTCGTCAAAGAGGCGAGAGCCCATCGACCCGCCGAGCAGCGTCGCGTAGATCGTCAGCGCCGCCCGCTGGCGGGGGTCACGGACGTCGATGCTCGGCCGGTAGGACATCCGCAGGTGCGACTGGGCCGAGTCGCGTTCGGACACCTGGACGGTCGCGGCGAAGGCCGGGGCGGGCGGCACGGGCGGCGGGGTCGCCCCGGCCTCGAACCGCTCGAAGAACGCGGCGGCTGCGTCCGCCTCCGGGCCGCCGACGACGGCGGGATCGCCGACGATGAAGGCAGCCCCGGCGCTCGGCACCCAGCGGCGCGCCCGGAAGGCGAGGATGCCCTCCCGCGTGAAGGTGTCACGGAGATGCTCGGCGGGGCCGAGCACCGGCCGTCCGAGCGGATGGTCGCCGAACACGGCGGCGTCGACGAGGTGCTCGGCAACCGACGCGGGCTGGTCGGCGTAGCGGGCGATCTCCTGGATGACCACGCCGCGCTCCTTTTCGAGCTCGGCCGGGTCGATGCGCGGGCGGGCGACGAAGTCGCTGAGCAGGTCGGCCGCCTCCACAAGCTTGGTCGCGCGCGCGGTGATGTGGAAGGCGACGAGGTCGTGGGAGGTGTAGGCGTTCAGCACCGCGCCGGCGTGCTCGGCCGCCTCATTGACCGCCCGGTAGTCCCCGAACTTCTCCCCGCCCTTGAACACGAGATGCTCGAGAAAGTGGGCCATCCCGTTCTCCTCGCGCGCCTCCGTGCGCGCCCCCGCGTCAAAGGCGACGAGAACGGTCACCGACTGGGTGCCCGGCCGGGGGAGACGGTGCAGGACGAGGCCGTTGGCAAGCGGGGTGGAGGTGATCGTCGACACGCCGGCCAACGGTAGCGAGCGGCCTGAAAGTTGCGTTGCAGTCCCCGACAATTTGGCTGGCGCAAAGGTTCGGCCCGGTACGCTGGGCGCCAGCTTATGCCGAACTCACGCCAGAACTCCGGAACCCGCCGACGTCTTCCCGCCTCCGGTCCGGGCCAGAGCAACGCCCGGGCGAGCATCCGCTCCGAGCGCCTCGCCGCGCCCGGCCCCTCCGCCCGGCCCGGCGGTGGCCGCACCGTCGTCGAGTTCCGCTCCGTCTCGCTGCGCTACCCGTCCGGGGACAAGGGCCTTGACCAGGCGACCTTCAGCGTCGAACGAGGCGAGTTCGTGTTCCTGATCGGGTCGACCGGATCGGGCAAGTCGACGGTGATGCGCACCCTGATCAAGGAACTCGAACCGACGTCCGGGACGATCTCGGTCGCCGGCCGTGACCTGTCTGAGATCTCCCGCGCCAAGGTGCCCTACTACCGGCGCAACATCGGCATGGTCTTCCAGGACTTCAAGCTCCTGCCCAACCGCACCGTCTATGACAACGTCGCCTACGCGCTGCAGGTGACCGGCCACTCGCGCCGGGAGATCCGTGCCAAGGTGCCCGACATCCTTCGGCTCACCGGCCTGTCGTTGAAGCTGCACAACTACCCCGACCAGCTCTCCGGTGGGGAACAGCAGCGCGTCTCGATCGCCCGCGCGTTCGTCAACCATCCGCCGCTCCTGCTCGCCGACGAGCCGACGGGCAACCTCGACCCGGACACGAGCATCGACATCATGCGCCTGCTCTACCGGATCAACCGGACCGGCACGACCGTGCTCGTGGCCAGCCACGACCACGCGATGGTCAACCGGATGCGCCGGCGCGTGCTCGAACTGTCCGGTGGCCGGATCGTCCGCGACGAGGCGACCGGCCTGTATGTCCGCGACGAATCGACACGCGAGTTCGCCCAGCGGCTGCGGAACCCGCCCCAGGCCCCCGAGAGCCTGTAGGAGGTCACGGCGATGAAGCTCGGTTTCTTCCTCAAGGAGGCGTTTCGCGCGATGCGCCGCAACGCCGCCCCGTCCTTTGCGGCGCTTGCCGCGATCGCCGTGACGATGGTCGTCGTCGGCGTGTTCATCCCGATCGTCCAGGCAACCCAGGGGTCGGCCAACGGGGTCCGCAACCAGGTCGAGGTCGACGTCTACATGAAGACGAGCGCGACGCGCGCGGAGGAGAACCGCGTTCGCGGCGAACTCCTCGGGATCTCCGGGGTCAAGCGCGTCGTCTTCGAGTCCAAGGCGCAGGCCTTTGCCCAGGAGTCCAAGTCCGACCCGGCCGCCTACGCGCTGCTCTCCTCCAACCCGCTGCCCGACACCTTCCACGTCATCCCCGCCAACCCGGCCAACGCCCTCGCGATCCGGTCGGCGATCCTCGGCCATCACGGCAAGCTGCTGGACCCGGCGATCCAGAACGTCTCCAACCACACCTCCGACACCAAGAAGGTGCTCGAGGTGACCAAACTCGTGACGATCACCGCCGCCCTGCTCGCGGTCCTGCTCATCCTCGCCTCCGTGCTGCTCGTCGGCAACACGATTCGCCTGTCCCTGTACGCCCGACGCCGGGAGGTGGAGGTGATGAAGCTCGTCGGCGCGACCGACTGGTTCATCCGCTGGCCATTCGTGATCGAGGGGGTGCTCGTCGGCGCGATCGGCTCGCTGATCGCCCTGATCATCCTCGGGGTGATGAAGGTCGCGCTGCTTGACCCGCTTGCGGGCAACTGGTCGCTGCTGCACGCCCCCCAGACGATCCCATTCCTGTGGCTCGTCGTCATCCTGATCGGAGCCGGGATCGGCGTCTCCGCGCTCGGGTCAGGGCTGTCGCTGCGCCGCTTCCTGCGGGTCTGAAGCGTCGGCCGGGGCGGCCGCCCGGCTACTCTCCCTGACGATGAACTCGCCACCTCGACGGCCGCGGACGGGCCGGGTCTCAGCCGCCCTCCTGGCCGTGCTCGTGCTCCTGCTCGGCGTGTTCCTCGGCGGACACAGCGGGTGGATGCCGGGGTGGCTGCGGTCGGCGTTCACCAACCAGACCGGTCCCGACCACCAGTTCGCCAGCGTGCTCGGCCTGATCGAGAAGAACTACTACCGGCCCGTCAACGCCGAGGCGCTCGTCAACAAGAGTCTCGAGGGTGCGGTTGCGAGCCTCAATGACCCCTACAGCCACTACTTCCCCCCTGCCCAGCAGCAGCAGTTCCAGCAGGAGACCAACCCGCAGGTGTCCGGGATCGGGGTGACGGTCTCAGCGGTCAAGAAGGGGCTCTACGTCGACCAGGTGTTTCCCGGCGGACCCGCGGCGGAGGCGAAGGTCCAGCAGGGGGAGGTGATCGTCGCCGTCGACGGCCGGACCCTGCAGGGTCTCAGCGTCACCCGCGCCTCGAACCTGATCCGCGGCCGCTCGGGCACGAAGGTGACGATCACCCTCCAGACCGGGTCACACCGCCGGACGATCACCGTCACCCGCGAGCAGATCACCGAGCCCGTCGCGTCATCGACGCTGCTGCACTACCACCACAAGAAGCTCGGCTACCTCGTCTTCGCGCAGTTCACCCAGGGGTCGGCCAACCAGTTGCGCGCCCAGGTGACGAAGATGCTCCACGCGGGCGCCCAGGGTCTCATCCTCGACCTGCGCGACAACCCCGGCGGCCTGCTCAACCAGGCGGTTGCCGTCGCCTCCCTGTTCATCAAGGACGGGACGATCGTCTCGACCCGCGGCCGCAACCAACCGACGACCGTGTACACCGCGCTTGGGGACGCGGTCGCCCCGACGATCCCGATGGTCGTGATCGTCAACCGCGGCACCGCCTCCTCGGCGGAGATCGTCACCTCCGCCCTGCAGGAGAGCGGCCGGGCCAAGGTCGTCGGCACCCGCACCTACGGCAAGGGCGTCTTCCAGGAGTCCCAGACGGTCACCGGCGGGGGGATCCTCGACATCACCGTCGGCGAGTTCTTCACCCGCGACGGGCAGAACCTCGGCGGCCGCGGGGTGGCCTCCGGCAAGGACCTCGTCCGCGGCCCCGGGATCAAGCCGAACGTGTACGTGTACGACAACCCGGACAACCCCGGGCCGGCGGCGCTGAAGAAGGCCGAAAGCGTCCTCGCGGGTGAGCTCCACTAACTGGCCCGGTGGCGCTGCTGCCGGCTTGGGGCTCGGCAGCAGCGGCGGACGCGTCGCGGTCGTTCAGCGACGCGGCAAGTTCCTCGTCGCCGAGCCGTTCTTCGGGCCAGGCTCGCGCCAGGCGCTCAACCGCGACTCCCGCTACGGGGAGGGTGACCTCGTCCTCATCCGCCCTGGCCAGCCCGCCCGCGGGCGGGGCAAGGGCGGGGGTGCCCGTGCTCAGGTCGTCCGCCGGATCGGTCGGGCCGACGGCGCCGCGGCGGTGATCGAGGCGCTGATGCTCGACCGCGGCCTCAGCCGCGGCTTTGAGCCCGCGGTCGCCCGCGCGGCTCGCCACGCTGCCGAGGCCCCCGTCGACGACGGGCTGCCCGGCCGTCGGGATCTGCGTGACCTGGCGACCTTCACGATCGACCCCGACACCGCCCGGGACTTCGATGACGCGATCTCCTGCGTGTCCGAGGACGGCGGCTGGCGGGTCTGGGTGCACATCGCAGACGTCTCCTCCTACGTCACCCCCCGCTCTCCCGTCGACCGTGAGGCCTACCGTCGGGGGACGAGCGTGTACGTGCCCGGGGCGGTCGAGCCGATGCTGCCGGTCGAGCTCTCCAACGGCGTCTGCTCGCTCGTGCCCGAGCAGGATCGTCGGGCTGTCACCGTCGAGATGACCGTCCGCGGCGGACGGGTCCGCTCCGCCGCCTTCTACCCGAGCCTGATCCGTTCGGACCGCCGGCTCACCTACGCGGAGGTCGACGGGCTGTTCGCCGCGGGGACGCTCGGGCCGGCCGGGTGGGGGGAGGGGCTCGCGGCCGCCCGCGCCTGCGCCGCCGCCCTCGGGGCCGGGGCGCCCCGGCCGGGGATCGTCATCGAGTCCGCCGAGCCGGTCGTGCGCTTTGACGGCGACGGTCAGGTGCGCGCGATCGATCGTGAGCCCCAGACCGAGTCCCACCGCCTGATCGAGACGCTGATGATCGCCGCCAACGCCCAGGTCGCCACCCGCCTGGAGGCCGCCCGGGTGCCCGCCCTCTATCGGATCCACGAACGTCCCGAGCCGATGGCGGTCGAGCGGATGCTCGACCAGCTCGCGTCCCTCGCGGTCCCGACCCCGCCGGTACCACGCGGGCCGCTCGCCCCCCAGCAGGCCGGCGAGATCGCCGCGGAGGCGTCCGCGCTCGTCGCCGACTGGGTCGCCCGCCGGGACGGGCGCGGCGCGCTCGGCCTCAACCGGATCGTGCTGCGCTCGCTCAAGCAGGCCGTCTACTCCGATGCCAACCGCGGCCACTCCGGTCTCGCGCTCGCTTCCTACTGTCACTTCACCTCCCCGATCCGCCGGTACCCCGACCTCATCTGCCACCGGGCGCTGCTGTCGCTCACCGGCGCCCGGGAGGCGGCCCCGGAGGCGAGCTTCGTCGCCGCCGCCGGTCCGATCTGCTCGGCCAGTGAACGGGCGGCGATGGTGATCGAGCGGGACGCCGACGACGTCGCCCGCGCGTTCCTGCTGGCGCGGCATCTCCGCGAAGTGGGGGGCGGACCGCCGGCGGGGGTGAGCCCGTCAGCCACCCCCGCCGCCACCTTCGCCGGGGAGATCGTCGGGGTGATCGGCGCGGGCGCATTCGTCGCCTTCGGTCCCGACCTCGCCTTTGAGGGGATGCTGCCGGTGCGGGTGCTGTCCGGAGACTGGTATGAGCTCAATGAGGCGGGAACGGCGCTGATCGGTGAGCGTGGCGGGTCCCTCGCGATCGGGGATCCGATCGCCGTCACCGTCAACGGCATCGACGCGCCGCGGGGACGGGTCGATCTCGTCCTAGCATCAGAGACCTGATGGCCAAGACCCGTAAACGCAAGGCGTCCGCCGGTGACGTCGCGACGAACCGCCAGGCGAGCTTCCGCTACAACCTGCTCGAGCGCTTTGAGGCGGGGATCGTCCTGTCCGGGACGGAGGTGAAGTCCCTGCGTGACGGTCAGGCCCAGCTCAAGGACGCCTACGTGACGATCCGGGACGGGGAGGCGTGGCTCGTCGGCGCCTACATCGCCCCCTACCCGGCGGCGAGCCGGGAGAACCACGTCCCCGAGCATGACCGCAAGCTGCTGCTGCACAGGGCTGAGATCGAGAAGATCGTCGCCGCGACCCGCGAGAGGGGTCTCACCGTCGTCCCGACCCGGCTCTACTTCTCCGGGGAGGTCCGTTCGCGGGCGAAGGTGGAGGTGGCGATCGCCCGCGGCAAGGACCTGTGGGACAAGCGCGATTCGATCAAGTCCCGTGACATGGCCCGGGACGTCGCTCGGGAGCTGCGGGACGTCGGCCGCTGAGGCGGAGCGCGTAGAGGGTCGCCGCGACCGCGGTGGCGAGGTTCATCGAGGAGACGCCGGGCGCCATCGGCAGGGCGACGCGATGGGTGGCGGCGGCGAGCAGCTCGTCGCTGAGGCCGCCACGCTCGGTCCCGAAGACGAGCAGCGCGCGCTCCGGGAAGGTGTCGGGGTCAAGCGGCGTCCCGTCGGGGTCGAGGGCGACACGCGCCCGAGGCGGCGGGGTCGACGATCCGGCGGGCTCGGTGGGCGAGAGGAGGCTGTCGATGCGGTGCACGGGCACGGCGAAGTGCAGGCCGGCGCTGCCGCGCAGCGCGTCGGGATGCCACGGGTCATGGCGGCCGGTGCTGAGCACCCCGCCGGCGCCGGCGGCGGCCGCGACCCGGATGACCGCCCCGAGGTTGCCGAGGTGGGCGGGGTTCTCCAGGCCGATCAGGTGCGCGGGGCCGGCGAGCAGCACGCTCGGCGGGGCCTGGCGGGGGCGCCGGGCGACGGCGATCACCTGCCCCCGCGGCGTTGCCGCCGTCAGCGTCGCCCGGTCGACGACCTCGACGGGGATGTGGATGTCGGGGGCGAGGGCGGACTCGAGCGCGGCGATCTCCTCGGCGTCGGCGGTCCAGGCTCCGAGCAGATGGCCGCCGAAGCGGAGCGCGTGCTTGATCGGGTGGAACCCCTCGAGGACGACGAGCGTCGGGTCACGGCGGGCGTGGCGGACCTCGGTGATCTCCATCGCCATACGGTGACAGACGATCCGAGCGCGACTTTTCCAGCGCGCTCGTGTTCTGTGGGGCGTTGTGTCGTTCTCAGGTGGGGGCTCGAACCAGCAAGGGGTATGTCGTGGCGAGATTGCAGAAGGGCTTCATCTCCGGTGTCATCGCGGCGGTGATCATCATCGGGGCTCAGATCGCCCTGGCGGCGCCGTCGGCCCGGCGCGCAGACGCCCTGACGGCGCTTGGTGGCCGGCCTGGACTCGCCACCGTCAGTCCGGGTGGGCTGCTCAACGGCCCCACGCTCGGACGGGCCCGGGTCGTCCTCGCCAGCGCACCGACCGCGCTCATTCGGTCCGCCCACTCACTCGGAGCCCTCCCGGCGACCACCCGGCTGAAGGTGATCCTCCCCCTGCTCCTGCCCAACCAGGCCGCCTTGACCCGTTTCGTCAGCTCCGAGTACGACAGCCACAGCCCGGACTACCACCACTTTCTGGCACCTGCCGCCTTCACCGCCCGGTTCGGCGCGCCGGTCGCCGAGGTCGATGCCGTCACCCGCGCCCTGGCGCGCCTCGGGCTCGGCGGTGCCGCCGCCCCCGCCAACCGGCTCTACGTCTCCGTCACCGCTCCGGTCAGCCGGCTCTCGGCCGTCTTTCACAGCCCGATCGACGCCTTCGCTGCCGCCCACCCGCTCGGCCTGCTCGGGTTGACGAGGTTCTTCGCGAACACGCGCGACCTCACCGTCCCGGCCTCGCTCGCGTCCCTGGTGACCGGGGTGATCGGGCTCAGCAACGCCGACGCTCCGCAGCCGAACCTCGCGGTCGTCCATCTCAGCCCGGCCCAGCGGCGCCGCTACGCCGCCGCGCAAACGGCCGCGCTCGCGCGGGCCCGCACCCTCGCGCGGGTCCGCACCCTCGCGCAGACCCGGATCCGAAGCCGGGTCGGCGGGGTCTCGCTGCCCGGCAGCCCGGCCGTCCCGGTCGGTCAGGCGGCGACCCCGGTCGGGGTGGGTGGTGGCGCCACCCCGTGCGCCTCCGCGGTCGCCGGGGGCGGGTACACCGCTCCGCAGCTCGCGGCCGGCTACAACCTCAACGGCCTCTACAGCGCCGGTTACCACGGCGAGGGGATGAGTATGGCCCTCGTCGAGTTCGACGACTTCCACGACTCGAACGTGAGTGAGGTCGAATCCTGCTATGGACTCTCCACTCCCGTGACGCGTCGCCTCGTCGACGGCGGGGTCGGCGGCCCGCCCGCCGCGGGAGAGATCGAGGACATGGCCGACATCACGACCGTCCTCGAGATGCTCCCCAAGCTGGCCCACCTCTACGTCTACGAAGCGCCCGCGGACGGCGGGCTGGGCACCCCGACCGATGAGGGGGACGCCGAGCTCGATCTCTACAACGCCTTTGTCACCGACGACCTCGCGCCGGTCATCTCCTCCTCGTGGGGTAACTGCGAGCAGTTCAACTCCGCCGCCTACTCGGCGCTGCTGGGCGACATCACCGAGGAGGCGGCCGCGCAGGGCCAGCAGATCTTCGACGCCGCCGGTGACTCGGGTGCCGTGGACTGTCGCGGCTACCCGAACCCGATCGCCTCGAGCATCAGCGTGGAGGCGGAGGCCTCCCAGCCGTGGGTGACCGGGGTCGGCGGCACCGATCTCAGCCAGGAGTCGACGGTTCCCAACTCGGGGATCCACCACGAGCTGCCCTGGAACGACAACGGTGCCGGGGGGGGCGGGCAGTCGAGCATCTGGTCGATGCCCTCCTGGCAGCGCAACTACCTGGCGGCGACGGGGGACAAGCCCGCCGGGCTGGGAGGCAACTGCAACTCCAACGTCGTCGTCGGTGGCGTCCAGTACTGCCGGATGGTGCCCGACATCGCCCTCAACGCCGATGAGGACGCCGGCGGCGCCGTGAGCGGATCCCCGTCGCCACCGGACTTCTCCACCGAGGGGGACGTCGGTTCGGTCGGCTACTCGATCTACTGTGCGACCCCGAACTGCGGCCTGCTGAGCGTGCTCAGCGGCCAGCCGCTCCCGTCCCCGCCGGCCGGGGCGGGCGGCTGGGAGCCGGTCGGCGGCACGAGCCTTGCCACGCCCCTGGCCGCCTCCGCGGCCCTCCTCTGGGACCAGGAGGCTGAGGCCGACGGCCTGAGCGGGGGGCTCGGTTTTCTCAACCCGAGCCTGTACCAGGTGGCAGCCAACCCGACCGAGTACGCCAACGACTTCTTCAACATCACGACGGGTTCGAACTCCGACCAGTACGGCGGCTGCACGGCACCCGCATGTAACCCGCAGGAGCTCTATGCGGCCGGTAAGGACTACAACATGGCCACCGGGCTCGGGTCGATCGAGGCGACGAACCTCGGGGCCGACCTGATCAAGAACGCGGCCACGCTCGATGTCACCCCGGACACCGAGCACATGTACGGCTACACCTCCGACCCACAGAACCCGTCCCAGCCCGGTCCGGTCACGACGGCGCCGGTCGCCGTCACCGGCGGTGGTGCCGGCGCGAGCGACAGCGCGAGCTCTGACGCGGCGTGGCTGAAGGTGGCCCCGAGCGGCAGCTCGCCGGGGTCGCTGCGCTGGTACGTCGATCCGGCCGGTCTCGCCCCGGGGACGTACACGGCCACGATCACGATCACCGACGCGGCCGCGACCGCCGCCGGGGCGGCTCCGGCCACCCTCACGGTCACCTACACGGTCACTCCGCCCGCTCGGATGAAGGTCACGCCCGCCGCCCTGGATTTCTCGGAGCCGGCGGTGACCGACACCGGCGCGCCGACGACGGCGAGCTGTGGCTCGACCTACTGGGGCGACGAGCTGCTCAACGACGTCAACTCCGTCACTGGAGACGGCGGAACGACGACCTACAACACGCCCGCCTCCTCCCTCAACCACGTGACGATCACCAATACGGGGGCGGGCGGCAGCCAGCTGCACTACCTCGTCGACTACGTCGCCGACACGGGCGCGTGGCTCTCCACGGACCTCCTGGACGCCAACGGGTCGACCCAGACCACCCCGAACCAGACCACCCCGTCCCAGCCGCTCGTGCCGACGAACGGGAGTCTTGGTTCCGGCGCCAGCGCGAGCGTCCCGTTCGCCTCGACCGCCAACGGGAACGCCCTCGGCGGGTACCCGCGGATGAACCAGGGCACCTACGGCGGGCTCGTCCAGATCGTCGACCTCGCCGATCCCGCCGCCACCGTGACGGTTCCCGCCTCCACCGTGCTCGGCAACGGCACCGGCACCCCGACGATGCAGTGGGGGATCAACGGGGCCGGCGTGAGCGACGCGCCGATCCAGGTGACGGCCGCCCCCGGCGCGGCGGCGAGCTTCGACCTCGTCCTGTCAGACCGGTCGGGGGTCTGTGGGTACGCCTACAGCCTCGGGGTGGCCAACCAGGACGGATCAGAGGATCCGGCGGCCACTCCGACGGCGTCGTGGATGACCCTGTCGAGCCCCTACCTCGCGGCCGGAACCGTCGCCGGGACCCCCGCCACGGCACCGCCGGCCTCACCGACGGACACCGGCTCGGGCAACGGGGACACGCCGATCGACCTCAGCGTCCCCTCGACGCCCGGCGTCTATCAGGCCTTCCTCGTCGTCGACTCACAGACCGCCCAGGGGGACGCCGCCTACGGGCCCGCCAGCACCGGCGCGGGCGCACCGAGCATCGAGACGGGGGCGACCACCGCGGACGCGCTGGGGGCGCCCAACGCCCCGGGCACCGGCGATCCGATGTTCATCCCGGTGTGCCTCCACGTCGTCTCGGGGGCCAAGACGGCGACGGCCACCGGGACGAACGCGCACTGTGCCATTTCGTCCCCCAACCCGGGCGGCTCGGGGACCTCCACGGTCACGGTGACGACCCCGAGCCCGACCACGACGATCGTCGTCAGGCCCCCGGCCCATCCGGCCTGTCGGCCTCGCCGGCGGCTCACCTATGTCCAGCACCCGGCGTTCCCGGTCCTCGAACGCCGCGCGATCATCTACCTCGACGGCCGGCGGATCCGGACCGTGCACGCCAAGCAGATCTTCGCCCTGTCGCTGCTCGCCCCGCACCGGAAGCGGTTCACGGTCCGCTACGTCGCCTACCTGGACGACGGTGAGGTGATCTCCCACCAGATCAGCTACAACGGCTGTGCCCGGCCCCGGCAGATCTTCCGGGTACTGCACCGGGCCGACCGACGAATCCGGCCCCGGCATGGCAGCCACCACCCCAAACGCCACCCGAAACGGCACCGGAAGCGGCGCGGAGCGGGGCGGCGGCGCGGGCGCCACTAGCCTCAGCAGGCATTCCCGCCCCGTGCGCCGCGTGAACGCGGCCGCGGGGGCGGGGCACCTCACCTCGCCACCGGGTCGCTAAGGTGGGCCCGTGTCCGCCGCTGATCCGCGCGCCCCCGGTCCTGGCGGCGGTGAAGCGCTCCCCGTCCGGCCCGCCGCACGCGTGTTGCTCGTCGATCCGGCCGACCGGGTGCTGCTCTTTCGCAGCCGCCCGCCCGCGGACGGTCCCGCCTTCTGGTTCCCGGTCGGCGGGCAGATCGAGCCGGGGGAGAGCGCGGAGGCGGCGCTCGTGCGCGAGGCCCGCGAGGAGACCGGCCTGGCGGAGCTGAGCCTCGGGCCCGAGGTGTTTCACCGCCGCTTCATCTTCCACTGGCGCGGGCAGGTCTGGGACGCCCGGGAGCGCTGGTGGTTTGCCCGTGTTCTGACCTTCGATCCGGTCTTTGCGGGGATGGAGGCCGTCGAGATCGACGACTTCTCCGACTGTCGCTGGCTGTCGCCGGCGGACCTGCACGCCGTCGTCGCGGCTGGGGACCGGCTCACGCCCGCCGAGCTCACCGACCACCTGCCCGCCTTCCTCGCCGGCGACTTCACCGGAACCCCGTTCACCGTCGCCGACTGACCCGCTCCGACCCGACTCCCAACACGCGCTCAGGCGCGCTCGTCATCGCTCGGCGCGTGACCGTGCTGAGCGGCCGACCGTCTTCGGCCGGCGTGGACCTGCGGGACCGCCGGGGCCTGTCGGCCACGATCGCCTTCGGCCAGGTGCTCGGCGGCAACTTCGAGCTCGTCCACTCTCAAGGGCTGACGCTGACTCGGCGGGGACGGGGCTGTGGAAACGTCAACATGACCGCCCCGTGCAGCGAGACGGCATCGATCACCCCGGTTGTCACCCCGGTCGGACTTCATCATCGTCGTCGAGTGCTACTGCGGCCATCGACAGCGCGGCCTGCCTCTGCGCGTCCGCCGACCGACCATGGACTCGACCCCGGAATTCCCACATCCACACCAGGACGACCTGCCGCGGCAGAACTCTCAACCTGGCGTTGAGGGTGTTCCGCGGAACGCGGGCGGGTCGCCTCGGCGGGGCGGCCAGCCCGGCGGTGCGTCACCCTTAGGGGAATGGCGGCCGCGCACAACCTCGTCAACCTCTCCCGGGTCGGGAAGGGGTTCGCCGCCCGCACCGTGCTGGAAGACGTCACCCTCGGCATCGCCGCCGGGGACCGGATCGGGATCGTCGGGGAGAACGGACAGGGCAAGTCGACCCTGCTCGGGCTCCTCGCCGGCGAGCTCGAACCCGACACCGGCCAGGTCGTCCAGCGTGGATCACTCAGTGTCGGAACCCTCCGCCAGGGCGACGACCTGGACCGCCACGTGAGTGTGGAGGCAGCGGTCGTCGGCGACCGCGCCGAGCACGAGTGGGCCGCCGACGCCGACTTCCGGGACGTGCTCAGCGGGCTGCTCGGGGGCGTGGAGTTCACCCGCCTGCCGGCCGGGCGGGCCACCCGGACGGAGACGCTGTCGGGCGGGGAGCGTCGTCGGATCGCCCTCGCCGCGCTCCTGCTGACCAAGCCCGAGCTGCTCCTGCTCGACGAGCCGACCAACCACCTTGACGTCGAAGCGATCGCCTGGCTCGCCGCCCACCTGCGCCGCCGCTCCGGGGCGATGGTGATCGTCACCCACGACCGCTGGTTTCTCGACGCGGTGGTGACCGGCACCTGGGAGGTCGCCGACACCCGCGTCCACCGCTATGAGGGCGGCTACAGCGCCTACGTCCTCGCCCGCGCCGAGCGGGCCCGTCAGGGTGCGAGCGTTGAGGCCAGGCGTCAGCAGCTGATCCGCAAGGAGCTCGCCTGGCTGCGCCGGGGCCCTCCCGCCCGGACGAGCAAACCGAAGTTCCGGATCGAGGCGGCCAACGCGCTGATCGCCGACGAGCCCCCGGCCCGCAACCGGGTTGAGCTGCTCGCCTTCGCGCACTCGCGGCTTGGCAAGACCGCCCTGGAGGCGGAGCAGGTCAGCTTCGGCCACGCCGACGTCGTGCGGTTGATGCACGACCTCACATGGCGGATCGGCCCCGGGGACCGGGTCGCCCTCGTCGGGGTGAATGGGAGCGGCAAGACAACGCTGCTCGAGCTGCTCGCCGGGGTCCGCGCCCCGCTTGCCGGGCGGATCCGGCGGGGGGAGACCGTCCGACTGGCGATGCTCTCCCAGCACACCGCGGAGCTGCCAGGGACCGTCACCGTGCGGGAGGCCGCGCAATCCGTCCGGGGTGTCGCCACGCTCGCCGGCGGGGAGCAGATCAGCGTCGGCAAGCTGCTCGAGCGTTTCGGCTTCCGCGGGGAGCGGCTGCGCACCCGCGTCGCCGATCTCTCCGGCGGGGAGCGCCGCCGGCTCGCCCTGATGTCGCTGCTGATGGAGGAGCCGAACGTCCTCATCCTCGACGAGCCGACGAACGACCTTGACATCGACACCCTCACCGCGCTCGAGGACCTGCTCGACGGCTGGCCGGGCACGCTGATCATCGTCAGCCACGACCGCTACTTCATCGAGCGGGTGTGTGATGACGTGTTCGCGCTGGCGCCCGGCGGCGGAATCCGTCACCTTCCCGGTGGGGTCGAGCAGTACCTTGCGGAGCTGACCGCCGGTGGACCCGTGTCGAGCGGGTCCGGTGCCGGCGTGGCGGTCGCCGCCCCCGGGGCGGGCGGGCGGGCGCGGGAGACCCGCAAGGAGCTCGCCCGTCTCGAGCGGGATCTCGAGCGGGCCGGGGCGCGGGAGAGCGAGCTGCAGAACGAGATGGCGGCCGCCTCCGCCGACCATGTCACCCTCACGGCGCTTACCGCGACCCTGCAGGCGGCCGTCGCCGAACGGGAGGCGCTCGAGGAGCGCTGGCTCACGCTCTCCGAGGGGCTCGAGGGCTGAGCGCCTGCGGCGGGGAGGCGGGCCGACGCGGACCGGTCAGACGGCGCGGGCGGCCTCGACGGCGGCGACCGCGAGCGCGTCGGCGCGCTCGTTGAGCGGGTGGCCGATGTGGCCCCTCACCCAGTGCCAGCGGACCTGCTCGTGGGTGTGGGTGGCGGCCTCGAGTGCCTGCCAGAGCTCCCGGTTCTTGACCGGCGAGCCCGACGCGGTCCGCCACTGCTTCGCCTTCCAGCCGGTCATCCAGGAGGTCATCCCGTCGTGCAGGTAGCGCGAGTCGGTGACGACGCAGGCCCGCGAGCCCGGCGGAAGCGCCCGCAGGCCCTCCAGGGCCGCGGTCATCTCCATGATGTTGTTCGTCGTGTGCGGCGAGCCACCGCTGTGCTCCTCGACGACACCGTCCTCCCAGCAGATCACCGCTGCCCAGCCTCCCGGTCCGGGGTTGCCCTGGCAGGCACCGTCGGTCCAGACCAGCACCTCCCCGGGCGCGGCGGTCGGCAGGGCGCCCGGCAGCGAGCGGGAGCGGTGACGGACGGGGGAGGGCATGGGCGGTGATTCAAGCAGCGCGGGCGAGGGAAGGCCGCCGGCCGGGCTGGGAGGGGCCGGGGCAGGCCAGAAGCGGCCGCCGTCACTGCGGGGCGACCCAAACCGTGCAATTCCACTTCGCGGTGGTCCCGGATGCACGATTTGGGGCTCTCAGCGCGCTCAACCACCGACCGGGCGCAGGCAGCCTTCGCCCGAGGACAGCGCCTAATGTCTTTCGCGTGGACCTGGAGCCGCTCTACGGACTCCGGCTGCGCACGCCGCGGCTCGAGCTGCGCTGGCCGACCCCGGAGGAGCTCGCCGCCCTCGGCCGCCTCGCCCGGGCCGGCATCCACGATCCGGACCGGCTGCCGTTCCTCGTTCCCTGGACGGATCCCTCTGAGACCTTCGTCGAGGACTTCACCGCCTATCACGAGGGCCTGCGCCGCGACTGGCGACCGGAGGCGTGGAACCTCGAATGTGCGGTGCTCGCCCGCGGTGAGCTGATCGGCATCCAGGGCATGGAGGCCACCCGCTTTGCCGAGACCCGAACCGTCACGACCGGATCGTGGCTGGGCCGGGCGTTTCAGGGGCGCGGCTTGGGTACGGAGATGCGCAGCGCCGTCCTCAGCCTGGCGTTCTCGGGCCTGGGGGCGGTGCGCGCCCACACGGCGGCGATGGACCACAACGTCGCCTCCCAACGCGTCTCGGCGAAGTTTGGCTATCTACGGTCCGGCGAGCGCTGGCCGGTCGTGCGCGGCCAACCTGTGCGAGAGCTCACCTACACGCTCTCCCGGGAGAGGTTCAGCTCACTCGAGGACCCCGTACCGGTCGAGATCGACGGCCTCGACGGCTGTCGAGCGTGCTTCGGCGCCGACAGCGCCGGTGGGGCCGGGGAACCCAGGGGTCAGGGTGACGGCTGAGGCTGAACGACCGCCCCAAGCAGAAGCTCGGGGCCGGCGACGCCACGCCCCGAGTCAGAGATCGAGTCCGCTCGGCCGGCGGCGAGCCGATCCCCGAGCGCCCAGGTTGCGAAGCAGATCGCGCTGATCGTGCCGGTGGCGGCGACGAGGACGCCGGCGGCGGCGCTCGCGGCGACCCCGTGGGCCCCGAGGATCAGTACGGCGGCCGCCGGTCCCGTGCTCGGTCCGATCGGCAGCTGTCCGAGCGTGAACATCGCGATCAGCAGCGCCATCGCATCGAAGATCGACACGTTCACCCCGATCGCGTGCAGCATCAGCCAGTTGCGGAGGACCTGGGCGCAGACCGAAAGCAGCGTGAAGGCGATCAGCCGGCCGCCGGACCGGTGTCGCATCACCGCCAACCCGGCCCACAGCCCGGTCTGCTTGGCGTGCGAGAGCCGTCGCAGGGCGAGGACGCCGGCGGTGATGACGCCGACGGCGATCATCGGGATCCACCAGGCGACACCGAGCGGGGCGACGAGCGTGAACGAGAACACCGCGGCCAGCACGATCTCGACCGTGATGATCGGCACCTCGGCGGCGAGCAGGCACGGCACGCGGGGTGCGTCCTCCGGGGCAGCCCGACGCAGCGAGGCGATCCGGGCGGCCATCCCGAGGGAACCGTTGACGACGCCGACGAGCGCACCGGCTCCGGCGGCACGGAAGAGCAGACGCCGGCTGACGGTCCCGCCGGCCGCGTGCAGAGAGATCAGCCACGCCTCCGCTCGGGCGAGCAGGGCGACGAGCTGGAGGACGAGCGCGATGCCGAGAACGCTGAGCGGCGCGCTGGTGATCGCCGTGATGAACTCATGGCGGCGGCCGGCGAGCACGACGCCGAGGATGCCGGTGACGATCAGGGCCCCGAGCACGCTCAGGCTCACCTTGCGGCGGAGGGCCGTGGGTGAGGGAACGGCAGATGCACAGGCCTCGAGACCCGGCGTGGGTTTGAGCAACAACGCGACTCCGCGGGATTGAGCGGTTCTGAAGCGGCAGACGGCTGTGTGTCGCCCGCCTCAGCGGCGAACCGAGCTGTTCACTCCCTTGCTTGACCCTATCGTCGACGCATAAGCGGAACCTGAGCGACGCGGCGACCCGGTGGCCGCTCCGGCTCCCGGCTGAGCAGGCCGTTCCGGCTCAGCGCCTTCGCGGGAGGATGCGGATCGTCGTCGTTCCCGTCCCGATGATCACGGTGCACCGATCCCTGCGGGGCACAACCCGGCCCGTTCGCGGAGAGATGAGACGCACCGTCGCGCCCGCGGGAAGGTCGGCGAGGGTGAGACGCGCCGGGCCGTCGCTGGTGACGCGCACGATTCCGCGGGTCAGGCGGGCCTCCGCCATGTCGACGGTGAGGGCCGCGACGTCACGCAGAGCCAGGGTCAGCTGGGGCCGGGCCCGGGAGCGCGCGCCGAGCCGCCAGACCAGGCCGGTGTGGGTGCCTGGGATCGGTTCGGTGACAAGGCTCGTGCCGTCACGGACCGGAGTGGTCGCGGGCTCCGGGATCGCCTGGTCGTCGGCGATGACGGAGGCGATCGTCCCGTAGGCACGCTCCCGGGCCGCCAGCCCGGAGACCCAGTAGTCCCCGGTGGCACCGATCCCGTCACGAGTGCTGTCAAGCGAGGGGTACCAGTCGTAGGTGAAGGAGCCCGGGTCGACGGCGCGCACCGGGTTGCCGAGCGCGGTGACGGCGTCACCAAAGCGGTCCTCGGTGGCGTAGATGAGGTGGTCACCGCCGGTGTGGACGAACAGCTGGTAGCGCTCACCGAGGGTGGCGAACGTGTTCGCCTGGGCGAGCACGCCGGTGGTGGGGACGAGTTCATCCCCGAAGGTCTGGTCAATCACGTAGGGAATCCACTTCGCGTTGGCCAGCAGCGGGGCCGACTGGGAGTCCTTTGCGCACCCCGGGTTGGTCCCCGAGCCGGCGGGGACACCCAGGCCGGGAAGGACGTTGATCCCGCAGATGACCGGGCCGTCGAGGACGAGCGCCCCGGCGAAGTCGTCGGGATGCTCGAGCGCAAGCTTGTAGGCGGCCCAGCCGCCCATCGAGTAGCCGGCGATCACCGTCCGGTTCGGGTTGAGCGTGAACGCCTCCGCGACGTGGCGCCACACCTGCCAGAAGTCGGTCTCCGCGCCCCCGTAGTACCAGCCGCTCGGGCCGAGCCCCTCGGTGGTGACGCAGATCGAGTTACGGTCCTGGCAGAGCTGCTGGATCAGGTCGGGGTCGAGGGCGCCGTACTGGTTGTAATTGACCTCCAGTGAGTGGAGCAGAAACGTGAGCCCGACCGCGTGGCCGGGCCGATATCCCGTCGGAACGTAGATCGAGTAGGGCTGCAGCGGCTCGAGCAGGGTCGGTTTGAGGTTGCCCTCCGGGCCGTCGTCGATGACCTGGCCGTGTCCGAGATCGGCGAACCGTGAGACATACCAGCGGACGCTGTAGCCGGTCGGCTGGGGAATCGGGGTCCTGACGCGGCGCCGCAGCCGGGCCCAGGGCAACAGCAGCGAGAACTTCGACACGTTCCGGCTCGCGAGGGTGCTCGCCTGATCATCTTCCATCCAGAAGTTCCCGGTGATCGCTCGGGCCAGACCGTCGAGGCCGAGTTCTGAGCTGAGCGGCAGGCTCGCGAGGAGACCCTGCGCTGCGCTGGCCCCCGCGTCGCTTGAGGCGCTCGTGTCGACCGGTGGCTCCTGGCTGACGGTACGAAAGGTGACGTTGTAGACCCGTTCGGCGGTCGCCGACGGAACGCCGGCGACGTCCGGCTCGGCGAATGTCTGTCCGTTCGCGCTTGCCAGGCCTGCGGCGAGCCGGATCCGCCACGTCCCGCGCACCGGCATCAGGCGTAGGGGGATCTTGACGATGAAGCTCTTGGCCGTCGGGTTGACGAACAGTCGGCCACCGTGGGTGGTGACGCTCGTTGAGGCGCCGGTGCTCGGATTGATGAGCCACGCGCCGCGGCTGGAGACGACGAGGGCCTCGTCGATTCCGGGGGAGTTGACCCCGGCGTCCGCGGGCCAGGCGGAGCCACCGGTGGCCGGATTGTTGTCGGTGTCGAAGGTCCATTCGGCGATCGGCACGGTCGGGCTGGCCAGCGTCACCCAGTCGACGCGCCAGTAGCTGTAGGCGCCCCGGATGCCGATGCCCGCCCGGAAGATGTCTGCGCCGTTGTTGTCGGCCGGACCGGACGGGAAGGAGTAGTCGCCCTGGCGGGGCGCGAGGGTCGACGTCTGCGCAAACGGTGACGTGTTGAACCCCCCAGGTCCAGAGGCTCCGTAATCGTCGTAGAGGAAGTCGGTCCACAGCTCGGCCCCCCCGTCGAGCCGGCCGGTCCCCGAGGTGGGGGAGAACGCGTTGGGAAACGGCCACTCGTTGTGAGTCGGCTCCGGGTAGGTCGGATCGGGCGCCGTCGCCGCGGCGGGGACATCCCGGGGCATTCCGCGCACCGGTCGCGCTGTGGCGGTGCCCGCGCACACGGCGAGGCCGACCACGGCGAGGACGACAGCCAGGCCCCGCGCGCCTCGCCACCGTACGGGTATCCGCAACCGCTCTCTGCCCTGAGCAATGAACATTCCGGGGCCTCCCTCCCGAACGACCGTGAGGGTGAGAGCCTATCCGACGCTTTGTCGATCTGCTCCGCCACCGGCCTGCGCTGAGGCGCGCACAGCTGTGCGTCCCGTGTGCCGAGTGCGGCCTGAGCGCCCTCACAGGCGGCCGGCCAACGATGCCAGAGAGAACCCGCCCGCCGCGATAGGGCTTCCGATCAGGCTCCGGAAGACAAAAGACGCCTCAGCGCCCGGTGTGGGAACTGAAGCGTCTCACTGTCGAGGTGGAGACGGGGGGAATTGAACCCCCGTCCGCAGTCGCGTAAGAGAAGGCGTCTACGAGCGTAGCCGGCGCTCTGATCTCATCCTGGGGTCGCCTCGCCGGCCGGGTTCCTCAGGACCAGTCCCCTGAATGTCCTCAGACGGGAGGGAACACATCCCGACTGAGCAAGCTCACTGGTTGATCCCGTGTCAGCGCCGTGAGCAAACGCTGGACGAGATGAAACTCAGACCTTGCTGGTGTTAGGCAGCGAGGCCGAGATCAAAGTTGTGCGAGTCCGCACTTATTGTTTTCCAGGTTTTTTACGAGGCCGCCTGGACCCTCGACTCGCGACCAACCCCACGATCCGACCACGTCGAAGCCTGTCGTCCCCGGGAGATGAATCGAGAGCAAGTGTAGTGCGCCGGGTGGGCATACTCAACTGACGTGGAGGCATCGACGCGCTCAGGACCCCGCCAAAGTGCGAGTCGCGCCACCCGTTGGGTGGCGATGGCGCTGCGCGGCGAGTTCGTGCGCCGGGCGGGCGGACCGGTCCGAGCGAAGATCATCCTCCTGTTCGCCTTCACGCTCGGTCTCAGCGGGGCGGATGGGGCGACCGTCGGCGCCGTCGCCCCCCAGCTCGAGACCGCGCTGCACATCGGCAACACGCGGATCGGCCTGCTCAGCTCGGTCGCCCTGCTGATGGGTGCGATCGCGACGATCCCGGTCGGGATGCTCGTCGATCGGATCCGACGGATGCCGCTGTTGGCGGCGAGCATCGTGCTGTGGAGCATCGCCTCGCTGCTCGGAGCCTTCGCGGCCAACTACGGCGATCTGCTGATCAGCCGCCTCCTGCTCGGCGCGGTCGTCGCAACCGCCGGACCGGCGATCGCGTCCCTCACCGGCGACTTCTTCCCCGCGGGCGAGCGCGGCCGCGTCTACGCCTACATCCTTGGCGGGGAGCTTGTCGGCAACGCGCTCGGGGTGATCGTCTGCGGATCGGTGGCCAGCATTGTCGGCTGGCGGGCCGCGTTCGTGCTTCTGGCCCTCCCAGGGATCTTTCTCGCCTGGGCCCTGTGGCGCGGGGTCCCGGAACCCAAGCGCGGCGGGCAGAGCCACCTCTACCCGGGCGCGGAGGCGTTCGAAGACGGCGGGCTGCATCCGACGGTCGTCTTCGACCGCCCTCCGGTGCGCGTGGCGTCTCCCGTCGGCTCGTCGGCCGGTTCGGTCGGCGGCGCTGCGGACACGGCGCACGGACCGCCCCCGTTGGGCGCGGCCGAGGTCGGGGACGACCGGGCGCGGGAGGCGGTCCGTGCGGCCGGGGTCGAGCCCGAGCCCGAACGTATCCTCCACCAGGACCCCCGGGGGATGCGAATCGCCGACGTCGTCCGCTATGCGATCGCCGTCCCGACGAACGTGCTGATGATCGTCAGCTCGAGCCTCGGCTACTTCTTCTTCGGCGGATTGACGACGTTCGCGATCCTGTTCATCCGCGGCCGCTACCACGCCGGCCAGGTTGAAGCCGAGCTCGTGCTCGTCTTCCTCGTCGTCGGCGCGCTGATCGGCACGCTCGTCGGCGGGCGAGTGACCGACCTGCTGCTCGACCGCGGCCACCTCCAGGGGCGCGTGTGGGTGCCCGCCGTCTGCTATCTGCTCGCCGTCGTGCTGCTCGTCCCCGGGTTCCTCGGCACGAGCCTCACCCCGGCGATCTACTTCGACACGGCCGGAGCGGCCCTGATCACGGCGGCGAACCCGGCCCTCAACGCGGCCCGGCTCGACATCATGCCCGCCGGCCTCTGGGGCCGCGCCGAATCGATCCGTACGGTCGTGCGCTCGCTTGCGGAGGCGGTCGCCCCGGTCACCTTCGGAGCGCTCGCCGACCTCGTCGCGGGCGTAATCCCCCAGCAGACCCCGGTCGGCACCCACACCCACGTCGCACCACTCAGCAGTTCGGCGGCCCAGGGGTTGGAGTGGAGCTTCATCATCATGCTCGCCACCGTCGCCCTGGCCGGGGTTTTCCTCCTCCGGGCGCGAGCGACATATGCGATCGATGTCGCGACCGCCGCCGCCTCCAACCAGGGAACCGATTAGGCGGGCGCTCAGGTGAGGGACTCCCGCCCAGCCGGGGCGAGGAAGTCGAGGTCGGGCATCACCGCGACGATGCCGGTCGGGTTGACCTCAGGGTGGGTCCGGTAGTAGTGGGCCCGGATCTCATCGAAGGAGACGGTCTCCCCGAACCCGGGCCACTGGTAGAGGTCGCGCAGATACGGCCATAGGTGCGCGTATTCGGCGAGCTTGCGCCGGCTGCACTTGAAGTGGATCTGGTAGACGGCGTCGAACCGGACGAGGGTGGTGAAGAGGCGGATGTCAGTCTCCATGGGTCGCCCACCGGGAAACAGGAACCGCTGCTCGGCGAGCCGGGCATCGAGGCGGTCGAGCATCGCAAAGAGGTCATCCACGGCGGCCTCGTAGGCCGCCTGGGAGCGGGCGAAGCCCGCCCGATAGACGCCGTTGTTGACCGGCTCATAGATCGCCTCGTTGAGCTCGTCGATCGCGACAGCGAGGCTGGCGGGCGCCAGCTCGACCGGACGCTCGGCGAGCGGCCGGAAGGTGCTGTGGAGCATCCGCAGGATGTCCGCCGACTCGTTGTTGACGATCACGCCCTCACCGCGGTCCCAGAGGACCGGGACGGTCACCCGGTCAGAGAAATCGGGGTCGCTGCGCCGGTACGCCTCCTCGAGCCGTTCGAACCCGTTGACCGGATCCTCATACCCGTCACCCGTGAACGCCCAGCCGCGCCCGTCGCGGACCGGGTCGACGTAGGAGATGGTGATCGCCGATTCGAGCCCGAGCAGCGCGCGGGCGATGATCGTCCGATGCGCCCACGGGCAGGCGCGGCAGACATACAGGTGGTACCGCCCCGGCTCGAGCGGGAAGCGCCCGCTCGCGTCGGGGCTGACGACGTCACGGAAGCGCGAGGTCTGGCGGGTGAAGCTGCCGTCCTCAGACGTCTCACGGGCCATGCTGAAGGGAACGTTCATCTGACCCAACCTTAGGATGTTGGAAATGTTGGAGCCCTTGAACTCGCCCGCAGCCAGGCGGGAGCGCCCGCTCGTGCTGCTGCACGGGATCGCCACCGACCACCGGATCTGGGCGACGGTGGCTCCGGCGCTCGGGCGCCGGCGTCCCACGATCATCTGCCCGGACCTGCCCGGGTTCGGAGCAAGCCCGCCGGTGGGTGTGGGATTCGACCTCGCCGAGGTCGCCGACGCGGTCGTCGCTGACCTCGACGAGCGAGGGGTCGACGGTCGCTTCGATCTCGTCGGGCACTCGCTCGGCGGCGGCGTCGCGATCGTCATCGCCCACCGCCACCCCGCGCGGATCGGCCGGCTCGTCCTCGTCGCGCCGGCGGGCTGCCGGCCGCTGCCTGACGCCGTCCTCGCGCTGCTGACCGCCGCGCCGGTTGCCGGGTTGCTCAACGGTGGCGCCGACGCGTTCCTCGCCGCCCGGCGCCATGTCGCGCCGCTCACCGACGTCGCGTGGGGGCGGCGACTGCTGCTCGCCCTCTCAGTCGCCGAGCCTGACCGGGTGCCGCCGACGGTCGCGCGCGCGATGCTCGAGGCCTCCGCGGCCGCCCGGCGGACCGGTCCGGCGTTGGCGGCGATCGCGGCCGCCGACCTCTGCCCGCAGCTGGCGGCGGTGTCCGCCCCGGTGGCGCTGATCTGGGGTGAGGAGGACCGCACGGTGCCGATCCGCGCCCTCGAGGACATTCTCCGCGTCCGTCCAGAGGCGCCGACGGTCCGGCTCACCCACACCGGGCACGTGCCGATGGTGGAGGATCCGGACCGCTTCAGCGCGGCGTTGCTGGGCCTTCTCAACAACGACACAACCGTCGCCTGAGACGCCCGTAGGCTTCGCTGTGACGGGAACCTCCCTCCCGCGATGCGTCCTCGCACCCCTGCCACCCCCGCCTACATCCAGCTTGCTGACGGTCGTCGGCTCGCCTGGTCGGTGAACGGACCCGCGGAGGGTTGCCCGGTCGTCTACTGCCACGGAGCGCTCGGAACGCCGGTGGCCGCCAGCGTCGACCTGGATGCGGTGTGCGCGCGTCTCGGGGCCCGTTTCCTCGCGCCCTGGCGGCCCGGCATCCCGTGGGCGCGGAGGTCGACCTCTGGCACGGTGTCGGAGATCGCCTCGTCCCAGTCGACCATGCGCTCGCGCTCGCGGCGGCGCTCCCCTGCTGCCGGGTCCACCTCGACCCGGATGCGGGACACCACTTCTTCCGGTCACGACTCGGGACCATCCTCGCTGCACTCACCGACCCACAGCGGCGATCGCCCTGTGGTGGGGACGTTCAGGCCGCCGCGCGACGGTGCGAAAGCAACGGCGGCCGTTCGACGGTCGCCTCGCTTGAGGTGCCCGCGTAGCGCCCGTCGCGCTGAAGTCGCGTGTGGACGGCGGCGAGGACCGCGCTCGCCATCGGGCGTAGGTCCCGGAGAGCCTGGTGGGCGTTCTGGCGGACGTCGAGGTCGACCTGGGCTAGACTCTCGAGGCCGATCTCGGCGTAGGCGTCGATCAGCAGGGCGATGTCGACCCCGTAACCGGTGGCGAAGGGAAGGCTCTCGAGCAGGCTGCGACGGGCGGCGATCTCCCCGGCGAGCGGCTGGCGGATCCCCGCAAGCTCCGGGTAGAAGAGTTCGAGCAGGGGCCGGGCGGTGAGCTCGGTGACGCGACCTCCCCCGTCGGGCAGGGTGAGGGAGCCGACCTTGAACGGGCGCCGGTAGAACCCCTTGACGAACTCGGTCCGCGCGCCACTTGACCCCGTCCCGTCGACGAGCAGCGGACCGAGCAGCCCGCGCGCGAAGTGGTCGCCGAAATCCTCCGAGTCCGCGTCCAGGAAGCAGATCACCTCACCGTCGAGGACGGTGAGAGCCCGCCACATCGCGTCTCCCTTGCCGAGCACCGGCCCGAGTTCGGGCACGAGGGCGGCCTGGTCATACACCTCGGCCCCGGCGGCCGCGGCGATCGCGCCGGTCCCGTCCTCGGAGTCGTCGACGACGACAAGCTGATCGATCACCCCGGCATCAAGTAACGGCACGAGCGCGGCGATGATCGGGCCGATCGTCGCCGCCTCGTTGCGGGCGGGAAGACAGACCGAGACCGACTCGGACCGTTCGGCCGCCAGGCGATCGGCGGGGAACGCACGGTGGTGGTGGGTGTGCGTCTGCTCCCAGGCTCGAGCTCGCAACGACATCGGCTGAGACATCTTCGCAGGGTCGGCTATCGGTCGGCAGCTCCCGCATTCCGGCCGTCGGCTCAGCCGGGGGGCGGGCTCAGCCGCCCCCCGGCGCCACACCGACACCTACCAGTGAATCCCCTTCATCAGGTGAGCGAGGGCGACCTGCTCGGTCGAGGCGCGCTCCTCCGGGTTGATCTCGCCCCGGGCGGCCGCGGAGTCGGGGAACACCTTGTAGGCGGTCGACAGGATCTGATCCACTGCCTTGGGGAAGAGCGCGTAGGCGACCTCGCCGAACGTCCCCAGACGTGTGTTGATCTGTTTGGGCTTGGCGCGGATCGCCTCGCAGATGAGGTCCGCCGCCTCATCCGGGGAGATCGTCGGAAAGCTGTCGTAGATCTTCGTCGGGGCGATCATCGGCGTCCGGACGAGCGGCATGTGGATCGTCGTGAAGTGGACGTTGTCGGAGATGCACTCCGAGCCGACGACCCGCGTCCAGGCATCGAGCGCCCCTTTGGAGGCGACATAGGCGGAGAACCGCGGCGGGTTCGTCTGCACGCCGATCGAGGAGACGTTGATGACGTGGCCGGACCGCCGCTCACGCATCCCCGGCAGCAGCCCCATGACGAGCTTGATCGTCCCGAGGTAGTTGAGCTGGATCGTCCGTTCGAAGTCGTGAAAGCGGTCATAGGAGAGGGCGATCGAGCGCCGGATCGAGCGGCCGGCATTGTTGACGAGCACGTCGACGGCCGGATGCTCGGCGGTGATCTGCTGACACAGCTCGTCGATGGAGTCGATGCTCGAGAGGTCGGCCGAGTAGGCGTAGGACGTCCCCCCGGCGTCGGCGATCTCGCGCTGGACCTCCAGCAGCTTGTCCATTCCGCGGGCGACGAGGATCGGAATGCCACCGGCGGCGGCGATCTTCATGGCTGCGGCGCGGCCGATCCCGGAGGAGGCACCCGTGATGAGCACCGTCTTGCCGTTGACCGCACCCTCGAAGGAGCGATCGCGGAACAGGTCGGGGTCGAGGTTGCGTTCCCAGTAGTCCCACAGCCGGGCCGCGTAGGTCTCCAGCTCGGGAACGGCGATCCCGGAGCCGGCCAGCGCCCGCTCGGTGTCGCGGGCGTCGAACTGGGGGACGAGCCGGACATGCTCGATCACCTCCTCCGGGATCCCGACGTCGGCGAGTAGGGTCCGGCGGATGTTCCGGGCCGCCGGCAGCTGCATGAGCATCCCGACCGTGCCCTTGGGAAGGGCTGCGAGCAGGCGAGTGTCGATCCGCAGGGACAGTTGGGGGGCGTGCGCGGCGCGGGCGAAGGCGTTGATCACCTCCCCGGAGCGCTGGGAGCGTGGGTTGGTGAGATGGAAGGCCTGGCCGTCGAGTCCGGGCTGGTGGGCGATGTGGTCGAGCGCGCCGGCGACGAAGTCCACGGGCACGATGTTCGTGAAGCCGAGTTCGGGGCCGACGAGGGGAAACCATCCCGGCAGCCAGTGGCGCAGCAGCTTGATCAGGTTGAAGAAGTAGTAGGGACCGTCGATCTTGTCCATCACCCCGGTGCGTGAGTCCCCGACGACGATCGCCGGCCGGTAGACCCGCCAGGCGCCGGCGGTCTGGGTACGGACGAGCCGTTCGGCCTCGAACTTCGTCTTGTGGTACGGGTGCTTGAGCGGCTGGCCCTCGTCGAAGTAGTCCTCGCGGAACAGGCCCTTGTACTCGCCGGCCACCGCGATCGAGGAGACGTGGTGAAGGATCCCGGCGGACAGTTCGTTGGCGAGCGTCACCGCGTGCCGTGTCCCCTCGACGTTGGCGATCCGGTTCGCGTCGTCGGTGACCGTCATGTCGTAGATCGCCGCGAGGTGGAAGAAGTGGTCGATCCCGGCCTTGCGCAGGCTCTCGAGATCGTCGTCGGAGACCCCGAGCCGGTCCGATCCGAGGTCGCCGATCACCGGCCGAATCCGGCCGGACGCGTTGAGGCCGGTCTGATCCCAGCCTGAGATCAGCTGCGACAGCCGTTCCTGGGAGCGGGCGCGGACGAGAAGGTGGATGTCCGGGACGCCGTCGGGCCGGGGGGGCCGGGCGAGGAGTCGTTCAACGAGGTTGCGGCCGATGAACCCGGTGGCGCCGGTAAGGAAGTAGCTCACGGGTCGAAAAGCTACCGTCTGGCTGGGGGAGGCGGCGCCAGTTGCAGCGCCGGCTCACCGGGCCCGGTGGCCTACCAGCCGGTCTTGACCGGGCTGGCGGCCCGGGCGGCGGCTTCCGCGTCCATCTTGCGGTGCTTGCGCCGGTCCAGCCACGCCTGGATCAGCGAGAACACGACGATGATCGTCGGGAACAAACCGAGCAGGACGAACATCGTGTTCGTGATGACGATGGCGTTGGTGGGTCCGTAGAGGCCCTCCCCGCCGGTGGCGGCCGCCAGCGCCGGGCCGGCCGAGACGAGCAGGGCGAGGAACGGCCCGAGGCAGAGGATGAGGGTTCTCAATCGGCGCATCATGGCGGCCGATCTTACCGGCTGGCTCCGACGCGTGTCGCCATCTCGGAGGTGACCGCGGCGAGGGCGGCGAGCAGCGCGTCGGTGTACCGGGCGCCGGCGCCGGTGACCTCGAGATGGTCGATCGGGGCGTCGAAGATCGGGGCCTCCAGCGCGGCGGCGAGATCCCGCTGCTTGCGGGGCGGGACGACGGTGTCCCGGGAGGTGAGGACGACCGCAGCGGGGGTCGGCTCGGGGCCGAGCCAGGGGCGGCTGTCAAAGCGGCTGAGCTCGCGGCCGGCCTCGAGGATGTCGGGGACGTTGTGGCGGGTGAGCTCACAGCGCACCCAGGCGGTTTCGGGGCTCGGGTGCAGGCCGACACGGCGCAGACCCCAGTCCCAGAACCGGTTCGGCGCAAGGCGCATCAGCACACCGCCGATCTCGAGGGCGCGCCAGGAGCGTCGCAGCTGCGGATCCTGCCAGTGCTGGGCGGTTCCCGACAGCACGAGGGCGCCGACGACGTCAGGGTGGTCACGGCGGACGAGCTGGGCGATCGCGCCGCCCATCGAGTAGCCGACGATCACGGCGGGGGTGAGAGCGAGCTCGCGAAGGACGGCGGCGGCGTCCGCGGCGCACTCGGCGAGCCGGAACGGCGTGGTCGTCCGGAGGCCGCGCCCATGGCCGCGGTGGTCGATGGCGAGCACTCGGTACCCCGCGGCGATGAGCGGGGTATAGACCTCGGCCCAGTTGAGGTCGGCGGAGGCGATCCAGCCGTGCAGGAGCAGCACGACCGGACGGGACTCCGGCTCGCCGGGGGAATGGGCGGGGTCGGAGTCCCGCAGGAAGAACTCGCCACGCCCGTTCACCTGAACGGTGCGTGCGGCCGGGAACGGACATGGGGGCATGGGCGCGAACGTCGCAGCAGCCATGCGGGTCGAGTCTAGCCATCGCGCCCTCGGGTTCCCGGCTCGCGAACGGGACCCATCGCGCCACCGGCCCGCCGGCCACGGCGAACTACCCTGGCGATCGTGGCCGTTCTCATCGCCTCCGATCTGCGCAAGGACCTCCAGGGCGACCCGCTGTTCCGGGGGATCTCCTTCAAGCTCGAGCCGCGCGACCGGATGACCCTGTCGGGGCGCAACGGGGCGGGGAAGACGACCCTGCTGCGGATGCTCGCGGGTGAGGAGTCCATCGACGGCGGCGAGCTCGTGTTCGCCAAGGGCGCGAAGGTGAAGCTGCACGACCAGCGACCCCCGCGTGAGCGGGACATCACCCTGCGCGACTACATCCTCTCCGGCGCGCCGGAGCTGCTTGCCCTCGAGGAACGCCTCGCCGGCCTCGAGCTGCGGATGGCCGACGGTGACTACGCTGAGGCAACCCTCAACGCCTACGCCGACGCGCAGGCCGAACTCGAGGCCGCCGGCGGATACACGTGGCGGGAGGAGGCGCTCGCCACCCTGAACGGGCTCGGGTTCAACGCCCCGGAGCTGCTCGAGCGTCGCCTCGACACGTTCTCCGGCGGCGAGCTGACGCGGGCGTCGCTCGCGCGGGCGCTCGCGGGCAAACCCGATCTGCTGCTGCTCGACGAGCCGACCAACCACCTCGACATCGCCTCGCTCGAGTGGCTCGAGAGCCATCTCGTGTCCCTCGATGCGGCGATCGTCATCGTCGCTCATGACCGCTGGTTCCTCGAGTCGGTCGCCACCAGCGTGCTCGAGCTCGAGGCCGGCCGGGCGAAGTTCTTCCCGGGCACCTGGCACCAGTGGCGCAAGGAGAAGGCCGCCCGTGAGCTGGCGCTCGGCCGGGCGATCGAGCGCCAGCAGGCCGAGATCGACAAGCTCGAACGGTTCGTCGCCCGCTTCAGCGCGGGCACCCGGGCCCGACAGGCCCAATCCCGGGCCAAGCGGCTCGCGGGGATCGACCGGGTGACGCGAGACCCCCGCGAGCGGGAGTCGCTTGCCTTTGCCTTCAAGCCGCCGGAACGGTCGGGACGGATCGTCTTCGAGTTCTCGGACGGCCGGATGGCGATCGGCGAGCGAACGCTGCTCGATCAGGGTGAGCTGTGGCTCGAACGGGGCGAGCACGTGACCCTCGTCGGGCCGAACGGGGCGGGCAAGACGACCCTGATCGAGACGCTCGCCGGCGCCCGGCCGTTCGCCGACGACGGCTCGGAGGCCCGGGATGCGACCGGGATGGCGCTGAAGGCCGCTCCGCCGGCGGCTGTGGGCACGCCGGCTGCGACGGACGGCGGCCCGCAGGTGACCGGGCGGCTCTCCACCGGCCACAACGTCAAGATCGGCTTCCTCTCCCAGCACGCCGACTCGCTCGGCGCCGGCAGCGCGCGGACGGTGATCGAGGCGGCGGTCAAGCGTACCGGCTTGCCGCCCGGGCAGGCGCGGGCCCTGCTCGGCCGGTTCCTGTTCAGCGGCGAGGACGCCGAGAAGCCGCTCGAGGGCCTCTCCGGTGGTGAGCGCCAGCGCCTGCAGCTGGCGATCCTCGTCCAGTCGGGAGCGAACGTCCTCATCCTCGATGAGCCGACCAACCACCTCGACATCGACAGCCGGGAGGCACTCGAGGACGCCCTCGCCGGCTTCCAGGGATCGCTGTTGCTGATCTCCCACGACCGAGCTCTGCTCGACGCCGTCGGAACGCGGACGATCGCGCTCGAGGACCAGACCCTGCGCTCCTACGTCGGCGGGTGGCCCGAGTACCTCCGGGTCCGCGCCGAGCGCGAGGCTGAGGCCGCCGAAGCGAAGGCGAAGAAGGCCCGCCCCGCACGGGCGCCAACCCCGGCCCGACCGCCGGCCCGACCGGCGGCGGCGCAGGCGAGCCGGCTCGAGGCCCAGATTGCGGCGGCCGAGGCTGAGCTCGCGGCGATCGAGGCGGAGCTCGTCAAGGGCTGGAGCGTCGAGCTCGGTGACCGCTATGAGGCGGCCAAGGCGAAGGTGGAGGGCCTGTACGCGAAGTACGAGCGCGTCGCCGGCTGACGCGGCCAGGCGCGGCGTCCGTCCGCGGCGGCCCTACACTGGAGGGCACGATGTCGATCTCCACCGACTCGGCGGCGGTCCGGATCGCCCTCTTGGACGACGACAGTGGACTGCTGACCGTGCTCGCGCGCCGACTCGACGCGTTGCACTGGACCCACGAGCTGCTCAGCTACGCGCCGGCTCCCGAGCAGCTCGCCGCCCTTCGTGTGCACGCGCTCGTGCTCAACCCGGCCCTCACCGGCCTCGAGTACGTCGAGCAGCTCGCAGTCAAAGCACCGTCGGTCGGGCTGCTGCTGATCGCCGGCCACGGCACGGTCGCCGACCGAGTCCGCGCTCTGCGCGGCGGTGCCGATGACTGGATCGCCAAGCCTGTCCACCCGGAGGAGCTCGTGGCCCGGATCCAGGCGGTGTTGCGGCGACGGCGCGTCGGAGCTCAGCCGGATGAGGACGTCCCGCTCAGCGTCGGTGAGCTGACGATCCGTCCGGACCGCTTCGACGCGTATGTCGGCGGCGAGCCGGCCGGCCTCTCCCGCAAGGAGTTCGAGCTGCTGCATCAGCTCGCGGCCGCCGAGGGGAGGGTGCTCGAGCGCGAGGTGATCTACCAGCGTGTCTGGGGCTACATGATGGTGCGTGGTGACCGCTCCGTCGACGTGTTCGTCCGCAAGCTCCGCACCAAGCTCGAACGGCTCTCGCCCGGCTGGCGCTACGTCCACACCCACTTCGGGGTTGGCTACCGGTTCGCACCTGAACCGCTCGACCCCATGCCCGCCGCCGACGGCGTCCCGACCGTCGATACCGTCCCCGCTCCCGCCGCGGCGACCAAGCCCGCCCCCGCGGCCGCAGGCCAAGCGCGAGCTGTGACGAGCGGCGCCAAGACCCCCGCCCTCGTCTGAGCGGCACCGATGCCGACGATCTCCCCCACCATCCGCAACGTCGCGATCATCCTGATCCTCGGTGCGCTCGTAGACGTCGTTCCCGGCGGCGGTACCGCCTCGAGCACGGCGCTCGAGTTCGTCTACCTCGCGTTCCTCGGCGCCTTCGTCTGGGTCGCCGCCCGCCTCTACCGTGAGCATCGCGTCACCATCTACGCGCTCGAGGACCGTCGCCGCGCGATCGCCTACGCCGCCGCCGGGGTGATCGCCCTCACCCTCACCGGCACGAGCACGCTGTGGAACGAGGGACCGGCGGGCAACATCGGCTGGCTCGTGCTGTTGATCGGGGCCGGCTACGCCCTGTTCGCGGTGATCCGCAGCGCCCGTCAGTACTGACCGTCGGCCCAGGTGCGTGACGACGGTCTCATCCGGGTCGGTCGGCGCCTCAGTGTCGCCGGCGCGGGGCTGTTGGCGCTGTCGCTGCTGCTCACCTGGAGCCATCAACTGCCCCCGATCGAACGCGCCCGCTTTCCCGGGCCGGCGCTGTTCGGAATCCCGGCCGCCCCGAATGCCTTCCAGGTGTACGCAAGCGTCGGTGAGCTGTTCGCCGTCCTCTCCGTCGGGATCACCGCCGCCGGATTGCGGGGTCGCCCCGGAGCCGTCGCGGTCGCCCTCACCGGCACGCTGATCGCGCTCGCCTTCACCGTGCGGGCGATCCTCCACGCTCCGACCAACGGTCTCCTCCTCGCCCTGGGCCGGGGCGGTGGCGCCCACTACGTCAGCGATCCCGCCACTCCGGGATCCGGTGAGACCGTCGCTCTCTGTGGGCTCGTCCTCGCCGTGGCCGGGCTCGCCCTGATCGGGACCGCGATTCGAGCCCGGCGTGACCCTCGACACGCCGCCCGCGCCTGATCGAGCCGGCGGATGCGGCCTCTACCCTCAGAGGCGTGCCAGTCCTCTCCGCCGACCGCCGCCGCGAACTGCCGGACGAGCCGGGGGTGTACCTGTTCCGAGACGATCGCGGGCGAGTCCTCTACGTCGGTAAGGCGATCTCGATCCGCAAGCGGGTCTACAGCCACTTCAACAAGCCGAGCACCCGCGCCGGCGGCGACCTGCTCGGGATGATCGACACGATCGAGGCGCTCGTCGTCCGCACCGAGGCCGAGGCGCTGCTCGTGGAGGCGAACTTCATCAAGCAGTACCAGCCGCGGTTCAACATCCGTCTGCGTGACGACAAGTCCTACCCGTTCATCGGGATCAGCCTCGACGAGGCGTTCCCGCGCGTCTACTTCACCCGTGAGCGCCACCGCCGCGGCAGGACTTACTTCGGCCCGTTCTCAAGCGCCAAGCGGGTCCGCGCGACTCTCGAGGTGCTTGAGAAGGTGTTCCTGTACCGCTCCTGCGACGGTCCGACCCCGGGCCGCCGCAGTGGCTCGCCGTGCCTGGACTACTACATCAAGCGGTGTGAGGCGCCGTGCGTCGGCTACGTCACCCAGGAGCAGTACCGGGCCGGGATTGACGGGGTGATCGCCTTCCTGTCAGGCCGCTACAAGGAGATCGAGCAGCGGATCGAGTTCGAGATGCGGATGGCCGCCGCCGAGCAGCGTTACGAGGACGCCGCCCGGGAACGCAACCGGCTCACCGCCGTCCGCTCGCTGCTCGAGCGCCAGCGGGTGGTCAGCGATCAGGCCGGCAGCTTCGACGCGATCGCGATCGCGAGTGCCGACGGGGACGCCAACGCCCAGGTGTTCCAGGTCCGGGACGGCATCCTCGCCGACCGCCAGAGCTTCTACCTCGACAACGCTGCCGACGCTCCGATCACCGACGTCCTGCCCGCCTTCGCCCTCCAGTACTACACGGCGACGATGGTAATCCCGCCGCTCGTGATCGTCGCCCAGGAGGTCAGTGACACCGCGACGCTCGCGGAGGTACTCAGCGAGCGCCGCGGGGCCCGCGTCGAGGTACGGGCCGCCGAACGGGGCGCGAAACGGCGGATGCTTGAACTCGCCGACCGCAACGCCCGGCTCGCCCTCGACCAGGAGAGGCTGCGCGCCCAGCGCCGGCGCCAGCAGCGGGTCGAGGCGCTCGACGGACTCGCGGCCGCGCTCGGGCTCGACGCCATCCCGCTGCGGATCGAGTGCTACGACATCTCGACCCTGATGGGCACGAACACGGTCGCGTCGATGGTCGTCTTCGAGGGGGCCGCCCCGAAGAAGTCCGACTACCGCCGCTTCAAGGTGCGGGTCGTCGGTGACGGAGAGAACGGCCCCGACGACTTCGCCAGCCTCGAGGAGATCCTCGGCCGCCGCTACGCGCAGTTCGAAGCCCACCACGAGCGCTCCCCCCACGACGGGGACTACGACCCGAGCTTCGCCGCGCTCCCGAACGTGATCGTGATCGACGGCGGAAAGGGCCAGCTCGCCGCCGGACTCCGGGCGCTGCAGGGGTTCCGTGACCGCGGCGTGACGGTGATCTCGCTCGCCAAGCGGATCGAGGAGGTGTTCATCCCCGGACGGCCCGATCCGCTGCTGCTCGCCCACGACACCCCGGAGCTGCAGCTGCTCCAGCGGATCCGGGATGAGGCACACCGGTTTGCGATCACCCACCACCGCCAGCGCCGGGACGCGGCTCTGACCGCCTCGATCCTCGATGAGGTCCCGGGGATCGGCCCGGCGCGCAAGCGGGCGCTGCTCACCCACTTCGGCTCCCCCGAGGCGGTCCTCTCCGCCTCGGCCGCGGAACTGGAGGCCGTCGCCGGGGTGGGGCCGAAGTTCGCCCGCGACCTGCACCGGGAGCTCCACAAGGCCGGGGTCTGATCGCCCCGGATCGGAGACCGGCCCGGCCCGGTTCCGGTCCCGGTGGACCGGAACCGGGAGACGACGCTCAGCCGGTGAGAAGAGCGGCGCTCGCAGGTGGGACCGTCAGGGACACCAATCCGTGTCTGAGTCGGAGACCGGTGAGGACCGGGCTGGCGAGCCGGCCGGTGGGGGTGTGCAGCGCGAAGGTCCGGCCCCCAAGGCGGACGCCGGCGCGGGCGGTGAGGCCCGGAGCGGTGAGCGTCTCGAGGGTCAGGGACGCGTGCGTCGGCGCGGGAAGCGCGAGACGGACGCGAAGGGGCGTGGTCGCGCTGTCGTTGATGAGGACCGTGCGGACGGTGCCGTGGGCGCCGCGGGTCGCCCAGATCCGCAGGGCGCTCCGGCTCGCGTGGGCGGCCAGCAGCCGGGCGCCGGGCGGGAAGGCACGGCTGAACATGAGCATCCCGTAGTAGAGCGGGCTGACCGTTCCCGACCAGTGGCCGTGGCGGTCACTGAAGCGGAACGGCGCATAGGCGGCACCGGGCAGCGTGTGCAGGTTGACGCCGTCGACCCCGGCCCGGGCCATCGCGAACAGGGTGTCAAGCACCCACAACGCGGAGGCGAACGTGTCCGAAACCCCGGCACGCCCGCCACAGGAAGCCGAGTTGAGCTCGTCCACGCGCAGCGGGCGCCCGTCCGCGTGGGCGACCTGGGCGAACGGGGCGACGCTCGCGGCGAGCCCGCGGCTCGAGGCGCGGTCGAGCAGATGGGTGATCGTCGGGGCGAGCGGGCCGGTCGCCTCCGCGCCACATCCCCGCAGCGGGTAGCGGTGGAACGTGACGATCCCGAGCCGGGGGGCCGTCGCGAGAAAGCGGCCGAGGTTCGCCATCCAGGTGGCGTAGGCGTCGGCCGGGCCGGCGAGGGGGACCGCGGGCAGTGCCGCCGCCCAGCGATCGAACTCGGCGCTGAAGGCCTCCTCGTTCCAGCCGCGCCCTCGGGCGAAGCCCACCTGCCCGGCGCGTGTTCGGTACCAGGCAAACCGGGTGTACACGTCCGGTTCATTGCCGATCTCGAGCGCGGCGACGTACTGGCCGCCGACCCCCGACACGAGGGCACGGGCCTCCGCGGCGGCGACCTGCGGGTTGTCGGCGGCGAGGTTGACGCCGAGGATGAGCCGGGCCCCGAGCCTGGCCGCCGCCGCGTGCACGGTCGCCAGCCAGTCCGGAGTGAGGGTGTAGCTGACCCCGGCGGGCTCGACCAGCCCCGGCAGCGGCCACCAGGTGTGGTCGGTGCTGTCGCCGCCGATCCGCAGGATCGGGGCCTGTCCGGGATTGAGCTGGCGGATGAGGGTGAGGAAGACAGGGTTGAGGGCGCGCGGACTGCGGCCGAGGTAGGCGTGAATCGCGCTGTATTCGAGGGAGAAGCCGAGGAACCCAGCCGGGAGCGGCGCACCGGCCGCCGTGCCGGTGACGGTCGCCTGCACGGAGAGTGGGGTGGGTCCGGAGCCGGCGGCGAGGAGCGAGGCTGCGGCGATCACGGCGACGGTGAGGAGCGTGACGGCGAGGCGCCGCCGCCGGTGGTGCGCGGCGGACATGAGCGGGAGCTTATGGGGCGGCGGTGGCGAGGATCACGGCGCTCGCAGGAGGGACGGTGAAGCTGTAGGCGCCACCGCTGGGGAGGAGCGTCGTCGTGGCCGGTGGGCCGAGCCGCCCGGTGCTCGTGCTCGGGCCGAAGCTCGCGCCGCCGAGGGTCACCCCGGTCGTTGCGGTCAGGGACGGGGCGGTGAGCGTCTCGACGGTGAGCGGCGGGCTGGTCGGGAGAGTGAGGGTGACGGCCGCCGGTGTGCTCGCGTCCGCGTTGACGATCGTCGTCGCGACCCGGCCGTCGGGGGCGAGGGTGGCCGTCGCGCTCACCTCACTGCTGCCGACAGTGCTCGAGTCGGTGCTCGCCAACTCCACCGCGCCCGGTGGAAAGCCGGCGCAGAAGGCGAGCAGGCCGTAGTAGAGCGGGGCGACCACGCCGGTCCAGTGCCCGGCGTGGTCACGGAAGCTGAACGGGGCGTAGGCGGCACCGGGAAGGGTGTGGATGTTGACCCCGTCGACGCCGGCGGCGGCGAGATCGTCGAGGGTCTCGAGCACCCACAGGGCCGACGCGAACGTGTTCGACACTCCAGGGGCGCCCTCGCAGGAGGCGCTGTTGAGCTCGTCGACGCGGAGGTTGACGCCCTCGGCGCGTAGCGCCGCGGCCGGGGCGGCGAGCGGGGCGGCGAGCCCGGTCGTCGCGGCGGGCGAGAGAAGGTTGGCGACGGTCGGGTAGTTCGGCGAGCTGGGGCTGACCCCGCAGTGGGAGAGCGGGTAGCGGTGGACGGTGAGGAACGCGACCCGGGGGAGGCTATGGGCAACCGGGATAAGGGCGGGAAGCCACGCGGTGGTGGCGAGCGCGCCGATCGCGAGCGGCACCTGCGGCACCAGGCCCGCCCAGCGGGTGAGCTGCCCGAGGTAGCGTCCGAGCGGGTACGGGTTGAGCCGGCGGAGGATCTCGACGCCGTTCGGGAGCTCATACCACGGAACACGCGGGTAGAGGTCGGGTTCGTTGCCGATCTCGAGGGCGGAGACACCCTTGCGGCCAACGCCGTCAAGTAGCGCTCGCGCCTCGACGGAGGCGATCTGCGGATCGTTGGCGGCGAGGTTGACCCCGAGGATGAGTCGGGCGCCGGTGGCGGCCACGAGCGCGTGGACGGTGGAGAGCCAGTCGGGTGTGATCACGTTGGTGACGGCGACCGGCGGGAGCACCCCGGGGAGGGGCACCCAGGTCTCATCGGTCGAGTTCCCGCCGACCCGCAGGACCGGAAACTGGCCCTGGGCGACCCCTTGGAGGAGGGCGAGGAACACCGGGTCAAGCGCGTTCGGGTCAGGGCCGAGGTAGGCGCGCAGGGCGCCGTACTCGACCGAGAAGCCGAGGAAGCCGGCCGGAAGCGGCTCTGACGTCGGGGTCGAGCCGACCGTCACCTGGACGGCGACGGGGCCGGGGGGGGATGGGGCCGCCGCCCGCGCATATGGGGGGAGGAGGCACGCGGCGACGAGGAGGCAGAGGGCGGCGGCGCGGAGGGGGAGGGCCGACGGGCCGCGGTGGCGAGACGGGGTGAAAGCGGCCATCGGCGAGACATGGTGACGGACCGAGCGGGCGGCCGTCCGCCGCGTCCGTCAAGCTGTCAGGCCACGATGCCCCCGCCCGACCTCGCGCTCAAGGACCTCGTCGTCATCACGGGCCTCTCTGGCGCGGGCAAGTCGACGGCGATGGCCGCCTTTGAGGATGAGGGCTACTTCTGCGTCGACAACCTGCCGCCGGAGATGATCACCACCCTCGTCGACCTGTTCACCCACTCGGGCTCGAAGGTGGAGAAGGCAGCGGTCGTCTCGGACCCGCGAGCGGGGAGCTACTTCGCCGGGCTTGCCGAGTTGCTCGACGGGCTCCGCGACCAGGCTCTTCCCTGCCGTGTCCTGTTCCTTGACGCCTCGGATGAGACGCTGCAGACCCGGTACAAGGAGACCCGCCGCCGTCACCCGCTCGCCCCGCGGGGGAGTGTCGCGGAGGGGATCGCGCGGGAACGCGAGCTGCTCGCTCCAATGCGTGAGCGGGCGGACGTGATCATCGACTCCGGTGGGCTCAGCGCCGCTCAGCTGCGCCGGCGGCTCGCGGACGAGCTGTTCCCGAGTCCGACGCCCGGTGGGCTGTCGATCACCTTTGAGAGCTTCGGGTTCAAGTACGGGCCGGTGCGCGACACCGACCTGATGTTCGACGTCCGCTTTCTGCCCAACCCGCACTACGACCCGGCCCTGCGACCCCACACCGGCCTCGACGCCGCCGTCGTCGCCGCAGTCAACGAGGGTGGCGCCCTTGAGGAGTTCTACGCCAAGCTCAACCCGCTGCTGGACTATCTGCTCGCCCAGTACCTCGCTGAGGGCAAGGCTCACCTTCTCGTCGGAATCGGTTGCACCGGCGGCCGCCACCGGTCGGTGGCGATCGCCGAGGGGCTCGCCGCCCGGTACCGAGATACCCCCGCCTACCAGGTGGAGGTCGTGCACCGTGACATCGAGAAGCCCCATTGACCCGAGGCCGGGGCTGAGGCGATGATCGACCACGTCGGCTTCGAGGTGCGCGACCTCGCCCGCTCCGCCGCCTTCTATGACCCGATCTTCTTCGCCCTCGGCGGCCGGCGGATGGTCGAGTCGGCCACCGCGGTCGCCTACGGGGTCAACGTACCGGTGTTGTGGATCGTCGTGCGGGGGACGCCGGGCACGCCGGGGTTCGGCCACATCGCCCTCACCGCCGCCGGCCGGGCCGCCGTCGACGCCGCCCACCGGGCGGGTCTTGCCGCGGGCGGGGTCGACGACGGTGCCCCGGGTCTGCGGCCCCAGTACGGCCGGCGCTATTACGCCGCCTATCTGCGTGACCCGGACGGCTACCGGGTGGAGGTCGTCTCCCGTCGCTGAGGCGCCGGCTCGCGTCCGCCTCGGCGTGTGAGCGCACGTTCGGAGCGGGGACCGGTTACTGTAAGGGGAGCCGGCAGCGCCGGCTTTTCTGTGTTCTGGGCACGAACCAGAGAGTGAGATTTCGATCAAGCGGAGGCTTGCATGGCGGTGAAGGTAGGCATCAACGGGTTCGGACGGATCGGACGCAACGTCTTCCGGGCGGCGTACGCCCAGGGTGCGGACATCGAGATCGTCGGCCTCAACGACCTCGTCGACCCCGGAACGGTCGCTCACCTGCTCAAGTACGACTCCACCTTCGGCCGCTTCCCCGGCCGCGTCGAGGCCGCCGAGCGGGCGATCCGCGTCGACGGCCGGGAGATCGCGCTGTTCTCCGAGCGCGACCCCGCGGCGCTGGCGTGGGAGGAGGTCGGCGCCGAGGTCGTGATCGAGTCGACCGGCCTGTTCACCAACGCCGAGAAAGCACGGGCGCACCTCGGCGGGACGGTGCAGAAGGTCGTCATCTCCGCGCCTGCGAGCAATGAGGATGTCACCGTCGTCCTCGGCGTCAACTTCGATCAGGCCTACGACAAGGCGGCGCACACCGTCATCTCCAACGCCTCCTGCACGACCAACTGCCTCGGACCGATCGCCAAGGTCGCCCACGAGACCGTCGGAATCCGCCACGGGCTGATGACGACGATCCACGCCTACACCTCCGACCAGCGCCTCCAGGACGCGCCCCATGGTGACCTCCGCCGCGCCCGGGCGGCCGCCGAGAACCTGATCCCGGCCTCCACCGGGGCAGCGAAGGCGATCGGCCTCGTCATCCCCGAGCTCAACGGCAAGCTCAACGGCTTTGCCGTGCGTGCCCCCGTCCCGACCGGATCGGTCGTCGACCTGACCTTCGAGGCCGCCCGGCCGACGACGGTGGAGGAGATCAACTCGGCGCTGGAGGCGGCAGCCCAGAGCGGCCCCCTCGCCGGGTACCTCGAGTACACGACGGACCCGATCGTCTCCTCCGACATCGTCGCCAACCCCGCCTCCTCGATCGTCGATGCGAGCCTCACGGCGGTGATCGACCAGACGATGGTGAAGATCGTCTCCTGGTACGACAACGAGTGGGGTTACTCCAATCGGGTCGTCGATCTCGTTCAGAAGCTCCTCTGAGCGTCCGGCGGGGGGACCGATGAGGACGATCGACGAACTCCCGGACCTGCGCGGCAAGCGCGTGCTCGTCCGGGTCGACTTCAACGTTCCGCTCACGGCGACCGGGGCGGTCGCCGACGACACGCGGATCCGCGCGGCGCTACCGACGCTGGAGACGCTCCGCGCACGGGGTGCCGCGCTCGTACTCGTCTCCCACCTGGGTCGCCCGAGCGGGCGCGAGCCCGAGTTCTCCCTCGGGCCGGTCGCGGCCGCGCTCAGCGAGCGGCTCGGCACGCCCGTCACGCTCGCGAGCGGCTGCGTTGGCGAGACCGTCGCTGCCGAGGTCGCCGCCCTCGGTGAGGGGGACGTGCTGCTGCTGGAGAACGTGCGCTTCGAGCCGGGGGAGACCGGCAACGATCCGACCCTCGCCGCCGCGCTCGCCGGGCTCGTCGACGTCTACGTCAACGACGCCTTCGGCGCCGCCCACCGCGCCCACGCATCGACCCACGGGGTCGCCACGCTCGTCCCGCTGCGGGCGGCGGGACTCCTGCTCGAACGGGAGGTGACGACGTTGACGACGCTGCTCGAGCAGCCCGACCGACCGCTCGTCGCCGTCATCGGCGGCGCGAAGGTGTCGGACAAGATCACCGTCATCGACCGCTTCCGCGAGCGGGCCGACACGATCCTGATCGGCGGGGCGATGGCGTTCCCGTTCCTCCGGGCCCAGGGACATACGGTCGGAGCCTCGCTCTGTGGTGAGGAGGACACGCGCCTTGCTGAGGCGACCCTCGCCTCCTGGGCGGGTTCCCGGGCCGTCCTCCAGCTGCCCGTCGACCTCGTGCTCGGCGATCACTTCGGCGCGGACGCCGACCCGGTGCCCCTCGACGGCCTCGACGTGCCCGAGGCGATGATGGGTCTCGACATCGGACCGCGGACGGTGGCCGCCTACGCCGCGGTGATCGCCGCGGCCGGCACCGTGTTCTGGAACGGTCCGATGGGCGCCTTTGAGCTGCCTCCGTTCGCGGCGGGGACACGCGGGGTCGCCGAGGCGGTCGCCGACGCGCCCGGGATCACGGTCGTCGGTGGCGGTGACTCGGCCGCTGCGATCGCCCAGTTTGGCTTGGCCGAGCGGGTCACGCACCTCTCCACCGGAGGTGGCGCCGCGCTGGAACTGATCGAGGGCAGGGAGTTGCCCGGAGTGGAGGTACTGAGATGAGCGGACGGACCCCGTTGATCGCCGGAAACTGGAAGATGCACAAGACGGTGGCGGACGCGGAGGCGTTCATCTCGGCGCTGCTGCCTCGCATCTACGCCGCCGACGGCGTCGACGTGGCGATCTGCCCCGCCTTCACCGCGTTGGCGGCGATGGTCGACTCGACCCGCGGTTCCCGGGTCCAGGTGTTCGCCCAGAACGCCCACCACGCGGCCGAGGGCGCCTTCACCGGTGAGGTGTCCCTGCCGATGCTCGGCGAGGTTGACGTGCACGGGGTCATCCTCGGCCACTCCGAGCGGCGCGAGTTCTTCGGGGAGACCGACCGGGCGCTTGCGCTGAAGCTGCCCGCCGTGCTCGAGGCCGGAATGGTGCCCGTGCTGTGCGTCGGGGAGACCGAGGATGAGCGCGACAACGGCGACACCGAGCGCAAGCTTCGCCACCAGGTGCAGGAGGGGCTTGCCAAGGTGCCTGAGGAGCAACTCGGGGGGGTGGTGATCGCCTATGAGCCGATCTGGGCGATCGGCACCGGGCGGGTCGCCACCGCCGAGCAGGCTCAGGAGGCCTGCGGGTTCATCCGGGCGCTCGTCGCGGGACGCTCGAGCGCAGCGGCGGAGACGGTCCGGGTGCTCTACGGCGGCTCGGTGAAACCCGAGAACGCCGCCGAACTGCTCGGCCAGGCCGACATCGACGGGGCGCTCGTCGGCGGGGCATCTCTGGAACCGGAGTCCTTCGCGGCGATCATCGCCGCCGCCTGAGCCCGTGCGTCACCCCCGCTTCGGTCAGGTCGCCCTCGTCGTCCTCGACGGCTGGGGGTGTGCCCCGTCGGGGCCGGGCAACGCGATCTCGCTCGCTCGGACCCCGGTGTTCGACCGGTTGTGGGCGGACTTCCCGCACACCACCCTCACCGCCTGCGGGCGCGCGGTCGGCCTGCCGGACGGTCAGATGGGCAACTCGGAGGTCGGTCACCTCAACCTCGGCGCCGGCGCCGTCGTGATGCAGGACCTCACTAGGATCGACCTTGCCGTCGAGGCGGGCACCCTCGCGGAGAACCCGGTGCTCGCCGAGGCGTTCGCTGCGGGGGCGCGGCCGGGCGGCCGGCTGCATCTGATCGGACTCGTCTCCGACGGTGGCGTCCACTCCTCCGACCGTCACCTGGAGGCGCTGATCGGCGCCGCGGCCGCCCGGGGTGTCGAGGACGTCGTCCTGCACGCCTTCACCGATGGCCGCGACACCCTTCCGCACTCCGGGCAGGGGTTCCTCGCCGCCGCGGAGGCGACGATGGCCGCTCGCGGCTGCGGTCGGGTCGGCTCCGTGATCGGCCGCTACTACGCGATGGACCGCGACCACCGCTGGGATCGGGTCGCCCAGGCATGGAACCTGCTCGTCCGCGGGGAGGGAGAACGGCGGGCCGCGACGGGAGCTGGAGCGGTCGCCGCCGCCTACGCAGCCGGGGAGTCGGACGAGTTCATCTCCGCCACCACCGTCGGACCCGAGGCGCGAATCCGACCGGGCGACAGCGTCATCGCCTTCAACTTCCGGCCCGACCGGATGCGTGAGATCACCCTTGCCCTCACTGACCCGGACTTTGAGGGCTTCGATCGCGGGGCGACACCGGTCGTCGAGCAGTACACGACGATGACCGAGTATGCCGAGGACTGGACCTTCCCCGTCGCCTTCGCACCCGCCCGCCCGGAGGTGACCCTCACCTCCGTCATCGCCGAGCGCGGCGACCGTCAGCTCCACGTCGCCGAGACGGAGAAGTACCCGCACGTCACCTACTTCTTCGGTGGCGGCGCGGAGGCCCCAGCCCCCGGGGAGCGCCGGGAGGTCGTGCCGTCCCCGCGGGACGTCGCAACCTACGACCTCAAGCCGGAGATGAGCGCGGAGGCGGCCGCCGACGCGTTCATCTCCGCCTGGGCCGAGGACCACCCCACCTTCGGGATCATCAACTTCGCCAACACCGACATGGTCGGCCACACCGGGGTGATCGCCGCCGCGGTCCGCGCCGCCGAGGTCGTCGACGCGCAGCTGGGCCGGATCGTGGAGGCGGTCCGGTCCGACGGCGGCGCGCTTCTGATCACCGCCGACCACGGCAACTCCGACCACATGCTCGAGCCCGACGGCAGCCCGAACACCGCGCACTCGCTCAGCCCGGTGCCGGTGATCGTCACCGTCGACGGGCTCACCCTCCGTTCCGGAGGGGTGCTCGCAGACGTCGCCCCGACGCTGCTCACTCTGCTCGGTCACCCTCAGCCGGCGGCGATGACCGGGACGAGCCTGCTCAGATGACCGGACCGCCGGCAGCGCCCGGCGGCTCTGAGGTCGTCGTTCGCCCCGCCGGCCCGCCACCGCGGCGGATCCGCGCGCGAGCCCGTGCCACGCTGGTGCGTGGTCGCACCGGGATGCGCCGGCTGCGGGGCTGGTGGGCCGTGCCGCAGGTCCGCCGCGGGGCGGTCCGGGTCGCTCAGGCGGCGCTTCTGGCAGCCGGGATCGGCGGGGCGCTCGTGCTCCTGCGCCGCTGGGGCGTGGCGGCGGCCGGCGCCGCCGGCGCGCTCGCCACCCTCGGTCGGCGGGTGATCGCGGCCGCCGGCCAGGTCCCCGCGGCGGCGCGCACCGCCCTCGGACTGCGCTGGCTCGCCCGGCTGCTGCGCGCGGGCGCCACCGGCGGGGCCCCGCGCGGGCATCGCCCGTGCCCGTGCTGTCACAGCCGGATCCGTGCCGACGCGCGCGTCTGTTACCGCTGCCGCAGCGCGGTCGCGCCCGCCGGTCGCCGCCGCGCCCGGTGGCGCGGCGGCGTCGCCACCCTGTGGCGGGTTCTCGCCCTCGACCTCTACCGCCGCTGCCCGCACTGTCGCCGTCGCGTCCATCCCCGGGCACGGGTCTGCCGGTGGTGTGGACTGCCGATCGCCGGCGGGCGCAGACGCCGCCGACCGCGCGGCTGAGAGCCGCCGGGCGGCGTCTGCGCGATCGAGGGTCGCGGTTCGCCGGCGCGTCGACGACGGTGCCGAGGACCGTCCTACGCTGGCTTGGATGCGCAAGGACGCCCGTACCCTCGCCTTCTTCTGGGAGTGCTCGCGACGCTACCCGCGGCTGCTGATCGGCACCTTCGGGTACAACGCGCTCGCGATCGTGGCCGACTCGACGGTGCCCCTGATCATCGCGATGGGGCTCAACCACCTCGCCTACGGCCACCACGGCTGGCACTGGTTCATCGTCCCCGGGATCGCCGTCGCGGTGCTCCAGGCCCTCGGCGTGATCGGCTGGAACCGGGGGATCAAGAACCTCTGGCGGCTCGAGATCAAGGTCCGCGAGGACCTTGCCGAGCGGACCTTCAGTCACATCGCCCACCAGTCCGAACAGTTTCACCTCGACAACTTCGGCGGAGCACTCGTCGCCGACCAGACGAAGTTCATCTCCGCCTACGAACGTCTGATGGATGAGGCGGTGTTCTCCTATTTCACGACGCTGATGACCGTCCTCTTCATCGTCGTCGCACTCGTCTGGACGCTGTGGTGGTTCGTCCTCGCGCTGCTGATCATGTCCGCCCTCTACATGGTCGTCGGGGTGCGCACCCGCCAGCGCGAGATCCCCCAGTCGGAGAAGGCCGCGAGCACCCATTCACGCCAGACCGCCCAGATCGCCGACACGGTGACGAACATCGGCACGGTCCGCAGCTTCGGCCACGAAGGCCATGAGGACGACCTCTACGAGGTACGCACCGACCGCTATGTGCGGGAGGAGCGCGAGCTGCTGGCGCTCAACATGGCCGGCTTCTTCGCCTCCGAGACGGTCAACCGGATCACCCTGCTGGTCGTGCTCGGCTTCGCCGTGTTCGCCGTCATCACCTGGGATGCGAAGGTCGGGACGATCCTCATCGTCGTCACCTACACCCAGTCGCTGCTCAACCGCCTCCACCAGGTCCAGCGGTCGCTCAAGAACGTCGTCAAATCCCTTGGGGATGCCCGCTCGATGATGGCGATCCTCGACACCGAGCCGACGGTGACCGACGTCCGCCATCCGCGCCCGTTCCGGCTCACCCATGGGGCCGTCGAGTTTCGGGACGTTCACTTCGCCTACCCGGGCCGGGAGACGCTCTTTGACCACTTCAACCTGATGATCCCCCCGGGCCAGCGTGTCGGGCTCGTCGGCGCATCCGGGTCGGGCAAGACGACCCTGTCGAAGCTTGTGCTGCGCTTCATCGACCTCGACGGCGGCCAGATCCTCATCGACGGGCAGGACATCAGCCAGGTCGCCCAGTCGGAGTTGCGCCAGCAGGTCACCTACGTCCCCCAGGAGCCGCTGCTCTTTCACCGCACGATCACCGAGAACATCGCCTACGGCCGCCTCGGGGCCGAGCGGACCGAGGTGATCGCCGCCGCCGAGCTATCCCGCGCCGCCGAGTTCATCGACGAGCTGCCCGAAGGCTATGAGACGATGGTCGGCGAGCGTGGGACGAAGCTGTCGGGCGGCCAGCGCCAGCGGATCGCCCTCGCCCGCGCGTTCCTCAAGCGCACCCCGCTGCTGATCCTCGATGAGGCGACCTCCGCGCTGGACTCCCACTCCGAGGCGCTCATCCAAGCCGCCCTGAGCGACCTGATGGAGGGACAGACGGCGATCGTCATCGCCCACCGGCTCTCGACCGTCGCCGGGCTCGACCGGATCGTCGTGCTCGACCAGGGCCGGGTGATCGAGGACGGCGCCCACGCTGACCTGCTCGCGGCCGACGGCGTCTACGCGAGCCTGTGGGCCCGCCAGTCCGGCGGGTTCATCGCCGGACGCTGAGCGTCGCGGTGATGCCGTCGGCTCATCGGCGGACGCTGCCTGCCGCGACGAACCAGGCGCCGTCGAGGATGATCTCCCCGTCGATCTCCTCGGCGAGCTCCGCAGCGGTGAGGAAGCGTTTGAACACGCGGTGGCGGGAGCCGTCGTTGAGTACTCGCTCGTCCCAGCGCTGCGATGGCGTGTCGGGCCGCCGGGCGGTGTCGACGATCACCAGCTCGGAGGCGACCCGACGCGCCTCAGTGAGGAAGCGATCCCGCTCGCCCGCGGGCAGGTGACCGTAGAAGTGGCCGCTGAACACGCGCTCGAACGCGCCGTCGGGGAACGGAAGCCGGAGCGCATCGGCAGTGAGCACGGTCGCGTCGGGTACGCGCCCACGGGTGATCGCGACCATCGCCGGGCTCTGGTCGACGGCGGTCAGCTGACCGGGGAGGTGGCGGGTGAGGAAGCCACTGCCACAGGCGACGTCGAGGGTCCGTCGCGACGTGAGGTGTGCGAGCAGGACGGTGAGGCGTTCCACCTCCGCGGCCCAACCGGGGCGGTCCCGGTCGGCGAACACGCCGGTGCCGAGGTACCAGTCGTCGTACTCGGCGGCCCGCTGCTGGTAGTAGGCGGCGGTCGCCGGGTCGGTGGCGAAGCGGGGCGCAGCCGGGTCAGACACGGGGCGATCGAGATGCGGGGCCGGCGTGAGATGCGAGGGCGGCTCGGGGGTGGGGAGGGGCGGCGCTCCGAGGATGGCGAGGGTGCGAGCGTGCGTTCATGGCCGGGGGCGGCGGTGGGCGGAGCGTCCCGACGGGGCAGGGGGGTCGGTCGCCGCCGCGGCGACCCCGGCCACGGCGGCCGCCCGCGCACCGCGGCGGCAGCGCTCGGAGCAGTAGCGCACCTGATCCCAGTCCCGTGCCCACTTGTGACGCCAGTGAAACGGGCGGCCACAGACCGGGCAGACCTTCGCCGGCAGGTCGGATCGGCGGCGGGGTGCCATCAGGCTAAAAGCTACCGGCCCACAACACGATCCGTGTTCCATCCGGGTATCCGGATTCTCTCCGTCAGGAGCCGCCTGGCGGAACGCAGCGAGGTCGGGGACCTCGGGTCCGGCGGGGAGACGATGAGACTCCGCCGCTTGGCTGCCCGATGGGCAGCACAAGCCGGGTAAACGAGAAGCGGCGGACGGGGGTCGAACCCGCGACCTTCGGCTTGGGAAGCCGACGCTCTACCAACTGAGCTACCACCGCGACGCCTGATCAATCTAGCGAACCGGCGCACTGGGATGCGGTGGCGCGGGCGTCTCCCCCGAGCCGACCCGAGCGGTTGGGGGATGGGTGGCGGGTGGGTGGGAGCGGGTGGGTGGGAGCGGTCGAGTCAGCGCGACGACCCGTCCAGGGTGGCGCGGGTGATCGTTCCCTCCCGTCCGGTAGAACTTCTGCTCATGAACGCCACCACATTTGCCGTGGGTGCCGCGCGCGCTCGGCTCGCCTTCGGGATCGCCGCCCTGGCCGCGCCCGCCGTCATGGTCACGTCGATGACCGGCCGCAGCCCCGAGGGCGCCGAGCGGGAGTTCACGCGGATGTGGGGCGGGCGCGATGCCGCCCTCGGGCTCGGGCTCATCGCCGCGGTCAACGGCGGAGCGCCGGTGGCCGGGTGGGTGCGCGCCGCGGCCGTGGCGGACGCGTGTGACGCGGTCGGCGCGGTGCTCGGACGCACGCGGCTCAGCGAGAACGGATTCAAGGTGACGCTCGCGATCGCCGGCGGTTCGGCGGCCGCTCATCTCCTGCTCGCCCCATGGGCCGACCGGCGCGCCGGTCTCTGAGTCACGGGGGGACTAATGCGTTCCCACGACGCATTTGTCCCCCGTCGTTCCCGGTCCAGCGCCCGAACCACAATGGCGGGGGACTTTCGTGCCCTGAGGGCACGGTTCTCCCCCCTCGTTCGCTTGGCCTCCGGACACCGTGCCGCCACCTCGCGGGCCGGGGCGGAGCTTCAGTGCTCTCAGTCGCCCTCAGGCGGCGCCGTGAGCACGACCGGCCCGCCCTCACCAACGATGATCGTGTGCTCCTCATGGGCGGACAGGGAACCGTCGCGGGTCCGCATCGTCCAGCCGTCGCGGTCTTGGACGAGTTCCTCTCCGCCGGCCCCGAGCATCGGTTCGATCGTGAAGACCATCCCCTCTCGGAGGATCTGGTCACCTTCAGGGCCCTCGAACGGGAAGTTGTAGACAGTCGGATCCTCGTGCATCTCGGTGCCGATCCCGTGGCCGGTCAGATCGCGGAAGACGGTGAAGCCCCGCGCGGTGCTCACCCGTTCCACGGCCGCGCCGATGTCGCGCAGGCTCGCCCCGGGCTGGGCGGCCCGAATTCCCGCGGCGAGGGCGGCGTGGGTGGCGGCCATCAGCCGCTGGGCCGCCGGGGACACCGGGCCGACCGGCACCGTCGTCGCCGCGTCCGCGTGGAAGCCGTCGAGCTCGGCGGCGATGTCGAGGGTCACGAGTTGGCCGGCCCGGAGTCGCCGGTCCCCCGGAATGCCGTGGACCACCTGATCGTCGACGCTGACGCAGATGAACCCGGGGTAGTCGTAGGTGAGGATCGGACCCGAGCGCGCGCCCTCGGCGCGCAGGAACGCCGCGGCTGCCCGATCGAGCTCGCCGGTGCTCACACCCGGGGCGACCGCCGCCCGAGAGTGAGCCAACGCGGCGGCGATGAGCGCACCGATCCGGCGCATCCCGGCGACGGTGTCAGGATCGGAGGCGACCACGGGGTCAGCGTAGTCACCGGTAAGCTGTGACGACGATGCGCCGGTATGCCGTGCCTGCTGTGATCACCGCCGTGGCGGTTGCCCTGCTGATCGTGCTCGCGACCGGGATCGCCAGTCAGGGGACGAACAACTCGATCGCTGACGGGGTCGCCACTCACCACTACCGCACCGCGCCGGATCTCCACGCCCAGCTTCCGGCCCTTGCGGGGGACCCGGCGGACGGCGGCCGGCGGACCCGGAGTCTTGCCGACTACCGCGGCAGGGTCGTGCTGATCAACCTGTTCGCCTCCTGGTGTGTCCCCTGTCAGGCCGAGGCGCCGGTGCTCCGCCAAGCCCAGGCACTGCTGTCGGCCCACGGCGGGACCGTGCTCGGTGTCACCTACCAGGACAGCCCCCAGAACGCGCTCAGCTTCATCCGCCGCTACCACATCGACTACCCGGTCGTGCGGGACGTCGCCGGGGCGTTCGCCAACGCCTACAACGTCAACGGGGTGCCGGACACGTTCGTGATGAACCGGGCCGGTAAGATCGTCGCGTTGAACCTGTATCAGCTCACCCCGGCCTGGGTGCACCAGACGCTTCCCCGGATCATCGCGGAGCAGTCATGATCCGACTCCGTCGGCTGCTCGTTCTCATCGGCCTCAGCGGCGCTCTGCTCCCCGGCACGGCGGTGGCGGCTGGCCATCTCAGTGCCTACAGCCTGCAGCCGACGTTCATGTGCGTCTCCTGCCACGAGCCGCTCAACCAGGTCAGCTCACCGGAGGCGCAGGCCGAGAAGCAGACGCTCGCCCAACTCGTCAACCGTGGGCTGACGCTGCCGCAGATCAAGACTCAGATGGTCAGCGACTACGGTGAGCAGGTCCTCGCTCAGCCTCCGGCTCAGGGTCTCGATCTGCTCGTCTACATCTTGCCTCCGCTCGTGCTCGTACTCGGGCTCGGGCTGCTCGCCTACAACCTGCCGCGCTGGCGCCGGCGCTCCCGGGCGGCGGCGATGGTCGAACTGTCCTCCGAGGTATGGCAGCTCTCGCCGTCGGATGCGGCGAGGCTCGACGCTGAGCTGCAGAGCTTCGACCGCTGAACGCGGCCGCTCACTACATGCTCGTCGGGGCACTCACGCCGAGCATCTCGAGGACGAGCCTGAGGACACCGCCGGTCGCGCTCGCGAGAGCGACCCGGAACGCGCGGCCCTCCTCAGAGGGGGCGCCGGCAATCGGACAGTCGCGGTAGAAGGCGGTGAACTGCTGGGCGAGACCCAGGGCGTAGGCGGCGATCCGGTGCGGGGCGCGGCGCAGTGACGCCTCCGCGATCTCCTCGGGCAGGCCACACAGCTTGAGGATCAGCTCCCGTTCGCTCGCCTCGAGCTCTCCCGGGGCATCGACCCAGCCGGCGGCGCGGGCCCCGGCGAGCGTGTCGGGCCCGACCCGACCGAGCACCGAGTGGATCCGAGCATGAGCGTACTGGATGTAGTAGACCGGGTTGTCATTCGACTGGGCTCGGGCCAGATCGAGGTTGAGATCGAGCGTCCGGTCGTGGGAGCTCTGGAGCATGAAGTATCGCGTGGCGTCGATCCCGATCTCGTCGAGGAGGTCGTCGAGGGTGACGAACTCCCCGCGGCGCTTGGACATCTTTGCCCGTTCATCGCCCTCGACGAGATGAACGAGCTGCATGATCAGCGCCTCGAGTCGGTCTGGAGCTTCACCGAGGCTCGCGAACGCCGCCCGCAGGCGCGGAACGTAGCCGTGATGGTCGGCCCCGAGGACGAGGATCTGGCGCTCCCAGCCGCGGTCGCGCTTGGATTGCATGTAGGCGATATCGGAGGCGAAGTAGGTGTGGTCCCCCCCGGTGCGGTAGAGCACACGATCCTTGTCGTCGCCGAAGTCGGTCGTGCGCAGCCACACCGCGCCGTCGTGCTCGTAGACGTGGCCGGCCTCGGTGAGCTCGGCGATCGCCGCCTCGACCCCGCTTGGGCTGCCCTCGTGCAACGAGCGTTCGGAGAAGAAGCGGTCGTAGTCGACCCGGTAGCGGTGCAGGGTTGCCCGGATTTCCTCCAAGAGGTGAGTGACCGCCTGCTGGGAGAGGTCGCTCACGGGGACGGACGGGTTGGCGGCGTCCGGCAGCGCGGCGGCGATCTTGGCGACGTAGTCGCCCTGATAGCCCTCCTCAGGGACCGGCTCGCCGAGCGCGCGGGCGCGAACCGACGCGCCGAGGTGAAGGACCTGTGAGCCGAAATCGTTGACGTAGTACTCCCGTCCGACGGTGTGGCCGTAGTGGGAGAGGATGCGGGCGAGGGTGTCACCGAACGCGGCGTGGCGGCCCGATGCCGCGACGACCGGTCCGGTCGGATTCGCCGATACGAACTCCACGAGGATACGTTCGGGCGGGGCGGCCCCGCCCGCGCCGAACCGGTCGCCGGCGGCGAGGACGGCACCGAGCGCGCCGCGATGCCAGGAGGATGCGAGGGTCAGGTTGACGAAGCCTGGGCCGGCGACGGTGACCGCCGCGAGGTTGGCGCCAAGCTCGTCCTGGAGGGCATCGCAGAGTCGCTGCGCGATCTCTCGGGGCGGCTCCGCCAGGGCTGGGGCGAGGAGCATCGCCGCGTTGGTCGCGAACTCGCCCTGGGCGGCGCGCTTGGGCCGCTCCAGAGACGGGGGGGCGGCCGCGGCATGTCCGCCGCGGACCGAGGCCACCGCGCGATCGAGGGCGGCGCGCAGGTCAGAGACGGGGTCGTTGCTCACGTCCATCATCTTGCCTCAACCGGCTGGAAGGTGCTCTCGAGGGACTCGAGCACCTCCGGGGTCCCGAAGGCGATCAGACGGTCGCCGGGGTGGACCGTCACCTCGGGCGCCGGCTGGGGCTCAAACCGCCCGTCAGCTCGTTCGATGGCGATGATGACGCTCGTTCCGCGGACATCTCCGACCGTGCGGTTCGCGCCCGCGCATGCCGGCTGCACCTCGATCTGCTCGACCCGATACCCCGACAGGTCCGAGATCAGGCTCACCTGGGGATGGAGGGCGATACGGGCCATCTCAGCGCCGGTCGTCTTGTATGGGGAGACGACCCGATCGGCCCCGGCGCGGCGAAGTTTGCTGTCGGCATCGTCGCGGGAGGACCGGGAGACGATCGTGATGTCCGGGCACAGACCGCGGGCGCTGAGGGTGACGAACGTGTTCTCCGCGTCCGAGTCGACGCAGCTGATGACGGCGGCGGCTCGGTCGATGCCGGCGGCCTGGAGGGTCTCGTCGTCGGAGGCGTTCCCGAGCAGCCAGGCGATGCCGTCGGCCTCGACACGCTCACACCGTGAGGGGTCGCGCTCGATCACGACGACGGCCTGTCCGCGCGACCGCAGCTCCCGGGCGACCTCCCGGCCGACCCGTCCGTAGCCGCAGACGATGTGATGGTTCGCGTAGGTGTCGATCGTGCGTTGCATCCGGCGCAGGGCCAGGACCCCACTCAGCTGGCCGGAGACGAAGAACTCGGCGATGGTGGCGAACCCGTAGAAGAGCGTACCGATCCCCAGCAGCTCGAGGACGGCGACGATCACTCGGCCAATCGTGTTATGCGGCTCGCGAACGGTGCCAAGCGTCGTCACCGTGTCGAGGGTCCAGACGAGCCCGAAGGCGAAGGACACGTGCTGGCTGAGGGAGAAGGCGACCGCGGCGAGCACGGTGAGCCCGGTGAGGGCACTGAGCATCACCGCGAGCCGGCGGACGAACTGACGTTCGGTGGGGGTCATCGGCGCATCGAGCGAGGGCCGCCGTCAGTAGTGGTAGGGCTCACCGGCGAGGATCTTGTGGGCACGGAAGAGCTGTTCGAGCAGGACGATCCGTGCGAGCTGGTGGGGAAGCGTGAGCGGGCCGAGGCTCAGACGGTGATCGATTCCGGGTAGGGCGGGAGCCCCGAAGGCACCTCCGATGACGAAGCAGAGATCCCGGCCGTTCTGTCGGCGCTGCTCGAGAAAGCGGCTGAAGGCGAGCGAGTCGAGCCGTTCGCCGTCGAGGCTCAGCAGGGAGGTGTAGGACCGTTCGGGGAGGCGGCGGCCAAGGGCGGCGTCATCGGCGACCTCGACGATCTCCAGCCGTGCATAGCGGCTCAGGAGCTTGCGGTAGTGCTCGGCGTCGTCAACGAACGGAGGTCGCTGCTTGCCGACGGCGACGACGATGATCTGCACGGTGGGATACTAGGCGGATGGACGAACAACCGCCCGAGCGGCACATCAACATCCACTTCGCGCCCGAGGTCATGGCCGGCCACTACGCGAACTTCGCGAACGTCAGTCATTCCGAATATGAGTTCACGATCACCTACGCCCGGGTCGATCATGAGGTCGAGGAGGATGAGGTCCCCGGCGTGGTCGTGGCGCGGATCAATCTCGCCCCGAAGTTCATGCGCGAACTGATCGACGCGATGGAGGACAACTACTCCAAGTGGGTGGCGCGAGAGAACATCAAGAATCTGCCGGAGTTCGGGGGCCAGTCCTGAGCCGCTGATGGGCCCGTGCGGCGCCGATCCGCTCGAGCAGGGGCGGATGGGTCGCCACGAGGTCGCGCAGGCGCCGGCCGGCGGCGACGTCGGTCCGGCTCTGCACGGCGAGCCGCCGGAAGCAGGCGATGAGACCCTCCGGAGCGTCGGTGAGCGCGAGGCCGAAGGCATCCGTGCGCCGCTCGACCGCCCGCGACAGCGCCGCGCCGCCGACGGCGAGCGGGAAGCCCGCGAGGGTGGTGGCGAGCGACAGGGCGGGCAGGGCCCGGGGCCCGCGCAGACTCCCCGCCCGACGCGTCGTCAACTCCTGAATCGCGTAGGCGGCTCCCGGCGCGCTGAGGACGATGTAGACAAGCTGGCGCCAGACGTCGCGGTGACGGACGTGCCCGAGCTCGTGGGCGACGACGAAGCGGACCTCGTCGCGGTGGAAGTCCGTCAGCAGCGTGTCGAAGAGCACGACCCGCTTGGTCGGTCCCAATCCGCTGACGTAGGCGTTGGCCATCGTGGTGCGGCGGCTCGCGTCGACCGAGTACACCTCACCGACGTCGACCCCGGCGGCCTCTGCGAGCGCCAGCACGTCGGCGCGAGTCTCACTCTCGGGTAACGGCGTAAAGTCGTTGAACAGAGGCTCGAGGAGAACCGGGGCCAGAACGCCCGCGAGGCCGGCGACGCCGGCGATCCCGGCGGCCGCCCCGCACCACCAACGGCGCGGCGAATGGCGGGCGAGCAGGGTCGAGGCGCCCGCCAGCGCCCCGGTCAGCCCCGCCTCGACCGCCTGGGCCTTGATCCGGTCGACGCCCCAGTCACGCCAGCTGTCGGTCGCCAACCCCTCAGCGAGCGACCGTCGGCGGCTGGCGACGTCGATCGGCAGGGTGAGCAGTGTGAGGGCAGAGCCAAGCACGACGGCGGCCCCCCCGGTTCCCAGCGCCTCACCGAGCGCCCCGCCTGCCGGGCGGGTCGGCTCGTTCACAGGTCGACATCTCCGCGCGAGTGCGAGGAGTGCCGCGAGTTCGGTCGCGGTGCGGGCACCCGCCAGCCGGCGCTGGGGCTGGCCGTAGCGCCGACCGGCCGTGATCTCCTCGGCGCTGAAGTACTCCTCCGCCGCCACCGGCTCGGGGTCTGGGGCCGGTCGCGGCGGCGCGAGCAGGTGTTGGGCGAGCGCCGCTGACGCTCCCGCGACGACCAGGGCGACGGCGCTGCTGAGACGATCCGACGGCCTCACACGCGAGACTGTAGAGGTGACGATCGCGATCATCTCAGATGTCCACGGGAACCGGCCTGCGTTCGAGGCGGTGCTCGCGGACATCGCCGCGGTCGGCTGTGACCGGGTGTGGTGCCTCGGAGACCTTGTCGGCTACGGCGCCGAGCCGGACCGCTGCGTCGAGCTCGCACGGACCCATGCCGAGCTGTGCCTGGCCGGGAATCACGATCTCGCGGTGATCGGTGCGCTCCCCGTCTCGGAGTTCTCCGCCTGGGCGCTCGAGGCGGCGCTGTGGACCCAGCGGACGATCGCGCCCGACTCGGTGGCTTTCCTGCGTTCCCTGCGGTCCTCCGCTGAGCGCGACGGGATCGGCCTGTTTCACGCGAGCCCGCGCGACCCCGTGTGGGAGTACGTGCTCTCGGTGACTCAGGCAGAAGCCTGTCTGGACCGTCAAACCGAGCGTATCGCCCTGATTGGCCACAGCCACGTCGCGTTGTCGTTCTCCCGGCTCGACGGCGCCGCCACGGTCGGGGTCACCCATCAGCCGGCTGAGACCGTCGACCTTGCGGCCGGGCGCTGGCTGCTCAATCCCGGAAGCGTCGGCCAGCCGCGGGACGGAGACCCGCGGGCGGCCTGGCTGGAGCTCGACCTCGACCGTGGTGCCGCGGTCTACCAACGGATCGCCTACGACATCGATGCGGCCGCGGCGGCAATCCTCTCCGCTGGGCTTCCCGACGGGCTGGCCGAACGGCTCCGCTACGGTCAGTAACGAGCCCAGACACACCGAACCTTCCTGCAGAGCTCATCAAATTCACGCTCCGAAAGCCTCTACCCTCGGCTGCGATGCGCTTGTCACCTCGGCTGCGCACCCTGGCGGGTGCCCTCATCCTCACGGTCGCCCTCGCCGGCTGTGGGTCGAGCGGACGCCTGCTGTCCGCCGGAGCGGCGACCCAGCTCGACTCCGACCTGTCACAGGCCTCCACCGCACTCAACGATTTCAACTGCCCGGCCGCGCGCGCCGCGCTGACCAACTTCGCCAACAATGTCTCGGCCCTTCAGGGCGTCAACGCAACGCTCGTCCAGATGCTCGGGCAGGGCGTGTCTGAGGTGCGGTCCCTCGCGCAGGCGCGCTGTCCGAGCGGGGGCGCGACCGTGACGAACCCTCCCCGTACGGTGACCACCAGCACCCAGACCCGGACCCATACGACCGAGACAACGACGCGGACGAACCCGGTGACGACCACCACCACGACCGCCTCTGAGACCGCGACGAACCCCCCGACGACCACGAACGGAAGCGGAGGCGCGGCGCCGGCGACGACCACGGCCCCGCCAACCACGACGGTCGCCCCGCCCCCGGTGACGACGGTCGACAGCGGCGGCGCCGGCCTCGCCGGCGGTGCCCCGGGGGGCGGCCCCGGAGGTGCGGGATGAGGAGCGAGATCCCGGGGGCGGGTACTTTCGGAGGCGCGTCATGAGCGGCGCGACCGCGCCGATCGCCGGGCGTTACCGAGTTGAGGGCCGGCTTGGCGTCGGTGGGATGTCGACGGTGATGCTCGCCTTCGACGAACGCCTCGAGCGCTACGTCGCGCTGAAGCTGCTGGCCGAGCATCTCGCCGACGACCCGACCTTCGTCTCGCGCTTCCGGCGGGAGGCGCTCGCCGCCGCCCGTCTGATCCACCCGAACATCGTCCAGGTGTATGACTTCGGGCTCGACCGCTCCATCAGCCAGCACTTCATCGTGATGGAGCACGTGGCGGGCCGCTCATGTGCAGAGCTGTTGCGAGAGCGCGGCCATCTCGACGTCGGCCAGACGGTGGAGATCGTCAGCCAGGCCTGCCGAGGGCTCGACTACGCCCACCGCAACGGGGTCGTCCACCGTGACGTGAAGCCCGGCAACCTGCTCGTCTCCGATGCGGGGACGACGAAGCTGGCCGACTTCGGGATCGCTCGGGCGACCAACCAATCGTCGATCACCCAGGTCGGCTCGGTGCTCGGCACCGCCGCCTACCTGGCTCCCGAGCAGGCTCGGGGTGAGGTGGCCGGACCCCGCGCCGATCTCTACTCACTCGGCGTTGTCACCTATCAGCTGTTGTCCGGGCGGTTGCCCTATGAGGCGGGCTCTCTCTCGGAACTCGCCCTCAAGCAGCAGCGGGAGCTGCCGACCCCGTTGCGACAGCTCAACCCCGAGGTGCCGCGTGAGCTCGCGCAGGCGATCGAGCTGGCAATCTCGATCGACCCAGAGGAGCGGCCTGGCGACGCGGTCGAGCTCGGTGAGCTGCTCCGCGATGGCGCACGGGGGATTTCGCCCTACGAGGAGGCCGCACCGCCGCCGGCGGCGACCGCCCGGACGCGGGCGCTCACTCCGCGCGCCGACCCGACGGCCGCGACCCGGATCGTCGCCGCCCCGCGACGGACCGCCGCGACGCCGCGCCAGGTGCCCGCAGGCAGGCCGCCGCTCGCCGATCCGCCGACCCCCGTGCCTGGATACGGTCGCTCCGGGCCAGCTCGGTGGCGAGAGGAGCCGACGGCGCGGGGCGGGCGCGCGTGGCCGTGGACGGTGGCGATCCTGCTCGGCCTCATCGTGGTGATCGCCGTCGTCGTGGTGATCCTCGCCAGCTCCCGCCACGGTGTGGTCGTCCACTATCAGCAGATCGTCGCTCATGACGCCCAGAGCGCGATCGCGAAGCTGAAGGCGGTCATCGCCCACTACACCGGCGGCTGAACGTCGTTGCCTGCGCGACCTGTGAGAGCGGGCTGTGAGGCTTCCCCCGCGGGCCCGCGCGCGGGTCCGGTCCCGTGGGCGATCAGGGAACGGCCGGTGCCTCTCCGGCGAGCACGCGCCGGCACGTGTCGGCGCGGTCGCCGGCGTCGACCGCCACCCGGTGCTGGGCCATCAGCCGGCTGAGCAAGCTGAGATTGTGCAGGGTTTCGGCGCTCCGATGCGTGCCGCCCGTCGCGGACCTCGGATCTCCCGGGCCGGACGAGAGTCGAGACGGCTCAGTTACAGATCCGGCAGCGACCGCGATGGCATTCGCAGGCCGGCACGACCGCGATCACCTTGACCGGGCCCCACAAGCGCAGCCACCCGCGGGCCACGGGTTCGCTGCGATCGGCCTGGCCGCCGGGCCAGCATTCGCGCAGCAGGCGGTCGGCCAGCAGCAGGGTCTCATGCTCGGGTCGCGCCGCGGCGCGAATGTGCAGTTCCCAATCTCTGATCTCCGGTTCGTCACGCACACCCTCTATACGACGGGGAGCGGGTTCCGGTGACGGGCTCTGTGAGGGATCTCCCAGAGTTGTCCGTCCGCCCGACCCCGGATCGGCCACGTGACGGGGACCGGCCGGGTTCACCTTGGGCATCCGCCCCCTCGGGCGGCCCGAGGACTGCGGGCTCACCAGGCGTGGCCGGCTCCGCAGTGCGGGCAGGACACCGAGGTGATGACCGGCGCCGCGAAGATGAACCCACAGGCGCATCTGTGGAGACTCTCCCCGAGCGTCTCTTCGAGCACCGATTCGCGGGACGAGTCGCGCGGGGCGCCGCCCCGCCGTACGGCGGTCGCCACCGGGGCCGGCGTCGGCGGCCCCGACCGCACCTGTGGCGTCGCCGAGCGGTGGGCAGGGCCGGGGAGGGGTGCGGCCCGCCGAGAGCGGAGGCGGAGAGCGCTGCGCAGGAGAGAGTCGGAGTGGGGGGGTGAGGTCGGCATCTGTATCGACAAGAACGGCCGCGCCGGGGTTTCGTTTCTCGACCTGGCTCGAGCGTCATCTCCGCGTAATCGGGCGCTAATGCGGCGCCCGCTGGGCACGGCAAGGAGCGCGACGACAGGGGGCAACCGCCCGGTCGGGATCCGGTGGCGAACGCTTCGGAGTCGGTTAAGGATCGAGCTGAGACGGCAGCCGAGGTCCGCGGTGTGTGAAAATGGCAGCGGCATGAACCCGAGTCGTAAGCGAGCGATCCGTTTGAGCGTCGCTCTCACCGCAGCCGTTCTCCTCGCCAGCGCCCTCATCTACGTCAGCTTCAGTGCCGGCCGAGATGAGTTGACCGCAGCCCAGTTGCTGGTCAAAGCGCGACCGGGAGGCCAGTACATCCTCGCCGGAACCGTGGAGAACGGGTCGGTCCGTCGGGTCGGTTCGCTCCTGCATTTCCGCGTGCTCGCCCCGAACCGCCGTGCCTCGGTGCCGGTGACCTACAGCGGCGTGGTCCCCGATCCCTTCGCCCCGGGCCGCGCGGTGATGGTGAACGTCACCGACGACAACGGCGAGTTCGTGGGACAGCAGAACACGCTGACGACCAAATGTCCGTCCAAATATCAGGCCGCCTCCGGTGCGGCCGTGAGCTGATCGACTCACCGGCGTGGCTGCGCTCGGGCACGCGATTCTGATCATCGCATTCCTGCTCTGCCTCTACGGAGCCGGGGCGTCGATCTACGGCGTCCGGACCGGCGCCAACGACTGGATCGTCTCCGGCCGACGGTCGGTCTACACGCTCGCTGTGCTGATGGTGATCGCCTTCGCCCTCGTCGAGGACGCCTTCATCGCCAACAACTTTCACTTCCGGATTGTTGCCTCCTCCTCAGCGACGACGATCCCGCTCTACTACCGGATGGCGGCACCGTGGTCCTCCCAGCAGGGCTCACTGCTGCTCTGGGTGACGCTGCTCTCCTTCTGGTCGAGCATCGTGCTCTTCCTGACGCGTCGACGGATGCGGGAGATCGCCCCGTATGCGACGGCGACGCTGCTCGGCTTTGCGGCCTTCTTCGATGGGCTCGCAATCTTCTACTCCAACCCGTTCTCGCAGCTGCCCGCCGGCCAGGTCCCGGTCCAGGGGAATGGTCTTGACCCGCTGCTGATGCATCCGACGATGATGATCCACCCGCCGATGCTCTACACGGGGTACACGCTGATGGCGGTCCCGTTCGCCTTCGCAGTCGGCGCGCTCATCTCCGGACGGCTCAACTCCGAGTGGATCCGCGACACGCGCCGGTTCGCCCTGGCGGCCTGGCTCGCCCTCGGGACGGGGATCATGCTTGGGATGCTCTGGTCCTACACGGAGCTGGGCTGGGGCGGCTACTGGGGCTGGGACGCGGTCGAGAACGCCGCGCTGCTGCCGTGGCTGACGATGACCGCGTTCATCCACTCGATCCAGATCCAGGAGAAAAGGGGGATGCTGAAGGTGTGGAACGTCAGCCTCGTGCTCCTGTCCGGGGTGCTGACGATCTTCGGGACGTTCCTTGTCCGCTCCGGCGTCCTCGATTCGATCCACGCCTTTGGCGCATCGACGCTCGGCGTCCCCTTCGTGATCCTCCTCGCCGTGATGTTCTTCGGCTCGATCGGCCTCGTGCTGTGGCGCCGGGACAGTCTCCGCACCGAGCATCGGATCGACGCTCTGCTCTCGCGGGAGGCGGCGTTCCTGCTCCAGAACGTCGTCCTTGTGGCGCTCGTGTTCGTGATCTTCTGGATCACGGTCTTCCCGCTGATCTCCCAGGCCCTCACCGGCACGAAGGTGTCCGTTGGCCCGCCGGCCTTTGCCCCGTTCGTCGTCCCGCTCGGCCTTGCGCTCGTCCTGCTCACCGGGGTCGGCCCGATGATCTCCTGGCGACGGGCGACGGTCGCCAACCTGCGCAAGAACTTCGTCTTCCCCGTCAGCGTCGGGATGATCGTCCTCGTCCTCTGCCTCAGCGTGCTCAACACCGGCGGCCATCTCCTTGCGACGCTGATGTTCGGGTTCGGCGCCTTCGTGATCGCGGGGGTCGTCCAGGAGTTTCACCGTGGCGCGAGCGTGCGCCGTACGCTCACCCACCGCTCCTACCCGGCCTCGATGTACGGGCTCGTGCGGCGCAACCGCCGTCGCTACGGGGGTTACCTCGTGCACCTCGGGTTCGCCGCGGCAATGATCGGTGTCGCCGCATCCAGTGCCTTTGAGCACTCCAATACGGTCACGCTCGCGCCTGGGCAGAGCACGGTCGTCGGGCACTACCGGTTCTCCTACGTCCGCCCGACCGAATCGGTGAGCTCGGAGAAGGTCGTCCTCGGGGCGCTCATCAATGTCACCCAGAACGGACGCCACGTGACAACCCTGCGTACCGAGCGCGGCATCTATCCGAACACCGCCGACGCCGCCGGAGACGGGATCGTCGGCCAGTACTTCGACACCGCGAACGCCGACACGACCGTCGGCCTCGACACCGGTCCGTTGAAGAACATCTGGTCGGTCGTCCAGTCCGAACCGACCACACGCATGGTCACCCTGATCAACAGCGGCAACCGCCTTCTCTTCAAGGCGGAGGCGACGATTCTCGCGCGGACCCGCGGAGAGTCCGCCGCCGCCCAGGACTACGCCGTCAACCACGACCCGATCGACGGGCTCACGCTTCCGCAGATCCGGAACATCGCGGTCGCCGGGATCGCCCGGCAGTACGTGACCCACCCGATCCCCGTCCAGTTTCTCCTCATCGTCAGTCCGATGGTGATGTGGCTGTGGCTCGGTGGAGCGATGATGGTTCTGGGGGCGGTCATCTCGCTGTGGCCCGCCCCGCTGGCGGCCCGCCGCCGCGAACTCGCCCTGTACCGCTCCCGGCTGGCCCGTGAGCTCGCCTGACGCGCGGCCGGCGCTGCCGGCGCGCCGGCGCGTGGAGCCACCCCAAGACCGACGCGCGTACGGACGCTCATGATCGCCTTCCTGCTCGTCCTGGCGGTCGCTCTCGGTGTCTGCGTTGCCGTCGCGTCCCCGTGGCGCTGGCGTCGTGGCGAGGTTCAGGAGGGTGATGCGCGCGAGCGCAGCGCCCAGCTCGCCGTCCGGAATCTCGAGGCGGCCCGAGACGCCAAATACGCCGAGATTCGCGACGCTCGCCTGGACCTGGAGACGGGCAAGCTCTCCCAGGTGGACTTTGACGCCGTCGACGGCGGACTCCGCGCTGAAGCGGTGGAGATCCTCCGGCGCCTCGACCGTGCGCGCGCCCGGCTTGAGCGGGCGCGCACCGGAACAAGCGACCCTGCGGGCGACTCCGGTGCCGACGATGACGCCGACGCTGGGGTCGAGCCAGCGTTCCCGGACCGAGACGGGCCGACGCCTCCGACGGAGCGGACGGGTGCGGGCAGCTACCATCAGCGGCCGACATGACCTTCGTCCTCGATTTCCTCGAAGTGATCGTCAGCCTCGTGCTGATCCTGCTCGTGCTGATGCACTCGGGCAAGGACTCCGGGCTCTCGGGTGCCTTCGGCGTCGGGAGCGGAGCCGGCCCGCTCGGAGGTGGCTCCACGGTTGAGAAGAATCTCAACCGGTGGACGGTCGGCTTCGCCGTCGTCTTCTTCCTCATCACGATCATCCTCGTCAAGATCGGCTGACGCTTCGTGATGGGCGCTGGCCCGTCCGATCCGGACCGCTGTCAGAGGCCCTGACCGGGGCCGAGGGCGTCGACGAGCCGGAGCAGATCGAGTGGGCTGAACGGTTTGGTGAGAAACAGGTCGGCCCCCGCCTCCGAGGCTCGGTGCTCCACCTCATCGACATTCGCCGCTGTCAGCATGACGATCGTCGCACCGCGCGTCTCGGCGGCCGCACGCAGCCGGGCACAGGCGGTGATCCCGTCGAGCCGAGGCATATCGACGTCGAGGAAGATGAGGCGGGGTCGGAGGACGGCGCCACGTTCAAGCGCCTCGACGCCGTCCGCGGCCTCCACGAGTTCGAACCCGGCGACGTCCTCCAGTGTCGTCGCGATCAGCTTGCGGATAAACGGGTCGTCGTCGACGATGAGGACACAGCCGCTCATGGGGAGGCGAGCGCGGCGAGAACCGCGTCAGGGATCGTGCCGAACGCGCTGGCGACCACTGGATCGAAATGGCGACCGCTGACGGCAATGATCTCCTCCCGAGCCTCGGCGAAGGAGGAGGCCGTGCGGTAGGGGCGAGAGGTGGTGAGGGCGTCGAAGACGTCGGCAACGGCGAAGATCCGGGCCGCGAGCGGGATCGCGTCCCCCGCCAGGCGGTCGGGGTAGCCGGAACCGTCCCAGCGTTCGTGGTGGGAGCGGATGACCGCGGCGGCATCTCCGGCGAGGAACGGGATCTCGGCGATGATCTCCGCGCCGATCACCGGATGGCGCTCCATCACCGCCCGCTCCTCGGTGGTGAGCGGGCCCGGCTTATGCAGGATGCCGTCGGGAATCGCCACCTTGCCGACGTCGTGGAGGAGGAAGCCGAACTCGGTCGCCGGATCGTCGGCGAGCGCGACACCCATCGCGCGAGCGACGGTCAGGCCGTAGGCAGCGACACGCTCGGCGTGCTTGGCCGTGTAGGCGTCTCGGGCCTCGACGGCGTTGGAGAGGGCGCGGACGGTGACGATGTAGGAACGCTGCAGCTCCAGCGCCCGTGCCCGCTCCTGCTTGAAGATCTCCCGCAGGTCCGCGGCATACCGTTCGAGTTGGACCTCCTTGGCCTCCGATTCGCGCACTCGAGCCTCCAGCTCGCCCTGGGTCGCGGCGAGCTCGACGCGCAGCCTCGCCAGCTCCACGCGCAGCCCTTCCAGCTCATCCTGTGCTCGGTCTCGCACCGCGGGCAGCGGCACCGACTTGGGGCCGACGCCGGAAGAGTGGGGCCCCGATGCCATCCGCGCCAGCGTACCGGGCCGACGCTCAGTCATGCGCGTCCCCATCGGCGGCGGTGAGCGGCGGTTCCAGGGCGGCGGCGAGCGAACGCGCCGCCGCCTCGATCGGGACGACCTCGAGCCCGAGCTGCTTGGCCCCCAGTGCGGGCGGGGTGACGCCGTCCTCGAACAGGATCACCGCCCGGCGGCGGCGCCGTCCACGCAGGGTGAGAGCGCCGAGCAGGGCCTGCGGGCTGGACAGACCGACGTCAATGAGGGCGACCTCAAACAGCCGTTCGCTGCAGGCTCGCGCTGCGGCCAGCCCGCTCGTCTCCCACTGGTAGGGGATGCCGAGGGCGTCGAGGGACGGCGTGAGAAGCCCCTTGAGCGCATCCCGAGCGATCACGAGAACCCGGGTGCGGCCCATGCTGACCGCCGTCCCGAGAACCGTCGCGAGTTCCGCTGCGTCGACGGGCTTGGAGACGATCCACTCGCCCGACAGCTGCTCCATGTCCGCGAACGCCGACACGAAGACGACCGGGATCGCGGCGAGGGACGGGTCCGCGCGCAGGGCGCGCAGGAGCTCGACGCCGTCCATCTCCGGCATCGCCACGTCCACGGTGATCGCGTCAAACCGGTCCCGTCGGGCGAGGGCGAGAGCCTCCCGGCCGCTGCCGGCGATCGTCACCGCGACGTCAAAGGGGGAGAGCTGGTCGGCGATCAGGCGGGCGAGGGCGCGCTCATCATCGACGGCGAGCACCCGTCGGCCCCGGAGCGCCTCGAGGGTGGGCGGCAGTCCCGCGTCGGCCGCGGCGGCGGCGGGCAGCGATACCCGAAACGTGCTGCCCCGGCCCGGTTCGGACACGGCCTCGATCTCACCGCCGATCAGCTCGACGAGAGATCGGACGATTGACAGACCCAGCCCCGTGCCCGGCGCCCCCTGGCCGTCATCGGCCCGGTAGAAGCGGTCGTAGATCCGCGCGAGCTGCTCGGGGGTCATCCCGGCACCGGTGTCGGCGACGGTGATCCTCACCCGGCCTTCGCGCGCGTCGGCCGACAGGGCGAGGTGGCCGCCGTCGGGCGTGTACAGGTGAGCGTTGGTCAGCAGGTTCTGGACGATCTGGCGCAGCCGTGCCGGGTCGGCCCAGGCGAGCGGCAGCGCGGCGGCGACCTCGACGCCGAGCCGCTGGTTCCTGGCCGCCACCCGCGGTCCCATCATCTCCGCCAGCTCGTTGAGCAGCTCGCCGACGTCGACGGCCCGCGGCCGAACCTGAACCTGATCGGCCTCGAGGCGGGCGACGTCGAGCAGGTCGTTGACGAGCTCGACGAGCCGGTCGGTCGAGCGGAGGATGATCGTGACGAACTCTCGCTGGCGGTCGGTCAGGTCCGCGCCCGACTTGGCGAGCAGCTCGACGAACCCTTTGATCGAGGTGAGCGGGCTGCGCAGCTCGTGGGAGGCGGTGGCGATGAACTCGGACTTGGCTCGGTCGAGTGCGGCCCATTGGGTCATGTCGCGGACCGTCCAGACCGTTCCGTCTCCGGCCCCGTCGGGGCCGACCTGAGCGGCGCTGATCGCGAGGGTGCGTCCCCGTGACTCGATGCTCACCTCACGGTCAAGGGCGGCCTGAAGCAGCGGAAGCGGACTGTCGGGCCCGTCCGCTCTCGTCCCCGGAGCGAGCGCGGGGACGAGCTCGCCGGCCCGCGGGTTGGCGGCGGCGATCACCGTCGAGCCGGGCTCTGTGACGAGCAGGCCGTCCCCGAGGCCGGCGATGGTCGTCGCGAGGCGTCGGCGTTCGTGCTCAAGGCGCGCCGTCGTTGCTTCGAGGTTGGAGGCCATCGCGTTGAAGGCGGTCGAGAGCTGCTGGAGCTCCTGAGGGCCGGCCGGGGCGACTCGCCGGCCGAGCTCCCCGTCCGCGAGCGCCCGGGTTGCGTCGACGAGCGCGTCGAGGGGACCGCGCATCGCCCGGATCAGCAGCGCGACGAGTGCGAGCGCGGTGAGCAGGGCGACGATGCCTGCGGCGACGATGATCGCGAGCGCGCGCCGAGAGCGGGTGCGAGTCAGCTCACGCGCGCGAGCCTGCCGGACGGTCTGGTGCTGCTGGAGGCGGCCGGCCGCCGCGAGCGCGGCATTCGCGCTGGCGGCGTCGATCTCCGCTCGGAGCAGCCGGGCGCTCACCGGGTGGGCGGCGGCGAGTCCGATCGCTCGGCTCTCAGCGGAGCGGTAGGCGACGGCGGCTTGGCGTTGAGCGGCGGTGGGGTGCCCATGGACCTCGGCGGCGATCGTCTCGACGACGACCGAGGCGGTCGCCAGGTTCGCCGCCGCGCCAGCCAACTCTGCGCTGTTGACAAGCGTGTTCTCGTAGCCCTGGCGGGCCTCATACAGGCTGGCGACCCCGACGGCGGCGATCACCGCGAGGGTGAGAGTGAGGCCGACGAGGGCGACCCGGAGCGAGCGGGCGATCGAGAAGCGCGGCATCCTGGCGGAGTGTGCCGAAGCGACCGTGTTCTGCAAGGTACCATCTTCCGGTGTGGGTCTGAGACGGTCCTGGGTGAGGCAGGTGTTCGGCGCGTCGGGAATCGCGCTCGTCCTTCCCGCGGCCGTTCTCGGCACGTTCGTCCTCCTCGCCCTGACCGGACGGTTCGGTCCTCTCAGCAGCGTCGGGCAGATCATCGAGGGACCGTCGGTCGCGGCGACGGCTGCCGGCGGCGGTGGGGTTCCGGCGACGAGCCGCACCCTCGCCGCAGCCCTGGCGGCCAATCACGCTCTCACCGGCTCCCGGCTGACGGGCTCGGGAGCCGGTCCCGCGCGCTCCCGAACCAGCGGGAATGCCGTCAGCGTGCGTCGCTCGGGGGCATCTGCGGCGTCGTCCGGTGTGGCCGCCACCGCGTCCGGGTCGGCCCCGCCCGGCGCCGGGGCGCCGGCGTCCGCTCAGCAGGCCGGCGGCGGCCATCGGCCCCCGGCGTCGGGGGGCGCGGGCCACGGGCACCCGCGCACACCGGTTCCGGCCCCGACATCGGCTCCGGGTACCCCCACAGCCGCGAGCTCCCCACCGACCCCCCGTCCACACCCACGTGGACCCGCAGGTTTGCCGGCGGGCGTGGTGTACAGCCTCGCCGGCGGCGTGTCCCGCATCAGTGCACAGCTTGCTGCCGTCACGGCTCTGGTCCCTCCGCCGCTCGGCCGAGCCGTCGGCGGCACGGCGACGACCGTGGGCTCGAGCGTCACGAAGCTCCTCGACGGCGCCGCCGGATCGGTTTCGGGCCCGCAGATCAGCGCCGCGGCCGGCGGCCGCTGAGACCGCTGGCCACGCCGCCACCCCCGAGCGGATCAGTCGAGCTTGATCGCCACGTACTTGGTCTCCAGGTATTCGTCGATCCCCTCGGGGCCGCCTTCCCGGCCAAACCCTGACTGTTTGACCCCTCCGAAGGGCGCGGCCGGGTTGGAGACGAGGCCCTGGTTCAGTCCGATCATGCCGGTCTCGAGCGCTTCGCTGACCCGCAGCGCGCGCGTGATGTCGCGCGTGTAGACGTAGGCGACGAGCCCGAACTCGGTGGCGTTGGCGGCCTGGATGGCCTCCTCCTCCGTCTCGAAGCTGCTGACCGGGGCGACCGGGCCGAAGATCTCCTCCGAGAGCAGGCGGCTGTCGGAGGGGACTCCGGCGAGGACCGTCGCCTCGTAGAAGTAGCCGGGGCCGTCCGGGGCGTGGCCGCCGGTGAGCGTCCGAGCTCCGCGGTCGACCGCGTCATCGACGAGTTCGGCGACCTTGTTGCGCTGGGTCGCGTCGATGAGCGGACCGAGTTCGACGCCACCCTCGGTGCCGCGTCCCAGCTTCATCGCGCCGAGGCGGGCGGCCAGCTTCTCCGCGAAGGCGTCGGCAACCGGCGCGGCGACATGGAACCGGTTCGCCGCGGTGCACGCCTCCCCGCCGTTGCGCATCTTCGCGACGATTGCACCTTCGACGGCCGCGTCCAGGTCGGCATCCTCGAACACGAGGAACGGCGCGTTGCCCCCCAGCTCCATGCTCAGGCGCAGCAGGCCGTCGGAGGCCTGGCGCATCAGCGCCCGTCCGACCTCGGTCGAACCGGTGAAGGAGAGTTTGCGCAGCCGCGGATCGGCGATCAGCGGACCGCTGACGTCGGCGGCCGACTCGGCGGTGATGATGTTGAGGACGCCGTCGGGCAGACCGTTCTCCTGGAGGATCTTGCCGAGCGCGAGCATCGACAGCGGCGTCTGCTTGGCCGGCTTGACGACCATCGTCGCGCCGGCCGCGATCGCCGGACCGATCTTGCGGGTGCCCATCGCGAGTGGGAAGTTCCACGGCGTGATGAGCAGGCAGGGCCCGACGGGCTGGCGCATCGTCAGCAGCCGGCTCCCGCCCGACGGGTTGACCGCGTAGCGGCCGTCGATGCGGACGGCCTCCTCGGAGAACCAGCGCAGGAACTCGGCGGCGTAGAGGATCTCGGACTTCGACTCGCTGACGGGCTTGCCCATCTCGAGAGTCATCAGCAACGCGAGCTCGTCGGCGCGGGCGACCACCGACTCGAAGCTGGCCCGGAGGATCTCTCCACGCTCGCGCGGGGGGGTTCGCGCCCAGTCGGCCCCGGCCGCAACGGCGGCGTCGAGGGCGGCGCGCGCGTCGTCGGGGGAGGCGTCGGCGACCTCGGCGATCGTCTCACCCGTCGAGGGGTCCTCGACCGCGAGGGTGCCGCCCCCGCCGTCGACCCAGCGGCCGCCGATGAGGAGCTGGTGCGGGGCGGCGTCGACCGTCGCCCGTTCGTGCGGGGAAAGCGTCGTGGTGGACATCCTCACAACCTATCGCGGGGCGCCCGCGGGGGAGGACGCCTCCTCGAGGGCGACGGTGAGGACCTCATCGACGGTCATCGCGAAGTGGAAGGTCATCGCGTCACGCACCTCGGCGGGCACCTCATCCATGTCGCCGCGGTTGCGTTCGGGCAGGACGACGGTGGAGAGACCGGCGGCGTGGGCGGCGAGCACCTTCTGCTTGACCCCACCGATCGGCAGGACGCGACCCTGCAGGGTGACCTCGCCGGTCATGCCCACGGTGTGCCGCACCGGCCGGCCGCTGAGCAGCGACGTGAAGGCCGTCACCATCGTCACCCCGGCGGATGGGCCGTCCTTGGGGATCGCGCCCGCGGGGACGTGGACGTGGAAGGACTTGCCGGTGAACGCGCTTGGGTCGACACCGAGCTCCTCCGCGTGCCCGCGCACGTAGGAGAGGGCGATCTGGGCGGACTCCTTCATCACCTCTCCGAGCTGGCCGGTGAGGGTCAGGCCTCCCGCCCCGTTGGCGCTCTCCATCGCCGTCGCCTCCACGAACAGGACGTCACCGCCGGCGCCGGTCACGGCCAGTCCGGTGGCGACTCCGGGAACCGCCGTGCGCACCGCCGACTCCTGGAAGAAGCGCTGGCGTCCGAGAGCGTCCCGGACCGCCTCGATGTCGAGAGTGACCGGGGGCGCTGTCTCCGTTGTCCCGACCGCATCGGTTGTGGTTGTGCTCGGACCGCCGTCGGATCCCGCATTGCCGCCCGCGGCGCCGGCGGGCAGTGCGGCGGCGATCCGGGTTGCCGTCTTGCGCAGGATCGTTCCGAGCTCCCGCTCGAGCTGGCGGACGCCGGCCTCCCGCGTGTACTCGGTCACCACCGTCTCAAGGAGTGCATCGGAGATTGTCACCTCCTCCGCGCGCAGGCCGTTGCGATCGAGTTGGCGGGGCCACAGGTAGCCGCGGGCGATCGCGACCTTCTCCGAGGTCGTGTAGCCGTCAAAGCGGATCACCTCCATCCGGTCCAGCAGCGGGCCCGGGATCGTGTCGGCCATGTTTGCCGTCGCGATGAAGAGAACGTTCGAGAGATCGAGCTCGACGTCAAGGTAGTGGTCGCGGAAGCTGCCGTTCTGGGCCGGGTCGAGCACCTCCAGCAGGGCAGAGGCGGGATCGCCGCGCCAGTCGTTGCCGACCTTGTCCACCTCATCGAGCATGATCACCGGGTTCATCGTTCCGGCGTCCCGGAGGGCGCGCACGAGGCGGCCGGGAAGAGCGCCGATGTAGGTCCGGCGATGGCCGCGGATCTCCGCTTCGTCACGGACCCCCCCGAGGGACATACGGACGAACTCCCGTCCGGTCGCGCGGGCGATCGACTCCCCGATCGAGGTCTTCCCGGTTCCGGGAGGGCCGATCAGCGTGAGGATCGCGCCGGAGCGGCGGTCCTCCTGGATCCCACGCTCGGTCCGCAGTCGCTTGACCGCGATGTACTCGACGATTCGATCCTTGACGTCCTCGAGGCCGGCGTGTTCGCGGTCGAGGATCTCCCGTGCGTAGCCGGGGTCGAGGCGCTCGTCCGACCGTGTGTCCCACGGGACGGCGATCAGCCAGTCGAGGTAGGTGCGGATGACGCTCGACTCGGCGGACTGCTCGCCGACGCGCTCGAACCGACCGAGTTCCTTCTCCGCCTGCTCGCGGACGGCGCCGGGCATTCCGGCCTCGGCGATCTTCGTCCGGTACTCCTCGATCACCGAACCGTCGTCCTCACCGAGTTCCTTGCGGATCGACTCCATCTGCTTGCGCAGGAAGTACTCGCGCTGCTGCTTCTCCGCGCCCGACTCAACGTCCTCGCGGATCCGCTTGCGCACCTGCAGTTCGGCAAGACGCTCGCGCTGGAACTCGAGGGCGAGCGCGAGCCGCTCGCCGACGTCGGTCCGCTGCAGCAGCTGCACCCGCTGTTCGTAATTGAGGTCGGGCGAGTAGCCGCTCGTGTCCGCAAGTGCGCCGGGCTCGGTGATTGACCGCAGGAACTGGGCGACGCGCCCGTCGTCACCGCGCAGTTCGAGGATCTCCTCGACGACGGCTCGGTACTCGCGCTCGAGCTCGCGCGTCTCCCGGCTCGTCGTGCCGGTCGGGTCCGGTGCCTCCTCGACTTCGACGTAGAGCCGGCCGTCGGGCATCGTGGAGGCCGCACCGGCGATGCCGCGGTGGCGACCCTCGAGTACGGAGGCGCGCGCGCCCCCGGGCAGGCGGACGCGGTCAGAGACGGTCGCCACCGTGCCGACCCCCGCGTACTCCTTCTCGTGCCGGGGGACGAGCAGCACCGTCTCCTCGTCGGCGGTGTCCACGGCAAGCGTCACCGACATGCCGGGAAAGACGACCGCGTCATCGAGCGGTACGAGCAGAAGTCTGGTCATCGAGAAACCACTTTCATCGAGGCTTACTGACTGACAGAAGGCCGAAGGGTATCAATCGCCGCGCGAACAGACCGGATGATCTCAGCGGTGCTGACTAAGATTATCAGCATCTTGGGTTTGCGGATCCGGGTACTGGCGCCGGGCCCTCCCGTCTGAGAAGATCCCCGCATGCCAGCCGACGACCCGTCTCCGCATGATGTCCTCGCGGCGGAGGAGTTCGTCCTCCCCGCCCCGGACCCCGCTCTCGCCGACGCCGAGCCCCACGATGTCCTCGCGGCGGAGGAGTTCGTCCTCCCCGCCCCGGACCCCGCTCTCGCCGACGCGGAGCCCCACGACATCCTCGCCGCCGAGGAGTTCGCCCTGCCCGCCCCCGACCAGATCCTGACGGTCACAAGCGCTCCGCTCGAGCTGCCGGCGAGCCCCTATGACCCCGCCGGGGTCGACCCCCCCCACGACGTGCTCGCCGCCGAGGAGTTCGCCCTCCCGGGGACGGTCGCTTCCGCCTCAGGACACACGGCCAGTCCGCGGTCCCGCCGCCGGCGCCGAGCCGGGTGGGGGGTGCTCGCGCTGCTCGGGGGACTCGGGCTCATGCGCCGGCGCCGGCGCCGCGGCCGCGGCGGCTGATCGAAGGCACACCGTCATCCGGGTCGGCCTCAGGAGGCGCCGGAGCCGGGGTCAACGCGGACGCCGGCGGGCCTGGGGGAGGTCGGTGATCGCCCCGGTCTCCCGCTCCGCGGCGAAGGCGATCGTCTCCGACAGCGTCGGGTGCGGGTGAATCGTCAACCCGATGTCCTCCGCGCTCGCGCCCATCTCGAGGGCGTGAACGGTCTCGGCGATAAGGTCGGCGGCGCCGACCCCGACGATCCCGGCTCCGAGCAGGTGACCCGAGTCGGGGTCGAACAGAAGCTTGGTCATCCCCTCCGGGCGCCCGAGCCCGAGAGCTCGTCCGGAGGCCGACCACGGGAACAGCTGGGTGGATACCGGCGTGCCGGCCGCGCGGGCGGCCGTCTCGGTGAGGCCCATCCAGGCGACTTCCGGATCGGTGTAGGCGACCGAGGGAATCGCCCGGGCGTCAAAGGCGGGAAGGCGGGCCGGATCCGTGCCCGCGAGCGTGCCGGCGATCACTTCGGCGGCGACCTTCGCCTCATGCGTCGCCTTGTGGGCGAGCATCGGCCCGCCGGTGACGTCCCCGATGGCGAAGATATGAGCGACGTTCGTCCGCAGCTGGGCGTCGACGGCGATGAACCCGCGGGCGTCGACGGCCACGCCACTCTGCCCCAGCCCGAGGTGGTCGCCGTTGGGCCGACGGCCGACGGCGACGAGGACGCGGTCGAAGATCGCCGGGCCTGGTGCGTCCGGTCCGGCGAAGGTCACCTTGAGCCCGTTCTTCTGGGCCTTGACCGACGCGACCTGCGTCCCCGTGTGGACGGCCTCGTACCGCTCGCTGACGCGTCTGGCCAGTGGCCTGACGAGGTCCGGATCGGCTCCGGGGATGAGCTGGTCGGCCATCTCGACGACGGTCACCCGGCTCCCGAGGGCGTCATAGACCGTCGCCATCTCCAGGCCGATGATCCCGCCACCGATCACGAGCAGCCGGCGGGGGATGTCGGCCGGGGCGAGCGCCCCGGTCGAGTCGATGACACGGGGATCCTCCGGGAGGAAGGGAAGCGAGACCGGCCGTGATCCGACCGCGATGATCGCCGCGTCGAAGCTGACCGTCCTGTTCCCGACAGACAGCCGGTGGTCGTCGAGGAAGGCGGCCTCACCGGAGATGACCTCAACCTGGCGCGCCTTCGCCATCTGGGCGAGCCCACCGGTGAGCCGGTCGACCACCGCGGCCTTCCACCCGATGAGTTCCGCGAGGTCGACGCGCGGAGCGGGGAACCGGACGCCATGCTCGGCCATCGCCTCGGCGTCCGTGATCACCTTGGCCGCGTGCAGCAGCGCCTTGGAGGGGATGCAGCCGACGTTGAGGCAGACTCCGCCGAGGCGAGGCTCGCGCTCGATCAGCACCGTCCTGAGACCGAGGTCCGCGGCCCGGAACGCGGCCGTGTAACCGCCGGGGCCCGCCCCGATCACCACGACCTGGGCGTCCCGCGCGGGGTCGCCGGTGAATGCCGCCGGCGCAGCTGCAGCGCGCGCGGGCGCCGGTGGGGCCGTCGGGGCGGGTGGGACCGTCGGGGCGGGTGGGGCCGAAGGCGTGGACGTGGCCACCGGGGCCGCGGGCGTCGGTGTGGCCGGACGGTCACTCGGTTCGAGTTCGAGCAGCACCGAGCCCTCCGAGACGCGGTCCTCGAGGCCGACGGCGATCCGCGTCACCGTTCCCGCCGCGGGGGCGGGAATGTCCATCGTCGCCTTATCGGACTCGAGGGTGAGCAGCGGATCCTCCGCGCTGACCCGGTCACCTTCACTGACGAGGATCTCAATCACCGGAACGGCGTCGAAATCGCCGATGTCGGGAACCCGCACCTCTATCACAGCAGCGCCCGGCGCAGATCGGCGAGGACCTCACCGAGGGCGACGATGAACCGTGCCGCCGCGGCCCCGTCGATCACGCGGTGGTCGTAGGAGAGGCTGAGCGGGAGCAGCAGACGGGGCACGAAGGCCGTCCCGTCCCACACCGGGGCGAGGCTCGCCCGCGAGACGCCGAGGATCGCCACCTCGGGCGCGTTGATGATCGGGGTGAAGAAGCTCCCGCCGATCCCGCCGAGGGAGGAGATGCTGAACGTCGATCCGCTGATGTCCGCCGGTGCGAGCTTCCCCTCCCGCGCCCGGGCCGACACCGTCGCGAGCTCTCGGGCGATCGCCGCGAGGCCCTTGGTGTCGGCGTCCTTGATCACGGGAACGACGAGGCCGTTCGGTGTATCGGCGGCAAAGCCGATGTTGTAGTAGTGCTTGTGGACGAGGTCGTCCCCGTCGAGGCTCGCGTTGAAGTCGGGGAACCGGCGCAGCGTTGCCACCGCGGCACGGATGAGGAAGCTCACCATCGTGAACTTCACCTCCCGCTGCTCGGCGTTGAGCTGGACCCGCCACGCCTCCAGGTCGGTGATGTCGACGTGGTCGTGCTGGGTGACGTGGGGGATCATCACCCAGTTGCGGGCGAGGTTGGGCGCCGAGATCTTCTGGATCCGGGTGCGCGGGACGCGTTCGGTGGGCCCGAACCGGGAGAAGTCGACCGTCGGCCACGGCGCGAGCTCGAGACCGCCCAACCTGCCGGCGGGCGCGGCGGCCGCCGCCTGGGCGGCGGCGCGCACGTCGTCGACGGTGATCCGCCCGAGCCGGCCGCTTCCGCCGAGGGCGCCGATGTCAACCCCGGACTCCCGGGCGAGCCGGCGCGCCGACGGGGAGGCGTAGATCACCCCGGCGGGGGCAGAGGCTCCGGTCGCGGATCCGGAGGGTGGGGCGGGGGCCGCCGGGGGGGAGGGTGGGGCCGCGGGCGCGGAGGAGGACGGTGCGGGAGCGGACGGTGCGGGCGGGGCGACGCTCTCGGTCTCCGCCTCGAGGTGGGCGCCGGCCGCGCTGCCGAGCGGTGCCTCGGCCTCCCCGAGCCCGTCGGCCGGGGAGGCCGCCGCCGACTCCGTCGGGGCGAGCTCGAGCAGCAGCGCGCCCTCAGAGACGCGGTCCTCGAGCCCCACGGCGATCCGGGCGACGGTGCCGGCGGCCGGTGCGGGGATATCCATCGTCGCCTTGTCGGACTCGAGGGTCAGCAGCGGATCGTCGGCGGCGACCCGGTCGCCCTCGGCGACGAGGATCTCGATCACCGGGACATCCGAGAAGTCGCCGATGTCGGGGACGGTCACTTCGATCAGGTCGCTCATACGCTCGTGGGGATCGGGGCCTCGGGGTTGATGTCGTAGCGGGTGATCGCCTCGGCGACCGTCTCCGGGGAGACGGCGCCGTCATCGGCGAGCGCCTTGAGCGCGGCGACGGTGACATGGTGGCGGTCGACCTCAAAGAACCGACGCAGCGCCCGGCGGTAGTCGCTGCGCCCGAAGCCGTCGGTGCCGAGGGTCCGGTAGGTCCGTCCGGGCGGGACCCAGGCGCGGATCTGGTCGGGGAAGGCACGGAGGTAGTCGGTCGCGGCGATCACCGGTCCCCGCCGGGACGCGAGGGCGCGGGTGACGTGCGGTACACGCGCCGGCTCGGTCGGATGCAGCGTGTTCCAGCGCTCGGTGGCGATTCCGTCGCGGCGCAGTTCGGTGAAGGAGGTCACCGACCAGACGTCGGCGAGCACGCCGAAGTCCTCGGCGAGCAGGGCGGCGGCCGCCTCGACCTCACGGAGGATCGTGCCCGAGCCGAGCAGCTGGACCCGTGGCTTGCGCGACCGGGGCGACCCGGCGTCGCTGCGCAGGTACATCCCGGCGAGAATCCCGTCCCGTGCACCGTCGGGCATCGCCGGGTGGGGGTAGTTCTCGTTCATCACGGTGAGGTAGTAGAAGACGTCCTCCTGCCGGGCGACCATCGCCTCGAGGCCCGCCTGAATGATCACGGCGACCTCATAGGCATAGGTCGGGTCATAGGCGCGCACGTTGGGAACGACGGAGACGAGCAGATGGGAGTGACCGTCCTCATGCTGGAGGCCCTCGCCGTTGAGGGTCGTTCGGCCCGCCGTCCCGCCCAACAGGAACCCGCGTGTCCGTGAGTCCGCGGCCGCCCAGACGAGATCGCCGACCCGCTGGTAGCCGAACATCGAGTAGTAGACGTAGAAGGGGATCATCAGCTGCGCGTGAGCCGAATAGGCGGTGCCGGCGGCGATGAAGCTCGACATCGACCCGGCCTCGGTGATGCCCTCCTCGAGGATCTGCCCGTGAGGGTCCTCCTTGTAGAAGGAGAGCTGCTCGGCGTCCTGGGGGTGGTAGTGCTGACCGAAGGGGGCGTAGATCCCGTACTGGCGGAACATCCCCTCCATCCCGAAGGTGCGCGACTCGTCCGGCACGATCGGGACGATCCGCGGTCCGATCTGATTGTCGCGCAGCAGGGTGGAGAGGACCCGGACGAACGCCATCGTCGTCGACACCTCACGCTCGCCGGTTCCCTCCAGCTGGGACTGGAAGGCCGACAGTCCCGGCACCGGCGGGGTCGTCGGACTCGTGCGCCGGCGAGCGGGGAGCGGGCCGCCGAGCTCGGCTCGCCGCTCGCGCAGGTAGCGAATCACGTCGGAGTCCTCAGGCGGCTTGTAGTAGTCGGCGCGGCGGACCTGATCGTCGTCGAGGGGCAGCTCGAAGCGATCCCGGAAGGCGAGCAGCGCGTCCTCGGTCATCTTCTTGGCCTGGTGGGTGGTCATCTGTCCCTCACCGGCCGGGCCCATCCCGTACCCCTTGATCGTCTTGGCGAGGATCACCGTCGGGCGGCCCTCGGTGCGCACCGCCGCGTGGTAGGCGCTGTAGACCTTCTGCTGGTCGAGCCCACCCCGGTTGAGCAGCCAGATCTCCTCGTCGGACATCTCCCGGACGCGGTCACGCAGGACCGGGTCCTTGCCGAAGAAGTGCTCGCGGACATAGGCGCCGTCGCGGGACTTGTAGGTCTGGTACTCGCCGTCGACGCTCTGCTCCATCACGTGCACGAGGCGCCCGTCATGGTCGGCGGCCAGCAGCGGGTCCCAGCGGGCCCCCCAGATCACCTTGATCACGTTCCAACCGGCGCCGCGGAAATCGGATTCGAGCTCCTGGATGATCTTCCCGTTGCCGCGCACGGGACCGTCGAGGCGCTGGAGGTTGCAGTTGACGACCCAGATGAGGTTGTCGAGCCGCTCCCGGCCGGCGAGTCCGATCGCACCCATCGACTCGGGTTCGTCCATCTCACCGTCTCCGAGGAACGCCCACACCTTGCGCCCGGCCGTATCGGCGATCCCGCGGGCCTGCAGGTAGTGCATGAACCGGGCCTGATAGATGGAGGTGATCGCACCGAGACCGAGGGAGACGGTGGGGAACTGCCAGAATTCGGGCATCAGCCACGGATGGGGGTAGGAGGCCAGTCCCTGACCGCCGACCTCCTGGCGGAAGTTGTCCAGCTGCGTCTCGCTGAGGCGGCCCTCGAGGAAGGCGCGGGCGTAGTTGCCCGGCGAGGAGTGCCCCTGGAAGTAGATGAGATCTCCGGCGTGGCTGTCTGACGGCGCGTGCCAGAAGTGGTTGTAGCCCACCTCGTACAGGGTCGCGAGTGAGGCGAACGAGGCGATGTGCCCACCGAGTTCGGAGGACACCTTGTTGGCCCTGATGACCATTGCCATCGCGTTCCAGCGGACGATCGAGCGCAGCCGGCGCTCGCACTCGCCGTCTCCCGGCAGCGGGACGTCCTCGCTCGCCGGGATCGTGTTGACGTACGGGGTGTTGAGCGCCCCGATCGGCCCGCTCCCGGCGTGTTGGGCACGGTCGACGACCGCGGCGAGTAGGTGCCGGGCACGGGGGAGACCGTCGTGGGCGACGACGGCGTCGATCGCGTCGAGCCACTCGGCGGTCTCGGTCGCATCGATGTCGGCGGCGTCGTCGGAGGGGGCGATGACAGCGGAGGGGAGGGCGGGTTCAGGCTCGGACACTCACGCCAATATAACCTCGCCGTGATGGCCCTCACACTTGCCGACGGTCCGCTCGGCCCCCCGTGGCAGAACCCCCTTCACGGCGGTCTTGACCGCCTCCATGTCCGCTCCGACGCGCTCGCTGACAACCCGCTCGGGGACCCGCTGGTGCGCCCGCTCTACGTCTACCGGACGGCCGGGGTTCGCTCGCTCACCGAGGATCCGGGCGCTCCGGCCGTCCCGGCGGTCTTCGTCCTCCAGGCCTTCCTCAACCAGGCCGACCGCTGGTTCAACCGAGACGTGTTCACGCCGACGGTGTTCGAGGCACTCGACAGCCTCTCCCGCGACGGCGCGCTGGCGCCCTGCGTCATCGTCTTCGTGGACGCGTGGACCTCCCTCGGCGGCGCTCAGTTCATCAACTCGCCGGGTGTCGGCAACTACGCCGACTATCTCTGTGATGAGGTCGTGCCCTTCATCGACGCCCAGTACCCGGTGATCGACGGCCCCGAGGGCCGCGGCCTCGCCGGCCACAGCTCCGGTGGATATGGTGCGATGGTCAACGCGATGCTGCGCCCCGACCGCTTCGGTGCCTTCAGTTCCCGGGCCGGAGATGCCCTGTTCGAGGTGAGCATGGCTCCGGACTTTCCCGCCGCGGCGAAGGTGCTGCGTGACCGGTTCGACGGATCGATGGAGACCTTCGTCGCCGAGTTCGCCGCGGCCGACCGGTTCGAGTACCGGCGCTTCGGCTTGCTGCTGACCCTGTACGCCGCGGCCGCCGCGTATTCGCCGGGCCCGGATGGACGGCCCGAGCTGCCGTTCGATCCGCGTACCGGACAGACGCTGCCCGACGTCTTCGCCCGCTGGCTCGCCTGGGATCCCGTCCATCTCGCCGCCCGCCACGCCGACGCGCTTGCCGGGTTGTGCCACGTCCACCTCGAGGCCGGCCGGGCGGATGAGGCCAACCTCGACCTCGGCGCCCAGGCGATGTCGGACGAGCTCACCCGGCTCGGCGTCACCCACAGCTTCGAGCTGTTCGAGGGCGGGCACGGCGGTGGCGCCCACCGGCTCCCGGTCGCGATTGCCGCGATGGTGCGCGCCCTCGCCTCCAGATGAGACACTCCCGAGCATGAACGTCGAGACCGATGAGGATTTCGCCTTCTCCGGAGTCACCACGCTCGCCGAGCGCGTCCGCGCCGGAGAGGTGAGCCCGCGGGAGGTCGTCGAGTGCTTCCTCGCGCGGATCGCCGCCCACGATCCGACTCTCAACGCCTTCCGCGAGGTGTGGGCTGATGAGGCGCGGGCGGAGGCCGACCAGCTCACCGCCGGGGGCAGGCTCGCGGAGGCGCCGCTCGCCGGGGTGCCGATCGCGATCAAGGACGACATGGCCGTTGCTGGGCATCGCAGCACTTACGGCTCGCGCTCTCCTGCCGCGGTGAACCCGGCAGACGCTGTCGCGGTCGCGCGGCTGCGGGCGGCTGGGGCGATCCCGGTCGGGGTGACCAACGTTCCCGAGCTGATGATCTTCCCGTGGACGGCGACCGACGCGAACGGGATCACTCGGAACCCATGGGATCGCTCGCGTTCGCCCGGAGGCTCCTCCGGCGGATCAGGGGCGGCGGTCGCCGCCGGGCTCGTCCCTGCCGCCACCGGCTCCGACGGCGCCGGGTCGATTCGGATCCCGGCCGCCTGCTGTGGTCTTGTCGGCATGAAGCCGAGCCGCGGTCGCGTCTCCACGCTGCCGTTGCAGGAGCCGTGGCTGGGACTCTCCACCTACGGGGCGCTCGCTCGCACCGTCGCCGACAGTGCTCTGTTGCTCGAGGTGATGGCTGGCGGGGAGGGGACGAGCCTGCCCGCGGAATCCTTCAGCGATGCCGCCGCCGCCGGGGCGGCCGGGGCCGGCCGGGTGAGCCGGCCGCTCGCGATCGCCGTATCGGAGAAGCTCCCGCCCGGGATCATCGGCCGGGTCGCCCCCGACCAACGGCTCGCCCTCGACCGCACCCGCCGTCTGCTCGGTGAGCTCGGACACCGTGTCGAGGATGCCGACCCCGCGTACGGGCTCGCCGCCCTCGAGCTGACCCAGACCTACCTGCGCGGCATCAGCGAGGATTTCCAGCGCCTCAGCGATCCGGGGTCGACCGAGCGCTCGACCCGTCAGATGGCTTGGGTGGGCGCCCGCCTGGTGAGTGATCGGCGGCGAGCGGCGCTGCTCGCCCACCGCCCGGCGACGAGTGCGCGCATTCTCGCCCTGTGGGACCGTTTCGACGTGCTCATCACGCCCGGCCTCGCGCGGACCGCCCTGCCCGCGGAGGGACGCCACGGACGCCACGCCGCGGTCGCGTTCGACACCGCCGCCCGGTTCACCCCGTGGACGGCCCTGTTCAACCTCACCGGCCAGCCTGCCCTGACGCTCCCGGCCGGCTTCGGTTCCGACGGGTTGCCCCTGTCGGTCCAACTCGTCGGCCGCCTCGGAGGCGAGGCGGTACTATACGCCCTCGCCGCCCAGATCGAGGCGACGCGACCGTGGGCGCGCCAGCGTCCAGTGCTGTAACGAGAACCGAGATCTTGGGTCCAACTATTCCCTGCAAAATAGGGGTATAGTTGGTGCTGCGCGGTTTCTCGCATCGTGCGTCGGATTTTCGTCCACCGGACGCGTGGCGCCCTTGCGATGAGGCAGCCCGCCCGGTTACGTGGGAGTCGGCCAGAGGGCTGCCGAGGTTCGCCCGGCTGTAGGGGGCACCACAGACCGATGATGTGAGAGCGGGGTGTGGTCGGGAATGCAGGACGGGGCCGACCCGGTTGCGTGACGGTCAATCACCCAACCAAGGAGAACAGCATGTCTCGTCGTCTCGTCGTCCTGCCGGCCACCCTCGCCGCCGGGGCTGCCGTCACGGTCGGAGCCGGTCTCGCCGCCGGCGCCCTCTCCGGCTCGGCCGCCACCCCGTCCCGCACGGGCGGCCTCGCCGAGCCCGCCCTCGTCCATCCCTTCACCGCCTACGGTGACCGGGCGCTCTATGACCTCGTGCCGGGCGGGAGCTTCCGGGCCGACGCGGCCCGCTGGAGCCTCCGTGACGGCGCGGCGGTGATCACCGACGCAACCCCTGGTCTCGGCGTCGGGGCCCGGGCGCTTGCCCTCACCGACGGTGCGAGTGCGACGTCGGCGAGCTTCCCGGGAGCGAACGTCCACACCGTCCGCTTCTACGCCGGCAACCTCTCCGGGGCCACCTCGACGCTTGCGGTGACCGCTCGCCTGAACATCGACGGGGTCGTCAGCCAGGTGCCGCTCGGCACGATCACCGCCCGCCGGCTCGCCCCGAGCCCGGTGATCGCGGTCCCGGCCGCCGTGCAGCGCGAACTGACTGACAGCAACGGTCGCCTCGCGGTGACCGTGACGGCGGTCGGCGGGAGCGGGCGCGCGGTGGTCAAGGACGTCTACGTCGATCCGTGGATGCGGTGCGGTAACGACTGCTGATCGATCGGAACCGGGTGTATCGGACCGGCCTGAGAGCCGACCGCCCCCATCCACCCGGTAACCGACACCGCTCCATCGGTCCCATCAACCGGGCCTGAGAGTTCGCACGTTGCGGGTTTCTCGCAACGGCAGGTCGGTGTACGCTCTTGTGGGCGTCATGGACCTGGACCTGTACGACACTCCGGCTGGAGAGCGGCTGCATCTGAGCGCTCTCGCTCGCTGGGATGGACGAGCGCGAAGGTTGTTGGTGACGGAGGGTCTGGCGGCCGCCATCGTGGTGCTCGCTGCCGTTGGCCTTGGCGCGTTCGGGCCTCCTGGCCATGTCAGCCCAGTCGGTGGCGCGCTCGCGGTCACCCTTTACATCATCGCGGCCCAGATCAATTTTCCGGTTGGGGTGGCGCTCACGGCGCCGACCCAGCTCGCCTTCGTGCCGATGCTCGTTGTGATCCCGCCGGCGCTCGTGCCTCTCGTCGTCATCGGCTGTCGTCTCGTTCCGCTGCTCATACCGGGGCTACGCACCGGGGGACGGCCCTCCGCCGCCGCGGTCCTCTCCCGCGTCGGCGGGGACTGCGCCTACGCGCTCGGTCCGGCGGCCGTGCTCGTGCTCGCCGGGGTCCACGGGTTCACCTGGTCTCAGTGGCCGATCTACACCCTCGCGCTCGCCGCCCAGTTCGGTGTCGATCTGCTGTTCGGCCTCGGGCGCAGCTGGTTCGCCGACCGGACCCGGCCGGGCGATCTGCTGTCGGTCGTCGCCTGGCTCTACCTCGTGGATGTCGCCCTCAGCTGCATCGGCCTGTTCGTCGACGCCTCGGTGCGCGGTCGGCCGCTGCTGCTCCTGCTCGTCGTGCCGATCATCGGGCTGCTCGCCCTGTTCGCCCGCGAGCGCCGGCAGCGGGTGGAGGGGTCGCTCACCCTGTCGAGCACATACCGGGAGACGGCCGAGCTGCTCGGTGACGTCCTCGAGGACGATGACGCCTACACCGGGATGCACAGCCGGGAGGTCGCGGAGCTCGCGCTCAGCGTCGCGGTCCGCCTCGAGCTCGACCCACTCGCTCTCTTCAACGTGCGCTACGGGGCCCTGCTGCACGACGTCGGCAAGATCACCGTCCCCAAGGCGATCCTCCAGAAGGTCGGCAAGCTCACCCCGGAGGAGTGGGTGATCATGCGCGAACACACCGTCCGCGGCCAGGAGATGCTCGACCGCGTCGGCGGCAGTCTCGCGGCGGTCGGACGGATCGTCCGCCACTCCCACGAGCACTTCGACGGCTCGGGCTATCCGGACGGGCTGTGCGGCGAAGCGATCCCGATCGAGGCGCGGATCGTCGCCGTCGCCGACGCGTGGAGCGCGATGACGAGCAGCCGCCCCTACCGGCGCGCGCTCAGCGCCGAGGTTGCCGCCGACGAGCTGAAGCGCTGCGCCGGCAGCCAGTTCGATCCGACCGTCGTCACCGCCCTGCTGACCGAGGTCGCCCCCGTCTACGCTCCCCGGTCTGAGGGGCGGGCCGCCTCAGCCGGTGCTGACCCGTTCAAGGGGCCCCCCGAGCTCGGGCTCTCCTGATCGCGCAGTCGGGAACGCCGGGCTCAGCGCCGCCGGGCGGGCCGGTTCGCCCGCGGGCGTCCCGACCCGCTCCCACCTTCGGCGGGGCGGCGCCGCGGCCGTGAGGTGGCAGGCTTGCTCGCCGCCGGAGCGGCGACGCTGCTGCCGCCGAGCTGATGGGGGATGCCCAGGTCACCGGCGAGCCGGACGATGTCGTGGCGCTGGTCGGGGGAGAGGAGGGTGATCCCGATTCCCTGAGCACCGGCCCGTCCGGTCCGGCCGACCCGGTGGACGTAGGTGTCCGAATCCTCGGGCGGATCGAAGTTGATCACGTGGCTGATGCCGCTGACGTCGATGCCGCGGGCGGCGACGTCGGTCGCGACGAGCACGTCAACCTCCCAGTTCTCGAACTGGGACAGCGCCCGCTCGCGCTGGCGCTGGCTCTTGTCGCCGTGCATCGCGACGGCCTTGATCCCGTTGCCGGCCAGGCGGGTGACGAGCCGGTCGGCACCGCGCTTGGTGCGGACGAAGACGAGCGTCAGCTCACGCTTGGGGGCGTTGAGCTGCTCGACGAGCGCGCTCACGCGGTGCTCGTGGGCGGTCTCGACAAAGCGGTGCTCGATCTGCGCGTTGGCCCGGCGCTGCTCCGGCCCATGCTCATGCTCGACCGGACGCGACGTGTATGTGCGGGCCGCCTGGCCGGCGGCGCCGTCGAGGGTCGCGGAGAAGAACAGGGTCTGGCGCCGGGGACGGCGACAGAGCCCGACGATCCGGTCGACCGCCGGCTTGAAGCCCATGTCGAGCATGCGGTCGGCCTCATCGAGGATGAGAACCTGCACGTGGTCGAGGGTGAAGGCGCGTCGTGAGAGCTGATCCTCGAGGCGGCCGGGGGTCGCGACGATGATGTGGGATGTCGCCGCCTCCTTGCCCTGCTTGACGAGTCCGACCCCGCCGTAGACGGAGCTGATGCGCAGCGCCCGTGCCCGTGCGATCGGTCGCAGCTCGTCGACGATCTGGATCGCCAGCTCCCGCGTGGGAGCGAGGATGAGCGCGGCGGGGCGGGCCGCGTCGGCAGCGATGCGGTCGACGAGCGGGACGCCGAAGGCCAGGGTCTTGCCCGAGCCGGTCGGGGAACGCGCGAGCACGTCACGGCCGGCGAGCACGTCGGCGATCACCTTGGCCTGAATCGCGAAGGGCTTGTCGATGCCCTGTTCGGCCAGGGCGTTGACGACGGCACGGCTCGTGCCGAGGTCGGAAAAGGACGGGTCCTCAGACAACGGATGACTCCTTGTCGGCGGGCGCGCATGCGGCAGCCGGTCGGGTGGAGAGGCTGATGCTCACCAACCGCGTCACCGCGGGACCGGGGTGCCCTGCCTCGTGGGCATCAGGAGACGCCCTTGGCTAAAACCCTAGCAGCGCCCACGGGGCCGGCCCGGGCGGACGGAATGGGGCGGACGTCGCCAGGCCGGGAAGGAGTGAGTAGCCCTGGCAGGATTCGAACCTGCGTCTCACCGGTTATGAGCCGGGTGCTCTGACCGCTGAGCTACAGGGCCGCGGACGGCCCAAACCCTAAAGCGTCAGTCGACCTGAATGCCATGGGGCCCCGCGGGGACCCGTGTGCCGGGCCCGAGGCGTATCATCCCCGCCATGCTCATCCTGTTTGGAGGGATCGTCCACGGGTATCTGCCCTCGCTGGGCCACTCGACATCCTCATTCAGCTACACGCTCGCGCTCATCCTCACCTGGTTTGTCGCGATCCCCGCTCTGGCGACGTTCCTGATCGGCTACTCGCTCACCGCCGTGCTCACCGAGCGCAAGGAGAACCAGGCGCGCATGCGTGCCTACGACGAGAAGCGCTCCGCCTCGCTCTGATCGAGGCAGGGAACCCCGGGGGCAGCGTCGAATGAGACGCTGCCCATGAAGCACGCTTCCAGCTCCACCGCCGCGCCCGAGGCGCCCCACGGTCATCAGGTCCTGTCGACCTACATCACGGCACGGTTCGACGAGTTCAGCCGCTCCCAGAAGGACGTCGCTCAGTACATCGTCGACCACCTCGACGAGGCGGCCTTCCAGACCGCTGAGGAGCTCGCCCGGCGGGCGAACACATCCTCGAGTACGGTCGTGCGCTTCTCCCAGGCGCTCGGATTCGAGGGCTTCCCGGAGCTTCAGCAGGCTGCCCGGGACGAGTACCGCCGGCTGCGGACCGCCGGGCTCGAGCTCGACGGGATGGTCATCAGCGGAACGAGCACCCCGCTGTTCAGCCTCGACCACACCGAGTTCGAGTCCGTCCTCGCCGCCGACCACGTCAACGTCGAGGACACCGCCCGCAAACTGTCCCGCGCCGACGTCGAGGCGGCGATCAACGCGATCGTCTCCGCCGAGCGGGTGCTCATCGCCGGCACCGACCAGATGGCGTTCTTCGCCTCCTACTTTCGTCACCTGCTGATGCTGCTCGATCTGCGCGCCGAGGTCGTCGCCAGCGCCTCCCAGGAGGCGCTCGGCCGCCTCTCCCGGATCGACGAGCAGACGCTGGTGATCGGCCTGTCGGCCGGCCGGCCCCATCCGCTCGTGACCCGCACGATGAAGCTCGCCCGCCACCGCAAGGCGGCGACGGTCGCGATCACCGACGCGACCCTCTCCGAAGTCGCCAAGCTCGCACGGGTCCGCCTGTACTACAGCTCCAACACGCCCGCGTTCGTCCGCAGCCACGCCGCGCTGCTATCGATCATCCAGGGCCTCGCCTACGGCGTCTACAGCCGCGACGCCCAGCAGTACGACGTCCGCATCAAGGCGTTCCGGCTCAAGTAGTCAGCGCCGGCCCGGTGGCCAGCCGACGGACGGGGTGCCTCAGTCACGCTCGGCGACATACAGAGACTGCAGCGACCGTCCGATCCGGCCGGACTCGTCGTAGAGCACCGCCTGGGAGATGCCGGCCCCGCCCTCGATCACGCGCATCCCGGCGCGCAGGCAGATCCACTCCCCGATCGGCTCGCGCTCGAGATAGAGGGTGAGGTCGGGATTGATGAAGACGTAGCGATCCCAGCCGAGCTCGCTGGCAATCCCGTTGGGGAAGTCGCAGGCGGCCGCAACCCGCTGGAGCGGGGTCGGGCGCTCCCCGGCAACGAGCGGCACGAGCAGCCGGAACCAGGCCGTACCCGGTCCAGGCTCTCCGAAGCCGCCCTCGAGGAAGCGCACCTCAACCCCGTGCCCGGGGAACAGGACGCGATCAGAGAAGAACGGTGCGGCCACGAGACCGCTCGGGCCCGCGGGGGGCTTCACCGTGCCCGCCGCGGCCTCAGCCGCCGCGCGGTTCGGGCTGAGGTCGGCGCCGACGCTCACCGGGGCCCGGCGGACGCGCAGGGCGCGGGCGCGGACGACCTCGGTCCCCTCCGGGGTGGAGATCGTCCCCTCCAGCAGCTGAACCCGGCGTCCGGGCCGGGTGACGGCCGCGGTCACCGACAGCGGACCGAGGGGGACGGGACGGATCAGCTCATACGTGACGCGGGTGAGCGCGAGGGTCGGGTCCGGGCTCGTCTCCTCAAACGCGCGCATCAGCAGCGCCGCCGGGGCTCCGCCATGCTGGTGGTTGGGATCCCAGGGGCCGCGGGCGTACTCCGTCGCGAACACCCCGCCGCCGGTGAGTTCGTACACGGAGTCCATGCCGATACAGACTATTCTGGATCGGGCTATGAGTACGAACGGACACGAGCCCCGCCAGGAGGCGACCTTCACGGTCAAGTCGGGCCTGGCCGAGATGCTGAAGGGCGGCGTGATCATGGACGTGGTCACGCCGGAGGAGGCGAAGATCGCCGAGGCTGCCGGGGCCTGCGCGGTGATGGCGCTCGAACGGGTGCCGGCCGACATCCGCCGCGACGGCGGGGTCGCCCGTATGTCCGACCCCGAGATGATCCAGGGCATCCAGGCGGCGGTGACGATCCCGGTGATGGCCAAGGCCCGGATCGGTCACTTCGCCGAGGCCCAGGTGCTCGAGGCGCTCGACGTCGACTACATCGACGAGTCCGAGGTGCTCACGCCCGCCGATGAGGCCAACCACATCGACAAATGGGCGTTCAAGGTCCCCTTCGTGTGTGGAGCGACCAACCTCGGTGAGGCGCTGCGGCGCATCGGTGAGGGCGCGGCGATGATCCGCTCCAAGGGAGAGGCCGGCACCGGCGACATCGTCAACGCGGTCACGCACCTGCGTCGGATCAACCGGGAGCTGCGGCGCCTGAGAACGATGGACGCGAGCGAGCTCTACACGGCGGCCAAGGAACTCGGCTCCCCGCTTCCGCTCGTCCAGCAGGTCGCGCGGGAGGGGCGCCTGCCCGTGGTCCTGTTCTGCGCCGGTGGGATCGCCACCCCGGCGGACGCCTCGCTGGTGATGCAACTCGGTGCGGAGGGCGTGTTCGTCGGATCGGGGATCTTCAAGTCCGGTGACCCGGAGCGACGGGCCCGTGCGATCGTGGAGGCGACGACGCACTTTCGCGACCCGGCCCGCGTGGCGGCAGCGTCCACGGGTCTCGGTGCGGCAATGGAGTCGATCGAGACCGCCAAACTCGGCGCCGATCAGCAGCTCGCCGGCCGCGGCTGGTGAACGACGGGGCGGCCCCGGCCGGGGTGCGGGTCGGGGTCCTCGCCCTCCAGGGCGGGTTCGCTGCCCACGCGGCGATCCTCGACGGGCTCGGAGCCGACGTCAGCGAGGTGCGGACGCCTGACGACCTCGTCGGGCTCGACGCGCTCGTGATGCCCGGTGGTGAGTCGACGGTGATGTCGCTGGGAATCGTCCGGGAGGGCCTCGCCGATCCGATCGTCCGCTTCGCCGACACGCACCCGGTGCTCGCCACGTGCGCCGGGATGATCATGCTTGACCGCGACCACCTCGGCGTGCTCGACATCACCACGCAGCGGAACGCCTTCGGCCGCCAGGTGAAGTCCTTTGAGACCGACCTTGCCTGGGGTGGCGACACCGTCCATGCCGTGTTCATCCGTGCCCCCTGGGTGAGCGAGTGGGGGGCCGCGGTGGACGTGCTCGCCGAGGTCGACGGGCACCCGGTCGCCGTCCGCCAGGGTGCGATCACCGCTCTCGCCTTCCATCCCGAGCTTTCGGGCGAGCGGCGCTTTCACGACGTTCTGATCGCTCAGGCGACCGGCTCGCGCAACTGGTCCTCGTAGAAGGACCAGTCGAAGTCGAAGTCCGGCGGCGGGGTCGGCTGGTGGGGGGGGTGCTGACCTCCGCCCCCGCCGCCGTCGTCCTGGGGCGGTGGGTTGTCCCCGCGGGACAGCCAGACCGCCAGGCCGCAGAGAGCGAGCCCGGTGGCGAAGACGATCACCGCAAGCGGTGTCCGGTGGTCGAGCAGGGCGACCGCGCCGACGAGGTAGAGCGCCGTCACCGCGAAGACGAGCCGGATCAGCTCGCCTGCGGCTACCGGAGACCGGGGCGGGCGGGCAGTGAGCCCCACGACCAGTGTGCCGGCGACCAGCGCCGCCGGAATGAGCTTCCAGGTGCTGAACATGAACTCCATACAAAGATAACCCCAGCTTCAAGTGCCCGCTGGGACCGGGCGGTCCTGGGGAGGAGCCGTCGGCGCGGCGGCGTAAGGTGAGACGATGCCTCTCCGCCTCCTCTCCTTGGCCGGCGTGTTTCTCGCCGCGCTCCTCACCGGGTGCGGCGCCACCGCGACGCGGCCGAGCGCGTCCGCTCACGCCACGGGCACCTCACCGAGCGGCTCACCGAGCGCGACGACGTCGGCAGGACCGACGGGGACGACCCCGTCGCAGCCGGCGCGGACCGGTACCGCCCCTGCGCGCGTGACGGCGACGGTGACCGCCCCCGCGAGGATCAGCACGGCGACGATCACCAACCCCAACAGCGGCGGCACCGGGCTGACGACCGCGGCGCCGGCGGGCACGCCCGCCTGTGTCGGCGCTGACCTGCACGCGGCCGCGGTCCCGCCGAACGGGGCGACCGGCACGATCCTGCTCGGGTTCACGCTCACCAACGTCAGCGCCCACCCATGCGTGACCTACGGCTGGCCGGGCTTCAGCTTCCTTGAGAGCGCGGGCGTCGTCGCCCCGACCGCGACCACCCGCAGCACCCGCGACATCCTCGGCCCCACCCCGCCGCGGCGCTTCATCATCGCCCCGGCCGCGGAGGCGAGCTTCCGGGTCACCGTGCACGACACGAACGCCCAGGGCGGGGAAGGGGGATGTCGCAGCTACACCGGCGTCCAGATCATCGTTCCCAACGACACGGCAGCGCTCGTCACCGCGATCCCCAACGGCCCCGTCCAGAGCTGCGGGACCGTGGCGGTCTCCCCGCTTGAGCCGGGCGCGTCGGCCACCGGCCAGTAGGAGTCAGATGGCCCCGGTGGGCCGTCTGACTCAGGCGCGGATCAGGGCCAGCACCTCGTCACGTCGGGCCTCCATGTCCGCCTCACTGACGAGCGACTCGAGGCAGAGGCGCAACAGCGGCTCGGTGTTGGACGGCCGGACGTTGAAGTGCCAGTCGGGGTAGTCGATGCTGATGCCGTCGAGCGTGCGCTGCTCCGCGTCGGAGTAGCGGGCGGCGATCTCGGCGATCTTGGCGGCCGGGTCGGCGACCTCGGAGTTGATCTCCCCGGAGATGAAGTAGCGGCGGCGCAGGTCGCCGACGAGCTCGGCGAGGGAACGCTCGGAGCCCGACAGCAGTTCGAGCATCAGCAGCGCCGGGAGGGTGCCCGAGTCGGCGCAGTAGAAGTCGCGGAAGTAGTAGTGCCCGGACACCTCACCGCCGAAGATGCCGCCCTCCTCGCGCATCCGTCGCTTGAAGAATGCGTGTCCGACCCGGTTGACGAGGGCAGTCCCGCCGGCGGCGTCGACGAGGTCCGGCACCGCTCGGCTCGCGCGGATGTCGTAGAGGATCGTCTCACCGGGATGTTTGGCCAGCAGCGACTGCGCGAGCAGGGCGGTGAGGAAGTCGCCGTCGACAAACGCGCCATCGGAGTCGATGAAGAAGCACCGGTCGGCGTCCCCGTCCCAGGCGATCCCGAGGTCAGCGCGGCAGCGGCGGACCTCGTCGATGACGAACTGCCGGTTCTCGGGCAGCAGTGGGTTCGGTTCGTGGTCGGGAAAGTTCCCGTCCGGCCTCCAGTAGCACTCGATCAGGTCGAGTCCAAGCCGGCTCAGCAGCGGGCCGACCATCGGACCGGCCATCCCGTTGCCGCCGTCGACGACGACCCGCAGCGGCGCGACCCGGGTGGGATCGATGAAGGCGAGGGCGGCCGTCTGGAACGCCGGGTGGATGTCGACGGTCTCCACCGTTCCCGCCGGTCCCGCCGGGGCCCCGAGGCCGCCGCCGAGAACGAGGTCGCGAATGTCACCGATTCCCGTCTCGCCGCTGAGAGCGAGGGCGCCACGGCCGACGAGCTTGGCGCCCGTGTAGGGCTTCGGGTTGTGGCTGGCGGTGCACATCAGCCCGCCGTCGAGGTCGCGGGAGCCGACGAGGAAGTAGAGCATCTCGGTGCCGACCCGACCGGCGTCGAGCACCGTGGCCCCCTCGGCGACCATGCCGGCGCGGTAGGCGGCCGCCATCTCCGGCGCGCTGAGGCGCATGTCGCGTCCGAGACCGAGCCGGAGTTCGCTCGCGGGCCGGCCCGACTGGTGCGAGATCACCCGGGTGAAGGCGCGCCCGATCGCCTCGGCGTCGGTGGGGGAGAGGTCGCGGCCATGGATGCCGCGGATGTCATAGGCCTTGAAGACGGATGCGTCCATGTCGGCGGCCATGGTACCGAGGCGCCTCGGCGGCCCTGGGGAGGCTGGCCACGGTGGGCATCGCCTCCCGCCGTCGCGACGGCGCCCACCCCGGCGCCCGGGCGGCTGGTCAGGCCCTAGACTGACCTGGCATGTCAGGGCATTCCAAGTGGGCGTCGATCAAGCACAAGAAGGCGATCGTCGATCAGCGGCGCGGACAGCACTTCACCAAACTCGCCCGTGCGGTCACCGTCGCGGCCCGTGAGGGCGGGGGGGACCCCGAGGGCAACGCGGCGCTCGCCCTCGCGATCCAGAAGGCGCGGGCCGCCTCGATGCCCAAGGACAACATCGAGCGGGCGATCCTCAAGGGCACCGGGGAGGGCGCCGACGCCGAGAGCTACGACACCGTGCTCTATGAGGGGTACGGCCCCGGCGGCGTCGCGATGCTGATCGAGGCGCTGACCGACAACCGCAACCGCACCGCGGCAGACGTCCGATACCTCGTCTCCAAGCACGGCGGATCCCTCGGCGAGCCCGGCTCGGTCGCCTACCTGTTCGACCGGCGCGGGGTGATCGTCGTCGACGCCGGCAAGTACGACGAGGACGACTTGATCGTCGCCATTGACGCGGGTGCCCTCGACATCGAGGCCGATGAGGATGTCTATGAGGTGATCACCGAGCCCGCGGACTTCCACGCGGTCCGCGCCGCGCTTGCGAGGGTCGAGATCGTCGCGGAGGCGGCAGAACTCGCCTACCGCCCCAAGACCCGAGTGCCCGTCGGTGAGGAGGAGGCCGCCAAACTTATGAAACTCATCGATGCGCTCGAGGAGAACGACGATGTTGGCGCTGTGCACGCCAATTTCGACGTTGACGCGGAGGTGCTCGAACGGATCGCGGGCTGACCCGCCGCACGGCTCGACCCGGTCGGCCGGCTGATACCCGCTACGCTCCGGCGCCGATGAAGATGAGACGACACTTCGCTACACGATCGGGGGCGACCGCTCTGGCTGCAGCCGCGGTCGGGTTCGGGGTCGCCGCCTGTGGCGGCTCGACCGCCCAGGGCGTCGTGACCGCTCCCGCCAACGGCGCCACCTCCGCCGCCGCCACGGTGTCGACCGCGACGACGAGCACGGCGGGAACGAGCACGTCGAGCACGACGGCGCTGAACGACGCCACCCCGAAGACCGGGCCGCTGTCCAAGGAGCCCACGATCTCCCGTCCGAGTGGGCCCGCTCCGACCAAGCTCGTCGTCAAGAACCTGATCACCGGAACCGGGGCGACCGCCACCGACGGTGATGAGCTCGCGGTCAACTACGTCGGCGAGCTCTACTCGAACGGCAAGATCTTCGACGCGTCGTGGAAGGACACCCCCGGCAAGGCCTTCGAGTTCCAACTCGGGCAGGGCGCCGTGATCAAGGGTTGGGACCAGGGGCTCGTCGGGATGAAGGTCGGCGGGCGGCGAGAGCTGATCATCCCCCCGAGCCTCGCCTACGGGGCGACCGGCCAGGGCAGCACGATCCCGCCCAACTCAACGCTCATCTTCATCGTCGACCTCGTCGGGCTCGCCAAGGGCTGAGCGCGAGGGCCGCCGTCGCGCAGCCGCCGCTCCCGCGTTCGCAGCTCCCGACCGGACGGGGCTTCAGCCGCGCGTTCGCGACGCCTCGAAGCGGGCGCGGTGCAGCGCGACCGGGGAGGCGATCCCCTTGAGGCGGAACCGCCCCGCCGGGGACCAGTCAAACACCGTCGCGGTGAGGTTGCGCACCTCACCCGTGCCGAGCACGCTGCCGGGCCGCGCCACGCCGGTGACCCGGGAGGCGAGGTTGACCGAATGGCCGAAGTAGTCCCCGGAGCGCAGCACAGCGTCTCCCCAGGCGATCCCCGCCCGAAGCGTCGGCAGTTCGGCGGCCTCGGCGTCCTCGATCAGCCCGAGCGCTGCGGCCACGAGGGCGACGGGGTCGTCGCTGACGAGCATCGCAGCATCCCCGATCGTCTTGATCAGGCGGACCGGGCCGACGGCGTGGTCGATGGCGAGCGCGGCGAGACGGCCGGCGACCGATCCGAGCTCACCGACCTCGAGCTCACCGCCGAGCCGGGTGAAGCCGACCATGTCCGCAAAGCAGATCGCGAGGGTTCTGGCATCCCGCATCCGGCCGCTCGCGAGCTGCTCGGCGCCGAGCATCGCCCGGTGGATGCTCTCGCGCATGTGGGCGTTGAAGCTCCCGGCGAGCACGGGGACGAGGGCGGGCATCAGCTCGGCGCCGAGCGCGTCGAAGCGGCGGGCCACCTCCAGCTCGTCGTCCCCCGGCTTCAGGAACGTGTCGGCGAACGCAGCGGCGACCGATGCGGCCAGGCGCGCCATCGACTCGCCCAGGACACGAGTGAGCTCCTCCATCGTCTCGAGGTCGAGACCCGCGTCGATGAACTGGCGGATCGACCGGGCCTGGGTGACGTCGTACTCGCCAAAGGCACGATCATCGACGTCGGCCCGGGGCAGGCCGACGAGCCGTCGAAGGTGCAGCATCAGGGCCGCCGGAAGGCCGGTGCTCGCCTCAATCTCGGCGGCGCTGAAGTGGCCGCCGAGGCGACGCTCGAGCGGCAGTAGGGCGAGGCGCTGCTCAGCGGCGGCGAGCCGCATCTCCGCCACGTCGGCGCCGTCGGCCTCCAACCAGGCGAGCAACTCCAGGCGGGCGGCTCGATCGCGGCCACTGAGGCCCTCCAGCAGTCCCTCGGCGTCAAAGTTCATTAAGGCTCCATGCTGTCGAATCGAGGCCGGTGACGGAGCCCCGGTGTCCGCTACAGTCCGCGACTTGCCCGGGCGCCCCGTGCCCGCGTCCGCCGAGCCGATTCACCGAGGTCCATCTTGCTGTCAATCCTGATGCCTGTCTACAACGAGGAAGCGCGCGTTGAGCAGGCGATCACCGAGGTTCTGGAAACCGAACTTCCGGTCGACTTCGAGCTGATCATCGTCAACGACGGTTCGACGGACCGGACGCGCGAGATTCTGCACTCTCGGGACTGGGGCGCGAACGTGCGCCTGTATGAGCACGTCATCAATCAGGGCAAGGGGGCCGCGGTCCGCACGGCCCTCGGTTACGCCTCCGGTGAGATGTCGGCGATCTTCGACGCAGACCTCGAGTACGACCCCTCGGATCTCGCCGTGCTGCTGCCCCCGCTGCTGGAAGGGCGGGCGAACGCCTGCTTCGGCGTGCGCGCCTTCGACGGGTACTCGAGTCATAGCTTTCTCTTCGTGATGGGAAATCGGGGCGTGACCCTCGCCTGCAACATCATCTTCAACGTGTACGTCCGCGACATCATGACCTGCCACAAGATGATCCGGACGGAACTGTTTCGCAGCCTTCCGCTCCGGGAGCCCGGGTTCGCGATCGAGCCCGAGATCACCGCCCGGCTCGTCCAGCGGCGCGAGCGGATCTACGAGGTCCCCGTCCACTACCGGGCCCGCGCGACCGAGGAGGGCAAGAAGCTCACCGCCTTTGACGGTGTCCGTGTCCTGCGCACCCTGCTGCGCTGCCGTTTCACCCCAACCGCCTGAGGTGTGCCATGCCGGTGTTGACTGTCTCTGAGACCCCGCGTACGGGTACCCGGCTCGCGGAGCACCCGTCGGTCCGCTGGGGCCGGGAACATCCGTTCGCCGCGGCGATGATCATCTCCGTGTTCCTCGGCCTCCTGTCGGGCATCGTCTGGCCGACGATCCCCAGCTACGATCCGTTTTCCTGGGTCGTCTGGGGTCACGAGGTGTCGGACCCGAACATCCCCTTCTACGTCGGCAACGGGCCGTCCTGGAAGCCGCTGCCGTTCTTCTTCACCACGATCTACGGTCTGTTCGGTACCGCCGCTCCCTGGCTGTGGGTGGTGACGGCCCGGATCGGCGGGTTCGCCGGCCTGACGGGTGCCGTCCGGCTGACGCTGCTCATCTCCCGCCGCGCCGGACTCCCCGCATGGGCCGGCTGGGTCGGGGGCCTCGTCGCGATCGCCGGCATCGTGCTCACCTGGTCCGAGAGCCTGTGGACCTATTACTTCTTCCGCGGGACCAGTGAGGTCCTGCTGATCGGCGTGTGGCTGTGGTCGATCGAGCGACTGATCACCCGCCACCACTGGCAGGCCTACATGCTGATGGCCGCCGAGGGGCTGATGCGGCCCGAGGCGTGGCCGTTCATGCTTGTCTATGGCGCCTATCTGTTCTGGAAGCATCCCGGGATGCGGATCTGGGTGGTCCTCGCCCTGATCGCCCAGCCCGTCGGCTGGTTCGTCCCCCCGTGGATCTCGACCGGGCAGCCGTTCCTCGCCGCCACCCATGCCTCGCTCTACAACGGCCAGCTCGGGCCGAACTGGCTTGCGACGCTGCTCAGCCGCGGAGAGTCGCTGCAGTCGTTGCCGACGCTGGGGCTCGCGATCCTCGCGGTCGGCATCGGTCTGTGGAAGGGGCGGGGGTTCCTCCGGGCCCTCGCCGGACGCTGGCGGACCCCGAACGCCGTGATCGCCCGGATCGCCTCTGAGGCCTCCGAGGTTCCGATCGTGCTTGGGCTCGGCATCGGGGCGCTCGGCTGGTGGGTCGTCGTGATCTTCGAGACGGCGGACCACTATCCGGGCCTGCAACGCTTCTTCCTGCCTGGCTCTGTGATGATCTGCGTCCTCTCCGGCTACGGCCTCGTCCAGATCGCCACCTGGATCGGCCGTCTCGTCCCCGGCCGGGCCTCGCTCGCCGGGCTCCTCGTCGCCGCGATCATGTGCGTCGGCTCCTGGCACTGGTTCGCCCAGCGCTGGACGTGGGCGCGGGCGGAGGAGCCACTCGCCGCGACCGCGGTGACCCGGATCGACGCGCTCGGCCGATCGGTCACCGTCCTGGGTGGGCTGAAGAAGATTCTGCCCTGCGCCGGAAGCGTGATCACGATCAATCACTCGCTGCAGACCGCGATGGCCTGGGAGCTGGGGACCGACCTCGCGAAGGTCCAGACGGTGCTGACCAAACCCGGGCTGGCCTGGGTCGGGCCGTGGGACTCGATCGACGGTGGTCCTCCGCCGATCGCCTTCAAGTTCTCCACCCACACCGTTGCGACCGTCGGACCGTGGTCGATCCAGCAGGTCTTCCCCTACCACGGGAAGCCCAACGCCTGCGTCGGCGCTTAGCGCCGTCCCGTTCCCCCATCGGAGCCCGGACGCCAAGGTGTCCGTGGCGCCCTGTTGAATACCCGAACGTATGATCGTCTTGGGAATCGATCCGGGGAGCGCCAACACCGGGTACGGGGTCGTCGCGGGGGAGGGCCGCCGGCTGCGCCGGCTCGACCACGGGGTCATCACGACCGGAGCGGGCGTTCCGCTCGAACGACGTCTCGCCGAGATCCACGCGGGCGTCGGCGACCTGATCGGACGCCACGGCGTCGACGCCGTCGCCGTCGAGGAGCTCTACTTCGGCGCGAACGCCCGGTCGGCCTTCGCCGTCGGCCAGGCACGCGGGGTCGTGCTGCTCGCCGCTGGTCAGGCGGCACTGCCGGTGCGCTCCTACACCCCCCAACAGGTCAAGCAGGCGGTGTGCGGGTCGGGGCGGGCGGAGAAGGACCAGATCGCCCGGATGGTGATGCGCCTGCTCGGCCTCGCCGCGATCCCGGGGCCCGATCACGCCGCCGACGCGCTCGCGGTCGCGATCGCGGACCTCAACCGAGCTCCGCTGCAGGAGCGGATCGCGGCGGCGCAGCGATGATCGCGCTGCTCGCCGGGACGGTCGCGGTGCGCCGTCCCGACCATGTGATCGTCAGCTGCCAGGGCGTCGGCTACCGGCTCGCGGTCTCAGCCCAGACGCTCGGGCACGTTCCCGCCGCCGGTCAACCGGTCACCCTGCACTGCCACCTCATCGTGAGAGAGGACGCCCTCACCCTCTACGGTTTCGCAGGCGAGGAGGAGCGGGACCTGTTCCTGCTGCTGCTCGGCGTCCCCTCCGTCGGCCCCAAGGTCGCCATCGACATCCTCTCGGCCGCGCCGGTGCATGATCTCGTGAGGGCTCTTGCCGCCGGTGACGCCGCCCGCTTCCAGTCGGTCAAGGGGATCGGCAAGCGCACCGCGGAGCGGATCATCGTCGAGCTACGGGAGAAGGTGCTCGGTGACGCTCTCGCGGGGTTCGTCGGCGGCGCCGCCCCCGCCGAGGATGACCCGCGCCGGCTCGCGCGGGAGGGGCTGACCGGGCTCGGCTACTCGCCCGAGGAGGCCGAGGCATTACTCCGTGACCTCGACGGGGACAGCCCTGAGGCGCTGATCGCGGGCGCCCTGCGCGGAGGGCGGAGATGATCCTCTCCTCCGAGGCGCTCCCTGAGGACGAGCCCGAACGGTCGCTCCGTCCCCGCCGGCTTGAGGACTTCATCGGCCAGGACGGCCTCAAGGATCAGCTCGCCGTCTCCATCGAGGCGGCCCTGAGCCGGGAGGAGCCGCTTGACCACGTGCTGCTCGCCGGCCCGCCGGGTCTTGGGAAGACGTCGCTGGCCCAGATCGTCGCCGCCGAGCTCGACGTGCCGTTCATCGCCACCGCGGGCCCCGCGCTCGAACGCAAGGCGGACATCGCTGCGTTCCTGTCCGCGCTCGAACCCCGCTCGGTGTTCTTCGTCGATGAGATCCACCGCCTGCCCCGCGCGCTCGAGGAGACCTTCTACCCGGCGATGGAGGACCGGCAGCTGCCGATCACGATCGGGCAGGGCGCGGGCGCGCGGGTGATGACGATCGACCTGCCGCCGTTCACGCTGATCGGCGCCACCACCCGGACCGGCCTGCTGTCGACCCCATTGCGTGACCGCTTCGGGATCCAGCACCGCCTCGACCATTACGCGCCTCGGGATCTCGCGCGCATCGTCCGCCGCTCCGCCCACCTCCTCGGCGTCGTCATCGACGACGCCGGGGCGGTCGCGGTCGCCTCTCGCAGCCGCGGGACCCCGCGGGTTGCCAACCGGCTGCTCAAGCGGGTCCGCGACTACGCACAGGTCCGCGGGTCCGGCGTCGTCACCGAGGAGATCGCCGGGCGGGCCCTCGACCAGCTCGAGGTTGACGGACTCGGCCTCGACCGCCTTGACCGCGAGATCCTCCACACGATCTGCGTCAAGTTCGCTGGCGGCCCGGTCGGGCTCTCGACGCTCGCCGCCGCCGTCGGGGAGGAGCAGGACACGATCGAGGACGTCTATGAGCCCTACCTGCTTCAGCACGGCCTGCTCGAGCGGACCCCGCGCGGGCGCGTCGCCACCGCCGGGGCCTTCGCCCACCTCGGGCTGCCCGCACCCCGCCAACTCGGCCTTCTCTAGCGGCGCGGGCACCAGCGCGCGAGCTTCGGATTCTCTTCGGCCCGCCCGGCTATGCTCGCCGACACAGTGACCCACGAGCACTACTTCATCTGCCCCCACTGCGGCAACCGGTCGATGGGAACGGACCGCAACAACGGGTTCCGACGTGAGGCCCGCGGCTGTGAGAAGTGCGGCTTTGCCTACCTGTTCGAACTGCTTGACGACTACTACCCGGCACCGAACGCGGCGTTCTTTGCCTGTGACCGCGAGGGGCGGATCGTCGACTGTGGCCGCGGCAGCTTCGAGCTGACCGGCCTGCGCACCGAGGCGGTGATCGGCCAGCCGGTCCGCGATGTCCTCGGGCTCACCTTTACCGACGGGACCGATCATCTCGGCACGGCACTCGAATGGGAGGTCCGCGTCCCGCACAAGCCGGCGCAGATCACCGCCGGTCCGGAGCCGTCGCTGGCGCTCGCCGACATCTTCCCCGCCTACGATGATGAGGAGGGAGGGCTTCTGCTCGTGCTCACCCCCTCCAGCGGCCGCTGACCGGCGGCCCCAGACTTTCCCGCCAGCCGACCGTCTAACCTCCGCCCGCAGATGTCCGACCGCCAGCGCAACGGCCTCATTCTGTTGATCGTCGTCGGCCTGATCGCCGCCTCCGCGGTGGTGATCGGGGCGAAGAAGACGGTGCTCGGACTCGACCTCAAGGGTGGGATCGAGCTTGTCTACCAGGCCACCGGAACCCCGCAGAACCCGAAGGTGACGAGCACGAACCTGTCTGAGGCCGTTCAGGCGATGGACAAGCGCGTCAACCAGCTCGGGGTCGCTCAGCCGTCGATCCAGACCGAGGGCAGCGACCTCATCGACGTCCAGCTGCCGAACGTCTCCAACGTCGTCCAGGCCGAGCACGAGGTGGGGGATACCACCCGCCTCGCTTTCTATGACTGGGAAGCGAACGTCCTCGTCCCGCCGACTGGGAAGGGCAAACCGCAGTTCGCCGCCAGTGGACTCACGACTCAGAACGTCAGCGCTGAGACGATCAGCCAGGGCAGCGGCACCGCTGCGCCCGGGGCGAGCTCCCCGGCAGCAGGCGGTCTCGGCCTCTACGCCGCGGTCAAGCTCGCTTCTCAGCAACCCGCGTTCATCTCTCGGGCCGGCAACGCCCGCAAGGGGTCGGAGTACTTCCTCTTCGGCGCCCCCGGCTCCTCGGCCTGTCGTGCCTACGCGGCCGCCTCCGGGACCCCGCTGCTCAAGGGAGTTCACTGCCTGATCGGCGGTGGGCCGGTCCAGGCGCTCGGCAGCCAGACCCCTCAGCAGGCCGCCGATCAGGGGCTCACCCCGGCCGAGACGGCCGGCACCCAGCTGATCCAGGTCAAGCAGGGGTGGGCGATCCTGCAGGGCGCCCCGGCGAGCTTCGCTCACCCGTACAAGTCCGCGTACTCGCCGCAGGCGAGCTACTACGTCGTCCGGGATGACGCCGCCCTGTTCGGCAACGAGATCACCAACCCGCAGGAGTCGACGGGCCAGAGCGGATCGCCGGTCGTCTCCTTCGGGTTCACCGGCAACGGCGCGAACGCGTTCCAGAACGTCACCGCCGAGATCGCCAAGCGCGGCTCGCTCGCAAGCATCGGCTCGACGAAGCTCAACGAACACTTCGCCACCGTGCTGGGCACCCAGATCCTGTCGGTGCCCTCGATCGACTGGCAGCAGTACCCCGACGGGATCGACGGATCCCAGGGTGCGGAGATCTCGGGCGGCTTCACGGTCAGCTCGGCTGACCAGCTCGCCTCCTACCTGCGGCTCGGCTCGCTCCCGGTCAACCTCAAGGAGATCTCCAACACGACCGTGTCGGCGACCCTCGGCTCTCAGGCCCTCCACCAGGGGATCATCGCCGGGATCATCGGGCTGGCCGTCGTCGTCATCTTCCTGCTCGCCTTCTACCGCCTGCTCGGGCTCATCGCCGTCGGCGGTCTCGTCGCCTACGGGGTCTACTTCTTCGCGCTGATCAAGCTGATCCCGATCACCCTCACGCTCGCGGGGATCGCCGGCCTCGTCCTCACAATCGGCGTCGCCGCCGACGCCAACATCGTCATCTTCGAACGGGTCAAGGAGGAGATCCGGGCCGGACGTTCGATCCGCAACGGGATCATCGAGGGCTACAAGAAGGGCCTGTCGGCGATCATCGACGCGAACGTCGTGACGATCATGACGGCGTTCATCCTGTTCGTGCTCGCCACCCAGGACGTCAAGGGGTTCGCCTTCACGCTCGGCATCGGCACGTTCGCCTCCCTGTTCACCGCCGTGATGGCGACCCAGGCGATCCTGACGACCCTCGGCAACTCCCGGTCCCTGTCGCGCCCCTCCGCCCTCGGGGTCCGACGCCATCGGGCCTGGACGTTCGACTTCATGGGCGCGAGCCGGTACTTCTTCACGCTCTCCGGGGTCATCCTCCTCGTCGGCGCGTTCGCGATCGGCGGACGGGGCCTCAACCTCGGGATCGACTTCACCTCCGGGACCCAGGTGTCCGTCGGCCTCGTGCACCCGGCCGACGTGAGCCAGATCAAGGCGGTGATGGCGAGCATCGGGGAGGCGGACGCGACTATCCAGGCCGTCCACGGTGACAAGGCACTCGGTCGCTACGGCTTCCAGATCCAGTCCAAGTACCTGAGCCCGAGCAAGTACGGCCGGTTGCGCAGCGAGCTGCAGAGCCGGTTCGGGATCGCCAGCAACAACGTCGGGAACCAGGACATCAACCCGACGTCGGTCGGGCCGACCTTCGGGGCCGCCGTTGAACACAGCGCCGTGATCGCGATCATCGCCTCCCTGCTGGTGATCTCCGTCTACGTCGCCCTGCGATTCGACTGGAAGTACGCCGTCCCGGTCCTCATTGCCCTCGCCCACGATCTGCTCATCTCGATCGGCGTCTACGCGCTGCTCGGCCGGGTCGTCACCACTGACACGGTCGCCGCGCTGCTGACGATCCTCGGGTACTCGATGTACGACACGATCATCGTCTTTGACCGTGTCCGGGAGAACACGAAGCGAATGCCCAACGCCGCCTTCTCCCAGATCGTCAACCGGTCGATGTCGGAGGTCCTCACCCGGTCGCTGGCGACGACCGCCTGCACACTGCTTCCGGTCACGGCGCTGCTCATCTTCGGCGGGTCGACGCTGCAGGACTTCGCCTTCGCCCTGCTCGTCGGCGTCGCCTCCGGGGCCTACTCGTCGATCTTCATCGCCTCACCCGTGCTCACCCACTGGAAGGAGCGCGAGCACGGTTTCCGCCTTCGCCGCGAGCGGATCATCGCCGAGCACGGCTTCGTTCCCGCCTACGCGTCCGGTGCGGGCGCTGACATCGACCCCGACCGCGGACGCCGTCGCGCCGCCGGTCGGCTCACCGAACCCGCGCCCGAGGGCGTGTCGGCCGCGGAGTTCGAGGCGCTCAAACGCGATCTCGGCCTCGAGGAGGCCACCGGCCCTGGCGCGCCCGCCCGCGCCGGTCGTCCTCCCACGCGGGGTCGCGGCGCGAGTTCGGCGACCGGCGGGGCGGTCACCCGCCGCGCCGCCCCTCCGACCCGTCCGTCGACGCCCGCGCCGCCGGCGGCGCCTCCGTCGCCGCCCGAGGCCGGAGACCGGGGCGGCAGCTTCGAGCACGCGCCCGACGCGTCCTCGGACGACGCCGTCCTGCCCAACGAGCCGCGGCCGCGCAGTGGCGGGGGCGCCCGGGCGTCCCGCAACCGCAAGCACGGGCGACGCTGATGGGCCTGCTCGCGTGGGCGATGGTCGGGCTCGCCATCTGGCATTTCACGATCTGGCTGCCTGATCGCCACTGGGGCGGCATCGTCGGCTCGCTGCTCGGCGCGATCATCGGCGCCGTCCTGATCGGGCTGGCGATCCACGGGTTCGAGATTCCGGGCCGGCGTGCCACCCACCTCATCACGACCGTGGAGGGGATTCCCGGGGCGCTGATCGGAATCGCCGTCATCTACCTGATAGGCGACCGGCGCGAACGTGCGGCCACCGGCACAAGCGTCGGGACCTGAGCGTCGCGGCGGCTGCCGCCATCCGGCCCGGCGCTCGTACCGACCGGCACGCCGGCCACGGTGATTCCGCCGTCGCGACCCATACCCTGAGGCGATGGCCGTTCTCGAGCACACCGCGCCGGCCCCCAGCGCGACGGAGGCACCGGAGGGCCCTGAGTATGAGATCGTTCCGGTCCGGCCCGAGCAGGTGATCGAACTTGAGCGCGCGCTCGGGATCTCCCACGTACTCGCTCAGACGCTCCTGCGACGGGGATTCGCCGAGCCGGCCGAGGCCCGGGCGTTCCTCGAACCGCGTGAGCGTCACTCCCCGGACGGTTTTGCGGGGCTCGGTGAGGTGGTCGCCCGGATCGAGGCGCACCGTGCCCGGCACAGCCGGATCGTCGTCCACGGCGACTATGACGTCGACGGGGTGTGCGCGACCGCCGTGCTTGTCCGCGCCCTCCGCTCGCTCGGTGCGAACTGCCACTGGTATCTGCCCAGCCGCACCGAGGATGGCTACGGCCTCGCCGCGAGCACCGTCGACCGGCTTGCCCGGCTGGGTACCGGACTGCTGATCACCGTCGACTGTGGCATCACCGCCGTGGAGGAGGTCGCCCGAGCACAGGCCGCCGGGGTCGAGGTGATCGTCACCGATCACCATCAGCCCCGGGCCGACGGACACCTGCCGGACGCGCCGATCGTCCACCCGGGGGTCTGCGGCTACCCGTTCGGAGCACTGTGTGGGACCGCGGTTGCCCACAAGGTCGCCGAGGCGCTCGGAGCGCCGACGGTCGTCGAGGACATTGAGCTCGTCGCCCTCGCGACGGTCGCCGACCTCGTCCCCCTCCGCGGCGAGAACCGCCGAATCGTCCGCGAAGGACTCGCCGCGATCGCCAACACCACCCGGCCCGGTCTTCGCGCGCTGATGGACGTCTCGCGCACCGACCCGTCAGGACTCGACGCCGGCGCGCTCGGCTTCCGGCTCGCTCCCCGGATCAACGCGGCTGGCCGGCTCGGGCGCCCAGACGCCGCTCTTGAGCTGCTGCTCACCGACGATCCGTCGCGAGCTGAGACGATCGCCCGCGAGCTGGACCGGATCAACCTCGAACGTCGGGCCGTCGAGCAGCGGATCACCTGGGAGGCGGAGGCGCTCGCCCTCCACCAGGGGACCCGCCCGTTCTACGTTCTCGCCGGAGCGGGCTGGCACCCCGGGGTCGTCGGCATCGTCGCCTCGCGGATCGTCGAGCGTCTGCACCGCCCGGCCGTGGTGATCGGGCTCGACGCGCAGGACCCGAGCCGTCCAGGCCACGGCTCGGGGCGATCGATCCCCGGCTTCGATCTCCTCGGTGCCCTGACCGCGGCCGCGCCGGAGCTGATCACCTACGGCGGACATGCCGCCGCCGCCGGGCTCACGGTCGCCCCCGACCGGATCGATGCGCTCCGCGACCTCCTCGAGGCCCACGCCGCGATCGAACTCACCCCGGACCTGCTCGCCCGCCGCGAGCGGGTGGATGCGATCGTGTCGGGCCCGGACCTCACGCTCGAGACCGCCGAGGAGCTCGCCCGCCTCGAACCGTGCGGCATCGGCAATCCGGCCCCCCGTCTGCTCGTGCCCGGCGCCCGGTTTGTCGATATTCGCGGCATGTCCGAGAACCGGCACGCCCGCTTCAGCGTTCTCTCCGGAGGGGCTCGGGTCGCCGCGGTCAGCTTCGGCTGTGAGGGCATGCTGCCCGCCGGCGGAGACGGCCGCCCGGTGAACGCGAGCGTCCGCCTCGAACGGAACGTGTGGCAGGGCCGCGTCGAGGCACGGCTCACTCTCTCCAGCGCCGCGCCGGTCACGCCGGCGCCGATCGAGGTGCTCGACGCCGTCGCCCCGGACGCCTACCTGCGCGTCGCCGTCGCGACGATTGCCGCAGGCCCAGAGCCGGCTGTCAGCGCGGACCGAGGGGACACCGCCGGTGTGCGCACCGGGGCCGGACCAAGCCGGACGGTGATCGACGGCCGCGGACGCGGGCCGCTCGCCGTGCTGGCTGCGGCGCTCGCCGCCGCTGCCGAGCCGTCCGCCGGCAGCGGCGCCACAACGGCGGCGGACCCCGGCGGGGTGCTGGGGGTCTGTGCCTGCTCAGAGCGGCGCGTGGTCGGCCTCGCCGGACGGATCGGAGGCTGTGCCCTGATCGGCTACCACGGGCTGGCCGTCGACCCATCCCAGGCGGACCGGTTCGCCCATATCGTCGCCATCGACCCGCCCGCCACCGCCGCCCACGCGGCGCTGCTCGCGCGGGGCCGGGGCTACCTCCATTTGGCATGGGGAGAACCTGAGATACGCTTCAGTGAGCAGATGCATGAGCTGGAGTACGGACTCCGTGCTTCGCTCGTGACCCTCTACCGGGCCCTGCAAGCCCAGGGGCGGGTCACCGGCGGGGAGCTCGAGCGACTGCTCCGTGGCGACGGAACGCATCCACGCCCCACCCGTCTGGCGGGCCGGCTGCTGAAAGTGCTCACGGAGCTTGAGCTCGTCAGCCTCGATCCGGAACTGCCGGCCGTGACGGTGGCCGACCCCCAGCCGACCCAGCTGGAGCGCTCCCCCGCCTTCCGGACCTACGACGCGATCTATCACGAGGGCCAGCGATTCCTGAGAACCACAACAGCCAGCCGGTGACCGACTCGACCGCCTCCCGGCGGGCCGGGAACGCCGGCGCGGGCACGGTGGCGGTTGCCGACGCCGCCCACCAGGAGCTGCTGGCCGACTTGTTCGCCGTGGTGGAGGAGCACGCTGACAGCACGGCGATCGCGATCGACCGCGCCCGGGTCGCCGACGCCTTCGACTATGCCTGCGCCCACCACGCCGACCAGTTCCGCCGCTCGGGTGAGGAGTTCATCGTCCATCCGGTGTCGGTCGCCAAGATCTGTGCGGGGATGCGGCTCGACACCGAGACCCTATGCGCCGCTCTGCTGCATGACACGGTGGAGGACACTGCCGCCTCGCTCGACGAAATCCGAGCCCAGTTCGGGGAGGAGATCGCCGGTCTCGTCGATGGTGTGACCAAGCTCACCGGGCTCACCTTCAAATCCCGGGATGAGGCCCAGGCCGAGAACTACCGCAAGATGATGGTTGCGATGGCGGCGGACATCCGCGTCATCCTGATCAAGCTCGCCGACCGGCTGCACAACATGCGCACGATCGGCGCGATGAGCAAGCAGAAGCAGATCGAGAAGTCGCGCGAGACCCTCGACATCTACGCGCCGATCGCCCACCGGCTCGGCATCCATGCGATCAAGTGGGAGCTGGAGGACCTCGCCTTCCAAACGCTGCACCCGCGCAAGTACAACGAGATCAAGAGCATGGTCGCCCAGCAGCGCGAGGACCGCGAGCGTTACGTCAGTGAGGCGGGTGCCTACGTGCAGTCGGAGCTGGCAACCGTCGGGATCGGCGCGGAGATCTCGGGGCGGGCCAAGCACTTCTACTCGATCTATTCGAAGATGACCAAGAAGGGTCGCGAGTTCAATGAGATCTATGACCTGACGGCCATGCGGGTGATCGTCGGATCGGTCAAGGACTGCTACGGAGCCGTCGGGGTGATCCACTCGCTGTGGAAGCCGCTCCCGGGGCGCTTCAAGGACTACATCGCGATGCCGAAGTTCAACATGTACCAGTCGTTGCACACGACGGTCGTCGGACCCGAGGGCCGGCCGCTGGAGATCCAGATCCGCACGCGCGAGATGCACGACCTCGCCGAGCTCGGGATTGCCGCGCACTGGATGTACAAGGAGGACCCAAAGACCGGGCGGGGCCCCAACTCCGGTTCGGCGCTGCGGGACCCCGACGGCAAGCTCAAGTGGCTGCGCTCGCTCGTGGAGTGGCAGCGTGACCTCGCCGACTCCAAGGAGTTCGTCGAGACCCTCAAGGTCGACCTGTTCGAGGACGAGGTGTTCGTCTTCACGCCCAAGGGCGAGGTCAAGTCCCTCGCGGCGGGCGCGACGCCGCTGGACTTCGCCTATGAGATCCACACCGATGTCGGGCACCGGTGCGTCGGCGCGAAGGTGAACTCCAAGATCGTCCCGCTCTCCTACCAGCTGCGGTCGGGCGACATCTGTGAGGTGCTCACCTCCAAGCGCGAACGTGGGCCCTCCCGGGACTGGCTCACCCTCGTCAAGACGACGCGGGCGCGCAACAAGATCCGAGACTGGTTCAAGGCTGAGAATCGCCGCGACACCGAGCACACCGGACGGGAGCTGCTCCAAGACGCCCTCCGCAAACAGGGCATGCCGGCCCAGAAGATCGTCGCCTCACCGCTGCTGGCGGGCGTGATCAACGAGATGGGTTTCCGCAAGGGCGACGACTTCTACATCGCCCTCGGGGCGGGCAAGATCAAGTCGCAGGTCGTCCTCAACAAGATCATGCAACGACTCAAGGAGGGGGAGGCGGCCGAGGCCGAGCCGACGGCGGCGGATGACCTGCTGTCCACCCGCCGGCGGCGTGATCGGCCGACGACCTCGAGCTCGAAGTTCGGCATCGTCGTCGACGGGGTCGATGACGTCATGTTGCGGATCGCCAAGTGCTGTCGCCCGGTGCCCGGGGATGAGATCGTCGGCTACATCTCCCTTGGCCGCGGGATCACCATCCACCGCGAGGACTGCCCGAACGTCGCCGTCCTCCGCAAGGATCCCGACCGGTTCACGCCCGTGGGCTGGGAGGGTGACTCCGAGACCTCCTTCCGCGTGGAGATCGAGGTACAGGGCTGGGATCGGCACCGTCTGCTCGAGGACATGTCCCGCACCTTCGCGGACGCCGGAATCAACATCCTCGACGGCCATATCACCGTCAACCATCCGATGGTCCGCAACCGGTTCGTCGTCGAGGTCGGTGACACCCGAACCCTCGACCACGCGATCAACCGGCTGCGGAACATCGACGCCGTCTTTGATGCCTTCCGGGTGACCCCCGGCGCCGGGGCCTGACCCGGACGCCACTCGGCCCCAGCCGGACGCCGACGCCGGGGCGCACGCGAACGCCCGCGAGCCGCCTCAGTCGCCCCGGGCATGATCCCGGGCGGTCCCGGTGCGGCGGTCCCCGCCGCCGGAGCGGTCGACACCGGGCACCGCGAGCCGGGCGATCCGCGTGAGGCGGCTCGCCGGCTCGGGCACCTTGGTGATGACGACCGCCTCACCGGTCTGGAGGTCCTGGATCGTCCCCGCTTCGATCTGGGGTCGGCGCACCGGCCGCACGGTGATCCGCACCTCCCCGGGCGCGGCGAAGCGACCCGCGGGCCGACTCACACTCTCCTCCCAGTGCTCGCGCGTTCCCGTCAGTTCGGCGACCGCTCGCGCGGACTCCCCGACGTCCTGACGGTGAGCGATCTTGACCGCCGTCGACCCGAGCACCTGGTGACGGAACCCGCGCGCGACCCGGTCCAGGTCGGCGAGCTCCTGGGTCGCGAGGATGACGCTCACCCCGGCGGAGCGTCCACGCGCGATCAGGCCGAGGACCTGATCGCCGCGCAGCCCGGAGAACTCGTCGATGGCGACCGTCGCGGGCGGGGCCGTGTGCCCGCTCCGCTCGCGCGCGCCAGCGGCGCTGATCAGGTCCTGCAGGGCAAGCGTGCCGACCTGGGCGGCGAGGCCACCGTACGCGCTCGCATTGAGGCTGAAGAGGACGACCACGCCACCGCCGAGGGCGTCACGGAGGTCGATCCCCGCCTGCTCCGGGCCGGGGCTCAACAGTGGTCCGAGGTGGGATTCGCTGATCACTGCGAGCCGTGACTGGAGTCCGCGGACGGCGCTGAGCTGATCGGGGGCGAGACTGCGGAGGTAGTCGTCGATCTTGGCAGCCCGGTGAGCCGGGAGTCCCCGCGACGCCTCGGCGAGGCGGCGCGGATCGAGGAGTTCGACGACACGCGGTAGCGTTGCGGGCGTGTTCGGCGCGCTCGCGGCGTGAACCTGGAGGGCGAGCTGCAGGTACCGTTCGGCCGCGCGCAGGTAGTGGGGTTCTGAGAAACGTTCGGTCCCGATCAGGCGGTCCTTGAGCTCGGTCGGGTTTCCGTGCGCGAGCGGGTTCCAGCGCTCGCTGCCATCGAGGCTCCACACCCGCAGCGACCGCCCGGCGGCGCGAGCGGACGCTGACAGCGTGCCGGCGAGCTCACCAGACCCCTTGAGATCGATCGCGACGACCCCCCGGCCGGCGTGAATCTGCTGGGTGAGGATCGTCGTCAGCGTCGTCGACTTTCCCGACCCGCTCGCGCCGAGGATGAGCGCGTGGGCACCGAGCTGGGCCTCCTCAAGGGTGACGGGCTCACCCCACCCGTCGGCACCGAGCGTGACGCGCGTCCCACGCGTGTCTGGGCTGAGCGCTCGGCCCCCGATGGCCCGTTCCCGGGCGGCCCGAGCGACCCAGGCGACCGACACGATTCCGGCGAGAAGCGCAAGCGACACCGGGGTCGGGAACGCAGCGATGACGAGCACCGGCGCCAACCAGCGCAGCCACGGTCGCCGGGGCCGGGTCGGGTCGGAACCTGCCCGGAGCCGGAGGCGCTCGCGGTCGGTCATCGTGCCCGCTCCGTCTCGCGGGGAGCTCGGGCGCGAGCCGGCGGCCGTCCACGGCCGTCGTTCGGGTCGACGCCCCCAATGCCGGCTCGCCCGATCCGCCGGACGCTGACACGATCGGCGATGCCCGCCCGGGCGGCGGCGGCGGCGACCTGGTCCCCGATCCGCGGGTCGGCGACGAGGTAGAGGACCCGGTGCACGCGACGGTCCGACGCGTAGGCGCCGACCACCCGGTCGAGGCGGCGGCGCCCCTTGCTCGAGAGCTCGAGCTCGAGAGCGACCCGGCGGCCATCGCGGGTGCTCAGCATCAGGTCGGGGTAATGCCGCTCTGGCCGTCCCAAGGACGTGTAGGTCCCCAGGCCGACCCCCTCCCGTTCCGCCCACAGGACCGGGCCGGCACGCTCCGTCGACGCCCGGCGGTCGAGCCGGGCGTCGTGCGAGCGCATCGCCCGCTCGGTCTCAAGTTCGCCGAGCGGCCCGAAGGCGCCCTCGCGGGCAGCCGTCCACAGCCAGGTGACGCCGACGTCATGGCGATACTCGTCGAGCTTGAGCCCGGGTGGGCCGAGCGGGCTGTCGATCGCGCGGAGCCCGGCGGCGGTGATCCGCATCATTGCTGAGCCTCGGCTGAAGACCCGGCGTCGCTCGAGCAGCCGGGCCTGCTCGAGGCGCCGGATTCGTCGGGTGGCAGCCGCCGGGCCCACGCCGAGCCAGCGGGCGGCCTGCTCTGGCACGGCGACGCGGTGCTCGGCGAGGGCGGCAAGCAGGTGGAGGTCCGTTGGGCTGGGCGGGGAACCCGCCTGGGGGGTGGCGGTGGGAGACGGGAAAGGGGAAAGGGTGGGGGAAGCGGACACCGACAACAGAGGGCTCGCACACCCGCTTTTCCCCCTCCCGGCCTCAGCGGTTTCTGCCGCTCGGTGCGGAGAAGCGGGCCGGAGCTCAGGCGAGGACGGTGAGCGCGCCGGCGGCGACGGTGAAGACCGCTTCGTCGGCGGTACCGATGTAGTCCCCGTCCACCTGGATCGGCAGCGCCCGGCCGTCCTGGCTGGCGACGGTGAGGCGGCTGATCCCCGCGAAGGCATCGACCTGGCGGTGAGCCCCGACCTGGGCGGTCGCCGACAGGATCCGCCAGCTCACCGTCGGCACCTCGACCGGGGTCGTCCGCTTCAGCACCACCCCGGCGAGATCTCCGCTGTCGAGCGTGGCGCCGGGCGCGAGCTCGATCGGTCGGCGGCCGAAATAGGTGTAGGGCGTCCCATTCTGGACGATCGTTGTCACCCCGGCGACCGCGTGGGGCAGACGGGCGTCAGCGGCGGCGCCGGGACCGAGGGCGTCGAAGGTGACCGTCATCCGTGGCGGGCGGCGCAGGTAGCGGCGCAGAAACGTCGACGTCGCGACGGTCGCGTAGTAGTACTCGCCCCAGCGGCTCTTGAGCCGGGGGTGGGCGTCGACCTGCTCGACGACCGAGGCATCGAGACCGACGCCGGCGTTGATCACGAAGTAGCGGTCGTTGACCCGTCCGAGATCGACCCGCCGCGGGTGCCAGTCGTCGGCAAGGCCGAGCAGATGCTCGGTCGCGTCGACGACGTCGGCGGGAATCCCGAGGGCACGGCAGTAGACGTTGACCCGGCCGCCGGGCAGGCAGGTGAGCGGGACTCCCGATCCAGCGAGCCCGTTGGCTGCCTCATTGACGGTGCCATCCCCCCCGAAGGCGACGACGAGGTCATAGCCAGCGCGAGCCGCCTCGCGGCACAGCTCGGTCGCGTGCAGGCGCCGCTCCGTGTCGACGGCATCGACCTGGTAGGAGCCCCGCAACGCGTAGACGACGAGGTTGCGGAGCCGGTCCGACACCGTGGTCGCATACGGGTTGACGATCACGAGCAGCCGCTTGGGGGGCGCGTCGGTCGAGCGGACAAGCGGGACGGGGACCTGCTCGGGGCTGTCGGTCACCGCCGGGGCCATCGCTGAGAGCAGGCTACAGGGCAGCGCCGGCGGGCGGAGGTCGGCGCCCGCCGGCGAGCGCGCACAGGGCGTGATACGCTCACCGGCACATAGCAGTACGCATCCAGAGGGGTGGAGGGATATGGCCCTACGAAACCCCGGCAACCGGCCGCAAGGACACGGTGCCAATTCCATCAGGCTCCTACAACAAGCCTGGGAGATGTGGGGAGGGCGGGCTGAGATGCCTCCGACCAGATCGTCCCGGCGGAGGTCCACATATGCCGCCCGTTTCACTTCGCTGCAAGGAATGCCAGACCGAGTATGCGCTCGACGCACGCTATGTCTGTGAGCGGTGCTTCGGCCCGCTCGAGGTCGCCTACGCTCCGGCGAACCCGGCTGACGCTGGGGAGCTGAAGCGCCGGATCCAGGCGGGCCCACACTCGATCTGGCGCTACGGCGACTTCCTGCCCACCGACGGCCGCGGTTACCCGCTTCCCGCCGGATGGACCCCGCTGATCCGCGCCGACCGGCTCGCTCGGGAACTCGGGCTCGCTGAGGTGTGGGTCAAGAACGACGCCGCCAACCCGACGCACTCGTTCAAGGACCGGGTCGTCTCGGTCGCACTCGCCCGGGCGCGGGAGCTCGGCTTTGAGACGATCGCGTGCGCCTCGACCGGCAATCTCGCCAACGCCGTCGCCGCCCACGCGGCGGCGGCCGGGCTGGAGTCCTACGTGTTCATCCCCTCTGACCTCGAGGAGCAGAAGATCCTCGCGACCGGGGTGTACGGGACGAACCTCGTCGCCGTCGGGGGCAACTATGACGACGTCAACCGGCTCTGCACCGAGCTGTCGGGCGACCACGACTGGGCGTTCGTCAACATCAACATGCGGCCCTACTACGCGGAGGGGTCCAAGACGCTCGCCTTCGAGATCGCAGAACAGCTCAACTTCGAGCTGCCCGACCGGATCGTCGCCCCGATCGCCTCCGGATCGCTGTTCACCAAGATCGCCCGTGGGTTCACTGAGTGGATCGATGCCGGCCTGCTCGAGGGCGAGCTGCCGATCTTCAACGGCGCCCAGGCCGACGGCTGCTCGCCGGTCGCCCAGGCCTTCGCGGCCGGTCTGGACTTCTGCCGGCCGGTCAAGCCGGACACGATCGCCAAGTCGCTGGCGATCGGCAACCCGGCGGACGGCCCCTACGCGCTCGACCTGGCCCGCGCCAGCGGCGGTCGGATCGACTCGGTCAGTGACGAGGAGATCCGCGCCGGCATCCGGCTCCTGGCCCAGACGACCGGGGTGTTCACCGAGACGGCCGGGGGGGTCACGACCGCGGTGCTCGCCAAGCTCGCCGCCCGCGGCGAGATCGGTCCGGATGAGCGGGTCGTGATCGTCATCACCGGGGAGGGCCTGAAGACGCTCGACGCCGTCCGCGGGACCTTCTCGGCCTGGCAGATCGACGCCTCCGTCGCCGCCTTTGAGGCCGCGGCGGCCGAGCGGGCCGGGGCCGTCGGACCGGTCGGGGTCAGCGCGCGAACCGGGGCGGTCCACTGACATGGCGGTGACGGTGAAGATCCCAGCCCAGCTGCGCAATGTCACCGACGGTGCGGCGACCGTCAGCGTCGAGGCGACAACCGTCGCGGAGGTCCTCGACGCGCTGTTTGCCCGCTTCGGCGAACTGCGGGCACGGATCAGCGACGACACCGGCCTGCGCCGGTTCGTCAACGTCTACGTGGCCGGGGAGGACATCCGCTTCCTCGCCGGCCTCGACACGCCCGTCGGCGACGGGGCTCAGGTGACGATCCTCCCCGCGGTCGCCGGCGGCTGACGCCGCCGCTGCGCCCGCCTGGGGCGAGCCAGGCGGGCGGAGGCGGGTTACGCGGGCGCGCGCTGGGTAGGAAAGGAAAGAGTTACCGACCCCTTCTTGAGGAGGATCCCCATGGCGCTAGAGACACCGTCCGCCCCGATCACCGCGTCCGAGCCCCTCGCGCGCGCGCTGCAGCAGACCCTCGTCGATCAGGTCGCCCTCCACCTTCAGGCCAAGCAGGCCCACTGGAACCTCATCGGCCCCGGCTTTCGCGAAATCCATCTCCAGCTCGATGAGATCACCGCCGAGGCACGCGACGCGGCCGACACCGTCGCCGAGCGACTGCGGGCCCTCGGGCACGTCGCCGACGGTCGTGAGGAGACGGTCGCTGAGACGACTTCACTGCCGCCCTATCCGACCGGGGAGCAGAGCGTGCACGACACCGTCGCGTTGATCGAGGAGCGCATCGGCGCCGCAGGGAAGGCGATCCGCTCCCACCACGACATCGTCGACGCGGAGGACCCGGCGAGCGCCGACCTCCTGCACGCGATCCTGCTCGCCGCTGAGAAGCAGGCGTGGATGCTGCGCTCGGCGATCCGCTGAGGCGTACGCACCGCCCGGACGCGGGCGGGGCACGCCGCCCCGCCCCAGTGCGCCCGGCAGGATTCGAACCTGCGATCTCCGCCTCCGGAGGGCGGCGCCTTATCCACTGGGCCACGGGCGCGTGGCCCAGCACAGGTTAGCTGGCCCTCTCCCATTCGCGCCCGCTGCAGCGCTCGGGGCCCGGACCATCGGGCCCCCCGAGCCGGCAGGATCGCGACGGTCCGGCTCTCGGCCCCGGTCAGTCCGCCTGGAGGCCGAGCCCGATCGGGCAGGCGACACCGGTCCCGTGAGCGGGGCAGTACCCGTTGGGCACCTTGTGGAGGTACTGCTGGTGATAAGCCTCGGCGTAGTAGAAGGGAGCGAGCTCACGGATCTCCGTGGTGATCGCACCGTATCCGGCGGCCAGTAACTGCTGGCCGTAGGCGGCTGCGGAGGCTTCCGCGGTCTCTCCCTGGCGCTCGTCGGCAACGAAGATCGCCGACCGGTACTGACTGCCGACGTCGTTGCCCTGTCGCATCCCCTGGGTCGGATCGTGCTCCTCCCAGAAGGTTTTCAGCAGCGTGGCATAGGAGATCCGGGCCGGATCGAACACGACGAGCACCGATTCGGTGTGGCCGGTGCGAGCGCTGCACACCTCCTCGTAGCTCGGGTTCGGAGTGAACCCTCCGCTGTAGCCGACTGCGGTCGAGTACACGCCGTCGAGCTGCCAGAAGGTCTTCTCAGCCCCCCAGAAGCAGCCGAGGGCGAGGACCGCGGTCTCCAGGCCGGCCGGCCACGGGCATCGCAGCGGCGTACCGAGAACCGCGTGTCGGTCGGGGACGGGCATCTCGACGTCACGGCCCGGCAGCGCATCCGCCGGACCGACCATCACCATCTTGGAGGAGAACAATCCGAGCATGGACCAAGGGTATCCGGGCCGGTGCGGCGGGCGGGTGGTTCAGGAGCGGATTCCGAGCTCCGTAAGGATTGTCCCGGCCGCCGTCCGGTTGGTTGCGGCCGCGTTCCGCGCGTACCGCGCGGCAAGCAGATTGATCGAGCTGAGCAGGCGGCCCTCCCCGGTGCTCGCGTAGCGGCTCAACAGGGCACGGAAGGCGCCGAGCGCGGACTCGGCGGCGGCCATCGCGGGACGATAGCGGGGCAGAAATCGGCGGGTGCCCGCGGGCTCGCTGAGCGGGGCGACACCGAGCGTCGTCGCGTCGGCACACAGCGACGGAGGCGCGAGCTTGACGAGGTGGTGTTCGGCCGTGAGGAACCGTCCAATGACGCCGCCGGCGGCGCCGTCGGGCCAGCTGAGGCGGGAGAGGGCGGCACTGAGACGGCCGAGGGCGGGGAGGCCGGCCGAGATCTGGGCGAGTGTGAGCGTGTCGTCGACCTCGGCGCCGAACGCGCTGAAGGCGCTCGCGTCCATCTGGCCGGGGGAGAGACGATTCGTCGGGGCGAGCGCGTCGGCGCAGCCGTCGGACACGTCGGTGACGACCGCTTCTGCACGGTGAGCCCCCTGGGCCCCGACCGGCCCCGCGAGGACGCTGAGATAGCGGTGGTAGGCCTGCAGCGCCCCGGCGTCGGCCTGACCGTTGGTCGTCTGCGCGTCCGCGTGTCCGGGCGTGACAGCGAGGCCGAGAAGGAGGCAGGTGAGAAGCGACGCTGCGACGGCCCGAAACTGACAGGATCGTTGGCGTGGAGCTGACCCGTTACGGCGTGTGGACATCGCTGCGCTCACTTGGGAACGACAACGCCGCCGAGGCGGCCAAAGTTGCGGAGCGGCTCGGCTTCGGCGTGCTCTGGCTCGGCGGCTCGCCGCCGTTGTCGGCGCTCCGTCCCTTTCTTGAGGCTTCAGCGCAGCTGACAGTGGCCACGAGCATCGTCAACCTGTGGGCCTATCCCGAGCCCGAACGGCTAGTGAGCGAGTTCCACGCCCTTGAGGTGGATTTTCCCGGCCGGTTCCTCGTCGGCCTCGGGGTCGGTCATCCGGAGGCGACTGCCCGGTACGCACGTCCGCTCCGTGCGATGAGAGCGTTCCTCGACGCGATCGCGACCGCCCCGGCACCGGTCCCGCCGGAGCGGATGATCCTCGCCGCGCTCGGGCCGAAGATGCTCGAGCTGAGCGCCCAGCGGACACTCGGCTCGATTCCGTACTTCACCTCCGCGACCCACACCGCCTTTGCCCGCTCCCACCTTCCGGGCGGCGCGCTGCTGGCCCCCGAGCTCGCTGTCGTGCTCGACCGTGACAGCGAGCGGGCCCGGGCGGCCGCGCGCTCCTACGCTCAGCTCTATCTGGGACTGGAAAACTACGTCAACAACCTGCTTCGCTTCGAGTTCACGCCCGAGGATGTCCGCGACGGCGGTTCTCAGCGGCTCATCGACACGGTCGTCCCGCACGGCGACGCCGCCGAGCTGGCCGCCCGGGCCCGCGCGCATCTTGAGGCGGGGGCCGATCACGTCTGCCTGCAGACCGTCGGGGTCAGTGGGGTTCCGGACGCCGAGTGGTCGGCGATCGCCGGGGCGCTCGGTCTCACGGACCGGCCCTGAGCGCCGCGTCAGCGGCACGCCGGGCTGACCGGAACGCGCAGGCTGGGGATCGGCGGGGTGACGACCTGGCAGTAGGTGACTTCACCCGTGCTCGGCACGACGACGACGTCAAAGGGATACCGCAGCCGGGTGATCCGGCTGCCGGCGTGGATGTTGCAGGTGAGGGCGATCCGTGCACCGCTCCCCGACCCGTGACAGCTCGCCTGGCCGTCGACGGGACCCGCGATGAACCCGTGGGCGACCTCGTAGGCCATGTAGGCGGCCACGGCGCGGGCGGCGGCGACCGGCGGGGTGGCCGCGGGAACGCGGAGTCGATGCGGCGCCTGCTGTTGCTCGACGACGATCCGGTCCTGGTGCTGTTCCTGGCTCAGCTGGCCGGCGTTGGGCGCCTGCGGGGGGGCCTGCAACGGCGCCGTGTTCTTGGTCACGTAGTGGACGAGTGCGATGAACAGCACCGCGGCGACCGCGAAGGTCACGACGTAGCGGAACCAGAGCGGCAACCGGCGGATGAGAGGCATCGCCTGCGAGCGTACATACTGGCGACGTGGATCTGTCTGTGTTCTTCATTGGGACGGGGGGCTCACAACCGACCCTCCGCAGAGGCCTTCCCGCCACGCTCATTCGTCGCGGCGGGGACCGCATCCTCGTCGACTGTGGGGAGGGGACTCAGCGCCAGCTCGTCCGTTCGCTTGGGCTCACCGACGTCGACGAGATCCTCATCACCCACCTGCACGCCGATCACTGGCTGGGCCTTCCCGGGCTGCTGAAGACCTACGACCTGCGCGGGCGCGAGCTGCCGCTGCGCGTCCAGGGACCGCGGGGTCTGCGAGCCCTCGTCAAGGACGTGATGGTGCATGCCGGTCGGACCGGTTACCCGCTGTATGTCGACGAGATCGAGCCTGGTGAGGTGATCGAGCGGGACGGCTACGACATCACGGTGGTCCCGGTCGCCCACCGCGGACCGGCGTACGCCTACGTGCTGGAGGAACTGACCCGGCCCGGCGTATTCGACCCAGTCGCCGCACGGGCGCTGGGCGTGCCGGAGGGACCCGCGTGGGGACGTCTGCAGCGCGGGGAGACCGTCGACGGGGTGGCCCCCGAGGCCGTCGTCGGGCCCGCGCGCCCGGGCCGCAAGGTTGTCTTGTCCGGTGACACACGCCCCTGCTCGGCTCTCGCTGAGGCGGCAACCGGCGCGGACCTGCTCATCCATGAGGCGACCTTCGCGATTGAGGAGGCCGAGCGCGCCCACGAGACCGGTCACTCCACGGCCGCCCAGGCGGCCGGGATCGCCCGGAGCGCCGAAGTCAAGCTGCTCGCCCTCACGCATCTGTCGATCCGCTACCCGCCCCGGGTGATCCGTGAAGAAGCTCGCGAGATCTTCGCCGCCACCGTTGTGCCGCGGGACTTCGACACCGTCGAGCTGCCCCTTCCCGAGCGGGGAGGCCCCGCCCTCCTGCACTGGACAGACCCGGCGGACCCGTCCGGGGAGGCCGTCGCGCGCGGGCGGTCCGCGCGCCCGGCAGGGGGCCAAGCCGAGCCGGTGACCGGCACGGTCGACGCGACGACGCGAGCCTGATCGTCCCCGTTGCGCGATCGCGGCCCACGCCTCGGCTCAGGCCGCCGGTGCGCCGCCGGAGCCACTGCTAGTGTCAGAGGAGTCAGTCCCTTTAACCCGGTCCCGTGAGGCCAGGAAGGAAAATCCGTCGTCATGCCCGACCGTTCGGTCGCGCTCGACCGTGACGCGATGTCTCGCACGCTCGTGCGCATCGCCCACGAGATCATCGAGCGGAACCCGCCCCCCGATCCGGCCGCCCACGATGCCGTCGCACACCCGCTGGCGATCGTCGGCATCCACCGGCGCGGCGCCGTTCTCGCCCAGCGGATCCACGCGTTGACCAGTGCACTTGCCGGGGTTGCGATCCCCCTCGGCAGCGTCGACATCAGCTTCTACCGGGACGACCTCGGTCGGCGCGGCGGTGCCGCCGCCCCCGTGGTCCACGCGACCGAACTCGAGTTTGCGGTCACCGGAGCGACCATCGTCATCGTTGACGACGTCCTCTACACGGGCCGGACGGTTCGGGCGGCGATCGACGTTCTCTTCGACTACGGGCGGCCCGCCGCGGTGCAACTCGCCACACTCGTGGACCGCGGACACCGCGAACTGCCGATCCGGCCCGACTTCATCGGCAAGAATTTGCCGACGGCCCACAACGAGCGGGTGAACGTACGGGTGCTCGAGGTCGATGGCAGCGACGAGGTCGCGATCATCCCAGCTGGGGAGCGGGTGGCCGGATGAGTCAACCCCTCAGGCATCTCCTTTCGATCGGGGACCTTGGCCGGGCCGGAATCGAGCGGATCCTCGATCGCGCCCTCTCCTTCGCCGAGGTCTCCGGCCGCGAGATCAAGAAGGTGCCCGCCCTGCGCGGTCGAACCGTCGTGAACCTCTTCTACGAATCGAGCACGCGGACGAGTTCCAGCTTCGAGCTGGCCGCCAAGCGCCTGTCCGCCGACGTCGTGAGCATCCGCGCGTCCGGATCGAGCGTCGACAAGGGCGAGTCGCTGCGCGACACGGTCGAGACGCTGTCAGCCTACGACCCCGCGGCGATCGTCATCCGCTCCCCCCACGTCGGCGCGGCGTCCCTGGTGGCCGGCTGGACGGAGGCGAGCGTCGTCAACGCCGGAGACGGAAAGCACGAACATCCGACCCAGGCGCTGCTCGACGTCTTCACCCTCCGCCAGCGGATCGGGCCGCTCGAGGGTCGATCGATCTGGATCGTCGGGGACGTTCTCCACAGCCGGGTGGCGCGCTCGAACATCCTCGCCTTCCAGGCGATGGGCGCGCGCGTCACCCTTGCCGGTCCGCCGACCCTGCTCCCAAGGGGGATCGAGCAGCTCGGCGTCGAGGTCACCCCTCAGCTCGACGCGCTTGCTGACGCGGACGTCGTCTACGTCCTGCGGATGCAGCAGGAGCGGATGGAGGCGGCCTACATCCCGACCTTGCGCGAGTACGCCCAGCGCTACCAGATCAACCCGGGCCGACTGCGCCCCGGACAGCTCGTGATGCACCCCGGGCCGGTGAACCGCGGCGTCGAGCTGTCCGCCGACGTGATCGACTCGGCGGTTTCGCTGATCGGAGAGCAGGTCAAGGCGGGGGTTGCCGTGCGGATGGCCGTTCTCTACGAACTGCTCGTCGGGTCGCCACGGCTGGCGGCGGTCGCATGAACGACTCGCGACTACGACAGTTCCAGGCGGCCGGACCGCCTGCGGACCTGCTCATCTCCAGCGTCTATGTGCTCGACCCGCGCAGCGGCATCGACGGTGCGCGTGACGTACTCATCAGGGGCGGGATGGTCGCCGAAGTCGCCCCGGCGGACAGTCTCGAAGCGCCCGCTGGGAGCGAGCGTGTGGACGGTCGCGGCCGCCACCTCTTCCCGGGGTTTGTCGACCCGCATGTCCACCTGCGCAGTCCCGGCCAAGAGTACAAGGAGGACGTCCGCACCGGAACGACCGCCGCCGCCGCCGGTGGCTTCGTGTCGATCATCGCGATGCCGAACACGGCACCGCCGATCGACAGCGTTCCCATCCTCGAGGCGGTGATCGCCACCGCCCGCGCCGAGGCGCGGATTCCCACCGGTTTTCTCGCGGCGATCACCGTCGGCCTCGGCGGGCGCGAGCTCACCGAGATGGCGGCGCTCCGGGACGCGGGAGCACTCGGCTTCACCGATGACGGCAAACCGGTGACGTCGGCGGGGCTGCTCCGGCGGGCGCTGCAGTACCAGCGCCTCGTCGGCGGGGCGCTCGCCCTCCATGAGGAGGATCCCGAGCTGTCCGGGGCGGGCGTGATGCATGAGGGAGCCGTGTCGGCGCGGCTCGGCCTCGCCGGCATCCCCTCGGTCAGTGAATCGACGTTCATCGCCCGTGACGCCGCGCTCGCCCGGTATGAAGAAGCCGCGGTGCACTTCCAGCATGTCTCGGCGGCCGAGTCGGTGGAGGCGCTCGGCGACGCCCGCATTCGCGCGGACACCTCCGGTGTACGGATCTCAGCGGAGGCCACCCCACACCACCTCACCCTCACGGATGAGGCGCTGACCGGCCTTGACACGCGTCTGAAGATGAACCCGCCGCTGCGGACGGAGGCGGACCGCCAAGCGATCGTCGACGGGCTCCGCAGCGGGCTGCTCACCTGCATCGCGACCGATCACGCTCCCCACGCCCGCCACGAGAAGGAGCAGCCGCTCGAGCAGGCGCCGATGGGCACCACCGGCCTCGAGACCGCCTTCGCCGCAGTGTTCTCCGAGCTCGTTCGCCCCGGGGTCCTCAGCCTCGCCCTCGTCGTCGAGCGTCTCAGCGCCGGCGGTGAGCCGTTCGGGCTCGCGCCGCCAACGATCCAGCCGGGCGTGCCGGCCAACCTCGTCCTCATCAACCTCGAGGGTCGCTGGGTGGTCGGGGCGCACGGGTACCGCTCCCGGTCGGCCAACTGCTGCTTTGACGGACGGCGCCTGTGGGGCGTCGTCGACCTGACCATCGCGGCCGGCCAGGTCGCCTTCCGGGCCACCGCAGACGGCGGTCACCCACACCGACAGGAGGACAGATGAGCGGCGCATACGTGCTGTTGGCCGACGGAGCCCGGTTTGATGGCGAGTCCTGCGGGGCGGAACGCCCCGCAGTCGGTGAGATCGTCTTCACCACCTCGATGTCCGGCTACCAGGAGACGGTCACCGATCCCAGCTACGCCGGTCAGCTCGTCACCTTCACGGCCCCCCAGATCGGCAACTACGGCGTCAGCCCGACGGCGATGGAGTCAGACTCCGTCCACGCCCGCGCGGTGATCATGCGCGCCGGCGTCAACCAGCCCGACATCCTCGGTCAGGAGCCGGGGTGGCTGGACTGGCTCACGGGCCACGACATTCCCGCGATCACCGACCTCGACACGCGGGCGCTCGTCCGCCACATCCGGGAGGCGGGAGCGATGGCCGGCGGCGTGTTTCCCGCCAGCGTCGACGAGGCGCACGCTCGGCGTCTCATCGCCGCCGAGCCGCCGATGGCCGGACGTGACCTCACCCACGACGTGAGCCCGGCCACGCCGCTCCGGGTGAGCGCCGAGACCGGAGGCGGGCAGGGCGTGCGCATCGCGATGATCGACACCGGGGTGAAGGCGTCGATCGTGCGCGAGCTCACCCGGCGGGGCGCCGAGGTGACCCGTCACCCGCGCGGCGTCACCGCCGCGGAACTGCTCGACACGGACGCTGACGCGTTTTTCCTCGCCAACGGCCCCGGCGACCCGGCGGCACTCGCTGACATCGTCGACACGGTCCGCGGGCTGATCGGGCGCCGGCCGGTCTACGGCATCTGTCTCGGCCACCAGCTGCTTTGCCGGGCGATCGGCCTGGAGACCTACAAGCTCACCTTCGGACACCACGGGGCCAACCATCCCGTGCGCGATCTCACCACGGGCCGCACGGAGATCACCGCCCAGAACCACGGGTTCGCCGTGCTCGGCCCAGATGGTGCCCGCACCGTCGACGTGGATGAGCCGGTGCGCTGGGAGACGGACTTCGGGGCCGCCGAACTTACCCACATCAATCTCTATGACCGCACCGTCGAGGGGCTTCGCCTCCTCGAGGTCCCGGCCGCCACCGTCCAGTACCACCCGGAGGCGGGTCCCGGTCCCAACGACTCGCTGTACCTGTTCGACCGTTTCATCGCCGAGATCCGCTCCCGGCAATCCACCCCCGAGCCTCCGGAGTCGATCACCGCCTGATGCCCGCTCGCACCGACATCACCAAGATCCTGCTGATCGGCTCGGGGCCGATCGTCATCGGCCAGGCGGCCGAGTTCGACTACTCGGGGACCCAGGCCGCCCGCGTCCTGATGGCCGAGGGATATGAGGTCGTCCTGGTCAACTCCAACCCGGCGACGATCATGACGGATCCGGAGATCGCCACGACGACCTACGTCGAGCCGCTCCTGCCCGGGCCGCTCACTCAGATCATCGCCCGTGAGCGGCCGGACGCGCTGCTGGCCACCCTCGGCGGCCAGACCGCGCTCAACCTCGCCAAGACCCTCCACGAGGACGGGACACTCGCCCGCTACGGCGTCGAGCTGATCGGCGCCAACTACGAGGCGATCGACCGGGGCGAGGACCGTGAGCGGTTCCGGACGACGATGCTCGAGGCGGGGCTGCGGGTGCCACGCTCGGCGATCGCGCACTCCCTTGCCGAAGCCCGCGCTGCGATCGCCGAGATCGGCCTCCCGGTGATCGTGCGACCGGCCTTCACCCTCGGCGGTGCCGGCGGCGGCGTCATCCATAGTGAGGCGGAGATCGCACCGGTGATCGAGCGCGGACTCGATGTTTCGCCGATCAGTCAGCTGCTGATCGACGAATCGGTGCTCGGCTGGGGCGAGTTCGAGCTGGAGGTGATGCGCGATCACACCGACAATGTCGTGATCGTCGCCTCAATCGAGAACCTCGACCCGATGGGCGTGCACACCGGTGATAGCGTCTGCGTCGCCCCTCAGCAGACCCTCCCGGATCACCTCTACCAGCGCCTGCGCGATCAGGCGATCACCGTGATCCGGGCGATCGGGGTTGAGACGGGGGGCTCCAACGTGCAGTTCGCGGTGAACCCCGCGACCGAGGAGATCATCGTCATCGAGATGAACCCGCGGGTGTCCCGGTCCAGTGCGCTGGCCTCCAAGGCGACGGGATTTCCGATCGCCAAGATCGCCGCGCGGCTCGCGGTCGGCTACACGCTCGCGGAGATCACCAACGACATCACCCGGGCGACGCCGGCCAGCTTCGAGCCGGCCCTCGACTATTGCGTGGTCAAATGGCCACGGTTCGCGTTCGAGAAGTTCCCGGGGACCGCGACGGATCTCACGACGCACATGAAATCCGTCGGAGAAGCGATGGCGATCGGCCGAACTTTCAAGCAGGCCTTCGCCAAGGCACTGCGCTCGCGTGAGCTGGACGCCCGGACGGTGATGCCCGAGGCGGATGAGGAGCTCCTCGCCCTGTGTGCGATCCCGGGGGCTGAGCGCTTTGACTGCGTGCTGGAGGCCCTGCGCCGGGGGGTGACCCCGGCCGAGCTGCACCGGCGAACCCAGATCCACCCGTGGTTCCTGCGTGAGCTCGCTGAACTGGCCGCCGATCCGGAGGCTCCGTTCCGCGGCGAGCGGACCTACAAGGCCGTCGACACCTGCGCCGCGGAGTTCGCCGCCTCGACCCCGTACTTCTACTCGGGGTGGGAGCGTCCCACCCCGTCCGGCCCGGACGGCGCTCCCCGCCCGGCCCATGAGGTCGTGCGCGGGTCCCGCCCGAGCGTCGTCATCCTCGGCAGCGGGCCGAACCGGATCGGCCAGGGGATCGAGTTCGACTACTGCTGCGTCCACGCTGCCCAGACGGTGCGCGAATCGGACCGGGATGCCGTGATGATCAACTGCAACCCCGAGACCGTCTCCACCGACTACGACACCTCTGACCGGCTGTACTTCGAGCCGCTCACCCTGGAGGACGTCACCGCCGTCTGTGAGCTCGAGCAGCCCGAGGGGGTGATCGTCCAGTTCGGCGGGCAGACTCCGCTCAAGCTCGCGGCGGGTCTGCGAGCGGCAGGGATCCCGATCCTCGGAACGAGCCCCGAGGCGATCGATCTCGCCGAGGATCGCTCTCGGTTCGGCCCGCTTCTCGACCGCCTCGGCTACCGGGCGCCGGCCTACGCGACCGCCGAGTCGCCCGAGGAGGCGATCGAGCGCGCCCGATCCGTCGGCTTCCCGTTGCTCGTGCGCCCATCCTACGTCCTCGGCGGGCGGGCGATGGAGATCGTCTACGACGCCGACGGCCTGGCGGACTACCTCAGCCGGGTCGGAACCGCGAGCGGCACGACGATCTACCTCGACCGGTTCCTCGAGGACTCGATCGAGGTCGACGTCGACGCTCTCTGCGACGGTGAGGACGTCTGGATCGCCGGCATCATGCAGCACGTCGAGGAGGCCGGCATCCACTCGGGCGACTCCGCCTGCGTGCTGCCCCCGCACAGCCTCGGCGAGGAGATGCTCGCCCAGATCCGGGATCAGACCGCCGGTCTGGCCCGGGCTCTCGGGGTGGTCGGGCTGCTCAACGTGCAGTTTGCCATCCACGCCTCCGAGGGCTTGCACGTGATCGAAGCGAACCCGCGGGCCTCCCGCACCGTCCCGTTCGTCTCCAAAGCGATCGGCATCCCGGTGGCCAAGCTCGCCTGCCGGATCCTGCTCGGCGCGCGCCTCTCCGAGATGGAACTGCCGGCCGACCCCGCGCGTACGCATGTGTGCGTGAAGGAGGCCGTGCTCCCCTTCGACCGCTTCAGTGGCAGCGACGTCCTGCTCGGTCCCGAGATGCGGTCCACCGGTGAGGTGATGGGGATCGCCCAGGACTTCCCGACCGCCTTCGCCAAGGCCCAGGCCGCCGCGGGAGCTCGTCTGCCGAACTCCGGCACGGTGTTCATCACCGTCGCCGATCAGGACAAGGCGGCCGCCACGGGGCTGGCGATTGCGCTCCACGACCTCGGGTTCGCCCTGATCGCGACCCGCGGGACCGCTCAGGCGCTCAACCGGATGGGTATTCCGGCGGAGACGATCAACAAGCTCGGGGAGGGCTCACCCCACGTGATCGACGCGATCGCGCGCGGGGATGTCGCCCTGGTGATCAACACGCCACGCGGCACCGGAGCCCGCTCCGACGGGTATGAGATCCGCAGCGCTGCGGTCGCCCGTCGCATCCCGTGCATCACGACGATGTCCGGAGCGGTCGCCGCCGTGCGGGCGATCGCCGCCGCGACACACGGGGAGCCCGCGGTCGTGAGCCTGCAGGAAATCTACGCGCAGCCGACGCAATCCTGATGCTCCCGGACGCGGTGGACCGGTGCCCTCCGCGTCCGACCGTGGAGTGGACCAGATGGCCCCCATTTGCCCGCTGACCGGGGGTGAGAGGGATGCGCCGCAAGCTGCGATCGGCCTGAAGGTGCCTGGAAACGTCCTGCATTTTGAGGTGATTGCCAGAACCTGCCTCGACAATACTCAAGCTGAGGTCGAGGTTGAGGCGAAATTGCCGCGAAGGAGCGGACTCGGACCGGCCGAGGATGTATAGTCGCCGCCCATGCCGCCGGTCAGTGATCAGTCCACAACAAAGCCCATCGCAGCGCCGGAACGATCCCTGCAGCAGCGGATGGAGGCACTCCAGCGCGCCAACGACATCCGCAGTCGTCGCGCTCAGCTCAAGCGTGATCTCAAGGCCGGACGCCAACCGATCCACGAACTTCTGCTCAACCCGCCCGACTACCTCGACTCCGCCAAGGTCTTCGATCTTCTCCTGGCCGTACCGAAGTACGGCCGCGTCAAGGTCAACAAGATCCTCACCACCTGCCGGATCTCGCCGAGCAAGACCATCGGCGGGCTCTCCGAGCGTCAGCGGACCGAGCTCGTTGAGCTGATGCGGCGCCGCTGAGGGCTGGGCGGGGTGGCGAAGGTCTTCGTCATCGTCGGGCCGGCCGGAGTGGGGAAGGGGACGCTCGTGCGGGGACTTCGGGAGCGGATGCCCGAGCTGGTGCTCGCGGTGTCGGCGACAACCCGGCAGCCGCGCCCCGGCGAGGTTGACGGCGTCGACTACCACTTCCTGTCGCCCACTGAGTTCACCGACCGCGTCGCGGCAGGCGCGTTCGTCGAGCACGCTCGCTACGCGGGGAACTGCTACGGGACCCTGCGCGCAGAACTCGACCGCCATTTGGCCGCTGGTGCCTCGGTGCTGCTCGAGATCGAGCTCCAGGGCGCACGTCAGGTGCGCGCGGTGCTCCCCGACTCGGTGGCGGTGTTCATCGCCCCGCCGTCGAAGGAGGCGCTCGCCGCTCGCCTCCGCGGACGGGGAACGGACGGGCCCGCCCAGATCGACGCTCGCCTGCGAGCAGCCGATGACGAACTCGCCGCCCGCGGGGAGTTCGCTCACGTCGTCATCAACGATCGCCTCGATCACGCGATCGGTGCCCTCGAGGCGATCGTCCGCGCCGAGTCCGGTCCGCCGCGCACCCTCTAAGATGGCCCAGAGGAAACGACCCGAGGACTTCACGTGATCTCTCCCCGCATCGACAAGCTGCTCAAGAACGTCGACTCCGACTATGCGAGCGTGATCGTCGCGGCCAAACGCGCCCGACAGATCAACTCCTACTACCACAGCCTCGGGGAGGGCACCTTTGATGAGTTTCCCCCGCCGATGGTGGAAACCCGCTCCAAGAACTACCTGACGATCGCCATGGAAGAGGTCGCTCAGGGCAAGCTCAAGTACCAGTACCGCTGAGGCGACCACGGCGCCGGTTCTTCGGGCCCGTGACGGCGCGGCCCGGTCCGACGTCCCGACCGCCCGGCCCGTGACGTCGGCGGCCAGCCCCGCGCCACCAGAGCCCGACGGCGCCGCCGGTTCGACTGATCTGTCACCGTTGTCGAGATGCGGCTGCTCATCGGCGTGACCGGCGGTATCGCCGCCTACAAGGCCCTCGAGTTGGTCCGCCTCGCGACACGGGCGGGTCATCAGGTGCGGGTCATCCAAACGCCCACGAGCGAGCGGTTCGTCGGCACCGCCGCCTTCGCTGCCATCACCGGGGCGCCAGTCCTCGCCTCCGAGTTCGAGGCGGACCCGGCACGGGGCGGCTACCCCGGCGACGCCGCGGCGGACTGGGTGCCGATCAGCCACCTCGCCCTGGTCGAGCGCGCCGATGTCTATCTCATCGCTCCGGCGAGCGCCAACACGCTCGCCAAACTCGCCGTCGGGATTGCCGACAACCTCGTCACGACCGCCGCGCTCGCCGCCGACTGCCCTCTGCTGCTCGCACCCGCGATGAATAACCGCATGTTCCTGCACCCGGCGACGCAAGCCAATGTCGCGACGCTCCGGGCGCGAGGCGTCTGCGTGCTCGAGCCCGCCAGTGGCGCGCTCGCCTCCCGCGGTGAGGCCGGTATCGGGCGCCTGCCCGAGCCGGCTGAACTGCTCGCCGCCGTCGAGACCGCCCACCGTGAGACGGACAGCTCATGGGAGGGACTGCGGGTGCTCGTCAGTGCCGGTGGGACACGCGAGCCGATCGATCCGGTGCGCTACATCGGCAATCACTCCTCCGGTCGGATGGGGTATGCGGTCGCCGCCGCGGCGCGCCGCAGAGGCGCTCAGGTGACGCTCCTGTCGGCCAACGTCACCCTGCCGACACCTGCCGGGGCTGAGGTGATCCGGGTCGGTACGGCCGCGGAGATGCTCGTGGCCGCCGAGCGCGTCTTCCCCGCCGCCGACGTGCTTGTGATGACTGCCGCCGTCGCCGACTTCCGTCCCGCCCGTCCGGCCGCCCACAAGCTCAAGAAGACGACGGTTCCGCTCACCGAGATCGCCCTCGAGCCGACGACTGACATCCTCGCCCGCCTCGCGAGTCAACGCCGTCCCGGCCAGACGCTCGTCGGCTTCGCCGCCGAGCATGGGGCCGGCGCGGTCGCCTACGGCGCGGACAAACTCGAGCGCAAGGGCCTCGATCTCGTCGTCGTGAACGACGTCTCCCGTTCGGACATCGGTTTCGACAGCGCCGAGAACGAGGTGACCCTGATCACCGCAACCGGGGCCGAGACGGTGACCAAGGCCTCCAAGGCGGCGATCGCCGAAACGATCCTCGACACGATCGTCGCGCTGCGCCGCGGGACTGCTCCAGCCGCTCCGGCAGTCCTGTCGGCCGGTGTCGCCGACGGTGGGCCCGGTGGCGTCGCCTGAGACCGTCCAGGCGGGGATGATCGCCCGAGCGCTCGTCGCCAATCTCGCCCGCGCCGTGACGGCGGATCCGGCGGTGTCAGAACTGCTCGCCGTCGCGCTGCTCGCGGACGGTCACGTGCTGATCGAGGGATTGCCGGGGGTCGGCAAGACGACGCTCGCTCGCGCACTCGCGCACTCACTCGACTGCCGGATGGCCCGGATCCAGTGCAGTCCTGATCTGATGCCCAGCGACATCGTCGGTGTCAACGTCTATAACCCGCGTTCGGGAACCTTCAGTTTCCGCCCCGGGCCGGTGTTCGCCAACGTCGTTCTCGTTGACGAGATCAACCGCGCGTCACCGAAGGCACAGGCCGGGCTGCTCGAATGCATGCAGGAGCGGCGCGTCACGGTCGACGGGGCCAGCCACGAGTTGGCGGCTCCGTTCATCGTGCTCGCCACGCAGAATCCGCTCGAGTTCGAGGGCACCTACCCTCTGCCTGAGGCCCAGATCGACCGCTTCATGGTCCGCATCACCCTCGGCTACCCCGAGCCGCTCGCGGAAGCGGAGATGCTGGCCACCCACCTCCTCAGCGACCCGGCTGAGGAGCTGACCGCGGTCGCCGGCGCACCGGCGCTGTGTGCCGCCCAGGCGGCCGCCCGCGCCCTGCACTGCACGCCCGCACTGCACGCCTACGTCGTCGCCCTGCTCACCCGGACCCGCGCCGACCCGCGCGTCAGTCTCGGCGCGAGTCCGCGGGCGGGGTTGATGCTGCTGCGGGCGGCCAAGGCGCGCGCGCTTCTCCACGGCCGCGACCACGCGCTTCCGGACGACGTGCAGGCCCTCGCCGAGCCCGTCCTCGCCCACCGCCTCGTGCTTGCCCCGCAGGCGCCACACACCGCCGCGGCGGAGGTCGTCGCTGATGCCGTTGCGTCGACTCCCGCACGCTGAGCCCCACGCTCACCCTGATCCGCACAGGCTGAGGGCCCGGCCCGCTCTCGTCCTGGGTGCAGGTGGTCTGCTGCTGCTGGCCATCGGCGTCACCGTCGCGGGGCCGACCCTCGGGGTGAGCGGCGCGATGCTCGTCTGCCTCGCGGCGATCGCCCCGGCGTGGACATGGCTGCGCGTGCGCGGAATCGAGATCGACTGCCGGGTGGACGCCGTGTCGGTCGTTGAGGGTGAAACGTTGCGCATCAAGGTCACCGTCTCGACGCCGCGTCCGTGGGGGTTCGCTGGCCTACGCCTGTCCCACCCACTGCTCCCCCAGCCAGTCTGGCTGGCGGACGCCGGATCCCCGACCACTGACCGTGGTGATCGGCGCCGACGCCGCCGCGGGCTGATGATCGGCGCTCCCGTTGCGGGCCGCGGGCGTCTCCAGATCCCAGCACCGACGCTCGTGTCAGCCGATCCCCTCGCCCTCAGCGAACGTGGAGCTGCCACCGCGGCACACGCCGTCGAGGTGATCGTTTTGCCGCGCACCGAACCCGTTCAATGGGCGCCAGCGGAGGGGCGGCGCCGGCTTGCGGCCGCCCGGACGGGAGCACCCCTCGCTCCCGGGATTGATCTCGTCGGCCTGCGCCCCTACCAGCCGGGGACGCCCGCATCGCGGATCCACTGGGCGTCCCTCGCCCGCAGCGGCGACCTGCTCGAGCGCGTGCACGGCCAGGAGCCGACCGGGCCGCCCGCGATCGTCGTCGATCCGCGCTCCCACCGTCGCGGAACCGAGGACCCGCTGGCGGCGATCATCCGTGCGGCGGCCTCGCTCACCGTCGAGCTGGCCCGGACCGTCCCAGTGCAGCTGTGGCTGGGTCCGCGACCGATCACCGTCGCGCCTGGCTTGGCCGGCTGGCCGGGCGCCCACCTCGCCCTCGCGCTGCTGCCACTCGCCCCCCTCGACGCGCCGGCCCCCGCGCTCCCCCCGGCCGGCTCGGCGGTCATCTACCTCTGCGTCGACCCCGGGCTCCTGGGCGGACTCGGCGAGCACCGCCGAGCGGACGTCATCGTCGTGCTCCCGGAAGTCACCTCGTCGTCGGGCTGGGACCCCGGCGGCGATGCCTGGGCGAGGGTCGCCGGGTGCCGAGCCGTGCGCCTGGGGGAGGAGCGGGGGTGAGTGCGACGGCGATCACCGCGGACCAGCGACCCGGGGCGCCAGCCACCGCGGTGCCGCCGGGACGGCGACCCGCGGGCAGCTGGCTGGCCTGGACGGCCCTCGCTCTTTACGGCACCGCGCGCTGGAGCACGCTGCTCGGCGCCGGCGGAGCGGGACGGCTGTTTCTGATGCTGGCGCTGGCGGGTCTGCTCGCTGCGGCGATGCGGAGACTCCGACGGTTGCCTCGTCCGGCGGCACCGCTGCGGGCGGGGCTCACCGGACTGTTCGGGCTCCTCGCCCTCGCCGCGATCCTGATCGGATCCGGGGTGGCGGCGACGACGCTGGTGACGCTGCACTGGGGCCGGGTCGCCGACGGGATCGCCGCCGGCCTCGGTGCCCTTCCGGGACTGCTCGTGCCCTACCGGGGCAACAACCCGCACGTAACCGTCGTGATCGTCCTGGGGGCGGCCCTGTTGCTCGGACTGTCGGCGACGGCCTTCGGCACCGTCCGCGACAGCCCCGCCAGCGGTCGACTCGGCCTCAGCGCGGTCGCACTGCTTCCGCTCGGCGTGATCCCGTCCGCGATCGTCGCCCCCCGCCTGCTGTACCTGCATGCGCTCATCACCGCTCTGCTCGCCGCGGCCCTCGCGCTCGGTCCCAGGGTCCACCCGTCCCGCCGAGGGGCGGCCACCGGGACGGTCATCGCCGCGGCTGTGATCGGGGCGATCGGACTCGGCGCGAGCGCCGGCAGCCGCGTCGCGCTGCCGTTCAGCAGCGGCGAACGGCTGGTCGTCAGCGACGCCGCGGCGGCGGAGGTGTTCAACTGGCAGCAGACCTACGGTGCCGCCGCCTGGCCACGCACCGGGGCGTCGGTACTCACCGTCTCGGCAGCCCATCCCGCCTACTGGAAGGCCGAGGACCTCGACGCCTTCAACGGCCGCTCCTGGGTAGCGTCACCGGGCGGTCCGCCGGCGCTGCTCGGCGTCAGCGCCGCCCACCGTCGTGCCGACACCCAGACGCTCACCGTGGAGGTCGGGGCGGTGTATTCCAAACTCGTCTTCGCCGCCGGTACGGCGGCGGCCCCGCGGCTGCCGGACCTGAGCCCAGGTGCCGGCCCCGGTACCTGGGTGACGGCCTTTCTGCTCCAGTCCGGCGACCGCTATCGCGTCCGGGTCTACACCCCGACCCCAACCGCAGCCCAGCTCACGGCCGCCGGCTCCCGGGTGCCGGCCGCCCTCGCCCCGTTCACGCGGCTGCCGGCCCTGCCGGCCGCCTACGCTCCGGTCGTCGCGCTCGCGCGGCGCCTCACGGCCGGCGCACCCACGATCGCCGCCCGGGTCGCCGTGATCGAGAACTACCTCCGCCACGGGTTCCGCTACACCCTTACGCCGCCGCCCGGCGGGAGCGCCCCGCTCGTCAGCTTCCTCGACGTCACCCACGCGGGCTACTGCCAACAGTTCGCCGGGGCGATGGCCCTGCTCCTGCGCCTCGCGCACATCCCGGCTCGGGTGGCCGTCGGCTTCAGCACCGGCACCCGCCGACCGGGGAGTCACACCTACCTCGTCAGCGACCGAGACGCCCATGCCTGGGTCGAAGTGTGGTTTCCCGGGTGGGGTTGGGTGACGGTCGATCCCACCCCGGCCGGAGCGGCAACCCCAGCGGTGAGCGCCCCGGTTGCCCTTCCCGCCACCCTGCCCACGCCGGCCGGCAGCGCAGTCGGACGGACCGGCGGGCGAGCCCACGGGCCAAGGCCACCGTTGGGCGGTCACGCGCGGCTCGCCGCCACAGGGCGCGGCGGGGGAGCTCTCGGTTCGCCCAACCACCGCACCGGTGGCGGACTGCCGGTGCTCGTGATCCTCGCCGGTGGGGGGGTGCTGCTCGCCGGACTGGCGCTGTCGGCCCGCCGGCGGTGGCGGTTACCCCCGAGCTGGCCGGCGCTGTCGGCTGAATGCGAGCGTGCCTACCGGGTCTGTGGCCGCCCGCTGTCCCCGGGAGCGACCTGGAGAGCGCTCGCTGGTGATCCGGGGCTGACCGCGGCGGCGGCTCGCTACCTGAGCGACCTCGAGGCGGCGCGCTTCGGTGCCGGCGGCCGCGCGCCCGCGCTGAGCGACCGCGCCGCGCTGCGGCGCGCACTTGCGGCCGGCCACGGCTGGCGCGGGTGGCTGCGGGCCGTTCGGGCCCTGCCGCCGGCGCGCTGGAGACCCCCCGCGGGCGCTGCGGCCTGACGGTCCCGCCAGGCGCCCGCGGCGACGGCACGGGCCACGGGCGAGCGGCCGCAGGGGGCATAGACTCATCGGCATGGACGATGTCTATGAGCTGTTCCGGCGGGGAGTCGATCTGCTCGATCACGGTCACAACCATCAGGCGCTCGTCTCGCTCCACCAGGCGGCCGCGCGGTCTCCGGAGGCGGCATCGATCCGTGAGGCCTACGGGCGGGCGCTCTTTCACGTCCAGCGCTATCAGGAGGCCGCCGACCAGTTCCGGGCGGTGACGGAGAAGGAGCCGACCAACCACTTCGCCCTCTTCTGCCTGGGCCGCAGCCTCCAGCAGTTGGGCCGCCACGCCGAGGCCCGGCCGCCGCTCACGCTCGCCGCCCATCTTCAGCCGAGCCGTCCGGACTACCGCATGTATGCCGACCGGGCACGGGCCGCCACCGGGCCCGATGCCCCCAACCCGTACGCGGCCTCCTCCGAGCACCCTCCGGACCGGGGCTGATCCGTCCCCAGCAGCGGGTGATGGGTGCTACCCTCCGACGACAGCTTTCGTCAGGCCAGGGAGAACCTGGCGGCCGTACCGAAAGTGGGCGCTCGCCCGCTTTTTTTATGAGATTTTCCTGCTGGAGCAGACCGTGAGTGACATCGCAACCGAGATCGAGAAGCACCTGGCGAGCACCGCTCCACACGTCGAGGTGCTCCTCGTCGAGGTGGTCGGCGCGGACGTGCTGCGGGTCTTCATCGACGCGCCAGACGGGGTCACGCTTGCGCTCTGCGAACAGGTCACCCACCTGCTGGGGGACTATTGCGACCGCTTCAGCCTCGAGGTGTCCTCACCGGGAGCGGACCGTCCGCTGACCAAACCCTCGCACTTCCGCCAGTTCCTCGGGCGCCAGGCGAGGCTGCGCCTGCGGGAGGCGCGTGACGGGCACCGCAACCTGATGGGGGAGCTCGTCGGCGCTACGGAGGAGACGGTGACCATCGCCGCGCCCAGCGGGGTCGTCGCGATTCCCTACGCCGAGATCGTCCGCTCCAACCTCGTACCTGGAGACTGAGAGAAACCATGTCCAAGGAAATCGTCGAGGCCGTCCGTGGCCTGGCCGCTGAGAAGAACATCTCCTACGAGAAGCTGATGGAGGCGCTGGAGGACGCGCTGCTGTCCGCCTACAAGAAGACGCCCGGAGCGGCGCCCTACGCGAAGGTCGAGATGGACCGCGACAGCGGCGACTTCCGGGTCTTTGAGCTGAAGATCCCGCCCGAACTGGAGGAGCAGCTGCTCGTCGAGGCCTCCGACGAGCAGGAGCTCGCCCACGACCCTGAGACGGGCGAACTGCGCGAGCCCGCCGCACCCGAGCTCGACCTCGAGAAGCTCAAGGAGTACGAGGACCAGATCGAGACAGCCGACGTCACACCCCAGGGCTTTGGACGGATCGCCGCTCAAACCGCCAAGCAGGTGATCTTCCAGCGGATTCGTGAGGCCGAACGCGACAACATGTTCGAGGAGTACCGCGACCGGGTCGGCGAACTGATCACCGGCATCGTCCAGCAGTCTGATTCGCGCTACACGCTCGTACAGCTCCGTGAGCGCGTCGAGGCCCTCCTTCCCAAATCCGAACAGGTCGACGGTGAACGCTACGACCACTCCCAGCGAATCAAGGCGGTCATCAAGGATGTCTCGAACTCGACCAAGGGGCCGTCGATCATCGTGAGCCGTCGCGATCCAGAACTCATCCGCTCACTGTTCGAGCTCGAGGTGCCCGAGATCGCCGACGGCCTCGTCGAGATCACCGGCGTCGCCCGCGAACCCGGCTACCGATCCAAGATCGCCGTCGTCTCTCACGTCGACGGTGTCGACCCGGTCGGCGCGTGCGTCGGCCCGCGCGGCTCCCGGGTACGGATGGTCGTCTCCGAGTTGCGCGGGGAGAAGATCGACATCATCCCCTACAACGACGAGCCGGCCCGGTTCGTCGCCAAGGCGCTCTCACCCGCCCGCGTGCGGGAGGTGCTCGTCGACGATGACGCCAAGCAGGCGACGGTGATCGTACCCGACGACCAGCTCAGCCTCGCGATCGGCCGAGAAGGCCAGAACGCCCGACTTGCCGCCCGCCTCACCGGCTGGCGGATCGACATTCGCTCCGAGACCGAGTTCGCCGCTGAGGAGGCCGAGCACGGGTATGAGGAGGAGGAGACCTCCGGCCGCTGCGCGGCGATCCTCAGCAACGGACGGCGCTGCCCCAACGCCGCACTCCCCGGCTCGCGCTACTGCGGCCTCGACGCCCACCAGGCGCTCGTCGGCAAGGACACCGACCAGGTCGACGGGGCCTGATCGCCCAAGGCGATCCGGACCCCCGACGTGCCTGCCTACACTGAGTCCCAATGAGCAAGGGCCCCGAGAACAACGGTTCCTCCGCCGCGCCACCGCCGGCCGGTGAGAACCCGCAGAAGTCGGCCCGGCCGACCCGCGATTCGCTTCAGGGCGAGCGGACCCCGGCCAGCTCACCCGGCGGACGGCGCCGGGTGGTCATCGATGCCCAGGCCTCACGCCGCGCGCCCGGTGGTCCTGGCGGCCCGGGAGGCGGGCCCGGTCCCGGACCGGCCAACCAGCCGCCGCGGCGCCAGCGCCGTGGACGTCGCCGCCGCGGCGTCTATGACGAGGAGGCCGAGTCGCGCCCCAGCCGCACGGGCCCCACGACGCCCGACACGATCCGGATCAACTCCGGTTCGACCGTCCAGCATGTCGCGGAGTATCTCGACGTCTCCAGCGCCGAGATCATCAAGAAGCTGATGGGGCTCGGTGAGCTCCGCACACTCACCCAGACCCTGCCCGACGAGACGATCGAGGTGCTCGCCGCCGAACTCGGCAAGCAGGTCGAGATCGTCCACTCCGAGGACGAGGAGATCTCCGAGCCGGTGTTCGAGGACGCTGAGGAGGATCTCGTCACCCGCGCCCCGGTCGTGACGATCATGGGCCACGTCGACCACGGCAAGACGAGCCTGCTCGACGCCATCCGAGAGACCGAGGTCGCCGCCGGCGAGGCGGGGGGTATCACCCAGCACATCGGCGCGTACCAAGTCCACCACGGTGAGCACACCGTGACGTTTCTCGACACGCCCGGTCATGAGGCGTTCACGGCGATGCGCGCCCGCGGCGCGAAGGTGACCGACGTCGCCGTCATCGTCGTCGCCGCCGACGATGGCGTCAAGCCCCAGACCCAGGAGGCGGTCGAGCACGCTAAGACCGCCGACGTGCCGATGATCGTTGCGGTCAACAAGATCGACAAGGAGGGCGCCGACCCGACCCGGGTGCGCACCGAGATGACCTCACTCGGCCTCCAGCCGGTCGAATGGGGTGGAGACACCGACTTCGTCGACGTCTCGGCTCGGACCAAGGACGGACTTGACGATCTGCTCGACACGATCGTCGCCCAGGCCGAGCTGATGGAGCTGCGCGCCAACGCGGAGGCGGCCGCTTCGGGGACGGTGATCGAATCGAAGCTCGACTCCGGACGCGGTGCCGTCGTCACCGCGCTGATCGTTCGTGGCACGCTGGAGGTTGGCGACGCCGTCGTCGCCGGGGCCCACTGGGGCCGCGTCCGGGCGATGAGCGACTTCCTCGGTAACCGGGTCAGCCAGGCGCTGCCGGGGGAGCCTGTCGAAGTGCTCGGGTTCGACTCGGTGCCGGAAGCTGGAGAACGCTTTCGGGTGGTCGAGAACGACCGTCGCGCCAAGCAGTTGGCCGCCGAGCGGGCGAACCGGCTCAAGACCGAGGCGCTCGCCCGCCGGCGGAGTAAGCGGGTGAGCCTCGAAAACATCTTCGGGTCCGACCTCGCCGAGCTCAACCTCGTGCTGAAGTCCGACGTTGCCGGGTCACTTGAGGCGATCCAGGATGAGATCTCCAAGCTGCCCCAGGACGAGGTTGCCGTCAATGTCGTCCGCAAGGCGGTCGGCGCGGTCACCGAGTCAGACGTGATGCTCGCGGCCGCCTCGGACGCGATCATCCTCGCATTCAACGTCCGGCCGGTCGGCGACGCCCGTGCGGTCGCGGACCGCGAGGGCGTCGAGATCCGCTCCTACAGCGTCATCTACCGTGCGATGGAGGAGCTGCGCCAGGCGATGCAGGGGATGCTCGCTCCCGAGGAGGTCGAGGACGCCGTCGGCTCGGCGGAGGTCCGCCAGATCTTCCGGGCCTCTCGCGTCGGCACGATCGCCGGCTCCCACGTCACCGAGGGCAAGCTGACCCGTGGTGGCCGGGTCCGCCTTGTGCGTGACGGGACCGTCATCTACACGGGTGAGATCGCGTCCCTGCGGCGCATCAGTGAGGACGTTCGTGAGGTTGCCAGCGGCTTCGATTGCGGCATCACGCTCAAGGACTACGCCGATATCCGGGAAGGCGATGTCGTCGAGGCCTATGCGACGCGTCAGGTCGAGCGCGAGCTCGCCTGAGCGCTGAGGCCACCGTCGTGTTCGGGAGCCTCCGATAGCATGGCCGGCGCGAGAATGCGCCGTGTCGACGAGGCGATGCGCGCCGTGCTGTCGGAGGCGATCTCCACCCAACTGCTCGACCCCCGGGTGGGATTCGTGACCGTCACCGCCGTGAAAACGAGTCCTGATCTCCGGCACGCCCGGGTCTATGTGAGTGTGCTCGGCACTGAGGAGGAGCAGGAGGCGAGCCTCGAGGGCCTGCGCTGCGCCCACGGCTACCTCCAGGGGTGCGTCGCCGCGGGCCTGCGGCTCAAGCACACCCCGACCCTCGGCTTCCACTACGACGAGTCCGTCGACCACGGGATGCGGATCACCGCGCTGGTGGCAGAGCTCGACCGCGGGGGGACCGAGCACCCGTGAGCGCACCCGCCCCGCTCCGCGCCGCGCTCGCTCGGGATCAGCTCATCGCCGCGCTGCGTGAGGCTGACAAGCTCGTGGTCGTCACCCACGAGCACCCCGACGGTGATGCGCTGGGTTCGCTCATCGCCACCCAGCTGATCCTCACTCAGCTGGGCAAGGACAGCGTGCTCTACATCGTTGACGGCGAGTTCCCGCTTCCCTACGAGTACGGCTTCCTCGGCCTCCCGGGCCACATCTCGGCGCCGCCCACCGATCTCGCTGAACGCACCCTCGTCTTTCTCGACTGCGGCAACATCGACCGCAACCCCGCGGCGGCGGCCCTCTGCATTCCGGGGGCGAAGATCCTCAACGTCGACCACCACCACGACAACACCCGCTTTGGCACGGTCAATCACGTCGACGCCGAGGCCTCCTGCACGGCGGAGATCGTCTGGGGCCTGATGGGCGCCCTCGGCGCCGAGCTCACGCCTCAGATCGCCGAGGCGCTGTATGTCGGACTGCTCACCGACAGCGGTTCGTTCAACTACGACAGCACGAGCCCCCGTTCGCACCTGATGGCAGCGGAGCTGATCGCCGCCGGCATCGAGGTGCACCGCATCTACCGCCGGGTCTACGAAGACGTTCCCTACGCCAAGCTGGCCCTGCTCGCCCGCGGGCTCAGCCGCGTCGAGCGCTATGACGACGGGCGCCTGATCGTCAGCCAGCTCAGCGCAGAGGACTTCGCCGGCGCAGCCGCGGAGAGCAGCTACTCCGAGGGGGTTATCGATCACCTGCGCGCCGTCCGGGACACGGTGATGGCCGCGCTCGTCCGGGACCGGCTCGACCCCACCGGCGCCGCCGAGCTGACATCCGACGGGGCGCGGGTGCGCAAGGTGTCGCTGCGGGCCAGTGATGACCGGGTGGACGTCTCCGCGATCGCTCGGGAACTCGGCGGCGGCGGTCACCGCGCAGCGGCCGGGTTCACCACCTCGCTCGCCTGGGAGCCGCTCGTGGCGTTCCTGCGCGCGGCGTTGGAGCGACAGCTCGGTGCCTGACGGCGTCATCCTCGTCGACAAGCCCGCCGGAGTCACCTCCCATGACGTCGTTGCCGGGCAGCGCCGTCGTCTGCCCCGCGGCACCAAGGTCGGGCACGCCGGCACGCTCGACCCGTTCGCGACCGGCCTGCTGCTCATCCTCGTCGGCCGGGCGACTCGTGTTCAGCGGTACGTGATGGCGCTCGAGAAGCGCTACGACGTCGTCGCCCACTTCGGCGCCCGGTCGGACACCGGTGATCGCGACGGGACCATCACCGAGACCGGCGTGCTGCCCGACGGTGACCTGCCCCTGCCGACCGGGCGGTTGCGTCAGCGCCCTCCGGCCTACTCGGCGATCAAGATCGGCGGCCGCCGCGCCTACGACCTCGCCCGGGCCGGGGTCGCCGTCGAGGTACCTGAGCGGACGGTCGACGTGTTCGCCTTCGACGAGCTGTGGCGTGACGCCGACCGCCGGGCCTACCGGATTCGCTGCGGGTCGGGGACCTACGTGCGATCGCTCGTGATGGCCCTCGGGGACGCCTACTGTGAGGAGTTGCGGCGCACCGGCATCGGCCCCTTTGAGGTCGCCGCCGCCGACCCTGAGGCACTGATCGACCTTGGGGACGCGCTCACCTTCCTCCCCGGGGTCACGCTCGACCCCGGTGCTGCCGTGCGAGCCGGACACGGCCAGCCTGTGTCGGTTCCCCCCGGCTCCGACCCGGTCGCCGGGGCTGCGGATGCTCCGGTGGCGGTACGCCTGCTCGACCACGACGGTCTCATCGCCGTCGCCGAACCCCGACCCGACGGCACCATCAAGCCGGTCGTCGGCTTTCGTGGCTAGGCTTGCCCGGCGATGGACGTGACGCAGCTCGCAGACGTCAGGCCGCGCCCGCGTCGCGTCGCGGTCGGCGAGTTCGACGGGGTGCACCTCGGGCACCGACGGGTGATCGGCGACGCTGACACCGTCCTCACCTTCGAACCGCACCCCGCGGCCGTCGTCGATCCGGCCCGGGCCCCGAAGCTGTTGACGAGCCTCGACCTGAAGGCGGAACTGATCGCCGAGCTCGGGGTCAGCGAGCTCGTCGTGATCCCCTTTGACGACCGCTTCGCCCACCAGACCCCGGAGGCGTTCATCGACCATGTGCTCGTCGAGACGCTCGGGGCGACCGAGGTGGCCGTCGGTGACAACTTCCGCTTTGGCCACGGTGCCCGCGGCAGCACCGACCTGCTCGGCGCCGACCCGCGGTTCCGCACCCGCGTCGAGCCGCTCGTCGCCGCCGACGGGGAGACGATCTCCTCCAGCCGCATCCGCGAGCTGCTGCGCGACGGCCACCTGAGGGAGGCCAACCGGCTCCTCGGCCGCCCGTTCCGGATCCGCGGAGAGGTGATCGGCGGGGACCGGCGCGGACGCGAGCTCGGCTTCCCGACCGCCAATCTCGCCATCGCCTCCGAGCTGCTCTGTCCCGCCTACGGCGTGTACGCCTGCTGGGTCGGCGACCGGCCGGCCGCCGTCAGCGTCGGGGTCCGCCCGACCTTCGGTGACGGACTCGCTCCGCTCGTTGAGGCGCACCTGCTCGACTTCAGCGGTGACCTCTACGGAAGGATCCTGACCGTCGAGTTCCACGCCTTTCTCCGAGGCGAGGCGCGCTTCGCCACGGTCGAGCCGCTGATCGCCCAGATGCGAGCCGACGTCGCGGAAACGCGCCGCCAGCTCGGCGCGCACGACGCGCCCGAGGCGGGCGGGGACCCTGCTAGCCTGAGCGTCTCCCATGACTTTGACCCAGGAAATGAAGGCTGAGCTGATCACCAAGTTCGGTGAGTCACCCAGCGACACCGGCAAGACCGAGGTGCAGGTGGCCCTGCTCACCGCACGCATCAACCAGCTGACCGACCACCTGCGGGCGCACAAGAAGGACCATCACTCCCGGCGTGGCCTGCTGATGCTCGTCGGCCAGCGTCGCCGGATGCTCGACTACCTCCAGCACAACGATCTCGAGCGCTACCGCTCGCTGATCAAGGAGCTCGGCCTCCGTCGCTGAGCCTCACGCCCGCCCGGTACAGCGGTGGGCGCGGGCGTAATCCTCGGGGGTCAACGGGCCCCCGGGCAGTGGGCAGTCGGATTCCGCGACGGCGCTGATCGCCGACCGGACAAGCGTCATTTGCCGCGCGAGAACGCGGCGGCCATCCTCGCCGCTCACCTCGACGGCGACTTTGCAGGCACCCTTGATCAGCATCAGGACGTCAAAGGCGCCGATGTCTCCGCGGATCGTGCCCGCGGCGTGATCGGCGCCGATCAGCGCGTCGATCACGCCGATCAGCTCGGAGTGGACCGCCTGGATCTCGGGGCTGTCGAACAGTTCCTCCGCCCCGACCCCTTCAAAGAGGGCCCGGTCGATCTGCTGACCCTCGGCGATCGGGTCGATCAGGCTCGCCAGCAACCCCCCGCGCGGCTCACCGGCGCGCAGCAGCGCCTGTCCGAGGTCGACGGCCGCCCGCATCCGTTCGGCGATGATGGCCGTGACGAGGTCGGCCTTGGTCGGAAAATTCCGAAACAGGGTGGCCCGGCCGACCCCGGCCCGGTCGGCGATCTCGGTCACCGGCACCTCGAGACCGCGGTCTCGGAACAGCTCGGAGGCGGCCTGGAGGATCCGCTCGCGGTTGCGAGCCGCGTCTGCGCGCGGACGCCGGTGCGATCCCTCAGAAGCGGTGGTCGACGCCGAGCCCATTCTCACCATCCTAGGACGTGACGGCGCCCGCAGTCGGGCCTGAGCGGGCCGGCGCGGGTCGGGCCCTCGGCCCCCGAACGACGCCGGCCCTGCGCTCTCATGCGGCGGTGAGGATCGCGCCGGGATCGAGCTCGAGACCGCTGAGATGGCGGCGGCGGAGGAAGAGCACGATCGCCGCAGCGCCGGTCCCGAGCATGATCGCAGCCGCGAGGAACGCGACGTGGTAGCCCGAGACGGTCGCCGCGACGACACCGGTGTGGCCCTTGAGAAGGGCGCCGGTGCGGGAGGCCGACAGTGTCGCGAGGATGGCGAGCCCGAGCGAGCCACCGACCTGCTGGGCGCTGTTGAAGAGCCCGGAAGCGAGCCCGGCGTCGTCGTTGCCGACGCCCGAGGTCCCCAGCAGCGTGATCGGCACGAACGTGAAGCCCATGCCGATGGCGAGCGGGAAGAGGCCGACGAGGAGGTCGGTGACGTAGTGGGCGTGGGTGTCGGGGACACGGGTGAGGTAGAGCAGCCCGGCCGCAGCGAGACTGAGCCCCGCGACCGCCATGTTGCGGACGCCGATGCGGGGGATGAGCGCCTGGGAGACGCCGGCGCCGAGGATGATCCCGACGGACACGGGGAGGAAGGCGAGCCCGGCCTGGAGCGGGTCATAGCCCATGATGTCCTGTACGTACAGGGAGGCGAAGAAGAACATGCCGAACATCCCCGAGGCGACGAGGAGCATGACGACGTTCGCCGTGGCGATCGAGCGGACCCGGAAGATCGTGAGCTTGACAAGCGGGGCGGCACTGCGGCTCTCGAGCAGCAGGAACGCACCGAGTAGGAGCACGCCCGCAGCGAGGACACCGAGCGTCCGGTCGCTACCCCAGCCCCAGGTCTGGGATTTGACGATCCCGAACACGAGCGCGAGCAGCCCGGCCGTCACCGTCGTCGCGCCGAGCGCGTCGAACCGGCGGTGACCGAGCTCGGCGGTCGACTCGGGGATGTAGCGGAGGGCCATCAGCACCGTCACCGCGCCGACGGGGAGGTTGACGAAGAAGTTCCAACGCCAGGAGACGAGGTCGGTGAGGACGCCCCCGAGCAGCAGGCCGGAGGCGGCGCCGGCGGCGGCGATCGCCGACCACACCCCGAGCGCCCGGGTGCGCTCGGCGCGATCCCGGAAGGTCGTCATCACGATCGACAGGGCGGCGGGGGAGACGAGGGCGCCTCCGAGCCCCTGGAGCCCCCGGCCGAGGATCAACCACGTGCCGCTCTGGGCCAGTCCATTGAGCAGGCTCGCGGCGCTGAACAGGATCACCCCGGCGATGAACAGGCGCCGGCGCCCGAGCAGGTCCGCCGCCCGCCCGCCGAGAAGGAGGAAGCCACCGAAGATGAGCGTGTAGCCGTTGACGACCCACTGCAGATTGGCCGGGGAGAACTGCAGCCCGCGCTGAATCGACGGCAACGCAACGTTGACGACGGTGTTGTCGAGGACGACCATGAACTGGGCCATGCAGGCGATCACGAGGATCGCCCACTTGTGAGCGACGGCGGGCGGGGCGGGCATCGGGCGGGACCTCCAGGACGGGAATCGGGCGATATGAGACTCCAAGGTCCACATAGCCTAGCAGTGAACTGAGACGGCGTGGTCCGCTTATTCCGCCGCCCGTCAGCGACCGGGGTCCGCGGGGGCGTGTACTAGCATTCGCCGGGTTCGGAAACCGAGATGAACTCAGAGACGCACTTCGCCGACCGAAGGGCGAAGCGAGAAGCAGAAGGGAAATCACAATATGTCCGAGTCCGTTACCCGCGTAACGGCAGAGATCTCCGGCAAGGAGATCTCTTTCGAGACCGGCAAGCTGGCCAAGCAGGCCACCGGTTCAGTCGTCGTCCGTGCCGGCGAGACGATGGTGCTCTGCACCGCAGTCGTCGGCAACGTCCGGGACATGGGGTTTCTGCCCCTGACCGTCGACGTCGAGGAGCGCATGTACGCCGCCGGGAAGATCCCCGGGAGCTTCTTCAAGCGTGAAGGCCGGGCGGGGGAGAAGGCAACCCTGACGGCACGCATGATCGACCGGCCGATCCGTCCGCTCTTCCCCAAGGGCTGGAACTACGAGACCCAGCTCGTCGCGATGCCGCTGTCGGTTGACCATGTCAACCCCTACGACATCCTCGCGATCAACGGCGCCTCGGCCGCGCTGCAACTGACCGGCGCCCCCGTCACCGCTGCCGTCGGCGCGGTCCGGATCGGCAAGGTCGACGGCAACTTCGTCGTCAACCCGGACGAGCAGGACCTCGTCGACAACAGTGACCTCGACCTCATCGTCGCCGGCACCGTCGACGGGATCACGATGGTCGAGGCGGGGGCGAACGAGATCCCCGAGGCCGAGATCCTCGACGCCCTCGACATCGCCCACGAGGCGATCCGCAAGCTCTGCGCCGCCCAGGCCGAGCTCAAGGCCAAGGCCGGCAAGCCCGAGATCGCCTTCACGGCGCCGACGGTCCACCCCGACCTCTACGCCCAGGTCGTCGCCTCCCACGGCGCCGCCCTCAACGAGGCGACCGCGATCGAGGACAAGCTCGAGCGCCAGAACCGCACCGAGGAGGCCAAGGCCGCGATCATCGAGAAGTACGCCGGTGACCCCGAGGCCGAGGGCTATGCGGAGGCGCGCGCCCACGCCCAGCGGGCCGCCGACAAGCTCGAGAAGTCGCTCATCCGTGAGCGGATCGCCGTCAAGAAGATCCGGCCGGACGGCCGCAGCTCGGAGGAGATCCGCCAGATCGACGTCGAGGTCGGCGTCACCCCCCGCACCCACGGCTCTGGCCTGTTCACCCGCGGGCAGACCCAGGTCCTCTCGACCGTCGCCCTCGGCACGACGCGCGAGGAGATGCGCCTCGACACCCTCGGCCTGGAGACGACCAAGCGCTACATCCACCACTACAACTTCCCGCCCTTCAGCGTCGGGGAGGCCGGGCGGATGATGGGCCCCAAGCGACGTGACATCGGCCACGGCGCGCTCGCCGAGCGCGCCCTCGTCCCGATGATCCCGAGCCAGGAGGACTTCCCGTACACGATCCGGATCGTCTCGGACACGCTTGAGTCCAACGGCTCCTCGTCGATGGCCTCGGTGTGCGGCTCGACGCTCTGTCTGATGGATGCCGGCGTGCCGCTGAAGAAGCCGGTCGCGGGCATCGCGATGGGCCTGATCAAGGAGGGTGAGGACCACATCATCCTCACCGACATCGCCGGCGTCGAGGATCACCTCGGCGACATGGACTTCAAGGTCGCCGGCACGCGGGACGGCATCACCGCCCTGCAGATGGACATCAAGATCACGGGCGTGAGCTTCGAGATCATGCGTGACGCGCTCGCCCAGGCCCTCGCCGCCCGCACCGCGATCCTCGACAAGATGGCCGCGGTCATCGATACCCCGCGCGGCGAGCTCTCGCGGTATGCGCCGGGGATCTCGACGATCAAGATCGACCCGGAGAAGATCGGGCTGCTGATCGGCAAGGGCGGGGAGACCATCCGTGCCCTCCAGGAGGAGTTCGAGTCCCAGATCGACGTCAACGACGAGGGCCAGGTGCTCGTCTACGCGTCCAACCGCGAACTCGGCGACGGGCTGATCGACCGGATCCGTTCGATGACCAAGGAGGTCGAGCTCGGCGACCAGTTCACCGGCAAGGTCGTCAAGACGACGACCTTCGGCGCCTTCGTCGAACTCGCCAAGGGCACCGACGGCCTCCTGCACATCTCCAACGTCGCCCCCGGCCGGCGCATCGCCACCGTCGAGGAGGTCCTCAACAAGGGCGATGAGATCGTCGTCCGCGTCGTCGAGGTCGACCGCGAGCGGGGCCGGATCGGTCTGCGCCTCGCCGACGATCCCGAGATCGCGGGCAAGACCAAGGAGGAGCTCGCCGAGATCGCCGCCGCCGACGGGGCCAAGAGCGGCCCGCCGCGCGGGGACCGTCCGGGTGGACGGGGGGGACGGGACCGTGACCGCGGACCCCGCCGCGAGCGCGGTCGCGACGCGGACCCGGATCGCGCGTAGTTGCTGAGCCATCGGGAGACGACGCTCCCCGCGGGCGTCCGGATCGTGACGGAGGCGATGCCCTCCGTCCGGTCCGTGACGCTCGGGTTCTGGATCGGCACCGGCTCGCGCGGTGAGAGCGAGGCCGAGGCGGGCCTCTCCCACCTGCTCGAACACCTGCTGTTCAAGGGCACCCGGTCGCACACGAGCCTCGAGATCGACCAGATCTTCGACACGATGGGCGCGGAGATCAACGCGGGAACCGGGCGGGAGACGACGTCCCTGTACGCCCGCGTCCTCGACGAGCACCTTCCGCGCGCCCTGTCGGTGATGGCCGAGATGGTGTTCGCGCCGACCCTCGATGACATCGACGCCGAACGGGAGGTGATCCTCGAGGAGATCGCCATGTACGAGGACGATCCACAGGAGAAGATCTTCGATCTGCTCGGTGAGACCGTGTTCGGGCACCATCCGCTTGGCCGGGCGATCATCGGGTATGCGCCGGTGATCGCCTCGACTCCCGCCGCGGGTATCCGCGCCTTCCACGCCGGCCGCTACGTGCCCGCCAACGTCGTCGTCGCCGCCGCCGGCGCGGTTGACCACGACCAGCTCGTCGCGCACGTCGACTCCGCCCTCTCGGCCTGCGGTGACCGGTCGGCGGTCGGTACGCCTCCCGCTGTGGTCGGCTTTGGGCTCGACCACAGCGCCCCCGCGCAGCGACGCTTCGAGGCCAAGGAGACCGAGCAGTTCCACATCTGCCTCGGCGCCAGTGCCCTCTCCCGCCACGACCCTCGCCGCTTCGGGCTCCGAGTTCTCGACACGATCTTCGGCGGCGCCTCCTCCTCCCGCCTCTTTCAGGAGGTGCGCGAGCGGCGCGGGCTCGCCTACTCCGTCTACTCCTTCGCCGCCGGATACGCGGACACCGGCCAGATCGGCCTCTACGTCGGCACCCGCCCGGAGAACGTCGAGGCCGCCCTCGCGGTCGTCGGCAGTGAGCTCGCCCGGGTCGTTGAGAACCCGGCGACGGACGACGAGCTTGCACGGGCCAAGGAGAACCTCAAGGGCCGCATGCTGCTTGCCCTCGAGTCGACCGGGGCGCGGATGAACCGGCTTGGCTCCTCCGTGCTCGCCGGAGAGCCCCTGCTCTCCCTCGACGAGATCGAGGCGGCGATCGACGCCGTCAGCCTCGCCGAGCTCGCCGAGCTCGCTGGTGAGCTGTGGGACCCCGCCCGCCTGTCCGTCGTCGGAATCGGTCCGGATGAGGACCGCTTCGACGCCGCCGCCGACGGGCTCGGCCTCCCGGCGGTGGCGGCGTGATCCGGGTCCTCGTCAGCGGTGCGGCCGGCCGCATGGGGGCGACGGTATGTCAGGCCGTCGCGGCCGCCGACGGGCTCGAGCTCGTCGCGCGTGCCGACCCCGCGCTCGGGGTGAGCGTCGCCGACGCGATCGCCACCGCCGCTCCTGAGGTGATGGTCGACTTCAGTCTGCCCCACAGTGCGGTCGCGAACATCCGCGCCGCCCTCGCCGCGGGCGTCCACGCCGTCGTCGGCACGACCGGATTCGACCTGTCCGCCCTCGACGGGCTCGACGGTGCGAACCTGTTCATCGCCCCGAACTTCGCGATCGGCGCGGTGCTGATGATGCGGTTCGCCGCTGAGGCCGCCCGCCACATGGCCGCGGCGGAGATCATCGAGCTCCACCACGACGCCAAACTCGACGCGCCGTCGGGGACGGCGGCCCTCACCGCCGCGCGGATGGCTGCGGCCGTCCCGGAGCGTGGTGCCCCGCCGATTCACTCGGTCCGCCTCCCCGGTCTCGTCGCCCACCAGGAGGTGATCCTCGGTGACCTCGGTCAGACCCTGACGATCCGGCACGACTCAATCGACCGCTCCTCGTTCATGCCCGGGGTGATCCTCGCCGTCCGCCGCGTCGGCGATCTGCCCGACCGCGTCACCGTCGGTCTCGAACGGCTGCTCTGGAACGACGCCGGCGGAACGACCGCACCCTGATCGGAACCGTTCACCGACGGTCCTCCACCTCAGCTACACTCCGCTCGCTATTACGAAAACCGACTCATTTTCCCGGCGGCTGCGGTCGCTACTCGAACTCATCCTCACCGTTGCGGTCGCGGCCGGCATCGCGTTTCTCGTGCAGGCGTTCGTCGTCAAGCCCTACCGGATCCCGAGCGGCTCGATGGAGCCGACCCTGGCGATCAACCAGCGGATCCTCGTCAACCGGCTCGACACCCATCCCGGACTCGGGGCGGTCGTCGTCTTCCATCCGCCACGCGGCGCTGACCTCACTGGCGACCAGTGCGGCAACCCACATCAGGGGTTCAACGCCGAGGGCGCCCCGGACGCGGCCCCGTGCGACCAATCGCTCCCCGGCGCCTCGAGTGAGACGTTCGTCAAACGCGTCGTCGGGCTCCCAGGCGACACGCTGCGAATCATCAACGGCCACGTTTACCGCAACGGGGTCAAGGAGGCCGACAGCTTCATCACCCCCTGCGGCGGCTCCTCGGAGTGCACCTTCTCCCAGTCGATCAAGGTGCCCGCGGGGGAGTACTACATGATGGGGGACAACCGCGGGGATTCCGACGACAGCCGCTACTGGGGGCCCGTTCCCCAGCACGACATCATCGGGGTCGCGTTCTTCACCTACTGGCCGCTCGGCCGCATCGGCACCCTCTAGCGAGCGGTGGCCATGCGACTGCCCGAGCGCAGCGTTCTCGTCCTCACCAGCCTCGCAGGCGGGGACCGGCACGGTTACGCGCTGCTCAAGGACATCGAGAGCTTCTCCGGGGTGACGTTGTCGCCGGGCACCCTGTATGGCGCCCTCGCCAAGCTCGAGGCCGACGGGTACGTCGAGCGGCTCGCCGCCGAAGACCGCCGCAACCCCTACCGGCTCACACCGGCCGGCCGTGCGGCGCTGGCCGACCGGCTCGCCGAGTCGGCCCGGATCGCCTCCCTCGGGCTTGAGCGGATCGCCCTCGGGGGCACGTGATGCGCCGGCTGATCGCCGCAGCGATCCTCCTCTACCCGCGCCAGGTCCGCTCGCGGCACGGCTCCGAGCTTGGCTGCCTCGCCGAGGAGCTGATCGACCGTGACGGGGCAGCCGCCGCTGCCGTCGTCGCCCGCCTCGCCGCCGACGGCGTCGGCCAGCGCCTGCGCAGTCGCACGACGCTCGTGGTGATGGCGATCACCCTGGCGGGCAGCAGCGTCGGGGGCCTCGCGGTCTCCGACATCGCCGCCGCGAGCTCCCCGGCCCCCGCTCCCCTCCGCGCCCACCACGTCCAGCACCAGCATCGGCCCCTGCGACGGGCAGACCGCACGCCCGCCGACCGCGCTGGAATAATCGCTCCGTGAGCGGCCTCGGCACGATCCTCACCGCGATGGTGACCCCCTTTGACGCGAGCGGCGCCGTCGACGAACCGGCCGCCGCCCGGCTGCTGGCCCATCTCTTTGCCACCGGTTCAGACGGCGTCGTCGTCTGTGGCACCACCGGCGAGGCCGCGACCCTCGATGACGCCGAGCACCTTGGCTTCATCGCGTTCGTGATCGAGCAGACCCGTCGCCATCACCCGGGCAAGACCGTGGTGGCCGGTGTCGGCTCCAACGACACCCGCCACGCGGTGGCCCTCACCGCGGCGGCGACCGAACTGCGCCCCGACGCGCTGCTCAGCGTCAATCCGTACTACAACCGTCCGAGCCGTGCGGGGGTGGTCGCCCACTACCGGGAGGTCAACGCCGCCACTGACCTGCCGGTGATGCTCTACAACATCCCCCAGCGCACCGGGGCGGATCTGCCCAACGATCTGCTCGCGGAACTCGCCCAGTTCGAGCACGTCGCCGCGGTCAAGCAGGCCAACCCGGCTAACCTGGCTCTCATCGACGGACTTGAACTCTACGCCGGCAACGATGAGAACCTCGTTGACGTGCTCGCACTCGGTGGCGCCGGCGGCGTACTCACCCTCAGCCACATCTTCGGGGCGGAGTTCCGCCAGATCGCCGACGATCCCGCTCGGCGTGAGCAGGTCCATGCCTCCCTCGCCGACGCCTACCGGGACATGGCGATCGCCCCGCTCGCGGTGACCAACAAGGCGGCGCTGTCGCTGCTGGGCATCGACGTCGGCGGGCCGCGGCTCCCCTACGTGCCCCTTGACGCGGCCGAACGGGACGTGATCCGGCGCCTGCTCGAACGTCACGGCCGCCTCAGCTCGACGGGCGTTCCGGCGTGAGTTCGACCGTGCGCGTCCTGCCGCTCGGCGGCCTCGGCGAGATCGGCAAGAACATGATGGTGGTCGAGTACCAGGATCGCATCGTCGTCATCGACACCGGCCTGCGCTTCCCGACCGCCGAGATGCTCGGCATCGACCTCGTCCTTCCCGACTTCAGCTACCTGAAGGAGCGGGCCGAGCAGATTGAGGCGATCGTCATCACCCACGGCCACGAGGACCACCTCGGGGCGCTCCCGTGGGTCCTGCGCGAACTCAACCGGGCCGGGGTCAACCCGCCGATCTACAGCTCCCGGCTGACGGTCGCGATGGCCCGCTCCAAGCTCGACGAACACCGCCTGCGCGACGTCGACATCTCCGACGTCAAGACCGGCGAACAGATCACCGCGGGCCCGTTCGACATCGAGCTCGTGCATATGACCCACTCGATCCCCGACGCATGTGCGGTCGCCCTGCACACCGACCTCGGTGTGATCCTCGCGACCGGCGACTACAAGTTCGATCAGACGCCCGTGGACGAGCGCCCGGCCGATTTTGCCCGCCTCGCCGAGCTCGGGGCCGAGGGTGTGCTGCTGCTCTGTGGCGACTCCACCAACGCCGACCGGCCGGGCTACTCGCCCTCAGAAGCGGTCGTCGGCCCGCACCTGGAGGAGGTGTTCGCCCGCTGTGAGGGGCGGATCGTCGTGACGAGCTTCGCCTCCAACATCCACCGCGTCCAGCAGGTTGTCGACGCCGCCGCCGCCCAGGGCCGCAAGGTCGCCCTGGTCGGCCGGAGCATGCGCAAGAACGTGGGGATCGGTCGCAGCCTTGGGCACATCGAGGTGCCGGAGGGAATGCTCATCCAGCCCCAGGAGGTCGAGCACTATCCCGACCACAAGGTCGTCATCATCTCGACCGGATCTCAGGGCGAGCCGCTGTCGGCGCTGCGCCGGATGGCCCACCATGACCATCGTCAGATCCAGCTGCACCGGGGGGACACCGTCGTCTTCTCCGCGACGCCGATTCCCGGCAACGAGCGGGCGGTCGGTGACACCGTCGACCGTCTCTACCACATCGGCTGTGACGTGATCACGACCGCGGACGCCCCGATTCACGCATCCGGCCACGGCTTCCAGGAGGAGCTGAAGCTGATGCTCAACCTCGTCAAGCCGCGGTACGTGATGCCAATCCACGGGGATCACAAGCGCATCCACCTCCACGGCCAGCTCGCCCAGGCGGTCGGCATCGACGCGGACGCGGTGTTCGCCCTCGAAAACGGCCTGCCGCTCGAGCTCGACGCGCGCGGGGCGCGGATCGGCGAGAAACAGCAGGCCGGGATGATCTTCGTTGACGGGGTCGATATCGGTGACCCGGCCGACGTCGCCCTCCGGGATCGCCGGACCCTGTCGGCGGACGGGATCCTCATCCTCGTCGCGACGATCTCCGCGCAGGACGGCAGCCCCGTCCAGGACCCGGAGGTGATCTTCCGGGGCGTCCCGTTCGTCGACAACGCCGCCGCGCTGGCGGACACGATCCGGTCAGAGATCGAGGACGTGCTCACGAAGGCGGCCGCCGACGGCATCCGGGAGATCGAGGACCTCCAGCACGAGCTCCACGAGGAGCTCGCCGCCTTCCTCTATGACCGCCTCAAGCGCCGCCCGATGGTTCTGCCGGTCGTCGTCGAGGTCTGAGCGCCGGGAACGACGACTGGCTCGGGCGCGCCGGGCTGGGCGGACGTCGGGGCCTGTGCGACGGCAGGGAAGCGGATCTCAAAGCGCGTGCCGCCGGCCCCGCCTGTGACCGCCGGGCTCGTCAGGGTGACCTCGGCGCGGTGGGAGTCGGCGACGGCCCGGACGATCGCCAGCCCGAGGCCGGTACCCCGGCCGCCGTCGCCGTGACCGCGGACGAACCGGTCGAACACCCGCTCGCGCAGGTCGGCGGGTATGCCGGGCCCCTCGTCCTCGACGATGAGCACCGCGGAGGCGCCGGCCAGCGCCGTCCGGGCCCGGATCGCCGTGCCCGGCGCAGTGTGGTTGAGCGCGTTCTCGAGCAGGTTGAGGATGAGCCGGTGGACCTCGTCACGGTTGGCGTCGACGACCGCCGGGCCGGGGAACACGGTCAGCTCGTGGTCCTCGGCGACGGGCCCGAGTTCCCCGGCCGCGTCGCGCAGCACCTCGGCGAGGTCGGTCGGCCGCTGGGGCGCCTCCCGGCGCGCGTCGGCGCGGGCGAGCAGCAGCAGGTCCCCGACGAGGCGGCGCATCCGCCGCGTCGAGCGCAGCGCCGACTTGGCCGACTCGGCCTGTTCACCGGCGAGTTCGTCGGCGAGCAGTTCGAGGTTGGCGAGAACGCTCGTCAACGGGGTGCGCAGCTCATGGGAGGCGTCGGCGACGAACTCACGCTGGCGGGTCAGGGCCGCCTCCGTGTCGGCTCGGGCGGCGGCGAGGGAGGCGAGCATCCCCTCGAGGGTGCGGGCGAGCTCGGACACCTCATCCCGGGCCTCCGGGTGGGGGATCCGTCGCGTCGGGTCCCGGGTCAGCTCGATCTCCCGCGCGACCTCACTGAGCTCCGAGATCGGCCGCATCGCCCGGCGCGCCACATACAGCCCGGCGAGCAGGGCGAGGATCGCTCCGCCGAGCACCCCGAGCACGAGGAACACCCGGATACGGGAGACCGTCTGGTCGATCTGGGAGAGCGGGCGGGCATACAGGAGCCAGCCGTGGTTGATCGGTCCCCAGCTGATCCAGCGGGCGAACACCTCTTGGCCGGCCTCCCCGTAGGTGACCGTCGAGCCGGTGCCGATGCCCGGCGGTGGCATCAGCTGCGGATCGTTGACGGGCCGGCCGTGGGCGTTGACCGCGGAGGAGCAGAGCGTGTCGCCGTAGTTGTCGAACAGGCGGATCTGCGCACTGTCGGTGAACGCGAGGTCGATCAGGTTGCCCTCACATTCGGTCGCGCCGTGCTTGACCTGCACGGGGGCGACATTCTGGGGCAGGTTCTGGAAGGTCGTGTTCATCGACTCCAGGAACGCGTCACGGACCTGACCGTCGGCGAGCGCGCCGACGATCGCGGCGAAGCTCGCGAGGATCACGCAGGTGAGCGCGGCCGAGCCGCCGGCGAGACGCCAGCGGACGGGAACCCGCCGGTACGCGGAGAACGTCGCCCGCGCCGCGGATCGTATGAAGGAGCCGGGGCTCACGTCGGCTTCACGCTTCTTTGCCAGGTTGGAGACGGACACCACAATCGTATTGGTCATCCCGTGGTGGACATAGCCCCCGGGTCGTCACTGTGATCCCGGGGCACCACCGGTATGGCGGCTCGGCGCGGCATGACTGCGGGGACAGCGGTGTGGCGTGGATGGGCGCTTCAGCAACGTCGGCGCCGACCGACATCGGGGACGGGCTCGGGCCGTGATGAGGGACCTGGCGGCCTCCGCAGCACGCCGGAGTTGCCGGGCGCGACGCTGCTCGCTCGGCACCGAGTTCAAAAAGACGTCGATATGACGCATCTTTGAACTCGCTCCCCCTTCCAGTCGTCGCCCTCACCGGCCTGCGCCTGTTCTCACCGATCTGAAGCCCTCGGCCCTGGAGATCCGCCGGCTGGACAGCGGCTATCCGGTCCTGCGCCCTCGCGACAACCCGGCTCCTGCGGCGGCGATGGCCGGACCGTTCCTGCTCCACCGGGCCATACGGGTGGCGCTGGGCCGGCGCGCGGCGCTCACCTCGCGCGGAGTGAGCGTGTTTCGCGCTCCGGCAAACGGGTCGCTGTGCATGGCAGCATCGGACGGCGCCCAGGCGGACGGTTCGACCGAGTGCGCGGCGGTGACCGAGCGGGTCGTTGACATCGAGGGTCCGCGAACGGTGCCGCCACCGGGAACGCTGCGCTGGAGCGAACCTGGAGGTGCGGGCTGATCCTCGAGCGAGTTGCCGGCCGGCACCGCCACGGCACGGCACGCTGCGCCGCGTGAACGGGACACCGTCCTCCCGGCCCGCCGTCGTGGCGCACACCGGCACGGGAAACCCGACTACACGCGGAGAACGTAGCCCGCGCCGCGGATCGTGTGCAGGAGCCGGGGCTCACCGTCGGCTTCAAGCTTCCTGCGCAGGTTGGAGACGAACACCTCAATCGTGTTGGTCATGCTGAAGGGGTCATAGCCCCACACCTCATCGAGCAGCCGCTGGCGCGAGATGACGATCCGCTCGTTGCGCATCAGGTATTCGAGCAGCTCGAACTCGCGCTGGGTCAGCTCGAGGGAGCGCTCGCCCCGGAACACCTCGTGGGTGTCGGGGTTGAGGCTGAGATCCCCGACGCTGAGGGCGGCCTGGCCGCGGGGCGGCCGCCGGCGCAGCAGCGCGCGCAGGCGCGCGAGCAGCTCCTGGCGCTCGAAGGGCTTGACGAGGTAGTCGTCGGCACCGGAGTCGAGCCCCTCGACGCGAGCCTCGACGGCATCCCGGGCGGTGAGCACGAGAATCGGGACGTCATCGGACTTGCGCAGCGTCTTGGCGACCTCGAGACCGTCGAGCTTCGGCAGCCCGAGATCGAGGATGACGAGGTCCGGCAGGAATGCGTGCGCCTGATCGAGCGCGCTCACCCCGTCCCCGGCCAGCCGCACGTCATAGCCCTCCATCCGCAGCGACCGCTGCAGGACCTGGGCAATCGCGTCGTCGTCCTCGACGACGAGGACCCGCACGGGCCGGTCAAAGTCACTCTCCATCCCGGGCCATGGTAGGGGTCTGGCGCACACTACCGCGGAGCCCCGTGGCTGCCCGCTGTCAGTCTCAGAGAGGAAAGGGGCCGACGCTGACGAACAGGAAGGCGCATGCCCGCCGCCTCCAGCAAACCCAAGCCGTCCTCGATCAAGAAGAAGCCGGCGGCCCGTCGTCCGGTGCCCCCGGCCCGCGCCCGCCGCACTCAGGTCGCGACCCGTCCCTCCCTGCGGGCGCTACTCAGCCTCGAGCCCCACCACCTCGACCTGCTCGGCCTCGCCCTGATCGCGCTCGGGACCTTTCTCGGCGGGATCATCTACCTGCACTGGGGCGGCGGAGCGGTCGGACACGGGTTCGTCACCGGCCTGCGCCTGCTGATGGGTGTCTTCGCCGTGATCATCCCTGCCGCCCTGCTGCTTGCCGGCGCCCTCGTGATCGGACGGGAGCTACGCAGCGGTCCGCCGACGCGGCCGCTGCGGGCCGGGGCGATCTGCCTCGCCGCCGCGCTCACCCTCGCGATGGCCGCCGGAACGCTCGGGCTCGGCCCCGGCCGGGAGCCCACCCACGGGTTCTGGGCCGGACAGGTGCTCCAGGCCCGCGGTGGCATTCTCGGCGCCGGCGAGTTCTGGGTGCTCGGCCATCTCATCTCCACCGCCGGGGCGGACATCATCGCGATCTTCCTGTTCCTCGCCGCCGCGATCCTGCTGTCGGGGGCGACACTCGCCTCGCTGCTGCTCGCCACCCGCGACCATTCCCGGCGCCTCGCCGAGATCACGATCACCCGGATGCCCGAACGCACCCGGGTCCCGGAGCCGAACCTCACCTTCACCGACCGTCGGCGCACCCGCCGCGACACGAACGCCGCCCTCGACGCCGAGGCGGATCGCTTCGACGATCTCGACCTGCCCGATCCCCCGACCCAGCAGCTGATCGTCCGTGCCACCCACGTCGAAGCCCCGCCGGTTGTCGACGCCCCGGTCATTCCGAGCTTCGAAACCCCCGAGTTCGCCTCCGAGGTCGACGAGTTCGATCCCAACGGCGCCCTCGACGACGCTGCCGAGGACGACCTCGCGGACGAGACCGGGGGAGAGGGGCCATGGGCGGCCTCCGCGGACGCGCCCCCAGAGACGTCTGATCCGGCCGGCGAAGCAGCGGCGAGCCGGCCGGTCGACCCCGCCGACCTCACCCCCCGGGGCCGTTACCGTGCCGCGGTGACCGACGACCCCGCGTTCCCGTGGCGGGCGCCGAGTGCGCGGCTGCTCACCCGCTCGACCGGGGAGGCCGCCCGGCCCGACACCGCCGGACAGGAACAGGTGGCCGCCGCGCTGCTGGAGGCCCTCAGCCACTTCGGGATCGACGCGAAGGTGATCGGCCGGGTCGCCGGGCCGCACATCACCCGCTACGAGATCCGGCTCGCCCCCGGGGTCAAGATGTCGAAGGTCGCCAACCTCAAGGACGATCTCGCCTACGCGCTCGCAGCGACCGACATCCGGATCCTCGCGCCGATCCCCGGCAAGACCGCCGTTGGGATCGAGGTCCCCAACGCGCGCCGGCGCATCGTCCACCTTGGTGACGTCTACCAAGACGCCCCGGAGGGATGGTCGCCCCTGACGGTGTGGCTCGGAAAGGACATCTCCGGCAAGGCGATCGGAGCCGACCTCGCCAAGATGCCCCACCTGCTCGTCGCCGGGACGACGGGCGCAGGCAAGTCCGCCTGCGTCAACGCGATGCTCTCCTCGGTGCTGCTACGAGCGACCCCCCACGAGGTCCGGCTCGTGCTCGTCGACCCCAAGCAGGTCGAGCTCAACCTGTATGAGTCGATCCCGCACCTCTTGACCCCGGTGATCACATCACCGCGAATGGCCGCCAACGCCCTGCAGAACCTCGTCCGGGAGATGGAGCAGCGCTACGGCATCATGTCGCTGGCGCGGACGCGGAACCTGCCCGAGCTCAACAAGGTCCGCGAGTCGCGCGGAGAGACCGCGCTGCCCTACATCCTCTGCGTGATCGACGAGCTCGCCGACCTGATGATGGTGGCCCCGGCTGACGTCGAGGACTCGATCATCCGCCTCGCCCAGAAGGCACGGGCGGTCGGGATCCACCTCGTCCTCGCCACCCAGTCGCCGCGCGTTGATGTGATCACCGGGATGATCAAGGCGAACGTGCCGTCGCGAATCGCCTTCGCCGTCTCCAGCCAGACCGACTCGCGGGTGATCCTCGATCAGGGCGGCGCCGAGTCGCTGCTCGGCCAGGGTGACATGCTCTTCTCCCCGGTCGGCACCTCGCGCCTGCAGCGAATCCAGGGCGCCTACATCGACGAGCCCCAGATCGAGGAGATCTGCGGCTACTGGCGCGCCCAGGGTGAACCTGAGCTGCGCGAGGAACTGCTTGCCGAGGTCGAGGCTGCCGATGAGGCGATCAACGGCGGGGAGGACGACGGCTTTGACCCCGACGAGGATCCACTCCTGGAGGAGGCGATCGCGCTCGTCGCCCAGATGCAGACCGCGTCCACGTCGATGCTCCAGCGGCGCCTGCGCCTCGGCTACACCCGGGCGGGCCGGCTCATCGACATGCTCGAGCGGCGCGGCATCATCTCCGGGTATGAGGGCTCAAAACCCCGCCAGGTCCTCATCACCGAGGCGGACGTGCCACGGATCATCGTCGCCCTGGCCGAGGCCGGGCGCGGCGGCGGCGGAGGCGCCGACCCGGCCCCGCCGGTCCCCGGCCCGCTCGACCCGGACATCGACGAGGACGCACCCGCGCCCGACCCGGAGTGATGACCGGTGCCGGCGGCAGGGCGCCGGACGAACCGCCGCCGCCTGACTGGTCACCGGATGCCAGCGAGGAGGCTGTCGCGGGTGCCCGCACACCGGTAGCCTGTGGGGCGGTCCATGGCGGAGATCGGTCCCAATATCGGCGCAACCCTGCGCGAAACCCGGATGCGGGCTCGTATCGACATCGGTGAGGTGGAGATGGCGACGAAGATCCGGGCCAAGTACCTGCGTGCGATCGAGAACGAGGAGTGGGATCTTCTGCCCGGACCGATCTACGCCAAGTCGTTTCTGCGCACCTACGGTGACTATCTCGGGCTCGACTCCCGTCTGCTCATCGATGAGTACCGGCGCCGTTTCGAACTGGTCGCCGACACGCCGATGCGTCCACTGTCGGCGGTCAAGCGCGATCGGGAACGAGAACGCGCTCGAGCGCTCAGCGGTCCGGTGCTGCCGTCCTGGGCGATCATCGCCCTCGTGCTCGTCGCCGCCGGGGTCGGGCTCTACCTGATCGGACGCGGCAACGGGAACACGACCCCGCGGCTCGCGCGCGGCATCACGCCGACCCAACCCCGCCCCCACCACTCCGCGCGTCGCCGTCCGAACACCACGGGCGGCGCGGCCGGGTCGCTCACCTCGACGACGGGAACGAGTACCGGTGCCAGCACGGTGACGACCGGCACGGGGACGGGAACGAACGCCGGCGCCGCGCCGGGCACCGCCGCGACCCTCCAGCTCACCCCATCCGCGCCGGTGTGGGTGTGCGTCGAGACGCCGGCCGGCGCCAAGCTCGTGGACGGCGTGACCGAACAGCCCGGGGCGACGCTGCCGACCCTCAGCGGCCGGGAACTGCTCGTCACCCTCGGCAACGCCCACGTGACGGTGACCGCCAACGGCCGCTCCTACCCGCTCACTGCGAGCGCGACCGCGATCGGGCTGAAGATCACCTCAGCCGGCGTGTCGCTGCTCCCCCAGGGCCCGACCTGTGCGTAGTCTCTAGGGTCGTGGACGCCGCGGTCTATACGGGAAGGGCAGCGGTCCGCGCGGGCATCCTCGTCACCGGCACCGAGGTCCTCACCGGCATCATCACCGACCGCAACGGGCCGTGGCTGTCAGAGCGGCTGCGGGAGATCGGGGTGGATGTCGCCGGCATCCTCGTCGTCGGCGACCGGCCTGACGACGTCATGGCGGGCCTACGGTTCTTCGCGGCGGAAGGGGTCGCCCTCATCGTCACCTCCGGGGGTCTGGGACCGACCGCCGATGACCTCACCGCGGAGATCGTCGCCCGTTTCCGCGGACGCGAGCTCGTGCTCGACCGCAACCTCGAGGAAGGCATTGAGGCGATCATCGCCCGTCTGCGTGGCCGCTATGTGGGCCTCGATCAGGCCGCCCTGTCGGCGGCGAACCGCAAGCAGGCGCTTGTGCCCGAGGGGGCGACGGTGCTCGCGCCCGTCGGGACCGCTCCCGGGCTCGTCGTCGTCCCCGCCGAGGGGATCGGTGGTCCGACGGTGCTCGTCCTGCCCGGCCCGCCCGCGGAACTCAAACCGATGTGGGCGACCGCTCAGGAGACCGCCGCATTCCAGGCGGCGGTCGCCGGCGCGCCGAGTCTCGCGCGGGAGATGATGCGCCTGTACGGGATCCCCGAGGCGGAGATCGCCAACACCCTCCGGGCCGCCGCCGAGTCTGGGGTCGACCTCAGCGGCCTGGAGATCACGACGTGTCTGCGCCGCGGGGAGATCGAGGTCTCCACGCGCTTCTCTCCCGACGCCGCGCCGGCCTACGCGGCGCTGAAGGCGTTCATCATCGACCGCCACGGTGACGTCGTCTTCTCCCCGGACGGGGCGACGATCGACGCGATCGTCGCCGACGCGCTCGTAGCGGCAGGGGCGACCCTCGCGGTCGCCGAGTCCTGTACCGCGGGTCTGCTCGCCGCGCGGCTCACCGAACGGCCCGGGGCCTCGGCGTCCTTCCGAGGGGGCATCGTCGCCTACGCCAACGACGCCAAGACCGCCGTGGCGGGCGTGGACGGGGAGCTGATCCGCGCCCACGGCGCCGTTTCCGGTGAGGTTGCCCTGGCGCTCGCCGACGGGGCCCGGCAACGGTTCGCCAGCACCTACGGCGTCGGGATCACCGGGATCGCGGGGCCCGGTGGCGGCTCGGAGGAGAAGCCGGTGGGAACCGTCTGGTTCGGGCTCAGCAGCGAGGACGGGCGCACACTCGTTCGGCACGTCCGGATGCCCGGGGATCGCACCGCCGTCCGGGACCGGTCGACGACGGTGGTGATGCATCTGCTCGCGCGGATGCTCGCGGGCGCCGGCGATCGCCGCTGACCCGACCGAAGCCCGCCGGACCTGTGACCGGCCCGTGTGAGAGTTGTGAGGAGATCGTGACCGGGAGGCCTTGATCGGCACCGAGGCGAGCGTATGTTCGGTTCCGTCCGACGGTGGACCTAACGTGTTCGATCCAAGGCGTGAGACGAAGGAGCATCGGAGATGAGTGTGGACAGAGCCGGTAAGGTCGGCGGCGGTGGGGACCCCAAGTCCGACGCCAAGCGCCAAGCGGCCCTTCAGGGTGCCCTGAGCCAGATCGAACGACAGTTCGGCAAAGGCACCGTGATGCGGATGGGCGACCCAGGGGCGCGCGTTGCGGTCGAGGCAATCCCCACCGGGGCGTTGTCGCTCGATATCGCGCTCGGCATCGGCGGGGTCCCCCGCGGCCGGATCATCGAGATCTTCGGCCCGGAGTCGTCGGGCAAGACGACGCTCGTCTACCACATCATCGCCGAGGCACAGAAACTCGGAGGGGTATGCGCCTTCGTCGACGCCGAGCACGCAATGGATCCGCTGTACGCCCAGCAGATCGGCGTCGACATCGATGAGCTGCTCGTCTCCCAGCCCGATTACGGCGAGCAGGCGCTCGAGGTCGTCGACATGCTCATCCGCTCCGGCGCCGTGGATGTGATCGCCGTCGACTCGGTCGCCGCACTCACCCCCCGCGCTGAGCTTGAGGGGCAGATGGGCGACCAGACCGTCGGCGTTCAGGCCCGGATGATGTCCCAGGCGATGCGCAAGCTGACGGGCAACCTCAACCGGACCCAGACGCTGTGCGTGTTCACGAACCAGATTCGGGAGAAGGTCGGGGTGATGTTCGGCTCGCCCGAGACCCAGCCGGGCGGTCGGGCGCTGAAGTTCTACTCCTCCCAGCGCCTTGACATCCGCCGGATCGAGACGCTCAAGGATGGCACCGAGGCCGTCGGCAACCGGGTACGGGTCAAGGTCGTCAAGAACAAGGTCGCCGCCCCGTTCAAGCAGGCCGAATTCGACATCGAGTTCGGGAAGGGGATCTCCACCTCCGGGTGTCTGATCGACTTCGGCATCGAACACGACGTGATCACCAAGTCCGGCTCGTTCTTCTCCTACGGTGATGAGCGGATCGGCCAGGGGCGGGCGAACGCGAAGGCGTTCCTCGACGAGCATGAGGACATCGCCAAAGAGATCGAGGCGAAGATCTACGCCAAGCTCGGCATCGGCCAAGACCTCGTCGTCCCGATCGACCGTGAGGTTTCCCTCGCCGCCGTCGCCGATGGGGAGGCGGCGGCCGCCTGAGGCCGGCCCGACCTGCGCTGAGCGGCGTGGGTCGCGCCAGCGGTCCTTTACCTGTTGTGCCTGACGCGCTCTCCATCGCCTACGCCCTCGTCAACCGGCGGGAGCGGACCGTCACCGAGGTTCGTGCCCGACTTGAGCGGGCGGGCTGTGCCGAGGCGGAGATCGCCGCGGCCATCCTCGAGCTCGAGACCATCGGGTTTCTTGACGATGCCCGTTACGCCCGCCTGTTCGTCGAGGATCGCCGCAATCTCGACGGATGGGGGAACGCGCGCATCGAGCGGGCGCTACGGGAACGTGGCGTCCATGAGTCGGCGGTTGGCACCGCGCTGGCTGGCGCGGGGGAGGAGTCGGAGTCCGCGCGGGCCCTCGGGCTGCTCGCCCGCCGGCCCCAACCGGACCCTGATGACCTGAGGGCCCGAGAACGGGCCTTCACCATGCTGCTGCGCAAGGGCTATGAGAGCGAGCTCGCCGGGCGCGTCGTGCGGGCGTGGATGCGGGGGGAGGGGCCGGACGGATAATCACGTGGCACTACTCTTGAGCGGATGCCTGCGTACCACTTGACAACCTTTGGCTGTCAAATGAATGAGCACGACTCCGAACGGATGAAGGGTATGCTCGAGTCCCTCGGCTACCGGGAGGCCACCTCCCGTGATCAGGCGGACCTGATCCTCTTCAACACCTGCTCGATCCGGGAGAAGGCCGATGACCGGTTCATCGCCCACCTGCAGGAGGCACGGGCGCTCAAGCGGCGCTCGCCCGACACGGTGATCGGGGTCGGCGGCTGCTGGGCCCAGTCGGTCAAGCATGAGGTGTTCACCCGGTTCCCCTATGTCGACGTCGCCTTCGGCCCCGGCCAGGTGCACAAGCTCGCCGAGTTCCTCACGAGCGACTCCCTCACCGCTCAGGGCTACTTCGCCTTCGAGGGGTTCACCGGCGACCTGCCCGCCAAGCGCGCCCGAGAGTTCCAGGCCTGGGTGCAGATCAGCGTCGGCTGCAACATGAGTTGCTCCTACTGCATCGTGCCCTCGACCCGCGGGCGTGAGGTGAGCCGGGATCCGGCGGTGCTGATCGCCGAGATCGAGGCGCTCGCCGCCGATGGCGTCTCTGAGGTGACCCTGCTGGGCCAGAACGTCAACTCCTACGGTCGGGACCTCGCCCCGGAGCGGCGGCTGAGCTTCTCCGAGCTTCTCACCGCGGTGGACCATGTCTCCGGGATCGAGCGGATCCGCTACACCAGCCCGCACCCCAAGGACATGCGAGAGGACGTGATCCTCGCTCACGCCGAGCTTTCCGCCGTCTGTGAGCACATCCATCTGCCCTTGCAATCCGGTTCGAGTGCGGTGCTCAAGCGGATGCGCCGCACCTACACGCGTGAGCGCTACCTCGACCGCGTCGCGCTCATCCGCGAGCACGTGCCCGACTGCGCGCTCACCACCGACATCATCGTCGGCTTTCCCGGGGAGACCGACGCTGACTTCCGCGAGACCCTCGAGGTGGTGGAGGAGGTCGGCTACGACGGCGCGTTCACGTTCATCTACTCCCCCCGGCGGGAGACCGAAGCGGCCGCCATGGGCGAACAGGTCCCCCACGAGGTCAAGGTCGCGCGCATGGAACAGCTCGTCGAGGTCGTCCAGCGCCGAGCTCAGGAGCGCGCCCAGCGGTTTGTCGGACGGACCCTCGAGGTGCTCATCGAGGGACACTCGCGCACCGACCCGAGCCGGTTACGCGGCCGCTCCCGGCACAACAAGGTCGTCAACTTCGACGGGCTTGGCTCCCCCGGGGAGACGGTGCCCGTGACGATCACCGGCGCCAGCAGCCAAACGCTCACAGGGCAGATGTCCCTTGTCGCACGGGCCGGCCGGAGCTGACGCGACCGCACGGACGGTCTCGCCGGAGGCGGAGCCGACCGCCCCGGCGCTTGCCCTGCTCGGCGGCGGTGAGCTGCGGGCCGCGACGGAGCCATTCCGCGTCCTCGTCGGCCCGGCCGCAGCCGACAGCGCCGAGGTCCGTCGTGCCGTCAGCGCCAGTACTGCGGACCCGACCCGCCCGGTGAGTCTGACCGTGCCGGGAGCCGGCGGTGGGCCCGCCCGATCCGCGCAGGCGCGGGCGCTGAGCGGCCCTGACGGGGCGGTCCTCGTGCTGCTCGAGGTGGCCGTTCCGCGTCCCGGCCTTGAGCTTGAGGCCCTCAGCGGCTGGTGGGCCGCCTTCTGTGATGACTCCGAGACGATTATCTGGGTCAAGGACCTTGGCGGGCACTACCACTACCTCAACGCCGCCTACGCCCGCGCCCTGGCGATCGCCCCGGCCCAGCTCCTCGGCCGCGCCGACAGCGAACTGCCACCCGCTCAGACGGTCGACGGCCCCCGCCGCCGGGCGTCCACGTCCGCCGAGCCGCTCGCGCTCGAGTACACCGTGCCCGCCGTCGAGGCTCGGCCCGCCTTCACGGTGCTGCGGTTCCCGATCGACGCCCCCGACGGCCGCGCAGTCGCCGTCTGCGGCGTCGCCTCCCGAGCTGAGAACCCCCGGCTGGCCCAGGAGGAGTGCACGCGGCTGCTCGCGGTTCTGCGCTGGGCGGCCGCCCCGGGTGAGGTGATCCGTGCCGAGACGGCCGCGGGCTGGGGCCTGCCGGCGCTCCTGCCGGCTCCGGCCGGGAGCCCGATGGTGACGACCAGCTCCGCGTCGGCCCCAGCGTCGCCGACGGCCTCGCAGGGGTCGGTTGCGCCGCCGGCGATCGCCTCGACGGAGTCCGACACGCGCCCGACCGTGACCCCGGTGGCATCCGCCACCGCACCGGCGTTCGCGGCGGGAGCGACGGTCGCCCCACCGGCGGGGAGCGTGGACCTGGAAGCTCTGCTGCGCGAGAATGCTCGCCTGCGGGCCGAGCTCGCCGCCCTTCGCGATGAGGTCGCGGAGCTGCGGCGGGCCGCCAGTGGCGCCACCACACGAGTTGGCTAGGGTCTGGGAGAGAGATGCCTGTGCCTGAGACATCCCCATTCCTCGTCGCGACCCAGCAGACCGAGAGATGATGCGCCGGATTTCCGACCGCCAGCGCGAGCGCGCCCGAAGCCTGATGTTCGACACGCGCAGCGACGCGTGGGCGGCCGTCGGGCTCGAACTCGAGGTCAACACGAAGGAGATCTCGCGAGCCCGGCGGCGCCTGCTCGCCTCACTGATCCTGCTCATCGCGACCGTCGTCGGCAAGTCGATGGCCCTGCATCACTGGGCGGCCGTGTATGCCAGCACCCGCCACAGCGCCCATCCACATCACTGGCTGATCAACTCAAAGTCACCGTTCGAGCTCCTTGCGATGCTGATTGTGCTCGCGCTCGGCTGGCTCATCTCCAAGGACCTCGGCCGGCTCGCCCCGAGCCTGTTCCGGCGGATGGATCCCGCAACGGCGGGCACGGTCGAGTTCCTCATCCGCCTCGTCACCGTCGTCGCGACCGTGCTCGGAGCGATCACAATCGCCGGCGTGTCGACCCAGGTCGTCGCCGTCGGCGGTGCCTTCACCGCCGTCGTCGTCGGTCTCGCCGCCCAGCAGACCCTCGGCAACCTGTTCGCCGGCATGGTGCTCCTGTCAGCCCAGCCGTTCCGGCTCGGGGAACGGGTCCGGCTCTACGCCGGCGCGATCGGCCAGCAGGAGGGCACCGTCAGCTCGCTCGGGCTGCTGTACACAAGCCTGTCACGCGGGGCCAACCGGATCATGATCCCGAACACGCTCGTGCTCGCGGCGGTCGTCGTGCCGTTGCGGGAAGCCGCCCCCGTCGACGTCCGGGTTCGCCTCAACGCTGGGGTGCAACCGAGTCAGGCTCAAGCGATCCTCGACGCCGAGCTCTCCCAGGAGACGCTGCGCAAACCGACGGTCGCACTGGAGGAGATCGACGGCGACGCCGTCTACATCCGAGTGCAGGCCACCCCCGAGGACGGAGATGAGAGCGCCCACCTCGCCGACCAGATCATTCAGGTCCTCCGAGCGGTGACCGGTGAGCATGAGACGCTCACCCCCTCCGGAGAGGAACGCGACTGACGACCCCCGAGCAGCCGGCCTCCGATCTTCCAGGCTGATTTCGGGTCAAGCGAACGAGGGAGAGAACAGTGTCCGCGGAAGACACTGCTCCCCCTCGCCGTTAGTGGTGGCGGGTGCCGTGGTGGTGGCGGGTCCGATGGCGGGTGCCGTGGTGGTGGCGGGTCCGATGACGGGTGCCGTGGTGGTGGCGGGTCCGATGACGCTGGCGTGCGACCCTCACCGGTCGTCCCGGCGGCCGGCGCCGGCCGACACGGTCGGCCCGCGTCACCGTCCCCACGGCGCTCGGAGTGGGCGCCACGCCGACGGTCAGGCCAGCAGACACCTGAGGACGATGATCGTGGTGCCGGCGGCGATCGGAGGTGCTGACGGGAATCTCTCGGCACCGGCCGCGGCGGCGCGATGACAGGTTGATCGCCGTGATCCTCCAATGGTCCCCGAGCGGGGTATCCGGCCGGATGTAGACGGCGGCAAGCCGCTTGCGGAAGAACACGCCGGGCTTGTGACCGACGTTCCCGACGTTCATCCCCAAAAGCCAGGCGAGCTCGCTCTCATTGCCGACCCGGCCGAGCGGCGCCGCACAGGCTCGGATGTGCGTCGGCCCACCGGCCCGGCTGACGGCAGTCTCCAGCGCGTCCAACTGGCGGGTGACGAGCAGTTCGTGCCGCGCGTCATGGAGCAGCGCTCCCACCCGGGCGGCGCCGAACACACCGGCAGTGGTGGCGAGGATGACGACGGCGGCGGCCACGCGCCAGGGCCGTGAGGCGACGGTGATCCGGTCAGACGCCGGCCGCCGTGCACGCCGTCGGTCATGAGCACGGCCGGACCGATCCACGGACCGGTCGCGAGCGCCCGCGAGGGCCGGCAGACGCAGATCGACGGCGCTCCGCCGGATCGCCCGGGCAACCGCAGCGGCGGCGAGCACGCCGAGCAGCGCGGCGGGTTCGAGCAGGTATCGGGGAGCCGCAGGCCAGCCGTGGTAGGCGAAGGCCACCTCCGTCGCCACCCACAGGACGGCGGCGCCGATCAGGACGAGCCAGACCCGGTCCCGCCGCCAGAGCGCACGACCACACGCGAGCGCGACCGCCCCCCACACGAGCGGGTCATAGAGGCTGCGCAGCCGGATCAGCACCACGGCGATCCGGCTGCCGTGCCGGATCGCCGTGGCAAACCCGAGGGCGGCGTTCCCGGCCTGGAACCAGCTCGGTGAGGTGAGGCCGGGAATGAGGAACCAGGCGAGCAGGGTGAGCCCGCCCAAACTCAGGACGAGCCGACGCTCGGTAGGCTCCCGCATCAGCCAGAGCCCGTACAGGCCGAGGGGAAGCCAGACCTCCGGCCGTCCGAGTCCTGCGAAGAACAGCGCGATCAGCGCCCAGTGACGGCGTCCGTGCAGGTGCGCGTCGACGGCGGCGAGGCAGAGACCGACGACGATCGGGTCGGTGTCGGTGATCAGTAGCTGGCGCCACATTCCATACAGGCTGAGGAACGCCCCGGCACCGAGGAGACCCGCGAGACCACGTACCCACGCTGGCCCCGGTCCAGCCAGCGTCGCGGCGACCCGGAAGGCGAAGATGCTGCCGCCCAGACCGAGGAACGTCGCGGTGAAGGTCCACAGCCACAGCTGCGCGGAGCCGAACAGGGCGAACGGGAGATCGAACAGGTAGGGGAGAGGCTTCCACGACGGCGCCGCCCCGGTGTTCAGATTCCCCGCGAGCGTCTGGCGACCCCACACCATCCAGCCGTAGGCGTCAAAGGCCGGGTGCGCGTGGGTCAGCTCGATCCACAGAACGCTGGCGGCCGCGAGACCAACCACGCCGAGGATGAGGGTCCCGCCCCGCGGCCCACGGCGAGAGGAGGAGCGTCCGGGGTGAGAGGAGGAGCGTCCGGCGCCGACCGGCTCACGGACGCCCGGGCGGTCCGGACCGGCGACGGAACCGGGCGCGTGGGAGCGCGACGCCACCGGATCAGCCTCCTGGGCGCCGACCGGTCTGTGCCTCGGCGAGGTCGTAGGCGATGCCCGTGCCTCCGGCGCGTCGCTGCACCCACGCGCTCAGGCCGGGGGCGATAGCGGCCAGGTCACTGCCGAGCCGGAGCGCGAGCGGCGCGACGATCACCTCCGCCCGGTCGCGACGGACCGCGCGCAGCGCGGCGTCGGCGACCTGTTCGGGCGTGCGCGTCCCGACCCCGCGGGGGAGGGTGATCCCCGCATCGTGGAACATCCCGGCGTCGGAGATGAAACCGGGAAGGATGACCGAGGCGGACACGCCGCGGCCGGCGAGGTCCTCGCGCAAGCCGAGAGCAAAGCCGCGCAACCCGAACTTCGTCGCGTTGTAGAGGGAGGCGGCGGGGGAGGCGACCTTGCCCGACAGGGAGGAGACGAACACGATGTGGCCGCGGCCACGCTCGAGCATCCCGGGGAGCAGCGCCCGGGCGAGGGCGATCGGAGCGCGCAGATTAACCTCAAGGATCGTGTCGATGCTCTCCTGGGTCATGTCCGCCACCAGGCCGGTTCCCGGCAAGGCGGCGTTGGCGATCAGGATGTCGACTGTTCCGGCCGTCGCGGCGAGGCGGGTGACCTCCGCCCGCACGGAGAGGTCGGCGGCGATCGTCTGGGCGTCGAGCTCACCCGCCAGCCGCTCGAGCTGCCCGATTCGCCGCCCGGACAGGACCAGCGCCGCCCCGTCCGCACCGAAACGCCGGGCGATCGCCTCTCCGATCCCACCGGTTGCGCCGGTGATGAGCACCCGTTGCGAGAGTCCAGCCATCCTCGCGGGAGTCTAGGCCCCCGCTCTGAGATGCCCTCTGCGACCCTGATCGCCCTCTTCGGCCCGACCGGGGTCGGCAAGACCGCGGTCGCGGTCGCGCTCGCGGACCTGCTCGCCGCCCGCGGGGAGCGCCCGGTGGCCGTCTCCGCCGATGCGCTGCAGCTCTACCGGGGCCTCGAGGTGCTCAGCGGCGCTGCGGACGCGCTCGCCCAGACCCGGCTCGAGCACCGGCTGATCGGCTGTGCGCCGGTGAGCGATTCCTTCAGCGCCGGGCGCTACGCCGCGCTCGCCCACGCGGAGATCGATGCCCTCATTCACGCCGGCCGGCGTCCGATCATCGTCGGTGGCACCGGCCTCTACCTACGGGCCGCCCTCACCGACCTCAGCCTCAAGCCGCCGGTCGACCCGGCGTTGCGGGCGGCGGTTCAGGCGCGGGTGGATCGGGACGGGCTCGCGCACCTGTACAGCGAGCTGTCGGCGCGGCGTCCCGAGCTTGTGGCCACGATCGCCCCGGGGGACCGCCAGCGGATCACCCGGGCCCTCGAGCTGCTCGAAGCCGGGGCGGACCCGACGCCACCGACCCAAGGGCAGCTCTGGACCGCCCAGACCCGCCATCCGACGGTGCTGTTCGGGCTCGTTCGCGAGCGGGCGTGCCTGTATGCCCGCATCAACGCGCGGGTGGAGGCGATGGTCGGCGCCGGGGTTGTCGAGGAGGTGGCGGCCGCCGCGGCCGCCGGCGCCGGTCCGAGCGCGGCCAAGGCCCTCGGCTTCCGAGAACTGCTTGCTGGAGACGTCGACGCGATGAAACGCGTCACCCGCCGCTACGCGCGCCGCCAGCTCACCTGGATGCGCAAGCTCGAGGGCGTCCAGATCGTCTCCCTCGATCACCGCAAGCCGGACGAGGTGGCGGCAGAGATGCTCCTCAGCCTCGACGCCGCTAGCCTGCCGAGCCGATGCGATTCGAGAAGTGGCAGGCCCTCGGCAACGACTACGTGATCATCGAGGCCCCCGAGCTCCCATGGGAGTTGACCCCCGCCCGGATCCGGCGGCTCTGCGACGTCCACACGGGCATCGGCTCAGACGGCGTCCTGCTCCTGTCGGCCACCGACCTCCCCGGCTACGTGGCCGCGCTGCGGATCTTCAATCCGGACGGTTCGGAGGCGGAGCTGTCGGGGAACGGCGCCCGTGAGGCGATCCTCTACCTGCGCCGGCACGGCTGGACCGACCAGGACGAGTTCAGCATCCACACTGCCGCTGGGGAGATCCGTCCCCAGATCACCGGCCCGGACACCTGCCGGGTCGACATGGGCCGGGCTCGCACCGTCTCGCCCGACTTTCCCTCCGGCGGCCCAGACGGCCGCGGGACGGTCAGCTCCGACGGCCGCGAGTGGTCCTTCCAGCACGTCCAGGTCGGCAACCCGCAGGCGGCGATCGCAGTCACCGACGTCGATACGTTGATGGGCCTCGACCTCGCGGCGATCGGGCCCGCGATCGAGAACGCGGAACTCTTTCCCCAGCGCACCAACGTGTCCTTCTACACGCCGCTTGCGACTCCGCCCGGCACGTCCGGAAGCCGGATCCGCGCTCGCATCTTTGAGCGTGGGGTGGGGGAGACCTCAGCGTCGGGGACGGGAGCGTCCGGCGCGGCGCTCGCCTGGGTCCTCACGGGCGCCGACTCGCCCGTCACCGTCGTCCTTGACGGGGGTGAGCTGACCGTCGAGGTCGAGGAGGACCTCCACATCACCCTGAGCGGCTGGGCCCGACCGGTCTTCGCCGCCACCCTGAGCCCCGAACTGACCGAGGAACTGCATGCCACCGTCTAAGCGTCTCGCCACGATTCCGCCGTACCTGTTCGCCGAACTCGAGCGCAAGATCGCCGCCAAGCGGGCCGCCGGGATCGACGTGATCAGCCTCGGCATCGGTGACCCTGACCTGCCCACGTTTCCGCAGGTCGTGGCCGCCGCCCAGGCCGCGGTCGCTGACCCCGGCACCCATCAGTACCCGTCCAACCGCGGCCGCCAGGAGTTCCGGGAGGCCGTCGCCCGCTTCTACGCCCGACGGTTCGGCGTCGAGTTGGATCCCGACACCGAGGTGATGCCCGCCATCGGCGCCAAGGAGTGCATCTTCAACCTCAACCTCACCTTTCTCGACCCGGGGGATGTCGCGCTCGCCTCCGACCCCGGCTACCCGGTCTACACCGCCGGGCCGCTACTCGTCGGCGCCGAACCGGTGCTGATGCCGCTGCTGGCCGAGCGCGGCTTTGCTCCTGACTACGGGGCGATCCCGGAGGCGACGCTGGAGCGGGCCAAGCTGCTCTACCTCAACTACCCCAACAACCCGACGGGCGCGGTCGTCCCCGACGGACTGTTTGCCGAGACGGTCGATCTGGCCCGCCGCCACGACATCCTTGTCGTGCACGACAACGCCTACTCGGAGACGACCTACGACGGGTACGTCGCCCCCTCGTTCCTCGCGACCCCCGGGGCCAAGGAGGTGGGCGTCGAGGTGTTCTCGTGGTCCAAGGGCTACAACATGACCGGCTGGCGTTGCGCGGCGATCGTTGGCAACGCGGAGGCGATCGCCGCCTACTGGAAGCTGAAGTCCAACGTCGACTCGGGCAACTTCGAGGCGATCCAGCTCGCCGGTGCCCGCGCGCTGGAGCCCGACGTTGACGCCCATGTCGCCGCCCAGAACGCGATCTACGCCCGCCGTCGCGACCTCGTCGTCGACGCACTCAGCGCCGCCGGCGTGATGGTGACCGCCCCCCGCGGAACGATCTACATCTGGGCGCCGATCCCCGCCGGGTTTGCCGACTCGGCCGCCTACTGTGAGCATGTGCTCGAGTCCGCGGCGGTCGTCATCTCACCGGGTGGCGCGTATGGCACCAGCGGCGAAGGCTACTTCCGGATCAGCCTCACCACCCCCGACGACCGGCTCCTCGAGGCGGTCGCCCGCATCCGCCGGCTCGGCGACACGTAGGCCGGCGGCGCCTCAGTACCATCAACGAGGTTGGACGACCGCCCGCCAGGACAGCTCACCCGTCAAGCCCCGCGCGCCGACCGCGCGCCGGTCCGCGGCCGTGCCCGCCAGCGCGCCTACATGGTCGCGGCCCTTCCCGCCGGGGGCGTCGACGAGCTTGCCGAGCTCGAGGAGCTGCTCTACACCGCCGGCGCGGTGTCGGTCGGTGCGATGGTCCAGCTCCGCGACCAGCCCCACCCGAACACGTACCTCGGTCCCGGCAAGCTCGAGGAGCTCAAGGGGGAGGTGGCCCGCTCGGACGCGAACCTCGTCGCCTGTGATGACGAGCTGACACCCCGGCAGGAACGCAACCTCGAGGAGGCGCTCGGCGTTCCCGTGCTGGACCGCACCGCGTTGATCCTCGACATCTTCGCCACCCACGCCAACAGCGCTGAGGGCAAGCTGCAGGTCGAGCTCGCCCAGCTCCAGTACAACATGGCGCGGATGCGCGGGCTGTGGTCCCACCTCGACCGGCTTGGGGTCGGCGGGGTCGGTACCCGTGGACCGGGGGAGGCCCAGATCGAGACCGACCGGCGGCTCGCCCGCAACCGGATCTCGGCGCTCAAGCGCCGGCTCTCGCACGTGAGTGCCAACCGGGGGGTGATGCGGGCCGAGCGCGAGCGCGCGCACCTGCCCCAGATCGCCCTGGCCGGCTACACGAATGCCGGCAAGTCGACCGTCCTCAACGCGCTCACCGGCGCCGAGGTCGGCGTCCGCGACCGCCTCTTCCACACCCTCGACCCGACGACCCGGGTGCTGCGCGCCGGGGGCCGTGACTATCTGTTGACCGACACGGTCGGCTTCATCCGCAAGCTTCCCCACCAGCTCGTCGAGGCCTTTGGCGCCACCCTCGAGGAGACCCTCCGCGCCGATCTCATCCTCCATGTCGTTGACGGGTCCGCACCCGAAGCGGACCGCCTGGGAATGCTCGCCGCCGTCGATGAGGTGCTTGCCGAGATCGGCGCCGACGACGTCCCGCGGCTGCTCGTGCTCTCGAAGGTCGACCTGCTCGGGGAAGCTGAGCGCCACACGCTGTCGCTCGAGCATCCCGACGGAATGCTCGTTTCCGCCCTCACCGGCGAGGGGTTGCCTGCGCTCGCCGAACGGATCGAGTCCGAGTTCGCCAGCACCCTCGTGACCGTCGAGCTGCTGATCCCGTTCTCCGCCGGTGCGCGGCTCGCAGAGCTGCACCGCATCGCCGGGGACCTGATCCGGGAGGACACCGCCGACGGGGTGCGCGTGCGCGCCCGCCTGCCTCGACCGGCGGCGGATCGGTTCGCCGCCTACGGCCTGACGGCCGGGCCGGCGTGAACCGGTCCGAACCCGCGCAGCCCGCCCGACGCTTGTGGCAGGGGGGCCGGTGAGCGCCGTTCCGTCCGCGGGGCCCGGCGGCGTGCTGGCGGTCCGGCGCCTGCACCCGGCCGCGCGGCTGCCCGTGCGGGCCCACCCTGGCGACGCCGGCCTTGATCTGCACGCCCTCGAGCCCGTCACGCTCGCGCCCGGCGCGCGGGCGGCGGCGCGGACCGGCCTGGCCGTGGAGATTCCCGACGGCCAGGCCGGACTGGTCCTGCCCCGCTCCGGCCTGGCCCGCCGCCACGGCCTCACCCTCGCCAACGCGCCGGGTCTGATCGACGCCGGCTTCCGTGGCGAGTTGCTCGTCCTGTTGCTCAACGCCGACCCGCAGGACACCGTGCACCTGGAGGCCGGGGAGCGGATCGCTCAGCTCGTCATCGTCAACGTCGCCCTGCCGGAGGTGGTGGAGGCCGACGCGCTCGCGGCGAGCGTCCGGGGTGAGGGCGGGTTCGGGTCCAGCGGCCGGCGCTGAATGCCATCGCCGGGCTCGAGCCCCCGGGCACGCGGCCTGCACGTCGGGGTTCTCTGGCTTGGGGTTCGCGACCCGGCGCACGCGGCGCGACTGCAACCGTGAAATCTTCACCCCGGCCGAGGCATCGCGCACGATTTGGGTCGCTGGACGTACCCAATCGTGTCAGCGCCCGCCCGCCGGGGAGGTATTTCAGGACTTGGGTCGCTCTCTCGAGCGTGGGCGAGCCGTCCGGGACCCCGCCGCAGCCCCGCCCGCGGGCCCGCTCGTCCCCGCGGTCCCGCCCGCACCCGCGACGCCCGTCGGCGCGACCGCCCCGACGGCGGTCACCGAAAGGGGCGTCGTCGTCGTGCCCGTCACCGTCGCCCACGGCGGCGGCGGCGCGAGCCCGTAGCCCTGGAGGAACTCCGAGGCGACCGTCGAGGCCGTCTGGGCCGGGTCGGGAGATGAGGCCAGCTCGGCGGTCAGCCCGCGCATCACCGACGTCGTCAGGAGCGCGTCGACCTGGTCGATCGCCTCCACGAAGATCGGCCCCTCGGCGGCGATCGTGCTGGTCGAGACGACCGGCACGACGTTTCCGAACCCGAATACGTGGCGGGGGTCGGCGAGCGTCGTGTAGGTGGGGGCCTGCAGCTGCCAGTCGGTCGTCTGCACGTACGCGGCGTTGACCGCCCCGACCCGCAGGTCGAGATATTGGTCGCCGATGTTGACCGCCGCGGTGAGCGCCGGGGTGAACCGGTAGGCCTGTTCGAGCGCGGGCAGTCCGGACGGGATCGCGCTGAACTCAATCGGTGAACCGAGGACAAGGGACGACTGGACTCGGCCCAGCCCGGCGAGGGTCCGCAGATGGTGGGCGCGCGCAAATTGCGTGAGCACCGCGATGCCGGCGGTGTCGCTGAACGGGGTCGGGGTCAGCAGCGTCTCACCGTGCGCGGTCGCGTAGGCCTGCCCGGCTGAGAAGGCGGCCCGCAGACTCGAGAAATGGGCGCTGAGCCCGGCGATCTGGCTGTCGTACTCGTTGAGGTATTGGGGGTAGACGTCGAGGATGCCGTCGCCGAGGGCGGCCTGGGAGACCGCGGTCGCGCCGATGTTGCGGTTGAGGTTGACCAGGTACCCCTGGGACTCGAGCACGTCACGGTAGAGCTGGCCGAGGATGAACTGCTCGGGCGTGTTCATGTCCCCGAGATAGATCTCGGGCCGGTTGGTGCCCGGCAGTGCATCGGTGGACGTCGTTCCCGTGGTCGTCGCGAGCGCCACCGGGACGGTCGTGGTGGTGGCCGTCGCGGCGGCGCCGGTGACCACCGAGGAACGGGTGTGGGCGCCCGGCAGGACGCCGGAGGCGGCGGACGGTTGGGTGCCGCTGCCACCACAGCCGCCGAGCAGCCCCGCGACGAGGATCGCCGCGGCCGTGCCGACCCAGGTCCGCCACCGTGGTGTCACCGTCCCGCCGCCCTCCGCGCCGCCGCGTGGGCCGCCTCCTCGAGCCGGTCGTCGAGCGGAGCGAGCGGGGCGCCGAGGTTCAGGGCGGTCCGGATGAGCCAGTCGGCAAACCATGCGTTCTTGGGGAGTAGCGGGCCGTGCAGGTAGGTGCCGATCACCCGTCCGGCACGGGCGCCCTCGAACCGATCGACGCCGTTGTTGCCGTATCCGGAGAGTACCCGCCCGAGTGGTTGGGCATCCGGCCCCAGGTGGGTGCGGCCGCCGTGATTCTCAAAGCCGGCGAGAACCTGGGGGGGTCCGTCCTCGAGGCTTACCTCGATCGCGACGTTGCCGATCAGGCGCGGACCGTCGCTGCGGACGGTCCGGACGTCAAGCAGGCCGACGCCGGCCAGCACGTCCTCCCCAAGCGCGTAGCTGTGGCCGAGGAGCTGGTAGCCGCCACAGACGCCGAGCAGCACCGCCCCCCGGGCGACCGCTTCGGTCAGCCCGGCCGCCTTGACCCTGCGGAGATCCTCGGCACAGAGACGCTGATCGCGGTCTTGGCCGCCACCGATGTAGTAGAGGTCCGCCTCCTGACCGCTGAGCGGGCTCCCGAGCCCAGTCCCCTGCAGTGAGAAGCCGATGCCCCGCCACTGACAGCGTCGTTCGAGCATCAGCAGGTTGCCCCGGTCGGCGTAGATGTTCATCAGGTCCGGGTAGAGGGCACAGACCCGGAGGGCCGGGGCCGGGGCCGGGGTGGGGGAGGGCTCAGGCATTGAAGTGCACCACGAGGCTCCCGACATGCTCCTCCGTCGGTTCGATCGTGTCGGTCCCGGCGCTGTGCAGACCACAGCGCACCGCCTCAGCGACCAGTCCCGAGACGGTGACCCGGTCCAGTTCGATCCGGTCCTCACTCAGCTCACGGCCACCGTGGGGGTCGATCACCTCGCGGCGGCGCTCGAGTCGGACCCGCGGTCCGGCGCTGCGCACCGCGGTCGGCTGGCTCGCGTAGACGGTCCCGTCGATCTCGGTGATGTCGGGCAGGGGCACCGGTTCACCGGGCACCCAGGTGAACTCCTCAAAGACGGTGCTGATCGCGAGCGTGAGCCGGCCGCCGGGACGCAGGTGGGCAGCCGCGCGAGCGAGGAACGCGGCACGTCCGGCGCTGCCGCCGAGCAGCTGGATGGTCTGCATCGGCACGATGCACAGGCCGACTCTCTCTCCGTGCAGGTCGAAGTCGCAGGCGTCCGCGCACACCGTCGTGATCTGAGCGGCCAGCTCCGGATGGGCGGCAGCTCGCGCCGTGAGCGCGTCGAGCAGCACCGGGTCGCGGTCGAGGGCGATCACCCGGTGACCGTGGTGGGCGAGTTCGAGGCTGACCCGGCCGGTTCCGGCCCCGACGTCGAGGATCGGATCGCTGTGGGCGGCGGCGAGCGCCGTCCACAGCCCAAGGTCGGCACGGTAGAGGCCGCACTCGAGGTCATGCCAGATGACGGGCAGCGGATCGGCCATCACTCCGCCCAGAACCGGTTGACGTGGCCGCGCTGGCTGAGGCGTTCGCGGAGGGCGAGCATCGCCGTATATGTCGGGACGGCGAAGAGCCGGGGCGTCTCGGAAGCGTGGGTGCGAGCGCCCTCCAGGGCGTGGGTGAGGGCGGCGTCGAGATCCTCGATCACGGTGAGACGCTCGGAGTCGACCCCGGCGTACTTCAGCCGCAGGGCGAGCTCGGCGGCACGCCGGCCGGCGCAGGTGGCGACGCGCACGTGCGGGGCCAGCACCTCCCAGTCGGCGTCCCAGATCCAGGAGACGTCCCGGCCGTCGGCGATCTGGTCGTTGAGGATGCCAAGCAGGTCGATGTCGGCGCCCTCGAGGGCGAGGGTGGCGAGCACCTCGTTCGCGCCGGCCGGGTTCTTGACGAGCAGCAGGGTGAGGGCGACGCCGTCCACGTCGATCTGCTCACCCCGTCCGAACGCCGCCCGCGTGCCGGCGAGCCCGGCGGCGGCCACCTCGAGACTGACCCCGAGGCGAAGCGTGAGCGCGGTTGCGGCCAGTGCGTTGTAGACGTTGTAGAGGCCCGGCAGCCCCATCCGCACCGGCACGCTCACCCCACCGGCCGAGAGGGTGAAGGCGACCCCACGGGTGCCCTCGAGCCGGATCTTGGTGGCGGCGACGTGGGGACGGGGTCGGGTGGCCCCACAGCCGGGGCAGGTGTAACGGCCGAGGTGACCGAGGTAGATGCTCTCGTACCGGTACGGGCTGCCACAGCGCCGGCAGTGGGTCGAGTCGGCCGCGTGGGCGAGCCCGTCGCGGCCCATCCCCGGATCCTCGACGCCGAAGTAGGTGACGTCGGGCCGGTCGCGACCGAGGTCGGCGACGAGCGGATCGTCGGCGTTGAGGACGAGCTGGGTCGTCGCCGGGGCGGCACTGACAAGGTCGGCCCAGCGGTCGGCGATGCTGTCGAGCTCCCCGTACCGATCGAGCTGATCTCGGAACAGGTTGGCGAGCACGAGCACCCGCGGAGAGAGCTCAGCGAGCACATCCCCGAGCCAGAACTCGTCGACCTCGAACAGACCGAGGTCCCCGGCGACCCGGCCACGGCGGCTCGCGTCCAGCAGCGCCGAGGCGATCCCGCCGACCATGTTCGCCCCGCTCGTGTTGTGCACGACCCGCCGCCCGGCGCCGGTGAGGATCGCGGCCGCCATCGCCGCCGTGGTCGTCTTGCCGTTCGTCGCCGAGATCACCGCGCTGCCGCCGCTGAGACGGCCCGACAGGCCGGCGATCGCGTGCGGATCCATTCGCATCAGCAGCCGACCCGGAAGGCTCGTGCCGCCTCCGCGTCCACTCGCTCGGGCGGCCGCTCCGGCGAGCTTGGCAACCGACACCTTCAGGTCGAGGGCCCGTGCGCTCACGCCGGCACCCGCACGCAGGCGGCCCCCGCATCGAGGGTGACGGTGCTCGGCAGCGCCCCCTGGGGCTCCCCGTCGGCGTAGACGGCGAGACCCCGATCGGCCGCCAGGGTGACTGTGCGGGCGCGCAGCACCGTCACCTCGGGCAGCCGGACGTGGCGGCCGAGGAAGATCCCGGGCATGTGGGCGAGCATGCGCAGCTTGGACATGCCGCCGATCAGGACGACGTCGAAGGCGCCGTCGTCGGGTTCGGCGTCGGGGGCGATCAGCATCCCCCCACCGTAGGAGCGCGAGTTGGCGATCGCGACGCTGTAGCCGGTGAAGGTAAGCGGCGTCCCGTCGAGGGTGAGGCGAAACTCGGCCGGACGCCACAGGCCGAGGGCGCGGAGGGCTCCGTAGGAGTAGGCGAGCGGCCCGTGCACCCACCGGGTGCCGTTGGCGATCGCGTTTGCCTGGGCGTCGAGCCCGCAGCTGAGGATGCCGATGAACCGCGACCGACCGATGCGACCGAGATCGATCCGGCGGTCGCGTCCGTCGCTGAGCACCGCACAGGCGGCGACCGGGTCACGGGGGATCCCGAGGACCCGGGCGATGTCGTTGCCGCGCCCACCCGGAAGGATCCCGAAGCTGACCCCGGTATGGGCGAGGCTGTCGGCGACCGCACCGATCAGCCCGTCACCGCCGAAGGCGACCGGCATCTGTCCGGCATCCGCGGCAGCTCGCGCGAGCTGGCGGGCGTGCTCGAGGCTGAGGGTGGACTCGAGCTGAGGGGCCAGGCCGCGGCGGCCGAGTTCGGCGAGGACGGCGGCGAGCGCCGGCGTCGTCCGCCCGTTACCGGCGGAGGGGTTGACGATCAGGCTCACCGTCATCGACCGAGCACGAGGGTGGCGAGGTCTGTCCCGATCGCGATCGGCGCCGGGCCCGTGACGCTCTCAGCCTCCTCCCGGGTCGCGGTGCCGGTGAGAACGATCGCCGCGTCGAGACCGGCAGCGGCCGCGCCGGCGAGATCGGAGATGAGGTGGTCGCCGATCACGAGCGTGCGGCCGGCCGGGAGGCGGCCCAGCGCGGCGGCGAACACCTCCGGGTCGGGCTTGCCGACACTGTGGGCGGACGCTCCGGTGGCGTACTCGACCGCGGCGGTCAGCGCGCCGGTGCCGGGGCAGGGCCCGGCGGGGGCGGGGAAGACCCGGTCGCGGCCGCCGGAGATGAGCGCGGCGCCGTCGAGTACCGCCCGCACGGCGATGGTGAGTGCGGCGTAGTCACAGCCGGCGTGGCCGACGAGGACGACGACGTCCGCCTGTTCGGCCGCCGCCGTGTCGTTGAGGATGCGGTGTCCGGCGGCGGCGACGTGGGCGAACACGGCGGGGGCGCCGATGATGTATGCCCCTCGCCCGGGAACGCGGCCGCGGAGGTGGAACTCGACGGCCGAGCCGACCGAGATCACCTCATCCGCGGCCGCGGTGCACCCGAGCGACCACAGCTTGCGGACGTACTCCTCAGGTGAGCGGGTTCCGTCGTTGGTGATGAACCCGATCGCCTTGCCGGCGCCGCGGAGGGCGGCGATCGCCTCCGGTGCGCGCGGGGTGGCCCGGTCCCCGACCCAGACGGTGCCGTCGAGGTCGAGGATCACGTTGTCGTAGGCGGCCAGAAGGGGGGAGAGGGTCACGAGCGGGGATTATTGACGTCGGGCTCAGAACAGGGTCGGCGCGACCGCGACCGGTCCGCGTGCCCGCGAGCGGGAGGTCGGAGGGCCCGGCGGGGGCGGCGTGAGGCAGTCTGGGCCGTCGTGGCGGGCGTCGTTGACCGCCGGGTTGACCGCGACGAGCGACAGCGTCGGGGTCGCCTCCCCGGAGATGAGTTCGCGTAGCCGGCCGACCGGCGTGGTCGGGTCGAGCCACTCGAGCTCCTGCTCAGGGGTGAGGATGACGGGCATCCGGTGGTGGACCGCCGCGACCGTCGCGTTCGCGACGGTCGTGAGGATCGTCGTCGAGGCGATCGCCTCCGCAGTCCCTGGACGCCACAGGGCGGCGAGCCCGGCGAAGGCGAGGATGGCGCCGTCAGCCGCGGAGACGTGGAAGGGGCGCCGGGGCGGGCGGCCGGGCGCGCCGGGAATGGGCTCGTCCGGCAGACGAGCCCATTCATAGAACCCGTCGGCCGGGATCAGGCAGCGTGAGCGGGCGAAGGCGGCACGGAACAGCGGCTTCTCCGCGGCGGTCTCCGCGCGGGCGTTGAACAGCGCTCCGGACCGGGGCGGCTGCTCCAGGAACGGCGGCACGAGCCCCCACCGCCGCCGGGCCACCTCCCGAGCGCCGTCGGGGCCGGCGGTGACGGTGAGGATCGCCTCACCGGGGGCGAGGTTGTAGCGCGGTGTCCATTCGGGGGCCTCGCGCAGGCCAAAGCGGGTCCGCAGCTCAGCGGGGTCGGGCCCGGCGAGGCTGTAGCGCCCACACACCGCGCCGGCGGGCTCAGCGGCCGCCGCGGCGCTGGGCGAGCATCTCGCTGCGTTTGGCCTGGGCCGCGCGGTTGCGTCGCCGTGCCCAGAGGACGAGGCCGACAACGATGAGCACGGCGGCGGCGATCCCGTAGAAGGTCCTGTCGGCCATCGAGATCTGGCCGGTGATCGCGGCGATCCCGGTGATGATCAGGTACGGAATCCCCCAGATCGCGGCGAGGAAGAGGATGAACAGGAGGATCCCGATCGCGACCCCGCGGTAGCGCGCGGCGGCGCCGGCGCTCTTGGGCGGGGCGATCAGGCCGAACACGCGCAGCCCGAACAGCTGGCGGCGGGTCGGCGCCTCGACCCCGAGACGCTCGGCGGCGGCCTTGAGGTCGTCGGGGCGCCGCTCGGCGAGGGCGAGGGACGCGTCGGCCATCCGCCGCAACTGCAGGCGCTCCTGGGGGCGCGCGGCGGCGAGGGCCTTCTGGAAGTGCATGCGGGCCGCGTCAGCGTCGTAGCGCTCGGCGGCGCGAGAGCCGAGGATCGCCTGGGCGAGCGCCCGGAAACGCGTTTCGGCCGCCAGCTCCTCGTCGCTCTTGGTCTCCAGGGCCTGCATCTGCGCGAGCTGGTTCTTGGGCTCGATGCGCACCTGGCGCTGCTGCTGTTTGGCCATGACGAGAGTCTAGTTGGCGCTCCCGAATCCGCGGCTCGCTACCGATCAGCGGCTGACGGTCGCGGCGAACAGGCGCTCGAGGGTGGCGGCCGGGTCGGCGCAGACGCCGCTGTGGACCGAGGAGCGCTGCAGGACGGTGCTGGAGGGAGCCGCCAGCCAGTGAAAGCGCTCGGAGAGGTCGAGGCGACCGAGCGCGCCGGCCTCCGCGGTCCCGGCGGCGACTGCGACGAGCGCCTCGAGGGCTCGGATGATCGCCTCCGCGTCTGCGTGGGGAGCGAGCGCGGCCAGCGCGCCCCGGTCAAGACCGACCCGTGCGGCAAGAAACCCCTGGGCGCGACAGAACAGGACGACGCCCGCATTGAGGAACTCTTCGCGTTCGACGCGGGGGACGACGCGCAGGACGAGGTACTGGAACGGGTCAGGCGCCATCGTGCTCGCGAGCGTCGACGGCGGTGGCGAGAAACGGACGCGGGGCGGCCGCCCGGGTGAGGAGGTAATCGCCGTACTCGGCGACGCCCGGTCGGCCCGAGGCGGCGAGGAAGCTCGGCGGGATGAGCGCGAGGATCGCCTCGACCCGGGCGGGGGTGATCATCGCGGCGAGGTCGCCGTCGACCATGGCCAGCTCGCTGGCGCGCGGGAGCAGGACGTGCTGGGCGATCAGGACGAACGGGTCGCGGGCCCGGGCCGGGAGGTCGATCGCGGCGTGCTGGTGATAGAGGGCGGCGCCGTGGTCGATCAGCCATGGAGCGCCGTGCCAAAGCAGGAGGTTCGGGTTGCGCGCGCTGCGGTCGACGTTGGTGGTGAGGGCGTCGAGCCAGACGATCGCCGAGGCCAACTCGGGGGCGATCAGGCCGGCCTGGGCGGGGGTGTAGTCAAGGGCCCCGGGAAGGAAGTCCAACCCGACGTTGAGCCCGGCGCTCGCCGTGACGAGCTCGTTGATCTCCGGGTCCGGTTCGGTCCGCCCCAGCTCGGCGGGAATCTCGACGAGGACGATCTCGGGGACGGCGAGCCCGAGCGTCCGGGCGAGCTCACCGACGACGATCTCGGCGATCAGCGCTTTGACCCCCTGCCCGGCGGCACGGAACTTGACGACATAGAGACCGTCATCGTCGCCCTCGACCAGCCCGGGCAGCGATCCTCCCTCCCTCAGAGGGGTCACATACCGGGTCGCGTGGACGTGGCGGAGCAACGTAGCGTCAGACGGGCGGGGCCGGGGCAAGCACGCCCGTGTCGGTGAGCAGGATTCGGGTGAAGTCTTCCATCGGGGCACCCGCCAGCGCAGTCGGCTCCCACCAACGGGCCTCCGCCACCTCGTCCCCGTCCCCGCCGGCTCGCAGCATCCCGCCGGCCGGGCGGGCGTCGAAGGCGACGCCGGCAAAGGCGACCTCGTCCCCGTTCGGATAGGTATGACAGAACGCCGGCCCGCCGACGAGCCCGGCGATCCCGGTCAGCTCGACCTCGAGGCCGGTCTCCTCCCGCGCCTCCCGCCGGGCGGCGTCGGCGGGATGCTCGAGCGGGTCGACCGCCCCGCCGACGGTCTGCCAGACCCCGGTCTGGGCGTTGGCGACCATCAGGATCTGCCCGGCGTCGTTGCGGATGAGCACCGCGACGCTCGGGAGCAGCAGCCGCCGGTGGCCGATGAGGGCCCGCAGCTCATGGATGTAGGGGGAGGTCGCCACGGCTGCGAGCATACGGGCGAGGGTGGCCGGGTCGGTCCTCGGCGGCGCGGATCGACCGGTGCGCCCCCGCGGCCTCTAGCCTCCGGACACGATGTCTGTTGCCGCCCACCCGAGCGACCAGCCACTCGGTGCGCCGGTCACCTTCGCCGGTGCGCTCGCCCCGGCCCGCGCCCCGCTCCCGGGCGCACGCGTCACCCTCGCCCCCGTCAGCGCCGCCCGAGACGCCGGGGCGCTGTACGCCCTCAGCCACCCGCCCGACGGCGACCCGCGGATCTGGACCTACCTCTATGACGGCCCGTACCGCGATCCGGACGCCCTCGCCGCCGACCTCAGCGCCCGGGAGGCCTCGACGGACCCGATGTTTCTCACCGTCCTCTGCGATGGCGAGCCGCGGGGGATGGTGGCCTTCTGTTCGATCGTGCCCGAGCACGGCACGATCGAGCTCGGCCACATCTTCTTCGCCGCCGGGCTCGCCCGGACCACGGCGGCGACCGAGGCGCTGTTCCTCCTCGCGTCCGAGGCCTTCGACCGGCTCGGCTACCGCCGGCTCGAGTGGAAGTGCAACGCCCTCAACGCTCCCTCGCGCGCCGCCGCGGTCCGGCTCGGCTTCCGCTACGAGGGCACGTTCGCCCAGCACCGCGTCGTCAAGGGCCACAACCGCGACACCGCCTGGTTTGCCATCACCGACGAACGCTGGCCGGCCGTCCGCGCCGCCCTCACCGCCTGGCTTGACCCCGCCAACTTCACCGCCGACGGGACCCAGCGCCGCCCTCTCGGCGAGCTTCAGGCGGCGGCCGCCCGGGGATCTGAGGCGCCCGACCGCTAGGGTGGCGCCCATGAGTGCTCCCCAACCGCCGTGGGAGTGCGCCTACGGCGAGAACGCCTGGCAGGCGCCCGCCCGGCTCCGCCACACCGCCACCGGCGAGGACCCGCTCGCGGTCGGCGCCTTCACCCAGCTCGAGGGTGCCGCCCCGAGCTACAACAACCTCGCGGAGCTCGACCGCCAGCTCCAGACGGTCACCCACATCGCCGCCGCCCTTGACGTCGCCGGGGTCGGGGTCGGCGCGATCGCCCTCGGGACCAAGCACGGCAACGCCTGTGGCGCCGGGATCGGCGAGGACCTGATCACCGCCGTGCAGCGCATGCTGACCGGGGACCTGCGGGCGATCTTCGGCGGCTGCGTGATGGTCTGCGGCGCCGTCGACGAAAGCGTCGCCGAGGCGCTGCTCGGCCACGCCTCCGAGGGCCGGCGCCTGCTCGACACGGTCGCGGCGGCGAGCTTCACGCCCGAGGCCGTCGATCTGCTCGCCCGCAAGCAGGGCAAGTGCCGGATCCTCGCCAACCCGGCGCTCGCTGCCCTGGACCGCCACAGCCTCGACACGAGCCCGCGGCACCGCCAGGTTCGCGGCGGGGTGCTCGAGCAGCCCAACTACACCTACGTGCTCGACCTCGCCGACCCCCAGCTCGTGCGCCACGGCGAGCTGAGCGCCGATCAGCACCGCGACCTGCTGCTCGCCTGGGCGGTTGGATCGACAAGCAACTCCAACACGGTCACCCTCGTTCGCGACGGGCGCCTGCTCGGCAACGGGGTCGGCCAGCAGGACCGGGTCGGGGGCTGTGCCCTGGCGATCTGGCGGGCCCGGGAGGCCGGCCATGATGTCACCGGTGCGGTCGCCTTCTCCGACAGCTTCTTCCCCTTCCCCGATGCCGCCGAGACGCTGATCGCCGCCGGGGTGGCGGTGATCTTCTCCACCAACGGGTCGGTCCGTGACGAGCTCGTCCGCCAGGCGATGATCGACGCCGGTGTCACCGTGCTGCAGCTGCCCGATCGGGTTGCCCGCGGCTTCTTCGGCCACTGAGTCCGCTCCTGTCGCCCCCCGCCTGCCGGGGCGGGGGGCGACCCGGTCCGCCCCCGGCTCCACCCTTCCCGATCCCAACGGCCGCGGTCCGGCCGGCGAGGCCTCAGCGGCGTAGCACCCCGCGGGTCAGCTGCGCGCTCGCGCCCGCCCCGACGGCGACGATCCCCGCGAGCGCCGCCCACGGGGCGAACACGCCGACGGCGATCAGGGCGGTCCCGACCGTCGGGCCGGCCGTGTTCTCGATCCCCCAGCCCATGCTGAACACCGACAGGTACTTGCCGCGGTGCTCGGGGTGGGCGAGGCCGAGGCTGACGACGAAGGAGGCGGCCTGAGACCACATCTCACACACCGTGAGCAGCAGCGTCCCGACCATCAGCAGCGCGATCGCCGGCGGTGCGCCGACGTAGTGGGAGGCGAGGTAGGCGACGGCGGCGCCGATCATCGCGAGCGCCGCCCCGAGGTAGGCACGCGGCGCGTCGGACACCTCCCGCACCCGCCGGGAGAAGTACAGCTGCCCGACGACGACGAGGATCGTGTTGAGCGTGAACAGCAGCCCGACGATCTCCCGCGGCGCTGCGGTGCGGTGCACGACCCACAGCGGCAGGATCACCTGCAGGCCGACCTGGTTGAAGGCGATCAGGCTGCCGAGCGCGGCGAGGCTGACATACCGGCCGTCACGCAGCACCGCCCACAGGGTCATGGGGTCGGGGTTTTCGTCACTGCGGGCGGGCCGCCGGGGAATCGAGACACCCGCGGCGAGGGCCGCCCCGATCAGGAAGCTCGCCGCGTTGATCAGCACCGCGGCGTCAAAGGCGACGCCGCCGAGCCCGAGGGCGAGCGTGGAGAGCAGACCGCCGGCGCCGAAGCCGAAGTTCCGCAGCGAGTACTGGCTGGCCATCACCATCGACTGGTCCTCCGGGGCGCTGCGGGCGGTGAGCACGATCGTCCCCGCGTTCCAGCCGATCCCGCCGCAGAGGCTGCCGACCACCTCGATGACGGCGAGCCCGGCGAGGGTGTGCACGAGCAGCCAGCCGGCGGCGACGAGACTGCTGAGCAGCCATGTGCCGATGAGCGCGCGTTTGGCACCGATCGCGTCGACGATCTGGCCACCGACTGGGGCGAGCAGGAACGAGCTCGCTCCGCCGATCGTCAGGCCGAGCCCGACGGTTGTCGCGGCCATGTGCTGGTGGAGGGTGAAGAAGAGGATGCCCAGTGGCATCACCGTCCCGCTGCCGAGCGCGTCGAGCATGATCGCGCCCGCAAACCGCGGTCCGCCGAGCCGCCGGATGAACGTCCGCGGGCCGCGGCCCGGAATGCTCTGGCCGCTGGGGGGAACGGACATCCCTCGGAGGGTAGGAACGTCCGCGCGGGGGCACGTGGCGATCCGGTGACCGTCCCTGTGTAAGGATCCGCTCGATGAACGAGCAGCCGAGCACGGTCGGGGCGATCCTCACCCGCAGCGCCCGCCGGACCCCGGAGGCGCTCGCGCTCCGCTTCGGCGAGCGGGAGTGGACCTACGCCGAGCTCGACACCGCGGTCTCACGGGTCGCCGCCGCCCTGCGCGCACGCGGTCTCAGCCACAGTGATCGCGTCGCCGCGCTCGGGCGCAACTCCGACGCCTTCCTCATCCTCTATCTCGCCTGCGCCCGCGCCGGACTGGTGCACGTACCGGTCAACTACAACGCCGCCGGTGACGAGCTCGTTCACCTGCTCACCCAGTCTGAGCCCACCTGCGTCTTCATCGACCCAACGCTGACTGACCGGGTGGCGGCGGTCGCCGACCGGCTCGGGGACCTGTGGGTCGGCACGCTGCGAGACGGTCCGGCCGACGGTGGCGACCGGACGGGGGAGGGGCCACGGGCGGACCCGCTCGGTCCGGCGGGGAACCGGGCGGACGTGCTCGACTGGGCGACCGATCGGGACGGCGCGGTCCTCGAGGAGGCAGGAGTGGCCGACGATGACCTCGTCCAACTGCTCTACACCTCCGGTACGACCGCCCTGCCCAAGGGCGCGATGATGACCCATCGCGCCCTCGTGCACGAGTACGCCTCGTCAATCGCCGCTCTCGCGATCGGTTGCGGTGACGTCATCCTGCACTCCCTGCCGCTCTATCACTCGGCCCAGATGCACGTGTTCCTGCTTCCCGGACTGGCCGTCGGAGCGGGCAACCATCTGCTCGAGGTGCCGAGTGTCGAGGCGATCTTCGCGACCGTCGAGGCGCACCAGGTCAGCTCCCTGTTTCTCCCGCCGACCGTGTGGGTGGACGTCGCCAACCATCCGCGGCTCACTGACGCCGAGCTCGGGTCGCTGACCAAGTGCTACTACGGCGCGTCGATCATGCCGGTCCCGGTGCTCGAGCGGCTCCGCGCCCGCCTTGGCGGAGCCGGCTTCTACAACTGCTTCGGCCAGTCCGAGATCGGTCCGCTCGCCTGCGTCCTCGGGCCGGCCGAGCATGCGAACCGACCCGACCCGACTCGGTCGGCCGGCCCGTCCTGTTCGTCGAGACGCGTGTCGTCGATGAGGGGATGGAGGACGTCACCCCCGGGGAGCTCGGCGAGGTGATCTACCGCTCCCCGCAGCTCTGCCGGGGCTACTGGGGCAATCCCGAGGCGACCGCGGAGGCCTTCCGGGGCGGCTGGTTCCACTCCGGCGACCTCGTCCGCGCGGACGCAGAGGGGTATCTGTTCGTCGTCGACCGGATCAAAGACGTCGTCAACACCGGCGGGGTGCTCGTCGCCACCCGCGAGGTGGAGGACGCTCTCTACACCCATCCGGCGGTGGCGGAGGCGGCGGTGATCGGCCTGGCCCACCCCCGCTGGATCGAGGCGGTCGCCGCCGTCGTCGTCGTCAGGGGCGAGGTGACTGAAGCCGAGCTGATCGAACACTGTCAGGGTCGTCTCGCCCCCCACAAGCGGCCCAAGGCGGTGTTCTTCGCCGCCTCCCTGCCGCGCAACGCCTCCGGCAAGCTACTCAAACGCGAACTCCGCGACCGCTACGCCTTCGGGGACACCGAGCTCGCACGCTGAGCGCCACCAGAATCCGCGCCGGCGCCGACCCGGGCGACGCCGGCTGGCGCGTCCGCGCGCTCAAGTCTCTCGCGGATCTGCCGATCTCCTTCCTGATGAACGGCGCGTCGCCTGTACCGAGTGGGTCAGAGGATGACCGTCACGGCGGCGCCGGCCTCCCGGGGACCGGCCCGATCAGCGGCTCCGATGCCGTTCTGGCGGCCAACCGTCTCCTGCTCGGTGTCATCGACCGCGCCCCCGTCGGGGTGCTCCTCCGTGACCTTGACGGGCGCTACCTGCTCGCCAACGCGAGCGCGGCCGCGGCGACGCACCGGCCGGTGAGCGGGATCGTCGGTCGAACCCCTGAGCAGATCTGGCCCAGGGCGGCGGCGGCGCAGATCCTCTCCCTTGACGCCGAGGTGCTCGCAAGCGGTACCGCCCAGTCGGGAGAGATCTCCCTGGAGGGGCCCGACGGTGGTGCCCGCGTCTACGCAATCACGAAGTTTCCCGTGCGCGATGCCGACGGGGCTGAGATCGTCGGCATCGCAGCCATCCTCCGCGAAATCACCGCCGAACGCGACCTCGAGGCACGTCTACGCGAACGCGAGCGCCAGCTCTCAGAGGCCCAGGAGCTCGCCCAGGTCGGCTCCTGGGAGCGGCTGGCCGGCGAGCCGCGGGCGCGCTGGAGCGCGGGAATGTGCCGGATCTTCGGCCAGCCGGAGGGGTTCTCTCCCAGCTTCGCCGAGTTCGGCAGCCTCATCCACCCCGAGGATCGAGCGTCCGCGCTGAGCGCGCTCGGCGCGCCGGAGACCCCCCGGGAACGCGAGTCCAGCTTCCGGATTGTGAGGCCTGACGGCGAGCTGCGCTGGGTCACCCTCCGCCGCCATGACCGTCGTAACGCCGCGGGTGAACTGGAAAGTGTCTTTGGGGTCGTGCAGGACGTCACCGACCGCCACCGCGCCGAGTCGGCGCTGGGGTCGAGTGAGGCGCTGCTCGCCGCGATCATCGAACACGCGCCCGCCGGGATCATCGTGCGTGATCTCGATGGCACCTACCAGAGAGCCAATCGGCTCGCGGCCGCCACCCTCGGTGTTCTCGGGCGGGAGGTGTCGGGGCACCGGCCGGAAGAGTTCTTCTCCCCCGCCCAGGTCGCCCGTATCCGCGCTCACGACCGCGAGACGTTGCGCACCCGAGCCCCGAGCCAGTACGAGCTGACCGTCCCGGGCCCTGACGGGGGCGAGACGATCTTCGAGGTCATCAAGTATCCGATCCCCGGACCGGACGGGGAGCCGGCCGCGCTCGGCTCTGTCGCCCTCGACGTCACCGCCGAGCGACGGGCCACCGCCCACCTGCGCGCCCGCGAGCGTGAGCTCGCTGAGGCGCAGGAGATCGCCGCCCTCGGCACCTGGGAGTGGCGGACGGGGGAGGACAGGGTCCACTTCGGCCCCACCGCCTCCGGACTGTTCGGCCACGCCCCCGGCTTCTCACCGACCCTCGCTGAACTGGAGGCACTCCTGCACCCCGACGACCGTCAGGTGCTGCTGGGTGAGTCCGGGCCGGCGCCCCCACTCCGGAGTGGCTCGGGAATCGACGTGCGCATCCGCCATCGGGACGGACGTCACCGGCATCTGCACGTTCGGGTGTCTGAACAGCGAGGCCCGTCGGGGGCACCCGCCCGGTTCTTCGGAACGGTGCAGGACATGACTGATCGGGCCGAAGCCGAGCACAGCCTGCGTGAGAGTGAGCAGCGGCTGGCGGAGGCCCAACGGCTCGCCCATCTCGGCTCCTGGGAGTTCGACGTCGCCAGCGGTCGGCTGCTGTGGTCAGAGGAGCTCTGCCGGATCTCCGGCCAGCCGCTCGGCTTCTCACCCACCTATGAGGCGTTTCTCGAGCTTGTCATCGAGGAGGACCGCGAAGCGGCTGCGGTCGGCATCCAGGCGGCCCAGGCCGGCCGGTTCCACACGAGCGAATACCGGATCCGACGCCCCGACGGTGAGATCCGCCACGTTCAGACGCAGCGATATGGCCGCACCGACCCGGATGGTCGTGTCATCGCCCTCTGGGGCACGAGTCAGGACGTCACCGAGCAGCGCCGGGTCGAGGAGGAGCTGCGCCGCGCCCGCGAGTACGCAGAGGCGATCACCGCGGCGATGGCCGAGGGGTACGTCCTCACGGTCGCCGGTGAGATCGTCGCCGTCAACGACGCGTTCGTGGCGATGACCGGGTTCTCCCGGGAGGAGCTGATGGGGATGCGCGCCCCGTACCGCTTCTGGCCCGCGGGGGCGGAGGTGGAGATGGCGGCCCGTAGCGATCGGGTGCTCGCCGCGGGAGGGGGGACCTTCGAGTTGCCCTTCGTCCGTCGGGACGGGTCCCGGTTTGGCGCCGAGATGACCGCGCGTCCCGCCCGCAACCCGGACGGCAGCGCCCTCGGCACGGTGACGACGGTGCGTGACGTCTCTGCCCAGCACGCCGCCGAGGCCGAACGGGCCCAGCGGGCCGCCGAGGATCGCGCGCTTCGGGTGATCGCTGAACGCGTCGCGCAGGCGTCGGGCACCGGCACCGTTCTCGACGAGGTGACCACCCAGGCGCTCAGCCTCTTCGAGGCCCATAGCTCGATCATCGCTCGCTTTGACCCGGTCACGGGCCGGGCAATCTTCGTCACCGGGACGACGCGGGACGGTCGTAGCCTCAACGATCGTGAACTCAATCTGGGCGGCGACAGCGCGCCCGCCCAGGTGTACCGGTCCGGACGGGCCGCCCGGGCGGGGAGCCGCCCGTCCAGTGGCCTCGACCCCGCGCTCGCCGCCGTTGCGGCCGAACAGTCCGACGCGGTCGCGGCCCCGATCGTTGTCGGCGGCCAGTTGTGGGGCTGTGTCGCGGTGGGCTTCAAGGATGGGCCCGCCCCGGCGGACGCGGAGGAGCGCGCCGCCCGCTTCGCGGCCCTTGCCGGGATGGCCATCGCCAACGCCCAGGCGTGGGACGCCCCCGCCCGGGCGGCGAGCACGGACCCGCTCACCGGCCTCGCCAACCGGCGCGTGTTCGAGGAACGTCTCGCCGGCGAGTTCGAGCGCGCCCAGCGCCACCAGCGGCCGCTCAGCCTCGTGCTGCTCGATCTCGATCACTTCAAGGCGGTCAACGACCGCCACGGCCACCCCGCAGGGGACCGTACGCTCGTGGAGGTCGCCCGCCGTCTCGAGCAGACTGCCCGGGCAGGTGAGCTCGTCGCCCGAATCGGCGGGGAGGAGTTCGCCTGGCTACTCCCCGAAACGGACGCCGGCGGCGCCTTGTCTGCCGCTGAGCGGCTGCGCGAGGTGATCGCCGGAGAGCCCTTCCCTGATGTTGGTCCCGTCACGATCTCCGCCGGCGTGTGTGACGCGGCGGCCGCAGATTCGGACGAGGAGCTGCGGAGCCGCGCGGACCGGGCGCTGTATGCCGCCAAGGCGAGCGGGCGCAACACCACCCGGCTTTTTCAACCTGGCGGACTGTGAGGGCGCTTCCGCTGCCGGCGCCACGCTGAATCGCGTCCGCGTGGGGCCGACAACCTCGGCGCCCGGGCTCCCAGATCGTCGGGCTGGGAAACTGCCACCGGTCAGCCTCCTGACCGCCGGACAGCTTCCCGGACGGACATTGTGACTGTCCGTGAGCTCGACGATCGCCCCCCTGGATGCGCTACTACACATAACATCCATTATCGAGCATAGAAGGAAGACCCGAAGGGTCTGACCGGGAACTCCCCCGACACCTGATCGCGGTCGCCCGCTGTGTCTGCGGCGCGTGCGCTCGCGCGGACGGCGCGGTCCGGTGATGCGCGGCCGGGCATTGGAGCTGGCCGTCTGTGTGCTGCTGGCTGAGCGCGGGCCGCTGCTGACCGTCGATGTGGCGATCTACTGCGGGGTGTCGACTGGCGCCGCGCTGGCGGCCTTGAAGCGCTTGGAGGTCGCTGGTGTTGTCGAGCGGTTCGGGTCGCCGCCGTCCTGGGGTCGGGTTCGTTGATGGCTGCCCCGCGCCGGATCGAGGCTGGTGTTCGCTTCCGCTGCCGTCACGCTCACCGCTGGGTGGTTTGGGGTCAGGAGTTCCGGGACGGCGGCCGGTTTGAGAGTGACCCGGCCGCGGCCGAGGTCTGCCCGGTGTGTCGTTGCGGGGCGGTCGGGAACGTCGAGTTGGTGAGGCGCGGAACCGCGCTGTGATGGGTTGGCTCTTCTAACAGCCAACCTACGCTCAGAAAGTGAGCGCTGCTGGACTCACGGAGCGCATGGCCTGGACTCGGTCGCTTACCGGTTCCGACCCAACCAACCGGCGTTCGTTGACGAGCTGCTGCGCCACCCGCACCGAGAGAGCGGCGGCAAGATCCTGCTTGACGACAGCGCCGGGATCGGCGTCCGCGTTGCGGTTCTCGGCTCCGTGGTCCGTGTTGAGGGTCGCCTCGATCCGCTGCTGACGGGCTACCCGGAGGCCTGTGAGCTGCGCCCGCCCGCCGACGCCGAGCCGGGAGAGCGCGCCGCGCGACGCCTCGTCGAGCGCTACGCCGGGACGCGGCTGACCGGCGACTCGGAGGTCGCCCGCCTGGACCTCGCCCACGAGTTGAGCTTCGACGACCCCGCCGACGGCCTCGCGTTCCTCGCCACGGCCGCCGCGATGCTGCCGCCGCGGCGAAAGACCGACGCCTACCGGGCCAGCGACGGCACGGTCGAGACGGTCTACTTCAGGACGCCCAAGGGCGCGGTTCGGGAGCGTTTCTATGACAAGGGCGTCGAGTCCGGCAGCGATCCGCCGGGCCTCCGCGTCCGGATCGAGGCCCAGCGCCGGTTCCCCAAGAACCAGGCCATGACCGCCGCGACGGTCCCGGCGCTGGATCTCCCCCGCCTCTACGGGGCGACGATGGAGCGCTACGCGGTGGCCGAGACCGTCAGCGTCGGCCGCGACCAGGCCGTCTCCCAGCTCCTGGGCCGCGTCGCCCGCGACGAGCTGAGCATGGTCAAGGCCCGCGGCCTGCTCGGCGACCTGGCGATCCTCGCGGAGTTCGGTCGCGCCCCCTACGCCGACAGCACCGGCCGTCGCCGCCTTGCGGAGCTGCGGAAGCAGGGCATCACGCCCGAGGCGATCGTCCCGCCCGAGCGGGTGATTCCCGTCGGCCGGCTGCTGCGCGAATCCGTTGACGCCTGGGCCGGCGGTGCCTAGAGGTCTCCCCTCCCGCGTTGGGGTCGAGGCAGCCCGGCGGGCCGAGCTCGTCCGGGTGGTCGTCTATCTCGAGCTCGGCGCCCTGGAAGACCTCGAGCTGCTCGTCCGCGACCGTGACCCCCACGCCTCACGGTCTGAGATCGTCCGACAGGCCGTGTCCTGGCTGCGAGCCCGCCGCGCCGAGGATCTCGTCCGCCTCCGTGCCGTCCAGCAACGCCGCGCCGCCCAGGCCGCTGAGGACGCGCGGGCACTGATGCTCTCTCGACAGGACCGCGACCGCGCCCAGGCCGAGGACACGCTCACGGCCGCGCTGGCGATCATTCACACGAAAGGATCAGACGGGTGCAACCACTAGAGTCTCTGCTCATGGCCAAGCCGCTCAAGCAGCCGCGCACGCTCGCCGAGGTCGCCTTCTGGAACCTCCTGGCCGCCCGCCAAGAGGCCGGAGAGGACACCGGTCTGCTGGCTCAGGCCAAGCTGCTCAAGCAGGCCGCCGCCGCGACCGCGACCGTTGCCGCCCTGGCGATCGCTGACGCTGACGGCGCAGGCGCGAACGGCTGGCCGACCCAGGTCGAGTTCGCCGCCTACTGGAAGGTCACCGAGCGCCACGCCCAGAACGAATGGGCGCAGTTCCGCCGAGCGTTCCCCACCGAGGAATCCCCAGACCGGCTGGCCAAACTCATCCGCGACAACTACCGAGCCAAGCTCGCCGCTCGCCGGATCGACGTTGCCGCCTCCCTCCCCGCCGAGCCGTTCGGCATCGCCGCTCCCGCTCTCGCCTGACGCGCCGCTCGCGCGGCGGGAGGACGGACGGAACGGGCGGACGGGCGGCGGGGCGTCAGCCCCTCCGGACGGCCGTCCGCCCGCCCGGACCGCCGCCACCGCGTCGGCACATCACGCGCAGCAGGAGCCGCGACAGCGGCGTCTTCGTCGGAGAGGTCGCCAAGAGCTGCCCCGGCGGCTAGCGGCTGGGGCGGCCTCGCGACAACCTGAGCTTGTCGGGCAGCTCGCTCCTTCCCCAGCCCGCACGAAGCGTTCGGGGCGTTCCGTCCGACCGGGCCTCTACGGTCCCGACCATGCCGCACGAACGAACTGTTCGGGAACATCCATTATCGAGCATAGAAGGAAGACCCGAAGGGTCTGACCGGGAACTCCCCCGACACCTGATCGCGGTCGCCCGCTGTGTCTGCGGCGCGTGCGCTCGCGCGGACGGCGCGGTCCGGTGATGCGCGGCCGGGCATTGGAGCTGGCCGTCTGTGTGCTGCTGGCTGAGCGCGGGCCGCTGCTGACCGTCGATGTGGCGATCTACTGCGGGGTGTCGACTGGCGCCGCGCTGGCGGCCTTGAAGCGCTTGGAGGTCGCTGGTGTTGTCGAGCGGTTCGGGTCGCCGCCGTCCTGGGGTCGGGTTCGTTGATGGCTGCCCCGCGCCGGATCGAGGCTGGTGTTCGCTTCCGCTGCCGTCACGCTCACCGCTGGGTGGTTTGGGGTCAGGAGTTCCGGGACGGCGGCCGGTTTGAGAGTGACCCGGCCGCGGCCGAGGTCTGCCCGGTGTGTCGTTGCGGGGCGGTCGGGAACGTCGAGTTGGTGAGGCGCGGAACCGCGCTGTGATGGGTTGGCTCTTCTAACAGCCAACCTACGCTCAGAAAGTGAGCGCTGCTGGACTCACGGAGCGCATGGCCTGGACTCGGTCGCTTACCGGTTCCGACCCAACCAACCGGCGTTCGTTGACGAGCTGCTGCGCCACCCGCACCGAGAGAGCGGCGGCAAGATCCTGCTTGACGACAGCGCCGGGATCGGCGTCCGCGTTGCGGTTCTCGGCTCCGTGGTCCGTGTTGAGGGTCGCCTCGATCCGCTGCTGACGGGCTACCCGGAGGCCTGTGAGCTGCGCCCGCCCGCCGACGCCGAGCCGGGAGAGCGCGCCGCGCGACGCCTCGTCGAGCGCTACGCCGGGACGCGGCTGACCGGCGACTCGGAGGTCGCCCGCCTGGACCTCGCCCACGAGTTGAGCTTCGACGACCCCGCCGACGGCCTCGCGTTCCTCGCCACGGCCGCCGCGATGCTGCCGCCGCGGCGAAAGACCGACGCCTACCGGGCCAGCGACGGCACGGTCGAGACGGTCTACTTCAGGACGCCCAAGGGCGCGGTTCGGGAGCGTTTCTATGACAAGGGCGTCGAGTCCGGCAGCGATCCGCCGGGCCTCCGCGTCCGGATCGAGGCCCAGCGCCGGTTCCCCAAGAACCAGGCCATGACCGCCGCGACGGTCCCGGCGCTGGATCTCCCCCGCCTCTACGGGGCGACGATGGAGCGCTACGCGGTGGCCGAGACCGTCAGCGTCGGCCGCGACCAGGCCGTCTCCCAGCTCCTGGGCCGCGTCGCCCGCGACGAGCTGAGCATGGTCAAGGCCCGCGGCCTGCTCGGCGACCTGGCGATCCTCGCGGAGTTCGGTCGCGCCCCCTACGCCGACAGCACCGGCCGTCGCCGCCTTGCGGAGCTGCGGAAGCAGGGCATCACGCCCGAGGCGATCGTCCCGCCCGAGCGGGTGATTCCCGTCGGCCGGCTGCTGCGCGAATCCGTTGACGCCTGGGCCGGCGGTGCCTAGAGGTCTCCCCTCCCGCGTTGGGGTCGAGGCAGCCCGGCGGGCCGAGCTCGTCCGGGTGGTCGTCTATCTCGAGCTCGGCGCCCTGGAAGACCTCGAGCTGCTCGTCCGCGACCGTGACCCCCACGCCTCACGGTCTGAGATCGTCCGACAGGCCGTGTCCTGGCTGCGAGCCCGCCGCGCCGAGGATCTCGTCCGCCTCCGTGCCGTCCAGCAACGCCGCGCCGCCCAGGCCGCTGAGGACGCGCGGGCACTGATGCTCTCTCGACAGGACCGCGACCGCGCCCAGGCCGAGGACACGCTCACGGCCGCGCTGGCGATCATTCACACGAAAGGATCAGACGGGTGCAACCACTAGAGTCTCTGCTCATGGCCAAGCCGCTCAAGCAGCCGCGCACGCTCGCCGAGGTCGCCTTCTGGAACCTCCTGGCCGCCCGCCAAGAGGCCGGAGAGGACACCGGTCTGCTGGCTCAGGCCAAGCTGCTCAAGCAGGCCGCCGCCGCGACCGCGACCGTTGCCGCCCTGGCGATCGCTGACGCTGACGGCGCAGGCGCGAACGGCTGGCCGACCCAGGTCGAGTTCGCCGCCTACTGGAAGGTCACCGAGCGCCACGCCCAGAACGAATGGGCGCAGTTCCGCCGAGCGTTCCCCACCGAGGAATCCCCAGACCGGCTGGCCAAACTCATCCGCGACAACTACCGAGCCAAGCTCGCCGCTCGCCGGATCGACGTTGCCGCCTCCCTCCCCGCCGAGCCGTTCGGCATCGCCGCTCCCGCTCTCGCCTGACGCGCCGCTCGCGCGGCGGGAGGACGGACGGAACGGGCGGACGGGCGGCGGGGCGTCAGCCCCTCCGGACGGCCGTCCGCCCGCCCGGACCGCCGCCACCGCGTCGGCACATCACGCGCAGCAGGAGCCGCGACAGCGGCGTCTTCGTCGGAGAGGTCGCCAAGAGCTGCCCCGGCGGCTAGCGGCTGGGGCGGCCTCGCGACAACCTGAGCTTGTCGGGCAGCTCGCTCCTTCCCCAGCCCGCACGAAGCGTTCGGGGCGTTCCGTCCGACCGGGCCTCTACGGTCCCGACCATGCCGCACGAACGAACTGTTCGGGAACATCCATTATCGAGCATTCAAGGAAAGTCCCCCGGAAGGCTCACGGCCGAGGACTGAAGGACGGCCCCGGCACGGCTCGACCGACGCGCCCGAGAGCTGATCGTGTACGCGCACCCCTGCGGCGCGTGCGCTCACGTCGACCGCAGGGGCCGGTGTCGTCCGCGGTGTGGCCGCGGCTGGTTGCGTTGGAATGCTCGGGAGCAATGGGCGCTGATGGTCGCTCACGGTTGACACCAGCTGATGGACTGCCCAGAGATGTACGGACAGGCGTAGTACAGTGCTGTCATGAGCAAGACGGAACGCATTGAGCTGCGTGTCTCTGCCGAGGACAAGAGTGCGATCGCAACGGCGGCGGCGCTGGACCACACGACGATCACCGAGTTCGTGCGGGAAGCGGTTCTCGATCGTGCCCAGCACGTCCGGGCCCGAGCTGAGCGCACCCTCATGGAGGCCGCGCAGTTTGATGCGCTGGTCGCCGCGCTTGACGTCGCTGACCCCACCCCGAGGCTCGCGCGAGCGTTCGCAGCCCAGCGACGGTTCGTCCAGCGTTGACCGCCGGATACGACTCCGTCGCCCTGTCGACCGAGCATGACGTCGCCAGATTCGACTGCGGTATCCCGGGGCTGAACGCATGGCTGGCAGACCAGGCGCTTCGCGCCCAACGGGCAGGGACGGCACGCACGTTCGTGTGGGTCACGGCCGACTCCCCCGAGCAGGTGTGGGCGTACTTCTCTCTGGCGCCGACGGAGGTGGCCCGCGACGTGCTCACGCGCGGCCAGTCATCGGGCTACAGCACCGTGCCCGGCTACCTGCTCGCCCGGTTGGCGCTGCACGCCGATCTTCGCGGGCGTGGCTACGGTGGGCAGCTGCTCGTTGACGCCCTGAGCCGCGCCGCGAAAGCTGCCGAGGTCGGGGGCGGCCGCTTGGTGGTGGTCGACACGCTCGACGAGACCGCGGCCAGCTTCTACCGCCACTATGACTTCACGCCGGTCAGGGGCGATCCGCGTCGACTTGTCCTGAAGATCGCCACTGTCCGAAAGCTGCTCGGGTGATCGGACGCTGAGCCCCACCGTTCGGACGTCGTTGAGGTCGCTGGGGCTGGTCGACACGACGGCTGGGCCGAGTGCTGTCTCGCCATTGTGCGTCACCCCGTCGCGTCCCAAGGACGCTGTCGGCCGGCACGCCCAAGATCAGTAGTGTCGCTCGGCGTGAGTGCCTCTGCTGAGAAAGCGGTGGCGGCCGGCCGAGCCTTGTTGCGCCAGAACCGTGACTTCCGGCTCGTCTGGGTGACCCAGGGACTGTCCTCAGCCGGCACGCAGCTCCTTGTGGTGGCGATGCCGCTGCTCGTCCTGGCGCTGACACGCTCTGCGGCAGCGGCAGGACTGGTGTCGGCCGTTGGCACGGTGTCGGTGTTCGCGGGTGGGGTGATGAGCGGGCCTCTGGTGGATCGCTATGACCGCCGGGCCGTGATCGTGGTGTGTGAATCGGCCAGGCTCCTCCTCTACAGCGGACTTGGGGTCCTTGTGCTCGCGCACGCGGTCACTCTGACCGAGCTGGTGGCCGTCGAGGCGGCCGGAGGCCTCATCTGGGCGCCGTCACGGGCGGCGCTGGCGGTCACCCTGGCGCGGGTGGTGCCCAGTGATCAGCGGGAGGTGGCAGTAGCCGCTGATGAGGCGCGCGGGAACGCCGCGGCGGTGCTCGGGCACTCCCTCGGGGGGGTGTGCTTCGCGCTCGGTCACAGCATCCCGTTCCTGCTTGACGCGCTGACGTTCCTTGCCTCGATCGTGGGCATCACTCAGATTAAGACCTCGCTGGCGCCGACGGAGGACTCCTGTTTAGTACACCAACCATGGTCAGCTCAGCTGCGTGAAGGGCTGGGGTGGCTGGCGGCGCACCGCACCTTTGCTCTCCTGGCGCTCTACTCGGCATTGTTGAACCTATCGCTCGGAGGCGTCCAGCTCACCGTCATCGTGTTGGCCGGGGCCGCCGCGCACGGCGCCACGGTCGGTCTGGTCGTCGCCGCAGGCTCGGTCGGTGGGATCCTCGGCGCGGTCCTCGCCCCCTGGTTGATCGCCCGCCTGGGACGCCTCCACGCGATGCTGGTCGCCTTTGGAGGGATGACTGCCATGATCGCCGCCCTCGCGATCGCGCCCGGAGCGGTCGGCCTTGGCACCGCCTTCGCCATGGCGTGGCTCCTGGTGCCCGTCACCAACACGGTCACGACCCCCATCGCCTTCACCTTGATCCCCGACGCACTCCTGGGCCGGGTCGGGAGTGTCCTTGACCTGCTCAGCGGTGCGCTCGGAGCAGCTGGACCGCTCGTTGCCGGGGTGCTGCTCACCCGCATCGGCCATCTCGAACCGGTCCTCCTGGCCATTCCCGCTGCGCTCGCCAGCGTTGCGATCGCGCTCACCCCCGCGCTCCGAACGCTCATCAGCGCCCCTCCGACCCAACCCGCTCGAGATCCATAGCCTGCGAGCCTCAATCGACCAACGCCAACCCGCTCCTTGCCCTTACTCGCTGCGTAGATGATCCCTGTGCCGTGCTCACTGACGACCACACGGCCAGACACGGCGGCTGAACCTGGCCAAGCTTGGCCAACTGCCATACACTCCGCGGATGCGCGTCAATGTGGGCCAAGCGAAGACGGAGCTCTCGAAACTGCTGGCGCGAGCCGAGGCCGGTGAGGACATCGAGATCGCGCGTAACGGCGTGCCGGTCGCCCGCTTGGTGCCGATCGATCCACCGGCCGGTCCGGGAGCCCGCTTTCTCGGAGCGCGCGGCGCCCTGGCCGGCCAGATCGTGATCGCGGACGACTTCGAGTTCACCGAGCAGGAGATCGACGCGATGCTTGACGAGTCGCCGTTGTGAGGCTGTTACTCGACACTCACGTGGTGCTCTGGCAGCTGGGCGGCTCGCGGCCCCTCGGAACCACCGCTCAGCAGGCGATCCGCGACGCCGACGAGCTGCTCTTCAGCGTCATTTCCTTCGCTGAGATCGGCGTGAAAGCGGCGCTCGGCAAACTCAGTGTGCCCCCGGACCTCGGACGGCACGTCCGGAACGCCGGAATCCACGTCCTCGGGCTGGCGCCTGACCACGGACTCGCCGTCGCCGAGCTTCCCGCACACCATCGCGATCCCTTCGACCGGCTGCTGATCGCCCAAGCCCGCTCCGAGCGCCTGACCCTGATGACCGCTGACCCCCGGATCCCAGCCTATGACGTCAGCACCGTCGACGCGAGTCGCTGATCTCATGCCAGGCGGCAGGGCTCACCCGTAACGCCCGCGCACTCGCGGCTGCGTCGTCACCCCGTGACCGGCGGCATTAGAGGTTCGGTCGAAGTGAGACGCGATAGCCGGCGAGAGCATCACATCGACGGCTGCGCGCAAATGATTAGGCACCGAAGGGATTCGCTACCCTCCCCGATGTGAGACAACCCGCCCACTTCTGCCAGGTGTTGGCGTGATCGACCGCCGAGGCCCGCTCGCCGGCCGGTACCCGTTCGTCGCCGCGATGGCGATCCTGCTCGCCGCGGTCGGGTCGATCGCCGCGTTCTTCGGCGCCTCGGAGCTGACCACCCACCCGTTCGTCTCGCCTCTGACGATGATCCCGCTGTTCGGCGGGCTGGCCGTCGTCGTCGTCCTCATCACCTGGGAGACCCGTAGCGCCAACCCGCTCCTGCCCCTCGGCCCGCTGCTGGAGAGCACGATTCCGGTCAGCGGTGTCGTGATCGCGCTCGCGGCGGCCGCCGCGTCCGTGTCGGTCACCGACCTCACCCTCGCCCTCGTCAGCGGCCAGCACGGTCCCCTCCACGCCGGCCTGCTGTTCCTCCCCGAGTTGGCCGGGGCGCTCATCTCCGCCTTCGCCCTCGGCGAGGTGCTCGAAACCCGCTACCTCCAGTACCTGCCGATCGTCGGGATGGGCTTCCTCGCCGCCGGGATCGTCGTCTTCCTGCTCCGCGTCCCCTCGACGCAGACGACGACGCTGCTCGGCTCGGGCCTGACCGGGGTCGGGCTCGGGGCGACGGTCGCCCCGGCGCTGTTCGGCGCCGGGTTCTCGCTCCCCTCGACGAACCTGCAGCGGGTGTTCGCGATGGTCGAACTGCTGCGCGCCGTCGCCGCGTTCATGATCGCCCCGATCTTCATCCACTTCGCCGCGACCGTCGGCGGCTCGGCGCGCACGGGCACCCGGGATGCACTGTGGGTGAGCCTGATCATCGTCGTCGTCGGCAGCATGATCGCAACGGCGCTCTACCTCGCCGGCGGCGCCCGCCCCGCCGATCCGGACATGGAGACGTTCCTGTCCGGCGACGGGCCGGGCTGGCCCTCACCGCTGCTGCTCGCCCGCCTGCGTCGCCAGCGGGTGCGGATCGGCGACGGCGCCGAGGAGCCGGCGGGCGCCTGAGGCCCCACGCAGGTCGGCTTCGACCGCCGGCGCGGACGCGCCGGCCCCGACGAAGACGACGATCCGGCGGATCGGAAGTTCAGACCGCGACTTCATCGCCCACCTCCTGCCGCGACGGTGCCGGGGCCGACTGCCGGTTCGGCCCCGGCGCACGTCCGCGCCCGGGCACGTGCGCGCGCAGGACCGTCAGCACGAGACCGAGCGCGGCGAGCAGCGCACCGGCCCCGATCAGGAAGGCCAGGTGATAGCCGCTGATCAGCGCGGGTCCGAGGGGTTCCCCGCCGTGCACGAGCGCGCTCGTGTGGGCGGTGGCGAGGGTCGCCAGCAGCGCAAGCCCGAGCGCACCGGCCACCTGCTGGGAGACATTGACGATCCCAGAAGCGAGGCCCGCATCCGCGTGGGGTACGTCGGCGACGGCGACAGTCATCAGCGGCGTGAAGGTGTTCCCGATCCCGAGACCGAGCGCCAGGAAGGCGAGGAACGGCAGCGGCAGATAGCCGGTGTGGGCTCCACACAGGACGAGCAGCAGCATCCCGAGCGTTGCGGTGGCGATTCCGCCCACCATCACCGCCACTGCCCCAAAACGGTTGACGAGCCGGCGGTTGATGCCGAGGGAGAGGACGGCGACGGTCAGCGTCCAGGGAAGGAAGGCCAAGCCGGTCTCGAGGGCCCCGTAGTGGAGAATGCGCTCGAGGTAGAGCGTGCCCAGGAACCACATCCCGTACATCCCGGTGACCATGAACCCGCGCACGAGGCTTGACAGCATCAGGCCGCGGAGGTTGAAGATCCGCAGCGGAAAGATCGGGTTGGGGTGGCGCGCCTCCCAGGCCCCAAAGGCCCCGAGCAGCAGCACCGCGAGCCCGAGGGGTGCGAGCGTGTGGGCCGCCCCCCAGCCCCCGGCCGAAGACGACTCGACGATGCCGTACACCGCGGCGGCGAGAGCGACCGTCACGAGCAGCGAACCGACCCAGTCGAGACCGGCGCCGAACCCCGCGCCCCGGTCAGCCGGGATCAGACGGCGGCCGGCGAGCGCGGCCCCAACCCCTATTGGCAGGTTGACGAAGAAGATCCAGTGCCAGTTGAGCAGCTGGGTGAGGATCCCGCCGAGCAGAAGTCCGAGGGAGCCGCCGGCGACGGCGGTGAACACGTAGGCGCTCATCGCCGCGGCCCGCTCCTGGGGCTCGGGGAACTCGGTGACGATGATCGCAAGGATCACCGAGGCCTGCATCGCCGCGCCGACCCCCTGGAGGAAGCGGGCACCGATCAGCGTCGCCGCCGAGTCGGCGAGGCCGCAGAGCAGGGACGCGACGGTGAAGATGGTGAGACCGGCGAGGAACACCCGTTTGCGACCGGCGAGGTCGCCGAGCCGGCCGGCGAGCAGGAGGAAGGAACCGAAGGTGACGAGAAAGGCGTTGATCACCCAGGTGAGCGAGCCCTGGCTGAAGTGCAGGTCACGCTGGATGTTCGGCAGGGCGACGTTGACGATCGTCGTATCGAGGACGATCATCAGCTGGGCGAGGCAGACGGTGATCAACGCGAGGAACCGGCGACGGTCCGCGGCGAGCAGAAACATGGAACTCCATCGGGTCGGAGAAGATAAACTGGAGGGTGGCTCCGGTAACAGAGCATAGCGGAGGCTTCCTCCGTTTCTGCGATGTGTGCGAGGTTCCCATGTCCGCCACCGACACCCCCACCCCCCGTCCGTTGCGCGCGGACGCCCACCGCAACCGCGAGGCGATCCTCGCCGCCGCCCGTGCTGCCTTCACCGAGACGGGCGCCTCGACGGCCCTGGAGGCGATCGCCCGCCGCGCCGGAGTCGGCATCGGCACCCTCTACCGCCACTTCCCGACCCGTCCGGCCCTGCTCGAGGCCGTGTACGTCGATGAGGTGCGCCAGCTCGCCCGCGCCGCCGCGGAACTCGAGACTCTCCCACCGTGGCCGGCGCTCGAGGCGTGGCTGCGGCGCCTCTGCGCCTACCTCGTCACCAAGCACGCCCTCGCGGCGGAGCTGCTCGACCACCTCGACCGCGGCGCCGACGTGTTCGCCAGCTGCCGCGCCGAGCTGTTTGCCGCCGGTACGCCGCTGATCGAGCGGGCCCGCGCGGCCGGCGCGGTCCGGACCGACGTCGAGCTCGCTGACATCGTGCAGATGGTCGGCGCGATCGCAAAGATCCCCAGCGATGACCCGGACTCGGTCGGCCGGATCCTCACCGTCGCCCTCGACGGGCTGCGCCCCGCGCCTCAAGCGGCGGGGTGAGCATGTTGGTCTGAGGTCATCGACGGCTGCGGCGAACAATGAGACGTCGAGGCGACATCTGCTGGCGCTACTTCATGTCGATGGCAAGTGAGACGACAACCATCCGAGTGCAGCGCGAGACCCCTGATCTGTTGGCCACTCGTCAAACGCGGAATCGTCCGGCTCGATCTCAACATGCGAGGGCAGCCCCCGACTGTGGTCGTCGTGGGAGCGCCGCGTGAAGCCTCCCTCGCCGCGCGCGTCGCAGGCCCGACGAACGGGTAGAGCGACCGTGATCGGTCCCATACTCGGGGTATGGCCGGGCGACGGAGCATGGAACCCCAACGGCTCGCGTACCGCCTATCACTTCAGCTTCGGGCCGACGAGCGCGCTCGGCGCCTCCTCGCCGGTGCTGTCAGCCGGGGCGGGCACCACCACACGCTCGGTCAGTGACGGTCTGCACGGGCTGCAGTCGGGCACCACCTACTACGTCGACCTCGTCGCCGCCAACGCCGCGGGGACGGTGACGACGAAGACGATCACCTTCAATACGGCCGGACCACCCCCGGCCCAGGCGACGACCGGCGGGGCGACCGTCCTGAGTGCCACCTCGGTGACCCTCACGGGCGTGGTCGCCCCGGAGGGCGCGGCGACCACCTACTTCTTCGAGATCGGCACCGCCGCCGGGAACGACGAACTGCGCACCAGTCCCGCGACGGTTCCCCCCCGCGACCGCCCCCGTGCCGGTGTCGGTGACCGTCACCGGGCTGGCGCCGGGCACCGTCTTTCACTACGCCCTCGTCGCGACCCACGGCGGCATCAACGCGGGTGCGGGGGCCGACATGAGCTTCGAGACGTTCCCGCGCCCGGTACCCCGGCCCCGGGTGACCCAGCGGACCACCCCCCGCTTTCAGCGGGGCGCCCCGTTCGTGCTGGCGACCGCCGGCCGAGTGTTCAACCGGACGGGAACGGCCAACGCACTCGCCTGCACCGGCGTGGCGACCGTCGCCTTCTACATCGGCCGGCACCGGATCGAGCGCCAGCTGGCGCCGCTCACCCCGACCTGCCGGTTAGCGGTGACGACGACCTTCGCCCATCTGCCCCTGCGTCACCGACGCCGGGTGACCCTGCTCGTCTACGTCCGCTTCGACGGCAACGGCTACCTGGCGCCGGTCAGCGTGGCGCCCGAGCGCGTGACCCTCGGTTGACCGCGCCGGGGCCGGGGGCGGGTCGACAAGCGGGCTCAGCTGAACCGTGCCGGGAGGGGCGGCGCAGTTCGCGCTCAGCCCTGCGCCGCCGCGACGACCTCGGCGATCACCGCGGACACCTGGCTGCCCTGCCAGGCCCGCGGTGACCGTCCCGGAGCGTCGAGCAGCAGCCGCGCGCCCGGGATCGCCGCGGCGTAGGCCTCAGCGACCGCCTGGGGGTGCTCGGGGTCGGGGCCGTCCGCGGAGGCGATCACCGCTGTCGGGACGGTGATCGCCGCGAGGTCGCCGATCGCCCCGAACGGGCGGGAGCGGGGAACCTCCTCGAGCGCCCGGGCGATCGCCGCCAAGTCACGGTGGCGAGAGAGGCGCTGGCGCATCACCGTCTCGACGGTCCCCCGGAGATCGGGGGCAACCGCGGCGAGGTCGCTGGCGGCGACGAACCCGTCGATTCCCCCTGTTCGCAGCCCGGCAGCGAGCCGATCCCAGCGCCCGGTGTCGGGCGAGCCGCCGGTGAAGGCCGGGGTGATCACGACGAGCCCGCTCACCCGGTCGGGGTGGGCGAGTGCGAAGGCGAGCAGGGTGTGGGCGCCCATCGACGCGCCGGCAAGCACCGCCCGCGACACCGATCGGTCATCGAGCACCGCCTCGAGGTCGGCGACGAGCCGGGAGTAGGTGAAGCCGACCCCACCCCACCCGGACTCGCCGTGTCCGCGGGCGTCGTAGCCGATCACCCGGTGTCCGGCCCGTTCGAGCGCCCGGGAGCCCATCACGACGTAGCGGCGGGTCGCCGTCAGCCCGTGGCAGAGGACGACCGCCGGCCCCTCCCCCGCCTCCTCACCGGCGAGCCTCGCCCCATCCGCGTCGACGTCGAAGAGATCGGCCATCTCCACGGTTGTACATAAGATGGTCGGTATGGACGTCACCGAGGCTAATTTCAATCAGGCGGTGATCGAGCGCTCGCGCGAGGTCCCCGTTGTCGTCGACTTCTGGGCGGAGTGGTGCGGGCCCTGCCGACAGCTCGGGCCGGCGCTCGAGCGCGCCGTCGCCGCCCGCGCCCCCCGGGTCGAGCTCGCCAAGATCGACACGGACGCCAACCAGCGGCTCGCCCAGGCCTTCCGGATCCAGGGGATCCCGGCGGTCAAGGCATTCCGGGACGGAGCGATCGTCTCGGAGTTCACCGGGGCGCTCCCCCCACCCCAGATCGAGGCGTTCCTCGACGCGCTCCTGCCCGAGCCGCCGCTCCCCGCGATCGACCCCGAGGATGAGGACGGGCTGCGCGCCGCGCTCGCCGCCGACCCCGCGCGGGCCGATGCCGCCGTGGCACTCGCGCGCCGCCTGATCGCCCGCGGCGAGCTCGATGAGGCCACCGCCGTGCTTGAGGCGGCCGCCGACTCATTCACCGTCGGCGGGTTGCGGGCCCGCATCACCCTGACCCGCGCGCTCGAGGCCGCCGATCCGACGGTGCCACCGCTCGGTCCCGCCTTCAGCGCGCTCGACGAGGGCGACGTCGCGCACGCGATCGACCTGCTGCTGATGGCGCTCGCCGACGGAGGTGCCCACCGCGACGAGATCCGCCGCGTGATCGTCGGAGCCCTCGACGAACTCGGGCCCGACAGCGAACTGGCCCGCAGCTCCCGCCGCCGCCTCGCCAGCGCGCTCTATTGAGAACGGGTTGTCGCCCGGCGCACGGGGGGCTAGATTGACCTTGAGTCCCCTGCCCGCAGACGGCGATCGGGGCTCAACGGGGCGCCGGGCGCCCGCGTGGCACACGAGCGAGGGGAGAGCAGGGAGATGTACACACACCGACGGGCCTGGGGGCGCGGGCTGGTCAGGGTCGCCGCGCTCACCGCAGCCCTGCTGGCCATCACCGCGGCCACTGCAGCCGCCAAGTCGACGACCGGTCTCAGCGTCGGACCGGTCAAGGTCGGCCCCTATCAGGTGACGGTGTTCACCGGACGATGCGGCAAGGGAGCGTCCGCGACGATCGACTACACCCGCGGGGGCAGCAATGAATTTGAGCAGTACAGCTATACCGGACCGGTGACCTGCACGGCAACCGCGAACCATGGCCAGCTCACGCTCAGCTGGGCTCAGCTCGGCTCACTCTCGCTCAGCAGCACACACCTGGGCAGTCGCCACCGCGGCGAGCTCCCAGCGGGCTGTCGCGGTCACGTGCCGCTCTCCCGGAGCACGACCTGGCGCGGCCGTCTCCATCTCAGCCTCGCCAAGGGGCTCGGTACCCTCAACCGTCGTGCCCTTCCCGGCGTGATCACCCAGGGCGGGCCGGTCAGCTGCCGCCCTCCGCGGCAGTCCAAGGAGGTCGCCCTGGCCGCGAATTTCGGGACCAGGCTGTTCCTTTACGCGACCGCCCCCACCCGCGGGCCTCGCGACGTTTTTCTCACCGACAACTTCACACCGGCGACGGGGATCACGGGCGCGGTCGTCGTCGACCAGACAGGAGCGAAGAAGCGCTCGCACTTTTTGCTCACCCGCACCGGCGGCCGGATCAGCGCGCCGGCCCCGTTCGCCCACGGCGCGCTCAGCTTCAAAGACCTGCCGGTGTGCACGGGAGCGAATCCGGCGGCCCACAACGTCAGCCTGTCCGGCACGATCACGCTGCCCACGGCCGTTCTCGGCACGATCACGTTCAACCCGGCCGCCGCAACCTTCGCGGAGATCAGCACCGGCAACGCCTTCCCGGGTGACTGCAACGGCTACGGCTCGGTCCCGCTCACCCCGTCGGTGACGAACGTCTGCTCCCAGAGCGGCACCTGCTCGGTGTCAGCGGGCACGAACAACGACACCTTCTACGACACGTCGAGCCTCGGCACCCAGACGATCGTCTCGGAGACGATCCAGTTCGGCGACGGCAGCACCGGGACGTTCACCAACGGTCAGGTGACCCACACCTATACGGCGCCGGGCACCTACACGGCAACGGTGACGATCACCACGAGCAACGGCCAGACCCAGACGACCACGACACCGGTGTACATCACCCACTGAGTACCGGAACCGGGGCCGGCCCACCGGGGCCGGCCCCGGTGACACTCGCCCGCACCGGCACGACGTCGGCGGGAGCTCAGACGGCGAGCGTCACGGGGTGGCCGGAGGCTCAGACCGCCAGCGTCAGCTGGTCGGCCTCCTCCGTCGCCTGCAGGCCGGCGACCCGGACCCCGAGCAGCCGCACCGTCCGGCCCGGGTGGCTCAGAAGAAAGCCGTCGAGCAACCCGCGGGTGACCGGAAGGATCTGCTCCGGGGCGCTGACGGCGACCGCCAGGGTGCGGGCTCGGCTGTGGTTGGAGAAGTCGCTGAGGCGGACGCTGATGCCGATCGTGCGCCCGGACCGGCCCCGCGCAGCGAGGTCCCGACACAGGCGGGCAGCCAGCTCGTCGAGGGCCTTCCGCAGATCGTCAGGGTCGCTGAGGTCGGCGTCGAAGGTCCGCGACCGCGACTCGGACACGACCTTGCGCTGCGGGGAGACCTCCGCTTCGTGTTCGAAGCGGGCGAGCGCCTGCAACTGGCCGGCACTGCGGGCGCTGAAGCTGCCCGCGAGGGCTTGGGGCGAGGCGACCGCGAGCTCCCCCACGGTGTGCAGGCCGATCTGGGCGAGCCGCTCGGCGGTCTTGGCGCCGATCCCCGGGATCAGCCGGCAGGGCGCGCGGGCGAACCGAGCTGCCGCCTGCTCGCGGGTGAGGACGACGAACCCCCGTGGCTTCTCCGCGTCGGATGCGACCTTGGCGATGAGCTTGTTGGGTCCGATCCCGACGGAGGCTCCGAGTCCGGTGCGGGCGGTGATCTCGGTGAGGATCCGTCGCATCCCCGCCTTCGGAGCAGGCAGGCCGGAGAGATCGAGATAGGCCTCATCAAGCCCGATCACCTCCACCGTCTCGACGTGGCGGCGGAGGATCGCCATCACCTCCGCTGACACGGTGCGGTAGTGGGCAAAGTCGGGGGCGAGGAAGACCGCGTCCGGACACAGCCGCCGGGCCCGGGAGGACGGCATCGCCGAGCCGACGCCGAACCGCCGCGCCTCATAGGAGGCGGTCGTCACGACCGAGCGCGGACCGGTCCCCGCGACGATCACCGGCCGCCCACGCAGTTCCGGGCGCCGCTGCAGTTCGACGGAGACGTAGAACGCGTCCATGTCGAGATGTGCGATCACACGTTCGCCCAGCATCGCTGTGGCGAGCCTACCGGTCCGCCCGGACCCCCCGACCGGACCGGCTGCGCGCCTACACGGAGGCGAGGACCGTGGCGACCCCGTACATCCCGAGCGCGGCCGCGACGTTCTGGTTGAGGTCGTAGAGGCGGCTGTAGACGAACGGGCCGCGGTCATCGACGGTCGCCACGACGGTCCGGCCGCCGTAGGAGAGGGTCACCTGCGTGCCGCAGGGCAGGGTGCGGCTGGCGATCCCGTAGGTCGCGTGGAAACCACAGGCGGTGTTGCCCGCGTCCTCGTACCAGGACACCTGCGCGTACTGCATCAACGCGATGCGCTCGGCGCGAGAACGGGAGCGGCCGTTGAGGCGGTCGCCGGAGAAGAAGACCGACAGCAGCGGCGTGGCGCCGTCCGCGACGGAAGGGACGTAGCGGAGGCTGAAGCGGCCGCCGCGCCCAGTCCGGGTTGAGGCGACCGCGACCCAGCGGTGGCCGATCCGGGCATCCAGGGTGACGCGCCGACCATGACGGGCGGGGAGCAACCGCCCGCTGAGCCGGACGGGCGAGCCGAGGACCGCGAGAGCGGCCGTCCGGGAGAGGGCGATCTCCGGGGTGACGGTGAGACGGCGCACCGGAGTGGCGAGTACCTCAGGGGTCCGGGCGGGGGTGGCGCTCGCCGCCGTTGCCGGCGCTCCGGTGGGCGCGGTCGACCCATCGGCGGCCTGCGCGGCGAGGAACTCGTTGGCCGGGTTGCCGTCACTGGCGCTGACCCGTGCCGGGTGCTGCGACGCCGGGGCGGGCCTCACCTGCAGGCTGCCGGAGCGGCGCAGGCGCGCGCTGAGGTAGAAGCGCCCGTCGGGGTGGACCCGCCCGCGGGCAACGGTCTGCCACGCCGAGGATCCGGCGCTGCGATAATCGAGCACGATCGGCGTGCCGGCCGCGGCGTGCGGGGCGCTGCCGCGGACGACCGTCCGCTCGCCGAAGCGGACGGCCTGGGAACGGATGCCGTGGAGGGCGACCGGCGCCGGCGGGGCGGGCTCGGAGGTCGCCGTGGTGACCGCCATCGCGGTGGCGGGGAAGGCAAGAACGGTCGCGCCGACAGCCAACCGGGCTGCCTGAGGCGCGCGAATGGTGCGCCTGGCTCTCATCTGAGGGCCTCCTTTGGACATCTCGGCCGGGGCGCCTACGGGGTTAGCTGACGGGCTCGCGGCTGCGCTGAGGCTCGGTGGCATCAGGAAGTCGCTACACGTGCAACCGGTCAGGGACCGGGCACGCGATTCGCCCCCGCCGAACGAAAGGGAGTTCGGCAAGTGGGTCCCCCGTCCGCGCGCGCACCGGGCGCCGCGGTTCGGCAAGGCCGTTTCAATGTTTCATGGGCCCGCTTTTGATGGGCCGCCGTGAGGCTGACAGGTCAGACCCGGGTAAGTATGTGAGCCTCGTCACCCCCCTGTCCGGCCGCACAGAGGCATGCGCGCGCCGGCAAAGAGCCCAGACCGCAGCGGCAGCCGCGCACATCCCGCCGGGCCGGCGGCGACCTCAGACCCGCGGACCGCGGACCGCGATCGTCATCCGGGTGATGACGCAGAGACGGCCGAGGTCATCGGACATTTCCACCTCCCACACCCAGGTCGTCGCCCCGGCGTGCCGCCGGATCGCGCGCGCGTGGATGCTTCCCTCGGTGATCGGCCGGAGAAAGCTTGTCTGGTTGGACAGGCCCATCGCGGCCTTGCCGTCCTCGAGCACGGCCATCGCCGTGGCGATCGAGGCGAGCGACTCGGCGATCGCTGCGTAGACCCCGCCATGCACGAGGCCGTAGGGCTGCTTGAGCTCGTCGCGCACGGTGACCCGAGCGGTCGCCTGCTCGGCGGAGACCTCGATCGCCTCAAGCCCGTAGAGTGCGTCAAAGCCCGTCACGGGGATCGGACCGGCGGGTTCTGCCTCATCGCTCATTACGCTTGCACACCTTATGGCTTCTCTTGACAGTTTGCCCTCCGACCAGAAGGCCGTTCTGTCACTGGTCCTTCAGCGTGGCCGCTCCTTCGATGAGATCGCCGCGCTCCTCTCGATCGACCGGGCCGCCGTCCGCCAGCGTGCCCTTGAGGGCTGTGACGCGCTCGGGCCCGAGACGACGCTTGACCCGCTCAAGCGGGCGCTGATCACCGACTACCTGCTCGGCCAACTCCCCGGCAAAGTCGCCGCGAGCGTCCGGGGCTCGCTCGCCACCAACCCGTCCGAGCGAGGCTGGGCGCGTGTGATCGCCGCAGAGATCGCGCCGCTGGCGGCCAACGGCCTTCCGGAGATCCCCGCGCCGGGCCGGACTGCCTCGCCCGCGCCAGCGCCCGCCGGCCCTGCCGGAACTGGCACCCCGGGCCCGGACGCGGAGAAGCCGCGTGTCCGGGCGGAGGCGGCCCCCGGAGCCAGTCGCGGCGGGCGAGGGGTCGACGTCGACTTCGACTTCGCCGGCGACGAGTCAGCCGTAGACGCGGAGAGCTCCGGCTCCCCCACGCCGGCGAGTTCGCGCCGGGGCGGCGCGATCCTGCTCGGCCTGATCGCGCTCGTGATCGTCGTCGTCGTCGTGATCCTCACCACGAGCGGCGGATCCACCAGCTCCGGGACCCACACCGCCGCCCACGACGGGTCGGGGACCCAGACGGCGAGTCCGAATGGGCGCACCGCCACGCCGAGCGGCACCTCGACATCGGTCACCGCGTTGAAGAAGATCATTCTCAGCTCACCGACGAGCGCCAAGGGCGTCCAGGGCGCCGCCGACGTCGTGCGCGCCTCCGGCCGGCTCGGGCTCGTCCTCGTCGCCCGCGGACTGGCGGCAAACACCACCAACGCCTACGGCGTCTGGCTCTATGACCCCGCCAGCGGGCAGGGGGACTTCCTCGGCTTCTACGGCCACAAGGTCGCCGCCAGCGGCGCGACCAAGGGGTTCCTCGAGGCGGAGGTCGCTCTCCCGGCGAACGCGGCCAAGTACACCCAGCTGCTGCTCACCCTCGAGACCGGTCAGCATCCGACCAAGCCGGGCACGATCGTCCTCGAGGGCGCCTTCGCCGAGTGAGCGGGCCGCCGGCACCCGCGTGGGCGTTCAGAACACGGCGATCAGGCCGGCGAGCGCGGCGTCGAGGCGCTTACCGGAGGCGCGGCGCTGGAGCAGGGTGCCGGTCTTGTAGCTCCCGCGAAAACTCTGGCGCTCGCTGATCTGCACACGGGTGCCGCCGGACGCCGGCTCGAGCTCGAAGTCGGTGTGCCACTCGGCCATGAACCGATCGAACTGGCCGCCGCTGATGTCGAGCGCCCAACCGAGCCGAACCGGCTCCTCCACCGTCGTGTAGAACAGGTCGAGACGGACCGGGCGGCCGCGCGGACTGACCAGCACCTGGGTGAAGCCGGTCGGGAGCACCCCCTCGACCCGGGACACCTGCGGCCACCAGCGCGGCAGGCTACGGGCGTCGGCGATCAGTTCCCAGACCGCCTCGGGTGGGGCGGCCACCAAGCCGCTGCGAACGATTGTCGCCACCGGCCGGGCCTAGTCGTAGGCGATCAGGGCGTGCACGTCAAAGGCGCCGAGCGCGGCGCGGCCGCCGAGGGCGGTCAGCTCGACGAGGAAGGCGCAGCCGACGACCTCGGCGCCGAGCTGCTGGACCAGCTCAGCGAGCGCGAGCGCCGTACCGCCGGTTGCGAGCAGGTCGTCGTGAATGAGCACGCGGGCCCCGCCGGCGAGCGCGTCCGCGTGCATCTCCAGGGCGTCAACTCCATACTCGAGGGCGTACTCGGCCATCACCGTCGCCGACGGCAGCTTGCCGCGCTTGCGGGCCGGCACGAAGCCGGCCCCGAGGGCCCGGGCGAGGGCGCCGCCGAGCATGAATCCGCGCGCCTCCGCCGCGACGACGAGGTCGACGGCATGAGGACGTGCGTACCGGGCCAGGCGTGAGACAGCGCCGTCGAGGGCGTCGGGGTTAAGCAGCAGCGGGGTGATGTCGCGAAAGACGATCCCGGGGGTCGGGAAGTCCGGGATGTCCCGGACGTAGCGGCGCAGGTCAAGTTCGCCGGGAGCATCATCCATTCCGCCCACCACCTTCCTCGATCACCGGCGGCGCGCCTCAGCCGGTGATCCGGCGCAGGTCACGAATGAGCAGGAGGTGCTTGAGGTGGGTGGTGACCGAGGCGAGGTTCTCCAGCGTCTCGATCGCCTCCTTGCGTCGCTCAGGGTTGCGGGACCTCAGCGCCGGGGCGAGGATCGACTGCAGCAGGGCCGCCTCACGGTCGGCGGAGCTGCGGAACACCCGCAGGTTGCGGCCGCCCACCCCGTAGCGGGCGAGCTCCGATACCGCGCGGACGATCTCGCGTTCGGTGTCGTCAAAGTAGCGCTGACCGGCGCGCAGCTCCCCCTTGATCACGCCGAAGTCGACGAGCTCGGCGACGAGGGACGCCTCCGCGCCGGTGTCCTCAACGACGTCGTCGAGCGAGTAGAGAGCGCCGCTCGCGCTCGTGCTGATCGCCCCCCGCCGGACCGGACGGGTCTCCGCCACGGGCCCGGCCGCCACCTCACGGTCGGTGCGGCCGCCCGCCAGCTCCTGACGAATGACGCGCAGAGGCAGAAACTCGTCGCGCTGGAGGCGCAGGATCGTCCGCAGACGCTGGATGTCAGCCTGGCTGTAGAGGCGGTAGCCGCCCTGGGTGCGACGGGGGGCCAGCAGCTTCTGATCCTCGAGGTAGCGGATCTTGGAGATCGAGATGTCGGGAAACTCCTGCTCAAGGGCCTTGCAGACCGCTCCGATGGTGGCCGCCTTCTGGGAGCGGCGGTGCAGCTCAGCCGGGACCTCGAGCGCGCCGGCCAGGGCCGGCTCGGCCGCGCGGTCACCGTCGAGGGGCTGGTGGTCGAGGCTCGCCATCAGATCAGCGCTGCAGGAACGCGAGCTTGTATTTGCCGACCTGGAGCTCGTCGCCGTCGCTGAGCCGGTGGGACTCGATCCGCCGCCGATTGACGTACGTACCGTTGAGCGACCCACAGTCATCGAGGTAGAAGGCGGCTCCGCGCCGGACGATCACGGCATGGTCTCGGGAGACGGTGACGTCGTCGAGAAACACGTCGCTGTCGGGCCGCCGGCCGACAGTGATCCGCTCGGCCCCGAGATCGAAGGACTCACCGGCGCGGCCGCCGCCGGCGCGGATGACCAGGCTCGCCCCCGGGCCGCGGGCCGTGACAGGGAGAGACTCGAGGACGGTGCCGTCACCGGAGATCCGGAAGCTCGCCGTCGTCACCCCGGTCGAACCGGGCGTCGCCCCAGCGAGAAATGCCCCGCAGCGGGCGCAGTAGTTCGCCCCGTCGGAGTTGGCAAAGCCGCACTCTGGACAGTGCAGGGCCACCGGGACGCCCTCGGGGCCTACAGGTCCTCGGAGGATCGGGTCGGGACGCGGCCCGTGAGAATGTCGGTGAGCCGGTCCACGTCAGCGCCGGAGATGACGAGCTCACCGCCCTCCTCCCGCTTACGCAGCCGGTTGACGAGCTCCGCGCGGAGGATGTCGATCTTGCCGTGAAGGATCCGGCGCCGGTAGGATATCTCGGTCTCCTCCGCCGTCAGCTCGCTGATGAGGTCCTTGAGCTCCTGATCGTTCAGTAAGCCGAGGTCCGGGAACGTGTCCATGCGCCGCAAATCCCCCGTATCTTCGGGTCGGGTGTGAGGAAGGGCTCCTCCGACGGGAGTATACCCGTCCCCCGCTGAGGGTCAAGCTCAGCTTGAGGGTCCAGCGAGACGGGTCCGGCGGCGGTGCTCGAGGCCGACGCGAACGTAGGCGCCGGTGGCGGTGAGCGACAGCGCCATCCCGACCAGGAGAAGCACAACGGCGACGGTGTGCACCCCCGCCATCGCGAAGAACGGCGCGCCGAGGATCGGCGCGACCGCCAGACGGCCGAACCAGTTGATCTTGATGTCGACCTTGTGGTGGAGGGCGAACCGGGAGAGCGCGAGCATGAACACCTCACGGGCGATCACAATCGCCAGGGCGACCCGCGGCAACAGGGCAAAGCGCCAGGCAACGGCCATCCCGGAGATGACGAGGCAACGGTCGACGATCGGGTCCAGCAACGCCCCGAGCCGACTGAACTGACCGGTGAGCCGGGCGACGAAACCGTCGAGGTAGTCGGTCCAGCCGATGACCGCGAACAGCAGCACAGCGGCGGTCGCGCGCCCGTGTGGGCTCGAGAACGCGACGGCGAGGAACACCGGGATGAGGGCGAGCCGGACATAACCGATCGCGTTGGGCAGCGTCCACGGGTTGAGCGGCTGGCCGGCCTGGGTCGGGGCGGGCGGCGGTCCGGACCGGTCGAGGCCGAACAGTCGCGCCTTCGTACGGGCCCGGAGCTCCCGCGCGCGCGCCTTCGCGTCGGCCACCCGCTCGTTTGCCCGATCGACGGCCCCGGAGACGCGCTCGTTCGCGCGGTCGACCGCTTCGGCCACCCGCTCATTGGCTCGATCGACCGCGTCGGAGACCCGCTCGTTGGGACGCCCGCGCCCGCCCCCCTTGCCGCCGCGGCCGCGGTCCCCGCGCCGGCGCCGGCCCCGGCGGTCGTTCAGGGGAGGGTCCGCCACAGCGCCGCCACCGCCTCCGCCGCCCCATCGATCGGAACCGTCGTCATCTCCGCCCCGCGGCGCCGCTGAACCTCGAGCTCGCCGGCGGCAAGGCCGCGGCGGCTGACGGTGACGCGCAGCGGACAGCCGAGCAGCTCGGCATCGGCGAACTTCTCCCCCGCGCCGGCGTCCCGGTCGTCGTAGATGACGTCGAGCCGGAGCCCGGCCAGCCGTTCGTAGAGGTCGTCGGCGAGCTCCCGCTCGGGCGACCCGGGCTTGCCGAGGCTGACGAGGTGGACGTCAAAGGGGGCGATCGCCCGCGGCCAGCTGATCCCGGCCGTGTCAGCGAACTGCTCGACCGCGGCGGCCGCGACCCGGGCGGGCCCGATGCCGTAGGAGCCCATGAATACGGGGCGGCTCACCCCGTTGGCGTCCAGGTAGTTCGCCCCGAGCTTGGCCGAGTAGTAGTCGTCGAGCTTGAAGATGTTGCCGACCTCGATCGCCGGCTCGATGCGGATCGGTTCGCCGCCGATCGTGTCGGCGGCGGTGACCTCCCGCAGGTCGGCGAGCTCGTAGGTGAAGTCGCGGCCGGCCTGGACACCGCGCAGGTGCGTGTCGGCCCGGTTGGCCCCGGCGACGTAGCCGCCGGGGGCGGCCACGATCGCCGCATCAAGCACGACCCGCACCCCCGGGTCGCGCATCCCGACCGGCCCGAGGTATCCGGGAGGACCGATCCGGTCGGCGATCTCTGCGGCGGTCGCCTGACGGAACGGGGAGCCGAAGAAACGCCGCAGCTTGACGTCATTGACGCGGTGGTCGCCGCGCAGGAGGATGAGGACGAGCTCCTCGGACCCGTCGGCGAGCTGCTTGACGACCGGAAACGCCTTGGTCAGCGCGGCGGCGGGCAGTGTGAGAAAGGCGGCGAGCGACTCGATCGTGTCGGTGTCAGGTGTCGACACCGCTTCGGGCTCGGGCAGAGCCGGCGGCAGCTCAACGCGCACCGCGTCGGCACTGGCGACCTCGAGGTTGGCGACATAGCCGTTCGGGCCGATGACGACGTCGTTCTCACCGGCCGCGCACGGGGCCATGTACTCCCCGGATTCGCGGCCGTACATCAGCCCGACGTCAGCGAGCGCCCGGTACCAGACGATGCCGCAGCGGTCGAAGATCTTCGCGTACGCCTCAGCGTGACGGTCATAGCTGAGGTCGAGCCCCTGGGCGTCCCGATCGAAGCTGTAGGAATCCTTCATCACGAACTCGCGGGTCCGCAGCACGCCCGCTCGGGGCCGCGCCTCATCACGCTCTTTGACCTGGAACTGGTAGACGGTCTGGGGGAGGTCGCGGTATGAGCGGATCATCCCCGCCGCGTGCGTGGTCACCGCCTCCTCATGGGTCATCGCCAACACCATCTCTGCCTCTTTACGGTCCCGCAGCTTAAACAGCTCATCGACCCCGTAGCGACCCGTCCGCCGCCACGCGTCGGCGGGCTGAAGCAGCGGCATCAGCAGCTCCTGGCCGCCGATCGCGTCCATCTCCTCGCGGATGATCGCGACGATCTTCTGATGGACCCGCCATCCGGCCGGCAACCAGGTCCACAGGCCCGCGCCGACCTGGCGCACGAGCCCGGCCCGGACCATCAGCTTGTGGCTCACAGCCTCGGCATCCGCCGGGGCCTCACGTTCGGTGGGGAGAAGATAGTGAGAGAGGCGCGTCATGAAGGAGCCAAGCGTACCCGCGGTGCCGTCGCACGGACGCCGTGGAGCCAAAAGCCCACGGCGCCCGCCGCAAGCGCTCTGATAAAAGGCTGAGAGAGACCCTCGACCAAGGAGAACCGCATGGCCTTCACCGTTCCGCCGCTTCCCTACGACGCCGGCGCCCTCGAGCCCCACATCGACGCCCAGACGATGGAGATCCACCACGACAAGCACCACCAGGCGTACGTGACAAACGCGAACGCGGCGCTGGAGGGCACCGCCTGGGCGGACATGCCGGTCGAGGAACTGCTGACCAAGCTCGGCGAGCTTCCGGCCGACAAGCAGGGCCCGGTCCGCAACAACGCCGGCGGCCACTACAACCACTCCCTGTTCTGGGAGTCACTCGCCGGGGACGGCGGCGGCGAGCCCGACGGTGCCCTCGGTGAGGCGATCACCGCGACCTTCGGCTCCTTCGCGGAGTTCAAGACCCAGATCAAGGCGGCAGGCGCAGGCCGCTTCGGCTCCGGCTGGGCCTGGCTCGTGCACAACGGCTCCGGTCTGGCGATCGTCTCCACCCCGAACCAGGACAACCCGATCTCCGACGGCCAGACGCCGCTGCTCGGCATCGACGTGTGGGAGCACGCCTACTACCTCAAGTACCAGAACCGCCGCCCCGACTACCTCGAGGCGATCTTCAACGTGATCAACTGGTCGACGGTCGCCGACCGCTACACCAAGGTCGCCTAACCGCGGAGCGTGCCGGTCCCGGCGGGAGCCCTCCGCGGCCTCCGCCGGACCGGCCTCGCCGCGTCAGGCGGCCGCGGGCTCGGCGGCCCCGGCGGCGTCCCCGCCGGCCGTCGCCCCGGGGCGTTGAAAACGCCGGCCGGCGACCGGTGACTCGGCCTCGCGGGCCGCAGCCGCCTGGGCGGCCTCCGTCTCGGCGGCCGCCCGCTCGGCGGCGGCGAGGCGCTCGGGGGTGACCGCCGTGTCGTCCTCGTTCTCCGACAGCCACCGGGCCGCCTCCGCTGAGGCCCGCTCATCCACGAGCACCCGCTTCCCGGCCGCGTAGTAGCGGTCGATCTCGGCAAACAGCTCATCGACAAGCCGGTCGGTCGGCACCTTCTTCAGCGGCTGCCCCTTGGCGTAGATCATGCCGGCGTCCTTGGCCCCGGTGATGCCGAAGTCCGCGTGCCGCGCCTCGCCGATCCCGTTGACCGCACACCCGAGCACCGACACTTCGATCGGGTCCTCGTAGGCCTCGAGGCGGCGTTCGACCTCGGCGACGACGGTGTCCATGTCGAACTGCAGGCGCCCACAGGTCGGGCAGGCGATGAGATCCGGGCCACGGCGCCGCAGTCGCAGCGCCTTGAGGATCTCCCAGGCGACCTTGACCTCCTCCTCGGCGTGGAAGGTCGACAGCGAGATGCGGATCGTGTCACCGATCCCGTCGGCGAGCAGCGTGCCGAGACCGACGGCGGACTTGATCGAGCCTGACCACTTGGTGCCCGCCTCGGTGATGCCGAGGTGCAGCGGATAAGGGATCTTCTCGGCGAGCAGCCGGTTCGAAGCGATCGTGTTCGGCACGCTCGTCGATTTCATCGACACCTTGAAGTTGTCGAACTCGAGGCTCTCCATCAGCTCGACGAACTGCAGCGCGGCGGCGACGAGCGCCTCGACCGGGTTGGTGAACTCGAGCTCGCGCAGGTTCTCCGGCAGCGAGCCGGAGTTGACGCCGACCCGAATCGGCACGCCGGCGAGCTTCGCCTTGGCGACGACCTCCGCGACCTTGTCGGGCCCGCCGATGTTGCCCGGGTTGAGTCGGATGCAATGGGCGCCGGCGTCGATTGCCTTGAGCGCGAGCGTGTGGTTGAAGTGGATGTCGGCGATCACCGGGATCGGCGACTGGGCGACGATCGTCGCGAGCGCGTCGACGTCCTTCTCGCGCGGGACCGCGCAGCGGACGACGTCCGCTCCCGCCTCGGCGACCCGGCGGATCTGGGCGAGCGTCGCGGCGATGTCGGCCGTCTCGGTCTTGGTCATCGTCTGAACGACGACGGGGGCACCGCCGCCGATCGGCACTCCACCGACATGGATTTGGCGTTCTGAGGCCATCGGGGGAAAGTCTAGAGCCCGCCGAGCCATTCGCCGGGCCCGTCGCGCGTGTGCCTCCAGCCCTTCACCGGGACTGGTCACGGCAAATGCGCAACTTTCCTCTCGGCGATCTGGTTCCTTGTAGTGATGCCCCTGAGAAAGACACTCCCCGTCACCCTCGCACTGGTCGCCGCGGTGTGCGCGCTCGCCGTGCCGAAGGCGCTGGCGAATCCCCGCCTCGTGACGATCATGCAGGACAACAACGCGATCAACGCCCACCCGCTCGCCGCGCTCGCGAAGATGCGCTCGATGGGCGTGACGATGGTCAAATACGCCGTCTACTGGAAGTACGTCTCCCCCGACCCGAACGCCACCCGAGCCCCCGCCGGCGCGACGAACCCGGCGATCTACTATCCGGAGTTCGGCCAGCTCGATCAGATCGACCAGGACGCGGCGAAGGTCGGGATCAAGCTTGGCTTCATGGTCACCGCCCCCGCCCCCCGGTGGGCGAGCGGCAACGTCCAGGGCACACTGCGCCCCTCCGACGCGGCCTTCCGGACCTTCATGGCGGCGCTCGGCGCCCGCTACAGCGGCCGGGTGCCGGGACTGCCGGCGGTGCGCTGGTGGTCGATCTGGAACGAGCCCAACTACATCCCGAACCTCGCCCCCCAGACCGTCGGCTCGACCTACGTCGCCGCCGACCTCTACCGCGGTCTGCTCGGGGCCGCCTGGAGCGGCCTGGAGGCAACCGGTCACCGGCCCGGCCCGGACACGATCCTGTTCGGTGAGGTCGCTCCGCGCGGCATCGCCGGGCCCCGCAGCGGCAACGGTGCCGGGATCAAGCCGGTCCAGTTCATCGCCTCGCTCTACTGCGAGACGACGGCGGGACGCCGGCTCACCGGCAGGGTCGCCGCAAGCAACGGCTGTGGAGCGAACCCGACCGCGTTCCGGCGCGCCAACCCGGCGCTGTTCGACGCCTCCGGATTTGCCGACCACCCCTACGCACAGGGCACCGCCCCTGACGTGCCCACCTACGACTGCCTCCACCACGGCTGGACCTTCTGTGAGAACCCGCGGACCAAGAAGGGCGATCCACTGTGGACCGACCTCGGTGAGCTCGCCCACCTGACAACGATCCTCGACCGTTCTCAGCACACGTACGGCTCCGGTCGCAAACTGCCGATCTGGAACACCGAGTACGGCTACTGGACCGCGCCCCCCGGCCACAATCCGTGCCGTGGCGCGGCCCCATCCAACTGCGATCTCAGCCTCAGCACGGCCGCTCTGTACCTCAACTGGGCCGAGTACATCTCCTACATGAACCCGCGCCTGATGAGCATCGCCCAGTACCAGCTCTATGACCCGATCAGCGGCGGATGGACCGACGGGCTGCTCACCAACAGCGGGGCGCCACGGCTGACCTACGACGCCTATGAGATGCCGCTGTTCATGCCGACGACCTCCGTCGCCCACCCGGCAAACCTGAAGATCTGGGGCGGGGTGCGCCCGGCGGCGTTCAACGCCGGCGCCTACCACATCGCCCCGGTCGTCGAGATCCAGTTCAAGGGAACGAAGGGCGGCTACCGGACGGTGCGCACGCTCCGCGTGTCCGGCCCGGCCGGCTACTTCAGCACCTTCGTGCACTTCACCGGATCGGGGTCCGTGCGGCTCGCCTACCGGACGGGACGTACGACGCTGTTCAGCCGCGCCCAGGCGATCAGCGTCCGTTGAGACGGTCCGGGGCGGGGCTCCCGTGTGGGCTCCGCCCCGGACCCCGGTATGCAGGCGTCCTCCGGGGAGCGGCGGCTCGCCTCAGCGGCCGCGGCGCCGATGGGCGGCCCAGGCGGCGCTGGAGCCGCCGGCGAGCACGACGGCGGCGAGGATGACGACGAGCACCGCCGTCCCCGAGCCGCCCGACCCCGAGCTCGTCTTGCTGGCGCTGTCTCCGATCGGCTTGACGGCATGCCCGAGCCGAAGGTTGAGCTCATCGGAGATCGCCGTGTAACAGGTGGTGTATTCGCGCACCGACACCGACATCTCTGAGAGCGCCCGCTGGAGCTCCCGGGTGCTGTAGTTCACGGTGAGCACGCCCCCGTGAGCTTGACAGTCGGCGATCGGCGACAATGTCCCTGCGCCCGCAGCGGGGGCCCACAGCAGGGACGCCGCGGTGAGGACGAGCAGGAGCGCCAGGACGCGAGGGCGTGACATCGCGCCGGTACTTTAGAGTGCACAACTTCCGGGGCGGGAAGACGTTGAAAGCAATTCGTGCGCCCACCCCATCCCCGTATCCGCCCCATCCTCATCGCCGTCGCGCTCGCCGGCGCCGCCCTGCTCGCCGGCTGCGGAGCCGGCCAACCGGCCCGCGTGGCAACCGCGAGCCGACCGGCGGGCCACGGCAGCGGGCGCCGACCGCTGTCGATCATGGAATCCGACGGCCTCCTCTACACGAACGCCCCGGTGCTGTTCAGCGCCGCCCGCAGCCTCGGCGTGCAGGTCGTACGCTTCAACGTCCTCTGGAGCGGCTATGTGACCGATCCCCACAGCCCCTCCCCCCCCGCCGGGTTCGCCGCCGACAACCCGGCCAGCCCGGGCTATGACTTCACGTTCCTCGACGCGTTGGACCGGGAGGCCGCAGCCGCCGGCGTCCGCCTGTTCCTCACCGTCACCGGCCCGCCGCCCCGCTGGGCCCGGGGCGCTCACCCGCTGCTCGGACGCCACGGCTGTGGCCGCTGTGCCCAGTGGGAGCCCGTCCCCGCCGCCTACGGAGCGTTCGTGCACGCGCTCGGGACCCGCTACTCCGGACACTTCATCGCGCCGGGTGCGAGCACCCCGCTACCCCGGGTGAGCTTCTGGTCGCTGTGGAACGAGCCGAATTACGGACCCGACCTCGCCCCGCAGTCGCGGCTCCAGGGAGCGGGCACCCTGATCGTCGACACGGCCGCCCCCCAGTACCGGCGCCTGCTCGCAGCCGGGTGGGCCGGCCTGCGGTCCAGCGGGCACACGCCGGGAAGCGACACGATCCTCGTCGGCGAGACCGCGCCGGTGGGGGAACTTGACCCCGGCATCGACAACATGACACCGCCGCTGCAGTTCCTCCGCGACCTCTACTGCGTCTCGAGCGCCTACCGGCCGCTCACCGGCGCCGCGGCGGCCGCGGAGGGGTGCCCGGCCGGGATGAGCGGGGGCCAGTTCCGGGCCGACAATCCGGCGTTGTTCGACGCCAGCGGATGGGCCGACCATCCCTACGATTACGTCGTGCCCCCGACCGTCCCGCAGAGGGCCGGCGCTGACGGGGCGAACTTCGCCGACTTCGCCCGCCTGCCCGACCTCGCCCGGGCCCTCGACCGCGCCGCGGCAGCGTGGGGCGCCGACCCGCGCCTGCCGATCTACAACACCGAGTACGGATACTTCAGTGACCCGCCCGCCCATTACGACGCGCTCGCACCGGCGACGATCGCCCGCTACATGAACTGGACCGAGTACCTCAGCTGGAGCGACCCCCGGATCGCCTCCTATGACCAGTATCTGCTGACCGACCCGGCGGCCGCGTCAGGTTCCACCTTCGACACCGGCCTCGAGTTCGCCGACGGCCAACCCAAGCCGGACATCTACGCCGCCTTCGAGCTGCCGCTGTGGCTCACGCGGACGAGGCTGGCGCGCCCCGGGACCCTGCCCGTCTGGGGGTGCGTGCGTCCGCTTGACACCGCTCCGGGCACCAGCGGACGGGTGGCGATCCAGTACGCGCCCACCGGCGGCGGGTTCAGGACCCTGAAGACGCTCACCGTGAACGGACGGGCGGGCTGCTACTTCGACACCACCGTCCGGATCGGGGCCAGCGGCGTGCTGCGACTCAGCTTCGACCCGGGCCACGGAGCGATCACGAGCCGGAGCCAGGCGGTGGTCGTCGGATGAGCGCGCGCGTACCGGCCGGGGTGCGTCTCCTCCGCTCCCGCGCGCTCGCCCTCGCCCTCCTGTGGGCGGTGGGACTGCTCCTGCTGTCAGGGCTCGCCGCCCCCTCTGCGCGAGCGGACCAGACGCAGGTGACGATCCTCGAGGACGACCCGCTGGTGCTCAGCAACCCGGTCGGCACCCTCACGGAGGCTCGGGCTCTCGGGGTGACGACGCTGCGTTTTGACCTCCCGTGGGCGGCGGTCGCCCCCGCCACCAGTTCGTGGACCCGGCCCCGCTTCAACGCCACCGATCCGGCGGCGTACGGTGCGGGGGCGTGGGCGCCCTATGACGCGGTGATCCTCGCCGCCCAGCGGCTCGGGATCACCGTCGATCTTGACCTCGCGCCCGGTGCGCCGCGCTGGGCGACCGGCCCCGGCCAGCCCCGCAAGGTCAAGGGATACCCGCACTGGCAGTGGGAACCCAACGCGGTGCAGTTCGGGTACTTCGCCCAGGCGGCCGGGGAACGCTACAGCGGCAACTGGAACCCGCTCACAAACCGGCTCGACCCCGGGAACCCGGCCGACCTCCCCCGGGTGAGCTTCTGGTCGATCTGGAACGAACCCAACTACGGCCCGAGCCTCGCCCCCCAGGCGCTGCCGGGACATCCCGGCGTCGAGGACAGCCCGCGCATGTACCGCGAGCTCGTCGACGCTGCCTGGAAGGGCCTGGGCGCCAGCGGCCATCGCACGCCGACGGACACGATCATCATCGGTGAGCTCGCCCCGCGGTCGGAGCTGACCGCACCGAACGCGTTCGGCGACTTCAACGGGATGACGCCGCTCGTCTTCCTCCAGAACCTGTACTGCCTCACGTCCACCTACCGGCCGCTCACCGGGGTGGCCGCCGCCCTCCGGGGGTGCCCGGCGACCGCCGCCGGATCACGCCGGTTCGTCGCCGACAACCCGGCCCTGTTCGACAACAGCGGTGTCTCAGACCACCCATACGACGAGTGGTTCGCGCCCAACCAGGAGCTTGATATCCCGAAGCTGCGCGGGTGGGCGCTGGAGAACACCCAGGACACGTCACTGGCGACGATCGGCGTGCTCAGCGAGGGCCTCAACCGCCTGCTCGGTGCCTACGGCGTCCACCGTCAGCTGCCGATCTGGGACACCGAGTACGGCTACCAGACCAATCCGCCCCACCGTGCCGGCAAGGGCCAGCCGCCATGGCCGAGCCCCGCCCGCGCGGCTTACTACGACAACTGGGCTGAGTACCTGCAGTGGCGCAACCCGCGGATCAAGTCCTTTGACCAGTACCTGCTGCGGGACGCCGAGCCCGCGCTCGCCGCCAACAACTACGGCGGCTTCGCCAGCGGGCTGATCAACTACGACGGCTTCGCCAAGGCCGACTACAGCGCCTTCCGGATGCCGATCTACCTGCCCCGCACGGTCGCCGGCCGTGCCGGTCAATCCCTGCAGGTGTGGGGGGACGTGCGGCCGTCGGTGTTTCTGCTCGACGCAAACCTCGGTGGACCGCCACCGCGGGTGCGGCTGCTGTTCCGCCCCCGCGGCGCGCGCACCTTCAGCCTCCTCACCACCTTGCCGCTGCGCGCCGAGGGCTACTACGACGCGTGGGTGCCCTTCCCCGCCTCCGGCACCCTCGAGGCGCAGTGGCAGGTGCCGCGCGGCACGCTGCCGATCATCTCCGGGCAGACCCTGTTCAGCCGGCCCGTCGGCGTCGCCGTTCGTTGAGGCGATCCCGAGCGAGGCTCCATCGCGGCGGGAGTTGGACGAGGGCCGGGGCACCGGATCGACGACGATCTCCGTCCGCCCCTCTCTCCAGTCCGGCGGCCGCCATCATGATCTCCCGCGGGCGGCTTCCGAGCAAATCGTCGCGCACGCTTTAAGCTAACCCGCCGTGAGTCCGGGCATCAGAGACGTGGTGGTGCCTCCTGCTGTGCTCAGGCGCCTCGGCGAGATCTGCGGGCCTGCCCACGTCGCCGCCGACGCCACGACCCGCGGGGTCTACCGGCCGACCGCCGCCGGCTTTTTCGACGCGGACGCGGACGAGGTGACGCCGGGGGCCGTCGTGGCCCCCAGCTCGGCTGCGGAGGTGACGGCTGTCCTCACCGCCTGTGCGGAGACCGAAACCCCGTGGGCGGTCAGAGGGGCCGGCACGGCACTCACCGCGGCGGCGCCCCACTCCGCGGCGGCCGCCACGGAGGGCGGGGTGCTGATCGTGCTCACCCGAATGCGGCGAATCCTCGCCATCGACCGGACCCGCGGTGAGGTTCGAGTTCAGCCGGGGGTGAGCGCGCGCGCGGTGTGTGAGGCGGTCGCCCCCGGGCACGTCTTCTGGCCGGGACGGCACGGTCGGCCCGTGGGGACCGTCGGGGGCGCTCTCGCGACCGACGCGCGCGGGCCCACCGGTCCCGTCCACGGCACGGTGGCCGACCACGTGCTCGGGGTCGAGCTCGCCCTCACGAACGGGGGTCTGATCACCCTGCGGAGGGACGAGCCCGGCTACGACCTCATTGGCGGGCTCGGTGGGTCGGCCGGGACGCTCGGAATCGTCGTCTCCCTCGATCTTCGGATCGCGTCGGCGCCAGCCAGCACCCGGACGCTCAGCGCAAGCTTCACGACGCTCGCCGAGGCCGTCGCCGCCTCCGGCACGGTCCTCCGCGCGGGGGTCACGCCGACGGCGATGGAGGTGATCGACAGCATCGCCCTGACCGCGCTGGCCCGCGCCGGGGCGGCACCGTGGCGCGACGACGCCGGCGCGGTCCTGCTTCTCGAGCTCGACGGCGCGCCCGCCGACACGCTGCTCGCGCTCGAGACGACCGCGCGGCTGTGTGCACGCGAGCAGGCCCAGGACATCCAGATCGCCGCTGATGGGATCGAACGCCGAGCCCTGTGGGACGCCCACGCGACGCTGCCGGCCGTGTTGCGGCGTGTGAGCCCCGCCGTCACTGGTTCCCAGCTCACCGTCGGACCCTCCCGACTGCCCGCGCTGCTCGAGCGGATCGGCCGTCTCACCCGATCCCACCGACTCCCCGTCTCCTTGCAGGTTCGGGGCGGCGACGGGAGCGTGCGCGCGGTCATCAGCCACGAGCCGACCGCTTCCGGTGTGGCCCGGGCCCGTGCGCTGTCCGCCGCGATCGGGGAGGCCGGCCGCTCGCTCGCCGCGACGATCGACGGCGGGACGATCGACGGCGACGCGTCCGCCGGGAAGTTCCGCGTTCTCCGCGCTCTCCAGGAAGCCTTCTCGAGCGACGCCACAGCGGCGCCGGCGCGACCGGCGCCCGAGGACCGCCCGCCACGGCCGAGTGCTAGCGCCGTCCCGGTGACCCCGGTGACCCCAGCGACCCCGGTGACCCCAGCGACCGCCGCGGAGCTCGTGGAGGTGCTGCGGGCCGCCGCGGCGGCGGGCCGCCCGCTGCGGATCGCCGGCGCGGGAACGAAGGGGCGCTGGGGCACCGCACGCCGCCACGACGGCCAGGCCCTGCTCGCCACCGGCGGGCTGACCCGGATCGGTGCGGTCGACCCGCTCGCCCGGACGGTCACCGTCGACGCCGGTGTCCGCCTCGGCGACCTGCAGCGCTCCCTTGCGCCGGGCGGCCTCACCGTCGCCCTCGACCCCCCGGCCGCTGACCGGGCGACCCTCGGTGGGATCCTCGCGACCGGGGACTGTGGCCCGCTCAGCCATCGCTACGGACCCGCCCAAGCCCAGGTGCGCGCGCTCACCGCCGCCCTCGCGGACGGGACGATCCTCTCTGTCGGCGAGGACCGGCACGAGAACAACACCACTCCGGGACTGCACCGTCTGTTCTGTGGCAGCTACGGCACACTCGGGGTGATCCTCTCGCTCACCCTCACCCTCACTCCGGTCCCCGAGCGCACCGCGACCGCGACGGCGGTCGCGACCGACCCCGACCGGCTCGTCGCCGCGGCCACTGCGCTTGACCGGTCTGCGCTGGGGCTCCGAGCCCTCGATCTCGCCTGGCGGACCGGGCGCGGCGGGCTGCTCGCCCAGTGCGCCGGCGTGAACGCCCGAGAGCAGGCGGGCCGCGCCGCTGCTGTGATGGCTGACGCGGGCCTCTCCGACCCTGAGGTGAGTGAGGCGGATACCGCGCTCTGGGAGCGCCAGCGCCTCGGCCAGCGCTCGAGTGGCAGAGCGCTCGTGTGGGTGAGCCTGCCCGCGCCACGGATGGGCGACCTGCTCACCCTGGCGGACCGGGCCGACGCGACCGTCGTCGGTCGGGCCGCCCGCGGGATCGCCTACCTCGAACTCGACCCCGCGAGGCTGCCCGTACTTGCGGCCGGTTGGCCGGCCGGAGCGGTCGCCGAGCTGCGTGACCGCCCGGCCGGCGTCAGTCTCGGAGGCCCTGACGAGCTCTGGCGCGGGACCTCAGCCGCCGCCCTCAGGCTGATGCGCGCGCTCAAGGCGCGCCTGGACCCCGACGGGATCTGCAACCCTGGGCTGTTCGTCGGGGGGATCTAAAGCGATGGGCCTCCCCGACCCACCGCTGGACGACAGCTGGACCGCGGCGCTCGGCGACGCCCTCAGCGACTGCGTTCACTGCGGACTCTGCCTCGAGGCGTGCCCGACCTACCTGCTCTGGGGGGAGGAGGCCGACTCGCCGCGGGGGCGGATCACCCAGGTCGCGGATGCCGCCCGTGACAACGGCCGGCTGAGCGCCGAGACCGCCGTCCACCTTGACCGCTGCGTCGGGTGCCTCAGTTGTGTGAGTGCCTGTCCGACCGGCGTCGCTTATGACCGGATCCTCGCCGCCGCCCGGCCAGCCGTCGAGGCCCAGCATCCACGCTCTCCCCCGCAACGCGTGCTGCGGCTGTTGCTGTGGGAGACGCTCCCCTATCCGAGTCGACTTGAGGCGCTCGGGTCCACCCTCCGGGCCGCCCGGCGCTCCCGTGTCCGTGACCGGCTGCCCGACCCGGTCGGTGCGCTCAGCCGCGGACTTCCAGAGCCGCCCCCCGCGGCGGCGTCCGCCCCACCGCTACCGACCTTCACCCCGGCCCTCGGGCGCCGGCGCGGGCAGGTCGGTCTGCTGCTCGGCTGCCTCCAGCGCGTCTTCTTCGCCGACGTGCACCGGGCGAGCATGGCCGTGCTCGCCGCCGAGGGCTACGACGTGATCGCCCCCCGCCTGCCCGACTGCTGCGGAGCCCTTGAACTGAGTGCGGGTGAGGTCGAGCTGGGCCTCGCCCGCGCCCGGGCGACGATCGCCGCCTTCTCGGGGGTGGGTGCGCTGGACGCGGTGATCGTCAACGCCGGCGGGTGCAGTGCGGCGATGAAGGACTACGGAGGGCGCCTGGGCACGTCCGCCGCCTGGGAGTTCTCCGGGCTCGTCCGGGACATCAGCGAGTTCCTCGCCGACATCGACGCCCGAGCGCCCCGAGGGCCGCTCCCCATACGCGCCGTCTATCACGACGCGTGCGAGCTCGCGCACGGCCAGGGGATCCGGGCCCAGCCACGTGCGCTGCTTGCCGGCATCCCCGAGCTGACACTGCTCGAGCCGGGCGCGGAGGCCGCCATCTGCTGCGGGGCGGCCGGGGTCCACCGCTTCCTCGAGCCCGTCACCGCCGCGACCCTCGGGGCGCGCAAGGTCGAGCAGCTCCTCGCCGGGGAGCCGGAGATGGTGCTCAGCCCAAGCCCGAACTGCAGCGCCCAGATCGCCACTCACGCCCGCGCGGTCGGCCGTCCGGTCGAGGTTCTCCACCCGATGGAGCTGCTGTGGCGCTCGCTTCGGGCCGCCCGCTGAGGCCCCGCCGAGCGCGAGGCCGACCGAGCAGCCCTGTCATGCCGCGCGGTCGGCAGGATCGCCGGAGGCTCAGCCGATCACCCGGGAACGACGCGGGCCCCCTCCCCGAAGGGCCCGTCCCGTTCGCTCACCGCCTGACGGAAGCCCGCCTCCGCGGCACGCCGGGCAAACGCGTACCCCTCCGGCGTGTGGCGGGTGATCCCATCCAGGATCGTCCCCAGCGTCTGGGAGACGGCAAGCCCGTGGTTGACGGTCTCGGTGTTGACGAGCAGCTTCATCATCTGCAACTGATTGAGCGGCATCTGGGCGATCCGACCGAGCAGCCATTCCGTCCGCGCATCGAGCTCGCCGGCGGCCGGCGCCTCGGTCGCCAGCCCCCACTCCAGCGCCTCAGCCCCAGACAGGCAGTCCCCCGTGAACAGCAGACGCTTGGCCCGCATCGGCCCAAGCCGATGGGCCCACATCGCTGTCGTTGGAGACCCCCACACCCGCGCGGGCGGATAACCGATCTTCGCCGTCGCCTCGATCACGAGCAGATCCGAGCACAACGCGAGGTCGGTCCCCCCGGCGACGCAGAAGCCGTGCACCTTGCAGATGACGGGCTTGCTGCAATGAAAGAGAGTCATGAACGCCCGCACGTTGCGGGACATGCCGGCGTAGTCGACCATCGGATCCCACGGCCGGGACGGATCGTGGTTGGCCGCCTGGACGGCAGGGCTCGTCGGTGACCCGGCCGGTGCGTCCGCGTCACCGTAGCCGCCCTCCCGCATCGACTCGGCGCTCGCGACGAGATCATATCCGCCGCAGAACCCCTTGCCGTTCCCGGCGAGAGCGAGGACGCGGACGGTCGGGTCGAGGTCGGCCCGTTCGACCGCATCGGCGATCGCGGCGATCAGCGAATTCGTGAGTCCGTTGCCCCGCTCGGGTCGGTTGAGGGTCAGCCGGGCGACCGGGCCGTCGACGTCGTACTCGAGCTCCTCACTCACGCTCACACCTCTCCCGGCTCATCAGGCTCCCGCCCCGTTGTCACAGCTCTGTCGCCCTACCAGCGCCACGGGGGGCAACGACAGCCCGGCGGTCACCGCCGCGGTCCGGTCCCGGCTGGTTCGCTGCCGGGCCGGTCCGGTGCAGCGCGCGGAGGACGATACCGAAGACGATGAGCGCCGCCACCGCCTGCAGCACGACGGTCTGCACGGCGTCGGCGGTCCCGATCACCGTGTACAGGTGGTGCAGGGAGCCGACCCCAAGCACTCCCACCACCACGGCCGCCTCCCCCGGACGCAGGCGCCGCCCGCCCGGGTCGAGCCGGTGCCACAGCACCGCGGCGGCGCAGACGAGCGCGCCGAGCCCGAGCACGGACAGCCGCGTCTCGTTGTGCTCGGCGTAGCGGGCACTGAGAGCGAGCGGCTGGGCGGCGACGGCGAGGGCGACCCCGAGCGTTGCCCAGAACACCGCCCCGAGCCGCGCGAGCCCGATCTCGGCCCGGGCGACGATCAGACCGGCGAGCAGCACCGCGCCGACGGCCGCGAGCCCGTTGACGCTGCGCAGGAGGTGCTGGGCCAGCAGGCCGGCGCTGTGGGGCAGGGCGCCGAGCTCGGCGAGGACGGTGAAGTGAAGCAGCGACGGGGTCGTGTTGTAGGAGAACCCGCGGGCGACCCGCACCTCGAGCACGTAGATGATGAGGGCGAGCAGCCCCGGCGCGAGCGCCCGTCCCCAACGGAGTGTTGCAGTGAGCTCTCCCGAACCGGGCCAGACGAGCAGCGCGACCCCGACCATCACCGCGGCGGGAAGCTCGGTCTGGCGGGCGAGGGCCCCGACGGCGGTTCCGGCGAGGATCACCCACCAACGGCGCCTGAACAGGCCCAGCAGCGACAGCGCGAGTCCGAGGTCGAAGATCAGGTCGGTCACCTCCCCGCGAGCGATCAGGTAGTAGCGCAGGCTGTAGGTGTTGAGCACGAACACGGCGAGGCAGAGCGCCCACTGCGGGCCGCTGAGGCCGACCTGAGTGAGGAGGAGGCCGAGCACGCCGACGAGGGCGACCACGACGAGGACGGTGATCACCGTGTAGGTGCCCGGCAGGCCGGTCCCGAGTCCACGGGCGATCAGTCCGATCAGGTAGTGGAAGACGAACCGCTGACCGTGCTGGTTCTGGATGCCGCCGTGGGGCAGGGACGGAGCGGCCGCGGCGATCCGGCGGTAGTCGTGCTCGTCATTGGCCTGGACGAGGCGGAGACTCGCCGCCCAGCCGAGCCAGCGGTTCGTCGCGGCGATGAAGGCGAGCATCGCCGCCGCGCCGGCCGCCGCCGACCACTTCCAGGCACGGCTCCGCGTCGGCAGCGACGAAGCCGCATCCCTCTCAGCGGCCGCGGCCACCGCCGCGACCTCCCGGCTCGACGGTCGCGTCGGTCGGGGCGAGCGCGTCCGTGAAGGCCCGCGGAACGGCCGGCCCGTCCCCCTCCTCCCACAGGGTGATCACGACGAGTTCATCCCGGCCGGGCCGGCAGATGAAGATGAGGTCGCGGTCCTGGAGGTCACGGACGGCCACCGCACCGCGGGGCGCGGGCACCACCCGGCCGGCGGCATGGGCAGCCCGGACCCGGGCGATGATCTCGGCGCGCTCCTCCAGGCTGCCGCGGACCCGCTGGCGGTAGCGGCTGACGGCATGGTCGGTGACGGCGACCAGCACGCTCAGTGCCCGGAGAGGAAGTTCCCGCCGTGGATGAAGGTGGAGATGTCGTTGGAGAAGCCGATCACGAACAGCCCGAGGACGAGCGCGAGCCCGACCCAGCTCGCCCGCTCCATCGTCGCCAGCGACACCCTGCGGCGGCGCACCTTCTCCACCAGCGCCCAGAAGATGTGACCGCCGTCAAGGGGCAGGAACGGCAGCAGGTTGACGATCGCGAGCGCGAGGGAGATCCCGCCGAGCACCCACACCCCCTCAGCCGTGCCCTGGGAGGTCGCCTGCTCGGCGGCGACGTAGACCCCGGCGACGCTGTGGAGCTGGCGGCGCTCCTTGGCCTGATAGAGGTGGGAGAGGGCGTGGAAGGTCGCCGCGATCTCATGGCCCATCTGGGCGAGGCTGAGGTGGGCGGCCCGGCCGGGCGACACCGCCTCATGGATCACCGGCGGCCCGTAGGAGAACCCGATCAGGAACCGGCCGGCGCTCGCGTTGTAGCGCGGATGGACGCTGAAGGCGATCCGCCGGCCGTGACGGAGGACCACCATCGCCACCGGCGTCGTCGCGACACAGCCGTCGGTCCGCACCCCGCCGGCACAGCGGCTCGCGGCGATCGCCCGCTCGAACCGGGCCGGAGTGGTGAAGCCGTCGATGGAGACGATCCGGTCGCCGGGGCGCAGATGCCCGGCCGCCGGGCTTGAGGCCTCCACCTGCCCGACCACGTACCCCTTTCCGGAGCCGTAGAGACCGTTGAGGTTGAGCACGGCGGCGAAGATGAGAAAGGCGACGATCAGGTTGACGAGCGGGCCGGCGGCGATCACGACGATCCGCTTCCACACCGGCTGGTTGACATACGCACGGGGGTCCTCGGCCGCCCCGCCCGGGTACCGCTCCGCCAGCGCGCCCGTGTACACCTCCTCCGGGTTCATGCCGCTGATCTTCACGTACCCGCCGAGGGGGATGCTCGCGATCCCGTACTCGGTCTCCCCCACCCGGCGGCGCAGCCACATCGGCCCGAAGAACAGACTGAAGCGCTCGACGCGCATTCCGACCGCCTTGGCGGCGAGGAAGTGGCCGCCCTCATGGAGGACGATCAGAGCCGCAAAGCCCAGCAATGCCCAGACGAACGCCATCGTCAGGAGTGTGACACGGCTCCCCGAGCGCTTCGCAATCTCTTAGGACGCCGGTGAGGTCAGCGCGCCGAGGCCGAGCGCACCGCCTCAGCGGCCACCGCCCGGGCTTCCGCGTCGGCGGCGGTGAGCATGTCGAAGCTGTGCACCATCCCCCAGCCGCCGGCCCCGAGCGCCGCCAGCGCGGTCTCGATCACCTCGGGGATGCGGGTGAAGGCGATCTGATCGGTGAGGAAGGCGTGGACGGCGACCTCGTTGGCCGCATTGAGGACACACGGGGCGGTCCCGCCGGCACGGCCGGCCGCCCGGGCCAGGGCGAGGCAGGGGAACGCCTCCACGTCGGGGGCCTCGAAGGTGAGGCTCCCGAGCGTGGCGAGGTCGAGGGGGGCGACGGGCAGCTCGGCCCGCTCGGGGTGGTGCAGCGCGTAGGCGATCGGTACCCGCATGTCCGGGTAGCCGAGGTGGGCGAGCGTCGCCCCGTCGATGAGCTGGACGAGGCTGTGGACGATCGACTGGGGATGAACGACGACGTCGATCTCCTCATAGGGGGTGCCGAACAGGTGGTGAGCCTCGATCACCTCGAGCCCCTTGTTCATCAGGGTCGCCGAGTCGATCGTGATCTTCGCGCCCATCGACCAGGTCGGGTGCGCAAGCGCATCGGCGACCTCGACGTCGGCGAGGGCGGCGGGAGAGAACCCGCGGAACGGACCCCCGGAGGCGGTGAGAATGAGCTTGAGGACACTTCCGGGCCGCTCCCCGGCGATCAGCTGATGAAGGGCGGCGTGCTCGGAGTCGACGGGCAGGATCCGCGCCCCGGTCGCCTCAGCGAGCTGGGTGATCAGCTCACCGCCGACGACGAGCGACTCCTTGTTGGCGAGCGCGAGGTCGATCCCCTCCCCGAGGGTGGCGACGCTCGCCAGCAGCCCGGCGGCGCCGACGATCGCGTTGAGAACGAGGTCGGCGCCGGACTCGGTGATGAGAGCGACGATCCCGTCCGGGCCGCTGAGCACCTCCCCGTCGGTCCACGCCTCCGCTGCCCGCGCGGCGGCGTCGGCGTCGGCCAGGGCGATCCGTCTCACCCCGAGCCGGAGGGCCTGCTCGAGCAGCGGCTCCCATGCGGTCCCCGCCGCAAGCCCACAGATGGTCAGCTCTCCGTCTGAACGGGCGACCACGTCGAGGGCCTGAAGGCCGACCGAACCGGTCGCACCGAGGATCACGACACGGCGTGGCATCGGCCCATAGTAGGCAGCGCGAGCCCGTCGCGGTGGTCCCGGTGGACCACCGCGACGCCACAGGCGTGTGGCGGGCTCGGGGCCGCGGAGCCGACGGTGATCTGCTCTAGTGCGGGACGAGCGCCCAGAGGTAGTAGCCGGCGATGACGGTGAAGGCGACTGCGTCGAGGCGGTCGAGCACCCCGCCGTGGGCACCGAAGACCCGCCCCGCGTCCTTGGCGCCGGCATCCCGCTTGACGAGCGATTCGAACAGATCCCCGACCGGTCCGAGCAGGGCGATCGCGAGCCCGAGCCCGAGCGCCTCGGTCTGAGTCATCCATGTCGACTGATACAGGTGGGCGACGAACACGGCGACGATCGCGACGATCATCCCGATGATCAGCCCCTCGACCGTCTTGTTCGGGGAGATCTCCGGCGCGAGCCGGCGGTGGCCGAAGGCGCGACCCCCGAAGTAGGCCCCGATGTCCCCGAAGAACGTGCCGACGAGCACGTCGATGACGACCCCGCCGCCGTGGGGGAGCTGGCGCAGCAGCACCGCGTGGGCGAAGGCCATCCCGAGCCAGAAGACGCCGAGCAGCGTCCCGGCGATCGCGACCGTCGCGTCCTTGACGGCCGGCCGGGTCGCGACGGCGACGAGCAGCAGCGGGAGGGCGAGCATCGCCACGCCGATCACATCGACAAGCCCGCCGAACCGGGCGGCCGCGCACATGCCGACGAGGACGACGTAGCCGACCCACGGGACCGGCCGCCAGCGGTCGAGCATCCGGTAGAGCTCGGTCAGCCCGAGCACGCCGAAGACGGCCATGAACAGCGCCCAGCCGGTCCCGCCGAGGTCGACGAAACCGATCGCCAGAAGTGCCGCGGGGATCGCGACGATCACCCGGGCCGACAGGTCCGAGCCGCCCGACCGGGCGCCCGCCGACGTCCCGCGCGCGCCGCGTCCGCCCGCACCGCCGCGGCGGCTCGCGCCGACGGGACGGCTCGACGTGGCGCGCCGGCGCGGATCCCCGGCCGGCGGGCGGCGGTCGGCGGACACGCTCAGCGCCCCCCGAAGCGGCGTTGACGACGGGCGTACTCGGCGAGGGAGTCCGCGAACGCCTCCCGGGTGAAGTCCGGCCACAACTCCTCCCGGAAGATGAACTCGCTGTAGGCCGATTGCCACATGAGGAAGTTGGAGGTCCGGAACTCGCCGCTCGTGCGGATGATCAGGTCGGGGTCATGCATCTCCGGCGCATACAGGAGCGACCGGAACTCCTCCTCGCTGTCACCGGAGAAGCGCCGGGCGGCGTCGACGATCTCGGCCCGGCCGCCGTAGTTGAAGGCGACGAACAGGGTGATCCGATCGTTGGCGGCCGTCTCGGCCTCTGCCCACTCCATCATCTCAACGAGGCGGGTCGAAACCGGGCTGCTCCGTCGCCCGATGAAGCGCATGCGGACGCCCTGGTCCTTCAGTTCGGGTGTCTCGATCCGGATCCGTCGGGCGAACAGACGCATCAGGCCGCTCACCTCCGCCCGCGAGCGGCCCCAGTTCTCGGTGCTGAAGGAGTACAGCGTCAGCTCACGGATCCCGAACCGGACCGCGTCACGGAGGCGCTCCTTGACCGTGTCGGCCCCGGCCTCGTGCCCACGGAGAGCCGACAGGCCACGCTGCTGGGCCCAGCGTCCGTTGCCGTCGGTGATGATCGCGACGTAGCGGGGGTGCTCGTCGCTCCCCTCCCCCGCCGCGGCGGGGGCCGGGCCCGACGTGGGCGGGCCCGGCAGATCGGTGCCGACTTCCCCGGCGGGCACGGCGCTCACTAGACCTCGAGGATCTCGGCTTCCTTGACCTTCAACAGCTCATCCAGCTCCCCGACATGGGCGTCGGTCACCTTCTGGAGCTCCCCTTCGGCCCGGTGCTCGTCGTCGGCGCCGACCTCACCGTCCTCCTTGAGTTCGCGAAGGTCCTGGAGCACGTCACGGCGGACGTTGCGGATCGCCACCCGGCCGTCCTCTGCGAGCTGACGGGCGACCTTGACCATCTCGCGGCGGCGCTCCTCGGTGAGCTCGGGAAGGTTCAGCCGGATCATCGAGCCGTCGTTGTTCGGGGTGAGACCGAGGTCGGACTCCTGGATGCCCCGTTCGATCGCCTTGATCGACCCCTTGTCAAAGGGCTGAATCGTCAGCATCCGCGGCTCGGGCGCGTTGATCGTCGCGAGCTGCTTGAGCGGCGTCGCGGTGCCGTAGTAATCGACGCTGACCCGGTCGAGCAGGTTCGGGCTCGCCCGTCCCGCGCGGACGGTGCTGAACTCGTGCCGGGTCGCCTCCACGGCCTTGGCCATGCGCTCACGCGCGTCGTCGAGAAGGGCGCTCACCAGATCGTCGGTCATGTCCTCACCAAGGTTCCCACTCGTTCGCCGGAGACGATCCGGTCGATGTTGTCACCGCCGGCCATGTTGAACACGACGATCGGCAGCTGATTGTCCATACACAGTGCGAAGGCCGTCGAGTCCATCACCGCCAGGCCACGGGTGAGCGCCTCCTTGTGCGTGATCTCGGGAATGAACTCGGCGTCGGGATCCTTACGAGGGTCGGCGCTGTAGACACCCTCGATCCCGTGCTTGGCCATCAACACGACCTCCGCGTGGATCTCCGCGGCGCGTAGCGCCGCGGCGGTGTCGGTGGTGAAGAACGGGTTGCCGGTTCCCGCCCCGAAGATCACGACACGGTGCTTCTCCAGGTGGCGGACCGCCCGGCGTCGGATATAGGGCTCGGCGACCTCGGAGATCGGGATCGCCAACTGGACCCGGGTGGTGACGTTCGCCTTCTCGAGCGCGTCCTGGAGGGTGAGAGCGTTGAGCACCGTCGCGAGCATGCCCATGTAGTCGCCGCTCGCGCGGTCCATCCCCTCCGCGGCGGCGGCGAGCCCGCGGTAGATGTTGCCGCCGCCGACGACGATCGCGACCTCGACCCCGCGGCGGTGGACCGTCGCGATCTCCGCGGCGATCTCCCGCACGCGCACCGGGTCCGTCCCGTAGCTCATCTCGCCCATCAGAGCCTCACCGGACAGCTTGAGCAGCACCCGCCGGTAGACGGGTGCCGGCTCGGTTGGCGTGCCGCTCACCGGCTCAGCCTCATCCCGCCGCGCGCGGGCGCTCAGCTTCCGACCTGAAAGCGGGTGAACCGGCGGATGATGACGTTCTCGCCCGTGTCGGAGGCCAGCTTGGCCCGCAGGTCCTCGATCGTCTTCTCCTCGTACTTCGGGTTGACGTGGGCCTGGCGCAGCAGGACCGTCTCGTCGAGGAACTTGTTGATCTTCCCCTCGACGATCCGTTCACGAACGTTCTCGGGGCGGTCCATCGCCTGCTCCGCCGCGATCCGGCGCTCGGACTCGATCAGATCGGCCGGGATGTCCGCGTCGCTGACGCCGAGCGGGGCGGCGGCGGCGATGTGCATCGCGAGGTCCTTGGCAAACTGGACGAAGTTGTCGTTACGGGCGACGAAGTCGGTTTCACAGTCGACCTCGACGAGGACGCCGACCTTGCCGTTGGAGTGGATGTAGGTCTGGACGGTCCCCTCCGTCGCCTCATTGCCGGCGCGCTTGGCCGCCTGGGCTTCGCCGCGGGCGCGGAGGAGCTCGACGGCCTTCTCGACGTTCCCCTCGGCCTCGATCAGCGCCTTCTTGCAGGCCATCATCGCCGCGCCGGTGAGGTCGCGCAGGTTCTTGACTTGGGCGGCGGTCACTTCGGTGACGCTCATCTAGTTCTCCTCAGCGGTCGGGGTGGCCTCAGCGGGTTCAACGACGCCCGCCTCCGGCGCGGTGGTCGGGGCAGGCTCGGCCGCGACCGGGGTCTCGGGGGCCTCGGCCGTCTCCGGAACCGATGGCGCCTCGGCGGGCGCCGCTGCGGCCGGCGCGGCCGCGGCGGGGGTGGGCTCGGCGAGCGCGGGTTCGGCGGGGACAGACTCGGCGGGCGTCTCCTCGGCGTGGGTGGGCTCGGCGGCCGCAGGCTCCTCGCTCACCTCGGTGACGGGCGGGATCGGCTCCTCGCTCACCTCGGTGATCGGTGGGATCGGCTCTTCGATCTCGGTGATCGGCGGAATCGGCTCGTGGTCCTCGATCTCGGTGATCGGCGGAATCGGCGTGTTCGCCTCCGCCTCGAGTCGAGCCGCCTCCGCGGCCGCGGCCGCTTCGGCCTCGGCGCGAGCCCTCTCCTCCGCCTCGGCGCGAGCCTTCTCCTCCGCCTCGCGGCGGGCGCGCTCCTCCGCCTCGCGGCGGGCGCGCTCCTCCGCCTCCCGGCGCTCGCGCTCGAGGCGGGCCTTCTCCTCCTCCGCTCGGAAGGCCTGGCGACCGTTGGCGACGACGTCGCCGATTGCCGCGGCGATCGCCTGGCAGGAGCGGATCGCGTCGTCGTTGCCGGGGATGACGAAGTCGATCCCCTCCGGGTCACAGTTCGTGTCGACGAGCCCGATGATCGGGATCCGCAGGCGTCGCGCCTCCTGGATGGCGATCGCCTCGGTCTTCAGGTCGATCACGAACACGGCGTCGGGGGGCCGCTGCATGTGCTTGACACCGCCGAGGTTCGCCCGCAGCTTGGCGAGGTCGGCCTGCGCGGCCATCCGCTCGCGGGTCGGCAGCAGCGCAAGCTGACCCTCGGCCTCATAGCGCTCGAGATCGTGGAGGCGCTTGATCCGCCCGGAGATCGTCTGGAAGTTCGTCAGCAGACCGCCGAGCCAGCGGTGGTTGACGTAGGGCATGTCGGCCGCTTCGGCCGTGTCCTTGATCGCGTCCCGGGCCTGCTTCTTGGTCCCGACGAACATCACCGTACCGCCCCGGCGGGCGACGTCGGCGGCGAAGTTCTGGGCGGTCTGGAGCAGATCCTCGGTCTGCAGCAGGTCGATGATGTAGATGCCGTCACGCTCACCGTGGATGAAGCGCCGCATCTTGGGGTTCCAGCGCCGCGTCTGATGGCCGAAGTGCACACCGGCCTCGAGCAGCTCTTTGATTCCGACCTGAGCCATGTTGTCTCCCTTGTTGGACGTCCCCGGCAGGTGGACGCGGACTTCCCGGGCGGGAAGCAGGGCCGCGCACCGACAATAAATCCGCCGGGTGTGAGATGGTTGGTACTGCGGCGAGCGAGTTTAGCCGCCCCGGGCCGCGGCGAGCGCACGCTCGAGGTCGCCGGGCAACGGGCTGTGCAGATCGATGGGCTCGCCGGTGCCCGGGTGGGTGAAGGCGAGCCGGGCGGCGTGGAGGAACTGTCGCTCGAGGCCAAGGGCGGGCCCTGCTCCGTAGGTCGGATCGCCGATCACCGGGTGGCCGATCGCCTGGAGGTGGACACGGATCTGGTGGGTGCGGCCCGTCTCGAGGCGCACCCGCAGCAGAGTGGTGGCCGCGCACGCCTCAACGATCTCAAAGTGGGTCACCGCCGCCCGCGGCGTGTCGGTGTCAAGCGAGTGCAGCGTCCGGCTGTGCCGATCGCGGCCGATGGGCGCGTCGATCGTCCCGGCGCGCGCCTCCGGTCGGCCGCCGACGAGGGTGAGGTACTCGCGGCGCACCTCACGCGCCTTGATCTGAGCCTGCAGTTCACGCTGAATCCGCTCGGTGCGGGCGACGACGAGCAGGCCCGAGGTGTCCCGGTCGAGGCGGTGGACGATCCCGCCACGGTCGACGCTGAGGCCGAGGGCCTGGGAGAGCGTTCCCTCCCGGTGGCCGCGGCCGGGGTGGACGACGAGTCCGGCCGGCTTGTCGACGACGAGCAGATACTCGTCCGTGTAGGCGACCGTGTAGGCGACCGTGGGGCCGCCGGGCTCACTGCCCGGCGCCGGCGGCGGAGGCTCTCCCGTCAGAGGCTCCGCGGGGGCGGTGAGGGCGGGTGCGGGCGCGGCAACGCGCACGCACTCGCCGGCACGGACGGCGTGGCGTTTGAGGACCTGGACGCCGTCGACGGTCACGCTCGCCTCCGCGATCAGCGTCACCGCCTGGGTCCGTGAGCCCACGTGGGGGGCCAGGAACGCGTCCAGGCGCATCCCGTCCGCCTCCGCCGGGACGTCAAGTTCCAGGTCGGCCACCGAACTCCACCAGGAGCACGAGGATGATCACGCCGAAGGTGATCGACATGTCCGCGACGTTGAAGGCCGGCCAGTGCGGCAGCTTGATGAAATCGATCACGCTGCCGCGCGTGACGCGGTCGATCAGGTTGCCGATCGCGCCGCCGACAAGCATCCCCGTCGGCAGCCACAGCCAGCGCCGGGTCACCCCGAAGATGAGGTACCCAAGCAGACAGGCGAGCGCCACCGCGGTGGCGACGTAGACGGCGATCCCGCCACCGGCCAGCACCCCGAAGGCGACGCCGGTGTTGCGGACGTAGACGAACTCGAGCACCGATCCGATCACGTGCCGGTGCTGGCCGGGAGCGATGCTCGTCCCGATCGTGTGCTTGGCCAACTGATCGAGCCCGACGACGATGAGGACGACGACCCCGGCGCGGAGCGCCGCCGTGCGCCGCCGCAGCGGCGCGGGAGCGGCGGCGGTCAGCTCAGGCATTGAGCAGCGATCGGATCACCTCATTGAGGATGAGCAGGACGAAGATCGCGACCATCGGACTGAGGTCGACCGGGCCCAGCGGCGGGATGAACTTGCGGAAGATCCGAAGGTAGGGCTGGGAGACCTCGGCGAGAAAGCTCAGCACCGCATCGGACCAGCGGGCATACGGTGGTCGAACCCCGAAGCCGAGCAGCAGGTTGGTCAGCAGAAAGAGCAGCAGCAGGACGATGTAGACGACGATGACGGCGCCGATGTAGCTGCCGATCTGGGAGGTGACGGAGGCGCCGAGCAGCATCGCAATCACTTCCGGGAGGGTCCGACGACCGCGTCAGCGGCCTGGTGGAAGGCGGACCGGAGCCCGGCCGCCTCAAGCGCGGCGAGCCCGCGGGCGGTCGACCCGCCTGGGCTCGTCACCTCTCGCCGGACCGCCAGCGTGTCGCGGTTGCGGCGCAGGAGCAGCTCGGCGGTCCCGGCCATCGTCTCAATCACGAGGTTCTCGGCATCCCAGGGACGCAGGCCGAGCCGGATTCCCGCGTCGATCTGCGCCTCGGCGAGCAGCGCCTGATAGGCGGGCCCGACGCCGCTGAGGCTCGTCGCGGCGTCGAGCAGACCCTCGGGCACGCTGACGACGACACCGAGTTCCCGAAACAGGCCCAGAATGGTGGCCTCCACCGCCGGATCCGCCTCCGGGTCCGCGGCGTAGACGATCGCCCCGCGCTGCACCTCGACGGGCGTGTTCGGCATGATCGCGAAGCAGCGGGCTCCCGGCAGCGCGGCGCGCAGCGCCGCCGTCGGGGTCGCCCCGAGAACGGAGACGACGGTCGTCGCGGCCCCTGAGATCTCGGCGGCCACCTGCGCGAGCTGATGGGGCTTGTGGGCGAGCACGAGGACGTCCGCCCGTTGCGCCGCCTCGAGGTTGGAGACCCGCTCCCCGCCCACCTCGTCGACGATCGCCTGGGCCCGTCCGGACCCGGCGTCGGAGACGAGCACCGGGCGGCCCCACCCGCGCGCAAGGGCGCGAGCCATGTTTCCGGCGCCGATCAGGCCGATCACCATGAGCCCAAGCCTAGTTGGTCTGTGTGCCGCTGATCGCCTCGGGCCGAGTGGGAACCGTCCCGGAACCGCCCTGACGGTCAGCTCTGGTTGAAGAAGTCGTTGGAGGCGAGGCTCGCCCGCTCCTCCGCCGACAGCTCGACGCCCTCGGGGGTGAGCAGAAACACCTTGTCCGCGATCCGCTGCATCCCACCGTCGAGTGCGTAGGTGAGCCCGGAGACGAAGTCGATCAGCCGCTTGGACAGGTCGTGGTCGGCATTCTGCAGGTTGAGGATCACCGGGATCGACGCCTTGAACTTGTCACCGACGTCCTGGACGTCGTTGAAGTTCTTCGGGGCGACGAAGTGGAAGCTCTGGCGGCTGCTGCGGGTCGCCACCGGCCGCAGGGTCGCGGTCGGGCGGCTGTACCCGCTGTCCTCGTCGGCGAAGATGTCGTCGTAATCGTCGCGCCGGCGGCGGGACTGGGGAAGGCGGCGGACGGTGGGTCGTTCGCGATAGGTGTCCTGCATCTGAACCTCCGGCTCCGAGTAGGGCTCGAACTCGTCCTCATAGGCCTCATCTTCGGCGAGGCCGAAGTAGACGAGGGTTCGGTGCCATGTGTCGCGCATTGCCATATCGCCGAGTGGTTCGCCTTCGTCCGGAATTTCCCTGCCCGCACCCATTATGACGCGGTGAACAGACCGCGTCCGAGCCGAATGATCGTCGCCCCCTCCTCGAGCGCGACACGGTAGTCCTGGCTCGTGCCCATGCTCAACTCCCTCAGGCCGTGCGCGTCCGCAAGTTCGGCGAGGGCGCGAAAGGCGGGTCGGCTCTCCTCCGGCGCCGCCGCCCGGGGCGGCATCGTCATCAACCCGGCGACGGGAACCGGGCAGCGGGCGAGGAAGCGCGCGAGTCCCGCGGGCGCGATCCCGGCCTTGGCCGGGTCGGCGGCGACGTTGACCTCGATCAGCACCTGGGTGTCGCCCGGATCGTGGCGGGCGAGCTGGGCGAGCGCGCTCTCGGAGGCGAGTGAGTGGATGTAACGGACCCGGCCGAGCAGCGCCGCGACCTTGCGGCTCTGCAGCGCGCCGATGAAGTCCCAGTGGGCGAACCGGTCGATCCCGGTCTGCTCCTGCTTGGCGAGCAGGTCTTGGACGCGGTTCTCCCCGACCGTGACAATCCCGCCGGCCGCCAGCGCGGGCAGCAGCTCGCCGGGAAGGTACTTGATCGCCGCGAGGATCTCGACCGTGGCGGGATCCCGTCCGGCCGCGGCGATCTCGGCCCGGACGCGCGCGAGGTTCGCGGCAACGTCGCCAGGCTCGAGGTGGTGGACGGGCTCGATCACGTGAGCCAACCGATGCCGGCCTGACGGCCCGTGTCGCCGTGGTCGCGTCGGTGGCTGAAGAACCGTCCCGGATCCGAGCAGATCGTGCACAGGCCGACGTCATGGACCTCGGCGACCCCGGCGTCCCGGAGCTGGGTCGCGGCGATCAGCTTGAGGTCGAGGTTGGCCCCACGGCTCGCCCCGTAGCCGGTGAAGGTGTCGCGCAGCTCGTCGCCGACCGCATAGCAGCAGGGGCCCGCACCCGGTCCGATCGCGGCCCCAACCGGGCCGGAGCCGAGCCGACCCAGTTGGGTGACGGCGGTCGCGAGAATCCCGTCCGCCAGACCCCGCCACCCGGCGTGGACGGCGGCGACCGCGGCCCCGTTGGCGAGAATGACCGGGAGGCAGTCGGCGGCGAGGACGAGCGGAGCGACCCCCGGCGTGGCGGTGAGCAGACCGTCCGCCTCGATCCACGGTGCCGCCGGGTCCGTCGCGACGTCGACGATGTCGACCCGGCTACCGTGCACCTGCTTGCGCCAGGCGAGCCCGACGCCGAGCCGAGCGGCGAGCCGCGCCCGGTTGGCGGGGGCGCGAGGGTCCCCGGTCAGCAGCCCGAGGTTGCCGGCCGCGACGGTGCTGAAGAGCGCACGGGCTCCCGGCAGGTCGACGGTGATCTGATCCGTATCCCAGACGAACGGCGCCGGCAGAACCACCGCTCCAGCGTACCGGGTGGCTGGGTCCCGGTTCGGCTGCGGCGGGGGCTCTCGCGGGGCAGACTCACAGGGCAGCGAGCGCGGCGGCGAGCTGGCTGGCGGCATCTGGGGCCTCGTCGTCGAGCATCGCCGCCCGGGCGGCGGCAAGTCCGCGCGCGATCGCCGGACCGGCGGGAACGCCGGCGGTGAGGAGGTCGGCGCCGCCGATCGCCAGGCGGCGGTGACGGAGCTCAACGAGCCACTCACGCGCCGCGTTGGCGGGATGGATCGCGCCGGCGAGGGCGATAAGTTCAGGGTCGCTGTCGGGCCCGCCGGCCGCCCAGTCGATCTCGGACGGCGCGCTCGCATACTCGAGGCGGCGGGAGACCCGCTCGGCCTGGGCGACCGTGCGGGCAATCACGTCGCGGTCCTCGGCAGGGAACCCCCAGCGATCAAGCAGTTGGGCGGCCACCTCAGCGGAGCTGCCAAGGAGGGCGGCGGCAAGGACCGTCCGGTCGCGCCGGTCCTCGGGCTCGAGCAGGGCGAGCGCTCGGCGGGCGAGTTGATCGTCGATGAGGCCGAGTTGCGTGGCGATCCGTCCGTCGATTTTCAGCTCCCGGAGGGCGACCATCGCCCGCACAGGGTCGGGCTCGCACAGCAGCTTGCGTAACTCGTTGCCGATCCGCACGCCGGTGACCGTCGTGAGCACCCCCGCCGTGAGAGCGGCCTCGATCTCGTCCCGTGTCCGCTCCTCGACGGAGAAGTCGAGCCGAGCCGCGTAGCGAGCGAGGCGCACCAGGCGGGTCGGATCGTCGAGGAACGATCGCTCGTGCAGGGTCGCCAGCTGCCGTTCTGCGAGGTCGCGCTCGGCCGTCGGTGCGCAGCGGAGCGTGCCGCGTTCGGGCCCGGTGAGACAGACCGCGAAGGTGTTGACGGTGAAGTCACGCCGGCGGAGGTCCTCCGCCACGGTGGCCGGCGCGACGGTCGGGAGCGCTCCGGGCCGGGGATAGGTCTCGCGCCGGGCGCGGGCGAGGTCGACACCGCCGACCCGTGCGGTGAGAAACCGCTCATGTCGAACCGGCTCGCCGCCGAGCGCGGCGGCAACCGGCCCCAAAGGCCCGTCGACGATCAGGTCGACGTCGGCGGGAACCCGCCCGAGCAGGAGATCGCGGACCGCACCGCCGACGACCCACAGGGCCGGGGTGAAACCCCCGCCCAGTCGGGCGATCAGGCGGCTCGGCTCGGTCAGGTCCTCAAGCGCGGACAGCAGGTCGGCGGGTCGCGTGGCCATGGCGGGATCTTGCCAAGCCGACCGGGATCTCCGCCGCCCGTCCCGGGTCTCGACACGGCGGCGTTCGCGGCGAACGCCAACCCGATCACAACCGACGCGCAACCCGGGGAGCGTCCGTTGACCATCACCGGCGGCGAGGGGCCGGTAACCTGACGACGATGCCGGACGACGACGAACGCCCAAGCGGGCGTCGGCTGAACGGCAGGTTGGCGCGCCGGCTGATGGCCGGTGCGGGCGCTGCGGTGCTGCTCGTCGTGGCCGCCGTCGTCTTCGTTCTGGTGCATGCACCTCACAACGTCTCGCACCCCAACCTGTCCTTCACCGCCCCGACGACCTCCACCACCACCACCGCCGCCCCGCCCCCGCCTGACCACTTCCTGTGGCCGCGCTACGGCTACGACCTCGCACGCACCCGGGCGTTCACCGGTGCCCCCGATCTGCACCCCCCGTTCCGGCGGGGCTGGACCGTCGGTCAAAACGCGCTGCTGGAGTTTCCGCCCGTCATCGACGGCCACACCCTCTGGTACATGGATGACAACGCCACCGTCAAGGCGGTCGACACGATCACCGGTCGCGTCCGCTGGCAGCGGCGGATCGGCCGTCTCGCCGCCGCCAGTCCGGTGCTCGACCCCGCCAAAGGACTGCTCATCGTGCCGACCCTGTCGGACACGGGCTCCTCCCCCGGCAGCGGCCAGGTGATCGCCCTGTCGATGCGAACCGGCGCGACCATCTGGCATCACTTTCTGCCCTCCGGCAGCGAGTCCTCCGGGCTCATCGCCGGCGGTTCTGTCTACTTCGGCGACCAGGCCGGGACGGTGTACTCGATGAACGCCGCGACCGGTCACGTCAACTGGACCTTCCAGGCGAGCGGCGCGGTCAAGGGCGGAGCGGCGCTCTCCGGGGAGAACCTCTATGTCGACGACTATGGCGGTCACGTCTACGACATCAACGCCCGAACCGGCCACCAGATCTGGGCGGCGTCGGCCAACGGCGCCGCGCTCGGCTTCTCCAGCGGGACGTTCTACACGACGCCGGCGGTCGCTTTCGGCCGCGTCTACGTCGGCAACACCTCCGGGTACGTGTATTCCTTCACCGCCAACACCGGGCAGCTCGCCTGGTCCTACGGCACGGGGGCTTACGTCTACTCATCGCCGGCGGTCGCGGACATCCCCGGACTGGGACCGACCGTCTACCTCGGCTCCTACAACGGCGACTTCTACGCCTTCAACGCGCGCTCGGGCGCGGTCCGCTGGGTACACCGTGACGCCTACGGCGACCGGATCTCAGGCTCACCGACGATCGTCAACGACGTCGTCTACTACTCCGATCTCGACGACAAGCTCACGACCGGCCTCAACGCCCGCAGCGGCAAGGTCGTCTTCACCTTCCACGACGGAGCCTTCTCCCCGGTCGTCGCGGACCCGACCCACCTCTATCTCGTCGGCGGCTACACGCTGTATCAGCTGCTCCCCGCCTCCACACGGCGGACGAGTCGCCCGCCCGCCGCTCCGCCCCGAAGCCGTACCGGACACTCCGCCCCTCGGCAGAGCCGATCCGGTCCGTCGGTGGTCCGCCGGAGCCGCCCGGTCAGTCGGAAAGCTCGAACTGGACGCGGGCGATCTCACTGACCTGCAGGGCGAGCCGTGCCCGCAGCCGGTTGTGCTCGGCGTCCAGGTCATAGGCCCGGTAGCTGACCTCATCCTCGAAGTCGGCGACGATGGCAAAGCTCCAGTTCCCGTCCCGCAGGCCGAGGTCGTCGCCGAGCGTGTAGCGCCGACATCCAGGTGGGTCGAGCGCGCGAAAGCCAGCCTGAACCGCGGCGACCTCCGCGCGGTCGTGGTCCTCTCGTAGGGCCACCATCACGACGTTGCGGATCATCGAGTCGATCTTAGTGGTTGGCGAGGGCATTCCTGAACGACCGCCACCGCATGATCCCTGGCGGCGATCGGTTGCAGCCGACCGCCGGCGCGGCCCGGTTTCCTCCAAACTGCAGCACAAATCCTTGCTCGTTGAAGGACTCTCTGGTATCCTTCTACTGATATGCGCTGTCGTAGTGGAAGTCACTGTCAGGAACCGGCCCTCAGCGGCCGGCGCTTCTGTGCGGAGCACGCAGCCGAGCTCGATCGCATGCGCGAGGAGCTCAAGGATGCTGCGGCTGCCCGCATTGGCCGGGGTCGTCCCAAGCGGTCATCGACCTGCTGCCGTCCCGGCTGTTATGAACCACGGGTCCCTCCCGCTGCGTACTGTGATGCCTGTGCAGCGGCGGGATACGTGGAAGAGGCCGCTTAGCGTAACCTCGGCGCCGGGCACTCCGTGTCCGCCGCACCGATCTGCCTGACCGCGGTGGGAATCACGGGTCCGGGACCGGCCGAACCGCGATTCCCGCCGCCGCCAGGTGGTGTTTGACGTCGGCGACGCTGAAGCGACCGTAGTGGAAGATCGAGGCGCACAGCACCGCGTCGGCGCCGGCCCGCAGGGCGCTGACGAGGTGGTCGAGTTCGCCGGCGCCGCCCGAGGCGATCACCGGCACCGACACGGCAGCCGCCACCGCCCCGAGCAGCTCGAGGTCATAGCCGGTGCCGGCGCCGTCCTGATCCATCGATGTGAGCAGGATCTCCCCCGCCCCGAGTGAGACCCCCTCCACCGCCCAGGCGACCGCGTCTCGTCCCGTGGGGCGCCGGCCGCCGGCGACGTGGGCCTCCCAGTGCCCCGGCGTTTCGGCGCGCTTGGCGTCGATGGCGAGCACGACACACTGGCTGCCGAATACCTCGGCGAGCTCGGAGATCAACTCGGGCCGGGCGAGCGCCGCCGAATTGACCGACACCTTGTCGGCGCCGGCGTCGAGCACGGCCTGGGCGTCGCTGACCGAGCGGATCCCCCCACCGACGGTGAACGGAATGAACACGTCATCGGCGGCGCGTCGCGCGAGGGCGCGCACCGTCTCGCGCGTGTCGGAGGTGGCGGTGATGTCGAGGAACACCAGCTCGTCCGCGCCCGCCCGGTCATAGGCGCGGGCGAGCTCGACCGGGTCCCCGGCGTCGCGGATGTCAAGGAAGCCGACGCCCTTGACGACCCGCCCGCCGTCCACGTCGAGGCAGGGGATGACCCGTTTGTAGTGGCTCACCGCTCCGAAGCCCCGGCCGACAGCGCCGCCTGCCCCTCCGCGACGGTGAAGCGGCCCTCAAACAGCGCCTTGCCGACGATCACCCCGCGGAGGCGGCGCAGCGCGAGGCTGCCAAGCTGCTCGAGGTCGGCGAGGGAGGAGATGCCGCCGGAATATACGTAGCTGCCGTCAACCATCTCGTCGACGGCCCGTGCTCCCTCGAGGTCCGGTCCGCTCAACATCCCGTCCCGGTCGATGGAGGAGAACACGAACCGCCGGACGCCCTGCTCCTGCAGGCCGGTGAAGGCGGCAGCGAGGGACAGGTCGGTCTGCTCGAGCCAGCCGGCCGACGCGACGTGCCCGGCGCGTGCGTCGACGGAGACGATCACCCGCTCCCCGTGAGCGGAGAGGATCCGCTCGAGAAACGCGGCGTCCTTGAACGCGGCGGTGCCGATGATCACCTCGGCCGCCCCGGCGGAGAACGCGTCCGCGACCGCGGCATCGCTGCGCAGGCCACCCCCGAACTCGACGGGCACTTCGAGCGACTCGACGATCCGGTAGAGGTGCCGCAGATTCTCCGGTGCGCCGGTGCGGGCACCGTCGAGGTCGACGACATGCAGCGCCTCGGCTCCCTCCTCCACCCACCGCTTGGCGGCATCGACCGGGTCGGGGTAGTAATCGGTCCGCCGTGCGTAGTCTCCCTGATCCAGGCGCACCGCCCGGCCCCCGAGCATGTCGATCGCCGGCAGCAGGATCATGCCGCCTCCCGCGTCGGCGCGGGCGCGGCCGCGTCGGTCTCGACGCCACCCACCCCGGGCCTCGCCGCCGTCGGCTCGGCGCGAGCTCCTTCACAGAAGCGGCGCAGCAGCGCGAGACCGTCGGTCGAGGACTTCTCGGGGTGAAACTGCACCCCGAGAACATTCGCTCGCCCGACCGCGGTGGCGAACCTCTCGCCGTAGTGGGCGGTGGCGATGACGTCGGCGGGGTCGGCGGGCACGGCGCAGTAGGAGTGCACGTGATAGAAGGGTGCGTTCCGCTCGAGCAGTTGCGAGGACCGGACGAGCGTCACCTCGTTCCAGCCGATGTGCGGGACCGGCAGCCGTCCGGCCGCGAGTGCGCGCACCTCCCCGGGGAGGAGGCCGAGACCGCGAGCGCCCCCGAGTTCGCTCGAGCCCTCAAAGAGCAACTGCATGCCCAGACAGATCCCCAGCAGCGGTGTCCCGGACGCGGCCTGGTCGCAGATCAGTCCGATCAGCCCGCGTTCGCGGAGCTGGGCCATGCCACGGGCAAAAGCGCCGACTCCCGGCAGCACGAGCGCGTCCATGCCGGCAAGCTCGTCCGTGTCGTCGCTCACCCGGACGTCGGCCCCGACGTGGACGAGGGCCTTCTCGACCGAGCGGCGGTTGCCCATCCCGTAGTCGATGATGCCGACCCGGACCGGGCCGGAGGCGGCGGTCATCGGAGCGTCCCCTTGGTTGACGGGATCCCCGGTTCGCTCGGGTCGAGACTGACGGCGATCCTCAGCGCGCGCGCGGTCGCCTTGAAGATCGCCTCGATGATGTGGTGGACGTTGGCGCCGGCGAGCACGCCGACGTGCAGGGTCAGCTTCGCGTTGGTCGCCACCGCATGGAGGAACTCGCGACAGAGTTCATGCTCGAAGCCGTTGATCGACCCGGGCGGGAGATCGGCGTCGAAGACGAGCAGACCCCGCCCGGAGATGTCGATCACCGCCTCCGCTCGGGCCTCGTCCATCGGCACGACCGCATCACCGAAGCGAGTGATGCCGCGGCGGTCCCCGAGCGCTTCGTCGAGCGCGCGGCCGATGGCGATCCCCACATCCTCGACGGTGTGGTGGGCACCGGTCTGGAGATCCCCGGTTGCGGCGACGGACAGGTCGAGGCGACCGTGACGGGCGAGCAGGTCGAGCATGTGGTCGAAGAACCCGACGCCGGTGGCCCGCTCGCCCCCCCCGGCCCCGTCGAGGGCGAGGCTGACCGTGACGGCCGTCTCCCCGGTGCTGCGTTCAATCGTCGCGGTGCGCGTCATCGGCTGGATTCTCCCCGATCCGGGCCTCCATCGACGCGCCGTGGAGCTCGAACCCCTCCGCCCGGGCGATCGGTGCCGCCGCCTGAGCGAGCGCCGCGGGCGAGGAAATCCGGACCTCGGTGTAGACCCGGCGGAAGTGCCAGGGACCGAGCGAGGAGGCAAAACGGGCCGACCCGCCGGTCGGGAGGGTGTGGTTGGAACCGGCGATGTAGTCGCCAAAGGCGGTCCCAGTCGACAGAAACACGCAGCCGGCGTGAGTGATCCGGTCCGCGAGCGCCTCGGCGTCGGGGCCGAGCAGCTCGAGGTGCTCGGGAGCGAAGGCCTGGGCGAGGGCGAGGGCGTACTCGGCGGAGGGGACGTGGATGAGCCGGCAGACGGCCGGTGAGGCGGCGAGTGCGCCGGCGAGACGCTCGCTGAGGGCGTCGATCACCGCCGCGGACACCGACACGCCGACGACGAGGGTTCCGGAGCCGTGCTCGGCCTGGGCGAGCAGGTCGAGGGCGACCGGCTCAAGGTCGGCACCGGCGTCGATGATCGCCATCAGGTCCGACGGCCCGGCGAAGGAGTCGATCGCCACCCGGTCACAGACCTGGCGTTTGGCCTCCTGCACGTAGAGGTTGCCAGGCCCGCAGATGACATCGACGGGCCGGATCGATTCGGTTCCGTAGGCGAGAGCGGCGACCGCCTGCGCGCCACCGACCGCGTAGACCTCACTCGCCCCGCACATCCGCGCGGCGGCGAGCACCGTCGGGTTGACGTGGCCATCCGCGCCGGGCGGTGAGCAGAGCACGACGTCTCGGACGCCTGCGGTGCGGGCGGTGACGACACCCATCACGACCGTTGACGGGTAGGGTGCCCGCCCGCCGGGGACGTAGATACCGGCCCGGTCGAGGGGCACCTCCCGCACGATCACCTCGTGGGAGCCGAAGTCCACGGCGCGCGGCCGGCGGACCCCGGCCGCGGCGACCCGGCCGACGTTGGTGATGGCGAGCTCGAGACCGCGGGCGACGGCGAGGTCGAGCGCCTCCAGGGCGGCGTCGATCTCCGCCTCGGGGACCGCCAGCGCGGCCAGCGGACCGTCATAGCGGCGGGTGAGCGCGAGCAGGGCGGCGTCTCCGTCGCTGCGGACATCGGCGATGATCTCCAGGACCGCATCGGCGACGTCGGCACCCGACAGGATCAGGCGGCGCAACCCCGCTGCGAGTTCGTCGGGCGCCCGGCCGGCCGCCTCCGCGCGCTCAACGTCCACCGATACGCTCCAGGAGACCGTCGATCGCGCGGGCCCTCAGCTTGTCCGACACCGGATTGGCGATCAGCCGGGCGGTGCAGAGGGCGATCTCCTCTCGGATGACGAGGTTGTTCTCCGCGAGGGTCGTTCCCGTCGCGGTCAGGTCGACGATCGCCTCCACCATCCCGGTGAGCGGCGCCAGCTCGACCGACCCCTTCACCTCGACGATCTCGGCCTGCCGTCCGGTCGCCTCGAGGTACGTGGTGGCGATCCGCGGGTACTTCGTTGCGATCCGGACGACGCCGAGGCGCTTGAGCGCCTCGGCCGCCTTGTCCGGCCCGGCCTCGGAGGCGAGGACCATGCGGCAGGCTCCGAAGCCGAGGTCGGCGAGCTCGTACACCTCCCGCTCGGCTTGCTCCATCAGCACGTCCTTGCCGGTCACCCCGAGGTCGGCGGCACCGGACTCGACGTAGATCGGCACGTCGGAGGGTCGCATCGTGATGATCCCGACCTCTTCGAACCACAGCCGACGGTCGTTGGCGCGCACCGGTGCGGTGTCGATCCCGAGGAAGTCAAGCAGGTCGAGGGTGCCGTCCATCAGCGCCCCGCGGGGCACGGCGATCCGCAGCGGTCGGTCAGCCGACACGCCGACGGTCCTCCATCATCAGGGCGACGTGGACGCTCTCGACGTTGAGAGCGAACCCGACCGCCGGCAGGGGCCGCCCGAACCGTCCCAGCAACTCGTCGTAGCGCCCGCCGGAGCCGAGCGGCTCGCCGTGGGCCGGGTCGTAGACCTGAAACACTGCGCCGGTGTAGTAGCCGAGCGAGCGCAGCAGGCCAAAGTCGAAGATGATCCGGGCGGCAACCGAGTCGGCGAGCCGGTCATAGACGGCCCGCAGCCCGGTCACCGCGGCGCCCACCCGCCCGTCGAGGCCGTCAAACAGCTCAGCGCCTCCCCGCAGGCGCGGGACCCGCGTGAGCAACGCCGTCTCCTCCACTGGGAGGCCGAGGGCGACGATCTCTCGCTCCACCCCGACAAAGTCCCCGTCGGTGAGCTCGGCGAGGATCCGCCCCCGGGCCGGTTCGGCGACCGACAGGCTGTCGAGCAGGGCCGGATAGAGCATCGCGTCCCCAAGTCCGATCCGGTAGTCGGTGAGCCCGGCCGCGTCGAGGGCACCACAGAGCACGGTGAGGACCTCAGCAGTGCCTTCGGGGGCGGGCGCGCCGATCAGCTCGACGCCCGCCTGCAACAGCTCGCGAGATTGGCCGCGATGGGTGCGCACGGCCCGATAGGAGTGGGCGAAATAACAGAACCGCAGCGGCGGCTCGACGGTTGCGTACCGGGCGCCGACGAGCCGGGCGATCGGGACCGTCATGTCCGAGCGCAGCACGAGCACGTTGCCGTGCTGGTCGAAAGTGCGGTAGGCCGCACGGGCCCCGTCATCACCACGGTCGTACTCGAGGGCGGGCGTGGCGACCTCGCCGTACCCGGCTTGGTCAAACACGGTGCGAATCCGCTCGGTGAGTGCGCGCAGCTCCCGCATCTCGTCGGGCAGGACGTCACGGGTCCCGCTGGGAGTGCGTTCGGGCATGGCCCTGTAGAGAATCAGTCTTCGAAGACCGGTGCCTTGGCGGTGTCCTCGACGCGGGCGATCCGGGCCCCGAGTTCGCGCAGGCGTTCGTCGATCCGCTCGTACCCGCGGTCGATCTGGCGGATGTTGCCGATCTCCGTGATCCCGTCCGCGCACAGGGCGGCCATCAGCATCGCCATGCCGGCACGGATGTCGGGTGACTCAAGGCGCTGGCCGCGCAGCTTCCGGGCACCGACGACGATCGCGCGATGTGGATCACAGATCGTGATCGCCGCCCCCATCGACTGCAGCTTGTCGGTGAACACAAGCCGGTTCTCGAACATCCACTCGTGGATGAGGACCGACCCCTCCGACTGGGTGGCAAGCGCGAGGGCGATGCTCGTGAGGTCGGCGGGGAACTTCGGCCACGGACCATCCTGCACGGTGGGGGTGTGGTTACCCGCGTCATTGACGACGGCGAGCTTCTGTCCGCCGGGGACGATCACGTCCGAGCCGCGCAGCTCGGAGCGCAGACCGATCTTCTCGAACACGAGCCGAATCATTCGCAGGTCCTGGGGCACGGTGTCCTTGATCGTCAGCTCGCCACCGGTGACACCGGCGAGCGCCATGAACGATCCGATCTCGATGTGATCGGGGGCGATCGTGTGGCTCGTGCCGCGCAGCTCGGCGACCCCGTGAACGGTCATCACGTTCGAGCCGATGCCATCGATCGGGGCGCCCATCGACACGAGCATCCGCGCGAGGTCTTGGACGTGGGGCTCGGACGCCGCGTTACGGATCACCGTCGTCCCACGGGTGAGGGCAGCGGCCATCAGCGCGTTCTCGGTCGCCATCACCGACGGTTCGTCCATCAGAAAGTCGCACGGGGTGAGCCCGAGCGGCGGGGCGCGGAACTCGATCTCGTCCCCGTAGCGCACCTCGGCCCCGAGCGCCCGGAAGGCGTCGAGGTGCGGATCGAGCCGGCGGCGGCCGATCACGTCCCCTCCGGGCGGCGGCATCGTCGCGGAGCCAAACCGGGCGAGCAGCGGGCCGGCGAGGAGGAAGGAGGCACGGATCCGCGACGCGAGCGCATAGTCGAGCATCGTCGAGTTGATCCCGGAGCAGTCGACGGAGACGACACCGTGACCGAGCCAGCCGATCTCCGCGCCAAGCCCGACGAGCAGTTCGAGCATGTCGTATACGTCGGAGATCGGTGGCACGTTGCGCAGCACGACCCGTTCGTCGGTGAGCAGGCAGGCGGCGATGATCGGAAGCGCGCCGTTCTTGTTGCCGGCGGCGGTGATGGTCCCAGACAGCGGCACGCCGCCTTCAATGACGAACTTCTCCATGGGGGGCTTTCTGGTCGGGGGAAGCGGGTCCCTCTCAGATCGAGCTTCGCGGAGGTTAGCTGCTCGGATCGGCCCGATGGGATCGAGTGCGCGTCCGTGCGCGGTACGAGTGTGGGCTATGGTGGCGGCCATGATGGATCGGGATTCGCGCCCCGCCGCGTGGGACCTGCTGTGTGAGTGGACCGAGTCGGACTCCCTGCGTCGCCACATGCTCGCCGTCGAGGCGGCGATGCGCGCCTACGCGCTCCACTTCGGCGAGGACGTCGATCTCTGGGGTCTCACCGGCCTCCTGCACGACCTCGATTACGAACGCCATCCCGACCTGTCGGCCTCCGACGGGCATCCGCGGACGGCGATGGCACTGCTGAGCGAGCGCGGGTACCCTGCGGAGCTCGTCCGCGCGATCGGCTCACACGCCGACGGGCTCGGGATTCCTCGCGAGTCGCTTCTCGAACGGGCTCTGTTCGCCGTGGATGAGCTGTCGGGGTTCATCCTCGCCGTGGCCTATGTCCGGCCCGACGGCCTCTCCGGGATGACCCCGCAGTCGGTGAAGAAGAAGATGAAGTCCGCCGCCTTCGCCGCCGCGGTGAGCCGGGATGACCTCCGCCACGGCGCCGAGGCGCTCGGGATCGACTTCGACACTCACGTCGCATTCGTCATCGCCGCCCTCCTCCCCCACGCCGACCGGCTCCTGCCCGGCCCCGCCGACGCTGGGGCCGGCTGACGGCTCGCCACCCCGACCGACCGTGACGACCGCTGCCTCCGCCGGCTCGAAACCCCGTCGAGACGGCGATCTTCTAAGGTGACCGGAAATGTCTGAGATCACGATCGTGGTCCTGGACGGCGACGAGACCGGCCAGGAGTTGTTGGAGCAGTCGCTGTCGGTTCTCGACCCAGAACTGCTGGGGCTTCCCGTCTCCCTCGAGCACTTCGACCTCTCGCTGGAGAACCGCCGGGCGACGCGTAACGGTGTTGTCGACGCGGCCGCGGCGGCGATGGGAGAGGCCGGCCTCGGGTTGAAGGCGGCGACGATCACGCCGGAGGGCAAAGATGACGTCGGTTCCCCGAACCGGATCGTCCGCGAGGGGATCGGCGGCAAGGTGATCCTCCGCACCGGTCGACGTCTGCCCGGGGTCGCGCCGATCGCCGGGGTGCACTACCCGATCTGCGTCGTGCGGATGGCCGTCGATGACGCCTACGGCGCCGAGCAGTGGCGCGAGGGCGCTCCCGGCGGCGCGGAGGAGATCGCCTATCGGACCGAGAAGATCAGCCGCGGGACCTGTCGCGCGGTCGCCGAGTTCGCCTTCCGCACCGCCGTGATGATGGACGGGCGCGTCTACGGTGGCCCGAAGTGGACGGTGTCTCCGGTGTACGAGGGGATGCTCAAGGAGGAGATGGACGCCGCAGCGGCCCGCCACCCCGAGGTCGACTACCAGCCCGTGCTGATCGATGCGACCTACGCCGGCCTGCTGTCCGGCGCGACCGACCGTCCGCTCGTCATCCCCGCTCTCAACCGGGACGGCGACTGTCTCTCTGACATGGTCCTGCCGATGTTCGGGTCGATCGCCGGCGCCGAGTCGATCCTGCTCGCCTTCAACGACTCAGACGAGCTCACCTGCGCGATGGCCGAGGCACCGCACGGTACCGCTCCGACGCTACGGGGCAAGGACATCGCCAACCCGCTCGCGATGATCCTCGCCTGCGGCGCGGTGATGCATTACGCCGCCGAACGCCACGGTCCGGCGGCTGAACGGGCCTCGCGGGCGATCTATGAGGCGGCGCTCGAGACGATCGCCGCCGGCACCAAGACGGTCGACCTGGGCGGGTCGGCCGGCACCACCGAGTTCACCTCCGCCGTCGTGCAGCGGATCGCGCACAAGCTCGACGTGTGGGCCTCCCTCGGCCCCGGCACCTGACGCTCCGTCACGTCCGTCACCCTTCGCTGACGTGATCCCGTATCGGCCGGGGCCCGGAGATCAACCCCACGGCCGCGACGTCAGGTGGTATAACGGCGGGATGGCGAGATCGTGGGCATACCGGGGCTTTGTCCTCGCACTTGTATGCGGCACGGTCCCCGTCGCGCTGACCGCCGCGGCGCTCGCGGCTCGCACCGTCCGCGCAGCCATCTATGAGGGCTCCGGTAGGCAGTATTACAACAATGCCCCTTGCCCGAAGGCCCCCAAGGAGCAGTGCTACCGCTCTCCGGCCGGGCGCCAGCGCTTCTCGTTCACGGTCACCGACCGGAAGGGCACTACCCCGGCCAGGATCGTCGACTTCCTCGCCCACTACAGCTACTACTGTGGTTCCGGTCACGCCGTGGCGAAACCGGCGGGCCCCATCACGATCCGGCCCAACGGCAGCTTCTCCTACGCCTTTAAGGTGGCCTCGACGGCTCCGGACGGCAAGGTTGACGGGACGACCGCCTTCACCCTCGTCGGGCGCTTCTTCAGCCCGCGCGCTGCACGCGTCCAGTACACGGTCGCGACGCGCTTCTCCAGCGGGCCCGCGTTCGTCTGTGGCAGCCGCGTGAGTGGCATCGCCCACGCTGCCTGACGCTGAGCCGCGCCTCCCCACGGGGACCGACACGCAGGGGCGACGCAAAACGTCGCCGACCCTGTGCCCCCGCCCTGGCGGCACAGGATCTGCCCGACCACGAGCCCGGCCGGCCTCTGGGCCTGCGCGGCGCCAGGTTGGGTGAAAACGTGCAGCCTCGCGGGCGCTTCCGTCCGACCCCCCGGCTAGCGTTGCGAACACATGTTCCGTACCTTCGTGCATAGCCTCAGCCTCTGGTGGCAGGACTTCAGCGAGGACATCCTCGGGGCCGACCTGCCTCTCCACGTCTATGAGGAGGACCTCCTCACCTATCACCGCGCCCACCCCCACCGCCGGGGTGAGCTGTCTTCCACCGGTGCCGGCGGGGTTCGCCGTCCCGGAGGCGTGCCTCCCGCTGAACCCGTCTGCCTATGCCCCGTTCCGCGCGCCGGAAAGCGACCGCGCGCCGCCGCACCCCGCTGAGCGGCCCGCCCGTGTCACCGGCGCCGCGGCGCGATCACCGCTCCCACGACCGGCCCTTGGCGCTGTCACAGCCGAGGTTTTGATTCAAACCCCACGCTCAGGGGAATGAGATCGTCTGCCGATGGAGAATGGATGAGCGCGGCACGGCATCCGCCTCAGCTGCCATTGTGTATGAGGAGAGAGACAACCTCCGGAGCGCGGCGCCACGTTGGCGCCTCGGAGGCCACCGAGTGAGAGGGCAGGTGCTTTGCCATGTACACCAATGAACCGGTCGACACAAGTCGACGGCGCCTGCCCGGTGTGGGCAGCCTTCCCGGCGCGGGTTTCTTCAACGATCGGCTCAATGACGCCGTCATGCTCCTCGGCGCTCTCCCGGAGATCGTCGTCGCACTCCGCTCGATCCAGGAGCACATCATCCACCTGGACGGCGAGGTTGTCCTCATGCGCACCGGGGTCGACTCCCTCGAGCAGGAGGTCCGCGACATGCGCGGGGAGCTCGGCGTCCTCGCGGATGGGATGCACGAGGTAAGCGCAGCGGTCGCCCGCCTCGAGCCGCACATCGCTGATATCAGCCGGTTGACGCGCCCGCTCAAACGCCGACGGAGCCGCCTGAGCGAGCACGATGCCGGCGGAGCCGTCGTCACCCCGCTCGTGCCACGCAGCATCGACCCAGCTTCGGCCATCGGCGACACGGCAGGCTGAGGTCACCGGCACACGGGCGAAGCTCCAATCGCCACCTTCACCGGCCACAGTCGCACATGACGTTAAACGCTTCGGGCCGCCCTCGGGCGGCCCGTTGCAGAAGACACCGGCGGCGACCTACTCTCCCGGACCCTTTCGGGTCAAGTACCATCGGCGCTGAGGGGCTTAACGGCTCTGTTCGGAAAGGGAAGAGGTGTTTCCCCCTCGCCATAGCCACCGGAAATTGTCGAGAGTCCGCCCGCCTAGGACGAGAGTCCCTCATGCGGACCTTCAAAACCACACAGTAACCAATGCCGGGCGCACGCGCCCGCTCTCTCGCCTTGCATGTCGCGCTCGTGGCGCGGACGAGGAGTCGGTATCACAAAGATGTAAACCGTCAAGCCCTCGACCCATTAGTACCAGTCTCCTACGGACGTTACCGCCCTTCCAGATCTGGCCTATCAACCTGGTGGTCTACCAGGGGTCTTACTCTCTCTGGGAGATGGGAGAACTCATCTTGTGGCCGGCTTCCCGCTTAGATGCTTTCAGCGGTTATCCGATCCGCACGTAGCTAGGCTGCGATGCCCTTGGCAGGACAACAGCTACACCAGAGGTGCGTTCATCCCGGTCCTCTCGTACTAGGGACGAATCCACTCAATTCTCCAACGCCCACGGCAGATAGGGACCGAACTGTCTCACGACGTTCTGAACCCAGCTCGCGTACCGCTTTAATGGGCGAACAGCCCAACCCTTGGGACCTACTTCAGCCCCAGGATGCGACGAGCCGACATCGAGGTGCCAAACCGGGCCGTCGATGTGGACTCTTGGGCCCGATAAGCCTGTTATCCCCGGAGTACCTTTTGTCCGTTGAGCGACGGCGCTTCCACTTGCTACCGCCGGATCACTAAGACCTACTTTCGTACCTGCTCGACATGTCTGTCTCGCAGTCAAGCTCCCTTACTGCCTTTACACTCTACGCACGATTTCCGACCGTGCTGAGGGAACCTTTGTGCGCCTCCGTTACATTTTGGGAGGCGACCGCCCCAGTCAAACTACCCGCCTGTCACTGTCCTGCGCCCGGATTCACGGCGCGCAGTTAGAGATCCAATACACCAAGGGTGGTATCTCAAGGTTGCCTCCACACCAACCGCAGTCAGTGCTTCCAAGGCTCCCACCTATCCTGAGCGAGATGCATCGAACCCCAATACCAAGTTGTAGTAAAGGTTCACGGGGTCTTTCCGTCTAGCCGCGGGTACTCGGCATCTTCACCGAGACTGCAATTTCACCGAGCCCCTCGTTGAGACAGCGTTCAAGTCGTTACGCCATTCGTGCAGGTCGGAACTTACCCGACAAGGAATTTCGCTACCTTAGGACCGTTATAGTTACGGCCGCCGTTTACCGGGGCTTAGTTTCGGTGCTTCGGATTGCTCCTAACACCTCCACGTAACCTTCCGGCACCGGGCAGGCGTCAGCCCCTATACGTCGTCTTACGACTTAGCAGAGACCTGTGTTTTTGGTAAACAGTCGCTTGAACCTATTCACTGCGGCCCCCTCGGGCTCCACGAGCAAGTCGCTTCACCCTACTAGGGCGCCCCTTATCCCGAAGTTACGGGGCGATTTTGCCGAGTTCCTTAACGAGGGTTATCTCGATCACCTTAGTGTTCTCCACTTGCCCACCTGTGTCGGTTTTGGTACAGGCACGCGTGACCTCCCTAGAGGCTTTTCTTGGAGGCATGGCGTCCGGGACTCGCCGGCTCAAAGCCAGCTGGCATCGCGCCTCGGGTTATGCGGAACCGGATTTGCCTGGCTCCACCCCTACACGCTTACCCCAGGGCGACCATCGCCTGGGATCCCATAGCCTTCCCCGTCCCCCCATCGGTCAAACGGTCACGACGTGGTACAGGAATATCAACCTGTTGGCCATCGACTACGCCTTTCGGCCTCGCCTTAGGTCCTGACTAACCCTGAGCAGACGAACTTTACTCAGGAATCCTTGGGCAATCGGCGGAGGGGATTCTCACCCCTCTTTCGTTACTCATGCCGGCATTCTCACTTCCCAGGCCTCCACGGCTGGGTTACCCCGCCGCTTCACTGCCCTGGGAACGCTCTCCTACCGCGCGTATAAATACGCACCCGCAGCTTCGGTGTGTGGCTTGAGCCCCGTTACATTATCCGCGCTCGAACACTTGACCAGTGAGCTGTTACGCACTCTTTCAAGGGTGGCTGCCTCTAAGCCAACCTCCTGGTTGTCTATGCACTCGAACATCGTTTACCACTTAGCCACAACTTAGGGACCTTAGCTGGCGGTCTGGGCTGTTTCCCTTTTGACGCTGAAGTTTATCCCCCAGCAACTGACTCCCGGTGTAGCCGTGACGGTCTTCGGAGTTTGCCTGAATTCGGTAACCTGGTAGGGCCCCTAGTCCAAACAGTGCTCTACGGCCGCCACGGAATTGAACCGAGGCTATACCTAAATATATTTCGGAGAGAACCAGATATCACTGAGCTTGATTAGCCTTTCACTCCGACCCACAGGTCATCCGCCCAGTTTTCAACCTAGGTCGGTTCGGTCCTCCACGAGGTCTTACCCCCGCTTCAACCTGCCCATGGGTAGCTCGCTCAGCTTCGGGTCTAGCGCCTACGACTGATTCGCCCTATTCGGACTCGCTTTCGCTACGGCTCCGCTCATCGCTTAACCTTGCCGCAGACGACTAACTCGCCGGCTCGTTATGCAAAAAGCACGCGGTCACGGGACAAGCCCGCTCCCACCGCTTGTAGGCACATGGTTTCAGGTACTATTTCACTCCCCTTCCGGGGTACTTTTCACCTTTCCCTCACGGTACTAGTCCGCTATCGGTCACCAAGGAGTACTTAGCCTTAGAGGGTGGTCCCCCTAGATTCAGTCCGCGTTTCACGGGTGCGGACTTACTCAGGTACGGCTCGGGAGGTCGTGCAGTTTCGTCTACGGGACGGTTGCCCTCTTTGGTTCGCGTTTCCACACGATTCGACTACCACACAACTTTGTAACTCCACAATGAGCCGCCCTACAACCCCGCTACGCAAGCGCAGCGGTTTGGGCTGGTCCCTTTTCGCTCGCCACTACTCAGGGAGTCTCGTTTGATTTACTTTCCTCGGGGTACTGAGATGTTTCACTTCCCCCGCTTGCCTTCCAACTGCCTATGTGTTCAGCAGTTGATGACGCCCGATTAGAGGCGCCGGGTTTCCCCATTCGGAAATCCGCGGGTCAAAGGCTATTCAACGCCTCACCGCGGCTTATCGCAGTCGTTCACGTCCTTCGTCGGCTCTTGGTGCCAAGGCATCCACCATGTGCCCTTACTATCTTGACGGTGATCTATTCAACGACGCACCGTAAGGATGGTGCGCCGTCCGAGACGACGGCAAAGCCGTCGCCCGGTGATACCCGTTTACATTGGCTACTGTGCAGTTTTCAAGGTCCGCAAAGAGGCACCGCACTCGGACTGAGTGCCGGTCTCTCAAAACTCAACAGCATGCGGCCGCCCCTGCGGACTGAGAAGCTGGCTTCTCATGAACAGTGCGGCCTTCCAGGTCCGGTCGACATCTCTAGTACCAATCTCTGCAGAAGCCGGGGAACTCGAGGTTCCACCTATTGCCACTGACTCGACCGACGGTATTGCCGGCCGGGCTTGGTGCGCCTGCTCAAGGCAGACTCCCTAGAAAGGAGGTGATCCAGCCGCAGCTTCCGCTACGGCTACCTTGTTACGACTTCACCCCAGTCACGAGCCCCACCTTCGACGGCTCCCTCCCTTGCGGGTTAGGCCACCGGCTTCGGGTGTTGCTCACTCCCATGGTGTGACGGGCGGTGTGTACAAGGCCCGGGAACGTATTCACCGCGGCAATGCTGATCCGCGATTACTAGCAACTCCGCCTTCATGCAGGCGAGTTTCAGCCTGCAATCCGAACCGAGACGCGCTTTAAGGGATTCGCTCCACCTCGCGGTCTTGCAGCCCTCTGTACGCGCCAATGTAGCACGTGTGTAGCCCTGGACATAAGGGGCATGATGACTTGACGTCATCCCCACCTTCCTCCGGTTTGTCACCGGCAGTCTCGCATGAGTCCCCAACTAAATGCTGGCAACATGCGACGGGGGTTGCGCTCGTTGCGGGACTTAACCCAACATCTCACGACACGAGCTGACGACAGCCATGCACCACCTGTGAATCTGCCCCGAAGGGAAACCGTGTTTCCACGGCGGTCAGAAACATGTCAAGCCCAGGTAAGGTTCTTCGCGTTGCGTCGAATTAAACCACATGCTCCGCTGCTTGTGCGGGCCCCCGTCAATTCCTTTGAGTTTTAGCCTTGCGGCCGTACTCCCCAGGCGGGGTACTTAATGCGTTAGCGTCGGCACGGAGGGAGTCGACACCCCCCACACCTAGTACCCATCGTTTACGGCGTGGACTACCAGGGTATCTAATCCTGTTTGCTCCCCACGCTTTCGCGTCTCAGCGTCAGTCACGTCCCAGAGTGCTGCCTTCGCCATTGGTGTTCCTCCTGATATCTGCGCATTTCACCGCTACACCAGGAATTCCACACTCCCCTTCCGGACTCTAGCTCGACAGTTTCCACCGGCATTCCAGGGTTGAGCCCTGGACTTTCACAGCAGACTTGTCAAGCCGCCTACACGCGCTTTACGCCCAATGATTCCGGACAACGCTAGCCCCCTACGTATTACCGCGGCTGCTGGCACGTAGTTAGCCGGGGCTTCTTCTGAAGGTACCGTCACTCCAACCGGCTATTCACCGGCAAAGCTTCGTCCCAACTGAAAGGGCTTTACAACCCGAAGGCCGTCTTCACCCACGCGGCGTTGCTGCGTCACGCTTTCGCGCATTGCGCAAGATTCCCCACTGCTGCCTCCCGTAGGAGTCTGGGCCGTGTCTCAGTCCCAGTGTGGCTGATCGTCCTCTCAGACCAGCTACGCATCGTCGCCTTGGTAGGCCGTTACCCCACCAACTAGCTAATGCGCCGCGGGCCCATCCCGATACGGAGGCCGAAGCTTCCTTTCCCCGCCGGCCTTACGGCTGGAGGGCACATCCGGTATTAGCCCGTCTTTCGACGGGTTGTCCCGGTTATCGGGGCAGGTTACCCACGTGTTACTCACCCGTTCGCGGCTTTGCCCCGGGCCGAAGCCCGGTTCGTCGCTCCACTTGCATGTGTTAGGCACGCCGCCAGCGTTCGTCCTGAGCCAGGATCAAACTCTCCGTGAAGAACTGCTGCCGGCCGTTGTGCGGCCGGCTCACGAAAAGCTGTCAAAGAGCTCGCGTCCTCATCTCCGTAGGCGCTTGGCCTCCGGCGAGCGATGCGAGTCTTGGGCCTCCCTCTTGGCAGAGGTTATGAGGCCCTCGTGTACCGGCCAACCTCTCAGAGAGAAGCGGCGTCGGAGAGCTCGATGTACACGGTGAGCTCTCAACACGAGACGGGTTCAATCTTGGCACCGTCTTTTCGGATGCCCCCGTATGACCGGGCGCTCCGAGACGGTGTCGAACCTGGACACACCTTCGGCCTACTAGGCGTATGGCCGAGGTGCGCATGCTGTTGAGTTTTCAAAGACCGCCGCGCCTCCGTGAGAGGGTTTCTCTCGTTTCGGCGCCCGTGGCCGAGGCCACGAGGCAGGCAGAGGAGTATAGCCATTCGAGTCGGCGGAGTAAAACGACCCGTGGGCGGTTTGTCCTCCGCAGCGCCCGAACCGGCCGGACTTCTTCTGCGGTCGGCAAAGGTAGCAGGGGTCACGCCGATCGCCGCGAAAACTTTTTTCCCAGTTCTCCCGGCCCGGTGTTCAGCCTGCAAATCCCCTCAGTCTTCGGTCCTGTCCGGGCTCATGGACCGCCCAACATCGCGTGCCCGCCCTGCGGCTCGGTGCGCTGGGGCGGCGTCGACCTCGCAGCGCACCGGGCCGGATCAGGTGAGGTGTAACCGGACGTGTCGGCGCTTGCCGAGGGAGAGGACCCGTCCGCCAAGGGCGACGGCGTCGCGGTCCAGTGGTTCGGCGGCCAGCGGTTCTCCGTCGAGCCGGACGCCGCCTTGGCTCAGCAGTCGGCGCGCCTCGGACGTTGAGAGGCGAAAGGCGGCGGCCATCAGCGCCGGCAGGTGGACCGCCTCCCCACCCGTGTCGTAGTGGAACTCGGGGACCTGAATCGGCAGCTCACCGCGTACGAAGACGCGATCAAAGGCGGCCTCCGCCTCCGCTCCTCTGCCGGGGCCGGCAAAACGGTCCGCCAGCGCCCTCGCAAGCGCGCGCTTGGCGTCGCGGGGGGATACGTCCGTTGGCAGTGGCTCGCCGAGGAGGAGGTCATACCACTGAGGAAGTGCCGCATCGGGCACCGACAGCGTCTTGCCGTAGATCTCGGCGGCGGGTTCGGCCACCCCGACGTAATTGCCCAGTGACTTCGACATCTTCTTCTCACCGTCGGTCCCGACGAGCAGCGGAACGGTGAGGATCGCCTGGCCGGGGAGCCCGTAAGCTCGTTGAATCGAGCGGCCCATCAGCAGATTGAAGGTCTGGTCGGTGCCTCCGAGCTCGACGTCGGCCCGGACGGCGACGGAGTCGTATCCCTGCAGAAGCGGGTAGAGGAGTTCAAGCATCGAGATCGGGGTTCTGTCCGCCAGGCGGCGCGCGAAGTCTTCGCGCTCGACGACGGTCGCGACGGTCGTCGTGGAGAGCAGGCGAAAGAGCGCCGGCATCCCCATCATCAGCCAGTCGGCGTTATGGCGGATCTCGGTGCGGTCGCGGTCGAGAATCTTGAACGCCTGCTCCTGGTAGGTGGCGGCGTTGGCGGCGATCTGCTCCGGATCGAGCATCGGCCGGGTGCTCGAGCGACCGCTCGGATCACCGACCTGAGTGGTGCCATCACCGATGATCAGCACCGCGGTGTGACCGAGCTGTTGGAACTCTGCGAGCTTCTGGAGGACCACGGTGTGGCCGAGCGTGAGATCGGGGGCCGTCGGATCGACTCCGAGCTTGACTCGGAGGGGCCGCCCCTCGGCGAGTTTGCGCTCGAGGTCGCCATCGGGAAGACATTCGACGCTGTTGCGGGTCAGCCAGCGGGCGGCGCCGCCGGGTGTCGAGCGCTCGTCCATGGCCGCCATCCTAGAGGCCGACTCGGTCGCGGCACCCGACGGCCGCGACCGTGCAGATGCGCGCGTCGGTGCCTGGTAGCGCAGAGCCTCCACACGCGACGTCCGTCCGGGGTCTAAACTGCTCGCCCCGGTTGCCGCCACCGCACTCGCTCCTGCGCCGTCTCTCGGTCCGGGCAGTCTGACCGCTCCCCGGGTTGGGGGTCGAACGCTGGGCCTGGCACCGCTGATATGACCGTCGAAGATCACACCTTCACCGACCGGCCGGCTCGTGGCGCTGGCGTGGACCCGCCATCGCTCACCGTCAGCGGTCCGCGACGCGAGCGGGTTCGACGCCGGGGAGAGGGACCGCGCCCGCGCCTGCGCAAGCTTCGGGTCGTGGTCGTCACCCTGAGCCTGCTGGTGATCGCCGGGATCGCCGCCGTGTTCGGGATGTTGACAGCGGTCGCGTCCGACCTGCCACAGCTCTCCAACCAGGTGCAGTATCAGGCGAACGTCGACTCGGTCCTCTACGACGACACGGGCAAGCCGATCGGGGTCCTCGCCCCGCCCAACCAGCCGGTGATCGACCGCTGGAGCCAGATCTCTCAGAACATGGTCCACGCGATCGTCTCGGTGGAGGACAAGCACTTCTGGACCGACCCGGGGATCGATCTCAAGAGCATCGCCCGGGCCTTCCTCAACGACATCGCCGGGGGGCCGACCCAGGGTGCGTCGACGATCGCTGAGGAGTTCGTCAAGAACGCCTTGGCCGAGCAGAACAACCGGACGATCCTCGAGAAGCTGCGGGAGGCCGGACTCGCCTTCCAGCTCGTCCACCGCTGGAAACGGACCAAGATCCTCACCCAGTACCTCAACATCATCTACTTCGGCAACGGTGCGTACGGAATCGAGTCCGCCGCCCGGATCTACTTCGGCAAGCAGTTGGGGTATGACCCAACCGACCCGAGCGCAGGCCGGTGCGGGACGGCCACCGTCCAGAACCCTCACTTGCCATCCTGTGCGAGCCTGCTCAAGCCCTATCAGGCTGCTCTGCTCGCCGGAATCGTCGCAAACCCCGGCGGGTTCAATCCGCTCTACTACCCGAGCGCCGCCCGCGCCCGCCGCAACCTCGTCCTGTCGGACATGCTCGCCCAGCGCTACATCACCCGCCAGGTCTTCACCCACGCCAACGCCCGTCCGCTGCCGACCGTCAACGACATCCAGCAGCCCGCCGAGCCTCCGTCGGCGCCGTACTTCACCAGCTGGGTCCGCCCCCAGATCATCACCGCGCTCGAGCGAGAGGGGGTCCCGGCCAAGATCGCCCCGTACGAGGCCTACTACGGTGGGCTCAAGATCAAGCTGACAATCAACCTCGCGATGCAGCAGGCCGCCCAGCAGGCCGTCGACGAGTTCATCGCCCAGGCCCACGGCCCGTCGGCGACACTCATCTCGATCGACAATGCAACCGGCGAGGTCCGGGCGATGGTGTCAGGCAACGGCGACTACCAGGCGGACCCGTTCAACCTCGCGACGCTCGGGTACCGCCAGCCCGGGTCGGCCTTCAAGCTCTTCACGCTCGCTCAGGCGCTCGGGACCGGCGATTACACGCCGAGCTCGATCATCGATTCGCACCCGCTCGACATCCCCTTCCGCCAGCCTGACGGCGCAATCGGGCACTTCATCGTCCATAACTACGCCAACGTCTACACCGGCCCGACGACGCTTGCCCAGGCGACTGCGGTGTCAGACAACAGCGTGTTCGTCCAGGTCGGCATGCACGTCGGGACCGTCAACATCGCGCGCCAGGCGCACCTGCTCGGGATCCGTTCCCCGGTCTCCACCAACCCGGCGATGATCATCGGCGGGCTCAGCCAGGGAGTCTCGAACCTCGACCTCACCCACGCGTATGAGACGGTTGCCAACGGGGGCGAGAAGGTCTACAACCCGATCCTCGGCGACGTCGACGAGGGCCCGATCGGAATCCACTCGATCGCCGGGTGTGGCGCGTGCGCCCAGCATGACATCGTCAACCACCCAACGGACCGGCGTGTCATGTCCGCGAGCGTCGCCGCAACGATCCACAGCCTGCTGCAAGGGGTCGTCGCGACAGGCACAGGCGGCTTGGCGGCGATTCCGGGAGTCGACGTGGCCGGTAAGACGGGTACGACCAACAACGAGGTCGATGCCTGGTTCTGTGGCTGGACCCCGCAGCTGACGACGTGCGTGTGGATGGGCTACCCCAACAGCGGCAAGGCGATGCTTACCAACTGGAACGGCCAGCCCGTCGTCGGCGGCAGTTTTCCCGCAGAGATCTGGAAGGCCTACACGGAAGCGGCGCTGAACCTCCTAGCTGGGCAGTCCTCGGGGACGAGCGCTCAGACCAGCGCCGGCTCATCGACGGCAACGGCCGTCACCGCCGGCGGATCGAGCAGCGCTCCCTCCTCCGCGACGGTTCCATCGGGGGCGGTGGGCGCCGCCACCCCCCCGGCGACCGTGACCACTCCAGCGGGTAACGGTCCAGCCGGCACGACCCCGGCGACCACGACGCCTGCCAGTACGACCCCCGTCACCCCGGCCGGTACCACCCCGGCCGCGCCGGTCAGCACCACCCCGGGCACCAGCACCGGCGGGTCGCCGCCCCCCCCAACCACGGGCACCGGCGGCGCAAGCTCCGGAGGCGCCGGCCTCGGGGGCTGAGCGCGCCCTCACGACGGGCCGGCCGAGGCGGCGCTCAGCGCGGAGGTACCGATACGCACGCCGACTGAACCGCACAGAACCGCCAAGGCAGACCGACAGCCTTGGTGATGCCGATCCGCGTGGCCGTGGTGATCTCCGGTTCCTCCCAGCCAGGGCCCCGGGACAAGATGCTCAGCCGTCCCCGACTGAGCTCGCTCCCGTTGTCCGTGAGCGTGATCCCGAGCGCCTGGCTGAGCCGCCCAGGACCCGCGCACAGAGCGCGGGCATGGGCGCGGTCGCTGCGCGGCGGCATCGTCAGAGAGTCGATTCGGCGGCGCAGAGCCATCCGCTCCTGTCCCCAGACCGGCTCGAGGCCGCGGATGAGCACCGCCGCCCCCACTCCCTCCGGCTCACAGACGGCGTTGACGAGCGCGTGCACCCCGTAGGAGCGGTAGACGTAGGCGATTCCCGGCGGCCCGAACAGGGTCGCGGTCCGTGCGGTGAGGCCGACGTGGGCATGGCAGGCGGGCTCAGAGTCGTGATAGGCCTCGGTTTCGACGATCACCCCGGCCGCATCGCCCGTGGCAAGGACGCAGCCGATGAGCTCGGCGGCAACGGTCAGCACCGGCCGGGCGAAGAATGCTCGGCCGAGGCGACGCCGGCCGATGAAGGGCGGCGCCACCGCGACCGGGCTCGTCAGATCGTCTTGCCCGGTCACTCGCCGTCACGTCGGCGCGACGCGCCCGAGCACCGCGGTGAGAGCGGCGACGACGGTCGCCACCTGCGCCTCGGTCATCGCCGGAAAGAACGGGAGCGCAAGGGAGCGCGCGGAGACCTCCTCAGTCACGGGAAACTGGCCGGACCGATAGCCGAATCGCTCGCGGTAGTAGGACATCAGGTGGATGGCGGGGAAGTACGGCTTGGCGGGTACGCCGCGTTCCGCCAGGGCGCGCACCGTCGCATCGCGGTCCTGCCCGGAGGGCAGTTGGACGACGAAGACGAACCACCCGCGACGAGCCGCGCTCCCACCGACTCCGTCGGCGCAGGGCAACCCGAGCCCGCGGTCCGTCAGCGCACCGAGGTACTGGCGGTACAGCGCCGCCACTCGGGCGCGGTCGGCGAGCATGGCATCGAGCCGCTCAAGCTGGGCGATGCCAAGGGCGCAGTGAAGGTCAGAGAGTCGGTAGTTGAAACCGAGGCGATCATGGTCGAGCCAGCCCATGTCCGGCGCGCGCCCTTGGTTGCGCTCGCTGTCGATCCGCTCCTTCTGGGCCGGGGAGGCACACACGACCATGCCGCCCTCGCCGGTGGCGATCTGCTTGTTCGCGTAGAACCCGAACACGGCCGGATGTCCGCGGCTCCCGACCCGCTCCCCGGTGTCGGCATAGGTGCCGCCGAGCGCCTCACAGGCATCCTCGACGATCGGCAGCCCGTGGCCTTCGAGGGCGGCCAGGTCAGCCGGGTATCCGAACACGTGCACGGGCAGAAGGGCGGCTGTCCGCGGCCCGATCGCGGCGGCCGCAGCATCGGGATCGAGGTTGAGGGTGACGGGGTCGATGTCGGCGAACACGGGGGTCGCTCCCTCGTACAGTGCGACGTTGGCGGAGGCGACGAAGCTGAACGGTGTGGTGACCACCTCGGTCCCGGGAGCCACCCCGACGGCGCGCAGGGCGAGGTGCAGTCCGGCGGTCCCCGAGGACACCGCGCTCGCGTGGACTGCGCCGACGCGGTCAGCGAACGCGTGCTCGAACCGAGCCAGACGCGGGCCGAGCGAGAGGTGTCCGGAGCGGAGCACCTCGAGCACAAGCTCCTCCTCGCGGGCCCCGAGCACAGGTTGGGCAAGCGGCAGCGGGCCGCCGGGCTCGCTCACGGCTCGCGTCCCGCCAGCCGGGCTCCCCGGGCGGCATGGGTGGACGCGGTCTGCATCCCGTACTCGAGTGAGTCAAGCAGCGCTTCCCAGGAGGCCTCGATCACGTTGGCGGAGACGCCAACGGCGCCCCACTCGCGGCCGTCCTCGCCCGTCGAGTCAAGCAGCACTCGGGTGACGGCCTCCGTTCCCTTGTTGCCGTCGAGGATCCTCACCTTGAAGTTCGCCAGCTCGATGCCCGCCAGATCGGGGTAGATCGCCGCGAGCGCGCCGCGCAGCGCCGCGTCGAGGGCGTTGACGGGCCCGTTGCCCTCGGCGGTCTGGACGTAGCGCACGGCGTCCGGGCCGGGCGGCGCCCACAGCTTCACCGTCGCCTCCGTGGCGACACGGTCCTCGGCGCGCTTCTCCACGATCACCCGCCAGGACTCGAGCACGAACAGCGGCTCGTAGTCCCCGGTGGCCTTGCGCAACAGGAGCTCGAGCGAGCCGTCGGCCGCCTCATAGTGATAGCCCCGGTGCTCACGCTCCTTGACGTCTTCGAGGACGCGGGCGGCGACGTTGTCCTCAAGCGAGATCCCGGCGCGCTCGGCGTGTGCGAGGATCGTCCCGCGGCCCGACAGCTCGGAGACGAGGACGTCGCGACTGTTGCCGACGAGCACCGGGTCGATGTGCTCGAAGGTGGCCGGGTCGGCTGCGATGCCGGCCACGTGCATGCCTCCCTTGTGGGCAAAGGCGTTGCGTCCCACGTAGGGCTGATCTGGATTGGGGGCGAGGTTGAGCAGCTCGTTGAGAAAGCCGGATGCGGCGGTGAGCTGGGCAAGCTGGTCCGGCCTGACGCACGCGTAGCCGAGCTTGAGCTGGAGGTTCGCCACCGCGGTCGTGAGGTTCGCGTTGCCGCAGCGCTCCCCGTAACCGTTCTGGGTGCCTTGGACCTGCCGGGCACCGGCCGTGACGGCCGCGAGCGTGTTGGCCACCCCGAGTCCGGCGTCGTCGTGGCAGTGGATTCCGACCGCCACCGCCGGAGGAAGCGTGGCTCGGACGGCAGCGATCGCCTCGGCGATCTGCTCGGGCAGGGAGCCACCGTTGGTGTCGCAGCAGACGACCGTGTCGGCTCCGGCGCGTGCGGCCGCCATCAGGCAGGCGAGCGCGTACTCGCGGTCGGCACAGAAGCCGTCGAAGAAGTGCTCGGCGTCGTAGATCACCCGCTTCCCCGCGGAGACGAGGAACGCGACCGAGTCCGCGATCATCGCGAGATTCTCGGCCGGGCTCACCTTCACGACCTTCTCAAGGTGCAGCGACCACGTCTTGCCGACGATCGTGGCGATCGGGGCAAAGCAGTCCGCGAGCACCGCGAGTGCCGGGTCCTCGGCGGCGCTGAGGTCCTTGCGGTGCGTCATGCCGAATGCCGCCACCTGCGCGTGGTCGAAGCGCTCGGCGCTGAGCAGCCCGAACAGTTCGAGTTCCTTCGGGTTCGAGCTGGGGAAGCCGGCCTCGATGACGTCGATGCCGAGCTCGTCGAGGGTATGGGCGACCCGGAGCTTCTCATGCGCCGACAGCGACATTCCCTCCCCCTGCATGCCGTCACGCAGGGTCGTGTCGTAGAGCTCGATCCGCGTCATCGATCGCCGGTGGCGTCAGGGTGCGGCGCTGGCGGCGGGCACGTCGACGATGTCGAGCCAGGCGGCATAACGGTCGTCCAGTCCACGCAGCGCCCGCTCGAAGACGTCGGCGACCTGGGCGGTGATCGGTCCCCGCTCACCGTCACCCACGACATGATCGTCGACCCTGGTCACCGGCACGAGCTCAGCGGCGGTGCCGGTGAGGAACACCTCGTCAGCGACGTACAACTCGGCCCGGGCGATGTTGCGCTCGATCAGCTCGAAACCGCAGTCCCGGGCGATCTCGATGATCGAAGCGCGCGTGATCCCGTCGAGAATCGCGGCCGACTGGGGCGGGGTGAGCAGCTGACCGTTGCGCACGACGAAGATGTTCTCCCCGCTGCCCTCGGAGACGAAGCCGTGGTCGTCGAGCATGATCGCCTCGTCGTAGCCGGCCTTGAGGGACTCGAGCTTGGCGAGGATCGAGTTGAGGTACTGGCCGGAGGCTTTGGCGTGGGGAATGAGCGCGTCGGCCGACATCCGCCGCCAGGAGGAGACCTTCGCGTGGATCCCGGCGAGCTTGGCGTCTTCGCCGAGGTAGGCACCCCACGGCCAGGCGGCGATTGCGACCTCGACCGGGGCCGCGAGCGGGTTGAGCCCCATCGAGCCATACCCCCGGAAGGCGATCGGCCGCAGGTAGCACTCGCGCAGTCCGTTGGCCTTGAGCAGGTCGTGGGCGGCTTCGCGGATCTCCGCCTTGGAGAACGGGATGTCCATGTAGTAGAGCGCGGCGGACTGAAAGAGCCGATCGATGTGGTCGGCGTGGCGGAAGATCGCCGATCCGCGCGACGTTTCGTACGCACGGACCCCCTCGAAGACGCCGGTGCCGTAGTGCAGACCGTGGGTCAGGACGTGTACCTTCGCGTCCTCCCAGGCAACGAGCTCCCCGTTTTGCCAGATGAGGTCCGCTTGATCCACGTCGTTTCTCCTTGCTTGTGGCGACCGTGGCCGGACGCCTACAGGTGTGCGAGTACGGCCTGCGCGGCCTGCGCCGTCGACGCGGAACCGCCCAGATCCCGTGTCCTGAGGCCGTCGGCCAGGGCCTGGTGAACCGCTGATTCTACCGCCGCCGCCGGGTCCTCCAAACCGAGGCCGTGACGGAGTAGGAGGGCGGCAGAGAGGAACATCGCGAGGGGATTGGCAACCCCCTGGCCGGCGATGTCGGGGGCCGAACCGTGGACCGGCTCGAACACACCCGGGGCACCGGGGGCGCCGAGGCTCGCGCTCGGGAGCATGCCGATGCTGCCGGTGAGCGTCGCGGCCTCATCCGAGAGGATGTCGCCGAACATGTTCTCGGTGACGAGCACGTCGAACCCGGAGGGGTGCGAGACAAGCTGCATCGCGGCGTTGTCGACGAGCACGTCGGTGAGTTCGATATCGCCGTACTCGGCGGCGTGCAGCGTGTGCACGACCTCCCGCCACAGGCGGCTTGTCTCCAGCACGTTGGCCTTGTCAACGGAGGCGACCCGCCCTGAGCGTCCGCGCGCGGCCTCGAAGGCGACGCGGGCGATCCGCTCGATCTCAGCGGCGGTATAGGTGCACAGGTCGCTCGCCTGAGTGGCCGTCCGCGTCTTCTCCCCGAAGTAGATGCCTCCGGTGAGCTCCCGGATGACGAGCAGATCGGTTCCGGCGATCACCTCCCCCTTGAGCGGGCTGGCCGCCGACAGGGCCGGGATCGGCTTGACGGGCCGGAGGTTCGCGTACAGACCCAGGCCCTTGCGCAGGCCGAGGAGGCCCTGCTCGGGGCGCGGCCGCTGGGGATCCGTGCTGTCCCATTTGGGTCCGCCGACGGCGGCGAGCAGGACGGCGTCGGCGTTGGCGCACGCGGCAAGGGTGTCGTCGGTGAGCGCAGCCCCGTCGGCATCGATGGCTGCCCCGCCGAAGCGATGCTCCTCAAAGCGCAGGTCGAGTCCGAGCCGCTCGAGCAGCGTCACGGTCGGGGCGGTGATCTCGGGACCGATCCCGTCCCCCGGGAGAAGAACGATCGTGTGTGACATGGGTCCGCGACCCTAGCAGCGCGAACCGTTCAGGCGCTGTCGGGCGCGGGTGTCAGCCGCGCCTCGGGCCCGGCCGGTTCCGCCGGCGAAGGGGTGGCGGGCCCGGCGAGTGTCGGCTGCCCGAGGCGCGAGGGCCACCAGTTCCAGCGCCCGAGCAGCATCACCGTGGAGGGGACGAGCAGGGTGCGCACGAGAAAGGTGTCCATGAGGATGCCAAGGGCGAGTCCGAACCCGATCGGCGTGAACGAGCTCGCGCCCTTCCCGCCGCCACCGCCACCCCCGACGATCGCGAAGACCGCGAACGTGCCACCGAGGATGATGCCGGCGGTCGTCACCGTCGACCCGCTGCGAGAGACGGCCTTGATCACCGCCTCGCGCAGCGGCATGTGCCGCGCCTCCTCACGGATCCGGGTCATCACAAGGATGTTGTAGTCCTCGCCGAGGGCGAGCAGGAAGATGAACAGGAGGAACGGGAGGACGAAGGTGATCCCGCCGTAGTTCCCGAAGTCGAGGAAGACGATCGTCGCCGCCCCGAGCGCGGCAAGGAAGGACAGGCCGACGCTGACGATGAGATAGAGCGGCGCGATGGCGGAACGGAGCACGAGGGCGAGCAGGAGGCCGATCGCGACAATCGCGATCGGCACGATCAGCGCGAGGTCGCTGTTGGCGGCGCTGTTGATGTCGTAGACCGCGGCGGCCTCACCGGACACGCCGGTCTGGGTTGCCCCTGACGTAGCACCCGCGCGGTGAACGGCCGCCCGGATCTGCGGGGTGGCGTTCATCGCCGCCGTCGAGTCCTGGGCGCCGGCACGCAGGGCCGCCTCGAACTGCAGTATCCGTCCGTCTGCGGAGAGGAACAGCGCATCAGCTCGGTAGGCGTCGTAGACCGGCGCGGGCACACCGACCCCGGCCGGAACCCTCAGCGGCAGTTGCTGAGGCGGGCCGAGGCGATGGTGGAGCGCGACGAACTCGGCCGGACTGAGGGTGGTTCCGTTCGGATCGAGCGGCCCGCTGAGCGCAGTGAACTGTCCGGAGCGTTCGAGCGAGCGTTCGGCGGCGTTGATCGTCGCCGGATCGTTCCAGACGTTGTGGCCGAAGGCGAAGACGAGGTTCGCGGGGTTGTTCGCCGACCGCGGGAAGTGCCGGGCAAGGGCGGCGTTCCCGGCGGCCGCGCTCGTCCCGGCGGGGGCGGTCGTGCTCCCGCCGAAACCACCGGCCTGATATCCCAGGGCGCCGAGGGCGAGCCCACCGAAGATGATCAGCCCGACGACGAGCGTGACGCCGGGCCGGGCGACGAGCCGCTTGGCGACCGTGCCCCACACCCCCTCCTTCTGGGCGCCTGGGCGGGGGATGACCGGCCAGAACGCCTTGGTGCCGAAGATCGCCAGCAGTGCCGGCTGCAGGGTGAGGCCGATCAGCAGCATCACGAACACGCCGATCGCGAGCGGCAGACCGAGGTCGTGGTAGAGCCCGAAGCTGGCGAACAGCAGCGTGAGCAGGGCGAGGATGACCGTTCCTGCCGATCCGGTGATCGACTCACCGACGCTCACCACCGCCCGGGCCACACCGGCCCGCGCCTCGAGCCCATCGCGCATGTTCTCGCGGACCCGGAAGACGAGGAACAGTCCGTAGTCGGTGCCCGCCCCGATCAGCAGAACGATCAGGAGGATCTGGGTGATCGCGGAGATCTGCAGCACACCGGCGGAGGCGATCGCCGCGACCACCCGCATCGAGATGAGCAAGGCGAACACGCTCGGTATGAGGGTGATGACCGCCGCGAGCGGTGAGCGGAAGACGAGCAGCAGCAGCACCACGACGAACAGGATCGAGAACAGCTGGGTTTGGTTTCCCTGCTTGTTGGATTGGTTCTGGCTCGCGACGACCGTGGCGATCTGGCCGGCGACGTTGAGCGACAGGCCGGGGGGCGCGCCCGCCTTGGCGAGCGTGGCCGTGATCTTGTCGATCAGGGTCTTGTCCTTGGAGATCTCTGACTGGCTCGCCGTCGCACGGATGAGGAGTTCGGCCGCCTCACCGTCCCGGGCGACCCCGCCGAGGCGAACCGAGTGGACGGCGGGTACCGCGAGCAGAGCGCGCGCGAGGCGCTGGAGGGTGGCCGTGTCCGCCGGCGTCAGTGGCGTTGAGGCGGAGGCGACGACCTGGATGCTCGTGTTCTTGGTGCCGATCCCCGCCCCGGTGAGAGGAGCGGCGAGGTTGGCGGCCCTGATGCTCGGCTCGCTCGGCTTCAGAAACGCCGAGTTGTTCCCGTTGATCTCATTGGCGATGTTCGGCATCACCGCCGAGGTGAACGCAACCGCGAGAACCCAGAAGACGAGGATCGCCCAGCGGAAGCGGACGACGAAGCGCCCCAGGCCGGCATAGACGGTGGCGATCCGGCCATGCGGCGGCTCGTTCGGCGACGGAACGCTCGGGGCGGAGGCGGTCATGATCACAAAGGTAGTCCGTGGCAGGCGGCGGCTGAAGGGACCCAAGGGCTGATCTGTGATTCATCCCACGGGCGGAGAACGCGGTCCCCGCCGGGTCAGCTGCGCAGGTACCGGCCCCGGGTGAAGATCCACAGATCCACGGCGAACAGCGCGGCGGTCGCCGCGGCGAGCGCCAGGAACGAGACGAGGATCGACGTCTCCCGGAAGCCGATGAACCCATACCGGGTGAGCGAGATCATGTAGTAGATCGGGTCGAAGTGGGTGAGGGTCCCGAAGGGCTGGGGTAACGAGGAGGCCGAATAGAAGACCCCGCCGAGGAAGATGAGCGGCTGGATGACGAAGGTCTGATAGAGGGCGACATCATCGAACTGTTTGGCCCGCACCCCGACGAGCACCCCGGCGAGAGCGAAGAAGAGGCCGACGAGCGCGATCGACGGCAGCAGCACGAGCAGGTGGCGAACCGGCTCGCCGACGAGCGCCCCGGCAACGGCGTAGGAGATGCCCGAGACGAGCAGGCCCCGGAGGAAGCCGCCAAGGGTGAAACCGAGCAGCAGCTCGAGCGGGGAGGCGGGGGAGCTGAGTTGATCGTCGATCGCGTGGGTGAACTTCTGCTGCAGGATCGAGCTGGAGTTGTTCGCGAACGCGTTGGTCGCGAACGCCATCATGATCAGCCCCGGGAGGACGAAGACGATATAGCGGAAGCCGTGGACGAGGTGGATCGCCGCCCCGAGCGCCGCACCGAACACCGAGATATAGAGGAACGTCTCGAGGATCGGCGCCCCGAGCGTCTGGCGTTTGATCTTCATGAAGCGGGCGACTTCACGGCCGACGAGCGCACGCATCCGGATGCGGCGGGTGCCGACGGTCACCGGCCCGCCGCTGACGAGCGGGCGGCGCCCGTCCCGGCGGGGTGAGCCGAAGGCACTGAGGCCGGAATCGGAGTCGAGGCTGCTCATGCGCGGGAGAGTTCGTCGCGGCCGATCAGGCGCAGGTAGGCGTCCTCCAGCGTGGCGACATGGAAGTGATCGCAGATCTCGCCGACTGAACCCTCGGTGATGATCGAACCGTGGTTGATGAAGGCGATCCGGTCACAGAGCCGCTCGGCCTCCTCGAGGTAGTGGGTCGTCAGCAGGATCGTCGTGCCCTCCACGTTGACCCGCTCGATGTAGCGCCACAGCTCGAGGCGCAGCTCGACATCGACGCCCGCAGTCGGCTCGTCGAGGATGAGCAGGGGCGGGCGGTGCATCAGGGCGCGAGCGAGCGTGAGCCGCCGCTTCATGCCGCCTGAGAGGAACCGGGTGAAGTCCTCCCGTTTCTCGGTGAGGCTGAAGGCCTCGAGCAGCTCACCGGCCCGGGCGCGCCGCTCTCGCCGCGTCATTCCGAAGTAGCCCCCGTGGTAGTCGAGCACCTGTTCGACGGTGAGGAACTGATCGAGATTGATCTCCTGCGGGGCGAGCCCCACCCCCGAGCGTGCATGCTGATAATGGTTGACCGCGTCATGCTCGAACACCCGCACGCTGCCGGAGGTCGGACGAGCAAGACCCGTCGTGCAGTGGATGAGCGTCGACTTGCCCGCGCCGTTGGGACCGAGCAGACCGAAGAAGGCGCCTTCGGGGATCTGCAGCGTGACGCCCTTGAGCGCCTCGGTGCCACTCGGATAGCGCTTGACGAGGTTCTGAATGTCGAGGGCGAGCATCAGGCGCCGAGCTTATTTCGGATTAGTCAACCGCTTCAGTCGACTTTGTTGCGACGATGTTGAGGCGAACGTAATCGAGGACGAGCGGATGCGTGCACCGTTCGAGCACCCGGTCGACGAAGACCTCGCGCAGCGCGGGGGGGAGCGCGTCGAGGTGGCGGACAAGGCAGACGCTGGTCAGGAACGGCTTTGGATCGTCGATCGCGGTCGGCGCCGGCGCGAGCCAGGTGTGGACGTCACGGAACCCGGCGTCGGTGAGCCGGACGGCGGTCGCGTCTGCACCGGCGTAGTGCCAGGGCCGGGTCCAGTCCTGGAAATACTGGGCAAACGGTGCCTCGGTGAAGGCGACGTCGTCTGCGATCGCGCGGAAGGCGTCGATGTTGCCCTCTCCCCCACATTGGGCGACGAGGCGTCCGCCGGGCCGGAGGGCCAGCGCGAGCCGGCGAAAGAGCGTGTCGTGGTCGGCGATCCAGTGAAAGGTGGCGCTCGAGAAGATCGCGTCGACCGGCTCGGGCAGGGTGAGCTCCGTCAGCTCCTGGGCGAGCACGGTGACCGGCCGTCCGGCGAGCGTCTCGCGGGCGTGGGCGACCATCGACGGAGCCACGTCGACGGCGTAGATCCGGCCGGCCGGGAGCGCATCGGCGAGCATCGCCGTGACCGCGCCCGACCCACACCCGGCGTCACAGACCGTCTCGTCCCCGCGCAGCTCGAGACGGTCGATCAGCGCCTTGGCCCACCCCCGGTGGGGCGTGGAGACCCGATGGTAGGTGCGGGCGTCCCAATCCCGATTCGCGCTCGGCATCACCCGGGCACCCCGGTGGCTGGGCTCACAGCGCCGTGGTCACCGGACCCTGGCGCTCCCGTTGGCTCTCATAGGCGGCGATCGCCTCCTCCTGAGAGAGGGTGACGCCGATGTCATCGAGCCCGTTCAGCAGGCGGTGCTTGATCTCCGCGTCGATGGCGAAGGTGGCTGACCCGCCGGGCCAGCGGACCTCCTGGGCGGCGAGGTCGATCTGGGCGCTGCCGGCCTCCGCGATCGCCGCGCACGCCTCCGCCGGCAGCGGGATCGGAAGCAGGCCGATCTTCGTGCAGTTGGAGTAGAAGATGTCGGCGAAGCTCTCGGCGATGATCGCCTGGAACCCGTAGTCCTCCAGTCCCCACGGGGCGTGCTCACGACTGGAGCCACAGCCGAAGTTGCGCCCGGTGACGAGGATCGGGTTGGCCGGGAGGTGCCAGTCCGGCTCCTTGGCCCAGTCGTAGAAGAGGAACTCGCCAAAGCCGGTCCGCTGGACCCGCTTGAGGAACTGCTTGGGCATGATCTGGTCGGTGTCAATGTCATCACGCCGGAGCACGGACACCTCGCCGGTGATCGTTTCGATCGCTCGCATGGGTTCAGGCCTCCGCGGTGGGTGAGTGGGTGGACGGGGTGGATGGTGACCAGGTGCGGATGTCGACGAAGTGTCCCTCGATCGCCGCGGCCGCCGCCATCTGTGGGGAGACGAGGTGGGTCCGTGCTCCCCGGCCCTGGCGCCCCTCGAAGTTGCGGTTCGAGGTCGAGGCGATCCGCTCCCCGGGGGCGGCGACGTCCGGGTTCATGCCCAGGCACATCGAGCAGCCGGCCGCCCGCCAGTCGAAGCCGGCGGCCCGGAAGATCTCGTCGAGCCCCTCGGCCTCGGCCTGGGCCTTCACCTGAACCGAGCCGGGCACGACCATCGCGTAGACGCCGTCGGCGACCCGGCGGCCGCGGACCATGTCGGCGGCGGCGCGGAGATCGCCGATCCGCGAGTTCGTGCAGGACCCGATGAACACCCGGTCGAGGGTGATCTCCTCGATCGGGGTGCCGCCACGGAGGCCCATGTAGTCGAGGGCGCGCTCATCCTGCTCAGAACGCGGGGCCGGCACGTCATCGGTGACGGGCGCGACCATCGCCGGGTTGGTGCCCCAGCTCACCATCGGGGAGATCTGCCCACAGTCGATGACGAGCTCCCTGTCGAAGCGAGCCCCCTCATCACTGCGCAGCTCCCGCCAGTCGGCCGGTACCTCCGCCGGGGCAGCGGGTCGGCCGATGACGTAGGCGAAGGTCGTCTCGTCCGGCGCGATCATCCCGGCCCGGCCGCCCCCCTCGATCGTCATGTTGCAGACGGTCATCCGGCCCTCCATCGAGAGCGCCTCAATCGCCGGGCCCGCGAATTCGACCACGTATCCGGTCGCCCCGGCGACGCCCATCTGGCCGATCGTGTAGAGGATCAGGTCCTTGGCGGTGACCCCGTAGCCGAGCGCCCCGTCATACCGGATCCTCATCGACTTGGGCTTGGTCTGCACAAGCGTCTGGGTGGCAAGCACATGTTCCACCTCAGAGGTGCCGATCCCGAAGGCAAGCGCGCCGAATGCACCGTGGGTGGCGGTATGGGAGTCGCCGCAGACGATCGTCATCCCCGGCTGGGTGACGCCGAGCTCGGGGCCGATCACGTGCACGATCCCCTGATGCTCGGAGCCGAGCGAGTAGATCGGAATCCCGAACTCCGCCGCGTTCGCCTCGAGGGTCTGGACCTGCACTCGGGAGAGCTCGTCCGCGATCAGGCGGGCGGCCGCGGTCCCGTCGGTCGGCGTGTTGTGGTCGGCGGTCGCGAGCGTGCGGTCGGGCCGGCGCACCTGACGGCCGGACAGCCGCAAGCCGTCAAAGGCCTGCGGGCTCGTCACCTCGTGCACGAGGTGAAGGTCGATGTAAATGAGGCCCGGCGCGACCTCGTGGCGCTCCCAGATCTTGTCGAACAACGATTGAGGCATATCTCTCCTCTGTCGGGACGGGGTGGGTCGGGTGACGTTCACGGTCTCAGCGGAACGCGTCAGCTGCGCCGCAATCCGGCGCTGAGGATCGCGTACAGGGTCGCCTCCCCCGGGCCGCGATTCTCGAAGTGGTGGGGCAGGTCGGCGTCGAAGGTGACGGCGTCGCCGGGACCGAGCTCAAAGCGCTCGCCGTCACAGGCGAACGTGACCGTCCCCTCCCGGATGAGAGCGGTCTCACGGCTACCCGGCTCATGCATCGGCGGGTCTCCGGCCCCGCCCGTGGATGCCCCGGGGGCGAGCACATGTTCGGAGAGCTCGACCCGTTGGCCGGGCAGCGGCGGGGTGAGAATCTCGTAGCGATGCCCGGCGACGCCGCCCGGTCCCTTGCGCCGCTCACCGGCCCGGACGACGCTGACCGCACCCTCCTCATCGAGTCGCAGCAGCTGCGACAGGCGCAGCTCCAGTCCAGCCGCGATCTTGGCGGCGATCTGCAGGGTCGGGCTCGTCTCCCCCCGTTCGACCTGAGAGAGCATCGGTGCCGAGACCCCGCAGCGGTCGGCGAGGTCACGGAGGGAGAGGTCCATCGCCTCTCGCAGCGCCTTGACCCGCGGTCCCAACGGCCCGGGGCCCGCCGGCGAGCCCGCAGCCGACTCCCCCGCGGGCATCGCTGCGGGTATGCCTTGGCCGGGTTCGGTGATTGAGTCGGTCCTCACGACCCGATGTACGCTATCACATACGTTTGTAAGCTCAGGGAAGGGCCGGGCTGATCCTAGGAGCGTGGGTCGGTAACGGTTCTGGGCAGGAGTGAGCGCGGCTTGGACAGGCCAGGTTCGCGGTGGGCGGGATCGGTTGGTTGCGGACAATCGGGTTGAGCGCGTCGGTGGCGCCGCTCAGGGCACGTTGGGGCGGGTCATCCGGCCGAGATCAGCACCAGCCCGCCGTTGCGGTGCAGCTTGAGCAGGTTGTGCACCGCGCAGTGGAATCGCCATTGAGCACGAGCGGCGGCCTTGCCGCGTAGCCTCAGCTCACGCGCGTTCTGGACGGTGCTCATCTGTCCGAACACCGGCTCAACGATCGCTTTGCGCCGCTTGTAGACAGCTGCGCCGTTCTTGGTCTTCAGCTTCCGTGCCATCAACTGCTTCGGTGTCGCGTCCTTCGGGATCCGCCCACGCGGCGCCGGCACGGGCGGTTCTGTGTGCTTGAACCGGCCGGTCGCGAGATACGGGTCAAGGCTGTGCTGAGCAGTAACCCGAACGTTCTCCTCGGAGAAGTAGCCGGCGTCAGCGACCAGCGCCGCCTTGTCCGGCAATGACGCGTCGATCGCCGCCAAGTTCTCATCAAGCTGATCCAACGCCGGCTCCAGTTGCCGGGCATCCGGGGCCTGGTCAGAGACATCTGCGACCACGATCACCTGGGTGTGAGAGTCAACGACAGCCTGGGCGTTGTAGCACTGATGAAACGCCCCATCTGACGTTTTCATGATCTTGGACTCAGGGTCGGTGAAGTTCCGTTGCGCCTTGGGTTTGGGCTTGAAGGGATCACGCCCCGACGGTGAAGTCCGCGGCTCGCGACCCTCCTCACGCATCTCCGCCCGCCGGGCTTCCTCAGCCGCTTTGGCCTCAGCCTCCAATGCCTCTTTCGCTTCACGGATCACAGCGAGACGACTTTCGCGCCGCTGAAGCTCATCGGGCAACTCATCACCACGACGATCCACGCCGAACTCAACATCCTCAGCGGCATCGGTCGCGGCAGCGTCCGCGAGAACATCCTTGACCTGGGCACGCAACGCGGCGATCTCCACATCAAGCTCGGTCTCTTTCTTGACCATCCGCCCGTAGCTCATCGCCTTATGCCTGGACGCGTTCGCACGGAGCTTGGTGCCATCCAACGCCAGGGTGCCCAACCCGACCATGCTCGCCTTCTGACACAACCTCAGAGCCTGGACGAACAACTCTCCCAACGCCTCAAGATGACGTTCACGGAACCGGCCGATCGACCTGAAGTCCGGATGCTGATCTGCGCACAACATCCGGACCGCCACGTCACGGTAGGTCGCACGCTCCAGCTTGCGAGACGACGTCACCGCGTTCGCGTACCCATAGATCAACAGCTTGAGCATCAGGCGCGGGTCATAGGGCGGAAAGCCACGCTGCTCCGTGTAATCCGCATAGATCGCGGACAAGTCCAAAACACCGGAATCGACCAGGTCCGACACGAAGTGCGCCAGATCCCCCTCAGGCACCCAGTCCCGAAGCACCGGCGCCATCAACAACACCTGCTCAGGGTCATAGGCCCGGAACGTCTTCTCCACCGCCAGCCGCTCCGCGGCCACCGACACCTCGGGCAGGGCCTCTACCTCAACCAGCCGGTCCTGAACAATCGCGCTCATGACCACATGGTCTTAAACCCGCCGGACGGACCCGGCCGGGTTACCGACCCACGCTCCTAGGAGCGTGGGTCGGTAACGGTTCTGGGCAGGAGTGAGCGCGGCTTGGACAGGCCAGGTTCGCGGTGGGCGGGATCGGTTGGTTGCGGACAATCGGGTTGAGCGCGTCGGTGGCGCCGCTCAGGGCACGTTGGGGCGGGTCATCCGGCCGAGATCAGCACCAGCCCGCCGTTGCGGTGCAGCTTGAGCAGGTTGTGCACCGCGCAGTGGAATCGCCATTGAGCACGAGCGGCGGCCTTGCCGCGTAGCCTCAGCTCACGCGCGTTCTGGACGGTGCTCATCTGTCCGAACACCGGCTCAACGATCGCTTTGCGCCGCTTGTAGACAGCTGCGCCGTTCTTGGTCTTCAGCTTCCGTGCCATCAACTGCTTCGGTGTCGCGTCCTTCGGGATCCGCCCACGCGGCGCCGGCACGGGCGGTTCTGTGTGCTTGAACCGGCCGGTCGCGAGATACGGGTCAAGGCTGTGCTGAGCAGTAACCCGAACGTTCTCCTCGGAGAAGTAGCCGGCGTCAGCGACCAGCGCCGCCTTGTCCGGCAATGACGCGTCGATCGCCGCCAAGTTCTCATCAAGCTGATCCAACGCCGGCTCCAGTTGCCGGGCATCCGGGGCCTGGTCAGAGACATCTGCGACCACGATCACCTGGGTGTGAGAGTCAACGACAGCCTGGGCGTTGTAGCACTGATGAAACGCCCCATCTGACGTTTTCATGATCTTGGACTCAGGGTCGGTGAAGTTCCGTTGCGCCTTGGGTTTGGGCTTGAAGGGATCACGCCCCGACGGTGAAGTCCGCGGCTCGCGACCCTCCTCACGCATCTCCGCCCGCCGGGCTTCCTCAGCCGCTTTGGCCTCAGCCTCCAATGCCTCTTTCGCTTCACGGATCACAGCGAGACGACTTTCGCGCCGCTGAAGCTCATCGGGCAACTCATCACCACGACGATCCACGCCGAACTCAACATCCTCAGCGGCATCGGTCGCGGCAGCGTCCGCGAGAACATCCTTGACCTGGGCACGCAACGCGGCGATCTCCACATCAAGCTCGGTCTCTTTCTTGACCATCCGCCCGTAGCTCATCGCCTTATGCCTGGACGCGTTCGCACGGAGCTTGGTGCCATCCAACGCCAGGGTGCCCAACCCGACCATGCTCGCCTTCTGACACAACCTCAGAGCCTGGACGAACAACTCTCCCAACGCCTCAAGATGACGTTCACGGAACCGGCCGATCGACCTGAAGTCCGGATGCTGATCTGCGCACAACATCCGGACCGCCACGTCACGGTAGGTCGCACGCTCCAGCTTGCGAGACGACGTCACCGCGTTCGCGTACCCATAGATCAACAGCTTGAGCATCAGGCGCGGGTCATAGGGCGGAAAGCCACGCTGCTCCGTGTAATCCGCATAGATCGCGGACAAGTCCAAAACACCGGAATCGACCAGGTCCGACACGAAGTGCGCCAGATCCCCCTCAGGCACCCAGTCCCGAAGCACCGGCGCCATCAACAACACCTGCTCAGGGTCATAGGCCCGGAACGTCTTCTCCACCGCCAGCCGCTCCGCGGCCACCGACACCTCGGGCAGGGCCTCTACCTCAACCAGCCGGTCCTGAACAATCGCGCTCATGACCACATGGTCTTAAACCCGCCGGACGGACCCGGCCGGGTTACCGACCCACGCTCCTAGTGCGCAAGCAGGCAGCCCGCCCCGGACACCCACGAGGCTGCCGAGACCGCCAGGGGGAAATGGACCGACTGGTACGTTTCTTCAGATGTTCGCCACACTCCCCCCTCCCCACGCAGAGCCGACGCGCCCGCCACGATCGACCCCGCCAACTGAATCGGAGCGGCCGTGACCACGGGCGGCCTGAAGGAACGCTACAACGCGGAGCTCGCCCGCGGGATACTCGAATGGGGTAACAGCACGGAAGGGCTGCCCGGCTATCTCGGGATCCGCTTCATTGACGTCTCCCCTGGGCGGCTCTCGGCTGAAGCGGACCTCCGCCCCGAGCTGGTCACCATCTCAGGGAACGTCCACGGCGGCGCACTCGCCGCCATCCTCGACCACATCACCGGCGCGGCTGTGTACCCGCTAATGCCGACGGGCAGTTGGGCGGCGACGACCGACCTCAAGATCAACTACATCGCGGCGGTCAAGGACGGCCGGGTCCGCGCGGAGGCGAGCGTGCTCGCGATGACGACGCGCAGCGCAGTCGTCCGCGGCGAGATCTACCAGGCGGAACGCCTGGCCTGCGCCGCCCAGGGCACGATCACCATCGTCGCGCCACGCTCCGACTGATCGGCCCGGTGATCGGCTGCGCATTCTTCACCGGTCGGTGCAGAATGCGGTAGAATGGCTTCATGGCGATTTCCACCCAGCAACCGCTCGACTCCCTCCGCGTCGCTGACGACGCCCTCTGGACGGAGGGAGCCCCTCACGACGTGTTCCGCCGGCTCCGTCGCGAGTGCCCCGTGCACTGGAGCAGCGGGATCTCCCAGTCCCCTGCGGACGCCGGCTTCTGGTCGGTCACGACCGCCGAGCTCATCCACGAGGTGAGCCGCGACTGGGAGACCTACTCCTCAGCCCAGAACATCATCCTCACCGACCACGCGGTTCCCCTCGAGCTTATCCAGGGCATGTTCATCGGCATGGACCCACCCAAGCACGACCGGATCAAGGCGCTCTTCCAGCGTGGCTTCACCCCGAAGGCGATCGCTCGTCACGAAGAGAAGATCCTGGAGATCACCACGCGCGTCCTGGACACCGTCGCAGACCGTGAGACCTGCGACCTCGTCTCAGATGTCGCCCAGCCCGTCGTCGCGCGCGTGATCGGCAGCTTCATGGGCCTCTCCCCAGAGGACGACATTCCGTGGGCGACCGCGATCAACACGCTTCTAGGCTTCGGCGACCCCGACCTCAACCCCAAGGGCATCGAGCAGCTCGTCGCCGAGGATGTGCCGATGCTCTTTGAACGCTGCATGACGCTCGTCGCCGAGCGGCGGGCCAACCCGACCGACGACCTGCTCAGCACCCTCATCTTTGCGGAGGTCGATGGCGACCAGCTCACCGACGTCGAGATCTTCGCCGGCTTCGTGCTGCTGATGGCCGCCGGCAACGACTCGACGAAGGCAACCTACACGAGCTGCATGCGGGCGCTGATGGAAAACCCGGATGAGCGACAGAAACTCATTGACGACCCCAGTCTCGTCCCAAGCGCCGTTGAGGAGGCCCTGCGGATGTTCCCGGCCTTTGCCCACTTTCGCCGCACCGCCACGAAGGAGACGACCCTCGGCGGGTGCCCGATCCACGCGGGCGACAAGGTCGCGCTCTGGTACCCGTCCTCCAACCGGGACGAGAGCGTCTACAGCGATCCTGACCGCTTTGATGTCACCCGTAACCCCGAGCACCAAGCCTTCGGCGCCGGGGGCAGGCACTTCTGCCTTGGAACCGCGCTCGCCCGCCTGGAGCTGCGGATTCTCGTCGCCGAGACGGTCCGCCGCTTCCCCAGGATGGCCATTGACGGGGCCCCGACCTGGGTGCTCTCTCAGTTCTCCAGCCAGCTCAAGTCGCTTCCGGTGCGGCTGCACACCTGAGGGTCACGCTCGCGGCGCAAACGCCTCGCGGGCGAGAAAGTGCTGAAAGGTCGCGATCGCGGTGCGCAGGGGCGCGACGTCCCCGTGCTCGAGGTAGTAGGTGGCGAGTCCCTGGACGTTGGCGACCACCAGTACCTCGACCGCCGCTCGGTCGTAGCGCAGGACTCGCCCCCGCTCGAGCTGGATGGTGATCAACTCCGTGACGATCTGCTCGAGCCGGCCGCTGATGTAACGCGCGGCGCAACGGAAGGCGGGCGTGGTCACGGCCTCGGCGTGAAGGCCAAACCACGCCGCAAGCAGGGCACGGTCGGTGGTGATCGCCGCCCACAGCACCTCAAAGCCACGTGAGACGATCTCAACAGGGTCATCGACCCCGCGCACGACCGCTTCGAGCTCGTCGAGCATCCCATCGCCAACGCGGCGGATCACCGCATCCAGGAGCCCCGCGCGGGTTCCGTAGTAGTAGACCACCGATCGCTTGGCCACCCCGGCCTCATCGGCGATCCGCTGCATCGAGGCGGCCGCGAGTCCATCCCGGGCCACGCACCTCACGGCCGCCTCGAGAATCTCCTGCGCCGCCCGTTCGCCCTTGGGAGTGAGGGTTGCTGGGCGGGTCATACCCTCGAGACTAGCCGTGATGAGGCCCCGCACCGTCGAGATGGCAACCCCGGCGGGACCCTTCGCCGCTCACCCGCCCGGACGATGCTGACGGCACCTTCCTCATCAAGGCGCAGCAACTGCGACAGGCGCAGCTCCAGTCCAGCCGCGATCTTGGCGGCGATCTGCAGGGTCGGGCTCGTCTCCCCCGTTCAACCTGTGAGAGCATCGGCGCCGACACCCCGCAGCGGTCGGCGAGATCGCGGAGGGAGAGGTCCATCGCCTCCCGTAGCGCCTTGACCCGCGGTCCCAACGGCCCGGGGCCCGCCGGCGACGCCGTGAGCGACTCCCCCGCGAGTGCGCCGTAGTCGGATTCGATCATCGAGTCGGTCGACACGGTGGCGTTCGCTATCACATACGCTTGTATGGCTACTCACCGGCCGTGTTTCCGCCGGATGTTCGTCCAAACCGAGGGCCCGACCGTCCGGCGCCCATCTGTGCGACAGCGGTCGGCGGCGCACCCTCGCTAAGGTCTCGCCCGTGCTGACCGGCCCGGACATCCTCGTGCTCGGTGGCGGCGGCGTCACCGGGGAGGCGTGGATGACCGGCGTCCTCGCCGGGCTCGAGGACGCGGCCGGCTGGGATCTGCGCACCTGCGGCCACTACGTCGGTACGAGTGCGGGGGCGATCGTCGCCGCTCGCCTCGCCAACGGGGAGCGACCACGGCGACCCCGGACAGATCCGGACCTCCTCCCTGCCCTCCCCGAGGTGCGCTTCCGCCGGACGATGCCGGACCTCGTGGCCAGCGCCGGAGTTCCCGTACGGTCGGTGACTGACGCGCTCATGGCCCCGCTCGAGGCCGCTGCGCGCAGTCTCGGCGGGCCGGCGGCGAGCCTCGCCGTCAGCCTCGCGGCGCCCTTTGCCGCCGCCGCACTCGGGCTGGCCACCCCTGCGGGGGCGCTCGCCCGGATCGCCGCTCTGCGCCTGTTGCCCCAGCCAACCCGGTCCCTCGAGGATCTCCGTGCCCACCTCGAGACCGTTGAGCGGTCATTTGACGGTCGCCTCACCGTCACCGCCGTCGATCGGGCGACCGGACGGCGCGTCCTGTTCGGTGCCGTCGGAGCGCCGCCGGCGAGTGTCGCCGCAGCCGTTCACGCGAGCTGCACGATCCCGTGGCTCTTTCCCGCCGTGTCAATCGCGGGGGCGGAGTACGTCGACGGTGGTATCTGGAGCCCGACGAACCTCGACGCCGCACCGGTGACCCGCTCCAGCCGCGTGCTCTGCCTCAACCCGACCGCCGGCCTGCACGGCAACCATCCGCTCATCACCCTCGCGCGCGCCGCGTCGCGGTCGACGGCGGGGATCGAGGCGGCCGCGCTGCGGAGCCGGGGCGCGGAGGTGACGATCGTCAACCCGAGCGCCGAGGCCTCCGAGCTGATCGGGACGAACCTGATGGCCGCCGGTTCACGCCGCGAACTGCTCGCTGCCGGGTACCGGCAGGGCATCGGCCTCGCCCAGCCGGATCCGGAACCCGAGCCCGACCGGCGGGTCCGGCCGGCCGCGCGCGTCGCCTGATCGCAACGACCCATCACCGCCACCTACGCCTGCGCACCCGGGCCCCGGCCCTGCCATCACGGCGCCGCTCAGGGAAGGACCGCGGGCTGGGCCTCGATCGGCGTCGGCTCGGCCCGCCGCCGCATCACGGTTGAGAGCGCTCGGACATACGCGCGGGCGGCCGCCTCGATGATGTCGGTGGAGACCCCCTGCCCGGCGCCGCTGACGCCGCCGACCTCGAGCACGACCGAGGTTTCCCCAAGGGCGTCCTGCCCGGCGGTCACCGCCCCGATCCGAAACTCGACGAGCGCAGCGTCGACCCCGGTGGCGGCATTGATCGCGTGAAAGATCGCGTCGATCGGTCCGTCGCCGGTGAAACTGCCCTGCAGCTCCTCCCCGGCCGACGTGCGCAGGGTCACTCGCGCGTGGGGCGGCCGCTCGCTGCTGGACTCGACGTGGAAGGCAACGAGGGTGAGACCATCGGCGTCGGCGTCACGGACCTCGTCGGCCACGAGCGCCTCAAGATCGAGCGCGGTCACCTGCTTCTTCTTGTCTGCGATCTCCTTGAACCGCTTGAACGCGACGTTGAGCGCCTGGCCGCTCACCTCGATGCCCATGTCCGCGAGCGCCTGGGCGAGGGCGTGGCGGCCCGAATGCTTTCCGAGGACAAGGCTGTTGGAGTCAAGCCCGATCGTCGTCGCATCCATGATCTCGTAGGTGCTGCGCTCCTTGAGCACTCCGTCCTGGTGGATGCCGGCCTCATGGGCGAACGCGTTGCGTCCGACGATCGCCTTATTCGGCGGAACCGCGTACCCGGTCAGCCGGCTCACGAGCCGGGAGGTGCGGGCGATCTCCCGGGTGACGATCCCGGTGCTCAGACCAAGCCGGTCCCGCCGGGTGGCGAGCAGCATCACGACCTCCTCCAGGCTCGTGTTCCCGGCCCGCTCACCGATCCCGTTGATCGCGCACTCGACCTGGCGGGCGCCGACGGCGAGCCCGGCCACCGAGTTGGCGACCGCCAGCCCGAGATCGTCGTGACAGTGGACCGAGACGACGACGTCCCGAAGTGCGGGCACGAGCTCATAGAGAGTGACGAACATCCCCGCGTACTCCTCCGGAGTCGCATAGCCGACGGTGTCGGGGATGTTGATCGTGCTCGCTCCCGCCTCGATCGCCGCGGCGATCACCTCGGCCTGGAACGCGCGGTCGGAGCGAAAGCCGTCCTCGGTGGAGAACTCGACGTCCTCCACGAGTTCGCGAGCGTGGCTGACCGCTGCTCGGGCCTGGGCGACCACGTCCGCCCGTGTCGTCCGCAGCTTGTGCTCGATGTGGATGTCCGATGTGGCGATGAACGTGTGAATCCGAGGTCGGGCGGCGTCCCGGACCGCTTCAAAGGCGGTCTGGATGTCCCCGGCAGCCGTCCGCGCAAGCCCGGCGATGACGGGCCCCTGCACATGCCGGGCGATCGTCTGCACCGCCTCAAAGTCGCCGGGCGAGGAGACGGGAAAGCCCGCCTCGATGATGTCGACCCCGAGCCGCGCGAGCTGCTGGGCGATCTCGAGCTTCTCCTGAGCGTTGAGGGAGATGCCCGGCGACTGTTCGCCGTCGCGCAGGGTGGTGTCGAAGATGAGAACGCGGTCGTCGTCGCGTTGTGGGGTCATGGATGTCTCCTCTGATGAAGGGCTCGAATCGGATCTCTGCTTCGTGAGTTCGCGGCTGTGTGCGGCCGCCGGCGCGCTATTCCCCCCGAGGGGGGAGGAGGAGAAGCAGAAGTCGAGCGCGGAGGGTCATCGCCGCTTGGAAGTCTACCGCGTTGCGGTCTGCCTGTGGTCCTTGACGACCACAGGCAGAACCGGCCGTCACGGCCCCCGGGCCTACAGCTCGACGGTGCGTCCAGCGATGAACCCGTCGATGGCGAGGATCTCCTCGATCACCCCGTCGGGGACCGGCACGTCGGTGGTGAGCACCATCGTCGCAACGCCGTCAGCGGCGGTGCCACCGGGACCGGGTACCCCGTCACTATCGCGCCCATGCCCAACGATGGAGGAGCCGATGTTGATCCCGTGCGCACCGAAGATCGTCCCGACCCGCCCGATGATCCCGGGCACGTCCCGGTAGCGAAACAGGGTGAGGTACTCCTCGAGCTGGACCTGGAAGCGCTGACCCCAGGCCTCGAGCAGGTGGGGCCGGTGGCGGGAACCGATCACCGTGCCGACGACCCGGACGGCGTCCGCGCCGCTCGTAACGGTGACCCGGATGAGATCGGTGTAGTCGCGAGCTTCCGGATTGGTGACGGTCTCACGGGCGATCCCGCGCTCGTCCGCCAGAGCCGGGGCGTTCACCTCGTTCACGGCGGCCGGCGCAACGCCGCAGCGGGCGGCGCCCGCCGACCCGGCTGCAAGCACGCCGACGAGGACGTTGACCGCGAGCAGGCGCGTGTCCCGGGTCGCGAGGCCACCGAGGAACTCGACGCTGACGCGATCGATCGCCGACCCCTCCGTGAGCGCGGCGCCGATTCGCCCCAGTGAGCGGGACAGGCCGATGTAGGGTGAGAGCGCAGCGATGTCCTCGGGGGCGATCGCCGGAATGTTCACCGCCGTCGTGACCGAGCCGCCGCTGAGCGCGGCGAGGATCTGCTCGGCCGCCTGCAGCCCGGCGCGGTCGTTCGCCTCCGCCGTCGAAGCGCCGAGGTGCGGGGTGACGACGACGTTGGGCCGGCCGAACAGGGGCGAGTCGGTCATCGGCTCGCTCGAGAAGACGTCGAGGGCGGCGCCGCCGACCTTGCCGGCGTCGAGGGCGGCGACGAGATCCGCCTCGACGACGAGCGGACCGCGGGCGACGTTGAGGACCCTCACCCCGTCCTTGCAGCGGGAGAGGACGTCCGCGTTGAGCCAGCCGGCGGTCTCGGGCGTCTTGGGGAGATGGAGGGTGAGGAAGTCGGCGACTGCGTAGACATCCTCGGGGGCCTCGGCCTGCTCGACGCCGAGGGCGGCGTAGCGCTCGGCGGCGACGACCGGGTCATAGGCGATCACCGTCATCCCGAAGGCGCGGGCGCGCTGGGCGACGAGCTGACCGATCCGGCCGAAGCCGAGAATGCCGAGGGTCTTCTCATACAGCTCCACCCCGGAGAAGTGGGCCCGCTCCCAGCGGCCGGCGGTGAGGGAGGCGTGGGCCTGGGGGATGTTGCGGGCGAGGGCGAGCAGGAGCGCGAGCGTGTGCTCGGCTGCGGTGATCACATTGGAGAGCGGCGCGTTGGCGACGACGATGCCGCGGCGCGTGGCGGCGGCGACGTCCACGTTGTCGACCCCGACCCCGGCCCGGCCGATCGCCCGCAACCGCGGGGCCGCGTCAATCAGCTCGGCGTCCACCTGAGTGGCGGAGCGGATGAGGATCGCGTCAAAGCCGGCGATCCGGCCGAGCAGCTCATCGCGGCTCCAGTCGATGCCGAGCTCGACGTCGCAGTCCCGGCCGAGCAGGTCGATGCCGGAGGCGCCGACCTTCTCGGCGACGAGCACACGCGGGCGGGCCGGACCGGAGGCGGCCACGGGTCCGGAGGCGGGGTTGACGGGGTCGGCGGTGGGGCTGGACGGGCTCATGAGCGGTGCTCCAGGACGTAGTCGATGCAGGCGCAGAGCGCCTGGATGTCGGCAAGATCGGTGGCGGGGAAGGTGGCGATCCGCAGCTGGTTGGCGCCGAGCTTGCGGTAGGGCTCAGTGTCGACGATGCCGTTGGCGCGCAGGGTTGCCGCAAGCGCGGCGGCGTCGACGGTGGCGTCGAAGTTGATCGTCGCGACGACCGGGGACCGCTTGGCCGGATCGACGACGAACGGGGTCGCGTGCGGGTGCGCCTCAGCCCAGCCGTACAGGTGATCTGAGGCCGACTTGGCGCGGGCGGCCGTCGCGGCCAGCCCGCCGTGGCCGAGCATCCAGTCGATCTGCTCGGTCAGCAGGATCAATGTCGCCAGCGCCGGGGTGTTGTAGGTCTGGTCCTTGCGGGAGTTCTCCAGGGCGGTGTGCAGAGAGAGGAACTCGGGGATCCAGCGCTCCGGCCCAACGCTCGGCCGGTCCGCGTGAATCTGCTCGATACGTTCGATCGCGGCCGGCGAGAGAGCCGCGAGCCAGAGCCCCCCGTCGGAGGCGAAGCCCTTCTGGGGGGCGAAGTAGTAGACGTCCGCGGCGCTGAGGTCGACAGCGATCCCGCCCGCGGCAGACGTCGCGTCGATCAGCACGAGCGCGTCCTCCGGGGCGCCGACGGGGGCGAGCACGGGGACCGCCACCCCGGTCGAGGTTTCGTTCTGGGCCCAGGCGATCACGTCGGCGCCAGCGAGCGCCGCCGGCTCGCCGGCGGCGGCGGGATCGGGCGCGTCCCCGGCGTCGGCGCGGATCACGACCGGTTCGGAGAGAAACGGTGCGCCCGCGGTGACGGTGGCGAACTTGGCCGAGAACTCTCCGTAGCTGAGGTGGAGGGCTCGGCGACGGACGACACCGGCCGCGAGGGCGTCCCAGAACGCCGTCGCGCCGCCGTTGCCGAGGGCGATCTCGTATCCGTCCGGTAGCCCGAGCAGCTCACCAAGCCCGGCCCGAACTCTGGCGACGAGCCCCTTGACCGGCGCCTGGCGGTGGGAGGTGCCCATCACGCTCGCCCCGATCCGGCTGAGCGCGTCGAGTTGGGCGGGGCGGACCCGGGAAGGGCCAGAGCCGAACCGGCCGTCGGCGGGTCTCAGCTGCGCGGGGATGTCACAAACGGTCTCTGGCATGGTCACTCCGGTCGTCGACGGGACCCTACATGCCCAGGCGCGCGGCGGTCTGACGGGCCGCGCTTCCCGGTGGTCAACCCCACCTCTCATCCGTCCAGACTCCGCCCCCTGACATGGCGGGCACCGAACGGACTCTCAGCGCCAGTCGCGCAGGCCCACGGTCAGTCTAATCGCTGACATGATTCCGAGCGGTGCCCGGCACCTTTCCACCCTTGCATCGGGATGGGATGACGTCAGCCACGACTCGGCCCGCACACGGTCTGCCAGGCGACGGATCGCCCGGGCCTTTGCCGCCTCACCCGTCCTGTGGTTGACGGACGCCACAGGTGCGCCGCTGTCCGTCGGCGAGCTTGGCGCGCCGCGATTACTCACTTTCAGCGATCAGGAGGCCGCCGACCACTCCATGCGCGTACGCCGGGGCGCCGCCGAGGCACTCAGGCTCGCCGCACCGTTCGGCTGGGACGCGGTAACCCGCACCGAGTTCGGTCACGCCGTCACTCGCGAGAGCTCCGAGCCGGTTCGCTTCAATCCCTCGGGCCCCGACGGGACCCTCATCTCTACTCGTGAAAGGCGGTGTCGATCCAGGACATCTGGCTGCGCAGGTCCTTGCCGACGCTCTCCACCTGGGTCCCCGCCTGTTCGGCGCGCATCCGCCGGAAGCTCTCCTGTCCCGCGTTGTTCTCGGCGATCCACTCCCGGGCGAAGGCCCCGGACTGGATCTCGGCGAGGATCTGCTTCATCGCCGCGCGCGTCTGATCGGTGATCACCCGCTTGCCGCGTGTGTAGTCGCCGTACTCGGCCGTGTTCGAAATCGAGTAGCGCATCCCGGCGAGCCCCTTCTCATACATCAGGTCGACGATCAGCTTGAGCTCGTGCAGGCATTCGAAGTAGGCCATCTGCGGGTTGTAGCCGGCCTCGACGAGCGTCTCGAAGCCGGCCTGGACGAGCTCGGAGGCGCCGCCGCAGAGGACCGCCTGCTCACCGAACAGGTCGGTCTCGGTCTCCTCCTTGAACGTGGTCTCGAACACGCCACCGCGCGTGCAGCCGATGCCCTTGGCGTAGGCGAGACCGATGCGCTGGGCCGAGCCGGTCGCGTCCTGGTGGATGGCGATCAGGCCGGGCACGCCGGAGCCCTCGAGGAACTGGCGGCGGACCATGTGGCCGGGGCCCTTCGGCGCGATGAGCGCGACGTCGATGTCCTGGGGCGGTTCGATCAGTCCGTAGAGGATGGAGAAGCCGTGCCCGGTGAGCAGCAGGTTGCCGGGCTCGAGGCCGCCCTTGATCTCGTCCCACACCTTCCCGTGCAGCTCGTCGGGGACGAGCACCATGACGACGTCACCCGCGTCGGCAGCGGCGGCGGGATCGAGGACGCGCAGGCCGTTGGCCTCCGCCTTGGCGACGCTGTCTGACCCGGGGCGCAGCCCGACGACGACGTCGACGCCTGAATCCTTGAGGTTCAGAGAGTGGGCGTGGCCCTGGGAGCCGTACCCGATGATCGCGACGGTCTTGCCGTCGAGCGCGTGGAGGTCAGCGTCGTCGTCGTAGAACATGGCGCTGAGCGTACAACGGCCTTCTCGGCGAGCCTTTTACCCCCGCGGTGAGCCCGGCCCGGCACCGGGCGGGTCCGAGAGCGACCGCACGTCCGCTAGGCCCGTGCGGTCGCCAGCACGGCGCGACCGGACACCGAGAAGCTCCCGTCCCCACCCCTCTCGGCCGACGCGAGCTCCCGCAGCCGACGGCGGAGCTCAGACCGCTGGGCGTCGTCGAGGCTGCGCCAGAGCGCGGCAAAGCTCGGAGAGTGGTCGAGCTTCTCCCCGATCCAGTCGCGCTCATCGCGGTAGCACCACAGGAACGGAACCTCCCACAGGCTGATCTCGCCGAATCCGGCGGCACCGATCAGCTCCTCGAGAACGCCCGGTTCGGCGAGGGCGAACGGCCCCGGACCGCCATCGGCCCCCTGTGCGGGCGTGTCCGGGGCCCCGGCGCCAAGCCCGAGCGTCGCCGCCGCCGCAAGCGGCAGGGTGAGCCAGCGGTTGGCCACCGCGGCGGCTTGGACGGCGAGGACGAGCCGGCCCCCGGGAGTGAGGACACGCCGGCATTCGCGCAGGGCGGTCTCGGGGTCGACGGCGTGCATCAGCCCGAACCGGCAGAGGATGACGTCGACGGTGGCGGCCGGCAGGTCGATCCACTCGAGGCGGGCGGTCTGGAAGACGATGTTCGCCGGGCCCCCGTCCTCGTTGAGTTCACGGGCGACGTCGACCATCGCCCGGACGGCGTCCGTGCACAGCACCGCTGTCGGCGCGACGGTCGGTGCGGCCCGCCGGCTGAGATCGCCCGGGCCGGCGGCGAGCTCGAGCACCCGTGTCCCGGGGGCGAGCCCGGCGGCGGAGAGCATCGCCTCGGTGACCGGGGCGACTGCCTCCGCCCACCGTTCGGCTTGACGGGCCCAGCCGGGGGCCGCCTGTTCCCAGGAGTCGAGGAGCTCCTCACGCAGATCGTCGGTCACCGTCGACCCCCTCGCCGGCCGCGGGACGCGCCCGGCCGCGGCGCGGCCGCGGGGGGCACCTCAGGTCTCCCGGGTCGCGTCGAGGGCGTCCAGGATGACGCTGAGCGGCACGCCGCGCTCGGACAGCTCGGCGGCGATCGAGAAGAGCCGCTTGATCCCACGCAGGTTGAATCCAGCCGCCTGCAGGTCACGGATGACCCGCAGCTGTTCACGGTGCTCGGGCCCGTAGTAGCCGACCCGGAGGCGGACCTCGGGCGGACTGACGAGCCCCCGGGCCTGATGGGAGCGGATGTTGCGGACGGTCATCTGGGTGGCGGCGGCGAGCTGCTCGATCGTCATCTCATTGGGCGACGCCTCCGCGGCGGCCTCCGGAGCGCCCGCCGCGTTCGCCGGCGCGCCCGTGGCGTGTGGCGTGGACGGGGTGGCGGTGGGAGTCGGAACCCGGCGCGAATCGACGATCATCTCCGGCGATCCTAACATCGGCTAATGTCACATCAGTTGGCGTCTGAGCAGCTTTCCCGAGGCCGTCCGTGGTAACTCGTCGGCGAACTCGATCGCCTTGGGAACCTGGAAGGTCGCGAGCCGCTCACGGCAGAGGTTGAGGAGAGCCTGCCCCAGCTCGGGAGTCCCGCGCCCGCGGGCGACAACCCGGGCGCAGACGGCCTCCCCCCAGACCGGGTCTGGGCGGCCGAACACGCCGACGTCGATCACGTCGGGGTGGCCGACCAGGACCGCCTCCACCGCGGTGGGGGCGACGTTCTCCCCACCGGAGACGATCGTCTCGGACTTGCGACCGATGATGCGGAGGCGCCCATCCGCGCCGAGGCTGCCGAGGTCACCCGTGTCGAGCCAGCCGTCGGCTCCGAGCGCGCCGGGCGCGACAACTGTGCCGCGGACGCGGATCTCCCCGTCCGCGGCACAGGCGATCTCGACGCCGTGGAGGGCCCGGCCGAAGGTGGCGATCTGGGAGCAGGCCTCCGTCATCCCGTAGGTCGGGGCGACCGGGACGCCGGCGGCCGCTGCGCGGTCGAGCAGCGCCGGTGGGATCGGCCCGCCGCCGAGGAGAACCCAGCGCAGCGTCGGCGGTGCCTGCAGGCCGGCGTCGAGCAGCCGGGCGAGCATCGTCGGCACGAAGGAGGCGAGGGTGATCGCCGCCGCCGGGTCCATCAGCTCGGTGAGGACCGCCTCGGGGTCAAAGCGCTCGTGGACGACGACGGTGCTCGCGTAGATCGCCGAGCGCAGGAGGATCATCAGGCCGCCAACGTGGGCGAGGGGCATCACCGCCAGCCACCGCTCGGCCGGGTCGAGTCCGAGGGCGAGCGCAGAGCCGGCGGCGTTGGCGAACACGTTCGCGGCGGTCAGCTCGACGGGCTTGGGCTCCGAGGTGGTGCCGGAGGTGTGCATCACCACGACCGTCCCGGGCGTGCCCGCCGGGCCGGGCATTCGGCGCCGGGCCTGGTCGGCGGCGGGAAGACGCGGGTCGATCGGGACGGCGGCCGCCCCGGCGAGCAGGCACCCGTGCAGGGCGGCGGCGAAGGCGAGCCGGTCGGCGTCCTCGAGGGGCACCCGCGCGCCTGGCTCGACGGCCGGGCGGCGGCGCTCGGCCTCGGCGAGCAATTGGGTGTAGGTGAGGCGGTCATCGCCCCGCTGCAGGGCGACCCGGTCGGGGCGGGCCGCGGCGGCCCGGGTGAGCCAGTCGATCATCCTCCACACGGTAGTCTCGCCGACGTGACCAGCTGGCAAGACACGCATCCCTACGAAGACATCCGCTATGAGCTCTCCACCGGCGAGGACGCCGGCATCGCGAAGATCACCATCAACCGTCCCGAGGTCCGCAACGCATTCCGACCCGAGACGGTGATCGAGATGATGGACGCCCTCAACCGGGCGCGCGAGGACCCGTCGGTCGGCGTGATCATCCTCACCGGTGAGGGTGAGAAGGCGTTCTGCTCGGGCGGGGACCAGCGGGTCCGCACCGCCCGCGGGGGGTACGCCAGTGACGCCGATCCCGCTGAAGCCGGCCAGCAGACCGCGGTTGGCCGCTTTCACGTCACCGACCTCCACGTCCAGATCCGCCGTCTCCCCAAACCGGTGGTGGCGATGGTCGCCGGCTACGCCGTCGGCGGCGGCCACGTCATCCAGGTCATCTGCGACCTGACGATCGCCGCCGACAACGCGATCTTCGGACAGACCGGACCGAAGGTCGGCTCCTTCGACGGCGGCTTCGGCGCCTCGGTGCTGTCGCGGCTCGTCGGCCCGAAGAAGGCGAAGGAGATCTGGTTCCTCTGCCGCCAGTACACCGCTCAGCAGGCGCTCGACATGGGCCTGATCAACACGGTCGTGCCGCTCGCCTCCCTGGAGGAGGAGACAGTCAAGTGGTGCAAGGAGATGCTCGCCCTCTCCCCGTTCGCCCTGCGGATGCAGAAGCTCGCCTTCAACGCGGACGAGGACGGACTGGCGGGAATCCAGCAGCTCGCCCACGACGCGAACCTGCTCTTCTACATGAGTGAGGAGGCCGCCGAGGGCCGCCAGGCCTACCTGGAGAAGCGGCGGCCCGACTTCTCGCAGTTCCCCCATCGCGCGTGACCGGAGCCGCCGCCACCCCCGGCCCGAGTGGGCTGCGCATCTGGCTGATGGCCTCACGGCCGCGGACGCTGCCCGCGGGCCTCTCCCCCGTCCTCGTCGGCACCGCCCTCGCCGACTACCACGGTGTCTTTCATCTCCTGCGCTTCCTGGCCGCGCTCGTCGGGGCGCTGCTCATCCAGGTCGGCGCCAACCTGTCCAACGACTACTCGGACGCCCACCGCGGAGCGGACACCGACGAGCGGCTCGGGCCGGTCCGGGTCACCGCCGGCGGGCTCGTGCCCCCCCGCCAGGTGCTGATCGCCACCTACGTCACCTTCGGCCTGGCGGTACTCGTCGGGGTGTATCTGATCGCCGTGGCGGGCTGGCAGCTGCTGCTGATCGGGGTCGCCTCGATCGCCGCCGGCGTCCTCTACACCGGCGGACCGAGACCCTACGGGTATGAGGGGCTCGGGGAGCTGTTCGTCTTCCTGTTCTTCGGGATCGTCGCCGTCGCCGGTTCGTTCTTCGTCCAGACCCGCCACATCGACGCGCAGGCGATCGCCCTCGCCGTGCCGGTCGGCCTGCTGCCGACGGCGATCCTCGTCGTCAACAACACCCGGGACATCGACACGGATCGGCGGGCGAACAAGCGGACCCTGGCGGTGCGGATGGGCCGGGCCAACTCACGCCGCTTCTACGCCGGGCTGCTGGTCGGCGCCGACGTCGTCCTGGCGATCGTCGTGCTCGCGGCCGGCCTGTCCGCGTGGCTGCTGCTCGCTCTGCTCACCGTGCCGCTCGCCGCCCGTCTGATCGCGACGATCAGCCGCCACAGCGACGGCCCGACCCTCAACGGCGTTCTCGCCGGCACCGGCCAACTCCAGCTCGTCTACTGCCTGCTGCTGTCCGCCGGCCTGCTGATCGCCCGCTAGGGCGGCCGACCCGCGTTCTCCGGTGCAGTTGAGCCTCAGCGTCCACCGGATGTCCTGGCGGGCACCGTTGCGCACCGCCCAGGCTCGGGAGCCCCCGCCGCGACCTCTGGTCCTCCTCCGGCTCGAGACCGCCGACGGGCTCGTCGGCTTCGGGGAGGCGGCGCCGCTGGCCCACTACGACGGGGTCACACTCGAGGCCGTCCTTGGGGCACTGCGCACCTACACCCCGATCCTCGCCGCCGCCACCACTGAGGCCGATCCGGGCCTGTTGGCGGCCTGCCGGCGCGCGCGCCCCGTCGCCCAGGCGCTCGCCGCCGTTGACCTCGCCCTCTGGGACCTGGCCGGTCAGCGAGCGGGCCAGCCGGTCTGGCGGCTGCTCGGGGCCGATGTGGCGGCGCCGGTGGCGGTCAACGCGGTGATCGGAGCGGTCCTGCCTGCGGCGGCCGCCGCCGAGGCGGCCGCCGCGCTGGAGGCCGGCTACGACACGGTCAAGGTGAAGGTCGCCGCCGGGGACGACGGCGCCCGGATCGCCGCAGTCCGGGAGGCGATCGGCTCAGGGCCGGCGCTGCGCGTCGACGCCAACGGCGGCTGGGCCGGCGTCGCCGTGGCGGTCGCGGAGATCGAGGCGCTCGCGGGCGCGCACCTCGAGTTGGTCGAGGAGCCGGTCCATGGCGCCGCCGGCATCGCCGCGGTCGCACAGCGGGTCACGGTGCCGGTGTTCGGGGATGAGAGCGCTCCGGAACTGCTCACCGGCTCCGGCGCACCCCCGGCGGCCGTATCGGCCCCCTCCGGTTCCGGCCCGCACCCCGCGGCCGTCCCACACTCCGCGGTCGCCGGCGTCTGTCTCAAGGTCGCCGCCGCCGGCGGGATCAGCGGTCTGCTCACCCAAGCCCACCGGGCCCGGGAGGCTGGCTGGGACGTCCTCATCGCCTCCACCCTCGACGGTCCGCTCGGGATCGCCGCGGCCCTTCACGCCGCTGTGGCGGTCGCACCGGCGCGGGCCTGCGGCCTGGCCACCCTCGATCGGTTCGCTGCGACGAACCCCCTGCCCGTCCGCGCCGGCCGGCTGAACCTGCCCGGCGGGCCGGGCCTCGGCGGCGCCTTCAGCGCCTGGTACGGGGCGCACGGGATCTGAGCGCCGTCACGGAAGGAGCCGGGCGATCGACTCGGGCGCCTCGAGGTGGACCTGGTGTCCGGCCCCGGGGACGGTGAGCACCTCACCGTCAGGCAGCCGGGTGGCCATCTCGGCGGCGATCGCCCGGAACTTCTCATCGCGCTCGCCGCAGACGAGGTGGACGGGGATCGTCAGCTCCCCGAGCCGGTCCCACAGCGGCGTGAGCGTGCCGGTGCCGAGACCGCGCAGGGCAGCGGCGAGCCCGGCCGGGGTGTTGGCGAGCCGGTCGGCGTGCGCCTCGGCGGCCGTCTCAGGATCGAGGCCTCTGAGGACGGGCGTCTGCGCCCACTCGCGAGCGAACGCGTCGATGGTCAGCGACTCGATGCGGTCGGCGAGCGCCGCATCGGCGGCACGACGCGTCGCACGCTCGGCGGGGTCGGCGATCCCCGGGCTCGCCCCGATCAGCACGAGGCGGCTGATCCGTGGCCCCAGGCGCGGATCGAGCGCGGCGTGCAGGGCGATCCGCCCGCCCTGGGAGTAGCCGATGAGCGTCGTCGCCTCCGTGATGAGGGCGTCGAGGTCTCCGAGGACGGCGGCGAGGGTGACCGGCGCCAGCGCCGCAGCGGATCCGTGGCCGCGCAGGTCGGGCGAGATCACCCTCGCCCTCGCGTCAAGGCCGGTCGCCCGGAGACGCCGCCAGCAGGCGGCGGTGTTGGAGAAGCCGTGCAACAGTAGGATCGCCGGGGTTTGTCCCATGCCGAGATGATGACCGCCACCGCTCAACACCTGCTTTTGCGCGCTCTCGTCGACGAGCTCGCTCGCTGCGGGACGGAGATTGCGGTGACCGCGGCCGGTTCGCGCAACACCCCGGTGATCGAGGCGCTCGTCGCCGACGAGCGGATCCGCAGCGTCTCCCATATCGACGAGCGCTGTGGCGGGTTCTTCGCCGTGGGGGCCGCCCGCGCGTCCGGGCGGCCCGTGGTGGTCACCGTCACCTCCGGCAGCGCGGTCGCGAACCTGATGCCGGCCGTCGTCGAGGCGAGTGAGGCGGGCGTTCCGCTGATCGTGCTCAGCGCCGACCGTCCGCCCGAGCTGCGCCAGATCGGGGCGGGCCAGACGATCGATCAGGTGAAGCTGTTCGGGGTCTACTGCCGCTTCTTTGCCGAGCTCGACCTGAGCGAGGCAACCCCGGACCGGCTCGCGTGGGTCCGTTCGCTCGCCTGCCGGGCCTATCTGACCGCGCTCGGTCCCCATCCGGGACCGGTCCAGCTCAACCTGCCCCTGCGTGAGCCGCTCGTGGTGGCCCGGCCGCTGCCGGAGGATCCACCCGGAGGGCAGGGCCGCCCCGACGGGCGCCCGTGGGTGTCGGCCATCCGTGGCCGCGAGCCGGCCGACCCGATCCACACCCCCCCGGTGTCGCGCCCGCCGCAGACGGTTCCTGCCGTCGTCGTCCTCGGTGGCGGCCTGTCCCCGAGCGCAGGACGGCTCTGGGCGCGGCTGGCCGCCCGGGCCGGGCTGCCCGTCCTCGCCGACCCGCTGTCGGGGGGCCGGACCGGACCGGCGGCGATCGCCCACTACGACCTCATACTCCGCCACGCCGACACGGCGGCCGCGCTCGCACCCGAGCTGATCCTCCGTGGCGGCGACCTGCCGACCTCCAAGCCGCTGCGCGCCTGGCTGGCGGGCCTCGGGACGGTCGAGCAGATCGTCGCCCACCCGCGCCCCGAGTGGCCGGACCCGACCTCTCAGATGTCCCGGCGCGTGCTCGGGGACGCCGCCCTCGCCCTCAACGGGCTGGCAGGCCCACCGGGTTGGCTGGCCGCCTGGCAGGCCGCGGACGCCACCGTCGCGGCCGGCATCGCGCCGGTCATCGACGCCTCCGGTCTGAGCGAGCCTGCCGTCGCCCGTTGCCTCGGCGCCGACCTGCCGCCGGAGGCGACGCTGTTCGTTGCCGCATCGATGCCGATCCGAGACGTCGAGGAGTTCGTCGCGGCCCGCGAGCGGCCCCCGCGGGTGCTCGCCAACCGGGGGGCGAACGGAATCGACGGCACCGTCTCCAGCGCGCTCGGCGCCGCGGCGGTGAGTGACGGGCCGGTCGTGCTGCTGATCGGGGACGTCGCCCTCGCCCATGACATCGGCGGGCTGCTCACCGCCCGGCGCGCCGGCGTCCCGCTCACCGTCGTGCTGCTCAACAACGACGGCGGCGGGATCTTCGCGTTCCTGGCGATCGCCGGCGCCTCAGAGGCCTACGCTGAGCATGTCGCCACCCCGCACGGTCTCGACTTCGCCCACGCCGCCGCCCTGTATGGCCTCGACCACCACCGCCCCGGCGATCTCGCCGGCCTCCGTGCGGTGCTCGCCGACAGCATTCACCAGAGCCGGCAGGGCGGATCCGCAACCGTGATCGAGGTTCGCACCGAGCGGGAGGCCAACCGTGTCCTTCACGCCGAGATCGCCGCAGCGGCTGCCGCCGCCCTCAGCCGGCGAGGACCGGCAGCAACGCCTGGAGCTTGACCTCGGTCTCAGCCAGCTCGGCGACCGGGTCCGAGTCGGCGACGATCCCGCCGCCCGCGTAACAGGACGCCTCCCGGCCGCGGAGCAGCGCACAGCGCAGCCCGACACAGAACTCTCCGTCGTCGGCGGCGTCGATCCAGCCGAGCGCACCGGCGTACCAGCCGCGGTCAAAGCCCTCGAGGGCGGGGATGAGCCGGCGGGCGACCGTCAGTGGCTCCCCGCCGACCGCGGGGGTCGGGTGCAGCAGGCCGGCGAGGGTGACCGCGTCGACGGGCGCGGCGAGCTGGGCCCGGATCGGGGTCGCGAGATGCTGGATGTTGGCGACCCGGATCACGACCGGTTCGGGGGCGACGGTGACCCACACGGAGCGGGGGGCGAGCGCGGCGGCGATCCGCCGGGCGACGATCGCGTTCTCCTCCCGGTTCTTCGCGCTCGAGCGCAGCTGCTCGGCGAGGTGGTCGTCGACGGCCGGGTCCGCGCTGCGGCGCATCGAACCTGCCAGGGCGACGGTGGCGGCGCGCTGCCCCTCCCGGCGCACGAGCAGTTCCGGGGTGGCGCCGAGGAAGGTCGCCGGACCCCGGCCGGCCGCGTAGATGAAGCAGTCACCGAACCCCTCGCGCAGCACCCCGAGGATCGCCGCCGGGTCGTGCGCCACGGGAGCGGTGACCCGCACCTCCCGGGCGAGTACGACCTTGGTCAGCTCACCGGCGCGGATCCGCTGCACCGCCCGGGCGACCGCCTCCTCGTGGTGGGCGGGCGGCATCGCGCTGCGGACCCGGTAGACGCCGGTCGGGGCGGGGTCGAGCAGCGGCACAGGGCCGACGGCGAGCTCGGCCAGGCGCCGGTCGATCCGGCCGAGGACGGACTCGGCCGCCTCCCCCGGGCCGACGGCGGCGGTGAGGGTCAGCCACGCCTCCCTGCCGGCACGGGCGACCGCCACCTCCCCGACGATCATCGACGCGGATGCGAACCCCGACCACTCCGGCGCCTCGACCCGGTCGGCGAAGGCGAATCCGCCGGCGGCGACGAGCCCGGCCGCGGCGGGCGCCCCGGCGCCGGAGAGGTCGTCGGCGAGCGCGCCGGCGACCAGTCGGCGCCAGCGGCCGGCCACGTCAGCGAACCGGGTCGTCCCCTCCGCCTCACAGGCGACGGCTCGACCGAGCGTGGCGAGAACCTGCCCGTCGCGCGCGGGCTGCTCGAGCACGAACCAGTCGTCGTCGGCGCGGCGTGAGCCGGTGACGAGTGCGAGTGGGTCGATCGGGCCGCTGAGCCGCTCGCTGACGGAGACGAGCACAGGCTCCTGGGTGCGGGCGCGCCGTTGGCGCTGGGCGGCGGCCCGGATGCGCCGTTCGAGCCGCTCCCGCGCGGCGGCGCTCAACCACGGCCGGGCCTCCCGGGTCGACGTGGCGCTCACCGTGGCGCTCCGAGGCGGTCCTGCACCTCGGCGGGCCAGCGGTCGGGATCGAGCCCGTGCCGGGCGAGGAGGGCGAGAACGATCCGCTCGTGCCCGAACCCAAGACAGGCAGTGTGGACGGGATCGTCCCCGGCACCGGTGATCGCGAAGGTGGAGCTGAAGTGGTCGAGGTGGTGGTTGAAGGAGGCACACGCGGTCGGCTCCGGGCCGGCGATCGGGACGAGCAGCTCGAGCTTGAGCTCCTGGGCTCTCTGGTTGGCGGCCAGCAGCCGCCCGCGGCGACCGAAGAACGGGTCGTTCGCCCGGTCAAGGCGCGCCTCGAGGCCCAGTCCGGTCAACAGGTCGAGGCCGAGCTGGGCCCACTGCGCCCGCCACTGCAGCACGGTCTCCGGAGTGCCGGCGCGGACGAGCTCGTGCTGGTGGAAGATCTGGCGACGGGCCGGGTCAGTGGAGGGCTCGTGGCGGAACACCCAGGCGCCGCCGGCGTCGATGAAGGCACCGGCGGCCGGGAGTGGCCCGCGACGGGCGAGCGCCGGATAGACCGGATAGCAGGCCGCCGGCATCAGCGCCACCCCCGTCGGCGCCTGGAACTCGCTCCAGTCCTCGTGGGCAGAGGCTCGCGTCCCCTGGACGGCGGCCGCGGCGTCATCCCCGTCGAAGCTGAACACCGTGCCGGCGAGGTGAGGCATGTTGGCGAGGTACCCGGTCGCCTCGAGTTGGCGGACCGGCAGCACCGGCGGGAACGTCAACCGCGTCGCGCCCCGGGTCCGGGCCTCCGCGGAGATCCGCGTGCCGAGCGCCTCCCGCAGGTCCTCAAATGCGGCGCTGTGGCCGTACACCCCGTCGACACCGGAGGGGATCAGATGCCCCGCGTCGATCAGCCGGTCGCGGAGGGCGACCTGCTCGGCACTGACGGCACGCACCTCCGAACCCACGGCGCTCAGTCCGCCTGAGCCTGAGGCCGGCGTCGGATCGCGACGGCGACGGGCGCCCCGGGTGGTCTCACCCGGCCGCCAGCGCATCCCGGAACACCGTCCGGGCGGCTCATACGAGCGCGACGCCGAGCGCCTCGAGGGCCTCGAGGATCGCGTCGACGCTCGCGAACACGCTGCGCTTGAGCATCGTGTCGGGGAACTCGACGTCGAAGGTGTCCTCGAGGCCGAGCATCACGTTGACGCTCGCAAACGAGGTCATGCCGGCGGCGAACAGGTCGGCGGCGTCCCCGAGCTCGCGGATGTCCACGGGAAGGTTGGCGTGGGCGCCGATCACGTCCCTGATCTGTTCCCGTGTCGTCTCGCTCACTGTGCTGCGGTCCTTTCTCGTCGGCCGGCGGTGGGTGATGCGGAGGCGTCACCCACCGCCGGAACGATACCTGTGGGGCCCGCGGAGGCGCCCGCTCGGCCGCGTCAGGTCTCGCTGCGGCCGCGGGCGACCGCGATCTCGCCGGTGCGGACCATCTCGATCAGCCCGAAGGGCCGCACGAGCTGCTCGAAGGCCTCGATCTTCGCACGGGTGCCCGTCACCTCGATCACCACCGCCCGCTTGGACAGGTCGACGATCTTCGCGCGGAAGATGTCGACGATGCCCATCACCTCGGCCCGGGTCGGGCCGTCGGCGGCGACCTTGAACAGGGCGAGTTCGCGGGCGAGCGTGTCGGCCGGTTCGAGGTCACGGATCTTGATCACGTTGATCAGCTTGTGCAGCTGCTTGGTGACCTGGTCGATCGGATGGACGGCGCCGTCGAGGGTGATCGTGATCCGGCTGAGGGCCGGATCGTCGGTCGGCCCGACCGCGAGCGTGTCGATGTTGAAGCCCCGGCGGGCGAACAGGCCGGTGATCCGGGTGAGGACACCCGGCTTGTTCTCGACCGTCAGCGCGAGGATGTGACGGCGCCCGGTGCGGAGGTTGCCCGCCGCCTCCAGGTCCTCGAGGGAGAGAATCTCCTTGGTTCCCGGTTCTCCCATGGCCCTAGCCCACCATGTCCCGCGCCGCGCTGCCGGGCGCGATCATCGGATAGACGTTCTCCTCCGCGGTCACCTGAACGTCGACGAGGACCGGCCCGGGGGTGGCGATCGCCCGACGCATGTCCTCGACGAGGGTGTGCTTGTCGCTCAGGCGCAGCCCGGTCGCTCCGTGCGCCTCGGCGAGCTTGACGAAGTCGGGCCACTGGCCCTTCTCGACGGCCGAATAGCGCCGGTCCCAGAACAGCTCCTGCCACTGGCGGACCATGCCGAGGTAGCCGTTGTTGAGGATGAACACCTTGATGTCGATCCCGTTCTGGGTGCAGGTGGCGAGCTCCTGCATGTTCATCTGGATCGAGCCGTCCCCGGAGATGCAGACGACCGTCTCCTCCGGGCAGCCGACCTTGGCGCCCATCGCCGCCGGCAGGCCGAACCCCATCGTGCCAAGGCCGCCGGAGTTGATCCACCGCCGCGGGCGCGGGAAGTGGTAGTGCTGGGCCCCCCACATCTGGTGCTGGCCGACGTCGGAGGTGACGATCGCCTCTCCCCCGGTCGCCTCATAGAGCGCCTGGATCGCGTATTGGGGCTTGATCTCGGGGCCGTCGGAGTCGGCGAAGCTGAGCGGATGACGTTCCCGCCAGCCATCGATGCGCCGCCACCACTCCTCGAGCCGGCCGGCGTCGGGCCCGAGGGCCCGGTATTCGGCCGTGAGCCGCGGCAGGATGTTCTTGGCGTCCCCGACGATCGGGATGTGAGCCGGAATGTTCTTGGAGATCTCGGCCGGATCGATGTCGATGTGGATGAACTTGGCGTGTGGGGCGAACTCGGTCAGCTTGCCGGTGATCCGATCGTCGAAGCGGGCGCCGATCGCGACGATCAGGTCCGCCTCATCCATCGCGTAGTTCGCCGCTCGCGTGCCGTGCATGCCGAGCATGCCCAACCACTGGGCGTGCACGCCCGGGAAGGCGCCGAGGCCGTTGAGCGTGCAGGTGACCGGCAGCCGGTCCGCTTCGGCGAGCTCGATCAGCTCGGTGGACGCCTCCGCTGAGACGACCCCCCCGCCGACGTACAGGACGGGCCGGCGGGCGTTCGCGAGGGCCTTGGCGGCGAGGCGAATCTGCTTCTGGTTGCCGTCGGTCGTGGGTGCGTACCCGGGCAGGCGAACGTCCGTGACCGGCTCATAGGGGATGTCGGCGCGACTGAGATCCTGGGGAATGTCGACAACGACCGGTCCGGGCCGCCCCGTCCGGGCGATGTGAAAGGCCTCATGGATTGCCCGCGGGATCTCCCGCGGGTCCTGGATCATGATCGAGTGCTTGACGATCGGCATCGTGATCCCGATCGTGTCGGCCTCCTGGAAGCCGTCGGTCCCCAGCAGCTCAGTGCGGACCTGGCCGGTGAGGAAGACGACGGGAACGGAGTCCATCATCGCGTCGCAGATCGGTGTGACGAGGTTCGTCGCCCCGGGCCCGCTCGTGCCGAGGGCGACCCCGACCTTCCCGGTCGCCTTGGCGTACCCCTCGGCGGCATGGCCGCCGCCGGCCTCGTGGCGGACGAGGATGTGCCGGATCCCGGCGTCATAGAACGCGTCGTAGGTCGGGAGGTTCGCGCCGCCGGGCAGTCCGAATACGACGTCGACACCTTCCGCCTTCAGGCATTCCATCAGTGCGTCAACTGCACGCATTGCACGTTCCTCCTTTCTGAACTCTTCACAGAGAGTGGGGCCGTCGGCTGGGACGGCGTTCGACAGAACGACGGAGTCTAGAGCGATCAGCCCGATCCGGGGGGCGCGCCGTGGGTGTCGGGCGGGTCAGGCTCCCGCGGGAGGGGCGGGCCGCCGCCGGGCGACCGGCTCGGGCGCCAAGGCGACCTCGGGAAACTCGAGCTCGTAGCCGCAGCGCATGCAGACGGTGTCATAGAGCTTGAGCACGCGCCCACACCCCGGGCAGCGCTGGCGCAGCTCCTCACGTTCGACGCGGTAGAGCACGGCGGTGAGCAGGCCGATGAACGGGACGCAGAAGCTGACGAGGAACCACACCCAGACCGTGTCGCCCTTGATCTTGGCGACGATGCCGCCGGCGGCCCCGAAGCAGAGCAGGATGAAGACGAGGCCCGCCCCGTAGGCGGAGAAGGCACCACCCATCAGGAACCCTGCCCGGGCATCAGAGCAGCTGGTTGGCCGCCCACAACACCGCCCCGAGCGCCGCGAGGACGACGACGACGGTGAGGACGAGCGTGAGGATCCCGACGATGAAGTGCAAGGCGAGCAGCCCGGCGGCCACGATCACCACGAGGGCGATCCCGCGGCGCACGAGCGACGGCTTGCCGGTCCGGGTACGTTCAATGTCGAGGGGCACGCGTTAATCGTACCGCCCCGGACTCTTCCTTCAGGAAGACTTCGAGACGACGGTGAGGACGACCCGACCCGGCAGCGGCAGCCGGGCGATGCGGAAGCGGCGGATCGGAGCCGAGCCGGTCCTCGTCAGCGCCGGAACGGGCACCGGGGAGGCGGAGGAGCGTGGTGTGGACATGGCTGGGATGCTGCCCGTCCGCGTTCAGGCCCGCATTAGCCGAATGGACAGAGTTTGTGAAGAGCAACCGGCCCGCCGACGGCACCGGCGCTCAGAGCCCGAGCTGGGCGCGGATGAGCCGTCCGACCTCCGCCCCGTCGGCGCGCCCGCGCGTCTCACGCATCACGTAGCCGACGAGCGGTCCCATCGCCTTGGCGTTCCCGGCCGCGACCTTGGCGGCGGCGTCCGGGTCCGCGGCGATCGCCGCGGCGACGACCGCGTCGAGCTCCCCGTCCGCGGCGGCGATCGCCCCGAGCCCCTCGGCAGCGACGATCGCCGCCGGCTCCCCGCCGTCGCTGACGAGCCGGTCGAGCACCGTGCGGCCCGCGTCCCGGCTGATCGTCTTCGTCCCCACGAGCCCGACGAGGGCGGCGAACGCGGCCGGGGTGACCGGGGTGGCGGCCGGATCGATGTCCGAACCGACCCGCTCGATCAGCGCCGGCAGCCAGTTGGCGATCGCGACCGGGTCGACGCCGTCGGCGGCGGCGACCGCCGCCTCGAAGAAGGTGCCGAGCGGCCCGTTGAAGGCGAGCTCGTGGGCGCGCTCGGGCGCCAGCCCGTAGGTGGCCGACAGCCGCAGCGCCTTGTCGGCGGGCAGCTCCGGCAGAGCTGCCCGGACCGCCGCCACCTGGTCGGCGGAGACCCGCAGCAGCGGCAGGTCCGGCTCGGGGAAGTAGCGGTAGTCATGGGCCTCCTCCTTGGAGCGCAGCGAGCGCAGCTCCCCGGTGGCGACGTCATAGTGCAGCGTCTCCTGCGTGATCGTCTCCCCCGCCTCCAGGCGCGCGATCTGGCGGGCGATCTCGGCCCGCACCCCCCGTTCGAGGAAGGCGAAGGAGTTCATGTTCTTCAGCTCGGTCTTCGTTCCGAGCGCGGTCGCCCCGGTGGGGGCGACCGACACGTTCGCGTCACAGCGCAGCGACCCCTGGCTCATGTCGACGTCCGAGACGCCGAGGGCGCGGATCGTCTCACGCAGCAGCGTGAGCCACTCGCGGGCCTGCTCGGGCGAGTGCACGTCCGGCTCGGTGACGATCTCCACGAGCGGCGTGCCGGCCCGGTTGAAGTCGACGATGCTGCGCCGGGCATCGTGGATGCGACCCGAACCGGCGCCGGCGTGGATCAGCTTGGCCGCGTCCTCCTCCACGTGGGCGCGGTGGATGCGGACATCCCCGAGCCGGCCGTGGGCGGCGATCGGCACGTCGTACTGGCTGATCTGGTAGGCCTTCGGGTTGTCGGGATAGAAGTAGTTCTTGCGGTGGAACTGGCTGACCGGCGCGATCTCACAGCCGAGCGCGAGGCCGATCGCGATCGCGTACTCGATCGCCTGGGCGTTGGTGACCGGCAGCGCGCCGGGGAGGCCCAGGCAGGTCGGGCAGCAGTGCACGTTGGCGGGGTCCCCGAAGCTGAGGGCACAGCCGCAGAACATCTTCGTGGCCGTGGCGAGCTGAACGTGGATCTCCAGGCCGATGGTGGGGACGTAGTCGGGCATGCTCTCTCCTGGGTCGGCCGGGCCGGTCAGGCCGTCCCTCCGGCCCGGGCGGGGGCGCCATCGAAGCCGATCGCCTGCTCGAGCGCGTGGGCGGCCTCGAGCAGGCGCGCTTCGCTGAAGGCCGGCCCGGCGAGCTGAAAGCCGACCGGCAGGCCGTCACAGAGACCGGAGGGAATGCTGATCGCCGGGATCCCGGCGAGAGACATCGGCACCGTGTAGAAATCGTTGAGGTACATCGCGAGCGGGTCGGCAACCGCACCGAGACCGAAGGCGACGGTCGGTGCGGTCGGCGTGACGATCAGGTCGACCTGGCCGAAGGCGGCGGTGAAATCCTCGCTGATCCGGGTGCGGACCTTCTGGGCGGTGCCGTAGTAGGCGTCGTAATAGCCGCTCGCCAGCGCATAGGTCCCGAGCATGATCCGGCGCTTGACCTCAGGCCCGAACCCCTCCCCGCGCGTGCGGGTATACATCGACAGGAGGTCCTGCTCGCCGCCGAGCCGGAGGCCGTAGCGGACCCCGTCAAAGCGGGCGAGGTTCGCCGACGCCTCCGCCGGGGCGATGATGTAGTAGGCCGACAGGGCGTGCTCGGCGTGCGGGAGGCTGACCTCGACGATCTCGGCCCCGAGCGAGCCCGCGAGCGCGACGGTCGCGTCGAAGTTCGCCTTCACGGCCGGGTCGAGCCCGTCGACGGCCTCGAGCAGGTCACTCGGGATCCCGAGCCGAACGCCGGCAAGGTCGGTCGCGGTCGGCCGCCCGATCCGGTCGGGGAAGGCGACGCAGGTCGCGTCGCGGGGGTCGGCTCCGACCATCTGTGAGAACAGGAGCGCGGCGTCGGTGACGTCGCGGGTCAGCGGGCCGGCCTGGTCGAGGCTCGAGGCAAACGCGATCATCCCGTAGCGGCTGACCGCGCCGTAGGTCGGTTTGAGCCCGACGATCCCGCAGAAGGCGGCGGGCTGGCGGATCGAGCCGCCCGTGTCGGTCCCCAGCGCCCACGGGGCGAGACCGCCGGCGACCGCTGCCGCCGACCCGCCCGAGGAGCCGCCCGGCACCCGCCCGCGATCCCACGGGTTGGCGACCGGACCGAACGCGCTGTTCTCGTTCGAGGAGCCCATCGCGAACTCGTCCTGGTTGGTCTTGCCCAGGAGCGGCAGGCCGAGCCGCGCCACGACGGTCGCGCTGTAGGGCGGCCGGTACCCCTCGAGGATCTTCGAGGCCGACTGGCTCGGTACCCCCTGGGTGCAGAACAGGTCCTTGACCGCAAGCGGGACGGGGGCGAGCGGCGTGGCGGCCTCACCGGCTGTGGGCTCGGTGAGGCCGGCGGGCGGGCCAGGCGGCGCGACCCACAGGAACGCGTTGAGCGGGTCGGCGGCCGCGCGCTCGCGGTAGCAGGCGAACAGCTCGGCGGGGTCGAGGTCCCCAGCGGCGATCGCCGCCGCCGCCGCGGCGGCGCTGAGCTCGAGGATGGTGTCGCTCACTGAGCCGACGCTCCCGGGCTCGGCACGCCAAAGCCGCCGTCGGCGACCTCGGGGGCGGCGGCGAGCAGGGCCTCACGGGGCAGTGACGGGACGGGCACGTCGGGGCGCAGCGGGGCGGTCGCGTCGCTCACATGGGCGGTCGGGGCGACCCCGTCAAGGTCAAGCGCGCGGATCCGGTCGATGTGCTCGAGGATCGAGGACAGTTCGACGGCCATCCGCTCGGCCTCGGCGTCGGTGAGGGCAAGCCGGGCGAGCGCGGCGACGTGATCGACCTCATGGCGGGAGAGCATCGGCGCCGATATTAGGCGGGCACGTCAACGGGTGGTGGCGCGGCGGGCACCTCAGCCGGGACGGCGGGTGAGCGCCAGCGTCTCGATCGCCGCCGGCGCATCCGCTGCGGCGATCCCGTCGACGCGCAGCGACCACCCGGCGGCGCCACACAGCGCGGCGGCGATGAACAGGCCGGCGACGGCGGGCACCCCGGTGCGGGTGCTGTCCGGGCTTGCGGCGGTGGAGAGGAACAGGTGCGGGGGAAGTAAGACGACCCGGATGAGCAGCGCCGCGGTGAGCACAAGCGCGGCGAGCAGGAGGATGACGGTGAGGCAGACGGGAACGGCCGGTGCGGGCCGGGCGGCTTGGGCGAGCCCGACGGTGAGGCCGAGCAGGCCGACGAGCAGCGCGTAGGGGCCGATCAGGGCGTGCGCGGCGACCCCCGTCGCACTCGTCGCCGCGCCGAGGCCGGCCGCCGTCGGTGCGAGCACGGCGGCGAGGTGGTACCAGGGCAGCGCGAGCACGTCGACCAGCAGGGCGAGCGCGAGCGCGCCGATCAGCCACTCGGGGGCGCGCAGCCGATCGAGCGCGATCCCGGCCCGGTCCGGGCGCACCGGCGCCGGCCGGTCCGGGCTGATCGGTGCCGTCGGCTGGGGCCGGGGTCCCGCCGGCGGGCCCGGGTCGGAGCTCACCGCCGTGGCCCGGCGGGAGCGGGCAGGGAGCGCTGAGGGGGCGCGGTCGCCGCCGCGGAGGCGTCCGCACCCTGCCCCGCCGGGTCGAGCCACGGGCCCGCCGGGGCCTCCCAGGCACCGAGGGTGAGCGCGGCGCTGGCGACGAGGGCAAGGTAGCCACCGACCTTGACGTCGAGCACGGCGTGCGGGTCCGGGAGGACGAACACGAGCCGATAGAGCAGCGCGGCGGTGCAGAGCAGGCCTCCCAGCACGGCAACGTCCGCGACGGCCGCGCGCGGGCTGAGCAGGCTCGCGGTGACGCCGAGCAGCGCGAGCGGGATCAGCCAGCGGAGGATGCCGAGCGCCTTCCAGCCCCCGACCGCGCTTGACCCGGCCGCCCCGAAACTGCCGTGCGCCGGTGTGCTCACCCCATACCAGCGGGTGAACAGGAGCAGGATCGCCAGCGCCACCGCGCCGCCGATCCGCAGCCTCAGGTCAATGCGGGGAGGCGTCGGCACCGGCCTGAAGTGTCGCGGCCGCGAGCGTGTTGGACAACAGCATCGCGATGGTCAGCGGCCCAACCCCACCGGGGACCGGCGTCAGCAGACCGGCGACCTTGGCGACGGCGGGGAAGTCGACGTCACCGACGAGCCCGCTCGCCAGTCGGTTCATGCCGACGTCGATGACGACCGCGCCCGGCTTGACGTGTCCGGCGCCGATCAGGCCGGGGACACCGACGGCGGCGACGAGGATGTCGGCCTCCCGGGTCACCGCGGCGAGGTCCCGGGTGCGCGAGTGGGCCATCGTCACCGTCGCGTTCGCCTGCTGGAGCAGGGCGGCCAGCGGCTTGCCGACGAGGTCGGAGCGGCCGACGACGACCGCACGGGCCCCTGCGGCCGGGACCGCGTGGTGGGCGAGCATCGCCATCACCCCGCTCGGGGTGCATGGGCGCAGGCCGGGATCGCCGCGCCACAGCCGGCCGACGCTGATCGCCGTGAGGCCGTCGACGTCCTTGTCGGGGTGGATGAGCTCGGTGAGCGCCCCGCCGTCGAGCGGCTTGGGCACCGGCAACTGGAGGAGGATGCCGCTGACGGACGGGTCCGCGTTGAGCTCGGCGATGACCGCCGCGACCTCCGCCTGGGGCGTATCCGCCGGCAGGTGACGGTGGAGGTCGGCGATCCCGACCTCCACGCACTGGCGGCGCTTCATCCCGATGTACACCTCGGAGGCGGGGTCCTCCCCGACGAGGATCGTCGCCAGCCCGGGCGTGGGCGCGCCGGCCACGCGGCGGGTCTCCACCTCGGCGGCGACCGTCGCCCGCAGGCCGGCGGCGATCGCCTTTCCGTCGATGATCTCAGCGCTCATGAGGACCTCCGGGTGATCGGGGCCAGGTCGGCGACGAGCTTTCGCTCAGAGGCGTCCCGGGCAAAACGGATGACGATGATGCCGCCCGGCTCGAGGGCGGTGACGACCCCCTCCCCGAACGAGGGGTGGCTGACGTCCTCCCCGAGCCGGTAGGCGACGGGCTCCTCCGCCCCGGCGTCCCAGCCGGCCTCCCCGCCGCCCGGCCAGTCGCCCGCTCCGCCGGCCCCGCGACCCGCCGGAGCGCCCCAGCCCTGCCCCACCCCGCCGTCCCAGCCGCGACTCGACCCACCGCCGTCCCAGCGGGTGAGCCGGTCACGAAAGCTGCCGGGGGCGGTACCGGTGCGCCGGGACCGCTGCTCCTCCCGGTCGGTGAGGGCAGCGGGGATCTCGGCAAGGAACCGGGACGGGATCGCGTAGCTGTGGGCACCGAAGATCGTCCGCTGGCGGGCGTAGGTGAGGTACAGGTCTCGCTGGGCGCGGGTGATGCCGACATAGCAGAGCCGGCGCTCCTCCTCCACGTTGCCCTCCTCCATCGCCCGCGAGTGGGGGAAGACGCCGTCCTCCATCCCGAGGATGAACACGATCGGATACTCAAGCCCCTTCGCGTTGTGCAGGGTCATCAGCGTCACGAGCCCGTCGTCATCGCTGCGGCCATCCGCGTCGGCGATCAGGGCGACCCGCTGGAGATACTCGGGCAGACCCTCCTCCCCCGCCTCACCGGCGCCGTTGATCAGCTCCTCGAGGTTCTCGATCCGGCCCTGGGCCTCGATCGTCCGCTCCGCCTCGAGCCATTCGAGATAGCCGGTCGCCGCGAGCGTCTCGGCGAGCACCGCCTGTACGGTCGCTCCGGACTCGACGCGGGCCCGTAGTCCGCTCATCGTGTCCATGAACCGGGCGAACGCCTTCACCGCGGCGGCCCCGAGACCGGGGAGGCGCCCATCCGCGGCGGCGAGGGCGGCGTCCCAGATCGACAGCCCGACCGTGTTGGCGAAGGAGACGACGCGAGCGAGGGATGTCGCCCCGATCCCCCGCTTGGGCTGGTTGACGATCCGGGTGAATGCGCCCGTGTCGAGCGGGTTGACGAGCAGGGTGAGATAGGCGAGCGCGTCCTTGACCTCCATCCGGTCATAGAACTTCGTGCCGCCGATCACCTGGTAGGGGATCTCGGCCCGGCCGAGCTGCTCCTGAAGCACCCGCGACTGGGCGTTGGTGCGGTAGAAGACGGCGATCTCCGCGCGGGCGGCGCCACCGTCGGTGAGCGCCTGGATCTCCCCGCAGACAAAGCGGGCCTCGGCGTGCTCGTCCTCGAGCTCCCGGACCTTGATCGGGTCACCCTCACCGAGCTCTGACCAGAGGCGGGTCACCGGTGCGGTGCGGCCGCCCACGCCGGCGGGCTGGTTGCCGGCGATCACGGCGTTGGCGGCGTCGAGGATCGTCTGGGTCGACCGATAGTTCTGCTCGAGCGCGACGACGTGGGCGTCGGGAAAGTCGTCCTCGAACTCGAGGATGTTGCGGATGTCCGCCCCGCGGAAGCCGTAGATCGCCTGGGACGGATCCCCGACGACGGTGAGGTTGCGCTGGGCGTCGGCGTCCCCGTCGGCGCCGGCGGCCAGCAGCGACAGCCAGCGGTACTGGACCGGGTTGGTGTCCTGGTACTCGTCGACGAGCAGGTGCCGAAACTGGCGCTGGTAGCCATGGCGGACCTCCCCAAAGAGGGTCATCAGGTCGACGGCGCGGACGAGCAGGTCGTCGAAGTCCATCGCGTTGGCTGCCATCAGCCCGCTCTGGTACGCCTGGTAGGCGTCCGCGACGATCGACTCGAACACCGACCCCTGCGCCTGGGCGTAGGCGTCCGGGTCGATCAGCCGGTTCTTGGCGTCCGAGATCTGAGAGTGAATCGCCGCCGGGGTCCACCGCTTGAGATCGACCCCGTGCTCCTCGAGCACCCGTTTGACGAGCCGGCGCGCGTCCGCCTGGTCGTAGATCGTGAACTGGCGCGTGTAGCCGAGCTTGTCCGCGTGGGCGCGCAGCATCCGGGCACAGGCGGCATGGAAGGTCATCACCCACATCACCCGGACCTGGCGGCCGACGAGCAGCTCGGCGCGCTCGCGCATCTCGGCCGCCGCCTTGTTCGTGAAGGTGATCGCAAGGATCTCCGACGGTGCCGCCGCACCGGTCGCGACGAGGTGGGCGATCCGGTGGGTGAGCACGCGCGTCTTGCCCGACCCGGCACCGGCGAGGATCAGCAGCGGCCCGCCGCCGTGGGTGACCGCCTCCCGCTGGGGGCCGTTGAGCCCCGACAGCAACGGTTCGAGCGCTGCCGCAGCCGGCGTCGGGGAGTGCTCGCTACGGGACGACGCCACGCTCGCTACGGTAGCGACCGTCGTGGTCGTCAACGACCTGAGAGAGGCGGCCGCCTGGGTCACCGCCCAGGCCCGCCACGTCCACCTCCAGCGCGAGCAGGTGCCCCTGTACGCGGCCACTCTGCCGACCCTCCCCACAGCCCTCCCGGTCGCGCTCGGCGACCCTGCACGCCGCCGCGAGGTCGCCCTGTACTGGCTCACCCTCGACGCGATCAACTTCGGCTCGGGCTGGTTTCCGACGCTGCGCAAGCTGCCGGGCGCCACCGGCTACGGGACGGTCGCCGGCGGCCTCGCCCGCCGCTGGGACGAACGGGGGCCCTGGAGCGTGGAGGCGCTCGCCAGCCTCAGGGTCGCCGAGGTCGCCGCCACGTTCGGCCAGGACCCCGGCCACGAGCTGATGGCGCTGTTCTGTGCCTCCCTCAACGACCTCGGCGCCCACCTCGACGGGGACTGGGCCGGTGACCCGCTCGCCCTTCTCGAGCATTGCGCCGGCTCGGCGGTCACCCTCGTCGAGCTGCTCGCCCCGTGGTGGAGCTTCGCCGACGTCTCCACCTACGCGGGGCGCCCGGTGCCGTTCCTCAAGCGCGCCCAGATCGCCGCCGCCGACCTGCACCGGGCCGGCGTCGTGCACTGGGACGACCTGGCGGCGCTGACGATGTTCGCTGACAACCTCGTCCCCCACGTACTCCGCCTCGACGGGATCCTCACCTTCACCCCCGAACTCGTCGCCCGGATCGACGCCGAGACGCTGATCGCCCACGACAGCACCGAGGAGATCGAAATCCGTGCGGCCGCGCTCTGCGCGGTCGAGCTGATGGTCGCCGCCCTCGGCGGCTCCGAGCACTCCCCCGTCACCGCCGCGGAGATCGACCAGCTCCTCTGGCAGCGCGGCCAGAGCCCGCTGTACAAGCGCTCGCCGCGCCACCGCAGCCGCTGCCGGGCCTACTGACCTGACCGGCGTCACGGTCAGCGGAGCGCCGCCGGCGCGCGGACCGTCACCGCGTCGGAGCCGGTCTGCGCCCAGATCCAGGCGAGAGGTGCTACAAACCCGACCCCGGGAGCCGGATGGGCGACGGCTGAGATGGCCGTGCCCGCCGCCATCCCCTGGTGTGCGCGCTGCTGAGGAGCTTATTGGATGATCATCGGAGTCCTGAAGGAGTCACGACCCGGGGAGACCCGGGTGTCGGCGACCCCCAACACCGTCGCCCAGCTGATCAAGCTCGGGTATGAGGTGCTCGTCGCGCCCGGCGCGGGCGAGCTGGCGAGCTTCCCCGACGCCGCCTATGTTGAGGCGGGAGCCCAGATCGGCGACCCGCTCGGAGCCGACGTCGTCTTCGGCGTCAACGCCCCCGCCTCCGAGGAGCTCGACCGGCTCCGCGACGGCGCGACGCTGATCAGCTGGCTGTCACCGATGCTCGACCCCGAGCTGGTGGAGGATCTCGCCCGCCGCCCGATCACCGCACTCGCCCTGGACGCCGTGCCGCGGATCAGCCGCGCCCAGAGCATGGACGTCCTCTCCTCGACCGCCAACATCGCCGGCTACCGGGCCGTCGTCGAGGCCGCCCACGAGTTCGGTCGCTTCTTCACCGGCCAAGTGACGGCCGCGGGCAAGGTCCCGCCCGCCAAGGTGCTCGTCGCCGGGGCCGGGGTCGCCGGCCTCGCGGCGATCGGTGCCGCCGGCAGCCTCGGGGCGATCGTCTACGCGACCGACCCCCGCCCCGAGGTCGCCGACCAGGTCAAGTCCCTCGGTGGGGAGTTCCTCTACGTCGACACCGGCGAGGAGGCCGAGGTGTCGGCGACCGGATACGCCAAGGAGATGGGCCAGAACTACAACGAGCTGGCCGCCCAGCTGTACGCCAAGACGGTGCCGGACATCGACATCCTGATCACGACGGCGAACATCCCCGGCCGCCCCGCCCCGAAGCTGATCTCCGCGGAGATGGTCGCGACGATGAAGCCAGGCTCGGTGATCGTCGACATGGCCGCCGGGACCGGCGGCAACGTCGAGGGGACCGTCGCCGGGGAGAAGACGCTGACGGCCAACGGGGTGACGATCCTCGGCTACACCGACCTCGCCGGGCGGCTCCCGACCCAGGCCTCCCAGCTGTTCGGCCAGAACCTCGTCAACCTGATGAAACTGCTCACCCCGGAGAAGGACGGCCAGCTCGTCCTCGACTTCGAGGACGTCATCCAGCGCTCGATCTGTGTCGTCCGCCACGGCGAGCTGACATGGCCGCCGCCGCCGGTGCAGGTGAGCGCAGCGCCGGCGGCGCCCGCCGCCGGCACCGGCCCGGCAGCCGGTGCCGGCACCACCCCCGAACGAGAGCCGATGACCGCGACCCGGCGCTACGGGATCATCGCCGCCGGGTTCCTCGTTCTCTTCCTCATCGCCGCCTTCGCCCCGACGGCAATCCTGCCTGAGCTCACCGTCCTCGCGCTTGGGATCGTCGTCGGCTACTACGTGATCGGCAACGTCCACCACGCGCTGCACACGCCGCTGATGTCGGTGACCAACGCGATCTCCGGCATCATCGTCGTCGGCGGCATCCTCGAGATCGGTCACTACACCACGCTCGTGACGATCGTCTCCGCCTTCGCGGTGCTGTTGGCGTCCATCAACATCTTCGGCGGCTTCGCGGTGACCCGACGGATGCTCGCCATGTTCGTGAGGAGCTAGGCCCATGTCCGTCACCTCCGCGGCGAACGCCGCCTACATCGTCGCCGCGCTTCTGTTCATCCGCGCGCTCGCCGGGCTCTCCCGGCACGAGAGCTCACGGGTCGGAAACATGTTCGGGATCGCCGGGATGGTCGTCGCGCTCGCCGCGACGCTCGTGTACGCGCTCGGAAACGAGAGCGGCAGCGTCACGAGCATCTTCCCCCAGAACCTCCCCGGTGGCGTGCACGCCCCCGGCCTGCACGCGATGAGCACCCTCGGGGTGATCCTGCTCCTCCTCGCCGTCATCGCGGGCGCGGCGATCGGCCTCTACCGCGCTCGGGTCGTCGCGATGACCCAGATGCCGGAGCTGATCGCGCTGTTTCACTCCTTCGTCGGTCTCGCCGCGGTGCTCGTCGGCTGGGACGGGTACCTGTCGATCGAACGGCGGCCACACGCGACGGAAGCGCAGGTGTTCAAGCTCCAGGGCACGTTCGGGATCCACCATGCCGAGGTGTTCATCGGCGTGTTCATCGGCGCGGTCACCTTCACCGGGTCGATCATCGCGTTCCTCAAGCTGTCGGCGCGGATCAAATCGAACCCGCTCGTGCTGCCGGGCAAGAACCTGCTCAACCTCGGCAGCCTCGCCGTGTTCGTCGGGCTCACCGCGTGGTTCGTCGCCAGCCCGAACCTGCTCGCCCTCATCCTCGTCACCCTGCTCGCGCTCGCCCTCGGGCTGCACCTCGTGGCGAGCATCGGCGGAGGCGACATGCCCGTCGTCGTGTCGATGCTCAACAGCTACTCGGGCTGGGCGGCGGCCGCCTCCGGGTTCCTGCTCAACAATGACGCGCTGATCATCACCGGCGCGCTCGTCGGCTCCTCCGGTGCCTACCTCTCCTACATCATGTGCAAGGCGATGAACCGCAGCTTCATCTCGGTGATCGCCGGCGGGTTCGGGATCGAGGCGTCCTCCGGGGAGGCCAAGGACTACGGGGAGCACCGTGAGGTCAACGCCGAGACGGCCGCGGAGATGCTCGCGGAGGCCAAGTCGGTGATCATCACGCCCGGCTACGGGATGGCGGTCGCCCAGGCCCAGCACGGGGTCGCCGAACTGACCCGCAAGCTGCGGGCCAAGGGGGTCGAGGTGCGCTTCGGCATCCATCCGGTCGCCGGACGCCTGCCCGGGCACATGAACGTGCTGCTCGCGGAGGCGAAGGTTCCCTACGACATCGTGCTCGAGATGGACGAGATCAACGACGACTTCTCCGACACCGACGTCGTGCTGGTGATCGGCGCCAACGACACGGTCAACCCGGCGGCCTCTGAGGAGCCTGGCAGCCCGATCGCCGGCATGCCCGTCCTGCACGTGTGGGAGGCGGCGAACGTGATCGTCTTCAAGCGCTCGATGGCCTCCGGCTATGCCGGGGTCCAGAACCCGCTGTTTTTCCGCGACAACTCCGCGATGCTGTTCGGCGACGCGAAGGAGCGCGTCGAGGACATCCTCAAGGCGCTCTGAGGCCGCGCGGCAGGCGAGTCCGTTGGGGTCGTGGCGCGGGCCCCGTCGTGGCGCGGCCCCGTCGTGGCGCGCCTCGCCCCGGTCGTGCGGCTCAACGCGCGTTGAATCGAGGGAGCGAGGTCGATTTTTCGTCACTGAGACGAATCTGTGCACTCGGTCGGGCCCGGCTGCGGCTCGCCCCAGCCTCAGCACAGGCGGGCCCTCCAAGCGCGCTCACACCCGCGGCGGCGGGGCTTGGGCGACGATCGTCCCCATCATGTAGCCGACGTGGGACATCGAGTAGGGATCACAGGGGAAAGAGCAGTGCCACTGGAAGATGCCCGACTTCTTGACGAGCAGCGTGTAGGTGTGGGTGCCGGGTCGGACGGTGATATCCACTCCGGCCGCCGCTGAGACGATCGAGTGGGGCACGGTATCGGTGTTGTTGATCACCAACCGAACCGGTCGGCCGACATACGCCGCGAACGTCGTCTGACTGAAGGCGTCATGCAACTGTCCGTCCGGTCCGGGTTTGACCCCAGGGGCGACGGACAGGTAGACGACCGGTTGGACCGGCACGCTCTCGGAAACCCGCAGCACCTGCACGACCGGACGGAGCGGCGGGTTCTGGGCGCCGTGGATGGCGACCGTTGCGACGATGATCAGGGTGAGGATGACGCCGAGTCCGGTGAGCACCGCCACCGTCCACTTCTGGACGACCGCCGACGGCTTGACATTCTCGGTCTCGATTCGATGTGGGGAGCTGAGAGAGGACATGCACTCACCGTAATCTCCGCCCACGGCCCTGACATCCGGCGCTGTTGGCAGACCCGTGCGGCCCGTTACGCCTCCTCGCGCCGGGAAACTACGCGGCCCAGCCGGCGGGCGGCGACCCTACCCCGGTCTGGGGCTGGCGGCACGGGCCTCACCCCGGCGACAAAACGAACGGACGGCCGGGCCGGGCGGGGAGGACAAACCTCTGCACCCCCGCCGCCACAGTTGCACGGGCCCCCTACTCGAGCCCGTAGGCCTCGGAGCGGGCCTCGGCGATCGCGCGGGCGCCGGCTTCGCCGACGAGCAGCTCGGGCCGCAGGGTGCCGCTGTTGACGAGGTCAAGGGCCGGGAAGCGGCCCGTCGAGGTGAGTGCCGGATCGAGGGCGATGACCGTCGTCTCCCCGCCGATCGGAGTCCTCGCGGTGGCGATCACGGTGAGGCTGCCGGCGTCGCTCAGGTTGCGAGCGGCCGCGAGTACCTTGCGGGCGGTGCCCGGGTTGAGACCGTCGAGGGTGTCGACCAGCACGACGGCGTCACCGCCGCGGGTCGCGACGCGCTTTGCCTGCTCGATCACCATCTCCACCGCGTGATCCTGCGCGTCGGCGGAGGCGGCGAAGCTGAGCGACACGGCGGTCGCGGGCAGGCCGGCCGCCTCAGCGCCCCAGTCGGCGAGCTCCTCGGGCCGGACGCCGGCGAGCGCGACGAACACGGTGAGGGATTCCTCGCCGGCGAGCGCCCGGGCGAGATCCTTGAGCGTGTGGGACTTCCCCGCCCACGCCGGGCCAACGAGGCTCACCCGCGAGCCACGCCCGAGCGGGGTGAGGAACTCGACGGCCTTGAGCGTCGCGTCCTCGGAGGCGAGCTTGAAGCGCTCGTCGGGAAAGCGGGCAGCCAGCTCGTCATAGCGGGCGCGGTCGGCGACCTCGGAGGCGGGGCGGCCGTTGATCGTGTCGACCCGGACGAGGGAGGCGAACCGCTCCGAGCGCTGGGGGGCGCGCCGGGGCCCGCTGACGGTGTCCCCGGAGACGAGCTCGCAGCGCTTGACCTGAGCGGCGGAGATGTAAACGTCGTCGTCCGAGGGGTCCGGCGGGGCGACGCGGAGGAAGCCCGAGCCGTTGGCGAGCAACTCGACGACACCCTCGACGATCGTCGCCGGGCCGCCACGCGGAGTCCGCGCCTCGGCCTCGGCGTCGGCCTCGGGTACGACCTCGGCGTCAGGTGCGGTCTCCTCCGTCTCCCGGCCCCCGGCCCGGCCCCGCCCGCCGCGGCGCCCACGGCGCCGCCGGCTCGCGGCGGTGCTCTCACCGTCATCCTCATCGGCGTCCGCAGCGGCCGCGTCGACGGCATCGACACCGCCCGTGCCCGTCTCTGCGGTCTCCGCCGGCTCGGCGGGCTCGCCGGGCTCCACCCCGGTCTGGCGGGCGATGATCGCGTCGATCAGGGCCGCCTTACGGAGGCGTCGGTACCCGTCAAGGGAGATATCGGCGGCGATCGCGTGGAGATCGGCGAGGGGGCTCGCCTCAAGGGCGGCACGGTCAAGTACGGTCATGGGTCCTCCTGGGTGTGTGGATGATTCGGTTGGCTCCGGCCGCGTGGGGGCAGCGGCCGGCGATTCGCTGGGGTGAGCTTAGACGGTCGGGACGGCTCAGCGCTGGCGGCGCAGATGATCGGGCAGGTGCGCGTCGGCGGCGAGGTCCGCCGTCCCCTCCAGGACGGCCCGGACCTTGAGGAAGTCGGCGGCGGCGCTGACGTCGTGGACGCGAACGAGGTGCATCCCGGTGTCGGCGGCGAAGGCGAGGGCGGCGAGCGTGCCGGCCAGGCGCTCGGTCGGCGGCCGGCCGGTGATCGCGCCGATGAAGTCCTTGCGGGAGATCGCCGCCAGCAGCGGCCGTCCGAAGTCGTGGAGGGCGCGCACGTCCCGGAGCGCCTCGACCGTCTGGGCGGGAGTCTTGCCGAAGTCCGGGCCGGGATCGAGCATCAGCTGCTCGGGTTGGACCCCGCGGGCGATCGCGGTTTCGATCAGGCTGCCCAGCAGGGCGCGCACGTCCGCGGCCATCCGTCCGTCGTAGCCGCGGTCCAGCAGCTTGTGCTTGGGGGCCGCCCGGGTGTGCATGAGGATGAGGGCGGCGCCGGTCTGCGCGCAGACATCGGCGAGTTCCGGGTCCGCGAGGGCGCTCACATCGTTGACGATCCGCGCGCCGGCAGTGACGGCGGCGGCGGCGACAGCCGGTTTGTAGGTGTCGACTGAGACGGTCACCCCAAGCGCACTCACGGCGGCGATGACCGGAACGACCCGCTCGATCTCCTCCTCGACCCCCACCGCGGCGGTGTCGGTGCTTCCGCTCTCCCCGCCGATGTCGATCACGCTCGCTCCCGCCGCGACGAGATCCCGTGCCCGCTGGACGCGCGCCTCGAGGGTCCGCTCGAGGCCCTGATCGGAGAAGCTGTCCGGGGTCGCGTTGACGATCCCCATCAGCGCAGGGGCCCCGCCGAACCGCAGCCTCGCCCCGCAGGCGGCGAGCTCTCGCTGTGGTGCGATCCCGGGCGCGGCGCGGTCCGGCACGGTCACGGGCGCAGCGCGATCCGGTAGCGGATCGATGCCTCGAGCATCGCCCCGTGGGCGCGCTCGCAGACCCGGCAGTCGGCGAGGTGGGCCATCAGCCACTCGACCTCCGTCTGGACGAGCGCCTCGGCGTCCTGGCGGCGGGCGAGCAGCCCGAGCGCCCGGTCCGCCCCCGCGCAGCCGGCGCCCGACACGACGCTGAACCCTCGCAGGTGGGCGTGCAGAGCGATCCGAGCGCGGGCGAGCAGTGCCGCGACCGCGCTCGGCTCAAGCGCGATCACCACACCGATCTGGCGGTGGCGGAGGCGCATCAGTTCGCGCAGTGCGAGCGCCTCCCGCTGGCGCTGGGGAAGCTGGTGGTTGGCGACGGCGACCTCAGCCGCCGTGCGACTGCCGAGCGTGCCCCCGGCCGCGGGTCTGTCCGGGACGACGGGCTCCCGGCGCCGGCAGGCGGCCACGGTCGCGGCGATCGCCTCGAGCCGGTCCCGGGGGGTGGCAGCGATCGTGTCGAGCACCGCCTCGCCCGTCGCGCCGTGAGCTCCGAGCAGGCAACGGGCGAGCTGCCCGAGCTCGTGGCCGAGCGGGGTATCGAGCAGGTCCGCCCGCGGCGGCGGCTCGCCCGGACCACCGCGGGGCGGGCCCGCCTCGGCACCGATCTCTGTCCCCTCCTCGGTCTCCTCGGCGCTCACCACGCGGCGCAGGCTACCGGGCCCAGCGGCCGCCAGGGCCGACCCGTCATCCCGGGGTACCCCCCGGGAGGGCGATCCCCTCCGCGGTGGCCTCGGCGGCGAAGGCCTGGATCGCGGTGGCGATCGCCAGGCGATCCCAGCCCAGCGCCGCCCCGAGCACATCGGCGACCCGGGCGGGCTCGGGCGCGGCGGTGCGGGCGAGAACCCGACCGGCGAGCAGCCCGAGCCGGGTGCGGCGCAGGAGCACGTCCCCGACGCTGCGGGCCTGCTCCTCACTCGCGGCATAGGCGACCTCGGCAAGCAGGTCCGGATAGCCCGCGAGGATCGGCTTGGCCAGCTCACGGCGCTCGGCGGCGAGGCGGAGCACGCGGGTGGCGCGCTCTCCGTAGCGGGCCGCGAGGTGCGCGTAGGCGGCCTCGGCGACGCCCGGCACCCGCTCGAGCCGTTCAGCCGGCACCGGCTGACCGAGGGGGATCCGGTCGGTCCGGCACGGCGCGTAGCGGCCGTCCCGCTCGACGACGGCGTCGACGGCGAGCTTGGCCATCCGCCGCCAGGTCGTGAGCTTGCCGCCGGTGATCGTGATCATCCCGCTCGAGGTCTCATACAACTCGGCCTTGCGACTGATGTCGACGGACTTGCGACTGTCGCCGGAGGCGATCAGCGGCCGCACGCCGGCGAACGCGCCGGCCACGTCCGCGGGTGTCAGCGTGCGAGCGAAGAACGTGTTGACCGCGTCGAGCAGGTAGCTGACGTCCTCCGGCGCGGGCTGGATGTGGTCGAGCTCGCTCGCGTAGTTGTTGTCGGTCGTCCCGATCAGGCTCATCCCGTACCACGGGAGGGCGAAGATCGTCCGCCCCTCCCCCGCCGGGACGATCGCCCCGGACACGAGCGGCAGGTCCGCGTGGTCGAGGAGGATGTGGGTGCCCCGGCTCGGCCGGATCTGGGGCACCTCGGCCTCGGAGGCGAGCTCCCCGGGCCGGATCCGGTCCGCCCACACCCCGGTCGCGTTGATCACGTTGGCGGCCCGCAACACGAACTCGTCGCCCGACTCGACGTCCCGGGCGAGGATCCCCTCGCGATCGAGGGCGAGCGCCTCCACCCGGTTGGCGGCGACGGTCCCAAACCGCCCGGCCTCGGCGAGCACGGTGAGGACCAGCCTCACGTCATCGGTCTGGCAGTCGTAGAAGAGGTACCCTCCTGACGGGTTGCGCGTCGAAAGCGCCGGGAGCCGCTCGAGGACCTCCTCGGCGGAGATCACCCGGTGGCGGTCCGGACTCCAGTCGACCTCCTCCGCCGGAGCGTCAAGGTCCCCCTCCCCCCCGGCCGGGCGCCGCGGCCGCCGGGGGCGGAAGCTGCGGGTCGACATCACGTCGTACATGTTGAGGCCGATGCCGGTGACGCGGTCCGGGCGCGCCCCGTCGAACGCGGGGATCACGATCGGCAGCGGCCGGACGAGGTGCGGGCTGAGGCGGACCATCAGCTGGCGCTCCAGAAGCGCCTCGCGGACGAGCCCGAGGTCGAAGTTCTGCAGGTAGCGCAGGCCGCCGTGGACGAGCTTGGAGGACTTCGAGCTCGTGCCCGAGCCGAAGTCGGACCGTTCGATCAGGGCGACGCTGTAGCCGCGGCTCGCCGCATCAAGGGCGACCCCGGCACCGGTGATCCCGCCGCCGATCACCGCGACGTCAAAGGCCTCCCCGGCGAGGGAGGCGACGGCATCCTCACGTCTCATGCTCGGCTGCGCCCGGCTCGGATCGACACCACCCCGCGCTACTGGTACGGGTGGGCGGCCCCGGCGGCCTGCCGCTCGCGAATCACGGCTTCGATCTTGTCGATCGTCTCCGTCGACATCCGCCGCACCTCCCAGTGGGTGAGCCGGATCACGAGCATCGGGCTCGTGGCGATGACGTCCGCGTTGCGGGGCTCGCGGGAGAGCAGGCCCATCTCCCCGATGAGGTCACCACGGCCGAGCGTGGCGACCGTCGCCCCGCCCTTGAGAACGTCGGCGGTCCCCTCCTCGATCGCGATCAGCTCGGTCGAGAAATCCCCTTCCTTCATGAGAATCTGGCCCTCGGCGACACTCGTCTCGGTGGCGAAGGCGGCCAGGCGCCGAGCCTCCTCCGGGATGAGGGTCGAGAACAGCGGAATCGCCGTCAGGCGGGTCGGATCCATGCTCATCTGCGCGCGTACTCCTCGGTCGGGTTGCCTCCGGGGGCGACTCTAACTCACTCACCGACGGCGATGGCCACCAGCGCGTGACGGAGCCTCTCCCGAGACGGTCAGCGGTTCGGATCGAGGGGAAGTCCGATCACCCGGTGGTCGGGGAGGACGGCGACTGCGAAGTGATCGGCGAGCGCGGCCGGCGTGAGCGCCTGAGCGGCCGCGGCGACGCCGGCACGGTCGTTGCCGGTCACCAGCCACACCGGCTCATTGATGCCGCTCTCCTCGACGGCGGCGATCAGCCCGACCGATCCGTGCACGGTGTCGACGACGTTTCCGGTCGGATCCTCGAGCTCAAGGGCCTGGCCGCTGGAGCCGACGAAGGTCGCGTAGACCCCCGACTGGCTCGGGCCGGCGGAGAGCAGTTCGGTGGCGATCACCCCGCGCAGTTGCCGGTACGTGCCGACGACGACCGACAGCGACTCGGCCCCAGACCCGGTTCCAAGCCCCTGGAAGGCAACCTTCACCCCCGCGCGGTCGAGCGAGCGGGTGACCGCAGCGCAGGCCTCGTCCTGATTGGCGCAGATGAGCGCGGTCGGAATGCGCTGGCCGCCGCTGCCGCTGGTGAACGGCTCGGGGAAGGCCCCCACGACCGCCGGGACGTTCGCGGTCACACGCCGGTCATGGAGGTCCCACCACACCTGATCCCCCGGGTACAGCCGGGTCGCCCCCGCGCCCTTGGCCGCCGCGATCCCGTTGATGTAGAGAGACCACTGACGGGTGGACTGGCCCGCGATGCGCTTGATCGACGTGACCGAGCGCCCCCCCGAGGCGGTCTGAACGGCGAAGAAGTGCCGGGTGAGGGCGAGCACCGACCAGGCTGCCGGGAATCGGGACAGGCTGTCGTCGCCGACGACCGTGCTGCCAAAGCCGGTCGTCACCCGCACCGCAACGGTCTGCGACAGCGGACGACCGCCGAACCCGCAGCCGGCGAGCGCGAGCGCGGCGAGCGCGGCGAGCCCGGGAAGCCAGGCTCGGGGCTGCGGGGCACCGGCCCCGCAGCCCCGTCGGGAGCGCCCGCTCACGCGCGAGCTGTGCGGCGAGGGCTTGTCGGCGTGGTGAACGATGCTGATGTCCTGAAAATCGGAGAGCTGAACCGTCTGCGCGTCTACTGCGCGACCCGGGAAGCGGTTCTGCGCGGACATCGACATCTCGGCGGCGGGTCCATGCCGGCCTCGCACCGGCTGTGCGGACGGGACCGCTCGGGACGTCCCGATCCTAGCGCTGTAGAGTGCTCCCGGTCGTGACGGTCAATCTCACCCGCATCTACACGCGCCTCGGTGACGGTGGAGAGACCCATCTCGGGGATATGAGCCGGGTTGCCAAGACCCACCCTCGGATCGAGGCCTACGGAACGGTGGACGAACTCAACGCCCAGCTTGGGGTGCTGCTCGCCGCCGGCGCGCTGCCTGAGGGGTTCCGCGGCTGGCTCGAGCGGATCCAGAACGACCTGTTCGACGTCGGGGCCGACCTCGCCGCCCCCGAGGACGCCGAGCGTGAGCGTCTGCGCGTGCTGCCCGCCCAGACCGAGTGGCTCGAGCAGCGCTGTGATGAGGTCAACGCGACACTCGCCCCGTTGAAGTCCTTCGTGCTGCCCGGCGGCACCCCCGCCGCCGCCCAGCTCCACGTCGCTCGGACCGTCTGCCGGCGGGCCGAGCGGGCGGCGGTCGCCTGCGGCGGCGACGTCAACGCCGAGACGGTCCGCTACCTCAACCGCCTCTCGGACCTGCTGTTCATCCTCAGCCGGGCTGCCAACGACGGCGAAGAGCCGCTCTGGCAGCCGGGCCGCTACCGCTGAGCCCGCGGTCAGGCAGCCGGGCTCGGGCTGCCGCGACGCACCCGGATCTCCGGGGCGCGGACGCCACGACGCAACTGGGCGTAGAGCTCGATGTCCTCGGGCGCGGCGATCTCGGCGCTGACCCCGTCCGCGAGCTCGCTGCGCTGGGCCTCATAGAGCAGCTCCTGGTAGCGGGGAACCCCGCCGGGGCGACCTTCGACGTCCAGGTCGACGTCGCCGCAGCGCAGCGTCCACCCCTCGGCACGGACGAGCTGCTCGGCGCTGAGGCGGACTGCCGCGGAGGCGGATCCGGGCTCGGCGACAACGCCCGGCCCGAGTTCGTGCTCGAGTCGCAGCCGGGCCCGGGCGGCGCCGAGCGCACGGGCGAGCCGGTCGAGGTTGCGGCCGTAGGGGGCCGGGACGATCGCCACCGGACCGCGGGCGGCGCTCTCACCGCGCACGACACGGGCGACCGCACCGACGACGACGTAGTCGACCCGGTTGGCGTTGAGCCAGCGGATGACGGCGATAGCCGGATCAGGGAGGGCCTCGATCCGCTTCGGGGTGGGGGCGCTGTGGAGTTCGATCACGGGGGGGCGGTTGCGCAGCAGCATGGTGGGGAGTTCGCGTCGGCGGGCCGGTCTCCTGCCCTCCCCTACTCTGAGGACTGTGCTCGGCCAGACCCGCCCGCCCCGGTTCTGGGGGCTGATCTTCGCCCTGATCGGGGTGGCCGTGGCGACGGTGGCGATCTACCCGCTCAAGCAGCTCGCCCCAGTCGTCTCCCTCAGCGTCGTGTACCTGCCCGTCGTGCTCTCCGTCGCGGCGCTGTGGGGCTGGATGCTCGGGCTCGCCAGCTCCGTCCTGTCCGCGGCGGCGTTCAATTTCTTTCACATCCCGCCCGTCGGCCGTTTCACCATCGCCGACCCGCGCAACTGGGTCGCGCTCGCCGCGTTCATGGTCGTTGCCCTCAGCGCGAGCGCGATCGCCGAGCTCGCGCGTGCCCGGGCACGGGAGGCCGAGCGGGGACGTAGCGAGGCGGATCTCGCTGCCGACCTCGCCCGTGAACTGCTCGGCGGAGCGGACACGGCGACCGCGCTCGCCGGGACCGCCCGCCGACTCGCGGCCGCCCTCGGCCTGCCGTCGGTGGCGATCGAGCTCGGCCCCGGCCCACCGGCGGACGGACGCCGCCAGACGCTGATGCTCCGGGACGCTGACGCGGCGGTGATCGGGCGGCTCACCGTCCCCGCCGGCCTCGCTCCGGAACTCGATCAGCGGCTGCATACCCGGGTGCTGCCGACCCTGTCGGCACTGCTCGGGGTCGCCCTGCGCCGCGACGCGATCCAGGCCGAGGCCGTCCAGACCGAGGCGCTGCGCCGCTCCGACGACGTCAAGACCGCGCTTCTGCGCGCCGTCTCCCATGACCTGCGGACACCGCTCACCGCGATCGTCGCCGCCGGTCATGCTCTCGGCTCCCCTTCGCTCACCGACACCGACCGGGGCGAACTCGCCGACGCCGTCCGCGAACAGGGGCAGCGGATGGCCGCGCTCGTGGAGAAGCTGCTCGACCTCTCGCGCCTGCAAGCCGGCCAGGCGGGCTCGCGCAGGGACTGGGTGTCGGTGCCGGAGGTGATCGAGTCGGCCCGGGACGGCCTTGACCCCGAGGCCGCCGCCCGGGTGCGCGTGCTCGTCGCCCCGGACCTGCCGGAGATCCGCGGTGACGCCGCCCAGCTCGAGCGGGCGATCGCCAACCTGCTCGAGAACGCCGCTCGCGTCTCCTCGACGGTGACCGTCAACGCGCGCACGGGCAACGACACGGTGATCATCACCGTCGTCGATCGGGGTCCCGGGATCGCCGCCGCTGAGCGGGACCGGATCTTCGAGCCGTTCTACCGGGCTGAGACCTGGCTGCAGGGCGGCAGCGACCGGGGAACCGGGTCGGGCCTCGGTTTGGCGATCGCCCGCGGCTTCATCGAGGCCGGCGGCGGCAGCTTGGGGCTCGACTCCCACCCCGGCCAGGGCGCGAGCTTTCAGATCTCCCTCCCGCTCACGGACCCGGCGGCTGAGCCCGACCCGACTGCCCTCGACGCCGTCGAGGGCGCCGTTCCCGGCCGAGGGCCCGCGCGGTGAGCGACCGCCCGCAGATCCTCGTCGTCGATGACGAGCACCAGATCCTTCGGGCCCTGCGGGTGATCCTGCGGGATGCCGGCTTTGAGGCGCTGCCGGCGGGTGGGGTCGAGGAGGCCCTCGACCTCGCCGCCGTCCACTCGCCGGCGGCGGCGATCATCGACCTGCTGTTGCCCGACGGGGACGGCATCGAACTGTGCCGACGGCTGCGCGAGTGGACAGCGATACCCGTCCTGCTGCTGTCTGCCGTCGGTGAGGAGGAGGCGAAGGTCCGTGCGCTCGCCGCCGGCGCCGACGACTACGTGACCAAGCCGTTCGGGCCGCGAGAGCTCGTCGCCCGGCTCGAGGCGAACCTGCGCCGGACCGCGACCGCCGCGGAGGCGGTCATCTCTGCGGGCGCACTCAGCGTTGACCTCGCCCGGCGGATCGTCACCATCGCCGGGACCGAGGTCCACCTCACCCCGACCGAGTTCACCCTCCTGCAGACGCTGGCCACCAACCGCGGGCGGCTGCTCACCCACCGTGAGCTGCTCGCCACCGTATGGGGCCAGGCCTACGCCGAGGACACCCAGGTGCTGCGTGCCCACATCGCCAACCTGCGCCGCAAGATCGAGACGCCGGACGCCGAGGCGGGCGGGCGGCTGATCCGCACCGAGTCCGGGGTCGGCTACCGCTTCATATCCTGACCGGCCGTCGTCCGGAGCCCAACCGGGCGAGCACAGAAGCCGGGGCGGCAGCCTGAGACCTCGGTGCCGCCCCCGGTCCCGGTGGACCGGGGGACGGGCTCAGCGGCTGGAGACGGCGGGGGTCTCGATCACCACCCGGCAGGGGCGGTGTCCGAGCAGGTAGGACGCGGTCGGGCCGAGGGCTCGTTCCGACGGCGGTGCGTGCTGGGTGCCGAGGTAGATCACCTCGGCACCGGTGCGCTGGGCCTCCTCGACGATCGCCGCGCCAGGCGAGCGGGTGCGGATGAGGCGGGTCTGGACCCGCAGACCCGCCCGGCGGCCGGTCAGCCGCGCCGCCTCGAGCACCTCATAGCCGCGGGTCTCCTCAGCCTCGAGTCCGGCGTCGAGGGAGAGCTGGTTGGGTACCGCGAGGATGTAGACCGCCTCGACCGAGGCGTCCTCCCCGACGAGCTTGGCGGCCGTGCGGAGAGCGGAGGCGTCGACATCGGTGCCGAAGATCGGCACGAGCGCGGAGCGGTATTCGAGCTCGACGAACCATGGCGGGCGCTCCCGGTGGGGCATGCGGTAGTGGGAGGTGAGGTCCATCCCCTCGCGGCGTCGATAGAGGACATAGCCGGTGACCCCGACGATCATCCAGCCGGTGCCGACGTAGCGCGCGTCGACGTGGAGGACCATCACCGAGATCCACGCCGCGGTCGTGCCGACCAGCCCGACGAGAGCGGACACCGGCACCGGTTTGCCCCGGATCCGGACGTTCACCTTGATCATGAACGGCCGGCGCGCGTCGGGCTGTTTGAGGCGCAGGGCGATGATCGCCGCGTGCGCGGTCGTGAAGCTGAGCATCGCCCCGTAGGAGTAGAGATCTCCGAGGAAGTTGATCTCCCCGGTACCGAGGACGATCCCGGGCAGCAGCAGCGCCGCCGCAAAACCGGAGAAGAAGAGGATCGTGAACCACGGGGTGTGATAGCGGGGGTGCAGGCGCGCGAACAGCATCGGCAGCTGACGGTGTTCGGCCAGGGACCAGGAGAGGCGGCTGATCCCGATCAGGCCGGCGTTCGTGGCGATGAACAGGATCGTCGCCGCGAGCAGGCCGACGTAGTAGCGCAGGACGTGCTGGACGCCGCCGGGCAGCCCGAGGTGCGCGATGATCCCAAGCACCGGATCGGCCTGGTACTTGCCACCGAGGTTCGTGTAGGCGTGAGGCCCGTGGCCGTGGACCGGAAGCGCCGAGAGCGCGACGACGGTGATCCCGGCGTAGACGCCGAGGACGGCGAGGAGGATGAGGTTGACGGCCTTGGGAAGATCGTGGTCGGGGTCAGAAGCCTCCTCGGCCATGTTCGAGACCGTCTCGATCCCCGTGTAGGCGAGCATCGCGAGCGAGAGCGCGAAGATCGTGTGACCCCAGGTCGGGGTGCTCCCGAGGCTCACCTGATCGACGAGCCGCTTCGGGTCGAGGATGAGAAAGCCGCCGACGACGATGATCAGGACCTGGGTGAGGAGGTCGGCGATCGCGAGGAAGAAATTGAGCTTGGCTGACTCGCCGATTCCGCGCACGTTGAGGACGGCGAGGATGATCACGACGACGATGCCGCCGATGATGTCCCCGGGCGGATGGTCGAGGAACGGCCAGAAGGCGCCGAGATAGTTGGGGACGAAGAACGCTGAGATGGCGATCGTCAGGATGTAGTCGAGGCTGAGGGCCCAGCCGGCGAAGAAGGAGATGAACTCGTTGAAGGCGTGGCGAGCGAAGCTCGAGGACCCTCCCGCCTCGGGAAACATCGACGCGCCCTCCGCATACGTCTTCGCGGTGAGCGCGAACAGCGCGCCCGCGAGCATGAAGATGACCGGCGTGAGCCCGAGCGCGTAGGCGGCGACGAGCCCGAGGGCGTAGTAGATGCTCGAGCCGACGTTCCCGTAGGCGGTGGCGAACAGGCCGCCGAGGCCGACGCTGCGGCGCAGCCCGTGGCTTTCGATGCGAGCCATCGATCAGCCTCGGGGCTCGGGGAAGACAGGACCGGGGTCGGCTCCGACGACCGCCGCCGGATCGGTCGGCGTGGGCGCGGTGACCGGTGGCGAGGCGGGCGGGAGCGATCGATCGGGGGCGGCGGTGAGGATGACCCGACACGGCGCCTTGGCGATCACGTACCGTGAGACGTCGCCGACAAGAGCGTCGAGGGGCCCGCGGCGGCCACCCAGCCGCGCCCCGCCGCGCACCGGCGCCGGCTCCTCGGCCGCGAGGACGATCAGCTCGACGCCGCGGCGTTGGGCTTCCCGGACGATCCCCTGCCCGGCCCGGCGGGCCCGGACGATCGCGGTCGCGACCTGGACTCCCTCATACTCCTCCCCGACCTGCTTGGCGCGCTGCAGCGCAGCCCGGGCGCGAGCCACCTGGGGCTCGGGCAGCGGCGCCTCGAGCGGCAGGGACATCGGCACCTCGATCACCCAGATCGCCTCGATCACCGCGCCTCCGTCAGGGTCATCCTCACGGGTCTCCCCGGCGAGTCGGCCGGCCGTCTGGATGATGTCGTCGTCGATCGCCTCGCCGAACACCGGCACGAGGATCGAGCCGAACTCGGTGCGGGCGGTGGTGTCACGGCGGAGGGCCTGTTCGGCGATCGTCACCCGACGGAGGATCGGCTTGCCCTGGCTCTTGCGATATCCGACGTAGAGGGCGAGACCGGAGAGCAGCCACCCGGTCCCGACGTAACGGGCGCCGCCGTGGAAGATCATCAGCGCGAGCCAGCCCGCCACCGACGCGAGCACGCCGATGACGGTCGGCAGCGGGAGCGAACCACCCCGGAAGGGGACAGACCACGGCACCCGGTAGGCCCGCTCGGCGTTCGGCTCACGGAAGCGCAGGGCGATGATCGAGACGTGCGCGACGGTGAAGGCGACGAGCGCCCCGAAGGCGTAGATGCCGATGAGGAACTCGAGGTTCTGGGGGATCACGAGCGCCGCGGCGGCGAATGCGGCGGTGACGATGACGATCCAGGGGGTGCTCCAGCGGGCCGAGAGACGCCCCAGTGCCGATGGGATCTGCCGGTTGGTGGCGAGGGCGTAACCGACGCGGGAGACGCCCATCTGGGCGACTCCGGCAGCGGAGGCCAGCACGACCGCTCCGGTGACCCCGACGACGAACTTGAGCACGTCGGCGATCCCGTGCGGGCGCAGGGACTCGACGATTCCGAGCACGGGCGCGGAGAGATGTCCCTGTCCGAGGGCGGTGTAGCCGTCCTGGACCGGGAGGGCGGCGACGCCGACGATCGCGATCCCGACGTAGATGACGATGATCGCCGCCGAGCCGAATCCCATCAGCCGGCGCATGTCCCCCGGGCGCGCCCGGAGCTCGCTCGCGTAGCTCGCGGCGGTCTCCAGGCCGGCGAAGGCGATCACTCCAGCCGGAAGCGCGAATCCGAGCCCCGACAGGGAGGGACGGCCGGCCCCGAGGTGGACGGCGTGGACGAGGTGGGAGGGGCTGAAGACGAGCAGCACCCCGAGCACGATCACCCCGAGCTGAACGACGAGGTCGACGGTGATGATCGAGAGCCGGCGGCGCAGCCGTTGCCCGCTGACGCCGGTGATCGAATCGGCGCTGACGGCGGCGATCACCACGAGCGATGCGATCAGCCGTGGCGCCCCGTGCGCGAGCGGGTGCCAGAAGACGGACAGATAGGCGGGGACCGCGAGCGCGGTCACCGCGATCAGGATCGTGTAGTCGAGCACGAGGGACCAGGCGGCGACGAAGCTGACGAGTTCGTTGAAGGCGTAGCGACCGAAGGCGGCGGCGCCGCCGCGGCCTTCGGGATGCAGCGACGCGCCCTCCGCGTAGGTCATCGCGGTGAGCTGGAAGAAGACGGCGGCGAGGATGAACACCTCGGGGGTGAGCCCGTCGGCGTGATGGGCGATCACGCCGAGGGCGAAATACACGGAGCTGACGGAGGCGGCGTAGACGAGCCCGAACAGCGAGCGGGCGCTCATCGGCGGCCGCTCACCTCGGGGGCCGGCCTCGGCCGGACGCCGGAGCCCGCTCACCGAGCTCCCCGGAGCAGATACAGGCGGCCGATCCCGGCGGCGAGGAACAGCACGCCGAGGATGAGGCCGACGGCGAGCGCACCGCCGCCGGCGGCGAGGGTACGCACGATCATCGCGACTCCGACGAGCGCCATCAGGACCGAGAACACCGCGGTGAAACGGGCGCGAGGATCAGACATGTGCGGGCAAGGTTAGGGCCACGGGACAGCGGATGCGCGAACCGCCGAACCGGCCGGCGGGCGGGCGGGATCGCCTCTGACGGGGCGGCCTGCCACCATGAGTTCCGCAAGGCCCGCCCCCCTGGCCGCTCAGCCCATGCCATTTCAGGAGCCCAGATGCCGAAAGAGACCCTGACGGTCACGGACAACCGGACCGGCGAGAGTTATGAGGTGCCGATCAACCGCGGCGCGATCCGGGCGTCCGATCTCGTCGGCCGCTACAGCACCGCTGTCGGTCCCGAGCTCGTCATCTATGACCCTGGCCTGGCCAATACGGCCGCCTGCGCGTCGGGGGTGACGAACATCCACCTCCAGCAGGGCGTACTCGAACACCGCGGGTATCGGATCGAGGACCTCGCCGAGCACGCGAGCTTCACCGAGGTCGCCTATCTGCTCCTCCACGGCGACCTGCCGACACCCGCCCAGCTCGCCCGCTGGGAGTCGGAGATCGCCACGCGGAAGTTCGTGCATGAGAACGTGAAGTCGTTCATCGCCGGATTCCGCTACGACGCCGCGCCGATGGGGATCGTCGCCGCCGCCGTCGGCGCTCTCGGCAGCTTCTACCCGGACGCCGGCGACATCTTCGGCGAACAGGCCCGGGAGGCGCAGATCCTCCGCCTGCTCGCGAAGATGCCGACGCTGGCCGCCTACGCCTACCGACATGGCAGCGGTCGTCCCTACGTCAACCCCTCCGACGATCTCAGCTACACCGGCAACCTGCTGTCGATGATCTTCAAGATGTCAGAGCTGCGCTACAGCGTCGATCCCGAGGTCGAGCGCGCCCTCGAGGTACTGCTGATCGTGCACGCAGACCACGAGCAGTCCGCGGCGACGACCGCCGTGCGCGCCGTCGGGTCCAACCACTCGGACCCCTACGCGGCGGTCGCCGCCGGCCTCTACGCCCTGTCGGGCCCGATGCGCGGCGCCGCCGACCTCCAGGCCCTGCAGATGTTGCGCACGATCGGCTCGGTGTCAGCCGTCGACGCCTATTTGGAGACGGTCAAGACGGGTGAGGGACGGTTGATGGGCTTTGGCCACCCGATCTACCGAGCCGCTGATCCACGTGCCCAGATCGTCCGCCACCACCTCGACATCCTCAGCGAGCACGCTCCCGCGAGCCCCCTGCTGGCGGTCGCCGACGCCCTCGCCGAACGGACCGCCGAGGACGAGTACTTCGTCTCCCGCGGCATCCACATCAACGCCGGGCTCTACACCGGCCTGCTCTACCAGGCGATCGGGATCCCGGATGAGATCATCGGCGTCATCTTCGCCGTCGCCCGCTCAGCCGGGTTCCTCGCCCAGTGGCTCGAGATGGTCAAGGATCCCGAGCAGGTCACCCTCCGTCCCCGCCAACTCTACGTCGGTCCCGGCCCCCGGACCTTCACCCCGCTGTCAGCTCGGTGAAGTCCCTCCGCGTAGCGCCGCTCGGCGTGGTCGTCGTCCTCTGCCTGGCCGCACCCGCCCTCGCGCTGATCATCCATCGGCTCCACGTCGGCGCCGACCGTACCGTCGTGACGATCCCGCTCGGCGGCGGACCGGCGGCGAGCGCATCGGTCCCCGAGAGAGTCATCGAACAGACCCCGGGGACCGTCACGGCCGCCGCCCAGCAGGCGGGCTCCCAGGCCGCGACGGTGACCGTCGGCAGGCCCCCGTCCGCCTCCGCCATCCCCCCCGGCTTCCTGGGGATCTCGACCGAGTTCCCGGCGATCCCCGGCTACGGGGCCGCAGCGAGACTGTTCGGCCAGACGGTCGCCAACCTCAGCCCGGGCGCCCGTCCGGTGATCCGGATCGGCGGCGACTCGACCGACCACTCCTGGATCCCGGTTCCCGGTGAGCAGAACGGCGGCCTGTGGAACCGCCTCGGCCCCCGCTGGTTTTCCGCGCTCAAGACGATCGCCGCCACGAGCCACGGCATGTTCACGATGGGGCTCAACATGGAGGTCGGCAACCAGGCGATCCCGATCGCCGAGGCGAAGGCGTTCCGGGCCGCGCTCGGATCGTCCCTCGGCGCCCTCGAGCCCGGCAACGAACCTGACCTCTACACGGTCTTTCCGTGGTACGCCGCCGGAGGCCGCACGTTCTTCGCCCGTCGGCCGAGTTGGTCACCGGAGGCCTACGTCGCCGAGCTTCACCGGGTGATCCCCGCCCTCGGTGACACGCCGCTGTGGGGCCCGTCCCTCGATGACAAGTCACGCTGGTGGCAATCCCTCCCCGCCCTGGCGGCAGCTGAGCCGCACCTCACCACGATCACCGACCACGTATACGGGACGAGTTGCTACGTCGCTCCGACCTCGCGTCACACGCCGACGGTCGCCCACCTGCTCTCCCCGACGGCCTCCACGGACCTCGTCGGTGACTACGGACCCGAGCTCGCCTACGCCCGCGCCCACCACGACGCCTTCCGGATCGAGGAGATCAACACGGTCACCTGCGCGGGGGCCGAGTCGATCCCCGGCTTCGCCTCGGCGATCTGGCCCCTACAGGCTGGGTTCGCCCTCGCGCGCAGCGGCGTGAGCGGACTCAACGTGCAGACCAACCCGCCCGCCAAGACGCACCTGTTCGCCTTCAGGCACGGTCGGGTCAGCGTCTCGGACGAGTACTACGGCTGGATGGTGTTCGCCCGGGCAACCCCTCCGGGGGCTCACCTCCTCGCCACCTCGGTGAGCGGCGACCCAACCGTCAGCGCCGACGCGACGTCGGCGGGCGGACAGACGAACGTGATCCTGATCAACACGAGCGCGACGCACGCGGCGACCGTCACCCTGGCCGTGCCCGGATCGGGTCAGGCGACCGTCGAGGCGCTCCGCGGCGCCGGTCTGGACCGGGCCGGGTCGATGAGCTTCGCCGGGATGTCGATCTCCCCGACGACCGGGCAGCTGAGCGGTCACCCGACCGTCTCGGTCCTCGGTGGCAGCGGCCGCTTCTCGGTCACGCTCGCACCGGCGAGCGTCGATCTCGTGATCGCCGCGCCGTAGCCGACCGCGACGCATTGGGGGCGGCCGACCGGGGCGCCTTCACAAAACCTTGATGCCCCTCCGGCGTTTCTGCACGGCACCTTCACGACCGGCAAGCGAGCCTGTCGGCCATGGACATCGTCGCCGTACTCCTTGGACTGCTCAGCTTCGCCGTGCTGCTCGGCATGGTCTGGGCGATCGACCGGATCTGATCGTCGATGAACGGATCAGACCTCTTCGGGCTTGTCGTCTCGGCAGCCGTCTGCGCGTACCTCCTCTACGCGCTGCTGCGCGGGGAACGGTTCTAGGCGATGACCGTCGACGGTTGGCTCACCATCGTCCTGTTCATCGTCGTCCTCACCGCCCTGGCGGTGCCGCTCGGCGGTTACATGGCCGCCGTGTACTCGGACGAGCGCACCTGGCTCGATCCGCTGCTGGGCGGCCCCGAGCGGTTGATCTATCGCGCGCTCGGCGTCGACCGCGAACGGGGTCAGGACTGGAAGAGCTACGCCAAGAGCCTGATCATCTTCTCGCTCGTCGGCTGGCTCCTGCTCTACCTGATCCTGCGGACCCAGACGGTGTGGGGCTTCAGCGGGCTCAACCCGGAGGGCTTTCATTCGATGCCCGCCAACGTCGCCTTCAACACGACATCCTCGTTCCTCACCAACACGAACTGGCAGTACTACGGCGGGGAGACGACGCTGAGCTACTTCAGCCAGATGGTCGGCCTCGCAGTGGAGAACTTCGTCTCGGCCGCGGTCGGGATCAGCGTCGCGGTCGCCCTCATCCGCGGGATCGCCGGCCGTTCGGGCCGGAGCCTTGGCAACTTCTACGTCGACGTCACCCGCACGCTCCTCTACGTCTTCATCCCCCTGGCGCTGATCGTGGCGATCCTCCTCCTCTCCCAGGGGGTGATCGACAACTTCCGCGCCTACGTCTCCTTCAAGGGAATCACCGGCGTCAGCCAGACGATCGCGATGGGCCCCGTCGCCCTGCAGGAGGCGATCAAGCTGCTGGGCACCAACGGCGGCGGCTTCTTCAACACGAACTCCGCCCATCCGTTCGAGAACCCGACGGCCTTCTCCAACTTCGTCGAGATGCTCGCCGTCCTCGTGATCCCGGCCGGCCTCGTGTTCACCTACGGGAAGATGGTCGGCTCCCGCCGCCAGGGCCTGTCGATCTATTCGGCGATGATGATGATGTTCCTCGGCGCCGTCGTCGTCGTGTACATCGCCGAGGCGCACGGCTCCCCCGCCCAGCACGCCGCCGGTCTGCACACCGCCTATGTGAACGGGGCCGGCGGCAACCTCGAGGGCAAGGAGCAGCGCTTCGGTATCGCCTCCTCGGCGCTGTTCAACGTCGTCACGACGGTCACCTCCTGCGGGGCAGTCAACTCGGCGCTGGAGTCCTTCACCGGGCTCGGGGGGGCGATCCCGTTCGCGGACCTGTCGGTGTCGGAGGTGATCTTCGGCGGCGTGGGCACCGGTCTGTACTCGATCCTCCTCTACGTCCTCCTCGCCGTGTTCATCGGCGGCCTGATGGTCGGACGCACGCCCGAGTACATCGGCAAGAAGATCGAGGCGCGGGAGATCAAGCTCGTGGTGATCGGCCTGCTCGTCACACCGCTGGCCGCCCTCGTCTCCACAGCGCTGGCCGTCTCCTCCCGGGCTGGACGAGTGTCGATTGACACCGCCGTCACCGGCCACGGACCGCAGGGCTTCTCCGAGACCTTCTACGCCTACCTGTCCCAGGCCAACAACAACGGTTCGGCGTTCGCCGGCTACAGCGGGCTCGTGCAGCCGCGCGCCGGCAATCTCGGAGCCCACGGGATCGGCCTGGCCGACTACCTCGGGGGCTTCACGATGCTCGCCGCCCGCTACATCCCGATCCTGTTCGTCCTCGCGATCGCGGGATCGCTCGCCGCCAAGCGGGTCGCCCCTACCGGCCTGGGCACGATGCGAACCGACAACGGCACGTTCGTCGTGCTGCTGATCGGCGTGATCACCGTGGTCGGGGCCCTCACCTTCTTCCCGGCCCTCCTGCTCGGCCCCGTCGTCCAGGGCCTCACCGGCCACCTCTACCCCTAGGAGCGTTGCTCAGAGATGCGAACCGTCCCCCATGACCTCCTCACCGCGCTGCGGGCGATGCTCGTCTTCACGGTGCTCTGCGGCATCCTCGTCCCACTCGTCGTGTTCGGCGTCGGCCAGGCTGCCTTCTCCGCCAACGCGAACGGCCAGCTTGTCCACTACCGCGGCCATCTTGTCGGCTCGAACCTGATCGGCCAGAACTTCGCCGACCCGGTCCTGCGCCACGGCCGCCCCGTGCTCGCCGCCGGCGTTCCGGAGACCACCCCGGACCCGCGGTTCTTCCAGACCCGCCCGTCCGGAACGACGCCGGCCGACAACGATGCGGCGACGACCTTTGCCAACTACGGGCCGAACTCGACGATTACGCTGCAGGCAATCCGCGCGAACATCGCTGCCTACATCGCGCTCAACGGGCGCTACGTTCCCGGCGGTCTCACCGCCGCGAAGGTCCCCGTCGACGCCGCCGACACGTCCGCCTCCGGCGTCGACCCCGACATCTCACCGGCCAACGCGGCCCTCCAGGCATACCGCGTCGCCGCCGTCGACCATCTCCCGCTCGCCCGCGTCCGGGCGCTGATCGCCGCCAACACGGGCGCGCGTGGCCTCGGGATTCTCGGTGAACCGACCGTCAACGTCCTCGAACTCAACCTCGCGATCGATCGGATGATCAAGTAGATGGGCACCGTCACCGCACCCCCTCCCCCACCCGGCCCGACGACCACGGGCGGCTCCCGCCAGGCCATCTCCGTGTTCAGAGGCGACATCGCCCGACGGGCCCTGATCGACTCGCTGCTCAAGCTCGATCCGCGCGTCCAGGTCCGCAACCCGGTGATGTTCGTCGTCGAGCTCGGCGCGGCGATCACCACCGTCACATGGGTGATCCAGCTCGCCGGAGGCCACGCCCTCGCCGGCCACGACCCCGCCTGGTACACGTTCACGATCGCCGTCTGGCTGTGGCTGACCGTCGTCTTTGCCAACCTCGCGGAGGCGTTCGCGGAGGGTCGCGGCCGCGCCCAGGCCGACACGCTGCGGTCGATGCGCCAGGACACCGTCGCGACGATGCTCGACGGAACGACCAAGCGGGCCGATGCGCTCACCCGCGGGGACCGGGTCGTCGTCCTCGCCGGGGAGCTGATCCCCGGCGACGGCACCGTCGTGGAGGGCATCGCCTCCGTCGACGAGTCGGCGATCACCGGTGAGTCCGCCCCGGTGATCCGCGAGTCCGGCGGGGACCGCTCGGCGGTCACCGGCGGCACCCGGGTCCTGTCGGACCGGATCGTCGTCGAGATCACCCAGGAGCCGGGGCAGTCCTTCCTCGACCGGATGATCGCCCTCGTCGAGGGTGCGGCCCGGCGCAAGACCCCGAATGAGATCGCCCTCGGCATCCTGCTCGCCGGGCTCACGCTCGTGTTCATGATCGTCGTCGTGACCCTGCGGCCCTTCGGGCTGTTCGCCGGCACCGCGATCTCGGACACGACGCTCATCTCGCTGCTCGTCGCCCTCATCCCGACGACGATCGGCGCGCTGCTGTCGGCGATCGGCATCGCCGGCATGGACCGTCTCGTGCGCCGCAACGTGCTCGCCCTGTCGGGCCGGGCGGTCGAGGCCTCCGGTGATGTCGACGTGCTGCTGCTCGACAAGACCGGCACGATCACCATCGGCAACCGGCTCGCGTCTGAGTTCATCCCGATGCCGGGGGTCGCCGAGGCCGAGCTCGCCGAGGTCGCCCAGCTCGCCTCCCTCGCGGATGAGACCCCGGAGGGGCGCTCGATCGTGGTCCTCGCCAAGCAATACGGCCTGCGCGAGCATGACATGAGCGCGCTCGGGGCAACGTTCGTCCCGTTCACCGCCCAGACGCGGATGAGCGGCGTCGACATCGGCGGCCAACAGCTCCGCAAGGGCGCCGGGGACGCGGTGATCGGCTTCGTCAACGCGGCTGGCGGCCGTCCGCCGGCCGAGCTCCAGCCCGCCCTGGACCGGATCGCCCGCGAGGGCGGCACTCCGCTGGCGGTCGCCCGCGACTCCCAGGTGATGGGGGTGATCTATCTCAAGGACACGGTCAAGGAGGGGATGCGCCAGCGCTTTGACCAGCTCCGCGCGATGGGGATCCGGACGATCATGATCACCGGGGACAACCGGCTCACCGCCGCGAAGATCGCGGAGGAGGCGGGTGTCGACGACTTCCTCGCCGAGGCGACCCCGGAGAAGAAGCTCGAGCTGATCCGGGAGCAGCAGAACCAGGGCCGGATGGTCGCGATGACCGGGGATGGCACCAACGACGCCCCCGCCCTCGCCCAAGCTGACGTCGGCGTGGCGATGAACACCGGCACCCAGGCGGCCCGGGAGGCCGGCAACATGGTCGACCTCGACTCCAACCCGACGAAGCTGATTGAGATCGTCGAGGTCGGCAAGCAGCTGCTGATCACCCGCGGAGCGCTGACGACCTTCAGCATCGCCAATGACGTCGCCAAGTACTTCGCGATCCTGCCGGCGATCTTCGCCGCCACCTGGGCATACGCGGGCAGCCACGGGAAGGGGCCGCTGTCGGTGCTCAACGTGATGGGGCTCGGGGACCCGCGCTCGGCGGTGATCTCAGCGATCGTCTTCAACGCCATCGTGATCCCCCTGCTGATCCCGATCTCGCTGAAGGGCGTCCAGTTCCGACCGATCGGTGCCTCCGCCCTGCTGCGCCGTAACCTGCTCATCTACGGTCTCGGCGGCCTGATCGCCCCGTTCATCGGGATCAAGCTGATCGACCTGATCGTCCACAACCTGCTCGGTGCCTGAGGCCGCCGCCGCGGCGATAGGTCGGCATGGCACGGGATCTCACGGCAACGGTCGCTCAACTCGCCCCCCCCGTGGGGCGCGGGCGCCACAAGATCTTCCTCGGCATGGCCGCCGGGGTCGGCAAGACCTACCGGATGCTCCAGGAGGGACGGGCCGAGGCCGAGGCCGGCCGGGACGTGGTGATCGGCTACCTCGAGCCCCACGACCGGCCGGACACGGCCGCCCAGGCGGTCGGGTTGGAGGTGCTGCCTCGCCGCGGGGTCAGCTACCGCAACAACCGGATCGAGGAGCTTGACCTGGTCGGCATCCTCACGCGCGATCCGGAGCTGTGCCTGATCGACGAGCTCGCCCACACCAACGCCCCCGGCGTCGAGCACGCCAAGCGCTACGAGGACGTCGAGGAGGTTCTCGCCGCGGGCGTCGATGTCTATTCGACCGTCAACGTCCAGCACCTGGAGGGGCTCAACGACCGGGTGAGCGAGCTCACCGGCATCCGGGTCCGCGAGACGATCCCCGACCGGCTGCTGTCCGAGGCCGATGAGGTCGTGCTCGTCGACCTCACCCCGGAGGCGCTGATCGAACGCCTCCGTGCCGGCAAGATCTACCCGCCCGACGCGATCGGGGCCGCCCTCGACGGGTTCTTCCGGATCGAGAACCTCGCCGCGCTGCGCGAGACCGCCCTGCGCCAGGTCGCCGAGGAGGTCGAGGCCAAGCGGGTCCGGACCGATCACGCCGACCGGCTGCTTGCCCTCATCACCCCCCAGCCGGGTGCCCAGCGGATCGTCCGCCGGGCCTGGCGGACCGCCCAGCGGATCGGAGCCGAGCTCGACGTGCTGTGGGTGGCCGGCCGTGAGCCGACCGCCGCCGAGGAGGAGCAGCTCGCCGCCCTGCGCAGCCTCACCTCCGTCCTCGGCGCCCACCTGCTCGTCGAGTACGGCGAACCGGTTGCCGAGGTGATCGCACGGGTCGTGGGTGAGCGGGCGAGCACGTTCGTCGTCGTCGGCGCTCCCCGGCCTCGCGGCTCGCTCGCGCGGCTGCTCGCTCCTGAGCTCGCACTCCAACTGCTCGCCCGGCTTCCCGGGGTCGACGTCCAGATCGTCGCCGCCCGGGCCGCCCCGGCGCGCCACGCCGACCGAGAGGAGAGGTCCTAGATGGTGATCGTCGCCGTGGCGATCCTCGCCGCCGCCCTGCTGTTGACGTTCGGGCTCCGGCGGGCCCGCGGGGCCAAGACGACCGCGCCCCTCGCCCGCGGTCCGGAACGCGTTCTGTTCCCCTACGTCGCCGGTCCCGGCGCTCCCGCCGCCTTGGACGTCGCGCTCCGGCTCACCCGTTCAGAAGCGGGCACCCTCGTTCCCGTCTACCTCGCGCGGGTGCCGCTCCATCTCAGCCTCGACGCGCCGCTGCCCCGTCAGTCCCAGACGGTCCTCACCCTCCAGGAGCGGATCGAGGCCCGGGCGGCGAGCACCGGAGTTCCGGTCGACTCACGCGTTCACCGGGGCCGCTCGGTCCGTCACGCCCTGCGTGAGACGATCGCCCACGAGCGCTTTGACCGGATCGTCGTCGCCGCCGCCCACCGCAACGAGACCGGCGGCTTTGACGCCGATGACATCGCCTGGCTGCTGCGGACCGCGCCGGGCGAGATCGTCGTCCTCCGCGGCGCCGACTGACGGTGGGGCTCCGCCCCGGAGCCGCGAGCCCGCGGCACTCGGTTCGTCTCAGCGCAGGTGCGCCTCGAAGAAGTCGTCGATCCGCCGCCAGGCGTCCTCGGCGGCGGCGTGCTCGTAGTTGAACCCGACCATCCGCATCAGCGGCCCGAACGGGCCGGTGCTGATCCGGTTCATGAAGCTGTGCCCCGCCTCGGGGTACTCCTTGACGTCGTGGGGAACTCCGACGGCCTGCAGGGCCGTCTCGAGCCGCGCCGCCCGGCCGGGCAGGCTCCGGTCCCGCGCCCCGTAGCTGGCGACGACCGGGCAGGCCCCGGCGAGCCGCTGGGCCGCATCGGCGGGCACCTCACCATAGTTGACCGACGCGGCCTGAAAGGGGAAGCGCGGGGCACACAGCAGGGCAAAGCCGCCGCCCATGCAGAAGCCGATGATCCCGATCTTCCCCGTGCAGTCGGCGCGGTCAGCGAGCCAGACGCGGGCGGCCTCGATGTCGGCGTAGGCCTCCCCGGTCCCCGACCGGGACGCCGACAGGGTCGCCATCACGCAGCGCAGCCCGCGACCCGAGTACAGGTCGGGGGCGAAGGCGAGGTAGCCGGCGGCGGCGAGCCGGTCCGCCTGGACGCGAATGTCGTCGCTGAGCCCGAGGGCGTCCATGATCACGACGACGCCGGGAAACGGGCCCGCTCCCCGCGGTTGGGCGAGGTAGGCGCCGAGCTCCCGTCCGGGCGCCGGGGCGTAGCTGAGGTCGGGCATGGGCGCGACGCTAGCGCACCTCGGCCGGGGCCGCATGGAGCGCACGCGGCCTGGGCGGCATGTTCTAGCGTGAGGGCCCATGACCGTCCTTCACGCGGCGGCGATCTTCGCCGTCGGCATCGCCGCCGGGACGGTGAACACGGTCGTCGGCTCGGGCACCCTGCTGACCTTTCCGACCCTGCTCGCCTTCGGCTACGCCCCGCTCGTGGCGAACGTCTCCAACAACATCGGGCTCGTGCCCGGGACCGTGTCGGGCGCCTGGGGCTACCGACGGCTGCTCGCCGGCCAGCGCGCCCGGGTGCTGCCCCTCGCGGTCGCCTCCACGCTCGGCGGGATCATTGGCGCCGTCCTCCTCCTCAGCCTTCCGCCGAGCGCCTTTGCGGCGATCGTGCCCGTCTTCATCGCCGTCGCGCTTCTGCTCATCGTCGCCCAGCGGCCGATCAGCCGCTGGCTCGCCACCGACCGGGGGGCGCCGCGTACCGGCGCCAGCGCGTCGGCGCGCCTCGGCGTCGCCTGCTCGGGCGTCTACGGCGGCTACTTCGGCGCCGCCCAGGGGATCCTGCTGCTGGCGATCCTCGGCCTCACCGTCGACGACGAGCTCCAGCGCCTCAACGCCGCCAAGGTCGTCCTCGCCGGCACGGTCAACTGTGTCGCCGGGGTCATCTTCGTCTTCGTCGCCCATGTCAACTGGGCCGTCGCGGGCCTGATCGCCGCCGGCTCCCTGCTCGGCGGCATGTTCGGCGCCCGCTTTGGCCAGCGTCTCTCCCCCACGGTGCTGCGCTGGCTGATCGTGATCGTCGGCGTCGTGGCGATCGTCAAGCTGCTCTGAGCCCACCACGGCCGGCCGGCGCGACCGCCCGCCGGCCATGGATGGCCGTCACCGCGCCGAGCCGCTCAGCCGGTCGCGTACCCGGAGATCTGGGCGGCGAGCTGCTGCTCGGAGGAGTACTCGCCGATCTGGATGTAGGTCCGCTGGCCGGCCGCGTTGAAGAAGATCGTCGTCGGGGTTCCCTCGACGCCGCCGGGGAGCAGCGCCGCCGGAACCGACCCGGAGGAGATCGCATAGCTCGGGTAGGAGACGTGGTGGCGGGCGAGGAAGCCCAGCGCGGCGGCCTGGCTCGCGTCGTCGTAGTCGACCCCGAGGAAGGCGACGTGCTTCCCGTACCGCGCCGATTCGGTGGCAAACCAAGGGAACTCCTGCTGGCAGGGGGCGCAGGTGGAGGCCCACACGTTGACGACGACGGGGTGTCCGCGCAGCGCCCGCAGCCGGGCGACGAGCGCCGCGCCGCCGCCGGTGAGGATGTCGCTCGCCTGGCGGTGCAGTGCGGCGAGGGCGGGCGGGGATCCCGTGAGAGCGCGGGCGACCCCGGTGGCGGTCGGCGCCCCCGCCGCCGGCTTCAGCGCCGCGGGGATCGTGCTCGCGAGCGTCTTCAGCGTCGGCCAGCCCTGTGTGTAGATCTCCTGGGTCCACGGCGTCGTCGCCGTCGGGTCCGTGGTCGTGTCGTGGGCGCCGGGGACGGCGAGCACGAACCACGGTTCTCCGGTCACCCCGTACCCGTCGGCGAGCCGTCCGGTCGTGTCGATCGCCACCGGATAATCGAGGTGCATCCCGGCGAGGAAGCTCCTCAGCGCCTGGGGGCCAGGTTCGACGCTCGCCTCGTCGACGGCGGTGATCGGCGGCAGCCCGCGGCGGCGGGCGAGGCGCGCGTAGGCGTTGAGGGACTCCATCTCCGCCCGGATCGGGGTCGACTGCTGATCCCAGCTGGCAAAGAACAGGTACAGGTGCGGCCCGCCGGTTCCGACCCGGACCGTGCCGCCGCCGTAACGGGGCAGGGTCGCCGGGGTGTTCGGGGCGATCCCGCGGATCGGGGCGTAGGAGAAGTGGGTGCTGACGGGCGGGTGGCCGGGCAGCAGCCGCGAGGCCTCCTGGGCGAGCTCCTGGCCGAACTGGCCGATCGCCGCGTAGGAGGAGTAGGTGAGGTAGGCCTGGCGGAGCCGGCCCTGGGGGTCGATCACGAACAGCGCGGGGGTGTGGTCGATCAGGTTCGACCTCGCGTTGATGTCCCCGCCGACCCCGTAGGCGTCCCACACCCGTTGAAGCTGGGCGAGGCGGCCGGTGAGGAAGTGCCACTGGCCGATCAGCCCGTGCAGCTGGGTGTAGGCGGCGACGTCCTGGATCTGGGTCGAGCGCCAGTTCGCGTTGACGCCGAGCAGTTGCACGTCCTTGCCCGCCGGCCCGAGCGAGCGCTTCGCGTCGACCATCGCCTGGGTGGTGAGCGGACAGATCGTCTGGCACTCGTCGTCGGTGAAGGAGAGCAGGACGACCTTGCCCCGGTACTGGCGGAGGCTGACGCTCTGCCCGGTCTCGTCGGTGAGCCTGAAGTTGGGGGCCGGACGGTCGCCGAGAGAGGTTCCGGTCGTCAGGAACGGGTTGGTCGCCAGCGCGCTCGGGCCGTCAGCCTGGGCGCCGCTGGAGTGCACGACGACGGCGAGCACCACGAGGGCGCCAAGAGCACCGAGCCCGAGCGCGAGCCCGGGAACGGCGATCCCGCCGCGAGACAGCAGCGCCCGTCCGCGGGCGAGGCCGCGACGGCGTCGCCACAGGGCCGGCGCCCAGAACACCGCCCCGAGGATCACGAGCAGGCCGACGGCGATCACCCACGGGCTGACCGTGCGGGCGCGGGCAGCGGCTGTGGGCTCGCTGCCCGCGGCGGACGCCGCCGAGCTGCGGGCGAGAAGGCCGCTCGGAGCGGTCGCGGCGGCTGCGGTCGCGCGCTGGGTGAGCGTCGCCGAGCGAGCGGCGCGGGCGAGTGCGGCCGGGGCGACGCCGGCGCTCACCTCGACCTCGCGGACCGCCGTCTGCGCGGCGGCGGTGAGCGCGGCCGGACCGGGTCCGGTGGTGATGTGGGTGATGCTCGCGCCGGTGACGTGCCGGTACCAGAAGAAGCCGATCCCCTGGGGCATCACGACGACAAGCCGGCCGCTGTAGGCGAGCTCGAGCTCGGTCCCGAGGTAGCGGGCATAGGCGGCCGGCTGGCCCCACAGCGCGGTGACGGTGCCGAGGTCGGCGGCGTGGCCGATGATCGCCACGCGGACCGGGGCGTGCAGGGCTGTCGTCGCGTTGAGCAGCCGGCCGAGGGCGAGCTCCTGGGCGGTGGAGAGGTTGTCGTCGGCGCCCGCGAACAGGTTCTGGTAGACGAGCACGTCCGAGCCGGGGTCGCCGTCGGCCCGGGCGAGGGACGGCAGGGCACCGGCGAGCAGCACGAGCAGACAGACGACGGTGAGCCCGAGGCGTCTCATGCGGCCACCCGCGCCCGCAGCGGTCGGGCGCGCAGACTCGCCGTCCAGACGCCCGCGAGGATCACCGCCCCGACGAGCAGGCCGATCAGCGGCAGCGGGCTCCCGGAGCCGCCCGCGGCGGCGTGGACACGGACGGCCCCGACGTTGACGTGCAGGCCGTTGTCAGCTGCGAGACGGCCGAGCACGTACTGGGCGCCACCGGCAAGGTCCCCACCGGGGGCGTTGAGGCCGCCGAGGGCCTTCTGATCCGCCGCGGAGGGGGTCGTGGCGGGGACGTAGAGACCGTATCCCTGCGGCATCACGACGAGGACGGCGCCGTGGAACTGCAGCGACAGCTCCCGACCGAGGTAGTAGGCGTACTGCGCCGGCTGCTTCCACAGCTCGGTGACCGTGCCGAGGTCCGCCGCGGAGGCGATCAGCGCGACCCGAATCGGCAGTCCCGCCCGCGTGATCGCCTGCGTCGTCGCGGCGAGCTGGGCGGCCTGCTGGGGGCTCGCCCCGGAGTCGGGCGGGTTGAAGACGGGGTCGAAGACGAGCACGTCACTGGCCGGGTCACCGTCGGCGAGGGCGGCCGGGGCAAACCCGGCGGCCAGCCCTGTCAGCGCGAGGAGCGCAAGAATGACGGCGATGATCCGACGCACGGCGCTTCTCATTATGGCGGTGAGCCTTGTCCTCGGCCTGGGCGCGCCGGCCGCCGCCCTCGCCGACGGCCCGGTCGACCCGATCGCGACGAACTTCGCCGCCCGGGTGCTCCACACCCCGCCCGGTGTCGTCGCCAAGGTCGTCGACGGCTACCTGCAGCTGTGGGTGTCCGTCGCCCCCGGGCACCGGGTGACGATCCTCGATCAGCTCGGTGCGCCGTGGCTGCGCTTCGGTCCCGACGGCGTGTTCGAGAACCACAACTCGCTGCTCTACTACATCTCCCAGGTCCCCGTCGAGGCGATCCCGCCCAAGGACATCACCGCCGCTACGCCGCCCCACTGGTTCAAGGTGAGCGGGGGGCACAGCTGGATGTGGCGCGACGGTCGCCTGCAGGCCTTCGCGCACCAGAGCCTCCCTCCAGGCACCCGCTATGCGGGTCCCTGGAGCATCGGCGTGATCGCCGACGGGGTCCACACCGCCATCTCCGGCGGCCTGTACGTGCGACCCGCCCCGACGGTCGTCTGGTTCTGGCCGGTGGCGGTGATCCTCCTCTGCGTGATCGCCGCCTGGCGGGTGCGGTCCGACGGGCTCGACCGCCGGGTCGTCCGCTGGCTCACCCACGGTCTGCTCGGGGCGCTCGCGATCGTCGCCGTCGCCCGGCTCCTGCACGGCCGCCCGAACGTCAGCGTCGTCCAGATCATCGAGTTCGTCGCCGCCCTCGCCGGGATCGGCACCGGCGTGGCGTGGTCCATCCGCGGCCGGTTCCCCGCGGCGATCCCGTTCATCGTCGGGTTCATCGCGCTGTGGGCCGGGCTCACCTTCCTCCCCGTGCTCACCCACTGGGACGCCCAGCTGATCCTCCCCGCCTGGATCGACCGGGCCGCCACCGTCCTGCTGCTCGGCGGCAGCCTCGGCCTCGTGCTTCTCGCGATGCGCCGGCCGTTGGTGGAATGACCGGCCCCGGTGTCCGGCGCCGGCCTGGTCGGGTCGCCGCACTCGGGTTGGCCGCCGGCCTGCTGCTCACCGGGTGTGGCGGGACGGACCCGCCCGCACCACGCCGGGCGTCACTGAGCGCTCCCGCGGCGATCCACATTCCCGCGCGTCTGCTCGCCGAGATGCGACCGATCGGCGCCGGGGTGCGCTTTCACCCGCCGGTGCGGGGCCGTCCGACCGGCGTCTGCGCGCCCCGGCCCGGACGTGAGGAGGCCCATCTCGAGCTGTTCGGCGCCAACCGGGTCGTGCTGATCGCCGCCGGCGTCGGTATCCGCGGCCGCTGTGTCGGCAACGCGGTGACGACCGACCCGACCGGGGTCGTCCACTTCCGCCCCGGAGCGACCCTCGCTGATCTGTTCCGGGCCTGGGGTGAGCCGCTCACCGCCACCCGGATGGCCTCCTTCCGCGGCCCGGTCCGCTACTACCTCGACGGCCGGCGGGTCAGCCACCCGCCGGCGTTGCGTGAGCACGCGGAGATCGTCATCGAGGTCGGCCCCTACGTCCCCCCGCACGTCCGCTTCACCTTCCCGCCCGGGCTCTGAGTCGGCCGGAGTGGTCCCGGGGAGTCGGGATCGCCACCTTCAGTCGTGCAGGTGCAGCCCGAGGGTGGCGATGACAACATCCGTCCGCGCGCGCAGCACCGCCGCGAGCAGGCGTCCCCGCTGGTTGTGGAGGATCTCGTGCCGGCGCTTGCGCGGCAGGATCTCCGGAATCAGCACGGTGATCGTCGTGTCCGGACTGTCCTGCTCGGTTTGACGGACGTAGCGATAGACCGGGCGCAGCAGCGAGCGGTGCTTGTCGATGAGCACCTCGAGAGGCACAGCGGAATCCCACTCGTCCCAGGCACTCAGCAGGTGGCGGCGCTCCTCCTCATTCCCGGCGACGGCGACGGCGATGACCGTCTCGCCGAGTGACAGCGCGGCGCTGAGTGCCCGCTCGGTGAGCAGGCTCACCGTCGTGGTCGGAACGATCACCACCGACTCCCGGCGCACGGGGCGAGGCGGGGTGAAACCGAGGCGCAGCTCCCGTCCGACCTCGGCGTAGTAGCGCTCGATCCGGTGGAAGGTGAAGATGAGACCGGGGATCACGATCACGAGCACCCAGGCGCCCTCGGTGAACTTGGAGAAGACGAAGATCACGGCGGCGAGTCCGCTCATCATCATCCCGGTCCCGTTGAGGGCGATCCGCAGCCGCCAGCGGGCGGGCCGTTGGGCGCGCCAGCGGCGGACGAGCCCGAACTGGGAGAGGGTGAAGCCGATGAACACCCCGATCGCATACATCGGAATGAGCGCGTTGACGTTCGCACCCGTCAGCGTCAGCAGCAGCGCGGCGGCGATCGCGAGGGCGGCGATCCCGTGTCGGAACACCGGTCGCTCACCGCGCAGGTAGAACATGTGTGGGAGGCGGTGGTCGCGGGCGAGCAGCGACATCACGACCGGCAGGCCGCCGAAGGACGTGTTGGCGGCCAGCCCGAGCACGGCGGCGACCGACAGGTTCGAGACGTAGAAGAGGATGCCCTTGCCGAACGCACCGGCGGCGAGTTGGGCGAGGATCGTCACCCCGGAGCGCTCACTGACGTGATGGAGCTTGATCAGGGCGCACAGCCCGACGAGCATCACCCCGAGCAGGAGGCCGAGCAGGAGCTCGGTGCGCTGGGCGGTCCGCACCCTCGGCGCGCGGAATGCCGGCGTCCCGTTGGCGATCGCCTCGACCCCGGTGAGCGCCGAGCAGCCGGCGGCGAACGCCTTGAGGATGAGCACGACCCCGAGTGCCTCGACGACCGGGAAGTGCTCGCGGGTGCCGATCACCGCCGCCGGATGGCTGTGGAACGGGCCGACGACGACGATCGCGAGCGTGCTCAGCACGAACACGGCGGTGAAGGGCATCAGCGCCTTCGCCGATTCGGCGATTCCGAACCAGTTGAGCGCCGTCAACGTGACGAGCGCGACGAGGCAGATGAGCAGCAGGTGGTGTGACAGGGCGGGGAACGCCGACCCGAGTGCGGCGGCCCCAGCCGCGAGGGAGACCGCGACCGTCAGGGTGTAGTCGACGACGAGGGAGGCGGCGGCGAGCAGGGACGCCCAGCTGCCGATCTCCGCCTTGGAGACCGCATAGGCCCCGCCGCCGTCGGGGAAGGCGGCGATCACCTGCGAGTAGGAGATCACCAGGAGGATGAGCATCCCGGTGATCACGAGCGCGATCGGCAGCGTCCACGTGAGGGCGGCGACCCCGCCGGCGAGCAGCTGGGCGACCATCGCGTCGGGGCCGTAGGCGACCGAGGAGAGCGCGTCGAGGGACAGGGCGGACAGCCCGCCGATCACCCCGAGCTCGTGGCCGCCGTCGGCGTGCTTGCCCGCTCGGGGCCGGAATCTGCGCTCGAGGGCGGACATTGGGGAGGAGCTCGGACGGCCGGGGCCGTGGCGAAGCTGCTGAGTACATTGACAGATGTGACCGTGCTGGACTCACGCATCCCGGATCCGACGGGTGCGCCGAGCCGGCGCCGGCGCCTGGCGATCCTCGCGATCTGCTGTCTCAGCCTGCTGCTGGTCGCCCTCGACACCTCGATCGTCAACGTCGCCCTGCCGGCGATCCACCGTGACCTCAAGGCGAGCCTGTCCGAGCTGCAGTGGACCCTCGACGCCTACACGCTCGTGCTCGCGAGCCTGCTGATGCTGGCGGGCTCGACCGCGGATCGCCTCGGGCGCAAGCCGGTGTTCCTCACCGGCGTCGTCATCTTCACCACCGGCTCGGCGCTGTGCGCCCTCGCGCCGAGTCTCGGCTTCCTCATCGCCGCACGGGTCCTGCAGGCGGTCGGCGGATCGATGCTCAACCCGGTCGCGCTGTCGATCATCCGTGACGTGTTCACCGACCCGCGTGAGCGCGCCCAGGCGATCGGCGTGTGGGGAGCGGTCGTCGGGATCGCCACCGCGCTCGGCCCGGTGCTCGGCGGCGCGCTCGTCGACGGGCCCGGGTGGCGGTTCGTCTTCCTCGTCAACGTCCCGGTCGGCATCACCGCGCTCATCCTCACCGTCCTGTTCGTCCCCAACTCACGCGCCCAGCGGGCCCGCCGGCCTGACCCGGTCGGCCAGGGGCTGATCCTCGTCGGCCTCGGGGCGCTCGTGTTCGGGATCATCGAGGGCGCCCGCGACGGCTGGGGTTCGCCGACGATCGTCGGCGCCTTCCTGCTCGCGCTCGCCTGCTTCGGGGCGCTCGTCCCCTGGGAGCTGCGCCGCCGCGACCCGCTCCTGGAGGTCCGCTTCTTCAGGTCGCGGCCGTTCACCGGCGCGACCGGAACCGCGGTCGCCGCGTTTGCCGCCCTCGGCGGCTTCCTCTTCCTCAACACCCTCTACCTCCAGGACGCGCGCGGGTTCTCGGCCCTTCACGCCGGCCTCTACAGCCTCCCGACCGCGCTGATGATGCTGTTCTTCGCCCCCCTCAGCGGGCGGATCGTCGGCAGCCGCGGCGCACGCGTGCCGCTCGTCGGCGCCGGCGTGCTGATCACCGTCGCCCCCCTCCTGTTCCTCGGGTTGAGCACCCACACCTCGACGGTGACCCTGTTCATCGCCTATCTGCTGATTGGCGTCGGCTTCGGGATCGTCAACCCGCCGATCACCAACACGGCGGTGTCGGGGATGCCGCCGGCCCAGTCGGGGGTCGCCGCCGCGGTCGCCTCGACCGGCCGGCAGGTCGGCTTCGCGCTCGGGGTCGCGGTCGCGGGCGCGGTCACCGGCCTCGGGGCGACCGGACAGATCGGGCGGTCCTTCGCGACCGCCACCCATCCGGGGTGGGCGGTGCTGTCCGGGATGGGCCTGATCGTCCTCGCCCTGGGCCTCTGGAGCAGTACCGCAGCCGCGCAGGGTTCGGCCGAGCGGACCGCGGTCGCGCTCGGCAACGTCTGAGCCGCTTGGGGCGTTCGGGGCCTGACGGGCCCCCGGACCGGTGCGTGCTCGGAATGAGGGGGGACTTTTGTGTCGACAGGACGCAAAAGTCCCCCCTCATCTCCGGGAAGGGAGGCCGACGTGACCGCACGCCTCCCCGGGGCGGGCGGGCCGGCTGGGAGGTGCCGGCCCGCTCCCGCCCGCGGGGGTCTACCGGGTGGTCGCGCGGCGGCGGACGAGTGCGTCCATCACCACCGCGGCGATCAGCACCACGGCCGTCACCATGTCCTGGACGGCGGCGCTGACGCCCATCAGCCCGAGTCCGTTGAACACGACGGCGACGACGAGGCCGCCCAGCAGAGCGTTGACGATCCGCCCACGGCCACCGAACAGGCTCGTCCCGCCGATGACCGCGGCGGCAACGGCGAACAGCACGTCCTGGCCGCCGTTGAAGTCGGTGGACATGCTCCCCTCGGTGGAGGCGTAGACGAGCCCGGCGAAGCCGGCGACGACGCTCGAGAGGATGAACCCGAGCGTGATGATCCACTTCACGTTGATCCCGGCCCGGCGGGCGGCCTCCGGACTGTTCCCGACCGCGTACATGTACCGGCCGGTGCGGGTCTTGGACATGAACAGGGTCGCGACGAGGATGATCACGAGCACGAGCGGCACGAGGTAGGGCATGCCGCGGATCGCGATCGCGCTCGTCCCCTGGTTGGAGTTGAAGATGAGGGTGAGCACGATCCCGACGACGGCGACCCCGGCGATCCGCAGGACGGTCACCCCGAGCGGGGCGGCGCTGAGCCCCTGGTTGGCGAGCGACCGCTGGCGCAACAGGGCGATCGCCCCGTAGACGGCGACGCAGACGATCATGATCACCCACCCGGCGGTCGGGGAGATGTGGCTGCTGTAGAGCTTGGCGATCGTCCCGTTGGCGGTGATCACACCACCGACCGCGGTCTTGTCGACGTTGGCGACCTCGAGCATCACGCCGGTGAGACCGAGGTAGCCGCCGAGGGTGACGATGAAGGACGGGAGCCCGAGCCGGGCGATCAGCGAACCCTGGAGCGCCCCGATCCCCGCCATCACGACGAGCCCACCAAGGATCGCCAGCCACCACGGGAAGTTGACCGGTGTCGCGTTGAGCTCGAGCATGACGAACGCGCCGACCGCAGCCCCGAACCCGGCGGAGAGGTCGATCTCCGACAGCAGCAGGACGAACGTCTCGGCTGCGCCGAACAGGATGTAGATCGACGCCTGCACGAACAGGTTGACGAGGTTGCTCGCGTGCAGAAAGGACGAGCGCTCGATCTCGAAGAAGACGCAGATGGCGATCAGGCCGACGATCACCGGGAGCGCGCCGGACTCGCCGTGCTTGATCCGGGCGATGCGCGCGTGGACGTACTCGCCGAAGGTGCTGGCCATGACCTCCGGGGCGACGGTCGCCAGCTCCTCCTCCGACAGGGCCGACTCGGGAGTGTCGACCGTCGGTTTGTCCGTGGTGCTCATGACGCAACCGCCTTGGTGATCGTTCCTGTGGTCATCCACTCCACCGCGGACTGGCGGGTGAACTCTGAAGCCGGGCCCTGGGTGACGCAGTTGCCGAGGTACATCACGGCGATCCGGTCGGCGACCTCGAACACGTCGACCATGTTGTGGGAGACGACCATGACGGCGACGCCGCGCCCGGCGAGGGTGGTGATGAGGTCGAGCACCATCCGGGTCTGGGCGACCCCGAGCGCCGCGGTCGGCTCGTCCATGATCACGAGCTGGGCGTTGGACATCACCGCCTTGGCGACGGCGACGGACTGGCGTTGACCGCCCGACAGGGAGGCGACGGGCTGGCGGATCGACTTGACCGTCTTGACCGACAGTTCCTTGAGGGTCTGGGCGGCGGAGCGCTCCATCGCGACCTCATCAAGGATGCCGTGGCGGACCGGTTCGTGGCCGAGGAACATGTTCTGGACGATGTCGAGGTTGTCGCAGAGGGCGAGGTCCTGGTAGATGGTGGTGATCCCCAGATGCTCGGAGTCACGCGGGCTGGAGAGGTGGACCTCCCGCCCCTCCCAGAGGATCTGACCGTCGTCCTGGGGCCACAGCCCCGACACGGTCTTGATCAGCGACGATTTCCCCGCGCCGTTGTCACCGATCAGGGCGGTGACCTTGCCGGCCGGGATGTCGAGGGTCACGTCACGCAGGGCTTGGACAGGTCCGAAGCGCTTGTACACCCCGCGGAGGGACAGAAGCGAATGTGTGTCAGTCATGGCGGTGGGGAGCGGTCCCGACCGCCCCGCTGACATTGTCGGTCAGCGGGGCGGCGAGCACGCCGGTTCTAGGAGATGCCGTACTTCTTGCAGTCGGTCGCGTAGCTACCCGCGCACAGCTGGCTGGCGGGCACGAACTTGTCGGCGATCACGGTCGCCTGCATGTTCTTCCCGGTCACCCACTCGGGGGTGAGGAGCACCGACGGGACCTCCTTGCCGTTCATCGGGTCCTTGGTCGTGCCGTTGAGCAGACCCGAGGGCGCGGTCTTACCGGCCCGCAGGTACAGCGCGAGCGCGACGGCGGCCTGAGCCTCCTTGTAGATCGGCTTGTAGACGGTGCCGCACTGGTACCCGGAGATGATGTTCTGCAGGCCGGTCAGGGTGGCGTCCTGGCCCGTCGTCGGGAACGTCATCGGCTTGACGCCGTGGGACTTCAGGTACGTGATGATCGGCGCGCCGTTCTCATCATTGGGGATGACCGCGGAGTTGGCGTTCGGGTGGGCGGTGAAGGCCTGCTCGAACTCGGTCTGGGCGTCCGAGGGCGTCCAGGTGCCGGCGGTCTGGGCCACGAGCGTGTACTTGCCCGACTTGAAGTACGGAGCGAGCACGTCGTTGTAGTAGCCGTCGTAGAACAGCGTCGCGTTGTTGTCGGTCGGGGCCCCGCGCATCATGATGACGTTCGGGTGCTTGACCCCCCACGCGGCGGTGCAGGCGACGAAGCCCTGGCCGATCAGCTGACCGACCCGGATGTTGTTGAAGGACACGTACGGGTCGGCGGGGCCGCCGAGGTCGAGGCGGTCATAGTCGATCACCGCGACGCCGTGCGCGGCGGCGTACTTCTCAACCGCGACGCCGGTGCCGGAGTCCTCGGGGTCGATCAGCAGAACGCTCGCCCCGTTGGTGATGTCCGACTGCGCGTCGGTGGTGAACGTCTGATCCGATCCGCCGGCGTTCTGGACGATCATGTCGCTGGCGGGCAGGCCGGCCTTGGCCGCGGCCTCCTTCAGGTACGGCGCGTCGAACTCGACGTACCGGGTCGAGCTCGTCGTGTCCGGCAGGATCACCGCGATCTTCCCCTTGCCCTCCTTGGCGAGCGACGCGAGTCCGGCCATCGCGCTGAAGGTGTTGTCAAAGGACGATGCGGTCACCGCGGCGGTGCTCGAGCTCCCCGATCCCGAACTCGACGAGCTTGCGCTCGTCGTCGCCGGGGCGGAACTCGACGTTGTCGCCGGAGTGGAATTCGACGAGCCGCATGCGGCGATCGTCAGGGCTGCGGCGACGGTGAGCACCGACGTCGTCAAGCCCGCCTTGCTGATGGGCAAGTGCACAGCTACCTCCTGGTTGTACCTCCTCGGGCGCCACGGCCCCCGGTGGGTCCACGGCGCGATTCTCTCTCTCAGGCGACCGTACGGGGAGGTCCATAAACGATGCATTAACAACCGGGTGACATCCATTAACAATCCATAAACGCCCTGGAGTCACGAGGGTTCTGGCCGTTACCAGGCGGCTACTCCGGGGCGAACCGATACCCGGCGCGGGGTGCGGTGATGATCAGCGGCGGACCGTCCGGGGTTTCGAGCTTGGCCCGCAGACGGCCGACGTAGACGCGGACGTACTCGGTTTCGGTCTGGTAGGCCGGGCCCCAGACGCGGCGCAGGAGATGGGCGTGGCTGAGCAGCTTGCCGCGGTTGGTCGCCAACTCGCGCAGGAGGCTGAACTCCGTCGGGGTGAGATGGATCGTCTCCCCGGCGCGACTGACCCGCTGGGAGGCGAGGTCGATCTCCAGCTCACCGATGCTGATCCGCGTGCCCTGGCCGTCCTCGGCGCCCGAGCGGGCCGGCGGTCGGGTCCGTCGCAACGTCGCGGTGATCCGAGCGAGCAGCTCCTCCACGCTGAAGGGCTTGGTCATGTAGTCGTCGGCACCCATGTTGAGCGCGGTCACCTTGTCTCGCTCCCCGCCGCGAGCGGAGACGACGATCACCGCCGCGTTGGACCGCTCCCGGATCTTGCGACAGAGGTCGAAGCCGTCGGCGTCCGGGAGCATCAGGTCAAGCAGGATGATGTCCGGGCTCTCGGTCTCCAGCAGCACGAGCGCGTCGGTCCCGTCGTGGGAGACGACCGTGTCAAAGCCCCGGACGGCAAGGTTGGAGCGGATCAGGTCGACGATGTTGAGATCGTCCTCGACGAGGAGGGCGCGCGTCGGCTCAGGCATGGGCGGACCCCTCCAGCCGCGCGGTCTCTGGCTCCTCCGTCGCCCCGGCGACCTCGACGGGAAGGCGGATCGAGAATCGGGTGCCCACCGCCGCGGGGGCGAGGGCGATGCTGCCGCCGTGGGCCTCGACGATGCCGCGGGTGATCGACAGCCCGAGCCCGGCACCGGCGGTGCGGGACTGCGGCCGGTGGTTGGCGTCGAACGGGTTGTTCGCGAGCGACTCCGGGAACCCTGATCCGTCGTCGGCGACGCTGATCTCCACCTCGTTCTCGTGGCTGAGCCGGCCCTCGATGGTGACGTGAATCGCGGCGCCGTTGTGTTTGAACGCGTTGGTGAGCAGGTTGACGAAGACCTGCTCGAGCCGGTCGTGATCGGCCCAGATCACGGGCACGTCGACGTCACAGCAGATCCGCACCGCGGCGGCCCAGAGGTCGGGGAGCAGCGCGACGGCAGCCTCGATCACCAGCCGCAGGTCACACCAGTCCGGCTGCAGGCGCATCACCCCCGACTCGATCGCCGAGAAGTCGAGCAGGTCGTCGACGAGACGGCCGAGCCGTGCCGACTCGGTCGCGATCCGCTCGAGGAAGCGCTGCTGGGAATCGCCGTCCCAGGTGACGTCGGGGGCGGCGAGACTTGTCGCGTAGCCGCGGATCGCCGTCAGCGGGGTCCGCAGCTCGTGGCTGAGCCGGGAGAGGAACTCGCGTTGAAGCTCGCGTGAGCGGCGCAGCGCGGCGGCCTCGCGGTGGGCGATCGCCGCCTCCTCCCCGAGCAGGGCGGCGACGTCATCACGGTAGCTCGTCTTCGGGTCGAGGGCGGCGGCGATCCGGCCGCGGGCGAGCACGACGATCCGGTCGGCGATCCGGAACATCTGATCGACGTCACGGGTCACGAGCAGGATCGCCGTGCCGGCCTCGCGGGCGGCGGCGAGCAGCCGTTCCACGGTCGCGGTGCCGAGCACCCCGAGGGACGCGGTGAGTTCGTCCACAACGAGCAGGCGTGGCCGCCGACCGAGCGCCATCGCGAGCGCGAGCAGCCAGCGCTCGCCGAGGTTGAGGTCCGACACCGCCACCGCGGTGTCCCGGATCGGGATTCCGAGCTCACGCAGTTCCCGGGCGGCGACAGCATGGAAGCGAGCCTCGGAGCGGACGTGGGTCTCCCGTCCCAGCAGCAGGTTCGCCGCCACGTCGAGGCTGTCGCAGAGAGCGAGGTCCTGCCAGACGACGGCGACGCCGGCGGCGGGGGCGCGCCGGCGGGGGTCGAGGCGCCGGCCGTCGAGGGTGATCGTCCCGGTCACCGGAGTCAACTCCCCGGCTACGCAGCTGACGAGGGCCGACTTGCCCGACCCCGGCTCTCCGCTGAGGGCGACGATCTCACCGGCGCTGACGTCGAGATCGACTCCGTCGAGGGCGGCGGGGGCGCCTGCGAAGGAGACGCGCAGGTCGCGGACGGCGAGCATCCCCGGAGCGTAGCTCTCCGGTCTCCGGTTCAGCCCCCCTCGCCGGTCTCCCGGTCGTGCCGCCGCCGGTCGATTGCGGCGGTGACGGTGGCGACGACCTCGTCGGGCTCGGAGGCGAGGGTGAACAGGTTGAGGTCGCCGGCGCCGATCCGTGCGTCGGGAAGGGCACGCTCAGCCAGCCAACGGATGAGTCCCCCCCACTCGGGCTCGCCGCCGAGCAGGACGACCGGGAAATCGGCGACGGTCGCGGTCTGGATGAGGGTGAGGGCCTCAAACAGCTCATCCAGGGTGCCGTAGCCGCCGGGGGCGACGACGAACGCCTGGGCGTAACGGACGAACATCACCTTGCGGGCGAAGAAGTGGCCGAAGCACAGCGAGATATCGAGGTACCGGTTCGGTGCCTGCTCGTGGGGCAGCACGATGTTCGCGCCGACCGACGTCGCCCCGACGTCGCGGGCGCCGCGGTTGGCGGCCTCCATCAGCCCGCCCCCGCCGCCGGTGATGATCGCCAGTCCGGCGGCGCCGAGCGCGGCCGCCGTCCGGCGGGTGAGGTCGTAGGCGGGATGGTGCTCGGGGGTGCGGGCGGACCCGAACATGGTCACCGCGGGACCGAGGCGGCTCAGTGCGTCAAAGCCGGTGGCGAACTCGGCGGCGATCCGTTCGATCAGGCGCGCGTCCGCCCGGCGGCGCTCCGGGGGCTCGTGGCCGAGCCAGTCGAACAGCCGTTGGTCGAAGGTTTCCGCGCCCGGCTCGCTCATCGGCCGAGGGTACGGATGAGCTCCTCCGCGTCGGCGGGCACGCGGCCGATCAGGGTGCGGGTGCGCGACAGCCCGGCGCGCAGTTCGGCGTCGCCGACCTCGACGGGCAGCAGCGTGTCCTGCAGCTCGGCGAGCCCGTCATCGGCGGCCTGGACGAGGTCGGCGACCCGGTCGAGGGTGGTGTGCGGGTCGGTCGGGGCGGGCTGCTGGGAGTCGGCGATCACCGGGGCGGACAGGCCGTAGCGGGCGGCGAACTCGCTGAGGGTCCGTTTGAGCTGGCCGAAGGCCGCCTGGGTCGGCTTGAACACCGCGGCCTCCATCCGATCGGCCATGTGGTCGTCCAGCAACTCGTATGCCTCGCTGAGGGCGGCGATCGCGTCCCCCAGGTCGTGGGCGCAGGCCGCGGCGTCATCAAGGATCTGGCGCCGTCCGGATTCGGTGGTGTAGCTCACCGCTCTAGTGTCGCTCAGCCGGCGTCGGATTGCAGTTCGCGCAAGGCGGCGGCCAGAACACCGTTGATGAACTTCGGTGCGTCGGCGCCGCAGAACTCCTTCGCCGTCTCGACCGCCTCATCAATCGCCCCCTCGGGCGGGATCGGGCGGTTGCCGGGCTCGGCCTCCGGCGCGGTGATCTCCAACAGCGCGACGCGCAGGATCGACCGCTCCAGCGGGGCGATTCGGTTGAGCGTCCACCCCTTGGAGTGGCGGCGGATCAGCAGGTCAAGCTCGTCCTGGTGGGCGCGAACCGCCTCAGCGAGCTGCTGGGTGAAGCGGTGGGTGTCCTCGGGGAAGTCGAGGGGACGGTCGAGCAGATCGGATTGATAGAGCGCCCACACCGCGGCCCGGCGCTGCTCGGTGCGGGTCGCCAAAGCTCAGGCGCGCGAGACGTATTCGCCGCTGCGCGTGTCGACGCGCACGCGATCACCGATGTTGACGAACAGCGGCACCATCACGCGCGCTCCCGTCTCGATCGTCGCCGGCTTGGTCCCGCCTCCGGAGGCGGTGTCCCCCCGCAACCCGGGCTCGGTCTCGGTCACCTCGAAGTCCAGTGCGCTGGGGAGCTGCACGTCGGAGGCGACGTCGTCGATGTAGAGCACCTCGACCTCCTCCGATTCGCGCATCCACTGGAGCGGCTCGGCGAGGGTCGCCTCCGGGATCTGGACCTGCTCGTAGGACTCGGTGTCCATGAAGTGGGCGTCGACCCCGTCCTTGTAGAGGAACTGCATCTTGCGAACCTCGGTGCGCACGGGGCGAAACTTCTCCCCCGCCCGGAAGGTGCGGTCGATCACGTTGCCGTCGGAGGCGCGCTTCAGCTTCGTGCGGACAAAGGCACCGCCCTTGCCCGGCTTGACGTGCTGGAACTCGAGGATCTTGAAGATCGTGCCCTCGACGTCGATGTGGTTGCCGTTCTTGAACTGGTTTGTGCTGATCATGCGCCGCCTGAGTGTAGTCCCGTGCCCGTCCGGCGCTCTCAGGCGACGACCCGCAGCTCCTTGGGGATCGCCGTCAGGACCCGTGGTGCGCCGTCGGTGACGACACACAGGTCCTCGATCCGCACCCCGAACTCGCCGGGCAGGTAGACCCCCGGTTCCACGGTGACGATCTCCCCGGCGAGGAGGCGATCAGAGCCGGCGGGAATCCGGGCCGACAGGGTCGGCGCCTCGTGGATCTCCAGCCCGACGCCGTGACCGAGACCGTGCCCGAAGTGCTCACCGAAACCCGCCGCGGTCAGCCGGTCCCGCGCGACCGCGTCGACGGCATGGCAGTCCGCCCCGGCGCGGACGGCGGCGAGCGCGGCGAGCTGCGCCTCGAGCACCGTTCCGTACACATCCGCCGCCCGGTCAGAAACCTGCCCGGCGGCGACGGTGCGCGTGCAGTCACAGCAGTATCCGTCAACGATCGCGCCCCAGTCGATGACGACGAGCTGCCCGTCGGCGATCGCCACGTCCCTGGGCTGGGCGTGCGGGAGGGCGCCGTGCGGGCCGGCGGCGATGATCGAGGCGAACGACGGCCCGCTCGCCCCGCGCCGGCGCATGTCGTGTTCGAGCTCGAGGGCGAGTTCCCGTTCGGTCCGGCCGATGATCGGACCGGCGAGCAGGGCCTGCAGCGCCGCGTCGGCGAGCGCCTGGGCGGCGGCGATCGCCGCGATCTCCCGGGCGTCCTTGACCCGGCGCAGCCCCTCCACGAGCCCGCCGGCCATGACGGGGGTGACCGTGTCGGGCAGGCCCGCGCGGAGGCGGGCGAACGCGGCGACCGAGGTGTGCTCGTCGTCATAGCCGAGCCGCAGCGGCGGGCCGGCGAGCAGGTCCGCGACGGCCTCGACGAGGTCGATCGCGGTTGCTGTGTGAAGCTGGCGGAAGCTCGGATCGACCTCCTGGGCGGCCTGTTCGACGTAGCGGAAGTCCGTGACGAAGACGCGCGTGTCGGGACCGACCATGGCGAGCCCGTTCGAGCCGGTGTAGCCGGTGAGGTAGCGGACGTTGGTCAGGTCGCTGACGAGCAGTGAGTCGATCCCGGCGTCCTCCAGCGCCGCGACCAGCGCGTCGACGCGAGCGGGGTGAGGAGACGAGGGCAGGTTCATGCAGGCAACGCCTCCTTGAGCAGCGACAGCGCCTCACGGTAGCCGTCGGGCCCCTTGCCCGACACCGTTCCGCAGCACAGCTCGGCGATCACCGACACCTGTCGGAAGGCCTCGCGCTCGCTCACGGCGGACAGGTGCACCTCGACCGCCGGCAGTCCGGTGAGCTCGAGCGCGTCGCGGATCGCGTAGGAGTAGTGCGTCCACGCCCCCGGGTTGAGAAGCACGCCGTCGACGGTGAGGTCGTGCAGGTGCTCGACGAAGGCGCCCTCGTGGTTGGTCTGGAAGAAGCTCGTGACGAGCCCGAGATCGGCGGCGGCGGTGGCGATCTCCATCTCCAGTTCCGCGAGCCCGAGCCCGCCGTAGTGGGCGGGGTCGCGCCGACCGAGCTGGTCGAGGTTGACGCCGTGCATCACCTCGATGCGCGGTCCGGTGACGCTCATGCGATCAACTCCTTGACGGCCGCCCTCAGGGCGGCGGGGGTGACGTGCTGGCCATAGATGGCCTCGCCGGGGGTGCGCAGGAGGACGAAGGGCACCGGCCCCTCCCCCGTGCGCTTCTTGTCCTTGGCGGTGGCGAAGATGATCGGCTCGAGCTCGAGCCCCGGCCCGGCGTGGGTCGGCAGCCCGCGGGCGGCGAGCAGGTCGGCGACCTGCTCGCGCAGCGCGTCCTGGCCCGAGAGCCGCAGGGCAGCGAGCAGCCCGAGCCCGACCGCCTCCCCGTGGCGGTAGCGCGCGTACCCGGTGACGGTCTCCAGGGCGTGGCCGACGGTGTGGCCGAGGTTGAGCAGCTGGCGGGGGCCGCCGTCGCGTTCGTCGGAGGCGACGATCCGCAGCTTCGTCAGCGCACAGCCGGCGATCACCGCCGGGTCGGTCGGCTCAGCCCCGGCGGCGACGCGCTCCCACAGCCCCCCGCCGGCGATCAGCGCCGTCTTGACCACCTCGGCGTAGCCGGCTGCGACCTCGGCCTCCGGAAGGGTCGTCAGGGTGAGCGGGTCGACGATCACCGCGGCGGGCTGGTGGTAGGCGCCGACGTAGTTCTTGGCCTCCGGCAGATCGACGCCGGTCTTGCCGCCGTAGGCGGAGTCGACCTGGGCGACGAGGGTCGTCGGGACCTGGACGACCGGGACACCCCGCTGATAGGTCGCCGCGCAGAACCCGGCGAGATCACCGACGACGCCGCCCCCAAGGGCGGCGACGACGTCAGAGCGGGTGACGCCGTGGCGGGCCATCTCGGTCCAGACGATCTCCGCGTGGGCGATCGTCTTGGACTGCTCCCCCGGCATGATCCGGACGTCCGCGAAGGCAGGGCTGAGGTGAGCGCCGTGGTGGCGGAAGGCGTTGTAGTCCGAGACGATCACCCGCCGGCCGGTCACCGCGGCCGGCCAGAACCCCGCCTCACAGAGCAGACCCGGCCCGATGTGGACCGGGTAGTCACCCGACGCGCTCGCCGCCCACAGCGTCCGCAGCCCCGGCCGATCCGGCAGCCCGTCCAGGCAGGTGAGCACCTGCGCGATCTCCCGGGCCCGGTTGGCCGGCACGATGACGTCCGCCAGCTCCCAGTAGCCGTCGTGGCGTTCGGCGTAGAGGGCCCGGAACCGCTCAGGGTCGCTGGCGAGCGGACGCCGGTGGGGGTGGTGGCTGTGGGTGACCCGGTGCCAGGCGCTGTCGACGTCGATGTCGATCCAGACGACCGTGTGGGCGGCGATCGCCGCACGGATCGCCGGGGACCCGAGCGCCCCTCCGCCGAGTGCGACGGCGCGCACGGACGGGTCGGCGAGCAGCTCGAGGGTCGTCTGCTCCTCGAGGGCACGGAAGTGCGCTTCCCCGGCGCGGGCGAAGATGTCACGAACCGACTCGCCGGCCCGCTCCTCGATCACATGGTCGACGTCGGCGCCGCCCGGCCCGAGCGCACGCGCGGCCGTGCTCTTGCCGGCCCCCATGAAGCCGATCAGGACGAACTTGCGCGTCACGGCTGGGAGCGGTCGGGCTCCGGCCAGCCGATCCGCCGCCGGTACGCCTCCACCGCGGCCCGGACGTCATCGATGTGGTCGCCGCCGAACTTGGCTCGGTAGGCGTCCGCGAGCACGTAGGCGACCATCGCCTCCCCGACGACACCGGCGGCCGGGACGGTGCAGGAGTCGGTTCGCTCGCGCAGCGCCTGGGCCGGCTCGTGGGTGGCGATGTCGACCGAGCGCAGCGGCTTGGTGAGCGTCGGCAGCGGTTTCATCCAGCCGCGCACGATCACCGGGTCGCCGTTGGTCATCCCGCCCTCGACACCGCCGGAGTGGTTGGTCTCCCGGTGGTAGCCGCGTTCGGGGTCATAGAAGATCTCATCGTGGGCCTTAGAGCCCGGCAGGCCGGCGACCTCGACGCCGTCGCCGATCGCGACCGCCTTCATCGCCTGGATGCTGAGGATCGCCTGGGCGAGGCGGCCGTCGAGGCGCTCCTCCCAGCTGATGTGGGAGCCGAGCCCGGGAAGCACCCCGAAGGCCTGGACCTCGAACACCCCGCCGAGCGATTCGTTCGCCTTCCGCAGCGTGTTGATCTCGGCGACCATCTGCGCGCTCGTCTCCGGGTCGAGGCAGCGGACCGGGGAGGCGTCGACGTCGGCGAAGTCGCCGGGCGACAGGCGCACGTAGGCGGGGGCGCTCACCGAGGTGATCTGGATGACGTGGGAGTACACCTCGACCCCGAGGGCACGCAGGAACTCCTTGGCGAGCGCACCGCCGGCGACGCGTGCGGCGGTCTCCCGGGCGGACGCCCGTTCGAGGATGTCGCGGACGTCGCTGAGCCCGAACTTCTGGGTGCCGACAAGGTCGGCGTGACCGGGGCGCGGCAGGTGCACCTCGGGCACCTCCGCGGCGACCGGCCACGGGTTCATCCGCTCCTCCCAGTTCGCGTAGTCGCGGTTGGGCACCGTGATCGTGATCGGGCCCCCGAGCGTACGGCCGTGACGGACCCCGGAGGTGACCTGGGCGCGGTCGGTCTCGATCTTCATCCGGCCGCCGCGGCCGTGGCCGAGCTGGCGGCGGGCGAGGTCGGCGTCGATCCGCTCCCGGTCGAGGGTCAGGCCGGCGGGGAGGCCCTCGAGGACGCAGGTGAGACCGGGGCCGTGGGACTCCCCGGCGGTGATCAGCTTCAGCGGCATGGGGGCCCTAGGTTACGCGGCGGCGGCGGCGCCGGGGCGCGTGGGCGCCCCCGCGCCGGTGCGGGCGCCCGGCCGGACCGGGTCGGCAGACCAACGGGGTGTCCGCTTCCGGACGCTTGATTCAAGGCCCGCACGGTAACCGCCGACACACCAGCAGTCCTGGAGAAAGGGACGGTGCCAACGGCCACCGTCAGACCCGTCGTGATGTCGACCCGTACCCCAACCTTCTGCCTGCGTGTCCGCGCGGCCTTGTGGGAGGAGCGCGGCCAATCCCTCTTTGAGGTACTGATCGCCGCCCTCGTCACCGTGATCGTCCTCGGCTCGATCGGGGCGCTGCTCATCGCCTCCCAGCGCGATCAGCAGAAGAACGCGAGCTATGACGCCGCCCAGGGGAGCGCCCAGACCGAGCTCGACGCGATGGTCACCCAGATCGGCGCGGCCAACAACATCATCGCCGCGAGCCCGAACTCGGTCGACATGGACGTCAGCATCGGCGGGACCGACGTCCAGGTCTACTACGAGTGTGACATCCCGATCGCCAACGGCGACCGCTCCTGCGTCCGGCTCCAGACCGGGGTGACCGACCCGCTCCCGCCCCTCAGCACCGCAACCACGGTGATTCCCGACATCACCAACGGCACCACCGCCGCACCGGTGTTCAGCTGGACCTCCGAGGCGCCCGCCCCGACCTACGGGACGGGCACGACGACGACCCCGGTGCCGGTCACCCCCGACTACGTGACGGCGACGATCGACGTGCCGGCCGCGGACGGGGTGGCGAGCCCCGCGCTCACCCTCAACCACACGATCGCCTTCTCCGACGGGGCGCTGATCCGCAATGTCATCGTGCAGAACAACTGAGCGCAGCCCCGGCCCGCGCGGTGAGGCGGGCTTCATGCTCGTGGAGGCCCTCGCCGCAGTGCTGATCCTCACCGTCGGGGTCATGGGGCTGCTGACCGGCTTCGTCGCCTCCCAGAAGCTGTCCTCCAGCAGCGAACGCCAGGCGTCGATGTCCCAGGTCGCCCAGCGCGAACTGGAGCGGGTGCAGGGACTTCCGTACGCGTCCGTCGGACTGACCGCCGCGCCGTCACCGTCCACGGACCCCGGGAACCCCGACTACTGGGTGACCGCGGGCCCCCCCGCGACGTTCGCGTGGAACCAGGGGTCAAGTCCCGCGGAGGCCCTTGACGTCGACACGACGAACGGGACGGTCGTACCGTCGTCGAGCTGGAGCGAGGGCGGCTACAGCGGCACGGTCGACGACTTCGTCACCTGGGTCACCGACACCGGGTGCAGTCCGGGCTGTCCCGCCTCCGCGGACTACAAGCGGGTGACCGTTGCGGTGACGATGACCGGGCCGGGAGCGCCTTCGCCGGTGTACGTCTCCGCCGTGGTGACCGACCCGAACGCCGCACCCAATCAGGGGACAGCCAACGGCACCTCCGGCAACCCGGTCACGAGCGGGGGGACGACCTGCTCGACCCAGACGGGCACGACGACGACGACCGGGCCGTGTGAGGCGCCGATCACCTCCGGGGTGCCGAACACGTTCTACGTGCACGACTGCGCGGCGACGAACACGAGCTGTGGCGCCCCGACAACCTCGCACCCAACCGATCCGACCGTCGGTCTGATCAGCGGACTGACCTGCTCGAGCACGCTGACCCTCGCCTCCGAGATCACGTCGCTGCTGACGAGCGGCTGTCCGACGCCGGACCTGATGGACACGAACATCCCGACCGGGACGAACTCGACGCTGCAGTACTCGACCGACCTCGGGACGACCGGATATCAGGGTGGCCGGCTGCTGCAGCCGCTGTGTGGGAACACGAGCGGCTGTGGGACCGGCAGCACGTCTGACTGCAGCAGCGGGGCGAGCTGGAGCACGAGCCTGCTCAACGCCCAGAACGAGATGTGGGTGACCGCCCCGCTGGCGACCCAGACGACGCTCACCGGGACGGGGGCGCTCAACCTGTTCACCCAGACCCAGGGCGGTGCAAGCGCGGTGATCACCCTGTGTGTCGAGGTGTATGCGATCCCGCCGTCAGGAGGGATCGCCGGGTCACTGGCGGACCTGTTCTCCTGGCCGCCGACCGCCCTCGGCGGCGACGGGTATGTCGCGGCGACGGACCCATCGACGGGGGCGAACTGGCCGACCTCCCCCTCCAACGTCGAGTACAGCTTCAACTACGCCTCCGGTGGGGTGACCGTCCCGGCCGGGGACCGCATCGGGCTGCGGGTGTGGATGGCCGCCAACGTCAACGATGCGATCGCCCTCCTCTACGACAGCGCCCAGTACCCGACCGAGCTGCAGCTCAACAGCTCCTCCGCGATCTCTTTCACCAGCCCATGAAAGCCGAGTCGATGTCCCAGCCCTCCCCTTCGCCCTCCCGGCTGGCTGATGAGTCCGGGGTCGCCCTGATCGTCGCCCTCGCCGCGCTGATGATCATCTCCCTGCTCGCCGCCGCCTCGGTCACCCTCGCGGTCAACACCACCCAGGGAACGCGGCGCAACATGGATCAGCGCCAGGCCTTTGAGGCCGCCCAGGCGGGCCTCCAGGTCGCCCTTTACCGCTACAACATGCTCGCGCCGTCCGCCGGTGACTGCGTCGGGGATGGGGTGAGCGCCCCGTCGTCCGCCGGGGTCTGCACGAGCTCGGTGGCGACGCTGGGGGACGGCGCCTCCTACCAGTACGAGACGACACCGCAGCTGGCCAGCAGCGGCACGTGCGTCGGCTCGATGGTGACCAACGTCGTCGGCGTCTCGAACGTGTGCCTGTCGGCGACCGGCATGAGCCACGGGGTGAGCGTCCGTTCGGAGATGCGCGTCGCCGCGTTCGCCGGGACGCCGCTGTTTCCCTACCCGGGCCTCATCGGCCTGCAGAGCATCGTCCACAACGGCTCCTACACCTCCAACTACACCGAGGCCTCAAACGGCACGATCCTCGTCAACGGCTCGTTTGTGCCGTTGCCGGGCTACCAGGTCTACCTCGGTCCGAGCGGCAGCTACAACGGACCTGCGACGCCGACGCGTCTGAACGGTCCGATCGTGCTCTCGCCGGTCAACCCCGGTTCTTCGGCGACGACGAACGACAACAGCGCGTTCGTGGCCACCACCAACGGCAACGGCAGCGTCAGCTACACCGCCACCGGCCGGGCGTTCTCGGCCACCGGGCCGGCGACGGTGACCTTCACCGGCGGCATCTACAACTACTGCTCCTTCAACGTCAGCGGCAACGTCGTCCTCAACGTCGCCCCGAGCGCGAGCGTCGCGATCTACATCGACTCACCCAGTGACCCGGGCTCCGGCTGTCCCCAGGGGTCGGGAAGCTTCGGCCTCGGCGGCGCGTCGGGGAAGGAGCCGATCTGGAGCAATCCGTCTCAGAACCCGACCGCACTTCAGCTCTACGTCTACGCGCCGAACACGATCACCTTCAACGGGTCGAGCACCTTCAACGGCACCCTGTATGCCCCGACCTCCAACGTCACCTTCAACGGCAGCGCCTCCTTCACCGGCGGACTGTCGGCCAACGACATCACGGTGAACGGCTCGTCCACCTACACCTGGAACCCTCAGGTCGCCAGCCTGCAGGTCAGCACCCAGGGCGTCTACTACCGCTCGGCGTGGGGGCGCTGCAGCGTCCAGCCACCGTCGGGATCGCCGATGGGCGGGTGCGGCTGAGAGCGCTGAGGGGAAGCTGCCCTGCGGAACCGCAGGTCCCCTCCTGGGACAGGCGGCAGCGCGGGCCGCGCTCAGGCGGGCCGCGCTCAGCAGCCGTTCAGATCCCCAGCGTTACCCGAGCTCAACGGGGCGCCAGCGCCGAAGTTCTGGGGCGGGTTGCCGCTCTCGGTGAAGCTCAGCGCTTCAATCGAGTTGTCGCAGGCGAGGCTCTGGGCGGGCTGATATGCGCTGATCACCGGTGACAGCGGATAGTTGCCGAGGTCAAGGTCTTGCAGCACCGAAACGGCGGTCATGTCGACGTTCCAGCCGATGGCGGAACCCTCGAACGCGGCCGAGCTCTGCACGCTCACCTCCGACTGGGGGGCGTATACGACGAGCGCCTGCGTCGCGGCGGACGGACCGCCGATGTACACCTGGGTCGCGGGGTCGGGGTTGCCCAGTCCTGGGCTGTAGGTGCCGGTAGACCCGTTCCAAGGGCAGCCGGTGACGGCGGCGTCACTGGAGCCGACCGTGAGACTGCCGCCGCCGAACGTGGTTGACGTGCCCTGCACGTAGATCTGCATCGCGGATGGATTGACCGCACCGCTGACAAGGTTGAGTCCCCCGGTCGTCGCCGAGTTGTCGACCCCGCCACAGACGACCACGCTTCCGGCAGCACTGTTGGTGGCACTGCTCGGACAGCCGTTGGCACCCGGAGCCTCCACGTAGATCTGCACCCCTCCGGAGCCGCCCACCGCCAGGGTCACGTTGGCGTCGGCCATGAGGCCACAGAGCGTGTAGGCGCCCCCACCGGCGAACGTGATGGTTCCCGGGTCAGAAGCGCTGTCGCCGCTGACCGACAGCATTCCAGAGTTGTCACTGAGTGAACCGCCGCCGCTGTAGCTGATGCCGGTGAGGCCGGTCGGCCCCGTGGTCAGCCGAAACGCCGGGCGTCGCAGTGAGCATTGAGCGTTTGGGTCCCCCGGCGTACACGCATTCCCGCCGGTGTTGACGTAATCCGGCTGGATGGCGGCGACCGGGGTGCCGCTCGATCCGTCAGTGGGATCGGCAGTGCAGCTCGCGGGGGCCCCATCGGCACAGACCGCGTTGCCGAACTCGAAGGTCGGGATCAGGCTCGTCGGATTCGGCTGCGAATTCCCGAGGTTTACGAGGGATTGAGCGAGGTTGGTGTTGTTGAGAGGGCTGAGCGTCCCGGTACTCGAATTGAGGTCCACGGTGGGATTGGGGAGCCAGAGGTCATGGCCCGCGGCGATATTGGCGTCCACCACGCCAAGAGCAGCGGTGTTGCCGATCACCCCTGAGACCACGGCACTGACGGTGCCGAGGCTCAGCAGGCTCGTCAGATTGGTCAGGCCGCTCAACACGTTCGGGGTCGTGTTGGTCAGCGAGCAGAGCAGTGCCACGCACTGCACGTCCCCGTCGAGCACATCTGTGAGCGCCGTCAGCGACGAGTTGATCGTGACGTCGTTGCGGGCTTCCACCGCCTGCAGAGGTCCGGTTGGCTTCAACAGGGTGAGTTGGCGCGCGTAGCTGTTGCCGGGACCTCCGTCATTGCAGGACGCGTCCTCATTGGAGCTCGCCGTTGTGTGACAGCCGATGGCGACGATCTCTGGAAAGAGGACGTCGTCCCCGTTGCTGGTGGATGCACTCTGGCTTTGCTGGGGAACCGCATTGGGCAAGAACTCAGACTCCTGGTAGGTCTCGCTATCAACCGGCTGCCAACTACCGGTGCTCGCTGAGGGCAAGCTGCAGCTCCCGCTGGCGAGCACACACACGGTGGGGCAGAGACCGGCGGGTCGAGCGGACAGCCGCACGGTCCCCGCAACCACCCCAGGATTCAGCTCGGGGACCGCACAGTCGAGTAGATCGCTCAGCCCGAGCGGGCCGCCGTTGAGGTTGAAGCCGCTGCTGAGGCTGTTCACGTTGTCATAGAGTTGGGTTTGGGTGCCGGCGTCGGCCGCCTGCTGGGCTGCGCGCGTGCGCTGGTCGTGGGCGGTCTGCTGACTGGTGTTCAGGGCAAAGGCGACGGCGCCTAGACCGAGCACAAGGCCGACAACGAGAATGACGAGGGCGAGAACGAGCGCCTGACCGTCCTCGGCAGAGCACGATCGCCTCAACGCCGGATGATTGCTCACGATCCACCTCCGAGGATGATTCCCACCGCGCCACTGTCCGAGGCGCTGGTGGGCGATGGGTTTGTGAAGATCGAGCTCAGGTAAACGGGCGTCAAGCGTGCGAGTTGGGTGTGGACGTGCCCACTGACGGGGACCACGACCACCGTGACCCGCCGGGCGTCGGCGCAGGGCGAGCTCGTTTGTGCATCCGTCCCGAAGGTCCCAGTCCCGCTTCCGTTGACGCAGGAACTCGCACTCAGCACACCGTTGGCGACACTCGGACAGCTGTAGGCGGGACTGGTCGCGGCGGTCGTGATGGTGTTGCTTGACAACATGGAGCCGTTGCCACAGCCCACGTAGGTGTCGGTGACGAAGGTGTAGATCATGAACTCGCTGGCGCCCAGCGTCGCCAGACAAGGGCTGTTGACCGTGCTCGGCTCCGTCCCCGCCCCCAGCGCACAGGCCGCCGATGGCGTGCTGAGCTCTGTCACCAGCGCGCCGCTGGGGATCTCCTCCAGCGGCTCTCCATAACTGCCGCAGTCTGACCACTCCGTGAAGCCCTCGGGCTGACTAGCGTAGGGGCGCGTCGATGTTTCGACGAGATTGTCGTAGTTGTTGTCGATCTCAAAGCAGGCGGGACTGGTGTTGAAGACGAAGTTGGTGGGATCCTGAAAGGTCCCATCGATCATCGCGCTGCTCTGGAGCGTCGGCGTGGCGCTGAGCGCAAGCGCATCAAAGCCGCTGGCGCTTGAGCGCACCAAGGACCTGATCTGCTCGAGCTGCTGGTCGGCGAGGTTGATGATCTGTGTCTGTTCCACCTGGGCCGATGCCTGGTTCTGGCCGGTGATGAAGATCACGGCCAGAGCGGTGAGGACGATCACGATGACGAGCGCAGCGACGAGCACCTCAATCAGGGTGAAACCGGCTTCGGAAGTGTCGGTTCGACCGCTCATGTGCCGTAGTTGAGAAGGCTGGCGCCGGTATGGACGGCAAACGGCGCTGAGGCGGTGACGGTGCTGAGGTCAGTCGGGTTATTCGGGTCCTGGAGGTCGGCGAGCTGCGCACTCAGACCAACCCAGCTGAGACTTCCGGCCTCACCAGCGGCGGCCGTGAGATTGAGCGTGTAGAGATTTGTCGCCCCACTTGCCGTGATCGGGCTGGGCGTGGTCGATCCGTCGACGAGACCGGTGAGGTCCAGGGAGATCAGGCCGTGCACCTCCATCCCCGTAACCCCCGCTGCGGTCCGCAAACAGCTTTCCGGACCGACGGTGAGCGAACCACTCGCATACGTGCTGTTGGCCGTGTTGCATGTCCAGATCACCGGCTCGGCGGCGCTGCTCAGGCCCGCCACCGTGGTTGTCTGGCTCGCGCTCGTGGTCGTGTAGCTCGTCGGGACGCCCGAGGGATCACACAGGCTGACCGTCGTCACGGCCCCGTTGCCGTAGGCTTCTTGGGCCACCTCGATACCGCTCACGCCGGCGCAGCTTCCGTTCACAGCCTGGCGCAGGTCGAGGACGAGCCGTTCGAGCCCAACCTCGCCCTGGCTGCCGGAGTACGCATGGGCGATCACCTCCGTGTTCTGTTTGAAGGCCTGGGCGAGCCCGTATGTGCCGGCTCCCAGCACGATGATCGACACGACCATCGTCACCAGCAGCTCAATGAGGGTGAACCCCGCCTCTGGGGTGAGGCGCTCTCGAGCGTACGCCGACCGTTGCCGACAGGTGCAGATGGTACGGTCGTGGCCAGCCATGAGTCCGGCTCCTCACGATCCGCCCACCGAGTGAGTTCGCCCGAGGCGGATGTGGAGGAGACCGCTGCGCGGGGTGTAGCTGATGGTCCTGAGCGGGCGCAGGTCGCTGGCGAGCCCCCTCACGTAAAGGCGGCCGGTTGGGTCCACCGTGACGATGTTCGCGCTCGTGGTCACCTTGTGCACCGCCCGGTAGCGGAAGTGGAACGTTTCGACGGCGCCTGTCACTGGGGTCACTTCGAGGGTCACGCTCTGACGGGGGGCGAGCACGAGGAATCGGCAGTGTCCGGCGACCGGGGCGCAGCGGCCCGTTCCCGTCACGGTCGTGTTCTCGGCAAGGACGAAGACGGCCCGCTGCGTTCCGGCTTTGACCCCGAGAAAGGTGATGAACGCCCCTTGTGCCTCGGGAAGCATCTCATCGCGGCTGAGGTTCCTGAATACGGTCGCCGTGGCGCCCTGTTGGCGAAGCGACGCCTGCACTTCCATCAGGCTGTAGGGAGCAGGGGACAGTGGCCGTTTCGGTCGGGCGGTCGGGGGGGCCTTCGTTGGCACCGTGACGGTGACCGTGACGGTACGGGTCTTGGGAGCCACCGTTGTCGGGGTTACGGGCCGGACCGGCGCAACCGTCGCCACCGTTGGGGTGATCGGCGCGCTGACGGCTGCCGTGACGGCTCCACGGGGCACCGCGGCGCTGGTTGGGCTGCTCGGCTTGATGAATGGGTTGTGAAGTGGCCCTGAGATCCGCGGCTGGGCGACCGGGCGGGTCGGAGCCGGTCTGGTGATCGCCACGCCGGCCGGTGGGCTCATCACCGGCACCGGGGGCAGCGGGCTGAGGTGGGAGGCGGTTCCGGAACGGGAGAGCAGTGCCGGGATTGCGACAAGCGCAAGGATCAACAACGCCATCACCGGGAGAAGCTGACGTCCCCGGGGATCGGTCGTGAAGGATGCGAGGTGGCGACGGGGCGAGTCGAGGTTCATCGTGGTGGGGTGACCAGGGCGGCGGGAGTCGCGCTGGTGGTCGAGGCTGCCGTGGTTGCAAACGGATCGCCCGGGAGGTCGTAGTCGACCGCAGTGACTGCGGCGGTGACGCCACCAGGGCCACCCTGGGCACCTCCGGTACCGGAGCCGCCGGGGCTGAGGGAAACCGAAGAGATGCTGATGAGACGCCCGCTGACGTGGAAGCTGCGGTCATCAGCATGGACGAAGCTGGCGAGAGTGCCGAGGAGATTGGCGACCGCGAAGTAGTTGCCGGTGAAGGAGAGGCTGAAGCTCTGGCTCGGGAAGGACGCGGCGGCTGACGTCGATGTGGCGCCAGCGGCAGCGGTGGAGGGGGCGGTGCTGGTCGCAGCGGCGGAGGTGCTCGGGCTGCCGCTCACCGAGACCGCCTGGAAGCCGACGTGGGTGCGATCGGACGCCGCCTGAAGCTCGTTGATGAGCGCAGGGATCTGCTGATCGCTCGGGACGGCGGTCTGCAGCGCCTTGATCTGACGGGTGTAGGCGTTGTATTGCACTTCGGACCGCAGCCCGGCTTGCACCTGAGCCTCGGCGCTCTGCAGGGCCGCCTGCGTCGAGCTGATCGACGCCTGCAACTGGTTGGCCTTGTGGTCCTCCGGCGCGACGAACAGGAAGTAACCGCCGACGGCGACAAGGAGGACGACGATCGCCGTGACGAACGACCGGTCGCGCGAGCTCATGGATGCGTGCTCCCCGTGGTCGCAGTGGTCCCCGACGGCGCCGGGGTCGTAGTGGTGATCGGGGCCACCGTCGCTCCGGTCGTCGTGCCCGTCGCGCCTGCCGCCGACCCTGTGGCCCCGGAGGTGGAGGTGGGCACCGCGGTGCTGGTGCCCGGGCCTGTCGGAGTCGTGCCCGGAGCGGCGAAACCGAGCGTGACGTTGAAGCTGTCCCCGCAGCTGCTCGACCGGGTGCTGCTCTGGAAACCGACGTTGGTGACGCCGCTGATCAGCTGGAGGCGCCGCAGCAGTGTCGCCACCCCGTTCTGATTCGCCGTGTGGGCGCACCCGGCGAGCGTGAACGTCGGCCCGGATGCCGCTGTCGAGGCTGCGGGTGCGGGTGCGCTCGTCGTGGCGCCGAGGGACGTCAGTGACGTGCTGGCGGGCATCACCTCACTGATCTGATCGAAAGTGCCCTTCCACGGGAACCGCTGCTCGGCGATCGTCCGGATCTGTGCTTCCCGTTGCGTGACGTTCGCGATGAAGCTCGTGTAGACGCTCAGCTTGGTCGCCTGGGCCTGTTCGGTGCTCACCTGGGTCCGCACCGCCGCCAGGGTCGCCTGCTTGTCGTTGACGCGGTTGTCGGCCAAGACGCGCAGGGTGACGAGGGCGACGACCACGACGAGGACGATGACGGCGACCTGCGCGGGCCCGAAGTTCTCTGCGGCCCCCAGGCCGCCCCCGGGCTGCCGGGAACGGTTCCCCCGACCGCCACGGGCCCCCTCCGGAATGAGGTTTACCGCTCTCATGCGGGCACCCGGGTCGTCGTCAGCCCTGCGGCGATAGTCAGCCGGGACGGCTCACATTCGCTGAGGACACCCGGGCGTGCCTCCGGCACCGTCCTCACCTCGACCGGCAGGCCGAGTTCACCGGCGAGCCGCTCCCCGAAGCCGGGAATCGCGCTCGCGACCCCGCTGAGGATCACCCGTTCGGTCGGCACCCCACCGTCCTGGCCGGCGTGGAAGTCGATCGTGGCCCCGATCTCAGTGGCGACGCGGGCAACGGATTCCTCCAGGCTGTCCCGGGTGTGGGCGATAATCTCGGCCTGTCCCTCGATCGCGTCGACCGGCTCCGCAAGCCCGACATGATCGATCCAGCCGCGCGCATGCTCGGTGGTGAGGGCTCGGCGGGCCGCAAGGTCGGCGACCATCTGGTCATGTCCGTAGGGAATGACTCGCCGGAAGCGGCACTGAGCTTCGGTGGCGAGCGCCACCTCCGTGAGCGAGCCGACGTTGACGTAGGCACAGAGAGCGGCTCCGTCGGCGGGCCGGTGGAGCGCGCGAATGAGCGCAAACGCGGACAGGTCGATGCCCTCCACCCGCAGCCCGGCGACGGTCGTGGCGGCGAGCAGTCGCTCCACCATGTCTCGGCGCGCGGCGACGAGCACAACACGGGTCCGCGGGCCGTCCGCCGTGCCGACGAGCCCCTCAGACTGGAAGTCGAGGACAGCCTGCTCGAGCGGCATCGCGATGTGCTCCTGGGCCTGGAACCGGACCACTGAGGCGAGCTGCTTCTCATCGGTGATCGGCGGCAGATCGACGATCCGCATCACCGTCTGCTGGTTGGCAAGTCCGATCCGTACGCGCGGGCTGAGGGCGTGGTCCGTGAAGAAGGTCTTGAGAAACTCGCCGAGCCCCTCCGGGTCGATCACCTCACCGTCCCGGAGCAGGTCGGCGGGAAGCTCCGCATCCGCAGCCTGGCGGACCGCGACCGTTCCGGGGTCGCACTCCGCGGCCGCCACGAAGCTCGACTGGATGTCAAGGCCGACAACGGACCGCCGGGAATGGCCGCCCGCGCGTGTGCCGCTGCGCGCCGTTCGCCTAGGCGATGCGGTGCTGCGGCGCTCCCGGAGCCCGGACAGCGCCTGGCGGGGGGACGGGATTTCTGTCTGCAGGAGGGACATCAGCGCTCACTGAACTGTCGGCCTCCCGGGGGGCAGACTTGAGCCTTTCATCAGGTTTGTCGGCGATTGGCCGGAAACCTGGGTCTGGCGTCCGAGGGCACCGTTCCCGTGGCGGGAATCACAGGACGCTGTGCAGGTACCAGTGCACGACGGGCGGCCCGGCAAACAGCGCGATCACCGCGCCGGCGGCGAGGAACGGACCGAACGGGACCGCGGTCTTGCGTCCCTCGGTCACCCCGACGCGTGCCATCACACCGACGCCGACCCCGACCCCGAGGATGAGAGCGGCGAGGATGGCCACGGCGACGGACCGCCCGAGACAGAGGCCGAGCAGGCCGACGAGCTTCACGTCTCCCATCCCCATCCCGCGCGGGTAGGCGAGCGCGAACAGGAGCAGGAACAGGGCGGCGCCCACGCCGGCGAGCGCCTGCTCGGGCAGGCCCGCCGGCCGGGTGAGCGCGCCGGCGATCAGCGCCGCCACCGCCGCGGGGGCGAGGATCACGTTCGGGATGATCCGGTGCTCGAGGTCGATCAGCGCGACCGGCACAAGCGTGAGGACGAGGATCTCCCCGAGCGCGATCCGCTGGCTGGAGTGAAGAAACAGCGCGACCGCGGTGGTGAGGGCGGCGGTGCCCAGCTCGACCGCCGGGTAGCGGACCGAGATCCCCCCTCCGCAGTGCCGGCAGCGTCCGCGTAGCACGATCCAGCTGAGCACCGGGACGTTGTCATAGGGAGCGACGGGCTCTGAACAGTGGGGGCAGTGCGATCCGGGCGTGACCAGCGACTCGTGCCGGGGCAGGCGCCAGATGACGACGTTGAAGAACGAGCCGAGGAGCAGACCGGCGACGGCGGCGAGGAGGATGCCCATGGGTGGAAACCTAGTCGGTCTCGCGGCGATTAAAGGCGTGGGGGCGGGCCCGAAGGCCCGCCCTAACCCGTCCCCGTCAGTTCATCAGTTCGTGATCGCTGGGAACCCCGATTGGGAGGTCGTGGCGCCGCTCGGGACGGCCGTGACGCTCGCACACTGAGTGAGGGACGTCCCTGACCCGGTGGCTTCGGCGTATGTGGTCTGGCCGTTGTTCTCCTCGATGAACCACAGGTGAGGGGTTGAGTTCGTCGACCCCTGAGCGCAGAGCAAGTAGGTGTCACCCGAGCCACCGGGGCTCGAGTAGTAGACCTGCTGGTTGCCCGATCCAAGCGCGGTTGCGTCGCTGTCGGTACTGAGGCCCGTCACCTGGTTGATGACGTTGCCGGTACCTGCCGGGTACGCGCCTCCGTTACCGTTCGCGTAGGACTCAACGACCGTCTGCGCGTTCTTGAGGTTGGACTGCGCGTTGGAGTCGGTCGCTTTGTTCTTTTGAGACAGGAAGGTCGGGATCGCGACCGCGGCGAGGATGCCGATGATCAGGACCACAACCAGGAGTTCGATGAGGGTGAAGCCCTCTTCCTGCTCCAGTCTGCGACGTACTTTGGTCAGCATGGGAATAGGGTCCTCCTGAAAGGAATCTGGGTTGCGCGTGAACACGCCAGGCTCCTGGGTCCCGAACCGACGGCGGCAACCCGACTACCTCAATCTGAGGCTCGCGGCTTTGCGTCCCATCCTTTCAGATGGTTTGCCCTTGGCACCGAGTTACGCTGGCAAGGCCGTTATCGGCGAGTTCTCAAGCCGGGTTTAGACCCAGAGCAAGAAATTGGCATTTCGTCTGTCTCCGAGCTCTCTCCCCGCGATCGGTCAGCAGCTTCACAGCTTCCCGCGGACGAAGGCTCAGTGAGTGCGCAGCCCGGGCCGATAGAACACCGATGGCGACGCTCACGGCCCCCAGGCGCTCTCCTGAACGGCTCCGGCTCCATGGGACACCGGTGATCGCCCTCGCTGGGGTCGGCGGCCTCCTGCTCAGCCTGTGGCTCACCGTCGTCCCACTGCGTTCCCTTACACAGACCAACGACTTCATCAGTGAAGCCTGGCCTGTCTTTCAGACTCTGTCCCATGGGCGGCTGCTGCACGCGCTCCAGGTCGCGCCCGCCTACTACGGCTCGCTCATCCTGCGGGCCCCCTTCGGCCTTCTCGGGGCCGCCGTATCACCGCATTGGCAGCTGAGCTACATCCTCTCCGCCGCGCCCTGCCTTGCCGCCGCTCCGCTCCTCGGTGCGTGGCTCACGTCGGAGCGGGGTCCCAGCGCCGGGGCGAGTTTACGCTGGCGCTGGTGCGGCCCGCTCGGTCTCCTGCTGGCTGTCAACCCCGTGTTTCTCTACTGCGTCGCGCTCGGCCATCCCGAGCAGATCCTCTCCGCTGTGCTCGCCGTCGTCGCGGTGATCACCGCCGCCCGAGGTCGGTGGCTGGTGGCGATGGTGCTCATCGCGATCGCCGCCTTCAACCAGCCGTGGGCGCTTGCCGCGGTCCCCGTCGCGGTGGTCGTGCTGCCCGACCGCCGCGGGCGCGCGCTCATCACCGTCGCCCTCACCCTCGGAATCCTGTTCGTGCCGACGACCCTGCTGCGCACCGGTGGGTCAGGCGCGGTCGGGTCCCTCGGCGGTGGCGTCGGGCAGATCTTCTACCCCCAGCAGCTCTGGTGGTGGTTCGGACCCCACGCCTGGGTGTCGATTCACGCCCACGAACTGATCGTCCTCGCCGGGGGTGTCTGCGCCGCCGCGTGGTGGTCGCTGCACCGGGCTGATCGGCTGACGCCGGACGGGCGCCTCCGTGAAGGGCTGCTGCTCCTCGCACTCGTGCTGCTGCTGCGAACGGTGATGGACCCGTGGAACAACCTGTACTACGAGCTGCCGTTCCTGATCGTCCTCTACGCACTCTATGCGCGTCGGCCGCCGGTACATCTCCTCGTCGTCACCGCCTTGATGTTTCTGCTCACGGTCCCCCCCGAGAGCGGGTTTCGGCCCGATTGGGGCGGGCCTACCGGTGCCGATCTCTACGCGGTCGCCTATCAGCTCCTGACAGTGCCGATGGTCGGGCTGCTCGCCCTCCGCGTCTTCGGATCCCGCCACCACTGGATCCGTGTCCGCGGCCGTCTCGGAAACCTGCTGCCCCCCTCCCCCACGCTCTGATGACGCGGCCGCGGACCACGTCAACGGCGTTCACCGCCTGCGCCATCCTCGCGCTGTGGGCCCTCACCGCCGGCATCTGCCTCTTCTATCTGACCAGCCCCGGGTTGCTCTTCGGCCGCGCCAACGATTTCGTCGTTGAGGCCTACCCGGCCCTCCACCAGCTCGCCCTCGCGCACGTCGGCGCGTTCCTGACCGCGAGCCCCGGCTATGTGGGCTCCCTCATCCTCCGGGCGCCGTTCGCCCTGATCGCCCTCGCCTTCCACGCGGACTGGCAGGTGACCTACCTGGCGACCGCCCTGCCGTGCGTGGCGGCCGCGCCACTGCTCGCGACGTGGCTGGTACGCGTCCTCGAGCTCCCCACCGAAGCTTTCTGGGGCCGTGTGAGCCCGCTCGGGCTCCTGCTCGTGATCAACCCGACGTTCATCTACTGCATCGTCCTCGGCCACCCTGAGGACGTATTCGTCGCCGCCCTCGCCATCGCCGGGGTCGTCCAGGCGGCGCGTGACCGCTGGCTCCCGGCGATGCTGCTCGTCGGGCTCGCGGCGGTGAGCAAGTCCTGGGCTCTGGTGGCCGTGCCCGTCGCCATCTGCGTGCTGCCCCAGCGCCGGCTCCGGGCGACGGTGACGGTCAGCATGCTGATCGCCGCCGTGGACGGGCCACTCATCCTTCTGCGCAGCGGGGGCGTGCAGTCCCTCGGTGCGGGCACCGGTCAGATCTTTCACTTCTCCCAGCTGTGGGCGTGGTTCGGCCCGACCTCCTGGGTCTCCGTCCACGCCCATGAGCTGATCGTTCTCACGGCGGCCGCCTGTGCGCTGCTGTGGCGCCAACGCCATCCGGTCCCGCGTCAGGGAGCCAACGCGATCCGGGATGCCCTGACGCTGCTGTCGCTCGTCTTTCTCCTCCGTGCAGCGATGGATCCGTGGGACAACATCTACTACCAGCTCCCGTTCCTGATGGCCGTCTACGCGATCGAGATCGGCCGTCCCCCCCGGCTCAGCGTCGTATCGACCCTGCTGCTGGTCGCGGTGACCGTCCCACTCCCAGTCTACGGGTTCGATGTCAGAGCGACGGCCTACGCGATCGTCACGCTTCCGATTCTGGCAACGGTCATCCGTGCCCTCCTGGCGCGGCCCGCACCAGAGAGCGGGCGACCGCGTGCGGTGTCGTCCGCTGACCATCGGCAGCTGCAACCTGGCCAGACGCTCGTCAGCCCGGTCGCCGCATTACCCTCACCTCTCCCTGCTCAGTCAGGTGGGCGCGAACAAACGCCGAGATGAGCGAAGGTTCCACTTCAGCAGCCCAACTCCGACACCCAAGCCGAGCCCAGCGCCAGCGGGAAGCACCCACCAGCCCCCGACGGAGGCGCGTCCGAGGAGCGCAGCAGCGGCGAAACTGATCGGCAAGACCAGCAGCGCACTCTGGCCAACCGGCCGCACGAAGTCGCGCTTCCAGGAGAGCCCACCTCTCGGGAGCAAGCGCGTCGGAAGGATCCAGCCGTTCGTAACCACCAAAGTCACCATCGATGCGGCGGCAACCCCCCGGAAGCCGAACGCCACACCGAGCAGGACGGAAAGGGCGACGTTCGCGAAGGACTCGAACAGAGCGAGCATGGTGAGCCCCTCCCGCCTCGAGGCGGCGATGGCCCACACGACCGCCACCCGCGCAGGACCGTTGAGGAGCACGGCGCCGCTGAGCAGCAGAGCTACGCCCCAGGCTGCTTGGTAGTGGGGGCCGACCCACAAATTCAGCAGTTGATGCCCGAACACGATGAGGATGGAGATGAGCGCGAAGCCGATACAGGCAGCGATCGTGATGGCAAGTCGGATTCGCTCCTGCTGTTCCAGCGGGCCAGCGCCTGGATCCGCGAACCTGGGCAAGAGAACATCGGACAACTGGTTAGTGAGGGACGTCAAGCCTCCGATAACGCGCATCGCGACGACGTAGACTCCCAGCACGGCGGGACCGAAGAGGGCGTCGACGACAAACGTGTCGGAGTAGGCGATCACCTGCCCTGACGCTGTCAGAGCAAACACGCCAATTGACGCACCAAGGAGCTGCCGTACTTCGGTGAGATCGTCCTGTCGCAGATGCCCGCGCACACCCGGGGTTTTGAGGAACGCCTGCACGGTCGTCCCGACCCCGGCAAGCAAGGGTCCAAGTGCACCGGCCAGCGTGAGCAGCGCGAGATTGCCATGCGCAACGGCAACGGCGATGGTTGCCGCCAGGCCGATCAAGGTCGCTCCAACCGTGAACGCGTTGCGGCTCACCTGACGGTCAGTTCCGTAGAGCACACCTCCCCCGACACTGAGGGGGAGCAGAAGGCCACCGCAGCCGATCGCGATCCCGAGCCATGGTCCCCGCCCGCTCGTCGAGCCGAGCGCGATCCCGAGTCCCAGACCCGCGGCTACGGCCGCCAGCCCGGGAACCACGAGGACGTTGAGCGCTGCTCCGACCGTTCGCGATCGCTCCTCCGGACTCCGGCTCGCGGCCACCGAACGCGCCAACTCAATCCCAAGGCCAAGGTCAATCCCCTGGATGTAGCCCATGATCGCCAGCGCCAGAGCCCATCGTCCCAGCATCGCCGGGCCATACGCCGCGAGGATCACCGGCGTGCTCACGAGCGTGCCGAGGACCTGAACGAGGACCACAAGGTATCGGCTCATCAGGGCGAAGATCAGGCCTCGGCGCCGGTGGAGCTGGCGGTTCCCCATCGGCGCAGGCTAACGTTCTCCCATCGGTCCAGAGAGTGTCCCGTATCAGGGTCACGTGTGTGCACCTGGGCTGCGCCGACTGATGGACATCGATATCAGCGTGATCATTCCGAGTCGCAACCGGGCGGAGCGGTTACGAACGACGCTAGCGGCGTTCGCCATCCAGAAACTGGAAGGGATGCGAGCCGAGGTGGTCGTTGTTGACGATGGCTCAAGCGACGATTCAGTCGCATCGTGCCGAGCGCTCGCCCCAGATTTTCCGATCCCCTTGCGAGTTGTTCGGTCGGACGGCTCAGGAATAGCGGCCGCACGAAACGCAGGGGTCCGGCGGGCGAGCGGGAGCATCGTGCTCTGGGCAAACGACGACACGACTCCCGCCGATGATCGCCTGATCCAGGGTCACGTCGCGCTGCATGCAGCCGTTCCTGAGAAACTTGCGGTTCTCGGGAGCACACGTTTTCCGAGGCGCTCATCCGGGACGATCCGTTCATGGCCTGGTTGGAGGATGGCCCCCAAAATGACTTCAAGGCTCTGGACGCCGGTGCTGGTCTCACCGAGAACCACTGGTACGGCACAGGCATCTCCTATGCTCGCGACGCTTACATCGCTGCAGGAGGCATGGACGAAACCTTGACCTTCGGCTACGAGGACGCCGAGTTTGGCCGTCGGCTGCGTCAGCAAGGCGTCCGGCTCGTCTACCGACCCGAACTCATGCTGATCCACCATCATCCCTACTCGATGACGACCTGGCGTCAGCGGAGCGAACGGGTGGGAGCTGCCGCGGCCGCGATGCATTGCAACCGGCCATCTGAACCGCGGCTGTCACCACTAGCCACTGGACCTCTATGGCTCGCGTTGGCGGCCGCCGATTCACTGCTTCAGGCCTCCGGCCGCGATTGGGCCTCGGCTCCCGACGGCGTGCGACGCAGGATCTACGGGGTGTCCCATCTGGGTGCCTATGCACGGGGCTACCGCAGAGCCCTCCGTTCCATACCGCCCACCCCCCCACTAACCCAGTCCAGGTCACGCGTCAGCTGATGACGCTGACCGTCGCGATCGCGAGCTTCAACGGGCGCCATCTCCTCGAGGCGACGCTCCCGTCGTATGCGGCCCAGGTCCTCCCACCGGACCGCCTCATCGTCGTCGACGATGGGTCGACGGACGGAACCGTCACATGGCTCAACGCCAACTGGCCCCAGGTCGAGGTCATCGTCCATGAGCACAACCGTGGCATCACGGCGGCACTCAACACATGCCTGCAAGCCGGGCTCAGCTCTGACTACGTTGGCCTGTTCAACAATGATGTCGAACTCGCCCCCAAGGCCCTGACGATCCTCTGCGCCGCGTTGGAGCGGAACCCATCCGTTGCGGCGGTCGGGCCCAAGATGCTCAACTACTACGACCGGACGCTCATCGACGGCGCGGGCGACGAGTACTCCTGGGCTGGCACGGCAGCCCGCCGGGGCCAGGGAGCCCGCGACGTCGGTCAGTACGATCGGAGCGAACCGATCTTCGGCGTTTGTGGCGGAGCCGCCGTGTACCGCACGCGCGACCTCCGCACGGTCGGGATCTTTGACGGGGACCTCTCAGCTTATTTCGAGGATGTCGACTGGGCCCTGCGCGCCCAGTTGAGAGGTTGCACGTGCCTATACGAGCCCGCGGCAGTGGTCTTTCACATGAACAGCGCAACGGCCGGTGCCGGGGCGAATCCGTTTTCCAGCTATCACGTCTGGCGAAATCAGATCTGGCTTGTTGCGCGGCACTGGTCGACCCGTGAGATCGTCACGCATTCTCACCTCCTCCTATTCGGTCAGGTTCTCAACCTTGGCATCGCCGTGCGTCGGGGCCTCCTCAGCACACTGCTCCGAGCGTGGCGCGACGGGCTCAGAGGAGTTCCTCAGCGTCGCCGGATGCGTCGTCAGGATCCCCTCCCTGTGCGTCCTCTCGACCTTCCGGCGGTCGTCGGCTTTGTTCCCCCGGGGTGGCGCGCCCTCTCGGGTCGACAGCGCGGCACCGCAAGGCGAGTCCAGCGCGCAGGGTGAGTGTGAATTCAAGCGTTTCGAGCGGCGGACGGCCGCGGCGAGGGAGCCCTCGAGCCGCGCTCCATCCCTGCAGACGACCTCTGATCGCCTCAAGATCGCGCTGGAGAAGACAATCGCCGAGCACCACGATCGTCTCCGTGAGGACCACCCGGACGATCAGCCTCATCCCGGCCGACGGCCAGCGCCGCAGCATGTAACCCCGACTGTGACCGGCGAGACGACGGACGGTCGCTGACCGTCGCCCGTACGTCGCCGAGCCGATGTGGACACCGATCGCGCGGACAGCGCCGGCGGTCTGCCATCCGGCCACGGCAAGCCGCAGAGCAAGGTCAACGTCCTCGTGGTAGGCGATGAGGTGGGGATCGAAACCATTGACCGCCTCCCACGCGGCACGCCGAAACGCACCTGCAGTGCCCTCAGGCCCGGCGAGCCGAAGCCGTGTGGCGACAGCCGACGAGAGAGGCTCGCCGTGGAGGCGCGAGAACCCGGCGAGCGTCGGGTCGATGACCAAACCGAAGCTGTCGATCACTTCGCGGGCCGGCTTGACGATCAGGGGCGCAACCGATCCAACGGCCGCGTCTGCACGGAGGGGCGCCACCATCTCCCCCACCGCGTCTCGTTCAAGCTCAACGTCGTTGTTGAGCAGAACGATGAACTCGCCTCGCCCTGCGTGCACACCGGCATTGACTGCATTGGCAAAGCCGCGGTTGACCTCCAAGGCCACGACGGTCACCTGCGGCCACTCACGGGCGAGCCTCTCTCGGGTGTCGTCGGGGGAGGCGTCGTCGACGACGATCACGCGGTGAGGTTCGGTCTGGGCGGCGAGGCTCGCGAGGCAGCGGGCGGTCAGCGCGTAGTGCCCGTGAACGGGGATGACGACATCAATCTCCTCAGCGGGGGTGGGCACCGTCGGGGAGTGTGCCAACTCAGGGCCCGTTAGCCTCGGCGGTCGTGTACGTCGGGCTCAACCTGCTCTACCTCGTGCCGGGCGCGACCGGCGGAACCGAGACCTACGCGCGGGAGCTCGTGCCCGCCCTGCTCGCCGCGGCTCCCGACCTGCGGTTCACCGCGTTCATCAACCCGACCGCCCGTGGGATCGTGGAGGCGTGGGGTGAGCGGGTGAGCGCGACGGTGATCCCCGTCGACGTCACCCACCGCTGGAACTGGGTGCGCGCCGAACAGACGCTGCTCCCGCCGGCGGCCCGCAAGACCCGGGTCGAGCTGGTCCACAGCCTCGCCAACACCGCGCCCCTGTGGGGCCCGTTTCGGAGCGTCGTGACGATCCACGACCTGCACTTCCTGCGTGTCCCCGAAGCCCACCTCGGCCTCAACCGGATCGGAATGCGGGTGCTCGTCCCCACTGCCGCCCGACGGTGTGACCGCATCCTCACCGACGCAACGGTGACCGCCACCGATCTCCAGTACCACCTCGGGGTCCACCCGGACCGGGTTGACGTCGTCCCGCTCGGGGGCGGGCGGGTCCGTCGGGCCGAGCCGACCCCGGAGGACGAGGTCCGCCGAACCCTCGATGCGGGGACGCGGCCGGTGGTCCTGTCCGTGTCGGCCCTGCGCCCGCACAAGAACCTCGAGCGCCTCATCTCGGCCGTCGCTCTCATCCCCGTCGAGCGGCGCCCGCTGCTCGTCATCTGCGGCTACCCGACCGCCCACCAGACCCGCCTGGAGGAGCACATCCGCGGCTGCGACCTCAACGCCGACGTGCGCCTGCTCGGCTGGGTGAACGACGCGTACCTGGAAGGGCTGTACCTGACCGCGTCCGCCGTGCTCTGCCCGTCCCTGCATGAGGGGTTCGGCCTGCCCGTGCTCGAGGCGATGGCCCGCGGCCGCCCGGTCGGCTGCTCGGTCGGCGGCGCGCTCGCCGAGGTCGCCGGGGACGCCGCCTTCCTCTTTGAGGCGACATCGGTCCGCCAGATCAGCCTCACCGTCGAACGGCTCCTCAGCGACCGTGAGGAGGTGACCCGGCGCGTCGCACGCGGGCGGGCCCGGGCCGATCAGTTCAGCTGGGCGGCGACGGCCGCCGGGACGCTCGCCTCATACACTCGTGCGCTGTCGGCCCCGGCATAGGAGCCGACGACCCGCTCGAGCGAACCGGTGAGGGCAAGCTCGTCCGCGTGGGCGTCAAACCAGGCCCGCGTGCGGTCCCGCAGGCCGTCCCCGAGTATCCAGATGCGCTCGAGACGCTCGGCGAGTTCGTCCGGGTCGATCGAGTCGGCCACCAGCCCGTTCTCCCCGTCGCTGATCAGCTCCACCGCCGCGTTGTCAGCCCCGGCGACGACAAGGCTCGGGGTGCCGCGCGCGGCCGCCTCAACGACGACGAGCCCGTACCCCTCCCGACGGGAGGGCAGCAGCAGGCACATCGCCCGGGTCAGCGCCGCCTCCACCGCCGCGTCAGGCACGAACCCGCAGACGCTGATGACATCGCCAAGCCCGAGCGCCCGAACCGCCTGCACGACCGCCTCACGATCGGGACCGTCCCCGTAGATCTCGGCCCGCAGGCCCGGCACCCGCCCACGCGCAGCGGCGACCGCGGAGACCACCGCGGCGGCCTGCTTCTCCGGGATCAGGCGCCCGGCGAAGACGACGACCGGGTCAACCCCGAGGGCGCGGGCGGGGTCGGTGGGACCGTCGTAGGCTCCACGGAGGACGGTCGTGGCGCCGCGAGTGGCCAGCCGCCCGAGCCGGCTCGCGTGCAGTCGCGAGAAGCAGAAGGCCCGCTGGGAAAAGCGGGCACAGGCGCCCTGGATGAGCCAGCCGACCGTCCCCGCCAGAGCCCCGATGTAGGAGCGCCAGTAGGCGAGGGACCACACCTCAAACCAGTCGACAACGAGCCGGTACCCCTTCCACGGGCGCAGCAGACCAGCGGCGATCAGCGAGAAGTACGGGAAGGAGGCGGTGTGGACGGCGTCGTAGCGCCGTCCGTGCCTGAGCAGGTGCGAGAGCACGCCGAGACCGAAGAGGAGCGGTGGCAGCATGCGCCGGCGCCCCCCGCGGGTGTAGAGCCGGCAGCGGGGGCCGACGCAGCGGACGTCCACGCCGGGAAGGTCGACGACGGTGCCCGGCGCCCATTGGCACAACGTGAGGTAGGTGACCTGATGGCCGTCGGCGACAAGCCGGAGGGCGAGGTTGCGGTACCAGCGCTCAGCCCCCCCGACCGTGTAGGGGAAGAGACAGTCATAGACGAGGCAGATGCGCACGGAAGGCGGGCCGGTCTCAGGAGCGCCGCAGACCGAGGATCGACAGGAGGAAGGCGGTGAAGAACGTCTCGACGCCGATCACGATCAGGGTGGCCGCGAGAACCGCGAGGTCGCCGTCGCCAAGGGCACCGAAGCCGTGGCTCGCCCAGCCGATGGCGATCGACACCCCGAGGGCGAGCCCGAGCGCCGTCACCAGCCCACCGGCGGCGAGCCCGTGCTCGAGCGTGAACCGGGACCGCGCCCAGGAGAACAGCCGGTCACGCTCACCCATGAAGTAGGCGGCGTAGGTGCGCGCACACGCCCCGAGGGCGAGGACCTGGGTCCCGACGATCGCCAGCAGCGCCCCAACGAGCGTCGCGTGGATCTGCCAGTGGCGGCCGAACAGGCCGAGGTGGGCGACCCCGATCATCTCGATGCCCAGCCCGCACAGCCCCATCACCAGCCCGGGGAAGATGAACAAGTGGTTGGGGGAGTGCAGCAGCAGGAAGCGCAGGTGACGCCAGCCGTCTCGGACGGTCGAGAGCTTCGACTCGCCACAGCGGGCGTGGTAGCGGATCGGGAACTCGCGCACGTCGAGCTGCTCCTTGGCGGCCCGGATCACCATCTCGGAGGCGAACTCCATCCCGGAGGTGCGCAGGTCGAGCCGGGGGACGATGTCGCGGCGCAGCGCCCGCATTCCGCAGTGCGCGTCCGAGACCGGCGTCCGGTAGAGCAGGTTGAGAAAGCCCGACAGCAGCGGGTTGCCGATGTAGCGGTGTGACCAGCTCATCGCCCCGGCGTCGATCTGGGACATCCGGTCGCCGATGACCATGTCCGCGCCCGCCTCCAGTTCCGTGAGGAACCGGGGCGCGTCCTCAAGGTCGTAGGTGAGGTCGGCGTCGACCATCAGGATGTAGCGTCCGCGGGCGGCGGCGAGCCCGGCCCGGTAGGCGTTGCCGTAGCCGCGGCGGCGCTCGCTGATCACCCGCGCCCCGGCGCCCCGGGCGATCTCCGGACTGCCGTCCTCCGATCCGTTGTCGACGACGAGGACCTCACCGTCGATCCCGTTCCTGGCCAGCGTCGCCCAGGCGCGCCGGACGCACTCGGCGATCGAACCGGCCTCATCGAGACAGGGCATCACGATCGACAGGCAGACCTCCGTGGCGGGCGTGATGGTGTCCTCACCGGGACCCACCGGGGCGAGCGGTGCGACGGGTGCGATCGTGGCGACCGAGGCGCTCATGGCGCTGTATCAATCGGCAGAATCGACCGGAAACTTGACCGAATCGGAGCATCCGCTCCCGCCTCAGAACGAGCCGGGGAACGACCGGCTCAGCCCGCCGCGGCGCGGGGCGGCGCGGCTGCCTGCGCGTCCCGGCCGGCCTCAAAGCGGCCACTGCCGCCACACCAGGGGCAGGTCACGGAATGGCGCTCGCCCCCGTGGTTGGAGACGAGGCTGCCCGTCCCCCGGCAGGGGGTGCAGACGGACCGGTCATCACTGGAGGCAGAGGTGCTCATCGGCACCGGACGATAGCCGGGTCGCTCCGCCCGCGGCCGCCCGGCTCGCTCGGGAGCGACCCTCGCTACGGGATCGCGTTGTAGACGCTGAAGAGCGGCAGGTACATCGAGATCACGATCACCCCGACGATCGTGCCGACAACGATAATCATCACCGGCTCGAGGATCGAGGTGAGCGCCTTGACCGCCGCCTCAACCTGGTCGTCGTAGAAGTCGGCGACCTTGGCGAGCATGTGATCGAGCGCTCCGGTCTCCTCCCCCACCGCGATCATCTGGGGCACCATCGGTGGGAACACCGGCGCGTCCTTGAGGGGACCGGAGATCGTGCCGCCCTGCTTGACGCTCGTGATCACCTTCGCCATCGCCTGGTCGATGACGATGTTGCCCGCCGTCCGGCCGGTGATCTCCAGCGACTGGATCATCGGCACACCGGCGGAGACGAGCGAGGAGAGCGTCCGCGACCAGCGCGCGATCGCGACCTTCTGAACGACCTCCCCGATCCGCAACGGAAAGCGGAGCTTGATCTGATCCCAGCGCGGGCGCCCCCAGTCCGAGCGGCGGAAGGCGATGAACCCGCCGACGAGCGCGACGACGACGAGCAGGAAGATGTACCACTGTCCGGTGAGGGCGTGGCTGAAGTTGACCATGAACTGGCTGAGAGCCGGCAGTTTGCCCGGGAACTGCTTGAACACGTTGATGAAAACGGGGATCAGGAAGGCGACCAGCGCGAGCATGATCCCGATCGCGAAGGTAACGACGAGGGACGGATAGACCATCGCCGCGCGAACCTGGCGGCGCAGGGCGGCGTCCTTCTCGAGCTGATCGGCGACGCGCAGCAGCACCTCCTCGAGCAGACCGCCGGTCTCCCCCGCCCGGACCATCGACACGTACAGGTCATCGAACACCTTCGGGTGCTTGGCCATCGCGTCCGACAGGTTCGAGCCGGCCTCCACGTCACCCCGGACGGCGGCGAGGGTTGACTTCAGAAGCTTGTTCGAGCTCTGGCTCTCGAGCACGCTGAGCGCGCGCAGGATCGGCATCCCCGCGTTGACCATCGTCGACAGCTGCCGGCTGGCGACCGAGAGATCATCAGCCTTGACGTGCGGGAAGAACTCGAGGTTGAGCTCTCGCGAGCGGTACTTGCTGGCGACGTCGATGACGACGAGGCCACGCTGCTTGAGCTGCTCGGCGACGTCCTGGGGGGAGATCGCCTCCACTTCACCGGCCGCGGTCACCCCGGCCAGATCCATCGCCTTGAACTTATAGGTCGGCATCGCTCCTCCGTTTCCTCACGCCCACGGGCCTACATCGCCACGGGGGCGGCAACCGACAGGGACGGCGCGTTGAGCAGCCGGTTGAGCTCCTCAACCGAGTGGGCGCGCTGCTCGGCGACCGCCTTGGTGATCTTTCCGGTGCGTACGAGGCCGGCGAGGGAGGCGTCCATCGTCTGCATCCCGTGCTGGGAGCCGGTCTGGATCACCGAGTAGAGCTGGTGGGTCTTGGCCTCCCGCACGAGGTTGCGCACCGCCGGAGTCGGGACCATCACCTCTGCGGCGACCGCCCGGCCGGAGCCGTCCGCGGTCGGGACGAGGGTCTGGGTGACGATCCCCTGAAGGGCGATCGACAGCTGCGCGCGGATCTGGCCCTGCTGCTCGGCCGGAAAGGAGTCGACGATCCGGTCGATCGTCTGGGGGGCGTCCTGGGTGTGGAGGGTGGCGAAGACGAGGTGGCCGGTCTCCGCCGCGGTGATCGCCGTTCCGATCGTCTCGACGTCGCGCATCTCCCCGACGAGGATCACGTCCGGGTCCTGGCGCAATGCCGCCTTCAGCGCGAGGGCGAAGGTCGCCGCGTCAGCCCCGAGCTCGCGCTGGTTGACGATGCAGCGCTTGTGCTGGTGGAGGAACTCGATCGGGTCCTCGATCGTCATGATGTGCTCTTCCCGCGTCTGGTTGATCACGTCAATGATCGACGCGAGCGTCGTGGACTTCCCCGACCCGGTCGGACCGGTGACGAGCACAAGCCCGCGCGGCTTGTTGGCGAACTCGCGCAGCACCGGCGGCAGGCCGAGGCTGTCGAGCGGGGCGATCTCAAACGGGATCAGGCGGAACGCGGCACCCAGGGCGCCGCGCTGGAAGTAGGCGTTGACCCGGAAGCGGGCGCTGCCGGGCACCGCGTAGGCGAAGTCGAGCTGCCAGTTGGTCTCCAGCCGCTGGCGCTGGGCACTCGTGAGGATCGAGTAGATGATCTCCCGTGTGTCGGACGGCGCGAGGATCGGATACCCCTCAAGCGGGGTGAGCCGTCCGCGCATGCGCAGCATCGGCGGGGCGCCGGCAGTGAGGTGAAGGTCTGACGCCCGCCGGTCGACCACCTGGAGGAGGACATCGGCGAAGTCGATCGACATGCACAGCTCGCTTTCAGACAGCAGAAAACAGGGGCGTTGCCTTTATCGGCAGAGCCCGACGAGATCTGAAGGGTCAGATCGACCCGGTGACCCGGGTGACCTCAGCGAGCGAGGTGATCCCCGCCTTGACCTTCTCGAGGCCATCCTCACGCATCCGGCGCATCCCCTGGGAGACGGCGATCGCGGCGATCTGGTCGGCGGAGGCACGGGCGAGGGTGAGCTCGCGCAGCTCCTCGGTCATCATCATCACCTCATAGATCCCGGTGCGGCCGCGGTACCCCATCCCGCCGCAACGGACGCAGCCAACCGGCTGGTGGGCCTCGATGTCAAAGCGCACCGAGAAACCGTTGTCGGCGAGCACAGCGGCGGGCACGACCACCGGCTCCTTGCAGTGCGCACACAGGGTACGGGTGAGGCGCTGGCCGACGACGCACTCGATCGCCGAGGCGATCAGGAACGGCTCGATCCCCATCTCGACGAGCCGGGAGATCGCCGACGGCGCGTCATTGGTGTGCAGCGTCGACAGGACGAGGTGACCGGTGAGGGCGCCCTCAACGGCGATCTGGGCGGTCTGACGGTCGCGGATCTCCCCGACCATCAGGATGTCGGGGTCAGCCCGCATCATCGACCGCAGCCCCGAGTCGAAGGTGAGGCCGGCGCGGACGTTCACCTGCATCTGGGTGATCCCGGGGAGCTGGTACTCGACGGGATCCTCGATCGTGATGATGTTCTTCTCCGCCGTGTTGAGCTCCCGCAGCGCGCCGTACAGGGTCGTCGACTTGCCCGATCCGGTCGGTCCGGTGACGAGGATCGCCCCGTGGGCTTTCTGAAAGGCCCGCCGAAAGTGCGTCAGCTCGTGGTGCTGGAGGCCGAGCTGGTCGAGATCGAGCCGGATCGCGCGCTGGTCGAGGATCCGGATCACGGCCGACTCCCCGTGCACGCTCGGGATCGTCACGACCCGGAGATCGATGTGGCGACCGTCGACGCTCAACCCGACCCGGCCGTCCTGGGGCAGGCGCCGCTCGGCGATGTCGAGGTCGGCCATGATCTTGACGCGGCTGATCACCCCGGCGGCCATCCGCCGGGGTACCGTCGCGGTCTCGACCATCACGCCGTCGACACGGAGACGCACGCGCATCTCCCCCGGGGTTCCGGTCCGGGTCGGCTGAGGCTCGAAGTGCACGTCGGAGGCGCCCCGCTCGGCCGCGTCGGCGAGGATCGAGTGCACGAGCTTGATGATCGGCGCGTCATCGGCGCTTTCGCGCAGGCCGGTGATCTCCAGGGAGGCGGTCTCCTCATCCTCCTCGACCGCCTCGGCGACGTCGAACTCATAGCGGTTGAGGCGGCTGACGAGCGCCTCGATGTCCTCGCTGGACGCGACGGCCCGATGGATCCGCAGGCCGGTGGTGAGCCGGATGTCGTCGATGGCGAGCAGGTTCGCCGGGTCGGAGATCGCCACGAGCAGGGTGCCCTCGTCAACGAAGGCGACCGGCACCGCCCCCCAGCGCCGGGCGGCGACGGCCGGCACGAGGTTGGCGGCCGCCATGTCAACCGCGAAGGTCGCCAGGTCGATGTGGTCGAGCCGGTGGGCGTCCGCGACAGCCCGCGCGATCTGCTCGGCGGTGAGGGTCCGGTCCTCGAGCAGAAGCCGCTCGACGGTGACGCCCTGCTCCCGAGCGGCGGCGCGCGCGCGCTCGGCGAACTCGGGGGTGATCAGGCCGAGCGTGATCAGTGCCTCGATCACCGAGCGCCTCGGGCCGCCGCTGCGCGCCCGGGTGAGTCCGGGGACCGGCAGCGGGGTGACCGCCGCCGACCCGGTGGTCGGCGGCGGGTCCGGGCCCGTTCCGGGCGCCGACGCTGTCCCGGGGTCGCTGTGTGACCGGCCGAGCGCGCTCATGATCGGGCCGCGGCTTCCATCACGCCGACGGGAGCCGGCCGCCCGGTGAACTGCTCGAAGCTGAGCGCACCCTGGCGGACGAGCAGTTCAAGGCCGTCGATCACGGAGGCGCCCTGACGGGCGGCGCGGTCAAGCAGGTAACGGTCAGCGCTGCTGTACATGAAGTCGACCACAATCCGATATCTGCCGAGCCCATCGGCTGTCGGAGCCAAACACTTGAAGTTTGGCAGCAGATCGGACCCACCGAGGCCGGCGGCGGTCGTCTGGATGAGTAGTTCGGCCGGTTCGGGCTCGGGGACGGGATGGCCGCCGAGCTCGGCACAGAGCGCCTCCGCGCGCTCGGGGGTGCGGTTCCAGACCAGCGGGATCGCCCCAGACTCCGCGAGCGCCCACAGGGCCGCGCGGGCGGTCCCGCCCGCCCCGAGGATCTGAACGGTCCGGCCCCGCGGGTCCCAGCCACGAGCCCGGAGCGCCGCGATCAGCCCCGGGCCGTCGGTGTTATCGGCGCTGATGCGGCCGTCGGGGCCGAACTGGAGTGTGTTGGCCGCCCCGATCGCCGCCGCGCGCGAGGTGGCGACGTCAGCGAGCGCGAGTGCGGCCGGCTTGTGCGGAATCGTCACGTTCGCGCCGGCAAACCCGACGGCGGCAAGGGCGCCCACGACGTCACGGAAGCGGGCCGGCGGGACCGGCAGCAGCTGGTAGCGCCAATCGGTCAGCCCGACGGCGGCGAGCGCCGCGTTCTGCATCGCCGGGGAGCGGCTGTGCCGGACCGGCCAGCCGAGCACGCCGAGGCGCGCCGGGGCCCGGCCCGGCTCAGCCATGGCCGCAGAACTCGGTGCGGCGCGCCCCACGGGCGGCGAGCGCCGCGTCGTACTGGCGGGACCAGAGCAGGAACTGCGGGTAGCTGGAGGTGAAGTTGAGCGCGCCGTTGCCGCACACCCGGACGATGAAGTAGAGGTCGTGGGTGTGGGCGGGGTGGGCGGCCGCCTCGATCGCGGCCAGGTCCGGGCTGTCGATCGGCGTCGGCGGCAGCCCGGGGTGGTTGAGCGTGTTCCACGGGGACCGGGAGGCGAGCTGGGCGGCGGTGAGGTTGCCGCTGTAGTTGTTGGCCGCGTACGCGGCGGTCGTGTCGAGGCCGAGGTCCATCCCGAGCGCAAGCCGGTTGTAGATGACCGAGGCGACCTTGGCAAGGTCCCCGGGCAGCGCCGCCTCGGCATCCTCGAGGGAGGCGATCTTCAGCACGTCGTAGGCGGTGAGGTTGTGGGCGGCCGCGTACGCGAGGTTGACCTTGGCCATCTCGACCTTGAAGCGGGTCAGCTGGTCGGCGACGAGGGCGGAGATGGACAGCGGCTTGGGTAGCTGGTACGTGTCCGGGTAGAGGAAGCCCTCCAGCGACGGGGGGTGGGCGGGCGCCCCGTAGCGGCGCGGATTCAGCAGCGGTGAGTGGACGGTGGCGGCCAGGTAGCTGCCGGGCACCGCCTCGGCGTGGAGCAGGCGGTCGAGCTGGTAGCGGGACTTTCCGGGGATGATCGTCACCTCAACGCTCGGCGGGAGCGCCGGCCCCTTCAGCAGCGCCGTCAGCGCCGCCGAGTAGGACATTCCGTGGGCGAGCCGATAGGTGCCCGCACGGAAATGGTCGCCGGCGAGCTCAGCACGGATCTTGAAGAAGAATCCGGAGGCGACGACGCCGTCTCGGGCGAGCAGGTCGCCAACCGCAGCGGTGCTCGAGGCCTCCGGAACGTTCACCCGCACCTGCCCTGAGCCGCTGCCGCCCAACGGCTGGAGCAGCGCGTTGAGGAACCACCCGACGATGACGACGAGAACGACACACAGGCCGAGGAAGAGGAGCCGGACCCGCCGCACACCACGGGGGCGTCGCGCCCGCGGAGGTGACGGTAACCGTGAGCTCAGCGGGGTCCGCGGCGTCGCCGGGCGCCGGCCGGCCGGTCGGGCCGGGCGCTCGGTGGAGGCCGGTGGCGCCTCCATCCGTAGCACCGGTGGGGTGCTGGCACGCTCGCTGCGTCGCGCCTCGCGGGCGCGACGGGCTGCCTCTCGCTCCATCTCGCTGCGCTCGTGGGAATCGCTCATGTCACCGGGCGGCCGCGCGCCTGCTCACCCCCGGAGGGCTCGGCCGGCCCTTAGCTTAGGCCCTCCGCGGTCGGCGGGGTCGACTCAGAGCTGGGCGCGGACGGCGCCGGACGGATTGTGTGCGCTTGTGATGTTGACGAAGTAGTGGCCCGGGGCCGCCTTCAGTCCGTTCCAGACGGCCGCCGGGGCGTGGACGCACCCCTGGTGGTGGAGCCGCGGGCCCGGGGACAGCACGAGCACCATCTTGCCCGGCTTGCCGGTCGGCCCGAGGCCGAGGGTCGCTCCCGTCGCGGTCTGGAAGCCGTGCAGGTGGGCGAACCGGTAACAGATCATCGAGCCGAGGTGGAGGGCGACGATCGCGTCTCCGACCCCGCCTTGGGCCCCGCCGGTCGGCTCGGTGGTGCCGCTGAGGACCGACTTGTCGATGACGACCGGGGCGCCGTTGACTGTCGGCACTCCCGTCGGGGCCGCGGCGCCGGCCGTTGAGCCGGAGGACTGGCCGCAGCCGGCAAGCACAATGGCGGCGGCGCCGAGCGCCAGCCAGGGAACGAAGGTTCGTGAGGACATCACACCATCTCAGCGGCGTTGCGTAACGGTAAGCTTCAGCCCCGCTGAGACTTCCCTTGCTCAGTGAGACTTTCCTTCACTCAGGGTTGGGCGGCCAGCCAGGAGCTGAGCAGGTGCGCAGCGGCCCGGGAGTCCTCGGCCGCCCGCGCCCCGGGGCCGTCGCGGGCCGCGAGCCGAGTGGTGAACCGCTCGTCGTAGAGCTCGACCGGAGGGCCGGAGCGCCGGTGCTCAAGCGCCTTGGACAGACGGGCGGCAAAGGCCCGCACCTCACGGGTCTGGTCGGAGTCACCACCGCGCAGCGACAGCGGCAGACCGATGACGACCCGATCCACTTCCAGTTCGTCGATGAGGCGCAGCAGGGCGCGGAAGCCGGGGGTGGCGGCGGGGGCGAGCACCGGATCGAGAGGACGGGCGAGTACTCCGGTGGGGTCTGAGACGGCGACCCCGCAGCGGGCGCTGCCGTAGTCGAGCGCAAGGGTCCGCCCCATCCGCTCAGGTGAGCTGCGCGGTGATCTGGTCCCGGGCGACCCGCAGGGCCTCATCGAGCTTGGCGACATCCCGGCCGCCGGCGCGGGCGGCGTGAGCGCGTCCCCCGCCGCCCCCGCCGACGATGGCGGCGGCGGACTTGACGAGGTCGGCGGCGCTGATCCCCCGGTCGATCAGGGCCGGCGCGACGGCGGCGACGAGGTCGACCTTGCCCTCCCCCGGCTCGGCGAGGACGACGACGGCCGCCCCGAGCTTGGCCTTCAGTGCCTCCGCGAGCGAGGGGAGCGCGGCCCCGACACCGGTGACGGCGCGCACGAGGATGGCGTACTCACCGATCCGTTCAGCGCCGTCGAGCAGGCCCTCGAGGTCCGCTTGATGGCCCGCGGCGCCGACGGCGGTCTTCTCGGCCGCCTTCTCAAGGGTCTTGACCTTCTGGCGGAGGGTGACGGCCTCCTCAGCGAGCCGGTCTGGCTGGACCCGCAGTTCCCGAGCGGCGGCGACGGCGACGCGATCGTGGGCACGCAGCAGGGCGACCGCCGCGGGGCCGGTGAGTGCCTCGATCCGGCGAACGTTCGCGGCCGACGAGGTCTCAGAGACGATCCGGAGGACGCCGATCTCGGCGCTGTTGCGGACGTGGGTGCCGCCGCACAGCTCACGCGAGAAGCTGCCGTCCCCGACTTCGACCATCCGCACGATCTCCCCGTACTTTTCCCCGAACAGGGCCATCGCTCCGAGCGCGCGGGCTTCCGTCAGGGTCGTGCTGAGCGCGCGCACGGGGAAGGCGCCGAGGATCCACTCGTTGACCTGATCCTCGACGTCGGCGAGTTCGGCGGCGCTCAGCGCGGCCGGATGGTTGAAGTCAAAGCGCAGCTTGTCAGGACCGACGTAGGAGCCGGCCTGGTGGACGTGCTCGCCCAGCCGGGCTCGGAGCGCGGCGTGCAACAGGTGCGTCGCGGTGTGGTTGGCCTCGGTCGCGTGCCGGGCACGCGGGTCGACGATCGCGCGGACCCGGGTCCCGGCGTCTGGCGCCGCGCCCTCGGCGACGCGGACGGCGATCACCTGATCGTCACCGAGGCGCAGCACGTCGGCGACCTCGGCCCGGCAGTCCCCCTCGGCACAGACGATCGTCCCCGTGTCGGCGATCTGTCCGCCCCCGGTCGCGTAGAAGGGCGACTCGGTGAGCTTCAGCAGCACCGCACCCTCGGACGTCTCGGTCACGGCGCCGACCGTCGTCTCGACGGCGGTCTGGGCGTACCCGCAGAAGTCACTGACAAAACCCGTTCCCCGAGCGAAGGTCTCAGCCTGCTGGCGCGCCGCCCCGACTCCGGCGAACTTGGCGGTCTCCCGCGCCTTGCGTCGCTGCTGGGACATCAGTCCCTCAAAACCCTCCTCATCGACGCCGAGACCAGCCTCGGCGGCGATCTCGAGCGTCAGATCGATCGGGAAGCCGTGGGTGTCGTGCAGCAGGAAGGCGTCCTCGGCGGCGATCCCCTCCGCGCCGATCTCCCGGGCGCGGCCGATCAGCTCATCGAGCAGTCGCGATCCCTGCTCGAGGGTGCGCCCGAAGTTCTCCTCCTCCGACGCGAGCCACTTGGCGACCGTGTCACGATGCTCGGCAAGCTGGCGGTAGTGGGAGCCCATCAGCTCGGTCACCCGGTCCTGGTAGGCGGTGAGGAAGCCCGGCCCGAGACCGAGGGTCTGGCGACCCTGGAGAATCGCACGGCGCATGATGCGGCGCAGGACGTACCCGCGCTCCTCGTTGGAGGGGACGACACCCTCGGCGATCAGGAACGTCATTGCCCGCGAGTGGTCGGCGAGCAGGCGCAGCGCGCGGTCGACCGCGGGATCGCCGCTCTCATAGCGGCGGCCCGACAGCTCCTCACCCAGGTCGATGAGCGGCCGGAACTGGTCGGTCTCAAACACCGTCTCCTTGCCCTGGAGGATCGCCGCCATCCGGTTCAGGCCCATGCCGGTGTCGATGTTCTGGGCCGGGAGCGGGGTGACCGCGTTCGGCGGGTCCTGGTTGAACTGCATGAAGACGAGGTTCCAGAACTCGAGGAAGCGGGCGTTCTCACCGCCGGGGAGATCATCGGCGCTGCCGAAGGCGACGCCCCGGTCGAGGTAGAGCTCCGAGTCTGGGCCGCAGGGCCCCGTCGTACCCGACTCCCAGAAGTTCTCCTCGCGCGGCAACTCGATGATCCGCTCGCGCGGCATCCCGACCTCAAGCCAGTACCCGATCGCCTCCTCATCCGGACCGAGTCCGAGGCGCTCGTCCCCCCCGAACACGGTCACCCAGATGTCGTCGCCGTTGAGGCCGAACCCCTCCCGGCTGAGGTCCCAGGCAAAGCGGATCGCCTCGCGCTTGAAGTAGTCACCGAAGCTGAAGTTGCCGAGCATCTCGAACAGGGTGAGGTGGCGGGCGGTGACGCCGACGTTCTCGATGTCCCCGGTCCGGAACGACGGCTGACAGGTCGTCAGCCTCGGGGCCGGCGGCGCCTCGGTTCCGGCGAAGTACGCCTTCAGCGGATGCATCCCCGCGACGATGAACAGCGCTGAAGTGTCGCTGGCGGGCGGGATCAGGGAGGCGCCGTCCTGGGCGCGGTGGTCGTGCTGGACGAAGAAGTCCAGGAAGGTGGTGCGGATCTCATCCGAGCTCATCGCCATGGTCGTCGCGAGTGTAGGCGGGGGCGGGCCGCCGGCTCCGGCTCGGAGCTCCCGGAAGATCTCCGATGTCCATCCCCCCAACCTCGGCCGTACGGGAGCGTTTGGTGCGGTGAGGCCGTCCGGGGCCGGGAGCGTTCCGGACCGCGGGACCAACAGCGCCACACGAACAGGGGAGCACCATGGAACGCACCGATCCGTTTGCCCGTCACGCCGTCCGTCCGTCGGTGAGTGTGGTGGTGCCGGCGTTGAATGAGGAGGAGTCGGTGGGGTGGGTGATGGAGAATGTGCCTGGGTGGGTGGATGAGGTGGTGTTGGTGGATGGGTTGTCGGTGGATGGGACGGAGTTGGTGGTTGCGGATGTGCGTCCGGATGTGGTGGTGGTGCATCAGCGGGCGCGGGGTAAGGGGGCGGCGTTGCGGGCGGGGTTTGCGGCGGCCTCAGGTGATGTGGTGGTGATGTTGGATGCGGATGGGTCGACGGATCCGCGTGAGGTGGGGGTGTTCGTCGATGCGTTGGTGGGGGGGGCTCAGTTTGTGAAGGGGTCGCGGTATTTGCCGGGGGGTGGGTCGTCTGATTTCACGTGGTTGCGGGATGTCGGGAATCGGGGGTTTGTGTGGTTGGCGAATCGGCTGTTCGGGGTGGCGTTCACGGATTTGTGTTATGGGTTTTGTGCGTTTTGGCGGCGGGATGTGGGGCGGTTGGGGTTGGTTGCGGATGGGTTTGAGATTGAGATGGAGTTGGTCTGTTCGGCGGTGCGGGCGGGGTTGTCGGTGGTGGAGGTGCCGTCCTGGGAGTTGTGTCGTCGTTCGGGGGTGTCGAATCTGCATGCGTGGCGGGATGGGTGGCGTGTGCTGGGCACCCTGCTGCACCAGCGTTTCCGCCTCGGCCGCCGGCGGCCCGGCCGGGTCGGTGAGAGCACCGGGACGGAGATCCGCCTCGTGCCGACGCTCGTGCCCGCCCACGGCTCCGGGCAGTGGCTGCCGGCCGGCTCGGACACCCGCGGTTGGGAGGAGCACCGTGAGGCCGAGGCGCTGATGACCGTGCTCGTCGCGACGGCTGCGGAGAGCACCGCACCGGTTCCGGTGCGCCCCGCCCGGGCGGCCGTGGCCGAGCTCGCCGTCTCCGAACTGGCCGCCTGAGCGGCAGGCGGCCCGACCGCGCTCGGTCAGTCCGCCGCCGCGACGAGCTCGAGCACCGCGGCGGCGTGGCGCTCCAGGAACGCGGGCCCGATCCCGGAGAGGGCGCCCAGTTCAGTCGCCGAGGCCGGACGGGCGGCGGCGATCGCCTCGAGCACCGCGTTGTGGGCGACCGTGTAGGCGGGCTTTCCCTCCGCCGCCTCCATCCGCCAGCCCCGCAGGCGGGCGAGCAGCTCCCGGTCGGCGTCTGACAGGACGGCCTCCGGGCTGCCGGAGCGACCTCCCCCGACACCTCGGCCAGAACCCGAACCCGCCCGTCGGGCCTTCCGGGCCGGCAGGCTCGCCGGGTCGGGCAGCCCGATCGTGTCGGGGTCACAGACGTCACAGCAGCGACCATCCGGGGTCGCGATCGACGCGTCCGAGAAGTGGTCGAGCAGGATCCTCCGCCGACAGCGCCCCTCGGCGGAGGCGTACTCCTTCACCGCCGCATAGGCGCGCCAGTTGCGCTCGGTCGCCGTCTGGCAGATCTCGACGATCGCGCGGCGCCGCTGGGGCGTGCGCTCACGCAGGGTGAGCGAGAGCCGTCCGCCGCCGGTGAAGTCCATCGCGAGCGCTCCGGCACGCTCGGCGATTCCGAGACAGACCCGGTCACGATCGGCCCGCGGCGCGTCGATCACGAACGGGCCGCCGCCCGCCGCGACCGCGTCCCGGGCGAGGCGGTCCAGGAAGCCCTCGACGGCCTCCGGGCCGAGGCCGTCCCGGCGGATGAACGTGATCAGCCGCCCGAGGTCGGCGCGGCCGGCCAGCAGCACCGCCCGGGCCGGGCGGCCGTCGCGCCCCCCGCGGCCGGCCTCCTGGTAGTAGGCCTCCACGCTCGTCGGGATCGTCACGTGCCAGACGCTGCGCACATCCGCCTTGTCGACCCCCATTCCGAACGCGTTCGTGGCGACGACGACCTCGGCGTCGGAGCTCATGAACCGGTGTTGGGCGGCCGCTCGCTGCTCCGCGGGCATGCCGGCGTGGTAGCCGACGACGGTGAGTCCTTCGGCGCTGAGGCGGTCGACGACCTCCTCCACCTCCCGGCGGGTGCCCGCATAGACGATCGCCGGACGTTGCGCCGGGTCGGCGAGACCGTGGGCGAGCAGCGCCATCCGCCGCTCCCGCGAGCCTTCCCCGTCCACGCCGATCACGTCGAAGGAGAGGTTCGGCCGGTCAAACCCCGACCGGATCATCACCGGGTCCCGAAGACCGAGCCGGCGCACGATCTCCTCCGACACCTGCTCGGTCGCCGTCGCCGTCGCCGCCATCACGGCGGGGCGCCCGAGCCGGGCGATGACCCGTTCGAGCCGCAGATAGTCGGGCCGGAAGTCGTGGCCCCATTCGCTGAGGCAGTGGGCCTCATCCACGACGAACAGGTCGACGCCGCGGTGCTCGAGCGCGGCGGTGAAGGACGGCGAGGCGAACCGCTCAGGGGAGCAGAACACGATCCGGGCGGAACCGTCGGCGATCTGCGCGCGGGCGGAGGCGAGCGCCGCCTCCCCCATCCCGGACGCGAACATCACCGCCGGATGCCCGTCGCGGACGAGCCGGCGGTACTGGTCGGCGATCAGCGCGATCAGCGGCGAGACGACGACGGTCAACCGCGGTGAGGCGACGCCTGGCAGCTGATAGCAGAGGCTCTTGCCGCCGCCGGTCGGCATCACCACGAGTGCGTCCCGGCCCGCGAGGGCCGCCGCGACGGCGTCACGCTGGCCGGGACGGAAGGCGTCGAGACCGAAGTGGGCGAGCAGCGCCTCCGGCGTGGCGGGCCCCTCGAAGCGGCGGACCGGAACGCGTGGCGCTTGGAGCCCATCGAGGCCCTGCAGGGCCCGCCGGGCCTCCGTGTCGCTGCGACGGGAGTCGGCGAGCGCGGCGAGCGCGGCGACGACGTCTGCGATCTCCGGACGCACGCCGGCGTCGAGATCCCGCCAGCAGGCGCGCAGTTCGGCGAGGTCGGTGTCGACCCGCGCCGGCGTGAGCTCGTCGGCGCGACCGAGCAGCACGGTGGCGCGGGAACGGAACTCCTCAACGGTGATCAGCGACGGCACGGGGTCACCATGACAGCGCACCGGCCGGACGGTCCGGGCGCGCCGGGACGACGGGCAGGCGACGCTTCCGCGGTGACGGCGAGCACCGGGGGTGCGATCGGGCGCCCGCAGCCGACGACGGGGGACTTTTGCGTTCTGGGGACACAAAAGTCCCCCCTCGTTTCGCGGGCGCCCGGTCACGACCGCCGGGTCTGGGCGCCCGGTCACGACCGCCGGGTCTGGGCGCCCGGTCACGACCGTCGGGTCTGGGCGCCCGGTCAGCCGGCTCGGGTGCCGCGAGCGGCGGCCGGCGCGGCGGGCGCCCGGGGCGGCGGGGCGATTGCGCCCCACCCGATGATCACCTCGCCATCGAGCAGGGCGGCGAGCTGGCCCGGAGCGACCCCGGCGACCGGCTCGTCGAGCTCGAGGGTGAGTGAGGCGTGGCGGCCCGGCCCAGCCGCCTCGAGGCGAGCGGGAATCGGGGTGGAGCGGTAGCGCAGCTTGACCTGGTTGACCCGGTCGCTGGGGGCGTGCAGGCGGGTGTCGCGGAGGCGCACCCCCGAGACCATCAGGTCCCGGCGGGCCCCGACGGTGAGCCGGTTGCTCGCCGCGTCGCGGGCGAGCACGTACAACGGCTCGCCGTCGACCCCGCGCACGTCCCCGAACCCGCGGCGCTGGCCGACGGTGAACAGCTCCTGGCCGGCGTGGGAGCCGAGGACCCGGCCGTCGACGGCGACGATCTCCCCGGGGCGGGGGCGGCGCCCGCCATGGCGGGCGAGGAAGCTCGCGCGATCGGTACCCGCGAGGAAGCACAGGTCCTGGGAGTCGGGCTTCTGGGCGACCGACAGGCCGCGGGCGGCGGCGATCGCCCGCACCTCGGGCTTGGTCAGCTCCCCGAGGGGAAAGTGCAGCCGCGCCAGGGTGGCGGGGCTGACCCCGGCGAGCATGTAGGTCTGGTCCTTGGCCGGGTCGGCGGCGCGGCGCAGCAGCCCGTCCTCGCTGAGCCGCGCGTAGTGGCCGGTCGCGAGCCGGTGAGCGCCGATCCGGTCGGCGAGGTCGACCATCGCATCGATGCGAACCTCCCCGTTGCAGCGCACGCACGGGTTCGGTGTCTCGCCCGCCTGGTAGGCGGCGATGAACGGGGTGACGACCCCGGCCCGGAAGGCGTCGCGCAGGTCGACGGTGACGTGCGGCAGTCCGAGGTCGTGGGCGAGGCGACGGGCCACGGCGACCGCGCTCGCTGAACAGCAGGAGCGCTCGGCGTCATGGTCGCGATCGGCCCACAGCTCGAGGGTGACCGCCACCGTCTCCCCCACGTCCTGACAGAGGGTGGCGGCGACCGCCGAGTCGACCCCGCCGGACATCGCGACGAGGGTGCGCGCTCCCTCCGCGGGGGCGGGAAGGGCGCCGGCCCGGGTGACACAGGCCCCGAGGGCTCGTGCGAGCGCGTCCGCGGCGACCTCGGCGGCATGGAACTTGCCCGCCGACAGGCCGCCGAGCTCAGCGGCGATCTCCCGCGCCCCGATTCGGGCGGCGGCGAGCAGCCCGACGCCACGCACGAGACTGACCGCGACACTCGCGGCAGCCGTCAGGGTGCCGCACCCGTCGGCCAGGAACCCCGCGTCGGTGACCCGCTCACCGTCGGTGGCCAGCGACATCCGGACCCGGTCGCCGCAGCTGCCCCCCTCGGCGGTCACCGTGTGAGCGCCGACAGGGGTGTGGCCCTGCCCCTGGGGGGATGTGAGGTGATGCTCGAGGGCCTCGGTGTCCATCCTCAGCGAGGATAGGACCGGCCCTGGGGCGGGGTGGGGCCACTCGGGCCCCACCCCGCCGTGTCGGGTCAGCGGATGATCCGGAAGCGCGACACGAGGATCGCACCGCTCGTGCCCGCCGAGGCGGTCAGCACGTATTGGCCCTTGGGCAGCATCCGGCCGCGCACCCGCCCGGTGAACCGGAACCGGTTGAGGCCGGCCTGGTCGCGGTGGCTGAAGGTGCCGACGACGATGTAGGCGACGCAGCGCTTGCCGCGGTGACGGCCGCGACCGTGGTCACGCACGCACCGGCCGCGCGACATCGTTCCGGCGACGCCGCGGAAGACGACGAAGATGCTCGTCGTCGCCTGCGAGTCACGATAGGAGACGACCGTGCCGATCCGCCGGTCGCGGCCGACGGGCACGATCGAGGGGCCACCCCGGCCCGGCAGGGCGCGGAATCCGCCCTGGGCGAGGTGAAGGGCACTGTCGGTCGGGGCTGCGTGGCCGGCTCCGCCGCCGCCCGTGCCGCCCGTGCCGCCCGTGCCGCCCGTGCCGCCCGTGCCGCCCGTACCGCCCGTACCGCCCGTACCGCCCGTACCGCCCGTACCGCCGTTCCCGCTCACGCCGGTTCCGGCGAGGTAGGGCTGCTCTGCGGCCCAGGTGAACACGACGTTGCTCGACGCCGTCTGGGTGTTGTTCGTGAACGCCGCCGCGTAGGAGGGCTGGCCGTTGTTGTCGGTTCCGACGACCGCGTCCATCTCCGTCGGGTTGAGGTTGCCCGCCGGGTTGTCGAGGATCGCGTTGCGGTGCCCCCAGCAGCCGGCGGCATTCGGGCTCGTGCAGTCGAGGTTGCCGCTGTTGTAGCCGTCGTCATAGAGCCAGCCGTAGATGGCCCCGAGGACGGTCGCGTTGCCACCGGCCCAGATCGACTCCCAGTTCCAGGACGCGTTGAAGTTCGACAGGTCGGGGTCGTTGTCGCTCTTCATACCAGCGTAGACGTCGGCGTCGTAGGTGTTCACGAGCACCGGGATCGCTGTGAGGTTGCGGCTCACACGCTCCATGTTGACGGCCACGAACATCTGCTCGGGCTCGGTAAGGCTCGTCCAGTTGCTCGGCAGGCCGAGCGGCGGCAGACCCTCCTGGGCGGCACGGACACCGTTCATGTCGTTGAGACAGCGGATATCGGTGTTGCAGTCCCCGGAGAAGATGCCGTTTCCATAGTTTGTGCCGCTCGGGTCCTGGGGCGTGACGATCGGGGTCCCCGGCCCGGTCGGGTTCGGCGTCGTCGTCACCATCTCGGTGGACGACGTCATGTCGACCTGCGTGCTGTTCTGGAAGATCTCCGCGTCATAGCAGTAGGTCTGGCTCGGGGCGAGCTGGCTGAGGGCGATCGTTTCGACCACCGGAGAGGTGCCCGACCCGGCGTCCTGATAGCCGGTCGACTGGGTGAGCTGACTGCAACTCGGCCCGTAGTTGAGCTGGTAGTAGGTGTCAACCCCGTTCGGGTTGACGGTGACGTTGACGAGCGCACCGGTCGTCGTGATCGACGACGGGCCGCTGACGCTCACACTCGGCCCGGTCTGGGCGAGCGCAGGTGCGGCGCTGAAGGCGACCGTCGCCCCCGCGATCCCGATCGCCCGCCGGGCGATCCGTCTGAGGCGCGGACCCCGCGCGATCGGGCACGCACCGGCGTGCCGGGGCTTCTCAGCCAGGAAAAGGCTCACTCCATCCTCCAATTCATCTCTTGTGTGCCGCGACCCGGTTCCCTCCCGCGCGGGCCAGAGATCGTCAGGTAGGTTGTGTACCACGTTCGACGGCGGATGTCAGCCTGATCGTGTCCCGCCGGGCACGGGCGACGGGTCACGCCGGGCGCCGGCGACCGGGTCAGGGCGTCGTCGCCGCAGCCCGATCCTGGGCGAGCACCGACTGGCGGGCATGGGTGATCGCGTTGGCGTACCCGCCGAGACCGGCCGCATGGGACCCCGTGCCGTGCCCGGAGAGCTGGCCGGCCATCAGCAGAGCGACGGCGGCGAGGGCGAGCAGCAGACCGATCAGGGAGAGGCCGGAGAGGCGCACACCATGTCTATCGGCACCCGGTGTCGCGCGCCCAAGTCGTCTGGACGCCGGCTCAGCGTCCCGGCCGGGGCGCCAGCGCGAGACCGAGCTCGCGCAGCTGGTGCTCGTCGACGGCGGCGGGGGCGTCGGTCAGCGGGTCCGCGCCCGACACCGCCTTGGGAAAGGCGATCACGTCACGGATGTTGTCGGCGCCGACCAGCAGCATGATCAGCCGGTCGATCCCCATCGCGATCCCGCCGTGCGGCGGCGCGCCGAAGCGCAGCGCGTCGAGCAGGAACCCGAACCGCTCCTGGGCCGCCTCGGCGTCGAGCCCGATGATCTCGAACACGCGTCGCTGGACGGCGCCGTCGTGGATGCGAATCGAGCCGCCGCCGACCTCGTACCCGTCGATGATCAGGTCATAGGAGTTCGACAGCAGGGCCCCCGGGTCCGACAGGTCATCACCCGCCGGGGCGGTGAAGGGGTGATGCTCGGCCGTCCAGCCCCCCGCGCCGTCGGAGCTGAACATCGGGAAGTCCGTCACCCAGTGGATGTCGTGGCTGCCGGGCGAGACGAGCTCGAAGCGCCGGGCGAGCTCGAGCCGGAGCGCGCCGAGCACGCCGGTGGCGACGGGCCGCTCGTCCGCGACGAGAAACAGCACATCCCCCGGGGCTGCGTCGAGGGTCCGACAGATCCCGGCCGTCTCGGTCTCTGAGAGGAACTTCGCGACCGGGGAGCGCAGCGTGCCGTCCGCCTGGACGAACATCCACACGAGCCCCTTGGCGCCGTTCGCCTTGGCGAACTCGGTGAGTCCGTCCAGTTCCGAGCGGGCGAGCTCCCGCGCGCCGGCGTTGAGACCCAGCACCGCCGGGGCGGACGCGAACACCTGAAACCCCGATCCGGCGACAACGGTGCTGAGGTCACACAGCTCGAGGCCGAAGCGGCGATCGGGACGGTCCGAGCCGTAGCGGGACATCGCCTCCGCCCAGGTGATCCGCTCCCACGGCGGCGCGGGCAGGCCAAAGCCGGTGGCGGTGAAGACCGCGCTGAACACGGCCTCGAGAACCGCGATCACGTCGTCACGTTCGACGAAGGCCATCTCCAGGTCGAGCTGGGTGAACTCGGGCAGCCGGTCGGCCCGGCTGTCCTCGTCCCGGAAGCAGCGGACGATCTGGTAGTAGCGCTCGAGCCCGCCGACCATCAGCAACTGTTTGAACAGCTGCGGGGATTGAGGCAGAGCGAAGAACGAGCCGGGGCTGTTGCGGGCGGGCACGAGGAAGTCACGGGCGCCCTCAGGGGTCGAGCGCGTGAGGAAGGGGGTCTCGACCTCAAGGAAGTCCCGCTCCTCGAGCGTCGCGCGAATGACCGAGATCACCCGGGAGCGCAGCTCGAGGGCCTCCCGCATCGGAGTGCGGCGCAGGTCGAGGGAGCGGTGGCGCAGCCGCAGGTTCTCGTCCACGTGGCCGTCCTCATCCACCGGGAACGGCGGCGTGTCGGCGTCGGCGAGCAGCACGAGGTCGCTGACGGCAAGCTCGACCTCGCCGGTCACCAGGTTCGGATTGACGTTTCCGGCGTCACGAAGCACGACCTCTCCGGCGGCGGAGATGACGTCCTCAGAGCGGAGCCGGTGGGCCGACTGAAAGCCGGCGCCGTCGGGGTGGAAAACGAGCTGAACGATTCCCGAGCGGTCACGCAGGTCGATGAAGATGAGCCCGCCGTGATCGCGGCGGCGGTGCACCCAGCCGGCGACGCGGGCGCGGGAGCCCGCCCGAGCGGCGGTGAGCTGGGCCGCCCACGCGTCCCGGTAGGCGTTGGCGGTCAAGGGAAACCTCACAGCCGGTGTCCTCTCAAGATCGTGGGGATGACATCTTCAGCCCCAGCGAGGGTGCGCTGCTGCCCGGACTCCATCTCCTTGAGCGCGACCTCCTCACCGATCAGGGCAACGTAACGAGCGCCGAGACGGTCGGCGTGCTTGAGGGCCGCCTTCACCGACCGCCCGGAGAGCTCGAGCTGAGCCGACAGTCCGGCGTGGCGGGCCGCCCCGGTGAGGGAGAAGGCGACCGCCCGGGGCGAGGCCGCCGGGGCGGGGGGCGCTGGTGCCGGTGCACCCACAGGCACCGGCACCACGAACAGATCCGGGGCCGGAGCGGTGGGGGCCGGCGCCTCGGCGGCGAGGAGGATCCGTTCGACTCCGGCCGCCCAGCCCGCCCCGGGGGTCGGCTGGCCGCCGAGCGCCTCAATCAGGCCGTCGTAGCGGCCGCCGCCGCCGACGCCGGACTGGGCACCGAGGGCGTCGGAGGTGAACTCGAACAGCGTGCGGGTGTAGTAGTCGAGGCCGCGCACGAGCGTCGGGTCGATCTCATAGGTGAGGCCGGCACCGTCGAGGAGCCCGCAGACGGTGTGGAAGTGCTCGGCGTCCTCGGGACCGAGCCGGTCCAGCAGCCGCGGCGCGCCCGCCATCACCGCGGCGGCGGCGGCCGAGTCGAAGGCACGCATCGGGTTGAGGTCGATCCGGGCGCGGACCTCCGCGGGCAGCTCCGCCTCGTGGACGCGGAGGTACTCGCGCAGCTCGGCACGGTAGACGGCGCGCAGCTCGGGCGTGCCGAGCGAGCCGATCCGCAGGCGGGTGCCATGGACCCCGACGGCCTCGAGCAGCTCGGCGAGGAGGAGAATCAGCTCGGCGTCGGTCTCGGGGGAGTCGGCACCGATCACCTCCGCCCCGATCTGGGAGAACTGGCGCTGGCGGCCCCGCTGGGGCGTCTCGGCCCGGAAGAACGGCCCGAGGTAGAAGAACTTCTGCGGTCCGGCGAGCTTGTGCATGCCGTGTTCGATGTAGGCACGACAGACCGACGCGGTGCCCTCCGGGCGGAGGGTGAGGCTGCGCCCACCCGCGTCGGAGAAGGTGTACATCTCCTTCTGGACGATGTCGGAGGACTCCCCCACCCCGCGCGCGAACAGTTCGGTCGCCTCGAAGATCGGGGTGTCGATCCGCCGGTAGCCGGCGGACCCGAGCACGCGGCGCAGCTGCCCCTCGAGCGCCTCACGGCGGGCGCTCTCCTCCGGCAGGACGTCGTGTGTCCCCTTCGGCGCCTCGATCATCTCGCGGTCACCGGAGGGGGTTGCCTCGGATCGACCTCACCGGTGGGCGAGCTCGGTGAGAAAGGGATTGCTCGCCCGTTCGTGCCCGAGCGTGGTGATCGGCCCGTGGCCCGGGTAGACGGTCGCATCATCCGGATAGGCGCCGAGCAGACCGTCGATGGAGGCGAGCAGGGTCGGCCAGTCCCCGCCGGGAAGGTCGACGCGGCCGACGCTGCCCATGAACAGGACATCGCCCGAGAGCAGGGTGTTCTCCTCCCGAAGCGCGTAGGTGACGTGGCCGGGGCTGTGGCCGGGGGTGAAGTGGACGTCGACGGTGAGGCCCGCGAGCTCAAGGGACTCGCCACCGGCGACGGTTTCGTCCGCGACATAGGAATCGAACGGACCGAAGCCAGGGAAGCGGACGTAGTCGTTGATGTTGGCGAGGATCTCGGCTTCCCGCACGGGGCAGTAGACGGGGGCGCTGGTCGCCGCCTGGACCGGCGTGACCGCGCCGACGTGGTCGAAGTGCGTGTGGGTGAGCAGGATCGCGGCGACCGTGCTGATCCCCCGTTCCTCCAGGGCGGCGAGGATACGCTCGGCCTCATCCCCCGGGTCGAAGATCAGCGCCGTCTCGGCGCCAGGGCGCCGGACGATGTAGCAGTTCTCCTGCAGCGCCCCGACGGTGAGGGTGGTGACCTCGACGCTCATCTGCCGCGCTTGGTTCCCGCCGCGGGCGCGCCCTTGAGTCGGCGCTTCCACATGAACTTCTCCATGTAGAAGCTGCCCGGCACGTAGATGGCAAAGGCGAGGATCGCGACCACGAGGGCTGCGGGAACGGCGCTCCCGTGCTTGGGGTGGTTGGTCAGCAGCAGGAAGATGAAGATGAAGGCGGCCATGATCGCCGAGTTACGCAGCGCAACCTTCCACGACGGCGGGCGGCTGAGCCGCTGCTCACGCGCCTCCGCCTTGGCCTGGCGTTTGCGCACGTCGGCGGGCAACGGCCGGGTCGTGCGGCCACGCGCCTCGATCATCCCGGCGGCGTTGCCGCGATGCTTGGTCTGGCGCTTCTTCTTCGTCTGGGCCACGGCACCTAGGAGGGTAGTCGTTCTTCGAGGCTGCAGCGGTGCTTGACCGTCAGCCGCGACGGAAGGTCCTCAAGGAACCGGGCCGGGGCGAGGCCGACAAGCTCGGCGGCGGCGACCGGGGTGAACGCCTCGATCGCCATGAGCACCCGGGCGGGTGAGCTGACCGCCGGGGACTCGAGGTTCGTCGACACCTGCACGACCCCGGTGGAGAGCGCGAGTCCGAGTGCCCGCACCCCCGGCAACCGGCGGATCTCGGCAGCGATCGCTCGAGCGTCCGCGAGAGTCGCCGGCGCGGCCAGCTCGTAGTTGAAAGCCACCAGCGGCGGTCGGGCGGCGACGAGCGTCGCCCCGGCGGTCGGGTGCGGCCGGGGCGGGCCGAAGTCTGGCCACAACTCCCCGGCGTCGATCCGGCGGCCCAGTTCAGCGATCCCGCCGCGGCGCAGGGTCGCCCGGGTAACTTCCCCATCGGTCAGCTCGCCGTAGAGGAACACCGGGACGGCGCAGGCCTCGGCGATGCGGTCGGCGGTCAGCAGCGCAGCCGCTCCGGCGAGGCCACGGTCGGCCTCTGAGAGGTAGACGATCGGGGCAACGTCGAGGGCGCCGACGCATGGGTGGAGCCCGGAGTGGGCAGTCATATCAACGTGGCCCACCGCAACCTTCGCGCCCTCCAGGAGCGCATCACTGACCTCACCCGCCGATCCGGCGAGCGTGAACACACTCCGATTGTGGTCGGCGTCGGTGTGGACGTCGAGCAGCGTCGCCCGCCGCCCCATCACCGTGGCGATCGCGTGGATGAGCGCCTCATCTCGGCCCTCAGAGACGTTCGGCACCGCGAGCAGCGTCACAAGCGCCAGCGTACGCGCTGATGCCGGCGGACCGGGCGGGACGAGTTCGCTGCACGGTGGGGCCCCGCGGTCCGTGGGCCCTCCCCCACGGGCTCACTACACTCTCCGGGCCCCTGCCGGAGTAGCTCAGTCGGTTAGAGCAGCGGAATCATAATCCGCGTGTCGGGGGTTCGAGTCCCTCCTCCGGCATACCCCGGGCACCATGTGTGTATTGTGTGCGCATGGCTCGGGTCAACGTCTATCTTCCGGACGAGCTCGCAGAGCGCGCACGAGCGGCGGGGGTGAATATCTCGGGCGTCACCCAGGATGCACTCCGTGGCGCGCTCGCCAGCGTCGACACCGACCGTTGGCTTGATCGGCTCGAGCGGCTGCCGGCCCGCGACGTCGCTCACGAGCGCGTGATCTGCGCCCTCGATGAGGCGCGTGAGGACTTCGGTGCCTGAAAGCGTTGTACTCGATTCGTCGGCGATGGTCGAGGCGTTGATGGGCACACAGCTGGGAAGAGCGACGCGCGCCCGTCTTCGCGGGTGTGAGCTGCATGCACCGGCGCACTTCGACGCTGAGGTTCTCTCCGCGGTGGGCCGGTTGCATCGCGCAGGCGAGCTCGACGCGACGATCGTTTCGACATCACTGAACGAGCTTGCTGTCGCGCCGATCGTCCGACATCCCCTTGCCGGACTCCTGATTGGAGCATGGGCCGCCCGTGACCGGCTGCGGCTCGTCGACGCTCTCTATGTCGAGTTGAGCACCGTACTCGGCGCCGTGCTCGTGACGACGGACGCGCGCCTCGCCCGGAGCACGGCGGCGGACCTCGTCAGCTGAGTGACGGCCGGCCTCGGCGATGACCGCGCCTGTGCTCCGCGTTCGTTGCCGGCGTCAGCTTGGACCAGATCCGTGCGGCGCCGTCACAGGGCCGAGGACCCGTTGCCGATCAGCACGACCGAACCGGCCGAGGACGCCTTGGCCCCTGAGACGAGGGTGAGCAGGACGCCCGTGTAGTTGGACGCGTCGGCCGGGAGGGTGATCTGGACCGGCCCGACCTTCCCGTTCGTGATGCTCGGAACGAGCCCGAGGGCCTTGTAGTCGGAGGCGGACTTGTACAGCCAGAGCACGTAGTGGCTGCTGCCCGGAGCGGGGAGGCCCGAGCCGGTGAACACGAGGACGTTGCCGCTGCTCGTCTTGACGACCTCCACGGAGCCCGTCGCGTGCGAACCGGAGGAGGCCGGCGCGAGCGCCAGCGTGTCGAGAATCTGGGGGCTGTTCGCTCCCGACGTGACGGTGGTGCCGGCCGCGGTGGTACTCGTCGCGGTCGCCGCGTTGGCGGGGACGGGGCCGACCGGTGGAGTGGCACTGCCCGAGCCGGTCACGTAGAGGACGGCGGCGGCGACGAAGAGCACCGCCGCCGCGGCGAGCACGGCGACGCCTCGATCGGGTCGGCGTCCGTTGCCGGCGTCGCGACGGCGCACGTCGCCTCCCTCACGTGCCGGACGGCGCGACGCCCCGGCGTGTCGCCGACCAGCCGCCAGCGTCGAATCGGACCGGCGCGGCACGACGGCCGGTTCGGACGGGCTCTCGCGCGGGGCCCGGGACCGATCGGGCGTCGGCGGGGAACCGGCGTCGGGGACGGCCGGCAGCGGCACCGTCGCGTGGGCGCGGAGCTCATCGGAGACCCCCTGCGCCCACACCCGCGAGGAGTCGTCGTCCATCAGCGCCGACAACGTCTCGATCCGTGCCGCTTCATCGACCTGGCCGAGCAGATAGTCCCCGACCCGAGCAATCTCGTCGGATGAGACCGCCGCCGGTGGGACCGCCAGATTGGCGAGCGCGGCGTGGGCCCGACCGCGCACCGCCTCCGGCGGGATTCCGAGCATCGACCCGACCTGGTCGTAGCGGCGGCCCTGCCGGATCAACAGCGACAAGACGGCCTGTTGGTCGGGGGTCAACTCCCGGTAACGGTCAGGCATGGCAGTACCCGGCGATGCGATAGCCGTGCGCACACGTCGTCCGGACGAGGAAGTATTTCTGCACGGTCCCGAGGTATTTGTCGAGGGCCGGGGCCTGCGCGGACTGGATCAACGTCGCCCGGATCACCGGGGTCGCCTGGGTGAGTGACTCCTTGGGGAACGACGTCCTGTTCGCCGAGTAGTAGGCGGCGATCTGGGCGGCGCTGATCGTCGGCGTCGGACCGCTGTGCCGAGCCGCCAGCTTGTCCGCCGCCAAGCCTGCCCGGGCCTCGTAACGCAGCTGGGCCTGGGTCATCTTCTCGGTGTCGAGGTAGTGCAGGAGGGCGCTCGCCTTGGGGAAGGAGCCGTGGACGGCCTTGTCGACGGCCGCCGCAGAAATCGTGATGTGCTCCCGGGCAGCCTGCTGGAGATACCACTGCGAGCTCACGAGCATCGTGATCACGTCCTCGGCGAGGACGGCGCGCAGGGTCGAGCAGGTGAGTTTCGCCTGGTTGTGCGTGAGCGCCTTGGCGCCGCTGGAGCGGTGCCCGTCCACGTAGGCGATACAGCGCGCGTAGCTGGGCGGATCCGGTACGAACGGCGGGATCGCGGTGTCGCTCGCGTGCAGGGAGGCGACCTCCGTCGACAACCAGGCGCGGTAGGCGGCGAGCGTGATCGGTGTGCCGTTGACGTTCGCGATCGCCACGCTCGAGCTCCCCGTGGCGACGATCGCGAGGATGAGCAGGATCGCTGCGACGAGCAGCGCGCCCCACTTCCAGCGGGCAACTCCAGCTAACACTCAGACCCCTCCAACTGACCCCTCCAACCGTTGCTCGACATCCGTCCGACGGAGTCCGGTGATCCGGCCATCGGACGGACCAGAGAATCATTTTGCCCTAAGGAGCGGCGAAGAACGGCTTCTCGTCGCCCTTCCAGGGGCCGCTTGAGCGGAACCCGGCTGCCACCCACGGCCGATGCGCCTCCCTCGTTCGAGTGACCCGGCCCGGTGCGTTGGACGCTATACACCCCAGTCAGTGGAAGCGGGCGCGCTCATCTCCGGTCCCCTCCGGCCTCGGGGCGTCGCCGTGCTCCAAGCGGGCGGCCTCACCGTCCTCAACGGGGAGCGGGTGCTGCTGCGCGAGGTCTCCCTCGATCTCCGTGCCGGCGAGCTCGTCGCACTGATCGGGCCGAGCGGGGCGGGCAAGACGACGCTGCTGCAGGCCCTGTCGGGCAGCGGACCCCTTGATTCTGGGGTGATCACCCTCGCCGAATCGAGCACCCAGCAGCGCTACGGGATCGGCTATGTCCCCAGCGAGGACCCACTCCATGACGAGCTCACCGTCGTCGAGGAGCTGCTGTTCGCCGCCGCGCTCCGCGGACCGGCGGACGCGAGCACCGACACGCTCGAGGAGACGGTCACCCGGGTGCTCGACGATCTCCAGCTCACCGCCCAGTCCGAGCAGCGGATCCACAGCCTCTCCAAAGGGGAGCGCCGTCGGGTCGCCCTCGCCGTCGAACTGGTCGGCCAACCCGACGTGCTCCTCCTCGACGAGCCCGGCAGCGGCCTCGACGCCGCCCTTGAACGCCGCCTGATGCGGCTGCTGCGCGGACTCGCCGACCAGGGACGGGCGATCCTCGCCGCCACCCACCAAACGGCCTCCCTGCGGCTCTGTGACCGGATCGCCGTGATGGCCCCCGGTGGGCGGCTCCAGTGCGTCGGGACCCTGGACGAGCTGCTGCGCTACTTCGCCGTTGACGGCGTCGACGGGATCTATGACCGGCTCGAGGAGCTCGCCGGCCGGCCGGACCTCGCGCCGACGGGCACGCCCTCTCTCGGCGAGCTGCACCGTCCCTCCCCCCTCGGTCCCCCGCCGGGGTTCATCCGCCAGCTGTCGATCATGACCGAGCGGTCCGCGCTGTGCCGGCTCCGTGAGTCGCGCAATCTCGCCGTGCTGATCGGACAGGCGCCGATCATCGGGCTGGCGATCGCCCTCGTCCTCCCTCACGGCGCCGTCGTCGACCCGAATCTCGGCCCCTACTACGGGGTGCTGATCAGCTTTCTCCTGCTCACCGCAAGCATCTGGCTCGGCACGATCAGCGCCTGCCGCGACATCGTCGCCGAGCTCGACACCGTACGGCGAGAGACCGCGGTCGGGCTGCGGATCGACGTGTACATCGTCGCCAAATGCCTCACCCTGTTCCCCGTCATCCTCATCCAGACCGGCCTGCTGGCGATCGTCGTGGTGGCGATCCAGCCGATGCCCCAGGGCACCGGATGGGTCGTCGTCGGGTGCATGGTCACCGGGCTCGCGTCCGCCTGCTTCGGGTTGTGGCTGTCGGCGTGGGCGCGCAACTCGGACATCGCGATCGGCGCGACGCCGCTGATCATGATCCCCCAGCTGCTGCTCGCCGGCGCGCTGATCCCGATCAGCGCGATGCCCGCCCCGTTCCGGGCGATCTCCGATCTGCTCGTCGGACGCTGGTCCTTTGACGCTCTCGGCAGCGGAATCGGCCTCGGGCAGCGCCTCGGCGCGAGCCTGGCCAGCGTCACCGGGCTCACCCCCAACTCGTTCTCGGCGAGCCCGTCGGCCCCGATCCTGCTGATGGTCGGCATCGGGCTCGTCGTCCTCGTCCTCACCTCGCGGACGGTGCTGGGCCGGATCGGCAACTGACCCGCGAATCAGCCGATCGCGACCATCCGCTCGATCGGCACGCGGGCGCGGGCGGCCAGATCGGCGTCGACCTTCACCTCCGCCCCACCGTTGCCGGTGAGAGCGTCCCGGAGCTTGGGAAGGGTGATCATCTTCATGTAGCGACACGACGCCGCCTCGTTGGCGGCGATGAAGTCGACGTTCGGGGCCGCCTCCCGGAGACCGTGCAGCATGCCGGTCTCGGTGGCGACGATCGCGGTCCGCCGCGGGACGCCATCGACGGTCACCTGGCCGGCCTGGTCGGCTGCGTAGGCGAGCATGCCGCCGGTGGAGAGGAGGTGGACGCCGTCTGCGGCGACGTCACCTGCGGCGACGTACTCGAGCACCGGGGTCGAGCAGCCACACTCGGGGTGGATGAGGAAGTCGGCGTCCGGGTGGGCGGCCCGGGCGGCGTTGATGTCGTCGGGCCGAATCCCGGCGTGGACATGGCACTCGCCGTCCCAGACGTGCAGGCTCACCCCGAGGGTCCGTTCGACGTAGGCGCCGAGGAACATGTCGGGACCGAAGAGGATCTCCGTGTCGGGACCGTGGGTGGCGAGGATGTGGGAGACGACCTGGACCGCATTGGCGGACGTGACGCAGTAGTCGGTCTCGGCCTTGACCGCCGCCGTCGTGTTGACGTACATGACGACGACCGCGCCCGGGTGGGCGGCCTTCCACTCGCGCAGCTGCTCGGGGGTGATCGAGTCGGCAAGCGAACAGCCCGCATCGGCGTCGGGGATCACCACCCGCTTGTCAGGGCTCAGCACCGAGGCAGTCTCAGCCATGAAGTGCACACCGCAGAAGATGATCTCGGGGGCGTCCGTCGCGGCGGCCCAGCGGCTGAGGCCGAGCGAATCACCAACGTAGTCGGCGACTTGCTGGATCTCGGGAAGCTGGTAGTTGTGGGCGAGAATGACGGCACCGCGGGCGGCGGCGAGCTGCCGCACCTCACGCTGCAGGCCGGGGATGTTCTCGAGCAGCAACGGCCCGGTGGCCGCGGTGGGTCGGTCGCCGAGCATCGGGAGGGCGTTCATCAGATCGGCTCCAGCAGAAGTGAGAGGTCGAGAGCGGGGGCGCTGTGGGTGAGAGCGCCCACCGAGATGAAGTCTACGCCCGTGTCCGCGACGGTCCGAATCGTCTCGAGGCTGAAGCCACCGGAGGCCTCAAGCTCGGCACGACCGGCGACGAGCGTGACGGCCGCCCTCAGCTCGTCGGGATCCATGTTGTCGAGGAGGATGCGAAAGCCGGAGCCCGAGCCGTCCTCAGGGGCGAGCGTCGCCCACGCCTCAAGCGCTTCTCCCACCTCCGCGAGGGTCTCGGCCTCGATCTCAACGAGCATCCCAGGGTGGTCAGCGGCGGCACGCGCGAGCGCCGCCGCAACGCCCCCGGCGAGGGTGACGTGGTTCTCCTTGATCAGGATCGCGTCAAAGAGCCCGACCCGGTGGTTGGTGCCGCCCCCCGCCACGACGGCCGCCTTCTCAACGAGCCGCAGTCCGGGGGTCGTCTTGCGCGTGTCGAGGATGCGAGCGGGTGTCCCCGCGACGGAGGTGACGCAGCGATGGGTCAGTGTCGCGACCCCCGACAGGCGTTGGAGGAAGTTGAGCGCGGTCCGCTCGGCGGCCAGCAGCGCCCGGGCGCGGCCTTCGATCTCGAGCACCGGGCCGCGCTCGCGCCAGATCCCTTCGGGACTGAGCCGGGTCAGCGAGGCCGCCGGGTCGAGGGCGAGGAAGCAGCGCTCGGCGAGCTGGAGGCCGTAGATGACGCCGGGCGCCTTCTGGGTGATCCGGGCCCGGGCTCGCTGCTCCACCGGGACGGTCGCCTCAGAGGTGACGTCACCGCTGCCGATGTCCTCAGCCAGCGCCCGGGCGACGAGCGCGTCAAGCACGGCGGGATCGATCTTGGCGGGCACGCGGGCAGGATATCCGGGCTCAGGCGGAAAGGGAGCCCGCAAGGACGCGCACGGTCGCAAAGCTCGGGTCGGCGGCGCCGTGCAGGCGCGCGCCCGCGGCGGTGAGGGCACGGAGGTAGCCGACCACCTCGGCGGTGATCCGCTCGCCCGGCAGGAGGGTCGGGATACCCGGCGGGTAGCCGGCGATCGACTCGGTCGAGATCCGTCCGACGGCGGCATCGACCGGCACCGCCTCACTGGCTCCGAGAAACGCCTCACGCGGCGCCACGACGGCGGGGGCGGCTCCGGACGGCGGCGGTGGCACGCTCACTCGCGCAGCCGGGTCGGCCGGGGCGAGAAGCCGCACCGCCTCAGCGAGGTCGTGGGCGAAGCGCATCAGCGGCTCCAGCGGTTGGGCGAGCCCGAGCACGAGCACCATCGCCTGATGGGTGGACAGCTCGAGGTGGATGTCATAGCCGCTGCGCAATGCCTCGGCGATCTCATAGCCAGTGTGACCGGTACCGCGGACGTCGATGACGAGGCGGAGCGGGTCCCAGCCGGCGACGCCCGGGCGGCCGACCTGCTCGGCCCCGACGACACGGCAGCCGGGAATCGCCTCGATCAGGCCACGCACCCGAGCGGCGGCAGCGATGGTGGCGTCGATCAGCATCTCCCCGTGCACGGCGAGCTGGCGGCGCGCCCCGTCGAGGGAGGCGAGCAACAGCGCCGAGGGTGAGGTCGAGCGGACGAGCCGCACAGCGCGGGCGACCGCCCCGACGTCAACCCGTCCCGAGCCGGAGACGAGCAGCATCGCCGACTGGGTGAGCGACCCGACGATCTTGTGCGTCGAGGCGAGCATCGCGTCGGCGCCGAGGGCGAGCGGTGAGGCGGGCAGCCCGGCGTGGAAGCCGAAGTGCGCTCCCCAGGCGGCGTCGACGATCAGCGGGACCCCGTGGGCGTGGGCGACCTCGACACAGCCGGCGATGTCGGCGGCCATCCCGTAGTAGGTCGGCGAGACCATGAAGGCGGCGGTCGCCTGCGTGGCGGCGTCGAGGGCGGCCGCGAGCGCGGTGGGCGTGATGCCGTGGGCCATCCCGAGCTCGGCGTCGTACTCGGGCGCGACGAACACCGGTAGCCCGCCGGAGAGGACGAGACCGTCGACGAGGCTCGCGTGGGAGTTGCGCTGCACCACCGCTCGTGCTCCGAGCGGGGCGAGGGCGAGGGCGAGGGCGTGGTTGCCCTGGCTCGCGCCGTTGGTGAGGAACCAGCAGCGGTCCGCCCCGTAGGCGGCGGCGGCGAGCGCCTCGGCTCGCTCATAGGGGGTCGGGCGCGGCCCGATGTCGATCCCCTCGATGTCCTGCGGAATGTCGAGGGCGAGCGCGTCGGCCCCGAAGGCGTGGATCAGACCGGGATCCGCCCCGCTCACCTTGTGCCCGGGCACATGAAAGCGCGCCGGGCCACGGAAGCCGTAGCTGATGACCGCGTCAAGGTAGGGGGCGGTCGGCTGGCCGGCCGGAAAGGCGCTCACGACGCGGGTGTGGCGTTTGCGGCGGCGAGCAGGTAAGCGCGGACGAACCCGTCGAGGTCACCGTCGAGCACCCGGTTCGCGTCCCCCATCTCAAAGTCGGTGCGGTGGTCTTTGACCATCGTGTAGGGGTGCAGCACGTAGGAGCGGATCTGGGAGCCGAAGTTGACGTCCTGGGCCTGGCCCTTCTCACGGGCGATCTCCTCGCGGCGTTCCCGTTCGGCGCGCTCAGCGAGCTTGGAGCGGAGCATCGCCATCGCCTGGGCCTTGTTCTGGGTCTGGGAGCGCTCGTTCTGGCACTGGACGACGATCCCGGTCGGACGGTGGGTGATGCGGATCGCCGAGTCGGTCTTGTTGACGTGCTGGCCACCCGCCCCCGACGCGCGGTAGGTGTCGACCTGGAGGTCGTCCTCGTCGATGGCGATCTCACCGACGTCCTCAACGACCGGGGAGACCTCCACGCCGGCGAAGGAGGTCTGGCGCCGGTTGGCCGAGTCAAACGGCGACAGGCGGACGAGCCGGTGAACGCCCTTCTCGGCGCCGTAGAGCCCGTAGGCGTTCTCCCCGTGCACGGCGAAGGTCGCCGACTTGATTCCGGCCTCCTCCCCGGGGGAGGCCTCGAGCAGTTCGACGCTGAAGCCGCGCTTCTCCGCCCAGCGCATCTCCATCCTCAGGACCATCTCGGCCCAGTCCTGGGCGTCGGTGCCTCCCGCGCCGGCGTTGACGCTCACCATCGCGTCGCCGGCGTCGTAGCGACCGGAGAAGAGACGCTCCTCCTCCAGCGCGGCGAGACGCGCCTCGACCGAGGCGACCTGCTCGAGCAGCTCCGAGGACAGGCTCGGGTCCTCCTCGGCCATCTCCGCGAGCGCGTCAAGATCCTCGGCGTCGCGCTCGAGCCGGGAGAAGGTGTCGATTTTGCGAGACGCCCGGGCGTGCTCGGAGCTGACCTGGGCCGCCCGCTCCTGGGTGTCCCAGAACCCGGGCTCGGCCATCTCCGCCTCCAGCGCACTGACGCGCTCGCTCAGCCCAGCCGGGTCAAAGATAGTCCGCGAGCAGCTTCAACTGCGCGCGGATGGCAGCGAGTCTCTCCCCGAGAGGCTCTGTGGATGGCGCGGAACTCATGCCGGGAGCCGAGCCTAGCAGCGTCATCGACCACCGCCCCCGGGCCGGTCCCAACCACGGCGTCACACTAGGATCGAAGCCGTGCCGGCCTTTGACGACCATCTGCAGATGCGCTCGATCGACGTCGTCGGCAGTGAACGGAGCTTCTGGCTGCCGGACGTCCGTCCGCGCGGCGAGGCGCCGCTGATCATCGCGCTGCACGACCGTGGTGAGACGGGGCGGCGATTCGCCCACGCCAGCGGCCTCGCCGCCTCAGCGACTGCGGCGGGGTTCAACATCGCTTTTCCGGACGCGCTCGAGCGAGTCTGGGACGACCATGGCACCGGGCGGCGCGACGGCGCCGACGATGATGCCTTCCTCACCGAGCTGATCGCGCACCTGCGCCGGCGCGGCGAGTGCCGTGCCGACCCGCCCTACCTCGTCGGGCACGGCGAGAACGGGGCGGCCTTCGCCGAGCGGGTCGCCCGGGAGGGCGTCCAGCCGCTCTCAGGATTGCTGCTGCTCGGCGGTACCGCCCGTGAGGCGAGCCGGCGGCTCACGCCGGTCCCGGCACAAGCGGTCCCACTGATTCTCTCTGACCCTCCGCGGCCGGGCCGTCGGCGGCCCGGACTGCGCACCCGGCTGGCGCTGCGTTCGGTGACCGAGAACGGCGTGATCGCCGCCGAGCGCCTGCTCGAGGACTGGGCGGCCGTCAACGGCCCGGTCGGGATGACCGCGGAACAACGAACGGTCCCCGGCGACGGTGCCGGCATTCTCGCGGCGCTGGCCGAACTCGCCGCGGCTCAGCCGGCCGGCCGGGGCCTCAGGCCCCGTGGCACTTCTTGAACTTCTTCCCCGACCCACACCAGCACGGGTCGTTGCGGCCGAGCTCATGCTCGGCATCGACGGTCCGCTGCTGAACGGCAACCGGCGCCCCGCCGTTCCCGGCCGGCTCGGGCCCGAGCTCGGCGTCACTGACGGGGCCGGAGGCGGCGGCCGCGGCGGCGATCGCCTGGGAGCCGCGGAGCCCCGCCCCGCCGGAGTAGCTCACCCGCGCCCGGCCGGTCGCCGAACTCGAGGACGGCGCCCGCCGGGGGGCGGGCGCCGGCGCGGTCGCGGGGTCCTGAACCGGGTCGGCGGGGGCGACGTGGAAGATGAGCCGGGAGAAGTCGCTCCAGATGAGGTTCATCAGGTCCCCGAACAGGCTGAATGCCTCATTCTTGTAGTTGACGAGCGGATCGGTGACCGACATGCCGCCGAGGCTGCGCAGGTGGATACCCTCGCGCAGGTAGTCCATGTCGTGAAGGTGTTCCTTCCAGCGCTGATCGATCGTCTGGAGCAGGAGGAACCGCTCCACGACACGCATCCATTCCTCACCGAAGACCTGTTCGCGCGCCTCATACTGAGACATCGCCTCACCGACGAGCCGCTGTTCGAGATCGTCGCGGTCAAGCTGACCGGGAACGAGGGACTCCATCAGGGCGTCGGAGGGGACGAAGATCTCCTGGACCTGGGTCAGCAGCCCGGGGATGTCCCAGTCGTCGACGAAGTCGCCGCCGGCGTATTCGGCGACGAGCCTGCGGACGTGGTTGGCGATCTCATCCCGGGCGGCCTCACGCATATCGCGACCCTCGAGGATCTCGTCGCGGTAGGTGTAGATGACGCGGCGCTGCTCGTTGAGGACGTCGTCGTACTCGAGGGTGTGCTTGCGGGCGAGGAAGGCGTTCTCCTCCACCTTCTTCTGCGCCTTCTCGATCTGTTTGGAGAGCATGCCGGCTTCAATCGGCTCCTCGTTGCCCTCCGCGTCGGTCGTCCCGAGCCGATCGAGGATCCGGTAGATGCGGTCCCCGGCGAACAGACGTACGAGGTCGTCCTCGGCCGAGAGGAAGAAACGTGACTCGCCGGGATCACCCTGGCGGCCCGCCCGGCCGCGCAACTGGTTGTCGATCCGGCGCGACTCGTGGCGCTCGGTGCCGATGATGCACAGGCCGCCGGCGGCCTCGACGCGGGCACGGTCGTCCTCCACCTGGGCCTCGAAGCGGGACAGCAGTTCGGCGACCTGGGCCTCGAACTCGGGAGTTCCGTCACTGAGCCCGAGCGACCGCGCCGCCAGCGTCGCCATGTGCTCGGGGTTCCCACCAAGCTTGATGTCGACACCGCGGCCGGCCATGTTCGTCGCGATCGTCACGGCTCCGGGCTGACCGGCCTCGGCGACGATCTCGGACTCCCGCTCGACGTATTCGGGCTTGGCGTTGAGCACCGTGTGCGGAATCCCCCGCGCCCTGAGCCGAGCCGAGAGCAGTTCAGAGACGTCAACCGCGATCGTTCCGACAAGCACCGGCTGCCCCTTGGCGTGACGGGCCTCGATCTCGCGGAGGACGGCGGTCCACTTGCCCTCCTTGGTCTTGTAGACCTGATCGTTGCGATCGTCACGCTGCATCGGGCGGTTGGTCGGGATCTGGACGACCGGGAGGTCGTAGATCTTCATGAACTCGGTCGCCTCGGTGATCGCCGTTCCGGTCATGCCCGCGAGCTTGTCGTACATCCGGAAGAAGTTCTGGTAGGTGATCGAGGCGAGCGTCTGGTTCTCCTCCTGGATCCGCACGCCCTCCTTGGCCTCAATCGCCTGGTGAAGCCCCTCTGACCAGCGGCGGCCCTCGAGGATCCGTCCGGTGTGCTCGTCCACGATCTTCACCTCGCCGTCGATGACGAGGTAGTCCTCACCGTTCTTGAACAGCGACTCGGCCTTGAGCGCCTGCTGAAGGTGGTTGACGAGGTGGCCGTTCTCGGCCCGGTAGAGGTGCTCGATACGCAGGAAGCGCTCCGCCTTGGCGACGCCGCGCTCGGTCACCGACACCGTCTTGTACTTCTCGTCGAACTCGTAGTCGAAGTCGGCGACGAACGCCTTGCGCTCGGGCGGGAGCAGCCCCTCGGGAGTCTTTCCCGGCTCCATCACCTTCGCGAGCTTGGCGAACTGCACGTAGATGTCGGCCGCCTGCTCGGGGGCGCCGGAGATGATCAGCGGAGTCCGTGCCTCGTCGATGAGGATGTTGTCGACCTCATCAACGATCGCGTAGGCGTGTGCGGCCGATCCGCCGCCGGCCGGCCGGGCCCGTCCACCGTGCTGGACCTTCTGCTCGAGGCTGACGGCCATGTTGTCGCGCAGATAGTCGAAGCCGTACTCGGAGTTCGTCCCGTAGGTGACGTCGGCGGCATAGGCCGCCTGCTTCTCCTCATAGGGCTGCATGTTCTGCAGGATCCCGACCGACACGCCGAGGAAGTCGTAGATCGGCTTCATCCACAGCGCGTCACGCCGGGCGAGGTAATCGTTGACCGTGACGACGTGAACCCCGCGCCCACCGAGGGTGTTCAGCACGACCGCGAGCGTCGCGGTGAGCGTCTTGCCCTCCCCGGTCCGCATCTCGGCGATCGACCCGTCGTGGAGGACCATGCCGCCGATCAGCTGCACGTCAAAGTGGCGCATCCCCATGGTGCGCCGCGACGCTTCGCGGACGAGCGCGAACGTCTCCGGCAGCAGCGCGTCGAGGCTCTCGCCGTTGCGGGCGCGCTCACGCAGCTCGTCAGCGATCCCCCGGAGTTCCCCATCCGAGGAGGCCTCCATCTCAGGCTCATAGGCACCGATCCGGGCGACACGCTGCTCATAGCTCTTGAACTTCTTGCCCTCGCCGATGCGGAGGGCGCGGTCGAGCAGGGACATGGGTCTAGCGTAGCGGTCTCACCCGCGGGTCCGCCCCGGTGGCGAGGCCAGTCCGAGGGCGGCGGCGGCACGCGGGCCGGGGCGGTTGGTGCGATGCGCAGGCACCGCACCAACCGGTGGCCCTTCCGCGGGGCGACCCGCGGACCGGGAGAGCGCTCAGGCGGTCTTGGGACCGAAGCCCGAACCACTCCAGAGAGCGGTCGCGGAGCGGCCCATGGCGCGCGCTTGGCGCCGGTGCCGGCGCTTCTCCCGGTGGCGCTTGACCTGCACGGCAAGCTCCTCGGAGGCGAGGTTGATCGAGTGGTGCACCTCACGACTGGCCGCGCACGCGCGGAGGGTCACGCCCTTGAGATGGAGGGTGACGTGGGCGACCTCGGAGTCGGCGATCGCCGGGTTCGGCTCGTGGAAGACCTCGACCTCGAGTTGCGCGAGGGAGGAAACCTGACGGTCGACCACCCTGAACCTGCGGGACACGTGCTCCTTGAGCTCGTCGGTCACCGGCATGTTGCGGCCTTTGACATCGATTCGCATCGATGACCTCCTAGGGTCTGGTGGCCGCCCCACTGTGGCGGCGCGGCCACGCTAGGTGCAATCTCCAGTTAATACACCCTGGCGCGCCGGATGTCGAGCGCGCTGGACATGGGTTCGATAAGCGTCGCGGGGCGGCCGGGGCGCCAGAGTGAAACAATCGGACCGTGACCCCGCCGTTGACCTGGACTTTCGAGCCGAGCGTGATCGTCGGCGTTGCCGCGCTCAGCCTCGCCTACGGAACGGGCTGGCGGCGGGCCCGCCAGCCCGGCCAGCCCCACCCGCCCGGCTACGGGCGCCTGACGCTGTTCGTCATCAGCATGCTGAGCATCCTCGTGGCGCTCATCTCACCCGTCGACACCTGGTCAACGGACCTGCTGTTCGTCCACATGATCCAGCACCTGCTGCTGCTCGACATCATGCCGATCACCCTCGTGCTCAGCCTCACCAAGGGCATCCTGCGGCCGGTGACCCGTCGGGTGACCGTGATCGAGCAGCGGATCGGCGTGCTCGGCTACCCGGTCTTCGCCCTCCTCGCCTACATCGGGTTCATGCTGGTGTGGCACATCCCGGCGATGTACGACCTCGCGCTGCGCCAGCCGCTCATCCACGTGCTCGAGCACGCCTGCTTCGCCACAGCGGGCGTCATGTACTGGTGGCACCTGCTCTCCCCGATCAAGGCCCGAAACCACCTTGGTGGACTCGGCCCGGTGAGCTACATGGTGATCACCAAGCTGACCGTCGGCGGGCTCGGGATCGCCCTCGCCTTCGCCCCCTATTCCTTCTACCCCTACTACCAGCACCACATCCACTATTTCGGCCTGAGCGCCGTCGTCGACCAGAACATCGCCGGGCTCGTGATGACCCTCGAGCAGTCGATCGTGATGGGGATCGGGGTCGGCTATTTCTTCGTCCGCGCGCTGAATGAGTCCGAGCGCGACCTCAAGCGTCGCGAGCGCTACGACGCGACGCCGGTCTAGCTCTCAGCGGCGACGTGCCCGGCGACGCGCCGGACGGCGCCTCGGGAGCCGGACGGTACGCGTCTCCCACGGGCTCACCAGCCCGAGCGCGTTCGTCGCCTGGGCCCGGAACCCGTAGGTCACGCCTCGGCGTACGACGACCCGGTCACGGAGACCGCCACCGCCGCGGGCGATGGTCCGCCAACCCGTCCAGCGCCGGCCGTACCGAGCCCGTTCCTGAAGGATGTCCTCGACCCCCCGGTCGCCGCCGCCGACGTGCACGTTCACCGTGAGCCGGTCAGAGCGAGAGCGCCGCCCCGGCGGCCTGAGGGTCAACCCGACGGTCGGGGGATCAGCACACGATGGCCGGGTGAAGACGTCGGAGCCGAAGTAGTTCTCGCCCGGCAGCCCGGCGTAGCCGAGATGGGACAGGCCGAACAGGTTCTCGATCGAACCGAGCATCGCGTAGTGGTTGTAGGGAGTCTTCGACACGGTCCCGGGTGCGATGCAGGGCGACAACAGGACCGCGCCGACCCGACCGCCACCATGGCCAAACAGCCCGGGCAGCGGCTCGCCCGGTCCGGCGATCTCCCCGCAGCAGGAGGAGCCATCGGAGCCGGAGGCTTCGTCGAAGGTCGTGATGATCAGCCCGTTTTGATCCTGGTAGGCCGGTGAGTGCGTGATCTTCGGGATCCAGGTGGAGAGGAACTGGTCGATTCCGGCGAGCCCACCATCCTCTCCAGGCGTTTTGCAGGTCGCGTCGTGACCGTCGTGACACAGGTTGGGGGTGATGTAGACGTAGTTGGGGGTGCTCGCCGCGCTCTTGAGGTCCTGGTTCAACACGTTGAGGTTGACCACGTGGCTGTCGCAGTAGGCGGTGTTGTCGATGACGCTGTGGAAGTAGACGAACGGGTCATGCCGGGTCGCGTAGGCGTCCCCGGCGACCTGGCTCTGGGTGTTGTCGCGCGCGCCGACGGGCGGGTGGCCGCAGGTCGAGGACTCCCGTGAGGGGATGTTCCCCATGTCCTCGTTGTAGTCGCGCCAACTCAGCCCGGCCGCATCCAGCTGGGCGCCGATCGTCGGGATGTCGGCCGGGTAGACGCAGCCCTCGCCCTCCTGTTGGTGATAGGGCGGCCCGGTCGTGGCGGTCGTCGGAAAGTTCACATAGTTCTGGCAGTCGGTCGAGTTATCGACGTTCGGCGCCTGACCGCTCACCATCGAGATGTAGTTGTCGTTGGACTCGTGCCCGGTGCCGTAGTAGTTCGGCAGAAACGCCCCCTCGGCTCGCATCGTGTCACCGAGATAGGGCACCGGCGACGGTCCGCTCGCCGGGAACGTCGTGGAGGCCGACTCGTTCTCCAGCACGATCACGAAGACGTGGCGGATCGGCGGCAAGCCGGGTGCGGCGCTGGCGTCGGGTGCGGCGCTGGCCATCTGACGGTGGACGGCGGCAGTCGCCGCGCCACCCGGTGTGAAGACGACGCCAGCGAGGACCGCCGCGGCCAGCACGGCCCATGCGGTGATGCTGTGCCTCGATCTGCTCATTGACGTTCTCCCCGTGCCGGTCGACATCCCTGACGGTCTAAGCGTACGAGGAGAACGTGACCAGTTGTCACCAAGCGGTGATCGCCAGCGTTCGCCGACGCACGCACGACAGCCTCCGCCGCACTCATCCCTAGCATGACTGGTGATGCCGAGTTCCGCCGCTGCCGACGCCGCCGCCCAGATCGAGGCGCTGATCGGCGTCGCGCTCGGGCTGGCGCGGACGACGACGGCCGGCCGGCTCGTCCTCACCCGCCTCGGGGCCAACCTTCACCCGAGCTGGATCCGCGAACCGCTCGCGGGCCCGGTCGGCAGCGCCATCGAGGCGGCCACCGTCGCGGCCGCCGCCCCCCTCCGGATCCGTGAGGTCGAGGCGATTCTCCGCGACGCCTGGGGGGTCCGCCGGGTCGAGGCGACCCTCGACTCCCTTGAGATCGATCCGGTCGCCGTCACCGCGATCGCTCAGGTGCACCGGGGCGTCCACGACGGCCGCTCGGTCGCGATCAAGGTGCTCCGTCCCGGGCTCGCCTCGGCGGTTCGCCAGGACCTCGCCCTGCTCGACGGGCTCCTCACCCCGCTCGCCGGCGCGTTCCCCGCCCTCGATCCGGCCGGGCTCGTCCGCGAGGTCCGCGAGCGAGTGATGGATGAGCTCGATCTCGAACACGAGGCGACGATGATGCGCCGCTTCCACCGCGCCCTCCGCAGTGGCCCGGTCCGGGCGCCCGCCCCCGTGAGCGAGCTCTGTCACGAGACGGTGCTCGTGAGCGAGTGGCTCGAGGGCCAGCCGCTCTTCGACGGTGTCGGCTCACGGGCCGACACCGTCGCCGCCGCGCTGCTGACGTTCGTTGTCGGCGGGCTTCGGGAGGGGCTGGTCCACTGTGACCTCGATCGTGCCGACCTGCGGCTGCTGGCCGACGGAAGCGTCGGCGTGCTCGACTATGGGGCGGTCGCCACCGTCGACCGATCCCGGGCCGATCACGCGCTCGCCGTTCTCGACGCATTCCTCCGTGGCGACGCGGACGCCCTCGATGACGCCGTCGTCGCGCTCGGGGTACTCGCCCCCGGTTCCGGCGAGTCGGCCCTCACCGTCACCCGGGCGGTGCTCGGGCCGCTCGGCGAGCCCGCACCCTCCCGCCTCGACATCGCCGCGGTGAACGGCGTCCTGAGCCGACTCGAGGACCAGGAGGAAGCGGTGCTCGGACTCGCGCTCGCCGCCCGGCTGCCTCCCGGTGACCTCTACCCGGCCCGTGCGATCGGGCAGCTGTGTGCCCAGCTCGCCTACCTCGGGGCGACCGGAAGCTGGCTCGAGCTTGCGCGTGACGCGCTCACCCGGGGCTGGGCGGCCTAGGTGCGCGCCGTCTCCTTCTCCGCCTTCGGCGGCCCCGAGGTGCTCGAGATCATCGACGCCCCCGTGCCCGAGCCCGGGCCGGGCCGGATCCGGATCGCTGTCGCCGCCGCCGGTGTCAACCCCTATGACTGGAAGCTGCGCCGAGGCCTGATGGGCGGAGAGCCGCCCAGGCGGGTCGGGCTCGAGGTCGCCGGACACGTCGACGCGCTCGGTGAGGGGGTGACCGACGTTCGGGTCGGGGACACCGTGTACGGGTTCGCGATCGGCGGGGGGGCGGCCGACTACACCCTGTCGGCCCACTATGCCCGGATCCCCGCGGGACTTGACCTCATCACTGCGGCTGGGCTGCCGGTCGCCCTGGAGACAGCGTTCCGCGTCCTTGATCTCGTCGGCATCGGCGCTGAGGGCTCCGCGGGGCAGACCCTGCTCATCCACGGCGCGAGCGGGGCGGTCGGCCAGAGTGCGGTGCAGATCGCCCGCGCCCGGGGCGCCCGCGTGATCGGAACCGGGTCGGTGGCCAACCATGGGCGGCTGGAGGCGTTGGGAGCCGAGCCGGTCGCCTACGGGGAGGGCCTTCTCGGCCGGGTGCGCGAGATGACCGACGGGCGCGGAGTTGACGCGGCCGTCGACGCGGCCGGCGGCGGAGTCCTCGGTGACCTCGTGGCGCTCACCGGCGACCCGGCGCGGGTCGTGACGATCGCCGACTTCGACGGGGCCGGGGACCACGGGGTGACCGCGAGCGGTCAGAACAGCGCCTTCTACGGGCTCACCGCCGTCGCCGAACTGCTCGACCGCAGGGCCTACCGACCACCGGCGGTCGAGGTCCACCCGCTCGCCGAGGTCGCAACCGCACAGGCGCGGTCAGAGGCCGGCCACCTCGGGGCCGTCAAGCTCGTGCTCAGCCTCGATTGACGCGCCGGCGGCGGGCCCGGGACTGGGTGCCGCGGCTCCACTCGTTCATCTGCCACGGCGAGTCGAGCGGGCTCTCGCCGAACTGGTGGTCGGCACCGGGCGCGTCCGCCCCGCTGTAGGGCCGGTTGTGGATGCCGCTGCCGGCCACCGTCCACCAGCCGATCACCACCCCGGCCAATACCACCACCACACCGATCACCATCGCCACAGCTCAGATGGTACGCCGCCGGCGATGCCGCCCCGAGCCGGGCTGACGAGGGTCAGGCGAGCAGGCCGATCCGCTGGGCGAGCTGGACGGCCTCAGCCCGGTTGCGGGCCCCGAGCTTGCGATAGAGCGCGCTCGTGTGCTCCTTGATCGTGTGCGGACTGAGAAACAGGCGCCGGGCGATCTCCGCGTTCGTCTCCCCGGCAGCGATCAGCTCGAGCACCTCGCGCTCGCGCTCGGTGAGCAGCGGCTCGGGCTGGGCGGACTTGGTCGGAAAGAGCGTCTGCCCCGAGCCGACGAGCTGCACCGCGCGGGCGAGCTCGGAGGCCTCGAGGTCCTTGGAGACGAAGCCTGAGGCGCCGGCCGCCTTCGCCGCCGCCGGTGACATGCGGCCGGCCCCGGAGATGAGCAGCACCCGGGTGTGGGGGGACTGCGCGCGGATCGCCGCGCAGACATCCGCCCCCGACTCGCCGGCGAGGAACAGGTCAACCAGGGCGACGCTCGGTTCAAAGCGGCGCGTGAGCGCGAGCGCCTCCGCTCCGCTACGGGCCGCCAGGCACCGCTCGACCCACGGCTGGGAGCCGAGCAGCAGGCGCAATCCCCAGTGGACGACGTCATGGTCGTCCACGACGAGAACCCTCAGACGGGCAGGACCAGCCGAGCCCGCCATGAGCGGTCCTCACACTCTCCGAACTCGACGACCCCGCCGAGCGACAGCGCCTCGAAGGCCGCGAGCCGCAGCCCCATCCCCGCCCCACGCGGCCGAGCGGCGACCCCGTCATTGCGGACCTGCAGGGCAAACGTCTCACCATCGTTGGTGACCGTCACCTCGATCTGGGTCGGGGAGGCGTGTTTCTTGGCGTTGCGCAGCGCCTCGGTGAGAAACGACTGCGCAGCCACCTCATGGCTGGCCGGGACGGCGACCCCGGCGGGCCAGTGCACGGTGATCTCCGCCCCGGCGATCGTCTGCACCCCCGCAAGCCGTTCGAGCTCGGCGGCGAGGGAGCCGTGCTCGTCCGGGTCACGGATCGCCAGGGGCCGTTCGAGGGCGGCGCGCAGCTCGCCCATCGCCTCCTGCAACTCGGTCCGTGAGCGTTCCCGCTGGGCGTCGTCGAGGTGGGGGGCCGTCAGCGCGAGCGACACCCCGAACAGACGCTGGATCACCCGCTCGTGGATCTCGCGGGCGAGGTCAAGCCGTTCGGTGAGCCGCCGAGCCTGCTCCTCCTCGCGCGTGGTGATCCGAGCGGTGGCCACGAGAGCGGCCGTCTTGCCGAGTGTCCAAAGGAGGTGGCGTTCCCCGTCGGAGAGATCGAACTCGCCGCCGCCGCGGTCGGCGAGGATCACGCCGTAGGCGCGACCGGCGGCCGACAGCGGCGTGCAGGTCAGCGTCGAGATGCCGAGCTGGTCGGCGTACTCGGCCGGGATCTCCGCCTTGATGCCGGTGCGGACAATCACCACTTCATCCGCCTGCAGGGCCCGGCGGGCGAGCGGTGCGCCCCACAGGGTCGGGCGCATCGCCGCCAGCTCGGCGAAGGAGGTTCCGTGCGCGCCCACCGCTCGGACGGCGTGGCCGCGTCCGTGGGACATGAAGATCGCCGCCCGCTGCATCGTCGTCAGCCGGCAGATCGCCTCACAGATCCGGTCATAGAACTCCGTCGAAGTCGTCTCCACGTCCAGTTCGGCGAGCAGCTCGACGAACACCTCGAGCGGCTCGACTCCGGCAAAGAGCGTCGGCGTGCGGTTCATCAGGCGACGGTGGAGCCGCTCATGCGTCGACCGGGAGGGGGTGGTGGCGGCGGATCTCATAGAGGGTCGTCCGCTCCGCCGCCGGGCGGCCGGCGCCGTGCGCGGCGGCGATGAGGTCGGCGGGATCGAGCCGGACCCCGTGGTCGGCTCCGGCCATCCGACTGATCGACTCCTCCATCAGCGTGCCGCCGAGGTCGTTGACCCCCCACCCCAGCGCCTCGGTCGCGCCGGCGAGCCCCATCTTCACCCAGCTCGCCTGCAGGTTGGGCACGCTCGAGCCGAGCGCAAGGCGGAACACGGCGGTGTGCTTGAGGTTCTCCTCCATCGAGATCTCCTCGATCCCGTGCCGGCGGCCCAGCAGTGTCTGGAAGGGGATGAAGGACAGCGGCACGAACTCGGTGAAGCCGCCCGTGCGGTTTTGGAGGCCGCGGATCACCTCCATGTGGCGGGCCAGCTCCCAGGGTTCCTCGATGTGGCCGAACATCACCGTCGCGGTCGAGCGCAGTCCGGCGCGGTGGGACGCCTCGATGATCTCCACCCAGCGGTCCGCCGGCAGCTTGTTCGGGGAGATCCGCTCGCGCACCCCGTCGTCGAGCACCTCTGCGGCGGTTCCCGGGGTCGAGCCGAGCCCGGCGGCGCGGAGGCGGGTGAACACCTCGGCGGGCGTCAGTCCGCTGACGTCGACCATGTGGGCGACCTCCATCGGGCTGTAGGCGTGGAGGTGCAGCTCGACGCCGTGCGCCCGTCCCGTCGTCTTGGCGAAGGTGAGCCAGCGGGCGTAGTCCTCGAGCTGCCAGTCGGGGTGGATGCCCGACTGGATGCACAGCTCGGTCGCGCCGAAGGCGACGGCGTCCGCGATCCGCTCGGCGAAGTCCGCCTCACTGTGCTCGTAGGCGTCGGGGGAGCGTCGCGACTGGCCAAAGCCGCAGAAGGCGCAGCCGACCGTACAGATGTTCGAGACGTTGATGTTGCGGTTGACGACGAAGGTGACGGTGTCCCCGGCGTACTCGCGGCGCAGCCCGTCGGCGGCTTGACGGATGTCCTCGATCACCTCGGGCCGGCGCTCGGCGAACAGGGCGGTGAGCTCGTCACGGTCCAGGGGCCGGTCGGCGACCGCGGCGGCGATCGCGCGGTGGGCGACGCCGGGGGCGACGGTGAGCGTGCGCCGGCGGCCGGAGCCGTGGCGGGGGATGAAGGACCAGTAGTCGGTGCGGATGAGGTCGAGCACGCCGGGGGCGATCCACTCCGGGTCGATGTACTCGGGGTAGACACACAGCCGCTCCGACAGCGCGTACCCGTCGGCGCCGAGGCGACGGCGGACCTGGGTGGGACTCGGGAAGGGATGCTCGGGGCTGATGTGGTCGCCGTTGGCCGACAGGCCACCGAGGTCGGTCGCCCCGGCGGCGACGAGCTCGGGCCAGAAGTCACTGAGGTTCGGCGGAACCTGGATCCCGACGCCCGGCAGCGTCTGCGCGCAGAAGCACACGAGCTCGGTGAGATCGCCGAGCTCGACCGGTGTCGCCCACGCGGGAACTGCCTCACGCGGACCCTCCCCGATCCCGGTGCGCCAGTACCGGGCGGCCGCATCGGTGGCGATCTGCGCCGGTTCCTGACCGTAGTAGGAGGGGTGGGGCAGGAAGTTCTGGATGATGATCTCCTGCAGGTGCCCGTACTCGGCGTGGACGGCGGCGAGGGCCTCCAGCGCGCCGAAACGATCCTCGCGCGACTCACCGATTCCGACGAGGATCCCGCTCGTGAAGGGGATCTTCAGGGCTCCGGCGGCGCGGATCGTCGCCAGCCGGGCGTCGGGATGCTTGGTCGGTGACCCCTGGTGGGCGGTCAGTGACGGGTTGATCGACTCGAGCATCAGCCCCTGAGATGCGGTCACCTCGCGCACTCGGGCCAGGTCGGCCTCGGCGAGCACTCCGAGGTTCGTGTGCGGCAGCAGTCCCCGCGAGAGCGCCTGTTCACACACCCACACGACGTAGCCGACGAAGTCGTCAAAGCCGAGCTCGGTCAGGCGCGCCCGGACGCCCGAGTTGACCTCCGGCCGCTCCCCCGTGAGCACGAGCAGCTCCTTGACCCGGTGGCGGGAGACCGCCTGGTCGAGGAGGGCGAGCACCTCCTCCGGCTCGTGCAGGTGCGCCTGGTGGGTGGCAAAGGCGCAGTACTTGCAGTAGCAGCGACAGGTCCGCGACAGGGACAGGGTCAGGTTCCGGCTGAACGTCACGCGGCGGGACATGGCCGTCAATGCTAGAGGCCGCTCGCGGCACCGCTCTTCGCTGACCGCGCCGCTCTGACCGGGCGGCATCGGGCACTATCGTTTCTGAAGTGCCCACCCCCGACCGTCCCGATCCCGCCGAAGACCGCCACCTCCGTGAGGCCTGCGGGATGCTCGATCGCTCCGAGCGCGGCAAGCTCGCCCTCAGCGGGCCGGATGCGAAGGCGTTCCTGCACGGCCAGGTCAGCCAGGACGTCACCGCCCTCGTGCCCGGGCACGGGAGCTACGCGGCGCTGCTGACCAACAAGGGCAAGATGCTCGCGGATCTGCGGATCCTCGACGCGGACGCGGAACTGCTCATCGACACCGAACGGCCGGGCCTGCAGGAACTCTTCAACACCCTGTGGCGCTTCCGGCTCGGACACGACGTCGAGCTGCACCGTCGCACCCTCGAGCGCGGGCTCCTGTCCCTGATCGGACCCCGGGCCGATGCGGTGCTCGCCGACCTCGGTGCCACCCCCCCGGGCCCGGCCGAGCACGATCATCACCTCGGCACGCTGGCCGGCGTCGAGGTCCGGATCATCCGGACCGACGCCGGCGTCGACCTCCTCGCCGAGGCCGCGGCGGTCCCCGACCTCACCGCCGCCCTCGGCGCCGGGGGAGCAACACCGGTGTCGGAGACGGCCGCCGAATGCCTGCGCATCGAATCGGGCCGCCCGCGTTACGGCACCGACCTCGACGACACCGTCATCCCCCAGGAGGCCGGGCTCAATGACCGCGCGGTCTCCTTCACCAAGGGCTGCTACGTCGGGCAGGAAACGGTCGCCCGGCTCTTCTACCGTGGCAAGCCCAACCGGGAGCTGCGCGGGCTGAAAGCGTCGGCGCCGCTCACCCCGGGCCTGGAGCTGCGTGCCGCCGGGCGGGTGGTCGCGACGGTCACGAGCGCCGCCGACTCCCCGCGCTTCGGCCCGATCGGGCTCGGTTTCGTCCGCCGCGAGGCGCCGGTCGGAGCGCGACTGGAGGCCGACGGCGACATCATCGCCGAGGTGGTCGAACTGCCCTTCCGCTGAGGCGCCGCCACGGACGCCCGTTGGCGCGCTCCGGCGAGGAAGGCCGCCAGCACCGCCGGATCAGGGGGAGGCGCGAGCGCGAGCTGCTCAAGCTCGGGATGGGCGCTCAGGTAGGTACTGAGGATCGCCAGCTCGTCCACCTCCTCCGGCGGGACGTGGGCGCCGGTCCCGGGCCGGCCCGCCCGGGCGAGGACCCGCTCGGTCCGCCGGACCACCTCCCCCACCTCATCGGGGAGCTCACCCCAATCGAGGAGGCGACCGGCGGCGAGCCAGAACGCGTCAAACCGCACTGCCCGGGGATGCCGGGCGAGGATCAGCAGAGGCCGCGCGTGCGTCGCCCCCAGCCGCCCGTCGAGACGGGCGAGGATGGTCACGCACCGCGCCCGGCGCCGGACGAGCGCGGCGGCACGCTCGTACTGTCTGGCCGCCGACGCCTCGGCGATGCGGGCGTCGATCAGCTCCAGCAGACCCCGACGGGCATCCTCGACGCAGAGGAACGGTGCGAGGGCCTGATCGAGCCGACGCCGATAGAGGTTCGGGTCGAGGTCTCCGAGACACGGTGAGAGACAGCGTCCCATCTGCCCGTAGACGGACGGGGCGGCGCGGCGCGACAGCCTCCGGCCACAGTGGCGCAGCTGGTGCAGGGAGGTGAGTTCTCCCGCGAGCTCCGCGACCGCTTCCGCACCCCGTACCGGGCCGATGTTGATCGCGTGGCCGCCCGCCGGACGGGCGGCCACTTCGAGCACCGGAAAGGGGATGTCGAGGCGACAGGTGAGATACACCGGCGTCCCCTCGCGCCCGGAGCGGGGGGCCCGGGCGACGTTGCCGGCGGGCGCCAGCTCCTTGATCAGACGGTTCTCGAGGATGAGAGCGCCGAGTTCGGAGGCCGTCGCCCGGTAGTCGACCAGCCGGGCCTGCTGGGTCCACGCCGCTCGCGGCGTCGAGGGCGCGAAGTGGGCCCGGGCCCGACTGGCGATCGCCACCGACTTGCCGACGTACAGCGGGACACCCCGCTCGCTTGCGAAGACGTACACCCCGGGGTCGCTCGGCAGCTCCGTGAAGTCGAGCGCCGGGATCTCCCGCGCCCCAACCGCCGCCTGGCGCCGGGGCCGAGGGTGAGGGCGACTGGGCTGGCGAGCCCGCCGGCTCGCCCCGGGTCCGATCAGCGCGACGGCATCCGCGAGGGTCGGGGCGGCGGCACAGAGCGTGCGAAAGAGCGCGCAGAAGATCGCCGCGCAGGTTTCCGCGTCCGCGAGGGCACGGTGGGTGGTGGCGACCTCGATCCCGAACGCGTCGGCAAGCACCGCGAGCCGTCGCGAGGGGGCGGTGACGGTCGGCGGCATCAGCGCCCGCGCGAGCGCGACGGTACACAGCGCGGGCGGGTCCGGCCAGGCGAGCCCGGCCGCGCCGAAGGCGGCGGCGAGCACGCGGCGGTCAAACGCCGCGTTGTGGGCGACGAGCACTCGCCCCGTGAGCAGATCCGCGAGCTGGGGCAGCACCATCTCGGGTCTGGGTGCGCCGTCGATGTCGGCCTGGGTGATCCCCGTGAAGCGCTGGACCCCGCGGCCGAGCGGGAGGTTGGTCGCCACAAGCGAGGACCAGCTCTGATGGGTCTCGCCGCCGCCGACGATCACCGCACCGACCTCCGTCAGCTCACAGGACGCGCCGCCGAGACCGTTGGTCTCGGTATCGAGGGCGACGAACTCGAGCGTGGCGAGCGGGCGGTCGAGGGAGAGCATCGCCAGGTGATATCCGCCGGCCCGGACGGGCTGCAGACCGCCGTGCAGAACCCCCGACCAGGCCCCGGGGGCGATCCGGCGCAGCGCCCGCGCACACCCGTTAGGGTGGCGCTCTGATGCAGGCTGATCAGGTCCCCTCCGTCTGTGCCCGCCTTCCCCGCCGGGCGCCGGCAGCTGTCGCCGCCCTCCTCGCGGCGGCGACGATCGCTGCCTGCGGCGCCGCCCGCCACTTCGCCGACATTCCCCGGCCTCCGCTCCCGGTCGACCTCAGCGTCTACATCGACGGGACGCACGTCTCGGTCTCGCCCGACCGGATCGGCGCCGGACCGGTGATCCTGTTCGTGACCAACCAGGCCGCCCGGACGCGGGCGCTGTCGCTCACCGCCCCCGGCGGGGAACAGCTCGCCACGAGCGGGGGGATCGACGCCGGCCAGGCCGCGCAGGTCACCGCCGACCCGACCCGCGCGGGCGTCTACACGCTCCGCGCGGGACCTGGGATCCCCGCCACCGAGCTCACCGTCGGGCGCCTGCGACCGAACGCCGACAACGCCCTGCTCCAACCCTGAGCCTGAGCGGACCGGCTCGGCAGCCAGCCGGTACCATCCGGCGCCACTCTAAGGGCAAAGGAGGGCCGCAGTGGCCATTGACGTGAGCGCAGTCGCAACGGTGAGCACCGAACCGGGAGAACTTCCCCGGACGATGGCCGCCTGGGTGATCCGTGAGGATCGCTTCGGCGAGCCGATCGACGCGATCCAGCTAGAGGAGGTCGAGGTGCCCGAGCCGGCGGCGTTCGAGGTGATCGTTCGCGTGATGGCGGCCGGGGTCAACTTCAACAACGTCTGGGCTGCGCTCGGGGAGCCGATCAGCGTCTTCCGCTATGGGGACCACCCCATCTACAAGCACCACATCGGCGGCTCGGACGCGTCCGGGATCGTGTGGAAGGTCGGGGAGGGCGTGACCCGCTGGAAGGTCGGGGACGAGGTCGTCGTCCACTGCAACCAGGCGTCTTATGAGGATCCGGAGGTGCACGGCCTGGACCCGCTCGCAGCGCCGAGCCAGCGGATCTGGGCCTATGAGACGACATGGGGGTCCTTTGCCCAGTTCTGCAAGGTCCAGGCCCAGCAGCTGTTGCCCAAGCCCAAGCACCTCTCCTGGGAGGACGCCGCCTCCTACGGGCTCACGTACTTCACCGCCTACCGGATGCTGATGGACCGCGTCCAGCTCCAGGCCGGGCACAAGGTCCTCATCTGGGGGGCCGCCGGCGGCCTCGGAGTGTTCGCCACCCAGCTCTGTCACATCTCGGGGGCCGACTGCGTCGGCGTCGTCTCCTCCGACGAGAAGGGCGAGCTGATCAAGACGCTCGGCGCGACCGGCTACATCAACCGCAACGACTTCTCCGGCATGATGCGCCGCGGCGGCGAGAGCCCGGAGGAGGAGAAGACCCGCTTCAAGGAGTCACGGCGCTTCAGCCAGGCGGTGGAGGAGGTGCTCGGCGGGGCGCCCGACATCGTCTTCGAGCACGTCGGTCAGGCGACGTTCCCGACCTCCGTGCTCACCGTCAAGCCGTTCGGCAAGGTCGTCATCTGCGGCGCGACCTCCGGGTATCAGCTCGACTTCGACGTGCGCTACCTGTGGATGCGCCAGAAGGAGATCATCGGCAGCCACTTCGCCAACGCCTGGGAGGCGACCAAGGCGAACGCGCTCATCGAGGAGTCCAAGATCCGTCCCGTGCTGTGGCGCGTGCTCGGCTTTGACAAGGTCGCGGAGGCCCACCAGCTCCTGCGCGAGAACAAGCACCTCGGTAAGATCGCGATTCTCGTCGGAGCGACCGAGGAGGGCCAGGGCAAGACCGCGCAGGGCCCCGGCGCAATTCGAGCTGAAGTAGGAGCGTGAGCATGGCCTCAGGTGTCGTTCATATCCCCCTCTACGCGACCCTCGGCCGCGGCGACATGCTGGCCGACGGGATCGTCGACATGCTCGGTCCCGCTTCCCTCCACTACGGGGCGACCAAGTACACGGTCCAGCGCAGCCGCGACGACCGCTTCAACCTGAAGCTGATGGTCTGGTTCAACTCCAAGGACGACTGGTACCGCTACTGGGAGGGTGAGGAGGCGATCGAGTTCCGCGCGCGCTACTCCGGCAAGTACATGGTCCCGATCACCTACGTCTGGCACGACGAGATCGGATCTGACGCCGACGTCCCCGCCGTGTCCCACGTGAGCGCCGACACCGAGCTCGTCTCCTAGTCTCGCCGGCGGGGTGTCGGGCTCCTGGCACCCCGCTGTCCGGGGGGAATCTGGCCTTCGGGTCGCCTAACCTCTGAGTGAACCCCTGTACACTCAGAGCGTGACCCGCGTCCACAAGTTCACCAACCTCCTCGGCGTCGCCCTCCCCCCGGCCGCCCTCGTTCTCGGCATCGTGCTCCTCTGGCACCGGGCGATCGGACCGCTCGTGCTCGCGATCCTACTCGTCTCCTACGTGCTCACCGCGGGTGGGATCACACTCGGCTACCACCGCCTCTTCACCCACCGGTCCTTCCAGACTTCGGCGCCGATGCGGGCCGTGCTCGCGATCATCGGGTCAATGGCGCTCGAGGGCTCGGTGATCACCTGGGTTGCCGACCACCGCAAGCACCACACCTTCACCGACCAGGAGGGTGATCCGCACTCCCCGCACTTGGCTGGGCCCGGGTTCGGCGGCGCGATCAAGGGCCTCTGGCACGCGCACATGGGCTGGCTGTTTGAGTCCGTCGGCCAGGCCGAACAGGAGCGCTACGCGCCCGACCTGCTCAAGGACCCGACGATCCGCCGGATCGACCGCCTGTTCCCGCTCTGGATCGTCCTCTCCCTCGGCCTCCCCGGTCTGATTGCCTTTGCCATTGCCGGTACCTGGTGGGCGGCGCTGATGGGCGTCGTCTGGGGCGGCCTCGTCCGCGTCTTCCTCGTCCACCACATCACATGGTCGATCAACTCGGTCTGCCACTTCTTCGGCAACCGCCGCTTCGACGTCGAAGATGAGTCTCGCAACGTGTTCTGGCTTGCGCCCTTCTCCCTCGGGGAGTCCTGGCATCACAACCATCACGCCTTCCCGACTTCGGCCTTCCACGGTCTCCGGCTCGGGGAGCGGCTCACCGACCCGACCGGCCTGATGATCCTGCTGCTCGAGCGGCTCGGCCTCATCTGGAATGTCGTCCGGGTCTCACCCGAGCGCCAGGCCGCCAAGCTCGCCGGCGCCGCTTCGACGGTGCGAACCGTCGCCACGGACGCGGCGACGTCGGCGAAGCTCGCCGCCGCGAACGCGCGCCACGCTGCCACCGGTGCGGCCTCGAGCGCCCGTTTCGCCGCCTCAGAGGCCGCGGCGAACGCTAAGCATGCTGCCGCCCATGCCGGTCAGGCAGCGATCGACTCCGTCGCCAGCGGCGGGGCCGACCCCGTCGGCGCCTGAGCGATACCCGGTGCCCGCCGTACAGCAGTAGACCGCCCCGGCGCCCGCAACGCGACGCCGAGGCGGTCCGCTACTCAGGCGGACTTGCCGTGCCTCTTCGCCTTGCCGTGCCCCTTCGCCTTGCCGTGCTTCGGCTTGGCGTGCCCCTTGCCGAGGTGCTTGCCGGCCTTCTTGTCAACCTTGAAGCTGTTGGTCTCGTAGAGCCCCTTGTGGGCCTTGTGGACGGTGACCGTGATGGTTTCCCCGACCACCGGCAGCCGGCCGATGTGGATCGTGTACATCGTGCCGCCGGTCGCGTCGAGCACGAAGTCGTGGGTCGCCGGGTCGGTGCTGGCAACCGTTCCCGTCAGGGTGAGCGTGTGGGTGCGGACCGGTGTGTGGGCGATCGCCGGGGCCGCGGTGGCCGCCCCGATCGCTCCGGCGGCGACCAGGGCCGCCGCGCCGGCGCTCAGACGTGAATGGGACATATGTGACTCCTCTTTGGTTTCGATGCAGGCCGCGGAAATTCGGCCCGTCTCACTTGTGCAGACGTCCACGGAGAGCAGAAGTCAGTCGGTTTGATCCTGAGCGGGGTACCCCTTCACCAGATACCAACAGAGCACCGCCGGTAGAAACACCGCCGGTGGTGCGCCTCGGGCCCGTCGGATCAACCGTCGGCTGACCCGGTGGACCCGCTGTCGGCGCTGGAGGTGACGTCCCCGGGCGCGGAGGCGGTGCCTGAGGCGTCGGTGCTCGACGGCGCGGGGCTGGTGGATGTGTCCGTGGAGCTGACTGTCGCACTGGTTGTCGTGCCGGTCGGCGTGGTGTCCGAACCGGAGGTCGCTGTGGGGGTCGTCGTCGTGCTCGCCCCGTCCTGGGAGCCGCCGCTGCTCGCCTCCGAGACCGGTGTCTGAGCGCCGTCAGAGGCGCTCGTGCTCTGGCCGCCCGCGTCCTGGCCCGTCGATTGAGAGCTGCTGTCGGTGCCCGAGACTCCCCCGTTCTCAGGGCCGGCATGACTGGGCGTCGTGGTGGTGCCGGCGCTCTGATCCGTTCCAGAGCCGTCGGCGGCCCCGTTTGACCTCTCTGCGGTGCTCCCATCACCGATCCTCCGCGGCATCGTGGTGGCGGCGCCCAACCCGGCGGCGCGCCCAGGCCGGCTCCCGCCCGATCCACCTCCGGCACCCGCCCGGCCGAACGGACCGGCGGGGCGCCGCCCGAGCCGCGCGGCATTGTCGATGGCGTTCGGAATCGCACCCCCACGGGCGCTGGCCTCAGTCACGACCCGCCCGCGGGCATGCCCGGAACGCCCGTGGCCAGCGTGAACCGCCGCCGTCTTCTGACCGGACGGGCCGCCGAGGACGGCGTGCAATGCCGCGCCTCCGCCGAGCGCTCCGACCGCGAGCAGCACCGCCCCTCCTTTGAGGACGGCCGTGCCCCCCGCGAACGAGCTCACCGCCTCCAGGGAGACGGACGAGCTCAATGATGCCGACCCTCCGGCAAGTACTCGCGACAGCAGGGGGAAGGGAATGAGCGCGGTCATCGCCGCCCGCAGGGTGAGGCGGGCGCGGTGGGTGAGCTGGCGGACGGCGCCTTCGCTCACCTGCAGCGCGGCGGCGATCTCTGTCCGCGAGGCACCATCGAACTCGGCCGCGACGAGTACCCGCCGCTGGTTGTCCGGGAGCTCACCGATGGCCCGCAGCAGGTCCCGCACCTCGACCCGGTCGTGGACGGAGCCCTCGACCCAGCGCGGGTCGATCACCTCGGATTCGGGATCGGTGGACCCGGGCACCGCCCGGGAGGCTGACTCGGTCGCGGCGTGACGGACGATCGCCGCCAGCCACGCCCGTGGGTTGGTGACCTCCGCGCCCGCCTGCAGCGCTCGCCACGCCCGCGCGGCCCCCTCTTGGATCACGTCTTCTGCCTCTCCCGGGCCGGCCACCGACCGCGCGATCACCGTCAGCAGGCCGATATGGCGCTGCAGGAGGACGGTGAACGCACGTGGGTGACCGGCGCCGGCCAGAGCCCACAGGCGCTCGTCACTCTGGCTGCGAAGCAGCACATCGGTGATGGGGCGCGGTGCGGGGCTCACATGCCTGAGGATGAAACGAGCGTGGCCGTCAGCTGTCGCTGGAGCCGGAGCTGGAGCTGGAACCCGAGCCGGAGCTGGAGTCGCTGGAGCTGGAGCTGGAGCTGGAGCTGCTGTCGCTCGAGCTGGAGCTTGAGCTGCTGTCGCCCTGGTTGTTCTGGTCGCCCTGGTTGTTCTGGTCGCCCTGGTTGTCCTGCTGGTCAGCCTGATCGTTGGCACCCTGGTATCCCTGGTCACTGGAGGAGCCCAGCAGGGAGTACGTGCCGTTGACATCCTGTACCTGGAGCTCCACCTCCTGGCCGGGCTGGTAGACGGCGACGCTGAGCGGCGCCGGGACGCTGACGGTGATCCCGGTCCCGGAGAGGTTGTTGTCGTCGGCTGACACGGTGATCGTCCCGTTCGTCGTATCGACGGAGAGGACGACTCCCTCGAGCTGGAAGTACGGGGAGCTCTGGCCCTGGTCGTCGGTGGACTGGGCGTCCATGCCGCCGGCGGCGAGCGTGCCCGTGCTGGTCACGACCGAGCCGACCGTGGGCATCGTCGTGGTCATGTGAGCGCGACCGGCGGCATGCACGAGCAACGAGACGCCACGAGCGGAGACGGTGTAGGTGTGCGTGGCGGCATCAACGTAGCTGACCACCCCGTGGGCACGAACGGCCTGGCCGCGGCGCAGATGGCCGGTGACCTCGGTCCGCCGAGCCGCGAAGGTGCCGTTGGCGAGCCGTGTGACGGCAACCGACACACGCGAGCCGAGTGCGGGCAGGCGGCCGGCATGAACGGCGTACAGCGTTCCGTTGGGGGCGGCGACCACGAACGAGTGCGCGCGGATGTTGTGATGCACGACGGTCCCGCGAAGCTGGTGGGTGCTCGCGGCGCTCGCCGGTCCGACGCTCAGCAGGGCGACCGCGACCATGCCGGCGGCCGAGGCACCTGTGCGCTGGATGAGCTTGTGATGCGTCATGGTGGAAGTCCTCTGATTCGGATGCTGCCGTGACTATCGGCGGGATTCAACGGATAAGAGAGTCCTCCGCGTAAAAGGTCACGCGAATGTCCGAACGGCCGCCGGCAAGACGACTGGAGCGGCACGGACCGCTCAGGCGGACTCGAGCGGCCCGAGGGTGAGGCCTGCGTCAGCCAGGGCCTCCCAGTGGCCCTCCGCGTCATCTCGCGCGCCGCTGAAGACGATCGCCAGGCCGCGGCGGTGAATCCGGTCGGCCGTCCGGTACCCGTCGGCGAGTGTCATCCCGGGGATCGTCCGGGCGAGCGTCTCGGCGACATGGTCGAAGCTGTTGTGATCGTCGTTGAGGACGACGACGTTCCAGGACCCCCCGAGACCACTGCCGGGACGCCCCAGGACGGGGAGTTCCTCGATCATCAGCGGCATCTGCGTCTCTCAGCTTACCCGGCAGACGGGCGAGTGTCCCAGTAGCGGCGCAGACCGCCGTAGTTGGCCTCCCGGCCGCCCTCTCCGAGCTGGTATTCGAGCTCGCCGGGAGCCGCGCCCGCGCTGATCATGTCGGCCCGGGCGATCGCCGCCCAGCCATCGATGTCGTGGGCGGCGGCCGCGGCCGACCAGCGCTCGAGCCGCTCGGACAGCTGACGCAGGTGGGCCTCGGGGTCGTTGGCCACTCCGTAGTGGGTGTAATGCAACCGCTCCGGGGCGCAGGCGAGGAGGGCGCTGATCGAGGCCTGCCAATCGGGCGGATGGATGTCCGGTGGCGGGGTCGGCGGGAGGACGACCGCCGAGCCGGGGGCACGCGTGCCCGCGACGTCCCCGACGTAGGCGCCGCCGTCCTCGCTGAGGAAGCTGACGTGGTGGACGGCATGCCCCGGCGTATAGAGAACCTCGAACGCGCCGCTGTCGCCGAAGTCGAGGCGCTCGCCGCCGGCGAGGGTGTGCACGCGGTCGGCGGGGACCGGCTCGAAGGTGCCCCACAGCATCTCCATCCGGTCCCCGTAGATGCGAGTGGCCGAAGCCAGCAGCCGGCTCGGGTCGATCATGTGACGGGCCCCACGCTCGTGAACGTAGACCTCGAGCTCCGGGTACATCCGCGCGAGCGTGCCGGTCGCGGCGGCGTGGTCGAGGTGGATGTGGGTGAGCAGCACCGCTCGGGGCACCATCCCGTCGAGGGCGGCGAGGACGTTCGGCAGCGTCGAGGCAGGGCCTGGGTCGATCAGCAACTCACCGGCCTGCCAGCAGCAGATCGCCCGCTGCGCCCCGAGCTGGAGGACGTCGATCGCACGGGCGGTGGCAGACATCGGCGCTGGAGGCTACCGCAGCGCCCCGGCCGGACGCCACCTCCCCCACGCACCGCCCGTCGGGCCGGGACGGTCAGATACATTTGCCCGATGACGGACTCCTCCGACCACCGCCTGCCCGAGCGCGAGCGCCCGTGGGTGATGCGGACCTACGCCGGTCACTCGGACGCGCGCCGCTCCAACGAGCTGTACCGCCGCAACCTCGCCAAGGGCCAGACGGGCCTCTCGATCGCTTTCGACCTGCCGACCCAGACCGGCTATGACCCCGATCACGAGCTCGCCCGCGGCGAGGTCGGCAAGGTTGGCGTCTCGGTCGCCCACCGCGGGGACATGGAGACCCTCGTCGAGCAGATCCCGCTCGATCAGATGAACACGTCAATGACGATCAACGCGACGGCGGCGTGGCTGCTGTCGCTCTACATCGTCGCCGCGGAGGAGCAGGGTGTCGCCCCCGCCCTCCTGTCGGGCACGACCCAGAACGACATCCTCAAGGAGTACCTCAGCCGCGGTACCTACGCCTTCCCGCCCGGCCCGTCGCTGCGTCTGATCGCCGACATGATCGCCTACACGGTCGTCGAGGTTCCCAAGTGGAACCCGATCAACATCTGCTCCTACCACCTGCAGGAGGCGGGCGCGACCCCGGTCCAGGAGATCGCCTACAGCATGTCCAACGCGATCGCGGTCCTCGACGCCGTCCGCGAGCGCCTCGGCGACCGGGCCGCGGACCTGATGGGCGACGTCTTCGGCCGCATCTCCTTCTTCGTCAACGCCGGCGTGCGGTTCGTCGAGGAGCACGCGAAGCTGCGGGCGATGAGCGCGATCTGGGAGCAGATCGGTCGCGACCGCTACGGGGTGAGCGATGCCAAGCAGCTGCGCTTCCGCTACGGCGTCCAGGTCAACTCCCTCGGGCTCACCGAAGCCCAACCGGAGAACAACGTCTACCGGATCACCCTCGAGGCGCTGGCGGTCACCCTCGGCCGTAATGCCCGCGCCAGGGCGCTGCAGCTGCCGGCCTGGAATGAGGCGCTCGGCCTCCCCCGGCCGTGGGACCAGCAGTGGTCGCTGCGCCTCCAACAGATCCTCGCCTTCGAGACCGACCTGCTCGAGTACCCGGACATCTTCGAAGGGTCGGTCGTGATGGACGGCCTCGTCGCCGAACTGAAAGCCGGCGCGGAGGCGGAGATGGCCCGGGTCGCCGAGCTCGGCGGAGCCGTCGAGGCGGTCGATTACATGAAGGCTGCACTCGTCGAGAGTCACCGGGCCCGCTGGCGGCGGATCGAGTCCGGGGAGCTGACCGTCGTCGGGATGAACCGTTACGAGAGCACCGAGCCGAGCCCCCTGACGGCCGGCAACGACGGCGGGATCATGACCGTCGACCCGGCTGTGGAGGCCGAACGCCGTGCCGCGCTCGACGAATGGAAGGCCGGCCGGGACGCCGCCGCGGTCACCAGGGCTCTCGACGCGCTCGCCGCGGCGGCCAACGATCCGAACGCGAACATCATGGACGCCTCGATCGCCGCCGCCCGCGCCGGGGTGACGACCGGCGAGTGGTCTGAGACCCTCCGTGACGTGTTCGGTGAGTACCGAGCCCCGACCGGCGTTGGGGAGGCCGTCGCCGTCCCCGGCGAGGACCTGTCCGCCCTCCGTGAGGAGGTGGAGCGTGTCTCTGAGCAGCTCGGCCGCCGGATCAAGTTCCTCGTCGGCAAACCCGGCCTCGACGGCCACTCCAACGGTGCCGAGCAGATCGCCGTCCGGGCCCGCGACGTCGGCATGGACGTCGTCTATGAGGGGATCCGGCTCACCCCCGCTCAGATCGCCGCCTCCGCAGTCCAGGAGGGGGTCCACGTGATCGGCCTGTCGATCCTGTCGGGGTCCCACGCCGAGCTGATCCCCTCCGTCCTCGACGCCCTGGCCCAGGCGGGCGCCGGTGACGTCCCGGTCGTCTGTGGCGGGATCATCCCGGAGGCGGACGCGGCGGCTCTCCGCGCCGCCGGCGTCGCGGCGGTCTACACCCCCAAGGACTGGGATCTCAACCAGATGATGCGCGACCTGATCGGCCTCGTCGCCGAGCGTCACGCCAGCCCGGTGTGAGCGGACCCGGTCCGGCCGCCGCGCTCGCCCGGCGACTGCTCGACGGCGACCTGACGGCCGCCCCGGCGGTCCTCAACCTGCTCGAGACGACGACGCCGGCCGCCCGCGCCGCGGCCGCTGAGCTACTCGGCGCCCTCTCCCCCACCCGCCTCGGCCGCGAGGCCCCCGGGCAGGTGATCGGCGTCACCGGACCGCCCGGGGTCGGTAAGTCGACCCTGCTCTCTGAGCTGGCCGCGGGCTACCGGGCCCGCGGCCAGAGCGTGGCGATCCTCGCCGTCGACCCCAGCTCCAAACGCAGCGGCGGCAGCCTGCTCGGGGATCGGGCGCGGATCCGCCATGACCCGGCGGACCGGCAGGTGTTCATCCGTTCAACCGCGGCGGGTGAGCGCCTCGGCGGCCTCGCCCCCGCGACCCGGGCGGCGGCGAGCGTGCTCGCGGTCGCCTTTGATGTCGTCGTGATCGAGACGGTCGGAGTCGGCCAGTCCGAGACGGAGGTCGCCGAGGTCGCCGACACGGTCGCCGTCGTCGTCCAGCCCGGCTCCGGGGACGTCCTGCAGTTCCTCAAGGCCGGGATCATGGAGACCCCGGACGTCCTCGTCGTCACCAAGGCCGACCTGGGCCGGGTCGCCCAGCGGGCGATGGCCGACCTCCACGCCGCCCTCCGGTCGGTCGGCGCGACCGGCACCCAGGTGATCGCCGTCTCCTCGATCCCGCCTGCCACCGGAATCGACAAGCTGATCGGGGCCCTCGACGCCCACCGCGACAGCCTTGACCTTGCCGCACGCCGTCTCCGTGCCCGCCGCGCCCATGCGCTCGCGGACTTCATCGAGGAGCACGGCGCCGCCGGTCTGCGCGCCCTCGGCGGCCGCCGGGCCGCCGAGGCACAGCTCGCCGACGCCGACGCGGGACGGGACGTCGCCAGTCTCACCGCCGAGCTCGAGCGGGCCGCAGCAGGCGCCCGTGCCCGCCGCCCGTGACCCGCAACTCAGCCGGCGACGGTGCCGAGGGAGGCGATCCGCCAGCCCGCCCGGGTGCGCGTGAGCACGAGCGTGGTGATCGCCGAGGCCTCCGCTCTGGCCTGGGTGAGGGTGAGCACCCGAGCCCGGGCGCCGGTGACGGTGATGCGGCCGATCACGAGCCGGGCGCCGTGGACGCGCCCGAGGCCGATCCGCATCGCCGCCGGGCAGGCGACCCCGCCGGCGGCGATGTCGACGAGCAGCTGGGGAGCGAGGACCTGGCGGCAGATCGTCGTGTAGTCGTGGTCGTGCACAGCGCCGGCGAACTGGGCCACCTTCGCCCGCACGAGGCTCGTCTGGCTCGTCCCGCAGCCGGCGATCAGGACGGTGAGGAGGGGCACGACAAGGCCGGTGCGGAGGCGGGAGCGAACGGCTCGAGGTGACATCGCCTGAGAAGGCTAAAGGGTGAACCGGAAGCGTGGCGGGCACGTATAGAGCAGTACCGGCTCAGGATCCGGCCAGGCCCCCGTCCGCCCCGCTCACTGTGCTCATCCTCCTTCTCTTCGCCCTCATCGCCGGTGCGGGCACCGCGATCACCCCGTGTGTGCTGCCGGTCGTCCCCGCGCTGCTGTCGGCGTCGGCGACGGGGGGACGGCGACGGCCGCTCGGCATCGTCACCGGGCTGGCCGGGGCCTTCACGGTGGCGATCGTCGCGCTCGCCCAGCTCGTCAAGGGCGTCGGGCTCGCCTCCGGCGCCGCCCGCGACCTCTCCGTCGTGATCCTCGTCCTGTTCGGGATCGTGATGCTCATCCCCGAGCTCGCCCAGCGGATCCAGGCCCCGCTGTCACGGCTCGCCCGGTTCGGTCCGCGCACCCGCGGAACCGGGTTCGTCTCCGGCCTCGGCGTCGGCGCCGCGCTCGGGTTCGTCTGCGCCCCCTGCGCCGGCCCGATCCTCGCCGCGGTCACCTCCGTCAGCGCCTCGAGCGGGCCAACGGTCGAGGTCGTGATCGTTGCGCTCGCGTACTCGACCGGACTCGCCGGGGTGATGCTCCTCTACGGCTTCGGTGGCCGGGCGGTGCTGACCCGGATCCGCCGCCGCGCGCGCGGCCACGTCGTCGAGCGCAGCCTCGGGGTCGTGCTCCTGCTCACCGGAGTGGCGATGGCCTTCAACCTCGACGCGAAGCTCGATGAGTTCATCGCCCGGCACGAGCGTTCCTTGCCGGCGATCCTGTTCGACCCCACCCAGAGTCTCGAGAACTCCCACACCGTCCAGCATCAGCTCGCGAGTCTGCGTCCGACCTCCCCGTTCATCACTGCCGCCGCGCACGCGCACGCCCCCGCCATCGACGCCCACATCCCCCCCTCCGTCGGCCTTCCCGGTGTCCACACCCCGGCCCTGAGGGAGCTCGGGCGGGCACCGAACTTCGTCGACACCCAACGGTGGTTCAACACTCCGGGGAACCGCCCCGAGTCGATCACCGGGCTACGTGGACACGTGGTGCTCGTCGACTTCTGGACCTACACGTGCATCAACTGCATCCGCACGCTGCCGTTCATCGAGGGTCTCTACCGCACCTACCACCGGTACGGGCTCGACATCGTCGGCGTCGAGACGCCGGAGTTCACCTTCGAGCAGAACGCCGCCAACGTCGCGACGGCGATCCGCAGCGACGGGATCACCTACCCGGTCGTCCAGGACAACCGTTACGGCACCTGGGACGCGTACGGGAACGAGTACTGGCCGGCCGACTATCTCATCGACGCCCACGGAGAGGTGCGCCACACCCAGTTCGGGGAGGGCAACTACCTCCAGGAGGAGGCGGCGGTCCGGACCCTCCTCTATGAGGCCGGCGTCCATCACCTTCCGCCTCCGACGACCGCCCGCGCGATCATCCCCTCCCGCGCCCTGGCAACCCCGGAGACCTACCTCAACCCGATCCGCGACCAGGGCTTCCTCCAACCGATCGAGTCGGGCACCCACACCTACCGGACCCCGACCGGAAGCCTGTCACTCGACCAGTGGGCCCTCAACGGTCGCTGGAGCGCCGAGCAGCCCGCCCACTCCAACAGCGAAGGGTCGATCACGCCGGCTGCGCCGGGGGCGAGCATCAGCGGACGGGTCCAGGCAGCCAACGTCTACCTCGTGATGACCTCGAACAACAACGTCCCCCGCCGCGGCCGGGTGCTCGTCAACGGTGCGCCCGTGCGGGCGGCGGAGGCGGGCAGCGCCGTCGGTCCCGGCGGGTACTTCACCGTCCGCCAGGAGACCCTCTACAACCTTGTCCGGCTCCCCCGGGACGGCCTGTTCACGATCACCGTGCAGCTCCCCGGCGGCGTGCACGCCTACGACTTCACCTTCGGATAGGCGCCTGTCGCCGTGAACCGTGCCGGCGCGCACTAAACTGCAGGCGATGGAGGGCTCAACCGAGGTGCGCAGTTGGCTTCGCTGCTACCGCTGCTGGTCCCAGAACCTCGAGGTGCAGGTGCACTACGAGGGGATCCACCGGATTGACCCCGTCACCGGCGAGCGCGCCGAGGTCGTCGATGAGATGCAGGAGGCGGTCGTCCAGTGCCTCGAGTGCATGCACGACCAGCCTCACCTCGGTTTCCACCACGGCCGGGTCGAGCCGATCGAGGACCGCTGGGAGCGGATGATCGTCGGCACCCCGTGGGTCGCCTCCTGCACGGTCACCGTCGACGCCGACGACGTCGAGCAGTGTTCCGGGGAAGGGGCCGGGGACTCCCTCTCCTACGCCGCCTTCGGTGATCACGGCACCCGTGAGTTCTTCACCCACGTCCGCTTCCACAAGCACGAGGAGGAGCAGATCGTCGTCCACCTCCTCGTCGAACTGTACGCCCGCTCTCAGGAGGAGGCGACGGAGGTGCTCGAGGAGGCTGCCCGCGGCCAGCTCGTCGTCACGAGCCTGGCGGAGGAGTCTCGGCCGCCGGCGTCCACCGGCCGCGACGCCCACTGACCCGGCTGGGCCGCCCCGCGCGGCGCTCCGGGGCGGCCCGCCGGTGGCTCCACCACTCGATCCCGACCAGCGCGAGCGCAACGGGAACGGTCGCGGGCAGCTCGTTGACCACGAGGAAGAGCAGGTCGAAGACCGCGGCGATGAGCACGGTGAGCAGCGCCGCCCGCCTCTGCAGGACCGGCCGGGCCGACCACACGGCGCCGAGCAGGCCGGCGACGAACAGGTCCCCGTAGCCGAGGGAGATCGTCCCGAACTGCTCGGACTGGAGCTGGGGCAGCCCGCCGCCGGGGGCGGCGGCGGCGAGGACGCCGTTCGGGGCCTGCAGCAGGTTCGTCCCGACGAGCCAGACGTCGGCGGCAGCCATCGCGATCACGCCGAGCTTGAGCCAGCCCGCCGGGGTGACCGCACCGAGCAGGACCCCGAGCGTGACGCAGGAGAGGGCCGAGAGCAGCGCGGCCGCCCCCTCCCCCCAGAGCGTGCTCGGGGTACGCCAGGCGAGCAGGAACAGGATCGGCACAAGCAGGGCAAGCCACGGCCGAGCGCCGTGCATCAGCCATCCGAGGGCCGCGATCGCCAGCAGCGGCACGGCGATGAGGGCGAGCCAGGTGAGCCAGTCCGCCGTCGCGGAGGCGTAGCGGATCGCGAAGATCACCCCGACGATCGAGGCGACCGGAATCGCCGCCCAGCCGCGACCCCGGAAGCGCCGCAAGCCCGTCTGGACCCGCGGCGGCAGGGCTCGCGGGGCGGCGACGACACCGGCCTGGACACACAGCAGCGCGGCGTCGGAGGGGATCAGACCCAGGGCCATACCGCGAGCCTAGACGTCCAAGATGAGAGCGAGGCGAGAGCCCCGCGAACCGCTCAGGACAGACGCCGTTCGAGCGCGTCAAGCTCGGCGGTCAGCTCGGCCGGGAGCTTCTCACCGAACGTCGCGTAGTAGTCGCGGATCTGGCCGATCGCGTCGCGCCAGCCGTCCGTGTCGACGGCGAGCAGGGTGGCCATGTCGGCGTCTGAGACCTCAAGTCCGGTCGTGTCGATCCCGCCCTCACCGAGCGGGGGCAGCAGGCCGATGGGGCTCTGCAGAGCGGCCGCGGTACCCGCAACCCGTCCGAAGATCCAGGCGAGCACCCGACTGTTCTCCCCGAACCCGGGCCACAGGAACCGGCCCTCGGCATCCCGCCGGAACCAGTTGACGTAGAAGATCTTCGGCAGCTTCGCGCCGGGGGTCTCGCCGATCCGGAGCCAGTGGTCGAAGTAGTCGCCCATGTGGTAGCCGCAGAACGGCAGCATCGCCATCGAATCGAACCGGAGGGCGCCGACCGCGCCGGCCTGGGCGGCCGTCGTCTCCGAACTCATGATCGAGCCGACGAACGTGCCGTGGCGCCAGTCCCGGCACTCGTGCACGAGCGGGACGACCGTCCGCCGGCGACCGCCGAACAGGAACGCGTCGATCGGAACCCCGGCAGGGTCCTCCCACTCGGGAGCGATCGACGGGCAGCGAGCCGCCGGAGCGGTGAAGCGCGCGTTCGGGTGGGCCGCCGGCCGGTCCGCGGCCGGGGTCCAGTCAGCCCCCTCCCAGTCGGTGAGGTGGGCCGGAGCGTCCTCGGTCAGCCCCTCCCACCAGACGTCGCCGTCGTCGGTGAGCGCACAGTTCGTGAAGATCGTGTCCGAATCGACGGTGTGCAGCGCGTTCGGGTTCGTGTCCGGGCTCGTACCGGGAGCGACCCCGAAGAACCCCGCCTCCGGGTTGACCGCGTACAGGCGGCCGTCGGCGCCGAACTTCATCCAGGCGATGTCATCCCCGATCGTCTCCACCTTCCACCCCGGCAGCGTCGGGACCATCATCGCGAGGTTCGTCTTGCCACACGCGGACGGGAACGCGGCAGCGAGGAACTTCGACTCGCCGGACGGGTTGGTCAGCTTGAGGATGAGCATGTGCTCGGCCAGCCAGCCCTCGTCGTGGGCCATCACCGAGGCGATGCGCAGGGCGAAGCACTTCTTGCCGAGCAGGGCATTGCCGCCATAGCCCGACCCGTAAGACCAGATCTCCCGTGTCTCGGGGAAGTGGACGATGTACTTGTTCTCGGCGTTACACGGCCAGGGAACGTCGGGCACCCCTGGGGCCAGGGGCGCTCCGACGGAGTGGACGCAGGGGACGAAGTCGCCGTCGGGTCCGAGCACGTCGAGGGCCGCCTGGCCCATCCGGGCCATGATCCGCATCGAGGTGACGACGTAGGGCGAGTCGGTGAGCTCGACGCCGACATAGGAGATCGGCGATCCGAGCGGGCCCATGCTGAAGGGCACGACGTACATCGTGCGCCCGCGCATCGAGCCGGTGAAGAGGCCGTTGAGCGTGCGGCGCATCTCCGCCGGGTCGACCCAGTGGTTGGTCGGCCCAGCGTCGATCTCCGCTTCCGAGCAGATGAACGTGCGGTCCTCGACCCGGGCGACGTCCGCCGGATCCGACAGCGCGAGATAGGAGTTCGGCCGCCGCTCCTCAGAGAGCCGCTGGATCGTTCCCGCCTCCACCATCAGCGCGAGGAGCCGCTCGTTCTCCGCCTCTGAACCATCACACCAGTGGACGGAGTCGGCTTGGGTGAGCGCGGCGATCTCCTCCACCCAGGCCCGCAACTTGACGTTCGCGGTGGTGGCCTGAGCCGGCTCGGTGGTATGGGACATGGCGGACCTTCTCCTAAGCGGTCGGCTTCTTGGGGACGAGCACGAGCCGCTTGAACTCGGCAACGAGCACACCGTCCTGGTTGAGGACGCGGGTGTGCACCTTGACGATTCCCCGATCGGGCTTGGAGTTGGACGGGCGAACCTCCAGCACCTCGGTCTCGGCATACAGTGTGTCCCCGTGGAAGACGGGGTTGGGGTGCGACAACCCCTCGGTCGCAAGGTTGGCGATCGCCTTGCCGCTGATGTCCGAGACGCTCATGCCGAGCGCGAGCGAGTACACGTACGGACCGACGACGACGTTGCGGCCCTGCTGGGCGCCGGACGCATACACATCGTTGATGTGCAGCGGATGATGGTTCATCGTGATCAGGCAGAACAGGTGGTCGTCCGCCTCCGTGACCGTCTTGGCCGGCCAGTGCTTGTAGACGGCCCCGACCTCGAACTCCTCGAGGTACCGTCCGTAAGGATGAGCACCGGTCGCCTCGCGCGCGACCTGGTCCGTCTCAACTGAACTCATTCACGTCTCCTGGGTGGTATCGCCAAAGGGGCAAGCTCGGGAACACCAGGTACCCGAGCCGTTAAATACCCCTCCGCAAGCGGAGGCGAACGGGGGGTCTCCTGACGCCTCCTCTCCGCGCCTGGGCGGATGCTACCCGACCGTCGGCGACGATGAGGTGGCGCCCGCCAACGCCCCGTGGCCGCTACCGTCCCGGCCCTATCCCGAGAACCGCCTCCCCGAGGCCGTTTCCGTCTCAGACGATTTGAGGAGATCCGCAGTGCGCAACCCCCGTGACTTCTTCCAGCCGCTCGCGATCGGGGCCCCCGATCCGGTGCGCGAGATTCCCTTCCGGCCCTCCCGGATGATCCACTTTCTCAACTTCGCGAACGAGAAAATGGTCGCCAAGGTGCCCGAGATCGCGCCGACGGTCGACATCCTCCTGGGCAACCTCGAGGACGCCGTGTCCGTCGATGACAAGGTCGCCGCCCGGGAGGGACTGATCAAGGTTGGCTCGGAGGTCGATCTTGGCGACACGCAGCTGTGGACCCGGATCAACAGCCTCGAGTCGCCGTGGGTGCTCGACGACCTCACCGAGCTCGTCACGCGGATCGGGAACAAGCTCGACGTGATCATGATCCCGAAGGTGGAGGGCGCCCAGGACATCCACTACGTCGATCGGCTCGTCGCCCAGCTTGAGGCCAAGGCCGGGGTGACCCGTCCGATTCTCCTGCACGCGATCCTCGAAACGGCCTCGGGCATGGTCAACGTCGAGGCGATCGCCTCGGCGTCCCCCCGGATGCAGGGCATCTCCCTCGGCCCGGCCGACCTCGCTGCGAGCCGCCGGATGAAGACGACCCGTGTCGGCGGCGGCCACCCCGGGTACGTCTCGATCGCCGACCCCACCGAGGACGGTGCCGAGCGCCGGACGGCCCAGCAGGATCCGTGGCACTACACGATCGCGCGGATGGTCGACGCCTGCACCGCCAACGGCATCCTACCCTTCTACGGTCCCTTCGGCGACATCAAGGACACCGAGGCCTGTGAAGCGCAGTTCCGGGCCGCGTTCCTGCTCGGCTGCGTCGGCACCTGGAGCCTCCATCCGGTGCAGATCGGGATCGCCAAGAAGGTGTTCTCGCCCGACCCTGACGAGGTCCGCTTCGCCAAGAAGGTGATTGAGGCGATCCCCGACGGACGGGGCGTCCACATGATCGACGGGAAGATGCAGGACGACGCGACCTGGAAGCAGTCCAAGGTGCTCGTCGACCTTGCGACCCTCCTGGCCGAGAAGGACCCGGAGCTCAAGACCGCCTACGGGCTCTAACCCCGGGGCGCACAGGGGCGGGCACGCGGGCGCCGACAAGCGCGTCCGCAGGCCCGCCCCGCCATACTGACCCGTCGATGAGGATCTCCGCCAAAGCCGACTACGCCGTGCGCGCCGTCGTCGAACTCGCTGCGAGCACGGAGGACAAGCCGGTCAAGGCCGAGCGGATCGCCACCGCCCAGGAGATCCCGCTCAACTTCCTCGAGAACATCCTCGGCGAGCTGCGCCACGCCGGCATCGTCCGGTCCCACCGCGGCGCCGAGGGCGGCTTCCGCCTCGCCCGGCCGGCCGAGGAGATCCAGGTCGCCGAGGTCATCCGTGCCGTCGAAGGTCCACTCGCGAGCGTCCGCGGCGCTCCGCCGGAGGACTCCTCCTACCCGGGCGCCTCCGCCGCCCTTCCCCGCGTGTGGATTGCGGTCCGCGCGAACCTGCGCCGGGTCGTCGAGGTCGTGACGATCGCCGACATCGCGAGCGGCGCCCTACCTGACGCGGTGGAGGCCCTCGCCCGCGACCCGGAGGCCTGGGTCACCCGCTGAGCGTGACCTTGCGCCTCGGGCACGGCCCCCCGCGCCACCCCCTGTCAGGCACAGGCCGTGATCTCCCAGATCGGCTGACAGATCGCGTCCCACAGGGGCCGCGGGCGATCGTGGCCCATGTCCGCGATCAACACGAGCCGGGCCCCGGGGATCAACTCGGCGGTCCGCTCCCCACCGGAGGGGGCGATCAGCGTGTCGTCGAGACCGTGCAGGACGAGCGTCGGCAGCGCCAGCGCGGCGAGCGCGGCCGCGCGCGACCCGCCGGCGAGCATCGCCGCGAGCTGGCGCTGGGTTCCCTCCGGGCAGAGCCCGCGGTCAAAGGCCTCGGCGGCGAGCCGACGTGTCTCCTCGGCCTCCGGGTATCGGTGCGAGTGCCAGGCCAGCCACCGGGACGAGGAGTCGATGTAGGCCTCACGCTCGGTCGGGCTCGGGGCGAGCAGCGCATCGAGTGAGGCAGGCGCGGCCTGACCGTACTCGGGCTCGCCGGTGGAGGACATCATCGACGTGAGGCTGAGCAGACGCCCCGGATGCTCGATCGCCATCGTCTGGGCGATGAACCCGCCCATCGAAGCGCCGAGCACGTGCGCACGCTCGAGCCCGAGCGCGTCGAGCAGGCCGACCGCATCGGCAGCCATGTCGCTCAACGTGTACGGCGCGAGCGCACGGGCTCCGTCGAGGTCGCCGGCGAGGACCCGAGACATGATCGCCTCGATCGGTGCGGGCGCGTCCGCGAACTTCTGTGAGAGGCCGGTGTCGCGATTGTCGAAGCTGATCACGTACCGGCCGGGAGCAGCGAGGTGGGCACAGAAAGCGCGTGGCCAGCCGATCAGCTGCGTGCCGAAACCCATCACCATCAGGATCGGCTGATCCGCCGGGGACCCGTGGGTCTCGTACTCGAGGGCGATTCCGCTGGGCAGCGTGACCTGGGTCATTCGGGGCAGAACTGTAGTCTCCCGCCCCGAATGTCAGAGACCTCCCCCATCCGTCTGCGCTCGGTGCTCTACATGCCCGGCGCCAACGAGCGCGCGCTCGAAAAGGCCAAGGGCCTCGCAGCGGACGCGCTCATCCTCGACCTCGAGGATGCCGTCGCCCCGGCCGCCAAGGAGGAGGCCCGTGAGCGGGTCGCCGCCGCCGTCGGCGCCTACCCGTCCAAGACGGTGACGATCCGCGTCAACGCGATCGGCACCCGCTGGCATGCGCGCGACGTCGAGGTCGCCGGACAGGCCGGCCCGGATGCGATCGTCGTGCCGAAGGTCGGCTCGGTCGCCGACGTGCTCGGCGTCGCCGACGCCCTCGAGGCCGCGGGCGCCCCGGAGCGCACGGCGATCTGGGCGATGATCGAGTCCCCCGCGGCGATCCTCCACGCCGAGGCGATCGCGGCTGCGACCGAGCGGCTCACCGTGCTCGTGATGGGCACCAACGACCTGCTCAAGGAGCTGTACGCGACCGCGACGCCCGGCCGTGAGGCACTGCTGACGAGCCTGAAGTGGGCCGTCCTGTCCGCGCGGGCGGCGAACAAGATGATCCTCGACGGCGTCTACAACGACGTCAAGAACCTCGAGGGCTTCACCGCGGAGGCGCTGCAGGGCAAGCAGTTCGGCTTTGACGGGAAGACCCTGATCCACCCGGGGCAGATCGAGCCGACCAACACCGTCTTCTCCCCCTCCGCCGAGGAGATCGCCCACGCCGAGAAGGTGATCGCCGCCTTTGAGGAGGCCGAGGCGGCCGGGGCCGGCGTCGTCACCGTGGACGGGGCGATGATCGAGAATCTGCATGTCGAAACGGCCCGGCGGATCCTCACGCTCGCCGGCTGATCACATCGCCGCCCACCCCCAGCTCAACCCAGCCGGCGCAGCCGACGCTCGGCCGCGGGTTTTCTCGTGATTCTCTTGGGTTGAGCGGGTACCGTTAAGCGTCGATGACCGGGATGGCCCTGATGTTGACGCCGGTGCCCCACGGGTGGGCGGTCACGCTCACCGACGGTCGCGAGCTTGCGCGGTTCGTCGGACCGTTCGCGCGCCAGCGCGCGCTGCGGTTCCTCTCGTCGCTCACCGCCGCCAGCTAGAGCGACGCGCGCGGGACGACGACCTCACTCACCGCCGGGCGCGGGCAACCTCGAACACGCTGAAGCTGAGCACCGCCGCGACGACGAGCGGAAGCACGAACCAGCCGGCATGGCCGATCAACGCGGTGAGCGCGAGGGCGACGATCACCGCGACGGCGACTCGCCAGTCGTCACCGACGACAAAGTCGTAGAGAAAGCGCAGGAAGGCCTGTATCCGGGTCATGCCGCCACCCCGACCCGAACCTGGCGGCGCAGCGCCGAGACGAGCCCGAGCGCGACCAGGGCGACCACCGGGATCACCCACAGCAGCGAGGCGTCCGCCCCGGGCCAGTGGGCGCCGGCGCCCTCACCACCCCAGAAGGTGCCGAAGCTCGTCAACATCACCCCGACGATGAACTTCATCGTGTTCTCCGGCACCCGGGCGAGGGGTGCCTTGAGCGCGGCGCCAGCGGCGGTGACGGCAAGCACGGCGATCACCGCCGCGACCGCGGCGAGGGGAACGTCGTGCTGGTTGGCCCCGAAGGTGAGGGCGATGAACACGACCTCGAGCCCCTCCAGAAACGAGCCCTTGAAGGCGATCAGGAACGAGTAGCCGTCGAGCCGATCCGGCGGCACCTCACCGGCGGCTCGGGCGGCGGCGGTCTCCTGCCGGTAGGCCGCATCCTCATCATGGAGGGCCTTGAGCCCGCTCGCGCGCAGGATCGCCTTGCGCAGCCACTGCAGGCCGAAGATGAGCAGCAGCCCACCGACGAGGACCCGGAGCGTGTTGAGCGGAATCGCCGTGAGCGCCGGTCCGAGCGCAGCGGTGATCACGGCGAGCGCGAGGAGGGCGGCCCCAACCCCGTAGTAGGCCGACCGCCAGCTGCGGGAACTGCCGACGGCGAGGACGATCGTCAGCGCCTCCACCGCCTCAACCGCGCAAGCGAGGAAGACGGAGACGGCCAGCCCGGCTTGGGTCGCGCTCATCGGTGTGGTCCTTGGTGCATGGGCTCGGGTCCCTTCTCAGGCGTCCGGGAACGGTCCGTTCACCGTCCAGGCGGGAACCTGGTCACCATCATTGTGGATGATCGGCCGGCCGGCGTCCTCGTCGCGCCGAGCCGGAACGCCGGCTCCGGTGCCGGCGAGCACCGCCGCCCCGGCGAGCGGCGGGCTCGGCGTGTGGGGATCCTCGCCAAAGACGAGCGCGGTGCCGGGGTCGATGTAGACGTCAACCTCCGTCCCGCGTGGAAAGGAGCGGCGGTCGAAGATGCCGGTGAAGGAGACTCCGGCGCCGGCCTCGAGCACGTACACGTACCCGCGTCCCTGGTAGGCGCCGTCGCGGACAACTGCGCGCAGCGAGGCGGCCCGGGCGCCGCGCCGGACGATCCGGGCGGCCGTCGGGCGCAACAGCACCTGCACGGCCGCCCCGGCCGGCAACGGGGCGAGGACGGTCGCCGCCAGCTCGAGCTGGCGGCGCGGATCGTCGCTGGGGATGAGCACCCGCCCGCGGCCGGGACAGCTCCGCGGGCCGGTGAGCAGCCGACCGTGCAGGGTGCCGCTGACCCCGGTGAAACGCGCGATGAACGGGCTCGCGGGGGTCCGGTAGATCGTCTCCGGCGCGCCGATCTGGACGAGCTCCCCGTTCTCGAGGACACCGATCTCATCCCCGAGGGCGAACGCCTCGGCCTGATCGTGGGTGATGTAGACGGCGGTGGCGCCGTGGTCGCGCGACAGCGTGCCGATCTCCACTCGCAGCCGTTCGCGCAGGTTCGCATCCAGCGCCGACAACGGCTCGTCGAAGAGCAGCACCCCCGGCCTCGCCACGAGCGCCCGCGCGAGCGCGACCCGCTGCTGCTGGCCGCCCGAGAGCTCGTGCGGGTACCGCTCGCCGTAGGCGGCGAGGCCGACCTTGTCGAGCATCGCGGCGGCCCGCGCCAGGCCCTCGACCCGGGAGAGTGACCGCCGGCGCAACGGGAAGGCGACGTTCTGGCTGACGGTGAGGTGCGGCCACAGGGCGAAGTCCTGGAAGACCATGCCGAGATCACGCTTGTCCGGGGCGACGTGGACGCGGTCGGAGGCGACGAGGCGCCCGCCGATCTCGATCTCCCCGGCGGTCGGGCGCTCGATCCCCGCAAGGCAGCGGATCAGCGTCGTCTTGCCGCTGCCGGATGGGCCGAGCAGAACGAGGAAGCGCCCCGGCGCGAGGGTGAGGCTCGCCTCCTTCAGCGCGGCGATCTGCCCGTAGCGTTTGCTGACCGAACGCAGCTCGACATTGGCGGCGCTCATGACTGGGCGGCCCCGACTTGGCGCCAGCCGCGCGGGGCGAGCAGGCGGTAGAGGGCCAGGACGACTCCGACGATGACGAGCGCGCCGAGCACCGACAGCACCTCCATGGCAGATCCCTCCGAGTAGTGATAGTTGGACAGCTCCTTGTTGATCATCACCGACAGCGGAAACTTTCCGGGCGGGTAGAGGAACTCGGAGATCGGCAGCTCGAAGAACGTGCCGGCGAAGCAGTAGAGCCACACCCAGACGACGTAGCGGGAGAGGACCGGCAGGGCCACCCGGGCCCACGCGACCGGGCCGCTCGCCCCGTGCGTTCGCGCGGAGGTGAGGAGGCCGTCGTCGAGTTGGGCGAGCGGACCGACGAGGATCCGCGAGTTGTTCGGCAACGCCCCGGCGATGTAGGCGAGGGTGAGCAGGAACGTCGTGCCGTAGAGGGCGAGGCCGAGCGAGTGCATCAGGGGCAGGTTGTAGATGAGGATGTAGCCGGCCGCCATCACGAGGGAGGGGAGCGCGACGGCGCCGAGCAGGACGAGGTCGAGTACGCGCCCGACCGGGCCGGTGTTCTGACGGGTGAGCAGGCGCGCGACCGGAACGGAGAGGACCATCACGACCGCTGCGCAGATGAGCGACAGCTTCAGCGAGTACAGGAGCGGGGCAGTCAATGCGCCGTCGCGCAGCACCTCTGCGTAATAGTGCAGAGTGAGCCCGGAGCCGCCGAAGATGCTGCCGTCGTTCGTGAGCAGCGATGCGCTCACCGCGCCGACGATCGGCACACCGAGGGCGATCAGAAAGAAGACGACGACCACCCCGACGGCAACCACCTGGCCGAGGGGACGGAACTGGTGGCGGCTGCAGGGGCGGGTGCGGCCTGACAGGACGCGATAGGCGCGGCCGTTGAGGGCGCGGCGCTGGGCGAAGAGGGCGATCCCGGCGAGCCCGACGAGCGTGCAGCCGATCGACGCGGCGAGGGGGAAGCTGAGCGGAATGCTGTAGACGGCGTTGTAGAGGGCGTAGGTGGCAAGGAAGTACTGGGAGTCGTACCCGAGGGTGGTGGCGACGCCGTAGTCGCTGATCGTCTCGGCGAACACGATCGCCAGGGCCGTCCAGATCGCCGGGGCGATGATCGGCAGCACGACCCGCAGCGCGCCGAGCCGGCCGGCCCCGTGGGCGCGAGCGGCATGCTCGAAGCTCGACCCGAGCCCGGGAAGCGCCGCGGAGACGGCGAGGTAGGCAAACGGCACGCCCTTGAGCCCGTCGACGAGGATGATCCCGACCGGCCCGTACAGCGGACCCCGGCCGAAGGTCGCGACGCTGGTGAGGAGTGGTCCGGCGTGGTCGAGCACGCCCGCGGGCTCGAACAACCGCTCCCAGCCGATCGCGACGAGGTAGCTCGGACTGAGCAGCAGCGCCCAGATCCCGACGCTCCACAGCCGCCGGCCGATCACGTTGGTGCGGTGGACGAGCAGGGCGAGCGGGAGCCCGCAGGTGACGGCCAGCAGCGCCGAGCCGACGCCGACGAGCGCCGTCCGGCTGAGGGAGGCAAGGGAGGCGCCGCTGAAGGCCTGACCGAAGTACTCGAGGGTGAACCACTGATGTCCCTGGACGAACAAGCGCGGACTCACCGAGACGAGCAGGAACGCGCCGATCGGGACGATCACCAGCACGGCGAGCACGGTGAACATCACCGTGCTCAGCCCGAGACGGGGCCGGACGCGTGGGATCCGCAGGGATCCCACGCGCCGGCGGGCCGGGGTGAGGACGCTCATGGGCGCCTCACCGCCCTGCTCGACGTCATCGGCACCGACCCGTCCACCCCACTACTGGGCGATGTTGTTCGTGAACCAGCCGTTGATCGCCGCTTCCCGCGCCCCCCACGTGTAGGGGTTGATCGTCTGGCTCGACAGGGACGAGAAGGCCGGCAGCTCGCTCTTGGGCGCGGTGTTGGGGGCCACCGGCCAGTAGAGGGAGTCGCCGGTCGGGTCGCCGGTCTGCATCTGGTGCTGCCCGGCCGGGCTGAGCACGTAGCTGATGAACTTCTGCGCCTCCGCCTGGACGGCCGCCGGCGCCTTGGCGTCGACCCCGATCGCGGAGGGGAGGACGGTGAGGTCGGGGAGGAAGTCGACCTTCAGCCCCGGCGTCGTCGCCGCGGCGCCGATCGCCGCCGAGCTTTGGATCAGCCCGAGCGCGATCTGACCGGTGGTGAGCAGGTGGAGGGTGTCCCCGTTGGTCTGGGACACGTGGAGGCCGTTGGCTTTGAGCTTCTTGAGGTAGCTCTCGCCGGCGGAGACGCCGCCCATCATCTGCATGATCCCGGCGACGCACGGATAGGTGGGGCCCGAGACGGCCGGGTCGTTCATGCCGACCTTCCCCTTCAGGCTCGCCGACAGCAGGCCCGCCCACGTCTTGGGCGGGTTCGGCAGCAGCTTGGCGTTGTAGATCGCCGTGCAGCCCATGGTGATCCCCGTCGGCACGAAGCTGTGGTCCGAAGGCACGACCTTCTCCCCGGCGGCGTTGAGCGGGGGCACCTGGAGTCCCTTCCTGAGCAGGCCCTGCTGATCGAGCGAGGCAAAGGCGGTCGCTCCGTCCACCCACAGCAGTCCCCACTGCGGGTCGGCCTTCTCGGCCTGGATGCGCGCGAGCAGCGGCCCGGTCGAGTCGTCGACAAGCTCAGTCGGCACACCGGTCGCCGCCGAGAACGCCTTCACCGTGTTGATGTCATAGCCCTGAGCGGAGTACACCAGCAGCGTCGGGCCCTTGCCGGCGCCGTGGTTGGCGTGCAGGTCCGCTCCGGGGACGTTCGTCGCCGAGCTGGCAGCGCTCGCCGTAGCGGCAGTGCTCGCCGTGCCGGTCGTGGCGGGCGACGCGCTCGTGGCGGCCGGCGCGGCGGCGTGGGTGGTGGTCGAGCTTGACCCACAGGCGCTGATCGCGGTCGCAGCGAGGAGGGCGGCGGCGGCACCAAGGGCCGTCCGGGGGTGGAGGTGCACGGCGGAGGGGCTCCTTCTCTGAGATGACGGACGGGACGGACGGAACGCGCTCCGCCCCAACCTGGACGCCGCTCAGTGTCGGGGCCCTCGGATGGGGCCGTGTTGCCGAGATGTAATTCAGGGCGCCCTTATTCGCCGGCCGGCAGCGGCGCCGGGGACTCCGGCGCCGAGGCGGCGGACGCGGCCGGCCCGGCTTCTGACCCGACTCGCCCGAACAGGCGCGCGTGGGCGGCCGGGGTGAGCGGGCGGTAGACGCTCGCGAGCCGATCGAGATACCACGCCGGGCGCGTCCCCTCGGCCGGCACGGGCACCCCCTTCTGGCGCAGGGGTCCGGTGTCCGGGCGGTACCAGGTGGTGACGGGGATCTCGGCGACGACACAGACGACGTCGGGACGCTGGGCGGGCGGGACCGGCGCGAGCGCAGCGGTGAGGTCGCGCTGCTGCAGCTCCCGCCCGTCCTGAAGGGTGACCGCGGCAACGGCGATCTCGGAGCCATCTCCGGATCCGCGCGCCCCGATACCGACCGCGACGGCGAGATCGACGGGCGGGAGGGCGTTGAGGGCCCGCACGATCGGGGAACGGAACACCGGACCACGGTCGGTGGCGATCACGTCGTTGATTCCGTCCATCCGCCAGTAGTCGCCGTCGGCATCCCGCTGGAACAGGTCGCCGGTCTCGATCCAGGCGTCACCACGCTCGAACACGCCGCGCAGGACGCCGCTGTCGTGAGCCTGCCCGGGCGCGGCCCGGGCGAGCAGCATCCCGGTCTCATGCGGGGCGGCGGGCCGGACGAACCCGCGGATATCGAGCGCATAATCGCCCGTGCTGGGGTCATAGGCGCCGATCCGGACCTCGGCGGAACCCGGCAGCGGACGCCCCATCGCCCCCGGCTTGGCGCCGGACAGGTTGACGAGGATCGCGCCCGCCTCGGTCGCCGCGTAGAACTCGAGCACCCGGGCAGGCCGGAAGCGACTCTGGGTTCGCTGCCAGAGGCCGGTCGGCATCCCGGAGCCGATGAACAGGCGCAGGGAGTGGTGGCGCTCGCCCGGGTTCTCGGGCGCGTTGACGAGTTCGCGCACCATCGTCCACGTGTAGGAGGCGACGGTCACCCCGTAGCGGCGGACCTCCTCCCAGAAGGTCGCCGGGTCGAACTGGGTGGCGAGGGCGAGCCGAGCGCCGCCGGCGACCGCGCCGCCGATGGCGGTCATCACGCCGGAGGGGTGGTAGAGCGGGGTGACGCTGTAGACGGTGTCGGAAGAGCCGAGCGCCGCTGAGGAGGCGGTCCCGAATGCGCTCATCGCCCACCGGCTGTTGGTGATCCGGTGCATCCGGATGTGAGGGCCCGCACCGGTGAAGACGATGAAGGCGAGATCCTTGGCCCGACCGGGGTCAGGCTGATACCACCCGGGCAGCGCGACCGCCTCCGGGTCGATCTGCTCCATGTCCGCGCTGAGGGGAACACCAAGGTCACGCGGACCGCCTCCGCCGCCGAGGACGAAGCTGTGAACCGTCGCCACCCCGGCGGCGAGCGGCGCTCGCTCCGGATCGGCGATGATCAGACGCAGGTCGGCGAGGGCGGCCTCCGCCGCGACGTCCCCGTCGGGGCGCAGCAGCACCGCGACCGCCCCGAGGCGGTTGATCGCGATCGCCAGCGCGAGCGCGCTCGGGCGGGAGGACATCAGCACCCCGACCCGCTCGCCGTGCCGGATCCCGATCGCGATCAGCCCGCGTACGACGTTGTCGATGCGCTCGTTGATGTCACGCGCCGTGTAGGCGCGATCACCGAACAGGAAGAAGATGTCGTTGGGGGACTTCTGGCGGCGCTCCTCGACGAGAGACCCGATCGAGATGCGCGTATTCGGCTCGATCTGGGCAAGTCGAGTGAGGCGCGGGAGCTGCCCGGCCGCCTCCCGGGTGATCTCGCTCACCGCGCCGACCGTGCGCTGGGTCGTGCGCAGCGCCTGGCGGACGATTCCCCCGGAGACACCACCGGCGAGCTCAAGGCCGTAGCCGACTCGCCCAGCGCCTCCGCTGAGGCGATCGGTGACCGTCGCGGGCGGATCGTCGCCGTCGGTGACCGGGACGATCGCCGCCGGCCGGTCGGCATCACCGGCCCGCCAGCGGGCCCACTGGCTCACGACCGGCCAGCTTTCGGTGTTGGCAGTCTGACCGACGACGAGGCCGAAGTGACCGGCCTTGAGCGCGAGTTCGTAGACCTCCGCCCGCGGGGCCGCCCGGCGGATCGCACGCACCCCGGCCGCCGGAGCGATCTCGTCGACGGTGCCGACGACCGACAGGATCGGACAACGGATGTCGGCGAGGCTGAGGAGGCGGTCCTCGATCACGAAGCCACCCTGGAGCATGCGGTTGTGGCTGATGAACTGCTCGAGGAAGTCGGCGAGGGCCGGACCGGGCCAGGCCACCCACCCATCCGCCTCAAGGAACCGGCGCTGCCCCTCCCGGGGCAGGAGCGCCTCGCGGTCGTGGAGACGCATGATGAATTCGATCCGGTTGCGGATCGACTTGACCGGGTCGAGCAGCCGGAAGCCGGTCCGGCTCACCCACGCCGGCACCGCGGGAAGCAGTTCCCCGACGACCCGGTTGGTGAGGACCCCCGCTCCGATCGTCGCGAGCTGCTCGGGAAGCCCGAAGGGCATACCGAGCTGGGTGTCGACCGGCGAGCCGAACGTGATCAGCGAGGCGATCCCGGCGTTCCGGCGGTAGGCGGCCACCTGATAGCAGAACATCCCACCCTGGGAATATCCGGCGAGATGAACGTCGTGTCCGGTCGCGGCCCGCACCTCACTCACCGCGGCGTCGATCGCGAGAACGTGGTCAGTGAGGGTCCGTTCGAGCCCGCCCTCCTCTCGCTCGGGAGCCCCGAAGTCGACGAGCCACGGGTCGACGCCGTGCTCGGCGAGCAGTGTGACCGCGCTCGTCTGGGTGGAGACGTCGTAGATCTCAGAAGCGAGCATCAGCGGCGGGACGAGCAGCACCGGCGGCACGCCGGCCTTCTCGGCGTCCGGGTAGTAGCGGCGCAACCGAAACACGCGATGCTCGGAGACGACCTCATAGGGGGACGGGCGATCATCCGTGCTGAGGCCGCCAAAACGGGCGACCTCGAGGGCATTCTGTGCCGCGGCGCCGAGGCGCCCCACCGGCCGCGTGAGAGTCTGGGGAAGCAGTCGCATGGTTCGCACTACATTCTCGGGCATGGGAGCTGACTTTGAGACGGTGACGCTGGAGAGCCGCGACGGAGTGGTGACGCTCACCCTCAACCGCCCCGAGGCCCTCAACGCATGGGACGCCCAGCTCGGTCACGACCTCGCCGCCGCGCTCGCCGGGGTTGCGGCCGACCCGGAGGCGCGGGCGCTGCTCATCTGCGGGGCCGGGCGGGCGTTCTCCTCCGGGGCCGACCTGCGCAGCGAGATGCCGCTCACCGCGGACGGGAAGCCCGACCTGTACGGACGGCTGCACGACCTCTACAACCCGGTGATCCTCGCTGTCCGGCGCCTCGGCATCCCGGTGATCGCGGCGATCAACGGCGCCGCCGTCGGGGTCGGGGCCTCACTCGCACTCGCCTGTGACCTGATCGTCTGCGGCCAGTCCGCCTACTTCCTGCTCGCCTTCGCCAACATCGGGCTCAGCGTCGACGGCGGAGCCTCGACCCTGCTCGCGGGCCGGGTCGGCTACACGCGGGCGGTCGAGCTGGCGATGCTCGCGGACCGCCTGTCCGCCGCTGAGGCGCTCGGCTGGGGACTCGTCAACCGCGTCGTCCCCGACACGGAGCTCACCGACACTGCGACGGCGCTCGCTCGCCGCCTGTCCGCCGGTCCGCCCGGCGCCTACGCGGCGATCAAGACGCTGCTTGACGACGCCTGCTTCCCGGGGCTCGAGCGCCAGCTCGAGCGCGAGGCGGTCCTCCAACAGGAGCGCGGGGAGTCAGCCGACTTCGTCGAGGGCGTGAGCGCGTTCCTGGAGCGCCGCCCCGCCCGCTTCCGCGGCGAATGAGCCCGGTCCGGTCCGCCACGCCTGCGGACGTCGCTGAGATCCACGCGATGGTCGTCGAACTCGCCGAGTACGAGCGCGACCCCGACGCCGTTCGCGCGACGCCCGCCGACCTCCACGCGGCGCTGTTCGGCCCGCGCCCCGTCGCCGAGGCGATCATCGCCGAGCCGGCACCGTCTCACCGGCCCGCCGGTGCCCCTGCGATCGCCGGCCACGCCGTGTTCTACGAGACCTTCTCCACCTGGGAGGGACGGCCCGGCATCTGGCTCGAGGATCTCTACGTCCGCCCCGCCTACCGGGGCACCGGGCTCGGCGCCGCGCTGTTCTCCCATCTCGCCCGACTCGTGATCGCCCGCGAAGGCGCACGACTGGAGTGGGTCGCCCTCGACTGGAACACACCCGCGCTCGACTTCTACGAGCGCTTCGGCGCCCGCCGCTACGGGCAGTGGCCGCTGCACCGCCTCAGCGGCGCCGCGCTCGATGCCGCCGCCGAACCGCACCGGCCTGGGAAATAGAGAGGCCCCGCAGAGCGGGGCCTCTCCTTAGCAGGCCTGTAAGCCGGATCCTGTCGTGAGCAATCATCCATCTCAAGCGGCCTACCCGGACCTTGGCGGGCAACCTACAAACGGTCCTGCTCGGCCTTGCATCAGGTGGGGTTTACCTGGCCGCCGCGTCACCGCGACGCCGGTGCGCTCTTACCGCACCATTTCACCCTTACCGGCCCAGGACGCTGCAGCGGCCCCGGGCTTAGGCGGTGTTATTTCTGTGGCACTTTCCCGCGGGTTTCCCCGGGTCGGCGTTACCGACCACCTCGCCCTGTGATGTCCGGACTTTCCTCGAGGACGCGCAGCGTCCCCGCGACTGCTCAGCCTGCGCTGCTCAGCATAGCTCGGACCCACACCCCGCACAACGCGCCGTCATCGGCCTCACCCCGCCGCGGACCGTCATCGCCGACCCGCAGACCGGACAGGGCACCGGGCGGTGGGCGGCGAGCGCCTCCCATCGCTCGAGGACGAGATCCTCAAGCGTACGCTCACCACCCACCGCCGTTCGCGCCCGCGCCTCTGACCAGAGGTCAAGCTGTCGGTCCACGGCAAGTGCCCCCATCAGAGACTCCGCATCAACCCGACGACCCGGCCGATCACCTGGACCTCCCGCGAGCGGATCGGCGCCATCGTCGCGTTCTCGGGTTGCAGGCGGATGTGGTCGGCCTCCTGGAAGAACCGCTTCACCGTCGCCTCCGACTCGCCGCCGACGAGGGCGACGACGATCTCACCGTCCCGGGCGCTCTCCTGACGGCGGACGACGACGAGATCCCCGTCGAGAATGCCGGCGTCCCGCATCGACTCGCCGCGGATCCGCAGCAGGTACTCGCCCTCCCCGCCCCCCGCGACCTGCGGCGTCGGCACGTACTCCTCGATGTTCTCCTCCGCAAGCAGCGGCGCTCCCGCCGCCACCTGTCCCAGCAGCGGCAGGCCGGCCCCCGCCCCGCCGACCAGGCCACGCGCTCCCTCGACCGCCCGGTCGAGCAACTCAAGCGCCCGCGGCTTCGTCGGGTCACGGCGCAGCAACCCGAGCTTCTCGAGGTTGGCGAGGTGAGCGTGCACCGTCGAGGACGACGCAAGCCCGACCGCACGGCCGATGTCGCGGACCGTCGGCGGATAGCCGTTGTCCTCCGTGTAACGGCGGATGAACGAGAAGATCTCCTGCTGGCGTTTGGTGAGGTCCACCTCAGCGCCCCCTTTCGAGCCGCCGCGATCGCTGTGATCCGAACATGTGTTCGAACGATACTCGCACCGCGGACGGAACCACGCACGCGGCTATACTCGCCGCCTCCAGCGCGCGTGGCGGAATTGGTAGACGCGCAAGGTTGAGGGCCTTGTGGATGCATAATCCGTGGAGGTTCGAGTCCTCTCGCGCGCACTGGATGAGCACCGGGGGCTCCGCGACACAGGCGCGGGGCCCCCGCTCACTTTGGCGAACCGAGGAGCCTGATGTCCACCGACACCGCAGACGTTGACCGCTTCTCCGCGACTCCCGACGGCCTGAGGATCTGCTTCCGCACCGACGGCGACCCCGGGAACGAGCCGATTCTCCTGATCGCCGGCCTCGGCCAACAGCTCATCTCCTGGCCCGCCGATTTCGTCGACGGGCTCGTCGACGCCGACTTCTTCGTCATCCGACACGACAACCGGGACATCGGCCGCTCCGACCGAGTGCGCCTCCGCCCCCCCGTCCTCTGGCGCCAGATCCTCCGCCGCTTCCCGGCCGCCCAGTACACGCTCGCCGACATGGCCGCCGACAGCGTCGCCGTCCTCGACGCGCTCGAGGTGCCGCGCGCCCACGTCGTCGGGATGTCGATGGGCGGCATGATCGCCCAGACCATCGCCGCCCGCTATCCGGACCGAACGGCGACGCTCACCTCGATCTTCTCCAACACCGGCCACCTGCACAACGGGTGGGTGCATCCGCGCGCCCTGCTCGCCGTCGCCTCGCCTCCCGCTCGTGAGCGTGAGGCGAACGCGAGCGCCTTCGTGGCAATGATGGCGATCATCGGCTCGGCGGGCTTCCCGCTCGATCGGGAGGAGCTGCGCGCGCTCGCCCTCGACGCCTATGACCGCGGCGACGGCGCCAACGCGCACCACGGCACGGCCCGTCAGATCGGTGCGATCTACAAAAGCGGCGACCGCACCGCGGAGCTCGCCGAAATCGCGGCCCCGACGCTTGTCATCCACGGCGACCGCGACCGCATGGTCCACCCCAGCGGCGGCCGGGCGACGGCGCGCGCGATCCCTGGCGCCCGGCTGGTGACGATTCCCGGCATGGGACACGAGCTGCCCCGTCGCGCCCGCCCCCGACTGATCGAGCTCATCTCCGACCACGTCCACCAGTCGCCCGCGGACCCGGCAGCCCGCCGGTGACGCCAGACGGTGGGCCGGCCTCACAGGGCCGGCCCACCGCCACAGCGCACGACACTGAGCTCAGACGGCCTCGGATCCGAGCAGCGGCCCCTCACCCGACGGGTCCATGATGCCGTCCTCGAGCCACAGGTAGCGACCTGAGAGGACGCCCTTGGCGCCGGCCTTGTTCCCGTCATCGGTGTTCGTCCACAGCTCGTGGAAGAGCGTGTCGGCCCGGTGGCGTGCCTGGTGGGCGAACAGGTCGGCGAGCTCGATGGCCTCCTGCTTGCGCTCTGGGTGCTCGCGCCCGATCGTGTCCGCGTAGGCGACTGCCGCGGCGATCGCGAACAGCTCCGCGCCGATGTCGACGATCCGTCCGAGGTAGGCCTGGCGGTACTCGAGCGCCGCCTGATAGCGCCCCATCCCGTAGAAGGTCTGGCGGGCGAGGCGCCGCGAACCACGCTCGACGTAGCGCAGATGCTTGGCGAGAGGACCGAACTCGCTGAAGGAGGACGGGTTGTACCCCTCTCCCGAGGCGAGCTTGGGCAGCCACTTGGCGTAGAAGGCCGCGGCGGCCTTCGCGGACTTGGCCTTCTCCGACAGCCCGGTCTCCGGGTCGAGGATGTCACCGGCGACGGCGAGGTGCTGGTCGACGGCCTCACGGGCGATCAGCAGGTGCATGATCTCCGTCGACCCCTCGAAGGTGCGGTTTATCCGCATGTCCCGGAACACCTGCTCGACCGGGACCGGCTTCTCCCCGCGGGCCTTGAGCGAAGCCGCCGTCTCATAGCCACGACCACCGCGAATCTGGACGAGCTCGTCGATCACCTTCCAGCCGAGCTCGGATCCGTACAGCTTGGCGATCGCCGCCTCGATGCGGATGTCGTTGGACTTGTTGTCCGCGAGCCGAGAGGCGACGTCGAGCATCGCCTCGAGACCGAAGGCCGACCCGGCGATGAAGGCGAGCTTCTGAGCGACCGCGTCATGCTGGCCGACCGGGCGCCCCCACTGGTTCCGCTCGTTGCCCCATTCCCGACCGATCTTCGTCGCCCACTTGGAGACGCCGACACAGATCGCGGGCAGCGCGAGCCGACCGGTGTTGAGGGTGGAGAGGGCGATCTTGAGCCCGTCTCCCTCACGTCCGACGAGGGCGTCGGCGGGGACGAACACATCGGTGAGCTCGGTCACCGAGTTCTCGATCCCGCGCAGCCCCATGAACGCGTTGCGGGTCAGCACCTTGACCCCGTCGGTGTCGGTCGGCAGGATGAAGGCCGAGATGCCGCCCTTGTGGCCTTCGATGCCCTTGGGCACCTTCGCCATCACGACGACAACGTCGGCGATCACGCCGTTGGTCGCCCACAGCTTCTTGCCGTTGAGCCGGTAGCCGCCCTCGACCGGGGTCGCGATCGTCCCGAGCCGGGCCGGGTCCGATCCGACGTCGGGCTCGGTCAGCAGGAACGCGGAGATGTGGTCGGTGGCGACCTTGGGCAGCCACTCACGCTTCTGGGCCTCGTTCCCGAACATCCGCAGCGGCTCGGCGAGACCGATCGACTGATGGGCCGACAGGAGGGTCGCCAGCGCCGAATGCCAGACCCCGACGAGCGCAAGCGCCTTGTTGTAGTAGACCTGGCTGAGCCCAAGCCCGCCGTACTCCTCGGCGACCTTCATGCCGAGCGCACCGATCTTCTTGAGGCCGTCGATGACGTGGTCGGGGATCTTCGCATCGCGCTCGATCTCGAGCGGGTCCACCGACGAGGCGAGGAACTCGCGGAGGGTCGCAAGGAACCGCTCGCCCTTCTCGACGGCGGCCGGGTCGAGCCGGGGCTGGGGGTGAATGAGGTCAAAGCGGAAGTTGCCGAGATACATCTCCTTGCCGAAGCTCGGCAGCTTCCAGTCCGCTTCACGGGCCGCCTCGGCGACCTCACGGGCTTCCTTCTCCGATACGTGCGTAGCGCTCATCGTTCTCCCGTCCTTAGTGGGGGCTAATCAATTCTCCGCTCAAGAGTATTAGGAGGCTCAGCTCAACTCACGCAGACGGCGCCGGTGACGGCGGACCTCGAGGCTGAGCTGGACGATCCGGGCGCTGCCGACGAGCAGGGTGATGACGATTCCGAGGACGACCGCGATCAGCAGCGCGAGCGCCTCGGAGATGTGCCCGCGGGCTCCGAGGAACGAGACGGTGACCGCTTGCGAGTTCTCGGCGATGAAGATGATCACCAGCACGAGCAGGATCGCCGCGGCGCCGATCGCCACCCAGACCCGCCCGGCGAGCGTCTGGCGCGGCCCCCGGCCCGGCGGGGGGCCCGGTCCGGGGCCGGGGGCAGGGGCAGGGGCAGGGGCGGGGGCGGGGGCGGGGGGCTCACCGGCCGGGGGTCGATCGGCGTCGGAGGCGGAGAGGGATTCGTCAGTCATGGTCTGTCAGTTCTACCCCTCTCCGCCGGGGGATAGCGCACACCGCCGTCCGGTCAGGTGCTCTCAGGTCATGCAGCCACTGCCGCCCCAGGCGGCCGCGAGACCGATGAAGACGAGGAACACCGACAGGCAGGTGCTGAGGATGAACGGGCCGACGGTCTCGGCGCCCTCCCGGCGGCTGCGCCATCCGACCCCCGCGACGAGCAACGCCGGCACAAGCGCGATGGCGATGAAGACGACGTCGAAGAGCAGCCCGCTCGCGTCCGTCTTCGTACAGGGCCGGCCGGTGGCCACGGACGCCTCAACGAAGAAGGCGACGATCCCGGCGAGGAGCGGGAGCGCGAGCGCGAGAGTCCACAGCGACCGGTAGCGGGTGGTGATGACGCCCATGGCGGTGAGGGTAGCCCGATCCGTCCTCACACAACCTAATCTGCCGCACACACCGCTTTTACCCCGCGGGCCGATACTCGGGAAGTCGTGCCGTCCCCGTCCTCTCCGTCGCGCCGTCGGCCGCGGACCCGCCGGCCACCCGCACGTTCACCGTGGCGACGCTTCCGCGTCGCGCAGAAGCGCGCACCGCTGCTCGGCGCGCTGACGGTCCTCGCCCTCACGCTCATCGCGGTCGCGGTGATGGCCGCCGGGCGCCCCGCCGGCCCGAGGCCCGCCGGGGCGGGCAGTGCAGCCGCGGGGATCGAACCGGCGGGCGGGACGCCGGTGAACCCATCGGCGTTCGCGGTCGGGGCGTGCGTCGCCTATCCGCCGACGCGGGGCGACAACCACCACACGGTGTTTCTCGATGCGGGCCACGGCGGACTCGACCCCGGCTCGGTCGGAGTGACCGAGAGCGGCCACACCATCTATGAGGCGGATGAGACGCTCCCGGTCGAACTCGACGCCGCGGCGCTTCTGCGTTCCGCCGGCTTTCGCGTCGTCGTCTCCCGCACCGACAGCGGCAGCGGCGCCGTCGCCCGGCTCGGGCCTGCCGACGTGTCCGGCCGTCTGCTCACCGCGGCGGGCGTGCATGCCGACGTCGCCGCCCGGGCCATCTGCGCCAATGACGCCCACGCCCAGGCGCTGATCGGTATCTACTTCGACGCCGGAGCCCCGAACAACGCGGGGTCGGTGACCGGATGGGATGCGGCGCGGCGGTTCGCCTCCGCCAACCTGCGCCTCGCCACCCTCGTCCAGGACGACACCCTCGCGGCGATGAACGCCCAGGGCTGGCAGATCCCGTCCGAGGGGGTTCAGCTCGACAGTGGGCTCGGCTCGGCGATCAGCTCGGCCGCCGAGACCTACGGCCACCTGCTCGAACTCGGCCCCGCCAAGGCCGGCTACTTCTCGACCCCCTCAGAGATGCCCGGAGCGGTGATCGAGCCGCTGTTCATCACCGATCCGTTCGAGGGCTCGATCGCCAACTCGACCCGGGGTCAACGGGTGATCGCCTCCGGGATCGCCACCGCCGTCGAACAGTTCTTCAGGGTCGGCCGGAACTGAAGAATCGGCGCAGGATCGCCCGGCCCGCTTGGGATTGCGGCATGGGACGGTAAGCTCCGGGTCGGGCATGTCCTACGCCGAGGAGACGACCAGCTTCCGGGCCCCCCAGCACGCCACCGCACTCGCTCGTGAGTGGCGCACCCTGACGCGCGTCGCGACGTCCGTGGCGCTCCTCACCTCGCCCGCCTTCTTCGTCGTCCTCCACGACTCCCACCGCGTCAGCCTACCGGCGTCGGTCCTGCTCACGATCGTCGCCGTCGTGCTGTTCCGCGGCCTCGTCGAGGTCATCGCCCGCCGACTGATCCCCTCCCCCAGCCTGCTCGGGTCCAACCAGGCGCTCAAGGCCGATGACATCGTCGCACGGCGACGCTACTGGTTCTGGCGCACGTGGTGGCGGCGCATCCCCACCCTCGCGGTGGGTCTATTCGGCCTCTATCTCCTGTACCTGGTGCTCATCTCGGTGATGGCCTCCAGCGGCGGCGTGCACGGGGACTTCTGGCATCCCGGCCGCGAGCTGTCGAAGGTGCTGCCCGCCGCCGACCTTCCCCAGATCGTCCTTCAGTTCCTCACCCTGTTCATCCAGTTTCCGCTGTTCATCCTGCTGAACCTCGGGATCTTCCTCGGGCCGATGCTGTGGATCTCCGCCCGCAGCATCAAGAGCTACGAGCCGGGTGATGCGAGTTGGGGGGTCAAGCTCGAGGACGTGCGTGGCCAAGCCGAGGCCAAGCAGGAGATCTCCCGCGTGATCAGCCTGTGGCAGTCGGGCGAGGAGTTCGAGCAGGCCGGCGGCAAGCGCGAGCGAGGTCTGCTGTTCCTCGGCGCTCCCGGTACCGGTAAGACGATGATCTCCAAGGCGATCGCGACCTCGTTCAACTCGCCGTTCGTGACGATCCCCGGGTCAGGCTTCGCGCAGATGTTCATCGGGCTGGACGCGCTCACCGTGCAGATCCTCGCCCGGCGCGCCCGCAAGCTCGCCCGCAAGTGGGGCGGCCAGTGCATCGTCTTCATCGACGAGATCGACGCAGTCGGGATGCGCCGTCAGGCGCTTGGCGCCAACGACCCCCGGGGCGGGTACCCGGCGGCACCGTCCTCGGTCACCGACCTCAACTTCTACGGTCCGCACGGCTCCCTTACCCCAACCGGCGACCTGATCATCGAGACCCGTCAGTGGCGCGATCAGCTGTTTGCGATGCGGGCGGCCGGAGCCAGCACGCCGGACGGGTTCGGGGCACGCCTGCGGGCGCGCGCCAACGCGGCGATCCCCGGCATGTTCGGCGGCCAGGGCAACGCGCTCAACGCCCTCCTCGTCGTGATGGACGGGATGGGCGAACCGCCGGCGGTGCGCAAGTGGTTCACCAACCGGTTCAACACGTTCCTCGACGCGATGTTCGTCATCCCCCAGCGCCTGGGTCGCATCCCCCTGCGTCTCCCGGCGGCGCGCCCTCGCCAGGAGGAGATCTACTTCATCGGCGCCTGCAACGTCCCCATTGACGTCCTCGACCCGGCCCTCACCCGCCCGGGCCGGATGGGCCGCCACATCTGGTTCCGTACCCCGACGAAGGAGGATCGCAAGGACATCTTCGACCTCTACATCTCCCGGGTCGCCCACGAACCCGACCTCGACACCGACGCGGGCCGAGACGAACTGGCCCGGATTACGAGCGGCTACTCGCCGGCGATGATCGAGCAGTCCTGCTCCATGGCGCTCACGATCGCCCACTCCGAGGGCCGGCCCGTGTTCTCCCGCCGCGACATCCTCGACGCGATGACGACCGTCGAAGCCGGAACGGCGACGAACATCGAATACATTCCCGCGGAAACCCGCGCGGTGGCGATCCACGAGGCCGGGCACGCCGCTGCGGGCCACGTCTACCTCGGCGATGAGATCCTTTCGACCCGCCTGTCGATCCGCATGCGCGGTGCGTCCCTCGGCCACTACCAGGGGATGGACAAGGACGAGCGCTTCTCGCACTTCCGCAGCCGAGTGATGGGCAGCCTCGTCATGACGCTCGGGGCGATGGCCGCCGAGCACGTCTTCTACGGAGAGAACTCCCAGGGCGTCTCCGGAGACCTGCAGAGCGCGACGCGGACCGCCGCCGCGATGGTCGGCCTGTGGGGGATGGGTCCCGAGCCGGTGGCGATCGACATCGTCGCCCGGGAGGAGGATCGGCCGGACGGGTCAGGCCATGACCGGTTGCGGGCGGCGCTCGACCGAGAGGAACTCGTCAACCGGCGCCTCGAGCAAATCGGCAGCCAGATCATGAATCGAGCCTCCGGCGATTCGGCCTTCGCGCCCGATCCGCTCGCGGCCGTCCTCTCCAGCCCCGGCAAGCAGCGTGCTGCGGCGATCCTCCTCGGACAGGCCTACGTCAGCGCCTACAGCCTGATGGTGAGCAACCGGGCCCAGGTCGAGATGATCGCCGAGCGGCTGTCTGCCGAGCGGGAGATCCACGGTGATGACGTCACGGCCCTGCTCAACGACGTCGGGCTGAGGCGTCCGGAGATCGATCTCGCCGACGACCGGACCTGGCCGACGATATGAGCCCCCCGAGTCCGCACGCCGACCGCTTCCGCGTCTTACTCGCCGCTCTGCTGGGCATCGGGGTCGGGGCGATCGCGATCGCCGCCGCCGTGGTGATCGCGCACGGTCGCGTGAGTTCTCAGAACGCGAACGCCCGAACGCCGAGAACCCTTGAGTGGTCGAGCTGGCACCCGAGCGCGGGCGGCAATGAGGGAGCGACCCAGATTGCCGACTACATCGCGCCGTTCTACCGCCTCACGAACTCACAGCAGCTGGCGGTGGTCACCCCGGTGAACGTCACCCAGCTCACGGCGTCCGGGAGCTTCACCGGCAATGGCCTGACGGTCGCCCTCAACACGGCGAGCGCAGGGTCGGCACCGACCCTGCGGCCGCTCAGCGGTGAGACGGTCGCCTACGACCTGTGCGGCCAGGGCGGCCCCAACTGTGCGCTCGGCGGGACACCCTCGACGCTGCGGCTGCTGCTGCTGCGCCGGGAAGCGCTGGAGCTGGCGATGTACACCTTTGAGTACCTGCCCAAGAGCGAGAACGTGGTCGCCGTACTCCCTCCCGGGCGGTCGAGCGCTTCAACGCACGGTCATCCGGTCACCGTCGCCGTCCTGTTCGTCCGGTCCGAGATCGCCCCCCTCCTCGCCCAGCCGGCCGACGCGACACTGCAGGAGTACCCGCCCACCCTCGCGCAGCTGAAGGCATGGAAACAGACCACTGAGGCCGGACTCGTCGACACGATCACAAGCCGCAATCTGTTCGCCGAGCGGGTCGAGACCGAGCAGACCGGCAGCAACCTGCTCGTCCTCAATCCGCTGCCCGCGCAGTGAAGCCCGCGCAGGCCAGCACGGGAAGCCGGGGGTAGCGGGGGAAGCGCTCCGGTTCCGCGACGGAGCGCCGACAGAGCGAGAACACCGAGCCGCGGCTCGTCGGGACACGGCGCTGGTGGACGCAGCGATCACACAAACCGGCGCCCGGGGCGGGCGGCGGGTCGAGGCTCACGGCTTGACCGCCTTGACGTGGGGGTAGTAGCCGGTGGGGATGCCGTGGCCCCAGGCGAACCCGGGCTGGAGGCGGCAGGGAACGTTGCCCGTCCCCGTCCCCGCACAACTGGCCGATGCCTCACCCCCGTTCCCGATCGCCGCCAACGCCCCCGGGGCAAAGTAGGTGTTGGACCGAACCGCCGGATTGCGGGTGCTCTGCCCGAACGCCGAGTCCGGCCCGAACGTCAACACCTGCCGGACGTAGTTCGCCACCCCAACCGGCTCCCCGAGAGCGTCTGAGGTCGTGTTCGCCGCCGACCGCGCCTGCAGAATCGCGGCGAGATCAGCCATCCCCAACACCAGCTGAGACCGGTAATCGGACACCACGTTGATCACCGGCACCACCTGCTCGGCGAACGGCAACACCGTGTCCACCGCCGGCTTGAGCCCCGACAGGAACCGCGTCACATCCGGCAACACCCGCTCAGCCTCACCGAACACCGCCGGGGTCCGCGCCAGCAGCGACACCAACGATCCCGACAACCCCGTCAGATCCACCAACGCCGGCCGCACCAACCCCACCACCGGCGACAACGCATCCAACGACGGCCGCAGAACCCCCAACGTCCGGTTCACCGCCACCAACCCCGACCGCACCCGCACCAGGAACGCCGGAAACGCCCGGACCGCCGCCGTCAAGGACCGCCCCTCCGCCGACGTTGCCGACACCACCGCATCGCCCGAGGACACCAACGACCCCAACTGCGACCCCCGTTGCCCCAACACCGACAACACCGTCCCCGAATCCCGCACCATCGCCGACAACGCCGGGCCCTGCCCATTCAGCACACCCGCCAACGCATCCAACTCCGAGGCCGCCGGACCGAGATTCCCGAACGCATCGTTGAGATCCTGCCCCCGCCCCGCCAGGGCCGCACCCGTCCCCCCCAAAAACGCCTGAAACTCCCGCTGCACGCGCGGCGTAAAGGCGTTCAACACCTGATCCAACTGCTGAGTCGACCCCACCTGCGCGTTCGGAATCGTCCCCCCGTCGGCCAACTTCGGCCCCGACCGATTCCCCGACGACAACTCCACATACGCTTCACCCAACAATGTCTTCTCACGCAGAATCGCCCGCGTATCCGCCGGGATCGGCACAAACCGCTGCTCCAGATCCATCAGTACCAAACTCTTGGTGCCCTCCGGACGAACGGACACAACCTTCCCCACATTCACCCCCGCCAACCGAACATCCGCATTCGGCACCAACAGGCCCGTCTCATTGAACACCGCCGACACCCGATACCCCTGCGGCGCCAACGGCACGGACCCACCGAACGCCACCCACACAAAAATGATCAACCCCACACACGACAGGGCGAAGCCGATGGAGATGGAGATCGCCTTGAGAGAGGGGGCGCGCGTTACCACAGGCGTCTCACGTGCATCCGAGTCCCTTGAGGAGACCGCCGAGGATCTGCTGGGTGACGCCCGAGGCGTCGGTGAGGCTCGAGCAGGTGGTCTCCAGCAACAGACGCCACGCGGGTCCGTTGGCGTCGGAGTTGCCGACGAAGCTGTCGACGTTGTGGGCGAACCAGGCGAGCCAGTAGAGGAAGCCGGGGTTGCCGTTGCCGGGCACGTAGGCGAGTTCGTTGGTGATGTACTCGAGCGACTTGAACGATTGGGTGAGGTTCGGCGTGTCGGCGAGCAGGCCCGATTCGACGCGCCCGAGGCCGGTCGCCAGCGGGGCGACGGCCGTTTCGAGCGCCCCGACCCGGTTGGCCGGGACGAGTGCGGCGGCCTTGACGAGCGTCTGGGCGTCGCGGAGGGTGCGCGGAAGGTGGGTGGCGAGCGGGATCAGCGCGGTCGCGGTCGGCGTCAGCTGATCGGCAAAGCCGGTGAGACTCGTGAGCGTCTGCCGGGTCTGGGCAAGGTTGTCGGGAAGCTGAGTCAACGCAGAGGCGAGCTGAGTGTCCTGGGCGGCGAGCGCACCGACCGTCGTGTTGGCACCGGCGATCACCGATCCGAGCTGAGCGTCGTCGACGCTGATCCCCTTGGACAGCTGTCCGACGTTGTGGACGAGGTCGGCCAACTCGGTTCGCCGACGGGCGAGCAGGTCGGCGATCGTCTGGGTCTGCTCGGCCGTCGGTCCCAGAGTGGTGAGCAGTTGACGGATATTGGGACCCTGACCCCGCACGCCGGTGTCGAGAGCGGTGATGAGGCTCGTGAACCAGTCCCGGGTATTCACGTCGAGCACATCGAGAAGCTCGTCCGAGCCGATCGGCGAGGTCGTGTTCTGTACGGGAATGGTTCCGCCCGCCGGCAGCACCCCCGCTGAGCGCGTTCCGGGGTTGATGTCGACGTACATGTCGTCGAGCGGGGTCTGCGGGGTGAGCACCGCGGAGGCGTTGCGGTAGAGGTGGGGCACCCCCTTGCTCGGATCGATCTCCATCTGGATGATCCCCTGCCCTGCGTGGAGTTGGACGCCGAGGATCTCGCCGACATGCACACCTGCGACGTCCACCGGCTCGCCGAGGCCGGGCGCGACCGCCGCCGCGGACGGAAAGGCGCCGTTGACCCTGTAGAAGGTCTTGAACGGGTTCGGGAGCCGCTGCTGAATGAGGATGTAGGAGCCGGTCACGAGTCCGACGACGATCAACACGATCAGGATCAGGAACGACCGTCCGTACCGCTTGATCTGAAGTGCGGTCCGTCCCTTCACTTGAACGCCTCCGCGGGGTTGGCCACGAGGTTGGTCGGCAGCGGCTGGCTGGTGCAGCGAACGTCGGGCCGGAAGTCGGCGGCGGTCAGGTCACCGACCCACTGAGGCGCGATCCCCTGGAGCGAGCTGTTGGCGCTGCTCGTTCCCGAGAGCGCCCCAAACAGCTGCCCGACTCCGGGGAGGGAGCCGAGCGCCGTCGGAGGCAGGGTGCCCGTCCCGAGTCCGCCGAGCACACGCAGGTACGGGCCGTTGGCGTCAAAGTTGCCGCTCGCTCCGGCAAGGTTCGGAAGCATATGGACAAGATCCTTCCACACCGGGTCGTGGGTGGAGAGGGCACCGTCCTGCACCTGCTCTTCAAGCAGCGGGGTGACCCGATCGGCGAGGCACGCGGCGGCGGCCTGGGCCGGCGGGAAGAGGCCGGCGAGCTCCGTCGTCGCGGACGGGAAGCGGGTGAGGAGGGTTCGCAGGGTCGCGAGCAGCCGTCCTCGACGTTGCGGGCTGATCACCGCGTTGACGGCGGCGACCTGCCGGGAGAGCGTGGCGATGATCGGCGGGCTCTCCCGCAGGGACGGGGTGAGGGCGACGCTGAGCCTGGCGAGCGGGTCAAGGGAGCGGTTGAGGGCGCTCAGTGACGCAGGGGCGGTCGCGAGTACACCGTCGACGCCGCTGATGCTGCGGCCGATGGCGTCGTCCTCGCCGGCAAGGGTGCCGGCGACCGTGTCGAGACGGCTGACGAGAGACGCGAGCTGAGCGCGATGCGCGGCGAGCGTTCCGGTGACGTCGGCCGTGGAGCTGAGCAGGGTCTGGACGTCCCCGGCGTGGGTGCCCGTGAGGGACTCGCTGACGAGGGCGGCGTCTTTGAGGTCCGGGGTGAGCGCCGGGATCGCCCGCTTGAGCGCCGCCGCCCCGCCGGTGGACTCGGGTTGCCCGGGACGGGGGGAGAAGGCGATGTTGGCCGTGTCGAGCAGGTTCTGCAAGCTCGACCGCGCGGCTGCGTCGAAGGTCGACAGCAGCTGGAAGAATTGGACGGGGGTGGCCGTATGGGTTTCTGAGATCGTGAACCCCTCCGGGGCGACCGGTGCCGACGGGCTCCCCGGCTCCAGCAGCAGGTAGTAGCTACCTTCGAGGAACAGGCGGTCCCGGATCGTCACGGTCGCGTCCCGGTGCAGCGGCAGCGCGCTCGGCTCGAGCGTGAAGGCGATCCGCGTGGCGTTGCCGTCGGCGCTGACGCCGGTCACCTGGCCGACGTTGATGCCCGCGATTCGCACCGGTGAGCCGGAGCGAACGTTGACGCTGTTGGAGACGATCGCGTAATCGGTGTAGCTGGATCCGACGAACGGCAGCTTGTGCGTGAAGGCGTAGTAGGTGACGAGCACGGGGACGATGATCATCACGACGGCGATCGCGAACGGCGACACGCCGCGGCGACGTCCGCCTGTCCTGTGGCGTATGCGGATCGACGGGCTCACGGGACGAGACCGGCCTTGACCCCGAGTTGGTAGACGCCGGCCGGCGGTGCCGTGTTGTCGACGGTCGCGGACGTTCGCCCGCTGTAGCTGAAGGACTGCGTGCCGCTGTAGACCTCGTTTCCGGCCTGGCACTGACCGCCGCCCTCGATCGGGCTGGGATTGATGTGCAGGTCCGCCGACGGCGTCCCGCTGGCGGACTGGATGAGCTCCGCCGGGTCGATGATGGTGTCGGCACGCAGCCAGTTGCTTGCGGTATTGCCCTCACTGAGCGCGGAGGCGAAGTTTCTCAGCCACAACCCGACGACGTTGCAGGAGAACTGCGCGCTCGAGACGGTGTTGAGGATCGCGCCGAGCCCGATGAAGGCGGAGGCGCCCGCGGTCCCCAGGTCGTTGACGCCGAGCACCTGGAACGCCTCGGTGGTGGCCGGGTCGCCAGCGAGGGTCCGTGCCGCCGCCAGGGTCGCCTCGAGCCGGTGGGAGACCGGGGCGAGCAGGCGCAGGGTCGGCGGTGCCGCGGAGAGGAACTCGTTGAGTCGGCTGGCGGCGATCGGCAGGTCGCGGGCAGCCGGCCGGAGCGCGCGGGTGATCGCAGCGAGCTGGGCGAGGATCGGCGTCGCGCGGCTGAGGACCGCGGCGCCGACCGTCTCGGTGGGCGGCAGCTGGGCGAGCGTCTGCCCGAGCGCGGGTGTGTCGAGTGCCCGGGCGGTCGTCGCCCCCTTGGCGAGCAGGTCGGTGAGCGTTGCCGCCTCCGGAGCGAGCGCCCCCGTCGTCGCCGCGAGCCCCTGCAGGAACGTCCCGAGCCGGGTCTCGGGCGCCGCCAGGGTGTCGAGGACGCGCTGCAGCGGGGGCAGCAGTTGGGCGGTGGCGACCGTCGCGTCGTTGAGCTGAGCGCCCCGGCCGGCGAAGGCGTCCCCGAAGGCCTGGGTGACGGCGCGAAGCCCGGCCCGCGTCTTGGGCCCGAACACGTCGAAGGCCTGGGAGATGTCGACGTAGGGGATGTTGTGGTTGAGCGCCGGGTTGGTGGCGATCCTCAATGTGCCCCCGTCGGGGATCGACCCAACACCGGGCCGACGGTGGCCGGGGAACAGTTCGATGTACTGGCCGCCGAGCACCGAGGAGAGCCGCACCTGGTAGGTGGTGTCGGCGGGGAGCGGCTCGAGGTTCCGGCTGATCGCCAGCTCGACCTGGGCGAACGGGTGGCCGTACTGGGCGTCGGCCGGCTCGGGCGTGATCTTCAGGACCTGCCCGACGCGCGCACCGCCGATCCGGACGTCCACGTTCTTGTTGAGCTCGCCGCCGTCGGCAACCTGCACGTTGAGGTTGTAGGTGGGGATGAACGGGATCCCGTTCTCGGCGACGTAGCTGATGTACACGGCGACGATCACGACGAGGATCGTCACCGTGCCGACGAGCACGGGGTTGTCGAAGATCGAGGAGAAGGCGGCGCGGGGAGATCGCATCACTTGAGCAGGTAGCCGAGAAGCCCCTTCAGGGAGCCCGTCGTCGGGGTGTGTGATGGCGTCGCGCTCGTGCCGGTGGCCGTCCCGAGCCCGAGACTGTGGCTGATTCCGGAGTCGAGACGGCCAACCGTTGCCTCGACCCCGGAGAGCAGGGAGGCGGCGGCGCCGCTGACACCGACATGGCTGGCCACCGCACCGTTGGTCTGCGCCCGGGTGGGGGTGCTCGTCGGCGCGTGATGACCGACGCGAGCCGGGGTGACGGCCGCCTGGTTGGCGTAGTGCGCGTCACAGGCCGGGTTCGTCGACGGCGTCGTCGCGTAGTTCGAGCAGGCGCCACTCCCAGGGTAGATGAGCAGGGTCGAGAGCAGGTGGGAGTCGCTGTCGTACTTCGACAACGAGCCGGCGACGTAGTAGAGAACCGACAGGAAGCTCTCTGAGAAGCCGTGCTGGATGAGGTTGACGGTGAGCTTGGCGAAGGAGGCGGTCGTGCCCGCCGAGACCTTGAGATAGTGGCTGATCGCTCCGAGCAGCGGGGTGACCCGGCGTGCGGTCGGGATCGTCTTCAGCAGCGCGGTCGCGAGGCTCGAGAGTGCCGGCCGGGCCAGCGCGGTGAACGGGACGATATGGCTGTCGAGCCGGTTCAGCGCAGGCACGGCGGCGTGCAGTTCGCTCAACAGCGGAGTGCCGTCGGTGGCGACCGTGTTGAGCTGAGCGAGCGCGGGCGTGGAGGCGGACAGGAACGCGGGAAGCCGGTTGATCGCCTGGTTGAGCTGACTCTGGTGGTCGGCGGTGAGCCGCGTGAGGCCTGCGGTCTGACGCAGGAACGCCTGGACGGCCGCCGTGTGCGTGGCCCCCTCCCGGGCGAGTTGGTCGGTCGCGTCGATCGCGGTGGCGATCGACGCCGTCTGGTGGTCGAGGATCCCGATCACCCGTTGGGCGGCGCCGAGCGCTGGGTTTGCGCGCTGCAGGATCGCGTTGATCTCATTGCCGTTTCCGGCCGTGGAGATGCCGAGTTCATCGATGAACACCTGCAGCCGTTCCCGGGTCGGCAGGTTGAAGATGTTGAAGAGGTCCTGGAGGGTGACCGGCTCGGAGGTGTGGGTGACCGGCACTGTCGGCGGGTACCCGCCAACCCCGCGCAGGAGGGGAGCGCTGGCGGTTCCCGGATCACAGTCGAGATAGTTCTCGGCGATCAGTCCGTCGGGCCGGATGATGCAGGTCGCGTTGGTGTGGAAGGCGAACGGGCCGGAGATCGTCGCCTCCACGCGCGCCTTGTCGTTCGGGGTGACGACGACGTTGGAGATGAGCCCCGCCTCGGCACCGGCGATCTTGACCTCCTGGCCGGAGACGAGCCCATGCGCGTCGTCGAAGATGACGTCGAAGCGGTAGCTGTCTGAACCCTGGGCGATCCCGCCCGCGAGCAGGGCGAGCGCGGCGGCGACGGTGAGGGCGAGACCGAGGGCGGCGATCCGTCTCATGGCGCCTGCTGATCGTCAGCGGGGCTGCAGAGCGCGCCGAGGCTGCTCGCGCTGTCCGGATTCGTCCACGGGGCCGTCCCGTCCGCGGAGGGGATCGTGCCGCCGCCAGGGCACGGCCGCACGTTGGTGAAGCGGGCGCCGTTGAGGGCCCCGAGTGACTTGACAGTGTTGCCGAGAAGACTGAGCAGGCCGCTCAACCCCCCGGCGCTCGGCGTCATAAGCAGGCGGGCCTGGAGGTAATGGCCGTTGGCGTCGTAGGCGGCGCCGGTCGATCCGCCAACCCCGTTGAAGAAGCCAGCGACGAAATCCGGCACGTAGGGACGCAGCCCGGTGAGGATCGGGGTGATCCCGCCGAGGCCGTGGACGAGCGTCGCCAGCGCGGAGTCCGCCCGGGCGGACACGGGAACGAACCGTTTCAACGCCCGGTCGGCTTGAGGCAGCAGCGCCTGGAGGGCAGCGACCGTCGGCCTGAGGTTGTTGGCGAACGGCACGGTGACCCGGAGCAGGGTCGCCAGGCGCGGGGCAACCGGGGCGAGGGCGGCGAAGGCCGGATCGACTTTGGTGAGGGTCGTCTCGACGTGCCCGAGGACCCGCGTGGCCTGATCGAGCACGGCGGGAGCCCGGGCGATGCCGTCACTGAGCGCCGCCCGCTCGGCCGCGACTTCCTGCAGAAGGTCGGCGGTATTCGTCACCGAGCCACCGAGCTGACCCGCTTCGGCGGCGAGCGGCGCGGTGAACCGGGCAGTCGAACCGACGAGCCGAGCGAGGGCGTACTTGTCCGAGACGATCTCCGCGCCGAGGTTGGCGATCTGGCTGAGGGCCGGATTGAGGTAGAGAGCAAGCCGGTTGAGCTGGTCGGCCGTCGGCTGGGCGACGAAGGAGGCGCCCGTCTTGATGAAGGTCGTCAGCGCGTGGCGGACCTTGGGGGTGAAGGAGTCCAGGACACTGTCGAAGTCGACGATCCCCTTGGTTTGGCTCGAAGGGAGGACGCCGCCGTTGGCGATCGGGTGGCCGCCGACTCCCGGGGCGAGACTGACAAAGCGGTTGGTGATGCCGGTGAGGCTGAGCTGACCGATCGTCGCCGTCGTCGTCGACGCGAGCGGGTTGAGGTTGGGATCGGTGATGTCGAGCTGGATGTTCGCCAGGCCGTTCTGGGTCACGGTGATCGCCCCGACGCTGCCGACGGTGTGGCCGGCGACGGTAACGAGGTCGCCACCGACGAGCTGGCCGGCGTCCTGGAACTGGGCGTTCACGACGTAGGTCGACCCGCCGGTGAGAAGGACGAGGGCGATCACGACAACCACGACGACACCGGAGCCGAGGCTGAGCAGCCGGATGATCTGTTCCCGGGCCATCAGGTCGGGTTCGCCTCAGCCGCCGATCGGCGAGTTGGGCTTGCCACCCCAGAACAGCTGCGTGCCGACGAGCCCGATCAGGTGGATGCCGATGATGTTGGCGACCATCGATTGCGCGGTCGCCTTGCCGACCCCGACGGGCCCGCCCGAGACGTTGTAGCCGTAGTAGATGCAGACGAGGACGATGAACGTCGCCATGGCGATCGCCTTGATGAAGCTGAAGGCCATGTCGCTCGGGCTCTGGAACTCCCAGAAAAGCTGCAGGTACCCGCCCCGCGAGACCTCGCCGAGCTGGACGACGGTCGCGAAGTAGGAGGCGAAGTAGCCAGCCGCGATCGCGGCCGAATAGAGGAACGGCAGGACGATCCAGGTGGCGAGCAGGCGGGTCGATCCGAGGTAGAGCAGCGCGTCGAAGCCCATCACCTCGAGGGCGTCGATCTCGTCGGAGATACGCATCGACCCGATCTCGGCGACGAACCCGGTCCCCACCTTGGCGGCCATCATGTATCCGAACGCGTACGGCACGACCTCGCGGAGGTCACACAGCGCGGTGATCGCCCCCGTCGAGGATGACGCACCGACCGATTTGGCCGCGTAGGCCCCCTCGATCCCACACTGGAGGCCGAGGATGAACACGAGCCCGAGCACGATCACGGCCGACCCCGTGATGAGGATGCCGGCTTGGCGGATCGTCTCGCCGATGAAGCGGAGAACCCGGCCGGAGACAACCTTGCTGACGATCCGCCCGCAGAACCGGGACGCTTCCCCGAAGGACTCGAGCGCTTCAATCGGTCGGCTGAGGGCACTCACCGCGGAGTGTTGAGGATCGGGTTGGTCGCCAGCAGCGTCTGGGTGAACACATAGTCGATCGAGCCGATCCCGAGGAACGCGATCACCACCGCCTGGTTGACGGCCCGGCCGACTCCCTCCGCGCCCCCGGACGCGGTGAGGCCCTTGTAACAGCAGACGATGGCGATCATCGCCCCGAACAGCGTCGATTTGACGAGCATCGCGAGAAACTCGATCGTCGTCGCCTGGGAGAAGAAGTTGGCAAAGAACGGGCCGACCTGCGCACCGTTGGTGAGCGTGACGAAGACGCCCCCGAGGGTGCCGAACAGAAGCGCGTAGATGCTGAAGAGCGGGGTGAGGAGCATCAGCGAGAGAAAGCGCGGCACGACAAGGCTCTTGATCGGGTCGACGCCGAGCACCATCAGCGCGTCGAGCTCCTCGCGGATCTTGCGGGCGCCGAGGTCGGCGGTCATCGCGGTCCCAGCGACGCCCGCCATCACGATCGCGCACACGAGCGGAGCGAACTCTCGCATCACGATGAGGACGAACAGCCCACCGAGCCGATCGAGCGCGCCCACGAGGTTGAGGAAGTCGCCGATCTCGATTCCGGCCGGACCGTAGGTGAAGGCGAGGGAGGCGAGAATCATCGGAAACCACCCGAGCCGCAGCGCGAAGAGGAACTGGTCGACGAGTTCGGGGCCGTAGTTGTAGGGCGGGGTCAGTGCGGCGACGATCGCCCGCCGAAACAGCAGGACCATCGCCCCGATCGTCTCGATGAACGCCCGAAACGGCTCGTAGATCCTCAGCACACCGACCATCGGTCCGTCACTCCTCCCGTCAGGGACAACCCTGCCCTCCCAGCGAGCGCCATCCTACCCAGAGATACGGGAGCGTGACAAATGGGAACTGCCCGGGATGGATTCGAACCACCGCTACCTGGGCCAGAACCAGGCGTCCTGCCGCTAGACGACCGGGCAATCGGAGGCTTGGCAGGTTAGCAACCGCGGCGGGTCAGCCGCCGGTGGAGGCGAACTGGAGGGTGATCTCCGCCTCGAGCCCGGGATCGAGGATCAACATCACCTGATCTCCGGCGTTGACGACCGAGTCGCCCTTGGGCACGAAGCCAGTGCCGCCCCGGAGCACGGAGATGATCAATGACCCCTCGGGCAGCGAGATCGCCGACACCGGCTTTCCGTCGGCCTCGGATCCAGCCCCCACCTCGAGTTCGATGATCTCGAGGTGCTCCTCCTCGAGCGCGAGGAGCTGGATGAGCCCGTATTCAGGCACCTCGTGCTCGATCAGCCGGAGGATCAGATCGGTCGCCGACACGGCCGGCTGGATCCCGAGCAGCTTGAAATGCTGGAGGTTGCGCGGGTTGTTGACGCGCGCGACGATCCGCTGGACACCGTACTTCTCCTTGGCCACCTGGCAGATGAGGATGTTGTCCTCGTCATCGCCGGTGACGGCGATGACGAGGTCCGCGCGCTGGATCCCGGCGCGTTCGAGCACCCACAGCTCCGTCGCGTCCCCGTATTGGACCGCATGCTCGAGTTCCTGCTCGACGGTCCGGTACTTGTCGTGGTCGAACTCGATCAGGGTCACCTCGCGATCCCGCGCGATCAGCTCGCGGGCGAGGTTCCAGCCGACCTTGCCGGCGCCGACGATGATCACGTACACGGTGTCAGACCTCCGGGGCGTTGAGGGCCATCGCGGATGCCTGGTCGATCGCGATCTGGGTCGGGCAGATCGTGTGCAGGCCCTGCTGGGCGTACCAGGCGGCCCGAGCTGGGTCGGCGACCCGGACGACGACGCGGGGCACGTGGAACCGGCGCTGGGCGATCTGGGCGATCACGAGGTTCGTGTTGTCTCCCCGGGTGGCGGCGAGAAACACGTCCGCCTGCTCGATCCCGGCCTCCATCAACCCGTCGATCTCCAGAGCCGCACCCACGGTGAAGCGGCCGCCCGCGTCCTCCCAGGTGGAGGTCTGATCGCGGTCGAGCCGCTCGTGGGAGAGGGGATCGGCGTCGAGGACGGACACCTGATGGCCGGCGTCGAGAGCACGCTTGGCGACGGCAGAGCCGACGCGACCGCACCCGACGATCAAGATCAACATATCGCGGGAATGTAGCCGAGCGAAGCTACTGGCCGGGAATCCACAGCCGCCCGCTCTTCTGCGCGGGGCCCGGCTCTCCGGGTCGGATCGGCTCGGTCGGTTCGGGCCGGGTCGGCTCCGGCGCGCTGGCCGGTCCTGAACCAGCGACCCCCGGGCCGCTGGCCGCAGACCCGACCGCAGAGCCGCCCGCGCCGCCGATCTGGACGAAGGCCATCTGCAGCTGTGAGAGCGCGTCCCGAATCGACTTGGCCTGATCGGGGGCGACCTCATCGACAAGGCCGAGGTGTGCACGGACGCCCTCAATGGCGAGCCGGACCTGGATCGGGTCCCGTTCGTCCTCGGTCCCGGGAATGAGGCCGGTCTTGCGCATCCCCATGTTCACGAGGGTGACGATGTTCTCGAGCAGAATCTGTTCGATCCGGATCTGCTTGATCTCCGCCTCATAGGCGGCCCGTAGCTCGGCCTCCGTCGGCTGGCGGTCATCCTCGGTCATCGCGTCACCTCCTGGCTCATACCCGCCTGAGCATACGAGTCTCGCGTCGCGGTGACCTCCGCCGCGTAGACCTCCTCGAGTCGTGCGCCCTGCTCGAGCCGGAAGCGCTGGCGCTGGGTTCCGTTGCGGTCGGGCAGGCGAACGTCGATCCCGAGCGCCTGTCGAGCCGGCTCCGTCCAGCTCAACAGCCGCTGGACGGCTGTGCTCGCGGGGTACTCCTCGCCGGTCCCGAGCTCAAGCAGGTCGCCGTCGAGCCCGTAGCGGATCGCCCGCCACATGTTCTCCTCCAACAACCGTCCCGGTAGCGCGCTCTCGGAGCCGCCCCGCCCCTCGTCGACGTCGTGGGCGGCCTGGGCGACCGCCGCGACGATCAGCCGCGCGAGCGCGTCCGACTCTTCAGCGGTTCCCTGTACGTCGCAGATCCGAACCTCGACCGTGCCGAAGCTGAGGTGCGGCCGGACCGACCACCAGACCTGGGTGTACTCGACGATCGAACGAGTTCGGACGAGAAAGTCGATGTACTCGGCGTACCGGGCCCAGTCGCCGAAGGCGTCCGGGATCCCGCAGCGCGGAAAGCTCTTGGTGAAGGTCTGGGACCGCATGCTCGCCAAGCCGCTGTCGCGCCCGTCGAGGAAGGGGCTGTTGGCCGAGATCGCCAGCAGCAGGGGAAGGACCGGCCGCAGACGGTCACATACCCGAACGGCACGGTCCGCGCCGCGGATGCCGACGTGGACGTGCATCGAGAAGGTGTTGTTGCGCCAGGCGACCCAGCGGAGTCCGTCCTCGACCCGGTGGTAGTGCTCGGTGTCGATGATCGGTTGGTCGCGGTAATCGGCCCACGGGTGCGTGCCCGTCGCCCCGAGGGCGAGCCCGTGCCGGTCCGCGAGCGCGAAGAGGGCGCGCCGGTAGCCGTTCTGGCGGCCGATCGCGTCGTCGATGTCGGTTCCCCGCCCGGAACGGATCTCGATCTCCGAGGAGATCAGCTCACCGGCGACCGAGTCGGCCAGCTCCCCCTGCCGCGCGGCCGCCGACAGCTCCTCATAGCGCGGGCTGAGGTCGAGGGTGGCCGGGTCCAACAGCGCGAACTCCTCCTCGAGGCCAACCGTGAAGTCGGTTCCCTCCTCGAACAGCGCACGGCCGGCGGTGAGATCGATGCTCGTCATCTGGGTCGGAGGTTCAGCCTGCTGGCGGGGTCAGGTTAGCGATGGCGTCGATCAAGTCGGCCTCCGGCACGAAGAACGCAAAGCGCTCCTGCCCGTCGAGCACGAGTACGGGGATCCGTTCGAGGTAGCGCGTGAGGAGACGATCATCGGACTCGATATCGACGATCTCCAGCTCGAAGGGATAGCGAGCCTGGACGCGCAGGACCGTCTCGAGCGCGGTCTCACAGAGGTGACATCCGGGACGGCCGTAGAAGGTCAGCCGGCTCACGCCGGGGCCGCCAGCGGCCGTTCCCCGGTGGCGTAGACGTCGAGGCCGAGGTAGGTCGGATACGGCTGAGCGGGCAGGTGCAGGGCAGCGGCGGCGATCATCGCGGCGTTGTCGGTGCACAGCGCCGGCACCGGGACGTCGTGTTCGAGGCCCAAGGCGGCGACGGCCGCACGCAGCGGACCGTTGGCGGCGACCCCGCCTCCGAGCGCGATCCGAGTCGCTCCCGTCGTCTGGACGGCCCGGCGCAGGCGGATCATCAGTGCCTCCACGATCGCCGCCTCGTACGCGGCGGCGAGGTCGGCCCGGCGTCGCGCAGTCTCCTCCGCCCCCAGCTCGCGCGTCTTGTACAGCAGCGCGGTCTTGAGACCGGCGAAGGAGAAGTCGAGTCCGCCCATCCGCGCGCCGACGGGAAACCGGAAGGCAGCCGGATCCCCGTCGGCGGCGAGGCGGGAGAGGGCCGCTCCGCCCGGGTAGCCGAGGCCGAGCAGACGGGCCCCCTTGTCAAAGGCCTCTCCGGCCGCGTCATCGAGGGTTTGGCCGAGAATCTCCGCCGGGCCCTCAGGCCGCGTGACCCGGGCGAGCAGGGTATGTCCCCCCGAGGCGATGAGGCAGAGAAACGGCGGGTCAAAGCCGTTGAGGAACGACGCGGCGAGGTGTCCGTGGAGGTGATCGACGCCGGTGAAGGGCAGCTCCCGTCCGGCGGCAAGGCCCTTGGCCGCCGAGAAGCCGACGAGGAGCGCGGCGACGAGGCCGGGGCCACGGGTCGCGGCGACCCGGGTGATCTTGTCGAGGCCGACCTCGGCCTGGGTGAGGGCCGCGTCGATCACCGGGGTGATCTGCTCGAGGTGCTGGCGGGAGGCGATCTCGGGCACGACCCCACCGAAGCGGTCGTGCACCGTCTGGGAGGAGATCACGTTCGCGTGAATCACCCCGTCGAGCCCGACGACGGCGGCGCAGGTGTCGTCACAGCTCGTCTCGACCGCGAGGATCACTCGACCTCCCACGGGGTGCCGAGGGCCCGCCACATGATGATCGCGTCCTCACCGGTGTCGACGTAGTAGCGCCGGCGGATGCCGACGCTACGGAACCCGTACTGCTCATACAGCGCGATCGCCGGCGCGTTGGAGACCCGCACCTCCAGCGTGACGTTTGCGTCGGCTCCGATCCGGGCAAGCAGCCCGTCGATGAGCGAGCGACCAACGCCAGACCGACGCTGAGCCGGGTCGGTGGCGAGGTTCATCAGGTGGTAGGCCTCCGGGTAACAGGCGCAGATGAGGTAACCGCACAGGTCGCCCTCGCGCCAGGCGCCGAGGCAGATCCCGTCCGCCTTGGCGACCTCGAGGACGAACATCGACAGGCTCCATGGCGTCGGGAACGAACGCCGTTCGACCGCGATGACGGCCGGCAGGTCCCCGTAGGTGAGCGGGCGGATGAGCAGGTCGTCTCGGCCGACCATGGTCCGGATCATCGGGCCACCTCCGCGTCGGGGAGGCGCACATAGCAGGGAAGCACCCGCTCTGGGGCGACCGGTGGGGCGTTGAGCGCGAGGCGGCAGTGCATGCGCGCACTGACGCGATGGAGCACGCTGTCGTCAGCGGGCACGACCGCGCCCGCAGCCTCCAGCGCCGCGCGGAAGCGGACGGCGCCATCACCGACGGCAAGCCGGTCGCGGGCACGCTCGGCCAGGTCCTCCGGTGCGAGCACGCTCGGCACGAGACCGTCCCCGCCGACGAAGATCTCCCCGCGCCGAGCATCGATCACGGCGAGCACGAAGCGGCCTGCGCCCGCCTCCGCCGCCGTGGCGGAGGCGGCGAGAGACGCGAGCGAGGAGACCGGAACGAGCGGCCGCCCGAGCGCACGGGCGAGCCCCTGGGCGGCGGCGATTCCGATCCGCAGGCCGGTGAAGGTGCCCGGGCCGATCCCGACGGCGATGCGCCCGACCTGTTCCCAGCTGCCGCCGCCCTCGGCGAGGGTGGCCACCGCCGCCTCGAGCAGCGCCTGGGCATGGAGGGGACGCCCGCCGGCGGGCGGGTCGACGGCGACCTCAGCGTCAACCCCACGCGCGGCATCCCAGAGCGCGGCGACGGTGAGCGCCGTTGATGTATCGAGCGCGAGCACCCCGGTCGCAGATCCCACGGTCACGGAGCGTCCACCGTGATCCGGCGACGCTCGAGGTCGATGTGCTCGAGCCGAAGGTGGTGACGGATCTGGCCGAACCGCGCGATCGTCTCGAGCCCGGCGCCCGGCCATTCGATGAAGGCGACCGCGTCCGCGGTGAGATAGTCGGCGAGCAGATCTGGATCCTCGGCGCCGAGATCAGCGAGCCGGTAGAGATCGAGGTGGGCGACGACACTCAGGCCGGTCGGAGCCGGCCCCTCGACCGGGTAGCGGCTCCCGATCGCGAATGTCGGACTCGTGACCGGCACACGTACACCAAGGGCCCGAGCGGCGCCCCGAACCAGCGTCGTCTTGCCGGTCCCGAGCTCCCCGCTCAGCAGCACGACGTCTCCCGGCTGAAGGGACGCCGCCAGTTGGGCACCGAAGCGCTCGGTCCCGGCGCTGTCGGTCGTCTCGACCGTCACCGCCGCCGGGGGGAGATTCGTAGCCGGATCGTGACACCCGCGCCGATCAGGAGCACGCTGGCAACCGTCTCAGGCCACAGGTCGAGGCCGGTGAAGGGCAGGTTCCCCGCGGGAGTCGTCGTGGTCGTCGTGGTGGTGGCCGTCGGCGTTGTCGTCGCCGGGAGCCAGGGGACGCTCGTGACGAGCCGCGTCGTCGGCACCGCCGGTGGAATCCCGGCGGGGAGCGAGGCCGAGGTGGTCGTCGCCGCGGACGCGACGGTGGCGGTCGCCGCGATGATCAGGAGGACAAGGGCCAGCAGACGCATCGTCGGCGACACTGTAGATGTATGCGGTCACGCATCGCCCTCGTCCTGCACCGTCTGCGTGGCTCGGAAACGGGAACGGCCGCGTGGCTGGCGGCCGCGATGATCGCCAACAATCTCATCGCCCTCGGCGCGTCGGTCGCCTTCGCCCGGCTGCTCAGCGACTACGGCGCCCTCGCTGCGCTCATCAGCTACCTGATCATCCTCACGGTGGCTGGCCAGGCTCTCCAGGTGGCGACGGCCCGTGAGGGGGTTCTCGGCCGTCTCGGGACCGGTGATGACCTCCTGCACACCCTTGAACGGTGGTGGCGCACCCTCGCCTGGTTCACAGCCGCGGCAACCGTCGCCTCGATTCTCGCCCGACACCTCATCGCCTCCGTCGTCGGGGTGGCCCACGACCCGGGCGGGAGCTGGGCCGCCGCCGCCGGCATCCCGGCCGGATGCCTCTACCTCGAGCTCTCCGTCCTCCGCGGCGCGTTGCAGTCCGTCGGCGACTTCGCCGGAGTCGGCCTCAGCCTGATCGGCGAGCAGGCAGTCCGACTGCTCGTCGGGGTGACGCTCGCAGCGATCGGACTCGGGGTCGCCGGCGCCTACCTCGGCTCCCTCGCCGCCTACGTCGGAATGTCCGGCTACTGCGCCGTGCGGGTCTACCGGCGCGTCGCCGGCGCAGACCACCGCCGCTGGGGCCCGGGCGACGCCGGCCGTGCCGCACTCGGCTTTGGCCGCCACGTGCGCCACGCCGCGATCCCGATCCTCGGGCTCGCCGTCATCCAGCTGCTCCAGAACGTCGATCTGATCATCGCCAAGCACCGGATGAGCAACCGGGTCGACAGCTCCTATGCGGTCGCCGCCGTCGCCGCGAAGGTCCTCATCTGGGTCGCGATGGGGGCGAGCTTCCACCTCGTCCCCGAGACCTCCCGACGGGCCCAGGCGGGGCAGGGCACGCGGGCCGTGCTCGGCCGATCAGTCGCGATCATCGCCGTCTGCGCGCTGCCGTGTCTGGCGATCTTCGCCGTCGGCGCCCACCCGCTGCTGTCCCTCGTGTTCGGCGCACGGCGAGCGATCGCCTCCTCCTCCCTGCTACCCCTCGGCGCCGCCTTCACCGTGCTCGCGGGAACCTATCTCGCCGTTCAGTACATGCTCGCCCTGCGGCGCGTGTGGTTTCTTCTCGCCCTCGCAATCGTCGCCGCTCTCGAGCCGGTGTTGTTGTTGGACGCCTCGCACCGTCCGGCGGCGTTCGCCGCCGTCGTTCTCGCCGTTCAGACGCTCGGAGCGGTGCTCGCCTTCACCCTCGCTCTCCTCCCCGGCCCGCGGCGGCCGCCCGCGTTTCAGAACAGATCGAGTTGACCCTCCACGTCCGCTGCGAGATCCGCAGCCGGCGGGTCGCGCTGTGCCGGCGGACCGGGCTGGACCGGCGGGCCGAGCGCGAGCAGCGCGGGCAGGCGTGCAAAGTCCTCTCGTAGGACGTCGACCATCGATCGGGTGTAAAGCGCGGCGGCCGGGTGCAGAAGCGGATAGAGCCGCACGCGTCGCGGACCGATCAGCCGCTCCTCCGCCTGCCCGTGTATGCGGGTGATGCCGGTCGGGTCACCACGCAACAGCTTGGTGGCGAAGTTGCCGAGCGTCGCCACGACAGTCGGCTCGATCAGCTCGATCTGGGCAAACAGGTAGTGCTGGCAGGCCTGCAGCTCGTGCGGGTGAGGGTCTCGGTTCCCAGGCGGTCGACACTTGAGCGTGTTCGCGATGAACACGTCCGCGCGGGTCAGGCCGATCTCCTCAAGGAGTTGCTCGAGCAGCTGCCCGGCCTGGCCGACGAAGGGCACCCCGCGCTCGTCCTCGGTCCGACCGGGCGCCTCACCGACGAACATCAATGCAGCGTCGGCGTTACCCGAGCCGAACACGACGGTCGTGCGGGTCTCCGCCAGTCCACAGTCACGACAGACACGGGCCTGCTCATAGACCGCCTTGAGCCGCTCCCGACGCTCGCTCGGGCTGAGATGGACGAGGTCGCCTGGCACCGTGACGTACAATCATCGCAAGCTCACCGGTATCTCCGCGGAGAACTGGATTTGCCACCCTCACCGCCCAACCTTCAGCCCATGCGCGTGGCCGTGCTCGGAGCCGGCCGTCTCGGAACCGCTCTCGCGGCGTCGCTTGTCGCTGCGGGCTTGGACGCCATCGGTCCGGTAGGCCGCGGGGAGATCGGTCGCCTGATGGCCGAGCGCCTCACCGTCGTGATGCTCTGCGTCCCCGATGCCTCGATCGCGACGGTCGCCGCGAAGTTTCCGCCCGAACAGCGGCTTGGGCACTGTTCAGGTGCCCTCGGACTCGACGTACTCGGCAGGCGATCGGGCCTCAGCCTCCATCCGCTCACCTCCCTCACCGGTGCCGAAGCGTCCCTCGCCGGCGTCGGGGCCGCCCTCGACGCGACCGATACCGAGGCGCTCACGGTGGCCCAGAGCCTCGCGCGGAGTCTCGGAATGCGCCCCTTCCGGATCGCCTCGGAGGACCGCGCCGCCTACCACGCGGCGGCGAGCTGCGCGGCGAACTTCCTTGTCACCGTCGAGGCGGCAGCCGAACGGATCGCCGCGACCGCGGGCGTGTCCCGGGATCTACTGGTCCCGCTCGTCCGTGCTGCCGTCGAGAACTGGGCGACGCTTGGACCGGAGCGAGCCCTCACGGGACCGATCGCCCGGGGCGACGTTGGGACCGTGGCTCGTCAGCGCGAGGCGCTCACCGAGCGAACCCCCGAGCTCGTCGCGCTGTTTGACGCCCTCGTCCAGGCGACCGAGGATCTCGCCCGTGCGGCGCGAGCGGTGACCGCATGAGGTCGGTCACCACCGTCGCCGACCTCCGCCGGACGCTCGAACCGAGCCGCCGCGGCGGGGACCGGATCGGGCTCGTGCCGACGATGGGGGCTCTCCACGCCGGGCACCTCTCCCTGATCGCGCGAGCCCGAGCGAGCTGCGACGTCGTCGTCGTCTCCCTGTTCGTGAATCCGACGCAGTTCAACGACGGAGCCGACCTCGCCGCCTACCCGCGGAGCATCGACCGCGACGCCGAACTCGCGCGCGGTGCGGGCGCCGACATCCTGTTCGCGCCGACGGTGGCGGAGGTCTACCCCGCCGGATTTCGCACCACGGTGTCCCTGTCTGGACTCACTGAGGTCCTCGAGGGTGCCCAACGGGGCCGGGGACACTTTGACGGCGTCAGCACCGTCGTCACGAAGCTGCTGAACATGGTCGGTCCGGACGTCGCGTTCTTCGGGCAGAAGGACGCTCAGCAGGCCCTCGTCGTCGCTGCCCTCGTACGCGACCTCAACATCCCCACGACAATCGAAACCTGTCCGACCGTCCGCGAGGCTGACGGCCTCGCCCTCTCGAGCCGAAACGTTCACCTCTCCCCCACCGACCGCGAACGGGCACTCGCCCTCCAGCGTGCCCTTCACGTCGCCGACGAGCTGATCAGCGCGGGCGAGCACCGCCCGGAGATCGTGCTCGACGCCGCCCGCGCCGTGCTCGGCCGGGCGGGATTGGAACCCGAATACCTCGTCCTCACGCGGCCCGACGACCTCGTGCCCGTCACGCGGATCGACGGCCCCGTCCTCGCCCTCGTCGCCGCACGGGTCGGACAGACCCGGCTGATCGACAACCGTCTCATCACCCCCGCCCCCAGACCAAACCGCCAGGTGACCGCCCCATGCTGAGAACGATGCTCAAGTCCAAGATCCACCGTGCGACGGTGACCGACTGCGACCTCCATTACGTCGGCTCGATCACCGTCGACCCGGAGCTGCTGGAGGCGGCCGACATCCGTGAGTTCGAACAGGTCGCCGTCGTCGACGTCAACAACGGCGCACGGTTTGAGACCTACACGATCGCGGGCACCCGCGGGTCCGGGGAGATGAAGGTCAACGGCGCCGCCGCCCGGCTTGTCCATCGACAGGACACGATCATCGTCATCTCCTACGGGGTATATGACCCCGAGGACCTGGAGTTCTACACCCCGACCGTCGTGCACGTGAACGCCGACAACTCGATTCTCGCGGTCGACCGCGAACCCGCCACGCTCCTCACCCAGCCGGCCGTCTGAAAGGACCCCCCACCATGTCCGCCGCCCCCACCGCCCCGCCCGTCGGGGCCACGCCCGCCCCGGTGACCCTCACCACGCTCGCCGGGTTTCACGCTCGCGGGGAGCCGATTGTGATGGTCACCGCGTATGACTTCCCGTCCGCGCGGGCCGCTGACGCCGCCGGCGTCGATCTCGTGCTCGTCGGCGACTCGGGGGCCCAGGTCGTGCTCGGGCACCCGTCAACGGTCGCGGTCAGCGTCGAGGAGATGCTCGTCCTCTCCCGCGCCGTGCGCCGGGGTCTCGTCACGCCCCTGCTCGTCTGTGACCTGCCCTTCGGCTCCTATGAGGAGTCCGACGCCCAGGCGATCGCGACCGCGATGCGGTTCGTCAAGGAGGCGGGCGCCGACGCGGTCAAGCTCGAGCGCGGCAACGCGACGTCCGTCGCTCGGGCGCGAGCGATCGTCGACGCCGGCGTCCCGGTGATGGGGCACGTCGGCCTCACCCCGCAGACAAGCGCGGCGCTCGGGGGGCTCCGGGCCCAGGGCAAGAGCACCGCCGCCGCCCTGAAGATCGTGCGCGAGGCGCTCGCGCTGCAGGAGGCCGGCTGCTTCGCGATCGTTCTCGAGGCGATCCCGGCCGCCGTCTCGGCCGAGCTCGTCCCGATGCTCGAGGTACCGACGATCGGGATCGGCGCTGGACCGGCAACCGACGGTCAGGTCCTCGTCTTCCACGACCTCCTCGGCATCCGCGACGGTGCCGGCGCGAAGTTCGTGCGCCGCTACGCGGACCTGCAGGAGGAGATGGTCGCCGGGGTGGCCGCCTACGCCGAGGATGTGCGCAGCCGCCGCTTCCCCGGTCCAGAGAACAGCTACGGGATCGATGAGGCCGTGCTGACGAGTTTCCGGGCCGCCCTCAGCGAGCTGTGAGCGCGGCTCGGCGTCGGGGCGGGTCCCACGACCCGCCCCGGCGTCACACCCCATAACATCCCCCCCATGCCGCGTCTGCCTCAGGTGTTCGGTCCGCGTGACCGCGCCTACTTCGAGCTCTTCGAGGAGGCGGGCGTCAACGTGTTCAAGGCGGCGACCCTGCTCGAGGAGATGCTCACGAACTTTCCCGACTCCAAGCCGCTGGGAGAGCAGATTCGCCTGTGCGAGCATGAGGGGGACCGGATCACCCACGACATCATCGATCGGCTCAACCACAGCACGGTGACGCCGATCGATCGTCAGGACGTGCTCGCGCTCGCCTCCGCCCTCGATGACATCGTCGACTTCACAGAAGAGGTCTCCGACTACCTTGATCTGTACAAGATCGAGGCGCCGATGGACCAGTCGATCCGTCTCGCTCGGGTGCTCAAGGAGGCCGCCCGGCACATCTCCGAAGCGCTTCCCCGCCTCCGTGGCTTCCGTGACCTCTCCCACTACACGGTTGAGGTGAACCGCCTCGAGAATGAGGGTGACCGGATCACTCGGGAGGCGGTCGCCTCGCTGTTTGACGGCGGCATCGACCCGATGGTCGTGATCCGCTGGAAGGATCTGTTCGAGCGCCTCGAGGCCGCCATCGATGCCGCGGAGCACGCCGCGAACATCATGGAGGGCATCGTGATCAAGAACGGTTAGCGTCAATCGGACGCAGCACCCGGGCCGGGACACCGGCGGCGACCGTACGCGCCGGGATGTCGCGAGTGACGACCGAGTTCGCACCGATCACCGCGCGCTCACCGATGCTGACCCCGCCGGTCACCACGACGTGGGCACCAAGCCAGACGTTGTCTCCAAGCCGGGTCGGCCCCGTGGTCGTGAATCCCTGCCAGGGCACGGGGACGTTCGGATCGTCAAAGCGGTGGTCGGCGTCGGTGACAAGGCAGCCGTTGGCGAGCATGCAATAGGCGCCGATCTCGACGCGCTGCTGGGCGGCGATCATCACCCCGAGGTTGAGGAACGATCCGGCGCCGATGCGGATGTGCGCATCCGGTCCACCGGTGATCCACACCCCGGGTTCAAGCAGCGCGTGCTCGCCGATCTCGAGCCGGCCATCGCGGAGCATCTCGAGCGCCTCACCGTGGATGGGCCCCTTGGCGTAGGCGCGCCGACGCGCCAGCTCATAGTGAAGTGCGGCCCGGCGCCACGGGCGCCGGGCTCTCCCGTACCAGCGCCATTTCACCAGCCACAGGCGGGCGTCCGACGGGCTGATCACGCGGCCATCTGCCTCACCGACGGCACCTCGGGCAGGAGCGGCACGAGGAAGCGCCCGGTTTCCGAACCTGTCGTCTGCCAGTTCGCGGCGATCACCTCCGGTGACCCGGTTGCGAGGATCATCCCTCCCCCCTCCCCTCCCTCGGGCCCCAGGTCGATGAGATGGTCTGACACCTTGATGACGTCGAGATTGTGCTCGATCACGACGATCGAGTTGCCCGCATCGACGAGACGTTGCAGCACCTCCAACAGTCGCTGGATGTCGGCGAAGTGCAGGCCGGTCGTGGGCTCGTCGAGGATATAGATCGTCCGTCCTGTCGCGACCTTCGCCAACTCCGCGGCGAGCTTCACACGCTGGGCCTCCCCGCCAGACAGCGTCGTCGCCGGCTGACCGAGGCGCATGTAGCCGAGGCCGACGTCAAAGAGCGTCTGAACCCGCCGGTTGATCTTCGGAATGTGGGCGAAGAACGCCAAGGCCTCTTCAATGGGCATCTCGAGCACCTCAGCGATGTTCTTGCCCTTGAACCGGACCTCGAGCGTCTCCCGGTTGTAGCGCTTGCCCTGACACTGCTCGCAGGGGACGTACACATCGGGCAGGAAGTGCATCTCGATCTTGATCTGCCCGTCACCGGCGCAGACCTCACAGCGCCCGCCCTTGACGTTGAAGGAGAACCGACCCGGCTTGTACCCCCGTGCGCGAGCCTCCGGCGTGCGGCTGAACAGGTCCCGGATCTGGTCGAACAGACCGATGTAGGTCGCAGGATTTGACCGCGGCGTCCGGCCGATCGGGGATTGGTCGACGGCGATGATCTTGTCGAGCTGATCGAGCCCCTCGATCGTCCCATGTCGTCCCGGGCGGAGCTTCGCCCTGTTGAGGCGGCTCGCGGCCGCCTTGTAGAGGATCTCGTTGACGAGGGTCGACTTTCCGGACCCGGACACGCCCGTGACCGTACACAGCACACCGAGGGGAATCTCGACGTCGATGCTCTTGAGGTTGTTCTCGGCGGCCCCGGTGATTCGCACCCACCCTGAGGGAGAGCGCCGCTGGGCGGGCAACTCGATCGCCAACCGGCCCGAGAGGTACTGCCCGGTGAGCGACCGCTTGTTTTTGGCCACCTGGGCGGGAGTCCCGGCGGCGACGACGTGTCCGCCGTGCTCGCCCGCGCCCGGACCGATGTCGATGAGATGGTCGGCGGCACGGATGGTATCCTGATCGTGCTCGACCACCAGCACCGTGTTGCCGACGTCACGAAGGGCCCGGAGCGTGCCGATCAGCCGCTCGTTGTCTCGCTGGTGGAGCCCGATCGACGGCTCGTCAAGGATGTAGAGCACGCCAACGAGGGACGACCCGATCTGGGTCGCCAAACGGATGCGCTGGGCCTCCCCGCCCGACAGCGTCGCAGCGGCTCGCTCCATCGACAGGTACCCGACGCCGACGTTGTCGAGGAAAGTGAGCCGCTCGTTGATCTCCCGCAGAATCAGTCGGGCGATCCGCCGGTCGTGCTCGGTCAGGTCGAGATCGGCGAGCCAGGCGCGAGCCCGCGTCACCGACAGGGCGCAGAACTGATGGATCGCCGTGTTCTGGACGAGAACGGCACGCGATTCGGGTCGCAACCGCGCACCCCGGCAGTCCGGGCACGGCCGCAGAGTCATGTACTCCTCGATCTTCTCCTTGGCGAAGTCCGACTCCGTTTCGCGATAGCGGCGCTCAAGCGCGGGCACGATGCCCTCGAACCGTGTTTGGTATGAGCGGCGGCGCCCGAACGAGTTCCGATAGGAGACCTGCAGCCGCTCGTCGCCGGTCCCGTCGAGGAAGAAGGCCCGCTCGGCCGCCGGAAGCTCTTCCCAGGGGACGTTGATGTCGATCCCGTAACGCGCGGCGATCGCCTCCGTGAGCTTCTCGTAATAGTCGCTGGCACCACCGACCCACGGTGCGATCGCCCCCTGGGCGATCGACAGGCCCGGATCGGGGATCACAAGATCGGGGTCGATCTCCATCTGGGCCCCGAGTCCCGTGCAGCGCGGACAGGCACCGTGGGGCGCGTTGAAGGAGAAAACCCGTGGCTCGAGTTCGATGAGACTGGGACCGTGCTCGGGGCAGGCGAACCGCTCGCTGTAGGTCTGGATCCGCTCAGGGGCATCCGCGGGCGCGTCGACGAGCTCGATCTCCACCAGTCCGTCCGCGAGCGTCACGGCCGTCTCAATCGAGTCGGCGAGCCGCTTGCGCAGGTCGTGCTTCATCACGAGCCGATCGACGACGACGGCGATGTCGTGCTTGAGCTTCTTGTCAAGCACAATCGGCTCGTCGAGACGGATGATCGCCCCATCGATCTTCACGCGTCCGAACCCCTCGTTGCGCAATTCCTCGAGCGGCTTGGTGTACTCGCCCTTGCGGCCCCGCACGATCGGAGCGAGCACCATGAACCGGGTGCCCTCAGCGAGGTCCATCACCTGATCGATGATCTGCTCGGCCGATTGCCCGGTGATCGGGCGCCCGCAGAGGTGACAGTGGGGTTGTCCGATGCGGGCCCACAGCAGCCTCAGGTAGTCGTAGATCTCGGTGACCGTTCCGACCGTCGAGCGCGGATTGCGTGAGGTCGTCTTCTGGTCGATGGAGATCGCCGGGGACAGCCCCTCGATCGAGTCAACGTCGGGCTTGTCCATCTGGCCGAGAAACTGCCGGGCATAAGCGGACAGGGACTCGACGTACCGACGTTGGCCCTCAGCGTAGATCGTGTCAAAGGCGAGCGACGATTTGCCCGACCCCGACAGACCGGTGATGACGGTCAGCGACCCGCGTGGAATCGCCACCGTGATGTCCTTGAGGTTGTGCTCCCGAGCCCCGGAGACGATCAGCTGATCCACACCGAGAGAGGATAGGGGCACGAACGGACGTTCGTCTCCCTATCGACCAGCGATGCGGTCAGCCGCTGACCTTATCCCTCCACGGAGGCGTAGACCTCGTCAAGCAGGCGTGCGCGGTCCCCGAGCTGGAAGTTCTCGGCCAGGTAACGGTCGGTCTCCTCCCGCGGCGTCCCGTTGAGCGCCATATTGAGGGCGACAAGTCGAGCCCCCTCGATATCGTCGTCGCCGTCCACGGCGAACGAGCCCATGGTCTTCTCGGACGACGCCTCCGCGCTCGGCGTCCGGGCGCTCCTGGCGCGCACCGGCACCTCTGCAAACGCGGCGGTTGCCGTCTCCTCCTCCTCCTCATCATCATCATCATCGAGGATCGGAGCGGTCGCGCGCGTCGAGGATGAACCGAGTGCACCAGCCCCGGCTCGTGGGTGGCGAGTCCCAAAACTCGACGGTTCGGCCTCGAACCTCGGACGCGGCGCGACGGCCGTCTTCACCTCATCCAGGTTGCCCTCGAGCAGTTGCAAGTCGGCATTGAGCCGGTTCGAGCCCGTACGCAGCGCTTCGAGTAGTGCGGACAGCTCCGATTCCATCGCGTCCAAGCGCTGGAGCATCACTGAGGTCGACTCCGATACCTGCCCGACGTAGTCCCGCGCCTGGGCACTCGCCTGCTGACGGACCGTTGCCGCCTCCTGTGAGGCCTCGGCGCGGATATCGGCCGCATCCTCCTCGGCCTGGGCGGTGATCGCTGCCGCGCTCGATTCGGCGGCCTCGACGATCGCCTTGACCTGGGCCGAGGCGGCCGACGCGAGCGTCTCGGTCCGCCGCCGCGAGGTCGACTTGATCCGGTCAACCTCGTCCGCGACCGCGGCGAGGTGGGCGTCGACGGCGTCGGGGTCGTATCCGCGCCGGCCGATCGGAAAATCCTTCTTCTCTATTACCTGTCGTTCAAGAGCCACGTGCGAGAGACTACCCGACGGTGAGGTCGAGTTGGCGCCGCAGATCGCGGATCTCGTCTCGGAGCCGGGCCGCATATTCAAAACGGAGGTCCTCCGCGGCTGCGAGCATCTCCTCCTCCAGTTCGACGATCGACTTCTCAAGCTCAGCGGCCGGCACCCCTTCCGCAATCTGGCGCCGCCGACGCCTGGACTTGGGGACCTTGGATTCGGACTGCAGAAACTCAGCGATATCAGAGATGCCCTTGGTGATCGACTCGGGGGTGATGCCGTGGGACTCGTTGTAGGCGACCTGAATCGCCCGACGTCGATCGGTCTCCTCGATCGCCGCACGCATTGCCGCCGACTCCTTGTCCGCGTACATCAGCACGCGACCGTCGACATGACGCGCCGCCCGCCCGATCGTCTGGATGAGCGAGGTCGCGCCGCGTAGGAAGCCCTCCTTGTCCGCGTCGAGAATCGCCACGAGACTCACCTCGGGGAGGTCGAGCCCCTCGCGCAGCAGGTTGACCCCGACGAGGACGTCGTACTGGCCGAGGCGGAGTTCGCGGATGATCTGGATGCGTTCGAGCGTGTCGATCTCCGAATGCAGATAGCGAACCTTGAACCCCATCTCGAGGAGGTAGTCGCTGAGGTCCTCGGACATCTTCTTGGTGAGGGTCGTGACGAGCACGCGCTCGTCACGCTCAACCCGAGTTCGGATCTCGTTCATCAGGTCATCGATCTGGTTGCGCGTCTCACGCACCTCAATCTCCGGGTCGACGATCCCGGTCGGACGGACGATCTGCTCGACGATCCGGTCCGCATGGGTGCGCTCGTACTCCCCGGGGGTGGCAGAGACGAACACGATCTGTGGCGTGATCGAGAGGAACTCCTGGAAGGTCTGGGGACGGTTCCCCATCGCGCTGGGCAAGCGGAAGCCGTATTCGACGAGGGTGTTCTTGCGTGAGCGGTCACCCTCGTACTGGCCGCCGATCTGGGGAACCGTCTGATGGGACTCGTCGATAAAGCAGACAAAATCGTCAGGGAAGTAATCGATCAGGCAGTAGGGCCGCTCACCCGGCTTGCGCCCGTCGAGGATCTCCGAGTAGTTCTCGATCCCACTGCAGAACCCCATCTCACGCAGCATTTCCATGTCGTACTGGGTGCGCTGGCGGAGGCGGTGGGATTCCAGCAGCTTTCCCTGCTGCTCGAACTCCGCGCACCGGGCCTCGAGCTGACGCCCGATCTCGGCCACCGCATCATCGATGTGTCCCTCGCGGACGTTGTAGTGGCTGGCCGGCCAGATCGCGACGTGCTCGAGCCCGTCCTCGAGCACCTCACCCGTCACGCTGTCGAAGTGCTGGAGGTGCTCGACTTCGTCACCGAAGAGCACGACTCGGTAGGCGGTCTCCGCATAGGCGGGCCAGATCTCCAGTGTCTCGCCGCGAACCCGGAAGGTGCCGCGGGCGAGCGCGGTGTCGTTGCGGGTGTACTGGATCGAGACGAGCTTGCGCAGCAGTCGGTCGCGATCGATCATCTCGCCCTGACGGATCACCTGGAGGTTCTCGTCATAGACCTCAGGAGAACCGAGACCGTAGATGCTCGACACCGACGCGACGATGATCACGTCGCGGCGGGCGAACAGCGCGGCGGTCGCGGCGTGTCGGAGACGGTCGATCTCCTGGTTGATCGCAGAGTCCTTCTCGATGTACAGGTCTTTGGACGGGACGTAGGCTTCGGGCTGGTAGTAGTCGTAGTACGAGACGAAGTATTCGACGGCGTTGCGCGGAAAATAGGAGCGGAACTCATTGCACAACTGCGCCGCCAAGGTCTTGTTGTGCGCGAGCACAAGGGCCGGTTTCTGGACCGCCTCGATCGTGGCCGCCATCGTCATCGTCTTACCGGTCCCGGTCGCGCCAAGCAGGGTCATCGCGCGCTCCCCGGCGGTGATCCCTTCGGCAAGGCTGGTGATCGCCCGCGGCTGATCGGCGGTCGGCGCGTAGCTGGCATCGAGCTCGAATTTCGGCACAATCGCATTAAACCGCGCCGGTAGGTCAGCCTTTGACCGCAATGAGGGGGTACGCAACTTCGCCGCCGGCCGGTCGTTCGAGACCCATGCGCGCGTCCTTCCCCACCCCCCTCAAGCTCCGCCGTCGGCACCGGCTGCTCGCGATGCTCGGCACATGCGTCGTGATGCTCGGCCTCCAACTCGGGTCGGCGGCGGCCCAGACGCGATCGCTGCGCGCGGTCCACTACGACGGCGTGGTCATCCACGTCCCCTCCGGATGGCCGGTCTTCGACCTCTCGCCGACGTCCCGGACCTGCGTCCGGTTCAACCGCCACGCACTGTACCTCGGGCGACCGGGGCAATCCGAGGCCTGTCCGGTGCACAGCGCCGGCCGAACTGAAGCGATCCTCGTCGAGCCGACAGGGTCGTCCGGAACGGGCGCGGGACTGTATGGGCCAGACGTCACGATTCACCGGCGGGGGCGGGTGACGATCACGGCAACCTGGCGCAACGATCCCAACCTCATTCGGCGGGCACTCGATCTGCGAACCCTGTCTGGCTCTCGTGCGCCCGTCCAGACTGATCTTCGTCGAGCTCGGCGCGTCTCAGGCGAGGAGGCCGCCGCGCCCGGCTCCGTGTTCGCCGGCGAGGGATTCGACGCCTGCTCGACCCCGTCGGAGCAGACGATGTCCCAGTGGCGCGCATCCTCCCCCTACGGCGCCGTCGGGGTGTACATCGGCGGCGAGAACATGGCCTGCTCGCAACCCAACCTCTCCGCAGCTTGGGTCGACACCGAGTCGGCGGCCGGCTGGCACATCGTGCCGATCTACGTTGGCCTGCAGGCCCCGCAGAACACGTGCGGCTGCGCGGGGATCACGCCCGCGCAGGCGACCTCAGAAGGTACCGCGGCGGCCACCGATGCTGTCTATGACGCCCAGAGCATCGGGCTCGGTCCAGGCAATCCGATCTACGACGACATGGAGGGGTACCCGCGAGAAAGCGCAAATAGCCCGGCGGTGCTCGCCTTCCTCCAGGGCTGGACCGAACAGCTCCATGCCGACGGCTACCTGTCAGGGATCTACAGCAGCGACAACTCGGGGATCGCCGATCTCGTCTCACAGGTCGGAACTGGGTACGTCGAGCCCGATGACATCTGGATCGCCAACTGGAACGGCCAGGCGAGCACGTCCGATCCGAACGTTCCGAGCGGCGACTGGGCATCCAACCAGCGGCTGCACCAGTATCAGGGGGCAACAAACGCCACCTATGGCGGCACGACGATCAATATCGACAACGACTACGTCGACGGGGCCACCGCCGCCTACGGCGCGAGTTCTTCCGCACCCCCGACGATCACCGCAGTGCCGTCAGCGACCTCCCCACCGATCGTCGAGGGGGTACCCGTCGTCGGTCAAACCCTGGTCGAGAGCCATGGCGGATGGAGTCAGTCTCCGAGCACCTACGGCGTGCAGTGGTTCCGGTGCACGAGCGCCGCGACTGGGTGTGCCCCGATCAGCGGAGCAAGCGGCCAGACGTACACGCTCACGCCCGCCGATGCCGGTCACACCGTCCTCGCGACCGAGGTAGCCGCCAACGCTCTGGGCACGAGCGCCGCCACCGCATCGGCTCCGACCGTCCCGATCGCAGCGAAACCGTCCGGTTACTGGTCCTTCAGCGCGGCGGGAGCGGTCTATAACAGCGAGTACGAGCCGCTGTGGGGCTCGCCCGCTTCAGCCGGACAGAACGACTTCACCGGAATGGCCGCGACGGGCGGCGGGCGGGGCTATTGGCTCGTTACTCGATACGCCGTGGTCGATGCCTTTGGAGACGCCACCCGCCTGCCGCGCATCTTCGTCGCGCATCCGGTCGACGGGATCGTGCGGTCTCCCGCGGGCGGCTACTGGCTCTACACCGCCGAGGGGAACGTCTATCCAAGCAGCGGCACCCCCTTCTACGGGTCCGCCGCACACAGCCATCTCTACGACGTCACCGGGATGGCCTCGCTCCCGAACGGCCCGGGCTACTGGCTCGTCACCCGGATGGGAAGGGTGCTCGCCTTTGGTCACGCCCCGCAACTCCCGGCGATCCGGCCGCTGCATCCGGTCATCGGCATCGTCGCCGGACCGAACCATGGCTACTGGCTCTACACCGCCGAGGGCAACGTCTACAACAGCGAGCGGGTTCCGTTCTACGGCTCACCCAAGGTGGCGGGCATCGTCGGGATGATCGCGACTCCGGACGGCCGCGGCTACTGGCTGATCTCTCGAACCGGAGTGGTGTACGCCTACGGAGACGCCGCCCGCTACCCGAATCCGACCCTCACGGGAGGGTCGGTGGTCGGGATCGCGGGCTAGCGCCTCCGTCGATCTCAGGCGACGGACGCAGCCGGGACCGGCGTGGTCCCTGACAGGGGGAGGACGATTGTCTCCTCCGAGGACTCCTCCAGGGTCTTGCCCATCGGCTCGGGGAGAGCGACGAGAGTGAGGCCGATCCCGACGAGGGAGACGACGGCCATGATCTCCATCACGCCGGAGATGCCGATGGACTTCAGCAGGTGCGGGACGATGAGCGCGCCGAGGAACGCCCCGAACTTCCCGGATCCGGCCGAGATGCCTTCACCGAGCCCACGAACCGACGTGGGAAAGACCTCTGACGGGTAGACGAACGTGGTGACGTTGGGACCGAACTCGGTGAAGAAGTAGCTAATGCCGAACAGGATGAGGAACGGCGCCGTATCCGTGGCGGCACCTGGAATCAGGCCGATCGCACCGAACGCGATCGCCATCATCGTGAATCCCTGCCACTGGATCCGCTTGCGGCCGATCCGGTCCATCAGCCAGACAGCCATCCAATATCCCGGGAAGGCCGCGACCACGAAGATCGCGAGCGACGTGAGCGTGTGGGCGAGCAGAGTGCCGTGGGGCTCGAGTTGCTTGAGGATGAGCGGGCTGGACACCGAATTGCCATAGAAGGCGATGTCGAGCAGGAACCACGATCCGGCCGTTCCGATCAGCCGGAGCAGGAACGGGCGGCTGGTGAGCCTGGCACGAACGTTCGGCAGGCTCGAACGGGCGGCACCGTGAGCTTGGCGGTGGCCGTTGGTACTTGGCTGAGCGCCATCCCCAAGCGTCCAGCTCACCGCTTCAGCGGCACCGGCGACATCCCCTTCAACGACGAGCCGGAAGCGTGGGGTCTCCTTGATCTTGCGACGGAGGTAGACAACCGAGAGCGCGGGGATCGCGCCGAGGCCGAGCATCACGCGCCAGGCGACGTGGGTCGAGACGCCGGCTCCGAGGAAGACCGAGGCGATCGCCGGGCCGGCGATGAGACCGAAGGCCTGCATGGCGAAGACGGTGCCGACGAGTCGGCCGCGCGACCGCCGGTTCGCATATTCGGCGGTGATGACCGACGACGTGGCGTAGTCGCCACCGACGCCGATGCCCACGATGATCCGGAAGATGAGGAGGGAGGTGAAATTCCAGGAGAGTGCTGAGAGCACGGCGCCGAGTGAAAGGAGCGCGATCTCCAGTCCATAGACGCGCTTGCGGCCGAGCCGGTCCATCAACCGCCCGAAGATCAACGCGCCGAAGACCGAAGCGAGCAGCGAGATCGAGTTGAGCAGCGAGATCTGGTTCGTGCTCAGGTGGAAGATCGGCGTGAGCAGGACCGTGACGGTGCCGATGATGAAGAGGTCGTAGGCATCCGTGAAGAAGCCCATCCCTGCGGTGAGCACCGTCAGCCAGTGCTTCTGGCTGATTTCGGCCTCGTCAAGAGGTCGAAAGAGGTCCTCCACCGCTGCCTGCTCGGCCATTACTGCTCCTTTCCGCCGCGTCCGGGAGGGCGCGGCGCTGATCATGCCTTTGTTTCGGGTGTTGCGACCGGAACTATGAAGCCGCCGACGGCCGATTCTGTGAACGACCTGTGAAGACGCGTGTACTTCGTTAAGGAGGGCCGCGTTCCGCGGAACACCATCAAGTACGGCTTGAGAGTTTCCCGCCGAACCCGAGCGGTGCAAATAGGGATCCTGGAGTGCCGGTTCCGTCCGGGCCCCCACGCACAATACGAACATGTGTTCTCCTTCTGCTGCAGCCCCGGGACCAGAGAGCTCCAACACTGGCGTCGCGCGGGCGCTGGAGGACCTTGAGCGCGAGATCTGTGAACTCGCCGCCGATATCGCAGCGGCGACGTGTCGCTGGCTTTCCCTGATCGCTGAGTTCGACGCCCGCGGGGGCTGGGCGGAATGGGGTGTGCATTCGTGTGCTCATTGGCTCTCCTGGCGGCTCGGGATCGGTCTGCGCGCCGGACAGGAGCACGTCCGCGTCGCCCGCGCCCTCGGCGCCCTGCCGCGCCTCAGCGCGGCGTTTGCTGCCGGTCGGCTGAGCTACTCGAAGGTACGGGCGCTCACGCGGGTGGCTCAGCCGGAAACCGAAGAGGATCTGCTGATGATCGCTGAGCACGCCACGGGGGCGCAGATCGAGCGGCTCGTGCGAGGCTACGCGGGGGTGATCCGAGCCACCCGAGCCCAGGCGCTCGAGAACGCGGAGCGGCAGTGCCTCAACTGCGACTGGGACGAGGATGGGATGCTGCGGATCTCCGGGCGGCTCACCGCCGAGGACGGAGCGGCGCTGCTCGGGGTGTTGGAGGCAAATGCGCCCGACGATCGTCTGCTGCCGGCGTCGGCGCGGCGGGCGCGGGCGCTCGGGCGCCTTGTCGACGCCGAGCGCGTCCGGGGTGCGGAGCTCGTCGTTCACGTGGATGTCGGCTCTCTGCCGGCTGAGAGCATTGTCGAGCGGTGTGAGGTCGAGGGCGGTCCTTCGATCGCACCAGAACTCGCGCGCCGATTGGGCTGTGACGGGGCGGTGGTGACGATCCTCGAGCGTGATGGCGAACCGCTCTCGGTGGGCCGCCGCACCCGGGCGATTCCGCCGGCCCTGCGCCGGGCCCTGCGCAGCCGCGATCCCGTCTGCCGATTTCCGGGCTGCACCCACACGCACTTCCTCCACGCCCATCACATACGCCACTGGGCCCAAGGTGGAGAGACGGCGATGTCCAACCTCATCCATCTCTGCAGCGAGCACCATCGACTCGTTCACGAGGGCGGTTACGCGGTCGATCGCGACCGTCGAGGCCATCCCCGATTCTGGGCGCCAGGCGGACGCCCGATCGTCGATGGTTCGGAGCTGGGACGACCATCGGGCCGCTCGCTGCACACGCTCAACGGCGAGCGAGGCGTCGTGACCGACGCCGAGAGCCCACGTCCGCTCTCGGCTGGCGACGGGCTCGACTACGGCATCGCGGTCGAGGGGCTTGCGCGTAAGTGGCTGCCGCCGCCGGACTGGGGTCAGGTGTAGCCGAGTTGAGAGGCGTACTTGTGACGATAGGCCCGCTGGGCTTGCAGGACCTCCTCGACGTAGGCCCGGGTCGCCGGAAAGGGGATGTCACCGAGGCCGAAGCGGTGCCCCTTGCTGTGGGCGCGCAGGATCCAGTGATCGACGTTGGTCTCCCCTCCGTTATAGGCAGCGAGAGCCGCGGTCTCGTCACCACCGAAGCTTCTCAGCAGCTCACTCAGGTAGTAGCTCCCGTAGGCGATGTTCACCGCGGGGGAGCCGAGATCGGACACGTGGAAGCTGGTGGCACCGGACTGGCGCGCGAGGGCGAGGGCGGTCGCCGGCTCAAGCTGCATGAGACCGACGGCGCCGGCCGAGGAGGTTCTCGCGTCGTAGCCGGTCTCGGCGTAGATGACAGCCGCGACGAGGGCAGGATCGAGGCGCTTGGCGTCCGCCTGGTGGACGATGATCGAGCTGTAGCTGAGGGGCAGGGTGAGATCGCGAAGGGCCTTCTGGACGAGCGGCGGAGCGATGCGGACGGCGAAGACGGTCAGCGCAGCGGCGGTCATGAGAACGCCCACCAGCCGCAGAAGGCGGCGGCGACGCGACGGGCGTCGGCGCACGACAGACGCGCGATGGCGAGCCGCGGTGGTACTCATGTATGCAGGATGTCAAGAACGTCAGACAACGTGGCCTCGAGTTCGGATTCAGAGCCGTCGTTTTCGACCACATACGTGGAACGTGCTGCCTTTTCCTGCTGAGAGAGTTGGCGTGCGGTCCGCTCGGCGACGGACGCGTGGCCGCGCGCGGCCGCTCGAGCCGCGCGGACCCCCTCGTTGGCGACGACCGTCAGCGTGACGTCGAAAGTGGACTCCATCCCGGCCTCAAAGAGGAGGGGAACTTCGACGACCGCCGCCCGCGGGAGCGGCACACGTGCCGCCAGGCCGGCCCGCCAACCGGCGATCCGCTCAGCGACCAACGGCCACAGCAGCGACTCAAGCCACCGCCTCAGATCGTCGTCGGCGAACACCGCAGCGGCAAGACGGTCACGGTCCACCCGACCGTCCGGGGCGACGTCGGTACCGAGCCGGCCGACAACCGCGGCGCGGACGGCGGCGGACCGATAGAGATCGTGAACGACGGCATCAGTCGACAGCGTGGCCGCCCCGAGACGCTCGAAGGCGGCCAGCGCGGCCGATTTCCCGGAGCCGATCCCGCCGGTCAGGCCGACAAACGGGATCATGGCTCTCGGGGCGGCTCAGCCGAGGTCGGTCGAGTCACCCGCCGGCGCGACGTCCGTGTCCTCGACAGGGCCGCCGGCGCTGGGGAACTCGCCAGCGGTCATCTCATCGACCGTGTCGGGAGCGCTGCCGATCAGCTCGGACTCGTCGGGGATCTCCTCGTCGACGAACTCCCCCTCACCGGGAGGCATGATCGGACGGACCGGCAGGACCTGTCCCTCGACCCGCTTGATCGAGAGTGAGAGCCGGCGACGCTCGGAGTCGATCTCGAGAATCTTGACCCGAACCGGATCACCCGGCTGGATGATCTCGCGCGGGTTCTCGACGTGGTGCTGGGCGAGCTCGGAGATGTGGACGAGCCCCTCGACGCCGTCAAGGATCTCGACGAACGCCCCGAAGGTGACGACCTTGGTGACCGTACCCTCGAGCTCATCGCCAATGTTGTAGGTGTCGATCACCCGCTGCCACGGGTCCTCCTGGGTCTGCTTGAGACCGAGGGAAATGCGCTGGCGGTTGCGATCGATGTCGAGCACCTTGACCGACACCGTGGAGCCGATCGTGAGGATCTCTGACGGATGGTTGACGTGGCTCCAGGAGAGCTCGGAGATGTGGATGAGCCCATCGATGCCGTCGAGATCGACGAAGGCGCCGAAGTCGACGATGTTGGAGATGACGCCCTCCACGACCTGGCCGGGCTGGAGCCGGTCGAGGATCCGCTCCCGATCCTCCTTGCGCTGCTCCTCGAGCACCGCGCGGCGAGAGAGCACGACGTTGTTGCGCGAGCGGTTGAGCTCGATCACCTTGCACTCGATCGTCTGCCCCATGTACTCGTCGAGGTTCGGGACCCGACGGATGTCAACGAGGGAGGCGGGAAGGAAACCACGCACACCAAGGTCGATGATCAGACCGCCCTTGACGACCTCGATCACCGACCCCTCAACCGGCTCACCCGACTGCGCCGCCGCCTCGATCCGGCGCCAGGCCTTCTCGAACCGCGCCCGCTTCTTGGAGAGGATGAGGCGACCGTCCTGATCCTCCTTGGTGAGGACGAGGGCGTCGACCTCTTCTCCGAGGGACACCTCCTCGGACGGATCGACGGACTTGCGGATCGACAGTTCGGAGGCGGGGATGACGCCCTCAGACTTGTATCCGATGTCGACGAGGACCTCGTCCTGGTCGATGCGGACAACGTGGCCGGTGACGACATCACCCTCGGAGAACGGGCGGATCGTCGCGTCGTAGTTGGGGACGATGCGACCGTCGATCTCCAGCAGCAGGCCATCAGAACCGGGGACGACCTTGGCTTCGGGCAGTTCGGTTGGGGTAGGGACAGTGAGCGTTGACATTGGTCGTCCAATGGTAGCCGCGTGGGTCAGAACTCCTATCATCGCCCGCCGTGCCCGTCCGAGCCACCAAGCGGGGAACCGAGCGAACCCGGTTCGACCTCGACGCCGACGTCCTCATCTGTGGCGCGAGCTTCGCCGGACTCGCTGTCGCGCGTGAGCTGAGGATGTCCGGCGCGAAGGTGATCGTCGTCGATCGCTACGAGATCGGTGAGCGCCAGACGTCCGCCTGCGGGATTCCGACCGGCTGGCTGGAGGCCCTCGGGCTCACGGGCGCGATGCAGCAGACCTTCCCCGAGCTCGTCATCCACTCGCCCCACGGCACCGCCCGGTTTCCACTCCCCTGGACCTTCTCCACCTTCGACTACCGGACGCTGTGCGCGCTGCTCGCCGAGCAGGGTGGGGATTTCCAGTTCGAGACCGCGACGGTCGTTTCCCGGACCGAGGCGGGCGTGCGCACCGACCGGGGCGAGATCCGCGCCCCGATCGTCGTCGACGCGCTCGGCTGGCGACGCGTCCTCTCCGACGGCGCTCCGATCCAGCCCCCGGACGCCTACCTGTCCCGGGGCCTTGAGGTGCACCCGAACGGCCGCGGTGATGAGCTGGAGATCTGGATCGACCGCGACATCATCCCGGCAGGGTATGGCTGGAGCTTCCCGGCCGGCGAGGAGGTGCGCGTCGGCGTCGGCTCGTTCATCCCCCACGACCACGTCAAGGCCCCGACCGTCGCCCTTGCCGAGGATCTCCACCGACCGGCCGAACGGTTCCAAGGCAACTGGATTCCCCATCGCATCCGGGAGGCAACCGAAGACGGCGTGTTCTTCTGCGGCGACAGCGCCGGGCACTGCCTGCCGCTCACCGCCGAGGGCATCCGCACCGCGCTGTACTTCGGGATCGCGGCGGGCCGGGAGATCGCCGACGTCCTCGGCGGCCGCCAGACCAGGACGTCGGCGCTTGCCCGCTACGGAGCGTTCTCAGCGGCCCACCGGTGGCAGTTCGAGTGGCTGCTGCGCGTACAGAACTGGGTTCCGAGGGTCCCGCCTCGGGCGTTGGCCCCGGCACTCAGCGTGATGGCGAGCCGACGCTTCACCGCGTGGTCGTTCAACCACTACCTGGCGATCGCCTCGCCGGAGTTCATCACTTCGCGCTGAGCCAGTCGGGCCCGATTCCCGCCTCGACCTCGAGCGGGGGATCCATCGTGAACGCGCCGGCCATCGCGTCGATGGCGAGCGCGCGCACCGTCTCGGCCTCCTCGGCCGGTGCCTCGAAGAGCAGTTCGTCGTGGATCTGGAGGACGAGGCGGGCCGCCAGACCGGAGGCGGCGAGCGCCGCGTCCGCCCGGACCATGGCGATCTTCATGATGTCGGCGGCCGTGCCCTGGATGACCATGTTGACGGCGAAGCGCTCCCCCTGTTTGCGCAACTCCCACCGGCGCGCCCGCAACTCAGGGACCTGACGGCGGCGGCCCAGCAGCGTCGAGACGTAGCCGAGCTCGGTCCCGTGTTCGATCGTCGCCTCGATGAAGGCCGACACGGCCGGAAAGCCCGCCATGTACCGGGTGATGAACTCGTCCGCCTCCGCCTGGGGGATGTCGAGGCGGTCGGCCATCCCGTAGGCGGACAGGCCGTAGACGATCCCGTAGTTGATCATCTTCGCCTTGGACCGCATCCCCGGGTCGATCGCCCCGGCGCTCACGCCGAAGACCCGCATCGCCGTCGCGGTGTGCACGTCCTCACCGGCACGGAAGATGTCCTTGAGGACCTCCTCCCCGGCGATGTGCGCGAGCAGGCGCAGCTCAACCTGGGAGTAGTCGGCGGAGACGAGCAGGTGACCGGGTTCGGCGATGAAGCAGGCCCGGATCTCCCGTCCCAGGGGTGTGCGAATCGGGATGTTCTGCAGGTTCGGGTTGTTCGAGGAGAGGCGCCCGGTCGCGGCGGCGGTCTGATTGAGCGTCGTGTGGATCCGTCCGTCGGCTGGCGAGATGAGCAGTGGGAGCGCGTCGAGGTAGGTCTGGGCGAGCTTGGTCAGCTCCCGCCAGCGTTCGATCTTGGGAACGATCGGATGTTCGTCACGGATCGCCTGCAGTACCCGGGCGTCGGTCGAGTACCCGGTCTTGCCCCGGCGTTTACGCGTGAGTCCGAGCTTGGAGAAGAGGATCTCCTCGAGCTGTCGGGGCGAGCCGAGGGTGAACTCCTCGTCAGCGAGGGCGTGGATCTCCCCCTCCAGAGTGTCCGCCTCCGCCTTGACTCGAGCGGAGATCTCCGCCAGCGCGCCGGTGTCGAGCTTGAGACCGGCGAGCTCCATCTTGCGCAGGATCCGGACAAGCGGCAACTCGACCGTACGGAAGAGCTCATCCAGGCCGCGGGCGTGGATCTGCTCCCGTTGCCAGCTGGCGAGATGGTGCAGCAGCAGGGCGGTGGCGGGGACGCCCTCCAGGTCGGAGCTGAGCCCTCGCTCCTCCACAAGCTCCCGGAACGGGTAGGCGCGACGAGCGGGCTCGAGCAGGTACGCGGCGATCTCCGTGTCGTGGGCGAGCGCCGGCACGAGCCCGAGGGACTTGGCGTCGTGGGTGATGACGGTGCGTGCACCGAGCGCGGAGAGCAGCTCCGCCGGGCCCGAGCATCCCCCGGTGAGGATCTCCGCTCCCGGGGGCGCGGCCACCGCGAAGGTCCACTCCGACACCTCACCGAACAGCGCGCCCTCGGGGGCCTCCGGAGCGGCAAGGGCGACGGCGATGTCTGCCGCCGGCAGGCCGGTGCTGAGCTCCGCGAGCTCGACCGTCCGCACCCGGGCGCCCAGCGCCCCCGGCGCCCCACCGGCCGGAGCCGGCGAGGGGGCCGCCGCCTCGGGCGATCCGAGGGCCTCCTCGAGCCGTCGCAGCGGTTCGCGCAGCTCAAACCGCCGGAACGTGTCGCGCAGCGCCGAGCGGTCCGGACCGGCGTGCGTGATCGCCGCCAGGTCGAGCTCAACGGGGATGTCTCGCTGGGCGGTGGCCAGCTGCTTGGACAGCCGCGCGATGTCGGCGTGTTCGGTGAGGTTCTGCTTGCGCTTGGCGCCCGAGATCTGGTCGATGTTCCTCAGCACGCCCTCCACGTTCTCGAACCGCCGCAAGAGCTCGGCTGCGGTCTTGTCCCCGATTCCCGGGACGCCGGGGATGTTGTCGGAGCTGTCGCCCTTGAGCCCGATGAAGTCGGGCACCTGGGCCGGGGTGATGCCGTAGCGGTCGATCACCGCCTGGACGTCGTAGAGCTTGGTGTCGGTGATCCCGCGACCGGGCGCGAGAATCCGGGTACGGTCGTTCACGAGCTGAAAGGCGTCCCGGTCACCGGTGAGGACGAGCACGGGGCAGGGTGCGACGGCGGCGATCGAGGCGATCACGTCATCGGCCTCGAATCCCTCCACGCGGAGGTTCGTGTAGCCGAACGCCTCGACGAGCGGCTCGAAATGGGGCCACTGCTCCCGCAGCAGGTCCGGCCGCGAGCTCCGTTGGGCCTTGTAGTCGGGATAGAGCGTCTTGCGGCCGCTGTCACCGCCGTCCCAAACGACGATCGTCGGCCGGTGACCGATCTCGGTGAGCAGCTTGACGAGCATCGAGGCGAGGCCGAAGATCGCGTTCGTCGGCACGCCCGTGGAGGTGGCGATCGACTCCGGGAGGGCGAAGAACGCCCGGTAGGCCAGGCTGTTGCCGTCGATGAGCAGCAGCTCGTCCGGCGCGCGCGTCTGCGGCTTTGGGCTCATCCGGCTCAGTGTGTCCGAAACGTCTGCAGCAGGGTGCTCCGCCCGCGGTCGTCGACGCTGAAGACGGCGAACTCGTCGGCGACGATCCCGCCGCGCGCGTCAAAGCGGACCGGACCGATCGGACTCTGCACGAGCCGGCTTGTGAGCAGGCGGCGCACGAGCACCGAGCGGTCGGCGATGTTCGCTCCCGCGCCCGCGGCCGTCTCGAGCGTGGCGACGAGGAGCCGGCCGGCGCTCTCTCCATAGGCGAGGGCCGGGGTGGACCAGTTGGCGAGCTGCCCGGTGCCGGCGAGCACGCAGTAGCGCACGAGCCGGGGAGAGGCAGAGCCCAGCCCCGTGCAGAGCGGCGGGTTCTCCACGCCCGACACGGTGCAGCCGGCGTGCACCCGGCGCGTTGACCGGCAGTCGTGCAGGAGCGCGACCTCCCGAACCGCTGCCGCCTGTGTGGCCACCGACGGCATCAGATAGAAGGTCGTCGGGTGCGGGGACAGCGGGACGGCCGCGGCGATCCCGCCCGCCCCGCTGGGAGCGGGGGCAGCTCCGGCCGCCGATGCGCTCGCCAGCGGTCCGCTCGGCGTGATCAACGGGATTCCGGCGGCGGCCAGCGGGACGTCGGCGATCTCCGCGTCGGTCGCGTTGAGCTCGCCGATGACCGCGATCGTGTGGACGTTTGCGGCGGCGTGGCGAGCCGCGAGGGTGATCACCTCGGCGCTCGCGAGATCACCGACGGGCGCGTCATCGTGGACCGCACAGAGGCGAACCCGGTAGGCGCCGATCCGCAGCCCAGCACTGGGGATCTGCATCTCCACCCCGGTGAGAAAACCGCGAGCGGCGCGCCCGGCCGCCGGGGAGGCGCCGTCGCCGCCGGCGAGGGGCAGATCGACGTCCACGCAGAGCGTCGAGATCGGAGGCGTCCGAGCGCTGTGCTGGGTCGCCCCGCAGCCGGCGAGCATGGCGACCGCCGCGGTGGCGACCGCGATCGTGCCGACGACCCTCACCGCCGCAGCGCGCAGGCGGCCGCTCACTTCAGCTTGATGGTGAAGGCGGGCACCGAAGCCCGGCCCGCGTTCTCCTTGAGCGTCGCGATCACGGAGGCGGCGACCTTAGCTCGGTCGTTGGCGTGCCCGCCCTCGGCCGACAGTACCCGCAGCAGTACCCAGACGGCGTCATAGCCCTCGATCGCGTCCGCGCTCGGCGCGTGACCGAAGTCCCGCCGGAAGTCGCGGGCGAAGGCCGGATCGGCCCGGTTGAGCGCGGCGGGAGAGGTTCCGAGGTCGAGTGGCAGGCTCGCGAAGGTCCGGCCGTAACTGCTGTAGCTCTCGAAGTTCGCCTGGCTGGGCTTGACCGGGTCGGTCGGGCTCAGCTCGAGCAGATCCTCGGCGTTGGTGATGCCGACGGTCTGCCGGGACAGCCCGGACTGCACCTCACCGACGTAGGCGATCGCGCTGTTGTTCTCGATCGCCGTCCTCGCGAGATCGGACACCTGGGATCCCTTGGTGAGGGTGCGTGGTCGCAGCGACACGTTCTTGAGCGCGCCGGCGTGTTCGACGAAGGCGAGCTGCTCGGCCTCGACGACGTCCTGGAGGGCCTGGTCGGCCCGCACCGCGGGCGGATCGGAGAGGAAGACGGTCAGGGACGTTCCTGTTGCCGTGACGTCGGTCGTCGTGTTCGCGCCGGTCCCGCTGCAGCCGGCGAGCACGACGGCGAGCAACGGGAGCGCGACCAGCGCGCGCGGGCGTGTGCTACCGACTCTTGAACGGAGCAAGGCGCGGCGCGAGGGTCTGGGCCGACAGGGCGATCAGGAACGCGACGATCCCGATGATGAGAGCGTCGAGTCCCGAAACGCCGAGCGCCCAGATGACGATCCAGAGCATCAGCCCTGCGGTGGCGGTGGCAATAACTTCCATTGGGCGAGATCCTATCTGAGAGCGGTGGCGAATGCCCTGACGAGCTCACCGATCGCGACGGCGTCCGCCTCCCCCGCGGCCCGTACGAACCGGGAGCCGACGATCACCCCCTCCGCTCCGGCCGCCGCGGCCGCCGACGCCTGCTCGGGCGTCGAGATCCCGAAGCCGAGCGCGACCGGGACGCGCGCATCCCCTCGGACACGGGCCAGTAACGCGGGAACGTCACCGTCGGATCCCGTCCGTTCACCGGTCGTCCCGGTGACGGCCACGGTGTAGATGAACCCGGTGGCGGCGGCGACGATCTCGGTCATGCGGTCCGGTGGTGTGGTCGGCGCCACGAGCGGGACGAGGGCGAGCCCACGCGCGGCACAGGCGGCCGTGACCAGCCCTGACTCCTCCCGGGGAAGGTCCGGGACGATCAGCCCACACACCCCCGTCGCGACGAGCTCGTCACAGAACCGCTCGACGCCACGGGCGAGGATCGGATTGATGTAGGACATGAGGATGACCGGGACGCGCTCGGCCACCGCGGCGGCAACGGTGAGACACTCATGCAACGTCGCCCCCGCCTCCAGGGCGGCGACCGCGGCCGCGTGGATCACCGGCCCGTCCGCGAGCGGGTCCGAAAAGGGGATCCCCAGCTCAATCAGATCCGCACCGCCGTCGACGTAGGCGGCGGCGATCTCCCGGGAGCGTTCGACGTCGGGATAGCCGGCCATCATGTAGGGCATCAGCGCCGCCCGGCGCCCGTCGGCGTGGGCGCGGGCGAACGCCTCGGCGATCCGCTCGGTGCCGGGTGCGGTGACGTGGGCGGCAGTCATCGGCCGAGCTTCTCCAACGCCTCGGCGAGGTCCTTGTCGCCCCGGCCCGACAGGCAGATGAGGTCGAGCCCGGACCCCTCGGGATGTGCGAGCGTCCAGGCGAGTGCGTGGGCGGACTCGAGGGCGGGGATGATCCCCTCCAGTCGCGTCACCTCCGCGAAGGCGGCGAGCGCGTCGACGTCGGAGACGGCGACATACTCGGCGCGGCCACTGTCGCGCAGCCACGCGTGCTCGGGCCCGGCCCCCGGATAGTCGAGGCCGGCCGAGATCGAGTGGGCTTCGAGGATCTGGCCGTCCTCGGACTGCATGATCGCCGACAGCGAGCCGTGCAGGACCCCGGCGGGGCCGCCGACGCCACCAGCGGTGAGCGGTGCGCCGTGATGGCCGGTCTCGATCCCCTCTCCGGCGGCCTCGACCCCGACCAGGGCGACCCCGGCGTCATCGGTGAAGGGGGTGAACGTACCGATCGCGTTCGAGCCGCCGCCGACGCAGGCGATCACCCGATCAGGCAGCCGCCCGGCCGCCGCGAGCACCTGGGCGCGGGCCTCGTCGCCGATCACCCGCTGCAGGTCGCGGACCAACGCCGGATAGGGGGCGGGGCCGACGCAGGAGCCGATGATGTAGTGGCTGTCACGGACGTTGGTCACCCAATCGCGGATCGCCGCCGACACCGCTTCCTTGAGCGTCCGCGCGCCCGCGTCGACCCCGACGACACGGGCCCCGAGCAGCTCCATCCGCTGCACGTTCGGGCGCTGGCGGCGCATGTCCTCGGTGCCCATGTAGACGACGCACTCGAGGGCAAGCAGCGCACACGCGGTCGCCGTGGCCACCCCGTGCTGGCCCGCACCCGTCTCGGCGATGATCCGTGTCTTCCCCATCCGCTGGGCGAGGAGGGCCTGCCCGAGCGCGTTGTTGATCTTGTGCGCGCCGGTGTGGTTGAGATCCTCGCGCTTGAGATAGACGTCGTGCCCGACCCGAGCCGACAGCCGCTCGGCCCGATAGAGCGGACTCGGGCGGCCGACGTAGGTGTTCAGCAGCGTGTCGAGGCGGTGGCGGTACTGCGCATCCGCCGCCGCCTCCACCCACGCCTGCTCGAGTTCGGCCAGCGCGGGCATCAGCGTCTCAGGGACGTACTGCCCGCCGTAGGGGCCGAAGCGGTGCGGCACGCCGCTCACGGGCTCACCTCGGCGGGGGCGAGAGCCGCGACGAAGGCGTCCATGCGATCGTGATCCTTGATGCCGGGGGCAGACTCGACGCCGGAGCAGACGTCGACCCCAAAGGGCGCGACGATCTGCGCCGCCTCCGCGACGTTGTCCGGGGTCAATCCGCCGGAGAGGATCACCGGCGGACCGCCGCGGCGGCGGCCGGCGAGCTCCCAGGCGAAGCTCTCCCCCGTCCCCCCGGGCGTGCCGGGCACGTAGGAGTCGAGCAGATGAAAGTCGGTGCTGAACGGCCGCAGCGCGGTGATGTCGCCGCCGTCTCGCACTCGGGTCGCCTTGATCACCTTCGCACCGGTGCGGCGAGCGACCGTCTGGGCGTAGGCGGGGCCCTCATCCCCGTGCAGCTGGACCATCGTCAGGCCGATCTCGTCGGCGAGGGTGACGAGCGCGTCAAGCTCCTCGTTGACGAACACGCCGACGATCTCGGCGCGCCGGCGCAGCGCGTCGGCGATGTCAGCCGCCTCCTGAGGCAGCACGACCCGGGGTGAGCCCGCCCACAGGATCATGCCGACGGCCCAGGCACCGAGGCCCACCGCGTACTCGGCGTCCTCGAGGCGGGTGATGCCGCAGAACTTGATGCGGGGCGGGGAGATCATGCGCATGGGCCCAGATCATGGCAGCACGCCGCGGGGGATGATCGTGCGCACCGTGTTGATCGGCACGGCGAAGCTGACCGGGAAGCGGCCGGAACCGTCGGAGACCTCGAGGGCGGACTCGATTCCGATCACGTCTCCGTTGCCGTCGAGCAGCGGACCCCCCGAAGCTCCCGGTGCGGGACTGAGGTCCGTCTCGATCACGTCGGCGATGGAGCCGCCGTCGGCCCCGGCGAGCTCGGGCTGGAGGGAGGCGACGATCCCGCTGGCAACCGTTCGCTCGACCCCGTAGGGGTTAGCCAGGGCGATGATCGCGTCCCCGACCCCGACCGAACGTGAGTTCCCGACCGGCAGGGGCCGGATCCGCCGGCTGACCCCGCGCATCGACACGCGCAGCAGGGCGACGTCGTTGGGCTGGCTGTACTCGACGACCTCGGCGCGGCGGGCCGTGTCCGTGTTGAAGCTGACGGTGATCCGGTCGCTCGCGAGCGCACCCTCGATCACGTGGAAGGCGGTGATGATGTACCCCTGCCGGGAGATAAGCACCCCGGACCCGGTCGCGACCGTCCCGGGACGCTCGGTCCCGGCGACGAACGGACTCGTCACACGCCGGCCGACGATCGCGCGGACCTGGACGACCCCGGGCGACTCGTCGAGGTAGGTCGACGCGACCGCGCTGCCGGCAGTCGGTCCGGCGGGGTTGACCGGTGGCGCCGTCGCGTAATTGATCGGGACGGTCTCGGTGTGGCGGGCGCCGACGACCCCGAAGGCAAGGAGGGCTCCGGCGACAATGAGGCCACCGAGGACGGAGGCCAGCAGGTGGGACCACAGCACGCCGCGCATCGACTCCGGCGGAGTATCGTGCACGCGCTGAACCGGGCCTAAACCGGCCTACGCCGCCGCGATCGACCGGGCGGCGGCCTCGAGGTCGGGCGCGCGCATCAGCGCCTCCCCCATCAGGACGGCGTCGACACCGGCCTGCGCGAGCGCACGGATCTCGGCCGGGGCGCTGAAACCGGACTCGGCGACGACGATCACGCCCGGGTCGGCCGCGAGCTCGGCGGCGAGCGCGAGGCTCGTGCTCAGGTCGACCTCGAGGGTGCGGAGGTTGCGGTTGTTGATCCCGATGATCGGCGCTCGGAGGTCGCGGGCGACCGTCAGCTCGCGGCGGTCGTGGACCTCCATCAGTACCTCGAGCCCGAGGGACCCGGCGAGCGCGAGGAGCTCCCCGAGCGGCTCTGGGTCGCCGAAGGCGGCGACGATCAGCAGGATCGCGTCCGCACCGGCGACGGCAGACTCGTACACCTGATACGGCTCGACGATGAACTCCTTGCGAAGGATCGGGAGGCCGCTCGCCTCCCGGGCGGAGCCGATGTCGGCGAGCCGTCCGCCAAACCGGGTCGGCTCGGTGAGGATCGACAGGGCCGCGGCGCCGCCGCGCTCGTAGGCGCAGACGACGTCGGCGAGGCTGAGGTCGTCGCGGATCACGCCGGCTGACGGGGACGCCCGCTTGTGCTCGGCAATCAGGCTCACGCGCCCCTCGGCGGACCCGGCCGCGAGCGCCGCGGAGAACCGCCGGCGGGGGGCCGTCTGCTCGGCGACCCGGAGCCGGGCGGCGCCGACGAGGTCGGCGAGGACGTCCGGCACGGCGACAGCGGCGGCCCGTTCGTCGCTCATGTCGGCGCCAGCTCGCGGGTCGCGGCGACGAACCGCTCGAGCGTGTCGGCGGCGGCTCCGGAGTCGACGGCGCCCGCGGCGAGGGTGACCCCGTCGGTGAGGCTGTCGGCCCCCCCGGCGGTGTAGATCGCCGCGCCGGCGTTGAGCAGGGCGAGGTCACGGGCCGCTCCGCGCTCGCCGGCGAAGATCCGCCGGCAGATCGCGGCATTCTCGGCGGGGTCGCCACCGGGCACGGCGTCGGGCAGGTGGCGGTCGAGGCCGACCATCTCCGGGGTCACCGAGTAGGCGTGCTCGGTCCCGTCGACGACCTCGATCACGTGCGTCGTCGCGCTGATCGACAGCTCGTCGAGCCCGTCATCGGAGTTGACGACCATCGCGTGCCGGGTCCCGAGCAGCGCGAGCGCCCCGGCGAGGCGCGGCAGCTGGGGTGCCTGGGAGCAGCCGAGCAGCTGCCGGGAGGCGCCGGCCGGGTTCGTGAGCGGCCCGAGGAAGTTGAACGTCGTCCGGACGCGCAGTTGCTTGCGCACCTCGACGACGTGCCGGGTCGCCGGATGGTGGTAGGGGGCGAACATGAATCCGAAGCCGACGGTGTCGATGCAGTGGGCGATCGCGTCCGGAGTGAGGTCGATCCGGGCCCCGAGCGCCTCGAGCACGTCAGCGGAGCCCGACAGGCCGGTGGAGGAGCGGCTGCCGTGCTTGGCGACCCGCATCCCGGCGGCGGCGGCGATCAGCGCGGCCGTCGTCGAGACGTTGAAGGTCCGCCGGCCCCCGCCGGTGCCGGCCGTGTCGAGAAGGTCGGAGTGGTGGGTACTGACGACCGCCGCGAGCGCACGCATCGTCCGAGCGAGGCCCGCCAGTTCGGCGACGGTCTCCCCCTTGATGCGCAGCGCGACAAGGAACGCGGCGATCTGGATGTCGGAGACCTCGCCACCCATGATCTCGGCGAGGGCGACCGCGGCTTCCTCCTCGGTCAGGTCGTGCCCGTCGGCGAGCCGGTCGATGCTCGTGGTGAGAAGGTCGCTCATGCGCCGATGAAGGTAGCCAGCATCGTCTTGCCGTGCGGCGTCAGCACCGATTCGGGGTGGAACTGGACGCCCTCAGCGGGCAGGCTGCGGTGCCGGACCGCCTGGATCACCCCGCCGCCGCGGGCCGACACCTCGAGGCAGTCCGGCAGCGTATCCGGATCGGCGACGAGCGAGTGGTAGCGGCCAACCTGCAGCGGTGAGGGCAGACCGGCGAAGATCGTCGCCCCGTCATGTTCGATCTCGGTCGTCTTTCCGTGCACCGGAGCGTGGCGGACGATCCGTCCCCCGAAGGCCTGAACGAGGGCCTGATGGCCGAGACACACCCCGAGCAGCGGGATGCCCGCCTCCGGGAACCGGCGGGCGACCTCGAGACTCACCCCGGCCTCATCCGGGGTGCACGGGCCCGGGGAGATGATCGCCCGGTCATAGCCCCGGAGCAGCAGCGCGTCGATGTCGAGGCGGTCGTTGCGGACGACCTCGATCGCGTGCGCGGGCGCGGCGAGCTCACCGAGGTACTGGACGAGGTTGTAGGTGAAGGAGTCGTAGTTATCGAGCACGAGGATCCTCACTGCCACCCCTCCTGGGTGCGGGCGAGTTCGATCGCGGCACGCAGTGCCGCTGACTTGTTGACCGACTCCTCATATTCGCTGGCCGGGTTCGCGTCGGCGACGGTGCCGCCCCCGGCCTGAATGTGCACCCAACCGTCCTTGATCACCGCGGTGCGGATGTGCACGCAGGTGTCGAGATCGCCTCCGTAGCTGACATAACCGATCGCACCGCCGTACCCGCCCCGCTTGACCGGCTCGAGTTCATCGATGATCTCGATCGCCCGCACCTTCGGCGCCCCGGACAGGGTGCCGACCGGGTTGACCGCCGCGAGCGCGTCGAGCGCGGTCACCCCGGGGGCGAGGGTCCCCGACACGTTCGAGACGATGTGCATCACGTGGCTGTAGTGCTCGATCGCCATCAGCTCGTCGACCCGCACCGTCCCGTACTGCGACACCCGGCCGATGTCGTTGCGCCCCATGTCGACGAGCATCACGTGCTCGGCCCGTTCCTTGGGATCGGCGAGCAGTTCGGCGGCCAGGCGCGCGTCCTCTTCGGCCGTCGTACCGCGCGGGCGGGTCCCGGCGATCGGCGTCGTCGCGACCCGGCGCCCGGTGACGGTGACGAGCGGCTCCGGGCTCGCCCCGGCGATCTGGAAGTCACCGAAGTCGAGGTAGTACATGTACGGGCTCGGGTTGACCGCTCGGAGCCCGCGGTAGATGGAGAAGGCGCTCAGCTCCGTCGGAGCGCTCCAGCGCTGACTCGGCACGACCTGGTAGGCGTCGCCCGCACGGATGTAGTCGATGATCCTGGCGACGTTGGCCTCAAACTGCTCACGGGTGAGGTTGGAGCGGAAGTCGGGTGGCGGGGGAGCCGGCTCACCGGCTCGGCTCCCCCGGGGGAGCGCCCCGGACAGCGCGGTGGCGACCGCCTCGATCTTCACGGCCCCGGCGCCGTCAGGCTCGTCCGGGTAGGTGTGGGCGATCACGGTGATCCGATGCTGGAGGTGGTCGAAGACCACCAGCGTGTCGGTCAGCATCAGCGCGAGGTCGGGGGTGCCGAGCGGATCGGGGTTCGGGGCGCCGAGGCTCGGCTCGACGGTCCGCACGAGGTCATAGGCGAACATGCCGACGGCGCCGCCGAGGAACGGTGGCAGCGTCGGGTCCTCGGCGGGGGCGGCGGGGGCGTGGGCGGCGACCGCTGCCGCCGCGAGCGCGTAGGGGTCGCCGGGATCGCCGAGGCGCCAGCGCAGCGTCGCCCGCGGGCGGTGGCCGAGGAAGGAGTAGCGGCCGACCCGGCCGTGCTCGGCGGATTCGAGCAGGAACGCCGGTTCCCCGGGCGCGGCCGCCGACAGCTTCAGGAACGCCGAGACCGGGGTCTCGGTGTCATCGATCCAGGAGGCGTACTCGACGCGAGCCTGGGGTGCCTCAGCGGCTGCGCTCATCCAGGATGCGCTCCGCGTCCGCGAGGCTGAGCTTCCGGCTGGCGAGCAGCACGGTGAGGTGGTAGAGGAGGTCGGCGGCCTCGTTGGCGACCCGGTCATCGGACTCCTCCCGGGCGGCCCGCGCGACCTCCTCGGCCTCCTCCTGGACCTTCTCACCGATCAGCGCCGGGTCCGCGAGCAGGCGCGCTGTGTAGCTGCTCTCGGGCTCGTTGGCGTCACGCCGCTGAGCGATCGTCCGTTCCAGCGCGGGGAGCACCTCATGGGCGACCGCGGGCGCGTGGTCGCCGGCGAAGAAGCATGTACGCGCCCCGGTGTGGCAGGCCGGACCGCGCGGGGAGACGAGGGCGAGGATCGCGTCGGCGTCACAGTCGTGGCGCAGGGCGACCAGGTCGAGGCGGTTTCCGGAGGTTGCTCCCTTATGCCAGAGCTGTTGTCGGCTGCGACTGAAGAAGTGCACCTCGCCCGTCTCCTGGGTGCGGGCGAGCGCCTCCGCGTTCATGTACGCGAGGGTGAGCACCTCTCCGCTGACCGCGTCCTGAACGATGCAGGGGACGAGCCCCCGGTCATCAAAGGTGATTGCGCTGCTGTCCATGGCTGGCGCCGGAGTCTAGGGTTCGCGCCGTCGCCGGGGGGCGCGGGGGTTTCACTCGATGCCGAGACGGTCGAGCACGCGGTCATCGGCGCGCCAGTGGCGGCGGACGCGGACGGACAGGTCGAGGTGCACGTGCGCGGCGCGTTCGCGCTCGATCGCCCGTCGCGCCCCCGTCCCGATCGCCTTGATCATGCGCCCGCCGGCCCCGATGAGAATGCCCTTCTGGGACTCGGTCTCCACCAGCACGACCGCCTCGATCCGTACCGGTCCGCCGGGGGGCTCGTCGATCGCGAGGATCTCCACCTCAACGGCATGGGGAACCTCGTCCCGGGTCCGCATCAGCACCTGCTCACGCACCAGCTCAGCGAGCAGGACCGCCTCGGACTGGTCGGAGCGCTGGTCGGGGGCGAAGTAGCTCGGCCCGGGCGGCAGCAGCCCGGCGAGGTGGCTGACGAGCGGGCCCACACCGCTTCCGGTGCGGGCGGAGACGGGGAAGATGTCATCGGCGACGCCAAGCTCGGCGACGGCAGAGAGCACCTCAACCGTTCGTGCCCGGTCGACCGCATCGAGCTTGTTGACCGCCACGACGACGGGCGTGGCACCGGCGGCCTTGGTGAGAAGGCCGGCGATGAACCGGTCGCCCGGACCGATGCCTTGGACGGCGTTGACGACCATCAGGCAGGCGTCCGCGTCGGCGAGCTCGTGTTCGACACGGCGCTGCATCCGCTCGGTGAGGGCGTCCCGCGGCCGCTGAACCCCGGGGAGATCGACGATCACGAGCTGGAAGTCCGGGCCCGACGCGACGGCCCGGATCGCCCGCCGGGTCGTCTGCGGCTTCTCGGAGACGATCGCCACCTTCGATCCGACGATCGCGTTGGTGAGCGTCGACTTGCCGACGTTTGGCCGGCCCGCGAGCGCGATGAAGCCGGACCGCATCACGCTCACGTGCTGATCCAGCGGACGAGTTCGGACTGGAGTGCGAGCATCTCCCCCTCGTCGGTCTCGTGATCCATCCCGGCGAGATGGAGGGCGCCATGGATGATCGCCTCGCGGAGGTCCTCGGTGTGGTCGGGGCAGATGATGATGTCCCCGAGCTCCCGGGGGCCGGCGCTCTCGCCGTCCTCGTCGACGCCGAAGGAGAGCACGTCCGTCGGGGTGTCGCGACCGCGGTGATCGCGGTTGAGCTCGCGGATCCGCTCGGCGGTCACGAACGTGACCGCGAGGTGGCCCTCGCGAATCCCGGCGGAGGCGAGCGCGAGCACGCACAGCTCACGCACCTCGAGCGGGAGCGGATCGCCCGGGGCGAGCGCCCCCGCGTTGAGAACCTCGATGTCGAGCGCGTGGACGTTCACGGCCGCGGCTGCCTCAGGCCGACTTGGCCGGGCGGATCGGAGCGGCTCGACGCTGGGCGTGCTCGTCGTAGGCGGCGACGATCCGGCGCACCATCTTGTGCCGGATGACGTCCTCCTCCCCGAAGCGGACGAAGGTGATCCCCTCGACTCCGTCGAGCACCTCACTGACGGCGATCAGGCCGGACTGCTGGTCACGCGGGAGATCGACCTGGCTGATGTCCCCGGTGACGACCATCTTCGATCCGAAGCCGAGGCGGGTGAGGAACATCTTCATCTGCTCGGGCGTCGTGTTCTGCGCCTCGTCGAGGATGATGAAGCTGTCGTTGAGGGTCCGCCCGCGCATGTAGGCGAGAGGGGCGACCTCAATCACGCCGCGCTCGAGGTGCTGGGCGACCTTCTCGGGCTCGAGCATCGTGTGGAGAGCGTCAAAGAGCGGACGCAGGTACGGGTCGACCTTGGCCATCAGGTCCCCCGGCAGGAAGCCGAGCCGCTCGCCGGCCTCGACCGCCGGGCGGGTGAGGATGATCCGGTTGACCTCCCGGGACTGGAGCGCGGCGGCGGCGGCGGCCACGGCGAGGAACGTCTTGCCGGTGCCGGCGGGACCGATCCCGAAGGTCACCGTCTGGCTGCGGATCGCGTCGACGTAACGCTTCTGATGGACGGTCTTGGGCGCCACCTTGCTCGACCGGTGGCGCCAGACGACGTCGTCGAGGACCTGAGCGGGGTCGACCTGTTCGCTGATCGCTCCGGACACCGATTCGACCGAGGAGGCGTCGAGCTCGTGGCCCTTGGCGACGAGCGCCGTCAGTTCGCGGATCACCCGTTCACCGGCGGCGACGGCCGCCTCGTCCCCGTCGAGGGTGAGGACGTTGCCGCGAAGGAACACGGCGCAGCGCAGGTGGGCGTCGAGGGACCGCAGGACGCAGTCTCCACTCCCCGCCAGCTCGGCGGCCGTCGGGTTGTCCAGTTCGATCCGCGTTCTCAACTGAGTGCCTCCCTGACCGCCGCTTGGGCCCGTTTTCCGTCCACCTGACCGTCCGTTCTCGCCATCACGAGCTTCATCACGCCACCGAGATCCCGCACCGTCGTCGCACCGGTCTCGGCGACCGCCGCCGCAACGATCGTCGCGAGCGTGGTGTCATCGAGCTCGGGCGGCAGGTACGCGGCGATCAGCTCCGCCTCGGCGCGCTCCTGGGCGGCCAGCTCCGGCCGCCCGGCCCCGGCGAACTGGTCGGCCGCCTCGAGCCGGCGCTTGCGTTCGCGTCGCAGGACGCCCGCTTCATCACCGCGCCCCTCCTTGTGCTCGCGCTGCAGCTCGGATGTGAGCAGACGCAAGGCCGTCACGGTGGCCTTGTCACCCGCCTTCATCGCGCGAACCGTGTCCGCGCGGACCTGATCGAGCACACTCACCGTGCCCTACAGGATAGGACCCCGCCCCGGCGGAACGGGCACGGGTTCCCGGCCGCCCACCGTCGGCCGGGAACCGTGCACGCTCACCTCCACTTCCAACCGGAGACCGCGACGCGGACCCCGGCCGGTTTGAGTCCTCGCAGTGGCGCGCTGGAGAGGAGAGAGAACCGCGCGTGCTGCCACTGCGAAGCTTTGCTGGCCGGACCGGGCCGGTTGGGAGTGCGTGAGGATGATTGAGGATCGCGCTCCTGGGGTGGACGAACATCGGCCCTCTGGACAGGATTCGGTTAAGCCTCCTTGTCCAGGCGGGCGGATGTGGAACCGTAGGGGCAGGTGTCGCTCTCCTCTCCCCCGACCGTCATCGCGCGCGTCCTGCCGTCCCGGTCGGCTGCGGCCCGGCTCGCCGGCGCCGGAGCCGGGTGGGGGCTGCTCGGCCTCTCGACCTTCATCTACCTCCGTCTGTCGACCCGCGGGCCCTTCCACGTCGGACCGCGCGCCCTTGCGTTCTTTGACCTTCGCGTCTACCGCGGGGCGGCGGTGCGAGTGCTCGACAGCGCCGGCCTCTACAGCCATCCGATCATCCACCATCTCGGCTTCACCTACCCGCCGGCCGCGGCGATCCTGCTGGCCCCACTCGCCTTCGCTCCGCTCGTCGTCGACGAGGCCGTCGTGCTCGGGCTCAACCTGCTCGCGCTCGTGTGGGTGATCCACAGCGCCCTCGCGCTGGCCGGGACGCCGGTGCGCGCGGTCGGACGCTGGCCGTTCGCGGCGCTCATCGCCGCCGGGGCGCTGTGGCTGGAGCCGATCACCGTGACCCTCGGCTACGGGCAGATCGATCTGCTCATCGCCGGACTCGTCCTCCTCGACCTCAGCCGACCGGCCGACGCGCCCCTGCGCGGGGTGGCGATCGGCGTGGCCGCCGGACTGAAGCTCACGCCGCTGCTGCTGATCGTCTACCTGTTCCTGCAGGGCCGGCGCGCCAACGCGCTCACCGCGCTCGTCGCCTTCCTCGCCACGATCGCGCTCAGCCTCGCCGCCACCGGCTCTGCCGCGATCCACTACTGGGGCGGACTCGTCCTCGACAGCGCCCGGGTCGGTGGTGCCCAGGATGCCGCCAACCAGTCCCTCCGCGGCGCGCTCGCCCGGCTGCTGGGCGTCCCCCACCCCGGTCTCGAGCCCGAGGCGATCGTCGTGATCGTCGCCTGCGGTGGCCTCTGGCTTGCGGTGTCCGCCGCCCGCCGCAGGGAGACGACCCTCGGGACGGGGCTGGCGATCGTCACGACGCTGCTCGCTTCCCCGGTCTCCTGGACCCACCACTGGACGCTGGCGGTGCCCGGGCTCGTGTGGCTCACCGTGGCGGCGCTGCGAGGACGCTCGGCGGCGCTGGGAGCCGCGGCCCTCGCCGCCGCCGCGATCGGGTTCGCCTACATTCCCGAGCGGTTCATGGTCCGGCATGAAAGCGTCACCGGGCTCGTCTCCCTGACCGCCGACCCCTACGTGCTGATCGGCGTCGCGGCACTGCTCAGCGCGGCCGTCCGCGAGCAGCGCCTCAGGCGACGGTCGTCCCGCTGCGCGACTCCGGGGCTCCCGGGACCTCGGTGACCGCAGGGAGTTCCCGTTTGGCCGGCGCCGGCGGCAGAATCGGCTGATCGAGCGGCGGGATGTGCCCGATCCGGGTCATCTCCGCGATGTCCCGCGGGAACAGCGCCCCGACCGTCCAGTCGGTGAGAAGCCGGATCCGGCGGTCCCAGCCGGGCATCCAGGCGAGGTGGTAGGTGCGGGCGATCACCCAGGCGAGGAATCCCTTGACCTTGATCCCCATCAGGTTCGCGACCGCCTTGTGACGGCCCAGGTCAGCGAAGGAGCCGAGGGTCTTGAAGGTGAACGGGCGGACCTCTCCCCCCTTGAGCGCCGAGGCGATGTTCCTGCCGAGCAGGTTGCCCTGGCGGATCGCGTGCTGGGCGGTGGGCGGGCAGGGCATCCCCGGCATCGCGGGGTTCGGGACCGCGGCGACGTCGCCGACCGCCCACACGTTGGTGAAGCCGTCGACCTGCAGCGCCGGATTGGTGATGATCCGGCCGCGGTCCAGCGGGACACCGAGGCTGGCCGCGACCGGTGAGGCCTTGACCCCGGCGGTCCAGACAAGCGTCCGGGTCGGCAGAACCTCGTCGGTGGAGAGGATCACGTGGTCCTCGTGCACCTCCTTGACCGAGGTCTCGAGCTTGAACTCCATGCCGCGTTTGCGCAGCAGGTTCATCGCCCACTCCGACAGCGGCGCCTGGATTTCGGGCATCACCCGCGGCATGATGTCGACGAGGGTGAACTTCACCCCCGTCTGCTTGCAGCGCGGATAGAGCTTGAGCACGTCGTCAGCGAAGTCGAGCAGCTCGGCGATCCCCTCGAGCCCGGCGTAGCCACCGCCGACGAAGACGAAGCTGAGGTAGGAGCGCCGCTCGAACGGGTCGTCGAGCCCCTCGGCGAGTTCCATGCTGTGGATGATCCGGTTGCGCAGCGCGGTCGCTTCCTCGATCGTCTTGAAGCCGACCCCGTGCTCGGCGAGGCCGGGCACGGGAAAGGTCCGTGACACCGAGCCGAGGGCGATGACGAGATGGTCGTAGTCGAAGGTGTGCTCATGACCGGAGACCATCTCGACGGTCACCTGCTGGGCGGCCGGGTCCGCCGATGTCACCCAGCCGACCCGCAGTTGGGTGCGCCGGAAGTGTTCGCGCAGGGGCATCACGATGTGACGCGGATCGAGTGTCCCGGCGGCGACGCCGGGCATCAGCGGCGCGTAGGTGAGGTAGTTCGTGTTGTTGACGAGGGTGATCGTCGTGTCCGCCGGAGCGTGCTTCTCCAGCTTCCTGGCGGTGTAGAAGCCGCCAAACCCACCACCGAGTATGAGGACCTTGCTCGCCATGGCTCTAGCCTAGCCAACTCACCGCGTCGAGCCGCAACGCCGCCCACTCCCCCTGCCCGCGCCGGGCGACCTCACGCAGACCATGGGCCGCGAAGGCCGCCGCGACCCGGTCGGCCTCCTCGACGAGCAGGCCGCTGGCGATCACCGTCGTGGCGGACACCGCCCCCTCACACCAACGCAGGAGCAGGGGAGCGAGCAGATTGGCGAGCACGAGCGTCGCCGGGGGGACCGGCTCCCGACGCAGATCGAGGCGCCGGACCTCCGCGAGCGACACGCCGTTGCGCGCCGCATTCTCCTCGGTGGCCGCGACGGCGAGTGGGTCGAAGTCGACCGCCCGTACCGGCTCCCAGCCGAGGCGCGCGGCGAGGATCGCAAGTACCCCCGAGCCACAGCCGAGATCGAGCGCGCCGCGGGCTCCGGGCGCCGGGAGGGGAAGTTCGAGCAGCAGTTCCAGACACAGGGCCGTCGTCGCGTGGGCACCGGTGCCGAACGCCTGTCCGGGGTCGATGACGATGTCGTGTTCGGCGGAGTCGGCCGGCTCCCACGGTGGGCGTACCGTGAGACGCCCGCCGAGATGCAGCGGCCGGTGAAAGGCCCGCCAGCGCTCCGCCCAGTCGTCGGCGACCTCAGTGGTGGAAACCGCCACGAGCGCGCCGCCGACGGCGGCCTCCAGCGACGGCAGGCTCGGCAGCTCTCCGGGCTGGCCGTAGACGGCGTACTCGACGACCCCATCGTCGAGGTCGACCTCCTCCACCCCGGCGGGAGCGAGCTCGAGCAGTTCCGCGAGCGCGACCTCCGCGTTGGCGCGGTGGACGCGCACAGCGAGGCGGATCACCCGGCCGAACCGCCGAACGCGCGGCGCAGCTTGCGCAGGACGCCCTCATCGCTGTTGAGGTTCTCGGGGCCGAGGGAGGCGGCGAGCTGCTCCATCAGGGCGCGCTGCTCCCGGTTGAGCCGGCGGGGGACGACGACGTTGACGACGACCCGCAGATCGCCGTGGCGGCGGCTGCGCAGCGACGGCATCCCGGCGCCGCGCAGGGTCAGGGTCTCGTGCGGCTGGGTGCCCGGCGGGATCTCCAGCTCGGTCTCCCCGTCGATCGTCGCCACGGTGACGGTGACGCCAAGCGCGGCGATCGGGGCGGAGACGTCGACGGCGGTGACAAGGTCGTCGCCGTCGCGGAGGAAGCGTGGATCCTCGGCGACGTCGACGAGCACGTAGAGGTCGCCGGGGGAGCCCCCGTGCTCGCCGGCGTGCCCGCGGCCGCTGACCCGGATCCGCTGCCCTCCGGCGATGCCGGCCGGCACGTCGACGGTGACCGTCTCCCGGCTCACCCGCCGCCCGCGTCCCCGGCAGGGCTGACAGGGCTGGCGAGGAACCTTGCCCTCGCCGTGGCAGCTGTCACAGACGGCGGCGCGAACGACCTGACCGAAGGGTGTCCGGGCGACCGTGCGGACCTGGCCGGCCCCGCTGCAGCGCTGACAGGTCTCGATCGGCGTCCCCGGTTCCGCACCGTTGCCGCGACAGTGTTCACAGACAGCGACGGCGTCGTAGCTGACAGTCGCCTGGGTGCCCCGGGCCGCCTCCGCCAGGGTGATCTGGGCGGTGGCCGAGATGTCGCCGCCCTGGGCGGGACCGCCCGCCCGGCCGCCGCCGAACATCGAGCCGAACCCGCCAAGGCCACCGCCACCACCACCGCCGAAGAACGCCTCGAACAGGTCGTTGATCGACCCGAACTGATCGAAGTTCGGGGCACCGCCGGCCGAGCGCAGGCCCTCATGCCCGTAGCGGTCATAGGTTGCGCGTCGGTCGGCGTCGGAGAGCACCTCATAGGCCTCCGCCGCCTCCTTGAACTGGGCCTCGGCCTCCGGGTGGCCGTTGACGTCGGGATGGAGCTCGCGGGCCAGCCGGCGGAACGCCTTCTTGATCTCGGCGTCGTCGGCGCCGCGGGATACCCCGAGCACCTCGTAGTAGTCGCGTTTGGTGGAACCGGTGCTCATGTCTGGTAGACGTCTCCCCAGAAGTCCGACAGCGCGGCGGCGGCGTCACGGACCGCGCGGATCGCGCCACGGTAGTCCATCCGCAGCGGCCCGATCACCGACACCGAACCGAGCGGCCGCTGCGGCGGCCCGTACCCGGCGGCGACGAGGGACAGTGAGGCGAGGCCCGGAAGTTCGTTCTCAGTGCCGATTCGCACGAGCACCTCCGGCTCGGCCAGGACGCTGCGGAGGACGCCGAGCACGGTCACGCGGCGCTCGAGCATCTCCATCAGGGCGTTGAGCTCGGTGACGTCACCGGACCGGTCCGCCGACAGCAGGCGGGCGGTGCCGTCGAAGTAGAGGCGGTCCTGGGCGCCCGTCGCCAGGTCGGTGAAGACGGGGAGGAGCTCGCTGAGGAACGCGACCTCGGTCGCGTTCAGTCCGGGGTCGCGCAGGCGCATCCCGAGCGTCCGGGCCCCCAGGCCCGTGCCGACGAGGCGCTCGTTGAGGTAGGCGCCCGCCCAGTCCACCAGCCCCGTGTCGACCGGGCCGTCGAAGGTGAACATCCGCTTCGTCACCCCGCCGGTGGAGGTGATCACAACGACCATCAACACCTGGGGCTGAAGTGCGATCACCTCGATGTGACGGATCGTCGCCGTGTCGATCGGCGGGGCGGTGACGAGCGCGAGCAGGTTGGTGATCTGGCTGAGGGTCTCCGTCGTCGTGCGCATCGCCTCGTCGACCTCATGCCGGACGACACTGAGGGCGACCGCTGGCCGCCGGACCGGCGCCGCCGCCTCCGCCGGGAGCAGACGGTCGACGAAGTAACGGTATCCCGCCTCCGTCGGAACCCGGCCGGCGGAGGTGTGCGGATGCTGGAGGTAGCCGAGCTCCTCGAGCGAGGCGAGCTCGCCCCGGATCGTCGACGGTCCCCAGGTGAACGATTCCGCGAGCGCCTTGGAGCCGACGGGAACCCCGGCGTCGAGGTAGGCCTCGACGAGGCGCTGGAGCACCCGTTCCTGGCGGTCGGTGAGCATGCCCTCGATTCTATGGAGGGCTCAGCGGGTGCGATTCCCCCGACGGGTTCAGCGGGTGCGGACACGCGCGCGGGCGTTGCGCACGAGCCGGGTGCCGTCCTGGGTGACGCTGAGGGTGACCGCCACCGTGCCGTCGGTGTCGGCGTCGGTGTCGGCCTGGCCGGAGATCTCGAGGTCGGGCCCGATCCGGCCCATCCCCCGGAATTGGAGCTCGAGGGAGGCGAGTGCGTAGCGCGCCGCGGCACCCTCGCCGAGCAGCGGCCCCGTCTCACCGGCCTGGCCGGCGGCCCGGGCGACGTGAGCGGCGGTCCAGAGGCCGTGGAGGATCCGCCCGGGAAGCCCGACCGAGCGCGCGAACGCCTCGTCGAGGTGGATCGGGTTGCGGTCCCCGGACGCTTGCGCGTACCGTTCGGTGACGTCCTCGGGAACGGGGACGGTGAGCGTGATCGGCGTGCTCATGGGGCCTCCCGCACGATGTTGGTCCACAACCCCTCAGCGACGACCTCGCCGTCTGCGTTCTCGGAGACGGTCGCCAGCCCGTAGAAGGTGAGCCCTGCGGTCTGGCGGATCTCGGCGACGCTCAGCACCGTGTCGATCACGTCACCGGCCCGCACGACCGGGCCGGGCCAGCGGAACGCCTGGGCGCCATGGACGAGGTGACTGAAGTCGATGCCCAGCTCGGGATCGAACAGCGCCGCGGGCAGAGCCGCTCCCGCGTAGAGGACGGCGAACATCGGCGGGGCGATCTCCCCGTAGACGTCGGCATCCTCGGAGACAGCGGCGACGTAGGCGTCGATCGCCGACCGGGTCACGCCGTAGCGGACGGCCGGATAGGTGCGGCCGATCAGATCCGAGGGCGACATCAGCGGCGATTGTGACAAGTCGCGCCGACGCTGTCTTGGTGCCTGCCGTCGCGGCCTGTACCCTGTGGTCCTATGGCCAGACGCTCCTCCCTGCGGGCCTCCGACGCCGACCGCGAACGGGTCGCCGAGCGCCTCCGTGAGGCCGCCACGGAGGGCCGGATCCTCGCCCACGAGCTGGAGGAGCGGCTTGGTCGAGCGTTCCGTGCGGTCACCTACGGGGAGCTCGATGACGTCGTCGCCGACCTTCCCGGCCCGGTTGAGCCGCGCCCCCGGCGCGGAGGCTTTGCCCTGATGCGACGCTACCCGGTTCCCGCGGCGATGATCGCTCTCGTGATCGCCGTGACCGTCACCGCGATGGTCGCCGCCGCCGTGCTGTTTGCGCTCTCCGGGGCGTGGCTGCTCCCCGTCGTCCTCTTCCTCACCTTTCGCAGCCGCGGGCTGCGCCGTCGCCGCGCGCGCCGGCTCGGTGGGCCTGGCGGCCCGGGCGGTCCGGGCGTCCACGTGCACGTCCACCGCTGGTAGCGGGCCGCGACCGACCGGACGGGGCTACTTGGAGTCGCCGAGTTCGAGGACGGCGAGGAAGGCCTCCTGGGGGACCTCGACGCGCCCGACCTGCTTCATCCGCTTCTTGCCCTTCTTCTGGGCCTCCAGCAGCTTGCGCTTGCGGCTGATGTCGCCTCCGTAGCATTTGGCGACAACGTCCTTGCGGTATGCCTTGATCGTCTCCCGGGCGACGATCCGGCTGCCGATCGCCGCCTGGATCGGCACGTCGTACTGCTGGCGGGGGATCTTCTCCTTCAACTTCTCGGCGACGTTGCGCCCGAATGCCTCGGCCTTGGAGCGGTGCACGAGCATCGCCAGCGCATCGACGGGCTCGCCGGCGAGGAGGATGTCGAGCTTGACGAGGTCCGACTCACGCAGCCCGGTGAGCTCGTAGTCGAGGGAGGCGTACCCCTTCGTTCGGGACTTCAGCTGATCGAAGAAGTCGAGCACGATCTCCGCGAGCGGCAGGTCGTAGCTGAGCTGGACGCGGTCGGAGGAGAGGTAGCTCATTCCGGCGTGCTCGCCACGTCGGTCTTGGCAGAGCTCCATGATCGTGCCGACGTAGGCCTTCGGGGTGAGGATCGACGCGCGGATGTAGGGCTCCCGGACCTCACGCACGCGTTGGACCTCGGGCATGTCGGCCGGAGAGTGGACCTCGAGCACCTCACCGTTGGTGAGTGTCACCTCATACTCGACCGACGGCATCGTCGTCAGCAGGTCGAGGTTGTATTCGCGCTCGAGCCGCTCGCGGACGATGTCCATGTGCAGCAGGCCGAGGAACCCGATCCGGAAGCCGAACCCGATCGCGTCGGAGGTCTCGGGCTCCCAGGTGAGAGCGGCGTCGTTGAGCGACAGCTTCTCCAAGGCGTCGCGGAGATCGGGGTACTGGTCGGTGTCGAGGGGATAGAGACCGCAGAACACCATCGGCTTGACGTCTCGGTAGCCCGGCAGCGGGCTGTGGGCGCCATGGCGGGCGCTCGTGAGGGTGTCGCCGACCCGCAGCTTGGTGACATCCTTGAGCCCGGTGATGACGTATCCGACCTCTCCGGGGCCGAGCGCGCCCGCCGGGGTCATCTGCGGGGTGAAGAAGCCGATGTCGTCGATCTCGGCCTGGGTCCCGGCCACCATCGCGGTGATCGTCTCGCCCTTGGTGAAAGTACCGTCGACGACGCGGATATAGGCGATCACCCCGCGATACTGATCGAACTCGGAGTCGAAGATGAGCGCGCGCGCCGGCCCGTCGGGGTTCCCGGACGGGGCGGGGGTGCGGGCGATCAGCTCGTCGAGCACCTCGGTCACCCCCTCCCCCGTCTTGGCGGAGATCCGCTTGATCTGGTCGGGCGGCTCGCCGATCAGCTCGGCGATCTCCGCCGCGACCCGCTCCGGCTCGGCCCCGGGGAGGTCGAGCTTGTTCAGGCACGGGATCAGCTCGAGTCCGGCGTCGATGGCCAGATAGGTGTTGGCGACCGTCTGGGCCTCCACCCCCTGGGAGGCGTCGACGACGAGCAGCGCCCCCTCACAGGCCGCGAGCGACCGGGACACCTCATAGGTGAAGTCGACGTGGCCCGGGGTGTCGATGAGATGCAGCTGGTAGGTCTCGCCGTCCCGTCCCGAGGTGTAGAACACCCGCACGGCCTGGGCCTTGATCGTGATGCCGCGTTCGCGCTCGAGGTCCATCGAGTCGAGCAGCTGGGCCTTCATCAGCCGCGGATCGACGGTGTTGGTGAGCTCGAGGATGCGGTCCGCGAGGGTCGACTTGCCGTGGTCGATGTGGGCGATGATCGAGAAGTTGCGGATGTGTGCCTGATCGGGCATGCGCAGAGAAGGGTAGTTCCGGGGCGGGGCGCCGGACCGATGCTCAGCCGACGTTGACGGTCACCGGAACCCGCACCGGGCTCGCGGCGGCGTTCAGCGACACGATCGTCACGATCGCCCGCAGGCGCCCCGGCGCCGTCCCGGACGGGATCGTCACCCGGATCGGCACGCGCCGTACGTGGCCGGCGACGACCACCCCGGTGTGGCGGGACGCGGATGGCGACAGCCACGACCGGTCGCTTCCGATCGAGTAGCCGTACCCACAGGCTCCGCCCGGATCGTCGAGGGTGAGGGCGAGCGTCACCGTCTGTCCGGGCCGAGCCCGGGCACTGAGCCGACGCTCGCGCACGCCGACGCGTGGGGTTCCGCGACCGTCGCCGAGAACGAGGGTGACCGGGACCCGGACGCGGTCGGCCGGGTCGGCGAGGTCGATGACGGTGATCGTTCCGTGGTACGTGCCCTGCTGGAGGGCGGGGTAGCCCCCGTCCGCGTTGGCGTTCGCGACGGAGGCGAGGGCGATCGCCGCCCGGCCACCGTGGCGGACGGCGCCCTCACTGGGCACGAGCGGCTGCCCGGCCCGCAGCTGGATCGCCTGCGGGCGGTTGTGGGGGTCGAGGTCGTTGCTGATCCAGCCGACGCTGTCCTGATCGACGGCGTAGTGGAGGACGCTCCCGGGCGCCCCGTCGTTGACGAACGCGAGCGTCCGGCGGGTTCCGGGCGCCTGGTCACCGACGGTTGAGATGCCGACGCTTCCGGGCAGCACACCGTGGGCCTCCAGTTCGTCCCCCCACAGCGGGGCGCCACACACCTCACGGCGACCCTGGAAGGGGGTGACCTGGCGTTCCTGGAAGCGCAGTGTCCGGGTGATCAAGCCGATCCGGGCGGGCGGAGTGACCGTGTCGGTGACCGTCAGGGTCGCGGTGGCGCCGTTCGCGGCGGTGACGGTGATCGTCGCGTGATGGGTGCCGGGGGCGAGCCCGGCCGGATCGGCTCGCCACCGCAGCGATCCGGGAATGTGAGCGTCGGCGACGACGTGCAGCCAGGGTGCGCTGCTCACCGCCTGGGCGGCGATCCCGGCGGTCGGGAGGGTGCCGGCGCTGAGAGAGACCGGAGCGGTCGTGCTCGGGCCGCCGTGCGTGTCGCCATAGACCTGAACGTGGTCCGGAGTGACGGTCAGGGCTCCGGCGGCCGCGAGCAGATCGGGAGTGATGTGGGCGACGTTGACGGCGCCGAGCCCGGTCGCCATGTCATAGCCGGGGCCGGCTCGGTAGGAGGTCGAGCCGCACCCGAGCGGGCATTTGGCGGAGGCGTACATGTCGTCATTGCTGCCGCTCTGGACGTCGTAGAAGTCGCGGGCATAGGCGGCCGGGTTGGCGGCCACCGCGTACAGAGACGGGTTCAGGAAGCCGATCCTCAGCCCGGCGGCAGCCGCCGCCTGATCCCACAGGACCGCCGCGGCCGCCGCGAGCGGGGTTGCCGCGCTCGTCCCCCCGACCCGCATCCAGCCGTTACCCCCGGCGCTGCAGTTCGGAGTGACGCAGTACATCGTGTACCCCGGCGAGCCGCGGTCCCCGAACGCGGAGAACTGGGCGGGGGTCGGACCACTGGGCACGTTCCAGTAGAGCGGGTCACCGCCGCCCTCCTCCGCGTCGGCATCGAAGGAGATGTCGGGCTCCATCCGACAGAACTCACCGGCCGGCGCACCGCAGTCGTTGCTCATCCCCTGGGGGTGGGCGCCGCTGGCGGCCAGGTAGCTGCGCTGCCAGCTCGGCATGCTCCAGACGACGCTCTCCCCGCCTCCGCCCGCTCCGAGCCCGTCGTTCCAGACGGCCTCCCGGTGGACGGTCGCCCCGGGCGCGACGCTCGCCTGGGAGAGGTCGGTCCCCCCCACCCCGGTCACCCACGGCAGCGCCGCCTCAGAGTCGACACTGAGGCTCGCGCCGGTCGGCAGCGCCTCCCCGGCACACCCCTTTGATCCCGAGTCCCCGGCGGCGACGAAGATCTGCTGGCCCTGGGCGGCGGCCTCCTCGGTGATCGCCCCGAGCAGGCGTTCGTAACTCTGGCTCGCGCCCTCCTCACACTCGCCCCAGGAAACCGACAGCACCGGCGCCCGGTCCTCACTGACGAACGCCCCGTAGGCGGCAAGCTCACCGGTGCCGGTGTTCGGCGCCTCATACACGTAGAGGTGGGCAAGCTGGGGAGCCATCTCGAGCAGCACCTGGATGTCGAGGGCGACCTCATCCTCGGAGGAGCCCGCCGGTGCGCCGGCGCCGCCGTCGACCGACACCCGGCTCACCGGGGTGTGCAGGTGGTAGCAGGCGGTGAAACCCGTCAGGTTGACGTTGTGGAAGCCGCCGTACTCGAGGACCGCGGCGGACTGCCCGGCGCCGAGGAAACCCTGTGCATACAGACCGTTGAAGTCATACCCGGTCGCGAGCTGGGGGGCCGTGTCACCGCCGGCGCTCGCGGCCGCCGCGCAGGCGGACGCCCCGCCGGCGACCCCGGGCTCGGCCGCGTGAGGTGCCAGGCCTGCGCGCTGGTCCGCGGGGACGCGGATCTGTGGGGTGGGCGTCGGCTGCTGAGCGGGAGTGATCACCGCGTCGACGAGACCGCCGAGCCCATGGGAGAGGAGGCTGACGAGATGGGCCTCGCGCTGTGGTGGGGCGACGCTGACGAAGAGGCCGCTCGCCCCGACCCGCCCGTCGAGACCGAGGGCCCGGAGGCGCGCCAGGACCGCCGCGACCTCCCCGGGAGCCGGGGCAAACCGCGCCCGAAACGCGCCTGGGGTGAGGAAATGGTGAAAGCTCGGACTGCCGGGGCGGTAGAGCCCGGAGAGAACGCGGGTGAGCTCTGCGCGGTGGGGAAGCGCCAACCCGAGGATGACCGGAGCGGGGCCGGCTGAGGGGGCGCCGAGGGCGGGCGTCGACAGGCACCCGGTCGCGAGCAGCGCCGACAGCAGCGCGAGGCGAAACCGGCGGGAGATGCGGCGCGAGGGCCGGCGGGCGATCATGGGTGAACCTCGACAGACGGTGAGCGGGCGAGTCGGCGACTGAGAAGGGTTTGTAGCTGACGCGCCTCGGGGATGCGCATCCTCGTTACCGCCCACGCGTAGAAGGCGCCGGCGAGGACGATCGCCAGCCCGACCGCGATCAGCTGAGCGGGGATCGAGTCGCCGAGCACGGAGGCGACCGCGCTCCACACGACCCGGGCGACCAGGCCGCAGAGCAGGGCGGCGAGCAGGATCCGGGCGGTGATCATTCGGGTCTGGGCGAGGTCGAGCCGGCCGTTGAACCCGATCTGCAGCCGCCGGAGCTGGAGGATGACCATCACGAGATTCGCCGACAGGGTGCCGACCACGAGCCCGGCGACGCCGAAGGGGCGGTACAGGGCGACGCTGACGATGATGTCGACGGTCATGTTGATCGCCGCGTAGCGAGCCGGCAGCCACGGTCGCTGGAGGGCGAAGAACGTGCGGGTGAGCAGCAGGTTCACCCCACTGAAGGGGAGGGCGACTGCGAACCAGCGCAGCGCGAGGGCGCACTCGAGGGTGTCGGCGTGGGTGAACACGCCGTGCTGGAAGAGGAGCTGCACGATCGGTGCGGCGAGCAGGAGGATCCCGACGGCGGACGGAATCAGCAGGAGGTTGATCTGCCGGATCCCCCCGGCGAGGCTGTGGCGCATCCCCCGCGCGTCCCGGCGGGAGGCCTGCCGGGCGAGGGTGGGGAAGCGCACGGTCGTGATCGCGACGCTGAAGATGCCCTGGGGAAGCATGTAGATGAGGAACGCGTTCTGGATCGCCCGCGGGCCGCCGGCGTTGACGAGCGCACCGAAGCTCGAGTTGATCAGCGCATCGAGGTTGGCGATCCCGAGCCCGATCGTGACCGGCAGCATCAGCGCGAACACCTGGCGGACGAGCGGGTTGCGCCAGTCGACGGAGAACTGCAGCCGGAAGTCGATCTGGCGCAGCCCCCACGCGACCATCAGCAGCTGCACGAGGGTCGCCACGAGCCAGGCGATCGCGTAGGCCTCGACCCCGTGACGGAAGTCGCTGTGGAGCACGACAGTGAGGAGGATGATCACCCCGTTCCAGACGACGGGGACGAACGCGGCGAGGCTGAACCGGTCATAGGACTGGAGGATCCCCACGAGCAGGCCCGTCACGCCGAGGGCGAGGACGACCGGGAAGAGGATCTGGGTGAGCAGTCCGGCGAGCTGACCGTCGAAGGTGGGGCCGCTGAACAGCGGCAGCACGACGCCTGCGAGGACGATCCCCACGACTGTCAGCGCGCCGAGGGCGATGAGGATGATCCACAGCAGCGTCGAGGCGAGCGCGGTCGCCTCCCGTTTGCGCCCCCGTTCAAGCAGGTCGGTGAAGACGGGCACGAAGGCGGCCGAAAGGGCCGCCTGGGCGAACAGGTTCGTCAGCAGGTTCGGGACCTGGGAGGCGATCGTGAAGGCGGACATCGCCCGCCCCTGCCCGAACAGCGCGTCGACGACGATCTCCCGGATCAGCCCGATGACGCGCGACACTGCGGTGAAGAGCCCGAAGATCGCGGTACTCACCGCCAACCGTCGGCGGGGGACGGGGCGCGGGACCCTGCGTGCCGTCAACGAGTGTCCTGAGGGGGCGCCACGAGGCCGCTATAGTACGCCGCCGCATGGCCAACATCGCCTCCCAGAAGAAGCGGATCGACCGCGCGCTGCGTGAGCGCGACGAGAACCGACGCTACACCTCCAAGGTCAAGACCTACTTCCGCCGTCTCGAAGCCGCCGTCGCCTCCGGGGACTCCGCCGTCGCCGAGAGTGAGCACCGGATCCTCGTCGCGACGATCGACAAGGCGGTCAAGCGCGGCGCGCTGCACAAGAACAACGGCGCTCGCAAGAAGTCGCGTGCCGCGCGGATCCTCTCCGCGACCGCCGCGCAGTAGTTTGGCTTAGCCGCCAAAGTCGGCGATCAGGCGCAGCGTCCGCGTCTCCTCCGTCGCACCGCCGGATCCGCCGCCGTGACTGGCCGCCTCGAGTTCGGCGACCGTCTCCACCGCGCGACGCAGCCGCTCGGTTCCGATCCGGCGGGCCTGGTTGAGCAGCTGGTCCTGTGCGCGCGGGGGCATCCGCAGGCCAGCCTTGGCCTCGGCGGGGGCGGCACCTCGCTCGAGCGCGGCGGCGACCCGGTGGGCGTCCCGGAGCCGGGCGCTGAGGGAGAACAGCATCCCCCCCACCCTCTCGCCCTGGCTGCGCAGCGTGAAGAACATCCGGGCCGCGCGGGCGGGGTCGCCGCTCAGCAGCTCGTCGGCGAGCGCCCACACCCGGCGTTCGCTCGACGCGGCCGCCTGCTCGGTCACCGTCTCGACGTCCACGTCGATCGACGCGTCCGCGCTACCGGCCGAGCCGCGCAGGGCGAGCTCGAGCGTTTCGAGCTCGCGCAGCAGCCGCTGCTGACGGTCCCCGCTCGCGGCGACCAAGGCGCGGGCGGCATCCCCGGACAGCTCGAGCCCCAGCTCACGGGCCCGGGCGACCACCCAGTTGGGCAGCTCCCAGGGTTTGACCGCCCCCTCACTGGCGATGTCACCCCCCGCCCGGCTCACCGCCGTGTGCAGTCCCTTGGGCGCCTTGAAACGGCCGTCCTCCCGGGCGAAGAAACTGACGGTCGTGTCGGGCGGTGGGTCCGCGAGCGCAGCCAGCAGCGGTTCGAGCTCCCGCTCCTTCCAGCGTTCGACCCCGTCGACGATGAGGAAGCGCCGGCCGAGCGCGAAGGTGAGCGCGTTGAGTGCCGCGGCGACCGCCTCCGGCGTCGAGCGCTCCCCCTCGAACAGCTCGAGGCCCTGGACCCCCGACTGCGCCTCGGCAAGGGCCCGCAACCGGGCGCGACGCTCGGCGATTCGGCCGTGGTCGTCGCCGTGGATGAGGTAGGCGGGCTTGAACGTCGCGGCCACGCCGTGAGTCTAGGCGCCCGGTCCGACGCGGCCGGACCGCCGCCGCCGGCGCGCCCGCGTGGCGAGCTGTCCGAGCTCGCGCAGGGCCCCGCGTCCAGCCACCCCGGCGGTGAGCACGCTCGAGAACAGGGCGACCGCATCCACGCTCTTGCGGCCGGCGGCGGTCCAGTAGTCGTCCTGTAGGTCGAACCACAGCGCGAACTCGTCGAGGGTCAGCGCTGAGGCCATCCCGTAGACGGTGGCGGTCGCCCGCGAGCCGGCACGGGACGGCAGCGCCCCACCAGGCTCGCCCAGGCCCCAGCGGTAGGTCCACAGGTAGCCGACCCCCATCAGCCCGAAGATCCCGAACGTGCAGTGATGGAGGTGCCGTCCCCCGGGGGCGCTGAGATTGTGGAAGGGGCCGCGCTGCGCCCGGATCGCATGAGTCACCACCCGGCAGCCGAGGAAGGTGAGGTTGAAGGAGACGGCGCTGAGGAACGCCCGCTCCCGGCGGGGGTCTGCGAAGTGCCGCGACCACAGCCCGCGGAGCTGGGGCCGATGGTGGGCGGGGGCGGTCACGGTGCGCCCTGGCGGACGACGATGTTGACGAGCTTGTCGGGCACGACGATCACCTTGATGATCTCGTGTCCGTCCGTGTGGCTCGCCACCCCCGGCGCGGCGAAGGCGAGTTCCTCCAGCCGCTCCCGGTCCGCGCCGGTCGGGGCGGGCACCCGCGCGCGGACCTTGCCGTTGACCTGACAGACGAGCTCGAACTGCTCGGCGGTGAGAAAGTCCGGGTCGGCCACCGGCCAGGGCTGCTCCCACACCCGCTCCCCGGTGAGGCGCTCATACACCTCGCAGGCAACGTGGGGGGCAAAGGGAAAGAGCAGGCTCGCCGCCGTCGCGGTCGCAAATGCGCGCACCGCCGGGGTGGCGTCCGGGTGGCGGTAGAGCTCGTTGACGAGCTCCATCAGCGCGGCGACCGCCGTGTTGAAGGCAAAGCGGCCGTCGAGGTCGTGGGTGACCTTGTCCACCGCCCAGTGGGTCTTGCGCAGCAGAGTGAGATCGTCGGTCGGGCGCGCCGCGCCGCCGGTGTCGAGCCCCCAGCCGACACCGGCGCCACCCGCCTCGACGCGGGCTCCGAGGGCGACGAGCTCCTCGGACTGGCGCCAGAGGCGAGTGAGGAACCGGTGGACGCCCTCGAGGCTCGACTCGTTCCAGGGGGCGTCCTGATCGGGGGGGCCGATGAACAGGATGTAGGTGCGCGCTGCGTCGGCGCCGTAGCGGGCCACCAGCGGCGCGGGGCTGATCACGTTGCCCCGGGACTTGGACATCTTCGACCCGTCCGGGCCGAGGATCATCCCCTGGGTGAACAGCGCCCGGAACGGCTCCTGGAAGCCGAGCAGACCGATGTCGGCGAGCGCCTTGACGAAGAAACGGGCGTAGAGGAGGTGGAGGATCGCATGCTCGACGCCACCGATGTACTGGTCGACGGGCATCCACGCGTCGACGAGCCGGCGCTCCCACGCGGCGGTGTCGTTGCGCGCATCGCAGTAGCGGATGAAGTACCAGGACGAGTCGACGAACGTGTCCATCGTGTCGGTCTCCCGCCGGGCCGGACCCTGACAGCGTGGGCAGGTCGTGTTCACCCAGTCGGTCGCGGCCGCTAACGGTGACTGCCCCTTGGGCTGGTACTCGTCGATGTCGGGCAGGCGGACGGGAAGCTCGGCCTCGGGAACGGGAACGAGGCCACAGTCGGGACAGTGGATGATCGGGATCGGACAGCCCCAGTAGCGCTGGCGCGACAGCAGCCAGTCCCGCAGCCGGTAGTTCGTCGACGCGCGGCCGATCCCCTGCCGGGCGAGCCAGCCGACGATCTCACCGTAGGCGTCACGGTTGTGCAGGCCGTCGAAGCGGCCCGAGTTGACGAGCGGACCGTCACCGGTATAGGGAAGCTCGTCCACCTCGGAGGCGACGACCCGGCGGATCGGCACATCGTAGGCGCGTGCGAAGGCGTGATCGCGCTCGTCATGGGCGGGGACGCCCATCACCGCGCCGGTGCCGTACTCCATCAGCACGTAGTCGGCGACCCACATCGGGATCTCCTCACCGGTGACCGGATTGGTCACCGTCGTTCCGAGCGGAACCCCGGTCTTGGTCTTCTCCGCCGAGCCGCGCTCCTCGCTCGACTCGCTCAGCGCGTGGTTGACGTAGTCGCGCACCGCCGACTCGTGCGGTCCGCCGGCGGCGAGCCGGAGCACGTCGGGGTGCTCGGGGGCCATGACGAAGAACGTCGCTCCGAACAGGGTGTCGGGGCGGGTGGTGAAGACCGTGTAGTCACGCCCGTTGGCGGTGCAGCGGAACTGCACCTCCGCGCCTTGGCTGCGACCGATCCAGTTGCGCTGCTGGGTCTTGACGTGCTCGGGCCAGTCGATCGTGTCGAGGTCGTCGAGGAGGCGGTCGGCGTAGTCGGTGATCTTGAACTGCCACTGCTCGAGCTGGCGCAGCTCGACGGCGGCGCCGCAGCGCTCGCAGTGGCCGTTGACGACCTGCTCGTTGGCGAGGACAGTCTGATCCTGGGGGCACCAGTTGACCGCAGACTCCTTGCGGTAGGCCAGCCCGCGCTCGTAGAACTGAAGGAAGATCCACTGGGTCCAGCGGTAGTACTCGGGGGTGTGGGTGCCGAACTCGCGGGACCAGTCGATACTGATGCCCCAGGAGCGGAACGCCCGCTGGAAGGAGGCGATCGACGCGTCGGTGGCGACCCGCGGCGGGGTCCCGGTCTTGATCGCGTTGTTCTCGGCCGGCAGCCCGAAGGCGTCATAGCCCATCGGGTGCAGGACCTGAAACCCGTTGCGACGCTTGAAGTGCGCGATGGCATCCCCGATCGCGTAGTTCTTGAGGTGACCGATGTGGGGCTCGCCGCTCGGGTACGGGAGCATCTCCAGCACGTACGCGCGCGGGCGGGCATCGGCGGGGTCGGCCTCCCGCGGCACCTCCCAGGTGCGCTCGGCCGCCCACACCCCCTGCCACTTCGCCTCGATCGCACTGTGATCGAAGTGACGTTCGGCGATCGGATGGGGCGGCGGGACGGTCTCCGACATGCTGGGGCGAGAGCTTACTTGGGCGTCCCTGCCAGGTTTGTTGCGGGTGCTTTCCCCGGGACTGCCTAGCATCCCGGGGATGGTCACACCTGCCCCCCCGGACGAGCGTGTCGCCGCGATCATCCTTGCCGCCGAGGCGGCCGGCGAGGAGATCCGGCTGGAGGCGGAGCGGCGGATGCGGGACCGTATCGCCGAGGCCGACCGGGCGGCGGACCATCGCATCCGGGCCGCCGAGGCGGAGGCGTCGGAGATCGTCTCCAACGCGCGGGAGGAGGCGGCCCGGATCCGCGAGGCGGCCGGACAGGACGGACGCCAGACCGTCGAACGCGCCACCTCCGAGGGGCGCGACATCGTCGCGCGGGCCCAGTCGGAGGCTGACCGGATCCGGATGACCGCCGACGCCCACCGCGAGCAGGCGACATCTGAGGCCCTTGCGACGATCTCTCGCGCCCAGGAGAACGCCGACACCGTGCTCGCCGAGGCGGCCGCGGAGGCGAAGCGCATCGAGGAGGAGGCCGCCCAGCGCGCTCGCGAGCTGATCCGGGGGGCCCGGGAGGCGGCGGGGCTCGTGAGCGCCGACGGCCAGGAGATCGTCACCGACCTGCGTGAGCTCGGGGAGGCGATGCGCTCCAACGCGGGCCGCCTGATGCGGGACGTGCAGGCGCTGCACTCGACGATGCTCCTGCAGATCGAGCGCGTCGACCCGGACGGGCGTCTCCGCGCCCCTGATCCGAGCGACTCGGTTCAGGGGCGGAGCGGCCGCCGCGGCTCGCCGGCGCGCGGCGGGCCTGACTTTGGCGACGGCCTCGATGTGCCCGAGTTCATGCCCCGCGGCTGAGGGCGGCGACCGGCTCACAGTTGGCCGACGGGCGGGCACGTTCTATATTTCTCGCCCGGGGTCCGTGTGGCCCACCCTTCGGGGCTATAGCTCAGCTGGCTAGAGCGTCGCGCTGGCAGCGCGAAGGTCAGGGGTTCGAATCCCCTTAGCTCCACTTTCAGGGGTTCACGTTTGCCCTAAACCCATCTCAGCGCCGGCAGCCCGCCTGGGTGATCCCGCTGCGGGTGACGGCGACGGTGATCGCCCGTGCAGACGGGCAGGCGACGAGCTGCAGCACCGGCGCCCCTCGCTTGGAAAGGATTCGAGCGCCGTCGGCGATCACCGAGTAGCCGTGCGGATAGTCGAGCGCGGGCACCGCGATGTCAGTGACCGCACCCGCCGGGAGGCTGCCGCCGCCGGCCCTGGCGGTGCTGTAGCGCAGGTCGAACTCGCCCGTGGCGCGATCGAAGCCAAAGGAAAGCGGGATGCCCGCGATCACCTGCGGGTAGGGCTCGGTCAACGCTCGCAGAGTGCTCCAGATCACGTTGGTGCCGCGCGGCGGCAGCGACGGGTTGCGGACGACCGCCTCAACATCACCGGGCCCCACCGTCGTCGGGTCGTGGCAGCCACAGAACGCCCACTCCATCCACGGGACCATGTTGCGGTCGGCGCGGGCGACGGCGTCCTTCAGCAGCGTGACGTTGTTGGTGGCCCCGAACTCGGTCTCGAGCAGCGCCTCGCCGGTCCGGGCGACGTGTGCGAGCGCGTGGCTGAACACCAGGTTGTTGGAGGTGGTGCAGAAGCTAGAGGTCCCCGAGCTGGGTGCGGTGAGGCAGTAATCGTGGAAGGCGAATCCGGCCTGTGGGTCACCCAGCGCCGGCAGGGTCGTGTTCACCCCGTTGTTGAACAGCACGTTCGGCTCGTAGAACACCAGCGTGCGAGGATCGACCGAGCGGATCGCGCGGTCAACGAGCCGGTAGAACGACTCGAGCTGGGCGTCGAACAGCGGGCAGCCGGTGACCAGCAGGCATTGCTGCCACAGCGTCCCCGGGAAGGGCTCGTTGAACAGCTCGTATCCGAGCACCGCCGGGTTGGCAGCGAAGCGCGCGGCGGCCGCTTGCCAAGCGCCGGCAAACCAGCTCTGCAAGCCGATGCCGTCCGGCCCCGGGGCGTTGCTCCAGAACTGATCGAGCGCATGTTGCAGCGCCGGGTTGAGCAGGTAACCGGCACTGAAAGCGGTGTGCGTGTTCGGCAGCCCCCCTGTCTGGATCGCCCAGTCGGGGAACCCCTCACCCGCGAACTGCTCGTTCAGCTGATCTTGGTGGAAGTCGAGCAGGGAGACGATCCCGTCTCGGGCCAGCATGTCAACGGTGTCGGAGATCTGGCTCAGGTAGGCGGTGTCAAACACTCCGGGCTGCGGTTCGAGCCCCTTCCAGATCACGCCCACTCGCACGGCGTTGAAGCCGTTGGCCTTGAGGAACGCCGCATCCGCGCTGTCGAAGCCCGCTGCTGCCGGGTAGTACGGCGCGAGCTTGTAGACCATGTTGAAGCCGTGCACGATCACGACCCTGCCGGCCGCGTCGGTGATCCAACGGCCAGAGTGGCCGAGGGGCAGCGTCGGGCCGGTCGGCGGCACCGCGCGCCGGTGGCGGGGGGGGAAGCCGTGGACCGGGTGCCCGCGGTGGCGATGATGCTCATGGTGCCGGGCGGGATGCCCGCGGCGGGGGTACTCAACGCGGCGGGGATGTCCACCTGCCAGCGGCACGGCTAACAGCGCGACGAGCACCGAGCCGAGTAATGCGAGCCAGAGCCTCCTCACGGGACCAGCTTAACCTGGCGGGCGGGACAACGGCGTTGGTTCATCCGACAGGCACCGCCGGCAGCGGGGCCCGGAGATGGAGTTCCTCCGCCATGGGGTGAGCGGGGCAGCGGTCAGGCGCCCGGGGCCACTCCGCCCCCCGGAGCACCCGGATCCGCCCCCGCGTTCCGTCCGGCCGCCACGGTGAGCGCCGCCAGTTGCGCGCTCATCTCGTCATGGCGCCGGTGCATGTGAGAGAACAGGTCACGCATCTCCTGCGTGCGGGTCCGTTCCCGGCGCACCAGGTGGACGGTCAGGCCCGCGGCGATGCATGCCCCCAGATCGGAGGTGACGTTCGTGTAGTTGCCGCCGATCAACTCCGCTCGTGCGCTCACGTTCACCCCAAGCAGCGGCAGGATCACGAGATAGACTCCGAGCACCCCGAGGAAGATGATGTGGGTGTGGCTCGACAGCGCCTGGGGCACGACGGCGAGAATGCGATCGAGGCGGCTGTCGGGCGCCACCTGGGCGCCGACGACCTGACTGTCCCGGGGTTCAGAGGCCGTAGGTTGGGTGTGTGGGTCGTCCATGGAACCTCTCCTTCGGATGGTTGTTCCAGCGACGGTACTGCCACGCCGTACGCCCGCGCCGGGGCGCCGCCCTCATCGGCCTCGACGCCGGAGGCCACGACGCCCGCCCCGCCGCACCGATCTACCGGGAGGGGTCCTTGGCCGCCTCCAGAGCCCGCTGTGGATCGAGGCGGCCGTCAGAGCGCATCAACGTGAGGGCGCGGTCAGCCGTCTCCGCCGCCTCCACTCCGCCGAGTGAGTCATCACCAAGCGCGAGCGCGAGCAGTGTCTCACGGAGGACCTCGGGCTGGCGGAGGTCCGGTGGCGGACCGGCCGGGGGCAGCCCGCGCAGTGTCTCCAGCAGCGCTCCCGCGGTCACGCCGCCGCCGAGCAACCGTCCCTTGATGCGCTCGGGAACAGTCACCGCCACCGCCCCGGTTGCGGGGTTGACGAGCGCGAGCGTGGAGCGCAGCCCGGCCCGCTCCAGGCTGACCCGGTATCCGGACAGACGCAGCAGGCCGAGTTGGGCGGCGAGCGCCACGTAGGCGCTCGCCTCCGCCTCATCCCGCAGACGCGCCTGATGGAGGACGATCTGGGTTCCGAGGTCAACCGTACCGGGGGCCGGATCGGGCGCGACGATCAGGAACGCCTGGCTGCCGAGCCGGCCGGCGCCCGTCCCGCCGACCTCGGCGAGGAGCTGGTAGCCGGTGAGCGAGAGGGCGCCACAGATCCCACTCGGCAGCGGGTGGGCGCCAAGGTGGCCAGGGGCGAACCCCATCAGCGCCGTCCCCGTCCTAGTTGTTGAGGAGGCCGTCGATGAGTCCGCCCATCAGCCCACCACCACCGGCGCCGACAGCCGCCCCCTGTCCCCCGCCCGCCCCGGTCTCAGCTCCGGGTGGGTGGTAGTAGGCCGACTGGATCCCGACCCGGCCCGGGCCGACGAAGCGGTTGAAGACGAGCTGGCCGGCTCCGGAGAGAAAGCCGGTCTTGAACCCGTAGACCTCCTGGGTCATCGCGACCGAGTGGTCGCGGTAGAGCCAGCCGCCCGGCTCGACGTCGATCGCCTCTCCCGGCTCGAGCACCTTCTCGAACACGTTCCCGTACCCGTGGACCCAGACGACCCCCTCACCGCCACCGGCGAGGAACTGGTCGACGAAAAACCCGCCGCCGTACATCATGTTCGCGAACCCCTTGACCCGGCTGTAGTCGTACTGGATGTGTCCGCTCGCGGCGAGGAACTGGTGCTCGCGAACGATCACCCCCTCGCCCGGCTGGAGGTGCAGCGCCGCGATGTGCCCGGGAGCGTCGCGGCTGAAGGCGAGCTCCCCCGCCGACTGGGCCTCGAGCAGGAGCAGCGGCATTCCGGCGAAGGCGCGGCGGGCGAGGCCCTTGCGCAGCGGATGCAGGCCCAGCTGCATCGTCGGATATTTCCACAGCAGCACGTGATGCTCGAAGAACACCGGCACGCTGCCGTCGAGGGCCATGTGGAGGACCGGAACGAGCTCGCCCTCGAGGCGGTAGCGCACGCCGGGCGCGGCCCCCTCGGGAATCTGGGTCGGGAGGATCTTCGGAGCCGACGGCATGACCAGCCTTTCTCGGGCGGCGGAACGGGAGCAGCGCAAACCTACCGGGTCCGCGCGGTGGGAGCACACCTTTTTCTTCTCCGGTTCGGAGATAATCTCGATGTGAGACCCGTCTACGTATCCGGCCATCGCAATCCCGACACCGACTCGATCGGCGCGGCGATCGGCCTCGCCGAGCTCAAGCGCCGCGTCGACCCCGACAACGAGTACCGACCGGTCCGGCTTGGCCAACTCAACCCGCAGACGACCTGGGTGCTCCAGCGCGCCGGCGTCGCGGTCCCCGAACTGCTCACCCACGTGATGCTGCGCGCCTCCGACGTGATGAGCACCGACTTCCCGTGTATCGGCGAGGACGATCCGGTCCGTGAAGCCGGCCTGGCGATGGCCCGGGCCGACGTCGAGCTGATCCCGGTGGTCAACGCCGACGGGCTCCTCAGCGGCGTGGTGACGAGCCGGGCCCTCGCCCGACGCTACATCCGCGAGTCCCGCGAGGCCTCCAAGCTGCGCGAGGCGACCTACGTTCACGCGGTCGCCGGGGTGCTGGAGGGCGAGCTGATCTGCGGAGAGGACCGTCCGCTGTCAGGCCGGGTGTGGGCCTATGCGATGGACCTCGACAGCCCGACCGGGATCACCGAGGGCGACGTCGTCGTGATCGGCAACCGCCCGGACGCCCAGCGGATGATCATCGAACGGGGGATCGCCCTGCTCGTCCTCTCCAACGGGTCGCGCCCACGGAGCGAGATCGTCGCCCTGGCACGGGAGCACGGGGCGGCGGTGATCGTGTCGCCCCTGGACAGCTACGTCTCCGCCCGGATGATCACCCTCGCCGCTCCGTGCCGCGGGGTGATGGAGCGCGATCCACTCATCGCCGAGTGCGACGACCTCGTCTCCGACGTCTCCGAGCAGATCAAGGAGAGCCATCACGGGACAGCCGTCGTCGTCGACGATCACCGCCGCCCGGTTGGCCTCGTCACCCGCGCCGACCTCGTCTCACCGGAGAGGCGCCGGGTGATCCTCGTCGACCACGCCGAACAGGCCCAGTCGGTGCTGGGGATCGAGCAGGCGGAGATCGTCGAGATCCTCGACCACCATCACATCGGCTCGATCGAGACGAAGGTGCCGGTGCGTGCCACCTTCGACCCGGTCGGTTCGACGGCGACGCTTGTCGTCGAACGGTTCCGCGACTGCGAGCTGGAGCCGTCGCCGGAGGCGGCGGCGGTGCTCCTCTCCGCGGTGCTGTCGGACACGGTGATCCTCAACTCGCCAACGACGACCGAGCGAGACGCGGGCGCCGTCGAGTACCTCGGTGAGCTGCTCGGCCTCGACCCGGTCTCCTACGGCCGGGAGATGTTCGAGGCGACCGCCGATGTCTCCGACGTTCCCGCCGCCGACCTCGTCTGCCGGGACGCGAAGGACTTCCAGGGCGGCAGCGGCGCCCCGTTCACCGTCGCCCAGGTCGAGGTGGTCGGAGACGGACTGCTCGAGCGGACCGACGAGCTGCTGGAGGCGCTCGCCTCCGCTCGTGAGGCCAAAGGGGTTCAGGTGTACGCGCTGATGGTCACCGACATCCTCGAGAAGGGCACAAACCTGCTCGTCGCCGGGGACGCGTCCGCGGTGAGCCGGGCCTTCGGGGTGCCCGCCAACGGCCGGGTGATCGAGCTTCCCGGCGTGATGAGCCGTAAGAAGCAGGTCGCACCGAAGCTGCTTGCGGCGCTGTAGGCGCCGCTGAGCTCAAGCCTCGGAGGCGCTGAGATCGGCGAGCGTCGGCGCCTCACCCCACAGGCGCTCGAGCTGGTAGTACTCGCGCATCTCCTGGGTGAAGATGTGGATCACGACGTCCCCGTAATCCATCAGGATCCACTGGGAGGACGCGGCACCGTCAACGTGGACGGGCAGCAACTGATGCTCATGCTTGAGCCCCTCGGCGATCCGGTCGTGAATCGCCTTGACCTGCCGGTCTGACCGGCCGGTGCAGATGAGGAAGTAGTCGGTGTAGGAGATGTATTCGCGCAGGTCGAGCGTGACGAGGTCGACCGCCTTGACGTCGGAGGCGTACTCGTTCGCGGCGGCGACGATGGCTTCAGGGGTCATCTTGAGGGGTTCACCTTCTGGTAGAGGCCGTTCTCGGCGATGTGGCTCGCCACCGCGTCGGGGACGAGGTAGCGGATCGGTCGACGGTCGCGGATCCGGGCGCGGATGTCGGTGGAGGAGATGCCGATCCGCGGCATCGCAAAGAAGCGGGTCCGGTCGGCACCGGGGAGGCCCGTCAGGGCCGCCTCGATCGCCGCGCGCGGGGTGCCGCGCCGATTGGCGACCGCGAGGGTCGCGAGATCGAGCACCCGCTCGGGCTGATGCCAGCTGCGAAAGCCGGCGGCGGCATCTCCGCCGACGATGAGGTACAGCTCGCTCTCCGGGGTGCTCTCGTGCAGTGCATTGAGGGTATCGACCGTGTAAGACGGACCGTCGCGCCCCATCTCGATGTCGGACACCTGAAAGCGAGGATCTCCGCGAACCGCCGCCCGGCACAGGGCGAGACGCTGGGCGGGCCCCGGATCGGCCTCCACCGGCTTGTGCGGAGGCGCGCCGGCGGGCACCATCAGGATCCGGTCAAGTCCGAGCCCGACGAGCGCCTCCTGGCCGCAGAGGAGGTGGCCGAGGTGGGGCGGGTTGAACGTGCCGCCGAGGACGCCGATCCGCGCCAGCGCCGGGAGCTCAGGCGCGGACGTGACCGGAGCCCTCGACGAGGTACTTGGTGCTGCACAGCTCACGCAGCCCGATCGGACCGCGGGCGTGCAGCTTCTGGGTCGAGTTGCCGATCTCCGCCCCCATCCCGAACTCGCCCCCGTCGGTGAACCGGGTGGACGCGTTGACGTAGACACAGGCGGCGTCGACCTCGCTCTGGAAGGTCCGTGCCGCCGTGGCCGAAGCGGTGACGATCGCCTCGGAGTGGCCGCTGCCGTAGCGGTTGATGTGGGCGACCGCCGCCGCAAGCGAGTCGACGACCCCGACGGAGAGGTCGAGGGCGAGGTACTCGGTCTCCCAGTCCTCAGAGGTCGCCGGAAGCATCGGCAATCCGGGAACGGCCGCCCGGGCCCGACCGTCGGCGTGCAGGATCACCCCGGCCGCCGCGAGCGCGGGCAGTGCCGTGGGGAGGAACCGGTCGGCGACGTCGGCGTGGACGAGCAGGGTCTCGGCCGCGTTGCACACCCCCGGGCGCTGCACCTTCGCGTTGAGGATGATCGCCTCCGCGGCGGCGAGGTCGGCGCTCGCATCGACGTAGACGTGACAGTTCCCGGAGGCGGCGAAGATCACCGGCACGGTCGCCACCCCCTTGAGGGCGGCCTTGAGCCCCTCACCGCCACGGGGGATGATCAGGTCGACGAGCCCGGCCTGGGTCGCCAGTTCGGCCAGTTCGGCCCGGTCGCCGCCCCCAACGGTGGTAAGCCAGTGATCGGGCAGGCCCGCCTCCTGACCCGCCTCCGCCGCAATGCTGCCGAGGATCGCGTTGGAGTGGGCGGCCGAGCGCGAACCGCGCAGGAGCACCGCGTTGCCGGACTTCACACACAGCGCGGCGGCGTCGATGGTGACGTTCGGACGGGCCTCGTAGACGACGGCGACCACCCCGAGGGGGACCCGGACCTTGCGGACATCGAGGCCGTTGGGGAGCCGGCGGCCGTCGATCACCTCTCCGACCGGGTCGGGCAGCGCGGCGATCGCCCGGGCCCCGTCAGCCATCGCGGCGATCCGGCCCACGTCGAGGGTGAGCCGGTCCAGCAGGGCCGGCGCCAGCCCGTCGGCCCGCCCGGCCTCGAGGTCGGCGGCGTTGGCCTCGAGGATTGCCGGGGTGGCCGCGACGAGCGCGTCAGCGATCGCGCGCAGGGCCCGGTCCTTGACTGCGGATGAGAGGGTCGCGAGGACGCGCGCAGCCGCCTTGGCGTCCACGCACTGCTCAGGGATGGATGGACGGACAATCGCCATGGGAAAGCCCGATTAAACCAGCACGAAGTAGTCGCGGTGGATCGCCTCATCCGGGGAGTCGGGCGCGACCTCCCGGACCGCGGCCGATTTCAGGCCCTGCACCCGCGCCAGCTCCACCGACGAATAACCGCAGATCCCCTTCCCGATGACACTGCCGTCCCTGGCGACGACCTCAACGGCATCCCCGGCGTCAAAGCCACCGGTCACCGCGGTGATCCCGACCGGCAGCAGGCTCGTTCCGCCGACCGACAGCGCGGCTGCGGCGCCCGCGTCGACGTGGATCTGGCCGCGGGTCGGTTTGGCGTAGCGCAGCCACAACTTGAAGGAGGAGACCCGCTCGGCTTGGGCGACACAGCGGGTGCCGACCGTCTCCCCCGTGACCGCCCGGCCGATCACCCCGGGGACGAACCCGCCGGCGATCACCGTGTCGATCCCCGCCGCGGTCGCCATCTCGGCCGCGACGACCTTCGAGCGCATCCCCCCGGACCCGAGCGCCGAGGTCTGGTGGCCGATGTCGAGGCCGTCGAGGGCGTCGAAGTCCTCGACGACCTCGACGAGGGTCGCGGTCGGATCGACGCGCGGATCGGCGGTGTAGACGCCGCCGGCGACGGTGAGCAGCACGAGCAGCTCGGCGCCGAGCAGGATCGCCACCTGGGCGGCGAGGAAGTCGTTGTCCCCGAAGGAGATCTCATCCGTCGTCGTCGTGTCGTTCTCGTTGATGACCGGCACGACCCTCCACGCGAGCAGCTGGCGCAGGGTCTGGCGCGCGTTGAGGTAGTGGGTGCGGGCGCTGATGTCGAAGAAGGTGAGGAGCACCTGCGCGGTCGGGACCGCCCGGGCGGACAGCAACTCGTCATAGACGCGGTAGAGCTTTCCCTGCCCGACGGCCGAGGCAGCCTGCAGCTCACCGAGGCCCCGCGGGCGCTCGATCGGCCCCGGTCCCCCGCCGAGCACCGCCAGGCCCCGAGCGATCGCGCCGCTCGTGACGATCACCGGCTCGGCACCGGCTTGGTGGAGGGCGGCGATCTCATCGCAGACGCCGGCGAGCACCTCCTCCCGGACCCTACCGGAGGCGTCGGCGACCACGGAGGAGCCGAGTTTGACGACGATCGGGGCCACGGCAGCGTCAGGGGTCGAGCTCGAAGGCGATGCCCGCGAGGACGACGTCGTCGCCCGGCTCGAAGCCGGCGTCCTCCAGGGCGGCGATCACGCCGATGCCGCGCAGACGCTTCTCGAGGTGGGCGAGCGCGTCCTCGTTGTCGAGGTCATAGCGGGCGACGAGCCGCTGCACCGCGGGTCCGTCGACGATGAACCCGCCGTCCGCGTCGGGGCGGACGGTGAACCCCCGCCGGGGTCCGGGCCGGAAGGTCCGGTGAGCGGCGAGCTGTCCGAGGTCGGTGGCGCCGGTGCCGGCTGTGGGCCCGGCACCGGCGAGCGCCGCGCCGGCATCCGCGGGGGGCACGAGCGGCACCCGGCGCAGCAGCAGCGCGACAAGCTCGTCAAGGCCCTGGCGGGTGGCCGCCGAGGTGACGAGCACCGGGACCTCGCCGGCGTCCTCCGGGCTCTCCCACGGGTCCCGCGACTCGCGGTGGCCGGGGTTGAGGCGCGCCGTCCACTCCGCCACGGTGGCCGCGGCGACCTCCGGGGTGACAAGGTCGGCCTTGGAGAGGGCGAGGATCCGCGGCAGGGTGGCGAGCCGCGGCTCGTGGCGGGCCAGTTCCGCCTCCACGGTCGCGTGGTTCTCGACCGGGTCGGATCCGTCGAGGGGGGCGAGGTCGAGGACGTGGACGAGCAGGCGCGTCCGCTCGACGTGGGCGAGGAAGTCGTGTCCGAGCCCGGCTCCGTCGGCCGCTCCCTCGATCAGGCCCGGGATGTCGGCGATGATCAACTGCCGGTCGTCGGAGTGGATCGTCCCGAGGACCGGGGACAGGGTCGTGAACGGGTAGGCGGCGACCTTCGGCGTCGCCCGCGTGATCCGGGAGAGCAGCGAGGACTTGCCGGCGTTGGGCAACCCGACGAGCCCGACGTCGGCGAGCAGCTTCAGGGCGAGGGTGACCCACCCTTCCTCTCCGGGCAGGCCACGTTCGGCAAACCGCGGGGTCTGGTGGGTCGGGCCGGCGAAGCGGGCGTTGCCACGCCCGCCGGAGCCGCCGGCGGCGACGGTCGCCCGCTGCCCGGCCGTGACGAGGTCATGCCGGGTGCCGTCGGCTTCGACGACCACCTCGGTCCCCGGCGGGACCTTGAGGGTGAGCGTGTCCCCGTCCGCCCCGTGCCGGCCCGCCCCCTGGCCGCGGCCACCGCGTTTGGCCTTGAAGTGGGAGGCGCGGCGGAAGTGTTCGAGGTCGCGGAGGGAGTCGTCACAGAGCAGGATCACGTCCCCTCCGCGGCCACCGTCCCCCCCGTCCGGGCCGCCCTTGGGAACGTGCGCCTCTCGGCGGAAGGAGAGACAGCCGTCGCCCCCGCCGCCGGCGGTGACATGGATCCGTGCCCGGTCCTTCATCTCAGCGGCTTCCCGTCCCCGAAGGGCAATCGCCGCGCGTGGAGAATGATGGCGGCATCAGTCCCTCTCAGCCAAGGAGACACGCACATGAAGGGTCTCATCGCGGAGTTCAAGTCGTTTCTCTTCCAGGCCAGCCTGATCACGCTGGCGGTCGCGGTCGTCATGGGCACGGTGACGGCGGCGCTGATCAAGGCGCTCGTCGCCGACATCCTCACCCCGATCATCGCCCTCATCTTCGGGAAGGCGAACTTCGCCAGCCTCACGTTCACCATCAACCACAGTCATTTCCTCTACGGTGACCTCGTCAACGTCGCCCTGACGTTCTTCTTCACCGCGGTGGCGATCTTCTTCTTCGTCGTCAAGCCGTATGAGCTGTTCCAGAAGGACGACACGTCGGTTCGGTCCTGCCCCGAGTGCACGTCCTCGATCTCGGCCAAGGCGACCCGGTGCCCGTTCTGCACCGCCGCGGTGACAGCGGCCGGCGTCTGAACGGGACCGAGCGGTCGGCTTGAGTCAGCTGACGTCGGCGGCGGCGGGAGCCACCGAGATCACGCGTCCGCGCCAGCCGGTGGTGAACTGCACCGTTCCCGCCGACTTGGCGAAGATCGTGTCGTCCTTGCCGATGCCGACGCCGACGCCGGGCTTGAACTTCGTGCCGCGCTGGCGAACGATGATCTCACCGCCGGTGACGCTCTGGCCGGCGAACACCTTCACGCCGAGTCGCTGGGCGTTGGAGTCACGACCGTTGCGGGAGGAGCCGAGGCCCTTCTTATGTGCCATGTCCGTCGGTTCTCCTTCTACTTGGCGGTGATCGAGGTGATCTTCAGACGGGTGAGGTTCTGACGGTGCCCGTTGCGTCGCTTGTAGCCGCGTTTGGGCTTGAACTTGACGACCCGCAGCTTGGGGCCGCGCTCGTGGGCGAGAACCGTGGCTGACACCTCGACGCTGCTGAGGCCGTCGCCGTCGAGCAGCTGCTCGCCGTCGACGTAGAGGAGCGGCGCGAGGGTGACGTTCTCGCCCTCAGCGGCGGTGAGACGCTCGACGAGGAAGGTGAGTCCCTCATGGACGCGGTACTGCTTGCCGCCGGTTTTGACGATTGCGTAAGACATGTTCACTCGGGGGGAGAGTCGGGGGCGATCGCGGCTTCCGCCTTGGGCGCAGCACGCCGACCACCGCGCCGTCCACGACGGCGTCCAGCTGATTCTACTTCATCGTCATCCACCGTCTCGGCGGGCTCCGGCTCGATCTCCCCGATCGGCTCATCGTCGAGCGGCGGCTCATCAAGGGGGAGCGCGACGGCGAAGGTGCGACCGACCTCCTCGATCCGGACAAGGCGCTTGTGCCCGACGGAGTCCTCAGCCCCCTTGACCTGGATGATGTACCCGTCCACCTTGGCGACCGCGTCACCGGGGCTGTACATGTGCGGCTCGACGATGTTGACGTACACCTCCTCCCCTTCCCGGAAGGGCAGGGCCCGCTCGAGCACCTCCTCACGGTCGGCCTCCATCAGCACCGCGAAGTGCTCGAGCGGCAGCCCTTCCGAGCCCTCGAAGTGGAACCACTTGCCCGTCTCGGACTCGATCTGGACGAGCACCTTCGCGTCGTGGCCGGTGAACTCGGCGGAGACACGGGGGTTCATCTGCAGGAGGAGGGCCTCGGCTTCGGTGTGGGTGGCGAGCTCGCGCATCCGCCGCTCGAACTCGATCGCGATCGTCTCCTCGGACTTGATCACGCCCTCCCCGGCACAGGTCGGACAGGGGCGCGTCATGATCTCGCGCACCCCCTCGGTGACGTTCTGCCGGGTCATCTCCACCAGGCCGAGCGGCGAGATCTCGACGACGAAGGTCTTCGTGCGGTCCTCATCGAGGGCCTTACGCAGCGTCTTGAGCACCGCGTCACGGTTGCGGGCCCGGGCCATGTCGATGAAGTCGATGACGATGATCCCGCCGATGTCGCGCAGCCGTAGCTGGCGGACGGCCTCTTCGGCCGCCTCGAGGTTCGTCCGGGTGATCGTGTCCTCGAGCCGGGCACCCTTCCCCGAGCCGGTGAACGATCCGGAGTTGACGTCGATCACCGTCAGCGCCTCGCCGTAGTCGATGATCAGGTAGCCGCCGGAGGGCAGGTCGACACGGCGGTTGAGCGTCGAGGTGAGTGCCTTCTCGACGCCGTAGGCCTCGAACATCGGCCGGTCCTCGTTCCACAGCTCAACGTGCTCAACCAGCTCGGGTGCGGTCCGGCTGAAGAAGCTGACGAGCCGATGGTGCTGCTTCTCGTCGTCGACGATCGCCCGTTCGAACTCCTCGGAGTAGATGTCGCGCACGACCCGCACCGACAGGTCGGCCTCCTGGAAGACGAGCGTCGGGCCGGCGGTCGCCTCGACCCGCTTCTGGAGCACCTCGTTGAGCTTGAACAGGTACTGCATCTCCCGTTCCAGGTCGGTGCGCACCGCGCCATGGGCGGCGGTGCGGATGATCGCCCCGCCCCCGCGGAGATCGAGGGCCTTGGCCTCTTTGCGCAGGCGTTCGCGCTCCTTGTCCTCGAGCCGGCGAGAGACGCCGATCCCTTCACCGAATGGCGCGTAGACCATGTAGCGGCCGGCGATCGTCAGGTCCATCGACAGCCGCGCCCCCTTGGTCTTGAGCGGATCCTTGACGACTTGGACAACGATCTCCTGACCTGGCTTGAGCAGCTCGGTGATCGGCTTGGCGTCCTTACCGGTGCCGCGCCCCCGGCGGGCGACCTCGACGCCGGGGAGCACGATCTCGTCGACGTGGAGGAACCCGTTCTTATCGAGCCCGATGTCGACGAAGGCCGCCTCGAGGCCCGGCAGGACGTTGTCGACCCGGCCCTTGTAGATGTTGCCGACGATCGAGCGGGCCCCGCGGCGCTCGAGGTACAGCTCGGCGACGGTGTAGCCCGCGGCCGGGTTCGCGGGCCGGCGGCGGCGGCGTGAGGACGCGGCGGCCTTGCGGTCGGGGACCGGACCGGTTGCTTCGAGCAACGCCACCCGGGTCTCCCCGCGGTCGACGCTGACCAGAACCTGCTTCTTCAATTTCTTACTTCCTTAGGAAAAGACGGCAAAAGTCACTGCGACTGCTGTGTGACCCGCGGCGCAGAGGCCGCGCGACGCGGTTCACACGAGAAGAACTCTGGCCTTGGCTCCACTGGCGAGCCGGGCCTGGATGTAGACCGATTGCAGCAGACCGATGGCGAGAAAGGTCACGAGCACCGATGAGCCGCCGTAGGACATCAACGGCAACGGTACGCCGGTCACCGGCATAATCCCAATCGTCATCCCGACGTTGACGAACACCTGGAACATCAGCATCGAGAGAATCCCGCCGGCGAGCAGGGTTCCGTAGAGGTTCTTGGCCATCGTCATGATCCGTATCGCCCGCCAGATCAGGAGGGCATACAGCGACAGCACGAGCGCAGCGCCAGCGAAACCGTAGAAGTCGCCGAGGGCGGCGAAGACGAAGTCAGCGTCGGCGACGGGAACGAACAGGCCCTGGATCTGGGAGGCCCCTTTGATCCCCTGCCCGGTCTTCTGGCCAGCGCCGATCGCGATCAGGCCCTGCTGCAGCTGGTAGCAGGTCGAGTCGTTCTGGCCGCACACCTTCGGCGGGTTGATGAACGTCGTCAGCCGCTGCTTCTGATAGCCATGGAGGACGTTGACCCCGACCGCCGGTCCGACGGCGATGACCATCACGGCCGCGAACACGGCGAGCCCGCCGATGCCGGCGAGCTGCTTCCAGCCGATCCCGCCGAAGAACAGGATCCCCACCCCGACGGTGACGTAGACGAGACCGGTTCCGAGGTCGGGCTGGCCGATCACCAGCAGTGCCGGCACCAGCGCCATCGCGAGCATCCGGAAGGTCGTCCGCCAACCGGACTGGGGCCGGCGGGAGCGCTCGACCATCACGGCCGCGAGCGACAGGATGAGCAGCAGCTTGCCGAACTCCGAGGACTGGAAGTTGAACAGCGGGAACGGGATCCAACGGTGGGCGTTCTGGATCGCCGGCATCGCGTAGACGATCAGGTTGAGGAGCACGAGCAGCCCGTAGGCGGCGTAGCGGTACTCACGCAGGCGGGAGTAGTCAAAGCGGCTCACGAGCATGCAGGCGACGATCCCGACGCCGGCGTACAGCGCCTGCTTGGAGACGTAGCCGGGGTAGCTGACGCGCATGTCTCGCAGCACCATCAGGCTGCAGCCGACGAGCCCGACGGCGGCGATCAGCAGCAGCGGGTCGAAGATGATCGCCCGCCGCGCGCGCTGGCGGGTGACCGGCTCGGTCAGGCGGAGAGGGCTGATCGAGCTCAATGGAACGCCGACGTTCCGATCGTGAACGAGCTCGTGTGGCCGTAGAACCACTGTGAGAGCATCTCCCGCGCGACCGGCGCCGCGGTCGCGTCACCGTAGCCGCCGTCCTCGACCCAGACGACGATCACGATCGGCTTGGAGGTCGCCGACGGCGGCACGTAGGCGGCATACCATGCGTACGCCGTGTCGACGCCCTTGTTCGGGCCCGAGGTCGGGATGTAGTCGGCGGTGCCCGTCTTGGCGTACACCGGCAGCGGAAAGCTGCCCATCACGTTCGTGGAGGTGCCGATCGGGCCGCTGGCCGCCAGCCGCAGGCCGGTGTCGATCGTCTGGAGGTTGACCGGGCTGATGTGCAGGTTCGTCCGCGGTCCCGGGCTGATCTTCTCGACGACCTGACCGCTGGGAGTCTCGATCTGCTCGCCGACGTGCGGGGTGACGAGGTAGCCGCCGTTGGCCATCGCTGCGTACACCATCGTCAGCTGGAGCGGGCTCACCTGCACGTCCCCCTGACCGATCGCCATGTGCATGTTGTCCCCGACGGTCCAGCCGGGGTTGGGCAGCAGGGCGATGCCGCAGTAGCCCTGAGGACGGACGGGCGTCTTGACGTAGCCCTTGGCCGGGGTCGCCGAGAACTGGTACTGGCCGCCGACCACCTCGTAGTACCGGTAGGGCCCCGTCCCGGCGTCACACTGCTCCTCGGCCTTGATCCGGTCTTCGACGAAGGCGGGAGTCGGGATCGTGCCCGCCGCCGCGTAGGGGAGATCGATCCCCGGCGCGCGGTTGATCTGGAATCTCTTCGACCACGCCTGCAGCGCGCCGCCCTGGGGCTGGGTGAACGGGTTCTGGACGTTCATCAGAGCGCCGAGGTGGTAGAAGAAGACGTCGTCGGAGACCTCGATCGCCTGCTCGATGTTGATGTTGCCCAGCGCGCCGTCGCCGGGGGCGTTGCTGAGGCACTGGCCCGACACGCAGAACTGCCCGGTCGCGTCGTCGAAGGTCTCGTTGGGCTGCCACTGCCCGGACTGCAGTGCGGCGGTCGCGGTGATCACCTTGTAGGTCGAGCCGACGGGACCGACCGACTGGATCGCGCGGTCCAGCAGCGGGTCCCCGGAGTTGGCGCCGAACTGCTGGTCGTACTGCTGCTGGGTAAGCGGGTGGTTGAAGATCGACGGGTTGTAGCTCGGTAGCGATCCCATCGCGTCGATCTGGCCGTTGACCGGGTTCATCGCGACGAACGCGCCGCCGTAGTTACCGCCGACGTTGTTGATCGCCGCCTGCAGCTCACGGGTTCCAACCTGCTCGAGTCCGAGGTTGATCGACGTCCTCAGGTTGTCGCCCGGCGTCGGCGGGACCGGGGTCGTCTCCCCCTGATACTGGCCCTGGGCGTTGACTTCGACCCGTGCGTACCCGTCGTGGCCCTGGAGGTAGCGGTTGTACTGAAACTCCAGCCCGGTCTGGCCGACCTCATCGTACGCGGGTACGTTGCCGAACAGCGGGCCGCCGGTCGCCGAGTTCGCGTTCGCGCCGACGGTGCCGAGGATCTGGGCGGCGAGCGCCCCCTGGGGGTACTCACTGAGCGACACCTGACTCACCTCCACCCCGGGGAACTCGGTCTCGTGCTCGGAGATGTAGGCCTGCTCGGCGACGGGCACGTCGGTCGCCACCGTGATCGTACCGAGGGTGATGTCGGCGGCGTGCTGGGCGACGATGCAGGGGATCGCCGCGAGCTTGGGTGCGAAGTGGGCGGCCACCAACGTCCCGGCGGCGTTGTCGACCGACAGCGTGTAGCGGCAGGTGCTCGGGCGCGTCGACATCCCGAGCGCGACGGCGAGGCGCCGGTACACGCGCTGGTCGGCGGGAGGGTCGTTGACCCCGGCGAGCGTCGCGGTCAGCGGGACGGGAAGGGTCTGGGGCGCGACGAGGATCGCCGGCACCTTCACCGAGTTGACGAGGACGGCGCCATTGGCGGCGAGGATCGAGCCGCGCGGGGCCGGGACGGGGACGCGGCGGACGATGTTCGTCTTCGCCTGGGCGACGTACTGGCTGCCGCTGAGGACCTGTAGGAACCACAGGCGCAGGAAGATCACCGCGAACATCACGAGGGCGATCGACCCGACGATCGCGACCCGGACCGCCAGCTGCGGATTCATCGGCCCGACGCGATCGTCGACGCGGGTCGGCCCGCCACCGGCCGGGCCGATCATCGCGCCGGCCTCATACGGCCGCCACGGAGGCGCTCGGACGGCTGCTGGAGCGGGCTAAGCGCTCCACTCGTGTACCGGCGCCGCGCTCCCCCGGACCCGGACGGGACCGCTCCGGAGAGCAGCCGGCGGACGCCGTGATGGACGGGCAGGGCGATCAGCGTGTTGATCAGCACGGACATGAAGATCTGTTGAAAGAGCAGGCCACTGACAGGACTGTCGACCCCCAGCACGAACTGGATCACCGTCATCCCGAGACCTGCCCACAGCGTCGCGAGCGCTCCGACTCCGAGCGGGACGAGGTCGTGGCTGGGGTCACGCAACTCGCGCAGCCGCCCCGCCCAATAGCCGATCGGGATGTAGAGCAGGCTGGTGATGCCGAGCTCCTGGACGAGCGCGAGGTCGACGAACAGGCCGATCCCGAAGCCGGCGATCGCGCCGGGCAGCGAACCACAGAGCAGGCCGATCGCCGCGACCGCGAGCGGCGTGACGTCAGCGGACACCCCGAAGATCGAGATCTGGGACACGATCGCCTCCTGCAGCAGGACGGCGACGAAGCCGACGAGGGCGATCCGTGCGGGCAGGCGCCAGGGATGGTCGCGGTCGCGCGTCATCCGCCCACCCGCGTGAGGACCTCGACCTGCGTGATGTTGCGCAGGTCGACGTTCGGGCTGACGTTGACGGTCCCGTTGTCGACGAGCGTGTTGTAGTTGAAGCTCGAGATCGTCCCGATCGGAATGCCGGGCGGATACTGGGAGCGCACGGCCGGATTGGAGGGGTCACTCAGCCCGGCGGTGACGACCTCATCACCGGTCGCGACGTTCGCGCTCGGGGAGAGGTAGTTGACCTGCAGCGTCGTCGGGTTGCCGACAGCCGGCTGGAGGGTGCCGACGGCGTTGTTGTTCGCGCTGGAGAGGATCCGCGCCTCGACGGCGAACTTCGGCGAGCTGAGCTCGGAGACGATCGCGAAGTTCGAGCCGACGTCGGAGACATCACCGACGAGCCCCTGGGCGCTGAGGACCGGGTCACCGGCGGCGATCCCCGCTCCCGAGCCCTTGTCGAGCTTGATCGTCTCGTACCACACCTCCGGGTTGTAGGTGGTGACGTTCGCGTACACCGGCCCGTCCTGGCGCAGGTTGAGCCGGTTGGTGAGCTTGACCTCTCCGCTGAGCTGCGTGTAGGCGGCCAGTGCCGTGCCGTCCTGGGCGAGCTCGGTGTCGAGCCGAGCGTTCAGCGCCCGCAGTTGAGCGTTCTGGGACTTGGCGTGCAGCGTCGAGGACACCCACCCGGCGAGGTCACGGACCGGGGAGAGGACCTTGGAGGCCCCGTCCTGGATCGGCGTGAAGACGGCGACGATGCCCTGCTGCAGCGAGTGCAGCGGGCTGTTCTCGGCCTCCCCGAAGTAGGCGGTGAGGAGTATCAGCGAAACGGCGACGAGGACGGCGAGAACCGCACGTCGGCGCCGCACATACTTGTCTTGCATGCGGGGTCGATCTCCGAAGTCGTTTCCTGCACGGCGGCCGATACTTCGTAGCACACCAGCATAAGTGGACCGCTAATAGCGCCGACGGCGGTTGCGGCCATTCCGGGAGGAGCGGTGAATCGCCTCGAACTCCTCAAGCGAGCGCCCCGACCCGACCGCCACGCAGGTGAGCGGCGACTCGGCGAGGTGCGCGGGCATCTGGGTCTCGTGACGCAGACGCTCGTCGATCCCTTGCAGCAGCGACCCTCCGCCCGCGAGCATGATCCCCCGGTCCATGATGTCGGAGGCGAGTTCAGGTGGGGTCCGGTCGAGGGTCTCCTTGACCGCGTCGATGATCTGGGAGACCGGCTCCTCCAGCGCCCCCCGAATCTCCTCGGAGGTGAGCACGACGGTCTTGGGCAGGCCACTGACCATGTCCCGCCCGCGGATCTCCGCCTGGACCTCCTCGGCCATCGGAAACGCCGAGCCGATCTCCAGCTTCAGCTCCTCGGCCGTCTGCTGGCCGATCAGCAGCTTGTACTCGCGTTTGACGTAGTTGATGATCGCCTCATCCAGCTCGTCGCCGCCGACCCGGATGGACTGGGAGACGACGATCCCGCCGAGGCTGATCACCGCGACCTCCGAGGTGCCCCCGCCGATGTCGACGACCATCGACCCGGTCGGCTCGCCGACGGGTAGCCCGGCGCCGATGGCCGCGGCCATCGGCTCCTCGATCAGGTAGGCCTGCCGGGCTCCGGCGGAGAGACACGCCTCCTCCACCGCCCGCTTCTCCACCCCGGTGACGCCCGAGGGAACGCAGACGACCACGCGCGGGTGGGCCCAGCGATTCTGGTGGACCTTCTGGATGAAATGGCGCAGCATCTCCTCGGTCACCTCGAAGTCGGCGATGACGCCGTCCTTGAGCGGCCGGATCGCGCTGATCGTGCCCGGGGTGCGACCGAGCATCCGCTTGGCCTCGATCCCCACCGCGTGGACCTCACCGGTCCGCGAGTCGACGGCGACGACGCTCGGCTCCGACAGCACGATTCCGCGCCCGCGTACGTAGACGAGAGTGTTGGCGGTTCCAAGGTCGACGGCCATGTCACGGCCGCCGAAGCCCGTCATATATCCAAAGATGCCCATGGGTGCTCTACCGTCGAGGTCGGTCGTGGGGCGGCGCAGGAGGGAAGCTCACACCGTGTCAGCCGACTCGCGCCCGTGCCGGGAGTCTATCCGCAAATCCCGTCCCACTCGTGTGCCGAAGCGCTCACTGCAAGAGGTCGCCCAGCAGGTCGAGCAGGGTCGGCACCGGCAGGCCGACGACGTTGCTGTAGTCGCCCTCGATCCCCTCGATCAAGGCGACCCCCCGGCACTGGATCGCATATCCGCCCGCCCGGCCCGCCCACTCACCCGTGGCGACATACCAGTCGAGCAGCTCCGGTGGACAGCTACGGAAGCGGACGGTCGTCGCCGCAGCGGCAGTGCGGACCCGCTCGCCCTCGATCACACAGACGCCCGAGAGGACGCGGTGCGCACGCCCGCTGAGCCGACCGAGCATCTCCCGGGCGCCAGCCGCGCCCGCCGGCTGCCCGAGGACGGTCCCGCCCAGGGCGACCTCCGTGTCGACGCCAAGCACCGGCAGCTCCGCTCCCCCAGGCCCGGCGACCGCTCGCGCCTTGCGGTAGGCGTTCTCGAGCACCACCTCCTCCGGCGGTCCGGCGTCGAGCTCGCTGACGCCGGACACCGCGACCTGGAAGGGGACGCCGAGCTGCTCGAGGATCGCCCGGCGCTGCGGCGATCCGGAGGCGAGGATGAGGCGGGGGCGACTCAGAGGTTCGGAAAGAAGATCGCGGCCTCACGGACGGCGGACTCGTCCGAGTCCGAGCCGTGGACCATGTTCTCCCCGATGCTCGTCGCGAAATCACCGCGGATGGTGCCCATCGTCGCCTCGAGCGGGTTGGTCGCACCGATCACCTGGCGGGCCGCCTTGACCGCATGCTCGTCCCCTTCGAGGACGGCGGCGACGAGCGGACCGGAGGTGATGAAGTCAACGAGTTCCCCGAAGAACGGACGTTCGCGGTGCTCGGCGTAGTGGGCCTCGGCCGTCTCGCGACTCAGGTGCTGGAGCTCGAGGGCGACGATCGACAGGCCCTTGGCCTCGAACCGGGCGAGGATCTGGCCCGTGAGGTTCTTGGCGAAGGCGTCGGGCTTGACGAGGATGAGGGTGCGCGCCATGGGGCGTGTCCTTTCAGGAGAGCGGGGGAACAGACGCGCTGAGGAAAGCAGACTCGGCGATCAGATCAGGTCCGTCGGCGGCCCGCTGGGCACGGTGCCCGAATCGGCCTCCCGACGGCGACGCTGGCGCCGCGGCGGGGTCACCCCCGGCACGTCCGCTTCGCAGTAGGGGCATATGCGCCAATCGTTCTCCAGCGGCCGAGCACAGTTGACGCACGGATTCTTGAGCTTGCGCAGACAGTGCGGGCAGCGCAGAAAGGTCTTCTCCACCGGCCGGTCACAGTGCGGACAGGCCTCGTGCCCGAGGGCGGCGAGCTGGGCCTCCGACGCCCGGATCGACAGCTCGCGATCCTCGGCGTCCTCGAGGTACTCGGGCGGCCGGACGATCGTGTAGACGAGCGAACCGATGAACGGAAACAGGCTGGCGGCGGTCGCCGCGCCGACGAGCATCGGGTCGCGGATCCGCCGCCGCGCATCCGCGTAGGTCCAGTACACGAGCGCGAGCCAGATGACGACGAGGAAGAGGACCGCGAGGTCGACAACGAGCGTCACCGTGGAGTTGTGGATCCCGAAGATCGCAAAGAGCGGCTGCATCGTGGGGAGAGATTCTGCCTGGAGGGACAAATGCCTGCTCGGAAAGGCCTTAAAGGAACAGCCGACCGAAGCCGTAGCCGATGATGAAGAAGACGAGGATGACGACGGCGACGACGACCGCGACGAGCCGGATCATCGCGCCGAAGCTCGGTTGCCCGTCAGGATCGTGGTCTGTGTGGGGGCTCACGTCCACCTTCACAGGTTCGAGCGCCGCCGCCCGGCGGCGGCTCGGCCGGGGCTCAGCAGGTCGGCGATCAGGTAGATCGACCCGGTCGCCAGTACGAAACCAGCCGGTCCGGCGAGTTCGCGCGCCCGGGCGAGAGCCGCCCGAGGGTCGGCGACGATCTCACTCGGCGGTCCGTCCACTTGGGCCAGCAGGGAGGCCAGCGTCGGCGGGGGCAGCACCCGCGGGTTGTGGCTGGCGGTGAGGATCACCTCGTCGAAGTGCGGGGAGAGTCGGGCGAGCATCCCGGCCGCGTCCTTGTCGTCGAGGATCGAGATGACCGCGACCCGACGGGCCCGGCGACCCTGGAGGTCGGGGAGCGACTCGGCGAGCGCGGCGATCCCGTCCGGGTTGTGGGCCCCGTCGAGCAGGGTGAGCGGTGACTCCCCGACCCGCTGGAGCCGACCGGGGACGCGGATGTCCGCCGCCGCCGCAGCGGCCGCGTCCGCGTCGATCTCGCCGGCTCCGGTCACGGCGAGGAAGGCGGCCACGGCGGTTCGGGCGACACTGAAGTTGCGTCGCTGGAAGGCGCCGAGGGCCCCGACCGCGGCGTGAGGGTCCCCATCGGCGCGGACGATCTCAGCGTCCCGCGCGGACGCGGTCGCCTCCGCCACGGCGACCGCCTCCGGGTGCATGCCCGGGCCGAGCACGAGGACGCTCCCCGGCTGGAGAACGTCGAGCTTCTCGGTCGCGATCGCGGTGATCGTCGGTCCGAGCCAGCGCGTGTGTTCGAGCCCGACTCCGGTGAGGACGGTCACCGTCGAGGGAATCACGTTGGTGGCGTCCCAGCGGCCGCCGAGCCCCGCCTCGATCACGGCCACGTCCACCCCGGCGGCGGAGAGTTCGCTGTAGGCGGCGGCCGTGAGCGCCTCGAACTGGGTGACCCGGTCCTCACCCCCCCGGTTGACGAGTTCGGCGGCGGCGAGGCTGCGCGCGAGCGCGGCGGCGAACCGGTCCGGGGTGATGTCGGCGTCGCCGACCCGGATCCGTTCGCAGAAGCTGACGAGGTGCGGGCTGAGGTAGGTGCCGGTCCGGTAGCCGTGCCGGCCGAGGATCGCGGCGATCATCCGGGTCGTCGACGACTTGCCGTTCGTGCCGACGACGTGGATCGACGCGAACGTCCGCTCCGGGTGACCGAGGGCGGTCATCAGCCGGCGCATCCGGTCAAGGCCGAAGCGCATCCCGAACAGCTCGAGGGACAGCAGCCGCGCCTCTGCCTCCTCAGGCGTCATCGAGAGCCTTGAGGTCGGCCTCCAGGCGCGCGAGCTTGGCCCGCTCGGCCGCCACGACGGCCGGGTTGGCCTTGGCGACGAACCCGGGGTTGGCGAGCTTGGACTGCGCTCGCGTGATCTCGGCGCCCAGGCGTTCGCGTTCAGCCTGGCGTTTGGCCTCCGCGGCACCGAGGTCGACGGCGTCGGACGCGAGGATCGCGATCTGACCTCCGGGTACCGGCAGGACGGCGACCGGCTCCTCCGGGGCGTCGCAGAGTTCGAGCTTGCCCAGACGGGCGAGCGAGCCGGCCGTGTCGGCGTACCCGCCGGCCTCCAGCCGGACCCGGAGGGTCGCGGATGCCTTCACCCCTGCCGCGTTGCGCCAGCCTCGCACCGCGGTGACCGCGGCGATGAGGTCCGCGAGCGTGGCCTCGGCCGCCTCATCGACCGCCCCGACGACTGCGGGGCTCACCCGGGCTGCGAGGAGGTCATCGGCACCGGGCAGGTGGCTCCAGATCTCCTCGGTGACGAACGGGATCACCGGGTGGGCGAGGGCGAGGGTCTCGGTGAGCACGTGGCGGGCGACCGCTCCCGCCTCCGGCTCGGCGAGGCGGGGTTTGACGAGCTCGAGGTACCAGTCACAGAGCTCGGAGAAGATGAAGTCGTACAGCTCCTGGGCAGCCTTGGCGAAGTCGAAGGCGGCAACCCGCTCGGTGACCGACGCGCGCGCCCGAACGAGGCGCGACAGGATCCAGCGGTCCTCGACCGCCTGGGCCCCGGCGGGCGACAGTTCCGCCCTGAGTTCGGCCCCGCCGCCGGACAGGATGAGACGAGCGGCGTTCCACAGCTTGTTGGTCAACTGGCGCCCCTGGGCGATCTTCTCCTCGTTGAACCGCACGTCCTGGGCCGAGGACATCGCGAGCAGGCCCCAGCGCAGAGCGTCCGCGCCGTAGGCGGGGAAGGCGCCCCCATCGGCGTACACCGGCGGCCGCTCTCCCCCGTCGATGAGGGCGAGCGGGTCGATCCCCGTCCCCAACGACTTGGACATCCGCCGGCCGTCCGGGGCCTGGATGATCGAGTGGATGTAGACGTCGGAGAAGGGGATGTCCCCGGCGAAGCGGATGCCCATCATGATCATCCGCGCCACCCACAGGAAGATGATGTCGCGGCTCGTGACGAGCGCGTCGGTCGGGTAGAAGGCGCGCAGCGCGGCAGACACCGCCGGCCAGCCGAGGGTGACGAACGGCCACAGTGCGGAGGAGAACCAGGTGTCGAGCACGTCGGGGTCGCGCTCCCACCCCTCTCCCTCCGGCGGGGCGAGCGCACAGTGGACCTCGTCGCCCCGGTACCAGACGGGGATCTGGTGACCCCACCACAACTGGCGGGAGATGCACCACGGCCGGATGTTCTCCATCCAGTTGAGGTAGACCCCACGCTGATTCTCGGGGTGGAAGCGCACCCGCCCGTCGCGGACGGCGGCGATCGCCGGCCGCGCGAGCTGGTCCATCGCCATGAACCACTGCAGTGAGATGAGCGGCTCAATCCGCTCTCCCGAACGATGGCTGTGGGGGACCGTGTGGCGGTAGGGCTCCTCCCGCACGAGCAGCCCCAGCTCCCGCAGTTCGGCAACGACCGCAGCCTGGGCCTCTCCGGCCCGTAGCCCGCGGTAGCGCTCGGGCACCACCTCACCGGCGAGCCGGCCGTCCTCCCCGATCGCCGACGGGGCGGGGAGGCCATGGCGCTGGCCGATCTCGAAGTCGTTGACGTCGTGGCCAGGGGTGATCTTCAGGGCGCCGGTGCCGAACTCGCGTTTCACGTAGGCGTCGGCGATGATCTCCAGCCGGGTCCCGACGATCGGCAGGATCGCGTGTTGGCCGACGAGGTGGGCGTAGCGCTCGTCGGCCGGGTTGACCGCGACGGCGACGTCCGCGAACAGCGTCTCGGGCCGCACCGTGGCGACCGTGATCGACCCCTCCCCCGACTCGAGCGGGTACGTGATGTGGTACAGCCTGTCGTCGACCTCGCGCTCCTCCACCTCGAGGTCGGAGATCGCCGATCGGCTGCCAGGATCCCAGTTGACCATGTAATGATCCCGGTAGATGAGACCTTCCTCATAAAGGGCGCAGAAGACGGTCGCGACCGCCTCCGCATAGGCGGGATCCATCGTGAAATGCTCGTCGGTGAAGTCGGCCGAGGCGCCAAGCCGCTTCTGCTGCTCGACGATCTGGAAACCGTAGCGCTCCCGCCACGCCCACACGCGGGCGATGAACGCGTCCCGGCCGAGCTCCTCCCGCCCGCCACCGAGGGCGACGAGTTCCTTCTCGACGACCGTCTGGGTGGCGATCCCGGCGTGGTCGGTACCGTGGATCCACTTGACCCGCTGCCCCCGCTGCCGGGCGGTACGAGCAAGCGTGTCCTGAATCGTCAGGTTGAGCGCATGGCCCATGTGGAGGACGCCGGTGACGTTCGGTGGCGGGATCGCGATGCTGTAGTTCTCCGCCGCTGTCCCCGCTACCTCGGGATGGGAGATCCCCGCCTCCAGCCAGCGGGCGGCGATCCGCGGCTCCACCTCGGAGGGCTCATACCGGGTCCTGTCGGCCAGGTCGGCGATCGGCGTCGCGGCGTCGGTCATCGGACCGGTCAGTGTAGGGGCGCGCCCACCGGACGGCCCGGCGCGGGGGTGGTCCCGGTGGACCGCCCCCGCGAGCACCCGCTCAGGCGGCCGCCTCGCCGGGGTCCTCCTCGGGGACCGAGACGGTGACGAGGGTCGGCGGCACGCCGGCGGTGATCGTCTCTCGGGTGACGACGCATTTGGTGACATCACGGCGACTCGGCAGCTCGAACTGGACCTCGAGGAGGACCTCCTCGATGATCGAACGCAGACCGCGGGCGCCGGTTTCGCGCTCGAGCGCGCGGTCGGCGATGCTGGCGAGCGCCTCATCGGCGAACACGAGCTCGATGCCGTCGAAGGAGAAGAACCGCTGGAACTGCTTGATCAGGGCGTTGCGCGGCTCGGTGAGGATCTGCATCAACTCGTCGCGGCTGAGCTGATGGACGGCCGAGGTGACCGGGAGACGGCCGATGAACTCGGGGATGAGCCCGTACTGGACGAGGTCCTCGGGCAGGCAGGCCTCGAAGATCTGTCCCAGGTCGCGCTGCTCCTTGGTCTGGATCGAGGCGCCGAAGCCGACGCCCTGATGGCCGACGCGGCGCTCGATCACCTTGTCGAGGTTGGCGAAGGCACCGCCGCAGATGAACAGGATGTTCGTCGTGTCGATCGAGAGGAACTCCTGATGGGGGTGCTTGCGACCCCCCTGGGGCGGCACGCTCGCGGTCGTCCCCTCGAGGATCTTGAGCAGCGCCTGCTGGACTCCCTCCCCGGAGACGTCGCGGGTGATCGACGGGTTGTCCGCCTTGCGGGCGATCTTGTCGACCTCGTCGATGTAGATGATCCCCGTCTCGGCCTTCTTGACGTCGTAGTCGGCCGCCTGGATCAGCTTGAGCAGGATGTTCTCGACGTCCTCGCCGACGTAGCCGGCCTCCGTCAGGGCGGTCGCGTCGGCGATCGCGAACGGGACGTTGAGGATCTTGGCGAGCGTCTGGGCGAGCAGTGTCTTGCCACACCCAGTCGGGCCGAGCAGCAGGATGTTCGACTTCTGCAGCTCGATGTCCTGATCATCGGACTGCATCATCTGGACGCGCTTGTAGTGGTTGTAGACGGCGACCGACAGCGTCCGCTTCGCCTGCTCCTGCCCGACGACGTAGTCGTTGAGCACCGCGTAGATCTCCCGCGGCTTGGGGAGGTGCTGAAGGTCGAAGTTCGCTGGAGTGGTGAGCTCCTCGTCGATGATCTCGTTGCAGAGATCGATGCACTCGTCACAGATGTAGACGCCCGGCCCGGCGATCAGCTTCTTGACCTGGCGCTGGGATTTGCCACAGAAGGAGCAGAGCAGTTGCTCGTTGGTGTCGGTCGGCCGTGCCATCTCGCTCCCCCGTCCCGCGCTCAGTGTTGGGTGATCACCCGATCGATGATCCCGTACGCCTTGGCCTCCTCGGCGGTGAGGAAGTGGTCGCGCTCGGTGTCCTTGCGGACCTCCTCCATCGGCTTGCCGGTGTGGTGGGCGATGATGTCGTCGAGGGTACGACGCAGGTCGATGATCTCGTTCGCGTGGATCTCGATGTCGGTCGCCTGGCCCTGAAAGCCCGCAGACACCTGGTGGATGAGGATCTTCGCGTTCGGGAGGGCCATCCGCTTGCCCGCAGCCCCGCCGGAGAGCAGCAGCGCCCCCATGCTCATGGCGATGCCGACGCAGATCGTCTGCACGTCCGGCTTGATGAACTGCATCGTGTCGTAGATCGCCAGTCCGGCGTACACCGACCCGCCCGGCGAGTTGATGTAGAGGCTGATGTCCTTGTCCGGGTCCTCGGACTCCAGGTGCAGCAACTGCGCGACGATCAGGTTGGCGATCTGGTCGTCGACGGGGGTGCCGAGGAAGACGATCCGCTCGTTGAGAAGGCGGCTGTAGATGTCGAAGGCACGCTCCCCACGGGAGGTTTGCTCGACAACCATCGGTACGAGTGGGCTCATGGTCCTCGCTTGTTTCTTTCCGGCTCGGAGAATGCCTGCCGGGCGACTCTAGCAATCGCCGGTCGGCGGCCAACCCGCCTCCCCGGCGGGGTGTTCAGCTGGCCGGCTCGGTCTCGGCCGGCTCGGTCTCGGCCGGATCGGCCGGCGCCGGCTCGGTCTCAGCCACAACCGGCGGGGCCGGAACCGGGACCGCCTCGGCAACGAGCAGCTCGAGCGCCTTGCGGTGAGAGAGCTCCTCGCGCATCCGGTCCAGACGCCCGCGCGAGACGAGCTGGTCAAACAGCTCCTGCGCGGTCGCATTGGCCCGCGCGGCCGTCGGTTCGAGCGCCTCGAGGATCTCCTCGTCGGTGGGGACGATCGGCTCGGCGAGGGCGACGGCGGCGAGCACCGCCTCGCGCTTGAGTGTCCGCTCGGCCTCCGGCTCGGCGTCCTCGGAGAGTTCGTGTTCGCTCTTGCCGGTGATCTGCAGATACATCTCCGGGGAGATGCCCTGCTGGGAGAGGGAGTTGAGCGTTTCATGCACCATCTCGTGCGCCCGAGCGTGCACGAGGGCGGGCGGAACCTCGATCTCGGCGTTCGCGGCGACCGCGTCGAGGACCGCCCGTTCAAACTCGTTGGCGATCGTCTGGGTCTCCTGCTCGGAGAGGCGCGCGGCGATGTCCTCACGCAGTTCGGCAAGGGTGTCAAAGCCGGCGGCCTCGGAGGCGAACTCGTCGTCGAGGACGGGCGCGACCTTCTCCTTCACCTCGGTGACGGTGACGGCGAAGCTCGCCGGCTGGCCGGCGAGTTCCTCGGCGCCGTAGTCCTCGGGGAAGGTGACGGCGACGGTGACCTCCTCGCCGGCACGGACGCCGACGAGCTGCTCCTCGAACCCGGGGATGAGCTGCCCGGAGCCGAGCTCGAAGAGCTGGTCGCGACCCTCACCTCCCTCGAAGGCCACCCCGTCGACGCTTCCGAGGTAGTCCATCACGACGTGATCGCCGTTCTGGGCCGGCCGGTCGACCGCCTCGAGCGTCGCGTTGCGGTCGCGAAGCCGTTCGAGCTCGGCATCGATCGCCGCCTCCGAGGCCACCGGTTCCCGCTTGGGAACCTCGAGGCCCTTGTACTCCCCGAGCTTGGCCGTCGGCCGCACGCCGATCTCGATCGTCAGGGTGAGCGGCTGGCCGGCCTCGGGCAGGTCACCGAAGTTGATGTCGGGCTCGCCGACCGGGGCGATTCCAGCCACCTCGACCGCCTCGGCGTACCACTGCCCGAGCGCGCTGCGCATCGCCTCATCCAGCACGGCCTCACGGCCGAGGCGGCGGATGACCACCGGCGGAGGCACCTTGCCCTTGCGGAAGCCCGGGATGCGGAGGTTCTTGCCGAGTTCGCGAGCGGCCTGCTGGACGCGGCGCTCGACCTCGGGGGCGGCGACCTCGGCGTCGACGCGAACCCGCGACTCGGGAAGCTCAGTGACGTTGGTGGTGACGGTGGGTGAAACGACGCTCATGTGGCCCGAGACGATAGCTTGAGTGTCGTGCTGGGTCGATTGGCGGGGCGAGCGGTCACGGGACCGGTCGCGTTCCTTCTCTCCGGGGTCATCGACCTCGCGGTTCTTCTTGCCTACTTGTGGGACTCCCGCGTTCCCCGCCGCGGCGGACGGCGTCTCCAGCTCGCACTCGTCGCCCTCGTGGGCACCGCCTTCCTCGGCGGGTTCCCCGCAGCGAGTGCGCACGCCGACACGACCGAACCGATGATCCTGATGGATGACCAGGCGTTCATCTACGCCTCCCCCGCCCAGGTGGAGGCCAACCTCGCGCAGGTGGCACATCTCGGCGTCAACGTCGTCAAGGTGTCGGTCGTGTGGTCGCTCGTGGCCCCGGACCCGAACGCGACGACCGAACCACAGTTCGACGCAAGTGACCCCTCCGCCTACCCGGCCGGCGCGTGGGCCCGCTATGACCGCGTCGTCAACGACGCCAAGGCGCTCGGACTGCGGGTCTATTTCCAGCTCACCGCCCCTGCGCCGTTGTGGGCGATCAACCCCCACAACGTGCCCGGCTACGACCACAACTGGTCTCACGAGCCGAACCCGAGGCTGTTTGGCCAGTTCGTCACCGCCGTCGCGAAGCGCTACTCCGGCAGCTACGTGCCGGGAGCGGCCAGCTCCGCGGGCGCTGGGTCGTCGACGGGCGCCTCCGGCACCGGTGGCGGGGTGCTGGGACCGATCACCGGCACGATCACGAGTCCGACGTCGACCCCGCCGGCGAACTCAGGTGCACCTCTTCCGGCGGTCACCATGTGGGGCATCTGGAACGAGCCGAACGAGCGGGGCTGGTTGAGCCCGCAGGTGCTCCGGGTCCACGGCCACAACGAGCCGCGCGCGGCCGAAATGGTCCGCGCCCTGTACAACGCCGGTTACCGGGCCCTCGCCGCCACCGGCCACGCGAGTGACACGATCCTGATCGGGGAGACCGCATCGGGCGGGGACACGCGGGTGATCCCGTTTCTGCGTGAGCTCTACTGCGTCGGCCCGCGCGATCAACCGCTCACCGGCCAAGCCGCCGCCCTCATCGACTGCCCGACGAGCGGGAACCGCCGGTCCTTCGTGATCGACAACCCGGGCCTGTTTGCGATCTCGGGCTGGGCCCATCACCCCTACAGCTTCAGCCAGACGCCCGCCTTGCCCTTCCGGAACGCCCCCTGGGTGATCACCATGGCCAACCTTGGGGTCCTCGAGCGCAACCTCGACCGGATCGACTCCGCCTACCGGGAGCCGACTGGCCTGCCGCTGTATCTGACCGAGTGGGGCTACATGACCAACCCCCCCAACCCGTACGTGCACACGACCCTCGGCGAGCAGGAAACCTGGCTCGATGAGGGGTACTACATGAGCTACGAGATGCCCCGGGTCAAGGCGATGGCTCAGTTCGAGCTGTATGACTCACCGCCGGTGGTCGGTGCGCGCCCCGGGAGCGTCAAGTACTGGTCGAACTTCGAGTCCGGCCTGGAGTACCTCAACGGCCATCCCAAACCGGCCTACGCCGCCTTCCGCCTCCCGATCTGGCTCCCCTCCCAGCGTCCGGGGCGGCGCGTGCTGGTGTGGATGCAGATCCGCCCTGCCCAGGTGGCGGGCAACCGGACCGGCGTGCTCGAGTTCCTGCCGGCCGGCACATCACGGTGGAGGTCGATCGCCCGGGTGACGACGTCGAGTCCGGAGGGCTTCATCCTCACGCACGTGAACATTCCAGGCCGCGGTTCGCTGCGACTGGCCTGGGCAGACCCGGCCACCCGGGCGATCTACTTCAGCCGCACGGTTCCGATCACCTCGGGCCCGGATCGCACCCGGCGACCGCGCCGGTGACCTTCAGCGCGTCCGCTCGAGCGGCAGCGGCGCGTTGGCCTTGAGCTCCTCCAGCCGCAGGTAGGTGACGACGCGAGCGGCACCGCCTCGGGTCGACAGGCGGACGAGCACCCGCTGCAGCTCGGCGATCTCCCGCGCCACGACCATCAGCAGCGCGTCCGTCTCCCCCGTGACCCAGTCAGCGGCGATCACCTCCGGCATCCCGGCGACGGCGTCGGCGAACTGCCGGTGGGTGCGATCGTCGTGTTGGCGCAGCGTGACCGCGACATAGACCTGGATCGGGAACCCAGCGGTCGTCCAGTCGAGCCGGGCGACGATCCGCGAGATCAACCCGGACTCCTTCAGCCGGCGGACGCGATGCAGGGTGGCCGCGGGCGAGAGCCCGACGATGCGGGCAAGCTCGACGTTCGGGCGGTCCGCGTCGATTTGCAACTCCTCGAGCAGCTGCAAATCAATTAAATCAAGCGATATCGACATATGACCAAACTTTCTGTTGCTGATATCCGATTATCGGCGAATTGTGAGGGTTTCGTCTTGGGATCTGGCCATAGTGATTGACATGTCCTCGTCCCGTCGCTCGGCACTGCTTGCCCTCGTCCTCGCAGGCGCGCTGTGGGGCGCCACCGTGCCCCTGTCCAAGCTCGCGCTGCAGTGGCTCGATCCCGCCTGGCTCACCGTCGGCCGGTTCCTCATCGCCGCCGTCGTGCTCGGCATCATCACGCGCCGACGACTTCGGAGCGCAGTGTCCTGGCAGGTCGCCGTCGTCGGGGCGCTCGGCTTCGGGGCGAGCGTCGCGCTGCAGAATGCGGGGATCGCGCGCACGTCCGTGAGCCACGCCTCTGTCCTGCTCGGCGTCGCGCCGGTGCTCGTCGCGATCACCTCCGCCGTCGCCGGCCACGGCAACGCCCACCGGCGCGAATGGGCCGCATACGCACTCTCACTCACCGGGATCGGCCTGATCGCCGGTGGCGGTGGCGGCGGGGCGAGCGTGTCCGGGGATCTGCTCGTCCTCGCCTCGGTGCTCTTCTCCGCCGGGCTCATCGCCTCCCAGCCGAGGATCCTCGCCGGGCGCGATCCGGCGGCGGTCACCGCCGTCCAGTTCGCCGCTGCCGCCGGCTTCGCGCTGCCCTTCGCTCTCGGGGGCGGACCGCCGCCCAGCTCCATGCCGTCAGGCGCCTCGCTCGCCGCCTTCCTCGTGCTGTCGATCGGTGGCACCGTGCTTCCGTTCTGGCTGTTCGCCTACGGTCAGGCGCGCGTCCGCCCCCAGCTCGCAGGCGCCTTCATCAACCTCGAGCCGGTCGTCGGCGCTGCAATCGGCTGGGTGGCCTTCTCCAACCCAGTCGGGGTGGGGCCGATCATCGGCGCGCTCGCCGTGATCGCCGCGATCGCCGTCGCGGCCGCTCCGCGGACACGACAGCCCCCGCGGATCTCCCGCCGACCCTCCGGCGATGGCCTCGCCGCCGAGCGCTCCCTGCTCGCCCGGCCGTGGCAGACCACAAGCGACCCCCTGCGCTGGCGCCGGGACGGTGAGGTCTGGATTCTCCTCGGGCGACACCTCCCCGACCCCGCCGAACCCCATCCCGCCGAGGACACCGGAGATTCCCCGGTTCCGTTGCTAGATTGAGGGGCCCGTGGTGGGCGTAGCTCAGTTGGTAGAGCTCCTGGTTGTGGTCCAGGCGGTCGGGGGTTCGAGTCCCCTCGCTCACCCTCACTGACGGTCCTGCAAGCGGACCTTCTCGTTCAGCCCGCTTGATCCGGGTTCGGCCAGCCTCCGTCGCCGAGCAGCTGTTCGACGTCAGCACGGGCCCGCCCCGTGTCGCGCGCCACGCACGGACAGTACTTCACTCCGGGCCTTGACGCGGGTGGTTTCATGAAGGAGCGTATGTGTTGCCCGATCGGGGCGTGCCCTGCCCACGTACGAGGTGGACAGGGCACGGGACGAGCAACCGTCGTGTCAGCGCAGGATGCGCTGACCCCCAAAACCCCTGGCTGGAGCGGAAGGAGACCCAAATGGGCGTCGTCGGCGGTTGACCTCTGCTGAGGGGATCCTGCGAGGGATCCCCTCAGTCCCCCTATCGGCACCGGAGCCGACTATCTTGAGGGCCAAGGCCCGATTTTACAAGATACACCGTTTTTCAGGCCAAAGAGAGCGGGTGGCTCAAGGATTCGTGTGCGATCGCCGATAGCGGATCCATGTCCGTGATCACCGCGCCGCCTCGCGTTCCAGGCCGCGGCGTTGTCACGGTACACGGGGCGCTGGCGGCACTGGCGCTCATCGCGGTCGCGGCGACAGCGCGGGAGGCGACCTGGAACCTTCCCGGGCTTCTCGTCATCGCGGCCTTCACGACCCTGAGCGGCCTCGCCTACTCCGGCACCAGCAGCCGCCGGATCTACGTGCAGGGCACCCCGGTGGGGCTGATGCTGGCCGCCGTTGTCTACGGCGCGGCACCGGCGGCCTGTCTCGGCGCCCTGAGCATCTGCGTCATGCAGTTGCGTCTGCGGTCGGCCAGGCACTACCTGCGCAACAACCTGATCACCTTCACCTGGTTTCCGCTGATCGGGGGGGTGATCTTCCACGGCCTCGCCGGCGAGTTCGGCGTCGGCCGGACCGCGTTCGCCTTCTACGTGATCGTGATCCCGGCGTTCGTGTGTGCCATCACCGTCAACTTCCTCGGTGTGGTCGGATATCAGGCCTGGCTCGAACGCTCGTCACTGCTGGACGCGCTGCGCGAGTCGTTCCTGCCGGTGATGCCCGCCGAGCTGTTCGCGAGCCTGCTGGCGATGGCCGCGGTGTGGGTCACGACCCAGACGGGCCTGCTCGGGATCGGACTGATCGGCCTGATGTTCCTGATCTTCCAGAGCCTCGTCGGCGAGCTGCTGAAGTCGAAGGCTCGGGCAACCGAACTGCAGCGGCTGGCCACCACCGACGGGCTCACCGGGCTCGCAAACCGGGAGGCCTTCGCCGCGCAGGTGACAGAAGCCATCGCCGCCAACCCACCCGGTGCGGGACTCGCCCTGAGCCTCATCGATCTTGACCGCTTCAAGGAGATCAACGACACCCTCGGGCACCATTACGGGGATCAGCTCCTGCGGGAGATCGCCCAGCGCCTGGAGGACTGTGCCGGCCCCGACGGTGTCGTCGCCCGCCTCGGCGGTGACGAGTTCGTCATCCTGACCCACGATGACTCCGGTGACCCCGAGGGTGCCCTGCGCTTTGCGGAGCAGCTCCTCGACTGTGTCCGCCAACCGATGGAGGTGGACGAGATCGTCATGAGCGTCGGCGCCAGCATCGGCATCGCCCGCTTTCCGGCCGACGGCCAAGAGATGAACGAGTTGATGCGCCGGGCTGACGTGGCGATGTACGCGGCAAAGGATGCGCAGTGCGGCAGCCGGCTGTACGCGAGTGGTCTGGACCATCACTCACTGCGGCGTCTGAGCCTGCTGGGCGACCTCACACGCGCCCTCGAGGCCCGTGAGTTGATCGTCCACTACCAGCCGATCATGGCCGCCGACGACTTCACCCTCCGGGGCGCGGAGGCCCTCGTACGCTGGCAACACCCCGAGCATGGCCTGCTCCCTCCTGGCGCATTCATCGAATCGGCGGAGCAGACGCCCATGATCCACCCGTTGATGCTGACGGTGCTCGAGCAGGCGATCGAGCAGTGTGCGGAGTGGCGCAGATCGGGCCGAGACCTGGTCGTCTCGGTCAACCTCTCAGTCCGCAACCTGCACAACCCGAAACTTCCCGACGTGATCGCCGGCTTGTTGAGCGCCCACCGCCTCCCGCCCTCGGCGCTCAAGCTGGAGATCACCGAGAGCATGATCATGGCCGACCCGGACCTCATCATGGCGACCATCGCGAAGCTCCATGCGATCGGCGTCTGCCTCTCCGTCGACGACTTCGGCACCGGATTCTCGTCTCTCGGCTACCTCAAGAACCTCCCGATCGGCGAACTGAAGATCGACCGTTCATTCGTCTCGCAGATGCTCTCAGACGAGAGTGACCTGATCATCGTGCGGTCGACCATCAACCTCGGCCACGACCTCGGGCTCAAGGTCGTGGCTGAGGGCGTCGAGGATGCTCCGACGCTCCTCAAGCTCTCCGCCCTTGGCTGTGACCTCATCCAGGGGTACTACATCAGCAAGCCAATGCCGGCGCCCGTCTTCCAGGCCTGGATGCCCACCCCCGGGGCCGTCCCGGGCGGCGAGACACCCCTCACCGCGTTGCCGCGAGCCCGCGGCAACGCGAGTGCCTACGAGATCACCTCTCGACGCTGAGCCGAACGGTCGTCCCCAGCCTCATCGGTCCCTGAGACGACGCTGGGCGTGCGGAGCAGGAGAGGAGCGAGCAACGCCACGCTGACTGCGCCGACGCCCGCGACGAGGAAGGCCAGACGGGCGCCGGTCAGCGTGGCGAGCAGGCCGCCCAGCAGGAAGCCCGGTCCGGGAAACGCCTGGAAGATGGACTCGTTGAGGCTGAGCGTGAGCGTCATCCAACCGTCTTCGACCTGCTCCTGTAACGCCGTCCGCTCGGCGACGGGCTCAATCCCGTTGCCGACTCCGCCGATCACCGCGCCGACCACCGCGAGCACGATCGACGGCGCGACGGCCATGAGGAGGAACCCGACGCCGATGGCGCTGGACCCGAACGCGATCAGCAGCCATCCCGGCAGCGCCCGCCAGCGGGCATACAGCGCGCTTCCCACGATCGCGCCGGATCCCCAGGCGGAGAGCAACGCCCCGTACCCGGCAGCTCCGGCATGGAGGACGTGCTGGGCGAGCACCACCTCCAGCGGGAGCGTCATCGAGAAGATCGTCCACGCCACCGCCTGAAAGGTGAGGATGCGGCGTACGGCGACATGCCGGTTGGCCTGCTCGAGGGCCGCGCGGACCCGCAGCCGCGGTCCTCGACGTTCCGGCAGCGTGGCGGAGAGGCCGTGCGCGGCCGCCAGCGCGAGGGAGATGGTGCCGAAGATGGCCGCGTCCACCAGTACCGCCAACGTCGTGCCACTCGCGAGCACCAACGCGCTGCCGATGATTGGGCCGAGCAGGATGCTGAACCCAAAGGCCACGTTGATGACGGCGTTGCTGTCCCTCAGAAATCCCCCCGGGGTGACCAGCCGCGCCGTGGTCGCCCGCAGGATTGGCCGGGCCGCGAGACCGAGGCTTCCACCCACCAAGACGAGGGCGAGGATCGGGGCGAGGTAGAAGTGTGAGGGGGCGGCGGCGAGAGTCAGGAAGAGGCACGCCTGCAGCGCATACAGGACGGCGAGGACTCGGCGCGGATCGAAGCGATCGGCCCACGCGACGACGCTCGGCGTGATGAAGGCGGGGAGAAACTGTGATGTGAGGAAGAACCCCGTTGACGCCAGGGCGTTTCCGGTACGGCGGTAGACCAGCAGAGAAAGGGCGAAATTCCCGACCGACCACGCGAACTCGTTCAGGGCGTAGGCCAAGACCAGCCGCCGAAAGCTCGGGAGGGTCAGGACGGCCTTCATCGACCCCAGTATCGGGCATGCCGGCGACGGTGAAGCCACCAGTTCCGGTCAGGATTTCGGTAATGCGCGGCGACGGGGTCGCCGCCCCACCCTGGACCTCAACGGTCCACGAACGCCGGCTCGTGCGGACGCCCCGTCCCCCGGGAGCGCCCGCCTGAGCCGAGCAGCCCCGATCAGCCGGTCGTGGTCGTGCCGGTCGTGGTCGTGCCGGTCGTGGTCGTGCCGGTCGTCGTCGTGCCGGTCGTCGTCGTGCCGGTCGTGGTCGTGCCGGTCGTGGTCGTGCCGGTCGTCGTCGTGCCGGTCGTCGTCGTGCCGGTCGTGGTCGTGCCGGTCCCGGTTCCGCTTGTCCCGGCGTGGTGCAGCTTCGCGGCTGCGGAGACGCAGCGGCTGAACGGAGTTCCGGCCATACCGCGCACGTGGCGCTTGCTTTCAGTCCGGCAGGCCACCGTCGGGTTCTTCACTGATCCGGTCGACATTTTGGCCATCGCGGTCACACAGGCGCTGAAGGGCGTACCCGGAGTACCGGCCACGTGGACCTTGCTCTCCCCTTGACAGTAGCGGCCATAGGCGTGAGCCTTGGCAGGCAGGCTTGCCCCCGGGCCCGGATTGGTCGGACGGTGCCCGGCGCCCGGGTTCTGGGGACGACCGGTCGGGTGGGAACCGGTGGACGTGGTCGACGTGGAGGTGGTGCTCGTCGCCGTCATCGGGGCGCCGTAGCCGCTTCCACCCTGATGACCGTGGCCGCTGCCAACGTGCCCGGAGTTCCCCGCCCCATGGTTCCCGGAACCGGGGTGCGACACGGGGCCGGCCGCGAGCGCAAGCGCGGGCGCGACTCCGAGCGCGCCTGCGGCAGCGAGCACAGCGAGTTTGGAGTGGGTCTTCATGTGTCGTGTCTCCTCAAATACGTGGTCCGGTCTTCTGTGTTGAGTACGCGGCGGACGATCCGAATGTCAGGAACGACCCGTTAGCATCGCTGCAGTGGCCGGAGGCACTCAGCGGATCAGTCCAACGGCGCACTACACGGCCGAAGTCTGGGCTCGCAACGGCCTCGCGCCAGCCGAATTGAGGACCCTCCAGGGCCGGTTGCTCCACCTGGCCCTCGCTCCGATCAACGCCGCCGGCCAGCGTCGGTTCGGGCTCTCGATCGAGCCCTTCCTGCTCGCTCGGCACCGCGGGATCGACGCACTCCTGAGCTCGGCCATCGACGCCGGAGAGATCGGCCAGGTGGTCGAGCTCGCAGCGGGTCTGTCACCCCGTGGCTGGCGCTTTCACCAGCGCTACGGCGCGCGGATTGACTACATCGAGACCGACCTTCCGGAGATGGCGGCTCGTAAGCGTGCCGCCCTGACTCGCGCCGGGGACCTCGACGATCACCACCGCGTCACGGCCCTCGATGCGACGCGCCCGACGGGCCCCGGAAGCCTCACTGAGCTTGTCTCTGGGCTCGACCCGAAACGAGGGACGGCGATCATCACCGAAGGTCTGCTCAACTACCTTCCCCGCGGACAGCTGCTTGGGACGTGGACCCGGTTCGCCGGAGCGCTCGCGGGCTTCCCGCACGGGCGCTACTACTCCGACCTGCATCTGGACGACCGCTCCTCCCGGCCGGTCGACCTGTTCCGGCTCGCCCTCGCAGGCTTCGTCCGCGGCCGCGTCGAACTGCACTTCACTTCCACGGCCGAGGTCGAGCAGCACCTGCAGTCCTGTGGCTTCATCAGCGCTTCGGTCCGGCGCGGGGACCGGAGCATTCCCGACCCGGCGCCCGGTGCAGAACTCGTCCACGTGATCGAGGCCCGCACTGACCCTGAGTCCTGAGTCACGTGCACCCCATCGACAGTCCGCCTGTCATGATCCGCTCGTGTTCGGTCGCCGGTTCTCAACCTTGACGCTCGGCCTCCTGACCTTCCTCGTCCTCGCGGCCGGCGCGGCCGCCTCCACGCTGGTGGTGAGCGCAAACTCGAGGACACCCGGCAGCGTGAGGCGGCCGGCCGTCCAGTCCGTCGAACTTGCCGAGAGCGACATCGGCTACGTAAACGGCGCCCCCTCACGGACCCTGGTGTCCACACGCGAGCAGCTGCCCACGAGTTTCCGAGCGGACCTGGGACCGTTCCCGAGCTGCCCGGCCAGTGATTTCAGCCACCTCTCGAACACCCCGCCTCCCTGTCCTGCTGGCTCCCAACTGGGGACCACGACCTTCACCGCCTACGTACCGACCCTCAACCTCCACGTCAGCGCCGCCGGTTTCATCTACAAGCTCTCAGACTCCCGGGCCGACGCCTGGGTGCATGTGACCAAGCCGGTGCAGTTCTCAGTCGCATTACCGGCAACCCTCACGACAGGCGCCCACCAAGCCGCTCCCGCGGTGAGCTGGAACCTCTCCGCAGCGGTCAACTTCGGGGTCAAGGCGGACATCACCTCCTTCATCACCGATTGGACCGCGCGCCGGACCGTGATCGTTCGACATGGTGCGAGAAACCGACGCCGCCATGGAGACGGGCATCGCCGCCGCCACCGTCAGCACCACGAGCGTTCAGGTGCCCGAACGCGGGGCAGACGCCGAGCGGGAGGGCACGGCGCCCCCAAGCGGTCGACGTCCCCCGCGAAGCGGCGCTCCCGCGTCACGGCGTCACCCTTCATCGCGACCGGCTGTCCGTCCACGGGCGAGTGGTCCTACACGGCCACGCTTCAATACACCTCCGGCGCGCCCGAGACGGTCGCGACGAGCCTGACCTGTTCGGCCACCTCCCCCCAAACCGTCACCGTGACCGTCACCGCCCCTCCGACATGTGTCCTCGGCGTCGTCTGCCCGTCTCCCTCCCGCCGCAGCGGCCTCGGTGCTCAGGTGGAGATGACTCAACCACGCCGGGCGCGGTCGACATAGCGGGGAGCCTCCCGGGCCATCGCCGCCGTCCGGGCGATCCGGTGGTTGACGCCCCGCAGCAGGCGCGCCTGCAAGCGTCGCTCCAACGCGAAGGCCGCCTGCGGTCGGGCGTGCCAACTGCGGTTGAGGAGACGCTTGGTCGCCGCCACCGCATCCGGTGAGCGGGCGGCGAGCAACTCGGCGAGCTCGAAGGCGCGAGCGAGCGGGTCCTCACTCACCTCGGTCACGAGCCCGATCCGGTGGGCGGCCTCACCGCTGAGGACCTCGCCGGTCATCACGAGCCGTTTGGCGACGTCGAGCCCGACGAGTTCGGAAAGGGTGACCGACCCGGTCATGTCGGGAACGAGCCCCCACTTGGCCTCCATCACCGACAGCTCGCAGTCCGGGGTGGCGATCCGGAAGTCAGCGCCGAGGGCGATCTGGATGCCGCCGCCGTAGCAGCGGCCATGGAGCACCGCGATCACCGGCACCGGCAGCCGACGCCAGGCCCAGCCCACCTCCTGGAAGCGGTTGGTACCGCGAACCGGCATCGGAACGAACGACAGCAGCATCCGGATCGGCTGACGACCGACGGAGCCGAAGTCGAGCCCGCTGCTGAAGGCCGCCCCTTCCCCGCGGAGGATCACCGCCCGCACCGTGCGGTCACCCCGCAGGCTCCGCGCCACCTCGAGCAGACCGTCGAGCAGCGCCAGGTCAAGGCCGTTGAGCTTTTCCGGGCGGTTGAGGCTCACGACCGCGACCGCACCGACCCTCTCCAACGTGACGCGGTCGGCCGAGCTCATCGGCTCGGACGCTAGCGGAACCCTCGATCGCTCGCGGTTCAGGTGTGCCGAGCCAGCACGCCGAGGAGCACCTCAACGCGCACGATTCCCTCGACCCGACCGAGCTCGTCGACGATGCAGACGGGAGCGAGCTGGTCGGCGACCGGCCGGGCCGCCGCACGCAGGGCGACCTCGCGCGGACGGTCGACCCGCAGCACGCAGAGGGCCGGGTGGACGGTCGGGCGCCCGCCTGGCTGAGGCACGACCACCTCACACGGTCGTCCGCCGCCGTCGGTCACCACACACCGCTCACTGACCAACTGTGGACGCGCCGTGAGAGCGCGAACCGGCTCGGTGAGCTCGGCGAGGTCGTCGGGCCGGCGGTCTGACCAGTCGCGCAGAAGCCGGCGGGGTGCCGGAGCGAGCCCGCGCATCAGCTCCTGCTCGGCGCCGATGATCGGTCCCTGGGCCAGGGGCACGCACAGCTCACGCAGCCGCCCGAGCTCACCGACCGTGCTCACCCCGCGGACGAGCAGCCACGCATCGAGGTCACTCGCGAGCGCGCCGACGCCGGCAAGGGCGGTACTGCGGCGCGGGTCCCGGTCGATCCCGGAGACGAGCTCCGGCCCGACGGTGACGAACTGGGGACTCAGCTCGGCAACCAGCTCGATTCCGGCGCGCCCCGGCCCGGTGGCCGGGAGCGCGACCAGCGCCCCCCGAGCGCGCAGCCGCTTCAGCGCGGTCTGCAGGCTCACCGGGTCGATCGCCGCATCGGCGTCAGCCAGGTGGATCAGCAGCGTCGAGAGATCTCCCGCCTGTCCGAGCGTCCGGACCACCTCGCGGGAGGTGATCGCAGACGCCGTGACCGTTACCGACACCAGGCAGTTGGCCGGCAGCTCCTCACGCCGGGCCAGGGCGGCCGAGAGCATCGCGGCAGCGAGCCGGCCGCCGAAGCCGTGGTGGGCGGCGGCCGCCCACCACGAGCTCGCGTCCGCCCCGCTGAGCGGCAGGCGCATCCTCGCCTCATACCCGCAGGCGACGGACCGTGAGAGGTCGGCGATCGGGGCGAACGCGACGGTCGCGAGCGACCCCTCACAGGCTCGGGCGAGCAGTTTGGGCCAACTGGTGTCAACCGGGTCGAGGATCCAGGTTCATCGGCGGGTAATCTGTCGATCTCAAGTGTCGGCGGGACCGGCATCGTCGATGCGAACGAGAGAGAGGCTCTGATGAAACAATTTGCCTGCGGTTCGGTCATTCCTGGCTGCCAAGCGGTGTTCCTGGCCGAGGAGGAGGACGAGCTGCTGCGGGAGATCGCCGCCCACGCGCGCGATGACCATGGGATCGACGAGATCACGCCCGACCTCGTGGCGTCCGTCCGCGAACACATCGCCAACGTCTCAGGCTGAACGAATCAGCGGGCCGACATGGTGATGAAGTCCCGCGCCCACCAGGCGTCAAAGAACGTGTCGGCCCCGCGGACGGTGGCCATCAGGGTCTGTCCGTTCGCGGGCGCAGCAAGACCGTCGGGCGTCGACGGGGCGTAGGTGGCGAAGATCGGCCAGTCCGGGTTGATGTCGAGCTGCATGCCGCGAACCGCACCGGCGCGGACGAGCAGGTCGGCGACCTGCAGCGGGCTCAGTGAGGGTCCCTGCACGTAGACCAGGGCTCCGTCGGCGGTGAGCCCCAGTCCCGATCGCCACTGGTACTCGACACCCGGAACGGTGCTGGCACACGAGTCGGTCCCACAGGTGGCCCCCCACGCCTCCCAGTCGGGGCTCTCGGCGGCGGCGGTCGGACGCCCGCCGGCCACGAGCGGAACGAGGTTCTGGCGCACGGCAACGACCTGCGGGGTCATCCTCACGTCGACCCCCCACGCACCGATCGTGACCCGTCCCCTGCTGTCGATGACGAGCGAGGCCGCCCCGGCACGCAGCGGCACGATGACCCGGTGCTCGGTGTAGTAGCCGCCCTCGGCCGCGGGCATCATGAAGCCGCCGTTGAAGGCGGCGACGAGGCTCCGGGCGGCGGCGGGCTCGACAGGTGCCGTGTAGCGGTAGGGACCACCGCCCGGGCTCTCTGATCCCGAGTACAGCCGCGCGGACAACAGCCGCGTGTCCATCCACGCGAGACCGGCCGGGGTCGATCCGCCGGGTGGCAGCAGGGTCGTCTCATAGACCGCCGGTGTGCCGCCGACTCGGCGGCCGGCGGGATGCCAGATTCCCTGCCCCGGCCCAGGACTGAAGGGTTCCAGGCGGGCTGGGACCGGGAGGGATGCAAGGGCCGGCCGCGGGGTCGTGACCGTCCGGGTCGCCGCCAAGTCGACCGGCCCTCCGGATCCGTGGGAGTGGCCGCCCTCGCGCACTTGGGGTGAGCGGGTGGGCGGGGAGCCCGCCCGCGTCCCGGGAACGGCGGCCTGGGCACGGGTCACCGGTGCACGCGCTGCGCTGCCGCAGCCTGCGAGGAGGATGGTGGTGACGAACGCGACGACAACGGCTGTCCTCCGAGCGTGGGCCATGGACAGAAAGACTAGAGCCGGGGTCCTGTGGCCGTTCCGCGGAACGCCCACAGGTAACGATGGTCTGTGATCACCTACACGCCGGTTGCCCCGGCGGCGGTGGTGCGTTCCGCGGAACGCGGCGACATAACGTTTGTTCGTGATCGCATACAGGGGCGGAGAGCCCCGGCCCTCCGGCGGCGTACCGGCTCAGTGGGGGCGGGTGGCGTCGAAACGCCGGCGCTCTCGTTTTGTCGGCCGCGGCCCGAGGTTCACCGGCGCCCCGAGGCGGCGCAGCTCGGCTTGGCGTTCGCGCTCGCGCGTACTCGCCTCCGTCTCCTCATAGAGCCGGGCGACCTCAGGGGGCGAGACCCGCCGCGGAGCCGCCCCGCGGACGACCACCGTCCGGCTCGCCGGACCGAGGCTGATCTCCACCTCGTCACCGGGCTCCACCTCACGGCCGGGCTTGACCGCCTGGCCGTTGACGTGGACGCGGCCACCCTTGACGGCCTCGGCGGCCTGAGTGCGCGTCTTGAACAGTCGCGCGGTCCACAGCCACTTGTCGATGCGCATCAGCCACCGGCACGGACGGGCCGGTACCCCTCAGCCTCGAGCACGGCGATGACCACGTCACGATGGTCGCCCTGCAGTTCGATCACGCCGTCCTTGACCGCACCACCGACACCGCAGCGGCGCTTCAGGGTGCCGGCGAGCTGCCTGAGGTCGGACTCGTCGAGGGGGAGACCGAGAACGGAGGTGACCGTCTTGCCCCGCCGTCCGGCGGTCTCACGGCGGACCCGAACCCGTTCAGAGGTCCGGGGCGGCACGGACGGTATCGACGCGGGCTGGGAGCGCAGGTCTCCCCCCTCCGTCGAGTAGACGATCCGGGTCGCGCGCGCCATCGGGATAACGCTACCGCCTCGCGGGCTCGGTGATCTTCAGGATCACCCGGGTGGGCTCATCCGGATCCTCACCACCCCGGTCGGCGGCGATGACCTTCATCCGCTCGCCGTATTTGGATCGGATCGCCTCCCGCAGGCGGCGCACCTCGTCCCCATCGGTGACGATCTCCGCCACAGCCGTCACGGTGGCGGCGTCCTCGCTGAGGACACCGCGGCGATCACAGGGACGCAACTGGACCCGCGGATCGTGACGCAGTCGCTTGACCTTGCCCGACCGCGCGGTCGTGGTCACCAGCAGGACACCGCTCCCGTCGGTGGCCGGCGCGATCCAGACCGGCACCGAGACGGGCACGCCCGAGCGCCGGTAGGTGGTCAGGGAGACGAACTCCTCCGGTGCGAGGTCGGCAAGCGTGGTCATGGGGTCAGCGTCGCAGGAACCGCCGGCGCAGGTGATGCCGTGGTGCAGCGTTTCTGACGTGTCGTGTTCTCTGATGACCTTGGCGAGGACCTGTTCGGGGTCGGGAGTTTCTCCGCTTGGGGCAGTCATCCGATGGCTACAAACCAAGGAACTCCCGTGACCCAGACGGCCCTGACGGCACCCGCCAGAGCAACTGCGTCACAGTCTGCCTGCCCGGTCCCGGCAGGCATTTCTCGATGCGCCCGGCAGGACTCGAACCTGCGACCTGAGGATTAGAAGTCCCCTGCTCTATCCAGCTGAGCTACGAGCGCGAGCGGTCCGGTCCCGGTCGCGTGGACCGGGACCGGGGCCAGCGTCAGGCTAGCGACGCCTGCAGGGTGATCTCGGGCACCCCGGCGAGCGCCTTGGAGACCGGACAGTTGGCCTTGGCCCCCTCCGCGGCGGCGATGAAGCCCGCCTCATCAAGGCCGGGGACCTCGCCGACGGTGCTGAGGGCGATGCTCGTGATCATCGGGGCGCCGTCGACCATGCGCAGGCTGACGGTTGCGTCCGTCTTCACCGACGTGACCGGGGTGCCGGCGTCGGCGAGTCCGGCCGACAGGGCCATCGAGAAGCACGCGGCGTGCGCGGCGGCGATGAGCTGCTCGGGATTGGCCCCGGGAGCGTCCTCGAAGCGGGTCTTGAACGAGAACGCGCCGCTGATCGACTCTCCGGCACTGAAGCTGCCGGTGCCGGTCCTCAGGTCGCCTTGCCATTCCGCCATGGCCCGTGCTGGCATCTCGGTGCTCCTTTGATTCGAGGGTGGGGGGCCAAGACTAGCCCTCGGCGGCCGCCTCCCAGTCCACCTCATTGTGGCCGAGCTTGGCGAGCAGGTCCCGCAGTTGACTGCGCTCGCCGCCGTCGAGCCCGGCAAGCAGATGATCCTCGACGCACTGGAGGGCGCGGTCGACGTCTGCGAGGGCGCGCTCCCCTTCGCTCGTGAGCTCGATCAGCGCGCGCCGGCGGTCGGAGCGGTCGCGGCGGCGCAGGACGAGCTGGTGATCCTCGAGGTCGTTGAGCAGACCCACCGTGCTGGAAGGGTCCATGCACAGCCGTTCGGCGAGTACCTGCTGGGCGGTCGGGCCATGCCCGCGGAGGTAGCTGAGGGCGACGACGTGGCGCTGGCGGAGGCCGAGCGGCTCGAGGGCGAGCTCGAAGCGCTGGCGGACGACCCGGGCGATCCGGGCGATCAACATCGTCGCGTGCGCCGGAACGGGACCGGCGCTCTCGGCGGGCGGAGCGGACATCGAAGGGAGCAGTCTAAATCCTCCAATGAAAAGGCTTGAGGCTTCTTATACGATTCTGGCAGGCGCCATGTTTGACCTCCCCACAAGCATCGGCGCTCGGGACCGCGTGCATTGCGAATCCGCCACGACCAGGAGGTCACGATGAATCCGTTCCGATCGGGAAGCGAGCCAATCCCACGCCCGGCTCGGCGCCGCCTGCCGTGGCTGGCGACCGTGTTGACGCTCGTTCTCGCCCTGCCGGCCGTGGCCCTCGCAGCCGCCCCGCCGTTCCACGTCGCCGTGTCCGCCCCCACGCACACGCCCCTCACCTGCACGAACTGGGACATCACCGTCCACGTCACGCGCGGCCGGGAGCGGCTCGCCGGGCGGGTGACCCATTACGACTTCCTCTTTGACGGCCAGAACGTCAGCGGCAGCCAACGGGCCGGCGACCGGGCCAACCACTACGGAGACTTCCGCGACGGCATCTTCCGGGACGTGCTGGTCTTTCCCACCGCCGCCCAGAACGAGCCGCTCACCCTGCAGGTCTGGGTCAACACCCGGTTCGGCCAGCGGGTGGCGGGCAGCTTCGCGGTACGCCCGAAGGCGAACCCGCACCGTCAGTGCAAGGTCAACGGACACTGATCTCCAAGCCGACCGGGACGATGGCGCCCACGACAGCCCCCGAGGACGGGAACCACCCGGCGGCGGGCGCCCGGATCGTGCTCGAGCACGTGTCGCGGGCCTACGGGCCCGCGACCGTGCTCTTTGACGTCTCCTTCACGATCGGCCCGGGCGAACTGGTTGCGCTCACCGGGCCGTCCGGGTCTGGCAAGACGACCCTGCTGCAGCTGATCGGCAGCCTCGACCGACCGAGCAGCGGAACGATCCGCGTCGATGACACCGCCGTGGAGTGCCTCACCCACCCCGCCGACTTCCGCCGTGACACGGTCGGCTTCGTGTTTCAGCTCCACCACCTCCTCCCCCACCTCACCGTCGAGCAGAACGCCGAGCTGAGTCTCGTCGCGGCCGGGATCCCCCGGCGCGAGCGGCACGAGCGGGTGCTCGACCTGCTTGAGGAGGTCGGGCTGGCCGACCGGGCCGACGACTTCCCCAAACAGCTCTCCGGCGGCGAGCGCCAGCGGGTCGCGATCGCCCGTGCGCTCGCCGGGCGCCCGAGGCTCGTCCTCGCCGATGAACCGACCGGTGCGCTCGACACGGGCACGTCAGCGCGGATCTGGGAGCTGCTGCTGGACCTCCGCGCCCGCCACAACACGACGCTGCTCGTCGCCTCCCACGACCTGACCCTGCTCGAGCACGCCGACCGTGAGCTGCGCCTCGTCGACGGGCGCCTGCTTCCCTCCAGCTCCCCGACCCCGGTCAGCGAGCTGACGTGAGCGCCGTCACCCAGACCGTCGTCGCTCTGCAGCGCCGTCCGCTGCGAACCTTCCTCACCGCGCTCGGGACGGCACTCGGGATCGCGACGATCGTCGCCCTGCTCGCGGTCGCCGACGGCGCCAAGCGCAGCGCCGGTGAGTTCTTCCATCTCGGCGCCTCCGATCTCGGCCTGTTCCAGGCCGACGCGGCCGACCCGACGACGTCGGTCCTGCCCCTCAGCCTCGGCCACACGCTGCTGGCGACCCCCGGGATCACCGGCATCTCTCCGATCCTCCTGATGATCGAGGACATCCCCTCCCAGCTCGGGGCGGTCGTCTACGGCGTCGAGCCGCACACGTTCCTCACCGATCGGATGGTGTTCCTCTCCGGACACATGTTCGCCGGCCGCAACCAGGTCGCCGTCGGGAACCTGCTCGCCCAGACGATGCATCTCCGCGTCGGGTCGGCGCTCGTGATCGCCCACCACCGCTTCACCGTGTCGGGCATCTTCCACATCGGGGTGAGCATCCAGGACACGGGCGCATTCATCCCGCTCGCCACCGCGCAGGCGATCACCGACAAGCCCGGGGAGACGACGACCTTCGCGGTCAGACTCGGAATCGGCACGCGCCCCCAGGTCGAACGTGCCCGGCTCAAGCGACGCTTCCCCGGGCTGATCGTGATCGCCGACGGTGAGGAGGCCCCCCGCGCCGGCGCGAACGCCGCCCTACTGGCCAAGGCGGCGACGGTGATCGCTGTGCTCGCGATCATCATCGGCGGCATCGGCGTGATGAACACGATGCTGATGTCGGTGATCGAGCGCCGTTCGGAGTTCGCCCTCCTCTCCGCGGTCGGCTGGAGCGGACGCCAGATCGCGATCCGCGTGCTGATCGAGGGCGTCCTGACGACGATCCTCGGCACCGCCCTCGGTCTGCTGCTCGGCGTGATCGGCGCAGGCCTGCTCGTCCACGTGCTCGGCGCCGGCGAGTTCGTCACCCCCGACGTCACCGCCTGGGATCTCGGTGACGCGCTGCTCGTCGGCGTGCTGCTCGGGGTGCTCGGCGGGCTCTACCCGGCGTGGCGGGCGGCGCGGGTGTCCCCCGCCCAGGTGCTCGCCGCACGTTGAGTGCGACATCTCCACCATCGGTTCAGTCGGGGTGCCCGGATTTGAACCGGGGATCTCGGCCACCCAAAGGCCGCGCGTTACCAGGCTTCGCTACACCCCGTGCGGGAAGCCAGTCTAGTCGGCGCCCCCGTGGCGGGCCGGAACGGTCCGCCCGTCCCCCTGGTGGCGCTAGCATCGAATTGATCTACCTGTGTCGGCCCTTCGTAGGAAGGCAGCAATGAGAGCGACAGCCCACCGTCAGACCGGAACGACCTTCACCCACACCGTGGATGTGCGCCAGCACCACGTGCGAGTGGATGAGCCGACCGAGCTCGGCGGGGACGACGAGGGTCCCAGCCCCCAGGAGCTGCTGGCGGCCAGCCTCGCCTCCTGCACGGCGATCACGGTGGAGATGTACGCCAAGCACAAGGGCTGGGATCTCGGTGCCCTGGAGGTGGCGGTCGAGTACACGCCGGCCGAGCGTGGCTGTCCGACCAAGTTCGTCCTCGAGCTGCGCCTCCCGCCCCAGACGACGCCCGAACAGCGTGAACGCCTGCAGGTGATCGCCGCCAAGTGCCCGGTCCACCGCACCCTCGAAGGTGAGGTGATGTTCGAGGACAGAGTCACCGTGCTCGACCCCGACGGCGCTCCCCGGGACGAACCGCGCAAGCGACGCGGGCTGCTCGCCCGCACCTGATCGCCGACCGCGTGACGAGCACCCTCGGAACCGGCCCGTGCGGCGCCGCCGCGCGGTTCGGCGATCGCCTGCTCGACGTCGAGACGGCCAGCACCCTGGAGGTCGCCGCGACCCTTCGCTCCGCCGTTCTGCTCACCCTCGCCGAACGGCACGGCGACTTCTCGGTCCTGTTCACCCGCCGCCGAGACGATCTGCGCCGTCACCCCGGTGAGATCTCCCTCCCCGGCGGCCGGATCGAGCCCGGGGACGCCAACCTGCTCGCCACGGCGCTGCGGGAGGCCGAGGAGGAGGTCGGGCTGCCCGCGACGGAGGTGCACGTCCTCGGCGCCCTCGCCCCGACCCCGACGATCGCCACCGGGTTTGCCATCTACCCGTTCGTTGGGGCGGTCGCGCCGGACACCGAGTGGAGTGCGGATCCCTCCGAGGTGGCCGAGCTGATCGAACTGCCGCTGCGGGCCCTGCGGGCCGGCTACGGACGCCGGCGCCTCACCCGGCGCGGGCTGCCGATCCGCACCGACACCTATGTCGTCGGTGACACCCTCATCTGGGGGGCGACGGCCCGCATCCTCGCCGACCTGTTCGAGCGGATCGAGCTCGACTGAGGCGACGCGGCGACGGGCCGGTCAGGCCTCGGGGCGCCGGCGCATCTCCTGGCGCTCAGACCACAGACCGAGTTCGATCTCATCTTCGCTGAGGGCGGGTTTGCCCCGCGCCGCCCGCTTGGCGTTCGTCGCCGCGAGCAGCTCACTGAGGTCGTCGGCCTCCAGCAGCCGCTCCTCCTCGGCCGACAGCCCCTGGCTCGGCGCCTTGGGCATCCAGGCGCCGCGATCCCGGCGCTGCGCACCCGTTTTTGTCCGGTTGAGGAACCCCATGTCCGCAAGGCTACCGGCCGTGAGCAACTTTGCCGCCGGTGGCCCGTTCAAGGCCAACATCAGCGTCCAAACCCGATCGTCGCCGGTGACGGCGTCCTCATCTACGGCCAGCTGCGCGGCCGGGCCGTCGCCGACCGGCGGATCGTGCTGCTGCACCGCCTCGCCCGAGCCCCCCGGTTCACGGTCATCTCGGTGACCCGGACGAACCAGGACGGCTTCTACGAGTTTCCCCGTGCCGAGGGGGTCGTGCTCACCAACCGGTCATGGTTCGTCCGCGGCCCGCGCGGCAGCTTCTCCCACACGCTCCACGAGCGGGTCGCCGCGACGGCGACGCTCATGGAGTCGACGTCGAGCACCGAGACCGGGCAGCGAGTCACGTTCACGGGAACGGTCACCCCGGGCGCTTCGAACCGGCGGGTGCTGCTCCAGCTCCAGGTCGGCCCGAACGGCCGTGCCTGGCGGACGATCGCCGCGACCAGGACGAACGGGTCCTCGGCGTTCACGATCACCAGGGCGCTTGCCCGCACCGGCGAGGACACCCTGCGGGTGCTCGTTCCCGGCGACGCGGTCAACGTCGCCGGCACCTCGGACCCGGTGACCCTCGCCGTCCAGCAGGCCCAGAACCCGGCCTTCACGATCGCGGCCTCCGCGCCACAGATCACCGTCGGTGACCCGCTCACCCTGTCGGGCAGCCTCAGCCCGGTCGCGGGAACGACCCTGCCCACCGCCGGCACGGCGGTCGCGCTCTACGGACGCACGGCGGGCGGGCGTCTGCAGGAGATTGCGACGACGACGACGCAGCCCAACGGCAGCTACCGCTTCACCGTCACCCCGTTGCACAACACCGCCTACGTGGTCGAAACGGTCGCCTCCCCCGCCGCCCACAGCGCGAGCCTGTCCGTCGGGGTCGCTGACGCGGTCACGATGGCCGCGAGCGCGACGACCACGACGGCTGGGTCCGCCGTGCACTTCAGCGGCAACGTCAGCCCCGATCACGCCGGTCACCCGATCTACCTGCAGATGCAGACCGCTCAGGGCGGCTGGCAGAACATCGCCGTCCACAGCGTCAACCGCGGCTCGCGCTTCGGCTTCGTCTACCGCTTCGGCCGGGACGGCACCCACGTGGTCCGAGCTCGGATCTTCGGCGGTTCGGCCAACGTCGGCGCGGGGTCGGTCCCGATCACCATCACCGTGGCCGGGACGGCTCCCGCCGCCAGCCTGCCGACCGCCGGCTGACCGCCGTAGCGATCCTTCCGCGGGTGGTCTACTCAGACCACCCGCGGACCGGGCCGTCCGGTCCTACGCCTCGGCGAGCGCCTCGTCGGCGTCGCTCGGGGCAGGGCTGTCACGCAGGTACCACTCGGCGTCGAGGGCGGCCTGGCAGCCGGATCCGGCGGCGGTGATCGCCTGGCGGTAGGTGTGATCGACGAGGTCTCCGGCGGCGAACACGCCCGGAACGCCCGTACGGGTCGACCGGCCCTCGCAGACGACGTAGCCGTTCTCATCGAGGCTCACCTGCCCGGCGACGATCTGGGACTGGGGAACGTGACCGACGGCGATGAACGCACCGGCGATCTCGAGCTCCTGGAGGCTGTCGTCACCGGTGTGACGGAGACGGACGCGGGCGAGTGGACCCGCCTCTCCGGCGAGGAAGGCGTCGACCGTGTAGGGGGTGAGGAAGCGGATGTTCGGAACCTCGCGGGCACGCTCGATCATGATCTTCGACGCCCGGAAGCTGTCACGGCGGTGGACGACGATCACCTCGGAGGCGAACTTGGCGAGGAAGATCGCCTCCTCCATCGCCGAATCGCCGCCGCCGACGACGATCGTCGGGACGTCCCGGAAGAACGCGGCATCGCAGGTCGCGCAGTAGCTGACCCCGCGACCGGAGAGGAGCTCCTCCCCCTCGACCCCGAGCTTCTTGTGCTGGGCGCCCATCGCGAGGATGACCGTGCGGGCGCGGTGGAGCTCGCCGCCGACGTCAACGGTGTGCAGGCCGCCGTCGCGAGCGAGCGTGAGGCCGGTGACCTCGTCGGTCTCGAGCCGGGCGCCGAACCGCTGAGCCTGTTCGCGCATCTGGGTCATCAGCTCGGGACCCATGATTCCGGCGGGGAAGCCCGGGAAGTTCTCGACCTCGGTCGTCTGCTGGAGCAGGCCGCCCCACGCCCACCCCTCGATCACGAGCGGGTTGAGGTTCGCGCGCGCCGTGTAGAGAGCCGCGGTGTAGCCGGCGGGTCCGCTTCCGACGATGACGACGTTCTCATAGGCGCTCGAGCTCATACTTCAGAAAGGGTAGCGTCGTCCCAATCCCGCACGGTGCGGCGCAGTTGCAGGTAGGCGATGAGCCCGGGGATGGTCGGCATCCAGAAGCTGATCGCCCGGTAGGCGAGGACGGCGACGACGGCGCCCTGCACGCTCACGCCGAAGGCACTGAAGGAACCGATCAGCCCGCCCTCGACCCCGCCGACCCCGCCCGGGATCGGCAGCAGGTTCGCGAGCCAGCCGACGAAGTAGGCCATGATCACGACGGCGGTGTGCGGGTGGTACCCGAAGGCGTGGAAGGACGCCCACAGGCAGGCGATATCGAACCCCCAGTTGGCGAGCGCCCCGAGCAGGGACGGGTCGCGGCGGCGGACGAGCCCGATCGCCGTACGAACCCCCGCCGCGGCGGAGGCGGGCACGGTCGCCAGGCGCCGGGCGATCGAGCCGATCCGCCCGGTCCCACCGGCGCGGCGGGCGACGAACCGTTCAAGGTCGGTGGGGATGAGGGCGACGGCGAGGAAGACGACGATCGCGAAGGCGCCGAACAGGGCGGGAATGACCGTGATCGCGAACGGGCCCGCCCCGGGCCAGACATGGAAGTAGAGGCCGAGCCCGTCGATCAGGAGCGTTCCCATGTAGACGCCGTAGAGGATCACGAGGAAGGCGATCATCCGGGCCGCGAGGGTGCGGGCCTCAACGCCGGCCCGGCGCAGCGCCCACACGGTGAGGGCGACGCCGCCGGCGCCGCCGCTGGAGAACAGCCGGGTGGCGACGCCGGAGGCGAGGGAGATCTGATAGCTCGCCCGCCAGTTGATCCGGGCCGCCCGGTGCACGAACACGGCCCGGAACAGGGCGGTGTAGCCGACGTAGGAGAACACCTCGAGGATGACGGCGACGACGAGCCACCAGACGTTGCCCTGGCCGAGGCGCTTGAACGTCGCACCGAGCCCGACGAGCTTGGGGAGGGCGAAGTAGAGGAAGGCGAGGACGACGAGGACAAAGACGCCCGTCCCGAGCAGCCGCCGGCGGGTGAGGACGATCCGCGGGGCCTCCTCCGTGACCGGTTCGCGCGCCTCGTCCACCGGCATCAGCGGCCGCGCGCGAGCCCTTGGAGCGTGTCGACGGCCCACACGAGCGACCGCGCCGGTGCGGTCAGGCGGCCGGCGGCCCGTCGCACCGACTCCGCGAGCAGTCCGCCGGCCAGCAGGTCGACGGCGTAGTGCTCCCCGAGGTAGATGAGCGCGAGCCCGAGCGTCGCCGTGTAGGTCCAGCCGACGGCCGCGGGGACCGGGCCGACCTCCTCGAGGGCCCGGGCGGCCATCACCGAGGTGGCGAAGTGCATCGACGGCATCGCCGCAAGCGGGTTACCGCCGAGGGCGGAGTACAGCCCGCCCCAGCGGTTCCCCCAGAACAGCTCGCCGTACTCGCGCATCATCCGGCGCACCGGGAGCGGGTCCTCATGACCGAGGTAGCCCTTGACGGCCGCCCACCAGGGCGGAGCGGTCGGCACGAGCCAGTAGACGATGGCACCACAGTCGAAGGTCGCATAGAGGCGTGCGGCGGCAGGGGCGAAACGGTCCGGCCGCCGAGCGAGAACATAGAGCACGGCCAGGTGCGGGACGGGAAACCAGACCCAGTGGCACCACACGAGGATCCGCTCGAACCGGTTGATCTGACCTTCGCGAGCGAAGCGGCGCTGGAGACGCTCGGAGGGGACGGTGCCGAGCCCGATCACCCGATCGACGTCGATCGGGTACTGCACGTGCACCCGTTCGGCGAGGCCGGCCGGATCGTCGTAGGGCATCTCATAGGCCGCGAAATACGCCCACATCTGCGCCATGCAGACCGCGACGGCGCGCCTCCGGCCGCGCGGAACGAGCACGCCGGTGGCGAGGGGACCCGCGGCGGCGGCGGCGAGCACGAGCCGGCGCGGAACCGCGTAGCGGCGACGGAGCAGGGGCAGCGCGGCAGCGGACGCGAGAACAGCCCCCGCCGTCACAGTGATGGCTCCTCGCGCGCGCAAAGCGGGGGCTCAGTATATGCCCCACCCCGAGAGCGCCTCCGCCCTGAGGAGGAGTTCGGCTCCGCCCTGAGACGGAGCGGCCGGCGGACACACTCCGGGGACGCGGGCAGCCGACCTCGCAGGGGCCTCGGGAGGTAAGATGCAGGCGCTTTGAAGAGATCACGCCCCCCACTCCAACTGCTCGCCTCCCGTCCTCGCCGGTTGCTCGCCGTTGCGGGCTCCGTGATCCTCGGGTCGCTTCTGTTCGCCTCCAGCGCCCTGGCGAACTGGGATGTCCCCAAGTCCGGCGGCTCCCCGAACGCCAACAGCGAGGAGACGCTCTACCTGATCGTCTCGTGGGTCGCGCTGTTCGTCTTCCTCGCCGTCGAGGGGGCGCTCGTGTACGCGATCTGGAAGTTCCGGGCCAAGAAGCACCCGGTCGCCGAGCAGTTCCACGGCAACACCAAGGTCGAGCTCGGCCTGACCGCCGGGGCCGCCGGAATCCTCGTCGTCCTTGCCGTCGCGACCTTCGTCACGCTTCCGAGCATCATCAACCCGCCGAACTCGGACGCCTCGGCCGGGCAGGTGCTGTCGGCGAGCCTCAACACGCCGCGCCCGCCGAACGGCAAGGAGCTCACGATCTGCGTGCTCGGACGGCGCTTCATCTGGAAGTACGTGTACGGGAACGGCTGCAACAAGGACTACTTCACCAAGCACCTCCCATACTCCTACCAGGAGATGGAGGCCCCCGCCGGCGTCACGATCGACCTCGTCATCCAGTCCAGCGACGTCATCCACTCCTGGTGGGTGCCCAAGCTCGGCGGCAAGGTCGACGCCGTCCCCGGCTACACGACCCACACGTGGTTCAAGGCGCTGCACGCCGGCGTCACCTACTACGGCCAGTGCGCCCAGCTGTGTGGCCGCGGCCACGCCTTCATGACCGCGCTCGTCAAGATCGTCACCCCGAGCCAGTACGTGGCGTGGCTCGCCCAGCAGAACCGGCTCATCACCGACCAGGGCATCCAGGTCGGCCAACTGCGCCAGGATCTGATCAAGTCCGGCGGCCTCACCTCCAACGGCGTCTTCTAAGGAGCGGAAAGAACAAGCCCATGTCCACCACGTCCCAGGCCACCATCCGCCCCGTCCCCGAGATCCTCGTCCATGAGGTGCAGCGCCCGAGTTCGCGCAAGTGGGTCGACTGGGTGCTGACGACCGATCACAAGAAGATCGGGATCATGTACATCGTCCTCACCTTCGTGTTCTTCGCTCTCGGCGGCACCGAGGCGCTGCTCATCCGCAGCCAGCTTGCCGTGCCGAACAACACGCTGATCAGCAGCCAGACCTACAACGAGCTGATCACCCTGCACGGGACGACGATGATCTTCCTGTTCGTCGTGCCGATCATGGCCGGCTTCGGCAACTACTTCGTGCCGTTGATGATCGGCGCCCGGGACATGGCGTTCCCTCGCCTCAACGCGCTCTCCTTCTGGCTGCTCGCCGCCGGCGGGATCGTCTTCTACGCGACCCTGTTCTGGCACCCGCCCGACGCCGGCTGGTGGTCCTACCCGCCGCTCTCCTCGATCCAGTACTCCCCCTCGGGCGGACAGGACGCGTGGATCTTCCTCATCCACCTCACCGGCCTCTCCTCACTCGTCGGGGCGGTCAACTTCTACGTGACGATCGTCAACATGCGCGCGCCGGGCATGAGCTGGGGCCGGCTGCCCCTGTTCGTGTGGTCGATCCTCATCTACGCGATCCTGCTGATCATCGCCCTGCCGGTGATCGCCGCCGCGGTGACGATGCTGCTGACCGACCGCCACTTCGGCACCCACTGGTTCGACCCGACCTTCCACGGGTCGCCGGTCCTGTGGGAGAACCTGTTCTGGTTCTTCGGCCACCCCGAGGTGTACATCATGATCCTCCCCGGGTTCGGGATCATCTCCGAGGTGCTGCCGGTGTTCGCCCGCAAGCCGATCTTCGGGTACAAGGCGATCGCCGCCTCGACGATCGTGATCGCATTCCTCGCCACGCTCGTGTGGGCCCACCACCTGTTCACCGCGCCGATGCCGCTCGCGGTGCTCGCGTTCTTCATGCTCAGCTCGTTCCTGATCGGAATCCCGACCGGGGTGAAGATCTTCAACTGGATCGGCACGCTGTGGCGCGGGTCGCTCGTGATGACCGCCTCGATGTACTGGGCGCTCGGGTTCATCTTCACGTTCCTGATCGGCGGCATCACCGGCATCTTCCTCGCCGTGTTCCCCGTCGACTGGCAGCTGAACGACACGTACTTCGTCGTCGCCCACTTCCACTACGTGCTGATGGGCGGCGCCGTGTTCACGATCCTCTCCGGCACCTACTACTGGTATCCGAAGATGACCGGGCGGCTCTGCAACGAGCGGCTCGGCAAGATCTCCTTCTGGATCTCCTTCATCGGGTTCAACCTGACGTTCTTCCCCCAGCACGCCCTCGGGCTCTCGGGGATGCCGCGACGGATCTACACCTACCAGCCGGGATTGGGGTGGTCGACGTTCAACCTGGTCTCCTCGATCGGCGCCTACATCCTCGGGATCGGGATGCTCCTCACCTTCTGGAACTTCCTGCGCTCCTACAAGACCGGGAAGATCGCCGGACCCGACCCGTGGAAGGGCAACACGCTGGAGTGGTTCACCCAGTCCCCGCCGCCGGTCAACAACTTCGACGTGATCCCCTACGTTCGCTCGGTCGAGCCGATGAAGGACATCCGCCGTCAGATCGAGATCGACACCGGGGTCATCCAGAAGACCGGTGGGGCCGAGCAGTTCACCCGGGCGCAGTAGCGCCCGGGTGTCCCGCCTCCCCTGACTGCAGGTAAGCTGATCGACGTGAGCGCTCAGAGTTCCTCCGCGGCGCTTGCCGTCGCGCCTCAGTCACGCCTGCGCCAGCTGCTGTCGGACTACCTGGAGCTGACCAAGCCGAAGGTCCAGTCGCTGCTGCTGCTGACGACGATCACGACGATGGAGGTCGCCGGCAACCCCCCGGCGAGCAAGATCGCCCTCGCCTGCCTCGGTGGCTACCTGTCCGCCGGCGGCGCGGGCGCGGTCAACCACTACTGGGACCGCGACATCGACGCGCAGATGGCCCGGACCGCGTCACGCCCGGTCCCCAGCGGCCGGGTCTCCCCACGGGCGGCCCTCACCTTCGGGCTCAGCCTCGCGGCGCTCAGCTTCCTGCTGATGAGCCTCACCCTCAACGTGCTCGCCGCCTCACTCGCCCTCGCCGGGTTCGTCGGCTACGTCGGGGTCTACACGATCTGGCTGAAGCGGCGCAGCCCCCAGAACATCGTCATCGGCGGCGCCGCGGGGGCGATTCCACCGCTCGTCGGCTGGGCGGCCGTGCACAACTCGCTGTCGTGGACGGCGGTCTACCTGTTCGCGATCGTCTTCTACTGGACGCCCCCCCACTTCTGGGCGCTCAGCCTGCTGATGAAGGACGAGTACGCGAAGGTGAAGATCCCGATGCTTCCGGTCGTCCGCGGCGAAGCCGAGACGCGCCGTCAGATCCTCCTGTACTCCCTGCTCCTGTACGCGCTCACCCAGCTGCCCGCGTGCACGGGGATGTTCGGCATCATCTATGAGGCATGCTCGATCGTTCTCGGCCTCGTCTTCGTGATCGGCGCCGTGATCCTGTACCGGCGTGCGGACCGCCGCTCCGCACTGCGCCTATATCTGTACTCGCTTGCCTACCTGGCGCTGCTGTTCTGCGCGATGGTCGTCGACGTCAAGCTCTGACTGAAAGAGGTACATTTCCCCCATGGATAAGAAGCTGGCCCAGAAGAACCTCCGCACCGGCCTGATCGCCGGCGCGATCTGCTTCTTCATGTTCGGCGCGACCTTCATCGTCGCCGCGATCTACCTGCACTCGTGAGCGACGCGCAGACAGGCTCACGCTCGGGCGCGACCGGGACCACGACGTCATCGGTGATCTCCGACGATCAGTTCGTCCCGGCGGCCGGTGAGGAGATTCACCTCCCTCCGGGGACGCCGCTCCCGCTCATCCTCGCGATCGGCATCACCCTCGTCCTCGTCGGCCTCACCGAGGGCCTGTGGTGGATCGGCATCGGCGCCGTCCTCTTTGTCGTCTCCCTCGTCATCTGGATCCGGGACACCCGCAATGAGATCGCCCATCTCCCGGATGAACACGGCACCCCCGCCCACCACTAGACCGGAGACGGCATGAGGATCAAGGACAAGTACCGCTTCCGCGCCCCGTCGGGCCGTGAGGTGATCATCGAGGCCGAGCCCGATGTGCGCTACGTCGACCACGAGTCCGGCGAGCTGCTCGTCCCCGTCTCCCGGCTCACCCCGGTCGCACCGACGGGTTCAGAGCTGCCCTGGGCGGTGGACAACCTGCGCTTCTGCAACCACTGCGACCAGCTCTGCCAGAAGGACCTGACGATCTGCCCGACCTGCAGCGGGCAGCTCGAACCGATGCTCTGATGCGCCCCGCCGGCGTCCTGCTGCCGGTCGCCGCGGTCCTCACCGTGGTCACTCTCAGCGCCTGCGGCGGAGGCGGTGGTAACGCGGCGGACACCTCCGGGGCGCCGCCGCTGACGGTGCCGGCAAGCTCACAGCCGGTCGCCCCGCAGACGACGGCGACGACGTCCACGACCGGTTCAACGTCGACCCCGGCAACGAGCGGGGCCTCGTCCACCGGTGGCGGGTCGGCGGCGAGCAGCGGCGGAGCCGCCGTCAGTTCGGGCGGTTCGGCGGGGCCATCCGGATCGACCGCCGGTGCCGCCACCGGCGGCGGTTCGGCCACCAGTGGCGCGACGAGCGGGGGCGGGACCGCGGGGGCCGGTGCGGGCGCCGCCACCACCAGCGCCGGAACCGGAGGGTCAGGCGCGGTGACCTCCACGACCGGCGGCGCCGGCTTCTGAGACCACCGACACCCCCGGGCGACGTCAGCGCCGACGGAACCGGCGGTGCGCGCGAACCCGAGTGGAGGCCGGGTTCACCCGGTGGGGCCGGGCGTGACGTCCGCTCAGCCGGCGGGCGAGGTCGGCGGCGGCGATCGGTGTCGGCGTCGTGATCTCCGTCGCGCTGTACTCGATGCGGGTGCCGGTGTAGCTGCAGCCATAGGTTGACTGATCGCCGATAGTGAGCGGCGTCGCGAGCGTCGGCGCCGCCCCCGTGCAGGTCGCCGCGCCACCGGCCGCCGGGGCGGTGGGAACCCGCGGCTGGCGGTAGGCGAAGCTCGACTTGGCGAGGTCGATCGACAGCACGGGCGCCCACGTCGCGGTGCTGAGGGCGATCACCTCTCCCGGCACGACGGGAAGGGCCTGGCCGAGCGGAAACTCAAACAGCCCGCCCTGGTAGGAGGCGAGCTCCTGGGGGGCGCTCTGGGCGACCACCTCCCACCGGTTGCGCCCCGGAGCGCCGGTGCTGCGCAGCACCGTCAGCTGCGCCTGAGGCGGCCCGCCGTAGCTCTTGTCCAGCCCCGACACGTAGCTCTTGGCGGCTGAGGAGACACCGACGGTCATGGCGGTGAGGACCCCGTCCTGCTTGACCCGGGTCGGCATGAAGATTCCGTCGCTGACGGTCTCCAACCCGGTCATCTGGGTGAGCAGGATCGTGCAGTTCGCCGCGGTCGTGCCCGCCGGGCAGGTCGGAGCAGCCAGTGGCGTCGTCGTCTGCCCGAGCTGCACCTCTCCGGCGGCAGCCGCCGCAGGGACGCCGAGGGCGAGCAGGGAGGTGGCCACAGCGGCCAACGGGAAGCGTCTCATCAGCTCATTAAACCGACGCTCCGCGTCGATGTTGCGCGTTTGCTTGCAGGGCCCGGGCGGCGCGGGAAGCACCGACCCGGGCCTGCACCGCTCACAGCTTGGCGACGTTGACCGCCTTGGGACCCTTGGGCCCCGCCTCCTCCTCATAGCTGACCTTCGCGCCCTCCGGCAGTGACCGGTAGCCGTCCCCGGTGATGCCGCTGAAGTGGACGAACAGGTCACGTCCCCCGTCGTCGGGGGTGATGAAACCGAACCCCTTGTCGTCGCTGAACCATTTGACGGTTCCCGTTGCCATGTTGTTGCCTGACCCCTTTGCTGCTCTCTCGCCTCGTCCCGCCCCGGTTGCCGGCCCCGCGGAATCGCGCCTACCGTATCAGCCCGCCGTCACGAACCGGGTCAGCGGAGCCGCTCGGCGAGAGCGGCGATCTCCGTCGGTTCGCCCGGCTCGGGGACCCACGGGAGGCGTAGCGGATCACCGGCGTAGCGGGGAATGACGTGGAAGTGGAGGTGAAAGACCGTCTGCCAGCCCGCGGCGCCGCAGGAGTTGATCAGGTTGACGCCATCGGCGCCGAGCCGCTCGCTCACCCGCCGGGCCATCCGCTGGGCGCTGAGCACGACCGCGCCGAGATCGCCCTCACCGATCTCAAGGACATCACGGGCGTGTGCCTTGGGGATGACGAGGAGGTGGCCGGGGGTGCCCGGGGCGATGTCCATGAACGCGAGCGTGCGCTCATCCTCGTGGACACGGTGGGCCGGCAGCGCCCCCGCGACGATCTGGCAGAAGATGCAGTCGGGATCGCTCACGCTGCGAGGCTAATACAGGAGCGATCCGCCTGCGCCACCGCCTGAGCTCACCCCCCCACGCCGGGTGGCGCGGGGGTCGCGGCAGACGTCGCCGCGGGCGCGGCGAGCCAGCGCCGGGCGTGGGCGACAGCCGCTGCTCTGCCGTCGGCAAGTTCGCCGGCGTAGCGGGCGGCGGTGAGCTCGGCGAGCGTCTCGGCCAGCCACGGGCCGGGGGGCCGGCCGAGCTCAGCGGCGAGCGCGTCACCTCGGATCGGGGGCCGCGGTGGCTGCGCGCGGTAGGCGAGCACGGCGGGCCACAGCTCCCGGGCGAGGTCGAGGTGGGCGGCGATCGCCGCCTCGGCGTTGCGTCCCCGGGTGGCGAGCCGGTCGGCGATCGACAACAGCGTCACGTCGGCGCTGACTGAGTCACACGCGTTGAGATAGTCGTAGCGAGCCCGGGCGGAGAGGGGACGGTGATGGACGAGGAACCCGAGGCGGAGGTGGTGGCGGGTGAGATCGGCGACGTGGGCGCGCACCCGTTCGGAGGCCCGCAGACGCTCGAGGATCGCCCGGGACAGGTCCGCGCCGGCGAGGTCGTGGCCAAAGAAGGTGACCCGGCCCTCCGGGCTCACCGCCCGCGTCTGGGGCTTGGCGATGTCGTGGAGCAGTGCCCCCCAGCGCAGCAGTTCGCCGCGGGTCATCCCCTCGGCGACCGGTTCGGCGAGCAGCGCGGCGACCGAAGTGGCGGGCACATCGAACACAGCGGCTGGGTCGCGGGTGAGCGTCACCGCGTAGGCGAGCGCCTCGAGCGTGTGCCCGTGCACATCCCGGTGGTGGTAGATGTTCTGCTCGACACCGTGAAGGTTGACAAGCTCTGGGAGCACGACCGCGCTCGCCCCGAGCCCCTCGGCGTAGTCGAGGCCCGTGTGGGGGTCCCGGCCGGCGAGCACCTGCCTGAGCTCGGCGAAGATCCGCTCGGCGGCGGTGCCGGCGAGCCCGGGCGCGGCCGCACGGGCGGCGCGGACGGTGTCTGGGTCGACCTCGAAACCGAGGTCGGCGCCGATCCGGGCAAGCCGCAGGACGCGCAGCGGGTCGGCGTGAAACGCCGACGGACTGACCATCACGAGCCGCCGCGCCGCAAGGTCGGCCGCCCCGCCGAAGGGGTCGATGAGCGGCCCGCCGGCGAGCGGTCGGGCGATCGCGTTGACGGTGAGATCACGGTTGGCGAGATCCGCCTCGAGCGTCGACGCGCTCAGCGGGGTGACGTCGACCTGCCAGGCGCGGTCTGGGGCGGTCACCCGCCAGGCGCCGAAGGCGTCCGAGAGGCCGAACGCGCTCGCGCCGGTCCGGCGGGCGAGTGCCCGCGCGAGCGAGCGGGCGTCCCCGTCGACGGTGAGGTCGACGTCGTGGCTGGCCCGGCCGAGCAGCTCGTCCCGGAGCGCCCCGCCGACGAGCCAGGCGCGGTCGGTGAGGCCGGCGAGCCCACGTAGCACGGCCTCGGGCGGCCCGGTGGGACCGGGTGGCGGTGCGGATGGGAACGCTCCGCTCACAGCCCCGCCCCGTCACGATGGTAATGGCGCGGCACGCGAGCGCCGATCGCGCAAAGCACCTCGTAGTTGATCGTGTCGAGACGGTGGGCGAGCGCCTCGACGGTCTGGCGCTCGCTGCCGTCGGCACCGATCAGGGTGACCGGGTCGCCGACGGCCACCGTCGTCGTCGCACCGAGATCGACGGTGATGTTGTCCATGCTGACGGTGCCGACGAGCGGGTGGCGCCGCCCGTTGATGAGCACGTCACAGTTGTTGGTGAGCCGGCGGCTGACCCCGTCGGCGTACCCGATCGGGACGGTCGCCAGCCACCCGTCGGCGCTGGCGATGAACCGGCGGCCATACCCGGCGCTCTCCCCGGCGCGCACCGGCTTGACCGCCGCGACGTAGGAGCGAAGGCTGAGCACCGGCTCGAGTCCGTGCCGGGACGGATCCTCATTCAGCGGGTCGGCGCCGTAGAGGGCGATCCCGGTACGGACCATGTCGAGGTGGCTGGCGGGGAGGCGCAGGACGGCCGCGCTGTTGGCGGCGTGGACGGTCACTCCCGGCCGGGCGAGCCCCGCGGCGACCGGGGTGAAGGCGGCGAGCTGCGCGCGGGTGAAGTCGAGGTCACCGTCACTGGTGGCGAAGTGCGTGCAGACACCGACGAGCTCCGGGCCGGGGGTCGTCTCGATCACCGCCGCGACGGCGGCGACGGCGGCCGGGTCCCGGGTCCCGAGGCGGCCCATCCCCGAGTCGAACTTGACGTGCAGGCCGACGCGGTGGCCGGCGAGCGCGCGAACGAACCGCTCATCCCAGGCAACGAGCTCGGCGCCGGCGGCCAGTGCGACGGGGACCTCCTGTGCCGACAGTGCCCCGAGGACGATCAGGCGGCCGCCCGCCACCCCGGCCTCGCGGAGGGCGAGTGCCTCCCCGGCGGTTGCCACCGCGAGCGCGCCCGCTCCGGCCCCCAACGCCGCGCGGGCGACCTCGACGGCGCCGTGGCCGTAGCCGTCGGCCTTGACGACCGCACACAGCACGGACGGCCCGATCCGGCCCGCCAGGGTGGCGACGTTCCGTTCGAGCGCGGCGAGGTTGATCTCCGCGACGGCACGCAGGGTCACGAGCGACCCTCCGGCTCGAAGCCGTCGACGAACACAAGCCCGAGACGCTCGATCACGTCCGAGGCGATCAGCCCCTCAGCCCCGACCGCGGCCGCGGCGAGCGCACCGGCCCGAAGGTGGGCGTAGACGCCGGCGGCGGCGGCGCAGAAGGGCTCCATGCCGCGGGCGAGGTAGGCTCCGATCACCCCGGCGAGCACGTCCCCCGTCCCGGCGGTCGCCAGCGCCGGGACGCCGCCGGGGCTGATCGCCGTCTGGACGCCGTCGGTGATGATCGTGTCGTCCCCCTTGAGCACGACGACGGCACCCGAGCGGGTCGCCGCCTCCCGAGCGCAGGCGAGCCGCCGGGCGGCGATCTCACTCGAGGGGCGGCCGAGCAGCCGCCCGAGCTCTCCGGCGTGCGGGGTGATCACGGTCGCGCCGGAACGGAAGCTGAGCGCCTCGAGGTCGGTCCCAAGCGCGTTGAGGCCGTCGGCATCGAGGACGAGCGGACCGGCGGCGCCTGCGCTCACCCTCCGCACGAGCGCGGGGATGTCATCCTCGCGGCCGAGTCCGGGGCCGAGCACGACGACGTCGGCCCGGTCGAACCGGTCGTCGAGGTCGGTGCGGTCGGCGACCATCTCCTCCAGCAGCTTGGCCGCGAGCACGGGCAGCACCGCAGCGGGGACCGACACGGTGACATACCCGGCCCCGGCGCGGGCGGCGGCGCGGGCGACGAGCGCAGGCGCGCCGGTGTAGCGGGCAGATCCGGCGACGGCGAGGAGGTGGCCACTGGTGAACTTCGTCGAGTCCGCCCGCCGGCGTGGGACCTCCCCGAGGACCGCTTCAGTGAGCAGTCCGGTGTCGAGCCGGACCGGCGCGCCGACCGCCGGAATGCCGATGTCGACGATCGTCACCTCCCCGGCGTGGGCCTTGCCGGGCGCGAGCCAGAGGCCGGGGGCGGCGGCGTGAAAGGTGACGGTGTGGGCGGCCCGGACCGCCTCGGCGGCGACCTCACCGCTGCTTGCGTCCACGCCCGAAGGGACGTCGGCGGCGATGATCACCGCACCGCCGTCGGCAGCCGCGTTGATTGCGGCGATCGCCGCGGCGGCCGCCGGCCGCGGGGGTCCGGAGGCGCCGGTGCCGAGCAGGGCGTCGATCACCGCGGCGGCACCGGTGATCCGGTCCAGGTCGACCGGATCAGCGTCAGTCACCTCGATCAGCGTCACCTCGCGACCGTGGGCAGCCAGCGCCCGCGCAGCGACCCGGCCGTCACCCCCGTTGTTGCCCTTGCCCGCGAGCACGGCGATGCGCCCGTTCGGGACGATCGCGCCCGTCAGCCGGGCGAGGGCGGTGCCGGCCCGCTCCATCAGCGTGTCGGCGGCGATCCCGAGCGTGTCGATCGCCCAGCGGTCGATCGCGCGCTGGGCGGGCGCGTCGGGCAGGGGCTCGAGCCAGGCCGGGAGCGACACCCGCTCGAGTCTAGGGTCCGTCCGGGCGGCTCACTCGACGGTGACCGTCTTGGCGAGGTTGCGGGGTTGGTCGACGTTGAGCCCACGGCGCCTCGCGATCCCGTAGGCGAGGACCTGGAGGGGGACCACCGCGAGCAGCGGCGCGAGCAGCGGATCGGTCTGGGGCACCCGGATGACCTCATGGGCATGTCCGCCGATGGTGAGGTTGCCCTCGCTCGCGACCGCGATCACCCGCGCACCTCGAGCCCGGACCTCCTGTACGTTGGAGATGAGCTTGGCGAGGACCGGCGAGTCGGTGGCGACGGCGACGACGGGGGTCGACTCATCGAGCAGGGCGATCGGCCCGTGCTTCATCTCCCCGGCGGCGTAGGCGTCGGTGGCGATGTAGGAGATCTCCTTCAGCTTGAGCGCCCCCTCGAGTGCCGCGGGGACGCCGGCGTGACGGCCGATGTAGAGGAAGAAGTTCGCCGGGGCGAGCTGATCGGCGATCGCTCGGATGTGCGCCTCCTCCGCCTCGAGCAGGTGGCTGATGAGATGGGGCAGGCGCCGGATCTCGGCGACGAGGCGGGTCAGCTCGGCCCGGTCGAGCGTGCCACGCTGCTCGGCGAGGGAGAGGGCGAGCAGGTACAGCGCGGTGACCTGGGCGACGAACGTCTTCGTCGCGGCGACGCCGATCTCGAGCCCGGCCCGGGTGTAGAGGACACCGTCCGCCTCCCGGGTCATCTGACTGCCCATGATGTTTGTGAGGGCGAGCACACGGGCCCCCTCGCCCCGAGCGGTGCGCATCGCCGCAAGCGTGTCGAGCGTCTCCCCCGACTGGGAGATGCCGATGACGAGATCGTCGGGGCCGACGATCGGGGTGCGATAGCGGTATTCAGAGGCGACGTCCACCTCGACGGGCACCCGCGCCCACTGCTCGATCGCGTAGCGGCCGATCAGGCCGGCGTGGTAGGAGGTGCCACACCCGACGATGACGATCCGCCGGGCGCGGGCGATCAGCGCGGTGCTCATCTCCCCCTCGAAGTCGAGGTCGATCCCGTCCGTCCGGGTTGCCCGCTCACCGATCGTGTCGGCGACCGCGTCGGCCTGCTCGTGGATCTCCTTGAGCATGAACGTCTCATACCCCTGCTTCTCCGCCGTCTCGGGGTCCCAGTCGATCACCGAGATCTCCCGCGTGAGCGGCTCCCCGGCGACGGTCGAAAAGGCGGCGCCCTCGGCAGTGATGACGACGATCTCATCGTCGTTCATGTACTGGACGTGGCGGGTGTGGGCCATGAACGCGGGGACCGCGGAGCCGATGAAGGTCTCCCCGTCACCGCGGCCGACGATCAGCGGGCACTCCTTGCGGACGCCGACGAGCCGGCCGGGCTCATCGACGCTCATCGCGACGAAGCTGAAGTGGCCCTCCAGTTCACGGTAGGTCGCGCGAACGGCGTCGAGGAGACCGCCGGGCCTGTAGTGGAGCGCGATCAGGTGGGCGATCACCTCCGCATCGGTCTCGGAGGTGAACCGGGCTGGGCGGATCGGATCGGCGATCAGCCGGGCCTTCAGCGCGACGTAGTTCTCGACGATTCCGTTGAGGACGATATGGATCCGGTCGGCGCTGTCGTAGTGGGGGTGCGCGTTGGCCTCGGTCACCCCGCCGTGGGTGGCCCAGCGGGTATGCCCGATGCCGGTGCCGTGCGGAGGTGCGGGCGGCTCCCCAGCGCCGGATACGGGGTCTGCGTCCAGATCGGTGAGGGAGATCGCGGTGAAGGAGCCCGTCTCCGAGCTCGCGGTCTCCCGAGTGACGGTGCCGCGCTCCGCCAGGGCGGTCCGGAGGGCGCTGAGGTTGCCGACGGCGCGAACGGCGTCGATCCGGTCCCCGTCGATGACCGAGATCCCGGCCGAGTCATAGCCGCGGTACTCGAGCTTCTCGAGGCCGGCCATCAGCAGGGCCCGGGCCTCCTGGGGTCCGACGTATCCGACGATTCCGCACATCTGCGGGCAACTCCTTGATCTCTGAGCGGGAGGGCTGCTGATGTTATCTGCGCGGCCGGGCCCGGCTTTCCCGCCTCGGCCGCGACTCGGTATCCGTCAGCCGGGCGGGCCGGTGAGCGCAGCCTCGACGGCGGCCGCGATCTCGGCGCAGTGGGCGTCGGTCTCACTGACCGTCGGGGCCTCGACCATCACCCGCACGAGCGGTTCGGTGCCGCTCGCCCGGACGAGCACCCGGCCACGACCGGCGAGCTCGGAGTCGGCCGCGGCGATCGCGGCGATCACCGCGGGGGCACCGAGCGCCGCGGTGAGCGCAGAGCGATCGCCGGCGCGGAGGTTGACGAGCCGCTGGGGTAGCTTCTCCATCGCATCGCGGTCGCGGAGGTCGGCCCCGCCGAGGGCCTCGAGGATGAGCAGGGCGCTGGCGATCCCGTCGCCCCCGGGGGCGAACGCGAGGTCGATGATGTGCCCGGACTGCTCGCCGCCGAGGCGCCAGCCCCGCCGGCGCAGCTCGTCGAGGACGTAGCGGTCGCCGACCGCCGTCTGGGCGACCTCGATCCCGGCGTCGGCCATCGCCGCCTGGAAGCCGTAGTTGGTCATCACCGTCACGGCGACGCCGTCCCCCCACAGCGCTCCCGCCGCCTTCAGGTGCCGGGCGGCGAGGGCGATCAGCTCGTCGCCGTCGACGGTGATCCCCGCTCCGTCGACGGCGAGGACCCGGTCGCCGTCCCCGTCGAAGGCGAAGCCGAGCGTCGAATCGCCGGTCCCGAGCGCCTCGGTGAGCCGGCCGAGATGGGTCGATCCACAACCGGCGTTGATGTTCTGCCCGTCCGGACGGTCACAGAGCACAGTCACCTCGGCCCCGAGGCGGCGGAAGATCTCCGGGGCCGCCCGGTAGGTCGCCCCGTGCGCACAGTCGAGCAGGATCCGCTGCCCGCCGAGGTCGAGCGCACCGAACCGGGTGTGCAGTTCGCGCAGGTAGTCCTCGAGGGCACCGTGAAAGGTCCGCACGCGGCCGATCCGGGCAGGGCGGCGGCCCCCGTCGGGGTGCGGGGCCATCATCACCGCCTCAATCGCGACCTCGGTGTCATCGTCGAGCTTGAAGCCGTCGGGACCGAACAGCTTGATCCCGTTGTCCTCATACGGGTTGTGGGAGGCGGAGATGACCGCCGCGAGATGGAAGTCGTGACGGCGCAGAAGCAGCGGGGCGGCCGGGGTCGGCAGCACCCCGGCGAGGTAGGCGTCCCCCCCGGCGGCGGTCACCCCGGCGGCGAGCGCCGCCTCGAGCATCTCCCCCGACTCCCGGGTGTCGCGGACGATGAGTACCCGCGGGCGCGGTTCGGGGGAGAGTCGCACCGCCGCCCGGGCGAGCGAGAGAGCGAGCTCCGCGGTGAGGAACTCGCCCGCGACACCCCGGACTCCGTCGGTACCGAACAGTTGGCGGACCATCGCTGTGCTGCCGCGCTGCGGCGCCGTCGTTCCGGGACCGGTCAGCGCTTGGAGAACTGCGGCCGCTTACGGGCCTTCTTGAGACCGGCCTTCTTGCGTTCCTTCACGCGCGGGTCACGGGTGAGGAAACCGCGGCGCTTGAGCTCACCGCGCAGGTTCGGATCGGCCTCGAGCAGCGCCCGGGCGATGCCGTGCCGCAGTGCGCCCGCCTGGGCGGCCACCCCGCCGCCGTGCATGCGGGCGATAACGTCCATCCGGTTCTCGTACCCGACCGTCTCAAGCGGCTGGCGGATGATCCGGCCCAAGGTCGCACGCGGAAAGAACACGTCGAGCGGCTTGCCGTTGATCAGATATTCGCCCGTTCCCGGCTTGAGGATGACGCGGGCGACGGCCGTCTTGCGCTTACCGGTGGCGGTGTAGCGAGCGCCGGCGGCGAGGTCGATCGCGGCGTCGGTGATCGGCGTGGCCTCAGCGTCGATCTCGGCGGCGGCGGCGGCGCGGGCGGCGGCCTCTTCGGCCTCCGCCTCCGCGGCGGCGCGGGCCTCGGCGTCAAGGTACTGGTCACCGTCGGTGACGAGGTCCGGGATGAGATCCATGCCCGGGATCGCCGGTTTCACCCGGGGGGTCTCGTCCTCGTCGATGTACTCGACCTCGGCGGCGGGCGCGGGGGCGGCGGGCGCGGGCGTCTCCTCGGGGGCGGCGGGCGTCTCCTCGGCGGCGGGCGCGGGGGCGTCGGCGGCGGGCGTCTCCGCGGCGGCCTCAGCCGGGGCGTCGGGCGCGGGGGACGGGGTCTCCTCGTCCGGGGTCAGGTTCTCGTCGGTCACGAATGAATCTCCATCGGAACGGGCTGCTGGGCGGCGTGCGGGTGCTCGGGCCCGGCGTAGATCTTCAGTTTGGTCAGCTGCTTGCGGGCGAGCCGGTTACGCGGCAGCATCCCCTTGACCGCTTTGCGGATGACCTCTTCGGGCTGGCGGTCGAGCTGCTCGGCGAGCGTGCGCGACTTCAGCCCGCCCGGGTAGCCCGAGTGGCGGTAATACAGCTTGTCCTCGAGCTTGTTTCCGGTCACCGCGATCTTCTCGGCGTTGACGACGATGACGAAGTCGCCGGTGTCGATGTGCGGGGTGTAGGTCGGCTTGCGCTTGCCACGGAGGGCGTCAGCGATCTGCGTCGACAGGCGACCGAGCGTGAGGCCCGTCGCGTCAACCAGGAGCCAGTTGCGCTCGCGGTCGGTGGGTTTGGCTACGTAAGTCTTCATGGCGTGAAAAAGGCCGCGCGAACCGGCGCGGCAGGAGCACGATGATAGCGGGCCCGCGGGTGCATCCGCGGGGTCATTCCCACTCGATCGTTCCGGGCGGTTTGGAGGTGATGTCAAGCACGACGCGGCCGACCGGCCGGATCTCGTTGATCAGCCGCCGTGAGATCTGTTCGAGCAGGTCATAGGGCAGGCGCGCCCAGTCGGCGGTCATCGCGTCATCGGAGGTGACGGCCCGGACAACGATCACGTTGCCGTAGGTCCGCTCATCCCCCTGGACACCGACGGTGCGGATATCCGGCAGGACGCAGAAGGACTGCCACAGGTCCCGGTAGAGGCCGGCGCCGCGGATCTCCTCCTGGAGGATGGCGTCCGCCTCACGCAGGATGTTGAGCCGTTCCCGGGTGACCTCGCCGCCGACGATGCGGATCGCCAGGCCCGGCCCGGGAAACGGCTGGCGCCAGACGAACCGCTCGGGCAGGCCGAGCTCGGCGCCGACCGCCCGTACCTCATCCTTGAACAGGGTTCGCAGCGGCTCGACGAGCTCGAAGTCGAGGTCGGCGGGCAGACCCCCGACGTTGTGATGGGACTTGATCACCGCGGTCCCGTGCCCGCCTCCGGATTCGATCACGTCCGAGTAGAGCGTGCCCTGAACGAGAAAGCGGGCGTTCTCGAGCTTGGCCGCCTCCTCCTCAAAGACACGGATGAACTCGTTGCCGATCACTTTGCGCTTGGCCTCTGGGTCGCTGATCCCGACGAGCCGGCCGAGGAAGCGCTCCTGGGCGTCGACGGCGATCAGCGGGACATGGAAGTGATCGCGGAAGGCGCTGACGACCTGCTCGCCCTCATTCTTGCGCATCAGGCCGCCGTCAACGAACACGCAGGTGAGCCGGTCGCCGATCGCCCGGTGGACGAGCAGTGCCGCGACCGTCGAGTCGACGCCGCCCGACAGCCCGCAGATCGCGCGTCCGTTCTCGCCGATCTGCGCGCGAATCCGGGCGACCTGCTCCTCGATCACGCTCGCCGCACTCCACGACCCGTCACAGCGGCAGATGTCGGTGAGGAAGTTCTCCAGGACCTGCTGACCGTAGGGCGTGTGGACGACCTCGGGGTGGAACTGGATGCCGTAGATCTGGCGCTCGAGGGATTCGAAGGCAGCAACCGGAGAGGCGGTCGAGGAGGCGAGCGCGGTGAACCCGGGCGGAGCGGCGAAGACGGTGTCTCGGTGCGACATCCAGCAGGTCTGCTGCTCGGGGGTGTGAGCGAGCAGCCGACCGGAGACCCCGACGCTCAGCTGTGAGCGCCCGAACTCGCCGACCTCGGCGCCCTCGACGCGCCCGCCCAGCTCGAGCGCGAGCAGCTGCATGCCGTAGCAGATGCCGAGCACGGGAACCCCGAGCTCGAGCAGGGCGGGGTCGAGCACCGGCGCCCCGTCCGCGTAGACGGAGGCGGGACCACCGGAGAGGATCAGCCCACGCGGGTGGAGGGCGGCGACCTCCGCGACGTCGACGTGGTGGGGCAGCAGGGTCGAGAAGACCCCGCACTCCCGCACCCGGCGGGCGATCAGCTGCGAGTACTGGCCTCCGTAGTCGAGGACGACGACGCTGTTGGCCTCGGCCGGCTCCGCGGCCGAGGCCGCGGAGCGATCAGTCAGTGACGCCAACCGTCTGAGCTCCACCCCGCGCACCCATGCCGACCCCCTGGTCCCGTTGCAGATGCTTGCCTTCGGTCTGCAGCGCGGGCGCGACGAGCAGCTCGGCGCGGTTGAACTCGGCGATGTCCCGGTAACCGCAGGTCGCCATCGACGTGCGCAGCGCACCCATCAGGTTGAACGTGCCGTCGTTTTCGTGGGCGGGCCCGGTGAGGATCTCCTCGAGGCTTCCGTTCTGCCGGGTCGAGACCCGCGTCCCCCGGGGTAGCGTCGGGTGGAAGGTCGCCATCCCCCAGTTGAAACCACGGCCCGGCGCCTCGTAGGCCCGGGCGAGCGCGGAGCCGAGCATCACCGCGTCCGCCCCGCAGGCGATCGCCTTGGCGATGTCACCGCCGTTGCGCATCCCGCCGTCGGCGATCACGCGCACATAGTCGCCGGTCTCGAGCATGTGCTGGGAGCGGGCGGCGGCGACGTCGGCGATCGCGGTCGCCTGAGGCACGCCGAGTCCGAGCACCCCGCGGGTCGTGCAGATCGCACCGGGGCCGACGCCGACGAGCACCCCGGCCGCGCCCGTCCGCATCAAATGGAGGCCGGCCGGGTAGGTCGCACAGCCGCCGACGACGACGGGAACGTCGAGCTCGCGAATGAACTCCTTGAGGTTGAGCGGCGGTCGGCTCTCGTCCTTGGAGACGTGCTCAGCTGAGACGACCGTCCCCTGGATGACGAGGATGTCGAGACCGGCCTCGAGCGCCACCTCGTAGTAGCGCTTGACCTTCTGCGGGGTGAGGGAGGCGGCGGCGACGACCCCCTGGGCCTTGATCTCCTTGATCCGCTGGGCGATCAACTCCGGCTGGATCGGCTCCTGGTAGATGTCCTGCAGCTCACGGGTGGCGATGTCCTTGGAGTAGGTCGAGATCCGCTCGAGAATCGCGTCGGCGTCCTCATAGCGGGTCTGGATCCCCTCGAGGTTCATCACCGCGAGCCCGCCGAGCTTGCCGATCACCCCGGCGGTCGTCGGGTTGACCACGCCGTCGAGGGCAGCCCCGAGCAGCGGCAGTTCGAACCGGTAGGGACCAAGGGTCCAGCTGATGTCGACGTCGTCGGGGTCCCGGGTCCGTCGCGACGGAACGATCGCGATGTCATCGAATCCGTAGGCCCGGCGGGCCTTCTTCCCGCGTCCGATCTCGACTTCCATCAGCGGAGGGTAGGGCAGTGGGTGGACGGCATGGAGGAACCCCTCTTTCAGCGGCGGGAGCGGCGATGCGGCGCGTGGCGGCAACCAGCGATTGATGGCTCAATTTAGCAGCGGGAGCGGCCGGAGCCCGGGCTCCGGAGCCGCCTAGAAGACCCGGTCGCCGAGGGCGAGGCGGGTCACCTCAACGGCATCCGCGAGCCGCTCCACCCGGGCCGGGTCGAGCACTCCTGCGCCGACGTGCTGGGTCGATTCAGCCCCACAGGCGACCCCGTGACGGAGGCAGTCGGCGGGCTCGCGTCCGAGGTAACGGGCGGCGACGTAGCCGCCCAGGAAGGCATCGCCCGAGCCGATCGGGGAGACCGCCTCGAGCGGAGGGATCATCGCGCGGTAGATCGCCAGCTCGTTCTCCTCGCGCACCTGGGCATAGCAGCCGTCCGGCACGGTCATGATCGCCTCCGCCGGCCCGAGGCTGACGATCTCAGCGACCGCGTGGGCGCGATCGTCGGCGTCGTTGAACTCCCGACCGACGAGCTCCTCGGCCTCCAACTCGTTCGGGGAGACGACGGTCGGCTCAGCTTTGGCGGCGTGACGGAGCTGCTCCCCGTCGGTGTCGATGATCGTCGTCACCCCGAGCTTCTTGACGTCCCGGACGAGGGTCGCGTACGCGTCCGCATCGAGCCCGCGCGGCAGGCTGCCGGCGAAGACGACGATCGAGGCGCCCGCGGCGAGGTAGATGAGCTTCTCCCGGAACAGCTCGAACTCGTGCGCCGACACCGACGGCCCACGCTCGTTGATCTCGGTATGCAGACCGGTGGTGGGGTCGAGCACGGCCGTGTTGGTGCGGGACTCCTCGCGGATGCGCAGGAACGAGGTGAGGATCGACTCGTCGTTGAGCGCTTCAACGATCCGGGTACCGGTCGCCCCGCCACAGAGCCCGCAGGCGATCACCGGCTGGCCGAGGGCTTTGAGCGCGCGCGCGACGTTGACGCCCTTGCCGCCGGGCATCGTCACCTGGCCGACGGTGCGGTGACGCCGCCCGGGGGTGAAGGTGGGTACCTCGAGCGTCCGGTCCAGGGCCAGGTTGAGAGTGACGGTGATGATCATCTCGCCTCCAGTTTCCGCTCGCGTCCGCCGGAAGGGACGGCGAGCGCGACCCAGCGTAGACGGTCCTCATCCGCCTGGCGAGCCCTCACCACTTCCCGGGCCGACGGTGGGGCAGGGCCGCTCAGGCATGGTCGACGGCGAGCGACCAGGCGAGCGCGCGGACGCGTTCGGCCTCACGGGCCGCCGCGTCGGCCGGGTCCCCACCGCGCTCGGCGGACGCGTCAACGAGTGAGCGCGAGAGCGACGCGAGGCCGCCGGCCGGCCCGGGGGCGAACACCGGGGCGAGATCCTCGATGCGGCCGCCCTGGCGCCCGATACCCGGCAGCAGGAAAGGCGTCCGCGGCATCAGCGCCCGCAGCGCGGCGATCCGGTGCGGTGCGGTGGCTCCGACGACTGCGCCGACGTCGGAGAGGCCACTGGCGCCCACTCCGCCGGCTCCGAAGCCGTCGAGTAAGCGGGCGACCCGCTCGGCGACGGTGCCCCCGGCGATGAGCGGCAGCTCCTGGAGGTCGGCCGCCCCCGGGTTTGAGGTCCGTGCGAGGACGAACAGGCCGGCGGAGGCGGCCCGGGCGGTGCTCAGGAACGGTTCGAGCGCGTCGACGCCGAGGTACGGGTTGACCGTCAGCGCGTCCACCCCGAGGCCCGGCACCGGCCCGTATGGCGTCGGAGTCGCCCCGAAGTAGGCCTGGGCATACGCGGCGGCGCTGACGTCGATGTCGCCGCGCTTGGCGTCCGCGATCACGAGCAGACCCGCCTCCCGAGCCGCCTCGACGGTCGCCGCGAGCGCCTCCCAGCCCGGCGCTCCGAGTCGTTCGAAGCAGGCGACCTGGGGCTTGACCGCGACGCAGTGATCGGCGACGGCGGCGATCACGAGCCGACAGTGACGGGCGACCGCATCCGCCGCCTGCTGAGCCGGCGGGCCCGGACGTCCGGGCCCGCCGGTCAGCGCCACCGCACGCGGCCACAGCCGCGCCGGATCGGGATCCAGGCCGAGCACGATCTGAGACTGACGCCGCCGGACGTGCTCGGTCAAACGGTCGCCGAAGGTCGTTGTCGTCACCTCCGCGACCCTGGTCACATGCGGTGCCTAGTTGACGGCCTTCTTGAGGGCCGCTCCCGCGGTGAACTTCGGCACGTTCGAGGCGGCGATCTGAATCTTCTCTCCAGTCGCCGGGTTGCGGCCCTCCCGCGCGTCGCGCTTGGAGACGCTGAACTTGCCAAAGCCCGAGAAGCTCACTTCGCTGCCGCGCTTGAGCGCCTCCTCGATCGTCTCCAGGACCGCATCGACCGCGTCCGCCGCGTCCTTCTTCGTCAACCCTGCGCGGTCCGCAACCTGGTCGATGAACTCCGCTTTCGTCACTTGTTCTGCTCCTCTGGGATCGTAGGAATGGCCGAAGCTAACACGGTTTCCGGATGGTCTGAGTGCTTTTGTGCCCGTGACGGGCCTCCCCGACACCCCCCGGAACGCGGGACGAGGCTCCGAGGGAGCGGCCCCGACCCGGCCCGGGCGCGACGTGACGGCGCAGCGACCGGGCTGGGGAGAACAATGGTCGGCGTGAACCTCGCGCGCATCTCCTGGTCCGTCTGTGCCGCCCTGTTCTTCGCCGCCGGGCTCATCCTGCTCGCTGAAGCCTACCTCGGGTACGCGATCGTCACGCTCGTGATCGCGCTCGCGGCGGCGATCAACGCGTTTTGAGCTGCTGGCCGGGTCGGACCCGGTCGGCCGGCTCGATGTGGATGAGCACGTCGGCGCCGCCGAGGGCGGTGGTGACCTGATCCTGCAGCTCGTGGGCGACCCGGTGGGCGTCCTCGAGGGAGGTGCCGGACCGGAATTGGATGTGCACGTCCACGTAGCGGCGGGAACCGGCCGACCGGGTTCGCAGGGCGTGAAACCCGACGACGCCGCGCTCGGCGAAGCCCGCGATCTCCGCCTCCACGCGGGTGACCGCATCGGCTGGCAGGGACTGGTCGACGAGGACCTGACCCGCCCGGGCGAGCAGCCGCAGGCCGGTGATGACGATGACCGCCGCGACGATCAGCGCGGCGACCGGATCGATCCACTGGGCGCCGGTGAGATCGACGAGGACGAGGGCGGCGAGGACACCGAGCGTGCTGAGCGCATCGGTGCGCAGGTGGGCGGCGTCACCCTCGAGGGCGGGAGATCCGGTCACCCGTCCACCACGAGCGACGAGGGTGGAGACGACGAGGTTGACGACGGCGGAGATGACGAGCACCGCGATCCCGACGCCGTAGTCGTGGTCGGAGCCGCCCCGGATCAACCGTCGCAGCGCGGCGAAGGCGATCAGCGCCGAACCGAGCAGGATCAGCACCGCCTCAATCGCCGCGGCGAGGTTCTCGACCTTGTCGTGCCCGTAGGCGTGCTCCCGGTCAGCCGGCTCCTCGGCGACGCGGATCGACAGGACGGCGACGATCGATGCGACGAGATCGACGCTTGAATGGATCGCCTCGGTGAGAATCGCGACCGAGCCGGTGAGGGTCCCAGCCACGACCTTGAGCAGGATCAGCGTCGCGTTGGAGACGACCGAGAGGACCGCCGTCCGCTGCTTCATCGCGGCGGGTCCACGCTGCGGGCGACCTGCCAGCGAGCGAAGGCGCGGACCGCCTCACCCCGGTGGCTGATCCGGTCCTTCTCAGCCTCGCTCAGTTCGGCCATCGAGCGCCCCGTGGCGTCCGCGTGCACCCCGTCCCGGTCAGGCAGGAACGCGGGGTCATAGCCGAACCCGCCCTCCCCCCGTGGGGGCACGAGCAGCGTTCCGTCGCAGACGCCGGAGAAGAGGGCCTCCTCCCCGTCCGGGGCGACCCAGGCGACCCAGCAGACGTAGCGAAGCGGACTGCCGGCGGGGACCGACCCGATCAGGAGCGCGAGATTGTCCGCGTCCGTGGCCGTCTCACCGGCAAAGCGGGCCGAGTGCACCCCCGGGCGGCCAGCGAGCGCGGCCGCCTCGATCCCGGAGTCGTCGGCGATCACAGCCACCCCGAGGGCGACGGCGGCCACCCTCGCCTTCCCGAGCGCGTTCGCCGCATAGGTATCGCCGTCCTCGGGGCCGAGGACGACCTCTGCCGGGAGTGCCGTCACCGCAAGGCCGTAGGGCGCGAGGATCCGCCCGACCTCCGCGAGCTTGTGGGCGTTCCGCGTCGCGAGGACAACCGGAGCGGACATCGCCGTCAGGCCGCCGCCGGGGCCGCCCCGTCCTGGGCCACACGCAGCCGGGCGACACCGACCTCGGCGAGGGCGAGCAGGTCGTCGAGGTGGGTCCGCGACAGCGGGGTCCCTTCGGCGGTCGCCTGCACCTCGACGAGCCCACCGTCTGCGGTCATCACGACGTTGGCGTCGACCTCGGCCCGGGAGTCCTCGCTGTAGTCGAGGTCGAGCAGCGGCACCCCGTCGACGACGCCGGCGGAGATCGCCGCCACCGAGCCGATGAGCGGGCTGTGCTCGAGCAGGCCCCGGCCGAGCAGGTCGGCGACCGCGAGACGGAGGGCGACCATACCGCCGGTGATCGCGGCACAGCGCGTACCGCCGTCGGCCTGGAGGACATCACAGTCGATGTAGATCGTGCGTTCCCCGAGCCGGCCGAAGTCGACGACACCCCGCAGGGAACGTCCGATCAGGCGCTGGATCTCCACCCCGCGCCCGTCCGCCCGTCCGCGGGTGATCTCACGCGGTTTGCGCTCGCCCGTCGACGCGGGCAGCATCCCGTATTCCGCGGTGACCCAGCCGCGGCCACGCCCGCGCATCCAGCCGGGCACGCTCTCCTGCACCGAGGCGGTGCAGATCACCCGCGTCTCCCCGACGCTGATCAGGGCCGAGCCGGTGGCCGTGCGCACAAAGCCCGGTTCGATGCTGATCGGACGGGGTTGGTCGGCGGCGCGGCCGTCACGGCGAGCGGTCATGGCGCCACCATATCCACCGGTGCCACGTTGACGAGCTCGACCGCACCGAAGGGGAGCTGGAGGAAGCGGACCCCAACCTCCCGGAAGCGGTCGGGCGCGGCGGTGCACTGGAAGCGGTAGCTGCCCTCTCCGGGGCGCGGATTGAGTCGCTGACGGGCGGCGAGGGCGCGTTCGACCGACCGCGCGACCCCGGCTCCGGAGCTGACGAGGCTGACACCCCGGCCGAGCGCGCGCTGAAGCATCGGGGCGACGAGCGGGTAGTGGGTGCAGCCGAGGATCACGGTGTCGACCTCCGCCTCGGTCAGCGGGGCGCAGTAGCCGCGGATCATCTCGACGAGCGCCTCATCGAAGGGAAAGCCGCTCTGGATCGCCGGGGCGAGGTCGGGGCAGGCGACGCTCTCAAGGTGGACGTGAGGGTCCGCGGCGGCGACCGCGGTCGCATACGCGCCGGAGAGGACGGTCGCCCGCGTGGCGAGCACGCCGATCCGGCCGCTCCGGGAGCCGGCGACGGCGAGCTGTGTGGCCGGGGCGATCACCCCGATCACGTCGACGTCGCTGCCGATGCTCTGCAGGTGGTTCTGGAGCGAGTGCAGCGCCGCCGAGCTCGCGGCGTTGCAGGCGATCACGAGCAGCTTCGCGCCCGCGGCGAGCAGATGGTCGGCGATCTGCGCCGCGAACACCTTCAGCTCGGCCTGAGTCCGCTCTCCGTAGGGGAAACGGGCGGTGTCTCCGAGGTAGACGTAGTCCTCACTCGGCAGACTGACGAGCAGCTCATGGAGGACGGTGAGGCCACCGACGCCGGAGTCGAACACGCCGATGGGACTGGTGGGACTGACCATGCTGGTTTGATGGTGTCAGGTGTCCCCGCCGTCCCCGCTCAACGCCCTCGTGGTGACGAACATGTTTCCGAGCCCCGCCCGGCCCGCGTTCGGGCGCTTCGTCGCCGACCAGGTCGATGCGCTCGCCCGTCTCGATGATGTCGACGTCGAGGTGTTCGCCTTTCCGGGCGGCTCCCCGAGCCGCTACCTGCGGGCCGCCGCCGTTGCCCGCCGCCGCTTCCACGCGCGCCGGTTTGACGTCGTCCACGCCCACTTCGGCCTGTCGGCGTGGCCGGCGCTCGCGGTGCCCGCCCGGGTTCGGGCGGTGACGCTGCACGGCAGCGACCTCGCCCACCCCCGCTCGGCGGCGATCACCCGGGCGGCGCTGCCGTGGCTCGATCTCGTCGGGGTCGTGTCGGCCGAGCTGGGAGGTCAGGTGCCGCCGTGGGCGGCCCGCGGCGGCGTCCAGGTTCTCCCCTGCGGCGTCGACCTCACACGGTTTGGGCCGCTGGCGCGGGCCGAGGCCCGGCATGCACTCGGGCTTGCGCCCGAGGTGCCGTGTGTCCTGTTTCCCGCCGCCCCGGCACGCCCCGAGAAGCGCTTTGACCTTGCCGAGGCGGCCCTTGCCGGGGCTCGAGCGCGCCTGCCGGCCGAGCGCGCCGCCTCCGTCCGCCTGTTGAGCCTCGGCGACGTCGCGCCCGAGCGGGTGCCGCTGTACGTCAATGCGGCCAACGTCGTCGTCATTCCCTCTGACCGAGAGGGGTTCGGCCTCGCCTGCCTGGAGGCGCTCGCCTGCGACGTGCCGGTGCTGTCGACACCCCACGGTGTCGCCCCGGCCGCGCTCCAAGGGCTGGACGGCTGCCACTGCGGCGAGTTTGACGCCGCCGAGTGGGCGGCGGCGATCGCGGCCCATCTCGGCGAGGAGGATCCCCGCGTGCCCGGCCGGGAGCGCGCGCGGGCCTTCTCCGCCGAGGCGATGGCCGAGCGGGTCCTCACAAGTTGGCGGGGTCTGCTCGTGGGCGCGGCCCGTTGAGCCCCTGGCCACCTCCGGCGCACCCCTCCAGGATGGTCACAAGTAGGCTTTGGCCAGGGTGCATCGAACCTCCCCACCCATGCCCCGGAGCGTGACTGGACCATGAGCATCCTCGACGAGATCGCTCGCCGTCGGCGTGCCTCCGCGCTGCGCCGGCTCGCCCCGCCGCCGGGCGCGATGCCCGCACACTTCCCCGGTGCCCGCCCCCGCACCCCAGGCGCGCCGCCCCGGCCCGCGCCTGCGTCTGAACCGGTCCGCCCGCCTGCGTCTGAACCGGTCAGCCCACCCGAGTCAGTGACCCCCGCACCGCTCCCAGCGGCCACCGCTCCGCTGCTCGCCGTCATTCCCGCACCGGCTCCGCCTCACGCTCCCCAGCCCGAACCGGAGCCCGAACCGGAACCCGAACCGGAACCCGAACCCGAACCGGAACCCGAGCCCGCGCCGGAACCGGAGCCCGAACCCGAGCCCGAGCCCGAACCCGAGCCCGAGCCCGAGCCGGAACCGGAGCCGGAACCGGAACCGGAGCCGGAGTCGGCCCCCGAACCGCCGCCTGCACCGGCCCCCGCCCGGGTGCCGCCACCCACCGCGGAGCGTCCGCTGCTCGTCGACGGGCCCGCCCCGGCGCGCTACCAGGCCTGGCTGCCCCGCCCCGACCTGCTCGCGCTCACCGCCGACCCGCCGACGTCGACCGGCCTCGTCCCCGTCAGCCGGCCGGAGACGACCCCGACCACCCCGGAGACGGCGATCCATCGCGCCCTCGCCCTCCCGGGCTTCCTCGCCCGGGCCCAGCTGCGCCGGCGGATCCGGTACCTCCGACATCTCCGGGAGCTCCAACTGCGTGACCTCGGCGGTTTCACGCTGGAGTTGCACCGGTTCGGCCGCGACCGGCCCGAGCTCGTCGAGGCCAAGCTCGCCTCGGCCGCCGAGACCGACCGCGAGCTGCGCCAACTCGAGCTCGTCCTCACCGGCCGGGTCCGGTTGGCGGAGGTCCGGGAGCCGGGGATCGGCGGGGCGTGCGCCAGCTGCGGAGCCGTGTACGGCAGTGAGGATCGCTTCTGCTCCAACTGCGGCGAGCCCCTGCCCGGCACCCCTGTCCGCCACGACGACGGGCCGTCTCGATGACCGACCTCGCCTCCCCCCTCGCCGACCCGCCGAGCCGGCCTGCCGCGGTCTGCACCGTCTGTGGCCGCCCACTCGCGCCCGATCAGGAGTGGTGCCTCGAATGCGGCTCCGGGCGCACGGTGATCGCCGGTGCGCCCGACTGGCGTCTGCCCGTGCTCATCGTCGCGGTCGTCCTCGCGATCGTGCTCGGAGGTGCGGCGCTGCTGCTCGGCGCCCTCAACCGCCACGCGGGCACCCTCACCGTGATCACGACCATCGCCGCCCGGCCGTCCGGCGGCCCGGGATCGGCTCCGACCCCGGCGAACTGGCCGCCGGGGCTCGACGGGTACACGGTGATCCTCGCGCGCGCCCCCTCCCGAACGAGTGCGACCGCGACCGCCGACCATCTGCTCGGCGCCGCTCTCCCAGACGTCGGGGTGATCGACACCGCCGAACACCCGGAGATGCCCCACCCCGTCACCTGGGAGGTGTTCAGCGGGCGCTATCCGACGTACGCGGCCGCTCAGGCCGCCGCGAGGACGATCGACGCCCACGGGCACCCCGGGGCCCACCCGGCTCTCGTCCAGCGGCCCGGGCAGGGCTGAGCGACCACCACCCCTGCCCACAGCGGCACCACAGCACTCCGTCTCTGCCCCACGCCGTTCAAGCCCGCCCGGCTCCGGCCGATCACCCGGCTGGGTTCCGTGCGAACCCTCGCGCACGCCGTGTCAGGAGATCCGAGATGTGGTTCAACCAATCCCTCACCCACCAGTTCGCCTTTGACCACACCGTCGAGGCCTACACCGACGCGCGCCTCCGCTTCGACCTCTCCCTCGTCGAGGCGATGGCCGACGCCGCCGACCTGTTTCCCGGAGATCGGGTCTATGAGGTCGGGGCCGGGAGCGGTCAGCTCACCGACTCCCTGCTCGCCTTCGGCCTCGAGGTGACCGCGAACGAGCCCGCTCCCGGCATGCGCGGCCGGCTCCGTGCCCGCCTCGCCGATCGGGTCCGCATCGACCCCGACACGTTCGAGACCGCCGCGATCCCCGACGGGACCTTCAGCGCCGTCTTCGCCGCCAACAGCTTCCACTGGATCGATCCGGCGATCGCCTTCGAGAAGGCCCACCGGATCCTCGAGCCCGGCGGCGCACTCGGGCTCGTCTGGAACTTCTCCTTCCTCCAACCCGATGCGCAGGGCCGGCTCAACGCCTCGGCGTTCGCCAGCCACGACGAGCTCATGCACGACCCTGGCCTCGGGATCGACGCCTTCTCCGAGGTGATGGCCAGCGGCCGCGCGCTGATCGCCGCGAGCGGACGCTTCACCCCCACCTGGTGGGACTGGCGCACCCTCACGCGGCGGCTCAGCCTCGACGAGTACGCCAACCTCACCGTCTCCTACGCGAGCACCGCCGCCGAGCCGCCCGAGGTGCGCGAGGCGCTCCGCTGCGCGATCCACGCCGACCTCGGCGGCCTCGGCCTCGAGACGGTCGAGATCACCGATCACGTGTACGCGGTCGTCGCGCGCGCCCGCACCGAGCCCTGACGGACCCGCGCCCGCTCCCCGCGCCCGCTCCCCCGTCCGCGCACCCGCTCAGGCCGCGGTGAGCGCCTCCATCACCGCGACGAGCGACCGGGCGAGCGCGCCGGTGTCGTAGCCTCCCTCGAGACAGACCCCGAGCGGGATCCCGAGTCCGTCCGCGAGCGCGCCGACGCGGGCGCCGAGGCCGTGAAAGCCGTCGTCGGTCACCTCACAGGCGGCGAGCGGATCATCGGCGTGGGCGTCAAAGCCGGCCGAGACGAGCAGCAGCTCGGGGGCAAAAGCGACGACCCGCTCGCTCACCTCCCCGACCAACCGGGACAGGAAAATCTCATCCCCGGCGCCCGGGGGCACCGGCAGGTTGACCGTCAGCCCGGCGCCCGGCCCCACCCCGATCTCCTCCCGGCGACCGCTGCCCGGATACAGGGGCATCTGGTGGATCGAGCAGAACAGCACCTCCGCCGAGGTCCAGAAGATCTCCTGGGTGCCGTTGCCGTGGTGAACGTCCCAGTCGACGATCGCGACACGGGACAGGCCGTGGGTCGAGAGCGCGTGACGAGCGGCGATCGCGACGTTGTTGAACAGGCAGAAGCCCATCGCACGGTCGGCGCAGGCGTGATGGCCGGGGGGCCGGTGGGCGCTCACCCCGACGCGGTGGCCGCCGCCGAGCAGCCCGTCGACGAGCGCGATCGCGCCGCCGGCGGCATGCCGCGCCGCCCGCTCCGAACCGGCGCTGAGCACGGTGTCGGCGTCAAGGGCGACCCGCCCCTCCCCCGCCGCCGCCGCCGCGGCGGCGATCGCGGCGATGTGCTCGAGCGGGTGCACGAGGGCGAGCTGGTCGTCAGAGGCCGCCGGGGCGAGGGCCCGCTCCCAGCCGAGCCAGTTCCGAGCCGCGAGGTGAGCCTCGATCGCCACGATCCGGTCGGCGCACTCGGGGTGGGCGCCGGTGTCATGATCGAGGGAGGCGGGGTGGGAGAGGTACAGACTCACCGGGCAGTACCGTACTGGCCACCATGTCCGGCCTGCCCACCCACGGTGTGCGGGACCTGATCGTCGTCGGCGCCGGGGGCGCGGGGCTCTACACCGCCCTGTGCGCTGCGCGCGACGGGGCTCGGGTCACGCTCATCTCCTCGCGGCCGCTCGCGGAGGCGAACAGCTACTGGGCCCAGGGCGGGCTCGCCGCCGCGGTGGCCGACGAGGACAGCCCGGCCGCCCACCTCGCCGACACGGTCGCGGCGGGGCGTGACGCCGTCAAGCTGAGCGCCGCGCGCGTGCTCACCGAGGGGGCTCCGGAGATCGTCGCCGACCTCACCCGGCTCGGGGTCACCTTCGACGCCGACCGCGAGGGGCGCCTCGCCCTCGGGCTCGAAGGCGGCCACCGGATCCGCCGGGTCGTCCACGCCGGCGGAGCCGCGACCGGACGGCGGATCGTCCGCCAGCTGTCGGCTCTCGCCGCCGAACATCCGCTCATCGACGTCCTCGAGGGGACGCCGGTGACGGCGATCCTCACCCACGACGGCCGGGCCAGCGGGGTGGAGCTGCGCGGTGGTGAGCGCCGCCTCGGGACCGCGACGGTGCTCGCCACCGGAGGGGCGGCCGCCCTGTGGGCCCGGACGACGAACCCGCGCCCGGCCGTCGGCAACGGGATGCTGCTCGCTTTCCGCGCCGGGGCCGCCCTCGCCGATATCGAGCTGATGCAGTTCCATCCGACCGCGGTCGTCGGCACCAACGGAACCTCCCAGGCCGACGGGTTCCTCGTCACCGAGGCGATCCGCGGGGAGGGCGCGATCCTCTGCAACCGGGCCGGCGAGCGGTTCGTCGACGAGCTCGCCCCCCGCGACGAGGTCGCCCGGGCGATCCACGACGAGCTGCTGCGCTCCCGCGCCACCTCGGTCGCCCTCGACATGCGCGGTGTCGACCCCGGGCTGTTCCCGAACGTCGTCAGCCACCTCCGCTCGGTCGGGATCGACCCCGAGCGGGAGCTGATCCCGGTCGCCCCGGCCGCCCACTACATGATGGGCGGGATCGCCACCGACCTCACCGCGGCGAGCAGCGTGGCCGGGCTGTACGCGGTCGGCGAGTGCGCCTGCACCGGCCTGCACGGCGCCAACCGCCTCGCCTCCAACTCGCTCACCGAGTGCTTCGTCTTCGGCCGCCAGGCCGCCCACGCCGCGTTGGCGGAGCCCGCGCTCGCCGCGGCAGCGGCCGCCGCTTCCGTCTCCACCTCGACAGGCCCGCCGCCCCCGCTCACCCAGGCGAGCCGGGAGGCGTTGTGGCGTGACGCGGGGCTGCAGCGAACCGGCGAGGGTCTCGCCCGCCTGCGGGAGGACGCGCACCCGCTCGTGCGCCTGATCGCGACCGCCGCGATCACGCGGACCGAGAGCCGCGGCGCCCACAAGCGCGACGACTTTCCCGAGCGTGATCCGGCCTGGGATCACGAGCACGTCGTCCTCACCCCGGGGAGCGCCCCCGCCCGCGAGCACTGGGCCTGACCCTCAGCCGGCACGCCCGCCCCGGCGGCGGTACGATCCGCTCAGTGAGCGGGATCACGGATTAACCCGCGGTTAATAGTTGCGGTCGAGTGCAATTCACATTCGGCGGGGACAATCGCCACCGCGGAACAAGAGGCCCGGCAGGCAGCCGGAAAGGAGAGGGACATGTACCGCTTCAGCAGGGCGATCTACCGAGAGCTCGCCGACGAGATCATCGAGAGCCCGACGGGAAACCGATACACCAACCACGAAAAGGTGTTACGGGCGTGCGAGTCGGCGGTCGAACGGCTGGCGACCGATCGCCACTACTTTGCGCGACCGACGCGCACCCTCTTCAATGACATCCGCTGCTTCTTCCCGATGGCCTCACAGCGGCGCGTGTACGCGGTCGTCGAGCGCTACCTCGCCTTCGCGGACGAGTTCCTCGCCAACCAGCCCAACAACGGCTTCGACGTGTACGGGAACCCGCTCCAGTGCCGCGCCTCGACTCGCAAGGGCACGCCCTGTCAGCGGATGCCCCTCCCCCACAACGGCTACTGCCCCTCCCACCAGCACCTCGCCGAGACCGAAGAGCTCCAGCGGACCGCGGCGGCGGCCGCCTGAGCCCCGGCGCCCTGATCGGCGTCGACGTCGGCGGCACCTTCACCGACGCCGTCCTCCTCGCCGAGGGGCAGCTGCATACCGCCAAGGTACCGAGCACCCCGGCCGACCCGTCCGCGGGGGTGCTCGCCGCGATCGACGCCGTCCTCGCCGCCGCCGGCCTCGCCCCGTCCGCGGTCGGCACCCTCGCCCACGGGATGACGGTCGCCACGAATGCGCTGCTGGAGGGCAACAGCGCACGGGCGGCGCTGCTCGCGACCGACGGCTTCACCGACGTGGTCGAGCTCGCCCGTCAGAACCGCCCCGCCCTCTACCGCCTCCAGGAGCGCGGACCCGCCCCCCTGATCGGCCCGGAGCTGCGCTGGGGCGTGCGGGAGCGGATGACCCCGGCCGGACCGCTGCTCACGCTCTCCCGTGAGGAGGCAGAGCGGCTGGCGGTCTGTGGGACCGCCAGCCGCGTCGACGCCGTGGCCGTCGTCCTCCTGCACGCCTACCGTCACCCCGAGCACGAGCGGGCGATCGCCGACGCCTTCACGCGCCTCGCCCCCGGCGTCTCGGTTCACCTCTCCAGCGAACTCGTCGGCACCTTCCGCGAGTACGAGCGCGCCGCGACGACCGAGCTCGACGCCGCCCTCTCCCCGCTGCTGGCCGGATACCTGCGGCGGCTCGCCGACGCCTGCGACCGCCGGGGCCTGCCCGCACCGGGGATCCTCGCATCCCAGGGCGGGCTGATCGACCTCGAGACCGCCGCCGCGCACGCCGCGCTCACCGTCCTCTCCGGTCCGGCCGGCGGTGCCGCCGGGGCCGCCCACGTCGCCCGGGGCCACGGGCTCACCGATGCGCTCTGTCTCGACATGGGCGGCACCTCGACCGACGTCTGCCTGATCGCGGACGGGGTGGTCGCCGAGCACGCCGAGGGACGCGTCGCCGGCCGGCCCGTCGCCCTCCCGACGCTCGCCATCCACACCGTCGGAGCGGGCGGCGGCTCGATCGCCTGGGCCGATGCGGGCGGCGCCCTCCGCGTCGGCCCCCGCTCGGCCGGGGCCGACCCCGGCCCCGCCGCCTACGGGCGCGGAGGCGTGCACCCGACGGTGACCGACGCGAACGTCCTGCTCGGGCTGCTCGATCCGGCCGTCCCGCTCGCCGGGGGCATCCGCCTCGACGCCGACGCCGCACAGCGGGCGATCGCCGGGCTCGCCGGCGAGCTCGGGCTGTCGACCCGGGGCTGTGCCCGTGGCATCCGTACCGTCGTCACCAGCGAGATCGCCGGTGCGCTCAGTGCGGTCACCCTCGAGCGGGGGGTCGACCCGCGCGCGCTCACGCTGATCGCCTTCGGCGGCGCGGGCGGCCTGCATGCCGCCGAGGTCGCCGAGGCGCTCGGGATCGGGTCGGTGCTCGTCCCCGGAGAGGCCGGGGTGCTCGCCGCGCTCGGGCTCGTCGTCGCCCCGGCCCGCCGCGACCGGGCCCAGAGCGTGCTCCTGTCCGGGGCGGGGTTCACCGACGCGGCGCTGCGGGGCGTCGTCGACGAGCTCGCGGCGCAGGCGGCGGCCGGCCTCGGCGGCGTTGCGGACCGGTTCACCCTCGCCGCCGAGCTGCGCTACGTCGGCCAGAGCTTCGAGCTTCCCGTCCGCGCCGATCCGGCGGCGGTCACCGCCGCGGCCCTGACCGCCGCCTTCGTCGCCGCCCACGTGCGGCGCTACGGCTTCTCCGAGCCCGACGGGGAGGTCGAGCTCGTCACCGTCCGCGTCAGCGCCCACGGGCCCGCGCCGGAACTGCCGGGCCGCGGGCTTGCCGCCCGGGTCCGCCACCACCACGGTCCGACAGTGATCCGCCGGCCCGAGACGACGGTCGTCGTCCCGGCCGGGTGGACCGCGAGCGAGGACGCGAGCGGGACGGTGGCGCTCGCCCACGCCAGCGGGGGCCGGCCGTGATCGACGCGATCGAGCTCGCGCTGCTCACCGGCTCGCTCGCCCACGCCTGTGAGGAGATGGGGCGCGTGCTCATCCACTCAGCGCACTCACCGAACATCAAGGAGCGCCGCGACGCCTCCACCGCCCTGTTCAACGCGGACGGGGAGATGGTGATGCAGGCTGAGCACATCCCCGTCCATCTCGGCGCGATGCCCGCCGCCGTCGCGGCGGTCCGGCCGCTGCTCGACGCTCTCGGCCCGCCCGCCCGCTGGCCCGCCGGGGAGGAGCCGGCCTTCCTGCTCAACGACCCCTACGCCGGCGGGACCCACCTCCCCGACATCACCGTCGTCGTGCCCGTCCGGGCCGGGGCGCATCTGATCGGCTTCGCCGCCGCGCGGGCCCACCACGCGGACGTCGGCTCCCCGACCCCCGGGTCGATGCCCGCCGACAGCGTCACCCTCGCGGATGAGGGCGTCGTCATCTCTCCCCGGCGCCTTGACGACGCGACCGTTGAGGCGCTCGTCACGCAGATGCGGGCCCCCGCTCAGCGCCGCGCGGACCTCCGCGCCCAGCTCGCCGCCTGCCGGACCGGTGCGGCGCACCTGCGCGCGCTCAGCGACCGTCACGGGGTCAGCGGCCTCACCGACGCGCTCGCCGAGGTGCTCGACTACGCGGAACGGCGCACCCGGGCGGGGATCACCGCGCTCGGTGACGGGGTGCGCACCGCGAGCGACCACCTCGAGACCGCCACCGGCCTGCTCACCCTGCAGCTGCGCGCCACCATCGCCGGTGACACCCTCACCCTCGACTTCAGCGGCAGCGCCCCCGAGTATGCGGGGAACCTCAACTGCCCGCTCGCGGTCACCACCTCGGCCTGCTATTTCGCCGCCAAGGTACTCACCGACCCGGACATCCCCGCCAACGCGGGGGCGTACCGTCCCGTGCGGGTGATCGCCCCGTCCGGCTGCCTGCTCAACGCCCGCCCCCCCGCCGCCGTCGCCGCCGGCAACGTCGAAACCTCCTCCCGGGTCGCCGACCTCGTCTTGGGCGCCTTCGGTCTCGCCCTCGGGCAGGGGACGATGAACAACCTCACCCTCGGGGACGCCGACCGGGTCTACTACGAGACGATCGGCGGCGGCCAGGCGGCGAGCGCCACCGCCGACGGACCCTCCGGGGTCCACGTGGCGATGTCCAACACGCTCAACACCCCGGTGGAGGCACTGGAGCTGGAATACCCGCTGCGGATGGTCCGCTATGCGCTGCGCCGGGGTTCGGGCGGCGCGGGGACCCACCGCGGCGGTGATGGCGTGATCCGCGAACTGGAGGCACTCGCCCCGCTCACCTACTCGCTGATCACAGAACGCCGGCAGCTGGCCCCGGCCGGCGCAGCCGGCGGCGGCCCCGGCGCCCGCGGGCGCAACACACTCGACGGTGTCGAACTTCCGGGCAAGTGCGTCGGCTCCCTCGCGCCCGGCCAGCGGCTGCGTATCGAGACGCCCGGCGGCGGCGGCTATGGTGCGCGGCCATGAAGATCGCCTTCCTCGGGCTCGGGATCATGGGCTCTCGCATGGCCGCCAACCTCGTCGGCCACGGCCATCAGCTGACGGTCTGGAACCGCACCGCGGCGACCGCCGAGGCCTTCGCGCAGACGCACGGTGCCTCGGTGGCAGCGAGCCCGGTGGCCGCTGCCACCGCCGCCGACCTCGTGATCACGATGGTCGTCGACGGCGACCAGGTCCGCGAGCTGCTGCTCGGCCTCGACGGGGCCGCCCACGCACCGGGGGCGCGGACGTTCGTCGACTGCTCGACGATCGGGCCGGCGGCGGCGGTGGCGATCGCCGCCGACCTGGCCCGGCACGGCCACCGCTTCCTCGACGCGCCGGTCACCGGGTCGAGCCCGCGGGCGCAGGACGGCACGCTCACGTTCATGGTCGGCGGGTCCGCCGACGACGTCGCGACGGTGCGGCCGGTGCTCGAGCGGATGGGGTCGCTGATCGTCCACGCCGGCCCGGTCGGCCAGGGTCAGGTGGTGAAGGTGATCAACAACGCGCTCGCGGCGATCAACGCGGCCGCGCTCGGCCAGGCCCTCCTCGTCGGGACCGCGGCGGGAGCGGACCTCGATGCGCTCGTGGCGGTCGCCGGGGCGGGCAGCGGCGGCTCGGTGATGCTCGACCTCAAGGCCCAGCCGATGCGGACACACGACTACCGGCCGCTGTTCAAGCTCGACCACATGCTCAAGGACGTCCGGCTCTGCCTCGAGGAGGCGGCCGGCGCCGGGATCGCCTTTCCGTTCGGATCCGAGGTCGCCGAGCTGCTCGCGGAGGCCTCGGCGATGGGGTTCGGGGACGCCGACTTCGCCGCGGTCATCGAGGCTTTGGAGTCACGGGCAGACCTTCGTTTATAGTCGAAAAATGTGCTTCTTTGCGGGAATGTTTGGGGATTTGAGGAAACTCACGTAGGATTAGTCGGGTTCCGGATGGTCGTCTCACCCACGATTGCCCGGGCAGTCACAACTCCATCTCTCCCACTGGATCACATGCCGATTGCTTTTAAAGAATGGGCGGTTACCGTCCGTGCGCTGGCAGAGGGCGAGCAGCTCTTGACGCTACGCAAGGGCGGCATCCGCGAGCCCGGGAAGCACTTCTCACTTGAACATGAGCGGTTCTTCCTCTACCCCACCTTCGACCATCAGAGCACCGATCTGGTGCGCGAATCCCACCGTCCCGAGCTCGCTCGCGCGCTCGAGGAGGGTGTCTGGTCCGAGGACGAGCCATCCCCGACCGCGGTTCTCCGCGGGGCGGAGATCAGCCAACCTGACCGTGTACGTATCCGGGCCTGGGCTGAGGTCGCGGCGCACTACACGATCAGCGATCGCCGAGCGGTCGATGCGCTGTCTCCCTTCTACGTCTGGAGCACCGATTACGCGGAGAAGCGGCTCGATTGGAAGCGCCGCCACCCCCTCCACGTCATCCTGCTGCGGACCTACCGGATCCCGCGACCGGTGACGGTCAAGGTCCGAGACGAGTACGGCGGCTGCCGCTCGTGGCTGCAGATCACCCGGGACCTGCCCTTTGAGGGCACCCCGGTCCTCTCCGACGAGGAGTTCTTCCGCGCCGCCGAGGAGATCGCGGCGATCGCCGGCGACCGTCAGCCCGCTCTGGTCTGACGCCTCGACACGGGGCGGCCAACGCCGGCCGCCCCGTCTCTGTGTCGATGGCCTGGGTCGAGTCACACTCGCCGTCCTTTTCCTGCCGCCACTCGGAGGAGTGCACGGAGGATGTCGCCCGCCTGCTGGCCGGGATCGAGGACCTGCGCCTGCGCCTCGCCGGGCCCTTCCCCCGTCCCGTGGACGGGCTCACCTTCATCCTCCATGACGGGCCACGGTCGCTCGCGGCCGCCAACCCGCTGCTCGCCGCCCTGTGGCGGCGGACCGACGTCGCCAGCCGTCCCCTCCTCACCGGCTGGGTGGGCAGCCGGGAGATCCACCTCCTCTCTCCGCCCGCCCTGCTCGAGCGCGCGGAGGGCAACCCCGCACTCGCGGCCGTGCTCGCCCACGCCGCCTCGACCCTGTACACCCGCCGTGTGATCGTGGAGGCCAACCACGACCTGCACCGAGCCCTCGCCCCCGCCCGCACCGTCGTCTCGCTCCGCTGGGCCTGGCTGCTGGAGGGCGCCTCGCGCTGGTTCAGCGGGGAGACGGCGTCAGCCCGCCCGTCGATCGTCGCCCGCCTGCGGTCCGGCGCCCAGCCGGAGTTCCCCCCCGCGGTCCGGGATGCGCCGCTGCTCGCGGGGACGGTGATCGACCTGCTCGTCCGCGAGGAGGGCGAGTCGGCGGCGATCGAGCTCGCCGGCCGGCTCCACCCCGGCGGGGCGCGGGCGGCGCTGACCAAGGCCTTCGGTGGGCGGCCGCTCGTCCACACGGAGGGGGCGTGGCGGTCGTACCTGTCCCGGCTCGCGTCCTCGAACTGAGGCGGGGCGCGCCGGGGTGGCCGGGCGGCCGGGCGGCCGCGGCGGCCGGGCGCCGGGCGCCGGGCGCCGGGCGCCGGCAGCCGGGGTGGCGAACGACGGCGAGGGGGGACTTTTGCGTCCTGGCGACGCAAAACTCCCCCCTCGTGCTCCGTCGTGCCCGTTCGCGTCGGGAGCACCGCGCCGGAGCGCCCCGGCCCACCTACACTCCTCATGGTGGCCTATGACCGGGAGCTCGCCGACCGGGTCCGGGCGCTCGTGGACTCCGAGCCGGGCCTCAGCGAGCAGCGGATGTTCGGCGGGCTCGCCTTCCTGCTTGAGGGGCGGATGGCGGTCGCCGTCTCCGGTCAGGGTGGGTTGCTGCTGCGGGTCGACCCTGCTGAGCAGGATCTGCTCGCCCGCGAGCCGCACACGACCGCGTTCGTGATGGCCGGGCGCCCGGCCCGCGGGTGGCTGAGGGTGCTCCCCGACGGGCTCGTCGAGAACGACGATCTGCGCGCCTGGGTGGCTCGCGGCGTCAACGCCGCCCAGGCGCTCGACGAAGGCGACTGAGGGCGGCTCATCGCCGGGCGGGCGAGCCGGGCAGGCGGGCGAGCCGGTCCGACGGGCAGGCGAGCCCCGCGAGCGCGTCTCAGACGGCGGCGTCGATGATCTCGAGGGCGACCTCGGTCACCTCACCGTCCCGGATCCGGTAGCCGCGGACCTCCGGGTGCTCGCGGTCCTTGACCCCGACGATCACGTAGATCGCCTCCGGGTGGGTCGCGAGGTTGATGTCGGTCTGGGAGGGATAGGGAGCGCTGCGCGTGTGGGAGTGGTAGATGATCCCGACCTCGAGGTCACGGTCGTAGATCTCGCCGAACTCGACGGCGAGCTGCTCGCGCGGGTCCATCTCGTAGCGCAGCGGGCTGTGGGCGGCGTTGCTGATCGGATAGGCGGCAACCGCCTCCCCATCGCGGGCGGCAACCATCCCGCAGCACTCGTCGGGGGCGTCGGCAAGCGCGTGGTCGATCATCTGCTGGTGGATGGCGGCGCTGATCCTCATGATCTGAGCCAGTGAGCCTAGACGATGTGGCGTGAGCCGCCCGTTGCCCGGTTGCCGCCGGGGTTGGCCGGCTGGACGCTCCCTGCGGGGATTCCCCTGACGAGAGATTCAGCCTCGGGCTGACCCCATGACATTCCGAGCGCGATATCAGCAGATGGGCGAGTGGCCCCACAGCCGGCGCCGAGCCCGCCCCGGACACCGTGGCGCGCGAGTGGCCAACGTCACTCAAGGCGAGCCGTACCGGCGTCGATAGAACCGGCATGGAAAGCCACCTTCGCAATCTCCGGCGGTTGATCGAGGAGGAGATGTACGTCGTCGACGAGCCGCTCGTGGCCGAGGCGATCGTCGCCCGGGCGGCCGTGCACGCGCTCGTCGCGCGGGCGTCGTTCGCAAGCGACCTGCGACCTCCGGTGGTCCGCTCCTTCCGGCGCGACAATCACGCGCGCAGCTTCCGGCTCGAGCGGCGTGAGCGCCTGCACAAGCCCGACCGCTGAGTCTCAGCTCACCACCAGACCGTCGAATCGAGGTTCTCGACCTCATCGACGGGGAGGGTGTAGATGCCGCTGGAGAGGTACTTCCAGCCGTCGTCGCAGACGATGAAGACGACGTTCCCCTCGTCAAGCTCGCTGGCGATCCGGACGGCAACGCGGGCGATCGCGCCAGAGGACACCCCGGCGAAGATCTGCTCCTCGTCAAGCAGCCGCCGGGTCCAGATGATCGCGTCGCGGTTGGTGACGAAGATCTTGCGGTCAAGCAGATCGATGTCGATGATCGGCGGGATGAAGCCGTCGTCGAGGGAGCGCAGCCCCTGAACGGGCTCGCCCTGCATCGGCTCGGCGGCGACGATCTTCACCGCGTCCCCGAGTTCCTCCTTGAACCGCCGGCCGTTGCCCATCAGGGTCCCGCCCGTCCCGAGGCCGGCGACGAAGGCGGCGACCTGACCGTCGAGATCCTCGAGGATCTCCAGCGCCGTGCCGTTGTAGTGGGCGGCCGGATTGGCCGGGTTCCCGTACTGATAGGGCATGTACAGGCTCGGATCGGCGTCCGCCAGTTCGCGCGCCATGGCGACCGCGCCGTTGGAGCCGAGGGAACCGTCGCTGTAGACGATCTCGGCACCGTACATTCTCAGCAGCTGGGTCCGCTCAGGCGTGACGTTGTCGGGCATCACCACGCGGAGGCGGTAGCCGCGGCGGCGGGCGATCATCGCCAGGGCGATCCCGGTGTTCCCCGACGTTGGCTCGAGGATCGTCTGACCGGGACGGATCAGGCCCTTCTCCTCCGCGTCCTCGATCAGCCCCCGCGCGACGCGGTCCTTGACCGAGCCGGTCGGGTTGTGGGACTCGAGCTTGGCCCAGATCCGCACGCCCGGCTTGGGGCTGAGGTTGGCGAGCTCGACCAGCGGGGTGTGGCCGATCGACTCGACGACATCACCGTAGCGGCGCGGTGCGTTCCGGATGAAGGAGGCCATGCTTCAGAAAGTGTAGTGGGCCGGCGCACCCCGGGCGCGGGGCGGTTCCGATCGCCCGGATCCGCGGCCCGATCAGCTGCTGAGGCCCTGCAGCGGCGCACAGGCGACGGAGGCGACCGTCGGCTCGTTGAGCAGGGTCAGGCGCCAGTGCGGACCGGTGTGGGAGAAGGCGACAACGGGGAACGTGCGGTAGCTGCGCAGCGGGCGAAAGCCGACGACCCCGACGTTGACCCCGAGCTCCCAGGCCACCCCGCTCTGCCAGCCCAGCGCGGCGACGGGGGCACCGCAGTTGAGGATCTGATGCACTCCCGCACGGCGGACGAGACGCGTGAGCCCGGCAAGCTCACGCGCGTCCAGCTGCTGGTTCTCCACGATCCCCCGGCCCCCGTCGACGCTCGTGCGCGCGAACGGGACGATACCCGCGAGAAAGATGAGGACGACGAGGAGCCCGAGCGCCGCACCGAGTCGCGCGCCGACGCGACCCTGCCGGGCCAGCAGCCGCCAGGGAAGGAGCAGCAGCTGGGCGCTGCCGACCCCGCCGATCACCGCGAGCACGCCACCGACCTCGATCAGGTAACGCTGGACGGCGGAGAACCCGTGGAGGGCGAAGCCGATCTCCACCGCCGTCCACAGCGCAGCGAGGCCGAGCAGGACGAGGACCCGCCGGTCGCGCCAGAGGAGGCTGAGCAGGAGCGACACGCCAACCTCGATCTGCACGACCGTGCCCGACAGAGTGCGGACGCGGTCGAGGACCCCGAGGAACTTGTTGCCGACCACCGCGGTCGCCAACCCGGTGTCAAACCGGCCCGGGCTGAGCGGACTGTTCGAGGCGAGCGTCGGCGGGAGAAACCAGGCGACCGGCGTGCTCAGCACCGCCGCCAGCCACCAGCCGCGCAGGCCTGGCACCGCCCGCCACAACCACAGCCCGTATCCGCCGAGCAGCACCCACACCTCGGGGCGACCGAGTCCGGCGAGCCACAGCAGCGCGAGCGCCCAACCATACCGTCGCGCGAAGTGCGCCTCGGCGGCGCCGAGCAGGAGGGCGAGGACGAGCGGGTCCGAACTCGTGATCAGGACCTGGCGGAGCAGGCCCATCGGCAGCGGGACAAGCTTGGAGGCGACGGTCATCGTGGCGAGGATCGTCGCGGCGACGAGGGCCGCGAGCATCGGCGGTACCCACTCGGGGATGATCCCGCTCCCGCGCGGAGCGAGCCGCCAGGCGAGCCGGCCGGCGAGCAGCGGCCCGGCCACCCCGCCCGCGCAGGCGGTGATCGTCCACAGCCACAGCTCGCCCTGGTGACCGGTGAGGGCGTAGGGAAGCAGGAACAGGAAGGCGAGCGGCTTCCAGGAGGGGGCCGCGTTGAGGTTGAGCGTGCCGTGCAGAACCTCATTGGCCCACACCATCCAGCCGTTTGCGTCATAGGCCGGCCGGGCCTGGGCGAACACGGCCAACAGCGCCCCGAGGCCGAGCACGACCACGACGAACAGCGCCCACCCGAGCCCAGACCGCCGCACCACCGGGCGGACGCCGTGGCGGTGGGCGGGATCGAGGGGATCGCGGGCGATGGCGACGGTCACCGGAGGGCTTTCTAGCGTCCTCCGGATAATGCCCGTGTCAGAGTGCGGCCCGGATTACAGGCCCCCGCCGGCCATGGCGGGGAGGATGACGAGCGTGTCGGCGCCCGACACGGGCGTCTGCAGGCCTTCGAGTACGCGGACGTCCTCATCGTTGAGGTAAACGTTGACGTAGCGGTTGAGTTGCCCGTCGGCACCGAACAGTTGGGTTCGGGTGTCCGGATGGGCGGCGGTGATCGCCTCGAGGATCTCGCCGACGGAGGCTCCGTCGGCGGTGAGCTCACGCTCACCGCCGACCGCGGCGCGCAGAACGGGGGGAATGCGGATGGTGGCCATAGCGCTGGAGGATCGTAGCGGGGTCAGTGCGCCCCGGCGCAGAAGGCCTCGTAGTCGGGGAACACCCCGAGCTCGTCATCGGTGATCTCCTCAGGGGCCCGCGAGCAGATCGGGCAGGCCGGGTCGCGGCGGACCTTGACCTCGGTGACGGAGGCGGCCAGAGCGTCGTACATCAGCAGCCGGCCGATCAGCGGGTTGCCGATGTCAAGGATCAGCTTGATCACCTCGGTCGCCTGGAGCAGGCCCATCGTGCCCGGGAGGACGCCGATCACGCCGTTGGCCCCACAACTGGGGGCGAGCTCGGCTGGCGGCGGGACCGGGAACAGGCATCGGTAGCACGGTCCCTCGTAGGGCTTGAACACCGACAGCTGCCCGTCAAAACCGAGGATCGCGGCGGAGACGACGGGGATCCGCAGCCGGACCGTCGCGTCGTTGAGCAGGTAGCGGGTCGGGAAGTTGTCGAGCCCATCAACGACGATGTCGTAGTCGGGCAGGATGTCCATGATGTTGTCGGGCCCGAGCCGGAGCCGATGCTGGACGACGTTGACGTCGGGGTTGAGCGCGGCGATCGTCGCGGCGGCAGACTCGACCTTGGGGACCCCGACCCGCTCGGTGTTGTGGATCACCTGACGCTGGAGGTTGGAGACGTCGACGACGTCATCGTCGACGATTCCGAGCGTACCGACCCCGGCGGCGGCGAGATAGAGGGCGGTCGGGGAACCGAGGCCGCCCGCGCCGAGGAGGAGGACGCGCGCGTCGAGCAGCTTCTGCTGCCCCTCGAGGCCGACCTCGGGCAGCAGGATGTGGCGCGAGTAGCGGTCGCGCTGCTCGGCCGACATGAACTTCGGCACCTCAACCGGATACCCGCGGTCCTTCCACAGCGTGATCCCGCCGGTCATCGAGCTGACGTGCTCATACCCGAGATCCTCGCTGAGGCTGCGTGTCGCCCAGGCCGAGCGGTTCCCGGAGGCGCAGTAGAGGACGATCGGGACGCTGCGGTCGCCGACGGCTCCCTCGATCCGCGTCTCGAGCGAAGAGCGGGGGACGTGGACGGCACCGGGCAGGTGGCCGGCCGCCCACTCCTCAGCCTCACGGACGTCGATGACGACCGCACCGCCGCTGAGGCGATCGCGCACCTCAGAGGGGTCAACCTCCTCGATCCGGCTCTTGATCTGGCGGAGAACTTCAGCTCCGGACGGACTCATCAGCGAAAACTCCTCAAAGGCACTCGGGTTTACGTGTTTGGAGTATAGCCCGCGTCACCGCAGCCCGGAACGCCTCGGGAGGTGGGCACTTGACATCCTCGCAGGGATGCGCGCCCCCGATGTCGACATCTTCGCTCCCGAGTTTCCCGCACAGGCGCCCTGGATCGGCGGAAAGCGGCTGTGGCTGGCCCAGCTGCGCGGACACCCGTTCCTCTTGGAGTTCTGGGACTTCTGCCGTCCCAGCTCGCTGCGCACCCTCCCCTACCTCACCGCTTGGCAGGACCGCTATGGGGAGGCGGGACTGCGCACCGTCGGCGTCCACGCCTCCGGCTTTCCGCCCTCTGCGGATGTCGAGGCGGTCGCCGCCGCGGTCGCCCGGCTCGGGATCGCCTACCCGGTGCTCGTCGACGTCGACTTCACCCTGTGGCAGGAGTACGGCAACCTCGGCTGGCCCGCCCGTTACCTGTTCGACGCGCACGGGCGGCTGTTTGACTACCACTACGGCGAGGGAGGCTACGGGGAGACCGAGGCGGCGATCCGGGAGCTGCTCGGATTCGACCACGGCCCCGACGGCCGCCACACCGGCGTGCCCGACCATGACGGCGCCCCCGAGCCGGTCGGCTACCTGCGGGCCGAAGACGACCCCGCCGCCCTGCTCGTCATCCCCACCCCCGACGCTGAGGGCGCCACCTCCGGCCCGTATGAGGCGGGGTCGGTGTGGGCGGTGATCGCGGGCACGGGCACGCTCGAGGTGAACGGCGAGACCCGCCGCATCGACCACCCGGGCGCCCACCAGCTGATCAGCCATTCGCGCTCGACCGCCGCCACCCTCGAGATCTGCCCTGGGCCCGGGGTCGAGGTGCTCGCGACCTGCTTCCTCCCCGGCCTCGCGCCCGACGGGTCGACGCCGACGGTGTGAGGGCAGCGGCCCCCGCGGGGGCCGGTCAGCGCCGAGCGGCGTCGAGCAGGTTGACGAGCTCGGGCGGGCCGCTGTCGCCGATCCGCACGGCGAACCCGGGGCGGTAGGCGCTCTGTGCGAGGTCGGGGCCGAGGAAGGCCTCCTCCGAGACCCAGCAGCCGGTGTTGATCATCCGCGTGCCGGCCGTCGTTCGCCACAGCTCGGCGTCGTCGCCGGGCAACGGCCCGGCCCGATGGGTGTGGCCGTAGAGGGCCCAGTCGGCATACACGCCGAGGGTCTCGAGCACCGCAGCGTACCCGCTGACGCCGTTGCGGTAGAGCTCCTCCCCGGAGATGTCGGACTTCAACGGCCCGAGTCCGGCGGCGCTGAGCAGCCCCGTGGCGGCGCTGAGACCGCCGCTGAGGGCGAGCCGGGTGATTCCCTCCCCGTCGTTGAGCAGGCGCCAGATCCGGGCCGAGGCGTTCGTGTGGGAGGAGCCGGGCTCCCCACCGTCGGGGTCGCTGCGCAGCCCGCTCTGGGCGATCTGGAACATCCAGGCGTAGATCGGCGCGAGGACCGCCTCATAGTCCTCGGGCTGGGCGGCCCGCTTGACCGGCGCGCGCAGGTAGCGGGCCATCGCCCCGGCAGCGAGCCGCTCGAAGGCCGGCAGGGTCGAATGGCGGTCGAGGTAGTGGCCGTGCATCGCGTAGACATCCTCGCGCAGCCAGATTCCCGGATAGACGACGCGGACGTGGGCGCCGCCCGCCCCCCAGGCGTCAACGAGCCGGGCGAGCGGATCCTCTGGGCGCCAGCGCACCTCAGACTCGAGGCCGAGCGGCTCGGGGGTCCCGTGGGCGGAACGTCGCAGCAGCCATGGGGCGAGCAGCTCGCGATCGTGGTTGCCGGCGAGGATCACCACCTCCGCGCGCGGGCCGAGCGACTCGGTGAGCGTACCGAGGACAGCGGTCGCGTGGGCGAGGGAGGTCCAGACCGGCTCCTCACGCAGCTCGACGACGTCTCCGAGCAGCACGAGCCGATCCGTGTCGCGGAGGGCGGCGGAGAGGGCCGCCCGTGTCGCGGGCTCGTGCAGGAGCGCCCGCCCGCCACGGGCCCCGAGGTGGAGATCGGAGATGACGAGGGTGTTCACGGACGTCCCGGACGCCGCACTCAGGCAGGCCGGGCGGCCGCGGAGGAGATGGCAGGCTCGCCACGTTCGGCGAGGGCCTGGCGAATCGGCTTGGGCAGCATGAAACGGACGTCCTCCTGGATCACCTCAAGCTCACTCACGTCCTCGGTGCCGCGGGCACGGAAGTGGGCGACGAGGTTCTGCACGAGGGTCTCCGGGGCGGAGGCGCCGGAGGTGATCCCGAGCACGCCGACGCCGTCAAGCCACTCCTCCTGCACCTGTGACTCGTTGTCGATCAGGTGCGCGTCGGCGCCGTGCTCCCGCGCGACCTCGACGAGCCGGTTGGAGTTGGAGGAGTTGCGCGAGCCGATCACGAGCACGAGGTCACAGGCGCGGGCGAGCTCCTTGACCGCGGCCTGACGGTTGGTCGTCGCATAACAGATGTCGTCGGTGCGGGGACCGGTGATGTGCGGGAACCGTTCCCGCAGGCGGACGATCACCTCAGCGGTCTCATCGACAGACAGCGTCGTCTGGGAGATGTAGGCGATCCGCGTGTCGTCGGGCACCGTCAGGGCGTCGACGTCGGCGACGCTCTCGACGAGGACGATGCTGTCGGGGGCCTCCCCCATCGTACCCTCGACCTCCTCATGGCCCTGGTGGCCGATCAGCACGATCGTGTACCCCTCCGCGGCGAACTTGATCGCCTCACGGTGCACCTTGGTGACGAGCGGACAGGTCGCGTCGATCGTGTTGAGTCCGCGGGCGCTCGCGTTGGCGTGCACCTCGGGGCTGACGCCGTGAGCGGAGAACACGGCGGTGGCGCCCTCCGGCACCTCATTCTCGGACTCGACGAACACGGCGCCACGCTCCCGCAGCTTCTCGACGACGTGCTTGTTGTGCACGATCTCCTTGCGCACGTACACGGGCGCGCCATGGATCTCGAGGGCCCGTGCGACGGTCTGGACGGCCCGATCGACGCCCGCACAGTAGCCGCGGGGAGCGGCGAGGAGGATCTTCTCTGGAGTGGACGACACTGCCGTTGAGTGTACGGCGCGCGTACCCTTGGCCGCGATGGGACAACTCGACCGACTGTCCGCAGTGGACGTGGCGTTCCTGGACCAGGAGCGGGGGGCCGCGCAGCGCCATATCGGCACCGTGATCGTGTGTGAGGGTCCGAGCCCGGGGCTGACCGGCTTCCGTGAGCACGTCGGCCGCCGCCTCGACGGTCTGCCTCGCTACCGCCAGCGGTTGCTACTCAGCCGTCTCGGCGCCCGGTGGGTGGATGACCCGAACTTCGACCTCACATACCACGTCCGCGGCGCGGCGCTGCCCGCGCCGGCCGGAGCGGCGGAGCTCGGCAGCTTCGTCGGTCATCTTGCCGGCCAGCGGCTCGACCGTCAGCGTCCCCTGTGGGAGGCCTGGCTCGTCGAGATGGGCGCTGAGCCGGGCCGGTTCGCCGTCGTCTGCAAGCACCACCTCGCCCTCGTCGACGGGATCACCGGCGTCGACCTGGCGACCGCGCTGCTCGACCGGGAGCCCACCCGGGCGGACCCGCGGCCGGGGGCCGAAGCCGGCTCCGAGCGCCGGCCGGCCTGGCGTCCCCGCCCGCTTCCTGCCCCCCGTGAGGTGATCGCCGCCGAGACCCGGGAGGCGCTCGGGAGTGGCCTTGGGCTCGCCGGGCGGGCCATCAGCGCGGCGGTACGGCCCGACCGCGCCCTGCGGGAGGTCGCCGAGGTCGCCCACGGGATCGGTGAGCTCGCCTGGTCGGCCCTCAATCCGCCCCCTCCGTCCCCGCTCAACGTCCCGTCCGGACCCAACCGCCGCTACGCGGTCCTGTCACACCGGCTCGCTGACTACACGGCAGTCAGCGACAGCTTCGGGGCCGGCGTCGATGAGGTCCTCCTCACCGTCCTCACCGGCGCGCTGCGGAACTGGCTGCGCAGCCGGAGCATCGATGTCGACGGTCTCGAACTGCGGGCGCTCCTGCCGGTCCTCACGTCCGGCCCGCAGCAGCCCGCCGACCCCGCCGGGCGCCTTTCCGCGATGCGGGTGTCGCTGCCGGTCGCGATCAGCGACCCGAGCGCGTGCCTCACCGTGCTCGTGGAGACGATCGCCGCGCGGAGGGCGTCCAGCCTCACCGCTGACGCGACAGCGCCGGCCCACCCTGTGCCGCAGCCGCCGACACGCACCCGTCCGAACACCGCCCCGCCCGCCCCGACGGCCCAGTTCGCCCGGGCGGCCCGCATCGGGTTCTCCCCACGGATGATCAACCTTCTCATCACCCACGTGCCCGGGCCGGCGGAGCCGTTCTCCGCGCTCGGGCGGCGCGTCGAGGCGATTCACCCGCTCCCGTTCCTCGCGGACGGGCACGGCCTCGCGATCGGGATCAGCCGCACCGACGGCGGGCTCCACTACGGCCTGCTCGGCGACTACGACACACTCGGCGACCTCGACCGGATCAGTGCGGGGATCGAGGCGACCCTCGAGGAGCTGCTCGCGGCCGGCGCCGCCGCAAGCGCCGTGCGCGGCTCCCGGCGGCGGCGGATCGACGCCGAGGCAGCCGCGGCGCCCGCCGGTGATGTCGAGCCGGTCGCCGACATCACCGCCACCCCGCTGATGGCCTCGACGGTGAAGCGGCGTAGCGGACCCGGCTCGGACATGCGCGCCCGCCACCGGGAACGCCCGCAACCGTGACCTCACGGGAGACCACCGGGCGGAGCCGACGGACGCCCGCGACGGGCGCCGGAACTCAGAACCCGAGCGCGAACTTGGCGTCGTCGCTCATCTTGTCCACCGACCACGGCGGCATGAAGGTGAGCTCGGATTCGACGGCGCTGACCCCGTCGATCTCGGAGACGAACTCAGAGATCTGCTCCTCGACCTGGGGGCCGATCGGGCAACCGGGGCTCGTCAGGGTGTAGGTCACCTTGACCGCGCCGGCACCGTCGATCTCGACGCCGTAGATCAGGCCGAGCTCGACGAAGTCGAGCCCGAGCTCGGGATCGATGACCTCGCGCAGTGCGTCGTTGACCTCGTCGACGGTGACCATGGGCGGAAGTGTAGAGCGAGCGGGAACTTAGCAAGAGTTTATGGCCGCAGGTCCCCCCCGGCGGGTCCGTCTCAGGTAGGGTGGCGCCATCATCGAGTTCGCTGACAGCCCTCCGGTTCTCCGCTGCGTCGGTGATGAGGATCTCAACACCCAGAGCCTCCGGCGACGGGCGCTGATCCGGGCGATCCGGGCCGAGCGGGACGTCATCGTCGACCTCAGTGAGCTCGTGTTCGCAGACGGATCGCTGATGGCCGATCTCGCGATGGTCTCCCAGCGGCTGCGCCGCTGTGGACGGGCGCTGCTGCTGCGCGGTGCCCAGCCGCAGATCATCGCCGTGATCGAGAAGACGGGTCTGCACCGGCTCCCGGGCATTCGGATCGACGGTCCGTGGCCCGCGCTGGCATGATCTCTGTGTGCAGCTGACCGCCGTCGCCGATCCCGCCCAGAGTACGTGGACGATGTGGGCGGACGGCTCGCCCCTGGGCCCCGAACCGGCCGCGACGGCCGCGCAGCCACCGCTGACCCTCGCCAACCTCGGCGCCGATCCGGCCGACTCCACCCGCGCGGTCGCGGTGTGGCTCGAGGAGACGGAGGAGACCTTCGTCCTCACCGCCGTGCGCCCCCGCGGCGCCCGGGGCCAGGATCGAGACACCCACACGGTGACGCTGCCGGCCTCCCGCGCCCACCTCCACTGCGGCGACGCCTACCTGTCGACCGAGTACGACGCCGCCGGGGAGCCGCGCCGGTTCGGGGTCGAGCTGTGGCTCGCCGCCGAACCGGAGGGCGAGGAGTATCCGCTGCGGATCGCCGGCGAGGCGCGTCCGGACGGAGAGGCGCTCGCGGTCACCCGAGACGGGTACCGGATCAGCGCCGTGGAGATGTCCGCCCGGATCGCCGGACGGACGGGGCTCGCCGTCTACCTGCTCGTGTGCCCCGCGTGATCAGCACCGTCGTCTCTGATCTCGGCGGCGTGCTCACGACGCCGCTGGCGGACGCCTTTGCCGCCTACGAGCGGGACGCCGGCGTCCCCCTGTCGGAGTTCTGGACCGCGCTCGGGGCGATCGCCGAACGGACGGGAGCCAACCCGATGTTCGAGCTCGAGACCGCGCGGCTCACCGAGCGCGAGTTCACCGAGGCGCTGTCGGCCCAGTTGAGCGGACAGCTCGGCCGGGCCGTCGCGGTGGGCGACTTCAGCGCTCGCTGGTTCGCCCACCTCCACGCGAACGAGCCGATGCTCAGGCTGATGCGCTCGCTCGCCCAGCGCGGATACCGGATGGGCCTGCTGACCAACAACGTCCGTGAATGGGAGCCGCTGTGGCGGCCCCGGCTCGGGATCGACGCGATCTTCAGCGTGATCGTCGACTCCGGGTTCGTCGGGATGCGCAAACCCGACCCGGCGATCTACACGCTCACCGAGCAGCGGCTCGGGGTACCCGGCGCCGAGATCCTGTTCGTCGACGACGTCGAGGCGAACGTCGAGGCGGCCCGGGCGGCCGGCTGGTCGGCGGTCCGCTTTGACGACAACGCCCAGGCGATTCCCGAGATCGAGGCGCTCCTCGCGCGGGTGGGCCGGGCGGACCCCGACGCGCGCCGGGCGGACCCCGACGATCAGTTCTCGGACCCGAGCCGGTCCCAGCAGTAGAGCTCGAGGCACTCGGCGGCGAGCTCGACACAACGCCCGTCCGAAAGCCACGGCAGCACGGTGTCGAGCGCCTCCTCCTCGCCGACCCCGGCCTCGAAGGCCTCCTCCCCGCGGAACCCGGCGGCGATCTTCAGCGCCTCACGCCGGTTCTCCCCAAGGCTTGGGAACACGTTGACGAGGAACTCGGCGGAGGGGATCGGGTGGCCGCCGACCTCGAGCGAGGCGTGCCAGGCCGCGAGCAGGGAGAGGTCGTGCTCGTCCAGGTCCGCGACCGCCTTGGCGTAGTGGGACTGAAGGTCGGGCTCGGGGATCTCATCGACCCAGGCGCGGACGACCTCCCCGAGGATCTGGCGCCGGGTCTCACGCCCAACGGAGTCGGCGATCACGCGGATGGCGTTCTGCGGTTCGATGAAGCAGAGGGGCATGTGGTCTCCGGCTGCGAAACGGGGCTGATGTCGGGCAACGGTAGGCCGCCTCCCGGACAGAATCGGCTCCAGTCGCCCCGGACGGCGCCCTCCTCGCACCGTCGTCCCCCAAACTGCGAAGAAAAGCCGCGCTCAGACCGCGAGCGCGGCACGGGCGGCGGTGACCCGGTCAGGGTCGGGGACCATGTCGTCCTCGACGCCGCGGCCGGTCCGGGCGGTACTTCCGGCCCCCCAGTTGGCGAGCCCGAGATCGAGCGCGGCGAGCGGCACGTGACAGGCCTCGGCGAGATCGGCGGCGCGGCGTTCGAGCAGCAGCGGATCGCCGATCCCGAAGGCCCGCTTGGCCGCCCATGTCGTCTCATTCTCCCCGCTCGGGAACAGGCGACCGGCCTCCAGCTCGTACAGTCCGAGGCAGCCGAGGAGGACGAGCAGCTCGTAGCGCTGATCGCGATCGAGCACCCCGAGGGCGCCGATCCGCTCGAAGATCCGCTCGAACCGCCGGGTCGCCGTCCAGTGCCCCTCCCCGGCGATCGCCGCCGCCTGGGAGCCGGCCCGCCCCGCCCAGGCGCGGTAGGGCTCAAGCCCCTCCCCCGAACTCCACGGCACCGGCGTGCCGTCCGGATCGACCGCCCACTGCACCGCCGCCCAGGTCCGCTCCTCGATGTCGCCCGCGGGGTCGACGATCGTCGCGAACCGGTCCGGGGGGTCCTGGGCGAGCCGGTCCAGGCGGGTGGCGGCAAAGGCGAGCTCGTCCGCGAGCCGGGCGGCGTCGGCGGAGGAGCGCACCCCCTGGATGAGGGTCGACACGTATCCGTCGTCGACGCCGCGTTCGAGCCGGCGCACCTTGACCGCGTTCGCGGCCGCCCGGGTCCGTTCCGCCGCCCGGCCAGTGCGCCCCTTGGCGGCCGACCGGGCGGTGCCCCCGAGCCGATCGCCTGCCGGTGAGGCGGCGGCTGCGCGCTCCCGCGGGACGGTGGAACGGGGGGCGCTCGAGCTCACCACCGGGTTCATCACGGCTCCCTGCTCGCGGGTGCAGATCGGGCAGTTCGCCAGCAGGCGATTGTGACGGCAGAAGGCGGGCATCACGACAATCCTGACAGGCGTGCTCCCGCGCTGCCGCGCGGCCTCGCGCGGCCGTCTCAGCGGCGCTCGCCAGGGCCAGCGAAAAACTCCTCACCGGGCCGGACGTTGCCGGCCGCCTCCGCCTCATGCATCAGCGTGCCGTCCGCCTCGCCGCTCCAGGCACCGAGGGCGAGGCCCTCCCGGTCCTGGTCCATCGGCGAGCCACCGAGGTACTCGTTGACCACCCGCGCGCACTTGCGCCCCTCCGAGATCGCGGTGACCACGAGCGACTGACCGATCCGGGCGTCCCCGCAGGCGAACACGCCCGACGCGCTCGTCTTGAGGGTCTGGCCGGTCGCGATGTTGCCGAACTTGTCGAGCTGGAGGGAGAGGTCGGCGACGAGCCCGTCGTGCTCGGGATGCTCGAACCCGATCGCGATCAGCACGAGGTCGGCCTCGAGCACGAACTCCGAACCGGGGACGGGGGTGAGGTCACGGGAGGAGGTGCCGGTGACCTGACGGGCGTAGACGTGGGTGACCCGCCCGTCCTTGCCGCCAAACCCGGTCACCTCGGTCCCCCAACGCCGGCGCCCGCCCTCCTCGAGGGCGTAGGTCGTCGCGGTCCGCTTCGGCGGCAGCGGCCACGGGTGGCGGGGGTCGTCCTCCGACAGGGTCTGGTAGACGTCGAGAATCGACACCGAGGCGGCGCCCTCGCGGTGGGAGTTCGAGACGCAGTCCATGCCGGTGTCACCGCCACCGATGACGATCACGTGCTTGCCCGCGGCGGTGATCTGCTCGGCTTCGGGGGTCGCACGCGCGGGACGGCCCTGGGAGGCGGCGACCCAGCGGTTGCGTTGGTAGAGGTAGTCCATCGCGACGTGAATGCCGGCGTGCTCGCGGCCGGGGACGGCCATGTCGCGGGAGACGCGGGAGCCGATTGCGATCACGACGGCGTCGTAGTCGGCGGCGAGATCGGCGATCGCGAGATCACGGCCGACGTCGACGTTGGTGGCGAACTCGATCCCCTCCGCCTCGAGCAGGGCGACGCGGCGATCGATGATCGCCTTCTCCAGCTTCGCGTCGGGGACGCCGAACCGCATCAGCCCGCCGGGCGCCTCGTCCCGCTCGAACACGACGACGCTGTGCCCGGACTTGTTCAGCTCGGCGGCCGCGGCGAGACCGGCGGGGCCGGAGCCGATCACCGCCACCCGGCGGCCACTGCGCCGGTCTGGCGGTTCGGCGGTCACCCACCCCTCCGTGAAGCCGCGCTCGGCGATCGCCAACTCGATCTGCTCGATCGTCACCGCGTCGGAGTTGATCGCCAGCACGCAGGCGGACTCACACGGTGCCGGGCAGATCCGGCCGGTGAACTCAGGGAAGTTGTTCGTCGTGTGGAGGACGTCGAGGGCTGTCCGCCACTTGTCGCGGTAGACGAGGTCGTTGAAGTCGGGGATGAGGTTGCCCAGCGGGCAGCCCTCGTGGCAGAACGGGACCCCGCAGTCCATGCACCGCGCACCCTGCCTGCGCAGGTCCTCGGTGGCCGGCAGGCTGAAGTACTGGTGGTAGTCCTTGACCCGCTCGGCCGGGTCGCGCTTGGCAAAGCCGACCCGTTCGATCTTCAGGAAGGCGCCGAGTTCACCCATGGTCTGTCGTCCTCTCTGACGGCCTCACGCCGCCGCCTCGGTCACGTCCCGGTCCGCGACGGCCGCGAGCGCCGCCTTGTAGTCCCGGGGCATCACCCGTACGAAGCGCTCCCGCGCCCGGTCCCACTGGGCGAGCACGTTGCGGGCCACGAGCGAGCCGGTCCGCTGGGCGTGCTCGGTGATGAGCGCCCGCAGCGCCTCGGCGTCGGGATCCTCGGCGGCGACGGCCTCCAGTTCGACGAGCTCGAGGTTCGCGCGGCCGCTGAAGCGGCGGTCGATGTCATAGACGTAGGCGATTCCGCCGCTCATCCCGGCGGCGAAGTTGCGCCCGGTCGGGCCGAGGATGACGACCCGCCCCCCGGTCATGTACTCGCAGCCGTGGTCGCCGACCCCCTCGACGACCGCGTGGGCCCCGGAGTTGCGCACCCCGAAGCGCTCGCCGGCGAGGCCGCGGAAGAACGCCCGGCCGGCCGTCGCGCCGTACAGCACGGTGTTGCCGACGATCTGGTTCTCCTCCGCGTGGAAGCGGGCGCCGTCGGGCGGGCGGACGACGACGATCCCGCCGGACAGGCCCTTGCCGGCGTAGTCGTTGGTCTCCCCGTGCAGGGTGAGCGACACTCCGGGCGCGAGCCACGCCCCGAAGGACTGGCCGGCTGAGCCGGTGAGGGTGATGTCGATCGTTCCCTCGGGCAAGCCGGCGGCGCCGTGGCGGCGGGCGATCTCCCCCGACAGGATCCCCCCGACGGCTCGGTTGACGTTGCGGATCGGCAGCGGCCCGAGCCGCACCGGCTCGGCGCGCTCGAGCGCCGGCGCAGCGGCGGCGATCAGGTCCCAGTCGAGGGCGCCCTCGAGGATCGGCTCGGCCCCGCGGGTACGGTGCAGGGCGGTCCCGGCGGGCACCTCGGCGGCAGCGAGGACGAGCGACAGGTCGACCTTCTCCGCCTTCCAGTGATCGACCGCAGCGTCCATCTCGAGGTAGCGGTGGGCCCGGCCGATCAGCTCCTCGATCCGGCGCACGCCGAGCCGAGCCATCAGCGTCCTCGTCTCCTCGGCGACGTTCATCAGGAACGTGACGACGTGATCGGGGGTGCCGGCGAAGCGGGCGCGCAGCAGCGGGTCCTGGGTGGCGACCCCGACCGGGCAGGTGTTGAGGTGACAGACGCGCATCATGATGCACCCCATCGCGATCAGCGGCGCGGTCGAGAACCCGAAGGCGTCGGCGCCGAGCAGCGCCCCGACGATCACGTCGCGGCCGGTTTTCATCTGCCCGTCCACCTCGACGGTGACCCGGCTGCGGAGATCGTTGAGCAGCAGCGTCTGCTGGGTCTCGGCGAGCCCGATCTCCCATGGCACACCGGCGCCGTGGATCGAGGACTGGGGGGAGGCGCCGGTGCCGCCGTCTCCCCCGGAGATCGTCAGATGATCGGCGTTGGCCTTGACGACCCCGGCGGCGACGGTGCCGACCCCGACCTCGGAGACGAGCTTGACCGACACGCTGGCGGTCGGGTTCGCCGCCCGCAGGTCGTAGATGAGCTGCTTGAGATCTTCGATCGAGTAGATGTCGTGGTGGGGCGGCGGGCTGATCAGCCCGACCCCGCGCGTGGAGTGGCGCAGGGTGGCGATGTAGTCGTCGACCTTCTGACCCGGCAGCTGCCCGCCCTCCCCCGGCTTGGCGCCCTGGGCCATCTTGATCTGCAGCTGGTCGGCGTTGACGAGGTAGTGGACGGTGACACCGAAGCGGCCGGAGGCGATCTGCTTGATCGCGGAACGGCGCTCGTCAGAGAAGCGGACCGGGTCCTCCCCACCCTCGCCCGTGTTCGAGCGCCCCCCGAGCCGGTTCATCGCGACCGCAAGCGTCTCGTGGGCCTCGCGGGAGAGGGCGCCCAAGGACATCGCCCCGGTCGTGAAGCGCTTGACGATCTCCGTCGCCGGCTCGACCTCATCGAGGTCGAGCGGCTCGGGGGCGAAGCGCAGGCGCATCAGCCCGCGCAGGGACGAGCTGCGCGCCGCCCGCTCGTTCACCTCCCGGGCGTAGTCGGCGTAGGAGTCCCAATGGTGGCCGCCGTGGCCGCGGACGGCGTGCTGGAGCTTGGCGATCGTCTCCGGGTTCCAGATGTGACGCTCCCCGTCCCGGCGCCACTGCAGCACCCCGCCGACGGGCAGCAGGTCCCGTTCGGTCCGCGGGTAGGCGCGGAAGTGGCGCTCCATCGCCTCAGTCGACAGCTCGCTGAGGCCGATCCCGCCGATCCGACTCGCCGTGCCGGTGAAGTGGCGGTGAATCAGCTCGGCGTCGAGCCCGACCGCCTCGAAGATCTGGGCGCCGCAGTAGGACTGGATCGTCGAGATCCCCATCTTCGCCATCGTCTTGAGCAGCCCCTTGCCGATCGCCTTGACGATCCCGCGTTCGGCCGTCTCGCGGTCGAGGTCGGCGGGAAGCAGGCTGCGGTCGGCGAGCTCGTCGAGTGACTCGAACATCACGTACGGGTTGATCGCCGAGGCGCCGAAGCCGATCAGGGTCGCCATGTCGTGGATCTGGCGGGGCTCGCCCGACTCGATCACGAGGCCGCAGCGCAGCCGCGTCCCGGCCCGGACGAGGTGCTGGTGAACCGCGCCGACGGCGAGCAGGGAGGGCATCGCCACCCGCTCGGGGCCGAGGTTGCGGTCCGACAGGATGAGGATCGTCGCGCCGTTCTCGACGTAGCGGCCGGCCTCCTCACAGAGCGCCTCCAGCCGGCTGGCCATCCCGTCGGGGCCCTGCTCGATCGGCCAGGTGATGTCGAGGGTCGCCGGGACGAACACCTCGTGGCTGCACTGGCGCAGCTTCTCAAGCTCGTGGTTACGGAGGATCGGCTGGTCGAGGACGAGCTGATGGGCGTGGGCGGGGGTCTCCTCGAGGATGTTCAGCTCGGGGCCGACGGCGACCTCGAGTGACATCACGACGTTCTCCCGGATCGGGTCGATCGGCGGGTTCGTCACCTGCGCGAACAGCTGCTTGAAGTAGGCGAACAGCGGCGGCTGACGGTCCGACATCACCGGCAGGGCGGCGTCGTTGCCCATCGACACGACCGGCTCCTCCCCGCGCGCGGCCATCGCCGCGACGACGAGCTTGAGGTCCTCCTGGGAGTAGCCGAAGGCGAGCTGCTTGGAGCGCAGCGGCTCGATCCGCGGCGCCCGCGGATCGCGGTCGGGAAGGTCGTTGATGTGAATCGACGACTCGGCGTACCAGCGCCCGTAGGGCCGGCGGGAGGCGACGCGGCGCTTGACCGTTTCGTCGTCGACGATCTCGCCGGCCTCGAGGTCGAGCAGGAACATCCGGCCGGGGGCGAGACGGCCCTTGCGCTGGATGTGCTCGGGGGCGATCGTCAGCACGCCGGCCTCGGAGGCGAGGACGACGTACCCCTCGGTGTCCTGCACCCAGCGGCCCGGGCGCAGGCCGTTGCGGTCCAGCAGCGCCCCGATCGTCGTGCCGTCGGTGAAGCAGAGGGCCGCCGGCCCGTCCCAGGGCTCCATCAGGCAGGAGTGGTAGTCATAGAACCCCTTGACGTCGGGGTCGATGTCCCGGCGGGTGCGGTAGGCCTCGGGGACCATCATCATCATCGCCTGCTCGATCGGCCGGCCGGCGAGGACGAGCAGCTCGAGCACGTTGTCGAACACCGCCGAGTCCGACCCCTGGGCCTGGACGACCGGGAGCGCCTTGGCCAGATCGGCCCCGAACAGCTCGGAGGCGAGCTGGGACTCCCGGGCGCGCATCCAGTTGACGTTGCCCCGCAGCGTGTTGATCTCGCCGTTGTGGGCCAGCATCCGGAACGGGTGGGCGAGCTCCCAGGAGGGGAAGGTGTTGGTCGAGAAGCGCGAGTGCACGAGCGCGAGCCGGCTCGTTACCCGCGGGTCCCGCAGGTCCGGGTAGTACTTGGGCAGCTGCGGGGCCATCAGCATGCCCTTGTAGACGATCGTTCGCGAGGACAGAGAGGGGATCTGGATCTCCCCGACGCTCTCCTTCTCGATCCGCCGCCGAATCACGTACAGGACCCGTTCGAAGGCGTTCTGGTCATCGACGCCGGCGGCCGCGCCGATCAGCAGCTGGCGGATGCGGGGGGCCGAAGCGCGGGCGATCTCCCCGACGTGCTGGTCGTTGACGGGCACGTCCCGCCAGAACAGGAGCTGCTGTCCCTCCTGGACGACGACCTGCTCGATCAGCGACTCGGCGGCGAGCCGACGCTCCGGGTCAACGGGCAGGAACAGCATCGCGACCCCGTAGCGGCCCGGTTCGGGCAGCTCGACACCGAAGGCGACCCCACGGAAGAAGGCGTCGGGGATCTGCATGAGCACGCCGGCCCCGTCCCCGGTGTTCGGGTCCGCGCCGGTCGCCCCGCGGTGCTCGAGGTTGCGCAGGGCGTCAAGCGCCTTCTCGACGACCGCGTGGGTCGCCTCGCCCCACAGCTTCGCGACGAGCGCGACACCGCAGGCATCGTGTTCTTGGTTGGGGTCGTAGAGGCCGCTGGCCCCCTGCCTCTGCGTCATGCGATCAGGTGCCCTCTCTAGAGAGTGAACGCCTGAGAATATCGGTTCGCGCCACGGTCGTTTATGCCGGAGCGCCGAGACGGGGCGCTCAGGAACCGCGCTTGCGCGCCGGGGCCCGGACCGCGGGCGTCGGGGCGGCCGGCGTCGACTTCTTCGCCCTCGGCTTCGGCTTCGCCGGGCGTGGGCGGCCCGTTCCCGGCCTGCCGGGGCCGGGAACGGCATCGGCGCCGTCGCGGACTGCGGCGAGTGAGGCCTCGAGCGCGGCCATCAGGTCCGGGACGGCGGCGGCCGGCGCGGGGGCGGGGGCGGGGGCGACCGTCTCCCCGTTGGCCTTCTGCTCGATCAGGGCGAGGACCCGCTGGCGGTACTCGTCGTGGTAGTCGCCGGGGTCAAAGGGCCCGCTCTGCATCTCGATCAGCGCGCGGGCCATCTCGAGCTCCTTCGGGCTCGCCGGCTCCCCGGCGGCGTCGAACCCGTCGAGGCCGTCGGGCGCATTGACCTCATCCCCCCACAGCATCGTCGTGAGGGTGAGCACCTCCCCGACCGGCCGCAGGGCGCACAGCTGCTGGCGGGAACGCAGGACGACCCGGCCGACGGCGACCTTCCCCTCGGCTGCGAGCGCCTCGGTCAGCAGGTGGTAGGGCCGCGCCCCGCCGGGGGCGGGGGCGAGGTAATAGCTGGCGTCGTAGTAGATCGGGTCGATCTCGGCGAGGTCGACGAACGCCTCCACGTCGATCGTGTGAGTCGCCTTCGGGTCGAGCGCGTCGAGCTCCTCGGGCTCGATCGTCACCCACCGGTCCGGGCCGATCTCATACCCCTTGACGATGTCCTCGTAGGCGACCTCCTCCCCGGTCGAGGCGTCGACGCGCTTCTGTTTGATCCGGGCTCCGGTGCGGGCGTTGAGCTGGTTGAAGCGAACCGTCTTGGGACTCGTGGCCGCATACAGCTTCACCGGCACGTTGACGAGGCCGAAGGAGATCGCGCCGCTCCAGATCGCTCGGGGCATGCCCTTCTTCTACCCCGCCGAGGGGGTCCGCGCAACCCGCGCACGGGTTTCTGCCCGCGCCTCAGGGCCTCAGCGGTCGACGACGCGACGATCTTGGATGATTCCAGCGGTAACACCGGGGATACTCGTGTGATGGCGAAGGTGATGATCTCCCTCCCCGATGACCTCCTCGCCCGCGTCGACGCGCAAGCGAGCGCACGTGGGAGCACCCGGAGCGCGACGATCCGCGAACTGGCCGACCACAGTGATCTTTCTCGACGCAAGCGTGCTGCTCACTGCCGAGGATGTCGATGATCACGAGCACCACGCCTCCCTGGCGCTGCTGCGATCCGGCGCTGTCGCGACGCTCGAACTCGCGCTGTACGAGACGACGAATGTCGCCATCATGCGCTGGAAGGATTCCGATGCAGCGGCGCGGCTGGCGAAGCGCCTATGGATGATCGCGGAACTGGGCACTCTGGTGCCGGTTGATGCCGGGCTGGGTGATGATGTTGCGCGGCTCGCCACCGAACACGCGCTCAGCGCGTACAACGCGGGCTACGTGGCCGCTGCCCGTAAGCTCGGCGTGACGCTGGCGAGCTGCGACCGATGCGACCTTGTTCGACCTGGGCTGGCGCAGCTGCCCTCGACGCTGATCGCCGCTTGACACGAGTGCCCGCCAAAACCACAGAGCTCACGTCTCCCCACACACCCCAGGCACGATTGACAGTCATGTCGCGCTGGTTCGGATCGTTTCAGGCGACGTCCCGGACGAGTTCGATCGTGACGTCGAGGTGGGCCTCGCCTTGGATCATCGCGATCTTGCTCCAACCGACGCCGGCCTGGGTGCGGTCGACGCTGACCTTCGTGTGAAGCCGCAGGCGGTCGGCACTGGGGTCCGTCGCGATGACCGGCGCCTTGAGCGGCAGTTCGTTGTCGCGGATCTGTAGCGTACCGTTGAAGGTCAGGGTGCCATCGGGGCCCGGGGAGATGTCTGCCGGGGTAAAGCGCACGACCGGTGAGTTGACGGCGTCGAAGAAGTCAGCGGAGCGCAGGTGCTCGTCACGTTTCCTGTTCTTGGTGTCGAGACTCGCGGCGTGGATGCGCAGCTCTCCATGTGTGCCGGCAGCGCTGACGGTGAGTTCACCCTCAAGGGTCGCAAACGTCCCGTTCACACCGACCAGGCCGAACATTCCGCGGGCGTTGAAGTTGGCTTGGGAGGCGCCCGCGTCCACGTGCCAGGTGCCGGTGGGAATGGCGGTGAGGGTTGTGCTGGTCATGTGGTCTCCTACTGGACCGACGTCCCTCGGACTCGAGATGGTTCCTTGCGCGGTCTGCGGCCAGGACTTTACGCTCGGCCGTCTCGGCCGTCTCGGCCGTCTCGGCCGTCTCGGCCGCCTCGGCCGCCTCCGTGCTGCCCCCCGTGATCTCAGACGTCGGCGCCTGTGCGCGCACCCGGATCCGCGGGCGGAGATGGTAGGGTCGCGCTGAGGATCGTGTTCACCTTCGCCGACGACGGCAGCATCTGCCCCGGAACCCACGGCAGTCTGAGTCTGTGAGCGCGGCGGGCAAGCCGTCCCGGGGGCACGGAACCGCACCCGCCACCGGCAGGGCGCGGTGGGGGCCGGCCGTCGCAGCGCTGCGCGGCGCGGTCGCTGAGCTCTCCCGCCCCGGAGAGAGCGACCTCTCCCCCCGACGCCTGCGCACGCTGACGACGGCGGGGTTGTCGGCGGTGCTGATCGGCACCAACCTGATCGGCTCGGTGATCGTCCTCGCCCTCCTCGCCCTCCGGCTGATCCCGCTCCCCACCCTCGCCCATCTCGGCCGCGTCCGGCTCGACAACGGCGTGCTCGCCGCCGCCTACGTGCTCGTCGCCCTCCCGGCCGGCTGGACGCTCGGGCACCGGACCGTGTGGTCGGCCGCGGACTGGCTCCTCGCCGAGCGGCCTCCGACGCCGGCGCAGACGCGGGCGCTGCTGTCGGCTCCCCGGCGCCTGTTCGGGATCCAGATCCTCCTCTGGCTGATCGCCGCAGCCCTGTTCAGCCTGTTCAACGCCCACTTCTCCGGTCGGCTCGAGGTCCGGGTCGCGATCGTCGTCTCCCTCACCGGCTTCGTCACCGCCGCCTGCGCATATCTCGCGACCGAGCGGCTGCTACGCAGCCTCACCGCCCGTGCCCTCGCCCACGGGATCCCGGACGGCCTGCACACCCCCGGCTCGGTGACCCGGACCCTGCTCGCCTGGGGCCTCGGCAGCGTCGTCCCAGTCGGCGGGCTCACGTCGATCGGCATCCTCGCCCTCAGCAACGACGGGACGACGAACCGGGTCAGCCTCGGCGTCTCGATCATCGTCCTCTCGGGCACCGGCATCGTCGTCGGCCTGATCGCCGTGCTGCTCGCCGCCCGTACGACGGCCGAGCCGATCAGCTCGGTCTCCCGCGCCCTCGCCCGGGTCCGCCGCGGCGACTTCAGCGCGCGGGTACCCGTCTATGACGCCTCCGAGATCGGCCAGCTCCAGGTTGGCTTCAACACGATGGCGGCCGGGCTCGCCGAGCGCGAGCGGATCCGGGCGCTGTTTGGCACCTACGTCGACCCGGACGTCGCCGCCCGGATCCTCAGCGCGGGCACGCGCCTGTCCGGCGAGACCGTCGAGGTCACCTGCCTGTTCCTGGACATCCGCGGGTTCACCGGATTTGCCGAGCGCACCGCGGCGGAGACGGTGGTGGCGACGCTCAACGCCCTGTTCGACCTCGCCGTCCCGATCATCCACCGCCACGGCGGCCGGATCGACACATTCATCGGGGACGGGCTGCTCGCGGTCTTCGGTGCCCCTCGCCGGCTGCCCGATCACGCCGATCGCGGTCTCCTCGCCGCCCGGGAGATCGCCGCGGCCGTCGCCGAGGACGGCCGGCTCGGCCTGTCGGTCGGACTCGGGCTCAACTCGGGCCCGGTCGTCGCCGGCAACGTCGGTGGTGGCGGCCGGTATGAGTTCAGCGTCATCGGCGACACCGTCAACGTCGCCGCCCGGGTCGAGGCGGCGACCCGTCAGACCGGGGACACGCTGCTCGTCTCCGAGCACACCCGTGCCCACCTCCGCGTGCCGGCCGAGCTGGTGCAGCGGCCCGGGGTCGTCCTCAAAGGCAAGGACGACCCGGTGCGCGTGTTCGGCTTGGGACCGGCGCCGGCGTCTCACACACCGGCGCCCTGAGCCGTTGCCTGTCGGACACGCCCGTGGTACTCCCGCCCTTCCAGACCCTGATCGACTCACACGCGCATGACATCCATCGCTTCCTCGTCAGCCGAGTCGGGGCGCTCGACGCCGACGACTGCTATCAGGAGACGTGGGTGGCCGCCCTCGGTGCCTATCCGCGCCTGCGCAGCGACGCGAACCTGCGCGGGTGGCTGTTCACGATCGCCCACCACAAGGCCATCGACACGCTTCGGGCCCGGGCGCGCGCCCCGCTCGCCGTCGGCGCCGAACCGCCCGACCACGCGGAGACCGCCGGCGCGGGGGACCCGTCCGGCCCCGCGCGGAGCTCCGGCGGCGTACCCGATCTCACGGCGGAACCGGAGCTGTGGGGCGCGGTCGCGGCCCTGCCGCCCAAGCAGCGCACCGCCGTCGCGCTGCGCTTCGTTCTCGACGCCGACTACTCCCGGATCGCCGTGCTGATGGGGACCTCCACCGACGCCGCCCGGGCCAACGTCCACGCCGGGCTGAGGCGGCTTGGCCGGGTGGTCGACGATGGCCGCTGAGCCCGGCCGGCTGCCCGACCTCACCGCCGCCTTCCATGCGGCCGGACTGATCGACGTCGCCTACACGCGGGAGCCCTCGCCGCTGGGCGACCTCCTGCTCGCGGCAGGGCCGACGGGTCTGTTGAGCGTCGCCTACACAGCGGACGGGATGGAGGAGGCACGCTGGCTGAGCGGGCTCGCCGCCGCCGTCTCCCCACGGGTTCTGCGGGCTCCCGCCCGACTTGACAGCGCCCGCCGGGAACTCGATGAGTATTTCACCGGCCGGCGTCAGCGCTTTGGCCTCCGTCTCGACCTGCGGCTGATCCGGACCGCGTTCGCCGCCGCGGTCCTCATGCGCACCGCCGCGGTGCCCTACGGCGCGACGGCGACCTACTCCGCCGTGGCGACGGCTGCCGGTCGCCCACGGGCTCAGCGGGCGGTCGGCAGCGCCCTTGGCGCCAACCCGCTCGTCATCGTCATCCCCTGCCACCGAATCGTCCCCGCGCACGGCGGCGTCGGGGGGTACGCGGGCGGCAGCGACACGAAGGCGCTTCTCCTCGCCCACGAGCGGAGATACGCTGAGAACGTGAGGGTCTGTGATGACAGCCCCGCCGAACGGGGTATCAGCTGAGGTCATGGACCCGCTCGGCCCGCTCAAGCACTTTGACACCTACCAGCAGCGCCGTCGGGGGCTGGCGATCCCGCTCGCGGTGGTGAAGAAGTTCGCCGACGACTCGGCGGGCAATCTGGCCGCGCTTGTCGCCTACTACGCCTTCTTCTCCCTGTTTCCGCTGCTGCTCGTGTTCGTCACGGTGCTCGGTTTCGTCCTCCAGGGCCACCCGCACGAGATCGCTCGGGTCGAGCATTCGGTGCTCGCGAACTTCCCGGCCTTCTCGACCTTGATCAAGCTGCGCTCGATCAAGGGGAGCCTGGTCGCCCTGATCGCCGGCCTCGTGACCTCCCTGTGGTCGGGGCTCAGGGTGACCGGCGCGGCCCAGACCGCCCTCGACACCGTCTGGGCGGTCCCGCGCAAGGACCGACCGAACTTCCTCCAGTCCAAGCTGAGGGGCCTGTTCCTGCTGCTCAGCCTCGGGCTGCTGTTCATCGTCGCGACGCTGCTGTCGGGCATCGTCACCGGCGGCTTCGGCTCCGTTCTCACGAAGGTGGCGGGGATCCTCATCTCCCTGATCGCCAACCTGGTGCTGTTCCTCGCCGCGTTCCGGTTCATGACCGCGCCGAGCGTGCCGACCCGGGACCTGCGCAGCGGAATCGTCCTCGCCGCACTGTTCTGGACGGTGCTGCAGGTCCTCGGCGGACTCTACGTCGGGCACGTCCTGCGCAGCCTCAGCGGCACCTACGCCTCGTTCGCGGTCGTCATCGCCCTGATCGTCTGGCTCCACCTCGGCGCCCAGCTCACCCTCTATGCGGCCGAGCTCAACACCGTGCTTGAGCGCCGTCTCTACCCGCGCAGCCTGTTCGGCCCCCCGGCCGGCCCCGCCGACCAGGAGACGCTCGCCGCGATCGCCCGGACGGAGGAGCGCAACCCGATCGAGCACGTCGCCGTCTCCTTCAGCGGGCCGGATCCCGCTCGGGTGCCCACGAATCCCACGCCCGCGCCCGCAGATCCCGCTCCCGCGCCCACACCGGACCGCTCTGAGCCGCCGGGGCCGAACCCGGACGGGCGTCATGATGCCCTCCCCCGGCCCGGTTGACTGGAGCGTGCGACTGGTACGGGTGGTTCACTGACGGGGTTCGCTCAGACAGAGAGGTGTGTGCTGTGGGTGTGTGGGGGTGGCGGTGCCGCGGAAGACAGCGGGCACCACATGCCGGGGGGGCCGCGACCTGGTAGGGACGGCATGTGTGATCGCAGCGGCGCTGTTGCTCCTCAGCGCGGGCGTATCGAAGCTGCGCCTCCACCGTGGCTCCCGGGGCGCGGCGCCGGACACCGCGTCGGCGTTCTCCGGTGGGCGGCATGCGCTTGAGGCGAGCCCCTGGTGGGCGACGGCCGAGCTGATCGCTGGACTGGTCGTCCTCCTTTCCCCTCCGCCCTTTGGCGCGGCGCTGGCGGCGTTCCTGTTTCTCACCTTCGCCGCCGTCCACGCGGGAGATCTGCGCGCCGGCGACCCTCCGTGTGCCTGCTTCGGCGCGCGTGGAGCCGCCTCCCCGGCGCGGGGCATGACCCTCTGTGGCGGGTTCGCGGGGCTGTGTGGTCTGTCCGCATGGCTGGGTTATCCCGGCCTCCCCACCCTGTCCCGGGCGGGAGGCCTCGACGTGGTGGCGGTGGTGGCGGTGGCCGGCCTGCTGTCGGCCGTGTGGCGGTGGGCCTTCAGCGCGCAGCCGGGGACTGCGGGACCGAGCCGGAGTTCTGCGGGCCCGCGCGCACGGGACCTGGTTGATCTGTCGGCGCGGTGGGTTGAGCGTCACTCCTCCCGGCGTGACTTTCTGCTCCGCCTGGCGGTGGTCGGGTCGGCCCTTGCGGTCGCGCCGTTGCGGTACCTGCTCTATCCCGGCCCGGCGCTGGCGATCCTCGCGCCGCCGGACTGTCCGGGCGGCCTCTGCGCCAACGGGTACACGGGCTTCTGTTGTGAGATCACACCCGGCCACGTCAACACCTGCCCGGAGGACACCTTTCCCGGCGGCTGGTGGATGTGCACCGATTACAGCGGCCGCCAGCTGTGCGCGGACGCCGGGGTCCGTTACTACGTCGACTGCAACGCGCTGCTGGGACGGCCGTTTCCCGGCGGCTGTCACTGTGGTGATGACAACTGTGATCAGTACCGGATCAACTGCAACATCTTTCGCTACGGACAGTGCAACACGGAGGTTCCGGGGGTGACGGCCGTGGTCTGCCGGATGGTCGTGTGTGAGAACCCGGCGACCATCGACGGGCTGCACTGCAGCGCCGCGCTCGCGGTGGATGACGCAACCTGTGATCAGGAGGCACCGTGCCTCGAGCCTCCGGCGGTCGCAGTGACCGGGGCCGGTGGCGTATGACTGTCGCGACCGTTCTCCTCACGGCCGGACTCGCGGTCGCGCTCCTGTTCATCGTCGCCCTGCTGCGGTCCCATGCCGAGATCCTGCGGCGGCTGATGAGCCTCGAAGCGGCGCTCGGCGACCCGGTCCCGGAGCGGACCTCGGCGGCGTCCCCCCGGTTCGGAGAACCATCGCCCTCTCATCGGCCGACCGGCGGATCGGCGCCGGACATCTTCGGTGAGACCCTCGCCGGTGACGCGGTGAAGCTGTCCCTCGATGCGCGACACGGCCGGACCCTGCTGGCCTTCCTCAGCAGCGGGTGTCAGGCCTGCCGGCCGCTCTGGAGTGAGCTCCCCGACGGCCGCGCGCGGACGGCGGCTACCCGGGTCGTCCTCATCACCAAGGGAACGGACCGCGAAAGCCCGGCGCGGTTGGCGGAGCTCGCCCCCGCCAACTCGGAGGTGATCATGTCAACCGCCGCGTGGCGGGACTTTGCGGTGCCCTCCAGTCCGCACTTCGTCCTCGTCGATGGCGGTGAGATCGCCGGCCGCGGGGCCGCGACGAGCTGGGAGCAGATCGCTTCGCTGCTCGCGGATGCCGGCGAGGATCACCGCGTCAGCCAAGCCCGCAACACCTCACAGCGCGCGGCCCGGGCCGAGCACGCGCTCGCGCGGGCCGGGATCGGCGCCGACCATCCCAGCCTCTACCCCTCTCGGAAGGTGACGCCCGGGGCGGCCCCGGACACGCGGACTCAGGAGGGTGATCCGTCGTGAGCCAGACCCTGTGGATCGCCGTCGGGGTTGCGGTCGCGGTTCTCGGCGCACTGCGGGCCGCCTTCTCCCCGTGCGGGCAGTCGATGCTCGCGAGCCTGACCCCGTACGCTGAGGCCGCACGCGGCTCACGGTGGGCGGTCACCGCTGCCGCCTTCTCACTCGGCGCGGTGCTCGCCGGCGCGGGCACGGGAGCGGGATGGGGCCTCATCGGTGGGCTGCTCCCACCCGGGCAGTGGCGGCTCGTCGCTGCCGGAGTCGTGCTCCTGCTCGCGCTTGTGATCGACGCGACCCCGCTGCGCCGGCGCCTGCCGCTCGTGCGCCGGCAGGTCAATGAGGACTGGATGGTCACCTACCGGGGGTGGGTGTACGGGATCGGATTCGGAGCCCAGCTGGGCTGCGGTTTGATCACCCTGGTCGCATGCGCGGCGATTTATGCCAGCTTCGGTATCGAGCTGCTCGCCGGCCGCCCGCTCACCGGACTCGTCATCGGGGCGGCCTTCGGCGCAACGAAGGCTGCGTCACTGCTGCCCGCCGGCCGTGCGACGGACTCCCGCACCCTCATCCGCCTGCATCGCCGCCTGCTCGCGCTCGAATCCCTCAGTGTTTCCGCGGTCGTCGCCGGCGAGCTGCTTGCGGTGCTGATCCTCGCTTCCGCCCTCACCTGAGCGCTCCTGCCGCGGCGATGGAACTGAGAGGCCATGGGCTCGCGATCACCCTGCCGGCCGGTTGGGAGGGCCGGATCAGCCGCCGCGGGTCGGGTCCGGTCCTGCATGCGGCCACCTTTCCCCTGCTGTCCAGTGACGGTGACTTCGGATCGGCGGCGACCGGACGGATGGCTGACGGGGACAGCTTCCTCACCCTCGTTGAGTACGTCGACCCTGACCAGATCCGCCCCGGGCGCGGCCTGTTCGCTGCGTCCCGGCCGAGAGGGGTGGCCGTCCGGGAGTTCGGCGCCATGCAACTTCAGGTCACCCGGCGCGGCCAGCTCGGCTGGCAGCGGTTCTTCACCGAGTCAGGGCGTACCTGCTGCCTGTACGCCGTCCTCCAACCGGGGCCCGTCCCGGCCGCTCAGCTCGTGGCCGTCCTCAACCGGGTGCTCGCCGCGCTCGTCATCTCCTGAACCTGTTGGCTCCGCGGTCAGGCCCCGGGGGGAGCGTCAGCGTTCGGCGTTGTCGGCGCCGGCCCCGGCGTGGTGTTGGTTGCCGGCGGCGCTGTCGTCGTCGTCGCCGGGGAGGTTCCGGTCGGGCTTGTCAGCGTCACCGTCGTCGTCGTTGTCCCGGATGACGGCGGCGGGGCGGGAAGCGCTGAGCGCAGTGTGCCCGTATAGACACCGGCGTCGTGGCTGGGCCCGAGCGGACAGCGCGTCATGTCAGTGCGGGAGCGGTTCAGGTAGCGGGCGCCGATCGCCGTCGCGTACCGGATCGACCCGACGAACACGCTTCTGGTCACCCACAGGCTGAGCGTGTAGGGCACCCGGCTGCCGTGCCGGTCCACCCGGCCGAGACAGCGCAGCGCGACAAAGAAGCTGCCGCGCCCCTCATAGACCCCGGACCGACGCGCCGCCAGCCACACCGTCGCCTCACGGCCCGCTCCCAGTGCCCGCCGCACGCGCAGCCGCGCGCAGCCCAGTGACCCGCAGCCCGTTCCCGTGATCACCCACACCCGACGGATCCGCTCACCGGCGTGCTCGCCGCGTACGTTGACCGCGACGGTCACGCGGGCGCTCATCAGAAAGGTGCCGCTGATGACCGCCTGCCTCGTCCCGCCCGCCACGGGAGCGGCGAGGGCCGCTGACACCGCCACACCAACGGCCAGCGCCACGAGCGCCACCGGCGGCCAACGCCGGAGCGACGCTCGCCGGGCCTGACCCTCAGCGCGATCAGACATCGCACCGGCACCCCCACACGACCGCGGTCATGAAGCTGTGCAGCACCCGGCGAACCTTAGCCCGCACGGCGAACCGCTGCGCCGGTCCGGCGGCCGTCGCGCCGGCCGCCTCGGGACCCCGGCCGGCGACGGCCGCCGGCAACTGGAACCCGGCCTGCTCAGAGGACCGGACACAGCCCAGCCGCCGCCGGGCATCCCGCACACACCGTCGGCCCCGGGGCGGAGCTGACCGGAAAGCTGCCCGCGGCGAGGCCGGCGAGCCGGGCGCTGAGGTCGGACTCGAGCGCGTCCCGGTCGGCGGCGACGTAGAGGCGCGTGGCCGGCTCGTGGACCGCGGCGGTGAACAGGTGGACGACCTCCACCTCCGCCGCGCCGGTCCGCAGCGCGGCGAGCGCGTAGATGAGGCGCTGGAGGCCATAGTGGTCCGCGGCGATCGCCTCCGGTGTGCGGTCGCCGAGCGCGTCGGTCTTGTAGTCGACGACGAGCAGCCGGTCCGGCTCAGCGGCGATCGCGTCGAAGACCCCGCGGATCAGCAGTCCCCCGCTGGAGAACGTGAAGGGCTGCTCGCGCCGCAGCCCGGTGGCGGCGAGGAGACGGGCGACGGTCGCATTGGGCGTGATCGCGTCCAGCTCACCGGCGGCGAGGCGGGCGTGCAGGTCGATCCCCCGCGCCCGCGCCCCGCTGGCGGGCATCGACCTCGGGGGCATCCCGAGAATCCGCTCCGTGTAGAAGCGGTGGCCGCAGCGCTCATAGAGGCTGAGACCCGAGTAGCTCACCGCCGTCACCGCCGGACTCCGGCGGACCGGGGCGGCCGGCGGTACGGGGCGCGCGGGCGGCACGGACGGCACCGCGACGGGCGCAGGCGTTCCCGGGACGCCGGCCCCCGGGGACGACGCGTCCACGCCCGGCCCGCCTGCGGCGGTCATCCCGGGAACGCTGGTGGCCAGTGCGGCCGGGTCGCTCAAATCGGTCACGGCCACACCGGCGAGCCCCCGCAACGGCGGGGCGATCCAGTCGATCGGGACCATCGACTCGGGCCGTCCGGGCGCGCCCGCCCGGACGGCCCCCGACAGGATCAGACGCTCCCGCGCTCGGGTCATCGCGACGTAGAAGAGCCGGCGCTGCTCGGCCCGATCGGCGACGAGTGCCGCCTCCCGCAGCGCGGCGTGGTCGAGGGCCTCGACCCGCGTGCCCGCGCCCGGCCGGGTCACCCGCAGACCGAGCCGGCCGTCGGCGCCGATCCGGATCAGGCCGGCGTCATGGGCCGGGCCGCGGCCGAGGTCGGCGACGCAGACGACCGGGAACTCGAGCCCTTTGGAGCGGTGGATAGTCATCAGCGCGACCGCGTCCACGCTCTCGGCCTCCAGTGGCGCCTCCGGCTCGCCGCCCCCGGGCCCGGCGGCCCGGCGGGCGAGCGCCGCGACGAGGCCACCGAGGTCGTACCCGTGCGTCGTCTCCCACGCGCGGCTGAGCGCGAGCAGCTTGCGGACGTTCGCGAGCCGACGGGTCCCGCCGGGCATCGCCGCGACCGCCAGGTCATAGCCGCTCCACTCCAGGACCGCTTCGATCAGCCCGGCCGCGGGGGCCGACCGGGCGTGCGTCCGCTGGCTGGCGAAGAACGCCTCAAAGCGCGCGAGCCGGCCGGCGTCCTCGAGCTCGAGCGCGTCCCCGTCCCCGGCAGCGAGCAGGACGAGCCCGTCGAGGGAGAGCCCGCACAGACCGGAGAGCAGCACCGTCCAATAGGCCTCCCGGTCCTCGGCGTTGGCGAGCACCCGCAGGTAGGCGACGAGGACGACGACCTGGGGGTGGCCCCAGTAGCCGCGGCCACCGACGAGGAACGTCGGGACTCCCGCCGCCTCGAGGGCGCGCTCATACACCCCGAGGTCGGTGCTCGCGCGGGCGAGCAGGGCGATATCCCCCGCCCGCGCCTCCCCGGTGCCGACGAGCGCCGCGACCCGGGCGGCGAGCGCCCGTGCCTCCGCGACCCGCCACGGGGCGCCGAGACCGTCCTCCTCCGCCCACTCCGCCTTCTTGTCGGCAACGAGCAGTTCGACGCACGGCCCGGGGGCGGGCGGATCGCGCCGACCGGCTCGGAGCGGCTGGTAGTCGTCGATCTGGTCGGCGAACAGCGCGTTGAGCACGGTGAGGATCTCCGCGCGGGTGCGGAAGTTCGCGCGGAGGGCGAGGCGTCCCCCTTCCGCGGCGATCTCCCGGCCCCGCTCCTGAAACAGCGACACGTCGGCGTGCCGGAACCCGTAGATCGACTGTTGGGCGTCCCCGACCATGAACACGGCCGCCCCGGGGGAGATGAGGTCGACGAGGGCGAGCTGGACCGGGTTGGTGTCCTGGAGCTCGTCGACGAGGACGTGGGCGAACCGGTAGTCGTGCCCGGCCTCGAGCCGCTCCCGGGCGAGCAGCTCGAGGTCATCGAAGTCGACCACGCCGCGTTCCTGCTTGGCCCGCTCATACGCGGCGTCGTAGGCGATCAGCAGCGCGTTGAGGCCGTCGCGCAGCGCGGGCGCGAGTGCGTCCGCGAGCGCCCGGCGGCGCTCGGCGACCGCCGCCCGATAGGCCGCGCAGGCGTCGCTGTTGAGCGCCCGCGCGCCACTCGGGAGATCCGCGAGCGCGAGCGGCCAGTCGGTCTCGAAGTCGGTCCGGGCGAGCTGGTCAAGCGCCCGTCGGACCGTCACGCCCGGGTCGGGGATAACGCCGAGTTCGCCGGCGACGGCGCGGGCGAGTGCCGCGAGTTCGGTGGCGGTGGTGGTGGCCGGCCGGGCCAGGACCACCGGGAGGCGCGGGTGACGCTGCCCGCGGCTGCGCAGGGCGCGGTGGGCGGTACGGACGGCGTCGGTGAGCGGGCCGACCCCGTAGGCGGCGATCAGATCCCGTCCCTCCGGGGTGCTCGCGACCGTGTCGAGCGCGTGGGTGAAGGCCGCCTCGGACAGTTCGGCGGCGGTGTCCTCCTCGAGCACGCTGAAGCGGGGGTCGAGACCGGCGGCGAGCGCGTGGGTGCGCAGCACCCGGGCACAGAACCCGTGGATGGTGAGGATCCAGGCGGGGTTGTCCGCCAGCGAGAGACGGCGCCGGATCCGCTCGCGCATCTCGGCGGCCGCCTTCTCGGTGAAGGTGATCGCGAGGATCGCCTGAGGGTCGACGCCGTCCTCGAGGACCGCTCGGGCGTAGCGCTCGACGAGCACCGAGGTCTTCCCGCTGCCCGCCCCGGCGTCGAGCAGGACCCGGCCGTGGCGGCGCTCGATCGCCGCGGCCTGCTCGTCGGTGAACGCGTTCACTCAGACCGCCCAGCAGATCCCCGGGTGGGCACAGCCCGCGGGTGAGCAGGTCGCCGGACAGGGGGTGAGCTCGCCCGCCGCGAGGGTGGCCGCCAGCTCCCGCACCCGCGCCTCCACGGCCGCCAGCAGCGCCGCGAGCGCATCCGGGTCGGTGACGTCACCGTCGCGCAGCGCCAGTCCGGTGTCCGCCAGCGCGATCCCGCGGGGTCGCAGATCCGGGCCGGACAGGGGCTGGTAGATCCCGGCGACCGGGGTGAGCGTGAGGGAGCGGGCCACCGCAAGCATGTAGAGGGCGACCTGGAAGGCCCCCTCCGGCCACCTCCGGCCCGAGCGTTCGGGCTTGTCCCGGCCGCTCTTGTAGTCCCAGACGATCGCCCGTCCGTGCCGGTCGGTGTCGATCCGGTCGATCCGTCCGCTGACCACGAGCCCGCCGCCGAGGTCGACGCGGAAGTCGTACTCGAGCTCGGAGGGGGTGAACCCGGGCGCCGGATGGGCGTCGGCCCAGGCGAGGAAGCGCCGCGCCTGAGCGACGATGCCGGCGAGGATCGCCTCCCGCACCGGGGCCGAGGCGCCCGGGGCGAGCGCCCCCGGGACCTTCACGCGCTCGAGTACGTCGGGCTCACCGGCGACCTGCCGGGCGAGCAGGTCGTGGAGCAGGGTGCCGCGCACGAGCGGTTCGGCGTCGGGTTCGAGCGCCTCGGGAGCGAGCTGGCGTTCGATCAGCCAGGCGACCGGACAGGTGTGGAAGCGCTCGATCGCCGCGGCCGAGATCCGGTCGCGGTGACGCAGCCGGACACGGGCGGACGGCCCGAGCCGGCGCGTGAGCTCCGGCTCCCCGGGGGCCCGCCGCGGGGCGGTGGCGGCCGCCCGCGCGAGCGCTCGCTCACGCGGCGTCGGCGCCTCGGCGGGGGTCCAGACGACGTCGGCGAGCCCGCGACGCCGGACGGGAAGCTCGCTGAACAGGGCGCGGATCGACTCGAGGAACGGGGAGGGCGCGACCTCGTTGCCCTCCTCATCGCAGGTGCGGTAGCTGACACTGACCCGTTCCCGGGCGCGCGACAGGATCGCGTACAGGAGGTAGCGCTCGCGGGCGAGCAGGTCCGGGGGTGGGTCGAGGACGAGCCCGCCCGCCTCCGCGAGCGCGCGGCGGCGATCCTCGGGGATGAACGGGTCGGGGCGGTCGGCGGCGGGGAACTCCCCGTCACAGAGGCCGGTGACGAGCACCCGGTCAAACCGGCGGGCGCGGATGCTGAGCGGCTCGGCGAGCAGCACCCCACCGGGGGTACCCGGCCGCAGGCGCAGGGACGGGATCAGCGCGGCGAGCTCGTCGGGGCTGACCGGCTCAAGCGCCGCCCGAACCTCGCCGATCAGCGCGGCAGCACGGACGTCGAGCTCGGCGGCCGGGGTGAGCGGCGCCAGCGCGGCGGACGGCATCAGCGCGGCGATCGCGGTGTCGAGATCGGGCAGCGGCGCGGTTCCCACCACGCCGGCTCGGCGTGCGGCAGCCTCCCAGGCGTCGACCGTTGCCGGGTCGTCGGTGAGCCGGCGGTAGACGCGGGCGTCCCCGGCGAGAACGGCCGCGACCCCGCGCCCAAGGGCCGTGTGGGTGAGCGGAACTTCGCGCGCGCTCGTGACCGGGACGCCGTAGCGGAGCAGCGTCGCCTCCAGCAGCGCCCCGGAGCGGGCGAGCGAGCGGCAGACGACGACGATCTCCTCCGGGTCGACGCCCTCGGCGAGCGCGGCGGCGACCTCGGTGGCGACGAGCTCGGCCTCGGCGATCGCACCGCCGGCCTCGAGCAGCCCGACGGCGCCGCCGGGCGGCCCGGCGGGCGGGTCGGGCTCGAACAGGTGGCGTTCGAGGTGGTGCAGTGCCGGGGCGCCGTAGTAGGTGTCGAGGGCGGGCAGGACCTGGACCCGGTCGGCCCGCTCGCTCAGTTGCGCGACGAGGCCGGCCCGGGCGGCGAAGGCGATCCGGCCCGGCTCGAAGGGAACCGAGACGGTGACCGGGGCGCCGACGGGACCGGCGAGCGTCTCAAGGGCATCCTGCTCGGTGCGGGTGAGGTCGTCGAAGCCGTAGATGAACACCGGCGTGCCCCGCCACCAGTCTGGACGCGCGCGGAGGGCGTCGAGGGCCGCCCAGGCATGGGAGGGGCGATCTTCGGCGCCGGCGTCCGTGAGGGCATCCACGTAGTCGCGATAGAGCATCGCCAGTTCCCGGAGCGGCGGGTCCCCACCGGCGGCGGTGACGGCGGCACCGAGCCGGGCCGGCGTCACCCGCTGGGCGCGCAGGCCGGCGATCGTCGCGCCCACCCCGGCACGGAAACCGGGCCCGGCGGCGGCGGAGGCAAGATGGGTGAGCCCGGCGGCCGCGATCACCCGGCCGAGCAGCAGCTCTCGGGCGAGGCCGCTCAGTCGCGGCCGCTCACAGCGGGCGCGGGCGGCGATCTCGTCGATCAGCCCGGCGAAGGTGAGGGTCGCGCCGAAGCTGACCCCCTCCCCCGCGAGCTCGCGGTCGTAGTGGACGGCGTCGAGCTCGGTGGGGACGACGAGCAGCGCGTCCCGGCGGGCCGCGGCGGCGTAGGCGCCGAGCAGCTCGCCCGCTTTGGCGGAGTTGGCGGGGCCGAGGACGAGGCGAAGCGACATCACCCTCCATGTTGGCGGGCGTCCCGGCGGCGGCCCCCGGACCGGGTGCCCGCCCCCATGACGGGGCGGGGACGGTCGGGGTGAGGTCTAGGCGCGGTATTGGGTCTCGGCGGCGGCGATCCGTCGCTTCACGTCAGCGCGCAGCAGGAACGCCATCCCGTCGAGCCAGACGCCCCAGATCGCCATCGGCAGGTAGTAGCCGAGCACGCCGTTCCAGCCGAAGGTGCCGCCTTTGGTGAAGGCGCAGCCGTTGGCGGTGGCGAGGACGATCGCGCCGAGGATCGTCGCCCAACCGACCCAGCGGGGGGCGAGCGGGTGACGGGAGTGGGCGTGGCTGCGGATGACGATCACGCCCGCACAGGCCATCTGCAGGGAAAGCATCACCCAGCCGACGAGGAAGCCGAACCACGACGTGTCGTTGAGCGCGGCCGTGACGTCACTGCCGGCCTGGCCGGCGCGGTAGGCGGCCCCGATCCACAGGCAGCAGGAGATGAAGATGAGCATCACGACGGCGAAGCCGCCGAGCAGCTGACCGATCGCGAACAGCGGGGTGGTGCCCTCACGGCGCCAGAGGGCGATCGACAGCTCGATCGTGTAGATGGCGAGGAACACGGTCGCGAGGGCGAAGATCGACATGCCGAGCTCGACGCCGAAGCGGTGACTGGCGTAGAAGCCGGCGAGGACACGGTCGGGGACGTTCCCGGCGACGGGATGGTAGAAGCGTGAGAGGCCGAGGAACCCGACGATGGTCAGCACGGTGAAGATCAGCGCACACCACGCGCCGAACAGCTCGTGCTGAAGCGACATCCGCCGGGGCAGCGACTCATGATCGGCCTCAGGGGCCGGTGCGGTGGCACCGGCTGCCGGAACGAGGGTGGCGGGGGGAGTGATGGTGGCCATGGCGGCAACCTCCCACTCCACCAGTGACCGGACAACCTATCGATGGGGGGACGGCGCCATCCGCAAGGGAGACACGGCCGGTTCCCGTCTCGGGGAGCTACAGCTCCGCGAGACGGGAGAACACGGCGGCGGCGGTCGCGATGCCGGTTCCGATCGCGGCGGCGGGCAGCCGCTCGTTCGGCGCATGGATGTTCGCGTCCGGCAGGCTGAAGCCGGAGATGATCGTCGGGATGCCACGGTCGGCGAGCGCCGCGACGATCGGCAGGGTCCCGCCGGAGCGGATCAGCGCCGGACGAACGCCGAGGGTCTCCGTGAACGCGTCGAGTCCGAGCTGGATCGCACGGGCGTCCGGGGCGACCATGCCGGGAGGGGCGGCCGACAACTGGGTGACCGTCAGCGTCGCACCATCAGGGACCGCGGCGGTCAGGAGCGCCTCGAACGCGGCGGCGATCCGCGCCGGATCCTGTCCGGGGGCGAGGCGGAGGGAGACGTTGGCGATCGCCTCGACCGGGAGGACCGTCTTCTCCAGCTCCGGCGAGCCCGAGTGGATCCCGTTGATCTCGAAGGTCGGCTCGGCGAAGGTACGCAGATAGAACTCCTCCGCCGCGGTCCGGTCGGCCGGGGTCGCGCCCTGCTGGGCGAGTTCCCCGCCCCCGGACGGGAGCTGTGCCCAGCCGGTGAGCTCCTCCGCGGTCGGGGCGATGATCCCCTCCCGCAGCGGCTCGGCGATCCGCCCGTCGACGGCGAGCAGCGCGCCGAGGGTCGCGACGAGGGCGGCCGCCGCGTTCATCGCCGCGCCGCCGTACACGCCGCTGTGCAGGTCGCTCGTACCGGTGCGGAGGCTGAGATGGAAGTAGATCAAGCCGCGCATCGCGACGTTGAAGGCAGGCAGGCCGGCGGCGATCATGCCGCTGTCAAAGATCACCGCCGCGTCCGCGGGCCCGGTGTCGGCGGCGATGAACTCGACGATGCTGTGCCCCCCGGTCTCCTCCTCCCCGTCACAGGCGAAGCGGACGTTGACCGGCAGCGTGCCCGCCTGAGCGAGCTGGCGGGCGGCAGCGAGCAGCAGGTACAGCTGTCCCTTGTCGTCGGCGATGCCGCGGGCGTACAGGTGACCGTCCCGCTCGGTGAGGGCGAAGGGAGCCGATTTCCACAGCTCCAGCGGGTCGGGAGGCTGGACGTCGAAGTGGCCGTAGCAGAGGACCGTCGGTGCGTTCTCCGGGTCGCTGGAGGCGGCGATCGTGCCGTGAACGATCGGCTGGCCGTGCCAGTCGATCAGCTCGGCCTCCCCGCCGGCCCCGACGAGGAAGTCGACAACCCAGCGACCGGCCGCGAGCACGTCCTCGCGATGGGCGGGGTCGGCGGAGACGGAGGGGATCTCCAGGAAGGTTGCGAGCTCAGCGAAGGTGTCGGGCATGAACGCTGAGGCTAGTACGCGGGCGGGCGCGGGCCGCCCGCGTCGGCCCGGTCCGTCGCGCTCAGGCCGCCCGGGCGGGCGCCGCGTCCGCGGCGGCGGTCGGCACCTCGGTGCCGGCTCTCTCGGCGGACTCGTCGGCCTCCGGTGGCTTGGCGCCCTCGCGCGCCCACGGCTCGTCGAACTCGACCCGCCAGCGCCCCTCCTCGGTCTGCATCAGAGCAAGGCGGGCGCGGAAGGACTTGCCCGAGCGGCCCTTGAACCCGGTCACCGGACGTTCGCTGCGGCCGGTGCGGATCAGCTCCTTGACGATCGCCGGGGTGAGCGTCTTGCCCGCCTTCGCCTTCCAGATGACAAACCCACAGCCCGGGTCGGCCCGCGACCAGCAGGAGTAGCCCTTACGGTTCTCGATGATGTCCTGGCCGCACACCGGGCAGGGCCCGAGGTTCGCCCGCGGGATCCGAATGTCCTTGAGCGTCGTGTCGAGGGTGTGGACGGTCTCCTCGGCGAACCGGGCGATGTCGGCCATGAACGCGGTGCGGGTGTCGGTGCCCGTCTCAATCTTCGCGAGCCGGGCCTCCCATTCGCCCGTGAGCGACGGAGAGGTGAGCGCGTGCTGACCGAGCAGCCGGATGACGTTGAGCCCCTTCTCGGTCACCACGAGCGACCGTCCGTCGCGCTCGAGATAGCCGACGGTGAGCAGCCGTTCGATGATCGCCGCCCGGGTCGCCGGGGTGCCGATCCCCGACTCCTTCATCGCCTCGGCAAGCTCCTCGTCATCGACGAGCTTGCCCGCCGTCGCCATCACCGCGAGCAGGGAGCCGTCCGAGTAGCGCCGCGGCGGCTTGGTCTCCTTCGCCTCCGAGCGGATCCGATGGACGGTCGCCGGCTCGCCCTGGGCGAGCTTGGGGAGCTGCTGCTCGGCGCCCTCGTCCTCCTCATCCCCCTCGCCGCCGCCGTCGGGTTCGACGCCCTCGCCGTACACGCCACGCCACCCTGGCACGAGCAGCACCTTGCCGCGGGTCCGGAAGACGTGCTCGCCGACGGTCGTCTCGACCCGGGTGTTCTCGAACACCGCCTCCGGATGGAAGACGGCGAGGAAACGGCGGACGACCATGTCGTAGATGCGGCGCTCGTCATCGGACATCTTCTCGACCGGGTGCTTCTCCGCGAGGGTGGGAATGATCGCGTGATGGTCGGTCACCTTCTCGTTGTTGACGACCCGCTGCAGCGGCAGCATCTCCAGCCCGGTCACGTAGGCGGCGGCCGTGGCGTACTCACGCTGCTCGCCGAGCAGACGGGCGATCGGCTTGATCTCGGAGATCATGTCGGAGGTGATGTAGCGGGAGTTCGTCCGCGGGTAGGTGAGCGCCTTGTGGCCCTCATAGAGCGATTGGGCGGCCCGCAGCGTGCGCGCCGCGTTGAAGCCGTAGCGGGAGGAAGCGTCCCGTTGCAGGGCGGTGAGGTCATACAGCAGCGGCGCCCGGTCCCGGCGCTCGGTCGTGGTGACCTTGGTGATGGTGCCGGTCTGCCCCTCGCAGGCGCTGACGACGGCGGCCGCCGCCGCCGCATTGGGCAGCCGCGGGTTGGCGCCGACGTGGCAGCGACCGTCGTAGGCGCGGCGTCCCCCCGGCGCACCGTCGGCCCCGCCGTCGGGGTCGGCGAGGAAGCGCGCGTCCACGACCCAGTAGGGCTCGGGGACGAACGCCTTGATCTCCTCCTCGCGGCGGGCGAGGATCGCCAGCGTCGGGGTCTGCACACGGCCGAGGGAGACGGCGCCGTCGAAGGAGGAGCGCAGCCGGATCGTCGCCGCGCGGGTGGCGTTCATCCCGACGATCCAGTCAGCCTCCGAGCGTGAGCGCGCGGCCTCCTCGAGGGCGGCGAACTCCTCCCCCGGGCGGAGCGCGGCGAACGCCTCGGCGATCGCCTGACGGGTCATCGAGTTGAGCCAGAGCCGCTTGACGGGCAGCTTTGAGCCGCTCTTCTCGTACAGGTAGGCGAAGATCAGCTCCCCCTCCCGTCCGGCGTCACAGGCGTTGATGACGTGATCGATGTCATCGCGACGCAGCGCGCGGGAGACGACAGCCATCTGCTTCTTGGAGCGCTCGTCCCGGACGACGAGTTTGAACTTCTTCGGGAGGATCGGCAGGTCGGCCATCCGCCACTTGGCGTACTTCTCGTCGTACTCGTCCGGATCGGCGAGCTGCACGAGGTGCCCGACCGCCCAGGTGACGACGTAGTCGGGACCCTCGAGCGCGTTCTTGTCCTCGGTTACGGAGAAGGCGCCGGGGAGGACCTTGACGAGATCCTTGCCGACGGACGGCTTCTCTGCGATGACGAGCGTCTTGGCCATGGACGGCGGAGCGTAGCGGGATCGCTCCCCGGGCCCGGGCACGCTACCCGGCACGCCCCCTGCCGGGCATCAGTCCGCGCAGGCCTGGGTGCTGACCGCGTGCCGGGCCCGCCGGGCCCGGGCGAGCTCGACGGCGACGACCCGGTTGGGAACGGCGAAGCCCCCCGGCCGTCCGACCGGGTTGTTGGTGATCTGGGCGAACACGGTCGCGACGACCTGACCGGCCGCGTCGACTATCGGCCCGCCCGAGTTACCGGGGCGGACAAGCCCCCGCAGCGCAGTGATGTCGCGTAGTACCGGGCCGTTGCCGTAGGCGTTCTGGGTCTCGGTGAACTCGGTGTCCCCGAGCCGGGCGGGCTGGCGGTTGAACGGTCCGTCCTCCGGGAAGCCGAGGATCGCGGCCGACAGCCCGACGGTCGGGTGGGAATCGAGGCGGAGGGCCGGCTCCTTCAGGTCCGGGACGCGCAGGATGGCGATGTCGTTGTGGGGGTCGAACAGGATCGCCCGGGCCGGCAGTGTCGTGCCCGAGGCGACGAGGACCTGGGTGTCGTTCTCTCCGGCCACGACGTGGGCGTTCGTGACGACGAGCCCCGGTCCGGCCACCCAGCCGCTCCCTTCGACCCCGAGCCCACAGGCGCTGCCGGTGATCTTGACGACACTCGGTGAGGCCCGGATCACCCCGGGGGCGTTGACGATCGCGGCGGCGGGGGCGCTGACGCTCGCCGCCGGGCCGTTGACCGCCGGGAGCGGATCGATCCGCGCGAGGGTGTTGAGAATCGGCCCGGATGGCGGCAGGATCTCGTTGAGGGTGCGGAGGATCCGGGAAGCGGCAAGCTGATGGCGGAGCCCCGGGGAGTTGTCAACCTGGAGGAGGATCGCACCGAGGATCCACACGGTCGCGAGCGCGAGGCAGGCGCTGAGCGCCGCCCCGGCGAGACCGTCGAGGAACTTCAGCCCCGGAATGAACAGGAGCCGGCGAGCGCGGAGGCCGATCCCCTCAGAAACCGTGCCGACGAGCCCGCCGAGCAGCAGGGCTCCGCCGAGGCTGAAGATCGGCGCGTACGGCGACTTCGCACCGCGGCTGAGGATGAGCGGGCCGACGTGGGTGCCGATCAGCGCCCCGGCGCCGAACCCGATCAGCGCGAGCGCGCTGACGATGAACCCGCGGGAATATCCCCGCAGCGCGAGGAGCAGCGCAAAGGCGACGATTACCCAGTCGGCCACGGACACGGCCCCAGAGGTTAGTGAGCGATGAAGCGGAGCCGGTGGGCCTAACCTTTGCCGCTCTGTGGGTTACTCGCTTGGAGCGACCCCGCAGCCCACCCCGTGACCCCGCGCACCCCACCGTCCCCCGGACGGCGACCTCAGCCCCCGGCTCGCCGCCCGACGCGACGGCGCCAGCGGCTGCGCTCCCGTGCGGTGCCGCTCGCCGGCGGCCTCGCCGTGCTCGCTGTCGGCGCCTTCCTGCTCGGCGCCTACGCGGCGGGTGCAACCGGACACTCACAGCGGGTCCTCGTCCGCCGGTACCTCAACGCATGGACCCACGACGAGTTCACGCGGATGTACGCGCTGCTGTCCCCGGCGGCACGACGGCGCATCGGCAAGCCGCAGTTCGTCGCCGCCTACCGGACCGCGGCGGCGACCGCGACCGCGGTGTCGCTGCGGTTTTCCCACACGGTGTCCCTGTCCGGCAACACGGCGTCGGTCCGCGCGACCGTCCGCACCCACGCCTTCGGCACCCTCCACGAACGCCTGCAGATCGCCCTCGATCCCCAGGACCGCACGCACCTCGACTTCGCCCCGATGATGGTGTTCCCCGGGCTGCGCCCGGGTGAGACGTTGTCCCGCAGCTCCACCCTCGGCGCGCGCGGGACAATCGAGGCGGCGGACGGGACCCCGTTGGCGGAGGGGCCGGGCCGGACCTCGCCGATCCCGCAGGTGGCCGGGGAGATCGTCGGCACGCTCGGGCCGATCCCCGCGGCCCAGCGCAGCTACTACGACAACCTCGGCTATCCCGCCGACGCCCAGGTCGGACAGGACGGGCTCGAAATGATCTTCCAGCGCCGGCTCGCCGGGCGGCCGGGCGGCACGCTGCGGGCCGGCCGGCGGGTGCTCGCCTCCGTCACTCCGCAGCCCGGGGCGACGGTGCGGACGACGATCAACCCGCAACTCGAGGCGGCGGCGATCCAGGCACTCAACGGCGCCTACGCCGGAATGACGGTGATCAACTACCGGACCGGGGCGATCGAGGCGGCCGCCGGGCTCGCCTTCAACGACCTCCAGCCGCCCGGGTCGACGTTCAAGATCATCACCGCCTCCGCCGCCCTGCAGGACGGTGTCGCCACTCTCAACAGCACCTATCCGATGGAATCCAAGGCCGACGTTGGCGGTTTCATCATGCAGAACGCCGCCGGTGAGGTGTGCGGCGGCACGCTGCTCGTCGCCTTCGCCGTCTCCTGCGACACGACCTATGCACCCCTCGGGATCCAGATCGGCGGTCCCCGGCTCGTCGCCGAGGCCGAGCGGTTCGGCTTCAACCATCCGACGGGGATTCCCGGCGCGCTCGAGTCGACGATCCCGTCGGCGGCGACGATCGGTGACGCGACCGCGGTCGGAGCGACCGCGATCGGACAGGGCCAGCTGGAGACGACGACACTCGAGATGGCCGACGCCGGCGCGACGATCGCCAACGGCGGACGCCGCCCGCTGCCGACCCTGCTCGCGACCGCCCCCCCACGCTTCGTGACGGCGACGACCCCGCAGGTCGCCGGGGAGGTGCAGACGATGATGCAGGCCGTCGTCAGCTTCGGCACCGGGGTATCGGCCCAGATCCCCGGCTACCGGCCCGCCGGCAAGACCGGGACGGCCGAGCTCGCGAACACGGCCGGGCAGGCGAACAACACGAAGGAGACGGACGCCTGGTTCGTCGGCTTCGTGCCCGACTCGTCCGCCGACGTCGTCGCCTGCGCGCTGTTCCCGGCCAACGGGTACGGGGCGACCTCGGCCGCCCCGGCCGTCCGCTCGCTCCTCGTCGCCGCGCTCAGCGCTGGTTGATCAGGGCTCCCACAGAGCCGACATCAGCCGCTCGCGGTCTGTGCCCTGGACCCACGCGGCCACCGCTTCCGGTCCGGCCCCGAACCTGAGGGCCAGCGCACTGGCCCCTGACCCGCGGGAGATCGTCGCGGCCGTCGAGAAACCCGAGCTCGTGGCACGGTGGACGGCGACACGGACCCGCCCACCGGCGATCCAGCCGACGAGCGCGTTCCCGTCGGTGGCTGCCGATGCGACCGGAAATCCGGTCGGGTCATCCGGGCCGAGGACGCGCACGTGCCCCCAGCCCCCGCCACGGCGCCAGAGCGCCGCGTCCGTCGTGCACGTGCCCGGCCCGACCCGGCAGGCCTGCCAGGCGACGAGCTCGGGCCGGCGAGGTTGACCGGCGAGGGAGACCCCCACGGCCGCGGTGGCGGGGGAGGAGAGCAGGTGAGCGCGGGCGCCGCGGGCGAGTGAGGCCCAGAACACGGCCGAGCGGTAGCGGGCACCGGCGAACCAGCTCTCCGTCCACGCGATCAGCGCCCCGGTCGCGGACGGGGTGACCGTGAGCGCGTCAATCTCCCGTCCCGGCGGCACCGACACGGCGAGGCGCGGCGCCCCGGGCAGCCGGCCAACACCCGCGAGGGCGAACTCGATCCGTCCGTCGGCGGGCTGGTCATAGCCGGAGGCTGCGGTGCTCGTCCCGGCGGCCGCACCGCCCGGGCTCGGGGTCGTCGTCGTTCCAGTCACCGTCGCCGCCGCCGTGTCGGGCGCCGTCCAGACGATCACCGCCCCCCCGCCCGGCCACGGACCGGCGGCCATCAGGCCCGGGGTCGGGTTCGAGCCGGCGAGCAACTTCGAGGCGGTGACGCCGGCCCCGGTCCGGGAGACAAGCGCAGTGATGCCCGCCTGATTGTCGACCCCGATCAGCCATCCTCCGCGGACTGGGACGAGCGCGGCCGTGGTGGGCCCCTCAAGTCCGGACAGGACCGGCCGCAGCGCCCCAGGCGCGGTGACCGTCCCGGCGCCGAGCTCCGCACTCGAGCAGCAACCGGTGCCGGCTCCCGCCGGGCTCGTGCCGGCGAGCAGCACAAGCCTCCTGCCCTCCAGGCCGGCGGAGAGGACCTGCTGGGCGACGAGAGAAACCGAGTGGATCGGGGTCCGGGGGTCCGGACCACCCTCGGCGATCGCCGCCCGGGCGGCCGCCGGGGCGTTCGCGGCCGTCGTCCCGCTCGCATCGACCCAATCTCCCGCGGCGTCGACGCTGATCTGCGGGGCGATCAGCGCAGCCGTGACCGGTCCGAGAGCGATGCGGGGCGCCGTCCAGGTTCCCGGCGGCGGCGGGACCGGCGCCGCCAGGTGATCGGCCACAGGTCCGGCACCGACGCGCCCGGGGCGGCGGACACCGGCGCCGTCGGTGCGCGGCGTCCGCGCGCCCGTCCCGGCCCGGGCCGGCCGCGCGGACGCGAGCAGCCCGGAGGCGCACAGCAGGACGACCGCCGCAAGGATGACGAACCCGGAAACGACAGCCCGCACAAGCCCGGCCGGGCCTCTCACCAAGTGCCGGAGCCGGGACGGCATCCGGCCCGGACGCCGGGGCAGCGTCTCAGAGGTCGAGGGAGACCGACGCGGCCTTCGTCGCGCCCTGCGCATAGATGTGCAGCGTGAGCGGACGGTTCTGATAGACCGAGTTGGGGAGCTCAAAGAGCACCACACCGCCGCCGGGTGAGTCGGTCGCCATCACCGAGTCGGCGTTCGGCTCGATGTCGCCCTTCTGGAGTGGGGTGGCCGTCCAGGCGAACTGGTTGACGTTCGGGTTGAGCGTGATCGGCTTGTAAGAGTTGCCGGCCGAGTCGGTCAGGATGAAGTGGTCAGCGGTCGTCAGCGTCTGATTGCTCTGGTTCTTGGCCCACAGGAACACCCCGTACCAGAAGTCCCCGGGCGGGATGTTCTGCGCATCCTTGATGCCGGCGAAATACTCCACGTCACTGCCGAACGCGTTGAGCGCGCGGCTCTCCTGGATCTGGTAGGTGATCCCGCCGACGTTGAAGTACGGCTCGATGCCGTTGCTGAACTGATCCTCGGTGATCCCGGTGAGCACCTTGCGCTGGGAGAGCGAGCAACCGCTCAGCAGCAGGGCGACGGCGACGACGGCGACGAGGGCGGCGAGGCGGAGGGTTCTATGCGCGGTCTTGACTTCCAAAGCGGCCGCAAGTCTAACCACCATCGCCCGCGCGTGCGCTGCGGCCGCGAGGCGAGGCGGCGGGGCCCATCTCAGCGGCCGCCGCGACGGTCCAGGACGCGGATCGTGTGCCCGAACTCGGGCCCGTGCACGGTGTGGCTGTCGGTGAGATCGCCGCCGGCGAGGTCCCGGCAGAGCTCACAGCGCAACGCCCCGGAGGCGTAGGCGTAGACCCGCTCGCCGAGCAGCAGGGTGCGGTGGCAGCGGCCGCAGCGTTCCGTTGTGTGGGAGACGCCGGCGAGTCCACGCCGCAGCAGGGCGAGTTCGAGCGCGTTTGCGTCGCGCGGCTCGGACTGATCGGCGCCACCGCGGTGGTGGTGGCGCCGCGGGGGTGACGGGGCGAGCGACAGCACGCCGGAGGGTTCGATGGCCATGCAGGCCAGTTCGGCCCCGGCGGCGATTCCCCTCCCGTCCAACCGGGTTTCCCACGCGCCGACCGGGGGTACACTGGATCGCAGCGCCCCACCCGGTGCGCGGCCCCTGATCGCCCTAAGGAGAGTCGTGCCATGAAAGCTTGGATGTCAGGCGATGTCGCCGGGACCGGAACCTTTCGCTGTACCGAATGTGACCATGAGCTGTCCCTGGAGTCCGTCGACGGACTCCCGACCTGCCCCAACTGCGGCGGCAGCGAGTTCGTTCGTGCGTCGCTGTTCACCACCGCTCAGACGCCGATGGTCCAGCTCGGAGGGTCGGCGCCACTCGACGACGCCTGGCTCAGCGAGCTGCGTGACAGCATCGCGACGCCCGGCCAGTATCTCGGCTACCGCTCCGGTGACGGTGAGATCGTCAGCTTCGCCCTGCGGCGGGAGTGGACACGGATCGGACGTTCGCTCGCCGCGGACATTCGCTTCGACGACCCAACGGTGTCCCGTCGTCACGCCCTGATCGTTCGCCAACCCGACGGGCTGCGCGTCCTCGACGACCGCTCCCTCAACGGCGTGTTCGTCAACGGGGAGCGTGTCGAGTGGAGCACGCTCGCCGACGGTGACGAGGTCGTCATCGGCCGCCACCACCTGCACTTCCTCGACGTCCCGGCCGTGTCGGGCATGCGCGAGGGCACGCCGGCGCGCGACTGGGCCTGACCCCGCCCCCGGCAGGGGGGCGCCACCACGCTCTAGGATGGCGCCGACATGGCGACGATCGCTGTCCTCTCCCAGAAGGGAGGCACCGGGAAGACGACGACCGTACGGACCCTCACCGACGTGTTTCGTCGCGTCGGGCTGTCGGTTCTCGCCGTCGATCTCGACCCTCAGGGCAACCTCTCGGACTATCTCGACGTCGACCCGGAGGCGACCCCGACGATCGGTGACGTCCTCGCGGACCGGGCGACCCTCAGCGAGGCGATCCACGCAGACGTCGTCCCCGCGAGCCTCAACCTCGCCGAGGCCGAGCTCGCCCTCGGCGGGAAGATCGGGCGCGAGCTCACCCTCAAGCGCGCCCTTCGCAGCGTCCGAGATCGCTACGATCTCGTGCTCATCGACTGTCCCCCCTCGCTCGGGCTGCTGACCGTCAATGCGCTCGTCGCCGCGGACTGGGCGCTCTTGTCCGCCGAGGCCCAATACTTCGCGATGCAGGGAGTCGAGCAGGCAACCGGGGTGATCGAGCTCGCCCGGGAGGCGCTCAACCCCGACCTCGCCCTGCTCGGCGTGATCCTCAACATCGCCGACATGCGAACGCGCCACTCACGTGAGGCGTTCGCCTCCCTGCGAACGCACTTCGGGGAGAAGCTGCTCGACACGACCGTTCGCGCCTCGATTGCCTACGCCGAGTCGGCGGAGCGGGCCCAGTCGATCATCGACTACCGGCCCGATCTCGGCGTCGACTACCTCAACATCGCCGACGAGCTGCTACGGCGCCTCACCCTGCCCGGCGCCCGGGCCCGACTCGCCGACCTCGCCGCCGAGATCGCTTCCTGACCGGGGCCCCGGCAGCTGTGGCAGGCCGGCCCGCTGTGAACGCTGCGGTGGCGTTCACAACGCAGTGACGTAGGCCCCCTGGGACTCGAACGGGGCCCGCAGCACCCGAGCCCAGTCCGACACGTCGCGACGCAGCGCGTCGTAGACGAACCCGGTCGTCTCCACCGTCGTCCAGACGAGCACGGTCGGACCCGCCCCCGAGATCGTCGCCCCGAGGGCACCCAGATCGGTCGCCCGGGCGACGAGCTCGGTCGACTGCGGATACAGCGACGCCCGGGCAGGCTGGTGGATACGATCCGCGAGCCCGGCGGCGATCAGCTCGAAGTCCGCCCGAGCGAGCCCGAGCGTGAGCCGGGCGAGCGCGGCGAGGTTGTGCACGGCGTCGGCGCGGGGCACGTCCGGCGTCAGCGCCGCCCGCGCAGCGGCGGTCGCGACGGCGCGGTGCGGGATGACGAGCACCGCCTCGAGCCCGAGCGGCGCATCGAGGCGGTCGACCCGCCCGGCGGAGGCGATCACCACACCGCCGTGCAGGGCGGCGGCGGCGTTGTCGACGTGCCCTTCGATCGCGGCGGCGACCGCGAGCAGGTCGGCGTCGAGCTCGAAGATGTGATCTGCAGCCATCGCCCCCGCAAGCACCGCGGCAGCCGAGGAGCCCAGGCCCCCGCTGAGCGGTATCGCCGAGCGGACGGTGAAGGAGAAGTCGTCGGCGGGATGGAGCGCCTCGAAGCCGCGGACGGTGAGGTTGTCCCGGTCGGTCCGCACCGGTAGGTCGGTGTGAACGCCGAACCGTCCCGTTTCGGCGACCTCGACCTCGAGGCCGAGGCCGAGCGCCGCCGCCATCACGTCAAAGCCCGGCCCAAGGTTGGCCGAGGAGGCCGGCACCCGAACGAGCCGCCGTCGCGCGAGGGTCATCGCCCACGCGCCGAGCCGAAACCGGTCACAGAACCGCCGCCTCGATCGCCGAGATCTCCGCAGCGCAGGCAACGACGCCGCTGACCTGGCTGAGGGCGGTGTCCGGATCCTTGAGCCCGTTGCCGGTGAGCACACAGACGACCCGTTCGGCGCCGCCGGCCCCGTGGGCGATCAGGCCGGCGACCGAGGCGGCAGAGGCGGGCTCACAGAAGACACCCTCCTGGCGGGCGAGGAACCGGTAGGCGTCGAGGATCTGCGCGTCCGTCACGGCGGCGACGCCACCGGCGGAGGAGGTCATCGCGTCCATCGCCTGCTCCCAGCGGGCCGGGTTCCCGATCCGGATCGCCGAGGCGACCGTCTCCGGGTGGGCGACGGGGGCGCCGTGCACGAGCGGCGCCGCTCCGGCTGCCTGGAAGCCGAACATCCGCGGGGCGAGCCCGACCTCGCGGAACCCCTTCCAGTAGGCGGTGATGTTGCCCGCGTTCCCGACCGGGATGCAGAGGGCGTCGAGGTCGCCGAGCGCTTCGGCGATCTCGAAGGACGCCGTCTTCTGACCCTCGATCCGGAAATCGTTGACCGAGTTCACCAGGGCGATCGGATGAACCGAGGCGACCTGGCGGACGAGGGTGAGGGCGGCGTCGAAGTTTCCGGCGAGGGAGATCACCCGCGCCCCGTACATCAGCGCCTGGGCGAGCTTGCCGACGGCGATCTTGCCCTCCGGAACGATCACGACACCGCGAATCCCCGCCCGGGCAGCGTAGGCGGCGAGCGAGGCGGCCGTGTTGCCGGTGGACGCGCAGATGACCGCCTCGGCGCCGTCCCTGACCGCCGCGGACACCGCGCAGGTCATCCCGCGGTCCTTGAAGGAGCCGGTCGGGTTGAGCCCCTCGAGCTTGAGATGGACCTCGGCTCCAACCCGCTCGGATAGGCGGGGGGCGAAGAGGAGCGGGGTCGACCCCTCCTCGAGGGAGATGACGGGGTCTCCCGCGGAGAAGGGGAGCCGGTCACGGTAGCGCTCAATCAGGCCGGGCATCGGCGGATGAGCATGGCACAGCGGAGCAGACACCGGGATCTGCACGCGCCGACGGCGCGAGCGTTAGGGTCTCGCCGGGGAGGACGATCGCCGGCGAGATGGAAGAGGAGACAACGATGATGGGCGACCCCTCGGTCACGGAGGAGCCGGAGCTGCTCGAGACGTTGCGCGGCCGGGTCCGTGCCCACTTCGGCCTCGCTGCCTCAGAGCACACGCCAGAGGCCGACCGGCTGAGCCGCTTCATCGGCCAGTATTACCGCTGGGTTCCCGCCGACGATCTCAGCGCCCGGACGAGCACCGACCTGTTCGGCGCCGCGCTCGCCCACTGGCGCCTCGCCCAGCGGCGCCGCCCCGGCGAGCGACGGCTGCGGGTCAGCAATCCCGACCCGGACGCCGACGGCTGGGCATCCCCGCACTCGGTGCTGGAGATCGTCACCGACGACACGCCGTTCCTCGTCGACTCGATCGACATGGAGCTCTCCCGGCTCGGCTATGACCCGCACCTCGTCATCCACCCGATGATCCGCCTGTCCCGCGAGGCGGACGGGACGCTGAGCGCGATCCATGAGCCGAGCAGCGACGCGGGGACGCGCGAGTCCTTCATCCACGTCGAGTTCGATCGCGAGGAGGATCCGGCGCGGCGGGAGGCGGTCGCGACCGCCGTCGGACGGGTGCTCGATGACGTCGCCGCCGCCGTCGCGGACTGGCAGCCGATGCGTCAGCGGGCGCTGGCGATCGCCGGCGAGCTGAGCGACTCGGACCCGGAGTCGGCCGACTTCCTGCGCTGGCTCACCGAGGACCACTTCACCTTCCTCGGCTATCGGGAATACGACTTCTCCCCCGCCACCGGTGACAGTCCCGCCCGCCTGAGCGTCCGCGACGGCACGGGGCTGGGCATCCTCGCGCGTCCCCCCGAACGCCCGGTGACCGAACTCGGTCCCCGGGCGGCGATGATCGCAATCACCCCGGAACCGCTCGTCCTGACCAAGGCGAACGCGCGCGCGACCGTGCACCGGCCCGCCCATCTCGACTACGTCGGGGTCAAGGCCCACGACGCCACCGGCGCCGTCGTCGGCGAACGGCGGTTCCTCGGCCTGTATACGACGACCGCCTATCGGGAGAACGCCGCGGAGATTCCGCTCATCCGCGGCAAGGTCGCCGCCGTCCTGGGTCGGGCGGGATTCCCGCCTGACAGCCACGATGCCAAGGTGCTCGCGGAGATCTGCGAGGCCCACCCGCGCGACGCCCTCTTCCAGATCACCGTCGATGAGCTCCTGGAGACGGCGGTCGGGATCCTCGGGCTCGGAGAGCGCCAGCAGGTGCGCGTGTTCCTGCGTCCCGACCCACTCGACCGGTTCATCGACTGCACGGTCTGCCTGCCCCGGGACCGCTACAACCGAGACACCCGGGCGAAGATCGGGCAGCTGCTGCTCGACCGCTTCGGCGGCAGCCACTTCGACTGGATGCTCGCCCTCGGCGACTCTCGGGTGGCGACCCTCTACATCCTCGTGTACACCCCGGCGGGGGTGTCGCCACCGCTTGACCCCGCGGGGCTCGCCCAGCAGATCTCGGTCGCCATCCGGGCCTGGACCCAGGATCTCTGCGAGCTGCTCGGGGACGCGTTCCCGGACCTGCGCGCCCGCGAACTCAGCGAACGCTACGAGCAGGCGTTCTCTGCCGCCTACCAGGAGGCCTTCTCGGTCACCGACGCGCTCGAGGACATCGACGCCCTCGAAGCGCTCACGACCACGGACACCCCCGATCCGCGGCTGATGCTCTACCGCGGATCACCGACCGCCGGGGCGGGGTCGGTGCGGGCCAAGCTGCTCAGCACCGAGCCGATCTCCCTCTCCACGGCGCTCGACATCTTCGCCCACATGGGTGCGCGGGTCAGTGACGAGGAGCCCTATGAGGTCCGCCCCCGGGGCAGGACGCCCGTGTGGATCTACGACTTCGGGATCCACTGCGACGTGCCTGACCCGGCGGCCACCGCACCCCGCTTCGCCGAGGTGTTCCACGGGGTCTGGCGCGGTGACCTGGAGAATGACGGCCTCGGCGAGCTCGTGATCGCCGCCGACCTCGACAGCGCCCAGATCACCGTTCTGAGGGCGGTCGCCAAGTACCTGCGCCAGGCCGGGATCGCCTTTTCGGACCGTTACATCGAGCGGACGCTCGTCGCCAACCCGGAGATCACCCGGCTGCTCGTCGAGCGGTTCGAGGCCGCCCACGATCCCGACCGTGCCGACGCCGACGCGGCCGCCGCACTGGAGCGGACCGGGGAGCGCCTCGACGCGGCCATCGACGCGGTCGCCAGCCTCGACGAGGACCGGATCCTGCGCGCCTTCCGCACCGTCATCGACGCGGTCCTGCGTACCAACCACTACCAGCGGACCGCCGAGGGCTGGCCCAAAACGTACCTCAGCCTCAAGCTCGATTCGCCTCGGATCGACCTGCTTCCCCAGCCGCGGCCACGGGCGGAGATCTTCGTCTACTCGGCCCGGGTCGAGGGGGTGCACCTCCGCGGCGGAGCGGTCGCCCGCGGGGGTCTGCGCTGGTCGGACCGGCGCGAGGACTTCCGCACCGAGATCCTCGGGCTGATGAAGGCGCAGATGGTCAAGAACGCCGTGATCGTTCCGGTCGGCTCCAAGGGCGGCTTCGTGCTCAAGCAGCCCCCGCCGGACGCGTCGCGGGAGGCACTGCTCGGCGAGGGCATCGCCTGCTACCGCACGTTTCTCGCCGGTCTGCTCGACCTCACCGACAACATCGTCGGCTCCCGCACCGTCACCCCTCCCCAGCTGCGTCGGCTCGATGGGCCGGACCCCTACCTCGTCGTCGCCGCCGATAAGGGGACGGCGACGTTCTCTGACATCGCCAACGCGATCTCTGAGCAGTACGGGTTCTGGCTCGGAGACGCGTTCGCCTCCGGCGGGTCCGTCGGCTATGACCACAAGCGGATGGGAATCACCGCCCGGGGGGCATGGGAGTCGGTCAAACGCCACTTCCGCGAGCTCGGGGTCGACGTCACGACCGAGCCGATCACCGTCGTCGGGATCGGAGACATGGCCGGTGACGTATTCGGCAACGGAATGCTCCTCTCCGAGCGCCTGTGCCTCGTGGCCGCGTTCAACCACCAGCACATCTTCCTCGACCCTGATCCCGATCCGGTACGTGCTCACGCCGAGCGCCGGCGCCTGTTCACCCTGCCGGGCTCCTCGTGGGCCGACTATGATCCCGCGGCGATCAGCCCGGGCGGCGGCGTGTTTCCGCGCAGCGCCAAGCAGATCCCGATTTCGGCCCGAGCTCGAGCCCGGCTCGGGATCAGCGCCGAGAGCCTGAGTCCGGCCGAGCTGGTGAGCGCGATCCTCCGTGCCCCCGTCGATCTGCTCTTCAACGGCGGGATCGGGACCTACGTCAAGGCGAGTGACGAGTCCGACGCCATCGTCGGCGACCGGGCCAACGACGTCGTTCGCATCGACGGGCGCCAGCTGCGCGCTCGCGTCGTCGCCGAGGGCGGCAACCTCGGCCTCACCCAGCGGGGGCGGATCGAATACGCTCGCGGCGGCGGACGGGTCAACACGGACGCGATCGACAACGTCGCCGGCGTCAACTGCTCCGACCATGAGGTGAACATCAAGATCCTCCTCGATGCGGTCGTGCGGGACGGGGAGCTCACCCGAACCGAACGCGACCGGTTGCTGGCGGAGATGACCGACGCCGTCGCCGACCGGGTACTGGCGGCCAGCTACCGCCAGACCCAGGCGCTCAGTCTCTCGCTCACGCAGGCGAGCTCGCTCGTCAACGCCCACATGCGGTTGATCCGGCACCTTGAGCAGGAGGCCGGACTCGACCGTGAGCTCGAGCACCTCCCTTCCGAGCAGGAGGGACATGACCGCCAGGCGGCCGGCCTCGGGCTGCTCGGACCGGAGCTGGCCGTACTGATGGCCCACGTGAAGATCGATCTCGATGCGACCCTGCTCGCCTCCGACCTCCCCGAGGACCCGTTCCTCGCCGGGGATCTGCTCCGCTACTTCCCCGCCCCGCTGCCTGACCGGTTCGCCGGGCCGATCGCCGGGCACCGGCTTCGGCGGGAGATCATCGCCACCACGGTCGCCAACGAGGTCGTCGACCGGCAGGGGACGACGTTCATCCTCCGCCTCAGCGAGGAGACGGGGGCGGACGCGGCGCACCTCGCCCGCGCCTACACCGTGGCGCGCGACGTGTTCGGGATACGAGCCCTGTGGGAGGCGATCGAGGCGCTCGACAACCTCGTCGCTGCCGAGGTGCAGATGTCGATGCTGCTTGTCACCCGGCGGGTGATCGAGCGGGCGGTGCGCTGGCTCGTCCGGCGGTTCCCCGACACGATCGCGATCGAGGCGCTCGTCACCAGGTACGCGCCGGCGGTCACCCTGCTCAACGGGGCGGGGAGCAGCCACCTCGATGCCGAGGTTCAGGCGCGCGTCCAGACAGCCGCCCGCGCCCTTGCGGAGGTGGGGGTGCCGGGAATGCTCGCCGACCGCATCGCCGGCGCCGACCAGCTGCCCAGCGCCCTCGACGTCACCGAAGTCGCGCTGGACACCGGAGCTCCGGGCGCGGTCGCGCTCGCCACCCACCGCCGGCTCGCGGGGGCGCTCTCCCTCCCATGGCTCGAGGCGCAGATCACCGGACTGCCACGCCGTGACCGCTGGGAGGCCCTGGCGCGGGATGCCCTTCGCGACGACCTCGGCACCCTCCACCGAGAACTCAGCGTCGCGCTCCTGCTCGACCAGCGGCCCGACGGCTGGTCGACCCACCACAGCGAGGCGGCGCAAGGCGCCGTCGCCGCACTCGCCCTCACCGGCGCGGATCGTCTCGTCGCGGACTGGTGCGAGATCCGACGAGAGGCGCTTGAGCGCTACCGGCGCGTCCTCGGCGACATCGAGGACTCCAAGCGGTTTGACACGACGACGTTGCCGATCGCCCTGCGTGAGCTGCGCCACCTCAGCCGCAGCTGAGTGCAGGGTCGGCGACCCCCCGGGTCCCGGCCGGCCCCGGACCGGGCCGTCCTTTAGAGAAACTCCTCCTCCAGCACCCGGATGACCCGGGGCGGTCGACGGATCACCTCCAGCTCGGCGATTGCCGCCACTGCGGCAGCGCACCGCGACTCGAGCACCTTGTGGGTGACCATCGCGAGGGCCGCCTCCTCTCCGAGACCCCGCTGCAGTACCGAGCGGACCGAGACATCGTGGACGGCGAGCAGCCGGGCGACCTCCGCGAGCACGCCGGGCTCGTCCGCGACCGCGAGATGGATGTAGAAGGCCGACTCGACGTCGTCGACCATCGCGAGCGCGACCGTGGCCATCGGCGCGGACGCCGGCGGGATCATCGCCGAGACGACATCCCCGAGCACGGCGGTCGCCGTCTGTGGCCCGCCGGCCCCCGGGCCCGACAGAGTGATCTCCGTGAACTCCTCACCCTCGAGGGTGACCGCGTTGAAGGGTCCGCCGACGGACGCGAGCGGGTGCCCCGGCGAGAGGAACAGGGGATGGACGCGGACCGAGATCCCGCCGGGCAGCCGCTCGGCGGTCCCGACGAGCTTGAGCCCAAGCCCAAACTCACGCGCGTAGGCCATGTCGTCTGCGGTGATGTGGGCGATCCCCTCGTAGCGGACCTGGTCGAGGTGGACGGGCGCGTCGAAGGCGAGCCGGGCGAGGATCGCCATCTTCGCCGCCGCGTCGGTCCCGTCGATGTCCTCGGTCGGATCGGCCTCGGCGTACCCGAGCCGTTGGGCTTCGGCGAGTGCCTGCTCATAGGACCAGCCGAGCCGGGCCATCTCCGACAGGACGAAGTTCGTCGTTCCGTTGACGATCCCGTGGATCCGGGTGATCCGGGCGCCGGCGAGGGACTCCATCAGCACCCGGACGACCGGGACGACGCCGGCGACGGCCCCTTCGAAACGGAGCTGGACCCCTGCCTGGCGAGCGGCGGCGTAGAGCTCCTCACCGTGCCGGGAGAGCAGTTGCTTGTTGGCGGTGACGACATGCCGGCCGGCCGCGAGCGCCTCCAGAACCCAGGTGCGGGCCGGCTCGATCCCGCCGATCAGCTCGACGATCAGGTCCGAGTCGGCCAACAGCTCCGCAAACGGCGGTCCGCTGCGGCGACTGATCACCCCGGAGATCACCGGCGCCAACCCGGTGATCGCCTGCACCCGGGGGGCGTGCTCGGCGAGCAGCGTGGTGAAGGCGCCACCGACGGTCCCCCGTCCGAGCACGCCGATCCGGAAGCTCGGCAGCGCGGCCGGATCCGACGCCGGGCCCCCGTCACCGGAGTCAGACATCTCGAGCGGCCAGGTCGGCATAGGTCTCCCGGCGGACGACGACGCGCGCCTTCCCCCCGGCGACGAAGATCACCGGCGGACGCGGAACGCCGTTGTAGTTGTTGGCCATCGCGTGGCCGTAGGCCCCGGTCGCCGGAGTGACGACGATCTCACCGGGCCGGGGGTCCGCGAGCCGGATGTCCCTGGCGATCACGTCTCCGGACTCACAGTGCTTGCCCGCGAGCACACACGGCTCACCGGAGCCGGCGCTGTGCATCCGCCCGGCGAGCGCGACCTCATAGCGTGAGCCGTACAGCATCGGACGGAGATTGTCGGACATGCCGCCGTCGACGGCGACCCAGGTGGAGACGTTGCGCTTCACCGTCTGGATCTCATACAGGGTGAGCGTCGTGTTGGCGACCAACGCCCGGCCGGGCTCGATCAGCAACCGGGCCTCGGGCCCGAGCCGGGCGTGCGCGGCGGCGATCAGCACATCCAGGTACGCCGCGATCGCCGGCGGTCGCTGGTCGGCGAGGTAGGCGACGCCAAGCCCACCGCCGAGGTTGTAGACCGGGAAGCGGCCAAGCTCAGCGAGCGCGGCGACGGCGCGCTCGAACGGCGCGAGGTCGAGCAGTTGCGAGCCGATGTGGCAGTGCAGGCCGAGCACGTGCAGGTGAGGGGAACGCTGGGCCCGGTCGATCGCGCCCGGGGCCTCCGCGAGGCCGAAGCCGAACTTCGAGTCGGCCTGACCGGTGGAGATCGCGTCATGGGTCTCCCCGCGCACGTCCGGGGTCACCCGCAGCAGCACCGCCTGGCGTCGCCCGAGCTCGCCGGCGACCCGTTCGGTCCGATCGAGGTCGTCGAGGGAGTCGATGACGATCTGGCCGACCCCGGCGCGCATCGCCTCAGCAAGCTCGGGGAGCGACTTGGCGTTGCCGTGGAGGTAGATCCGGGCGGGATCGAACCCGGCCCCGAGGGCAAGGGCAAGCTCGCCGCCGCTGGCGACGTCACAGGCAAGCCCTTCCTCGGCGAGGACGCGGTACACGGCGCTGCAGGGAAACGCCTTGGAGGCGAACAGGACATCCGAGTCCGGGTGGCGGTCCGCGAGCCCGGCCCGGAAGGCGCGAGCGCGGGCGCGAAGGTCCGCCTCGTCAACGATGTAGGCGGGGGTTCCGAACTCGCTGGCGAGCGCGACGAGGTCGCAGCCGCCGACCTCGAGGTGGCCGGCCGCGTTGATCGTCGCCGTCGCTGGGTAGGGGTCGGGGAGGGAGACGGTGGGGTGCATCTGCGCCGCGATGATGCCAGGTAGGACCGGTCCTGAGGGGACCGGTCCGCCGCCGCGCGCCGGGTCAGCCCTGGTTGCCGGCGCCGCCGAGGGTCTCGCCGAGCCCGCCGGTGACGCGGGAGAGCAGGGTCGCGAGGGCCCCGGTCGCGTTGGTCAGCAGCGTGCCGACCGAGCGGGTGAGGCTCCCCGCGCCGGCGGCGAGTCCTGGGGAGACGGGAGCGAGCGTGCGGTCGAGACCCGACCCGAGATGGTCGACCGCGCCGCTCAGGGCCGCCCCGGTGCCGTTGAGCACCTTCGCGCCGCCGACCCCGGCCCCCTCGACCGTGTTTCCCAGCACACCGACCGCCTCGGTCGTCGTCGGGGTGGGGGCGGCGACCGGTGAGGGGTGACTTCCCGCCGTCGGCGCCGGAGCCGAGCTCGAGCCGGTCGGCGGCGCGCCCGGTCCGCGCGGCGTCGCGACGACCGGTGGGCTGCTCGCGGGTCGTGACGGCGCGCGCGTGCCGGTGACCAAGGCCGCCGGAGACGGGATGAAGGCAGCGAGCACGCGCGGGGACGGTGTGACCCGGGCGTCGGGGGTGCCGGCGGCGTCGGATCCGGGGAGCGTGACACGGGCCGACTGGGCACCGGAGACGATCTCCGACAGCCCGTGGAAGGAGACGAAGGCGCTCGCGACGAGGAACAGCACGGCCGCGCCGGCGAGCAGGGAGCCAGCCGTGCCGAATCCGGCGAGATATGCGCGCGTCGTCCGCACCCGGGTCATTTATCGGCACCAGTCCAGGCGAGCTTGAGCCTCGTGAGCAAATCTTTCTGTTCGGGTTCGGTCCGGTGGGCGGCGACGAATCCCTCGAGGTAGGCGTCGAGGGCGGCCGCGTCCGTGAAGATCCGTTCCCGGAACCCGAAGGCGCCGGTCCACCACAGCGTCAGCACGCGCTCCTCCGGCGTGAGCCGCTCGTGGAAGCCGGCGGGGAAGTGCTGGGCGGGCCGGTTGTGGAGGACGTGGTGCTTGGCGACGAAGGTGAGCTCGTTCCCGTCAAGGTCGATCAGCCAGCGGTGGTGGCCCCATCCCGCCCACGGTCCCTGAACGCCGTAGGCTTGCTCCTCGAGCCGGGAGGGGACCTCGATGTAGCCGGCCCGGGCGACGCGCACAAGCTCAGAGCAGACCCAGATCGGGTCGCGGACGTCCTCGAGCGTGTGCGAGCAGACGACAAAGTCGAACTGATCGTCGACAAACGGCCACGGGGCACGGTCACAGATGTCGCGCTGCACCCAGGTATCGGCGCTGAAGCGTTCCCGCGCACGGTCGGGGACGGCACCGTAGAGGCCGCGGTCCGCGTGGGCGATGAGGTCGAGCACCCAGTCGGCGCGGGGCAACGGGCTGGCCCCGCCGCCCACGTCGAGGACGAGCGCGTCGGCCGTCAACCGTGCCGATAGGGCGGCAGCCGAGGCCTCGAGCATCAACACGATGCTAGTGAAAAAGCCGCTACCGTCGGCCGGGATGGCCGCCCCCAGCACCGCGCCGAGCACCGACGAGGTCGCGCTCTGGTATCACACCCTCGATCTCCCGGGCCGCGCGCCGACTCCGGGCTGGTTCGACCTGCGGCCCGTGCTCGGCCGCCTTCCGTGGCCGGAGGTGCGTGGCCGACGCTGTCTCGACGTCGCCACCTACGACGGGTTCTTCGCCTTCGAGCTCGAGCGGCGCGGCGCCGCCGAGGTCGTCGCCACCGACATCTCCGACCATCACCAGTGGGACTGGCCGGCCCCGATCCGGGAGGCGGCCGGCGACCAGCTCGGACTGATCGCAGGGGACAAGGGCTCGGGGTTCGCCGCCGCCCACGCGGCGCTCGGCTCCCGCGTCGAGAAGATCGAGGTCAACGTCTATGACCTCGACCCCGGACAGCTGGGACGCTTTGACGTCGTCGTGCTCGGCAGCCTCCTCCTGCACCTGCGCGACCCGGTCCGCGCGCTTGAGGCCGTCCGCTCCGTCACCGCCGGATGGTTCATGTCCGTGGAGGCGATCTCGCTCCCGCTCACCCTGCTCGCCCGTCGGCGTCCGGTCGCCGAGCTGGCACGCGACGACAGCGTCTGTCAGTGGTGGACAGTCAACGCGGCCGGCCACCGCCGCCTGCTCGAGGCCGCCGGCTTTGAGGTGATCTCGGCGAGCCGTCCGTTCGCGGAGCCGTTCGGGAGCGCCCACCCAGCCTCGGGCGCCCGCGGTGGCCTGCGCGACCGGGCCTTCCGCGGTCTGTGCCGGGCGACGCTCGGTGGGGTCGGGGTTCCCCACTCCGCCCTGCTCGCACGGCCCCGCCGGTGACCCGGTGCTGTGGGTCTCCGCCAAGCGGCGCCTGCCTCTGACGATCGCCCTGCTGATCGGACTGATCGTCCTCGGAACGGCGATCAGCCGGGGCCACGGTCCGCGACCGTCCGCCGGGGCGACCTACACGGGCACGGTCGTGCTCGTCACCCGCTCCGGCCAGGTCCGCCGACGCCTGCCGCTCAGCTTCTCCATCAGCGCCGACGGCCGTCGGGTCGGCGCGATCCGCTTCCCCGCCGGACTTCCCACGCGCTGTCCGGGGACGATCGCCGGGACGATCTCACATCAGCCCGCGGTCACCCCGCTGCGGGCGCCGAGCCGGTTCGTGGTGTCACTGACGATCCGGTCCGCGGTGGCCGCACTGCTCGGACACCTCGAGCTGAGCGGGGTCTTCCACACCTTCGGCCGGGCCGACGGTGCGGTGGCGACGACCTTCACGGCGGCGGGGCTGCGGGACTGCGGGACCGGGGGCGGCTACGTCGCACGCGCCGGCGCCGCCTGACCGGAGCGGCGGTCCGCGAGCTGGGCGGCGAGCGGAAGGCCGACGAGGAGACAGAGGCCGGCGGCGACAGCGACCGCGGTGTGCACCCCTGAGGCGGTCGCTCCCCCGGCGAGCGCCACGCCCGCGGCGCCGGCCCCAAGGCCGGCGCCGAGCAGACGCATGAAGGAGAGGATCGCCGAGGCCCGACCGTGGGCGCTCTCATCGACTGAGTTGAGCGCGGCCCGCGACACCGGGACGAACAGCATCCCGAGGCCGAGGCCGATCGGGATCAGGCAGATGAGGGTCACGATTCCGTCGAGGGAGACGCCCGGGATCGCGAGGACGGCCAGGCCGACGCCGGCGGCCGTAAAGCCGAGCAGCGCCGGGAGGCGGGAGCCGTGCGTGTCGACGAGCCCACCGGCGATCGGAGCGGCAGCGCCGACGAGCAGGGCGACGATGACGAGGATCGCCGACGCGCCGAGGGCCGAGTAGCCCGCGCTGCGCTGCAGGTACTGCTCGGCGAGGTAGAACGTGCCGATCATCACCGCGAAGGTGATCCCGGCGACCGCCGCGGCGGCGGAGACGGTCCGGTTGAGCACGCGACCGCCGCCGCCCTCCGGGTTGTCGTGCACGAGCGTCGGAACGTTTTTGAGGATGCCCCAGGCGGCGGCGAGCGCGAGCGGGACGAGCACCCACCAGGCCGCGCGCCAGCCGAAGGCGACCGTGAGGATCCCGCCGAGCAGCGGCCCGGCGAGGTTGGCCATCCCCGCCGACGCGCCCCAGATCCCGAGGGCGGTGCCGCGCCGCTCCGGCGGGAAGCCCGATACCGCGCCCGCGAGCGCGGCCGGAGAGACGAGCCCCGCCCCGACCCCCTGGATGATCCGCGTGACAATGAGCAGACCGAGGTCCGAGACGACCGCCCCGAGGGCGGCGCCGACGGCGAACAGGAGCAGCCCGACGAGGGCGAGGCGCCGCGCGCCGAGCCGGTCGACGAGGCGTCCGCCGGGAAACAGCAGCAGCGCGTAGGCGGCGAAATAGGCGCTCAGGAGGACCGCGGTCGCCGAGTTGGAGACCCGCAGACTCGTCGACACGTTCGGCAGTGCGACGGTGATCACCGTCCCGTCGAGCTGCAACAGGGCGGCGGCTGCCGTACAGGCCGCCAGACGCGTCCACGCCTCCCGCGGGAGCGGCTCGAGGCCCTCACCGCGGCGGCGCCGCGAGCGCCGTCCCGAGCGGCGGGTGCTGCGTGGGCTCGCGGTCGCCATGACACCTAGTATTGCGCGCATGAGTGTCCGACACCGTGGCGACGCCCCCGCCGGCCGCCGCGGCGCGGTCCGCGCACGCCTCGCCCTGTGGCGCCGGTGGTGGGCCCAGAGCGGTTCGCTGCGCGTGTTCGTCCTCTACCTCCCGGGGCCGGGACCGATGCTGATGTCGTGGCTGCGCAAGCGCTGGGTGCTCTGGCGCCACCCCCACTGCCGGATCGAGTTCGGCGGGCCGGTCTACCTCGGACCGGGCTTCAGCATCGACGCGCCGCGAGGCGGGACGTTCCTCGCCGGGCCGGGCTGTGAGTTTCGGCGGGGCTTTCGCGCCGAGCTCGGGGGCCCCGACGCCCGCATCGAGATCGGGACGATGACCGTGTTCACCTACGACGCGATCATCCAGTGCAGCTCGCGGGTGAGTATCGGCGCCCACTGCATGTTCGGGCAGGCGAGCCTGATCGTCGACGGCAACCACAACTTCAAGGACCTCGCCCGGCCGATGCTCCAGCAGGGCTACAGCCTGTCCCCGGTGACCCTCGCCGACCACGTGACGACGACGACGAAGTGCACGATCATCGCCGACATCGGCACCCGCACCTTCGTCGGAGCCAACTCGGTCGTCAGCCGCCCGCTGCCGGCCTACTGTGTCGCCGCCGGCGCACCCGCCCGGGTGCTCGACTACTTCGGGCCGCCCGGTCAGGAGCCCGAGGAGCTGCGCGCCCCGACACCGCGGTAGGCGATCAGGTGCGAGCGGCCGTGGAGGCGCTCGTGGTGGACGATGCCCCGCTCGCGGGCGTAGCGGAGGATCGCGCGGACCGGCAGCTCGTGGTGGAGGGAGACGTCCCCCGGCCGCGGTTCGAGCACATTGACGAGGACGAGCGCGGCGCTCTGCTCAAGCCGCGCGAGCAGCGCCCACGGATCGCTGACGTGCTCGAGTACGTCGAAGGCGTAGGCGAGGGCAAAGCCGTCCGGCAGGGCCCCGTCGAGGTCGTGCACGGGCGCGTCGAGGCCACGGCGAGCGAGGCGCCAGCGCAGGAACGCGACGGACGGGTTGTCGAAGTCGGCGAACTCGACGACATACCCCCGACTCAGCAGCCGCAGCCCGTCCGCGCCGATCCCACAGCCAAAGTCGAGGACGCGGGCCCCGGACGGCACGAGTGAGCGGAGCACCGCGTGATAGGGGAGCTTGGTCCCGGACATGGCGAAGGCGGTGAGGTCGTACAGATAGGCCCGGGAGGTGCGGTAGAACCGGTCGAGGTCGGGGCTGGCCGCCGCCTCAGCCTCCACGAGCTCGCTGTGGCGCCACAGGGACTCGCGCTCGAAGGCATCCCCGAGGTAGGCGGCGAGCTCCTCCTCGTCGAGGGCGCGGTCCCAGCCGGTGAAGAAGCTGTCGGCGAACTCCTGGTAGTACCAGCGCTCGGCGCGGGCGTGGACGGGCCACCACAGCCGCTCGATCCGCCGCGGCACCCGGTCGTGGATGCCCGCCCACAGCGGGGAGATCCGCGGACCGGCACCGAGCCGGGTGAAGCGTTCGTGAAAGAACGGGACGAACCACGGATGCTTGGCGGCCATCACTCGCTCCCCGGTGCCGACGAGCTCGAAGCGCCGGTGCAGGCCGGCGATCGTGTTGGCGTGCAGATGCTGGGCACGGGCCAGCGGTTCGTAACGGAGCACGAGCCCCCGCTGAGCGAGCCGGTAGCCGAGATCGATGTCCTCATAGCCGAACCGAAAGGCGGGGTCAAACGGCTCCCAGAAGCTGCGCTTCAGTGACAGGTTCGCCGTGTAGAAACGGCCGAAACCGGCGTCGAGAGCGTCCGCCGGTGCCCCAGCGCCGCCACGGGGCCCGGGGCTCGCACCGGACCGGGCCGTCGCTTCTGCGGCGTCGAGGGCGGCATAGTCGAACTGGGTCCCGCTCCAGTCGAGCCAGCGGTTGAGCCGGTTGTCGGCCACCTCGGGGTGCCAGCGGACGGTACCGAGGACCGCAACCTCCGGGGCCGGTTCGGCCCGGTGGCGTTCGAGGTGGCGTGCGACCAGGTCAGAGGTCGGGATCGTGTCGTCGCCCAGGAAGAGGATGAGCGGCGTGCCGACGGTGGCCACGGCGAGGTTGCGTGCGGGCCCGGGCCCCTCGTCGGCCTTGGCGATGACCCGGACCCGCGGGCGCTGCTGGACCGCGGCGGGGACGGGCCGGTCGAGTCCGTTGACGACGACGACCGTCTCGGCGGGGGGCGCCGTCTGGGCGGCGAGTGCGTCGAGGGTGCGGCCGAGCACCTCCCAGCGGCCGGAGGTCGGGATGACGACGGTGAGGTCGCTGGCCCGCATCAGCGCCGGGCGACGATCGCAGCGTGCGGGTCCCCACGCCAGGCGACGATGAGGTGGTAGCGCCCCTCGCGGCTGCGGGCCAGACGCCAGTCCCACCGGTTCAGTCGCCAGCCTGCGCCGGGGGGCACGAACAGACGCTCAGGCCCGCGCTCGACGGTGAAGCCGGCGACCTCGAGCATCCGGGCGAGCCCGGCCGCGTTGGCCGTCCACCACCAGGGCCGGCCGCGACCATCGAGACGCGCGACCGGGGTCCGCGGATGGGAGAGCGTGAGGGGAAGATCGATCCCGTCGACGAGCACGAGGGTCCCGCCCGGGTGGAGGACGGAGGCGACGGCCTCGAGGGCACGGACGGGCTCGCGCAGATGCACGAGCAGGCTGCCGAGGAAGATGAGATCGAAGCGCCCGACCCGGGCGGGGTCGAGGTCGTAGACGGACACGTCCTCACGGGTCACCGTCGAGCCGAGCGTCTGCGCGGCGATCCGGAAGCCGTCACCTCCGGCGTGGCGCTCGCCGACGGCCGCCCGCGTCGCAGCCTCTGCGCCGACCGGCCAATCCCAGCGCCGCGGGTCGAGCACGTCGACGGCGACGACCTCGGCGGCTCCACGCCGCTCGAGCTCGAAGGCCCAGAAGCCGTTGAAGGTGCCGACGTCGAGACAGCGCCGCCCCTGCAGGTCGGCGGGCAGCGGCACCCGGGGCAGGATCGATCGGTGGTCGAAGAAGCCCGGGGTGACCACGCCGCCGGGCAGCTCGAGCGTGTGGTACCAGCTGATCGCCGCCACCTGGTCGGCGAGCGGGACGCCGCCCGGCCGGTCGGCCACCGCCGGCGTCGATTCGCCGGGATCTGCTGGGCTGCTCATCAGGCGGCGATGCTAATGCCTGGGCGGCGCGGCCGGTCCCTCCGGTGCGGCACGGCGGCGCAGGTAGCCGACCGCCTCGGCCAGGAGCGCCCGCTCACTCACCCCGCTGGCGGCGACGACAACGATCACGTACGCGGTGAACCGGACCACCGCAGGTCCGAACCCTGGCCCGGTGAGCGCGCGGAGGCCGAGCACGATCACCACCCCGGGCAGCACCGGGGCGATCGCCCGCCATGCGTGCCAGAGCAGGTCAAAGCCGTCAAACAGCGCTGCGATGTACCCGGCGCGGACGACGAGGGCGGCCCCCGCCCCCGCCCCGATCCCCCAGGCGAGCCCGGTGAGACCGTCGTCGAGCAGCAACGGGATCCCCGCCCCGAGGGTGACGATCACCGACACGACCGCGACGACGGCGATCGGGCGGGTCTCTCCCCGAGCGCGGTAGTAGTCGTCCCAGTTGAACCCGACGTGGTTGAGCGCTGCGACGAGCCCGGTGATCTGGATCAGGGAGGTTGCGGCCTCCCACTTGGCGCCGAGGATGAAGCGGATCAGATCGGGAGCGAACAGGGTGAGGCCGACGCCGAAGGGGATCGCCCACAACATCGCGAGCCGGTTCGTCTTGGCGAAGCTCTCCGCGAGCAGGTCGATCCGGTCGGCCACCGCGCAGATACCCGGGTAGACGGTCGTCGCGATGATGTCGTCGACCCGGGTCGTGAAGGAGATGACGGTGGTGGCGAGGGCGACCGCGCCAACGGCTCGCAGGCCAAGGTGGAGGTTCGTCGCCAGCACGGTCCCGTTGGCGAGCACGACGGTGCAGATCGTCGCGACGAGGATCGGGCCCGAAAACCGCCAGTAGACCGACACGGCATCCCGATCGAGACGCCAGGCCAACGGGTATGGGGAGGCACGGACGGCGACGCCGGCCCCCGCCCAGGCGCCCGCAGCTGCACCGATCACCAGCGCCCAGTAGCCGAAGCCGGCGAGGGCGAGCCCGACAGCGACGAGCAGCCCAACGACCGGCTCGACGGCGGTCTGCAGCCGCTGGGCGACGAAGTCCATCCGCCGGTAGAAGATCCACTGCGGGCTCTGGAAGGCGTAGGCGAGCAGCATCGTGCACAGCACGAGGCCGGGGGCGAGCAGGCGCCACTGCCCGTACAACAGGCAGATGAGCGGCAGCAGAAGCATCAGCAGCACCGTCGTCACAGCCGAGGTGATCAGCTCGAGGGTGAACGCCCGCGCGAACGCGGTGGCTTGGTCGGCCTCGTCCTGCTGGATGAACTTATCCGAGATGCCGATCAGCTTGAGCTGGGCGACGACGCCGAGGGAGACGAGAAGGATCCCCCACAGCCCGAAGTCCGCCCGGCTCAGTAGCGCGGCAAGCACGAGCCCGCGGATCAGGTTGACCCCGCCGAGCCCGAGGTCGAACAGGCTGTTGATGATCACACCCCGAGCGGCGAATTGGCGCAGACTGCGCCCACCGGTGTCGAGACGACGGCCGGACGTGACTCCCGTTGCGGACTCCATGGCTCCTCCGGGAGTGTGACGACGCGCGCGCCCGCCCGTCTCCCTAGCATTGCCGGTTGAGCCGCGCCCGCGGGCCAGAGCAGCCATGGACGGCACCACTTCCGCATCAGGGCGCCTAACCTTTGGCCGGAGGGAGAGCAGCGACATCATGCACAGACAGGCCGCGCGGCCGCCCCGGAGCGCCGCGTGACGACGCCGAACGCAACGATCGACGCCAATCCGGCCTGGTATCACACCATCGACCTGCCCGGGGGCGGGGATCCGACCCCCGGACATGTCGACTGGCGCGGCCACAGCGCCCGCCTGCTCGACCGTGACCTGCACGGCCTGCACGCTCTCGACGTCGGCACCTACGACGGCTTCTGGGCCTTCGAGTTGGAGCGCCGCGGGGCAGAGGTGGTCGCGATCGACCTCGATCGCCTCGACGCGGCCGCCTGGCCGCCGGTCCACCGGGCCCGCCTCACCGCGGACGCGGACGCGTTCGGGCTCGAACTCGGCCGGGGCTTCCGGATCGCCCACCGGCGACTCGGCTCCCGCGTGCAGCGCGTCGTCTGTGACGTACTCGCGCTCACCCCCGACGCGGTCGGCGGACGGCGGTTCGACCTCGCCTTCCTCGGTGCGCTGCTGCTGCATCTGCGCGATCCGATCCGCGCCCTCGAGAACATCCGCTCCGTGCTCGTGCCCGGCGGGCGGCTGATCATGCTCGAGGCGATCTCCCTCACCGAAACGGTCCGCGCCCCGCGGACCCCGCTTGCGCGCTTTGACACCGCCGCGAACGCGTTCAACTGGTGGCTGCCGAACGTCGCTGCACTCCACGACTACCTGTGGGCGGCCGGGTTCGTCGAGATCGAACGGATCAGCCGTCCTCTACGCCCCCCGGCCGTGCCGAGCATGCGCTGCTGGTACTGCGCCTTCAGCGCCCGCGCACCCGCCCGCCCCTGAGCCGATGCCCCGGCCTCCGAACATCCTCCTCGTCGTGATCGACGCCGCACGCCGGGACGCCTTCAGCCCCTATGACCCGGGCGCGTGCACCCCGACGGTCGCCGGCCTCGCCCGCCGCGGGGTCGCGGTCGAGAACGCGTTCGCGACAGCCCCGTGGACGCTTCCCTCTCACGTCGCGATGTTCACCGGCGCGCTCGCCTGCGAGTTCGGGCTCGACCAGGCCCCCGGCGGTGACCCACGCGGCGTCGCCGACACCCTCGTCGACTGCCGCGAACGCCTGCTCGCCCACCGCCTCGGCGAGGCCGGATACGACACCCACGGGCTCAGCGCAAACCTGTGGGTCTCCCCCCACAGCGGTCTCGACAGCGGCTTTGACCGCTTCGACTACCTCCCCTCCGCCCGGTTCGACCGGGCCTTCTCCCGCCGACCCGGCACGTGGCGCAGCACGCTCGCCTGGGCCCGGGAGGGCTTCCTCAGCGCTGCCGATAGCGGCGCCGCCCGGATCGGCGCGGCGCTCGAGCGGGCGATCACCGACGCCCACCCCGGCCGCCCGCAGTTCTGGTTCGTCAACCTTGTCGAGGCGCACTCCCCCTACCTTCCCCCGCGCCCGTTCAACGACCTCGCGACCCCCGGACGGGTCGCCGCGGCGCTCGACTGCCACCGGCGGCTCAGCTTCGAGGCGATCGCCCTGGCCGCCGCCGGCGCGGGCACGCCGCCCCGACCGGTGCTCGGTCGTCTCGCTCATCTCCACCGCCGTGCCGTCGCCTACACCGACGCGTGGCTCGCCGGCGTGCTCGCGACGCTCGCACGCACCGGTCGGCTCGCCGACACGCTCGTCATCGTCACGTCTGACCATGGTGAGTGCTTCGGGGAGGAGGGGCTCATCGCGCACGGGTTCCACCTCCTCGACTGTCTCGTCCGCGTCCCGCTCGTCGCCGCCGGCCCAGGCGCCGAGCGCTTCCCCCAGGGCGACGATGCAGTCTCCCTCCAGGCGCTCGCACCGCTGCTGTGGGCCGTCGCCGGGCTCGAGGAGCCGTCGGCTCGGACCGGAGCGGTGGCCGCCGGTGTCGCCGTCGCTCATTCAGCTCCGCTGTGCCGGGCCGACGATGCCCGGATGCTCGACTTCACCGAGCGCTGGTCGCTGTCGGCCGCCCAGGTGGCCCGGCTCACTGCCGACCGCTGGCTGGCCACGGACGGGCAGCGTCGACTCGAGCTGACCGACGGTCACCCGCTCAGCCCTCCGACTGACGCGACCGACGCGCGTCTCCTCACCGCCCTCACGCAGGCGCGTGAGGGCGGGGCGGCGGCTCCCACCCCGGCGCAGCCGCCGGGCCCGGCCGGCGAGGAGACGGAGGCGACGGTCGCCGCACTCGAGCGTCAGATGCGGCTGCTCGGATATCTGTGAGCCCACCCGACCGGAGGGGGCCGGCGCGCGCCGCGTGGGCGCCCGGCGAGCACCGGGGGCCTGTGCCGGCGGTGCTCGAGGTGCGTATCCTCGCCGCCGGGGCGGTGCGGGCGGCCCTGACCTCGATCGCCGCCGGCGCTCCGATCGTCCGGGATGAGCGGGGCAAGCCCCAGATCGTCGGTGGCCCGCACGTCAACCTCGCTCACTCCGGCCCGCTGGCGCTCATCGCGCGGGCCGACGTACCCGTCGGCGTCGACCTCGAGGCCCCCCGGCGGTTGCGGAATCCGGACGGTCTCGCCCGCCGGATCTGTACGCCTCGCGAGCTGGAGTGGTGGGCCGATCAGCCCGACCGGGAGACGGCCCTGCTCGCCCTGTGGGTCCGCAAGGAGGCGGTCGCCAAGGCTGAGGGCGGTGGCATCGCCACCGCCCTCAGCGGCCTCGAGGTGCTCTCACCCGTCGCCGTCTGGGGCGGACGCCGGTGGCTGCTGCATGACCTCACCCCCCCGGCACCGGGCTTCCAGGCCGCAGTCGCCTGGGCGGGGGATCCCGACTGATGCAGGCCGGCGACCGCGTCGATCCAGCACCCATCGCCCGGCAGGTCACCCCCGTGAGCGAGACCGCTGTCCTCAGACCGTGGCGCCAAGGGACCGATAGAGCGTGAGGTAGGCCTCGGCGCAGCGATCGTGGGAGAACGCCTCGGCCCGGACGCGACAGTGCCCGGGCGTCTCGGGCCGTTGGCTGAGGGCGAGGGACTCCAGCAGTGCGCCGGCGAGCGCGGCAGGCTCGAGCGCCGCAAAGAGCCGACCGATCCGCGCGGAGTCGATGAGCTCTGGGATCGCCGCGTCGGCGTAGCCGACGACCGGGGTCCCGCAGGCGAGCGCCTCCGCGAGCACGAGACCGAACGCCTCTGACTCGGCGGGGAGGGCGGCGACCCAGGCGTGCCGGTAGGCCCGGGCGAGCGCACCCCGGTCGTCGAGATCGAGCCAGCGCACCCCGGGGGCGTCCGGGAGCGCCTGGGGGGCCGACAGCCACAGCTCGGCGTCCGGCAGCTCGGCGCGCACGAGCGTGAAGGCGCGGAGCAGGAGCCGAACGTGCTTGCGCGGCTCGGTCGCGACGGCACTGCAGATGATCGTCGGCACCGGGCTGCGCTCGCCTCCGACGGTGAAGGCACGGAGGTCCACGCCGGGCGGGATGACCGGGGCGCGGTAGCCGAAGGACGCGGCAAAGGCGGCCGCGGCGTGCTGACTGAGGGCAACCACCCGATCGGTGTGCTCGAGCGCGCGGGCGACGAACTCCCGATGCCAGCGCCGCTGGGCGAGACCGGCCTCGTCCGGGATGCCAAGGTAGCTGAGCAGGGCCGGACGGCCGCTGCGGGCCCGCCAGCGCGCGGCGGCGAGCGCGTCGGTCGGGTAGACAGCGTGGGCGACGGCGTAGTCGCCCGCGCGGAGCGCGGCGTAACTGAGCGGCACGTGGGTGAGGTACTGCTCGTAACCGCGGCGCACCAGCGGCCCCTGGGGGGGGCGCGGGAGGCGCAGGATCGCCAGCCCGGACTCGGTGGTGAGCGTCGGCCGGCCCGGGTGACTGGTGATCAGTCGCGTACCGACCCCGCGCCGGCGAAGCCCCTCGGCGAGCTCGGCGACGAACCGCTCACCGCCGCGCCGGACCTCAGGCCAGAAGCACGGGCTCAGCAGGGCGACCCGCCCGGCGGCGGACGGCGCCGGCCGGCCGGATGGGTGGACGCTCACGTGCGGGCCGGGATGATGACGGCCGGGCTCAGACAGAATGGGGTGAGTATGGCCAACCCGCAGCTCTCGGTGATCGTCCCCGCCCACAACGCCGAGGGGACCCTGGCGGCGACCCTCGCGGCCCTCCGTACCCAGGAGGTCTCCGCCAGCTTCGAGGTGATCGTGGTTGATTCAGCCTCCTCAGACCGAACCCTGCAGATCGCCCGCGACCTCGCGAGCGCCGATCCGCGGATCCGGGTGCTCCACAACCCCGCCGGCGAGCCGGCGAGCTCGCGCAACCTCGGCGTCGCGGCTGCGCGCGGAACCCTGATCGCCTTCACCGACGCAGACTGCGTCCCCGACCGGAACTGGCTCGAGACCGGGCTCGACGCCCTCGAGCGAGCCGATCTGATCCAGGGGCGGGTCCTCCCCGCCGGGCGGCCGGGCCGGTATGACCGGACCCTGTCGGTCGGACATGAGAGCGGGCTGTATGAGACGGCGAACCTGCTGATGCACCCGCACGTGTTCACCCTCGCCGGCGGCTTCTCCCCGCTCCCGGGCTTTGCCGAGAACCGGCCCTTCGGGGAGGACACGTGGTTTGCCTGGCGGGCCCGCCGGGCGGGGGCGCGCACGAGCTTCAGCGCCGAGACGGTCGTGCACCACGCGATCTTCCCGCGCGGCCCTCGCGGTTACATCAGCGAGCAGCGTCGGCGCGGGCACTTCCCCGCACTTGTCCGGGCGGTCCCCGAACTGCGCCGGCACTTCCTCTACCGACACTGGTTCCTCTCCCGCCGGACCGCCGCCTTCGACCTCGCGCTGCTCGGCGGCGCCCTCGCGTGGCTGAGCCGGCGCCCGCACCCGCTCGGCGCCGCACTGCCCTACCTGCTGATGGCCCCGCGCCCGGCTGAGGTCCTCGCCGACGCGGTCGGGGCGGTCGCGCTCGCCCGCGCAAGCTTGGCGACCCGCACGCCGGTGCTGTGAACTCAGCCGACCCGGCCTTCCAGAAAGGGCACCTCGAGCACCTTCTCGTGCATGATCGGCCCGTGCCCGAAGTAGCCGTCCTCCCCGAACAGCTCGCCGTGGTCGGAGGTGACGATCAGCCAGGTCTCGGCGGGGAGCCGCTCCAGCAGCGCCAGAAACACGCCGTCGAGGTACTCGAGGGCGGCGATCTGGCGGGCGTGGAGGTCCGCGAGGCTGGCCGGAGTGAAGAACTCCGCCGCCGCGTCTGACCCCGCACGGAGCCCGTCGAGACCCTTGATCACCCCGTGCACCCCGGAGATGTGGGGAAGCTCGACGCTGTCGGCCGAACCCGGGTGGGCGTAGGGGTAGTGGGTCTCTCCGACGTTGAGCAACCAGAAGGACGGCCGCTCCGAGCTGAAGTGCAGTTCGTCCACGATCGCCGCCATGTCATTGTGGGCGCCCATCAGCCGGTAGGAGTCAAAGTCGGTGTTGAGCACCGTCAGCGGGTTGAGTACCGGCATCGACACGCGGGCGTGGGTGAGGTAGCCGAGGCCCCGCAGCAGCGTCGGCAGAAACAGCGAGGGGAGCATCCGCCGGTACTCCAGCTCGGGGACGCCGAGCCGCTCTCGGTAGCGGAGGAAGTCCTGGCGGTAGTAGTCGGAGGCGTACACCCGCGGCGGGCTCGTGTGCGGGAGCAGACCCATCAGCAGGTTGAGGTGTGACGGGGCCGTCCAGGTGGCGTAGCTGAACCGCCGCTGCAACGGCCCGATCCCGGCGAGGCTGCGCGGCGGCGCCGCCTGCCAGCTGTCGTAGCGGAGGCTGTCGAGGATGACCAGCACGAGGTTGCGCGCCCCCGGCGGCGGGAGCGGCCGCGGCAGCCGTGGCACGTGGTCCCCTGGCGCACTCACACGCTGGCAGGATAGGAGGCGTGCGTGTCCTCGCGATCGGCAGCGTCTATCCCCCCCACCTGCTCGGCGGCTATGAGGTGATCTGGCAGGGAGTGAGCGATGCGCTCGCTGCGGCCGGTCACACCGGACGGGTCCTCGTCAGCGACTACGCCAACCCGGCCGTCGTCGAGGTCGATCCCCCGGGCGGCTCCGTCCACCGGGAGCTGCGCTGGTACTGGCACGACCATCGCTGGCCCCGACACCGCCTGGCCGAACGGGTGGCGATCGAGCGCCACAACGCGGCGGTGCTCGCCGCGCACCTTCAGGCCTTCGCGCCGGACGTCGTCGCCTTCTGGCCGATGGGCGGCATGTCCCTCACGCTGATCACCCGAGTGCGACGGGCGCGGCTCCCGGCCGTGTTCTTCCTGCTCGATCCCTGGCCCATCTACGGACCCGTCCACGACCAGTGGCTCGCCCCGTGGCGACCGCGAGGCGGTCCCGCCGACCGCGTCCGCGCGGCCGCCGCAGCACTCACCGAGCGCGCCACGGGGCTGTGCACCGAGCTCGATCTCCGGGGTCGCTGGGTGTTCGGTTCGGAGTGGATGGCCGCCCACGCCGGACTCCCCGCGGCCACCGACGACCGCTCCGGCGTCGTGCTCCGGCCCGGGGTCGAGCAGCGCTACCTGAGCGCCGGTGCAAAACCGGCCGGGCCCTGGTCCGGACGCCTGCTTTACCTCGGGCGGGTCGTCGAGCAGAAGGGGGTGGGGACCGCGATCGATGCGCTCGCCCGCCTCCCGGCGGAGACGACGCTGACCGTGATCGGCAGCGCCGATCCCGTCTACCGCGCGACGCTGGAGTCCCGGGCCGACGGACTCGGGGTGACCGACCGGGTGCACTTCCGGCCCGCCTGTTCCCGCGCCGAGACGGTGGCCGCCTACGCCGCAGCGGACGCGGTGCTGTTCCCGGTGCTCTGGGAGGAGCCGTGGGGGCTCGTCCCGCTCGAGGCGATGGCGGTCGGCCGGCCGGTCATCGCCACTCGGCGCGGCGGCTCCGGGGAGTTTCTCCGGACGGGCGTCAACTGTCTCTCTCACCGGCCCGGCGACGCGGACGGGCTGGCGGCTGCGGTCACCGCGCTCGCAGCGGACCCGGCGTTGCGCGAGAGGCTCGTCCGCGGCGGCCGCGAGACCGCCGAGACACACTCGGCGGCCGCGTTCAACCAGGCTGCGGTAGCGGAGCTGGTCCGGACAGCACGGTCTCAGGTTCCCCCCGGATGAGACGGCGAGCCGCTTCGATCCCCATCTGCACGGCGTGGTCCATGTTCCCGATCTCATAGCGCCACGTGCCGAAACGGCCGCGGGAGAGGATGCCCTGGGCTTCCAGCCACGGCTGGATCCGGTTCAGCGCGGCATCCCGGCCCAGGGTCGGAACCGGATAGGCGTAGGGGATCTCCTCAACGTGGACGGAGGCGACCGCGGTGTCCGGTTCGGCGAGGCCGACCCGGACGAGCCCGGCGAGGACCCGCTCCTCCAGCCCGCGCCGGCTGACCGGCCGGGCAGTCGAGCTCGCCGTCTCGGTCATGTAGGAGCTGTAACGGTCCGTCGCCCCACCGGGCACGTTGGCGGCCGCGTATTTGGCGAAGTTGGTGACGCGGTAGAAGGGCACGTCAGGGTCGGGGAAGTACAGCCAGGACCGGTCATCCCACAGCGGCCGGCGGTACCCGACGCCAACCATGTAGACGGTGTTGTGCACGAGCCCGGCAGCGGCGTCGGCGATCTCCGGCGGCACACCCGCGATGCTGGCGACGAGCCGGTTGAGGGGGGCTGTGGAGACAAGCGCGTCATAGGACAGGCGGGCCCCGTCTCCCAGCCCCAGTGCCCGCGCCGACGGATCGATCCCGACGACCTCCGCATTGAGGAGGATCCGGTCAGCGAGCGGGGCGGCCATCCGTCGGTAGATCTCCCCGGTCCCCCCCTGGCGGGGGAAGGTGAAGGTGTGGTTGGGTCCCCATCCGAGGTCGTCCTCGCCCGCGCGGACCGCGGCCGCAGCACGGGCATAGTCGATCACCGCAACCCGTTCACCGATCCAGCGGGACTGCATCCGCGCCGGCTCGGTCGCCCAGACCTTCGTGTTGTAGGGGGCCTGGAAGTGGCGGGTGATGCCCGGGCCGAAGGTGGCCGTCAGCCAGCTCGCGAAGTCGCCGTCGAGATCGCCGCCGGGGGCGTTCGCGAGGCCGTCGAGGCATTCGCGCAGGACCGGCTCGGGGAGGTGACGCAGGTTGTTCTGGAACGGGTAGGGAACCCACACGTCGCCGGAGCGCACATAGGAGGAGCGTTCGTGGCGGAGGACGTCCTCGCCCATCACCTCCTCCAGCAGCGCGTCGAAGGCCCGGTAGTGGCTGAAGACGACGTGTCCACCGAGATCCCAGGTGAAGCCGGCCGGATCACGGATCGAGCGAGCGAGGCCGCCGACCTCGCCGGCGGCCTCGAGCAGTCGCCAGTTGCGGTGCCCGAGGCGGTCCAGTTCGCGGGCGCAGGCGAGGCCACACGGGCCGGCGCCGACGATCAGCAGGCGTTGGGTCTCATCCATCGGCACGGCGGGCCGGGATACTAGTGGGATGCAGGTCACTGTCGCCGTCGTCTCCTGGAACACCCGGGAGCTCCTCCGCGACTGCCTCGACTCGCTCGCCCCCGACGCCGCCGCCGGCGTCGCGGAGGTATGGGTGCACGACAACGCCTCCACAGACGGCTCGGCCGAGCTCGTCGCCGCCGACTATCCGTGGGTGCGGCTGATCGCCGCTCCCGACAACGTCGGGTTCGGGGCGGCCGTCAACGCGGTCGCCACCCGGACCCGCCGCCGGGGCCGCCCCGAGTGGCTCGCCGCCGCGAACGCCGACACCGCCCTCACCCCCGGCGCGCTGAGGGCGTTGATCGACGCCGGCCGGCACGACCCGCGGGCTGGGGCACTCGCGCCGCGCCTGCTGCTGCCGGATGGCAGCACTCAGCATTCGATCCACCCCTTCCCCGGGGTGTGGGCCGCGCTCGCCTTCAACGCCGGCCTCACCACGCTCTCCCCCCGGCTCGCGGACCGGCTCACCCTGGACGGGCACTGGGATCCGTCCCGTTCCCGCCGTGTCGACTGGGCCCACGGAGCCTTCGTCCTGTTCCGCCGCAGCGCCTTTGACGCCGTCGGCGGCTTTGACCCCCATCAGTTCCTCTACGCCGAGGACATCGATCTCGCCTGGCGCCTCGCCCAGACGGGGGCGTACACGCGCTACGTGCCGGCCGCGCTCGTCCGCCACCGCCACGGCGCCGCGATCGCTCAGCTCTACGGCGCCGACCGCGACCTGCAGGCCCAACGCAGCGCCTATGCGTGGCTGCTGCGTCGACGCGGCAGCGCAGCGATGCGCAGCACGGCGCTGCTCAACGCCATCGGGGCGGGCGTCCGTGCGACGAGCGCCACACTGCGGGGCCGATCACACCCCCCGACGGGTGGGCTCGCCGCCTGGCAGCTGCGCCGTCAGACCCGCATGCATCTCGAGGGGCTGCTCTCCCCCCGCGCCCGCCTGGAGGCGCACCGGTGAGCGGACGGTGGCCCACGGGGCCCCTGGGCGGACCGGATCGGCCGGTCGTCTGGTTCACCGGCCTGTCCGGCGCCGGCAAATCGACGCTGTCGGCGTCCCTCGGGCGGGCGCTCGAGGCCCGCGGGGAGCCGACGGTCATCCTCGACGGCGACCGGATCCGCACCGGGCTGTGTGCCGATCTCGGCTTCTCGGACGGGGACCGCCGGGAGAACATCCGCCGGGTCGCTGAGACGGCCCGGCTGATGCGTGACGCTGGCCTCACCGTCCTCGTCGCGCTGATCTCACCGTTCCGAGACGAGCGGGCGCGCGCCCGGGCGATCATCGGAGCGGAGGCGTTCGTCGAGGTGCACGTCCACGCGCCGCTCGCGATCGCCGAGGCCCGCGACCCCAAGGGCCTGTACGCCCGCGCCCGGCGCGGCGAGCTGCGCCAGTTCACCGGGATCGACTCGCCCTATGAGCCGCCCGTCACCCCGGACGTACGGATCGACACGAGCCAGGTCAGTCCGGCGGAGGCGACGGCGGCGATCCTCGATCACCTCGATCACCGAGGACGGGGACCGGACGGGTCTCGGTGACCCGGCGCGGACGCGGCACCGGCTGACCGGCGAGGACGCTCCCACTCGCGTGATGGACGACGTGGCGGACCGCGAACCCGCGCCGAGAGGGCACGGTGAACGTCGCGTGTTCGCGGACTCGATCAAAGCCGGCGCTTCTCAGCATCGCCCGCCAGCCACGACGGTTGGGCATCCAGTAGACGACGGCCGCGTCCCGGTCGGCGAGGTAGCGGCTCGCCGGGAACGGGAGCCGATCAAGCAGCCGGGAGGGCTCCTCGGCGCTGATGAACGTCCCGCGGCACAACCGGGCGATGCGCTCGAGCGCGAGCAGCTGATCGCGCAGATGGATGAGCACCATGCCGCAGAACACGAGGTCGAAGGTCCCGAGATCCGCCGGGTCGGCGTCATAGAGGTTGCAGACGACCCGGGCGACCCGCGAGCCGAGCGCCGCGTGCGCAAGCGCAAAGCCAGCCCCCCGTGGCCCGGGCGGGAACGCGTCCTCGGCCGGCCGGCGCCTCGGCGGCCAATCGAGCTCCCGTTCATCATCCAGGTCGAGGGCGACGACCTCCGCCGCCCCGCGGCGCTCGGCCTCAAAGGCCCAGAACCCGTCCCAGCTGCCGACGTCGAGCACCCGCAGGCCGTCGAGGCGGTCCGGCAACCCGTAGCGCCCGACCCACGGACGGAGGTCGAACATTCCGTCGGTGACGAGCCCGGGCGCAAGCTCGAGGGTGTGGTACCAGCCGGTAGCGGCCACCTGTGCCGAGAGATCCTGCATCGCCGCGAAATGTAGCTGCGTACTCTTGGGGGCCATGAGCAGCGAACCGGAAGCCGGTGCGCCCAGCGCAGACCCGGCCGACCTGATCTCTCCCCGGCAACGCGACGCCGTCACCGCCTACACCGAGCGGCTGCTCGGCCCCGAGCTCGCCGGCCCGGCGGCCGAGGACGCGATCTTCGCCTTCACCCGGATCGCCGCCCAACGCAGCGATCTCGGGACGGCCCCCCAGAGTGAGCTCGCCAACGAGACGCTGCTCGCCCTGACCCGGCTGATGGCTGCGGTGACGGTCCCGGACCGCAGCGCCCCCGAGGACCGCCGCCAGGCGGTGTGGGCGTCGATCGGAGCGGCGTCGCACTGCACCTGCCGGGAGTCCGCCGCGCTGCTGGCCACCCGAGCGAACGAGAACATCCAGCCGCGGGAGAGCGCCGCCCTCGACGACCACCTCGCGGGGTGTGAGGCCTGTCGCCGGCTCGCCGCCGACGCTGCCGCCGCCGACGCCGCCTTCACCGCGGCGCTGACACCGCCGGCAGGCGGGTCGGGAATCGGCGCCGTGCCCCGGGCGACGTTCGCCGCCGCCACCGTGCTCGTCGGGGCCGCCGTCGCCGCCATCGCCCTCACCACCGGGTCCCGCCCCCCGAGCATCCACCCCGCCCGTCCGGCGCTCACGCCGGTCCAGACCCAGAGCCCGAGCAGCTTCGCCCTCGCGACGACGACCGCAACCACGGCGACGCCCACCGCCCACCACCACGGTGCCCGCCATCCGGCCGCTCACCATCGAGTCGACCACCACCCCGCCCGGGCCGGCACGGCGGTGAGCAGCCCCCCGGTGGCGACGTCGGCGAGCACCCCTGCTGGGTCAGCGAGCACGCCGTCGGCGACGGCGGGAACCGGATCGGGCGTCCCGGGCGCCAGCGCGCCGGCAGCAGCGTCAACGGGTACTCCCGCCAGACGGACCCCGCCGGCGCGTACGACGGCGGGGTCTGGCGCGGGCTCGACGAGCGCCCCCGCGTCCACCGGATCAACATCAGGCGGCTCCCTGCCCGCCGACTCAGCGCCTCAGCAGGGAATCGGCGGACTGACAGGCACTACGCCCCAGTAGCGGGGCCGGCGGCCGGATCCTCCCCGGCAACCGTCTCGGCGTCCGCCGGCTCACCGGCCGCCAGCTCCGGTGCAGCGGACGCGGTCCCCGGGCCGAGCTCGGCCTTCATCCGGGCGAGCTCGGCGTCGACCTCGCTCGAGCTCGACAGCTCGCGCAGCTGACGGTCGATGTCATCCTCTCCCGAGCCAAGCTGGGTGAAGTCCTGGAAGGTCCCGGCCGCCTCGAGTTCCTGGACCGCGGAGGCGCGCGCCTTCATCTGCTCGGTCTTGTCGATCGCGCGCTGCATCGCCAGGCCGACGTCCGCCATCGAGTCCCCGACCCCCGTCGCCGCCTCACCGATCTTCACCTGTGCCTCAGCGGCCGAGTACTGGGCCTTGATGATCTCCTTCTTGGAACGGAACTGCTCGATCTGGGTCCGCAGCTTCTGCTCCGCAGCGGTCATCTGATCCTGCTGGCCCTGGAGTTCGGCGATCTGCTGATCGAGGGACTGCAGCTCGGACTGAACGCCGTTCTTGCGCTCGAGGGCGGTCCGGGCGAGCTCCTCCTGCCCGGCGGCGAGGGCCTGGCGGGCCTGCGTGTCGAGCTTGACGACCTGCTGCTGGATCTTCTCCTCCTGCAGCTGCAACCGCTTCTTGGCCGTGACGACGTCGGCAATCCCCTTCTTGACGTTCTGCAGCTGCTCGAGCTGCTTCTGGTAGGTGTACTCGAGCGTCTCGGCAGGATCCTCGGCGCGATCGAGGAGCTTGGAGATCTTGGCTTTGATGACGGTCGATGTGCGACCGGTGAGGCCCGGCATCGCATCCTCCTAGGCGTGTGGGAGCAGACGGGGAGTCTTCAGGTAGCGTACCGCGCCTGCATGGCGCCCAAGCACCCTGTCGAATCGGAGACCGTCCTTGCCCACTGGATGGGCATCCTCGACGCCAACAATGCGCTCAACGTCCACGGCGGGGTGATCATGAAGCTGTGTGATGAGGCGGCTGGCCTCGCGGCGATCCGGCACTGCTCCCAGCGCATCGTCACCGTCGGCGTGGACCGGCTCACCTTCATGACCCCGGTTGCCGTCGGCGAGCTCGTCACCTTCAAGGCGAAGGTCAACGCCGCCTGGCACACGTCGATGGAGGTGGGCGTCCGGGTCGAGGCCGAGAACCCGCGGAGCGGGGAGCTGCGGCACACGACATCCGCGTACCTGACGATGGTCTGTGTCGACGAGCGCGGCACCCCGCATGAGGTCCCCGCCCTCATCCCCCAGACCGAGGCGGAGATCCGGCGCAACCGGGAGGCCGAGCTGCGCCGAGCCAACCGGCTCGCCGAACGCGACGAGATCGAGCGCGGCCGTGACGGCGGTCTCCGCCCCCGCCGGTAAGGTCTGCGCCGATGAGACGTCCCCGCGCTCGCGCCACGGCCTCCGCCGCGGCGCTCCTGCTCGCCGTGGCGCTCGGCGGATGCGGCTCCACGGACCTGCTCGGACACGGTGCCCACCGCAGGAGCTCAGCGACGGCGACCACCGTCGCCACCGTCGGTCACAGCGTCGCCGCCGGCGGCGGCGACGTCGGTCGCCAGACGGCCGCCCAGCTCGGCTTTCCTGACCTGGCGACCAAGAACACGACCCGGGTCCCCGGCGCTGACGCCGTCTCCGATGCGGCCGCAGTCGCGCTCGCGGTCGATCCCTCAACCGCGCCGGGGACCCACCCCCAGGCGGTGACGCTCGCCCCCACCGATGACTGGCAGGCCGCGCTTGCGGCCGCGTCCCTGATGGGGGCGCCCTTCCGTGCGCCGATGCTGCTCTCCCCCGCGAGCGGACTGCCGGTCGCGACCGCCAACGCGCTCGGCCTGCTCGCCCCCGCCGGCGCCCCCTCGCTCGGCGGGACCCAGGCCGTCTTGGTCGGTGACGTCCCCGCTCCCCCGCACCTGCGCTCAGTGAGAATCAGCGGCGGGAGCCCGTATGCGATCGCAGCGAACATCGACGCCTACGAGGCGGCCCGCCGCGGGCGCGAGTCGATCGACGTCGTCGTCGCCTCCGCCCAGACACCGGCAGACGCGATGCCGGCGGCCGGGTGGGCCGCCGAATCAGGCGAACCGCTCCTCTACGTCAACGCCGCCGGCGTCCCGGCGGTCACCGCCGCGGCACTGCGCCGACACCGCCACCCGCACATCTACGTGCTCGGCCCGGCGAGCGCGATCCCGGATGCGGTCCTCAGCACGCTCGCCCACTACGGCACGGTGCGACGGATCAGCGGGGCGACCGCGCCGGCCGAGTCGGTCGCCTTCGCCGAGTATCGCGATCCCGCCTGTGTCTACGGACAGCCCTGCGCACACGTCCCGCGCAGCTTCGGCTGGGCGATCCGCAGCCCGGGCCACGGTTACGTGTTCCTCAACGCGCACAACCCGCTCAGCGCCGCCGCGGCGGCGGCGCTGTCGGCGAGCGGCAGCTTCGGTCCCCAACTGCTGCTCAGCAACGCGCGCACCCTGCCGAGCCCGGTGCTCAACTACCTGCTCGACTTCGCGACGCCCGGCTACAGCAGTGAGGGACCGACCGCGGCCGTCTATAACCATGCCTGGTTGATCGGCAACCTCGGCGCCGTCTCGGCGTCCGTCCAGGCCCAGATCGACTCGATCCTCGAGGTCGTCCCAGCCAAATGAGCCCCGCCCCACCCGACCCACCGCTCCCCGCCGCCGCACCCGGGCCGCCGCAGGTCGCGGTGATCGGCCTCGGCCGCGTCGGCCTTCCGCTCGCCCTCAGCTTCGCCGCCCGCGGGGTGCGGACGCTGGGGATTGACAAGGATCCGGCGATCACCGAGGCGCTCCGGGCCGGCCGGATGCCGTTCACCGAGTCCGGAACCCAGGAGCTGCTCGACCGGGTCTGGGCGGAGGGGCGCTTCGAGCTCGCCGACCGGGCGGCCGAGGCCGCCCGGGCCCGGGACATCATCCTCACCATCGGTACGCCGTCGCTCTCCCACATCGAGTCGGACCTCAGCCAGGTGCGCGCGGTCGTCGACGACCTGTTGCCGCTGCTCGTGCCCGGACACGGCATCCACCTGCGCTCAACGATCGCTCCGGGCACGACCGAGTACGTCGCCGGCTACATCGCCAAACGCCGCAACCTCGAGGTCGGTGCCGACGTGTTCGTCGCCCACGCCCCGGAGCGAATCGCGGCCGGCAAGTTCCTCGCCGAGATCGGGACGCTGCCCTGCATCATCGGCGGGGTCGGTGAGGCGTCCGGAGACCGGGCGGCAGAGGTGTTCTCCGCCCTCGGCGCCCCGATCGTCCGCACGAGCCCGGTCCAGGCCGAGCTCGCGAAGATCTGGACGAACATCCTCCGCTACGCGACGTTCGCGCTCCCGAACCTGCTGATGATGGACTGCGAGCGCTACGACGCGAACGTGTTCGAGGTGATCGAGCTGATCAACCGCGACTATCCTCGCGGAGGCATGGCCCTCCCCGGGCTCACCGCCGGCACGTGCCTGCGCAAGGACTTCGCCTTCTCGGAGGAACGCTCCAACGCCCCCGGAATGCTGATGGCCGTCTCCCGGGTCAACGAGTCGGTGCCACTGTTTCTCGTCGAGGGGATCAAGCGCCGGCTCGGATCGATCGCCGATCTCAAGATCGCCGTCCTCGGTCTCACCTTCAAAGCCGACACCGACGATGAACGGGACTCGCTCTCCTTCAAGCTGATCCGGCTGCTCGAGCGCGAGCTCGCGGACGTCGCGATCTCCGATCCGCACGCCCCGTCGCCGACCCAGCCGCTCCAGGAAGCGCTCGAGGACGCGGACGTGGTGATCATCGCCACCAACCATCACGCCTTCTCCGGGCCCCAGATCGTGCGGGCGATCGTCTCCGGCGCCCGCCGGGACTGCCTCGTCGTCGATCCCTGGAACGCGAGCGGCACCGGACAGGTGTTCGCCTACGCCGCCGAGGCGAGCGTGCTCAGCGCGTCATGATGGACCGGGAGGCACCGGGCACGGGCGCGCCCGTGCGGACGCGGCCGCTGACCCGTGTGCTCGTGACCGGCGGGGCGGGAACGATCGGCAGCGCGGTCGTCCGGCGGCTGCTGCGCGAGCCGGAGGTGACGGTCCGCGTCGCCGACAGCCGAGCCCCGGCTGAGTGGATGGCCCGCTCCTGTGAGGTGTTCGCCGGAGACCTGCGGGATCTTGCCGTCGTCCGGCGGGCGACCAAGGGCTGCACCCACGTCATCCACCTCGCCGCGATCGTCGGCGGTATCGCCAACTTTCACAAGCTCCCCTTCACGCTCACCGAACTCAACAACCAGGTGACGGGCACGGTCGCGCACGCGAGCATCGACGAAGGTGTGCAGCGTTTCGTCTACGTCTCCTCGAGCATGGTGTTCGAGAACGCGACCGAGTTCCCGACGACGGAGGCGTCGCTGCCGCGCTGCCCAACCCCGACCTCGGCGTACGGGTTCTCCAAACTGTCGGGCGAGGTGTACACGCGGGCCGCCCACGACCAGCACGGGCTGCCCTTCACGATCTGCCGCCCCTTCAATGCCTACGGCCCGGGAGAGCTCCCCGACCGTGACGAGCCGGGGATCGCCCATATGGTCCCGGACATCATCGCCAAGGTTCAGGCCGGCGCCTCCCCGCTGCCGATCTTCGGCTCGGGCGCCCAGACGCGTACGCTCACCCACGTCGACGACATCGCCGACGGGATCGTCGCCGCGATGCGCTCTCCAGCCGGCCTCAACGAGGACTTCAACATCTCCGCCTCCGAGGAGCGCACCGTCGCGGAGATCTGCGCCCTCATCTGGGAGGTGTGCGGGCGCGACCCCGCCGAGCTCAGCTTCGAGCATCTGCCCAGCTTCACGGTGGACGTGGTCCGCCGTTGGCCGTCGGTGGAGAAGGCCCGCACCCGGCTGGGCTGGCAGGCCCGGATCCCGCTCCGCGACGGACTCGCGGCGACCGCCGCCTGGCTCGCCGAGCAGAGCTGAGCCGGCGCCCCGGCCCACGACCTCGATGCGCCCCTGCCTGGGCTCGGCCTGACGTCGTCATCCCTGGGGCGGAGTTCGCCGCGATCTGAGGCCACGACAGCTGAGCCGATCACCGCGCGGACCCCTGTCCGGGGGGTTTTCTCTATTCTCCGCCGCCACGGTGGCTGGGGTCAGCCGCCGTTTGTCGTCTGACCACAGGTTGGGAGCCACATTGACTGAGACGCTGGGAATCGCCGGCAGCGGGACGATCGCCTCCGGATTGGCGGTCGTCGCCTCCGCAGGCACGGATGTCGTCCTCTGGGCCCGCTCGGAGGAGTCACAGGAGCGTGTCCGCGCGGCGATCGCCAAGGGAGCGAGCCGCCACGAGGGGGCCGACCCGGGCCGGATCACCGTCACGACGGAACTGGCGGACCTCGACGCCTGCAGCTTCCTCGTCGAGGCGATCGTCGAGGATCACGCCTCCAAGGCCGCACTGCTTGCCGACCTCGCCGAACTGACCATGCACCAGAACGAGACGGCGATCCTGTCGACCACCACCTCCTCCCTGTCGGTGAGCGAACTGGCCGAGGCGAGCGGCCACCCCGAGCGGTTCGTCGGACTGCACGTGTTCAACCCGGTCCCCGTGATGAAGCTCGTGGAGGTCGTGTTCGCCCCGGCGACGAGCGAGGAGACACGTGCGCGGACACTCGCCCTCTGTGAGCAGCTCGCCAAGGTCGCGGTCATCACCCCTGACACCCCGGGGTTCGTCGTCAACCGACTGCTCTTCCCGTACCTGTTCGACGCCGCCAACTTCATGGCCGAGTCGGGGCTGGAGGCGGCCGCCATCGACGAGGCGATGAAGCTCGGGGCGGGAGTCCCGATGGGACCGCTCGCCCTCCTCGACTACGTCGGCCTCGACGTGTCCAAGGCGATCGGGGATTCACTCTCGCTCGAGACCCCCGCGCCGATGGCGGCGCTGATCGCGGAGGGAGCCCTCGGCAAGAAGGCCGGGAGGGGCTTCTACGACTACTCCTGATCCAGACGCGGGGGAGGATCCGCACACGCCACTGAGACGGGCCGTCACGGATTCCTCCTCCCTTTGGCTGATCCCTAACAAACCTTTAGCAAAGGTTGAGGCGGGAGGCGCATTCTCCTGAGTGCGACGTACCTCAAAGCAGCACCTCCTCCCCCAGAAGCACGAAACCGGCCTGTCCCCAGCAGGCCGGTTTCCGTTTAAGCGCGCCGGTTGCCGCCCGGACCGAGCCCGCCGGCCCTTAACGTCGTGAAGCCGGCCCGAAGGCCGGCTTCATCTCTCCTCTCAACCACCGGGAACTACTTGGGCTGAATCGCAGGAGACCTGCGACGTTCGCCGGCGCTTTCTCGCCATACTAACAACTGAGACGCATCTCACGCAACCTGACCCGATCTGTGTGCGAACGGCATCCCGAATGCCCCTCCGAACGCCGCAGCCGCTCAGACCGCGGAGTCGCTGCCGGCTGGATCGGGAAGAACCTGACGGATCCGCACCGCCTCGACCCGGTTCTGGCGGACCGCCTCAACCCGCACGTTGAGGCCGTTGGCGTCGATCTGATCGCCCCGCTTGGGGAGGCGGCCGAGCTCGGCGAAGACGAACCCGCCGACCGAGTTGTACGCGTCGGTGTCCGCCGGAAGCGCGAGCCCGTAGTCCTCGAGGTCGGCGACGGGGACGTGACCACGCACGAACCAGTCGCCGTTCGCGAGCCGTCGCACCGCCCCGCCGGCCGGATCGGTCTCATCAAAGACCTCCCCGACGATCTCCTCGATGATGTCCTCAGTCGTGACGATCCCGGCGGTGCGGCCGTACTCGTCGACGACGATCGCCAGCTCGGTCCGCTCGCGCTGGAGATCGGCGAGAAGGTCGTCGAGCGGCTTGGTCTCGGGGACGATCGGCGCCTGCCGAACCCGTTCGGCGAAGGAGGCCGCCGAGCCGCGCTCGAGCAGCACCTTGACGAGCTGGTTGACGTGCACGATCCCCCGGACCTGGTCCTCGTCCCCGTTCTCGGTCACCACGAGCCGTGAGTGGCCGGTTGAGATGCACGTCTCGAGCGCCTCGGCGACGGTCGCGGCGACGTCGACGGTGACGACGGCGGGGATCGGGGTCATCACCTGGCGCGCCTCCTGCTCGTGCAGGTCAAAGACGCCAGAGAGCATCTGGGCCGCGCCGGCGTCGAGCTGCCCGCCGGTCTGTGACTGGGCGATGATCCGCCGCAGTTCCTCGGGGGTGCCCGCCTCCGGCTCGGCCCGCGGGTCGGTGCCGAGGCGGCGCAGCATCCACTCAGAGGAGACGTTCAGGGTGACGATGAACGGCTTGAAGCTCCAGATGAAGGCGGCCATCACCGGCGCGATCCAGACGACCATCCCCTCCGCGTGCTGGATCGTGTAGAGCTTGGGGACGATCTCTCCGAGCGTGCTTTGGACGAAGGTGATCAGCAGATAGGCGACGATCACCGCGACGACGACCACCGCTCCGGGGACGGGGGCGCCGAAGGCGAGCTCGAGCGCGTGGGCGATCGCCGGCTCCCCGAGCGCGCCGATCCCGATCGACACCATCGTGATCCCCACCTGACACGCGGAGATGTAGTCGCCGAGGTGATCGAGCTGGCCGAGGGCGGTCCGCGCGCCGCGCGAGCCCTCCTCTGCGAGCGCCTCCAGTCGCGCCCGGCGCGACCGGACCATGGCGTATTCCGCGATCACGAAGAACGCGTTGACGAGGACCAGTACCCCCGTGAGGATTATGAGGAGCGCCTTCACGGGCGCCCGTTACTTCGCGATGGGTCGTCGTCCATGTGAATGCGACTGCGAGGCTAAGGTATCAGCCCGCCCCCCCGTGCCCGCAACGCCCACCGCCCGGGCCGCGGCCGGCGCCCAGCTCAGCCGCCGCCGAGGACCCCGTCGATCCGCTCGGCGAGGGCGAGGTCCGCGGCGGTCAGCCCGCCCGCCGAATGGGTGCTGAGAGTGATCCTCAGTCGGTTCCAGCCGTGCACAAGCAGGTCGGGATGGTGGTTGGCCGCCTCGGCGAGCTCGGCGACCTGGTTGACCGCGGCGATGACGGCCAGGAAGTTCTCCCGTTGGAGGTCACGGACGATCGTCTCCCCCTCTCGGTGCCAGGCGGTCCCGGTGAGACCACTGGCGATCTGCTCGTCGGTGAGGCGCGTGTCTGTCATATGGTGTTCCCTCCATGCGGATCGTCAGCCTGGTTCCCTCAGCCACCGAGATGCTGTTCGCTCTTGGACTCAATGATGACGTCGTCGGCGTCACCCACGAGTGTGACCACCCGGCCGAGGCCCGGGAACTGCCCCGTGTGACCCGTCCGGCGCTCGCGGCGGGGCTGACCAGCGCCGAGATCGACGCCGCCGTCAAAGCGGGGGCGCGAACGGGGGCGCCGACCTCGACGCTCGACACCGAGGCGCTGCACGACCTCCAGCCGGACCTCATCGTCACCCAGTCGCTCTGCAGCGTCTGTGCGGTGAGCGTCGAGGACGTGCGGGCCCTCGCGGAGGAGATCGACTCCCAGCCACTCGTGATCGCGCTCGATCCCCACACGTTCGGGGAGGTGCTCGCCGACCTGCGCACCCTCGCGCAGGCGACCGACACCCGGGACGAGGCGGTCGACCTGATCCGCGAGATCTCCGCCCGGATCGACCGGGTGCGTCTGGCCGTCCGAGGGGCCGAGCGGCCGCGGGTCGTCGCCCTCGAATGGCTCGACCCGCCCTACGGCGCCGGGCACTGGGTGCCCCAGCTGATCGAGCTCGCCGGCGGTGAGGACGTCCTCGGGTTCGCGGGGGAGGCCTCAGAGGAGACGACCTGGGCACACATCGGCGCGATCACCCCGGACCGGGTGATCGTGATGCCGTGTGGCTACAGCGCGGAGATCGCCCACCGAGAGGCGGAGATGCACCGGAACGAGCTCAGCGCGCTCGGTGTCGGTCAGATCGTCGCCGTCGACGCCGACGCCTACTTCTCCCGTCCCGGGCCGCGTCTCGTCGACGGCCTCGAACTGCTCGCCCACATCCTCCACCCGGACCGGATCGAGGCTCCCGCCGATCCGGATGCCCGCGCTCTTGTGGTGCACTGGCCCGACGCCGGGCCCGGCCGTGGCTGACCCGACCCGCGGCCGTGGCCCGCGGCCCCGCGGGGCCGCGGTCGGACCCACCACCGTCCTCTACCTCCACTCCTCCACCGGCCGCTACGGCGCCGACCGCCAACTCGCACTCATCCTCGCGGGACTCGATCGCGACCACTACCGCCCCATCGTCGTCCTGCCCGACGCGACGGGACCGCTGGTCGGCGACCTCACCCGCGCGGGAGTCGAGGTGATCGTGATGCCGCTCGCCGTCGTGCGCCGCGGCGCCACGACCCCGACCGGGCTCGCCCGGCTCAGCGTTCGCGCCGCGGCCGACGCCGCGGCCCTTGCGCGGCTCATCCGCTCCCGGCGGGTCGCGCTCGTGCACTCCAACACCTCGGTGCTGCTCGGCGGCGCCGCCGCGGCGGCCCTCACCGGGGTTCCCCACGTCTGGCACATCCGCGAGATCTACGCGCGTTGGGACCGGTTGTGGCCGTACTACCGACGCCTGCTCGCCTCCGCCGCGGCACTGCCGTGCGTGTCGGTGGCCGCTTCGGTGCCCTTTGGGGGCAGTGAGCGGGTGACGGTCATCCATGACGGGCTCGCGGTCGCCCCCCGGCGGACTCAGCGCGGGATCGCCCGGGCCCGGCTCGCCCTCCCCCAGGACCGGCCGCTCGCCGCTGTCGTCGGCCGGGTCAGTGATTGGAAGGGCCAGGATCAGCTGATCCTGGCCCTCGCGACCGCCGAATTGACCGAGCGCGGCGTGCACGGGCTCATCGCCGGTGACGCGTGGCCCGGCGCCGAGGAGCGGCTCGCCTCCGTCCACCGGCTCGCCGCCGACCTCGGCGTCAGCGACCGGGTGCACTTCCGTGGCTTCGTGGAGCCGGTCGCCGACGTCTACGGTGCCGCCGACGTGATCGCCGTCCCGTCGACCGCGCCGGACCCGCTCCCGGGTGCGGCCGTGGAGGCCGCGGCCGCCGGTGCGGCCGTCGTCGCCGCCGCCCACGGCGGCCTGCCCGAGATCATCACGGACGCCGTCACCGGCCGGCTCGTGCCGCCCGGCGACCCCGACGCCCTCGCCCACGCCGTCGCCGGCCTGATCGACGAACCGCGCCGTCGGGCCACCCTCGGCGCCGCCGCCTCCCGGGACGTGCGCCGGCGCTTTGCCCCGGCGCGCATGCACGCCGCGGTCGCCGCGCTGTATGGCGAGCTGACCTGAACCGGAGTGACGGGGCTCGGGCTGCCCATGCCCGAACCGTGGTCGACGCACCGGGTCGGTGGACCGACGCCCGCCGGTACCGACGGGCGAGCGGCAGCCCTACAGGGTGAAGCCGTTGGGGGTGAGACCGGTCCCGCCGGCGACGGCGACCGCGCCGATCACCGAGACGATCGCGATCACCAGGCAGGCGCCGAACACCCAGGCGCGCCGGCTGCGGTGCTGCCCCCATTCGGTGACGGCGAGGCCGCCGAGGATCCCCGCGAGCAGCCCGCCGAGGTGGCCGCCGATGGAGACGTTCGCAATGGTGAGGTCGAAGATGAGGTTGATCGCGAGCATCGGCCCGAGCCCGCTCTGCCAGATCGGGATACCGCGCTTGTAAGCGACGACGATCAGCGCGCCGAAGATCCCGAAGATCGCCGTCGACGCGCCGATCGTCGGTACGTTCGGCTCGAACAGGAGCGCCCCGAAGGAGCCGGCGAGCAGGGAGGAGAAGTAGATCGCCAGGTAGTTGGCGCGGCCGATGGCCGGCTCGAGCACGCGGCCGACGAACCACAGCGAGATCATGTTCAGGCCGATGTGGAGCAGCCCGGCGTGGAGGAAGCCGGAGGTCAGCAACCGCCAGTACTGGTGGTCGCCGTTGAAGGGAGCCGGGTACGGGTTGTGTCCGGTGAGGGCGAGCCCGAACAGGGCGCCGTGGTCGAAGACCCAGCCGGAGTCGCGGCCGCCGAGGGTGACGCCGGTCGCCAGCTCCGCGAAGAACACGACGACGTTGATCGTGATGAGCACGTTGGTCGCACTCCAGCGCCCCGACACTCCGAAGCTCGGGCCCGCTACCCGCCGCACCTGCGTGCGCTGGCGCGCGCACTCGGGGCAGCGCATCCCGACGCTCGTCGGCGTCATGCAGTCCGGACAGATCGGCCGCCCACAGCTCGAGCAGGAGACACCGGTCTCCCGGCTGGGATGCTTGTAACAGAACGCCACGGCGGGCCCAAGCTAGCAGCGCCGGTGAAGAAGATCGCTACGCCGGCGGCCGGGCGCCGAACACCGCGGCACCCGCGAGCGGCGCCAAACGCCTGAGCAGGCTTCAGCGGCGGATCCGGCGGGTCTCGTGCACGGCGTCGGCGAGGGTACGCTCCGCGAGCTCACGGAGGCTCGCGGACTCGCTGACCCGGTCACCGTGACCCTGGCGCAGACGGAGTGCGACGAGGGCGGAGCCGGCGGTGACGGTGACGAGCGCGGCGGCGGCCGGGGCGATCCAGTGGCGCGGGTCACGCATCGCCGACAGCTCCCAGCCCTCGAGCTCCTCATAGGCGGCGTCGGTCCAGTCGACGAGCCGCACCTGCAGCTCGTCGAGGAGGTCGTCGGGGGCGGAGGGCTCGACCGGTGAGAGCGCCTCTCGCAGCAGCGCCTCGAGGTTCATCGGGCCGCCCCCTGGGCTGCCACGATGCCCTCGAGTTGGCGGATCGCCCGGTGCAGCAGCACCTTCGTCGCCCCGTCGCTACGACCGAGCGCGCGGGCGATCTCCCGGTTGTCCATGCCGAGGGCGAAGCGCATGATCAGCGCCTCCCGGCGATCGTCGGGGAGCTGGCGGACCCCGTCGAGGATCGCCTTGAGCTCCTCCCGGCCCTCGACGAGCGACTCAGTCGTGTGCGTCGCCGCGATCATGCCGGCGTCCTCGATCGCCGACTCCGGCTTGCGCGCCCGGTCCCGGTAGAAGTTGGCCGCGAGGTTGTGGGCGATCCGGATGAGCCAGGGACGCAGCGGACGGCCGTCAGACTCGCGCATCGCGCGGTCAAGGTGCCGGTAGGCCTGCAGGAAGGTCTGCTCGGTGAGGTCCTCGGCGTCGTGGTGGTTGCCGACGCGGTAGTAGCTGTAGGAGTACACGTCACGGACGTGAGCGCGGTAGAGATCGCTGAAGGCCGCATCCAGCTCGGCCTTACTCGTCGTTGTCTCGGTCGCCACGGCATCTCAGAGAATAGGCGCCCCCCGGCGCCCGCTACGCCGCTTGGACGCTCGGCGTCTCCCCGGCGAGCCGGTCCTCGAGCGTCCGCACGTCCCGTTCGACGCTGACGCTGAGACCGAGGTCGCGGAGGACGTCGGACATCTGACGCGCGAACCCCTTCTCGCTCGCGGCGACCGTCGCGGCCGCCCCGGTCTGCGGCCACGGTTCCTCCAGGGCGACGACGGCGAGAGCACGGGCGCGGCAGCGCTCGCCGACGTAGGCGCTCGGGCGTGTCCCGAGCGGCGGTACGGTGCCCGTGGAGAGCACGAGCACGCCGGCGCTACGCGGAATCTGGTCGCCGTGGGCGTCCATCACGGCGGGCAGGGCGGCAGCGGGCACGGCAAGACAGATGAGGTCGTGGCCGTAGAGGTCGACCTTCTGGGCGGCGACGACGTTGACCCGGTCGGGGAGCACAGCGCCCGCCAACCGCTCGGCGTTGACGCGACTGTCCGCGAGGCGCTTGGCCTGCTCGGCGGTGCGGCAGCCGAGGTCCACGTCATAACCGGCCTCGGCGAGGGCGATCGCGAGCGCGGTGCCGGCCCGTCCGGCGCCGATCACGCAGGCGCGGCGGATCGGTGCGAGGCCCCCGAGCCACTCCCACTGCAGCGCGACGCAGGGCCAGATCCGGTTGGTGACCGCGGCGGCAAGCTGCGGTGAGGCGTGCGCAACGGTCGGGAAGTGCAGCGGTCGTCCGGCCCGCACGCGCACCTTGTGTGGCCGGATCCGCCAGCCACGGCGGATCGCCTCGGTCCCGGTCACCGCGATCGGGATCACCGGGACGCCGGTCTCAAGCGCGAGCCGGCCGACCCCCCGCTTGGGCTTGCCGAGGGTCCCCGGCCGGATCCGGGTGCCCTCGGGGAAGATGAGGACGATCTCCCCGCGGGCGAGGATCGCCTTGGCGGTCGCGATCGTCTCCTCATCCCCGCGGCCGCGGTCAACCGGAAAGGCGCCGAGGGAGTTGAGGATCCACGCCTGCCACCGGCGCCGGAACAGTTCCTTCTTGGCGACGAAGTAGAGCGGGCGCCGAGCGCACGCGCCGATCACGAACGGGTCGAGGAAGCTGCGGTGGTTGGAGGCGATGATCGCCGCCCCCGTCCGCGGAATGTGGTCGCGTCCGACCCGGTCGAGCCGGAAGTACACCGCGAAGAACGGGACGAGCACGAGCCGGACGATCCGATAGACGAGCCGGTTGACGCCCTGCTCCCGGGCGCGGGCATGAAGGGCCGCGTGGCCCCGGTCCTCGAGGTCGAAATCGTCCATGCCTGTGTGTACCCGCTGGTGTGAGGGCCGTTACAGTGTGACCCTTGAGCCAAGCCCGGATCCTTCGTGGCGCCGCAAGTGGCGTTCTCGCCGCCGCCGTCTGGGCGGTCCAACAGCCCGTCGACAAGCGCATCTTCGGGTGTCGCTTCGACGACGTCGAGATGCTCGGCCGAGCGGTCACCCGGGAGGAGGACTACTACGGTCCCGGGCTGGCGATCCACCTGCTCAACGGGGCGCTGTTCGGCGGCGCCTACGCGCTCGTCGCGCCCTCCCTGCCCGGCCCCGACACGCTCAAGGGCCCACTCGCCGCCGTGGCCGAGAACACGCTCCTGTGGCCGCTCGTCACCCTGATCGACCGCTTCCACCCGGCGCGGGAGCGACTTGAGCCGCTCGCGGGCAACCGGCGCGCGTTCACCCAGGCGACGTGGCGCCACGTGCTCTTCGGGGCCGTCCTCGGCGAGCTCGAGCGGCGCCTGCGCCCCCCCGCCGAGGAGGCGCCCGCCGCGGTGATCGAGACCGTCTACTCCTCCAACGGGCACGGGACGCTCGGGGACACCACGCTCGGGTTGCTGTCGATGGACGTGCGCCCGGGCGACTCGCCGGACTGATGCGCGTCCTCATCACCGGCGCGTCCGGCTTCGTCGGCGGCTGGCTCGCGCGGACGTGCGTTGAGGCCGGGGATGAGGTCATCGGCATCTCCCGCAGCGGCACCGTCACCGCGGGGCAGGGGCGCGCCGTCGATCTCAGAGACGCGGCCGCGGTCGCGGCGTTGCTCGCCGACACCGACCCGGAGGCGATCTACCACCTTGGGGCACTCAGCCACGTCGGACGCTCCTGGGAGCAGCCGGCTGAGACGCTCGCGGCGAACGTCGGGGGGGCGGTCGCACTGTTGGAGGCGGTCCGCCGCGTCACCCCACGGGCGCGGGTGCTGTGGGCGTCCACGTGTGAGGTGTACGGCAGCGCCCCGGATCTGCCGGTGACCGAGGCGGCCCCGCTCGCGCCGGTCAACCCGTACGCGGTGTCCAAGGCCGCCGCGGACATGCTCGCGGGCGTCTACGCCGCCGCCCACGGCCTCGACGTCGTCCGAGCCCGGCCGTTCAACCACGTCGGGCCTGGCCAGCGCCCGATCTTCCTTGTCGCCTCCCTCGCCGAGCAGGCGGCCCGGGCCCTTGATGAGCGGGCGGACGCCCTGACGATCCTCACCGGCAACCCGGACACCCGCCGCGATTACACCGACGTCCGTGACGTCTGCGCCGCCTACCGGGCGCTTGTCCACTCCGCGCCCACCGGGGTCTACAACGTCTGCTCGGGCGTGTCGGTGTCGGCGCGGGAACTGGTCCGTCTCGTCGGCGAGCTGATCGCCCCCGTGGCCGTCCACCACGAAATCGACCCCGCCCGGGTCCGGGCCCACGAGGTGATCGACCATCGCGGCTCGGCCGCGGCCCTGACGGCCGCGACCGGATGGACACCGCAGATCCCGCTCGCGCGAACGGTCGCGGACACGATCGCCGCCTTCCGCGCACAGCGCAGCGGGGTGAGAGCCGGGGGCTTCCCCGGCTGAGCGGTCAGGGGGTCCGGCCGCGTTCGTCCGCCGGGCCGGGGGGCGGGTCCTCTTCCGATCTGCCCCGCCCCGGCGTGGCGGCATCGACCCGGCTGGGCACATGCTGGCCCGACCAGGCGCCGTCGATCGTCTCGGGCGCTTCGACGATCGTCCCCTCCCAGCCCCGGAGCGGGTGCGTGTCGGTGCGCTGAAGGTGACGGCAGACCATCAGGGTGACGCCGCCGATGAGCAGCGGGACGATCCACACGCCGATGCGCCAGAAGCGGATCTGGGAGGTGTAGGGGATGTCGAGCCGGAAGAACAGCCGGTCGGACGCGCCGATGATGAAGATGAGCACGACCCAGCTGAGGAAGCCGGTGCCGATCGCGGTCCGGATCGGACGGTCCCGCGGGCGTTCGTCGAGGTGGTGGATCGCCCGGTCGCCGGTGATCCGCCGCTCGAGCCACGGCCAGGCGTAGAGGACACCGAAGACGACGGTGGGGAACAGGACCCCACCCCAGAACGGGCTCGGGATGATCGTCGCCCCGCCGATGTGCACCTCCCAGTTGGGCATCAGCCGTAGCGCGCCGATCAGCCATCCGATGTACCAGTCCGGCTGGGCCCCGTTCTCGGACAGGTACGTGTGGTAGGGGCCCCACTGCCAGATCGGGTTGATCTGGATCAACCCGCCGAGCAGGACGAGCACCGCGGCGACGGCGAACAGGAGGCCGAGCGAACGCAGCGCGTAGGCGGGCCACATCGGCGTGCCGACGACGTTCTGCTCCCGCCGCCCCGGACCCGGAAACTGGGAGTGGTGCTGGCGGACGATCATCGCAAGGTGAACGGTGATCAGCAGCGTGAGGATCGCCGGGATGATGAAGACGTGGATGATCTCGAAGCGTGCGAACAGCCGCGAGGACCCGGGGAACGGGCCGTCCCAGACGAGGTTGGCGAACTGCCCCCCGATGAACGGCACCGACATCGCCGTTGAATACGCGATCGCGAGCCCCATCCCGGAGAGGAGGTCGTCGACGAGCGAGTAGCCGAGGAACCCCTCGATGATCGCGAGCCCGAGCATCGTCAGGCCGATGTACCAGTTGAGATCCCGCGGCTTGCGGTAGGCGCCGGTGAAGAACACGCGCATCATGTGCAGGACGATCGCGGCGAGGAACACGTCGGCCGCCCAGTGGTGGGTCTGGCGGACGAGCAGACCGGCGGGGACGTCGAGGCTGAGGTCGAGCACGGACCGGTAGGCGCCTGACATCTGCTCGCCCTGGAGGAGCACGTAGCTGCCGTGGTAGACCGACTGCTGCGTGCTCGGCACGTAGAACAGGGCGAGGTAGACCCCGGTGATGATCAGCACGATGAATGAGTAGAGGGCGATCTCCCCGACGAGGAAGGACCAGTGGTCGGGGAAGACGTAGCGCATCGCCCCACGGATCCCCTGATAGGCCCCGATCCGCTCCTCATTCCAGCGGACCACCCGCTCGGCCTGGCGCCGCGGGTTGAGGTCACGGACGCTCATGTCTGGGAGGGCCGGCGCACGTCGAGCCAGGAGGGTCCGACGTCCTCGTCAAAGCCCCCCGCCGCGCGCAGGTAGCCGTTGGGGTCGATCAGCACCGGCAGCTGGGGAAGCGGCCGTCCGGCGGGACCGAACAGCAGCTTCCCGCCCTCGGCGGGCAGGAAGGTCGAGTAGTGGCAGGGGCAGGTGAGGGCCGGCTGGTCGTTGCCGCCGGACGGAAACTCGGGGTAGCGATACAGCGAGACCGCACAGGCGGCGTGCGGGCAGATCTTCGAGAAGGCGAGGATCCCGTGGGGCGCCCAGCCGCGCCGGCTCGACGGGAGGTGCAGCATCGCCTCGGGGAGGCGCAGGACGATGAGCGGCGAGCCGATCAGCTCGGGGTCGGCTCCCTCGGGCAGGGCGGTGAACAGCGAGCCGACGGTGATGTCCTCGGCGCGGTAGAGGCGACCGTCGATGTCGGTGAACCGCACGCCGCGATGCCACGGGGTCTTGTGGATGGCGGTGAGCCGCGGACCGATCGAGGCGATCGGCGCGACCGCCGCCGTCGTCACCGCCGCCCCGGCCACGCACGCCGCGCAGGTGATCAACCCCCGCCGCGAGACGCCCTCGCCGGCTTCAGAGAGCGCATCGACGATCCGCGCGGGCGCCTCCGGTTCGAGCAGCGTGCCGCGCTCCTCGATCGCCGTCTCCTGCACGACGACGGACTTGCCGGCGACGATCGCCGCCGCGGCGATGAGCGCGAGGCTGCCGCCCAGCGCAGCTCCGAGCAGTTGCGTGTCGAGGCCGGTGACCACGAAGACGGCGATGAACGCGACCGCGAGCAGCGCGGCTGCGAGCAACAACCCGGCGACGAGGGTCTCAGCCCGGGGGTTGGCGGGAACCTCACGGCGGCGAGGGTCCTCTGCGTCCGCTGGCCCGGAACCGGCCTCCGCCCCGGACGCCTCGGACGCCGCCCCGGACACCTCGGCCTTCGCCCCGGGCGCCTCGCCTCCGGCGAGATCGGAGTCGCGGCGACGCATCGCCATCCGGGCCGCGACGGCGAACGCGACGATCCGGGCGAGCAGGCGGGCGATCACGCGAGCCGCTCCCCGATCAGGCGGGCGACGATGACGAGCGCGAACAGGCCGACGAACCATGCGACGATTCCCTCCGGGATCGGGCCGATGTTGTAGATCCCCACACCGCCGGCGTTGTCGGGGTGGCGGGTCCACAGCACGTACCGGGCGATCGAGTTGAGGTCATGCTGATCGAGCTGGGCAGTGCTGAAGTGCGGCATCACGTACGGGCCCATCCGGATCGCCTCGGCGACCTCATCCGCGGTCGCCTGTCCGAGGTCGGGCACCTGGGCGTTGATGGCGATTCCGCCGCGGCCGACGATCGAGTGGCATCCGGCGCAGTTCTCGTCAAACAGCTTGAAGCCGAGGGAGAGGCTGCCGGCGGCCGGATCCGCCGTCGGCGCGATTGGACCACCGCCGATCGCGCGGACGTACGCGGCAACCGACCGGATCTGGCTCGGGTCGAAGATCGGCGTCTCGCGGACCGGCTCGTCCTGCGGGTTGGCGAGCGGCATGCGTCCCGTCGACAGGTAGAACTTCACCGGGCCGGCGCCGACGCCGATCAGCGACGGCGCGACGCCGCGTCGCCCGCGCAGGTCATAGCCGTGGCAGGAGGCACAGTGGGCGTCAAAGAGCGACTCGCCCTGGGGAAGCGCCCCCGCGTGCGCACCGCTCGCGAGCCCGCACAGCAGCAACCCGGCGAGCGGAACGAGCGCGAGCACCCGAGCGACGGCGGAGAATCGGCGACGGTGGTGGCGTCGGCTTCTCATCCCGCCACCTCCCCAGCGAGCTCGTGGCGCTCACGGGCCTGCTGGCGGCGCTCGGCGGCGAGCAGGGAGCGGACGACGGTGACGAGCCCAAGGAGCCCCATCACGGCGGTGCCGAGCACCCACATGATCGCGCCGGCCTGCTGCTGGTCGGCGAGGGCGGAAATCCCCAGTGACCGGGCGGGCGCCGCATACAGCGGATAGAGCAGCGTCGGGTCGCGGTTGAGCCAGGCGCCGAACAGCGTCATCGGCACCATCGCGGCCGTCAGGTAGAGCAGGCGAGGCACCGGGCCGACCCGCCGCGGGTTCGGCGATCCCAGCAACGGCCACCAGAGGATCGTTCCGGCGAGCAGGTAGGCGACGTGCTGAGCGTCGTGGAGAAGCGGGTGCACGAGCGCCGCGTCGAAGATCACCGGCACGTGGGTGCCGAGCAGGACGACGGTGTAGATGACCAGACAGCGGATCGGCCCGAGCTGGTGACCGACCACCATCAGCGCCCGGCCGACGCGCCGGCGGTACGGGCGCCCGAGGACCGCGAGAAGCAGTCGGCCCGGCATCCCCTCGAGCAGCAGCGGCGGCGCGAGGTCGAGGAGGAGGACGTGCTGGAGCATGTGCGCGGACAGGCGCTGTCCGTCTTGGGCCCCGATCCCCGAATCGAGCGCGACGACGATCGTGGCGAGCCCGGCGAGAAAGGCGAGCGTGTGAGCCGCCGGCCACGGTCGTGGGGTCCGGCGGACGGCGCCGAGGTAGACCGCCGCCGTGAGCGCACACAGGGCGCTCGGCACGGCGGCGAACTGCCAGTCATGAACAAGGAGACCGACGAGGCTCACGGCACCTCTCCCGTCGGGGCGCCACCGGCCCGGCCTGCGACACGCGGCGAAGCCTCGGCGCCGGCCCGCCGCTGGGCGGCGGCGCGCTCGGCCGCATGCTGGGCGCGGCGTTCGAGGACGAGCCGGGTGAGGCCGACGATCAGCACAGCGGCGCCGAAGTCGATCAGGAAGTGTCCGAAGACGACCCCGACGACGAGGGTGCTCAGGCCGATCGCGGCGAGCGCTGCGGCGGCGCTCGCGCGGACGATCGTCTCGGCCCCCCGAGCCCCCGGGGCACCCCGCCGCAGTGCGTCCGGGTTGGCGAGCACCTGGAAGAGCACAAGGGTTCCGACGGCGAGGACCGCCGCGGCGAACGTCGCCGTCTGGATCAGATCCCCCGTCCAGATCGCGTTGAGCGTCCCCGTCGTCGTCAGGATCGCCAGCCAGATCAGGAGCGGTCGCACCGCACCGGTCATGGCACAGGCACCGGGTCGGAGGGGTCAGCGGCCGCCGCGGCGTCCGCGGCCTCCCGCAGGTCGAGCAGCGGCGCGTAACTGCGGATCGGCGGCAGCGGCTCGGTGAAGTTGAGCGCCGGCGGTGGCGAGCTCGTCGCCCACTCGAGCGTGTGCCCGAGCCACGGATCCGGACCGGCGAGCCGCGGACGACGCAGCGAGACGACGACGTTGAGGAGGAACACGGCGACGGCGAGCGCGATCAGCCCGGCCCCGGCCGTCTCGAGCTGGTTGAGCCCCGCCCACCCGGGGTGGGTCGGGTAGCGGGCGATCCGCCGGGCCATCCCGTCGGAGCCGAGGAAGAACATCGGCAGGAACGTGAGGTTGGTACCGACGATCAGGAGGCCGAGGTGGACCCGGCCGAGCCCCTCACGCAGCAGGCGTCCGGTCAGCTTCGGGAACCAGTGGTACACCCCGGCGAAGAAGCCGAAGATGCTGCCGGCGAACAGCGTGTAGTGGAAGTGGGCGACGACGATGTAGCTGCCGTAGGCGTTGTAGTCGAGCACCGGGGAGGCGAGGAAGATGCCCGACAGCCCGCCGATGAGGAACTGGATGAAGAAGGTGATCCCGAACAGGAACGCGCAGCGCGGGACGATCGACCCGCCGACGAGGGTGCCGACGAGGTCGAAGTACTCGATTCCGGCCGGGACGAGCAGCAGCGTCGAGGTGAACGCGAAGTACTGGTTGGTGACCCCGCCGGTGACGAACATGTGGTGCCCCCAGACGCTCATCGACAAGACGGAGAAGGCGAGCATCGAGGCGACGAACGCCGTGTAGCCGAACCACCGCTTGTGCGCCCCGACGGCGATCGCCTCCGCCGCCGCCCCGAGGTAGGGGAAGAACATCACGTAGACGACCGGGTGGCCGAAGAACCAGAACAGGTCCTCGTAGTCGACCGCTCCGGCGAAGCCGGTGAAGATGTGGGCTCCGAGCCGGTCGACGTAGAGCAGGGCCATCACGAGCACCATCATCGGGAAGGCGCCGATCACCATCAGGACGGAGACGAGCGCCGTCCAGGAGAACACGGGTAGGCGCATCATCGTCATCCCGGGTGCCCGCCGGCGGGCGACGGTCACCGCGATGCAGATCGCGATCAGGATCATCCCGAGGATCGCGAGGAGGACCCCGAGCACCCACAGGTCCTGGCCGACCCCCGGGGTGTATGAGCCCGTCGACAGCGGCGTGTAGGAGGTCCAGCCGTCCTGCCCGGGCCCGGACGCGGTGAACCACCCCGACTGCATCACGAGGCCGCCACACACCCACAGCCAGAACCCGCACAGGGCCGCCCGCGGCGCACTGAGCGTGCGGGCCCCGATCTGCAACGGGATCAGATACAGCGCGAGCGCGAGCGCCATCGGCGTCACGAACAGGAAGATCATCGTCGAGCCGTGCATCGTGAACAGCTCGTCGTAGGTGCCGTTGCTGAGCAGCTGGTTGTTCGGCTCGGCGAGCTGGGAGCGCATCAGCAGCGCGAACAGGCCACCGAGGAGGAAGTAGAACAGCGAGAGGACGCCGAGGTTGATCCCGATCGTCTTGTGGTCGGTGCTGATCAGCCTCATACCGGCCCCGCCCCGTGTCGGGCGAGCCAACGATCAAAGCGGCGGTCGGGCAGCACCCGCACGCCGAAGACCATCTCGGAGTGGAAGATCCCGCAGTACTCGCTGCAGGCCCCGCTGAAGCTGCCGGTGCGGTCGAAGTCGAGCGTGACCCGCTCCACGGTGCCGGGCATCGCGTCCCGCTTGAAGGCGAGCTGGGGAATCCAGAATCCGTGGATGACGTCTCGAGAGGTGAGGTTGAAGCGGACGGGCTCGTCGACGGGAACGACGAGTGGCGCATCACCGACGGCACCGCTGACGTGGGTGATCCCGTGACCGGCGTAACGGAAGGTCCACTCCCACCGGCTCGCGATCACGTCGACGGTGAGGGCCGGGCGCTCCCGCGCCGACGCGGTGTCGACGAGATGCTCGGCGCGGAAGGTCACGTCGAGCAGGACCGCGGCGATGCAGAGCAGCACGACGGCGTAGGCGAGCTCGAGCCGGTTGGCTTCGTTGTGGCCCGCGAGCCGGTGCCGGCGCCCGTCCCGGCGCCGGAAGCGCACCGTCACGACGATGATCGTGACGGTGAAGAACCCGAACACGCCGATCCCGATCGGCACGTAGATGCCGAACACCCAGTCATAGACGTGCCGAGTGTCGACAATGGCGGTCGGGACGGGCATCGCTGGGCGGTGTATATCCCGTCGTTCTGGCCGGGCGAACCCGACGTGTTCGCACGCGAACGGTCGGGTCCGAGGGCGACGCCGAGCCCGCCCGGGGGGTTTGGCCAGGGCCCGCCGGGGGCAAGGGAGAGCCATGTCCGCCCTGTCTGTCTCCCCCGGCCCGGCGTCGGCGACGGCCGAAGTTCCCGCTCCCGCGGAGGCGCCGACCCCGGTGGTTCCCGACAGCCCGTCCACGCCGCTGGTCCCCGACCCCGGTACGCCCGCCGATCCTGCGGTCCCGAGCACGGTGCCCGGGCCCGCCGAGCCGGCCGAGCCGATCGCCCCACCCGAGCCGGGTCCGGAGATCCCGCCGGAGCCGCGCCAGAGCGCCACCGTTCGCCTGCTCGACATCGACCCCGACCTCGGCGCCGGCTTGGACGCGGCGATGTTCGCGCGGGCGCGGGAGCTGCTCCGCGCCCCGGTGTTCGAGGTCGGCCGCGGCGCACGGACGCTGCCCGAGTGTGACTCCGACAGCGCCTTCGGTCTGCTCGTCCTCAGCGGTCTGCTCGGGCGGCGCCTCCGCGTCTGCCAGGCCCACGCGACCGAGCTGCTCGGACCGGGCGACATCCTCCGTCCCTGGGACCCGTTCGATTCGCTCCAGAGCGTGCCTCCCGAAGTCGACTGGCGGAGCCTGACCCCGGTCCGGGTCGCCATCCTCGATCAGTCGGTGACGCGGATCATCGGCCGCCGTCACGAGCTGCTGCTCGCCTTCTCGGGCCGCCTGCTGCACCGCGTCCGGACCGGCACCTATCTGCGTGCGGTGAGCAACCTCACCCGGGTCGACGAACGGGTTCTCGTCAGCCTGTGGCACCTCGCCAGCCGCTGGGGCAACGTCACCCCAGACGGGGTGCTGCTCCCCTTCCGGCTCACCCACGAGGTCCTCGGCGAGGTCGTCGGCGCCCAGCGGCCGTCGGTCACCCTCGCGCTCAGCCGACTGCGCCGCCTCGGGATCGTGGAGCGGCTCAGTGACGGCCGTCTCGTCCTCTGCGGCGAGGCCCCCGCCGGCCCCGGCACCCGGATCCGGGGCGGGGAGCTGCGCCGCCTCGACGACCGTGCGGTCGCCTGAATCGGTGGCCGGCGCGGCAGACACCGCCTCAGCACCCGCGCCCCCGTCCGCGACGGAGGCGGGTGCCCAAACTCGGGTGATGCTGCGGCCGATCGCGACGCCGTTCCCGGTCGGCCTCGGTGCCCTCGCGACCGCAAGCCTGCTCGCCTCGGGCCTCGAGCTGGGCTGGTTCGCCAACCGGGACACGCCCACCGTCGCGGTCGCGCTGATCGCGTTCTGCTTTCCCCTGCAGTTCCTCGCCTCGATCTTCGGCTTCCTTGGTCGGGACACGGCGGCGGCGACGAGCTTCGGGATCCAGGCGGGGGCCTGGCTCGTGATCGGCGTATCGCTGCTGCTCTCCCCGCCCGGCCGGCTCAGTCCGCCGCTCGGCGTGCTGCTGCTCGCCGCCGCCGTGTGGGTCGCCCTCGCCGCCGGCGGTGCCGCGGGCGCCAAGCTCGTTCCCGCGCTCGTCCTGTTCGCCGTCGCGGTGCGCTTCCTGCTCACCGGGCTCTACGAGCTCGGTCTCGGTGTCGGGGTCGAGGACGCCGGGGCGATCGTCGGCCTCGCCGTTGCCCTGTCGGCCGCCTACGCCGCCCTCGCTCTCGAGCTCGAGAACGCGCGCCGCCACACCGTGCTGCCGCTGCTGCGCCGCAACCGCGGATTAGAGGCAATGGAGGCCGGCCTTGCCGTCCAGAACGCCGACGTCGCCCACGAGGCGGGGACCCGCGAGCAGCTCTGACCCCGCTGATCGTGGCCGCCCACCTGACCGCCGCCCGCTGGGTGGCTGAGCGCGAGGGTGGCGGCGTCACAGACCACGGCCACCGAGGCCCACGGCGGTTGGGCGGCAGCCACGAACACGCTTGACGGCGGCGTGATCCTCACCGTCTGCTTCAGCGGTGCCGCAGCCGACGCCACCCCGAAGTCATCACGCACTGATGCCCTGTGCGACCCGGCCGCTCGCGCGGGTCCGCGCAGGCGGACGTTCGAGCACGGACACCCGAACCACCGCCCCGTCCTCCCAGGGGCGAAGAAACTGTCCGCCCGTCACACTGCGCGGGCCGTCGAGCCGCTGCTCGACAGCCGCGAGAACGGCAAACGCCATCTCTCCCAGGGATCGCAGCGGTTGATGGCGGTTCTGTCGGGTGCCCAGATGGCTTTCGGCGAGCGCGTCGAGCCCGCACCGCTCAAGACTGTCGATCAGAAGCGCGATCTCAACCCCGTAGCCGACGGGGAACGGAAGCTCCTCCAGCAGGTGGCGCCGCCCCGCGAACTCCCCGGCGAGCGGCTGCACGAACCCGGCGAGCAGCGGGAAATGCAGGTTGAGCAGCGGGCGGGCCATCAGCTCGGTCACCCGCCCTCCCTCCCCAGCCAGGGTGACCGTCCCCGTGCGGAAGGGTCGGTCGAAGGCACCTTTGACGAGCATGAGCTCCGGCGCCTGGAGCAACGGGCCGATCAACCCGAGCAGATGACCGGGGTCCGGGTCAGAGGTGTCCGCGTCCAGGAAGCAGACGATCTCCCCGGCCGTGACCTGGAGGGCGCGCCACATCGCATCGCCCTTGCCGTGTGCGGGACCGAGGTCCGGACACAGTTCGTCCTGCTGGAGCACCCGGGCACCGCTCGCCTCCGCGATGGCGGCGGTGCCGTCCCCCGAGGCGGCGTCGACGACGACGACGTCGTCGATGAGGCCGGCCTCCCGGACAGGTCGGACCGTCGTCTCAAGGACGGAGCCGACGGTGGCAGCGCACTCCTTGGCCGGAACGATCACGGTGATGGCGGGACTGCCGGCGGCCGCCCACCTCGCCGTGAGCGACCGAAGGTCAAAGTCCGCCGCGACGAACCGGCGGCGTTCACGCCAGGCGGAGACCGCGAGGTCGACCGAGAGGCCGCGCCTGGCGCGGCCGTCGGTGCGTGCGGCCGTCTGCACACGTACATCGGCCGCACGGAGGATCGGGATTCCGTTGGCGCGCACCTGCTCGGCGAACGCCTCATCCTCGAGCGCGGGCGTCATCGCGAGGCCGCCGACCCGCCGGTAGGCCTCGACGCTGACCCCGAGGGACGCCCCGGCGAAGTGGTGGTGCCCAGCGTCAGGATCGATCCGGGCGACCTCCCGCATCCGACGCCGCGCATCGTGCTCCCGCCGTCGCAGGACGCCGGCCGGCAGCCCCGCGGAGCTTTCGTGGTCGAGTTCGATCCGTCCGGCGATCACCTCGGCGCCGTTGGCGAGGTGCGCGAGTTGGTGTGCGAGCCACTCACGGGACGGCACCGAGTCCGCGTCGGTGGTGGCGATCAGGCCGCGGTGCGCTCCCGCGGCCTCCAGCCGCTCCGCGGCGGCCTCCATCCCGAGGCGGCGGGCCGGTCCCGTGCCCGCGCCCGGTCCTTGCAGCACGGTGAGGCGCAGTCCGAGCCGCGCCGCGCCTGCGGTCGCGAACTCGACGGTGCGATCGACGCAGCCGTCGGCCACGAGGATCACCTCGAACTGAGTCGGCGCGATCGTCTGGACCGCCAGGGCCGCGAGGCAGTCACCGATCGTGGCCTCCTCATCACGGGCCGGGATGACAACCACGCTGAGCGGCGCGTCCGGGGCGCGAGTCATCGGCGCTCCAGCACGTGCAACAGATAGTCGGCGGTGGACCGGTCCGCGGTGGTCGCCAGCCCGGGGAGAGCCCGCGCCCGCGCATGGACGTACGCGGCGGTGAGTGGCCGCTCGGTCCCTGGCGGCCGCCAGTGCACGAGGACCAGGCGCGCGATCATCACCTCGTCGATCCTCCGCAGCGTCTCCTCGAGCGCGCGCGAATCGAGGTAGTACAGGACTTCGGAGGCGACGACGAGCTCGTACGGTCCGTCCGGAATCGCGTCGGGTATCGCGCCAAGGCGCACGTCGACCTGCGGATGGGCGCGCAGGCGCCGGCGCGCGTTGCGAACCGCCGTCGGCGCGAAGTCGACCGTGGTGAGGGCCTGGCAGCGTTCGGCCAACCGGGCGCTGAACACGCCCACCGACCCGCCGAGTTCGAGTGCGGCGGTGAACGGACCACGTCCGCAGGCGCTCAGCGTCGCGTCGTACTTGGTCCGCTCATAGTCACTGTCCGCATAGGCCCACGGATCGGGGTTTGAGCGGTAGCGGCGCTCGAAGTCATCGGCGGTCACGCGGGCCTCCGCAAGTCGCTGAGCAGCTCGGCGCCCACCTCGGCGACACTCGCGTCGAGTCGATGTTGGAGCAGGAACAGATCGAGGTCCCGACGGGCGCGGTCAAGATCGGTTCCCGTCGCAAACGGATGTGACCCGCACGCGCGAGCGGCCTCGGACAGGATCGTTCGGCAGCCGTCGGCGATCGCCACGCGCGCGTGCACGGCAAGGTGGGGCAGGTCGAGAGCGACCGCGTCCATCGCCGCCGCGGCGCGCTCGAGCCAGGCGGTGATGGTCTGCGATGCGGTGGCCATCCGCCCCGCCGCAAGGTCCTCGAGCGGGCCGCTGACCGGGCGGGCGGCCAGTTCGCCGAGGGCGCTGCGACAGGCGCGATCGGCCATTCCCGCCCAACTCGCGGCGGTGCGGAGCGCATCTCGACTCAGCCACGGAAACTGCGCCAGCGATCCCGGCCCGCCAAAGCGGGCGATGATCGGCGCATCGTCGAAGACGACTCGGTGCGAGGCCGACGCCCGCAGTCCCGCGGACCGGTACCAGCGCCGATCAACCCTCACTGCGTGCGCGTCGGTGACGTCGATCCAGACGGCGACCGGCTCCGTGCAGGCGGGGTCGCGCGCGAGTACGAGCGCGCGCTGCAGACCGCCAGCCCCCGAGCAGAATGTCTTGACGCCCGACAGCGTCCCGTCCGGACCGACGGTCGCGGGAGGGCCCTCCCCGGGACGGGGGTTTCCGCCCCAGACCCCGGCGAGGAGGTCCCCGCGGTGAACGGCCGCAAGTTCTCGCTCGCGCACATCCGCGGGGGCCTGAACGGCCAGGCGCTCGACTGCGTTGAGATGGCCGTCGAAGATCCGGCCGACCGAGCCGTCCGCCGCCGCGACGGCACGCACGAGTGCGAGTTCCCCAGACGCCGGCGGCCGCTCGGGTCCCGGCGTCGCGTTCACCTCAAGGGCACCGGCGTCCCGCAGATGCGCGATCGCAGCTTCCGGAAACGGCGGGTCACACGCGCGGTCGCGCTCCGCCGCTGAGGCGGCGATCGCCTCGAGTGCGGCACCGAGCTTCCCCTCGTCGAGAACGGTGGACGGGGCCACCATGCTCACGTGAGCGCCTCGAGGGTGAGCCCGCGGGCCCTGGCGTGGGTCGCCACCGAGGCGACGTACCGAAGCGTCTCCCCCGCGCCCTCCCGCCGCGCCCCCGGCCCGATCCCGTCGTGGGCGAGCACGACCGCCCCGGCGGTGATCTCGTCACGGGTCGCCGCGAACATCCTCTCGGCGCTGTCGCCCCGCCAGTCGTGGGAATCGACGGTCCAGCCAACGATCTCGAGCCCGTGTTCGACGGCGACCGGCTCCGTCCACGGTGCCGTCTCTCCCCAGGGAGTTCGCCAGAGTTTCGGTCGGACTCCGATCGCCTTGAGCCGTCCGAGTGCCGTCGCGGTGTCGCGCCGCAGCCAGTCCGCGTCACGCTCGCGGTGGCGGACATGCTCGTCACAGTGCAGTCCGACCGTATGCCCGTCGGCGGCCATCCGCGCGAGCAGCCCAGGATGGGCGGCGGCCCGAGGCGCGATCACAAAGAACGTCCCGGTGACCTTCAGAGCGGCGAGCACGTCCAGAAGCGCCCGCGTCCAGTGGGCGTCGGGGCCGTCGTCGAAGGTGAGGGCGACCCCGTCCATGCGCTTCTTCCAGTACCCCGATCGCTCACCTGCGAATCGGTCGGTCCGCTCACGTGCACATCGGTCGCACCCTCATGCTCGTGTGGCTGACCATGGACGTGAAGGTTCGCATGCGAACACTCGCGGTGTGGGGACCGGACCGCCCGGGCAAGATGGCGTCTGGAGATGTCCCTGCCCGACCGTATCCGCGTTCTGCTTGAGGAGGGCCTGTCCTATCCGTCGGTCGCTGACCGGCTCGGGATCTCCCCGGGACTCGCCTTCCTGCTCGCCACGGGCCGCCCCGTCGATGACGGCACCTCCGGAACGACGGAGGGCCTGTGCAGATCGCCCACCCCGTCAGCCAGCCCGCGGGAGCTCAGTCCGCAGGAGCTGATCGGTGCCGGGGCCTCAGTGCCTGAGCGGCACTCCGAGATCCTCGAGTGGGTCGCCGCCCGGGCCGCCCGGGAGCTCACCTCGCCGCATGCCTGAGCGTCGCCTGATCACGAGCTGGCCGCTGCTGCGCCAACTCCGCGGTGAGGACCCGAGCGGGCGCGGAGCCGCCGTCCGCTCAGCGGGTACGGACGCGATTCGGGCCCGGACGGTCGAGGCGGACCGGGTCGTCAAATCCGTCTGCCCCTACTGTGCGGTCGGCTGTGCCCAGAACGTGTTCGTCAAGGACGGTCGTGTCGTCCAGGTCGAGGGGGATCCGGACGCCCCGCACAGCCGGGGCCGGCTCTGTCCCAAGGGGTCGGCGACCCTCCAGCTGACGACCGGCTCCGCGCGTGAGCAGTATGTCCTCTACCGCCGGCCCTACGGCTCGGACTGGGAGCGCCTCGACCTCGAGACCGCGATGGACATGGTCGCCGACCGGATCGTCGACTCCCGGCGTCGGGGCTGGGAGTGGGAGGTCGACTCGGTCCGCACGCGGCGGTGCATGAGCATCGCCGCGCTCGGCGGGGCGACCCTCGACAATGAGGAGAACTACCTGATCAAGAAGCTGCTGACCGCCCTCGGGGTGATCCAGGTCGAGAACCAGGCCCGGGTCTGTCACAGCTCGACGGTCGTCGGTCTCGGCACGTCCTTCGGGCGTGGCGCCTCCAGCACGCTCCCGGCGGACCTCCAGCACTCGGATCTGATCGTGCTCGAAGGCTCGAACATGGCCGAAGCCCATCCGGTCGCCTTCCAGTGGGTGATGGAGGCCAAGGCCCGGGGGGCGACGGTCGTCCACGTCGACCCGCACTACAGTCGCACGAGCGCCCTCGCGGACGTGTTCGTGCCGATCCGCGCCGGTTCCGACATCGCCTTCCTCGGCGGGATCATCAACTACGTCATCGCGAACGAGCTCGACTTTCGCGAGTACGTCCTCGCGTACACGAACGCGCCGACGATCGTCGGGGAGGAGTTCCAGGACGTGGGGGCCGACGGCGTGTTCTCCGGCTTCGACCCCGAAACGGGCGCCTATGACCCCTCGAGCTGGCAGTACGAGGGCGCGTTCGTCGCGGCGGCCTCCGGCCAACGCGATCAGGAGGGCAACCTCGCCCCGCTGGACAGCGAACGGTCAGCCAACGCCTCGGAGGGCGGCCGGGGCGATCCGACACTCGACCTCACCCTCACCCACCCGCGCTGTGTCTGGCAGATCCTCAAGCGCCACTACGCCGAGTACACGCCCGAGATGGTCGAGCGGACCTGCGGAATCCCCCAGGACCTGTTCCTTACGGTGTGCCGACTGTTCGTCGAGAACTCGGGCCGGGAGCGCACCGCCGCGTTCGTGCACGGGGTCGGCTGGACCCAGCATACGATCGGCTCCCAGTACATCCGAGCCGCCTCGATCCTGCAGCTGCTGCTCGGCAACATGGGCCGCCCCGGCGGCGGGGTGATGGCGATGCGCGGCCACGCGTCGATCCAGGGTTCGAGTGACATCCCGACCCTGTTCGACACCCTGCCGGGGTACATCCCGATGCCCCACGCCCACGCCCACGGGGACCTCGACGCGTTCGTTTCCGGTGACGCGGCCAAGCGTGGATTTTGGGGGAACATGCGGGCATACATGGTGAGCCTGCTGAAGGCGTGGTACGGGGCGACCGCGACGGCGGAGAACGACTTCTGCTTTGACTATCTCCCCCGCCTCACCGGCAGCCACAGTACCTACGACACGGTGATGGAGCAGCTCGCGGGCCGCATCGAGGGGTACCTGCTGTTGGGCCAGAACCCGGCGGTCGGGTCGGCGAACTCGCGGATGCAGCGGTTCGGGATGGCCAACTGCAAGTGGCTCGTCGTCCGGGACTTCTCCCTGATCGAGTCGGCGACCTGGTGGAAGGATGGCCCCGAGATCGCCAGCGGGGAGATGCGCACCGAGGACATCGAGACCGAGGTGTTCTTCTTTCCCGCGGCCGCGCACACCGAGAAGGAGGGGACCTTCACCAACACCCAACGGATGGTCCAGTGGCATGAGAAGGCGATCGACCCCGCCGCCGACCGGCGCAGCGACCTGTGGTTCATCTACCACCTCGGGCGCCGCCTGCGTGAGCGGCTCGCCGGCTCCGCCGATGCGGCTGACCGTCCGCTGCTCGATCTCACCTGGGACTACCCGCTGGCGAGCGGGACAAATGAGCCGAGCGCCGAGGCGGTGCTCGCGGAGATCAACGGCTGGAACGCCGACGGGGAGATGCTGTCCTCCTACACGGAACTGGCCGCGGACGGATCGACGGCGAGCGGGTGCTGGATCTACTGCGGCGCCTACGCCGACGGGGTCAACCAGACGGCTCGCCGGACCCCCGGCTCGGAGCAGAACTGGACGGGTTCCCAGTGGGCGTGGGCGTGGCCGGCGAACCGCCGGATCCTCTACAACCGCGCGTCCGCCGACCCGGAGGGACGTCCGTGGTCAGAGCGCAAGGCGCTCGTGTGGTGGGACGCCGCGGAGGGCCGCTGGGTCGGGCACGACACGCCGGACTTCGAGGCCGACAAACCCCCGAGCTACCGGCCGCCGGAGGGGGCGACGGGTCCGGCGGCGATCGCGGGAACTGACCCGTTCATCATGCAGGCCGACGGTCGCGGCTGGCTGTACGCCCCCGCCGGCGTCGGCGACGGCCCGCTTCCGGTGCACTACGAGCCCCAGGATTCGCCGCTGCCCAACCGGTTGCACCGCCGCCAGCGCAATCCTGCCCGCCAGCTGTACCCCCACCCGAACAACCGTTATCACCCCGATCCGGGCACCCCGGGCAGTGAGGTGTTCCCCTTCGCGGTCACCACCTACCGGCTGACCGAGCACTTCACCGCCGGTGGGATGAGTCGGTGGACCCCCTATCTCGCCGAACTGCAGCCCGAGTTCTTCTGTGAGGTGTCCCCCGAACTCGCTGGCGAGCGGGGCCTCGAGCACGGCGGCTGGGCGACGCTCGTCTCCGCCCGCGGGGTGATCGAGGCACGGGTGATGGTGACTGACCGGATGACCCCGCTGCGGTTGGGTGACCGGATCGTGCACACCATCGGCCTTCCCTACCACTGGGGGCCGAACGGGTATGCCCGCGGGGACTCGATGAACGAACTGTCCTCGATGGCGCTGGATCCGAGTTCCCACATCCAGGAGGTCAAGGCCCTGACCGTCGACATCCAGCCCGGGCGCCGGCCCCGGGGCCCCGCCCGCCTCGCGCTTGTGCAGGAGTACCGCACCCGCGCCGGAATCACGGAAACGACGGGGATGGCCCGGTGAGCGTTCCCGACGCCACGGAGATTCCCCGGATGGGGTTCTTCACCGACACGTCCGTGTGCATCGGCTGCAAGGCCTGTGAGGTCGCCTGCAAGGAGTGGAACGGGGTGCCTGAGGACGGTCTCGTCTGGACCGGTCACTCACACGACAACTCCCAGGGCCTGAGCGCCGATACCTGGCGCCACGTCGCCTTCATCGAGCAGCGCGCCACCGTCGGTCACCATCAGCCGAACCTCCAGCGCACGGGAGCTTCCGACGGCGACACCGATCAGGCGTTCCGCTGGCTGATGGCCTCTGATGTCTGCAAGCACTGCACGCACGCCGCCTGCCTCGACGTCTGTCCGACCGGGGCGATCTTCCGCAGCGAGTTCGGCACCGTCGTCGTGCAGGCCGACGTCTGCAACGGCTGTGGCTACTGCGTTCCCGCCTGCCCCTACGGCGTCATCGACAAGCGGCCCGATGACGGCCGCGTGTTCAAGTGCACCCTCTGCTATGACCGCCTGCAGGTCGGGCAGGAGCCGGCGTGCGCGAAGGCGTGCCCGACGGACTCGATCCAGTTCGGGGTCCTCGACGACCTCCGTGAGCGCGCGACCCTGCGGGTCGAGCGCCTGCACGCCGACGGGGTGACCGAGGCCCGTCTCTACGGTCACGACCCGTCCGACGGCGTCGGCGGGGACGGGGCGTTCTTCCTGCTGCTGGACGAACCCGAGGTCTACGGGCTTCCGCCCGCTCCGGTCGTCACGACCGCCGACCTGCCCGCGATGTGGCGCCACAGTGCGCTCGCGGCGGCCGGGCTGCTGCTGATCGGCCTGCTCTCCGCCGCGGGAGCGCGCCGGTGAGCGAGCCTCAGGGATCCCACGGCGTCGGCCAGACCGGTCGTCAGGACCAGGGCCAGGGTGACCGGTCCTACTACGGTCGGCCGGTGCTCAACCCCCCGGTGTGGGAGGAGCGGGAGATCGCCGGCTACCTGTTCACCGGCGGGCTCGCCGGGGCCTCGTCGATCCTCGCTGCCGCCGCGGACGCCGGCGGTGCCGCGGGCCTCGTGCGGCCGGCCCGGCTGTGTGCGAGCGCGGCGATCTCCGTGTCGTTCGTCGCGCTGATCAAGGACCTCGGGCGCCCCGAGCGGTTCCTCAACATGCTGCGCGTGTTCAAACCGACGTCACCGATGAGCGTCGGCACCTGGATCCTCTCCGCCTATGCGCCGCTCAACTTCGCCGCGTCGGCGAGCACGCTGACGGGCCGGGCCCCCCGGGCGGGCGCCGTCGCCGGAGCCGGGGCGGGACTCCTCGGGTCGGCGGTCGCCACCTACACCGCCGTCCTCGTCGCCGACACGGCGGTCCCCACCTGGCATGAGGCCCACCGGGAGCTTCCCTTCCTGTTCGCCGGTTCCGCCGCGTCGGCCGCCGGCGGGTTCGGGCTGCTCGCCGCCGCCCGTGCCGAGAACGGACCGGCGCGGACGATGGCCGTCCTCGGGGCCGTCGGCGAGCTCGCGGCGATGCGCACGCTCCGGCAGCGTCTCGGCCCGCTGGCCGAGACGCTGGACACCGGCCCGGCGGGCCGGCGCCTGCGCGCCGCCGAGCGACTGTCGGTCGCCGGCGTGATCGGGGCCGCCCTGCTCGGACGCCGCAGTCGGGTCGCCGCCGCGCTCGCCGGCGGTGCCCTCATGTCCGCCTCGGCCCTGACCCGCTTTGGCATCTTCGCCGCCGGGATGGCCTCGGCGGAGGATCCGCACTGGACCGTCGATCTCCAGCGGGCGCGTATCGCGGCGGCCGCAACCGCCGCGCAGCCTTCCCCGGCGCCGAACCCGGCCTCCCCGGCGCCGGTCCGCAGCGCCTGAGCGCACGGGACCCTCAAGCCCAGGTCGAGGGTGTTCCGCGGAACGCGCCCGGCCGGAGCCGACCCGCTCAGGGGCGGTGGCCGACGATCGCCACCGCCTGGTAGAAGGTTCCCCGGTTATCGAAGGGCTGGGGCGGGATCGACACCGCGCCGACGCTCGTCGGGACGACCTGTGTGCAGGTGGCCGGATGGGTGATCGGACAGACCGTCGGCATCACCCAGTTGGCGGGGTCCGGGCCGTCCTTGGCGGCCAGTTGACGGTAGGCGCGCAGCAGCGTCGCGTCGAGCATCCCGCGGCAGCGGGCGAGGGAGCCCCGCCCGCAGTAGCGGCGGGAGAAGCGGTCGGGGCGGTGGAGCCTGAGCACCCCGGCGAGGTCCTCTGCGACGTCGTTCTCCCACCCCTGCCCGAACGCGTCGCTCGTCCCGTCGTACAGGCCGTTGGGGGCGATCTGCTCGAGGTTGGCGTTGATGAAGTTCAGCAGCGGGGTTCCGAGCACCGGCCCGAACTCGCCGCGGACAAGCAGCGGCCACCAGGTGTCCATCAACAGCACCGCGGGTCCGTACTGGACGTTCCCTCGGTAGGTGAGGCTGCGTCGCTGGGACCCGGCGCGCGACCAGGCGGCGAGCAACCCGACCAGCTCTCGCAGCGTCGGGTTCTTCGGCCGTCCGATCACCCGGGCGAGCAGCGGCCAGTCCCCGACTCCCCGGAGGTCGGCGGTGGCCGCCGGGGCGGTGACCATGCCGGTGAGCTTGGCGAGGTCGGTCGGGCCGCTGCGCAGGGTCGCCTTGAGGTCGTCGAGCAGGATCGTGTCGCGCACGACGGGACCCTGGGTCCAGTAGCCGGCGGCGATCGGCCAGCCGTGCGCGATCTGGTTGTTCCAGTTGACCAGGTAGCCGTCCCGGGGGTCGATGGCGGTCGGATTGTCCCGGGCGGGCAGGCGGTCATATCCGTTGGTCGCCGGCCGGAAGCCCTTCCAGTCCCAACGGCCGGTGCCCCAGATCGGGAAGTCGGGGTTGGTGTGGGCGGCCCGCACGGGATACCAGCCGGACTGCAGCAGCGCGATGTTCTTGTCATCGACGTACCACCAGTTCTCCCCGCCGGTCACGTACCGCATCGTCGCGGCGAAGCTCTGGGGGGAGGTGACGACGTTCTCGGCCAGGCGCATGAAGGCGATGTAGCTCTGCACCTCATGTCCGCGCGTCGCGTTGGCGGTCGCCAGGGCGACCGGGCGGCCGTGCACGGTGGCGAAGTAGGTGATCGGCCCGTGCACCGAGTTCTCGGTGTGGAGCACGATCGTCTGGGGCGCCGCGGGGCTCGTCGGAGCGACCGGGGTCGTCTCGGTCACCGTCCCGAGCGTGAAGGGGACGCACCGTCCCTTGTACACGTAGTGGGTGGAGGCGTACGAAGGCGCCGACCCGTCGGGGTTGCACAGCCGCTCGGCGAACATGTCCTGGTTGCTCGAGTACGCCGAGGTGCCCGTCCAGGCATAGTCGATCCCGTGTCCGATCAGCGGATAGGGGGCCGCGCCGGGAAAGGCGATGCCGCTCACGTCGATCCCCGGGGCGTGCATCTCGTACTCGAGGAAGACCTCGGGGGTGTAGTAGTCGACCTGGGGGCCGCCGACCATCATCGCCTGACCGGTGCGGCTCGCCTTCGCGTCCACGAGCACCGCGTTGGACTCTCCCTGAGCGATGTGCAGCGGATGTTCGATCAGCGCCTGGGCCCACCCGGGCAGACGGGCGAGCGCCCGGCGTTCCCGGGCCAGGGCGGTCATCGAGTTGGCCGAACGGACGGGCAGGCCGGTCTGGGCGTCGCGCAGGGCCAGAGAGCCCGGGTCGATCATCGCCTCGGAGGCGGGGTTGGTCCTCCCCAGGCGCTGACCGTCAAAGCTCCGGGCGAGGGTGACGACTCCCCCCGGGTTGGCCGCCTGGCGGAGATCGTGATAGACGCGGTCCCCGGCCCGCACCCCGAAGCGCCGTCGGGCCAGGGTGAGCGCCTCCGACTGTTGGGCCTGGTTGTCGCTGAGGACGAGGTCCTGGCCGATCAGGTAGATGCCGACTGCCGCGGAGTCCGCCAGCGTCCACGGCTGCGGAGTGATCCCGAGGGCGGCGTACTCGGCCGGCAGCAGGGCCGGATCGAGCTTCGTTTCGTTGATGTAGGCGTTGATCCCGGCGACGTACTGCTCGATATCGTCGAGGGCCTGGGCCCCCTGGGCACCCTCGGTGCGGGGGAGGGACTCCATCTCGGCGGTGAGCTGCTGGCTGGTGGCGTCCTGGACCCCGAGCGCGGCGCTGTCGTTGGGCACCGCCCCGGCGCCGAGCAGCTCCGCGGTCGTTCCCTCCGCGGTGTGACGCAGCACGTCCATGAGGAAGAGCCGGTCCTGCGCGGTGACGTACCCGGCCGCGTACATCGCCTCGGCCCGTGTCTGGCCGTAGATGACCGGCACCCCATACGGCGCCTGGCGGACGACGGTCGCCCCCGGCTCAGGCGACTCGACCGCCGGTGGGTTACCGGAGAGGTCGCCGCTCAGGCCGCCCAGGCCGCCGCTGAGCACGCTCTGGCTCGGCTCGGGGACGAAGTCGGAGTTGCGGTAGTACGTGTTGAGGTCGGCGGCGGTGAAGCCCGGCCAGGCTTGCTCGATCCCCTCATAGAGGCCGACCTCGTTGAGGTCCGCCGCAGGCGCGGTGCCGTTGGCCTCAAAGGCGGCGAGCGCCGCGGGGGTCGTTCCCACCCCCTCACCGAAGGCGAGGACCGAGTGGAATCCGGAGTAGATCGGAAAGCCCGCCGCCCGCGCCGACGATCGCCCGGCCATCACCAGCACACAGGCGAGGACCACCACCCACGGGAACGCACGCCATCTCATCTTCGGAACGTGTCACACCGTTGCCGTCCGGTGCAAGTTCTGACATGGTCGCATGGTGAGGCGGGGACGGAGATGGCTTGCCGGCTGGGCGCTGCTCGTGTCGGGGTTGACTCTTGGGTGCGCGCCGCCGGCCTGGGCGGGGTCCTACGCTCCCGAGCCGCTCGGCCCCTTCGCCCCGCTCAACCGCCCCGGTCCGCCCCTGTCGCCCCCCGTGGCGGCGATGGCCGACGCGCTGCAGTGCAGCGGACAGGTCGTGGCCGCACCCGTCACCCCGGTCCTGCTCGTCCCAGGAACCGGGGCGACGGCGGCGAGCAACTTCGGCTGGAACTACGAGCCGGCGCTGACGAACCTCGGCATCCCCTGGTGTGCGATCACCTTCCCCGCCGACGGCAACGAAAACATCACCGTCGACGGCGAGTACATGGTCTACGCGATCCGCAGCATGTACGCGTGGGCGGGGCGGCGGATCTCCATCATCGGGCACAGCCAGGGGGGCATGATCCCCCGCTGGGCGTTGCGGTTCTGGCCGGACACACGGCACATGGTCGACGACCAGATCGGCTTTGCCCCCCCGAACCAGGGGACGACGGTGGCGAGCCCGAACTGTCCGCGCGGCTGCCAACCCTCGACCACCCAGCAGGCGGCCGGGTCGATGTTCATCCGCGCGCTCAACAGCGGTGCCGAGACCTTCCCGGGAATCTCCTACACGGAGGTGTTCTCCCGCGACGATGAGGAGGTCCACCCCAACCAGGAGAACGGTGACAGCGCGACGGACCTGTTCGGCGGTGGCGGGGAGATCACCAACGTCTCCGTGCAGGACATCTGTCCCGCCGACGTGGTCGAGCACCTCGGGTTGGGGACCTATGACCCGGTCGCCTACGCGCTGGCGATCAACGCGCTCTCACACCCCGGACCGGCGGTGCCCGCAGAGATCCCCAAGAGCGTCTGTAACGAGAAGCTGATGCCCGGCGTCGATCCGCTCACCTTCGCGCCGGTCGCCGCCCAAGCGGCGTTTCAGACGGAGACCTCGCCGGCCCAGACGGTCTACCGGGAGCCGCCGCTGCCCTGCTACGTGTTCGCCCGCGGGTGTGGCAGCCCCGCGCGGGCCCGGGTGCGCCACCCCGCCGGTTGCACGCGGATCCGTTCCCTGCGCATCGACCTCCCGGCTCCTCCAGGTGCGCGGACGGTCGCCGTCTCGGTCTACGTCGGCCGCCGCCTGTGGCTGCGGCGCCACGGGCATGATCTGCGCCGGGTCACCCTGTCGCACCTTCCCGCCCGGGGCAGCTATGAGATCGTCATCCGCACCCGGGCCAGTGACGGCCGGCGCGTCGTGCTTCGCCGTCGCTACATCGCCTGCGGCTGAGCGGGCGCGCAGCCGGTCGTCCCGAGACCCCGACGGCCGAGCCTGGCCGCGGTGCATCGAGTGCCCGGCCCCGGTACCGTCAGCACCATGCCCAAGGTCAAACTGCACCGCTGCTCCTACACGTTCCTGCACGTCAACGCCGACGCGTGCTGGCGGCTGCAGAAGGCCCTTGACGCCGAGGGCGTCGACTATGAGGTCGTCACCCACGGGTTCGGCAAGAGCGACAAGTCACGTGCGGAGATCATCAAGATGAGCGGCCAGAAGTACGTGCCGGTGCTCGAACTCGCCGACGGCACCGTCTACCGCGAGGAGACCGACGACATGATCGCCAAGCTCAAGGCGGGCACCCTGCCCGGGCCGACGGCCTGAGACAGGACGGGGCCGACCGCCGCGGCCGACTCGCTCGCGCGGACGCTCAGCCGACCTCCGCTGCCTCATAGGCTGAGAGCAGCTCCTGCCAGCGGGCTTCCACGTCACGGAGCTCACGACCATTCAGGTGGTCGACAAGATGTTCGACGTGGATCTGGATGCCGGTGCCGTAGGCGGGGAGGAGCTCCACGGGCATCCCCCGTTGCTCCCAGACCAGGCTCGCCCGCGTCTGCTCAGGGTGCAGCTGAATCTCGAGCCGGGTCTGCGCCGGTTGCCCGGGCCGGGGGTCGGGGTCACCGAGGGTCACGAGCAGGCGCTCGGGAGGCCGACAGACCTCGACGCGGCCCACTCGATCACCGGAGAGGAGGATACGGACCCGGAATGCGCCGTTCTCGGCGAGGTCACCCTCAACCTCCCCGAACCAGCCCGCGAGCCTCCCGGGCTCGGTGAGGGCTGCCCAGACATCGTCGATCCCGGCATCGAGGGAGCATTCCATCCGCACGACGCCCTCACCGTCGCGGACGAAGAGGCGCCCGAGGAGGAGTCGCTCGTCACTCACCGGCCTCCGCCTCCTCGTAGCCGATCAGCCAGTGCAGGCCGAACCGGTCGATCACCTGACCGTCGAACGCCCCCCAGGGCCGCCGCTGCAGAGCATCGACGACCGTTCCGCCCTCCGACAGGGCCGCAAACCATCCGCGGAGGGTGTCCGGGTCCGCGACACCGAGCAACGAAAACATCAGGCCCCGGGTTTCGAGAGCGTTCTCGGCGCTCGTGACATCGGCTGCGAAGAGGGCCACGGGACCGTCGGCGAGTCCCCCGTGGGCGATCGCGTCGGTCGGCCCGTCGGCGCGCCCAAACTCAGCGTAGGTGTGCCACTGAGGGCGCCCTCCGAACACCTCGGCGTAGAACGACAGCGCCTCACGCGCGGTGCCGTCGAGGTGGAGGTAGGGCGTCGGACCGGGCACCTGACCAGGCTATTTCCGCCCGCGATCGAGGTCAAGCGTCATTGCTACTATTCAAGTAGTTTGTTGACTAATTGAAGGAGTCGAGATGGCGCTGCACTTCGAACAGATCAACACCCCGGGCCTGGCCGCCCTGTCCTACCTCGTCGGCGACCGTGACCAGGGTCTCGTGGCGGTGATCGACCCGAGGCGCGACGTCGAGGTCTACCTCGAACGGGCCCGCGCGGCGGACGTCCGCATCGCGGCGATCATCGAGACCCACATCCACGCGGACTTCGTCTCGGGCTCCCACGAGCTGGCTGCGCGGACGGGCGCCCCGATCTACGGCGGACGCTCGGCGGACTACCGGTTCGACGTCCACCCCCTGGACGACGGCTCCGAGATCGCCCTCGGCGGCGTGCGCCTACAGGCGCTGCATACCCCCGGCCATACCCCCGAGCACATCGCCCTGCTGCTGTTTGACGATCAGCAGGGCCAGGAGCCCTTCGGCCTGTTCAGCGGGGACCTGCTCTTCAACCTCGAGGTGGGCCGGCCGGATCTCCTCGGTGAGGAGAGCAAGCGGGCCCTCGCCGCCCAGCTGTACGAGTCTCTGTTTGTCACGCTCGCCGCACTCCCGGACCGCATCGAGGTCTATCCGGGGCACGGCGCCGGTTCGGCCTGTGGCGGCAGCATCGGCGACCGTCTACAGAGCACGCTCGGCAACGAGCGGCTGTTCAGCCCGGCCCTGCAGGACCGCAGCCCCGAGGCGTTCACCGACTGGCTGCTCGGTTCGCTCGGTGATCCGCCGCGCTACTACGCGCACCTGAAGCAGGTCAACGCCATCGGGGCGCCCCTGCGGGGCGGGACCCCGGTGCCGGCCGCCCTCAGCGTGGATGAGTTCGCCACCCGGGCGCAGGAGCCCAGCACAGTGATCATCGACGCGCGCAGCATGGAGGCGTGGGCCGCCGGGCACGTCGAGGGAGCGATCAACCTCCCCGCCGACGACCACTTCCCGATGTGGCTGGGCTCCGTCGTCGAACCGGAGGCGCGGCTCCTCCTGATCGCCGAGGACCCCAACGCCCTCGCCGTCGCGGTGGGCCACGCCCACCGCATCGGCTATGACCATCTGATCGGATACCTCCACGGCGGCATGGCCGCCTGGGAGCAGGCGGGTCGTGCGGTCGCCCACGGCGACCTGGTGAGCGTCCACCAACTCTCCGAGCGCATCGGCAACGAGGATCTGACCGTCCTCGATGTGCGCACCGCCGCCGAACACACCAAGGGACACATCCCGGGCTCGGTGCACATCCCGGCCAATCAGATCGTCGCACGGGCCGGCGAGCTCGACCCCGACCGGCCCGTGATCACCTACTGCGGAACGGGGTACCGCGCCACCGTCGCCGCCAGCCTCCTGCACCGGGCGGGCCTGGGACAGGCCGCCGCGGTCCCCGGCTCCTACCGGGCCTGGACGGCAGCAGGACTTGACGTCACGCGTGAGGAGCCTGTCGGCACTCTGCGATGAGGCGATCTCTGCCGTGAGGCGATTGGAGCGCCGGCCTGCTCGCCGGCGCTCCTTCTGTGATGCCGGACCGACATCAACCGGGGAGGTCTATCGGTGGCTCAGTGCGCCCCGGGGGAGCTTGACCCGCCCACAAAGCACATCGGCCACAAGCATCCCGGTACGAAGCACGCCGAGGGCTCGAGGCAGCGCCAGTGAATCGGTGTAGCTGTGATCCTCGATGATCCGCCCGTTCTGGAAGCGGCTGATGACGATCCCGCGCAAGATCACCTCGCGCCCGCGATAGGTGCCGTAGAGCGCCCAACGGCTGGCGACCTGATCGTGGCCTGCGACCTGATCCTCCACCTCGATCCGCATCGGGTCGAACAATGAGGTGTAGAAGCCGACGGACTGACGCGCCCCCGAGTGTCCGTGAAAGACCATCGCGTTGACGTGATCGACGAAGCTCTCGTCATAGAAAACGGCGAGCTGATCGAGGCGTCCGGCACAGACCACCTCAAGCGCACCGCGAGCCCGGCTTGCGAGGTCTGGGTCCTGTTCGGTCATCGCAGCAACGTGCCGACGTGCCCGGGCCGCGAACCGGAGCGACGTCGGTTCTGACCTTCATCCATTGCCGGCACCGAGCTCATGCCGCTGCGGCTCCGTCGCGCCTTGGCGCATCCGCCATTCAGGCCAGCCGTCACCCAGACGACGCGCGACACGGCCGGCGCCCTGAAGTGTGCGAACGGCTTCATGGGCATAGGCGCACAACGGCCCGCGGCAGTAGGCGACGATCTCAGTGTCGGCCGGAAGCTCGGCGATCCGCTGCTTGAGCTCTTCGAGCGGGATCGAGCGGGCTCCCTCGATGTGCCCGGCGGCGTACTCCTCGGCCGGGCGAACGTCGATCAGGACGACCTCACCGCGATCGAGGCGACCGATGAGCTCGTCACGATCGATCGCGTCGACCCCGTCACCGAGATGGTCCCGAGCGGCGCGCTCGACCTCCGCCAGCCGCGCCACCGACGTGTCGCGCAGCGCCAGCCACAGCGCGAGGACCTGCTCGTCCGCCAGCGCGTAGCGCACCCGCGCCCCCTCACGCTGGCGGGACAGCAACCCGGCGGAGTGCAGGGCCTGCAGGTGCTGGGAGGTGTTCGCCGTCGACTGTGCCGTCGCACGGGCGAGCTGCTCAACCGTGCGGGGCGCCTGGGCGAGCAGGTCGAGCAGCTCGAGCCGGACGGGGCTGGAGAACGCCCGGCCCATCAACGCGATCGCCTCAAACAGGGCCGTTCTGCTTTCGCCCTCACAGGTCATATTCAATAGATTAGTTGATAGCTTGGGTAGGTGGGACCTGTCCACCACCCGCGGCTTGGTCTGCGGGAGAACTGGCGTCAATTCTCCCTGTTCACCGTCATCACGCTGCTGATCGGGATGACGATCGGTGTCGAGCGCGTCGCGCTGCCGCCCCTGGCCCAGCACGCCTTCCACATCACCTCGATCTTCGCCACGGTGACGTTCATCACCGCGTTCGGGGCGGTCAAGGCGGTGATGAATCTCGTGTCCGGGCGCCTCTCGGACCGGCAGGGCCGCAAGCGCCTGCTGCTCATCGGCTGGGCCTTTGCGGTCCCCTACGCGGTTTTGATCATCCTCGCGCAGGCGTGGTGGTGGGTGCTTCTCGCCAATCTCTTCCTCGGCATCAACCAGGGGCTCACCTGGACGATGGCGGTGACGGCGAAGATCGACCTCGTCGGCCCGGTCAACCGCGGCCTGGCCGTCGGCATCGACGAATCCGCCGGCTATGTCGGCACCGGCCTCGGCGGCCTCGCCGCCGGGCTGCTCGTGTCCGCTGACGGGCTGCGCCCCGCCCCTTATCTCCTCGCCCTCGGCGTCGTCGGCGTCGGGGCACTGCTCACGCTCACCCTTGCCCGGGAGACGCTGCCCTGGGCACAGGGCGAGCACAGCCCGACCGGCGGCGGACGCGTGTCCTACCGCAGCGGAGCCGCCGAGTCGCCCGCGGAGAACGCCACCCTCCGTGTGCTCGCCCGCTCGATGGCTCAGAACCCGACGCTGGCCGTCGTCTGCCAAGCCGGCTTTCTCAACAAGTTCGCCGACAGCCTCGTGATCGGCTTCTTCCCGATCCTCTTCCTGCACCGAGGGCTGTCCGTGTCTGGCGTCGCGGTGCTCGTCGGCGTCTACGCGTGGGTGTGGGGACTTGGCCAGGTTCCCGCCGGGGGCCTCGCCGACCGGATCGGCCGCAAACCGCCGATCACCCTCGGGACGCTGCTCATCGCCGCCGGCATCGCGGCGATCACCGCCGGCGGGGGGCGTGACCTCTGGTACGGTGGCGCCGCCGTGATGGGCGTCGGGATGGCCCTCGTCTACCCCAACCTGATCACCGCCGTCAGTGACGTCGCGGCCCCGGCCCAGCGCGGTGGGGTGCTCGGCATCTACCGCCTCTGCCGTGACGGCGGCTATGCGCTCGGCCCGCTCGTCCTCGGGGCCGTCGCCACCCTCACCAGCCTCACCACCGCCTGCTGGACCGCGGCCGGACTGATGGCCGCCTCCGCCCTCGCGCTGCTCGTCCTCTTTGAGGAGACCACGCCTGAGGGCACCGTCCCCCGTGGCCGGTGAGATGATCGCGGGATGCACCGCATGAACCTCGAGACCGTGGCGTGTCAGGACCGGCTCGATGAAGCCGGCTTCTCCCATCGAGCAGCGCGACTGACGGAGCATCTCGGTGCCCAGCAGATCGGGGCGTGCCTGTATGAGGCCGCCGCGGGCATCCCGATCTGGCGCTTTCACCATACCGAGGGGTTGAGGAGTGGCTCGTCGTTCTGTCCGGGCAGCCGACGTTGCGGGACGGGGTGGCCGGCGCGTTCTCACGCCCGGAGATGCCGTCGCCTTCCCCTCCGGACCAGCGGGCGTGCACACCGTCGGAGGTCCCGGACGGTTTGTCATGTTCTCCGCGGACGCCCGGACGGAAGCCCGCACTTCGGTCTATCCGGACTCGAACAAGATGAACTGCGCTGAAGGGATGATCCCGCTCGACCGCGTCGTCGGCTACTGGCGGGGAGAGTGGGTTCTCGCGCTGTCAGGCAGCGTCACCCTACGCCGCCCCGCCGGCCAGACCATCCTCGCTCCGGGGGACCTTGCCTTCTGTACCGAGGGACCGGGGGTGCCCATCGGCTGAGCAACGATGGCGGCGACCCGGTCAGGGTCGTGCTCTTCTCGACCAAGACGATCCCGTCGACGGTGCATTACCCCGACTCGGGCAAGTGGCTTTCTTCGCAACTCCGAGCCGCAGGGCACCCTCTTGGGCGCGCTGCTCACCGGCGCCGAAACCGGCTACTGGGACGGGGAGAGCTGAACGCGGACGTCTGGTCGTGCGGGCGTTGTGCCCGAAACCGCTTCACAGTCCTCAGCACGGCGCTCACGCAGCAGGTAGATCGGTCTGCGCAAAGTCGTTGCCCTTGAAGAGCAGCGGTGCGCCGGCCAGCGATGCCGTCGCGTAGGCAAAGCAGTCACCCAGGTTCAGTCCCGCCGGATGGCGGCCCTTGCCAAAGCGCCGCCAGGCCGCGGCGGCGGCTCGCGCGTGTGTTGCGTCGACGGCAACGACCCGATCGATCACGCCCGCCACCAGCAGTTCGAGGTCGCGCACCGCGTCCGCACCCTGGCGGGCCTCGGCCACGATGGTGGCTTCGGTCAACGACACCGCGGACAGTGAGGCGGCGTCCGCTCCCATGGCGGCAAGAAAACGCTCCGCATCAGCCTCGCCGAGCACAACGGCGATGAGGGCCGAGGAGTCCACCGCGATCATCGCGGCAGACCATCGGCACCGTAGCCGAGGATCTCCTCAGGGGAACGGTCGTCGAGGATGCTCCGTGCCCGACCCCGGCTGATGATCCCATCGAGCCCGGGGCCAGACGCACGGGCGCGAGCGGTGAGGACGGCAATCCGTTCCTCGAGGGCCTCCCGCACCGCCGTCGTGATCGACTGGCCGGAGAGGTCGGCGAGTTCACGGGCGAGACGGTCGGTCTCAGGATCCTTGATGTTGAGCGCCACAGAGGAAGACTACCATCCATCCTTCCACCCCATCAGGAGCCCCACGGGCGACATCCGCGCGGCAGGCCGACGGGTGGCCCCGGGAGTCGTTCGAGAGTGGCGCGACCCGGTTCCAAGCCCGCTGTCGGACTCGAACCGACAACCGCCTGATTACAAATCAGGTGCGCTACCAATTGCGCCAAGCGGGCGGGGCCCGCTCAGGCGGGCGTTCTGCCGCCTTAGTCTGGCAGGTGCGCAGGACCGTGGAGCCCCGCTGACCAGGCTCGGGCACCGGGGCCGCTCCGCGCCGCGGTTCAGACGCTGAGGGGCGCCTGGGGCAGGGCGACGGCGGGCGGCTCGTCGGCGACCTTGGCCGCCGCGAGCCCGCGCCGACGCGGCCGCCAGACCTTGACGTACTGGGCGCCGACGTAGGAGCCGACGACGATCGCCACGGCGATGAACTGGGCGATCACCGTCTCCCAGTTGGGGAAGATCGACAACCACTGTCCGAGCCAGCCGGGGAGGGAGACGCCGATCGGGGTGGTCGAGATCCAGCCGGCGAGCTGCATCTCGTTGACCTCCTCCCCGACCATCACGAGCAGCACGACGAGCAGCATCACGCCGGTGATGATCAGCAGCTTCTTGTACGGCAGCTTCGCGTGCAGGGTGAAGGTGAGCACTCCGACCGCGGCGGTGAACAGCGCGCCGAGCGTGACGCCCTCGAGCACGACGCTCGAGCCGAAGGTGAGGCGAAGGTTCTGCAGAAACAGGACCACCTCGAAGCCCTCTCGGTAGATCGAGGTGAATCCGAGCAGAACGAAGCCGAGCAGGGCACGGCGCCGGTTGACCGCCGGGTCCGAGGACATGATGCTGCGTCGGCGCTTGTTGTGGTGGGAGATCCAGCCTGTCCAGTAGACCTTGTGGAAGAACCAGTTCATCACCAGCAGCAGGACGATGATCGCCGGGATCCCGGTCGCCGCCTGGAGGGTGAGGCCCTCATGGCCGAAGATGCCCAGCAGCCCGACCGCCGCGAACCAGGTGCCGACGGTCGCGAGCAGGCCGAGCCCGGCGCCGCCGGCGACCGGCCGGCGGTACTCGGAGTTCGAGCCGCGGAAGCTCGCGGTGATCGCCGCGAGCACGAGGATCGTCTCGAGCCCCTCTCGGAAGACGAGGATGGCGCTGTTGATCACTGCCGTCGTGCGGCTCATGTGCAACGCGTTGGCCTTGACCGAGGGGTCAACGGTTCCGCCCGAGGAGTGCCAGCCGAGGATCACCGCCGCGGAGGCGACCGCGAGCGCAAGCGCGATCCAGACATAGAAGCTCCAGCGGGTGCCGGTCCGCCCGTCACTCGAGGCCCGTTGCGGTGTGCCTGTGGTGGTCGTGGGAGTCATCGTGGCGTCCGGTGCGGTTCCGAAGTCCAATCGCGGAGGTCGGGATTAGAAGGCGGACGCTATCAGATCGAAGGTTAGGGTGCCCTAAGTGCCGCTGACCGGGGTCCCCCGCCCGACGTTCTAGCCTGCCTGGATGGCCGCCAGCCCCGACCATGCGACCGCGCCGACCTTCGATCTCCAGAGCCACTCACTCCACTCGGACGGCACCCTCGCGCCCGCGGAGGTTGTGGCCGCGGCTGCCCGCGCGGGCGTGGTGCTGTTAGCCCTCACCGATCATGACAGCGTCGATGGCGTCGCCGAGGCGCAGACGGCTGCCGCCGCGTACGGCGTCACCCTCGTTTCCGCGGCCGAGATCTCGGTGCTAGACGCGAGCGGAAGCGACCTGCACCTGCTCGGCTACCGGGTCGACGTCAGTGACCCGGCCCTCACCGCCGCCCTGGCGCGCTCACGCGAGGCACGCGAGCAACGGGCCGAGCTGATCGTCGGCCGTCTCGAGGAGCTCGGCTGGCACGTCGACCGAACCTTTCTGGCCGCCCACGTCGACGCCGGAACGACCGTCGGGCGCCCCCACCTCGCCGAGGCGGTGCTACGGGCGCCCGCCAACGCACCCCGTCTCGCCGCCGAAGGGCTCCCCGACGCGACGGCATTCCTCGTCGCCTATCTGATCGAGGGCCGTCCGGCGTTCCTCCCGCGGGAGGCGCCGACGGTCGCGGAGGCGATCGCGCTGATCCACGGGGCCGGGGGGCTCGCCGTCTGGGCGCATCCGTTCTGGGACCTCAGTGCCGACCCCGACGTCTGCGCCACCCTGGAGCGCTTCTGCGCCGAAGGCCTCGACGGGGTCGAGGCCTTCTACATCACCCACACCGCCGAGCAGACGGCGCTGCTCGTTTCCCAGGCCGCCGGGCTGGGCCTGCTGACGACCGGCTCGGCGGACTTCCACGGTCCCGGTCACCGCCTCTTTCACCGCTTCCGCGCCTTCTCCACCCACGGGCTCCCAGTCAACCTCGGTCCGATCGCCGAGCCACTGAGCTGATCGCGGCCGTTCAGGCCACCGCGACCGGTCAGGCGGCAATCGCCCGCGAGGCGATGTGCAGGCCGATCTTGCGCTTGACCCGCTGGAGGGCGTTGTCCACGGTCTTGCAGTCACAGCCGAGCCGACGGCCGACCTCCTCATAGGAGTGCCCGTCGAGGTAGAGGGTGAGCACCCGCGACTCCAGAGCCGACAGGGACGTGGAGATACAGGCAACGAGCGCACGCAGTTCCTCGGAGGAGATCACCTGGTTGATCGGATCGTGCACCGGTGACCCGGGCAGCATCTCATCGAGGGTGGGGTCGGCGTCGGAGGCCGAGCCGGCCGGGGTCGAGGAGAACGACACGTATTGGTTCAGCGGCGTGTGCTTGTTGCGCGTCGCGGTCTTCACCGCGGTGATGATCTGGCGGGTGATGCAGAGCTCGGCGAAGTTCCGGAAGCTCGATTCACGGTCGGTCCGGTAGTCCCGGATCGCCTTGTAGAGGCCGACGAGCCCCTCCTGGATGAGATCGTCGGAGTCGCCGCCGGCGAGGAAGTAGGAGGAGGCCTTGAGTCGGACGAAGCCGTAGTAGCGACGCACAAGACGGTCATAGGCGTCGGCGTTGCCCCGCTTGGCCAGGGCGATGAGATACCCATCATCGACCTGAAGTTGAGAGTGAGGGTTGGTTGAAAATCGAGCCACGACGTTCCCCTTTGATCCGCACGACAACCTGCCGCGCGGTCCGGAATCGATTGCGTGGCGCGTCACCTCCCCTGGCGCCGCACCTATTGAATTGACATCACAAGCGAGGCTGGCCCTCCCAGGCTCACCACCTCACGAACTCCGCCCTCAAGCTTGAGTTCAACCTTATGACGGGCGCCAGCCTGACACAGGCGCAGACCTATGTCAACCGCAAACTGCAGGATCTTTCCCAGGACGAGGAGAACCGTTGCTGTTGCTGAGACTGAGGGTTCGTAAGAGCTCCGGACTCGACCTGAGATCGAGGGTTGTCGGCTCCTGCCCTGGGTCAGCGCGCCGCCGCGTAGAGGAGCACCGCGGCGGCGGCTCCGACGCTGAGCGATTCAATCTTCCCCCGCAGCGGCAGGGAGACGAGCGCGTCACAGCCCGCGGCGACGCGCGGGCGCAGCCCACGCCCCTCCGACCCAAGCACAAGCACCACCCCGCCGCTGAAATCGACCTGGCGGTAATCCAGCGCGGCGTCACCATCGGCGCCGTAGCACCACAGGCCCGCCCGTTTGGCTTCTCCGAGGAAATCGGCGAGGTTGCGCACGCGGGCGACTGGGAGGTGCTCGACGGCGCCGGCGGAGGCCTTGCAGACCGCCGGAGTGACCTCGGCCGCGCGCCGTTCGCAGATGATCAGACCGGCCGCCCCGGCGCACTCGGCACTGCGGATGATCGAGCCGAGGTTCTGAGGGTCCTGAACCTCGTCGAGGGCGATCAGCAGAGGCTCGGGGGAGCCGGTGAGCAGCGCTGTGGCATCGGCGTAGGTGAAGGGCTCAACCTCCGCGCAGATCCCCTGGTGGCCCTCTGAGCCACAGCGAGCGAGGATCTGCTCGGCGCTCGCCTCCGCCAGCGGAACGCCGGGGTCGGCCAGCCAGGACTCCCGGGCTGCCCCCCGGGTCACCCACACGGCGCTGACCTGGCGCGGGCCGCGCAACGCCTCATGCACCGCGTTGCGGCCGTAGACGATCATGTCAGCGGAGCCACATGGGGACCGTCGGCACCGTCACGGATCTCCCAGCCGAGGGCGCGCGCCGCGGCCCGGAGCCGGTCCGCCTCTGCCCAGTCCCGCTGCGTCCGTGCCTGCTCACGGGCGGCGACGATCTCGTCCACCGCCGAAGGGAGGACGGCCGGCTCGGTGACGAGCAGGTTCTCGAGGCCGAGGAGCCCGAGCATCTCAGTGAGATCGTCACTTCCGACCGGCCCGTCGGATCGGTTGGCTTCCCGCACCCACTCCCAGATCATCGCGAGCGCACCGGGGGTGTTGAAGTCATCGGCGAGGGCGGCGAGGAAGCGGTCGCGCAGCGGGCCAGACCAGTCCGGTGAGGGACCGGAGTGCAGGCGCCGGCCGGCCTCCCGGAGCCGGCGGACGTTCTCCCGCGCCTCCGCCATCAGCGCATCGCTCCACTCGACCGGCTGGCGGTAGTGGCGGGCGACGAAGTAGAGGATGAGCGCATCCCGGCCGTGGGCGGCGACCGCCTCGTGCAGCAGGAACGTGTTCGCCAGCGACTTGGACATCTTCTCCGCCGCGGTGCGGACCATGCCGACGTGGACCCACAGCCGGGCGAGGTCGCCGCCGTGGGCGGCGCCGCTCTGGGCTGCCTCATTCTCGTGGTGGGGGAAGATGAGGTCAGAGCCGCCCCCGTGGATCTCAAAGCCCATCCCGAGCAGCGACTCGGCCATCGCCGAGCACTCGATGTGCCAGCCCGGACGGCCGCGTCCCCACGGCGCGTCCCAGGCGGTGTCCTCCCCCACCTTGGTCGCCTTCCACAGGGCAAAGTCGGCGGGCTCCCGCTTGCGGGCGACACCTTCACCCCCCTCGCCCTGATCCATGTCCTCGAGCCGGCGGTGCGACAGTTCACCGTAGCGGGGGTAGGAGCCGACCGAGAAGTACACGTCCCCGTCCGCGACGTAGGCGTGGCCGCCGTCGATCAGGGTGGTGATGAGTTCGATGATCTCCCCCATCGCGCCGGTCGCCGTCGGCTCGTGGTCGGGGCGGCCGAGCCCGAGCGCGTCGGTGTCGGCGACATAGGCGGCGCTCATCTCCTCGGCGAGGCGCGCGGACGGGATGTTCGCCGCGCGTGCCGCCGCGTAGATCTTGTCGTTGATGTCGGTGAGGTTCGAGACGAGCGTCACCGTATAGCCCTGATGGGAGAGGAACCGCTTGAGCAGGGAGAAGACGACGTAGTGGCGGGCGTTGCCGACGTGTGCGCGGCCGTAGACGGTGGGACCGCAGGTGTAGATTCCGACCCGCGACGGATCGCGGGGCACAAGCGGCGTCTTGGCACCGAGACGGGTGTCATGCAGGGCAAGCTCAGGCACCGCGAGAACGGTAGCGTCCGCCTTACCCCGGGCGCTCGACGGTGGCGATCGCGAGCGTCGCCGCCCCCTCCCCGCGCCCGATGAACCCCATCCCCTCCCCGCGGGTCGCCTTGACGTTGACGTCGCCGACGCCGACGCCGAGGCCGTCCGCGATCCGCTCGCGCATCGCCGCCTTGTACGCAGCCAGCTTCGGCGCCTCAAGGACGACAGTCGAGTCCACGTGGAGGATGCGCACCCCCTCGCGTTCGAGCAGCGTCCGGGTGGCGGTGAGGAGGTCCATCGAATCAGCCCCCGCATAGGCAGGGTCGGTGTCGGGAAAGTGCTCGCCGATGTCCCCGAGCCCGGCCGCTCCGAGCAGCGCGTCGATCACCGCGTGGATGAGGACGTCGGCGTCGGAGTGGCCGAGCAAACCACGGTCGGAGGGGATCACCACCCCGCCGATCACGAGCGGCCGCCCGTCGCAGAAGCGGTGGCAGTCATAACCGATACCGGTGCGGACGCTCATCGGCCCGTCCGTCCCGCCACCGACGTCCCCGCCACCGACGTCCGCGCATCAGCCGTCCCGGCCACCGCGTTCCCCCGCCCCCCCGCGTCCGCGCCTGTCCTCCCCACGTCCGCCGCGGCGCCGGCCCGGGCAGCGAGCCGTGCCTCCGCGAGCATCAGGTCAGCCGGGACGGTGATCTTGATGTTCTCCGGATCCCCCTTCACGACGTGGACGGTGCCACCGGCCGCCTCGATCAGCCCGGCGTCGTCGGTCGCCGCGGCGAGCCCCTCCGGGCCGGCGGCGGCGAGCGCCGCCGCGAGCGCCGCCCGCCCGAACACCTGCGGGGTCTGGACCGCCCACAGCTCGACGCGCGGCAGGGTCGCGGTGACCCGGGTCTCGCCCACCGGCACGCGCTTGATCGTGTCGGTGACCGGGAGGGCGGCGATGACGGCGTCTGCGCCCGTCTGGGCCCAGGCGACGAGGACGGAGGTGATGAGGGCGGGGGTGAGCAGCGGCCGAGCGGCGTCGTGGACGATCACCGGATCACCGGGAGGAGCGGCGGCGAGCGCGGCGGCGACCGACGCCGACCGGGCCACCCCGCCGGGAACGGCGGTCACCCCCGGCGGCAGCCGACAGGCCTCGACGTGGTCGGCGGGGAGGGCGAGCACGATCGCCGACACCTCCGGGCAGGCGCTCAGCGCCGCCACCGACCACTCCCACATCGGCCGGCCGGCGACGGGCACGAGCGCCTTGGGCCCACCGGCCCCGAGGCGCTCGCCGCTGCCGGCGGCGACGACGAGCGCGACCGCCATGCGTCCAGGCCTGCGTGGCGGGGTCAGTCGGCCGCGACGGCGATGCCGTCGTTGGCGGCGGCACCGTCTCGGATGATCGCCGCGAGGTGGGCGTCGATCTCCTCCTCATCCATCTCCAAGGCGTACATCATCTCCGACCCGAGGATCTTCTTCGCCCGGCTGTAGAGCTGCTTCTCCCCGGTCGAGAGGCCCTTGTGCGCGTCCCGGACCCCGAGGTTGCGGACGACCTCGGCGAGGTCATAGATGTCGCCGGTCTTGAGCTTGTCGCGGTTGAACTTGAACCGGCGGTTCCAGTTGCCCGGCATCGTCGTGCACGGATCCTGCAGCACGGCGATCACCTTCTGGCAGGTCTCCGCGTCGACGACCCGGCGCAGGCCGGCGACCGCCGCGTTGGCGGTCGGCACCATCACGGTCATGTCGTTGTGGAGGATCTTGATCGTCAGGTACTCGCGAATCTCCCCGAGGATGTTCTTGTCCTCCTTCTTGATCACCTGCCCGGCGCCGTGGTGGGGGTAGACGACGCTGTCGCCGACCTCGAAGACGAGCGGTTCGAGCACGACGACGGACTCCAGCACCGCCAGCGCGGCCTCCGGGTCCAGTTCGGGGTCGAGCTCGTCATCGAACTCAGCCGGATCGGCGTCCGGCGCGGCGGGGGGAATGGAAATGGTGTCCTCCTTCATCGAAAGTGGTGGCGAGGCCTGGCCCGGCCCGTCAGGTCTGCAGGTAACGGTCGACGAGGTTGATCTCCTGCTGGCGGCGCAGCCCCTCGCGAATGTCCTTGGCACGGATCTCACCGACCCCGTCGACGGTCTCCAACTCCCCGTCCGTGGCGGCGAGCAACTCCTCGAGCCCGCCGAAGGCGTCGATGATCCGCTTGATCACCATCTTGGGCAGGCGCGGGATCCGCCCGAGGATGCGGATGCCGCGCGGGGAGATCGGATAGTCGAGGCTGTTGAGCTTGCGGTCGAAGCCAAGCAGTTCGGCGAGGCGACCGAAGTCGAGCAGGTCCTGGTGGGGCAGGCGCACGAGCATCTCGAACGCGCCGGCGAAGGTCTCGTCGCTGTCCTCGAGGATGTAGTCGTGCACGAGCGCGGTCTTCTCCGCGGAGACGCCGACCATCGTCTCATCGAGCTGCATTTCAATGAGCCGGCCCTCCGTGCCGAGCTCGACGATGTAGCGCTCGATCTCCCCGGCCATCCGGGTGACGAGCTCGGCGCGCTGGAGGACGGTGAGCACGTCATGGAGCGTCGCACCGCCCTCGAACTCGAGCGCGGTGAGACGGGTCGAGACCTGATCGAGCCGGGAACGGTACTTGTCGAGGGTGGCGAGCGCCTGGTTCGCCTTGGCGAGGACGACCGGAATGTCCTCGAGGATGTACTTGACCCCGTCCACGTACAGGGAGACGACGTGGCGACGCTCGGAGACGGCGACGACGATCGCGTCGGTCTGCTTGGAGACCCGTTCGGCGGTGCGGTGGCGGGTGCCCGTCTCAGAGGTGTGGATCGTCGGGTCGGGGGTGAGCTGGACGTTCGCCTGGGCGATCCGCGTCGCGTTGGTCGAGAGGACGATCGCTCCGTCCATCTTCGCCAGCTCATACATCTGGGCCGGCGAGTAGTCGAGGTCGAGCTTGAACCCGCCCGAGAACATGAACGCAAGCTCATCCGGATCGCCGATCACGATCAGGCCGCCGGTGTGGGCGTGGAGGATGTTGTCGATCCCCTCCCGCAGGGAGGTGCCGGGCGCGACCATCTCGAGCGCGCGGACCATCCGCGACTCCTGGCGCGCCTCCAACTCCGAGCTCAGCTCATCCCCGGTCCGTGGCGCCATCACTGAGACTTTACGCTGTCCCCGCCGATCCGGTAGGGTGGACGGGCAGACCGGCGGGATCCTCAGGCGGCGATCGGGTCGGCGCGATCTCCGCGCCCAAGCGCGGCCGCGACCGCGCCGCGCACCGTTGGCTGTCCGGACGGTTCGATCACCGCCGACAGACCGTAGCGGCGGGCCTCCGCGATCCGCCGGTCCGCGTGGGCGACGCTGCGCAACTCACCGGTCAGCCCAAGCTCGCCGAAGCAGGCGAGCGGGCGACCACCCGGCCCGGTGAGCGCAACCCCGCGGACGGCGGAGGCGACCGCGAGGGCGACGGCAAGGTCCGCGCCCGGCTCGTCGATCCGCACCCCGCCAACGACGTTGACGAACACGTCGGCGTGACCACAACCGATCCGGGCGTGTCGTCCGAGCACGGCGAGCACGACCGCGAGCCGGTTGCGGTCAAAGCCGGCGACAACCCGCCGGGGCTGCTCGAGCTCGCTCGCGGAGACGAGCGCCTGCACCTCGACGAGCAGCGGGCGAGTACCTTCCATCGCCGCGAGCACGACGCTGCCGGGGGCGCGGGTCGCCTCGGCGACGAACCGTGCGCTCGCGTCGAGCACCTCGACGAGACCGCTGTCACGCATCTCGAACACGCCCGCCTGGTTGGTCGAGCCAAACCGGTTCTTGGTCGCCCGCAGGGTCCGGTAGGTCCGCTCGCGCTCCCCTTCGAACTGGAGGACGCAGTCGACGAGATGTTCGAGCACTCGCGGGCCCGCGAGCGCCCCCTCCTTGGTGACGTGCCCGACGAGCAGCACGGCGATCCGGTGGGTCTTGGCGACGCGCATGATCGCGTCGGCGACCTCCCGGACCTGGGCGACGCTGCCGGCCGCGCTGGAGAGCTGATCGGAGACGATCGTCTGCACCGAGTCGATCACGCACACCTGCGGCCGCTCGGCCTCGAGCGTCGCGAGCACCGTCGTGAGGTCCGTCTCGGCGATCACGGGAAGCTCGAGCGCGCTCGGTCCGAGCCGTTGGGCGCGCAGGCGGATCTGGGCGGCCGACTCCTCCGCGGACACATACAGGGTCGTGAGCCCGTGGCTGCCGAGACGGGCAAGCGCCATCGTCGTCAACGTCGACTTGCCGATCCCCGGAGCCCCACCGATCAGTACGAGCGAACCGGGGACCAGCCCGCCGCCGAGGACGTTGTCGAGCTCTCCGATCCCGGTCACCAGCCGGCGGTGATCCTCGGCGGCGACCTCGGCCAAGCGGACCGGCGTGGCGGCCGGGCCGGCGGCTGACCGGCTCGCCGGCCCGGAGCGACCGCCCCGCACTGCGGTCGGCCGCACCTCCTCGACGAGCGTGTTCCACTCCCCACAGCCGCTACAGCGCCCGGTCCAGCGCGGGGTCTCATGGCCACAGGCCGAGCAGACGTGGACGGTGGCGGGACGGGGCATGCACGCCGGAGGCTACGCCCCGGCCCCGACGTCATCCCGACAGCACGGCAAGCCGGGCGAGCAGCGCGTCGGTGCCGGTGCCGACGCGCCGGGAGAGGTTGATCGTCGGATGCTCGACCAGGCGCCAGAGCAGGTCGGCCGCCAGCAGTGCGAGCGGCACGCTGAGCGCGGCGAGGAGGACCGTGTTGACCTTGCCGCCGAACGCGAAGGCGATCGAGATGACGATCGGCTGATGGATGAGATAGAGGCTGTAGGAGCGGTGGCCGAGCCAGCGGCTCACCCGCGAGGACATGAACGCGATCACGATCCGGTTGGAGAGGGCGAGCCAGACCGCGAGCACGGCGCCGAGCACGATCAGACGCTCGGGCCAGCCGACCGCCGAGCCGCCGTCCTCGTTGACGGTCCAGTAGCCGGCGGTGAGCGCGAGCAGACAGACGGGGATGAGTGCCGTGCTCAGCCACTGGCCGGGGCTGGTGCGGTGCCCGCGCGGCGCGACCCGCTCGGGCGGGAGGTGGACGGCCATCAGCGAGCCGATCACGAAGATCGGCAGGTAGCGGCCGGCCAGGGCGAAGAAGGTCCCCGACGGCGCAAAGTGCGAGGTCGACCACGCGCACGCGCACGCGATGATCAGCGCGAGGGGCCAGACCCGGCGGGTGAGCAGCGTCGCGAGGGCGATGAGCGGCAGCAGCATCGAGAAGATCACCTCCCAGCGCATCGACCACAGGACCGTCGTGTAGGCGTTGAGCGCGTTGGTGCCACTGAGCAGGGAGGCGGAGCGCAGACCGTTGCTGAACGTCTCCGGGACGGCGAACTCGTTGAGCCAGACGCCGGCGCCGGGCTGAGGGGCCCGGCCCGGGATGTGGTGGAGGACGGCGGCGAACAGGAGCGCGGCGAGCGCGGGCAGGTAGAGGCGGACGAGCCGACGCGGGTAGTAGGACAGCTTCAGCGCGGCGACCCCCCGGATCACGTAGGGGAGGGTGAGCACGTAGCCGCTGAGAACGAAGAAGATGAGGACCATCTCCGGCCCCGCCCAGATCAGGTGCAGCGGGGTCTGGACGATCCACCACCGCCCCGACCATTCCGGCCACTTCTCGATCCCGGGCGGGTTGTACCAGATCAGCGAGGCGTTGAAGACGTGGCTGAAGACGACGATCAGCGCCGCCCAGCCGCGGAGTCCGTCGAGGGCGCCGACGCGGCGCTGGGGGTCGGGCGACTCAGCTGACATGGCGGGCGAGAAGACGGACGTTGAGCGCGTCGAGGCGACGGTCACAGAGCACGGCGACCCGCCGGGAGAGGGTGATCGTCGGCGCCTCGACCCAGCGGTAGAGCAGGTCGGCGGCGATCAGGGCCGGGGGCAGGCTGAGGGCGGCGAGGGCGAACACGTTGATCTGTCCGTGAAAGGCGAAGGCGAGCGAGATGACGATCGGCTGATGGATGAGATACAGGCTGTAGGAGCGCCGTCCCAGCCACTGGCTGACCCGGGTCTGCAGCAGGGCGACCATCAACCGGTTCTCGAGACTCAACCAGACGGCGAGGCACGCGCCGGCGATCGTGCCCGCCTCCAGCCAGCCCGTCGTCGAGCCGAGGTCCTCGTTGACGGTCCAGTAGCCGATCGTGAGCAGGCCGACACAGAGCGCGATCGGGACGAGGGTGCTGAGGAGGGAGACCGCCCGTCGTCGCGCGGGCGGTGCCCCGGTCCGGACCGGGCCAGGGTCGGCCGCCGAGCGGCGCGGGGAGAGGTGGACGGCCATCAGCGAGCCGAGCAGGAAGATCGGGAGGAAGCGGACGCAGTTGGCGCCGAAGTCCCCGGTGTCGATCGACTGGCAGGTGAGGTAGAGACACAGCGCTCCGGCGAGCACGGCGAGCAGCGGCTGGCGGCGGGTCGCGAGCGCCGCCCCGATGAACACGGGGAGCAGGAGCGAGAAGATCACCTCCCAGCGCATCGACCACAGCACGGTCGTGAAGGCGGTGAGGGAGGCGGTCGGGCCGACGAGCACGGCGGTGCGAACCGCGTTGGGAACGGTCGCCGGGACGGCGAACGAGTTCAGCCAGATCGACGCGCCCGGCTGAGGCACCCGGGCGGGGAAGGCGTGCAGCACCGCGGCGAAGGCGATCGCCGCCCAGGCGGGCAGGTAGAGGCGGACGAGCCGCCGCGGGTAGTAGGAGAGCCGGAACCAGTCGGTGCCGCGCACCACGCCCGGGAGCGTGAGCACGTACCCGCTGAGGACGAAGAACACGATCACCATCTCCGGGCCCGCCCAGATCAGGTGCAGGGGGGTCTGGACGATCCACCACCGCCACGACCACAGCGGCCACTTGATGATGCCGGGTGGGTTGTACCAGGTGAGCGCCGAGTTGAACACGTGGTTGAAGACGACGAACAGGGCGGCCCAGCCGCGCAGTCCGTCGAGGGAACTGACCCGCCGCTGCGGGTCGATGCGGTCCCGGACCGCCGGGGTGGGATCGAGCGCCTGCGTCCTCACGTCAGGGGACCGAGCGTAGAGGATGGCCGCCTCGAACCCCGGGCGGGACGGGCTCGGGCTCATGGCGTCGGGGCGGGCGGAAACCGGCTGGCGATGTCGTACCCGTAGACGTAGACCTCCATCCCGGCGATGCGGGCGTGGGTGAGCGGCGGCCCGAGATCGGTGGCGGTGAGGCTCGTCATCCACGACGTGCCGGCTGGGCTGATCCCGCCCGTGTTGGGGACGGTCGGATCGACGATCAGCAGGCTGCGGACCTGCGATCGGGGCCGGTACCAGGCCGACAGCGCGATCCCCCAGGGACAGAGTCCGGTGGCCGTACCGACCGGGCAGGGACCGACCGCCCCGAGGCTGAGCCGGAACCGGGTCTCCCAGGTGAGCGCGACCGACGTCCAGTAGCTCCCGAACCCGATCTGGACGTGCTCGCGGGCGGCGTAGGCGGCGAGCCGGCGGGCGGCGGACGGGCCGGGCGCCAGTCCGGGCAGCGCGCCGGCGGTGGCGGGGAGCGCGAGCGCTCCGGCGGCGGCGAAGGCGCCGACACCGACGCTGAGGGCTCGCCGGCGCAGCGCCGCCCGGTCGGGCGCGGCGGTGACGAGCAGCGCCGGGATGGCGAGGTAGGGGGCGAGGAGGTAGCGGCCGCTGAGGTAGTCGACGGCGACGTTGGAGAGGAGGTAGGCGCCGAGCCCGAGCAGCAGCGCGAGCGCCCAGAAGGCGAGGTAGGCGAGCGCGGGCGCCGCACGGGGCCCGCGGCCGCGCAGCAGCGCGACCGTGTGGGCGAGCACGGTGAGCAGCGCGGCGACGAGGCCGGCGAGGATGAGGCCGCCGCGCACCAGGGTGAGGAGGCCATGTCCGTCGGGGGCGATCCCGAGGAAGTCCCCGCCGGCGATGTTGGTGAGGCCCTGAAGCACGAGCCCGGCGTCATGTCCGAGCTCGTTCATGGGCGTGAGGGTGAGCGGAAACGGACTGTGGACGAACCCGTGGGCGGCCATCACGACCGTGAGGAAGTGGGCGCCGAGCAGTGCGAGGCCACAGACGGCGGCGGCGAGCCCGAGCAGCTCGGCGGAGGCGCGCCCGGGGCGGGCGATCGCGAGGATCACCGCGGCGCCGAGGAACGGGGCGAGGCCGGAGATGAGAAAGAGCGGATCAGAGGCCTCGGGGAGGGCGCTGAGCAGTCCGAGGCCGATCGCGCCGAGCACGAGCCTCGGTTCCCGCCAGGGGGCGTCACGGCGGGCGGCGTAGACGAGGGCGGCCATCAGCAGGATCGCGTGGAGCTGAGGCAGGTCGTGGAAGTCCCAGCTGAAGAAGTACTGGCGGCCCATCTGCCCGAGACAGGCGACGGCGACGACGAGCAGCAGCGCCGAACGGCGTCCGAACCCGACGGCGGCGGCCCAGCCGAGCAGGGCGAGGTCGAGCGCGAGCCAGGCGACCGGGATCAGGCGCCACAGCTCGCGGTGGTCGGGGAGCCAGCCGACGACGGTCGCCCCGAGGATCTCCTCATACAGCGGGCGGTTGCCGATCACGACGCTGCCGAGCGGCGCGCCGACGTCGATCCGGTGGGCGACGACGGGAACGATGGCGACATCGGAGTTCGCGTAGGTGACCGCGAGGATCTCATGCAGGTGGACGACAAGCAGGATCCCGTAGAGGACCCCGACCCCGAGCAGCAGCCAACCGAGCGGACCCATACCCCGCCGGCCCGCCGCCCCGCCGTCCTCCGAGCCGGACCGGGCCCGGCGGCGCGCCGGGAACGGAACGAAGCTCGGGCGCACCATCACCGGCAATCTAGGGCCTCACGCCCGCCGGCGGCCGACGGCGGGGGAGAAATGCGTCCCCACGACACATTTCCCCCCCGCCGTTGCGCACGGACCCCGGGAAAGCGATCATCACCCCCATGCACGCCTCCGCCGCCGGACTGAACCGCATCAGCCTCGTCTGCCTGCCGACCCTCGAACAGGATGATGCGATCGCCTTCTATGAGGCGCTCGGGTTCCACAAGCGGACCGACACCCCCTTCGGCGGCGGGATGCGCTGGATCGAGATGGCGCTCCCGGGAGACGGGGCGGCGATCGCTCTCGCCCCGCCGCCCCCGGGCCGGAAGGTCGAGCCGGTCAACAGCGGCCTCACCCTCGAGTGCGTCGACGTCGACGCGACGCACGCGGCCCTGCTCGCACGCGGGGTCGACGTCGACGCAGAGGTCACCCGCATGGGCGACCCGATCTCCCCGATGTTCTGGTTCCGCGACCCGAGCGGGCACACCCTGCTCGTCGTCGAGGCCCCCGCGGCCTGACGCGCCGGACCGGCGGTGGCCGTCTCGCCCGGCGGAGGCGGGGCTGACGTGACGAGGGCGGCCCCAAGGCCGCCCTCGCGCTCAGTACTCGTGCGGACCGGGGTCTAGCCCTGGTCGTCGGCGGCCGGTGGCGCCGGAGGCTCGATCGCCTCGTGCGCGTCGGGCGCCTCACCCTCGGCGCCGACCCCGACCGGGGTCGGCTTGGGCGCCGTCTTGATCACTGAGAGGATCACCTCACGCTCCTCCGGATCGCCCTCCGGGGCCGGCTCGACGAGCACGGTCGACCCCTCCGGGACCTGGGAGCGGAGCACGAAGTCGGCGAGCGGATCCTCGATGTAGCGCTGAATCGCGCGGCGCAACGGCCGGGCGCCCATCGACGGATCCCAGCCCTTCTCCACGAGCAGGTCCTTGGCCTCCTCGGAGAGTTCGAGCTGCAACTCGCGTTCGGCCATCGAGTGGCGGATCCGCATCAGCAGCAGGTCGACGATCTCCTTGATCTCGGTCTTGGCGAGCTTGTGGAAGACGATCACGTCGTCAATCCGGTTGATGAACTCGGGCCGGAAGACGCGCTTGAGCTCGCCCATGATCCGGCTCTTCATCTCGTCGTAGGAGACGCCCGTCTCGTCCTCGATCGTCGAGAAGCCGATCTGGAAGTTCTTGGCGATCTCCGACGCGCCGATGTTCGACGTCATGATCACGATCGTGTGGCGGAAGTCGACCGTCCGCCCCTGGGCGTCGGTGAGACGCCCGTCCTCGAGGATCTGCAGGAGGATGTTGAACACGTCCGGGTGGGCCTTCTCGATCTCATCGAGCAGGAGCACGCTGTAGGGCTTGCGCCGCACCGCCTCTGTGAGCTGGCCACCCTCGTCGTAGCCGATGTAGCCGGGAGGGGAGCCCACGAGCCGGGAGACCGCGTGCTTCTCCATGTACTCGGACATGTCGATCCGGATCATCGTGTCCTCGTCCCCGAACAGGAACTCGGCGAGCGTCCGGGCGAGCTCGGTCTTGCCGACCCCGGAGGGGCCGAGGAAGATGAAGCTGCCGGTCGGCCGCTTCGGGTCCTTGAGGCCGGCCCGGCTGCGGCGGATCGCCTTGGAGATCACCTCGACGGCGGGCTGCTGTCCGATCACCCGCTTGTGAAGCTCCTCCTCCATCCGCATCAGCTTGGCCGTCTCCGCCTCGGTGAGCTTGAACACCGGGATGCCGGTCCACATGCTGACGATGTCGGCGATCTCCTCCTCACCGATGCTCGGACGCTCGGTCGACTCACCGGCCTCCCACTGCTCGGCCAGATCGCGCTTCTTCTGGGTGAGGCGCCGCTCCTGGTCACGCAGGTTGGCCGCCTTCTCGAACTCCTGAGCCTCGATCGCGGCCTCCTTGGCCCGGCGGGTCTCCTCGATCTCGTCCTCGAGCTCGCGGTAGACCGGCGGAGAGGTCATCGACTTGATCCGCATCCGGGAGGCGGCCTCATCGATGAGGTCGATCGCCTTGTCGGGCAGGAACCGGTCGGAGATGTAGCGGTCGGCGAGGTCGGCGGCCGCCGACAGCGCCTCGTCGGTGATGTTGACCTTGTGGTGCTGCTCGTAGCGGTCACGCAGGCCCTTGAGGATCTGCACCGCCTCCTCGACGCTCGGCTGGTCGACGATGATCTTCTGGAAGCGCCGTTCGAGCGCCGAGTCACGCTCCAGGTATTTGCGGAACTCCTCGAGCGTCGTCGCGCCGATCGTCTGCAGCTCCCCGCGGGCGAGGGCCGGCTTGAGGATCGAGGCGGCGTCAATCGCGCCCTCGGCGGCACCGGCGCCGACGAGGTTGTGCAGCTCGTCGATGAACAGGATGATGTCACCGCGCTGGGTGATCTCCTTCATCACCTTCTTGAGGCGCTCCTCAAACTCTCCGCGGTACTTGGACCCGGCGACGAGGGCGGCCAGATCCAGCGTGTAGATCTGCTTGCCCTTGAGCAGCTCGGGCACGTCGGCGGAGACGATCCGCTGAGCGAGGCCCTCGACGACGGCGGTCTTGCCGACCCCGGGCTCACCGACGAGCACCGGGTTGTTCTTCGTCCGGCGGCTGAGGATCTGCATGATCCGCTCGATCTCGGTTTCCCGCCCGACGACGGGGTCGAGCTTGCCGTCGGAGGCCAGCCGGGTGAGGTTGCGCCCGAACTGGTCAAGCAGCTTGGAGGACTTCTTGCCGTCACCGGGGGCGGCGGCGCCCGCGGCGGTGCCGGCCGCGCCGGCGGCGGTCCCGCGCTGGCGGCTGCCGGGGCCCGACAGCATCCGGATGACCTCATTGCGAATCTTCTCGGAGTCCGCATCGAAGTCGAGCAGGATCCGGGCGGCGACGCCCTCGTTCTCACGAACGAGACCGAGGAGGATGTGCTCGGTGCCGATGTAGTTGTGACCGAGGCTGAGCGCTTCACGCAGCGCGAGCTCGAGCACCTTCTTGGCCCGTGGGGTGAACGGGATCTGGCCGGAGGTGACTTCCTCACCGGAGCCGACGATCCGTACGACCTGAGCCCGGACGCGCTCGACGGTGATCTCGAGCGATTCGAGCACGCGGGCTGCCAGGCCCTCCTCCTCGCGGAGCAGGCCGAGCAGGATGTGCTCGGTGCCGATGTAATTGTGCTTGAGGGTGCGCGCCTCTTCCTGTGCCAGGACGACCACCTGACGGGCGCGCTCTGTGAATCGCTCGAACATGACTGTGGATCTCTCTGTTCGCCGGGGACTAGGGCAGGTCGGTCGATTGCTTGTCCGGATGGGTCGGCAGGTACCTGCCGGCCCCTAGTTTAGTGCGGTGCCTCTCCCCTACTTGTCGGCCGCGACGCGTGATCTGATAAGTCAGCGGTCCGTGAGAGGAGGCCATAGGCCAGTCTAACAATCTCCCCGACGCGAACGGGACGGTCCCCGGACCGCGGCAGGCCGGTACCGTCGCATGGAGGGTGCGGCGGCGGAGGCTCGCGCCCGTGGACGGTCGCGGCGCCTGGAGGGTCAGTCGCGCATCGCCGGGAACAGCACGACCTCACGGATCGAGTCGGCCCCGGAGAAGACCATCGCGAGCCGGTCGATCCCGATCCCGATTCCACCGGTCGGCGGCATGCCGTGCTCGAGTGCGACGACGAAGGCCTCATCGTGGGGCTGGGCCTCCTCATCCCCCTCGGCCTTGTAGCGCTCCTGCTCGAGGAACCGCGCGCGCTGGTCGTCGGGATCGTTGAGCTCGCTGAAGGCGTTGGCGATCTCCATCCCGTCGACGTAGGCCTCGAACCGCTCGACGAGCCCGGGCTCGCTGCGGTGGCGCTTGGCGAGCGGGGAGAGCTCGAGCGGGTAGTCGAGCAGCAGCGTCGGCTCGATCAGGGTCGGCTCGACCCGCTTGGAGAGCAGCTCGTCGGCGAGCTGGGGCCAGCTGTCGGTCGGCTTGGGTTCGATCCCGATGCCCCGCATCGCCGCGGCGAGTGACGCTCGGTCAGGGTGGTCGGTGAGGACGATCCCGGTCCGGGCGGCGATCGCGCCGGCGAACGTCTCCCGACGCCAGGGGGCCGAGAAATCGTGCGGTCCGGTGTAGCCCACGGCGGCGGCGACGTGAGCGACGAGCGCCTCGAACCGTGCCGCGACAGCGAGATAGTCGGCGTTCGCCTCGTAGTACTCGATCGTCGTGAACTCCGGGTTGTGGGTGGTGTCGACCCCCTCGTTGCGGAACTGCTTGCCGATCTCATAGACCCGCTCGAGGCCGCCGACGATCAGCCGCTTGAGGTACAGCTCGGTGGCGATCCGCAGGTACAGGTCGCGCCCGAGGGCGTTGTGATGGGTGATGAACGGCCGCCCCATCCCGCCGCCGTAGAGGGGCTGAAGGATCGGCGTCTCCACCTCGATGAACCCGTGCTCGTCGAGGTAGCGCCGGATCGCGGCGATCATCCGCGCGCGGGTGATGAAGATCTCCCGGGCCCGCTCGTTGGCGATCAGGTCGAGCTCGCGCCGGCGGTAGCGGGTCTCCACGTCGGTGAGGCCGTGGTGCTTGTCCGGCGGTGGCCGTAACGACTTGGCGTTGAGCTGGAAGTCGCTGACCCGCAGCGACAGCTCGCCGCTGCGGGAGCAGAACGCCGTCCCCTCGACACCGATCAGGTCGCCGAGGTCAAGGCCGGTGAGAACGGCCATCCGCTCGGCTCCCAGCTCGTTGACGCGCGCCTGAAGCTGCAGCTTGCCGGAGCGGTCGGCGAGGTCGAAGAAGGCCATCTTGCCCTGGCCCCGGCGGGCGCTGATCCGCCCTGCGACCCGGTGCACGGCGGTCGTCTCCTCCCCCGGGCTGAGGTCGGCGTGGGCGGCGCGCACCGCCGCGACCGTCTCGGCGTCCGCGAAGGTGGGCGGGAACGGCTCGATCCCGGCAGCCCGAAGGCGCTCGAGCTTGGCCCGCCGGTCGGCGAGGACGTCTGAGAGGGCGCCGTCGGGCTCGGACTCGGCGCCGCCGCGGTTCGGAGGCTCCGGGGTCACGGCGGGGAGCCTAGGCGACTTCGATCTTCTGGATCGTCAGCTTCCGCTCGCCCTTGGGGGTCGAGACGGTCGCGACGTCACCCTTCTTGGCTCCCATCAGTGCCTTGCCGACGGGTGACTCGTTGGAGAGCTTGTGCTCGGCGGGCTTCGCCTCCGCGGAGCCGACGATGTGGTAGACGTGCTTGGCGCCGTCGGCGTCCTGCACATGCACCGTCGACCCGACGCGCACGATGTCGTTGTCGAGTTCGGAGGCGTCGACGACGGTGGCGGAACGCAGCCGCTCCTCCAGCTGGGCGATGCGCGCCTCGAGCATCGCCTGCTCGTTCTTGGCGTCGTCGTACTCGGCGTTCTCGGAGATGTCGCCGAAGTCGCGCGCCTCCTTGATCCGCGCCGCCACCTCACGACGGCGAACCGTCGACATGTGCTCGAGCTCCGCCTTGAGCGAGGCCAGACCTTCTGGGGTGAGAATGACGTCTTTGGCCATATCGAGCGGGGGAGTATAGCCGCGGGTGTCGGCGCCGGTTCAGGCCGGAACGGGGACGAGCACTGACCGGACGGCCGCGAGGTCCGGGGCCTGCTGCAGCGCGGACTGGAGGGTCTTCTGCTGCGCTCGGGTGCCGCCGAGCCGCTCGACATACCACGGGTAGAACTTGCGCAGATAGGCGTTCGCGCGTGACTCCCCGAGGTGCTCGACGGCCCGGTCGATCACCCAGTCGAGCTCGGCGACCACCTCAGCGCGGTCGGGCTCGAGACCGGCCGGGCGGGCGCCGGTGAGCTCCGCGAAGATCCACGGGTTGCCGAGCCCGCCACGGGCGATGAGGACGGCGGCGGCGCCGGTCTGCTCAAAGGCGCGGCGGGCGCCGCGGGCACTCCACAGCCCGCCCGACAGGAGCACCGGGACCGGGAGTTCCTCGACGAGCTGGGCAAACAGCGAGTAGTCGGGTGATCCCGAGTGGCGCTGGGAGGCGTGACGGGGGTGAATTGACAGGGCGGCGACGTACCCGGAGTCTGCGAGCGCCCGGGCCAGGCGGACCCCCTTGCCGTCCCCGGGGCGCAGGCCGGTACGAAGCTTGACGGTCACCGGCAGGCCGCTCCCCTCGGCGGCAGCCCGGGCAAGCGCGACGGCACGGTCGGGGTCGTCGAGCAGCGCCGCGCCCGCCCCGGTCTTGCACACCTTCGGTACCGGGCAGCCCATGTTGATGTCGATCAGCTGCGCGCCACGGCCGGCGACCGTCTCCGCCGCGGAGGCCATCACGTCGGGGTCGTGGCCGAACAGCTGCACGGCGACGGGCCCCTCCTCCGGATGGATGCGCAGCAGCTCGCGGCAGGTGCGCTCGTTCTGATGGTGCACCGCGAAGGAGGAGACCATCTCCGAGAACGCGAGCCCGGCCCCGTAGCGCTTGGCCTGCCAGCGCACGAACCAGTTGCCGATCCCCGCGAGCGGCGCGAGCAGCACGCGGTTGGGGACGGTGAGCGGCCCGAGCTGCCACGGGTCGGTGAGCGCGCCGGCGGACATGGCTTCATGGTAGGAATGAGCGATGGCGCTGACCGAACTGCTCGCGCGCTGGCGAGCGAGCATCCGCGAGCAGGTTCCCGGGCTGGAGATCTTCGACGCCCACACGCACGTGGGCTGCCATGACCCGGACGGCTTCACCCAGTCCTTCCGCGAGCTCGTCGACCGGCTCGCGAGCGCGGAGGCGTGCGGCTGCTTCGTCTTTCCCTTCCACGAACCCGACGGCTACCCGCACCCCAACGACACGGTCCGCGCCGAGGCGGAGGCCCACCGCTGTGAGCACCCGGACGGTCCGGCGATCGTCCCGTTCTGCCGGGTCAACCCGCGGGAGGGGGCCGTCGCCGAGGCACAACGCTCCCTCGACCTCGGCGCCCGCGGGATCAAACTGCACCCGCGCGCGGAGGCGTTCACCCTCGACCACCCGGCCGTCGCGGACCTGTTCGCCCTCGCGGCCGAGCGGACCGTGCCGATCCTCGTCCACTCCGGGCGCGGGATCGAGGCGCCCGGGGCCCACATCGTCCGGCTGGCGGAGCGCTACCCGGGCGCGCGGGTGATTCTCGCCCACGCCGGCGCGACCGACCTCTCCTGGTTGTGGCGGGCCGCTCCGGCGGTGCCGAACCTGCTGTTCGACTCGGCGTGGTGGATGCCCGCCGACCTCACCGCGCTTTTCTGCCTGATCCCGCCCGGGCAGATCCTGTTCGCCTCCGACGCCCCGTACGGCGATCCGCTTGTGACGGCGATCTGCCAGGCGCGGATCGCCCAGCAGGCCGGGCTGAGCGCCGACCAGATCCGGCTCATCTTCGCCGGCCAGTCCCGCGCGGTCGCCGCGGGCGCGCCGTTGATCTGCGCCGGCCCGGCGGTCGGCGAGCGCGAATCCGCACCCCACGTCCTCCTCAACCGGGTCGCCGAGTTCATCCAGATGGCGACGATGCTGTGGATCCGCGGCGGCGACGGAGCGGAGTCCCTCGCGCTCGCCCGCCAGGCCTGCCAGGTCCCCGAGGAGCACGACGACGCGCCGCTGTTCGCCGCGCTGCTCGACCTGCTCGACGCGCACACGGCGATGCACGGAGCCGATCCCGAGGACCGCCGCCACCTCAGCGTGTTGATGCTCGCGGGGGCGGTCGCGCGGACGCCTGCGGTTCCGCTGCCGGGGTGAGGGGGTCGCGCCGGGTGAGGGTGGTCGCGCCGGGGTGAGGGGGTCGCCGGTGGGTGAGGGGGTCGCGCCGGGGTGAGCGAGGGTGCCGTCACCCGGACGAGCGGCTGAGCAGCGCGCACACTGCCAACCGACGTGACATCACGGTCTCAGCGCTGTCACAACTGTGTTCCAACTGTCGTGCAATCTTCACCCCGGCCACCCGCCGGTTCACGATCAGGGGCGTACAGCGCACCAAACCCTGCCCGGGCCGTCGTCACCCTCGGCAATTGCACGGTTTGGGTCGTTCCCGGGGCCCGTGAGCGTGTCCGCAACGCGCTCGCGATCGCCGAGCACCAGCGCGGCCTCGTCAGCACCGCCCAACTGCTGGCCGCCGGATGGACAGCGAGCGCGACCCGGAGCGCAACCGGGACCGGACGGCTGATCCGGATCCGGCGCGGGGTGCACCGCTCCGGCGGGTCAGCGGCCGCCCCGACGTCATCTTCCACCGCTTCCAGGACCTCCTTCCCACCGACCTGCGGACCCTCGAGCGTCTGCCGATGACCACGGTGGAGCGGGCGCTGCTCGACGCAGCCGGCGCCCTTCCCGCCCGGACGCTCGCCCGGGCTCTGGATGAAGCCGTGGCCGCCCGGTGGACGAGCCGAACGAAGCTCCGGGAGCTGCTGGACCGAGTTTCCCCGTGCCCGGCCGTCCGCCTTCTTGCCCAGCTCGCCGACCCCGGCCGCCCGAGCGGGCTCACCGAGTCTCGGCTGGCCGAGCGTGCCCTGGCCCTCATCGCCGCCGCCCAGCTGCCGGCCCCACACACGGAGGTCGAGCTCTTCGGCTACCGGGCCGACGCCTACTGGCCCGAGGCGGCCCTCGTGCTGGAGATCGACAGCTTTGGCTTCCACGGCCTGATGCGGGAGAACTTCAACCGGGACCGGCTCAAGGATCGGACGCTGGGGCGACACGGCATCGCCGTGGTGCGCTGGAGTGAGGACGACGTCGCGCGCCGCGGGCTGGAGATCATCGCCGCGCTTGCCACGACGATCGCCCGGCGGCATGACGGGCGCCCGCGCGACAGCCCGCACACCCGCCCACCTACTCCCGGTTACGCTCCCAGATCAGCCGCAGCCCGGTGAGCGTGAGGAACGGGTCGAGCGCCACCTCGATGCCGCGAACGAAGGGTACGACCGCTCCCGCGAGCCCACCGGTGGCGAGTACGGGAGTGTCGGCGCCCAGCTCGTCGCGGAGGCGGGCGACGATCCCCTCGAGCTGGCCGGCGTAGCCGTAGGCGACGCCGGCGCGGATCGCCTCGACCGTCGACTTGCCGATCACCGCCTTCGGCGCGACGATGTCGACCTTGGGGAGCTTGGCGGCGCGCTCATACAGCGCATCGAGGGAGATCTCGGCACCCGGGGTGATGATCCCGCCGAGGTACTCACCCGCGTCGGAGATGATGTCGTAGGTGATCGCCGTACCGAAGTCGACGACGATCGCGCAGCGCCCGAGCCGGTCATAGGCGGCGATCGAGTTGACGAGCCGGTCAGCGCCGACTTCGCGCGGGTTGTCGATCCGGATCGGCATGCCGGTCTTGATCGCCGGGCCGACGACGAGCATCTCATGGTCGAGGTATGAGGCGGCCATCAGCGTCCACTGGTCGTTGAGCTGGGGCACGGTCGAGGAGACGATCGAGGCGTCAATGTCGGCGAACCCGAGCCCGCGGAGGGCGAGCAGGTTCGACAGCGCAGCCCCGAGCTCATCCCGGGTCGACTCGCGCACGGTGGCAAAGCGCCACTCCTCGAACACGGTCGTCTCCCCCGCCCCGAACACGCCGAAGTGGGTCTGGGTGTTGCCGACGTCGACGACGAGCAGGTAGCCAGCGCTGTGAGGCACCGCGTGAATATAGGCTCTCGCCGGTGAACATCCGTCTCTACGTCATCCATAACTCTCACCCCTGCGACGCGGTCGCCCGCGCGCTCGAGCTCAAGGGCCTCCCCTACCGGACCGTCGAGTGGCCCCCGCTGCTGCACACGGTCGCCCAGACGGTCATCTTCGGCTCCCGCACCGTGCCGGCGCTGCGCCTCGACGAGGAGAAGATCCAGGGCACGACACGGATCTTCCATCGACTCGACGCGCTCGTGCCCGAGCCCGCCCTGTTCCCGGCGCAACGCCCGGCGGTCGAGGTGGCCGAGCGGTGGGGCAACGAGGAGTTCCAGCAGGTCGCCCGCGACCTCATCTGGGCCGCCGCCGGCCACCATCCCGCCGCGCTCGTCTCCTATACGCAGGGCTCGCGCCTGCCGCTCCCACCGGCGCTCGTCAAGCTCAACGCGCCGCTGATCGTCGCCGCCGAACGGCGGCTGCAGCGCACCGACGACGCGACCGGCCGCCGGCGCCTCGCCGAACTGCCCGGCCAGATCGAGAAGATCAACGCGTGGATCGAGGACGGGACGATCGGGGACCTCGCCCACCCCAACGCAGCCGACCTGCAGATCCTCTCGACCGTCCGCCTGCTCGCAAGCATCGGGGACGTTGCGCCGCTGCTCGCCGCCAGCCCCGCCCTCGACCTCGCGCTCGCCCTGTTCCATGGGCCGGTCGGCGGGTCCCTCCCCGCCGGCGCGCTCGCCTAGGCGGCGCCCGCCCGGCACGCTCGTGCCCTCCCGTCCGACAGCGTCTCCGGCGCCCGGACGGGCGCGCGCGTGGCCGGTGCCGCCCGCCTGTGAGCGGGCGGCCCGGGGCGGCGGCTCAGAGCAGCGGGGGCCCGGCGACCCGGACGGCCTGCCCCTCGAGGGTGGCGAGCGCGTCGGCGAACCGGACGCCGCCGGGGACCCCCAGGTCGGGGTCGAGTTCGAGCAGCGGCACGAGGACGAAGCGCCGCTCGGTCAGGGCCGGATGCGGGAGGGTGAGCCGCGGGGTCTCGAACGCGAGATCACCCAACAGGAGGATGTCGACGTCGATCACCCGGGGCCCGTGACGGACGACGGTGGGGTCGCGCCCAAGCGCGCGCTCGAGCGCCTTGACGGCATCAAGCAGGTCGAGTGGCGCGAGGGTGGTGGCCACCCGCAGGCAGGCGTTGAGAAACGCGGGCTGGTCGAGGACCAGCCCCACCGGCTCGGTCTCATAGACCGAGGAGGCGGCGCGCACCTCGACCCCGGCGGCCACGAGCCCGTCGAGGGCGGCGCGCAGGTTCGCGCGCCGGTCCCCGACGTTGGAGCCGAGCCCGAGGTAGCCGACGACCGGGGCGGCGCCGGCGCTCACGCCTCCCGCCACACCTCAACGGAGACCTCACTGACTGGGAGGGCGATCGGCGGCTCGGGCTTGGCCGCCTTGATCCAGATCGCGTGAACCTCATACTCCTCCAACAGCCGGTCGGCGATCGCCCCGCACAGCCGTTCGAGGGTGCGGTAGGAGCGCTGCTGGGCGACCAGCGCGACGACGTTGCAGACCTCGCCGTAGTCGACGGTGTCCTCGATCCGGTCGGTGATCGTCGCGTCGGACTCACCGATGTCCATGCGCACGTCGATTAACAGGCGCTGGCCGATCTCGCGCTCGGCGGCGGTGACCCCCATGTGCGTGTAGAGGGAGAGCCCGCTGATCTCGATCGTCACCTCCGGTTCGGGATGGCCCTCATCCTCATCCTCATCCTCATCGGACTCGGCGTACTCGTCGTCCAGCTCGTCATCTGCCATCGGGATCCCTTCCTTCCAAGAGCCGCGCACGGGTGAGCGGGCCAGCTTAGACAGTGGGGCTTATCGACGGGGCTCGCCCGTGCGGGCGGGGACACCGGGGCTCAGTCGGGCGCGAACGTCGCGGCGGTGACGGTGAGCGCGTCATGGACGGGGGCGACGTCATGGACGCGGAAGATCCGCGCCCCGCGCTCATAGGCGATCACGTTGGTGGCGATCGTGGCGGCGAGCCGGTCGGCGGGCGGGCGCCCGCCGGTGAGCGCCCCGAGGAAGGACTTGCGGCTCGTGCCGATCAGGATCGGGCGACCGAGACTGAGCAGTTCGTCACAGCGGCGCAGCAGGGTGAGGTTGTGGGCGACCGTCTTGCCAAAGCCGATCCCGGGGTCGAGGATCACCCGCTCCTCCGGCACCCCCTCGGCGACCGTGAAGGCGAGGCGGGCCTCAAGGAAGGCCTTGACCTCTGAGACGACGTCGCCGTACACCGGGCTGGCCTGCATCGTGCGGGGCTCCCCGCGCATGTGCACGAGACAGACCTGAGCCCCGGCCTGGGCGGCGAGACCGGCGAGCTCGGGGGCGTGGCGGAGGGCGGTGACGTCGTTGAGCAGGGTCGCCCCGGCGGCGAACGCGGCCGCCGCGACCCCGAACTTGGACGTGTCGACGCTGATCCGGACCGGGGCCGGCACGGCGGTGAGGGCGGCGGCGAGACCCTCGATCACCGGGATCACCCGGGTGGTCTCCTCAGCCTCGGGGACGGGGTCGGCGCCCGGCCGGGTCGACTCGCCGCCAACGTCGAGGATCGCCGCCCCCTCCCCGACGAGTGCGAGTCCGTGGGCGATCGCCGCTTCCGGGTCGAGGTAGCTGCCCCCGTCGGAGAACGAGTCGGGGGTGACGTTGACGATCCCCATCACCGTGAACGGGGCGCCCACGCGGGCCTCGGGCTCGCTCACCGGGATGGGCCGGCCGGGCCCTGTTCCCCGGGCCAGCGACCGGTGCGGGCGAAGTATTCGCGCGCCTCCTCCTCCCGCTGGCGGTCCTTGCCGTCCCGGGTCGTCATCCGCATCAGCCAGCCGACCATCCAGATCATCAGGGCGACGACGAGGGCGGTCACCCCGAGGATGCTGTCGATCGAGCGCTGCCCGGTCGGGTAGGTGCTGAACACGCTCGCGCCCGACGTCGTGTCGCTGACGTTGGCGATGTGGCCCTGTCCCCGCACGATCAGAACGATCCCGACGACGGCGATCGCGAGGGGCACCCCCCAGCGGACGGTGAGCACGAACCAGCGGGCACGGGGGGGCCGGGACGGGGAATCCATCCTCCTGACGGTACCGCGCCGCTGCGGCGGCGAAGAGCCAAGAGGGTTCTCATCCGCCTCCAAGCGCCGCTTTACCGCCACGACCGACAGTGAGGACATGGCGACCTCTGACACCTATCCGTCCCGCCAGCGCTCCCGACCGCGGGCTGACTACCGCTCCCGCTCCCGCGTGCGGGCTCGACGCCGCAGCCTGTTCGGCGGGGGACCGGCTGGTAACGAGCAGCTGACCGCGGTCACCGGCGTGATCCTCCTCGTCCTGTTCGCGTTCATCGGGATCACGATCCTGCGGATCGGCCAGATGCTGTGGCTGCACCTGTTCGTCGGGGTGCTGCTCGTCGGGCCGGTCGGGCTCAAGCTCGCCACCACCGGCTACCGGTTCACCCGCTACTACACCGGGAGCGCCGTCTACCGGCGCAAGGGGCCGCCCCACCCGATGCTGCGGATCCTCGGGCCGTTCGTCATCTTGACGACGCTTGGGGTGCTCTTCTCCGGCCTGCTGCTGCTGCTCGTCGGACCGACTTCCTCGAACCTACTGCGCCTCTTCCACAAGGCGACGTTCATCCTCTGGCTCGGCGCAATGGGCCTTCACGTCCTCGGCCACCTCGCTGAGCTCCCCGACGCGGTCAGGGCGGTCAGCCACGAACAGCGCCGCCGCGACGACCTACCAGGCACGCGCGGGCGGGTGATCGCGCTCATCGTCGCGATGGTCGCCGGCCTCATCCTCGCCCTCATCTTCCTGCCCGACGTCAACGTGTGGAGCCACACCGGCCTCTACCCGGCCGGATACGCGGCCCACCTCGGGCACTGACGGGTCCGGAGCGCCGAAGCCACGGGCGCCCGAGAGGCGTGAGCGGGGAGACGGGCGTCTGAGCGTCGTCGCCGGAGCCACCGGCGCCTCAGAGCGGTGACGGGAGGATGGCCAGGCGCTCGAGCCAGCGCCAGAACGCGGCCGCCGGGGCGGCGTGGGGACCGCGCGCGCGACGAACCGCCTGCAGCGCCCGGCTGAGATCGAGGCCCTGGATCGGCACCGCCGCGAGGGTGCCCGCACGCTGCTCGGCCTCGACCGACAGCTCGGAGATGATCGCAAAGCCGCCCGCCGCGATCGCCCGCTTGAGGCTCTGCAGGCTCGCGACCGACAGGGCCGGGGCGAGGGAGATGCCGGCGGCGGCGAGCGCGCTCTCGGCGACCGCCCGGGTGCCCGACAGCTTCTCCCGAGTCAGGTACGGCTCGCCGACGAGCTCGGCCGGAGCGATCGCCCGGCGCCGGGCCCAGCGGTGGTCGGCGGCGATCACGACGACGAGCCGGTCGTGGGCGAGGGTGAGTACCTCAAGCCCCTCGAGCGGGTCGAGCCCCTCCACGAAGCCGATCTCACTCTCCCCCTCCCGGACGGCGTGGACGACGAGGGCGGAGTTGACCACCTCCAGCTCGCCGTGCACCCCGGGCAGCTGGGTACGGAAGCTCGCCATCCAGCCGGGGAGCAGGAACTCGCCGACGGTGAAGCTCGAGCTGAGCCGCAGCTCCCGGGTCTCCCCGGCGGCGGTGAGAGCCGCCCCGGCCTCCGACAGCGCGGCGAGCGCCTGCTTGGCGAGCGGGTAGAGCCGCTTGCCGAGGTCGGTCGGTTCGACGCCGCTGTGCCCGCGCGTGAGCAGCGGACCGCCTCCGCGGCTCTCGAGGCGCTGGATCCGTTTCGTCGCCGCCGACTGGGTGAGGGCGAGCGCGTCCGCGGCCCCCTGCACGGTGCCGCTCTCGATCGCCGCGACGAACGCGGCCAGTTCACTCCCAGGCAGGGGATCCGCGTCAGTGAAGGTCATCGACCTTGGCGGAGAACCTCTACTCGGAGGCGAGGCCGGGCCGCGGCAGGGGCCGCGGTGCGGTCTGAGGCACCCGCTCGGGGGAGGCGGGCAGCTGCGGGGGCGGCGGCGCCTCCGATCCGAACACCGCCTCCTCCGAGGAGCCGGCGAGCAGAGCCTCGAACTGGTCGGCCTCAATCGTCTCACGCTTGATGAGGATCTCGGAGATGCGGTTGAGCGCTTCACGGTGGTTGGCCAGCAGGCCGAGGGCCTGCTGGTGGGCGCCCTCGACGATCCGGCGGATCTCGGTGTCGATCTCCCGGGCGATCTCATCGGAGTAGTCCGGTTCGGTCCCCATGTCGCGGCCGAGGAACGGCTGGCCGTGGTCGTGACCGAACACGCGCGGACCGAGCCGCTCGGACATGCCGTAGCGCATCACCATCTGCTTTGCCGTCGCGGTCACCTTCTCCAGGTCGTTGGAGGCGCCGGTGGTGATCTCACCGAAGACGATCTCCTCGGCCGCCCGGCCGCCGAGGGTCATCGCCATCGTGTCAAGCAGTTCGGCGCGGGTGGTGAGGAACTTGTCCTCCCCGGGCATTGAGATCGTGTACCCGAGCGCCTGGCCGCGGCTGATCACCGAGATCTTGTGGATCGGGTCCGAGTGGGGCAGGTAGTGGCCGACGATCGCGTGCCCCATCTCGTGGTAGGCGGTGATCCGGCGCTCGCCCTCGGACATCACCCGCGTCTTCTTCTCGGGGCCGGCGATCACGCGCATGATCCCCTCCTCGAGTTCGATCTGGGTGATCTCCCGCTTGCCGTTGCGGGCGGCGAGGAGTGCGGCCTCGTTGACGAGGTTGGCGAGGTCGGCCCCGGTGAAGCCGGGGGTCTGCCCGGCGAGCGCCTCCACGTCGATCTCCCGGGCGAGCGGCTTGCCGCGGGTATGCACCTCGAGGATCTTCTTGCGGCCCGCCCGGTCGGGCCGGTCGACGACGATCTGGCGGTCAAAGCGGCCGGGGCGCAGCAGCGCCGGGTCGAGGATGTCGGGCCGGTTCGTCGCGGCGATGAGGATGATGTTGTCCTTCATCTCAAAGCCGTCCATCTCCACGAGGAGCTGGTTGAGGGTCTGCTCGCGCTCGTCGTGCCCGCCGCCGAGGCCGGCACCGCGGTGGCGGCCGACGGCGTCGATCTCATCCATGAAGATGATGCACGGACTGTTCTGCTTCGCCTGCTCGAACAGGTCACGGACGCGGCTCGCGCCGACCCCGACGAACATCTCGACGAAATCCGAGCCCGAGATCGAGAAGAACGGCACCCCGGCCTCCCCGGCGACCGCGCGGGCGAGCAGGGTCTTGCCCGTACCGGGCGGACCGTAGAGCAGCACGCCCTTGGGGATGCGGGCGCCGAGGGCCTGGAACTTCTTCGGGTTCTCGAGGAACTCCTTGATCTCATGGAGCTCCTCAACCGCCTCATCGACGCCGGCGACGTCCCGGAAGGTGATCTTCGGTGAGTCGACCGCCATCCGCTTGGCCCGCGACTTGCCGAAGCTCATCACCTTCGAGCCGCCGCCCTGGACCTGGTTCATCAACAGGAACCAGAGGCCGAACATCAGCACGAACGGGAGCATGTAGGTGAGGATCGAGATCCACGCGCTCGAGGATTTGTCCTGGAACTGCGCGGCCTGGGGGCCGTCGTGCTTGATCAGCTCCTGGGTGAGGACCTGGGTCATGTTGTCGGGATAGCCGACCGAGTACTTGCCCCCGCCGTTGCGCAGCACGACGGCGACGCTGTTGTCCTTCTGATCGAAGTTGGCCGACTGCACCTGGCCCTTCTGGACCTGGGTGACGAACTGGCCGAAGGTGTAGGAGGTGCCCGAGTGGGAGCCGCCGATCAGCTTCTGGGCGAAGAACGCGAGCACGACCACGATCAGGATCGGGAACAGCGCGCTCTTGAAGAATCGGGTCATCGCGGTGCGTCTCGCGCCGCGGTCCACCCTGATTGGGCGGTCCCGCGGTGAGCGGGAAACGCCAAGCCTAGCAACCTCATGGCTGGCGCAGAGCGGCGACGAACGGGAGGTTGCGGTAGCGCTCGGCGTGATCGAGCCCGTAGCCGACGACGAAACGGTCCGGCAGCTCGAACCCGACGTAGCGGGGTGAGGACCGCACCTGGCGGGCGCCCGGCTTGATCAGCAGCGCGCACACCTCGAGGCTCGCCGGGTTGCGGGCGGCGAGGTTGCGCAGCAGGTACTGCAGGGTGAGGCCCGAGTCGACGATGTCCTCGACGATCAGTACGTCGCGACCCTCGAGCGGCATGTCGAGGTCCTTGAGGATCCGCACGACGCCCGAACTCTTGGTCGCCGAGCCGTAGCTGGAGATCGCCATGAAGTCGACCTCGCAGGGAACCGTCAGCGCCCGCATCAGGTCGGCGAGGAAGAAGATCGCCCCCTTGAGCACGCCGATCAGGACGAGCTCGCGGTCGGCGTAATCGGCGGAGACCTCGGCGGCGAGCTCGCGCACCCGGGCGGCAAGCGCCACCTCAGAGACGAGGATCTCCCCGACCGGGTCGTCACTGGGGGTGGGCACCGTCGGATTGTGTCAGCGATGTGATCGGGGCGTCCACTCGCGGTGTCCGCTCGAACGCCAGCCGGCTCGCCCGGGTGCGCGCCCGCACTCCGCCGGGCAGGTCGAGCGCGGCGTCGGGCCCCATCGCGACGATCTCCCCGAGCCGCCGGGCGACCCCGGCGGCAGGGCCGCCGGCGGCGGCGTCGGCGAGCCGCTGCACCGCGACGGCGGCGAGCCCGGGCGGCCAGGCGGCGAGCTCGGTGAGACCGACCTCCTCACGGCCGTCGAGTCGCTCGCTGACCAGCGCCTCGACGACCGCGTGCTCCTCGGCGACCCGCCGGGCGAGGGCGAGCACGTTCGCCGCCGCCCCCGGGTGCAGTTCGGTGAGCAGCGGCACGAGCTCGTGGCGAATCCGGTTGCGGACGAAGACCCCCTCGGCGTTGCTCGGATCCTCACACACGGCGAGGCCCCGCTCGACGCAGTAGCGGGCGGTCTCGGCGCGGGTGACCGCCAGCAGCGGCCGGATCAGCGGGCCCGAGCGCCGGGCCATCCCGGCGAGCGCCCGCGGCGAGGGTGAGGAGATGAGCCGATAGAGGACGGTCTCGAGCTGGTCGGTCGCCGTGTGCCCGGCGGCGATGTCGCCGCCGCCGGCCCGTTCGTGGGCGGCCCGGTAGCGGACCTCCCGGGCCCAGGCCTGGAGGTTGCCCGGCCGCGTCCGGGCGGGCGGACGCACGACCTCGAGGGCCACCCCGAGGGCCGAACAGGTCGCCTCGACCTGGGCCTGATCGGCCTCCGCGCCCGGCCGCAGGCCGTAGTTGACGTGCAGAGCGCGGACCGCGTCGGGGCCACACAGGGCGACGGCGAGGTGGAGCAGGCAGGTCGAGTCCTGGCCACCGGAGAGGAGGACGAGCACCCGGCGGCCGGCGGCGAGCAGCCCACCGGCGGCGACGAGCGCGGTCACCGCGTCGGCGTCCCGAGTCAGCACCGCCTTGGCGTCGCCCGTCCCCACGCCGCCGGGGTGCCCTCTCCCGGGCCCCTCAGAGCTCGAGGTGGGCGTAATCGCGGGTGATCAGGTCCCGGTAGCGTGCGAACAGCGGCCGCAGCATCGGCTGGATCGCCAGTGCCGCCTTGACGTCACCGCTCGCCCGGATCCGGCGGCGGGCGATCGCCAGCGCGACGTCCTCGCGGCCCTGGAAGTAGCGGTTGGCCGTGTCGGAGGCCATCACCATCATCACCTTCGGGTTCCAGGCGACCTCGTCACTCCAGTCCCAGACGAGGTTTCCCTCTCCGCTGTCGGGCATGCCCGAACGGATGTTGACGACGAGGTCGACGTCGGAGAACTCAAAGCGCTGGGGGGTATCGGCGTCACGCAGGCGCGGGCCGATCTCCGGATCCTCGCTCATGATCTGGAAGGTGCGGTCCATGACCTCGCGAAACTCCGCGGAGGAGGAGAAGGTGGCGCTCACGACGGGTGAGTCTAACCTCGCCGCGGTGAGCATCCACCTCCACCCTACCGCCGGGCTCGCCGAACGGGTGCTGCTGCCCGGGGATCCCGGCCGGGCCCTCCGCCTCGCCCAGGAGCTGATCGACGGCCCGCTGATGTTCAACCACCACCGCGGCCTGTGGGGCTACACCGGCCCGGCCCGCCTCGACGGCGCTCCGCTGACGATCCAGAGCACCGGCATGGGCGGTCCGAGCGCGGCGATCGTCATCAGCGAGCTGATCGGCCTCGGAGCCCGGCGGCTGCTGCGGGTTGGAACCTGCGGCGGGCTTGATCCCGACCTCGGGCTCGGGGCGCTGCTGATCGCGACCGAGGCGATCGCCGACGACGGGACGAGCGCCGCGCTCACCGGCGGCCGCGCCCGGATCGACCCGTCCCCGGAGCTGCTCGCGGCCCTGCGCGGCGCGGCGGCGCCGGCCGTCGGGGCCGACCCGGCCGTCGGCCCCGACGCCACCCGCTCCGATGCGGACGCGGCCGTCGGGCCGGTCGTCTCGACCGACCTCTTCTACGACGCCGAGGACCGGCACGCCGACTGGCGGGCCGCCGGCGCGCGGGCGGTTGAGATGGAGGCGGCGACGCTGTTCGCCCTCGGCGCGCGCCACCGGGTCCAGACCGGTGCGCTGCTGGTGATCTCAGACCGGCTCGGGGCCCCGGCCGGGCATGTCCGCATCGGCGAGGACGCCCTCGAGGCTGCGGAGTCCCGGCTCGGCGCGGTCGCCGTCGCCGCCCTCACCGGGTAGCGCCCAGCAGACCCAGCCGACGAACCCGTCGGGGAGATCGAGGGGACGCGCGCGCCAGCGGCCGCTTGCTCCGCCGGGCCAGAAGCGCGGTGACTCGAGCCGGCGCGGGTCATAGGCGACCGCGTCCCCGAGCGCCTTGGCGAGCGCCTCCTTCGAGGACCACAGCGACGTGATCGCGCGCGCGTCCGCGCCACTCAGCGCCGCCCGCTCGCTCGGAGTGCAGATCGAGGCCCAGAACCCCGGCTCCAGCGGCCCGACCGCCTCGATGTCAACCCCGACGGGGCCGTCGTGGACGGCGACGAGCGCGTAGGGGGCGCTGTAGGAGCGGCTCACCCGGCGCCCGGGCGGGGAGGCGCGGCGGGCCTCCGCGCGCCCGCCGCGCAGCAGGGTGACGACGGGTTCGGCCGCCGCGCACACGCCCGAGCGTCGGTTTCAGCCGGCGACGTCGGCGACGACCGGGGTACCGACCCAGCGGGTCGCCTCGGGCAGCTCCTCGCCCCGGAGAACGACGGAGTGGCCCCCGACGACGGTGCGGGCCCCGAGGACGGTGTCGGGGAGGACCGCCGCGGTCGGCCCGAGCGTCGCCCCGGCGCCGAGGCGCGTCGGGCCGATCCGCAGCAGCCGGTCGTGGAAGAGGTGGGTCATCAGGCAGGAGCCGCGGTTGGCGACCGCCCCGTCGGCGAGGTCGATCATCTCGTACTCGGTCACCGCGGCCGTCTCGATCCACGCCCCGCGCCCGACCTTCGCGCCCATCGCGCGCAGGTAGATCGACATCAGCGGGGTCCCGAGGCCGAGGCCGAGCAGGCCCGACACCGCGAGCTGCTCCTGGGTGGCGTTGAGGAACTCGTCCCGCCAGACGAAGAACGACCACAGCGGATGCTCCCCCGGCCGGTAGCGGCCGATCAGCAGCCACTTGCAGGCGACCGTCACCGCGCAGGCGACGACACCGCCGGCGACGAGCACGAACGGCGCGCCGAGGCAGGCGAGCCACACTCCGGCGCCGCGGGCGAGGAACCCGATGGCGAGCAGCTCGCCGACCCCGATCGCCGCGACGGTCAGGTTCGGCAGGAACAGCCGGGCGATGTCCATCGCGAGGCGCCCGGCGACGAGGTGGCGGGGCGGATGGTGGGTCCGGGTCGGGTCAGCACAGTCGGCGGCGCGGGGCAGCTCGAGCGCCGGGACGCCGAGCCACGAGGTGCCGTCCGGCGGGGTGAGCGGAGCGAGGGTGAGCACGCCGACGAGTGAGTCGTTGCCGATCCGTGTGCCGCCGCGGAGGATCGCCCCGGGGCCGAGGAAGCTGCGGTCCCCGACGCTGACGCCGTCAACATGGATCCAGCCGTGCCGGGCCCGGACGCCGCAGAAGCCGATGTCGTCGGTGCTCTGGCAGTAGGCGCCGAAGCGGACGAGCGGGTTGAGCCCGGTCGCGGTCGAGATCTCGCTGCGGCTGCCGACCTCGATCCCCATCAGGGCCAGCCACGGGCGCGTGAGCAGGGAGGCCCACATCGCGAACAGGAACGTCGAGCCGGTGTCGAGCAGCACCCCGCCGAACCACAGCGCCCAGCCGATCAGCCCGTACTCGGGGTGGTAGCCGGGGGTGACGAGCTTCCACACGAGCCGGAGGGCGACGGCGAGCAGGATCGCCGAGCACGGGATCCACAGGGCGACGTCAAGGAGCACCTCGCCGGCGGTGAGCAGCGGCGAGGTGCCGAGGCCGGGCAGAACCCCGCCGATCAACCACAGCAGGGCGAGTCCGGGGAGGGCAGCGGTGGCGAGCAGGGCGTCGGTGAGCAGGACCGACAGCGCGAACAACCAGCGGCGCGACCCGTGCGGGTCGGTGAGCAGATCCGGCGGCGCGGCGGGCCAGAACTCACCGGCCCGGCCGAGCCGGACCGCCGGGACGCCGCCCCAGCGCTCGCCGGCGGGGATCTCCCCGCGGACGACGCTGCCGGGCTCGATCTCCGCGTCGGCGCCGATGACCGCGCCCGGCTCGAGCAGCGTCCGGGTGCCGACCCGGGCGCCGGCGCCGACGTGGATGGAGCCGACGACGAGCGATTCGGAGTCGATCCACCAGCCGCGGGTGTCGACGGCCGCCTCGATCGTCGCCCCCGCCCCGATGTGGAGCAGCGAGCCGGCCTCCGGGACGGTCGCCAGGCGCGCCCCCGGGCCGACGTCGGCGCCGACGAGCCGGGCGTAGCTGGCCGCCCACGGTGTCCCCCCAAGCCGGTCCGAGCGGGTCGCCTCTCCGAGGCGGTGGACGAACCACAGCCGCCAGGCGAGCCACGAGTCACGCCGGTAGCGCCCCGGCGCGAGGTCGGCGAGCAGGACACGGGAGGCGATGATCTGCAGGCCGATCTTCGCCGGGGCGGTCGCCAACAGCAGGTAGGCGACCCCGAGGGCGACCCAGCTGACGTGCGGCAGCCCGGCCCCGAACAGGTTCGAGTAGGCGAAGGCGAAGAGGACGAACGGGACGGCCGTCAGGGTGCTGAGGGCCACGACTCCGGCGATCTGGGCGGCGCCGAACCAGCGCGCCGGTGCGGTGCAGGCGCCCGCGCCCGCCCCGGCGTCGGCACGGCCGAGCTCGCTGAGCCGGTCGGCGAGCTGGCGCAGCGTCGGGTGGTGATAGACGTCGGCGACGGCGATCCCCGGGTACTCGCGGCGCAGCACCGAGATCAGCTTGGCGGCGGCGAGGCTCGCCCCGCCGAGGGCGAAGAAGTCCGAGTCAAGCGTGATCCGGACCGGCCCGAGCTGCTCGATCCAGCGCTCCGCGAGCCACGCCTGGTGGTCGTCGAGCGGCTCACCGTCGGCGGCGATCCCCATCGCCAACCCGGCGGCGTCCCCCCCGGCCGGCCACGGCAGCGCCTTGCGGTCGACCTTGCCCGACGGGGCGAGCGGCAGCTCGTCGAGGACGACGACGAGCGGGACGATCCCCGACGGGAGCCGGCGGGCGACGGTCGCCCGGACGCTGACCGGATCGACGTCCCCGACGACGTAGCCGACGAGCAGCGTGTTCTTGGCCGCGCTCTGGCGGACCGCGGCGGCCGCAGCCCGGACGCCCGAGACCGCGCACAGGGCCGCCTCGATCTCCCCGAGCTCGATCCGGCGGCCGCCGACCTTGACCTGATCGTCGCGGCGACCGACGAACTGCAGGCCGCCGGGCCCGTCGACGACGATGTCCCCGGTCCGGTAGGCGCGGGTCCAGCCGAGCGCCGGCACCGGGGCGTAGCGCTCGGCGTCGAGCTCGGGATCGAGGTAGCGGCCGAGGCCGACCCCGCCGATCACGAGCTCGCCGGGCAGGCCCGGAGGCACCGGCTCGCCATCCTCGAGCACCGCGACCTCCCAACCCGCGAGCGGGTGGCCGATCCGGATCGGCTCGCCGGGGATGATCGGGGCGGCGGTCGAGACGACGGTCGCCTCGGTCGGCCCGTAGGTGTTCCACACCTGCCGGCCGGCGGCGAGTCGCCAGCCGAGCGGCTCGGGGCAGGCCTCCCCGCCGAGGATGAGCAGCCGGACCTGGTGGAGGCAGGACTCGTCCCACAGGGCGGCGAGGGTCGGCACGGTGGAGACGACGGTGATCCCCCGAGCCAGCAGCCAGTCACCCAGTTCCACGCCCGCGCGCACGAGGTCACGCGGCGCGGGGACAAGGGCGGCGCCATGACGCCAGGCGAGCCAGATCTCCTCACAGGAGGCGTCGAAGCCGACCGACAGACCGGCGAGGACCCGGTCGCTCGGGGTGAGCTCCCACAGCCGCGCCTCGGCGTCGACGAAGGCGGCGGCCGACCGGTGGGTGACCGCGACGCCCTTGGGCGTGCCGGTCGAGCCGGAGGTGAAGATGATCCACGCATCATCGGCTGGGGTCGGTGGCTCGGGGGCGGGTCCACTCAGAGCCGCCCCCGCACGGGACGGGCCGCAGGGCTCGATCGCCAGGCCGTCGCGGATGACCGCGACGACGCCGGAGCGCGCGAGGATGTCGGCGACCCGTGCGGGCGGGTCGTCGGTGTCGACGGGGACGTAGGCCGCCCCGGCGCGGAGCACGCCGAGGATCGCCAGATACAGCGCGGCGGTGCCGCTGGGGACCGAGACGGCAACCCGATCACCCCGGCCGACACCGAGCCCGGCGAGCTCGCTCGCGAGCTCGCGAGCGCGGGCGTCGAGCTCGCGGTAGGTGAAGGTGGCGTCCGGCGCGTCGAGGGCGATCGCCTCCGGATGGGCGGCAGCGGTCGCGGCAAAGATGTCGCACAGGGTTCGCCGAGCCGGGATACCGGCCGCCTCCCCCGCGTCAGGCGCAGGGGCTGTGATGATCCCCGGGTGGGGCTCTGTGAGCACGTCAGATCTCCAGTGTTCGTAGCGCCGGTCGGAATCCCCGCGACCCCGACCGACAACTATCTAAGCGAGAGATCGACAGCGATGGGTGTTCAGCCCGTTAGCTGCCCGTTACGTCAAGTGGGCATAAGGTAATGGCGTCACGGGACCGGTCAGGCATCCCCGCTCTGATCACCGTCCGCCGACGTTGCGCCGAGCGACGAGCTCGACGCGGCGAGGGCCGCCTCGATCCGCTCGAGGCTCGCCTCGATCGCGGTCAGGCGCGTGTCGAGGGCCGAGGTCGAGGCGACCTTCTCAAGCCGATCGGCGATCCGGTCGAGGCCGTCCTCGAGACCCTCGATCCGCTGGGCGACCGACCGTACCCGCCGGGTGAGTCGCTCGATGTCGGCCGCCGAGGGCAGGTTGAGGGCGCTCATCGCGAGTTCCTGGGCGCGCGTCGCGCGCTCCCGGGTCTCGAACACCGTGCTGAGGGCCCCGGTGACGACCGGGCTCTGGAGCAGCTCCTGAGCGATCCGGCCGATCACCTCCTCACCCTGGCGGCGCAGGGGCCGAGCTCCGTCGCGGGCCGGATCGTCGTCGTGATCGGACATGGGGAACCCCTTCTGCTCGGGTGGCAAGGACACGCGCTGGATCAACACGCTAGCGACCCACCTCAGGTGGTGAAACGTCCCTCGCGGGAGGGGGTAGGGATTGCAAAGGTCCGGATCGAACGCTAGGGTCCGCCCCTGCGCATGATGCACAGGCCCCGGCTGGGGCGGACCGCGGGGAGAGAGAACACGTATGCGAAGCACCCGAAAGCGAGGGATGAGGCTGACGGCGGCCGCGACGGTGGCGACCGGCCTGCTCGCCCTGCCCGGCCTCGCGGAGGCGGACACCTGCACCGTGTCGGTGACGCTCGCGGGCGGGCACACCCTCTCCTTCCAGGTCAACGTCCCGTCGGGAACGCCGCTGTCGGCGATCAACCTGCCGGTGACCGGCACGGTCGTCGCCGTTTCCGAGTCCTGCGCCTCCGCTCCGGCGGGGACGACCACCGGACCGGCGATCGCCCTGACCCCCGCGACGACGACGACCGAGACGAGCACGACGGGCACGGCAACGTCGGGCACCGCCACGACCCAGAGCGCGACCACCGGCACGGCGACGACGCCGGGTCGCAAGCGGCACAAGGCGACCGCACGGCCGCTCACGGTCACCCTGCAGCCGGAGTCGACGACCCCCGCCCCGACGGTCACCAAGACGAGCAAGGTCAACACGACGCCGGTGACGACGCTGACGGCGGCCGGCGGCGTGCCGTCGCCGTCGAACCCGACCTACAGCTTCGCCCTTCCCGGCGCGGCGCCGATCGGCGTCCCGAACTTCTTCATCGACAGCTTCCAGATCCCCCCGTTCCTGCTGCCGATCTACCAGGCCGCGGGCATCGAGTACAACGTACCGTGGCAGGTCCTGGCGGCGATCAACTGGATCGAGACCGACTATGGCCGCGACCTGTCGGTCTCCTCCGCCGGAGCGGTCGGGTGGATGCAGTTCCTTCCCTCCACGTGGGCGCGGTGGGGGGTCGACGCGACCGGCACCGGGTACGCCGACCCCTACAACCCGACCGATGCGATCTTCGCCGCCGCCCGCTACCTGTCGGCGGCGGGCGCCTCGACGGACCTCGCCAAGGCGATCTTCGCCTACAACCACGCGAACTGGTACGTCCAGTCGGTGCTGCTGCGCGCCCAGCTGATCGGCGGCATGCCGAGCAACCTCGTGTCCGCGCTGACCGGGCTCGTCCAGGGCCACTTCCCGGTCGCGGCGGCGGCGACGTATGCAGACGACAGCGTCGTCAAGCGGGCCGGACAGCGGATCCACGGCGCGAACGCGGCGATCCCGGTCGACTCCGGCGCCGCGAAGGGCACGAACATCTACGCGAAGGTCGGGTCCCCGGTGATCGCCGTCAACGACGGCAGGATCGTCGCGATCGGAGACGACGCCGCCCGCGGCCGCTACATCGTCCTCCAGGACGATGAGGGCAACACCTACACCTACTCGCACCTCGGCTCGATCCCGGCCCTCTACCCGGTCCCCAAGCCGGTGTCCACCTCACGCGCCCAGCTCGCCCAGGAGCTGGCGACGATCCGGACGACGAGCAGCGGCCACGCCGCCGCGAGCGCGCCGGCCACCGCCGGCCTGCAGCCGGACGCGACCCTGACGGTCGCCACCACGACGGTGCCGGTCGCCGCCGGCGCCGGCCACGCGTCCCGCCAGACGCTGCGCTCGCTGCGGTCCCCCACGCTCCGGCGCAGCTCAGCCCAGACGGCGGCCCGCGCCAAGCGCACCGGCTCACGTCACAGTGCGCCGGACGCGACCCAGGCCGTCGCCAAGGAGCGGCTGTTCGCCAACCCGGCCCGCCCGGCGTCCTACGCCGCCGGTGGCAAGCTGCAGCTGCTGTCCGAGGGCGCGGCGATCGCGAACTTCTCCGACTACTTCTCCAGCGTCCTGCACCTCGCCCGCGACCAGTACACGCTCGCGCCGCTGACCAGGGGCGCCGTCGTCGTTGCCGGCACGATCCTCGGCCGGATCGGTCCGGGCAGCAACGGCGAGTCCCCGCACGTCTACTTCCAGATCCAGCCGGCCGGCGCGAACGCGCCCTACATCGACCCCAAGCCGGTGCTCGATGGCTGGAAGCTGCTGCAGGCGACGGCGATCTACCGCGCCTCCGGGCTCAACCCGTTCCTCAGCTCCGGCCGTCAGGCGACGATCGGGCAGATCCTGCTCGAGTCCAAGAGCCAGCTGCAGGAGCAGGTGCTCAAGGACCCGCGGATCGCGATCTACAGCTGCGGACGGCGGGACATCGCCGCCGGGCTCGTCGACCGCCGGGTGCTGGCGACGATGGAGTTCCTCGCCGCCTCCGGCCTCGATCCGACGGTCTCCGGCCTCGTCTGCGGGGCGGGGAGCAACGGGATCGACGCGGCCGGCCGGACCGGGGCGTCGATGGACATCTCGGCGATCAACAACATCCCGATCGCCGGCAACCAGGGGCCCGGGTCGATCACCGACATCACGATTCGCCGCCTGCTCACCCTGCAGGGTGCGATGGCCCCGGCCGAGATCGTCTCGGCGATGAGCTACAAGGGCCAGGCCAACACCCTCGCCCTCCCCGACCACACCAACCGCATCCAGGTGACCTTCACGCCGCGGTTCGGGTCCAACCGCAAGCTCGCGGCGGAGGTGCGGTCGATCCTCAAACCGAGCCAGTGGATCCAGTTGATCTCCCACATCAGCGAGATCCCCGAGCCGGCGGTGCCGACGACCCGCTCGGCCTACGCGATCAAGACGAACACGCAATAGCCCCGGTGCGCTGAGGTGGCGCTGTTCAGCGCGATCCAGGTCGAAACCGCCCAACCGCTCGGACCGCCGGACGGACGCTACCTCCGTCGGCCGGCGGCCGGCGAGGCGCCGACCCACGTGCTCGTCTTCTCGGGCGCGACGACGACGGTCGTCAACGTCGCGACCCCGTTCACCGACGCGGCAGCCGCCGCACGCTGGCTGCGCGAGGCCGGGGAGACCGAGGTCGCCGACGGCCTCGGCGTCCTCGGCGTCGTGATGCACGCCTTCCGGCTGATCGTCGCGGACCCGCACGTGAGCGGACCGGGCCGGCGCCAGCTGCTGAGCGCGAAGGTCGGCTACGGGGACGGCGAGGGCCTTGCCGAGGGGCGTTTTGGGATGAGCCGTGAGCTCCCCCCGCCGCGCGGCCCGCGCTTCCAGCGCCGCGCCAAGGTGCTCGAGCCCCAGGCCAAGCTTGCGGCCGCCCTGTCGGGCCGTGAGCCGACCCTCGTGTGTGCCGACCTCGCCCTGCGGGCAACCCACGACCTCGAGGAGGGTCGTCTCCGAGAGGCGGCCCTCGGGGCGATGATCGCCCTCAACGCGGCAGTCAGCGAACTCGCCCGAGACCCGCAGGCGGCTGCGATCGGCGGGCGCATCGGCGAGCTGCGCGACCTGATCGGCGGGGTCACCGCCGCCGCCCAGACGGCCCTCGAGGGGCCGTTGAGCGAGGCTGAGCGCGCGGCGGTGAGCCACGCGCTCGCCCGGACCGAGGCGGCCCTGCGGGCCCGCGCGGTCGCCCACGCCTGACGCGCCCGGGTGTGCGCGTCAGAGTCGACGCTCACGATCCGCTAACGCACCGAACGTCCGTCGGTGGCCCCGGCCCAATAGCATGCGCTGGCGTGGAATCGTCTCTCCTTGACGCGGTCCTGGCTCCGGACGCGTCCGCTCCCCCTGCCCCGGGCACCTCCCCGAGCCGTCTGAACGGTCTCTCCGTGCGTCTCCGCCGCCTCACCGACTGGCGCTTCGGCGACCCGGCGCTGATCGTCGGCCTCCTCGTCATCTCCACCCTGCTGCGCCTGCGCGGCATCCACTTCCACTACTGGATCGACGAGGGGATCTCCGTCGGGATCGCCTCCCATCCGCTCGGGATGCTCCACACGCTGCTGCGCGAGGACGGCGCGCCGCCTTTGTGGTACGCGCTGCTGCACATCTGGATGTCGATCTTCGGGACCACTCCGGCAGCCACCCACATCCTGTCGCTGATCTTCGCCCAGCTGGCGATTCCGGCGGTGTGGTGGGCGGCGCGGCCGCTCGGCCGGGCGGGCGCGACCTATGCCGCGATCCTCATGGCCGGCGTTCCCTACCTCACCGCCTACAGCGAAGAGACCCGGATGTACTCGCTGATGGTGCTGCTGTCGGTCCTCGTCGCGGGCACCTTCCTGCGCGCCTTCGTCCTCGGGCGCCGGCGCTGGATCGGGCCGTTCATCCTCAGTCTCACCGCGGCGATGTACACCCACAACTGGGGTCTGTTCCTCGCCGTCGCCTGCGCGACGGGGGTGCTCGCCGCGGCTCTGCTCGCCCCGGCCGCCGAGCGGCGGCCGCTGCTGCGCGACGGGGTGCTCGCCCTCGGCGCGTGCCTCGTCCTGTACCTGCCGTGGCTGCCCACCCTGCTGTTCCAGGCCGCCCACACCGGCGCGCCGTGGGCGGCCCACACGGTGCTGTGGACCTGGACGCAGTCGCTCTACTTCATCGCCGGCGGCCGTGACGTCGCCGGGGTGCTGTTCGTCGCCGGGATCGGTGGTCTCGTCGCCGCCTACCGGGCCGCGCCGCGCGAGGGCATCTTCCGCCGTGAGGTGTGGGTGCTCGTCCTGCTCACCTGGGTCACCTTCGGGGAGGGCTGGCTACTCGGCAAGGTCACCTACTCCTTCTCCGCCCGCTATGCGGCGGCGATGATCGGCCCGCTCGTGCTGATCGTCGCGCTCGCGCTCGCCCGCAGCCGCCGGGTCGCGGTGATCGCCGTCGCGGTCTGCTGCCTGTGGTGGGTGACGAACCCCGAGCCGACCTCACTGGCGACCAAGTCGAACGTGTACTCGGTCAGCCAGGTCGCCGGCCGCTACCTCAACGCCGACTCGCTGATGCTGTCGACCCAGCCCGAGCAGGTCCCGACGCTGCACTACTACTTCCCGGAGATCACCCACTTCGGGACGCCCGCCGGCGTGCCGCGCTACAGCTACGGGGTCGACTGGATCAACCTCCTCCCCCGCCTCGAGAGCCACTACGCCCACACCGAGCTGCATCGCCTGCTCGCCGGTGTCCGGCCCGGTGAGACCGTCGGGCTCGTCGTCCCGCTGCGGCTCTCCACGGCGACCCCGTACCTGAAGGTGATCAACGAGTACTCACAGAAGTGGTTGAAGTTCCTCGGCAACGACCCGAACTTCACGATCGTCCGGGTCACCCAGCAGTTCTCGGCGCTGGCGGCCAACCCGGTCGAGCTCGCCGTCTACCGGCGGCGCTGAGCGGCCCACCGGCGGTCCGGCCCCGGTGGGCCGGACCGGCCCGCCGACCCCGTCGTCGGTCAGCGTCCCTGGAAGCGGGCGGGGCGCTTCTGCACGAAGGCGCTGATCCCCTCGCGCGCATCCTCGGTGGCGAAGATCTCACTGAAGGCGCGCTTCTCCGCCGCGATCCCCGCGTCGAGGTCGCTGTGCGCCGAGACCGCCTTCATCTCCGCGATCGCCAGCGGCGCCTTCTCGGCGAGCATCCGCGCCCACCCGAGCGCCGTGTCGAGCAGCTCGTGGTCGGGTACGAGACGATGGACGAGCCCGAGCTCGTAGGCCTCCTCGGCGAGGATCGACTCGGCGGTGAGGTTCATCTCGAGCGCCTTGGCGGTCCCGACGAGGCGGGGCAGCCGCTGGGTGCCGCCGAAGCCGGGAATGAGGCCGAGGTTGACCTCCGGCTGGCCGAAGCTCGCCGACGCGGCGGCGATCCGGAAGTCGGTCGCCATCGCGAGCTCGTTGCCGCCGCCGAGGGCGAGACCGTTGACCGCGGCGAGGGTGACGACCGGTGAGCGCTCGAAGGCACGGAAGAGCCCGTGGGTGTCGTCGAGCAGCTGTCGTCCGGCGGCGGCGTCCATCGCCGCAAACGCCTTGATGTCGGCCCCGGCGCAGAACAGGTTCGGGTTCGCGGAGGCGATCACGACCGCCCGCGCACCCCCGGCCTCGACGTCACTCCAGACCCGGGTGAGCGCAGCGACCATCTCCGGGGCGAGCGAGTTCGCCGGCGGCCGGTCGAGCCAGGCGATCGCCACCGGACCGCGGCTCTCGAGCTTGACCGGCGCGTCCTCATAGCCGGCGTCGGGCTGGGGGTAGGGGTAGAAGCCCTGCCCGCTCTTGACCCCGAGCCGTCCCTGAGCGACGAGCCGGCGCAGGAGGACCGGCGGGGTGAAGGAGTCCTCCCCGTCGGCGACGCGCCGCTCGAGCGCCTCGAGGAGGACGTCGAGACCGGTCCGGTCCGCCGCGGCGAAGGGCCCGCCGATCCCGGCCCCGAGTTGCATCCCGAGGTCGATCTCGCGGACCGTGCCGACGCCGTCCTCGAGCACGAGGCAGGCCTCATGGAAGGTCCGCAGGGAGAAGCGGTCGATCAGCTCGTGATGGTCAGGCATGCGGGTAGTACCCCTTCCCGGTCTTGGTGCCCAGGTCCCCGTTGGCGACGTGGGCGCGGAGCTGAGGGTGGACGAAGAAGCGCTCGCCGTAGCTCTCTTCCATGAACTCGGCGACGTGCAGGACCGTGTCGAGCCCGAGGGTGTCCATCAGCGCGAACGGTCCGGCGGGCATCAGCTTGGCCGCCGGGAGGGCGGCGTCGAGCTCCTCGAGGCTGGCGCCGGTCTCGTGCTGGTAGCGCCAGATCTCCGAGAAGGCGGCCGACAGCACGCGGTTGACGACGAACCCGGGCAGCTCCCCCGCCCGGATCGGCGTCTTGCGGATCCGCTGGGCGAAGCTGACCGCGGCGGTGACCGTCTCGGCGGAGGTGAACTCCCCCTCGACGACCTCGAGCAGCCGCATCACCGACGCGGGGTAGAAGAAGTGGAAGCCGACGACCTTCTCGGGCCGCAGGGTGACGTCGGCGATCTCCGAGATCGACAGGGCGGAGGTGTTGGAGGCGAGGATCGCGTGCCCGGGGGTGGCGGCGTCGAGCTCACTGAACACCTCCTGCTTGAGCTCGAGCCGTTCGGGCACCGCCTCGATCACGAAGTCGACGTCACCGAACCCGTCATAGCCGGTCGTCGGCGTGATCAGGCGGAGCAGCCCGTCGGCGTCGGACGCACTGAGCCGGCCCTTGTCGACGTGGCGGGCCCACAGCGCGCGAGCGCGGGCGAGACCGGTCTCAACGGCGTCCGGGCTGACGTCGGTGAGCAGGACGGGGATGTTGGCGGCGGCGATGGCCTGGGCGATCTCTCCGCCCATCGTGCCGGCGCCGACGACGGCTGCTTTGAAGACGAACACGGGCCCGACGATACCGGCGGGGCGGCGCGCCTGAGCCAGGGGGGGCCATGCCGCTCCCCGACGATGACAACGCGATACGTAATGATATATCTTTGATGCATCACAACAGCACGAAAGGATCTCCTTTGATGTTTTGCACACACGATCGACATGACCATCATCACCACCACCATCCGCACGGCCCCGACGCGGACGGGCACGGCCCACACCGACGCGGCGGCTTTGCCCCTGACTTCGGCTTCGGCCCCGGTCCGGGCGGCTTTGGCGGCCCCGGCGGCTTCGGCCCGCGTGGGCGCGGCTTCGGCGGCCCCGGCGGCCGCCGCCGGCGCGGCGATGTCCGCCTCGGCGTGCTGCTCCTGCTCAGGGAGGACGGGCCCGCCAACGGCTACCAGCTCATCCAGGGTTTGTCGGCGCGGACCGACGGCATGTGGACACCGAGCCCCGGGTCGGTCTACCCGACCCTCTCCCAACTCCAGGACGAGGGCCTGATCGCCGGCGTGCCCCAGGAGGGCGCGACCGGGACGACGTTCACCCTGACCGAGGCCGGTCAGACCTACATCACCGAACTCGGCGAGGTCACCGCCCCCTGGGAGCAGCCTGAGGGCGCCGAGTCACACCTCAGCTTCCGCCGCGCGATCGGCGGGACGGTGAAGGCGGCCGCGCAGGTCGCCCAGGAGAACGACTCGGCCAAGCTCGCCCGCGCGCTGGAGATCCTCAACCAGACCCGCAAGGACCTGTACCGGCTGCTCGCCGAGGACGAGGACTGAGCCGAGCTGACACCCCGCGCCACCATAGACTGAGCGTATGGACGTGACGGGCACCCGAGCGATCACCGTCGACAATCTCCTCAAGCGCTACGGCGACTTCGAGGCGGTCAAGGGGGTCAGCTTCGAGGTCGGCCAGGGGGAGGTGTTCGGCTTTCTCGGACCCAACGGCGCGGGCAAGTCGACGACGATCAACATGCTCTGCACGCTCACCCGGCCCACCTCGGGACGGGCCGAGGTGGCCGGGCATGACGTGGTGAGCGCGCGTGACGATGTTCGCCGCAACATCGGCCTCGTCTTCCAGGACCCGACCCTCGACGGCTACCTCACCGCGCTGCAGAACCTCCGGCTCCACGCCGAGCTCTACGGCGTGGAGTCCGCGCTCGTCCTCCCCCGCGCCAAGCAGGTGCTCCAGATGGTCGGACTGTGGGACCGCCGCGACGGGGTCGTCCAGACCTTCTCCGGCGGGATGCGCCGGCGCCTGGAGATCGCCCGGGGGCTGATGCACTCCCCGCGGGTGCTGTTCCTCGACGAGCCGACGATCGGGCTGGACCCCCAGACCCGGCGCAGCATCTGGACCTACATCCGCGAGCTGCAGGAGCGCGAGCAGATCACGATCTTCATGACGACCCACTACATGGATGAGGCTGAGTGGTGTGACCGGATCGCGATCATGGACGCGGGTCAGATCGTCGCCCTCGACGCGCCCGAGACGCTCAAGGCCGGTGTCGGCACCGACCGGGTGACGATCCAGACCGATGACAACGAGGCGGCGATCGCCGCCCTCGCCGCCGACTTCGGCGTCGAGGCGCGGATCGTCGAGGGTCACGTCACCTTCGGGGTGGCCGGCGGCGAGACGTTCGTGCCGCGGCTGTTCAGCGAGTTCAGCGTGCCCGTCACGGGCGTGAGCGTGAGCCGGCCGACCCTTGACGACGTGTTCATGTCCTACACCGGCTCGACGATCCGCGACGCCGAGGAGGACCCCGCCAAGGCCCGAAACCGGACGATGATGCGCATGATGGGAGGCGCCCGACGATGAGCCGCGAGCACCGGTTGAGCGGACCCGAGCCGATGGTCATCACCGCGAGCGCGAGCGTCGCGCCCGCCGGCGGCCCGTCGACCACGACATCGCTGGCGGGGGGCGGCCCCGCCCCGACCCCGCCCGCCGAGCCGATCGAGGTCGTCCGCGTCCACGTTCCGCAGCGCTCGGCCCGCTCGGAGTACCGGGCGGTCAAGATCGTCTGGCGGCGCGAACTCGTCCGCTTCGTCAACGACCGGATGCGGATCGTCACCTCGCTCGTGCAGCCGTTCCTGTTCCTGTTCGTCCTCGGCAGCGGCCTCCAGCAGCTGTCGGCCGCGGGCACCCACGGCGTCGACCTGAAGACGTTCATCTATCCGGGCATCCTCTGCATGACCGTGATGTTCACGGCGATGTTCAGCGCCGCGAGCATCGTCTGGGACCGCGAGTTCGGTTTCCTGCGCGAGATGATGGTCGCCCCGGTGCGCCGGTCGAGCATCGTCATCGGCAAGGCGCTCGGCGGGGCGACGGTCGCGACCGTGCAGGGACTGATCGTCCTCTGCCTCGCCTGGGCGGTCCACATCCCCTACAGCCTCGGGCTCATCTTCGGGGTGGTCGGGATCCAGGTGCTGCTCGCCTTCGCGATCACCTCCTTCGGGATCATGGTGGCGATCCGGATCAAGCAGATGCAGTCGTTCATGGGCGTCATGCAGATGGTCGTGATGCCGATGTACTTCATCTCCGGCGCCCTCTTCCCCGCCCGGGGACTGCCGACGTGGCTGACCGTTCTCAACCGGATCGATCCGCTCGCCTACGCGGTCGACCCGATGCGCCGGCTCGTCTTCAGCCACCTGCAGATCTCCGCAGCCGCCCGCCGCGTGCTCGACCCGGGCCTGTCCTGGTGGGGCTGGCGGATGCCGGCGATTCTGGAGGTGGCGGTGATCGCCGTCCTCGGCGCGGTGATGCTCGCGATCGCCGTCGCCGAGTTCTCGGCCACCGAGTGAGGCTCTGCACGGAGGCGGTGCAGGGGATCGATGCACGCGCTGTTCCGGGATGTGCTGTGGATCGTCCTCGTGTTCGGGGTGCTCGCCTCCATCTGGGCGCTCGCGGGGACCAACGGCGAATGGGAGCGCTACCGCACCCGCGGCCTGGTGATGGAGAGCCGGCGGCGGCCCGGCGAGCCGGCGGCGGACGCGGCCCGGGCGGCGGCTGAGCGGGACGCGGAGATCCGCCAGATGGTCGAGGCCGCCAACGCCCGCCGCCTGCGCCGCGGAGAGCCGGCCCGGGAGGTGGAGGCGGAGGTCGCGCGGCTCAGCGGGACGGCGCCGACGGGACCGGACCCGGGAACCGGCCGCCCGGACCCGGAGGTCGAGGAGGAGGTCCGCGCGCTCGTGGCGCTGCGCAACCAGCGGCGGGCCCGCAAGGGTCTGGACCCGCTCGATGAGGAGACCGAGGTCCGGCGGGAGCTCGACGAGTTGGGGATGCTCGGCCACCGGCCGCCGTGGGAGGCGTGACCGGCGCGGGGCGCTCAGGCCACCGGGGTCACGTCAGCGAGGGCGGTGGCAAGGAGGTCACCAGCCACCGAAGACACCCGCGGCGACCGCGGCGATGGCCGAGGTCTCCATGCCGGGCACCCTACTCTGTCGGACGTCCTCCTGAAGTGGCGGCGCCGTCACTACCCTCCAGTCGGATGCCCGCACGCGGGCGCATGGCGCTCGGAATCGGCCGGGCCGACCGAGTTGTGGAGGTGCAGAGATGGGTTATGTCCCGGAGAAGACGATCCTCGAGCGTTACGCGCGCCTGACCGTCGAGTGCGGGCTGCGGGACGGGAAGGGAATCGAGCCCGGGGAGACGGTGATCGTCTACGGGCAGGAGGACACCAAGCCGCTCTACTACGAGGTCTGTGCGGAGATCTGGCGCCGCGGCGGCAACGTCATCCACAACTTCCGGCCCGAGGATGAGGAGCCCTACAACTTCTCGGCCACCTACTACCGCCTCGCCTCCGACGCGCAGCTCACCCACTTCCCCGAGGCCTACACACGGGGCCTGATCGACCAGGCCGACCACATCATCTTCCTGCTCGGTGACCGCCATCCGACGGCGGCCAAGGACGTTGACCCGGCCAAGAAGGCGACCGAGGCGCCGACGGCCGAGAAGTACTGGGCGATCCGTAACCCCAAGGAGCGAGCGGGCAAGCTGCACTGGACGATCGTGCTGTGGGGCACCGAGGCGCTCGCCGCGGAGGCGGGGATCAGCCTCGAGGAGTACTGGGCCCAGATCCGGGCGGCCTGCCACCTCGATGACCCCGACCCGGTCGCCCGTTGGAAGGAGACGACCGCGAAGATCGAGCGCTACCGCGACTGGCTCAACGGCCTCAACATCGACCGCCTCCACGTCGAGGCGCCCGGCACCGACCTGTGGCTCACCCTCGGGCGCCAGCGCAAGTGGCTCGGGGGCGGCGGGGCGAACATCCCGAGCTTCGAGATCTTCACGAGCCCCGACTGGCGCGGCACTCAAGGGAAGATCACCTTCACCGAGCCGCTCTACTATCAGGGCGCGCTGATCAAGGGCGTCCGGCTGGAGTTCACCGACGGCCTCGTCAGCGCCGCCCACGCGGAGGAGGGCGCCGAGCAGCTGGCGGCGATGGTCGCGATGCCCGGCGGCAACCGCGTCGGGGAGTACTCACTCACCGACGCCCGGCTGTCGAACATCACCCGGTTCATGGCCGACACCCTCTATGACGAGAACGTCGGCGGCCCCTATGGGAACACCCACCTCGCGATCGGGCTCAGCCTCACCGAGTGCTTCACCGGCGATGAGGCGAGCGTCAGCGACGCCGAGTGGGAGGCGCTCGGCTTCAACCACACCGCGGCGATCCACTGTGACATCGTCGCGACGAGCGACCGGACGGTCACCGCCACCCTCGCCGACGGTACGGAGCGGGTGATCTACGCCGGCGGCCGCTTCACCCTCGGGGACGGCGAGTGAGCGCCTTCACCCCGCCGGGGGAGATCCTCGCCGCCTACGCGAACGTCCTCGTCCACTTCGGGCTCGGGGACGGGGCGGGGATCGCCGCCGGGGACGTCGTCGGGGTCGAGGTGAGCGAGGACGCCAAGCCGCTGCTGCTCGAGGTCGCCAAGGCGGTGTGGCGGGCCGGAGGCCACCTCATCCCGACCCTGTTCCCGGCCGACGACGCGGACTGGAACCTCCAGCGCGCCTTCTTCGAGCTCGCCTCCGACGCGCAGCTCGACTTCTTTCCCGATGCGTGGTGGCGCAGCTACTTCGCCAGCCTCGACCACTACCTGATGGTCGGCGCCAACCGGGACCCCCACAGCCTCGCCGGGGTCGACCCCGAGCGCATCTACCGCCACGAGCGGGCCCAGGGGCCCAAGCTCAGCCACCGCTTCGACCGCGTCCGGGCGGGCAAGCTGACCTGGTGCCTGGCCGGCTACCCGACCGCGGCGGTCGCCGCCGAGGCGCAGATGACCCTGGCCGAGTACTGGGAGGAGGTGATCGCCGCCTGCTTCCTCGATGACCCCGACCCGGTCGCACGCCTGCGGGAGTCCAACGCGACGATCGCTGCGACCGTCGACTGGCTCAACGCCCTGGCGATCGACCGCCTCCACGTCCAGGCGCCGGGAACCGATCTGTGGTTGGTTCTCGGCGCCGAGCGCCGCTGGCTCGGCGGCGGGTCCGTCAACATCCCGAGCTTCGAGATCTACACGAGCCCGGACTGGCGGGGCACCGAGGGGACGATCGCCTTCTCCGAGCCCCTGTACTGGAACGGCACGGTGATCGAGGGGATCGTCCTCACCTTCTGCGACGGGAGCGTCACTGCCGCGACAGCCACCCGGGGTGAGGCGGAGCTGCTCGCGCTGGTCGGCGTCGACGCGGGCGCCGGCCGCGTCGGTGAGTTCTCCCTCACCGACGGACGGATCTCCCGCCTCACCCGGTTCATGGCCGACACCCTCTATGACGAGAACCGCGGCGGCCCGACCGGCAACACCCACATCGCCGTCGGCCGCTCCTACACGGAGACCTACACCGGCCCCGTCGAGCACCTCGACGGACCGACCCGCGAGGTGCTCGGCTACAACGACTCGGCCATCCACGTCGACATCATCTCGACGAGTGACCGGACCGTCACCGCCACCCTCGCCGACGGCTCCGAGCGGGTGATCTACGCCGGAGGGGCGTTCCAGCGCGACTGACCGTACCGGCGGGTGCGGCGCGAGACGTGCCGGAACGGGCCAGCCCTGCGCGAGACGTGCGGAGCGGGCGCGTCCCGGTGGGGCCGACCCGGTGGTCGGCCCCACCGCCGCTGCGCTACTGGCGGGGCAGCAGCGTCTCGCGGGCGATCACGAGGCGCTGGATCTGGGCGGTGCCCTCATACAGCTGGAGGATCTTCGCGTCGCGCATCAGCTTCTCGACCTTGTACTCCTTGATGAAGCCGTAGCCGCCGAAGACCTGGACGGCGTCGGTGGTGACCTCCATCGCTGAATCGGCCGCGTACCGCTTGGCGTGGCTGGACTCGAGCGTCGAGCGGATCCCCGCGTCCATCAGCCGAGCCGCGTGGTGGGTGGCCAGGCGGGAGAGGTGCACCTTCGTCGCCATGTCGGCGATCATGAAGGAGATCGCCTGGTGCATGGCGATCGGCACACCGAACTGGACGCGCTCACGGGAGTACTCGATCGCGAACTCCATCGCCGCGCGGGAGACGCCGGTCGCCATCGCCGCGACGCCGGGGCGGGTCGAGTCGAGTGTCGCCATCGCGAGCTTGAAGCCCTTGTTCTCCTCACCGATCAGGTTCTCAGCGGGGATCTCCAGGTCGTTGAAGGTGATCGTCGCCGTGTTGGAGGCCCGCTGGCCCATCTTGTCCTCGTGCTTGTCGATGATCACGCCCGCGTCCCGGGGGACGACGAAGCAGGAGATGCCGCGGTGGCCGGCGTCCTTGTCGGTCTTGGCGAAGACGGTGTAGAAGTCGGCGTACTCGCCGTTGGTGATGAAGCACTTGGAGCCGTTGATGACGTATTTGTCACCGACCCGCGTCGCGGTCGTCTTCATGCCCGAGACGTCCGAGCCGGCGTTCGGCTCGGTGAGGGCGAAGGAGGCGAACAGCGGGGCCTCGGTGAGCCGGCCCAGCCACTTCTTCTTCTGCTCCTCGTTCGCTCCGATCGTGATCGGGGCGACGGCGAGACCGTTGCAGGAGAGCGAGGTGGCGATGCCCGAGCAGCCCCAGCCCATCTCCTCCTCGATGATCGCGCCGTCGAGGTTGCCCATCCCGGGTCCGCCGTACTCGGCCGGAACGTGGCTGTTCATCAGGCCGAGTTCCCAGGCCTTCTCGAACACCTGGGTGGGGAAGGTGCCGTCACGGTCGCACTCCCAGGCGATCGGACGAATCTCCTTCTCGGCAAAGTCGTGGGCCATCTCGCGGATGGCCTTCTGCTCATCGGTGAGCGCGGTGTGGTCAACAGACACAACAGACACGGTCGGTGGGGCTCCTTGGGGGGATCAATGTGGCCGATTGACTGGTCAGTCAACTGCGGTGGCGCCATACGGTATCGGGAAGTGTCGATGACGTACAGGGGCTGCTGCGACGTCCGGGGCGCCGGGGCGCCCGGGCCCGCTCAGGCGCATACCGCCGGCCTGTCGTGGTGCTGGGGACACGGCGTCAGCGCCACAAGCTAGGCTCACCGGCATGGCAGACCCACGCCGTGTCGAGCTGGAAGACCTGGTCAACCGCCCGGGCACGTACTTCAACCCCCAGACCGAAGTGTTGATCGTTGTCGACGACTCGCCGGAACTGGATGCCGAGATCTTCAACTTCGAGGATCTCGAGGGCGCCGACTGGGTGCTCATCTCGGAAGAGGTCCCCGTCGACGAGCACCAGCGCGACGAGCTGCTGGAGAAGTTCCAGATCCACTACCACGCCGGCAACGCCGAGGACAACGGCGACGACGAGGAAGAGGACGAGTTCGACGACGACGAGCAGGATCCCGGCCGGGAGGACTGACTTCCGGCCGCCGGGGCGGCCTGTCAGCCCGGCGTCAGCCGCGCAACCTTCGGGTTGGCGCGTGAGTTTCAGAACCGATGCATGCGCACAGTCTCGGATCCCCCGCGCACCGTCTCGCACCCGCCTCCCCGCAACGCCCGTTGCAGTCCGCGCAGAGGCCGCACCTAGGATGGCTCGGGATGGACGGGCGCCGCCTCCTCGCGGCCGTGGTCACCGTGTGGCTGACGGCCGCCACCGTTCTGTGTGCGGGTGCGCAGGCCACCCCCGTGCTCGTGATGGGCCCCCACGGGCGCGTGCACCGGGTCGACTCCCGGTTTCTGCCGGCCACCGTGGGCCCGGGGTCAGCACCCTCGAGCCCGGGGATGGCGCTGACGGGCGCAGGGTCGACGCCGTCGGGCGCGGGTGCGGGCGCGGTCCTCAGCGGCCCGTCCCGCGGGAGCGATCGGGGGGCGCTCGTGCGGACGCCGCCGGCGCACCGGCCGGTCCGTCACCCCCGAGCGCAGATCACGGTGCCGGAGGTTCTGCACCGGCTCGTCAGCGGGCACGCGCTCTCCCCCATCCGCGCCCGCGGCTATCTCGCGCAGTGGCGGGCGGCGCTGGCGGAGGAACGGCGGCTCAGCCCGGCGCGGGCCGGACAGCTTGCCGACGTCACCGAGTTGCTGCATGCGCTGGCGGTGTCGGGTGCGATGACCGCGAGCCGTCTGCCGGTGCTCTTTCTCACCCTCGAACGCAACGCGCAGTGGTGGCGCAGTGGTCCGCTGCTCGGCTACGGACAGCGCGTGCAGTTCCGCGGTTCGGAGCTCGAGTGGGAGTACTACACCAACGAGGGGATCCAGCTCCAGGTCCTCGGCAGCTTCGGGGAGGCCGACGGCTTCTATGAGGCCGGACGGGCCGACTGGCCGAAGCTGATCAGCCTCGTCAACGAGATGATCCCGCTCGCGGTGCAACGGGGCGGCGGAATCGCCTGGGAGTACTACTTCGACTGGGAGGGCGGCAGCCCGCCGTGGGTGTCAGCGATGGCCCAGGCGACCGGTCTGGAGGCGCTCACCAACGCCTACCGGGCCAGCCACGACTCCCGCTACCTCGCGGTCGCCCACCAGGCCCTTGGTCTGTTCTCGACCCCGCCGCCGACCGGCGTCGGGGTCAGGACGCCGCTGGGCGAGACGTTCCTGCAGTACAGCTTCGCGCCCCAGACCGACATCATCAACGCGTTCCTGCAGACGCTGATCGGGCTCGACGACTACGCCCGGGTCGCCAAGGATCCCCAGGCCACCGCCCTGTTCTCCGCCGGCAACGCCCAGGCCGAGGCGGTGCTGCCGTCCTTCAACCTCGGCGGCTGGTCCCTCTATCAGCCCGGCGTGCCTGACGACCTCGGCTACCACGAGCTCGTCACCGGGTTCCTCCAGACGCTGTGCGGTCTCACCGGGACGCCGGTCTACTGCAGCACCGGGCAGGCCTTCAACGCCGACCTGCACACGCCACCGGTGATCCACCAGCTCACCCTGGCGGCTCGTCCCCACCGTCGCTTCGACCTCCTCTTCACCCTCGACAAGCCCGCCCACGTCGGCGTGATCGTCACCAACGCCCGCGGGCGCGACGTCCTCTACACGAGTGCGAACTGCGAGCCGGGCACCGACTACTGGACGGTGGGCAAGCTCGCCGCGGGCACATACCGCGTGCAACTGTCGGCGACCGATCTCGCCGGTAACTACGCGAGCGTGCGGGGCACCCTCGCCATCGTCACCCCGGCCACCCATCACGGGGGTTCGGGCTCGGCGGGGGGTTCGGGGTCGGCAGGTGACTCAGGGTCCGGCTCCGGGGCACCATCCAGCGGCGGCGCTTCTCTCGGCTGACCTTCACGGGGGCGGCAAGCACCAGCAGCCGACCGATCAGCGGCGGCGAGGGCCCAGCCGCCGGGGTTACAGCCCTTTCACAAGCGCAGGTGATCTGCAGACCATACTGGCCGCGTGGTCGCATCCCCTCGCGGCCAACGGACTCCCGCGGTGCCCCCCCAGGCGCCACCACTACCTGCAAAGGAGGCACTGTGTCCGCCACGGCGACAGACCTGGTCGACTCGCTCAACGAAGCCCCGGCGTCCCGGTTTCATTCAAAGGCGATCTTCGTCTCGGGAATGGGCTTCTTCACCGACGCCTACGACCTGTTCATCATCGGCACCGCCTCGGCGCTCATCGCCAAGCAGTGGAACCTGAACACGAGCCAGGTCAGCCTGATCAACTCGATGACCCTGCTTGGGGCGTTCGTCGGCGCGATCGGGTACGGGCGACTCGCCGACCTCGTCGGGCGCAAACGGATCTACGGCCTGGAAGCGCTGATCATGATGGTCGCCGCGATCGCCTGCGCGCTCTCACCCAGCTTCATCTTCCTCGTCGTCTTCCGCTTCATTCTCGGGCTTGGCGTCGGAGGCGACTACCCCGTCTCCGCCGTCCTGATGACCGAGTACGCCAACCGGGCCAACCGCGGCAAGATGGTCGGCCTCGTGTTCGCGATGCAGGCCCTGGGCACGCTCACCGGGTACGCGGCCGGCCTTGCCCTGCTCAGCTCCGGCGTGATCAGCCCCGACTGGGTCTGGCGCCTCCTGCTCGGCTTTGGGGCGATCCCGGCGGCGATGGTCCTCTACTCGCGCCGCCGGATGCCCGAATCCCCGCGCTACCAGCTGTTCGTCGAGGGTGACGAGAGCGGCGCGGCCACGAGCCTTGCCGCCTTCTCCGACGGTCAGTTCGCACCGCCGGTCGTCGGTCGCATCAAGCCGTTGAAACTGCGTCTCTCCGAGGTGCTCGGTGACCGTCGGACGCTGCTGCTGCTGCTCGGCACCGCAGGCTCGTGGTTTGTCTTTGACTACGCCTACTACGGCAACTCGGTGTCGGCGCCGCTGATCGTCAAGACCGTGCTCGGGGCCGGGGCGACGACCCAGCAGTCCCTCGCGCTCAACCTGCTCATCTTCTCGGTGGCGGCCGTGCCCGGGTACTACCTCGCGGCGAACTACATGGACCGCATCGGCCACCGAAGGCTGCAGATGGTCGGGTTTGTCCTGATGGGAGTGATGTTTCTGCTCATCGGGGTCATTCCCGGCGTGACCACCGCGATCGCGCCGTTCCTGATCCTGTTCGGGGCGAGCTACTTCTTCGCCGAGTTCGGACCGAACACGACGACGTTCGTGCTCGCCGGAGAGGTCTACCCGACCTCGGCGCGGACGACCTGTCATGGCATTTCCGCGGGAATCGCCAAACTCGGCGCGTTCATCGGCGTCTACCTGTTCCCACACCTCACCAAGTCCTTCGGGGTGAGCGGGGCAATGGAGTTCTCCGCCGGCATGGCCCTGATCGGGCTGCTCCTCACGACCCTGCTGCCCGAACCGGCGGGCCAGACCCTCGAGCAGGTCTCCGGGGAGGCGGCCCAACTGAAACTCGGTTCAGCGCTCGCCGGGGCAGAGGCGAGCCTGGCTTAGCGAGCCCCGATCAGCTCACACCCGCTCGCTGTCGTCCGGGCTTCCCCTCTCCCGGCGGGCCCGGACGACACGACGCGCGCCCCGGGCACGGCGCGGGGACGGGACCGCCATCGCGATCAGTAAGGGTCCGAAGCCCGATCTCGTCGGCCGGCTCGTCAGGGACGGGGCGGCGAATGCGCTCCGGCGTTCGCTCTGATCCGACGTACCCGGGTAACCTGCCCGCCGATGCCTGCCGAGAAGCCCAAGGTCGTGATCCTCTGCGGGGGCCGGGGCACCCGATTGCGTGAACGTACGCAGTCGGTGCCCAAACCGCTCGTGGAGATCGGCGGACGACCGATCCTCTGGCACGTCATCCAGATCTATCTCGCCCAGGGGTTCTCCGATTTCCTGCTTCTGACCGGCTACATGGCCGAGCAGATCGAGCGGTTCGCCGCGGAGGAGCGGTGGCCGGCCCCGACACGCGTGCGCTGCCTGTTCACCGGTGTCGACACGCCGACGGGCGGGCGCCTGAAGCTCGCCGGGACGGAGCTTGCGGACGAGCGGTTCTGTGTCACCTACGCGGACGGCGTCGCCGACATCGACCTCGATGCTCTCCTGTCTCAGCACGTCCGCACGGGCGCGAGTGCGACGGTCACAGTCGTCCGGCCGGAACTGCCCTTCGGCGTCGCGGAGCTGAACAGCGACGGACTCGTGCAGGGGTTCGTCGAGAAGCCGCGGAGTGAGCACTGGATCAACGGCGGGTTCTTCTGCTTCGAACCCACCCTCCTCGACCTGCTCCACGACGAGGCGATCCTCGAACGCGAGCCGCTCGAACAGCTCGCCGCCGGCGGACGCCTGCGCGCCTACCGGCATGAGGGGTTCTGGGACTGCATGGACACGTTCAAGGACGAATTGATGCTCAACGATCTGTGGATGGCCGGGGAGGCTCCGTGGAAGCTGTGGAACTGAACGGCAGGTCGGTCCTCGTCACCGGCGCCTACGGACTGCTCGGCGGCTGGCTCGTTCGCGCGCTGCTCAGTGGCGGGGCTGAGGTGGTGGTCATCCGACGTGACAGCGCCGCCCACTCCGCGCTGCATTCCCTCGGACTCGCCGACGCCGTCAACGTCGTACACGGAGACATCTGCACGGACGGACTCGTCGAGCGCGCGCTCGCCGAATATGAGGTCGACAGCGTCTTTCACCTTGCCGCCCAAACCCTCGTGCCGACGGCCAACCACGCGCCGGCGTCCACCTTCGATGCGAACATCCGGGGCACCTGGATCCTGTTGGAGGCCTGCCGCCGTCACGGCGCCGAACGGGTCGTCGTGGCCTCCTCCGACAAGGCCTACGGCCCTCACACCGACCTCCCCTACCGGGAGGATCACGCCCTCACGCCACGCTATCCCTACGATGCCTCCAAGGCCGCGGCGGACCTGATCTCGCGCGCCTACTGGCACACCTGGCAGCTCCCGGTCGCGGTCACCCGGTTCGCCAACCTCTACGGGGGCGGTGACCTCAACGGCTCGCGGCTCATTCCCGAGGCGATCACCGCCAGCCTCGCCGGCCGCCGCCCGGTCATCCGCTCCGACGGATCCCCCGAACGGGACTTCCTCTACGTCGAGGACGCGGTCGCAGCCTACCTCGCGATCTGGCAGGCGCTCGGGTCCGGAGGGGCGTCCGGGGAGGCGTTCAACGCCGGGGGCGGACGCCCCCACCGAGTCCTCGACGTCGTCCGGACGGTCTGCCGCCTGACCGGCAGCGGGCTCGAGCCCGACGTGCAGGGATCCGGAACACCGTCGGGCGAGATCGATCGCCAGTGGGTCGACCCGACGAAACTGACCGACCTCACCGGGTGGCGACCGACGTTCAGCCTCGAGGAGGGGCTGGCGACGACGATCGAGTGGTACCGCCAACATCCGCTGCGGGTCCGCAAGCGCTGAGCGCGCCGAAGCGAGCGCAGACGCCGCCCGCTCAGCCGAAGGTCTGGATCTCCCCGCTGGCGACGAAGAACAGGCAGATCGCGGCGATCGTCAGGATCGCCGCGAGGACGAGCGTCCGCGACCCGATCACGTGGCCGTAGCTACCGGCGAGGAAGGCCAGCGCGACCGCAGCGGCGGCGAGGGTGAGCACGTGATCGGAGACGGCGGCAAGGAGAAGGGGCACCGCGTGCGAACCCTAGTGGCCGCGAACGATGCCGGCCTCCCCCCGCCCACCGGCCGGCCGCCGGAACCGACAAGGCCTCTGTCATAGTTGCGGGACATGCCGACCGAGCCCGCATCCGTCGCTGAGGTCCTCGAGGGCCTGCGCGAGGTGGGCTACCTGCCCGGCGAGTCGACCGCCCTGGTGAGTTTCCTCGCCGCCAAGCTCGGCAAGCCCGTCCTCGTCGAAGGGCCCGCAGGAGTCGGCAAGACCGAACTGGCCAAGGCCCTCGCCAAGCTGCTCGAACGTCGGCTCGTACGCCTGCAGTGCTACGAGGGCCTGGATGAGGCCAAGGCGCTGTATGAGTGGAACTACCGCAAGCAGCTCCTGCGCATCCAGGCGGGAGCGGGCGGCCAGGACGGCTGGAGCGATCTGCAGGACGACATCTTCGGTGAGGAGTTTCTCCTCTCCCGGCCGCTGCTCGAGGCGATCGCCTCCCCCGAGCCGGTCGTGCTGTTGATCGATGAGATCGACAAGACCGACCAGGAGTTCGAGGCGATGCTGCTCGAGCTCCTCTCGGACTTCCAGATCTCGATTCCCGAGCTGGGGCGGATCGACGCGACGACGCACCCGGTGGTGCTGCTCACCTCCAACAACAGCCGGGAGCTGACCGAGGCGCTCAAGCGCCGCTGCCTCTACCTGTGGCTCGACTACCCCGAGGCCGAACACGAGCTCGCGATCGTGCGGATGCACACCCCGGACCTACCCGAGACGGTCGCCCGCAAGCTCGTCGAGGTGATCGGGATGGTGCGGAGCCTCGACATCAAGAAGCCCCCGAGCATCGCCGAGTCGATCGACTGGGCCCGGGCCCTGCTCCTGCTCGGCGCCGCCGACATCGACCAGGCCGTGTTCCGGGACACGATGTCGGTCATCATCAAACACCGCACCGACCTCGACATCGTCGCGGACCGGGTCGGGGTCAAGCTCGCATCCCCCGCACCCAGTCCGGCCTGATGGCCGACGGTGAGGACCGTCCCTACGTACCTCCCAACCACTACGGGCTCGGGCTGCCCGGCCTCGTGAGCCTCGAGGACCGGCACCGGCCGACCCCGCCGCGCCGGATCGGCCCCGCCGGCGAGCAGCGCGGCATCGACGGCGAGCTGATCGGCTTCGGCGAGGAGCTGCGCAGCGAGGGGATGGCGGTCGGCACCTCCGAGCTGCTCGACGCCTTCCGCGCCCTCGCTCACATCGACTGGACCGACCCGCAGGAGTTCCGGGAGGCGCTCGCCGCGACGATCGCCAAGTCCCCGGAGGACCGGCGGGTGTTCGATCTCGTGTTCGACCGGTTCTTCTTCCGCGCCGCCGAGGCCCAGGCGGTCCGCCTGGAGATCAACGAGCCCGGCTCCCGGCTCGACGGGGAGGCCAACGACCTCGAGGAGCTGCGCCGTCAGATCGCCCAAGCGCTGCAGGAGGCCGGTGACTCCGAGATCCGGGACCTCGCCCGGCTCGCGATCGCCGCGTTCGGGACCGGCCAGGGCTCGGGGGTGCTCGGCGTCGACGTCCAGCGCATCCGCCGGGCGCTCGGCCTGCGCTCTGAACCCCAGGCCGACCTGCCCGCCGATGACCCCCGGCGTCATGGCCTGCCCCGTGACCAGCTGCGCAAGTTCGAACAGCAACTGCGGCGCGAGCTCGAGCGCTCCGAAATCGAGCGGACGAGCGAGCTGCCGGCCAAACGCCCGCTCAGCGACCTCGATCGCAACCTGCCCGGCGGACCGGTCCAGGACCTCGCCCAGGTGCACAAGGTCGTCGCCCAGCTCAAGCGCCGCCTGGCCACCCAGGGCCATGAGCTGCGCGGACACGCCCGCCACGCCCACGTGGACGTGCGCGCGACGATGCGCGCCTCCCTGCAGACCGGAGGGGTTCCGGTCGAGCTGAAGTTCCGTCCGGTCCGCCCGCGACGGCCAGAGATCTTCGTCCTCTGTGACGTGTCCACCTCCGTCACCTCCGCCTCGACGTTCTTTCTCTCGGTACTCCACGCCCTCCATGACGCGTTCGCGAAGATGCGGTCGTTCGTGTTCATCGAACGGATCTCCGAGGTCACGGACGTGCTCGCGCGCGAGCGGGACTTCCGTGCCGCGGCGGCGGCGATCGCCGCCGACGCCGGCGTCGCCGACATCTCCGGTTACACCGACTACGGCCGGGTATGGAGCGAGTTCAAGCAGCTGATCGAGGACGAGCTGCACCCGCGGGCGACCGTCATCGTGCTCGGGGATGCGCGCACGAACGGTCGCCCACCCCGCGAGGATCTGTTCGCCGAGATCGCCGCCAAGGCCGGCCGCACGTTCTGGCTCAACCCCGAACCCCACCTGTACTGGAACTACGGCGACTCGGTGATCTCCGCCTACGCCCAGTATTGCGAGGCGTTCGAGTGCTGGACGACCGGCCACCTCGAGGAGTTCGTCAAGGCACTCACCCGACCCGGAGTCCGCTGAGCCGCTCCACTCGCCGAGCTGATGGGACGCTCACCCACCGCCACCCGACCGACCGCGTAGAAATCCGCAGCGCCGGCACGGAGGAGGCCCCGATGGCGCCAATGGCGCGGTCCCCTAGCGTGGACGGTGTGCCTGAGGAGAGAGCCATGATCCGTATCGTCATCGCCGACGACCATCCGATCTTCCGCCGGGGCCTGCGGGAACTGCTGGAGAACGAGCCCGACTTCGAGGTCGTCGCCGAGGCCGAGGACGCCGACTCGGCCCGACGGTACGTGCGCGGCCACCATCCGGACGTGCTCGTGATCGACCTCAACATGCCGGGTGAAGCGGTGTTGGACGTCCTGCCGGACCTGCGCAGCGAGTTCTCTGACACCGAGATCGTCGTCCTGACGATGCAGAACGAGCCCGCCTACGCCCGCCGGGCCCTCCAGGACGGCGCCCTCGGCTACGTACTCAAGGACGCCGCAGCCCAAGAGCTCGTCACGGCGGTCCGGGCTGCCGTCCGGGGAGAGAGCTTCCTCAACCCCCGACTCGGAGCCAAGCTCGCCTCCGAAAGCACCGACGGCGCCCCCGGAGGACTGTCGGACCGGGAGCTGCAGGTGATGAGCATGCTCGCCCTCGGGTACACGAACGCCCAGATCGCCGAGCAGCTCTACATCTCGGTCCGCACGGTCGAGACCCATCGCGCCCACCTGCAGCAGAAGCTCGGGGTGACCGACCGGCGCGGGCTCGTCGCCTACGCCTTCCAGAACGGCCTCGTCGACCCGACCGCGTGAGGGCGACCCTCGCCGAGCCCGGTGAGGCTCACCGCCGCGATCGAGCCGCCGGGCCCGGCGGCCCCAACGGCGTCCCGACCCCCGCCGGGATCGTCGCCCGCACCCGTGTTCCGCCGGCGTCGGAGCTGACGCTCACCTCACCGCCCGCGAGATAGACGCGCTCACGCAGGCCGCTGAGACCGAACCCGCTCAGCGGGGCCGCCGGATCAAAGCCGACCCCGTCATCCCGGACATCGACGGAGGCGACCTCGCCGGCGAGGGTGACCGACACCCAGGCCCGGTCGGCGTGCGCGTGCTTGACGACGTTGGTGAGGGCCTCCTGGACGAACCGGTAGAGCGTCATCTCCAGCTGCGGGGACAGCAGCTCGCCGGCCCGGTCGGGCCCGGGAACCCGCAGGTCCGCGCGGATCTGCAGCCCATCCTCTCGGCGCCGCTCGATGAGCGCCTCCAGGGCGGCTCGCAGGCCGAGGTCATCGAGGATCGACGGGCGCAGGTCCGCGATGATCCCGCGCAGGTTTGCGATCTCGGAATCGAGGTCGTCGACCGCGCGCGAGACGACCTCGGGCAGGTCCGTCAGGTTCGGATGCTGGCGCGCGCGGTCGAGCAGCACGCGGACCCCGCCGAGGGACTGCAGCGTCTGGTCATGGAGCTCCCGCGCCCAGCGCCGGCGTTCGTCCTCGGCTGCGGAGATCGCCGTCGCCAGCCGGTCGGCCGCGACCGTGCGCGAGATCGCCACGGCGTTGGCGGCCGAGGAGGCAAACGCACGCAGGAGCTCTTCGTCCGCGGCGGTGAAGGGCGCCTGGTCGGGCCTGCGGTCGAAGGCGACGAGCACCCCGAGTCCCTCCCCCCGGTGGGCCATCGGCACGAAGAGGGCGTTCTCCGCCCCGGGCACACCGAGCCGCTCCGGGGGGAGCTGGAGCTGGTGGCGGACGTCAGTCACCCGGACCGGCACACCCCTGAGGAGCACACCTCCGGCTGTTGACGCGCCGATCGGGATGCGCCGCCCCGCCGCTCCGGACGTGACGCCGGCGCTGGCGGCGACCTCGAGCTCGGCACCGTCTCGCAGCAGGATCAACACCGACCGGGCGCTGACGAGGGTCTGGGCGCGCTCGACGACGAGGGTGAGCACCGCCGGCAGATCGGTTCCGGCGCCGATCGCGTCGGTCACCGTGCGCGCCGCTTCAAGTCCCTCGACCGCACGGGCGAGCTGGAGCCGGCTGCGCTCGGCGGTGTCGTAGAGCCGGGCGGTCTCGATCGCCGTGGCGGCAAAGCCGGCGAGCACGACGACCGCGTCCTCATCCGCGGGACTGAACGGCGCCCCGTCCGCCTTCTCCGTGAGATAGAGGTTGCCCCAGCTCTCGCCACGAATGATGATCGGCACGCCGAGGAACGTGCGCATCGGGGGGTGACCGGCGGGAAACCCGAAGCTCCGGGGGTGGCTGGCGACGTCAGTGAGCGTCAGCGGCCGGCGGTCCTCGATGACCACCCCGAGGACGCCACGGCCTCTGGGGAGCTCCCCGATCTCCTGCCGGAGCTCAGGAGAGATCCCGGAGGTGAGGAAGCGGGTCAGCTCACGGCGTTCGGGGTCGAGCACGCCGAGGGCCGCGTAGCGGGCCCCGGTGATCGCGCGCCCGGCGTCAAGAATCCGCTCGAGCACCGTGTCCGGGTCGAGGTCGTCGAGCAGGCGGCCCCCGACGTCGATCAACCGCGCCAACGTGTCGGCCTCGAGGTGCCGGGGGGCCGGAGAACGAAGAGAGCGCGTCACGGTCTCATCAGATCATCCCATGGGACGGCCCCGGACGCCGCCGAGGGCGGAGCGGACCGGCCGTCGGGGGCGACCGTCAGTCGCCCCCGACCGGCTCTGCTACAGCTCCTTGTCCACGTTCGTAGGATAGGTCGACGCGTGCGCCGCCGGATCGGTAGGGCCCCGCTGGGATCGTTCATCTGCCCCGCGCCGGCGCCGCGGGAAAACCCCGATCCGGACTCGGTGGGATCCCCCATCCGCGGAGAAACCGCGCCGGACACCGCGCACATTGCCGCACAGGGACGGCGGGGCTCTGCGGTGGGCACGGGGCCACCGTCGATCTAGGGTCATCTGTGCCCGCCCGATCACGGGACGGGCCGCCGCCGGAGCACCGACTCCTGAGAGGACTCGATCACGATGGACACGACACCACAGCGACCCTACTCCGCGTTGATCGTCGGGGCGGGCGTGGCCGGCCTCGAGGCGGCACTGTGTCTGCGTGAGGTCGCGCCGACCGCGGTGGCGACGACCGTCCTCGCCCCCGACGACGCCTACGTGGACCGGCCGATGAGCGTCCGTGAACCGTTCGGCCGGGCCCGCGCATCGCGTTTCCCGGTCACCGACCTCCTCACCGACGCGGGGATCGCACACGCGCGCGGCGCACTGCGCTGGCTCGACCACCGAGCCCGCCAGGCCCACACCACAGACGGCGTGACGCTCGGCTATGACGCGATCCTGCTCGCCCTCGGAGCCCGGCCCTACCACCGCTTCCCGCGGGCGCTGACGATCGATCCACGCCGGATCGACGCGCAACTACGCGGCATCGTCGCCGACGTGGAGGCCGGTTCGATCACCCGCCTCGTCTTCGTCATCCCGCCCGGGCGCACGTGGCCCCTCCCGGCCTACGAGCTCGCCCTGATGACCGCCGCCCGCGCCCACGAGATGGGGATGGCACCGCAGATCACCCTCGTCACCCCCGAGCCGGTCCCGCTCGCGGTCTTCGGGGAGGCCGCGAGCGCGGCGGTGGCGGCCGCGCTCGCTGACGCGGAGATCACCCTGGTCTCCGCCGCGGTCGCCCACGTTCGCGCGCCCGGGCAGGTCCACATCGAGGACCGGGCCCGGGACCTCATCGCCGACTACGTGATCACGCTCCCGGAACTTCGGGGCCCGGGCGTCGCCGGCGTTCCCGCGACCGGCCTGCGCGGATTCATGGCGACGGACGCGAGCGGCCGGGTGCGCCATCTCCCGGGCGTCTTCGCCGCCGGGGACATCACGAGCTTCCCGGTCAAGCAGGGGGGCATCGCCGCAGCTCAGGCCGAGGCGGCCGCCCGAGCGATTGCCGCCCTCGCCGGCGTCGAGGTGCCCGAGGCACCGTTCGAACCCGTCGTCCACGGCATCCTGCTCGGTCCGGTGCGGCCGCTCTATCTCCGTGCGCGGCTGATCGGAGCCTGGCCGGTGAGCTCGGAGGTCTCCGAGGTCCCGCTCTGGGACCCCGCCGACAAGATCCACGCCCCCCGGCTCACCCGGGCCCTCGCGGGCTACCACAGGCTCGGGAGCGACCTGCCTCTCCGCCCGTTTTCGCTGAGCTCGTGAACCCGTGCCCGCCCCGGGGCGATCTCCGCGCTGTCACCGCGCGCCTGCGGGCGGGTCTCAGCCTGATAGCGGGGATGCGCGTTCGACCCGTGAGGTCCGCCCCCCCCGCGCCGCGCGCCGCCCTCCCGGGCCGGTTCACCGGCGCCCGGCTCGCCGCCCGGGCCTCCGTCACCCTCCTGGCAGCCTTCGCGATCGTCGCCCTCCTCCCCGGCGCGCTGCAGCGGCGCCTGCGTCCCCGGTCGACACCGGCCCGTCGCTGAGGCACCTGTGTGAGCGGACGCGGGCGGGGATCGCGCCGGCCCCCTACCATCCCCTGACGATGACGCGACTGAGAACGGCGGCCGCTGCGCTGCTCGCCGCCGGCCTGCTCACCGGCTGCGGGGAGATCACCAACACCCTCACCCCGCCCCCCGGGACCGCCACCCCCTTCACGGTGGCCCTCGCGGGGCCACCGAACTTCACCCAGGCCGGGATCTACGAAGCGCGCGTGCGCGGAGACTTCGCCCAGACCGACCTCCACGTCCGCCTGCTCATGGTCGCCGACCCACTCAAGGCGATCGAGGACGGGCGGGCGGAGATCGCGGTCGCGAGCGAACCGGCGGTGCTGCTGACCCGTAACCGCCACATCGCCGTCGCCGCCGTCGCCGCGCTCCTGCAGGGCCCCGAGCAGCTGAGCGTCCGCTGCGGCGCCGCCGCTCACCCCGCTGCGAACCGGACGCGGACGGGCCCGCGCCGGACGGGCACCCACACGGCCACCGCGACGGTGACCACGACGGCGCTGACCACCGCGCCGCGCGCGCACCCGCCGCTGCGCCCACTCCGCTGCCGAGCCGTCAGCGACGCCCACCCCGACCCTGCCTACCGCCAGGCGCCGACCTATAACCGGCTCAACCTCGTCGTCACCGAGAACGAGATCGTCAACCACGCCCCGGTTCTGCGCCGGTTCGTGCAGGCGCTCGCCCGCGGCTATGAGGCGGTCCGTGCGGACCCGGCCGCCGCGGCGGCGGCCCTCGTCGACGCCGACCCGACCCTCAACGTCACCGCCCAGCTCACCGGCATCCGCGCCTCACTGGCCGACTTCTTCCCCACCGCGGCCACGACGACGCGCCCGTGGGGCTTCCAGACCGTCGCGGACTGGAACGCCTTCGGGTCCTGGATGCTCGACCACCACCTCATCTCGAACATCAACGCGACCCCGGACGCGGTCACCAACGAGCTGCTCGCCGGCCAGGGCGTGTAGGGACCGTCGCCTCCGAGCGGGCTGACCGGGCCGCCGGGCCGTTCACGCGGCCAGTGGTCCCGGTGGACCACTGGCCGCCCCAGCGCCCGTGACACACGCGTGAACGAAGGTGAGCTTGTCGATCACCGCCGGGGCGAGCGTGAACGGGTAGAGGTCGTCGTGACCCATGCTGCGGTTGACCTGGTTGAGGGCGTAGGTGAGCGGCAGCCAGTCTGCGAGCAGGGCGCTGAAGGGCAGGTCGGGCGCGAGCGCGTCGGTCGGGTCGGCGCGCAGCGACGGGGTCGGGCCGCCGACGTGCAGCTCGAAGGCGGCCGCGGTCTGCAGCGTGTCGCGGATGTGGAGGTAGTGAGCGAAGGTCTCGGCCCAGTCCTCGTAGGGGTGCATCGTCGCGTAGGCGGAGACGTGGCGCTGCGCCCAGTCGGCGGGCGGCCCTGCGGCGTAGTGGGCCTCGAGCGCGGCCCCGTAGTCGGCCCGCTCGTCCCCGAAGCGGGCCCGCGCGGCCTCGCTGTGCCCGCCGCGGTCGACGAGGATCGGCTCGTAGTAGTGGCCGATCTCGTGCCGGAAGTGGCCCAGCAGCGTCCGGTAGGGCTCGGCGAGCTGCTGACGGCGCGCCTCCCGGCGGGCGTCATCGGACTCGGCGAGGTCAATCGTGATCAGGCCGTCGGCGTGGCCGGTGCTGACCGGACCGTGGGCGGAGGAGAGCAGGTCAAAGCCGAGATCGGACTCGATCGGGAGGTTGAGGTCGCGGAGCTGGAAGAGCAGCCGGCGCTTGGCCGCCTCGGCAACCGCGAAGGCGGCGAGGCCGGCGGAGTCACCGTCCCCCGGGCGGGTGCGGGTGAGCCGGCAGCTCGCACACAGGGCCCCCTCCCCCGGGTCGTCCTCCCTCGCGGCCCTCGCCCCCGCGTCGACGAGCCAGTTGCAGCCGGCGATCCGGGCATTCGCGCACGGACGCAGGCCCGGGGAGTCGGCGCGGACGACAAGCTCACCGCGGCTCGGGGCGAACCCGACCTCGGCGCCGCAGCGCAGGCAGACGCTGTTCTCGAAGAACAGCCGCTGGGCACAGCGGTGGCAGGTGAAGGCACGCACGCGGCTCAGCGCCCACCCGGCGAGCGCGGGTCGGCTGGCGCGCCGGCCGGCGCCGGCGGGAACGCGCTGACGTCGACGGCGACGCTGAGCGCCTCGGTCGTCCCGGCGCTGTAGAGAACCCCTTGCATCGGAGGGACGTCACTGTAGTCCCGTCCGATCGCGGTGGTGACGTAGCGGGCGTTGACGGTCTGGTCGTTCGTCGGGTCCGCGCCAACCCACCCGGCACCCGGGACGTGGGCGGCGAACCAGGCGTGGGATCCGTCGACTCCGGTGAGCTTCGGCCGGCCCGGGGGCGGATCGGTCTCCAGGTAGCCCGAGACGTAGCGGGCGGGAATACCGAGGGCCCGGAGGCAGGCGATCCCGACGTGGGCGAAGTCCTGGCAGACCCCGGCGCGGCCGGCGAACACGGCGCTGAGGGGGGTGGCGACGGTCGTCGCCCCCGGCGCGTAGCGGAAATCGGCATGGATCCGGTGGGTGAGCGCGCAGACCGCCTCGATCACACTCATGCCCGGGGTGACGCACTCCCGCGCGTAGCTGAGCGCGAGCTGCGCGCCCGCCATCCCGGGGGCGGGAATGAGCGGAGAGGCGAGCCGGAACTGGAGGACGTCGAGCGGGAGCTCGTGTGGCTCGGCGGCCGTCTCCCAGGGGGCGTCGGCGCCGAGCGGCGGCGCGGCGGTCGCGTCCTCGACGACGACGCAGGACTCGGCGGCGACCCGGAGCCGGGTGTGGGGCGCGGAGAGGACGAAGCTGATCACCCGGTTCCCGAAGAAGTCGCGGCGCTCGCGGGTGAGCTCGGGGGTCGGGCTGATGCTCACCTCCGATCGTTCACAGCGCTGTCCGGGCAGGTCGCGGGGCAGCAGGTGCAGGAGGCCGTAGGACGGGTTGACCGGGGCGCTGTAGCGGTACTCGGTGGTGTGGGAGACGCGGTAGCGCGGGCTCATCGGGACGGGGCGGTCGTGGCGGGCGGGGCGGTGGCGGGGACCGACGTGGCGGACGTGGCGGTGGCGTCAACGGTGACCCCGGAGGCGTCGAGCCGGGTGAAGCTCGGCGTCACGTGCGTGAAGTGGGTCGCCTCAAGTGCCGCCCCGACCGCGGTGAGGGTGGCGCGGAGGCGCCCCAGGAGCGCGGCAAGGGCCGGATGGTCCGCCTCCGCTCCGGCGCTCAGCAGCGTCGCCGGCTCGGCGAGGGCGAGCGCGGTCGTCGCCTCGAGGACGAGGCCCTGCTCGGTGGCGAGCCGGCCGCCGGGCGGTTCGGGCAGAGCGTCGAGGTCGGCGCTGAGGCGGCCCAGCGCGTGGGCGAGGGAGCGCGGGTTGTCGTGGTCACAGAGGAGCAGGTCGAGCACCGTCTCGACCTGGGCCTGGGAGCGGTAGCGGAAGCGGTAGGTGATGATCGACTCGCTCGCGGACAGGACCGACTCGAGCAGGAGGCTGTCGGCGGCGCGGCCGTGGCGGCGGGTGAGGGTCGCCTCGAGCAGGACGAGCAGCTGCAGGGATCGCTCGAGGCGCCGCCCCGCGTCCATGAACCGCCAGCCGAGGTCACGCACCATCGACTCGACACCGAGGCCGCTGAGGGCCAGCAGGGAGGCGATCACCTGGGCGAGCGCCGCCTGGGCCGGGTCGTCGATACCCCCGGTCGGCTCGAGTTGGGCGATCGCGCTCTCCAGCGGACCGATCACCAGCCACGTGTCGCGGCTCAACTGGTCGCGGACCGCCTCGGCGTTCTCCAGCATCGCCCGCAGCGCCCCGGCGATCGCCGGTCCGGCGGCCTCCCGGAGCGGCCGCCCGCCGGCTTCGGCGATCTGCTCGAGCGCGCCCTCGAGCACCGACAGGCAGGCCCGGCCGGCCGGGTTGTCAGCGTTGGCGAAGTCGTTGTAGCGGTCGTTCACCGTGCGCGTGAGGCGGGTGAGCGCTTCGGCCCGCTCGGCGTAGCGGCCCAGCCACCACAGCGACTCGGCGGCGGCGGCGGGGATCGAGGCCATCGGGCCGACACCGCTGCCGGTGCGCCCAGCGGCCAGCCACAGGGCCGAGACCGGCTCGGGGGCGGCCGACAGCACCCAGGTGTCGCGGGTGACCGTCTCCGCGCCGAGCCCGGCGCTGCCTTCGGCACTGACGCCCTCGCCCGGACCGGGGCCGCTGAGCCGGGTGAGCCCGCCCGGCAGCACGGTGAACTCGCCCCCACGGGCGACCGCGAAGGCCCGCAGCACGCTCTCTCGCGGAGCCCAGCCGGTCGGGCCGAGGACGGGGGCACACGCCGGTGAGAGCTCCTCCCGGGCCACCCAGCCCGCGGGATCGTGGCGGATCCGGGCGATCAGCTCGCCCCGGGCGGCGACGCTCAGCTGCGCCGGGATGATCGGGTCCGCCGTCCGCGGGCCGCGCAGGCCGAGCAGGCCCAACGTGTCGAGATGCTCGAGCACGTAGGCGCAGGCCGCCGGTTCCCCACACCACCACGTGGGGAGGCCGGCGAGGGTCAGCGGCCGGCCGAGCAGGGCTTCCGCGACGCGCGGCAGGGCGGCCATCAGGCCCGGGTTCTCGAGGATCGCGGCGCCGACGTGGTTGACGAGGCTGACCCGCCCGGCGCGGGCGGCCTCGAGCAGCCCCGGCACCCCGAGCTGAGAGTCCCCACGCAGCTCGAGCGGGTCACAGAAGTCACCGTGCACCCGGCGCAGGATCACGTCGACGGGCTCGAAGCGTCCGACCGAGCGCATCCACACGCGCTCGCCGCGGACGGTGAGATCGCGCCCCTGCACGAGCGGAAAGCCGAGGGTGGCGGCAAGCGCGGCGTGCTCGTAGGCGGTCGCGCTGAGCGGGCCGGGGGTGAGGACGACGATCCGCGGGTCCTCGACCCCGGCTGGGGCGGCCTCCTGCAGCGCGGCGCGCACGGTCCGCAGGAACGGCGCGAGCCGCTGAACCTGGCTGTCGCGGTGGAGGGCGGGCAGCACCTGGGAGAGCACGCGGCGGTTCGCGAGCGCGTAGGCGACCCCGGCGGGCGTCTCGGCGCGGTCCTCGAGCACGATCATCTCGCCGGCCGCGTCACGCCCGAGGTCGGCGGCGTAGCTGAGCAGGCCGGCACTGGGCCGGCCGGCGCCGGTCAGGCCGATCCCGTCACCGGGCCGGAGAAAGCGCGGATCGGCGAGGATCAGCTCGGCGGGCAGCAACCGGCGGGTCAGCAGGCGCCGCTGCCCGTAGAGATCGTCGAGCACGAGGGAGAGCAGCTCGGCGCGCTCCCTCAACCCCGTCTCGATCCGGCGCCACTCGCGGGCGGGGAGGACCGCGGGGACGGGATCGAGCCGCCAGCGGCCGCCGGCGTAGACGACGCCGTCCTGGGCGAGCAGGCGGCTGACCTCCCCACGGCGGCGCTCGAGCCCCCCGGGCCCCGGCCCGGTGATGGCGTCGAGGATCGGCCCGACGTGCGGCCGGGGCCGGCCGTCGGGCTCGAGCATCTCATCCCAGCGGCCGGCGGGCGGCCGGTAGAGGATCGTTCCTGTCATCGCGCCGGCGCCCGCTCCGGCCGGGCCGAGAGGGCGCTGCGAACCGGTCCGGACGCGCTCATCGCGTACGCGCCGGCGAGCCCCTGCCAGGGCGCGTAGCGGGCGAAGTGGGCGCGGACGGCCGCCTCGTCGGCCCGCGCGTGAGGGTCCCCGCCGGCGCGGAGGCGGCCGACGAGCTTGAGGAAGCCGAGGTCGCCGGCGGGGAGCTGGTCGAGCCGGCCCTGTCCGGTGAGCGCAACCATCTCAACCGTCCACGCGCCGATCCCGGGGATCGCGCGCAGCCGCCGCCAGCCGGCCTCCTGCAGCGCCGGGTCGGGGCTGTCGAGGTCGATCCGGCCGGCGGCGACCTCCCGGGCGGCGCGGATGAGGCTGGCGGCCCGTCCCGGGCTGAGGTCACAGGCACACAGCTGGGCGGGCGCGAGCGCGGCGATGCTCGCCGCGGCCGGCGCGTCCCGCAGGTCCCCGTCGGGGCGTCCGTGACGGGCGTGGATGCACCGCTGGATCGCCACCGCCCGCTCGTATTCGATCAGCTGCTCGGTGACGGCGGCGAGCAGCGCCTCGAACCCGCCGGGGCGGCCCGGCGGGCGTAGGGTCGGGTCAGCCCGGAGGGCGGGACCGAGCCACGGGTCGGCGCGAAAGCGCCGGTGAAAGGCGGCGAGCTCGAGGTCGACCCCGAGGGCGCGACGCATCCGAGCGATCGCAGCCGGCTCCCGTGCGCCGAACAGGACCGCCCCGGAGCTGAGCTGCGCGACCCGGACGAGCACCGGGCGCCCGTCAACGTGGAGCAGACGGTGGACGACGCCGTTGGTGACCCGGGTGAGACCGTCCATCGATCCGGCGGTGCGGAGCCGGAACGGCCACGGGGGCAGGACCTCGACCCGCGCCTCGCGGCCGTCCGTCGAACGCGTCCTCACCCGGGGGGCGGGACGACCCGCACCGCCCGCACGTGCACGATGTAGGTACCCGGCGTCATCAGCGGCCGGCCCGGGCCGGGACGGCCGGGATCTGAGGGGCGGCCGAGATCCCCCGAACCGGGCTGCGGCCCGACCGGGCTGACCGCTCCGACACGGCGCACCAGCGCGAGCGCGGTCGCCCCGGCGAGCATCCCCGCGGTCGCCGCGAGCGCCCCCTGCACACGCGGGTTCGCCGCGACGGCGCGGGTCCGCCTCAGAAGGCCGCCGGGCCCGCCGGCCGGCTCGAGCTCCTCCACCACCTCCGCATCGACGATCTCCAAATCGGCGTCCATCGGGCAATGGTGACAGCATGACCCGCGTGTCAGACGTCTTCCAGAAAGCGCGGGACTTCGAGCGCATCCCCCAGCTCAACGCGGCCCGCGCTGCGGGCGCGCTCCCCTACTTCCGGGTCCTCGAGGGCCCGACCCTCCCGGTCGTCCACATGGAGGGAGCCGACCGGATCATGCTCGGCTCCAACAACTACCTCGGGCTGACCGGGGACGAGCGGGTCAAGCAGGGCGCCCGGGACGCGCTCGAGCGCTACGGCACGGGTCTCACCGGCAGCCGCTTCCTCAACGGCACGATCGGGCTGCACGTCGAGCTCGAGCGTGAACTCGCAGACTGGATGGGGACCGAGGACGCGCTCGTCTTCACGACCGGCCATCAGGCGAACCTCGGGGCGCTCGGGACGATCCTCGGTCCGGGGGACACCGTCGTCGCCGACTCGGGCGACCACGCGAGCATCCTCGACGGGATCCTCCTCTCCCAGGCGAAGCTGCGCGCCTTCCGCCACAACCGGCTCGACCTGTTCGAAAAGCGGCTCGCAGCGGCCGAGCGGGACGGCGGCGGGATCCTCGTCGTCGTCGACGGCGTCTACTCGATGGAGGGGGACGTCGCACCGCTGCCGGAGATCATCGAGATCGCCGCCCGGCACGGCGCCCGGGTGATGGTCGATGAGGCCCACGCCCTCGGGGTGCTCGGTCCGCGGGGGGCAGGGGCGAGCGAGCTGTTCGGGGTCGAGGACCGCGTCGACCTGCGGATGGGGACCTTCTCAAAGTCCCTCGCCTCCTGCGGCGGGGTGATCGCCGGCTCTGCCGAGGTGATCGAGTACCTGCGGATCGCCTCACGGCCGTTCATCTTCACCGCCTCGGCGGTGCCGGCGGCAGTCGGCGCGACGCTCGCGGCGGTGCGGATCGCCCGCAGCCCCGAGGGGCGTGAGCTGTTCGCCCGGGTCCTGGAGAACGCCGCCTACCTGCGGGCCGGCCTGATCGCGCTCGGGTTTCAGGCGACCGGCCAGTCGCACCTGCCCGACGGGACGCCGATCGTCACGCCGGTCGTCCCGGTGACCGTCGGGGAGGACTGGAAGGCCGTGTTCCTGTGGAAGGCGCTGTATGACGCCGGGGTGTTCGTCAACGTCGCGATCCACCCGGCCGTGCCGCCCGGCGGAGCACTGCTGCGCACGAGCGTGATGGCGACCCATGACCGGCCGACCCTCGACCGGGCGCTGGAGATCTTCGCGTCGGCCAAGCGCTCCTTCGAGGCCGAGCACGGCCCGCTGCCCTCCGCCGCCTGACCGCGCTCGCGGCTCCTCACCGTGGACGGATGTTCGGAGCCGTCCGGGGTTCACCGGACGGTCACGGGCCGATCACAGAAAAATCACGCTAGGAGCACACGGTTCACCGGCGGGTGGGTTGCCCGGCCGGGGAGCGCCACGCTACGGTCATGTTCGTCCGAGATGGTTGGGGGTGTGGCGACGCCTCACAGGTTCCTGCTGTGAGGCGCCGCGGCGACTCAGGGGCCATCGTGACGGTCGGACGCCTGTGGGAACAGGATTAAACTCACCGCGCCGGTGGCGCGGTGACAGACGACGCCCCGACCGGGGCCGATTGACGCTCATCACGGAGAGGATGATTGATGCCGGAATACGCTCAGACCCCCGCAGCGCCCCAGCGATTGAGGGCGCTGGAGCAGGCCAACCAGATCAGGCTCGCGCGGGCGGAACTGAAGCGGCGAGTGACGGAGGGGGACGTCTCCGCAGCGGAGGTGATCCTCACCTGCCCCGACGCCGCCCAGCGCTGGACGGTGGCGGAGCTGCTGATGGCCCAACGGCGGTGGGGGGCAACCCGCTGCCGGAAGTTCCTCGAACGCAACGGGGTGTCCGAGATCAAGCCGATCGGGCAACTCACCGACCGTCAGCGGCGGATGCTCGCCGCCCAGCTCCAGGTCGCCTGCGTCGGCTCCGCCGACTCGGCTCGCGACCGCGAGCTCGTCCTCGCCTGACCGACGCTGAGGGGGTGGTCTGCGCCGCGGCGAAGACCACCCCCGACGCCGCCGGAGCCCCGCTACCGACGCTCAGCGCGCGAGCGCAGAGACGACGGGCGTGAGCGCCGCGGCGGTGAGCCAGTGCTCCCCGATCAGCTCCCGGGTGACCGTGCCGCCGGCGCGGGCGACCTCGAGCAGCGGGCACACCTCCACCCCGTAGAGCTGGCCGACGACGCCGGTGAGGTCGTAGGCGACCTCGACCCTCGTCCAATGCTCCCGGTGCACGAGCCGGGCGGTCGCCGCCTTCGATGCGCTGATCGCGACCGCGGCGAACTGCACGTGCGGGAACCGGGCCGACAGGCGCTGGAGCGCGTCGACCTGGCGGATGCACGGCGGGGCGGACAGGGCGATGAAGGCGAGCACGAGCGGTCGGCGGTCACAGACGTTGAGGCCACGCCGGGCTGGCCGGGCGGGGTTGCAGACCGGGTGCGGGTTGGCGGCGACGCTCGCGAGGTTCGCGGTGGCGAGCGGTGCGACGAACCGGGGCAGCCGGTGGCCGGCCGGGATGCCGGGCGTCGTGCTCGCGCCACCCCCCTGCGCCCACAGATAGACACTGAAGGCGACGACGAGCAGGATCCCGAACGCGGCGATCATCCGTTGGTAGCGGCGCGTGTCGATCATCACCGGGGCCGTACGCGGCGGGGTCGCCTCCGGCGCCGGCTCGGGGTCACGCGCGTCCGGATCCGAGGCACCGAACCCCTCCCATCCGGGGCCACTCACGCCGGTACCTCATGCGCGCCGGCGCGACCATGCCGCCGGCCCGGCCCGCCGGAGCCGTCCCCGGGCCGGCCGGGCCTCGGTCGGCCCGGCCGGCGCCACCACCCCCGGCCCAGCGCCGCGACGGCGGACCGGTCCGGGTCGCTGAGGGTGAGCACCGCGGGCAGCACAGCGAGGACTCCGAGCAGGGACACGCTCATGTCGATCAGCGTGACGAGCCCGAAGTCGCGCAGCATCGTCACGTTCGAGACGATCAGCACGGCGAAGCCGGCGATCGCGGTCACGCCGGAGGCGAGCACGGCCCGGCCGGTCGAGCGGTAGGCGTTGGTGAGCGCGGCGGCCGGCGCGTCCCCGTCGATCCGCTGACGGCGGAACCGTTCCGACAGCAGGACGCTGAACTCGGTCGAGATCGCGATCACGAGCGCCCCGAGGGTGGCCGACATCGGGTTGAGCGGAATCCCGATCAGCCACACGATGAGCGCCGACCAGCCGGTGGCGAGGACGATCGGGACGAGCGGGACAAGCGCCCGACGGGGCCGGCGGAAGATCACCGTGAGCATCACCGCGACCGCGGCCAAGCCGGCCACCAGCGTCAGCAGCCGGCGGCTCGGGGAGGCGAGCGCGCCCTCGGCGTCGGCGGCGAGGACCGGCAGGCCGGCGAGCCGGGCGGTCACCCCCCGTGGCGGGTGCAGGTGCGCGCGCATGTAGGCGATCACGCGACGTTGCTTGGCGAGGGGCATCAGCCGGATCCCGAAGGAGAGCGCTGCGAAGGTCCGGTTGGGGGTGATCACCGCCTGGGAGAAGTAGGGCGGGATCGTCGCCAGCAGCGTCGACACCTGCGCCGACGTGATCGTGGCCACGTTGACGCTCGAGCCGGTGCCGGCGAACAGGTCGGGCAGGGACAGGGCCGGGCACACCGACACGCTCGCGATGAAGCAGCCGGTCGCGGAGCGGTAGCCGAAGTGACGGACGATCGCCTGCTCGTAGGCGACCATCCACGACAGGGTCGCCGGCGTCGCGACGTCGGCGGCGTGGACGAGCACGTCGAGCTCCCCGGAGGTGCCCGTCGTCCGCTCGAGGACGTTGAGGTCATGCAGCGCCGGGAGGTTGGCCGGCACGAGCTTGGTGATGTCGGACTGCACGGCGGTCTGTGTGTCGGCGACCCAGCCGAGAAGGGCAAGGGCGAGACCGACGGCGAGCACCGTCCGCGGCCGGCGGGTGAGGCGGACGGGGTCGAGGTTCGGACCCGAAAGCCCCGCCAGGGACCACCCGCGCCGCCCAAGCGAGTGACCGAGTCGCCCGAGCTGTCGCTCGGCGGTCGGGGTTCGCCGTCGCGGACGGGCGCCGGCGAGGATCTCCCCCGCCCCGCGCACGGAGGCGCCGAGCTGGTCCGCGGCCCCTCGAAGCCACCCGGGGAGCGAGAGCGGGCCCGAGCGCCGTCCCCCACCCGGGCTCGCCCCGAGTCCGAGCACGGCCGCCCCGGCGGTGAGGACGACGAGGAAGGCGACCGCGACGCCGAGCACGAGCAGCAGGCCGAACCCCCGCACGAGCGGGACCGGGGAGAGCAGCAGCACGAGGAACCCGGTCGCCGTGGCGAGGGCGGCCGCGGCGATCGTCGCCGCGCCGCTCGCGCGGGACTGGAACTGGATCCCGTAGTCGACGGCGAGCCCGATCAGGACCGGGAGCACGGCGATCGAACCCATCGTCAGGGTGCCGCCGGCGAGCGCGCTGAGCCCGAAGGTGATCGCCGCGGCGATCAGGGCGAGGGCGAGGGGCAGCAGCGCGAGGCGGCGGCGGAAGATGCCCGCGAGCATGACGGCCATCACGAGGTTCGCGCCGACGAGGAGCGCGGCGACCTGCCCGGAGAGGGAGGCGGCAAGGTCGTTGAGGACGACCGGTTCCCCGCTGACGAGGTAGCTGGCGCCACTCAGCCTGAACCGGGGCATCCGCGTGACGGCACGGATCGCTCGGATTGCCGCGGCGGTCTGGGCGCTGTCGAGGTCGCCGCGCAGCCGCACCTGGATGAGCGCCGCGTCCGCGCTCGGGAACAGGTAGGAGAAGCGGGCCTTGGGCGTGCTCGACCCGGCGCCGGCGAAGACGATCTTGTCGATCAGCGCGCTGTTGGTGATCGACGGCAGGTCAGCGAGCGACAGGCCGGCGGAGGCGGCGAGCTTGACGAGCTGCTGCTCCTGGATGTTCTGCTCCTCCGCGCCGGCCGCCTGGATCAGTGCGCGGGTATCGGCGGCCGACAGCCTCTGACGCCGGGCGAGGGCGGCGGCCTCCTGCTCCTTGGCGGTGACGGCGGACTTGACCGATCCGAGCAGCGTCGTGAGCTCGCGGCTGATCGCCCGCACCGCCTGGTTGAGGAAGGTCGCGGGCCCGTAGACGACCTTGACGACCCGGCTCGCCATCAGCGCCCCGCAGGGGCTGTGGCGGCCGCCGTAGGGCGTCGCCCGGACAGCCGGGACGGGGACGAACGCCGAGAGGCTGCTCGAGTAGCTGACCTGCTGACCGGCGAGACAGGCCTCGAGCTGGGAGAGGACACCGATGTCGTGGGCGCCGAGCAGGGTGCTGAGCGGCGCTCGCACGAGGACGACGACCGGTGCCGCCCCGAACGCGGCGGCGTCCTGCTGGGTGGCCCGATAGTCCGCCGACGAGCTCGAGACGAGCGTGTCGATGTTCGAGGACGGCGTCAGCCCGAGCGCCGCGATCGCGCATGCGAACGCGACGATGCCGACGATCACCAGGACCGACCGCGGCCGGCGCCGGGCCAGCCCGATCAGCGCATCCAGCCGCTCGGTCATCTGCAGGTACGGTGCGAGGAGGGTGCTGGAGCCGTCGCCCCACCCGGCGGGCGGGAGCGACGGCGGCGCGCCCGGTCTCAGTCCATCGTCAGCGGGCCCATCGACTCACCGGCCAGGAATTGGCGGATGAACGGGTTCGGTGAGTTGAGCATGTCCTCGGTCGGTCCGGCTTCGACGATCCGGCCCTTCCACAGGACGTTGATGTAGTCGGCGGTGCGCCGGGCCATCATCACGTTGTGGGTGATCACGCAGAAGGTCGGGAGGTGGGTCTTCTGGGCGGCCTTGGCTTCGTCCATCATGTCGCGGTGAACCTCGAGAATGAGCTCGCCGAGCAGTGACGTGCGGACCGGGTCGAGGCCGGAGTCGGGCTCGTCGAAGAGGACGATGTCCGGCTCGAGCACGAGCGCGCGGGCAAAGCCGGCGCGCTTACGCATGCCGCCGGAGAGCTCGTTCGGGTACTTGTCGCGACTGTGTCCGAGGCCGACCTCGTTGAGCCGGCGCATGACGATGTCCTCGATCTCGTCCTCACCCTTCTCAGTGTGCTGGCGCAGTGGGAAGGCGACGTTGTCATACAGGTTCATCGAGCCGAACAGGGCGCCGTCCTGGAAGAGCAGGCCGAACTTCTTGCGCATCTCGAACAGCTCGTCGTCGACCATGTTCGGCACCGAGTGGCCGTGGACGAGGACGTCACCCTGATCGGGATAGAGCAGACCGACCATATGTTTGATGCAGACCGATTTACCGGTGCCGGAGGGGCCGAGGATCATCGAGACCATGCCCTCGGGCAGACCCATGTTGAGCCCGCGCAGGATCCGGTTCTTGCCGAAGGCACGGTAGGTGTCGATGAACTCGACCGCGTCCGGACGCCCTGAGGGGTAGACCCGGTAGGTGTGCCACTTGTACTCCTCCTCGGTCGCGCCGGCGGGGGGCTCGGGCCGCGGGCCCTGCTCGTCGACGACCGACACGCGGGAGCTCGACGCGGGCCCGACGCCGCCGTCCCCGTCGCCGGCATGCGCCCGGGCGGGCCGGTGCTCGGCGATCGGGTGCTCGAAGGTGAAGTCGTCCTCGGGGGGAGCCGGTCGCGGCGTCGGCACGGGCGTCGCCCCCGGGACGGGGGCCGCCTCGGGCTGGCGGCGATCGCCGCCATGGCCGTTCTCGGTCAGCGGCGCGGGCCGGTCGAAATCGAACCCGCTCTGGCTTGGGCCCGGTGTGGTGCTCGGCGAGGCGGCGTCCGCGGCGGGTGCCGGGTTCCAGGGAGCGGTTGCCGCGTCCGCTGCGGCCCCCGGGTTCCACGCGCCCGTCCCGGGGGCGGGCGCTCCCGTGTCGGACCCGTTCCCGGTGCTCAGCCCCCGTGCCGGCTGCGAGTCGCCCCCGCGCTTGCCTCGTGTGAACCGCATCTCTTCCTCTCACCCTCCGATTGGCGCCCGGGGGTTGGTTCCCCAGAACAGCTGGGTCCCGAGCATTCCGACAATATGCACGGCCACGATGTTGAACACCATCGATTTCGCGGTGGCGGTGCCCACTCCCACCGGCCCTCCACTCGCGTTGTAACCGTAGTAACAGCCTACAAGAACGATAATGATGGCCATCGCCATCGCCTTTATCAAGCTGTAGAGGAGATCCGGGGGATTCTGGAACTCCCAGAAGATGAGGAAGAAGCCGCCGGAGGACACGTCTCCGATCTGTTGCACGACCGCCAGGTAGGAGGCGAAGAACCCCGCCCCGATCGCGCACAGGTAGACGAACGGCAGCACGATCAGCGCCGCGAGCAGGCGGGTCGCACAGAGGAAGGTGACTCCGCTGATCCCCATCACCTCGAGCGCGTCGATCTCGTCGGAGATCCGCATCGAGCCGAGCTCGGCGACGATCCCGGTCCCGACCTTGGCGGCCATCATGTAGCCGAAGCAGAGCGGGACGAGCTCACGGAGGTCACACCAGGCGGCGAACACGCCGGCGTAGGCGGGCGCGCCGACGCTGCGATTGAAGTAGGCGCCCTCGATCCCGCACTGCAGGCCGATGATGAACACGAGCCCCCAGATGACGAGGGTCGAGGAGAGGATCAGGATCCCCGCCTGGCGCAGCACCTCCCCGAAGTGGCGGAACACCCGGAGGTTCGCGAGCCGTCCGAGGATCGACAGGACGAAGACGACGATGTCGCCGAAGGTCTCAAGCGAGCCGGTGACGTTCACTGATCACCGCACGATCGTCGTCAGCGCCGGATGGGTGGCCAACAGCACCTGCGTGAACACGTAGTTGAACGCGAAGATCGCCAGGAAGGCGATGACGACCGCCTGGTTGACCGCGCGACCGACCCCTTCCGCCCCGCCCTCGGCGGTCATTCCCTTGTAACAGCAGACGACGGCGATGATCGCCCCGAACAGCGTCGTCTTGATCACCGACCCCCACAGATCGGTCGTCGAGGCGTTGTTGAAGAACGTCGCCCAGAACGGCCCGAGCGGCGCGTGGTTGACGAGCGTCGCGAGCACGCCGCCGAAGATCCCGAACAGCAGCGCGTAGATGTCGAACAGACCGGTCACGAGCATCAGCGCAAGGAACCGCGGGACGACGAGGTTCTTGATCGGGTCGACCCCGAGCACCTCGAGCGCGTCCAGTTCCTCGCGGATCCGGCGAGCACCGAGGTCGGCGGTGATCGCCGTGCCCGCGACGCCCGCGAGCACGATCGCGTCGACGAAGGGCGCGAACTCGCGGATCGAGGCGAGGACGAAGAAGCCTCCGAGCCGGTCGAGCGCACCGAACAGGACGAGGAAGTTCGCTCCCTGCAACCCGGGCGCCTCGTACCCGAAGGCGATCGTCGAGACGAGCAGCGGGAACCAGCACAGCCGCATCGCGAACATGAACTGGCCGACGAACTCGGGGCCGTACGGGTAGGGCGGGGACAGCGCCGAAACGATCGTGCGCCCGGTGAGCACGACCATCTCCCCCGCCTCCTCGAACACGCCGCGGGTCGGCGCCAACGCCCTCTCAACTGCAAGCCTCATGCTCTCCTCACCCTCCTCGAAGCGGCCGCTCCGAGCTCCATGGACGCCAAGCGTATCCGGCCCGGGGGTCAGTGCGCCACTGCAGGCCCCCGCGGGACGGAGGCGGCAGTGACGGAGGCGGCACACGGACGCGGGCGCGTTGTGTATGTTCGCCCGCGTGAGGAGAGGATTCGCGCCGAGCATCGCCGCCGCGACCGCCGCGCTGGCGCTCGCCGCCTGTGGCGCGAACACGGCCAACGAGGACCAGGCCGCCCAGGCGACCGGCGATTTCCCCGCCCGGGTGCAGGTCCGCTTCCCCGTCCGCCAGCATCTCGCCCAACCCTCCCAGCTCGTCATCGCCGTCACGAACACCGGGGCGCGAGTGATGCCGAACGTCGCCGTGACGATCTCCAACCCGGCCGCCCCCGGCGCCCAGGCGTTCGGGACGCTGATCGCGGCCCCCGCGCCCGGTCAGCCGATCCTCGCCGGCCGCTCCCGCGCGGTGTGGGTGATCGACCGCGGGCCGGGACCGTGCGGCTACAGCTGCCACCAGGGCGGCCCCGGGGCGGCCGTCACCTCCTACACGAACACGTGGGCGCTCGGCAGACTCAGACCGGGCCACACCGCAACCTTCGAGTGGCATCTCACCGCACTCGCCCCGGGCGCCTACACGGTCGCCTACCGCGTCGCCGCCGGGCTGTCGGGCAAGGCGCCGGCGGTCGGCGCGACCACCGCCGGGGCGCTGCACGTGGCGATCGCCAGCACCCCGCGCCAAGCCTTCGTCAACGCGGCCGGGCAGGTCGTCGAAAGCGGCGGCGGCTGAGGCCACCCCCGATCGGCCCCGGCCGCGCCCGGCGGCCATCAGGCCACCGCAGACCGTTCCGGTTTGTCCATAGGGACAATGAACGAACCCGGGAGATTCCATAGTCTCCGCCCGCTCACGCCCTCACACGTCTCCGTGCGGCCGGTGATCGCCCCGCGCCCTGGATGCGACAGGAAGGAACAACCACACACATGTCCCCGATTCGCCAGCAGAACGTCATGGCTGCCCAGTGGAGCCCCGGTGCCAGCATCGGCCTCCGCGACCTGACGAACTCCGACAACCAGATCTTCGGTGAGAACGTGTTCTCGCCGGCGGTCCAGCGTCAGCGCCTCCCCAAGGACGTCTACAAGCGGCTCTCCCAGACCCTCGCCAAGGGCGAGCCGCTCGACACGACCCTGGCCGACGCCGTCGCGCTGGCGATGAAGGAGTGGGCCCTGGAGAAGGGCGCCACCCACTACTCCCACGTCTTCCAGCCGCTCACCGGCCTCACCGCCGAGAAGCACGACTCCTTCTACGGGCCGACCGGGGAGGGCACCGCGCTCGCCTCCTTCTCGGGTAAGGAGCTGATCCAGGCCGAGCCGGACGCCTCCTCCTTCCCCAACGGCGGGATCCGCGCCACGTTCGAGGCGCGCGGCTACACGGCGTGGGACCCGACGAGCCCCGCCTTCATCCTCGAGAACCCGAACGGCGCACTGCTCTGCATCCCGACCGCGTTCGTCTCCTGGACCGGTGAGGCGCTCGACTCCAAGATCCCGCTGCTGCGCTCGATGGACGCGCTCTCCAAGGCGGCGATCCGCGCCCTGCGGCTGTTCGGCAACGACAGCGTCGCGCGGATCTTCACGACCGTCGGACCGGAGCAGGAGTACTTCCTCATCGACGAGCAGTACTACTTCGAGCGGCCCGACCTGATCATCACCGGGCGCACCCTGTTCGGGGCCAAGCCGCCCAAGGGCCAGGAGCTCGACGACCACTACTTCGGCTCGATCCCCGAGCGGGTCCTCGCCTTCATGCTCGAGCTCGAGGAGGAGTGCGCCAAGCTCGGGATCCCGATCAAGACCCGGCACAATGAGGTCGCCCCGTCCCAGTACGAGATCGCCCCGATCTTCGAGAACTCCAACGTCGGAGCCGACCACCAGCAGCTGACGATGCAGCTGATCCAGAACGTCGCTCGCCGCTACGGGCTCGTCGCCCTCCTGCACGAGAAGCCGTTCGCCGGCCTCAACGGCTCGGGCAAGCACAACAACTGGTCGATGGGCACCGACGAGGGTGAGAACCTGATGGAGCCCGGGGAGACCCCCGGGGAGAACTGGCAGTTCCTGTTCTTCTGCACCGCGGTGATCAAGGCGGTGGCCCGGCACGCCGGCCTGCTGCGGGCGAGCGTCGCCTCCGCCGGCCAGGACCACCGCCTCGGCGCGAACGAGGCGCCGCCGGCGATCATCTCGATCTTCCTCGGGGCCGAGCTGCAGAAGGTCTTCGACGCCCTCGAGAAGGGGCGGGCGGCCAAGTCGACTCCCCAGAGCTTCCTCGGCCTTGGCACCCCGGTGCTGCCGGCCCTGCCGATGCACGGCGGCGATCGCAACCGGACGAGCCCGTTCGCGTTCACCGGCAACAAGTTCGAGTTCCGCGCGCTCGGGGCCAACCAGTCCCTCGGCCTGCCCAACACGGTGCTCAACACGATCGTCGCCGAGGCGGTCGACGAGCTCTCCGATGAGCTCGAGGCGGCTCTCGCCAAGCGCGGGGCGAAGCTCGAGACGGCGCTGGCGTCGATCCTCCAGCAGGCCTACTCGGAGAACAAGGCGGTCATCTTCAACGGTGACGGGTACTCGGAGAAGTGGCACAAGGAGGCGGCCAAGCGCGGTCTCAAAAACCTGCCCAGCACCCCGGAGGCGCTGCCGGAGCTGATCAGCGACGTCAGCATCGCCCTGTTCACCAGGTACGGCGTGCTCAACCAGCGCGAGCTGGAGTCACGCTATGAGGTGTTCGCCGAGCAGTACGTGACGAAGCTCAACATCGAGTCGGAGACGACGGCGGGCATCGCCCGCACCCAGATCCTCCCCGCCGCCGTTCGCTACCTCACCGAGCTGAGCGCGGCGGAGATGGGCACCCTCGCCGCCGAACTGCGCGCCAAGATCGACGAGTTCGTGTTCGCGATCACCAAGCTCGAGGAGGCGAACCTCGAGGAGAACCACCCCAAGTCCGAGGACGTGCTCGACCACGCCGTGTACTTCCGCGACACGGTGATCCCGGCGATGACCGACGTCCGCACGGTCGGCGACGAACTGGAGAAGCTCGTCGCCGACGATCTCTGGCCGCTGCCGAAGTACTCGGAGATCCTGTTCATCAAGTAGACGCTCGGTGTCGGGGGATCTGACCACCGGGTCAGATCCCCCGTCGGCGCCGCCCCGGCACGGCGGTTTCTGCAGCGCAACTTGTCGTTGTGGCCTCCGTTCTCGGTTAGGTTTACGTGATGGCGGCGGCACCGAGGCATGACGACGGCGGTCAGCGACCGCCCCGGCGAGGACGGCTCACGCCGCTTCTGCTCTGCCTGCTCGCGCTCGGGCTCGGGCCACTCGCGGCGATCGCCGCCGCGGGCGATGCCCAGGGTGGGCCGCCCTCTGGCGGCGGAGGCCTGATCACGACCTCCACGACGGGCGGAAGCCTGACGATCGGGACGACGACGCTGATCGCCTCCACCACGACGACGTCTGCGGCGGGCACCACCACGACGACCTGCAACGAGCCTGCGGTCGGGACGGTCACCACGGCGGGGTCGGGATCGGGACAGAGCGGTGCCGGCTCGACGACGGGCGGTGCGGGCAGCTCGCCCCCCGGCTCGACGACGGGCGGTGCGGGCAGCTCGCCCCCCGGCTCGACGACCAGCGGCGACTGCACGGTCCCGCCACCCGCCCCGATCCCCGCCCCGCCGGGCAACCCGTTCACCCGGCGAGGCATGTGGATCTGGGAGCTGCCCGCCACCGACGGCGGCAGCCTGTCCGCGGTGATCGCCCAGGCCCACCGCTACGGGATCGGGACGATCTACCTCAAGAGCGGCGACGGGACGGCGGTCTGGTCCCAGTTCAATCCGAACCTCGTCAACGCCCTCCACGCCGCCCACCTCCACGTCTGTGCCTGGCAGTACGTGTACGGCAACGAACCCGTCCTCGAGGCCGAGGTCGGTGCCGCCGCGGTCCGGGACGGCGCGGACTGCCTCGTCATCGATGCCGAGAGCGAGTATCAGGGCAAGTACGTGCAGGCCCAGAAATACGTCCGCGCATTGCGGGCGCGGATCGGCGCGCGATTCCCGGTCGCCCTCGCCGGGCTCGCCTACGTCGACTACCACCCGACCTTCCCCTACTCGGTCTTCCTCGGCCCCGGCGGCGCGCAGTACAACCTGCCTCAGATGTACTGGCAGGACATCGGCACATCCGTCGACGCCGTCTACGCCCACACCTTCACCTTCAACGAGCTCTACCAGCGGCCGATCTACCCGCTCGGCCAGCTCTTCAGCGCGCCCCCGACCGCCGCCGTGCGACGCTTCCGCTCGGTCGGGTTCGCCTACCGGGTCACCGGGTTGAGCTGGTGGGACTGGCAGTCCGCCGGTCTGCGCCAGTTCGACGCGATCTCCACCCGGACCGGACCGATCCGCGACTTCCACGCGGACCGGACGGTGGCCAGCCTCGGCCGCGGCGCGATCGGGGACCTCGTCGTGCTCGCCCAGGAACACCTCTGGAACACGCCGGAGCGGGTGACCATCGACGGCGGCTTCGGACCGGAGACCGAGCAGGCGGTGGCGGCCTTCCAGGCCCAGGCGGGCCTTCCCGTGAGCGGGATCGTCACCCCGCAGACCTGGCTTGATCTGCTCAAGGTGCCCCTCCCCCAGATCACCTGGGTGGTGCGTCACGGTGCGGTCGTCGCTGAGGTGCGCGGCTGATCCGGTCTCGGTCGCACGAGGGGGGACTTTTGTGTCCCCAGGACGCAAAAGTCCCCCCTCGCTCGCCTGCACGTCCCGGCCCGCGGCTCCCGGCCCGAACCGCCGCGGTCATGGCGGGGCGAGCAGGGCGCCGAGCGCGGTCCCGCCCGCCCGGCGGCTGAGGAAACTATCGTTGGCGGTGTTCTCGAGCAGGCGCCGGACGAGGTAGGCCATCCCGGCGACGACGTCCCCGACGGGCGCGTACACGCGGCAGCGCAGCCCCTCGGCGGCGAGCGCCCGCCCAAGGTCGTCGCCGAGCCCGCGCAGCACCTGGTACTCGACGTCCCCGGGGGCGAGCCCGGCCGCCTCCGCGCAGGCGATCGCGTGGGCGACCGAGCGGAGGTTGTGGCTCGCGATCGCGGTGCGCAGGGTCGGAAAGGCGCCGATCAACCGGGCGCTGAGGGTCTCGAAGGCGCGGTCGGAGTCGGCCTGGGCGCTCCACACGGGGACCGGCCAGCCGTGTTGGGCGGCGAGGATCGTCTCATGATCCCAGTAGGCGCCCTTGACGAGGCGGACGGTGAGCGGCACCGTCCGGCGCCCCCCGGCGGCGGGGTCGGCCGCCCAGGCGATCACCCGGTCGAGCACCTCCCCGCTGTCGCGCAGATAGGCCTGGAGGACGATCCCGGCCGACGGGCCGTCGGTGAACTCCGGCTCGGCGAGCAGGTCGAGGACGAGCTCGAGCACGAGCGCACGGGAGTCGAGTGACTCCATGTCGATGTGCAGGTGGGCGCCGATCCGGTCCGCGTGGGCCAGCAGCTCGCGCAGGAGCGGGCGGGCGTCCTCGGCGCCTCGCTCGGGGGCGTGGGGCCGCACGAGCGGGGTGAGCGCGGTCACCTTGACGCTCAGGTTGACCCGCGGGAGCGCGCCGGCCCCGTCGCACTCGGCGTCCGCACGCGGGGCCCAAGCCTCAGCGGCGACCGCGAGCGCATCCAGGGTGTCATGACAGCGCCGAGCGTAGGCCGCCGCCTCCGCCGGGGTGACCGTCCGCTCCCCGAGCAGGTCGACGGTCACGGCGATCCCCTGCTCCCACAGGGCGCCCAGCTCGGGCGCGGCGGCGCTGACCGACTCGCCGATGATGAACCGGCCGGCCATCTCCGCGACCGCCCGGCCCCCGAGCCACCCCGCGGCGCGGCGGCCGAGCGGGCGCGACAGCCCGCTCCGCAGCCGGCCGGGCGGCAGGAACGCGATCAGGTGGGCGGCAAGCTCGTCCGGGCTCACACAGGCGGGGGCGACGTCCACGGTGCGAAACAGCGCGGCCCGCAGCTCCGGGCGGCCACTCAGCCAGCTCATCAGCCGATCCTCACCGCGGGCGCGGAGCCCGCCGCCGCCGGCGGCGCGGGCGAGCCGGCGGCCGACGCGACGGATCTCCGGCTCGAGGGCGGGGCCACTCACGCCGGGATCCCGTGCCGGGTGAGGTCCTCACAGACGACGACCGGGTCGCTGAAGTGGGCGAGATAGTCGGGGCCGCCGGCCTTGGACCCGGTGCCCGACAGGCGGTTGCCGCCAAAGGGTTGGCGACCGACGATCGCCCCGGTGCTCGGGCGGTTGACGTAGAGGTTCCCGACCGGGGTGCGGGCGCTCACGTAGGCGACCGTGTCCGGGCTGCGGGTGAACACCGCCCCGGTCAGCGCCTGGGGTTGCTCGTCGACCCGGTCACAGGCCGCCGCGAGGCTCGGGACCGTCTCGACGCTCAGCACGGGCCCGAAGATCTCCTCGCAGGTGACGTGGCTGCCGGCGGGCGGGTCGAAGACGAGCGTCGGGGGCACGTAGTAGCCGTCGTCGTCCGGGAGCGGGCCGCCGGAGTGCGCCTCCCCGGCAGCCGCCGCGACCACCGCGGCGATCCGGGCCTGGGCGTCGGCCTCGATCACCGCCGGAACGTCGGTGCCGAACGCCTCAGCGGGGCCGACGGCCAGGGTGGCCAGAGCGCCGATCAGACGCACCTTCAGGGTGGCGGCGACGCGCTCGTGGACGAGCAGCCGCGCCGTCGCCGAGCACTTCTGCCCGGCGAACCCGAAGGCGGAGGTGAGCGCGGCCGGGACGACGTCGTCGAGGTCAGCGTCCGCGTCGACGATCATGGCGTTCTTGCCCCCGAGCTCGGCGACGACCCGGGTGAGGTGGCGTTGCCCCGGGGCCGGCCGGGCGGCGGCGGCCATGATCTCGAGGCCGACCGCCGCGGACCCGGTGAAGGCGACCGTCGACACGCCCGGGTGGACGACGAGCGCCGCTCCCGTCTCCCCCTCCCCGGGCAGCAGGTTGAGCACGCCGGGCGGGAGCCCGGCGGCGGCGAACGCGTCGAAGATCGCGAGCGCGCAGCCGGGCGACTGCTCGGCCGGCTTGAGACAGACGGCGTTGCCGGTCACCAGCGCGGCGGCGGTCATCCCGCAGGCGATCGCGATCGGGAAGTTCCACGGGGCGATCACCGCACACACCCCGCGCGGGCGGCGGAACTGGCGGTTGCGCTCCCCCGGCGGGGAGAGCAACTCGGGTCCGGCCGCCTCCACCTCGGCGCGGTGGGCGTAGTAGCGACAGAAGTCGATCGCCTCAGCGACGTCGGCGGCCGCCTCCGGCCACGGCTTGGCGCACTCGGCGACCTCGAGGGCAGCGAGCTCGTAGCGGCGGGCCGCGAGCTCAGCGGCGGCGGCGCGCAGGATCGCCGCCCGGGCGCCGACCGGGATGGCCCCCCAGGCGCGTTGGGCGGCGGTGGCGGCGGAGACGGCCGAGTCGACGTCAGAGGCGCTGGCCCGGCAGGCCAGCGCCACCTTCCGAGCCGGGTGTGACGGGTCGGGGCTGACGAGGTCGGCGCCATGGCGACGGTCCCCGGCGACGATCACCGGGACCGACAACGGCAGGCGTGGGGTGAGGGCCGCGAGGGCCTCGCGGCAACGGGCCCGCTCGTCAGCGCGGCGGAGCTCGAGCAGGGGCTCGTTGGCGAACTCAGGCACCGTCCGGGCGGCCGCGGGTCGCGAGCCGGTGGTTCTTGTAGGCGAGGTCGGCGGTGACGTCGGTCCCGAACCAGTCGGGGGCCGTGAACGCGTCGGCGTCGGACTCGCTGGCGAACTCGACCTCGGCGACGATCAGGCCGGCGAGCGCGCCGGTGTAGACGTCGACGTCGATCCCGTCGGGCAGCCGGTGGCGGTCCTTGGTCAGCCGGCGGCCCGCCGTCGCCGGCCACAGCGCCGCGTACTGGTCCTCACTGAGATCGATCTCTGTCTCCTGGCGGGTGAGGGTGCCGGCGGACTTGACCGTCAGCACCGGACGGCCGGACTTGCGCCGCAGCCGCGCCTCCGATCCGTCCTCGGCGATCACGAGGTACCCCTGCTCGATCGGTTCGGCCGCCACGGCGGCGACGATGCCGGGGAGCGGGCCCGGAACGAGCCATTTACGTTCGATCTCAACCGCCATCGCCGACCTCACCGTCTGGGGTGAGGATCGTGCCGGCCGGAACGACGATCGGGGCGCCGCGATCGGCGAGCTCGACCGCTCCACGCACAGCGACCTCGGCCGCGAAGGTGTAGTCGCCGTGGACGGTGAGGCGCTCGGCCTCAGCGAGAGAGGGCGCGCCGCCGGGGAAGCGCGCCTCGAACTGGTCGATCAGCTTGTAGAAGCGCGAATCGAGCTCGACGAGGGCGAGCCGTTCCGGGTCCGCCGGCAGCACCTCGAAGGCGTCGGTGAGCCGGTAGGCGTCGGAGCGGAGCACAAGCAGGTCGTCGGTCGTCTTGACCGGCGCGAAGCGGGTGCGGGGCACCTCGATCAGGCGGGCGCCGGGGAAGGAGCCGATCGCCGCACCCATCGCCGCCTCGAGCTGAAGGACCGGCGTCGAGCCCTTGTCCCGCGGATCGACGGTCTTGTGGTTGACGATCACCGGCAGCTCGAGGCCGCCGGGGGAGTCGAGCACCTCCTCGAGCCGATCGAGGTCGACCCAGATCGAGTTCGTGTTGTAGTAGCGCCAGTGCTCGTAGTCCCGGAAGGACGCCTCGTCCTCGGGCGGGGTCTGGGCGGTCTCGCGGAGCACGAGCCGGCCGTCGGCGCGGCGGGCGAGGTGACCGCCCTTGCGGTCCGCGGCGGTTCCGCGGACGACCTCCATCAGGAACGGGATCTGCTCCCGGGCGAGGTGAGCGGCGATCCGCGGGTCGGCGGTCGCCCCAAGGTTGTCGGCGTTGGAGATCATCGCGTAGCGGAACCCGGCGGCCCGGAGCGCGGCGAGCATGCCGCTGCCGCGCAGGGCCGCGTAGACGTCACCGTGCCCCGGCGGGCACCACTCCAGGTGCGGGTCAGGTGGCCAGCTCACCGGCCGGTGGCTGTCGGCCTCGAGCTTGGGGACCATGCTCTGGAGAAAGTCGAGCTCGAGCCCGTCGGTGGGAAGCTCGGGGTGGCGGGCGAGAGCGGCGAGCGTCGCCTCACGGGTCGCGGTGGAGTTCATCAGCACCAGCGGGAGCCGGACCTCGGCGGCGGCCCGCTGGGCGAGGATCCGGCCGACGATGATGTCGAGGAAGGTGATCCCCTGCCGGGCCTCGATCAGCGACTTGGGCTCGCGCAGGCCCATCGAGGTGGCCAGTCCGCCGTTGAGCTTGATCACCGCGACGGCGGCGAGCGCGTCGGCGGCGTCGGCCGCCGGCAGATCGTGGAGGCCGGGGACGTCGGGGACCGGTTCGAGCTCCCGGGTCGGCAGCAGCGTCTGGGCCCCGTTCTCCAGCCGGGTGAGGGCGGAGCTGAAGGCGCTCAGCGCCTCCTCACTCTGCCCGGCCGCGCGCATCTTCTCGGCGGCGAGGGCGATCGTGTCCGTCACGGAGAGGTCAGTCATGCAAGGGGCCATTGTGGCGCAGCTCCCAGTGCCAGGCGGCAGCACCACCGTCGCTCGGGGCCCGCCAGTCGCCGCGCGGGGAGAGCGATCCGCCCGAGCCGACCTTCGGTGCGTTCGGGATCGCCGAGCGTTTGAACTGGCTCGTGGCGAAGAAGCGCTCGAGGAACACCCCGAGCCAGCGGTGGATCTCCTCGGGGGTGTAGGCGTTGCGCCGGTCAGGCGGGATCAGGTCAGGCCAGGGGCCCCGCTCACGGTCCCCCCAGGCCTGCTCGGCGAGCCAGGCGACCTTGGACGGTGCGTACCCGAACCGGAGCACGTGATAGAGGAAGAAGTCCTGGAGCTCATACGGGCCGACCGTGGCCTCCGAACGCTGCCCGGGGCCGTCGGGGGCGGGGTCCGTGCGGCCGGTGGGGTTCGCGGGGTCGGTGGACCTGGCGGGGTCGGTGGACGTGGCGGGGTCGGTGGATGTGGCGGGGTCGGTGGATGTGGCGGGGGTCGCGGGTACGAGCTCGGGGGAGATCTCGGTCGCGAGCACCCGCTCGAGCACCGCACCGGCCGCCGGGCCGAACTGGTCGGTGTCGATCGCCCAACGCAGGAGGAACTGGATCAGCGTCTTGGGCACCGAGGCGTTGACGTTGTAATGGGACATCTGATCCCCGACGCCATAGGTGCACCAGCCGAGCGCGAGCTCGGAGAGGTCGCCGGTACCGAGCACGAGCGCCCCGTGGTGGTTGGCGAGCCGGAACAGATGGGAGGTGCGCTCGCCCGCCTGGACGTTCTCATAGGTGAGGTCATAGGCGGCGGTACCGTCCGCAGCGGGGTGACCGATCGACGCGAGCATCGCCGTCGCCGCCGGGCGGATGTCGAGCTCATGGGCGCTCACCCCGAGGGCGGCCATCAGCTCACGGGCACTCGCCAGCGTCGTCGCCGAGGTCGCGAACCCCGGCATCGTGTAGGCGAGGATGTGGGTGCGGGGCAGGCCGATCCGGTCACAGGCGCGGGCGGCGACGATCAGCGCGTGGGTCGAGTCCAGTCCGCCGGAGACCCCGATCACGATCCGCTCGATCCCGGTCGCCTCCATCCGGGTCTGCAGGCCGCTCACCTGGATCCGGTAGACCTCCTCACAGCGCTCGTTGCGACGCTCCGGACGGGCGGGGACGTAGGGGAACCGCTCGAGCGCGCGCCGGAGGGGGACCGGGCCCGGGGGCGGGTTGACGGGGACGCCGACCTCACGGAGGGCGATCAGCCGGTCACGGTGGTCGTGGACGCTGTCGCCCCAACTGCTCGTGCTCGCCCGGTCCGCGCTGAGGCGGTCGAGGTCGACGTCCGCGTAGGTGAGCGTCGCCGCGTCGGCGAACCGCTCGGACTCGGCGAGCAGGTCACCGTTCTCATAGATCATCGCCTGACCGTCCCAGGCGAGGTCGGTCGTCGACTCGCCCGCGCCCGCGGCCGTATAGAGGTAGGCCGACAGGGTCCGCGCGGAATGCGCGGCAGCGAGCCTGTGGCGGTAGTCGGACTTGCCGATGGTGATGTTGGAGGCCGACAGGTTGACGAGCACCGTCGCACCCGCGAGGGCGGCGTAGGTGCTCGGCGGGATCGGCACCCACACGTCCTCACAGATCTCGACCGCAAAGGCGAACGCGACCGGACCGGTGGCGCGGAAGAGGAGGTCGCTGCCGAACGGAACGCGCCGCCCGTCGATCTCGACCGTCGGCGCAATCGCGTCCCGGGCGGCCCGGAACTGGCGCTTCTCGTAGAACTCGCGGTACTCGGGGAGAAAGCTCTTGGGCACGACCCCGAGGATCTCACCGGCGTGGAGGACGACCGCGGTGTTGTAGAGACCGTGTTCGGCCATCAGCGGTGCGCCGACGATGACGATCCCGTTGAGCGTCTCCGTTGCCGCCCGTACCTGCGCGAGCGCCGCGAGGGTCGCCTGCAGCAGCGCCTGCTGGTGAAAGAGGTCCTCGCTGCTGTAGCCGGTGAGGCCGAGCTCGGGGAAGGCGACAAGCGCCGCGCCGGCGGCGTCGGCCTCGCGGGCGAGGGCGACGGTTGCGGCAGCGTTCGCGAGCGGGTCCCCGAGCCGGACGCGGGGGACGGCGGCGGCGAGCCGGATGAAGCCGTGGCGGTAGATCGAGTCGTCCGCCGGGGCGGGTCGGGGGTTGCTGGGGGCAGCCATCGTCGGGCGATTATGGCTGCCGGGGTCGGGCCGGCCAACGGCTGGGAGCGTCCGTGCGGCGGGCGGGCGCGGGCCTGCCTATGATCGGCAAGACCAGCCCCAGAAGGAGACGACCGTGATTCTCATCGCCTACGACGGATCCGATGACGCGAAGGCGGCCATCGTCGAGGCGGGGCGCCTGTTCCCCGGAGACGCGGCGACCGTCGTCTGTGCCTGGCAGCATTTCCTCGACACGATGGCGCGGGCCGGGGCCGGGATCGGCATGGTCGTCGACTACGACACGATCGACCACGAAACCGAGCAGCAGGCCACCGCCCGCGCCGAGGAGGGCGCCGACCTCGCCCGCCAGGCGGGCCTCGGGGAGACGACCGCGGCGGCCCTCGGCGTGACGACCACCCTGGCGGACACGATCCTCGCTGAGGCGCGGCGCCGCCACGCGCGCGTGATCGTCGTCGGCTCACGCGGGCTCGGCTCGGTCAAGGCGTTCCTGCTCGGCAGCGTCTCCGGCGCCCTGCTGCACCACGCCGACCGGCCGGTTCTCGTCATCCCCTCCCCCGAGGTCGCCGCCCACCGGGCCGCCCACCTGACCTAGGTGGCCCGCGCTCGGGCGGTCCGCGCGACGGCGCCGCTCCGCCTGGGCCGTCCGCCGGGCCACGCTGGGCCGCCCGCCGGGAGGCGTCGCCCCCCGGGGTCCCGCCGCCTTCCCGGGCCAGGCGGACGGCGCCCCGCGGTCGACCACCTCGCCCACCCGACCGCCCAACCCTCACAGAACCGTCACGACACCCTCACGGTTCGGTCACGGATCGGCCCGTTCCGGGGGCTGGCTGGCACGATCGGCGGGTATGGGACGAGCCGAGACGAACGAGGGGGGAGAAATGCGTCGTAGCGACGCATTAGTCCCCCGTCATGACCGGGACCGGGTCCTCACCGTGCGGCTCAGGCGCGAACTCGTCATCAGCACCGCCGAGCTCACGTCGTACGGGTTCTCCCCCACCGAGATTCGCGGGCTCGTCACCCACGGCGACCTCCTCCGCCTCCACCGCGGCGTCTACGTCGACGGGCGCAGCGCACCCACCCCGTGGTGCCGGCTCAAGGCCGGCCTGCTCGCCGCCGGGCCGGACGCCTTCCTCAGCCACGCCAGCGCCGCCGCCGCCCGCCGCTACCGCCCGATCAACCCCCGTGACATCCACGTGACGGTCGTGGCCACCTCGACCCCGCAGATCGCCGGGATCACCGTGCACCGCAGCGCCCCTCCGGGCCCCGGCGAGGTGAGCATCGACCGCGGCGTCCGGGTCGCCACCCTCCCCCGGATCCTGCTCGACCTCGCCGCCACCGGCCCAGAGGCGGAACTCGCCGAGCTGATCACCGCCGGGGAGCGGCGCGGCAGCCTAGAGGCGGTGGCGGAGATCCTCGCCCGACACCCCCGCCGCCGTGGGAGCGGCCGTCTGCGCGGGCTGCTCGCCGGTCACCTCCGCACCGAGCTCTACAACTCCGGCTTCGAGCGGGCCTTCTGGACGTGGTTCGCCACCCAGGCCGACCTGCCACCCCCGGACGTGACCAACCTCCGGGTCGGCCCGTATGAGTTCGACGGCGTCTGGTACGCCCAGGCGCTCGTGCTCGAGCTCGACGGCCGCGCCTACCACCAGGCGCGCGCGGACATCGAGCGGGACCGGGCCAAGGACGCCTACGTCCAGCGGCGCGGGATGCGCATCCTGCGGGTCACCGACACGCGCTTCGAGCTCGACCGCGGCGGCGTGCACGACGACCTGAGAGCGTTCCTCCGTCAGGCCGCCTGACGGGGCGGCCTGACGGCCGGGGGGCCCGGCGGTTCAGTGGCCCGGCGGCCCGGCCTCCCGGCCTCCCGGCGGCCCGGCCTCCCGGCGGTCCGGCGGCCCGGCCTCCCGGCGGCCCGGCGGTTCAGCGGCCCGGCGGCCCGGCGGCCCGGCCTCCCGGCGGCCCGGCGGCCCGGCCTCCCGGCGCTCCGGCGGCGTTCAGACGCGCGCGACCGCGGTGGCGTCGGCGACCGCAGCGGCGAAGGCGTCGACGTCCGCAGCGGTCGTGTCCCAGGAGCACATCCAGCGCACCTCGCCGGTGCGCTCATCCCACGGGTAGAAGTCAAAGGCGCCCAGCAGCCGCTCCCGGGCGTTGCGGGCGATCACGGCGAACACGGCGTTCGCCTCCACGGGGCGGGTGATCTGCACGCCGGGGAGGTCGCCAACGGCGGCGGCGAGCCGCTGGGCCATCCCGTTCGCGTGGGCGGCGTTGGCCTGCCACAGCCCGTCGTCGAGCAGCGCGTCGAACTGGGCGGCGAGGAAGCGCATCTTGGAGGCGAGCTGCAGGCTCTGCTTGCGCAGCCACAGCATGCCCTCGGTGAGGGCGGGGTTGAGCACGACGATCGCCTCCGCCCCCATCAGTCCGTTCTTCGTGCCGCCGAAGGAGACGATGTCGGCCCCCTCGACGAGCTCGGCGAGTGACACGCCGCGGGTGACGGCGGCGTTGGCGAGGCGGGCGCCGTCAACGTGGACGAGCATCCCGTGCTCGTGGGCGAGGTCGGTGAGCGCGGCGAACGCAGACCGGGAATGGACGGTCCCCAGCTCAGTCGACTGGGTGATCGAGAGGACACGCGGAAGCACCGCGTGCTCGTCCGCCTCGCGGAAGGCGAGCAGGTCGGCGACCGCATCCGGGGACAGGCGCCCGTCCGGGGCGGTGACGGTGAGCAGCTTGAGTCCGCCGACCGCCTCGGGCGCGCCGGACTCGTCGGTGTGGATGTGGGCGTGCTCGGAGCAGACGACCGCCTGCCAGGGCCGGCAGCAGGCGCGCAGGGAGACGACGTTGGCCCCCGATCCGTTGAAGACGAAGAACGCCTCGGTCCCGCCGAGCTCGGCGGCGACCCGCGCGGCGACCGCGGTCGAGTACGGGTCATGCCCGTACCCGAAGGCATGCCCGGCGTTGACGGCGGCGATCCGCTCGAGCACCGCCGGGTGGATCGTCGCCGTGTTGTCGGAGGCGAAGCCGCGACGGGGCTCGCCGCCGGCCTCGGCGGGTGCCCCGCTCACGCGAGCGCCGGGGTCGTCACGGGAGCCGGCGCCGGCGGCGCGGCCGGCGCGTCGGACGGAGCGGTCGCGGCGGCGGTCCCGCCGGTCGCCTGCGCGGACACGGTGGGCGCGCCGGCCGCGACCGACACGTCGAGCTTGGCCTTCAGCGTCGCGTAGAAGATCGAGAGGGGGAACTCGTCGGGGAGCACGAGGTCACAGTATGGCCGCGGATCCTCCAGTTCGGTGAAGTCGCGCACCCCGGCGACCCAGCGCGATCCGGTCGCCGGTGCCACGACGGCGGCGATCAGATCGTGGGCGGCGGACCAGTGCTGAAGCTTCGTCCGGTCGATCCCCGCCCGGTAGAGCGCCTCGATCTGCTCGCGCAGGGCGAGCACCCCGGCGCCGACGCGCTCCCAGGCGACCGTGAGCCGGTTGTCGGCCCAGCTGAGATCGCCGCGGCGGTGCAGCCAGGCGAACAGGAGCTGGCCGCCGAGCCCGTCGTAGTTACGGACCCGGGAGCCGGTGATCGGGAAGCGCAGCAACCGGTCCAGCAGGATCGCGTACTGAACGTAGCGGGCGAAGCTGACCCCGTCGGCCTCCAGCTCGAGCGACTGGGCAAAGGCGGTGAGGTCACAGCGCAGCTCCTCGAGTGAGTACATCCAGTAGGGCGAGCGCTGCCGGATCATGAACGGGTCGAAGGGCAGCTCGCCGTGGGAGTGCGCGCGGTCGTGGATGAGGTCCCAGAGGATGTAGGCCTCCTGGGCGATTCCGGGGGAGGCGAGCATCCGGGCGGCATCCGGGGGCAGGTTGAGCGCCAGCAGGTCCGCCGCCGCCGTCGCCACCCGGCGCAGACGGGCGGACTCGCGGTCACAGAAGATCGCCCCGAAGTGGTTGGGCGGCCGGTCGGAGGTGGCGACCATCTCCGGGAACAGCACCGCGCAGTCGGAGTCATAGCCGCGGGTCGCGTCGATCAGCTCGACGGGCACGAACTTCGGGTTGTCAAACCGCGTCGCCTCCAGCTCGGCGATCCAGTCCGGCCACGGCACCCGGACGACGAGGGTCTCAAAGCACGTGTCGCGTGACCCGTTCTGCTTGTACATCGGGAAGAAGACGAGGTGGAGGCGTCCGTTGGCCCGGTCGGTGTCGGGACGGAACGCCTCGAGTGAGGCGCTGAAGTCGGGCCGGGCGAACCCTTCGGTGCGCCAGCGCTCGAGGTCGGCGGCGGCGAGGGTCAGGTACTCGGCCTGGTCGGGGATGCGCTGCGCGGCGGCGCGCAGTTCACGGGCGATCACCTCGACGTGCGCGGCGGCCTCAGCCACGTCAGCCCCCTCGGCGAGCGAGCCGTCCGGGGCCTGGAGAAGCCCAAGGGCATTGGTCGCATCCCGCAGCACCCCCCAGTTTTCGGGGAGGGCGACCTCCGGGGCGGCAACCCCCGGGGCGAGTACCCCCGACGCGGCATCCGCCGCCCCGTCGACGCCGGCGACCCGCGCCGCCCAGAGGCAGAGGTTCTCCCACAGCTGGCGGTGCGAACCGGCCCCGATGCAGTCGTCGCCGAACAGGTCCGAGTCGGCGAGGACAACCACGCGTCCCCGCCCGGCCTCAACGCTCACCGCAAGCGCGGCGCTCGGGACCGACGCGGTCGGGTACGTGCGGGCGAGCACCCGGGCGCCGGACGGTGCCTCGATCGTCGTCGCCCGGTAGAAGACGACCTCGTCGACCCGGGCGAGGAGGTCGCCACCGGACCCGCGGCCACCGTCGCCAAGGCGCGCGCGGACCCAGCTCGGGGTGGCACCGGCGTGGTGCTCGTAGTCCTGGACGGTGTGGTTGGCGAGGCTGACCCCGAAGCGGTGCAGCAGCTCGTTGAGGTTGTTGGCGTACTTGGCCTGCTCGGTCTCCCCGAGGACGATCAGGCCACCGCCGGCCCGGACGTGGGCCTCGATCGCGTCGAGCTCCCCCGCGCTGAGCTGCGGTGAGCCGACGCCGGTCGTCGCCTCCCACTCCGGTGCGGACGGGTGGGCGATGACGAGCAGGTCGGCGTCGGCGAGCCTGTCCGCGTCGAGGAGCCCGTCCGCGTGCGCGGAGACGACCGCCCCGCGGTCGGCCAGCACGCGGGCCGCCGTCGCGTAGGAGGCGTCGGCGGGGTGGGACGGCTGCATTGTCATGGCCAGGTCCGGCCGGATGGTCCAGGCCTCCGAATGGGCCTCATCGAAGATCACGCGCATGAGAACAAGCCTAAGCGGAGCCAGTACGGATTTCGACGCCGATTATCTGCGAGTCTGTGCAAGAATCTATTGCAATGGACGGGGTTGACCGGCAGATTCTTGCGCTCCTGCTCGCGGACGGCCGCAGCACCTACGACGCGATCGCCGCGCAGGTCAACCTGTCGGCTCCGGCGGTCAAACGGCGGGTCGACCGGCTCCGCGAGCAGGGGGCGATCCGCGGGTTCACGGCGATCGTCGACCACGCCGCGCTCGGCGCGACGACGGAGGCGCTCGTCGAGCTGTTCTTCGCCCCGGGCACCCAGCTCGACGCCGTCTCTGCCCGCCTCGCCCACTTTCCGGAGGTGCTCGAGGCGTGGTCGGTGACCGGGGAGGCGGACGCGATCGCTCGGGTCCGCACCGCCGACAACCGCGACCTCGAGCGGCTCATCCGCGACCTCCAGCGCGACGGGGTGCTCGAGCGCACCCGCACCCAGGTCGTCCTCTCCCGGCTGCTGCCGCGGGAGTGAAACGGGCTGGGCTGACGTTCCCCACCGCACCCAACCTTGACAGGAGAGCGTCAAGGTTTCAGTACCCTGACTGACATGCGTGATTTCCTCGCCGCCATCCGTGACCGCGTGATCGTCTTCGACGGCGGGATGGGCGCCACCCTCGAGATGTGCGACCTCAGCCTCGAGAACGACTACCGGCTCCCCGGCCGGGCCCATGAGGCACTCGTGCTCAACCGGCCCGACGTGATCGAGGGCGTGCACGCGAGCATGGTCGACGCCGGCGCCGAGGTCGTCGAAACCTGCACCTTCCAGGCTTCGCGGCTCAGGCTCGCCGAATGGGGCCTCGAGGCGCACACGACCGAGATCAACCGGCGCGCCGCGGAGATCGCCCGCCGAGCGGTCGGCGAGCACCGCTTCGTCGCCGGCTCGATCGGCCCGACCGGCTTTCTCCCCGCCTCCGATGACCCGACCCTCGGCGACATCTCCTTCGCCACCCTCGTCGACGTCTTCACCGAACAGGCCCGCGGACTGATCGAGGGCGGGGCCGACCTGATCATCATCGAGACCGCCCAGGATCTGCTGGAGGTCAAGGCGGCGATCTTCGGCGCACGGGAGGCGTTCACGCAGACCGGTCGGCGCCTGCCGATCCAGACGTCGGTGTCGCTGCTCCCCAACGGCGGGAAGATGCTGCTGGGCACCGACATCGCGAGTGTGCTGAGCACCCTGAGCGCGCTCGAGGTCGACGTGATCGGGCTCAACTGCTCGACCGGCCCCGAGGACATGCGGGACGCGATCCGCTTCCTCGGCGAGCACTCGCACCTGCCCGTCCACTGCATCCCGAACGCCGGCCTGCCGCTGCAGGGTCCGGACGGGGAGACGATCTTCCCCGAGCAGCCCGGGCCGCTCGCGGAGGTGCTCGGCGAGTACGTGGAGCGCTACGGGGTCGGGATCGTCGGCGGCTGCTGTGGGACGACCCCCGCCCACATCGCCGCGATCCGCGAGCGGGTCGGCTCCCTCACCCCCACCCCGCCCCGGCGTGAGCGGTGGGCGGCCCACCAGCTGTCGAGCATGATCGCCGCCACCCCGCTCGTCCAGGATCCGCGCCCGACCCTCGTCGGCGAGCGGGTCAACGCCCAGGGCAGTCGCGCCGCCAAGGAGCTGCTGCTCGCCGACGACTACGACGGCCTCGTCCAGATCGCCGAGGATCAGGTCGCCGGCGGCGCCCACGTCCTCGACCTCTGCGTCGCGCTCACCGAACGCCAGGACGAGGCCGCCCAGATGCGCGAGCTCGTCAAGCGGATCTGCCTCACCCAGCCGGCCCCGATCCAGATCGACTCGACCGAGCCGGAGGTGATTGAGGCGGCGCTCGAGCAGATCCCCGGGCGGGCGATCGTCAACTCGGTCAACCTCGAGGCCGGCCCGGACAAGCTCAACGTCGTCGCTCCGCTCGCCAAGGCGCACGGGGCGGCGCTGATCGCCCTGACGATCGATGAGGTCGGGATGGCCAAGACGCGCGAGCGCAAGCTCGAGGTCGCCGAGCGGATCGTCGAACTCGTCGGCCACCACGGTCTCGCCCCCGAGGACCTCATCTTCGACTGCCTCACGTTCACCCTGACGACCGGGGATGAGGAGTGGCGTCCCTCCGCGGTCGAGACGATCGAGGGGATCCGGCTGATCAAGGCGCACATCCCCGGGGTACAGACGAGCCTCGGGGTCTCCAACGTCTCCTTCGGCGTCGGCCTCCCCGCCCGCCAGGCGATCAACAGCGTGTTCCTCCACCACTGCGTCGAGGCCGGCCTTGACCTCGCGATGGTCAACCCGAACCACATCATCCCCTACGGCGAGATCCCGCCGCTCGAGCGCGAGCTCGCCGACGACCTCGTGTTCAACCGCCGTGAGGACGCGCTCGAGCGCCTGATCGGCCACTTCGAGTCGAAGGGGACGACGGAGGAGGCGACCACCCGCGCGGACCCGACCGAGGGGATGGAGCCCGAGGCGGCGCTGCACTTCCACATCCTCCGCCGGCGCAAGGAGGGCGTCGAGGCGTGGATCGACGCGTGCGTGGAGAAGATCGGCGCCGTCCCAACCCTCAACGATGTGCTGTTGCCGGCGATGAAGGAGGTCGGCGACAAGTTCGGAGCCGGCGAACTGATCCTCCCCTTCGTCCTCCAGTCCGCAGAGGTGATGAAGCGCGCGGTCGCCCAGCTGGAGCGCTACCTCGACCGGATCGAGGGTTACAGCAAGGGGACGGTGGTGATCGCCACCGTCTTCGGGGACGTGCATGACATCGGCAAGTCGCTCGTCAACACGATCCTCTCCAACAACGGCTACACCGTCGTCGACCTCGGCAAGCAGGTGCCGATCTCCCGCATCCTCGAAGCCGCCCAGGAGCATCGGGCGACCGCGATCGGACTGTCGGCGCTGCTGGTGAGCACCTCAAAGCAGATGCCGCTCGCCGTCCAGGAGCTGCACGCCGCGGGCCTCGAGTTCCCGGTCCTGATCGGCGGCGCGGCGATCAACCGCAACTTCGGCCTGCGGATCCTCTACCCCCACGGCCGCGACTCCGACGAGATCTACGCCCCGGGCGTCTTCTACTGCAAGGACGCCTTCGAGGGCCTCGCGGTGATGGACCGGCTCGTCGACGACGAGGCACGGACGGCCCTGGTCCAACAGACCAGGGCCGCCGCCACCGCCCTGCGCGAGCGTCCCCCCGAAGCGCCCTCGAACCTGCCCCCGACGACCGACGCGTCGGTGCGCAGCCCGGCGGCGACCGACGTGCCCGTGCCGACTCCGCCCTACTGGGGGGTGCGTGAGGTTCCCGTCGACCTCGCCGAGGTGTACCGCCACCTCGACACCCACGTGCTGTTCAAGCTCCACTGGGGCGGTCGCGGGGTCAAGGGCGAGGCGTGGGACACGCTCGTCGCCGAGGACTTCAAGCCGCGGCTGGAGCGGATGTGGGCGACCCAGGACTACCTGCATCCGCGGGCCCTGCTCGGCTACTTCCCCGTCAACGCGGACGGCAACGAACTGATCGTCTGGGATCCAGACGGGTTCGATCCCGACGCCCCCCGTGAGCTCGAGCGCCTCTGTTTCCCGCGCCAGCCCGGCGGCGAGCGGATCTGTCTCGCCGACTTCTACCGGCCGCTCGGAGCCGGCGTCGACGTCGCGGCGATCCAGGCGGTCACCGCCGGGGACGAGGTGACCGAGCGGATGGCCGCCCTGGAGGCCGACGGCGAGTTCGCCGAGCAGCTGTTCGTCCACGGCCTCGGCACCCAGTGTGCGGAGGGAATGGCCGAGTGGCTGCACGCCCGTGCCCGCGCCGAACTCGGGATCGGACCGACCCAGGGGCGGCGCTACAGCTGGGGCTACCCCGCCTGCCCGGACCAGTCCGAGCATGAGAAGGTGTTCCGGCTCCTCGACGCCCCGCAGATCGGGCTGCGCCTCAGCGGCGGCTTCGCCCTCGAGCCCGAGCAGTCGACGCTCGCGCTCGTCGCCCACCACCCCCAGGCCGACTACTTCACGATGCGACACGGAACCCTGCCCCGAAACGCCCGCCAGGCTGCGGATGAGGTGATCGCCGGGTCTGAGAAGGATCCGACTCAGCTCACGCGGCTGACGGACGCGGACCCGGCCTGAGCGCGCGGACCCGGCCTGAGCGCGCGGACCGTTCAGCCGCGCGCGGACTGACTTGGCCCTCTGGCCAAGTAATGACCGACATGGCTGGCCATATCTATCCAACTGGATAAGGCCATCTGGCTAAAGGCGGTCTAGCCTCAGGCGCCGAATGAAGCTCGTGATCGGAATCGTGCGGCCGGAGAAGGCCAATGACGTGCTCGAGGCGCTCTACCGCGCGGAGGTGAAGGGGATCACCCTCAGCCGGGTACAGGGACACGGGGGCGAGCTCGAGCGGGTCGAGACCTACCGGGGGACGACGGTGAAGATGGGTCTATCAGAGAAGGTGCGCTTTGAGATCGCCGTCTCGGACGGCTTTGTCGATGTCGCCGTCGACGCCCTCGCCGTCGGGGCGCGCACCGGGGATGTCGGGGACGGCAAGATCTTCGTCGTCGACCTCGAACGGGCCGTGCGGATCCGCACCGGGGAGACAGACGTGGAGGCGGTGACGCCGGTGACGGCGCGCAGCCCCGGTGCCCAGCTGCGGATCGACGCGGAGGGGACGTTGTGACCGGCGGTCTGCTCATCGCCGCCGCCGGAACCGGACACGGTTCCGTCAGCGCCGGGGACACCGCGTGGATGCTCATCGCGACGGCGCTCGTGATGATGATGACTCCGGCGCTCGGCCTCTTCTACAGCGGCCTCGTCCGGGCCAAGAGCACGCTCAACACGTTCATGATGAGCCTCGTGGCGCTCGGGATCGTCACGATCACCTGGACGCTGCTGGGGTATTCGCTTGCCTTCTCCCACACCGCCAACGGGTTCATCGGCGGGTTCCACTTCGCCCTGCTCGCCCACGTCGGCTTCGGCGCCCAGCCGGGGACCCACATCCCCCAGCTCGTCTACTTCGCCTTTGAGGCGACGTTTGCGATCATCACCGCGGCGCTCGTCTCCGGCGCGGTCGTCGAACGGGTTCGCTTCCCCGCCTTCCTCGTCTTCATGACCCTGTGGTCGCTGCTCGTCTACCCGGTGCTCGCCCACTGGGTGTGGGGCGGCGGCTGGCTCGCCCAGCACGGCGTCCTCGACTTCGCCGGCGGCGTCCCGGTGGAGATGGGCTCCGGATTCGCCGCCGCCGCGGCGGCGATCGCCGTCGGCGCCCGCCACGACTACGGCCGCAAGGCACTGCTTCCCCACAACGGGATGTACGTGCTGATGGGCGCCGGCCTGCTCTGGTTCGGCTGGTTCGGCTTCAACGGCGGCTCGGGGTTCTCGACCGGCCACGCCTCCGTGCTCGCCTTCGTCAACACGCTGCTCGCCCCGGCGGCGACCCTGACGGTGTGGCTGGCGCTCGAGTTCCGCGCCAACGGGCGCCCGACCGCGATCGGCGCCGCGACCGCCGTCGTCGTCGGCTGCGTCGGCATCACCCCGGCGGCCGGCTACATCAGCCCGGTCGCCGCCCTCCTGCTCGGGGCCCTCGCCGCGCTGCCGAGCTACGCGGTGATCCTGTGGCGACCCCGCACCCGCCTGGATGAGTCCCTCGACGTGCTCGGCGCACACGGGGTCGCCGGGTTCTGCGGGATGATCTTCATCGGCCTGTTCGCCCAACGCTCCTGGAACGGGGTCGCCAACGGCGCCCTGTTCGGGCACCTCGGCCAGCTCCTCTGGCAGGCGATCGCCGCCACCGCCGGCCCGGCCTACGCCTTCCTCGCCACGTTCGCGCTGCTCAAGCTCGTCGGCAGGGTGATGCCCCTCCGCGTCGAGCCGGCCGGCGAGGCGCTCGGAATGGACGTGCTCCAGCACGGCGAGGAGGCCTACAGCACCGGGGAGGGCGCGATCCTGCTCCACCCCGACGAGCTCGATCCGGCTCCCCCGCGCCGGCCGCGGGTCGGCGCCGAGGTCTGACCGGACCGCCCCAGGGCGCGCGGGCGCCCGGGTTCGTCGGCCCGCGTTCACCCGGACCGCTGCAAGACGCTAGATCCGTTCGACGGCGCGCGGGGCGGCGGCGTACGGGGAGCCGACGACCCGCGGGGCGAGCGTCACCGGGCTTGTGTGCATCGCCCGCAGGCGCACCTCCCGCCAGGACATCCCCTCCTTGAGCAGGGCCGGGGTGCCGAGGAGGATGGCGGTCACCACCTCCACGGCCTGCAGGATCACCCCGTAGGCGACGCCGGTGCCAAAGCCGATGTGCCAGCCGGTGTGCAGCACGGTCGCGCACGCGGCCTGGAACACCCCGAGGTTGGCCGGCGTGGCGGGCAGGACCGCGGTGACGTTGACGGCAAACAGGACCGCGGCGGCGCCGGCGAAGCCGGTGCGCGTGTCAAGGCCGAGGGCGGCGAGCAGCAGGTAGCAGGAGAGTGCCTGCAGCGCCCAGGCGAGGAGCTGGAAGAAGGTTGCCTGGATGCCGAGCCGCGGGTGGCGGTAGACGGCGAGACCGACGCGCACCCGGGCCATCGCCCCGTAGCCGGACTCGAGGGCCCGGCGGAGACGGGCAAAGCGGCCGGTCTGGCGGGCGTAGCGCAGCAGCGCGGGCGCGGCGATGACGGCGAGCAGCAGCAGGGCGGGGGCGACCGCCACGAACAACAGCGCGGACTCGTGCCCGCTGAAGAAATTGACCGAGCTGAACATGATCGCCGCGAGGATGAGCAGGGCGAGCAGGTTCATCAGGGTCTGGGAGACGATCGTGCCGAGGACGATCGGCAGGTGCTCGCGCGGCCGGCCGGTGCGGCGGGCGACGACGAGAGCACGAGCGGGCTCACCAAGCCGGGCCGGCAGCGTCGAGGACATCAGCACGCCGATCATCGTCCCCTGGGTCGAATCGGCAAGCCGCACCTTCACGTCCGGTAGGGCGGCCGTGAGGATCGCCTGCCAGGACACGGCCCGCATCATCATCGCCGTGCACATCACGACGAGCCCGAGCACGACGTCGATCGGACTCGAGTTGATCAGCGACGAGGTGATGTGGGAGATGCCGATCTGCTGGACGGCGAGGTACGCCAGCCAGACGGCCGCGAGGGCGGCGAGCGCGACCACCCCGCGGCGCAGCGGCGCCACCCAGCGCCGGCCCGTGCGCACCCCGGGAGCGGGCGGGTCGAGGGAGGCGAGCCGCCGGGGGCGGACGGACGCAAGGCCGTCGGCGGGGAGCGCGCCGATCCGGACGGCGAACTGGCCGAGCGCCGAGTCGGGGGCGGCGACCGCGCGGGCCTGTGCGTAGACGTCGAGCACCTCGGCGGCAACCCGCTCCCACGCGAACCGAGCCACGGTGTCCGCGGCCGCCCGCGCGAGCCGGCCCCGCCGCGCCGGGTCGTAGTAGAGCTCGCGCAGGGTCTCGGCAAGGGCGTGGGCGTCCCCGGCGGGAACGAGCAGCCCGTCGACACCGTCGGTCACGACGTCCCGGTACCCGGCGATGTCGGAGGCGACGATCGTCGTGCCGGCCGCCATCGCCTCCGTGAGGACCATGCCGAAGGACTCGCCGCCCAGAGACGGGGCGACGAGGACGTCAGCGGCGGCCAGCTCGGACTGCTTGACCGCATCGGACACCTTGCCGAGGATGCGGACGCCGGTACCGTCGAGCATCAGCGGCTCGAGCTCGTCGGGGCTCGGACCGAGCACGGTCAACTCGGCGGGGACGTGCTCACGGACCGCCTCGAACGCGCGCAGCAGCATCGGCAGGCCCTTGCGGGCCACCGCCTGCCCGATGAACAGGAGATTGAGCGGCCGGGCCGCCTCGAAGATCGGACCCTCCCCGCTGCCGGCGGGACAGCCGGCGGCGGTGCAGTCCTCGACCGGAAGCGCCTCGACCCGGGCGCTGAGGGCCGTCGGGTTGACGTGAACGCCGTTGGGGATCACCCGGTAACGGCCGCCGAACCACCGTCGTCCCGTCCAGGCGGCCGCCTCCGACACGGCGATCCGCGCGTGCAGATGGTTCATCATCGCCCGCGCGCCAAAGGCGGTGGCGATGTGGTTGGGCAGCGCCTTGACCGAGTAGGAGTGGTAGGTCCCGACCAGCGGGACATCGGGGACGAGAGAGGCGATCCAGCCGACGAGCGGGGCGACCGGCTCGTGGATGTGGATGACGTCGAAGTCGCCGCTGCGCAGCTCCCGCGCGAGGCGCGCCTGAGCCCGCGGCCCGATCGACAGGTTCGACACCGAGCCGTTGGCGGCGAAGCCGACGGTCCGTCCGATCGGCGTCAGGTACGCGGGGGCAGGGAGCGCCTCGGGAACGGCGCCGCGGTGAGTGAGCGTCGCGAACCGGTCGGCCGGGTCATAGGGGGCGAGGACGCGGACCTCATGTCCAGCCGCGACGAACTCGTCGGCGAGGGCCGCGATGTGCCGCGTCACGCCGCCCGGATAGGTCCAGGAGTACGGCGACACGAGGGCGATCCTCATCGCCGCCATGTTACCGCGTGAATCGTTAGGTTCCTGCGCAACACCCGCGGGAGAGTCCGGACTGTCATCATCTCCGGGTATGCCCGATCGCGTCTTCGTCAAGTACACGTTCTTCAAGGTCGACCCGGCGTGGCGGCGGCTGCCGCCGGCCGAGCGCGAGCTGCACAAGCGCGAATTCGCCGCGGCGTGTGAGAACTTCGCAGAAGACCACTACCTCGCGGCCTACAGCACCGTCGGTACGCGCGGCGACACCGACCTGATGCTCCAGACCCAGGCGGAGAACCTCGAACGGCTGCACGAGTTCCACGTGATCCTCAACCAGGCGGGGCTCGCCGCCTGGGTGACGCTGCCCTACAGCTACCTGGCGATGACCAAGCCGTCGGAGTATTCCGATGAGGCGCGACTGTCGCTTCGCCGGCACGAGAACCGTTATCTGTTCGTCTACCCGTTCATCAAGACGCGGGCCTGGTACGGGCTCGAAGCCGCCGAGCGCGGACGGATCATGGCCGAGCACATCCGGGTCGGCAAGGAGTTCCCGACCGTCGACATCAACACGTCCTACAGCTTCGGGCTCGACGATCAGGAGTTCGTGATCGCCTTCAACACCGACAACCCGGCGGACTTCCTCGATCTCGTCCAGCGGCTGCGCCCGACCGAGTCCTCCGCCTACACGCTGCGGGACACCCCGACGTTCACGTGCCTGTCGGCGAGCGTTGAGAAGGCGCTCGCCGCCCTCGACGGGGTCGCCCTCCCCGCGCTCGCCTGAGCGCGGGGACGTGGTGGTCCCGGAGGCTGAGGCGGGGCGGAGGCTGAGGCGGGGGATCGCGACCCCCGCCCCAGGGTCGGGTTCAGCCGCCGAGGCCGGCGCCGGCGCTCGCGGCGAGCGACTTCAGCGAGCCGAGCAGACCGTTGATCCCGAACGTGTCCGCCGCCGGCGGGATCGTCGGCGCGGGCTGGGGCCCGTAGGCGAGGAAGTCCATCTGCATCGTCGCCTTGACCGCGGACCCAGCGTGGCTACCGCTGAAGCTGAGGTCGAGCCGGCGAATGAGGTTCGCCGAGTCGATGTAGACGGTGAAGGGCAGCTTGGTCGAGCCGATCGCCTTGGCGGCCCTGGCGAGCTGGTGCGACATCGCGCTGCGGAGGGCGGCCGGCAGGCGCTGGCTCAGCTTGGCGAGGTCGAGCGTCCCGCTGTACTCGGTCGTCGCAACCCCGTTGACGGTCGCGCTGCCAACCTTCGTCACACCGTTGGTCGCCGCCGCCTCGAACTGCTTGAGCTCGGCCGCCGGATCCGTCGGGTTGGTCTGGCCGTTGAGGACGCTCGAGAGGCCGGGGATCTTCGAGGCGCCCGCCAGGTCGGCGAGGTTGATCGAGATCCACGACTTGTTGTGGGTGAAGGACCCGACAAGGCTCTGCACCGAGCTCGGGATCTTCAGGTACACCGTCTTGTTCGCGAGCACGAGGGAGAGCGGAAGGTGGGCGAGCAGGGTGCCCGCGAGTCCGAGCCCGGAGGCGTTCGGGGCGGCGACGGTGAGGTTGAGTTGCCCCTCAGCCGGCTTGGCATTGAACGCCCCGGTCCCGGCCACCTGCACAGTGCCGACCGAGGGGAGTGACTCCGTCAGCGTGTAGGCGACGCGCTCACCCTTGGCGGCGCCGGAGATGTCAGCGGCCTTGGCGATCACGGCTCCGCCGACCCCGGAGGAGCCGGCCGACGCGCTCGTGCTGTGGTGGGCGGCCGAGCCGCATCCGGCGATCGCCAGGGCGGCGGCGCCGAGGAGACCAATCGCACCGGTGCGGCGCGTGAGCGTACTGGGCAGGTGCATGGTGGCTCTCCTCTAGACCGCTGACACCGGCTCCTCTTCCGCGACACGGAAGGAGGAGCCACAACCACAGGCGGCGACGACGTTCGGGTTCTCGACCTTGAACCCCGCGCCCTGTAAGCCGTCGACGAAGTCGATGACCGATCCGCGGACGTAGGGAAGGCTCGGGCGGTCAACGAGCAGACGGATGCCGCGATCTTCGAAGACCTCGTCCCCGTCCCGCTGCTCGTCAAAGGCGAGCGCGTACTGAAAGCCCGAGCATCCGCCCCCGCGCACCCCGACCCGCAGGCCGGCCGTTTCGACCACGGCCTCCTGGCTGGCGAGGAACTCGCGGACCTTTTCGGCACCTCTGTCGGTGAGAGTGATCATGGTCCAGCTGATTGTAAAGCATCCCCGAGACCGCTTCATTCGGTAAAGCATGGCGCTACGCTTGTGCCATGTCCGTCACCCCGGAGGAGCTGAGACAGCGGATTGAAGCGGCGATCCCGCATGCCGTCGCCGAGGTGACCGGAGACGGCCACCACTTCCGCGCCGAGGTCACCTCCCCCGTCTTCGCCGGCCTTGGCCGGATCGCCCAGCACCAGCTCGTCTACGCCGTGTTCGGTGATGAGATCGGTGACCGTATCCACGCCCTGTCGATCAAGACGACGACGCCAACCACGGAGGCTTTGAGATGACCGAGCCCGCAACCAACGAGATGCGCGACGCGATCGCGTCCGCGATCTCCGACAACCCGGTGATCCTGTTCATGAAGGGGAGTCCGGAGGCGCCGGCGTGTGGCTTCTCCGCGCGGACGATCTCGGTTCTGCGCCAGCTCGACACCCCCTTTGCCGCCGTGGACGTCCTCCCCGACCCGCGCATCCGTCAGGAGCTGACCCAGATCTCCGGCTGGCCGACGATCCCCCAGCTGTTCGTTGACGGCGAGCTCGTCGGCGGCGCCGACATCGTCGCCGAGATGTACGAGTCCGGGGAGCTCGCCTCCCTGCTCGGGGTCGACCCGGCCGCCGGAGCGGTCCCGGAGCCGACCCCCGGCGGGTCGGCTCCGTTGTCGATCGAGAACCGGCTCAACTGACAGCCGCTGAGCGGCGGGCCTGCCGGGCCCGCCGCTCAGCTGGCCCGCTTGGCGACCGGCCCGCCGAGGTAGCCGGTCTCCTTCAGGAAGGTGGTGAGTTTGCGGACGAACTTCAGTCCGTGAGCGAGCCCCGGGATTCCCGAGTTGAGGTGACCGGCGAGTGCCTGGGTGTGCAGGAAGTGCGCGACCTGAGCGCTGTTTCCGAGCTCGTCCTCATCCGCGGCCCACGCGGCGATGATGCCGACCGTGTCGGACCAGTGCTGCCGCGCTTGGGCGCGGTAGGCGGCGAGGTAGGTGGCGGCATCCCGGGCGATCAACCTCGGGTAGTGGCGGGTCACGTTGATCAGGGCGCTGCCGTTGAAGTGCAGCAGCTGCAGGGGCAGCCCGGAGGCGGCGTAGTCGGTGAAGGCGTAGGCGAAGCGATCGTCGGCGGTCTGGAACACCGTCGTCGGACCGAAGTGCGCCAGCCGGAAGCCGGGATCGCCGAAGTTGTGCGTGAGGATCCGGTAGTGCCGAGTGGCCGGGTCGTAGGTGAAGATCTCAGAGACGCTGCAGCAGTGGGCGCCGCCCGTGTAGAGGTTGACGAGCACGTTCGGCTCCCTGTTGGGAAGCAGGTCGAGGACCTGCACGGCGTGACCGTAGGCGACGTCGCAGTAGGCGCCGCAGGCCCGAGCGGTCACCGGCGCGTCATAGAGGCGCCGCCCCGCCCGCGTGATCGACAGGGTGATGTGCGGGTTCACGACCGGACTGGTCGCCCGGTAGGTGAGCTGGGCGCGGACCGTCCCGCCGTGGGCGAGGGGCGCCTGGGCGCTCTGGGTACGGGTCGGGGCCGGTGCGGCGACCGCAGTGACGGCGATGCCCAGTGCGGCACAGAGGCCGGCGGCGATCAGGGTGAGTCGAGCTCGGAGGCGTGGCACAGATACTCCAGGTGTTCGAGGATTCGGCGGGAATCGCAGATGACCTCGGCGTCGATCACCAGCAGCGGGACCCGATTCTGCCCGCTGAGGGCGACCACCTCCGGCCGCTCGCGCCGGCGCAGCGGGACCGTCACCTCGGTGAAGGCGACGCCGGCGCGACGGAGCCGGCGCGCGACCCTTCCGCAGGGACACAGGCGGTCAGTCGGGGTGCTGCAACGATAGAGAACGGCCATGGACGGTCAGCGACTCAGGCGGATTGGGGGGGGTCCGGTCCTCTGCGAGACTGTAGGTGATGGCGGCACCCGCTGCTAGGGTCACGCGCTCGTGCCCATCACGGTCGTCACCGATACCTGCGCCTACCTGCCGCCCGAGGTGATCGAGCAGTTCAACATCGCCGTGGTCAGCCTCTACGTGCACATCGGCGGGGAGGCGATCCGAGAGGCGGACATCACCGACTACGGGGACTACTTCCGTCGGCTGGGCTCCGCCAGCGAGCTGCCGACGACCTCCCAGCCCTCGATCGGGGACTTCCTCGCCGTCTATGAGCCGCTGATCGACGCCGGCCATGAGATCGTCTCCCTCCACCTCGCCGGCGGCATGTCGGGCACCGTCCACACGGCCGAGCAGGCCCGCCAACAGCTCGGTGGGGCCGCGGACCGCGTCCGTGTGATCGACACCCACGTCGCGGGGGGCGCCCAGGGTCTGATGGTGCAGACCGCCGCCAAGACGATCGAGCGCGGCGGCGATCTCGACGCCGTCGTCAGCCGGGTGCGGGAAGTCCACGCGGCGATGCGCTTCTGGTTCGTCGTCGACACGCTCGAGTACCTGCGCCGCGGGGGGCGGATCGGCGGCGCCCAGGCGTGGCTGGGGACGGCACTGAAGATCAAGCCGATCCTGTCCGTGGCGGAGGAGATCACGCCGGTCGAGCGGGTGCGGACGACCAAGCGCGCCTTTGACCGGCTCGTCGCCCTCCTCGAGCAGACGCGAGCCGATGGCGCGGACGGCTGGGCGGTCCAGCACATCCAAGCCCCCGAGTACGCCGACGCGCTCGTCGAGCGCGGCCGGGCGATCTTTGGCCGGGAACCGCTCTTCGTGTCCGAGATCGGTCCGGTCATCGGCACCCACGTCGGCCCCGGGCTGATCGGCGCGGGCGCGATCCCGACCGCGCTCGTCACCTGACCGCCCCCGGGAGTGAGCCCCGGAGGGCGGTCCGACTCAGCGGATCTGGCCGTCTCAGCGGGGCTTGGTCAGCGGGACTTGGTCTTGACCTTGGCGGCGAGCTTGGCCGCCTTGCGCTCGGCCTTGCGGGCCTCCGCGAGGATCTTCTCCGCCCGCGCCTGACCGCGACGAGCCTTGCGGCGGCGGCGGCCGAACAGCAGGCCGAAGACGCCCCCGATCCCGCCGGCGAGCACGAAGCCGCCGGCCGCGGCGGCCACCATCAGGGTCTCCTGGTTCGCGCGCACCTGGGAGCGCCAGTCCGTCAAGTCGCTCACCTCCTCACGCAGCTTGCCGAGCGACTCGCCCAGCGCGACCCGGTTCTCCTCAATCGAGGCCCGAATCTCCTCGGGCGTCCGCTTCGTGCTTGAGGGCATCTACCTCTCCACGTCGGGGTTCGGGGACGAGGCATCAACGCTCGCCGGATCAATCCGCTCGAACTGGAAGGTGGGCTGTTCGTCCGCGGGGGCAGGTTCGTCGGCGAGCAGGCGGGGCTGGTCCCGGACGGGATCGACCTCGTTGGAGGTGGTCGCCTCCCCCTCCTCGAGGTGGGGACGAGCAATCGGCTCGGACACGAACTGCGGGGCCGGCTCGACCTCGGACTCACCAGCGCCATTGGCCGGGGGGGAGTCGACGAGCCACTGGGACGGGGGGGTCGGCGGGACCCACGGAGCCGGCGGTCCGAGAGGGAGCCCGGCCCCAGCCGACGGTTCGGCGCCAGCCGGCGGTTCGGCGCCAGCCGGCGGTTCGGCGCCAGCCGGCGGTTCAGTGGCGGCCGGCTCGCTCGAGCCGGTGCTCTGGGCGGGTGCCCAGGGTGACGGCGTCGCTGCCCAGGGTGACGGCGGCAGGGTGTCGGCCGCCGGGTGTGTCGGAGCCGCCTCGGGCTCGGGCTCGGGCGCGGACGGCTCGGGCTCGGGCTCGGGCTCGACGGTCGAGGTCGGCTCGGCGGCGGTGGCCGGGCCCTCCGATGCCCTCGGCGAGGTTGGCGCGGGCGTCGTCGGAGTCGGCGCGGGCGTCGTCGGGGTCGGCGCGACCGGCTCTGGCGCCACAGCCGCCGCCGACGCGGACGGTGTGGCAGAGGTCGACTCAGAGGCAGAAGGCGCGGTGACGGTGGCCGACATGGCGTTGGCCACGCCCTCCCGCAGGTGGGCGGCCGTCCCCGGACCGCCAAAGGCGGCGACCGTGTCCTTGATCTTCTTTCCCTCCGAGATCGCCATCTTCGGGGTCGGAGCGCCGACCTTGAGCTTGCGCCATGCGAACAGGAACGACCCGACGGTCAGGACGAGGAGGATGATCAGGACGATCAGGAACCCGAGCCACAGTGACCCGGCGCCACTGACGAAGATGCCGTCGAACACCCAGGCGAGCGTGAGCAGGAAGAAGACGACGGCGAAGATGCCGAAGACCGCCCCGACGGCAACGGCGGCCGCGCCGCGGGCGAGACTCGTGGCCTTCTGGATGACCTCGGTCTTGGCGAGCTCGATCTCATCCTGCACGAGCCGTGTGAGGCGATCGGAGACCTCGGCGAGCGCGGCGGCGAAGTTCTCGTTGCCGTTGGTCCCGCGCTGGCCAGCACCGGGTCGGTTACGCGGCAAGGCGCTTCACAACCTTGGCGACGAGGACTCCGGCGACGAGAGCCGCCCCGACGAGGTATTCGGGATGCTCGGCAGTGACGGATCGGCTGACGGGGGCTGAATCACTCATTCGGGCGGATCCTCACCGAACGCGCGCTTCCAGATCAGCTCCGCGAGCTTGGTCGTCGCGATACTGGCACCCGCTCCGAGGCCAGCCAACAGCGCGGACCAGAGCAGCTTTTTGACCAACGGGCTCTCCTTCACCGGTCCGATTCAAGCAAACCGGGGAGCGGAAGGGGCCGGGGCAGCGACTCCGCAGCACCGCTTCACGCCTCCAGACCGCCGCAGATGATCTCGACGATCTCCCGCTTGGCCCGGTTGATCTCCGCCGCCGGACGCGGCTCCCCGGCGAAGATCCAGGTGGTCAGGACCTGCTCGACGAGGCCGAAGAAGGCCTGTGCGGCCAAGGTCGGATCGATCCCCGAGCGGAACTCCCCCGCACGCCGGCCGGCATCGACGATCGAGGCGACCCCGGCGAACGCCTGCTCGATCTTCTCGCGATGGGTCCGTCCGAAACTGTTCGCCGCCCGGGTCACCTCGACGATGATCACCTTCATCAGCGCCGGGTCGTGCCCGTAGGACTCGAGGATGAAGGCGGCGACCGTCGCGAGCTTGGTCCGGGCGCGGAGGTCGGAGGCGTCGGCCTCCGCGATCGCGTCGAGCATCACGTCCCAACGCTCGAGGAACAGCGTGTCGAGGATCTGCTCCTTGGAGGTGAAGTAGTGGTAGACGAGCCCGTAGGCGACCCCGGCAGCGTCGGCGATGTCGGAGACCCGGCAGGTGTGAAAGCCCTGATCGGCAAACACCCGGATCGCGGCGTCGAGGATCTGGCGGCGCCGGTCCGTCGCGGTCGCCATCAGGGCTCCAGCCGCATCGAGGGTGCCAGGCGCCGGTGGGCGAGCGCCGGCAGCTCCCGCCGCACCCGCTCGAGCTGGGTGAGATCGAGGTCGGCGATCACGTGGGTCTCGCGGTCGGGAGCACGGGCCAGCACGACGCCCCACGGGTCGACGATCGCCGAGCGGCCGCCGGACCGGTGGCCCGGCAGGAACGCGCCGATCTGGTTCGCCGCGACGACGAACGCCTGATTCTCGATCGCCCGGGCGCGAAGCAGCACGTCCCAGTGGTCCCGGGTCGTGGCGAGCGTGAAGGCGGACGGAACGGCGATCACCTCGACCCCGGCCAAGGCGCGGTAGAGCTCGGGAAAGCGCAGGTCGTAGCAGACACTGAGACCGATCCGGGCGCCGGTGGCGAGGACCGAGGAGACGACCCGGTCCCCCGCCTCCTCCATGTCAGACTCGGCATAGCGGACCCCGTCGACCTCGACGTCGAACAGGTGCAGTTTGGAGTAGGCCGCCCGCACCCCCCCGTCGGGGCCGTAGTGGACCGACGTGTTCGCATACCGGTTCTGTCCCGGACGCCGCTCGAGGATCGAACCGGCGATCAGATCGATCCCCAGCTCGCCCGCGATCGCAGCGCCCCACCCTCCCGCGGGACCGTCGAGGGGCTGGGCGTGGGCGGCCATCACCTCGGCCCCGGCGAGGACGTGCCACTTCTCCGGGAGAACGACAAGTTCGGCGCCGTCCCGGGCCGCGGCACGGACGAGCCGGTCGGCGGTCTCGAGGTTGGCCGCCACGTTCCCGGTGCTGTTCATCTGCACCGCAGCGGCTCGGATAGTCTTCGCGTCGGTCACGTCGTCGTCGTTGTCGATCCCGCGGTGGGCAGACCGTCCGCGGCCAGCGGTCCGCTCACCCGGTACCGAAGCGGGGGGCGGCCCGCACGTGGACTCATTGATTGACTGGTCAGTCAAGGGAGCATATCGGTCGGCTTGGTGTCTTCCCACCCGCCACCGCTCAACGCGCCTGGGGCGAGCGTCCAGCTCCCGAGATTCCAGGCGTTCCGCAGAACACACTCAGCCTCGACCTTAGCTTGACTCTTGACCGGGACGCGTGCTCCTCGGGTGACGCCTCGCAGCACCCGAGGGCTCAGCACCACCACTGCCGCCCGGGCTGCCCCCCGGGTGCACGCGGCGTGTCGCTCAGCGCCCGCCGCCGCGCAGCGGCCCGCCGGACATTCCGGACCCCACACCGCTGCGCACGCGCGTAAGCTCCGTCTCGGGTCTCGACCCGTCAGAACCCAGAGGCGAGGGAAACGGAGTGTGGCGATGAGCGACGGATCAACCCGGGTCAGCTATCGCAGCTGTGCCCTGTGTGAGGCGAGCTGCGGGCTCGAGCTCACCCTCGACGGAGATCGGGTGCTGAAGGTCCGTGGGGACGCGGCGGATGTCTTCAGCCACGGGTTCATCTGTCCCAAGGGCGCCTCGATCGGCAGCCTCCACCACGACCCCGACCGCCTCCGGATGCCGCTGCGACGAGGTCCGGACGGGAGTCTGGCCGAGTGCGGCTGGGAGGAGGCGTTCGCTGCGGTCGCCGACGGCCTCGGGCGCGTCCAGGCCGCCCACGGCCGGGACGCCGTGGCGATGTACACCGGCAACCCGGGCGCGCACGCGCTCGCCCTCGCGCTATATGGCCGTGTCCTCGCCAAGGCGCTCGGCACCCGCAACCTCTACACCGCCTCAACGGTGGATCAGTTCCCGAAGATGTACGCGAGCGCCCTGATGTTCGGCGCTCCACTGAGCGTCGCCGTGCCCGACCTGGACCGCACCGACTTCCTCCTCCTGATCGGCGCGAACCCGTGGGCGTCCAACGGGTCGCTGATGACCGCCCCCGACACCCGGGGGCGCCTGCGCGCGCTGCGACGCCGGGGTGGCCGTCTGATCGTGATCGACCCGCGCCGGACCCAGACGGCGACGGCGGCGGACCGCCACCACTTCATCCGCCCCGGCACGGACGCGCTCGCGCTGTTCGCGCTCGTGCAGGTGATCCTCGCCGAGGGCCGCAGCGACCTCGGCCGGCTCGCGCCGATGGTGAACGGACTCGAGGCCCTCGACGAGCTCGCCGCCCCGTTCACGCCCGAGGCGGTCGCCCCGCATACGGGGATTCCCGCCGCGGATCTGCGCGCGCTCGCGCGGGAGTTGGCTGACGCCCCGAGCGCAGCCGTCTACGGCCGCTTTGGCACGAGCACCCAGAGCTTCGGCACGGTCGCCTCATGGCTGATCGACGTGCTCAACATCCTCACCGGCAACCTCGACACCCCCGGCGGGGCGATGTTCCCGTGGCCGGCGGTCGGCCACGCCGGCAGCAAGGGGCCGGCCGGAAGCGGCCGAGGCGCCCGGCCCCCGCGGTTCCACTCCCGGGTCCGTGGCCAGGCGGAGATCCTCGGCGAGCTGCCGGCCGCCTGTCTCGCCGAGGAGATCGACACCCCCGGCGAAGGCCGGGTCCGGGCGCTCATCACCCTCGCGGGCAACCCGGTCCTCTCCCTCCCCAACGGTGACCGCCTCGACGCCGCCCTCGGTGACCTCGAGTTCATGGTCAGCGTCGACTTCTACCTCAACGAGACGACCCGGCACGCCGACGTGATCCTCCCGGTCCCCTCGCCGCTGGAGAAGGCCCACTACGAGCTGATCATCGCCGGCTTCAGCATCCGTGATGTCGCCCACTACTCCCCGGCGACCCTTCCCCGCCCCGACGGGATGCCCGAGGAGGACGAGACACTGCTGCGCCTGAGCGCGATCGCCGCCGGGCTCGGCGCCGATGCCGACCCCGGCGCCGTCGACGCCGCGATCGCCCTCGGCCTCACCGAGCGGGAGAGCGCAACCTCCGGCTCCCCCGCCCACGGGCTCGACCCGGAGGCGATCCTCGCCGCGCTCGCCCCGCGAACCGGAGCTGAGCGGATGCTCGACCTGATGCTGCGCACCGGTCCCTACGGCCTCGGCTTTCCCGAACTGGACGCCCCCGGCCCCGGGGAGACCTGCCTCGCCCACCTCGAGGCCCACCCCCACGGCGTCGACTACGGCCCCCTGCGCCCCCACCTCCCCGAGATCCTGCGCACCCCGTCAGGCCGGATCGAGCTCGCCCCCGCCCCGATCCTCGCCGACCTCCCTCGGCTCCGCGCGCGCCTCACCGGTCCGGCCCCCGGACCGGACGGGGAGCTGCTGATGATCGGCCGCCGGGACCTGCGCTCGAACAACTCGTGGATGCACAACCTCGACAAGCTCGTCGACGGCCCGCTCCGCTGCCGGCTGCAGATCCACCCGGCCGACGCGGCCCGGGCGGGGATCGCCGACGGTGACCCGGTCACCGTCCGGTCGCGGGTCGGTGCGATCACCGCCCCCGCCCAGGTGACCGACGCGATCATGCCGGGCGTGCTCAGCCTCCCCCACGGCTGGGGCCACGGCCGTGACGACACCCGCCAGCGGGTCGCCAACGCCCATCCCGGGGTCAACCTCAACGTCCTCTCCGACGACCTCGAGCTCGAGCCGCTCACCGGCACCGCCGTGCTGTGCGGCGTTCCCGTCCGGGTGACGCGGGCCGCCGTGACGCCGGCCTGAGCAGGCGTGTCCGTTCCGGGGGTGGTCCTGTGAGACCACCCCCGGACCACCGCTATCCGGCGCGCCGACGGGCGATCTCGGCGAGCAGCATCTTCGAGTGCATCGCCCCGATCAGGTCGCGCAGGGGGCCGTCGGCGGACTGGATGATCTCGAGGGCGCGGTCGGCGTCGACCTGGGTGGCGACGCGGGTGACGAGCGTCGTCACCTCCTCGACGACGAGGGCGGCCATCGCGTCGCGGTAACGGAGGGTGTCATAGACGGTGAAGCCGAGGGACTGCTCATAGCCCCCGGCGCGGAAGCGGGAGATCGCCTCGATGATCGCGACGTCGTCGCGGTCATAGCCGCGACTCGTCGGGGTGAGCACGCCGATCGCCTCGAGCCGGTCGAGCACGTCGCGTGGCAGGTCATAGGTCTCGCGGGCGCGCGTGCGGGACATGCGGGTGGAGTCGTTGGCCTCGACCGCGCGGGTGAGGATGCGGTCCTCCACCTCGATCACCCGGGCCACCTCCTCGGGTGAGGAGCGCATCAGGTCGCGGATCAGCCGCAGGGGCCAGTAGCGCTCCTCCTGGAGGCGCTTGACGAGCTGGATGCGCTCCACGAACTCGGGCGGATACCAGGCCATGTTGCGGCTCGTGCGGATCACCCCGTCGACGGGGCCGAGCACCCCCTCACGCAGGTAGTACTTGATCGTCGCCGCGGGGACGCCCGAGCGTTCGGCGAGCTCGGCCATCTTCAACAGCCCGGATGTCTGCGTGGCGCTCACCCGGCGGGCGCGGGCTGGGCCCGCACCCCGAGCATCCGGCGGGCCTCGGTGACGGTGGCGAGGCGGCGGCCACAGTCGGTCGCCATCTGGGCCGCCTTGGCGATGAGGTCGCCGTTGGAACGGGCGACGCTGCCATCGGGCAGGTAGAAGTTGTCCTCCACCCCGGCCCGGATCGAGCCGCCGAGGACGAGCGCGGCGGCGATCATCTGCCACTGGATCCGGCCGATCCCGATCACCCCCCAGTGGGCGGCGCCGTCGATGGCGGCGTAGTTGTCGGCCATCGTCTTGAGGTTGGCCGCTGTCGGCGGAATGCCACCAAGGACGCCCATGATGAAGTCGGCGTGCAGGGGGGCCGACAGCAGGCCCATGTCGACGAGCGGGGCGAGGCTGGCGACGTGGCCGACGTCGAAGCACTCGTGCTCGGGCTTGATCTCGAGACGGCGCATCGCCTCGAGCAGCTCGAGGATCTCCTCCCACGGGTTGGAGAAGACGAAGTTGAACACGAACGCCTTGCGGCTGGCGCTGTACTTGGCGTAGTTCATCGAGCCCATGTTGAGGGCGGCGACCTCCGGCCGGCCAGCCTCGAGGTAGCGCACGCGGGTGGCGACGTCGACGCCGATGGTGCCGGTAGAGAAGTTGATGATCGCCTGATCGGCGATCTCGTCGACGATCGCGGTCTTGATCGCGAGGAAGTCCTCGACGGCGGTGGAGGGGGTGCCGTCGGGGGTGCGGGCGTGGATGTGGATGTGGACGGCGCCGGCGTCGACGGCACGGCGGGCCTCGGCGGCGTACTCGGCAGGGGTGTAGGGGATCGCCACGCACTGGGCGCGGTTGGCGAGGGCGCCGGAGATGGCGCAGGTGAGGACGACGGGGTCATCGAGGGCCATCAGCGGGCTCCGGGGTCGGGGTGGTGGCGGGGGCGCGGTCCGGGGTGGCGGCGCTCGCGGGAGTGGCCGCGCTCGCGGGAGTGGCCGCGCTGGCGGGCCGGCCCCGGGGAGCGTGTTCACTTTTTCGTCGATACGACGAAAAATCGCACTCGGTCATACCGGGACGACCCCGTTGCGCTTCCATGGGCGCTCGATCCGCTTCGTCTCGGCGATCTCCAGCGCGCGGGCGATCGTCTGGCGGGTCTCACGCGGGTCGATCACGTCGTCGATCATCCCGTTCTTGGCGGCGATGTAGACGTCGATCGTCTCGTTGATCGCGGCGATCAGCTCGGCCTTCTTGGCGGCGGGGTCCTCCGCCTCCTCGACGATCTTGCGGAAGATGATCTCGACCGCGCCCTCGGCCCCCATCACGCTGATCTCCGCCGTCGGCCAGGCGACGATCGTGTCCGGGTCATAGCCCTTGCCGCACATCACGTAGTAGCCGGCCCCGTAGGCCTTGCGGGTGATGACGGTGACCTTGGGGACGGTCGCGTTCGCCGTCGCGTACAGCATCTTGGCCCCGTGGCGGATGATTCCGCCCGCCTCCACCTGGGTGCCGACCATGAACCCGGGGACGTCCATCAGGTAGATGAGGGCGATCCCGAACGCGTTGGCGAGGTTGATCGCCCGGGCGGCCTTGTCGGCCGAGTCGTTGTCGAGGATCCCGCCGAGCACCTTGGGCTGGTTGGCGATGATCATCGCCGGGCGGCCGCCGAAGCGGGCGAGGCAGGTGATCACCGTGGTTGCGAAGTCGGGCTTGAGGTCGAAGTAGGCACCGTCGTCGACGATCGCCTCGATCACCCGGTACATGTCATAGGGCTGGCGGTTGGACGGCGGCAGGACCTCCAGCAGCGACTCCTCGGCCCGGTCGATCGGGTCGGTGCAGTGCTGGCGGGGCGGCGGCTGGTCGCAGCTGGAGGGCATGAAGGAGAGGTAGACGCGGATCGCGTTGATGCACTCCTCGTCTGAGTCGACCTCGAGGTCGGCGACCCCGGAGCGGCGGGCGTGAACGGCCGAGCCGCCGAGCTCCTCGGCGCTGACGTTCTCCCCGACGGCGGCGCGGACGAGGTGGGGGCCCGCCAGGGCCATCGACCCGCGGCCACGGACCATCGGGACGAAGTCGGCGAGACCGGGGATGTAGGCGGTCCCGGCTGCACAGGGGCCCATCACCGCGGCGATCTGCGGGATCACCCCGGAGGCGATCACCTCGTCCCGGAAGAGGAAGCCGGTCTCGGCAAACAGCGATCCGACCGCCTCCTGGATCCGCGCTCCGGCGGAGTCGAGCAGCCAGATGAACGGCATCCGCCGCTCCAGCGCGAGCCGGCGCAGCCGCGTGACCTTGTGCTCCCCGGAGGCGCCCATCGCGCCGGCCATCACGGTGAAGTCATAGGCGGCGACGGCGACCATCCGCCCGTCGACGCGGCCATAGCCACAGATCACCCCGTCCGCGGCGGCCTCCTTGCCCGCGTTGGCGACGAAGGCGAAGTTCGGCCCGGCGTGAAGGCCGATCTCGACCCAGGTGCCGGAGTCGATCAGCAGGTCGAGCCGTTCGCGCGCGGTGAGCTTGTCCTGGGCGTGCTGGCGCTCGATCTTCTCGGCGCCGCCGCCGAGCCGGGCCCGCTCCCGGCGGGCGGTCAGGTCGTCAACGAGTCCGCGCAGGCGGGTGGTGGTCGGTTCTGTCACGGTGCTCCCCATGTGGAAAGTGGAGAGTACTACTTTCCGCTCATCACCTGGCCGTGCACACGGGCCCGCCCGCGCCGCCGCATGCCTAGCGGCCCGTCCAGACCGGCGGGCGCTTCTCAAAGAACGCCCGCACCCCCTCGACGATGTCCTCGGTCGAGAGGGCGAGGGCGAGCTGGCTGCGCAGGTAGTCGAGGGCGTCCTCGAGATCGAGGTCGGCCGAGCGCCACAGCGCGTCCTTGCCGAGCTTGATGATCGCCGGGGAGCGGCCCGCCAGCTTGGCCGCCCACTCGGCCACGCCCGCATCGAAGGCGTCGGGACTGAGGACACGGTTGGCGAGCCCGAGGGTCACCGCCTCCTCTGCGGAGATCTGCTCGCCAAGGAGCAGCAGCTCAGTCGCCCGCTTGCGCCCGACGTTGCGGATGAGCAGAGCCGAGACCATGAACGGAAAGGTGCCGACCCCGATCTCCGGCGCCCCGAAGCGGGCCCCCTCGCGGGCGATGACGAGGTCACAGGAGAGCGCGAGCCCGAGCGCGCCGGCGAGCACATGCCCGGAGGCGGCACAGATCGACGGTTTGCCAAGCTCCCCGAGGAGGACGAAGATCCGCGGCAGCAGCTCAGTCCCGGCGTGCTTCTCCAGCACCGATGCCTCCGCCCCGAAGGCACCGAGGTTCGCCCCGGAGGAGAACACGGTCGGATGGGTGGAGGCGAGCACGACGACACGCACCTCCGGGTCCGCCCGCGCGGCAAGCAGCGCCGCCTCCAGCTCACCGAGCAACTCGACCGAGAGAGCGTTGCGGGTGTCGGGCTGGTCCAGGGCGACGGTGGCGACCCCGTCGGCGACGTCGTAGCGGAGGGTGGAGAAGGCGGACATGGCCGCCAGATTAGGCGGGAGCGGAGGCGCGCAGCGCCGCCATCAGGGCGTCCCGGCGGTCGGGGTCGAGGTCGGCGGGCAGGCTCAGCTGCAGGCGGGTGACGATGTCCCCGTAGCGGCGGACGAGCTCGGCGACGACCTCCTCAGGGGTGCCGATGACGGCAAAGGCGTCGAGCACCTCCGGGCCGATCAGCTCCTGGAGGGCAAGCCAGCGGTCCTCCCGGGTGAGCGCGTTGAGCTCATCCTGTAAGTCGCCCCAGCCGTGGCAATCGAGCACCGGCCGGTAGGCGGGGGTCGAGCCGTAGAAGCCGATCTGGCTGCGGATCAGCGTCGCCCCCCGCTCCCGTTCGGTCTCCGAGTCGGACGCGAAGGCGAAGACGGGCAGGACGATGTCAAAGCCCTCGAGGCTCTTGCCGGCCCGGGCGCGGCCGGCGCGAAGGGCGGGCAGGGTCACCTCCCGCAGGTAGCGCTCGGTCTGGAAGCCGTGGGAGATGAACCCGTCGGCGGCCTCGGCCGCCGTCGCGGTCATCTTCTCCCCCACCCCGGCGAGCAGGATCGGCGGCGGCCCGTGCGGGTGCGGCGGCGGGGCAAAGGCCGGGGTCATCAGCGTGTGGGCGTAGAAGTCGCCGCGGAAGTCGAGCTTCTCCCCGGTCTCCCAGGCCGCCCAGATCGCCCGTAGCGCGGCGATGAACTCGGCCATCCGCGGAGCCGGGTGCGACCAGGGCATCGAGAAGCGGCGGACGACGTGGGCCTTGACCTGGGAGCCGAGGCCGAGGTGGAAGCGTCCGGCCGAGAGGACCTGGAGGTCATTGGCGGCCATGGCGACGGTCATCGGGTTGCGGGCAAAGGCGACGGTGATGCCCGTCCCGACGGCGATCCGCTGCGTCGCCGTCGCCGCCGCGGCCGCGCCGATCAGCGCGTCGATCTGGGTCTCGGGCGCCCACCAGCCGTCATAGCCGTCGGCCTCGGCCCGGGCCGCCCCCGCCGCGGCCGCCAGGACCGTGTCGTAGTAGCCGCCGAGATCGACCTGCATCGGCGGGGATCCTAACGCCCGTCCGCGGTGCGCGGCCCACCCCCACGCCCCGGCGGGTTCCCGGCGGACGACCTCGGCCACCCGTGGCAAGTAGAAAGTCCTACTATTCACTTTGACGCGTCCGATCAGCCGACCGAGGAGAGCCGCCGATGGCCACCGACACCGTGGTGAAGCCCGACTTCACCGCTTCCCGCAAGCACTTCATCTTCACCGACGAGCACGACCAGCTGCGTGACTCGATCCGGCGCTTTGTCGAGAAGGAGTTGCGCCCCCACGCCGAGGAGTGGGAGGAGACGACCTTCCCCGACTGGGTCTTTCACCGGATGGGCGAGCTCGGCTTCCTCGGCCTCGACAAGCCCGAGGAGCTCGGCGGGCAGGGCGGCGACTACTACACGTCCCTGGTCCTGTCGGAGGAGCTCGCCCGCTCGGAGTCGGGCGGGATGGCGATGGGGGTGGCCGTCCACACCGACATGGCGATGCCGCCGATCATCGCCTTCGGCACGCCCGAGCAGAAGCAGGAGTGGGTCGTGCCCGCGATCAAGGGCGAGAAGATCCTCTGCCTCGGGATCACCGAGCCGGACGCGGGCTCCGACGTCGCCGGGATCAAGACCCGGGCGGTCTATGACGCCGCCAACGACGAGTACGTGATCAACGGCTCCAAGACCTACATCACCAACGGCCACCGCGCCGACGTGATCCTGCTCGTGACCAAGACCGACCCGGACGCCGGCTATGACGGAGTCACCCTGTTCCTCGTCCCGATGGACAGCCCCGGGGTGATCAAGGAGAAGAAGCTCGACAAGCTCGGGATGCGCTCCTCCGACACCGCCCTGCTCGCCTTCCAGGACGTCCGCGTCCCCGCCAGCGCTGTCCTCGGTGAGGTCGGCAAGGGCTTCTACCACATCATGTGGGAGCTCCAGGGGGAGCGGCTGATCATGTGCGCGGGCGCGGTCGCCGGAGCCCAGCTGGTGATGGAGAAGACCCTCCAGTACGCGAAGGACCGCAAGGCGTTCGGCCGTCCGATCGCCAACTTCCAGGTCACCCGGCACAAGTTCGCGGAGATGGCGACCAAGATCGAGGCGGCCCGCGCGCTCACCTACACGACCGCGTGGCGGTTCCAGAACAAGGAGTACCCGGTCCGGGAGATCTCGATGGCCAAGCTGTACGTGTCGCGGATCGCCGTCGAGGTCGCGGATGAGTGCATCCAGATCCACGGCGGCGCCGGCTACATGCGCGAGTACGGCGTCGAGCGGGTGTGGCGGGACATGCGCCTGAACCGGATCGGCGCGGGAACCGACGAGGTGATGCTCGAGGTGATCGGCAAATCCTTCGGGATCTAGGCCGGCGGCGCCGTCCGAGATACCCAGAGAACACGCGTGAGCGCCAGCGATCTGGCGGCCAAGGCGGGGGCGAGCGTGAGCTCGCCCCGCTCGCCGCTGCCGCCCTTCACCCCCGAGCATGAGGAGTTCCGGGCGGCGGTGCGCCGCTTCGTCGCCACCGAGCTCGCCCCCCACGCCAGCGAATGGGAGGCCGCCCACTGGTTCCCCGACTCGGTCCTCACCCGCTGTGGGGAGCTCGGCTACCTCGGTCTGAAGTTCGATCCCGCCGACGGCGGGGACGGAGACCCCGTCGCCGACGCCGTCTTCGTCGAGGAGCTCGCCCGCTGTGAGTCCGGTGGTGTCGCGGCGGGCATCGGCGCCCACGCGGGCATCGCCCTGCCGCCGATCGCGACGTTCGGGACGGCCGAGCAGAAGCGCCGCTATCTGACGCCCGGGATCACCGGCCAACGGATCGCCGCACTGGCGATCACCGAACCGGGCGCGGGGTCTGACGTCGCGGGCATCCGCACGACCGCTCGCCCCGTCGACGACGGCTGGATGGTCTCGGGCGCCAAGCAGTTCATCACCGGCGGCTGCCGGGCCCGGACGCTCGTCACGGCGGTCAAGACGACGAGCGACGGCGGCCACAACGGCCTTTCCTTCCTGATCATCGAGAACGACCCGAGCCGACCCGCGGCGGAGACCGGGATCAGCACCGCCCCGATCGAGAAGCTCGGCTGGCACGCCTCAGACACGGCCCTGATCAGCTTCGACGACGTGTTCGTCCCGGCGGAGAACCTGCTCGGCGCCGAGAACGAGGGGTTCTACCTGATCATGGCCAACTTCCAGTGGGAGCGGCTGCTGCTCGCCCTCGGGGCGGTCGGGTCGATGCAGTGGTGCCTTGACCGCGCCCTCGCCTACGCGCGTGAACGGGTCGCCTTCGGTCGACCGCTCAGCGGTTTTCAGGTGATCGCCCACAAGCTGGCGGAGATGGCGACGACACTCGAGACCGCCCGAGCGCTCACCTACCAGGCGCTCGGGTCCTACGTCCGCGGGGTCGACGCGGTGGCGCAGGTGACCGCAGCGAAGCTGTTCACCCAGCGGGCCGCCGTCGATGTCGCCGACGCCTGCCTGCAGATCCACGGTGGGGCCGGGTACATGACCGAGTACACGGTCGAGCGGGTGCTGCGTGACGCCCGTCTCGGGCCGATCGGCGGCGGCACCGACGAGATCATGAAGGAGATCCTCGGTCGCAGCCTCGGCGTCTGAGTCCCGGCCGCGAAGCCAACCGCTAAGGTCCGGCCGTCAATGGGGACCTCCGCCTTCTCGCCGTCTCCGGCCGGCCCGCCCGGTGTGCCCGGACCGCTCGGGGTGCTCGCCACCGTCCGCACCGCAGCCGGCCTCTACGGGGCAGACCTCGGGCGGCTGTGGCAGGTGATGGCCCTCGTCACCGTTCCCCTGCAGGCGCTCGTGTTCGCGCTGCGGGCGATCACCCTGCCGCCCGGGTCCGTGCTCGCCCAGGGCACGATCGACGTGCCGGCGGTCGGCGGCAACGGGTTTCTGATCACGAGCTTCCTCGGGTCGGTGATCGGTGCGCTCATCTTCCTCGTGTCCATCGGCGCCGCCTACCGGATCCTGCTCGGCCGCCACCTCCACCACCCGGCTGACATCTTCACGTCAATCAACTTCGCCCTCGACCGCACCTTCGGACTGCTGTGGGTGTCGATCCTCACCGGCGTCGTCGTCCTCATCGGACTGTTCTGCTTCATCCTCCCGGGCATCTACCTGGCCATCACCCTGGCGATCGCCGTTCCCGTGCTGATGGCCGAGGACCGCCGCGGCCTCGCCGCCCTCGCCCGCTCCCGGGAGCTCGTGCGCGGCCGCTTCTGGCATGTCTTCGGCGCGACCGTGATCGCCGGCGCGGTCCTCATCGCCGGGGAGCTGCTGTTCTCCTCCCTCGCCGGATCGGTCGTCAGCGCGGTCGACCCGCGGTCGGTCGGGGCCGACCTGGCGATCTCCGGCGCGCTCAACGCCGTCGTGTCGGTCCTCTTCACCCCGTTCACCGCGGCCGTGTCCGTCGTCCTGTACGTCGACATGCTGCTGCGCGACGGTGACCCGCAGCTCCAGCGACTGCTCGCCTGAGTCCGGGCCCCGGTGGGCCCGGACCTCAGCCGCCGCGTGGAATGATGTGTTCCTGGTGGATTCGACCCGCGGCCAGCTGCTCATCGCCGGACCGGCGATCCAGGACCCCAACTTCTGGCGGGCCGTCGTGCTCGTCGTCGAACACAGCGCCGAGGGGGCGCTCGGGCTCGTGCTCAACCGTCCGTCCGAGAGCACCGTCGGGGAGGTGCTCCCGCAGCTCACGGCCCTCGTCGATCCCGCCGAGGAGGTGCTCGTCGGCGGGCCGGTCGCGCCGGGTTCGGTGATCGTCCTCGCCGACTTCCTCGAGCCCGCGGACGCGGCCCTCATCTCCTTTGACGCGATCGGGGTGATGGGCGCCGACTCCGAGCCGGGCGAGCTCGTCGGTGCGGTCCGGCGCGCCCGGGCGTTCGCCGGGCACGCCGGTTGGGGTCCCGGACAGCTCGACAGCGAACTGAGCCGCGGTGACTGGATCCTCGAGCCGGCCCGGAGCGAGGATCCGTTCCGACCCGACCCGAGTGAGCTGTGGTCCGAGGTGCTCGTGCGCAAGGGGGGCAGCTACGCGCTCGTCGCGCGGATGCCGCCCGACCCGTCGAACAACTGACGCCACCCCGCAAGGGTCCGCCGTCCCGGGGCTGGTCGGGGGAGGGCGGAGATCCGGAGGCGGGCTCTAGGATCCCTGGCGTGGAAGCTGAGCCGGCGCACCCGATCCGTCCCGACCGCCGCGAGGAGATCCGCGGCCTGTGGCGTGGACTCGCCCTGCTGCTCGGCTTCCTCGCCGTCGAGATCTTCGTCGGGGTGAGCGCGCACTCGCTCGCGCTGCTGTCGGACGCCGCGCACATGCTCACCGACGCGCTCGCGCTCGCCGTCGCGCTGCTCGCCGCCCACCTGGTGATGCGGCCGGCGGGGGCGACGATGACCTTCGGGCTCGGCCGCGCGGAGATCCTGTCGGCCCAGGCGAACGCGGTGACGATGCTCGTCCTCGCCGGCCTCATCCTGTACGGGGCGATCGTCCACCTCATCCACCCCCTGCCGGTGCAGGGGTGGCCCGTCGTGATCGTCGCGGTCGCCGGGATCGTCGTCAACCTGGCGATCGTCAGGCTGCTCGGCGGGCACGGGCACGGGCACGGCGGCGGGCATGGCGGCGGGCATCGGCACGCGCAGGAACATGGCGAAGGGCGCGCTCATGAGCACCACCCCGACCACAGCCTCAACGTCGCCGGCTCACTCGCCCACATCACCACCGACCTGATCGGGTTCATCGCGACGGCCATCGCCGGGGTCGTCATCCTCACCACCGGGTTCCGGCGGGCCGACGCGATCGTCGCGCTGCTCATCAGCGGCGTGATGATCGCCGGCGGCTGGCCGCTGCTGAAACAGTCGGTCCGGGTGATGATGGAGGCCGCCCCCGCCGGCCTGGACCCGAGCGAGATCGGGCTCCGGCTCGCCGCCCGGCCCGGCGTCAGCGAAGTCCACGACCTGCACGTGTGGGAGGTGACCTCCGGCTTTCCGGCCCTGTCGGCCCACATCGTCGTCGACGCCCGACAGGACTGCCATCAGCTGCGCGCCGAACTCTCGGCGCTGCTCGCCGAACAGTTCGGGATCATCCACACGACCCTGCAGGTCGAACACGCCCCGGCTCCACTCCAGATCGAGGTCTCCCCGCATGCCTGAGTTCACCCTCACCTCCGCGGCGGGGCCGCCGCTGGCGGTGACCGTCTGGGAGACGCCCGACTCCCCGCGGGCGATCGTCATCCTCGCCCACGGCTGGGGTGAGCACGTCGGCCGTTACAGCCACGTCGCCGCCCGCCTCACCGGCGCCGGTTTCCTCGTCGTCGGCCCCGACCATCACGGCCACGGCCGCTCGGGCGGCCCCCGAGGCCAGATCCGGTTCGCGGACGCGGTCGCCGACCTCAACGCGGTGATCGACTCCCAGGTCGCCATCCACCCGGACCTTCCCGTTTTCCTGCTCGGACACAGCATGGGCGGCGCGATCGCCCTGCGCTACGCCCTCGCCCACCAGGAGCGCCTGCGCGGGCTCGTGCTGTCGGGCCCGCTCGTCCGCGCCGACGCTCCGGGGATGGTCAAGCTCGTCGGCACGGTGCTGGCCCACCTGCTGCCCTGGGCGCCGGTCGTCCGGCTCGACCCGAGTCTGATCAGCCGGGACGCACGGGTTGTCGAGGCCTACCGGGCGGACCCGCTCGTCCGTCACCTGCCGATCCCGGCCCTGACCGGGCGTGAGTTCCTCACTCACGCGGCGACGATCCTCACCGACGCGCCGAGGATCCGCGTCCCGACGATGCTGCTGTGGGGCGGCGCCGACGGCCTCTGCCCGCCGGCGGGATCCGAAGCGCTCGCGGCCACCCTCGGCGCCGAGGACCTCACCTGCGAGCGCTTCGACGGCCTCTACCACGAGATCTTCCTCGAACCCGAGGGCGACCTCGTCCTCGACATGGTCGTCGCCTGGCTTGCGGATCGCCTCTGAATGAGCGCGCGCCCCAAGCTGCACCTCGGCGCCTTCGATCAGGCCGTTGAGGGGTGGATCAACACCGACGTCACCCCGCACCTCCTGCTCGCCCGGATCCCCGGGCTTCCCCGCCTGCTGCACGGCGCCGGCCGGCTCAGTGACGAGCGCTGGGCCGCCTACTGCGACGGCCGTTTTGCCCGCCTGCGCTACCTCGATCTGCGCCGGCGCTTTCCGTTCCCCGACGGGAGTGTCGGGGCGATCTACACCTCCCACACCTTCGAGCACCTCCACGTCGACGCAGCCGAACGGGCTCTGACGGAGTGCCACCGGGTCCTCGCGCCCGGCGGGGTGCTGCGGATCGTCGTGCCGAACCTCGACGACATCGTCAGCCACTATGACCCCGCCGACCCGGACGCGTTCCTCGACGGGGTCTTCCAGGGTCGCGGCGCACGGGACAACCGCCACGCCCGCCACTGGTGGCACTACAACGCCGGGTCGTTGAGCCGGCGGCTGTGGGCCGCCGGCTTCGTCGAGGTCGCCGAGTGCGCGTTCCGGGAGGGCCGCTGTCCCGATCTGGACCGGCTCGAGCACCGGCAGTGGTCGCTGTTTCTCGAGGCGGTTCGGTCCTGAGCGGGCCGGCTGACGCCGGCCGCACCGGCGATGCGCTCAGCCGCCGGTCGCTCCGGCCTCGTGGCGGGCGTGCAGGAGTCGGATGCGGCGGAGGATCTCGTCGGCGACGGCCTGCTGTTCGGGCCGGCTCGGGGAAGGGATCGGCTTGAAGGCGACCGGCTCGCCGTAGTAGACGCGGACGCGCGGGAACTGCAGTCGCCGCCAGTTGCGGATCCGGTGGGAACCGACGATCGCGACCGGGACGACCGGCGCCCCGGACTCCAGGGCGATCCGCCCGATTCCGGGCCGCGCCTGGGTTCCGACCGTGCCGGTTCGGCTGCGTCCGCCCTCCACGTACGTCCCGAGACAGCCGCCGCGGGCGAGGATCGCCGCAGCCGTCGCGAAGGCATCCTCATCCCGGTGGCCACGCCGGACGGGAAAGATGCCTCCGTGGGTGAGGACCCACGTGGCGGGCCGGCGGGGGGAGAACATCTGGGACTTGGCCATGAACTGGATGTGGCGGCGAAGAAAGGCCCCGGCGAGGAAGTGGTCCATGAAGGACCCGTGGTTGGGAGCGATGATCACCGGACCGTTCGGCACGTTCTCTGACCCGGAGGCACGCGTGCGGAAGAGCCCGAGCACGACCGGCACGAGCAGCAGGCGGACCGCCTCATAGACCCATTCGGGCTCGTGGTCGCGGCTGCGCTCGTGGTAGGGGGCGAACAGGGCCGCGTCGCGGGGGTCGGCGTAGACCTGAGCGCTGATCGGCAGGTCCCGCGGCGCGGACGGGCCGGATGGGCGTGGCGGGTCCGGCGGCGTCGGTGGACCGGGTGGAGCGGGCGGACCGGATGGACCGGATGGACCGGATGGACCGGGTGGGCGGGAGCTCACGCCGAGACGATATCGGCACCTGCCGGCTGGGCGCGCAGTCCGCGCACGTCCCGGACGGCGAGGACGGACATCATCACGACAAAGCCGGCGAGGTTGTAGGCGAGCATCGCCGGGGCGAGCCCGATCGCCGAGATGAGCGGCCCCGCGAGCGCCATGCCGAGCGGGATGAACAGGTAGGAGCCGGCAAAGTCGTAGGAGATGACCCGGGAGATCACCTCCGGAGAGACGTTCTGCTGCAGGGCGGTCCACCACAGGGTGTTGAAGGCGATCGGCCCGATCCCCGCAAGCAGCTCGAAGGGGGCGATGACGAGGACGGGCAGGCGCAGGGCGACCATCAGGCTCGGGACGACGAACGGTGCACACAGGAGCGTTCCGACCAGCAGCGGGCGCCGCGGCTTGAAGCGCAGGAGGGCGATGCCGCCGAGCAGCGAGCCAGCCGACCACAGCACCGACAGGAGCGCGAAGGTCGGCGCGCCCCCGTACCAGTGCCGGGTCGCGAGGGGACCGAACAGGTCCCAGGTCCCGCCGAGCGCGTTGCCGACGGCGAAGGCGAGAATGAGGGACCACACCCACGTGCGGCTCGTCACCTCCCGGAAACCGCCCCGCAGATCCGACAGCATCGTCTGGCGGCCCTCGGCCGGCATCGGCGCGTCGCCGACCCCGCGGGTGAGACGGCGCAACCACAGCGCGCTGAGCCCGTAACTGAGGGAGTCCGCGAGCAGCCCCCAGGCGGGTCCGACGGCGACGACGACGAGCGCACCGAGCAGGGGGCCGATCACGCTCGAGGCGGCGCTCGCGATCCCGCGCAGCGCGTTGGCCTCCTGGAGCTGGTCACCCGCGACGGCGGGCAGCAGCCCGGCAGCGGCAGGCTGGAAGAACGCTCCGGCGGCGCCGAGGATGACCTGGGAGGCGGCGAGTTCGACGAGCGTCGCCTGATGGCGGACGAGGAGGATCCCGATCAAGGCCTGCCCGGCGAGACGGGTGAGGTCGGCACCCATCATCACCCGGCGTCGGCTCGTGCGGTCCGCGACGACCCCGCCGAGCAGCAGCCCGCTCACCTGAGCGACGGTGCGGCAGGCGAGGACGATCCCGAGGTCGGTCGCCGAGTGCGTGAGGTCGAGGACGGCAAAGGCGAAGGCGACGCTGACGATTCCGCTCCCGAGGTTGGAGACGACGGTCGCCCCGAAGACGCGCCGCAGGTCGCGTCGCGCGAGGATCCGGAAGCGACCGCGCCATGGCATCGCGGCATTGTCACCGCGCCCGGCAGGTGGTGCGGCAGCCTGCCGATCCGACGTCCGTTTCCTGACCGGACGCCGTCGGGCTGTGCGGGGCGGTCCGGGCGGCGGGCTGTGCGGGCGGCCGGGTCAGACGTCGAGCATGCGCGCGAGCGCCTGCCGGGTCAGCTGGCTGCGCTGGGCCTGGTCGGAGAGGACCTCAGCGAGGGCCCCCAGCCACGCGTCCGTGTCGAGTCGCTCGCGGCGCAGCACGATCCCACCGGAGATGCGCGAGCGAACCGCCTCCAGTCCGGCCCCGCTGCGCGCGAGCTCGAGCCGGTCGGTCCCGGAGTCGAGGGCGATCGCCTGTACGCGCTTGGGGCCGCGGAACCCGCTCTTGACGCGGGTGACGGTGACGAGTCCGGGGAGGGTGTCCTCAAGCTTGGTCGCGAGGGTCTCCATGAAGGTGACGACGTCGCCGGCGTCGGCGCGCAGGGCTGCAGCGACGAGATCGAAGTCGGGAACGTCCTCCTCAGGGTCCATAGCTGGCCCGCAGACTACCTCTCCACCCAGTCGCGTGCCCGGGCGACCGCGCGTCCCCAGCCCGCGAGCAGGCTCGCGCGCTCATCCTCCCCCATCGTTGGCTCGAAGCGCCGGCGCTCCTGCCAACGCTCGGCGACGCCGCTGAGGGTCCACAGGCCGACGCCGACGCCGGCGAGAGAGGCCGCGCCGAGTGCCGTCGTCTCGGTGATCGCCGGAAGGAGGACGGGAACGCCGAGAATGTCGGCCTGGAACTGCATCAGCCACGCGTTGGCCGTCGCGCCGCCGTCCGCCCGGAGTTGCTCGAGGGGCGCGCCGCCCGCGGCGGCCATCGCCGACACCGCGTCCGCGCTCTCATAGGCGATCGCCTCGAGCGTGGCGCGGGCGAGGTGAGCCCGGCCGGTGCCGCGAGTGAGCCCGACGATCGTCCCGCGGGCGTAGGGGTCCCAGTGAGGGGAGCCGAGCCCGGTGAGGGCGGGGACGAAGTAGACGCCGTCATTGCCGGACAGGCCGGCGGAGAGCGCCTCGGTCTCCGCCGCTGCGGCGATGATCCCGAGGCCGTCCCGCAGCCACTGGACGGCCGCCCCCGTGACGAAGATCGAGGCCTCGAGGGCGTAGGTGACGCGCTGGCCGATGCCGGAGGCGACGGTGGTGAGCAGCCCCGGGGTGGACCCGGGAGCGCGCGTGCCCGCGTTGAGGAGCAGGAACGAGCCGGTCCCGTATGTGTTCTTGGCCATCCCCGGATCGAGACAGGCCTGGCCGAACAGCGCCGCCTGCTGATCGCCGGCGACACCGGCGATCGGGACGGCGTGGCCGTGACAGCACGCCGGGCGGGTGTGGGCGAGCAGCCCGGCGCTCGGGCCGACCGCGGGCAGCCACGCCGGGTCGATCGCCCCGAACAGGGTGAGCAGCTCCTCCGACCAGGCCCCGCGATGGATGTCGTAGAGGAGCGTGCGCGACGCGTTCGTGGGGTCGGTGATGAACTCCCCGCTGAGCCGGTGGATCAGCCAGGCGTCGACGGTCCCGAACACCGCCCGTCCCCGCTCCGCGCGCGCCCGCAGCCCGTCGACGTGGGTGAGCAGCCACTCGATCTTGCTCGCCGAGAAGTACGGGTCGAGGGTGAGACCGGTGATGGCTCGGACCTGAGCCTCGTGGCCGGCTGCCCGCAGCGCGTCACAGCGTGCCGCGGTGCGGCGGTCCTGCCAGACGATCGCCCGGTGCAGCGGTTCGCCGGTGGTCGGGTCCCAGACACAGACGGTCTCCCGCTGGTTGGTGATGCCGAGGGCGATGAGATCCCCCGGGCGAGCCCCCGCGTCCGCCAGCGCGGCGCCGACGACCGCGTCCGTGACCGCGGCGATCTCCCCAAGGTCGTGCTCGACCCAGCCGGGCTGGGGGAAATGCTGGGCGAACTCGCGCTGGGCCCGACCGATCAGCTCTCCCTCGAGGTCGAAGACGAGAGAGGTCGTCCCGGTCGTGCCCTGGTCGATGGCGAGGATCATGCCGGGCGATCCTAAGCAACCCGGCGCGGTGCCGCGTCGTTAGGCGCCCGCAGCGCGTGTTTGTTCAGAAACCCCCGCGGCCGGCCAGAAACGCGCCGACGCAGACGAAGGCGAACAGGCATGCGGTGAGCCGCGGATGCTCGACGCTCACCGCCAGGCTGACGAGTCGAGAGTGGCGGCGTCTGAGCGCCAACTCCCGGCGACTGCACGAACTGACGAACAGCTTGCTCTCGGTCATGGACACCCTCGATCGATCAGACCGCTTTACCGACTGAGAGTCAACCAGGCGCCGCGGACGGAACCCGCAAATTGCGGGCCCCCCGGGTCAGCGACCGAAGATGCGGCTCAGCAGTCCCGTCCCACCGGTCGAGGCGGGCTTGGCCGCGCGCCCCTGGGCGTGGCCGGGGCACCGCTGTGCCGTCGGGACCGACGCCATCACCTGGTCAACGTGCATTCCGCACCCCGCCCACGTGATCTTTCCACACTGCTTGCACTTGACCTGACGACACATCCGAGACCTCCACGACATCGGCGGGTTTTCTACGATCTCCCATTGTACAACGTTCCACTTGTGAGTTGTCGATGGGACCAAACCTACTCTACAACCGGGTACTTGTGCTAATGTCGGACCATGGCCACCCCCCCGGCTCCCCACCCCCTCCCGGAGCCGCTGATCGACCTGGTCGCCCAGCGTTTCCGGGTACTCGGCGAGCCGATGCGCATCCGCCTCCTCGATCACCTGCGCGACGGTGAGGCGACGGTCGGCGAACTCCAGACCGCCCTCCACGCCTCCCAGCAGAACGTCTCCAAGCATCTCGGGATCCTGCACGGCGCGGGGCTGGTGAGCCGAACCAAACGGGGGACGAGCGTCGTCTACGCGATCGATGACCCGACCGTGTTCGAGCTCTGCGACCAGGTCTGCGGCGGGGTGCGACAGCGCGTGGCGGACCTCGATGCGCTCCTCCAGGCCTGACCCGGCCTCGGCGGAGCGGGTGTGAGGCTGACCGGCCATGGAGACTGCGCCGACACCCTCGACCGACGCGGACACTCGGGCGCCCACGACTCCGGCACTCGAACGCGCCAGCCGGCGCGCTCACCCTCAGCGCCTCCCCCGGGCCCTCGGTGACGGGCGGGTTGAGGTCGACGCCACCTGGGGCATCGTGCAACCGATGCGCCTCGCCGAAGGGGTCGAGACCGTCGGCGAGCTCGAGCTGATCGCTCACCTCCGTGCGGGTGGACCGCTGATCGACACGCGACTCGCCGAGCACGTCATCGCCGGCACGATCCCCGGCGCGCGGGCGATCCCGCACACCGAGCTCGCGACCCGACTCGATGAGATCGACCCCGACCGCCCGACGGTGCTCTTCTGCAACGGACCCCAGTGTCCCGCGACCCCGGACGCGGTCCGGATCCTGCTCGCGGCAGGACGCCGACCGGCGACGATCCTCTACTACCGCGGCGGCATCCACGACTGGGTGACGCTCGGCTTCCCCCTCAGCGTCGCGTCACCCTCGTAGGTCGCCGGGGGCGCCGGCGAGGCGCCCAGAGGGGCGGGCGAATGTGTCGGCGGGCTCCGGGCACCCCGGGAGAACAAGTGCCCGGCGAACCTTGGCCCGTCAGACACCGCCATCGTGCCTAGCGCGCCAAAGAGCGCGACGCGCCGTGTGCCCTCAGTGGGCGGGATGGGGGAGGGCGTCGCCTTCCCCGTCGGCGAGGATCGGCATGATCCAGCGAACCCCGCCGATGATGACGGCCGTCAGCAGGACCGCGCCGAAGGCCGTGAGCCACGCCTCCGGGTGATAGGTGAGTCCGAAGACGACGGCGAGCACGAGACCCGCGGCGATCATCATCACCGGCAGCAGGATCATCCCGCGCGCCTCAGAATCCTCGGACTGCTCGGACTTCGTCATCGTGCTCGTTGTCGTCATCGCTGACTCCTTCAGAAGGGAAAGGCGGATATATCACCACTATACGGCTACGCAGTTGTAAAGTCAATAGCGGGCGGCTGTCTCGTCTGCGATCGCCCGATGGGCGCCCCGCTCCGACCGGCCGCCGACCCCTGCCATGGGCGACCCAGCCGGAACGCCGATCCGCGCGAGACGGCGTCGGACCGCCGCCTCCGAGCGCCCGAGCATGAGCGCGAGCCGTGCGACGGGGGCGTCCGCCCAGGCTCGGAGCACGGCATCCTCCGCCGGTGACCAGGGCCCCGGGGATGAAGGGGCGCCGCGCGCGGGCCGGCGCACCCCGAGGCGCCGGCAGCGGGCCCGCACCGCCTCCGGGGAGCGGCGCAGGCCATGGGCGACCGCGTCCATCGTCATCTGCTCGCGCACCATCCGGGTGAGCGCCCGATCCTCCGCCGCCGACCAGACGCGACCGGCCTCGATGATCGCGAGCTTTGCGGCACGCGCCTCGGCCGAGCCCCGCGTCCGGCCGGGGAGGTCCAGGAGGATATCCTCCAGCGAGCGGCCGGAGGAGTAGCCGTCACGCAGCAGGTCGTCCTCGGCCTCGGTCCAGCGGCGATGCTCTCCCGGGCTGCGCAGCCCGAGCCGGGTCGCGCGCCGGCGGATCGACTCCGGGCTCCGCCCCAGTTCGGCCGCCAGAGCCGGTAGGTCGACCACGCCGACCCACGCCGCCCGAAGCCGGGCATCCTCGTGCGCGGCGAAGCGTCCCGGCGTACGCGGCTCGCCGAGCCCCAGGCGCCGGCGGCGGTACCGCACCGCCTCCGGGCTGCGACCGAGCCGCGCGGCGAGCCCAGCGACCGAATGGCCTGCTGCCGTTCCGGCCGCGAGGAGGCGGTCCTCCGCCGCCGTCCAACCGTCCCGCCGAACCGGGATCGCGAGGGCCCGGCGTCGTGCCGTCACGGAGTCGGGAGTGCGCCCGAGCTCGGCGGCGATGTCCACGACAGACACCCCCGCGGCATAGCGGTCGGCCAACCGGGCGTCCTCGGCGGCCGACCAGCGCCGCGGACCCGACATCCCATCCGACGCTGAGCCGTGTTCCATTGCACAACGATACAACTGTGCGGCTCGCTACCGTGGTGAGGTGCGCCCGCCGCCGTGGCGAGGTGCGCCCGCCACCCTCCGTGGGCGGCGAGCGCGCGCAGCGGGGCGACCGGATTCCCCGAGGGGCTCAGGCGTGCGCCCTGCCGTCCCCCTTGAGGCCGGCGCCGACGAGCGGGCCGAGGAGGCAGACGTTGGCGACGCCGGTGCCGATCGGCAGCAGGCCGACGATGATCAGCACGATCCCGCCCGTTCCGCCGACGGCGATTCCTGCGATGATCAGCACGACGCCAACGACGACGCGAGCGATCCGGCCCGCGGTGCTGGACATGAAAGAGACGAACGACATAGTCGACCTCCGGTTGAATGGTTCTCTCTCCCAAGACGGGGCCGGAGCGTCAAAGTGGACAGATCCCGACCGCGACCCAGGCTTCACCGGGGCGATCGAGCGGGCACGCCCCGGGCTGCTCGCCCTCGCCGTCCGCCTCACCCGCGACGGGCAGGAGGCCGAGGAGGCCCTGCAGGACACGCTGGAGCGAGCCTGGACGCGCCGAGACCAGCTGCGCGCCCCGGAGGCGACCGGTGCCTGGCTGCGACGCATCCTCGCCCGAACCGTCGTCGACCGTGCCCGTGGGCGCCCGCCCGCTCAGCCGCTCCCGGAGGAGGCCCTCGAGGCGCTCCTGCCTGACGTGGCCGACCCCCTCAGCCTGATCATCGCGGCCGAGGACGAGCTTCAACTCCGGGCCGCCCTGCGGCGCATCCCCGAGGCGGAGCGGCTCGCGCTCGTCCTCCACGACGCCGAGGGCTGGCCTGCCGCCGAGATCGCCGCCCTGCTCGACTCGAGCACCGGCGCCGTCCATAAGCGGATCCAGCGCGGCCGCGCGCACCTGCTCGTAGCCCTCGCGAACGCCGGCCCGATCACCCCGGCCGACCCGTCCTGCCGGCTCGCCCGGCGAGCGGTCGCCGATGCCGGTCTGGACTTTCACACCGACTCACCCGACCTCGCCGCCCACCTCGCCCACTGCCCGCGCTGTCCGGCGACGCTCCAGGCTGCGATCGGCGTGATCGGCGCGCTCGGGCAGGCACGGATCGAACGGATCGACGCCGACCAGCGCGTCCGGCTCGCCGCGCTCACCGAGCCGGACCCGCGCACCGCCTGACCCGCGCACCGCCTGACCCGCGCACCCCGCGTCGCGCGCGCCGGCCGCGCTGCCACGCCCGTTCCAGGGCCGTCACGTCACCCAAACTCGACAACTTGCTACGCTGCACATCTCTACAGTTGTGAACGGGGCCATTGGTTTGTTCTCGGGGGTGGTGCCCTTACCGCCATTCCGAGACACCGAGGAAGCCGGACGCCTCCGCCACGCGCCCACGACGACTCCCAGACAGGAAAGAGACGATGCAAGCACCGATACAACACCTCAACACGGCGGCGTTCGCGGACGCCGTCCGCGACGGCATCACCGTCGTCGACTTCTGGGCCGCCTGGTGCGGTCCCTGCCGAGCGATGGCCCCCCAGTTCGAGAAGGCCGCGACCCTCGCACCCCAGTACCGGTTCGCGAAGGTCGACGTGGACGCCGAGCCCGAGCTCGCTGCGCGCTTCCAGGTTCGGTCGATCCCGACGCTGATGGTGTTTGCCGACGGCGAGCCCGTTGCCGCCCAGGCCGGAACCATGTCCGCCGAGCAGCTCGTCTCCGCCGTCGACCGCGTCGTCGCCCGAACCACGACGACCCCACCGGTGGCCCATGCGGTCTGATCGCCCCGGCTGGCCCCTCGAGCGGGTGCTGTTCGTGATCGCGGGCACGGTGACGACGGCGACGGCGGTCCTCGCCGCGACCGTCTCCCGCCGCTTCCTCATCCTCACCGGCCTCGTCGGCGCCAACCAGCTCCTGTTCGCGGTGACTGGCCGTTGCCCCGCGTCGATTCTGCTCAAGCGCACCTGCGCCCTGAAGTCACCGATCTTCGACCCACCCGCCAACGAGAACGAGCCCACCCCGGCTCAGGAGGTACCGGCGCGATGACCGCCATCCAACCCCCGCTGACCGAGGACGTCCTCACCGCGGAAACCTACCCGCACGCGGCGAACGTCGGCCCGGTCGGCCGTCTCGGCCGGTTTGTCGCCGGCCATTTCCGCGGGACCCTGATCGCCTGGCTGATCGTCGCCGTCGGACTGGGCATCTTCGCGCCGAAGGTCGAGACGGCCCTGTCCGGCGCGGGCTGGGACGTCACCGGCTCCCAATCGGTGCAGGCCCGCGGCCTGATCAACCGCGACTTCAGCGGGCTCTCCAGCTACGGCCTGATGGTCGTCATCCACTCGGGCTCGGCGACGACGTCGACGCCCGCCTTCGCCGCGGCGATCCACCACACCGAGGCGATCCTCCGCGGCTCGCGGGCGGTCAAGACCGTCGTCGCCCCCCGGCCGGGGATCTCCATCTCCCGGGATGGACGCACCGCGGTGGTGCAGGCCGGCGCCGCCTTCGGCCCCAACGCGATGGTGAAGGCAGCCAACACGCTGAAGGTGACCCTCGCGAAGCTGTCGGGTCACGGGGTCAGGGTCGACCTCACCGGCGCGGCCGGGATGTGGTCGGACTTCAATGCGGCGAACCGCAGCGCGATGTTGAAGTCCGAGGTGATCTCCTGGCCGATCACCCTCGGCATCCTGCTGATCGCCTTCGGCTCGCTCGTCGCCGCCGGCCTGCCGCTGATGCTGACGATGGTCGGTCTGCTGTCGGCCGCCGGTCTGCTCGAGCTCGGCACCCATCTGCTGCCGATCTCGATCTGGGCGATGAACTTCGCGCTGATGTTCGCCCTCGCCCTCGGGATCGATTACGCGCTGTTTGTCGTCCACCGCTTCCGCGGCGCCCTGTTCGGGCACAACCTCACCCCGGTGGAGGCGGTCGCGGTGACGATGGACACGGCCGGCAAGGCCGTCGCCTTCTCAGGCCTCACCGTGCTCATCTCCCTCAGCGCGGTGATGCTCGTCCCCTCCCCCGCGTTCCGGTCGATGAGCATCGGCATCATGCTCGCGGTCGTCTTCGTCCTCGCCGCGACGCTCACCCTGCTCCCGGCCGTGCTCGGCCGGATCGGACCGCGGGTGGATAAGCTCGCGCTGCCGTGGGCCCACTCGGGTGAGCACCGCTCCGAGCGGTTCGCCCGCTGGGGTGAGCGGCTGTGGACCAAGCCGATCCGGCACGGCATCCCCGCCGTCCTCATCCTCGCCGGTCTCGCGATCCCGGTGTTCTCGCTGAAGACGGCGATGCCGTCGATCAAGGTCGTGCCGACCAACGACAGCTCCTACATCGGCTATCAGGAGGTCACGTCGGCGTTCGGTCCCGGTGCGACCGGGCCGCTGCAGATCGTCACCCCGGCGGCGAACCTCGCCGCGGCGACCGCCGTGGCCCGGGCCGACCGCGGGGTCGCCGCGCTGATGCCGACCCAGGTGAGCCACGGCTACGCGCTGATCACGGCGATCCCCAAGCAGGATCCGTCGAACCCGGCGGTCGACGCGACGATCGCCCGGCTGCGGACCCACCTGCCCCACGGGTCGCTGATCGGCGGCGCCGTCGCGGAGGACTACGACCTCCAGCAGGCGCTGAAAACCAAGACGTGGCTGGTGATCGGCGTCGTGATGGGGCTCGGGTTCCTGCTGCTGCTGCTCGCCCTGCAGGCGCCGCTGCTCGCCGCCGCCGGGGTGCTGACGAACCTGCTGGCCACCGGGGCCGCCTTCGGCGTCTCCAAGTGGGTCTTCCAGAACGGCGATCTCCACTCGCTGCTCGGGTTCTCCCCCCAGGGCTTCCTCGACGCCTGGGGACCGGTGTTCTTCTTCGCGATGATCTTCGCGATCTCCATGGACTACACCGTGTTCCTGCTGTCGGCGGCCAAGGAGCACTGGGATCACACCCATGACGCGAAGGCGGCGATGGTCGGCGGGCTCGCCCACTCCGGCCGGGTGATCTTCGCCGCCGGCGGGGTGATGGTGGCGGTGTTCTTCACCTTCGCCCTGTCGGGCCCGCTGCCGCCCAAGGAGATGGGGACGATCCTCGGGGTCGCGGTGCTTCTCGACGCCGCGCTGATCCGGCTGCTGCTGCTGCCGGTGCTGCTGCGCCTGATGGGCCGCCACGCCTGGTATCTCCCGCGCTGGGCGCGCCGGGTGCTCCCGAACGTGACCTTCGGCCACAGCTAGGAAGCGCCCCTCCGGGGTCCCGTTCACCGAGAACGGGACCCCGGCCACCGCGCCCGGGGCGCCGCGCGGTGGCCGGGCGAGCGAGCGGGGCGGTGGCCCAATATCCTCGGGCGCCCAACGTGAGGAGGAACCGGCCATGGCCAACGTCGAAGCGCACATCACGGGCACCGTCTGGAAGATCGAGGTCGCCGTCGGCGACGCGGTCGCCGAGGGTGACACCGTCGTCGTCCTCGAGTCGATGAAGATGGAGATGCCCGTGGAGGCCGAGGATGCGGGGACGGTGAGCGAGATCCGCTGTGTGGAGGGCCAGTCCGTGTCCGAGGGTGAGATCCTCGTTGTCCTGCACTGACTCGGGCACCCCGGAGACGGGGCGGCTGGTGCTCGACGAGCCGGCCCCCGGGGTGGCCCGCCTGACGATCTCCAACCCGGCCAAGCGCGGCGCGCTTGACCACGCGATCCTCGACCGGTTCGTCGCGCTTCTGCCCGACCTCGACCACCGCTGCCTGATCATCACCGGGGAGGAGCGGATCTTCTCCGCCGGCTATGACCTCGTCAGCGCCGGAGCGAACCTGATCGGGGTCAGTGAGGCGGCGTTCGCCGGGCAGGCCGAGGCGCTGATCGCCCACCCGTTCACCGCGGCGATCGAGGCGATCGCGGCCTGCCCGATGCCGACCGTCGCCGCCCTCAACGGGCCCGCGATCGGCGGCGGCCTCGAGCTCGCGGTCGCCTGTGACCTGCGGATCGCCGCGGCCGGCATCCGGCTGGGGATGCCCCCCGCCCAGCTCGGGCTCGTCTACTCCCATACGGGCATCCGCGCGTTCATCGACACGATCGGCGCCGCCCGGACCCGACAGCTGTTTCTCACCGCCCGCCGGATCGACGCCGCCACCGCCGCGGCGTGGGGGCTCGTCAACGAGGTCGTCCCCGCCGACGCGCTCGCGGATGCGGCCCTCACCCTCGCGACGGAGATCGCCGAGCTTGCCCCGCTCTCCCAGCGCGGCAACAAGCAGGTCATCAACGCACTGCTTGACGCGGCGGCGGCGATGGACCCGACCGCGGAGGCCGCGCTCGTCTCCCTCCGCCATGCCTGCTTCTCCTCCGACGACTTCCGTGAGGGCGTCGCCGCCTTCACGCAGAAGCGCGCCCCGGTGTGGCGGGGGCGGTGAACGACCGTGACGCGGATGACCCGACGGCGGCGCACCGGGCTGCTCGCGGCCGCGCTCGCGGTCGCCCTCGCGCTGCCCGCGAGCGCGCTCGCCAACGACTACGGCGAGGTGTCGGCCGCCTTCAGCGCGGCGGGGACCGGGGCACTCCCGCCGTGTGAGTTCTCCAGCACGATCCTCACCACCGCGCTGAGGCAGGCGCCCGGGTATGACTACCAGTACCAGTCGGATGTGAGCAACGCGATCGCCGCCGCCCTTGCCGCCCAGGCCAACGGCGCCTGCCGGGCCCACACCCCGGGGGGGCACCGAGGCGGTGTCGGGGCCGGTGCGACGGTGCGGGGGGCCAGCGGCCACCTGCCCGGTTCGGTGAGCGCCGCGCCGTCCGCGCCGCTGCCGGCCGTCCTCGTCGCCCTGTTCCTCCTCGCCGCCGTCACGGTGGTGGTGGTCCTCGTCTCCCTCGCCGTGCGCCTGCTCGGCTATGACCCGCGTCTGCTGCGGGCCCTCGCCCACTCCCTGCGGGAGGCCGAGTACCGGATCGGGGCCGGCTGGAGCGACCTCAGCGACCGACTGCGACGCTGAGCTCTCGCGCCGCGGAGGATCCCCGCTGACGCGACCCTCCGCGGTGCCCTGACGACGCCAACGGGCGGGTCAGCGCACGGTCACCGCGACAGCCCGGCTGTCGATCGGCGGACCACCCGGGGGCGTCCAGGCGATCCGCACCGCACCGCTGCCGGGGAGGCGAACCGAGGCGGTGACGATGCCGCTGTCATCGCGGGTCTCGGCGGTGGCGATCGTTCGGAACGGCCCGTGCGGAGCGGTGGCGAACTGGATCTGGGCGGTCTCGGTCCGTCGGGTGGGTGCGGGGCGCAGCATCCCCCACACCGTCGTCAGCCCGCCCGGCGGGGCGGGCCGGGTCGGCGCCTCGAGCTGGGGGAGGAAGATCGGCAGCCGGTAGGCGGCAAACGCCGGCTTGGGCCGTCCGCCGAGGAACTCGAGTCCGGACTCGAAGTTCTGCCAGTACCCGCGACTGCCGGGCCGGCAGCCACAGACGACCGCCGGGTTCGAGTCCTCGAGCTCGAACTGGGCGAGGGCGGCGACCCGCGGGTTCTGTGCCGCCATGTAGGTCGCCTCATCGAGGTAGAGCGCCTGCTGGGCGGGGGTGACGTGGTAGTCGGGGTTCGGCGGGTTGGTGACGTAGCCGTACTCGGTGAGGTAGAGCGGCGGTCGCCGGTTGACCCCGTAGGCGTTGAAGATCCCGTCGAGCGCGGAGGTGAGCTTGGGGAGGCTCGCGAGCGGCACGAAGCCGCTGTCGGCCGGCGCGGCGAAGGGGACGTTGGGGGGCAGGCTGAAGGAGTACGGGTGCTCGGCAAACCCCGTCGCGGCGAACAGGCCCGGGTGGGCGGCGACGAAGCGGGAGGCGACCGGGTTGGCCGGGCAGCCGGCGGCCCGGGCGGCGGCGCCGCTGAGGGGCTGGTACTGGCCGGCGCCGACCGGGGTCGCGCAGTACAGGTCATCGAGGAAGGGCAGCGGCGGTGTCGCCGCATATCCGGGCCCGAGTGGGGCAAACGCGCAGGGTACCCCCGTCACGCACCCCTCCGGGGCAAGCTCGCCGACAAGCAGCGTGTCGCTCGCCGGCGTGTGCCCGCTCGCGGCCATGCCGGCCCAGAAGGCGTCGACGAGGGAGCGGTAGACGGCTGGCGCGAGCGGGTGGCCGGTGACCGGGTTCTGCTGGGGGGCGAGCCAGCCGGGCTGGTTCGGCTCGTTCCACACCGACCAGAAGCTCACCCGCGGGAGGGGGTGACCGGCCGCGCCCGGCGGGCTGTCGTGGCCGTCGTAGCGGCGTCCGGCGGCGGTCACGAACGCCCGGAACGCGGCGGCGGAGGGGAGGAACCCGCCGGCGTCCTTGGCCGCGAGGGCGTTGGTCCCCGGCGGCTGGGCGGTCGTCGCCCAGCGTGGGGCGGGTCCGGTGAGGTCGAAGTAGACCTTCAGGCCGGCGGCGACGGCGGCCACATCGATCCGGTCATAGACCGACCAGCCGGTCCCGTAGTCGGCCGGATCGGCCGGGTTGAACCCGTGCGGGCTCGCGCGGGCCGTCGGGTCCGGCGCGACGCCGCGCCAGATGACGAGCACGCGGACCCGGGTCGCTCCGAGCGATTTCAGCGTCGCCAGCGTGTGGGCGACAACGGCGTTCCCGCCCGGAGTGAGCGGCTGATCGACGAGCAGCGCGTCATCCTCGAAGATCGAGGCGAGCCGGCGGCCGTGGGCGGCCGGCTGCTCGCTGAGCAGGAGCACGGCGGAGACGACGAGCGCGAGGGCCGCGACGGTGCTGAGCAGCCCGCGCCGCCAGCTGAGGCTCGGGATGGGGAGAGACCGTCCCACGGAGCGCCCGGCGGCGAACTCAGGAGTTGACGGTGAGAATCACCGCCGAGTGCGCGGGGACGCGCACCGCGTACACGCCGGCGGCGTTGGGCTTGACGAGCGTGTCGTGGGGGTGGCCGATGAGCTGGCCGGTCGCCGCCGACAGCTTCTGGCCGCCGAGGGTCGTGTCGCCGGTGGCCGTCAATGACGGGGCGGTGAGAAGTGACACGGCCCCGGTCCCGGTCGCCCCGGCGGCGGACACCGTGACCGTCCGCGCGCCGCGGGTGATGTTCGTGATCACGACCCGGTCGACGTGGCTGGTGTCCCGGACCGCGTAGGCATACTGACCGGACACGGCGGGCGCGCGAACCTGCAGCAGCCGGGAGCCGGCGGGGGCGACGTCCGCGAAGGTCAGCAGGCCGAAGTACTCAGGCTGGACGCCGATCCGCCACCCCGCGCGAGTGTCGGTCGCGCTGATCATCTCGTTGAGGTTGCCGTTGACGGTCTGGAAGTTGACGCCCTCGGCCCCGGCCCGCCACAGCGCGGGAAGGACGTTGAGCGCCCACAGCGCCTCGGCGAAGGTGTTCGACACGCCCGCCTCTCCCCCGCAGCTGATCCCGTTGATCTCATCGACGCGCAGCGGCTTGTGGTGGGCGCGCGCGGCGGCGGCCATGTGGGCGACCGAGCCGGCGAGCCCGCCGATCGATGCGCCGGTGAAGAAGTCCGAGACGTTGAGGTGGGTGCTCGCCGAGCAGCGCTTGAGCGGGTAGGCGTGGACGGTGACGAGCTTGAGCCGCGACGGAAGCCCGTTGAGCAGCGAACCGAGCTGGGGCAGCCAGGTCGGCGAGCCCGAGCTCGGCCCGGCGATCGGGTCCGAGCCGAGACCGGCGGCGATGTGGCTGAAGTCGCGGCCGTAGTCGGCGATCGTGTAGTGGCCGAACACGCGGCCCTTGACGCCGCGGCCGTCCGGCAGCCGGTAGTAGTTGAAGGCGGCGTACAGCTCGGGCTCGTTGCCGAGTTCGAGCGCGTCGATCAGCTGGGGTCCGAGCGTTCGCTCGTACTCGCGCGCCTCATAGGCGGCGACGCGCGGGGAGTCGAGCTCGAGGTTGACCCCGAGGATCGCCTTGCCTCCGACCGCCTGGAGCAGCGATTTGACCGCGGCCGCCCACTGCGGCGTGATCGTGTAGCGGATCGCCCGGGGTTTGGCCATCCCGGGCACCGCCCACCAGCTCCAGTCGGAGGAGTCCCCGCCGAGGCGCAGCAGCAGCGGCGAGCCCGGGGAGAGGTTGCGCAGCAGCTGGACGAAGGCGCCGTTCTGATGGGTGGCCGATCCGGACAGGTGGGTGATCGTGCTCAGTTCGGTGGCGATCCCGACGAACCCCTGGGCGGCCGAGGTCGGGGCGACCGGCGCGGGGGTGCCGACCTGCACGTCCGCACGGGCCGTCGCCGGGGTGCTCGTCGTCGGTCCGGTGAGCGTCGTCGGGCTGAGTGAGGCCGCCCGGGATGCGTGCACGGCCGTGGTGATCGCGGCGGTTGAGGTGCCGCCACAGCCCGCACAGAGCGAGCCGACGGCGGCGACGCTCGCAAGCGTGAGCGCGCCGCGGCGCGCTCGCCGCCCGCCGCGGCGCTGACTCGGTTCAGTCCTCATAGGGGACAAAGTCGCCCTTGCGGGCGCCGCAGACGGGACAGAACCACGTCTCGGGAATGTCCTCGAATGCGGTGCCCGGGGGAATACCCCCGTCGGGGTCACCTTCGGCAGGGTCGTAGATGTAGCCGCAGCTTTCACACAGGTACTTCATTGGGCTTGAGAGTAGAGGACTATGGTCGCCGGATGCTTCCCCACCCGGCCGCCACCGTGATCCTGCTCCGCGACCCGCTTGAGGTGCTGATGGTCAAGCGGCACCAGGACCTCGCCTTCATGGGCGGCTTCTGGGTGTTCCCCGGCGGCAGGGTGGACGCTGAGGACGGCTCCGCGGAGGCGGCGGCGCGGCGGGAGCTCGCCGAGGAGACGGGGATCGTCCTGCCGGAGGCGAGCGAGCTCGTTCCCTTCGCTCGCTGGATCACCCCGCTCGGACTGCCCAAGCGCTTTGACACCTGGTTCTTCCTCGTCCACGCCGAGGGGGCGCTCGCGGCGAGCACCGCGGTCGTCGACGGTTCCGAGATCGTCGCCGCGCGCTGGCTCTCCCCCGCCGAGGCGCTCGCCGACCCGGGGTCCCTCGCCTTCCCGACCCGGACGCAGCTGCAGCTGCTCGCCCGGCAGCCGAGTGCGACCGCCGCGCTCGCGACGGCCCGTGAGACACCGGTCGTCACCGTCGAGCCGGAGATCGTCCGGGACGGCGGCTCGCCACGGATCGTCGTCCCGGGGGCGCCGGCGCCGGAGTGACCGCGGAGACCGGGGAGAGACCGACGCGGGAGCGCCCGGCGCCCCGACGTCAGTTGAGCTGCTGTTCGTCGGCGATCACGTGCAGCACCGCGTTGATCAGCGCGAGGTGGGTGAACGCCTGGGGATAGTTGCCGAGGTGGCGCCCGGTGGCGGCGTCGAGCTCCTCGGCGTAGAGGCCGAGCGGGGAGGCGTGGGAGAGCAGCCGCTCACACAGGTTGCGGGCGTGGTCGCGGTCACCGATCTCCGACAGGGCCGAGACGAGCCAGAAGGAGCAGATGAGGAACGTGCCCTCGGCGCCCTCCAAGCCGTCGTCGGTCTCCTCGGTGCGGTAGCGGAGCACGAAACCGTGCTCGGTCAGCTCGGTGCGGATCGCCTCGACGGTGTTGCGGATCCGCTCGTCCGTCGGCTCGAGGAAGCGGTTGATGACCAGCAGCAGCGTCGAGGCGTCAAGCGCGTCGGTGTCGTAGTGCTGGCGGAAGACGCCGCGCTCGGAGACGCCCTTGGTGAGGATGTCCTCGCGGATCTCATCGGCGATCGCCTGCCACTTCTCAGCGAGCTGGGCCTCACCCTGGCGTTCGGCGATCCGGGCGCCGCGATCGAGGGCGACCCAGCACATCAGCTTGGAGGAGACGTAGTGCTGGGGCTTGCCCCGCGCCTCCCAGATCCCCTGGTCGGGCTGCTTCCAGCAGCTGATCGCACACTCGACCTGGGCCCGCAGGACCGGCCACAGCCGGCCCGGAATGTGCCCGCCCGCCTTGGTGTGGAGGTACACCGAATCCAGGACGGCGCCGTAGACGTCGTTCTGGCGCTGGTTGTAGGCGCCGTTACCGGTCCGCACGGGCGTCGCACCGTTGTAGCCGCTGAGGTGATCGAGGGTCCGCTCGGTGAGATCCCGCTCCCCGCCGATGCCGTACATGATCTGCAGGCCACCGTCCTCGACCCGCTCGAGATCGGCGAGGAACTGCATGAAGTCGTCGGCCTCCCAGTCGAAGCCGAGCGCGTGCAGCCCCCAGAGGGTGAAGGTCGCGTCCCGCATCCAGCAGTAGCGGTAGTCCCAGTTGCGCTCACCGCCCGGCGTCTCGGGCAGGGACGTCGTCGCCGCCGCGACGGTCGCCCCGGTCGGACCGTAGGTGAGACCCTTGAGGGTGAGCGCGCTGCGGTGCAGGAAGGAGCGCCAGCGATGATCGGGGAAGCGCCCGCCCGCGAGCCAACCGCGCCAGTAGTGCTCGGTCGCCGCGATCCGCGCGACGGCGTCCTCGAGGTCGTCGGGACCTGCGAGGCCGTGGGACCAGGCGAGCGCGGCAAACCGCCGCTCCCCTTCCACGAGCGTGTGCCGCGCCCGGGCGCGGGACCCCTCGATGCCGACCCGCAGGTCGGTCATCAGCCGCAGCTTCTCCTCCCCGGCGGACGCCTCGGCGCAGGACCAGGCGTTGCCGAGCGCCTCCCATTGGGCCGGTTCGGCCCCGTAGTTGAAGATCGGCTCGCAGACGACCTCGACCTCCACCTCTCCCTGCACGCACTCGACGACGCGGACGAGCATGTGATCGGCGTCATGGTCGGTCGGCGGCCGGGTGTGGGAGGACTCGTCGGCGTGACCGTCGTGCCAGGGCCCGATCGTGAGACAGTCGCGGACGACGAGCCAACCGGACGGGCACATCCATGAGGTCTCGAGGATCATCGTGCCGGGCAGGTAGCGGACCGACAGGGGTACCTGGATGCCGTAGGGGCCGACCCGGAAGGAACCGGCGCGGCGGTCGAGCAGGGCGCCGAAGATCGACGGGGAGTCAAAACGAGGAACGCTCATCCACTCGATCGAGCCGTCCGGCGCGACGAGCGCCCCGGTGTGGCAGTCCGACAGGAACGCGTAATCCTGGATCAGCGGGAAGGGGGACTCCCCGATCAGCGGCACGTCGTGGGGTGGAAGCGTGATCGACGGGCTCATGCTCGCGCCAGCCTACCGGACCCCCCAGATCCCTCTCCCGAGGGAGCGTTCGCGCTGACCACCGCAACCCCCGTCAACGCATGCGCATCCCAGCCCACCCCCCAGTCCCGACCGCCTTTCGGGATGGCCTCGCGGTCTCATCCGGGTGGCGGCACTGTGCCGCCGCCACCCGGCCGCCCGGCCCGGACCGGTACGCTCTCTGAGCCGATGAATGCCGCTGCCGGTATCGGGATTCCGGTCGCCTTCGGCGCCGGGCTCGTCTCCTTCCTCTCTCCGTGCGTCCTCCCGCTCGTCCCCGGGTACGTCTCGGCGATCGCCGGCGGAAACCCGGAGGAGATCCGCACCCGCCGGGTGATCGGGCCCGCCCTCGCCTTCGTCGGCACGTTCTCGGCGATCTTCATCGCGCTCGGACTGCTCGGCCAGCAGGCGCTCCGGGCCACCCTGACCGGCCACACCGCCCAGCAGATCTCGGGGGCGATCATCATCGCCATGGGGCTGCTGTTCGTGCTCAGCCCGATCATCCCGCGGCTCGCCCGCGCCTACCACGTCGCCCCGTTGATGCAGCGGGCGGGCAAGAGCGGGCCGGTCCTCACCGGGGCCGCCTTCGCGCTCGCCTGGACGCCCTGCACCGGCCCGACCCTCGGGGCGATCATCACCGCCGCCGGCACGTCGGCGAGCGCGTACCACGGGGCGTTTCTGCTCGCGATCTACTGCTGCGGCCTGGCCGTCCCGTTCCTGCTGACCGCACTCGCGTTCGGCAAGATGACCGCGCTGCTCGCCGTCGTCCGCCGCCACTACCCGATCGTGATCGGAGCGGGTGGGGTGATCCTGATCGGGATGGGGGTGCTCATCTTCAGCGGGGAGTTCACGACGCTGAACCAGACCGTCGACGGCTGGCTGCAGACCCTGCATCTGCCGAACCTCAACTCCGACACCTGAACGCGCGCACCGCGTGCGCTCGGGGTCACCGGACCCGCCAGTTCGGCGCGTCCCGGCGCGGCGGGTTGGTCGTCCCGGCGCAGGCGCCCGCCGCGCCGCCTCCGCGTCGCTAGGCTGGCCGGGAAACCGGCCTGCACCGACGTCCACTGGAGGGTGAGATGAGCATCTACGCTGTTGTGAACCCAGCGACCGGAGCGGTGCTCAGGGAGTACCCGACGATCAGCGACGACGCCCTGGCGGGCGCGATCGCCGCCGCCGACGCGGCCCACAGGGCCTGGGGGATCGCCTCGACCCCGGCCGAGCGGGCGGCGCTGATCACCCGGGTCGCCGAGCTGCACCGGGAGCGGCGGGAGGAGCTCGCCGCGACGATCGTCACGGAGATGGGCAAGCCGCTGGAGCAGGCCCTGTCGGAGGTCGACTTCAGCGCCGACATCTACTGCTTCTATGCCGAGCGGGCCGAGGTGCTGCTCGCGGATGAGCCGATCGAGATCGCCGAGGGGCAGGGCAGCGCCGTCGTCCGGCGCAGCTCACTCGGCGTCCTGCTCGGGATCATGCCCTGGAACTTCCCCGTCTACCAGGTCGCGCGCTTTGCCGGGCCGAACCTGCTGATCGGCAACACGATCCTGCTCAAGCACGCGCCCCAGTGCCCGCAGTCGGCCGAGCAGCTCGCGGCGATCTTCAGAGACGCCGGCTTCCCGGAGGGCGCCTACGTCAACATCTTCGCCGCCAACGAGCAGATCGAGTCGGTGATCGCCGATCCGCGCGTGCGGGGGGTGTCGCTGACGGGCTCCGAGCGGGCGGGCGCCGCCGTCGCCGAGCTCGCCGGCCGGCACCTCAAGAAGGTCGTGCTCGAGCTCGGCGGCTCGGACCCGTTCATCCTCCTCTCCACCGACGACCTCGACAAGACCGTCCGGGACGCCGTGTCCGCGCGGCTCGACAATACCGGTCAGTCCTGCAACGCCGCCAAGCGGTTCATCGTCATCGACGAGCTCTACGACGGGTTTCTCGAGCGGTTCTGCGCCGGCGCGACCGCGGTCACGCCGGGCGACCCGATGGCCGAATCGGCCCAGATCGGTCCGCTCTCCTCCGACACGGCGACCGAACGCCTGCGCGACCAGCTCCAGCGGGCCGTCGCCGGGGGCGCGCGGATCGTCGCCGGCGGAGGCGAGCCGGAGGGCAACTTCTTCCCGGTCACCGTGCTCACCGACGTCTCCCCCGACAACAGCGCCTTCTCTGAGGAGTTCTTCGGACCGGTCGCCCAGATCTACCGCGTCAGGTCTGAGGAGGAGGCGGTCGCGCTCGCGAACGCGACGAGCTTCGGCCTCGGCTCCTATCTCTACACGACCGATCCCGCCCAGGCCGAGCGGGTCGCCAACCGGATCGACGCCGGAATGGTGTATGTCAACATCGTCGGCGCCGACGCGCCTGAGCTGCCCTTCGGCGGCACCAAGCGGTCGGGCTTCGGGCGCGAACTCGGCCGCTGGGGCGCCGACGAGTTCGTCAACAAGAAGCTGATCCGCGTCGGCGGGTGAAAGATTGCGGGGCCCGCGCCTCCGGCGGCGGGCCGCAACTCACGCGGAGGGCACCCGTTATCGTTGGCTGAGACCTGATGGAAGCGTCCGCCCTCCACGCACCACCCGGCGTCAGTCGGCTGCGCGGCTCCGCCGGCGCGACGTTTCTGCGCCTGCGCTCGGACGAGCAGCTCGTGGAGCTGTTCCGCGCCGGGCACGATGAGGCGTTCCGTGCGATCCACGACCGCTACCGGACGCGGCTGTTCGCCTACACGCGCCAGATGCTGCCCCAGAGCCGCCAGGACGCCGAGGACGCGTTGCAGGACGTGTTCATCCGTGCCTACGCCGGGCTGCGCGCGAGTGACCGCCACGTCGCGCTCCGCGCGTGGCTGTACCGGATCGCCCACAACCGCTGCGTCGATCACCTGCGCAAGAACACGCCGATCCCGACCGACGAGCTCGAGGCAACGAGCCGGGATGTCGCGACGGACCCGATCGCGGCGACCGAACAGCGCGAGGCGCTCGCCAAGCTCGTCACCGACGTACAGCGCCTGCCCGAGCAGCAGCGCTCGGCGCTGCTGCTGCGCGAGCTGTCGGGAATGAGCTACCAGGAGCTCGCCGACTCGCTCGACCTGACGATTCCGGCGATCAAGTCGCTGCTCGTCCGGGCTCGCGGCGGGCTCGCGGCGGCGGCGGAGGCACGGGACACCGACTGTGAGCAGATCCGGGTCGAGATCATCGAGTCGCACGAGCGGGGGGTTCGCCCGAACGCGCTCGTCCGCCGCCACCTCGGTGACTGCGCCGCCTGCCGGGCGTACCGGGAGTCGGTGCGCGGCATCTCACGCAGCCTCGCCGCGCTCATCCCCGGCCCGGTTCTGCTCGCGAGCAAGTTCATCGGAGCCGGCGCCGGCGCCGTGTCGACCGCCGGCGGCGCGGCGGGAACGAGCGCGACCGCCGCCTCCGGCGGCACGACGGCCGGCGGCGCGCTCGCGGGGAGCGTCGGCGCGGCCGGTACCGGCGCCGTCGCCGCGGGTGGGGCCGCCGCGGGTGGGGCCGCCGCGGGTGGGGCCGCGGCCGGGACCGCCCTCGCTGGGGGTGCGATCACCGGCGGTGCGATCACCGGCGGGATGACCGCCACCCACCTCGCCGCCCTCATCGCCGCCGCCGCAGCCGCCACCGCCGGCGGGGCCGTCGCCGTCTCCGTCCAGGGCGCCCACCCCCGCAGCGCGGGCGCCGCCCACCTTCCCGCCGCCGCGATCGTCGCCCACGCCGTCAGTCAGGGGATCAGCGCGGGCAGTTCGGCGGCCGCTGCCGGAGTCGCCCCGGTGAGCGTTCCCGCCGGCACCCCGCTGAGCGTCCCCGCCCACACCGTCCGCCGCGGCACGGCGTCTGGGGCGCGGCGCCCCAACGCCCGCCGGACGATGCCGGCGCGAACGGCCGCGGGCACGACGACGGTGCGGACCGCGACCGCGTCACTCACCACAGCGACCGCGACGACACGGCTGACGACGACCGGCGCGCGGACGACGACTGGAAACGCGGGCACGGCCACGACGGCGAGCGGCGGTTCGAGCCCTGACCGATCGACGAGCGGCGCGACGACGACGGCTCCGATCACGGGCAGCGGCACGGACTCGAGCGGCACGACCACCGGCGGGACGGGCACCGGATCGACGACGACGGCCCGGACCGACACTGCGAGCGCCACGACGCCGGACCGGACGAGCACCACCAGCACCTCGACGACGCCCAGCGGTACGTCGTCGCCGTCGGGGGCGAGCACCACAGCGGGGACGACGACCTCCCCCACTGCCACCACCGACAGCACCGGCGGCGGCGCCTCCGGCTCAACCCAGTGACAGACTGACCGGCTCTATGGAGCCAATCGAGCACGAAGAGGCGATCATCCGCAGGGGCACCCGCTCCGGCCTCGACACCATCGTCGCCGTCCACTCGACCCGCCGGGGTCCGTCGCTGGGGGGCTGCCGGATGTGGCACTACCCCGACACCGCCCGTGCCCTCGATGACGCGCTCCGGCTGTCCCGGGCGATGACCTTCAAGTCCGCGGTGGCCGGGCTTCCCCTCGGCGGCGGCAAGAGCGTGATCGTCCTGCCGGAGGGGGAGGAGATCTCCCCCAAGCGGCGCCGGGACGCCCTGCTCGACATCGGCGACACGATCGACGTGCTCCGGGGCCGCTACATCACCGCTGAGGACGTCGGCACGTCCTCTCGTGACATGAGCGTCATCGCCACGCGGACGCGCCACGTCGCCGGCCTGTCCCGCCAGAAGGGCGGTTCGGGGGACCCGAGCCCGTTCACGGCGGCCGGAGTCGTCAACGCGATCCGAGCGGCGCTCGCGCGCAGCTTCGGCAGCTCGTCTCTCGAGGGCCGGCGAATCGCGATCATCGGCGCCGGCCACGTCGGCGGTCGGATCGCGAAGCTGTGCGCGAAGGAGGGCGCCAAGCTCATCCTCGCTGACGTCGACGCGTCCAAACGTGAGCTCGCCGTCGAACTGGGAGCCCGCTGGATGACCCCCGCCAAGGCGCTCGTCGCCAAGGTCGACGTTGTCTCGCCGTGCGCCCTCGGCGGGATACTGACCGAGGAGACCGTCGCACGGCTGCAGTGCCGGGTGATCGCCGGGGCGGCGAACAACCAGCTCGCCGGCGACCACATCGCCGAGCTGCTGAAGATCCGCGGGATCCTCTGGGCGCCGGATTTCGTCGCCAATGCCGGCGGGATCATCAACATCGCCCAGGAGCGCGGCGGCGTCTATGACGCCGCCGCCGCCCACCGGGCCGTCGCCGGGATCGCCGACACGATCCACCGGATCTGCGACACCGCCGAGGCGGACGACACGACGACGCTCGCGGCGGCGATGACCCTCGCTCGCGCCGCGCTCGATCCCGCCACCGTCCCCGCCTGACCCGCCTGGGCGGGGCCCGGCCCGCGAGCGCCGCCAGGCGGGGCTCAGCCCGGGAACCCCTCCGGAGGCCAGGCGGGACGCTCGACGCCGTCAGGCAGGCGACCCTCCTCCGCGAGCTTGTCGAGGTGGGCGGCGAGGGTGATCGCGGCGGCGAAGCGCAGCTCGGCCGCCACCTCACTCCAGGCCGCGTCGAGCAGCTCATCGACGCTGCGGGCGCCGTCCGCGAGCGCGGCCAGCAGTCGGGCCTCTCGGGCGCGGCGGTGGCTGAGGTACTCGGCGAGCTTTGCCGCCGGGTCATGGACGAGCGGGCCGTGCCCGGGCGCGATGATCCGCAGGGGGAGGCGCGCGAGCGCCTCGAGTCCCGCGAGGTAGGCCCTCAGCGCCCCGGGGTCGGCGGCGATGAAGACGCTCCCCTCCCCCAGCACCGCGTCTCCGCTGAAGGCGACGTCCCCGTGGATCAGGACGCGATGGTCGAGACTGTGGCCCGGCAGGGCCATCGCCTCAAGCTGACCGTCGCCCGTGACGGCGTCGGGGAAACGCTCGCGCAGCTCCGGGACCGCTTCAGCGTGATCGGGGTGAGCGTGGGTGAGGGTGATGCCCCCGAGCCCGCCGCGGGCGGTCAGCTCCGCTGTGAGGGCGGCGACGTGGGCGGGCAGGGACGGTCCCGGGTCGATCAGCCAGGCGGGGTCACGCCCGATCACCCAGCTGTTGGTGCCGGTGAGGGTGAGCGGACCCGGGTTGTCGGCGCGGATGCCGACCACGTCCACCCCCGCCACCGCGATCACGCTCATTGGTCACACCTCTCGTTCCACCTCGGCCGGCCCACGCCGTGCCCGCCCGACCGGCGCGGCGGGCCGGGTTGCTTGAATGAACCATTGTGTCCGGTCTTCACGCAGCAGGGCAACCGGCCGACGCACGCGGCGTGACGTCGCCGGCAGCGACCGACCCGGACGGGACCGCCGGGGCCGACGGTGGGTTCGTCGCCGAGGAGGCGCGGGCGACCCGCAACCTCCTGCACGGACTGATCTCCCTTGGGGTGCTCGTGGCCCTCGTCGTCGGCCTCCTGCTCGCCGTGCCCGGCCTGCACCGGGTCGGGCATGACGTCGCGAAGATCGACGGGGGCTGGATCGTCATCGCCGTCGGGCTCGAGCTGCTCTCCTGCGTCGGCTACATCGTCGCCTTCCTCCAGGTCTTCGACCGGGCGCCGGTCCGCTTCGGCGCACGGGTGGCGATGAGCGAGCTCGCCTTCGGCGCGGCCGTCTCCCTCGGCGGCGCCGGCAGCATCGCCGTCGGGGCGCTGTTGCTCGTCGAACGCGGCGCGAGCCCGAGCCACGCGGCCGAACGCTCCGCCGTGCTGTTCCTGCTCACCTCCGCGATCAACATCATCACGCTCGCCGGGATCGGGCTCGGGCTGTGGATCGGTCTGCTTCCCGGGGACCGAGACCCGCTGCTGAGCCTGCTCCCCGGTGCCGTTGGCGTCATCGTCTGGTGCGCATTCATGGCCCTGCCCCGCATCGTCGACCGGTTCATCGGCGACCGGGCCGGCCGGATCGCGGTCGCACTGCGTGCGACCGGGGAGACCGTGCGGGCGACCGAGCGCATCCTGTTTCGCTGGGACTGGCGGATCCTCGGCGCCTGGATCTACCTGTGGGCCGACATCTTCGTCCTCGTCATCTGCTTCTGGGGAGTCGGCGTGCACCCGCCGCTGACGACGATCGTCCTCGCGTACCAGATCGGCTACCTCTCCAACTTCGTCCCGATCCCCGGCGGGGTCGGCATCCTCGACGGCAGCTTTGTCGGGATGTTCGTGCTGTTCGGGGTCAAGGCGACCCGGGCGACGGCGGCAACCGTCGTCTACCACGGCATCTCCCTGTGGGTGCCGGCGATGTGGGGAACGGTCGCCTTCCTCCTGCTGCGCCGCCACCACGGGCAGCCGTTGTCGCTGCGTCCACCCCGCGCCGAGCGGATCGCTGCACGGCGCGCCGCGCGGCGCTGACACGCTCGCGCCCCCAGACGCCCGGCCCCGCAGACGCTCCCCCCGATCACCCGCGCGGGAGCGTGACGCGGAAGGTCGCCCCTCCACCGGGGGTGTCGACGATGCGCACGTGCCCGCCGTGAGCGCGAGCGCTCGCGGCGGCGATCGCGAGGCCGAGCCCACTGCCCGGGGTTCCGGCCGCCCGGCTGCCGCGGCGGAACCGATCGAAGATCGCCTCCCGCTCCGCCACCGGGATGCCGGGGCCGTGGTCGGCCACGGTGATCTGCCACCCCTCACGGTCGGCGTCGAGGGTCACCTCGGCCCCGCCTCCGCCGTAGCGCTCGGCGTTCTCGACGAGGTTGCGCACGAGCGCCGCGAGGGCGATCTCATCCCCCTCGACCCTCGCCTGCGTGCACTCGGGGGGGACGGGCGCCAGCCGCGCGGAAGTGCCTCGCACCGCATCCTCGAGCAGGGTCGGGAGGTGCACCGGTGTCCGGGCGGTGACCGTGTCGGCCCGGGCGAGGCTGAGCAGCGCCTCAACGAGCCGGGCCAGCCGGCCCGCCTCCGCGCGCGTGTCGGCGAGCGCCTCGCTCCGGTCGGAGTCGCTCATCGGCGCCTCCGCGAGCAGCTCGAGGTTGCCGACGAGCGTCGTCACCGGTGAGCGCAGCTCATGGGAGGCGTCGGCGACGAGCCGCCGCAGAGCCGCGTCCGAGGACTCGAGGTGACCGAGCATCCGGTTGAGCGAACGGGTGAGGCTGGCGATCTCATCGTCCCCGGCCCGCTCGGGGACCCGGCCGCTGAGATCCCCCGTGGAGACGATCCGGTCTGCGAGGGTCGCCGTCTCCCGCACGGGCGCGAGCGCACGACGCGTGATCCACACGAGCAGCAGGGAGGCGAGCAGAGCGCCGGCCCCCATCGCGATCAGCACGCCTCGCCGCAGCCGGGCGAGGCTCGCCCGCACCGCCGCGTCGGACACGCCGACGCTGAGCACCGACCCGCGCGGCAGCACGCGGGTGAAGGTGCGCAGGGTCCGTCCTCCGACGGTGAGGGTGCGAAAGCCCGGCGGGAGGAGCGGCAGCCGGCCGAGGCTCGCCAGCGCGGCGGTCTGGTAGCGGACGGTGTCGCGGGGGGTCGTCAGCTGGCCGAAGTCGACGTAGGTCGCCTTCGGGCTGAGCAGCCCGCGGGGATGGAAGGCGAGGCTGATCAGGAGCCGGTCCTGATAGCTGCGGGAGTCCCGGGAGACGAGGACGTAGGCGAGCCCGCCGACGAGCAGCGCGGTGACACAGACGGCGAGCACTCCGGTGAGGGCGACCCGGCGGGTCACGGCCGCGAGCCCCCGAGCCGGTAGCCGACACCGCGGACGGTCTCGACCGGAGCGGGATCCCCGAGCTTGCGCCGCAGGCCGCTGAGGGCGACGTTGAGCGCGTTGGAGCTGCCGCTGCGATCCTCACCCCAGACCCGCTCCCAGATCAGCCCGGTGCTGAGCACCTGGCCGGGGTGGCGCATCAGCAGCTCGAGCAGCTCACGCTCGCGTGGCGTGAGCTCGACCGGCCGCTCACCGCGGGTCACCTCGCCGTCCTCCGGAACGAGCCGCAGGTCCCCCCAGGTGAGCACCTCCGCCAGCTCGAGCCCGCTGCGGCGGGCGAGCGCCTCGAGCCGGGCGACGAGCTCCTGGAAGGCGAACGGCTTGACGAGGTAGTCGTCGGCCCCCTCCCGCAGCCCCGACACCCGGTCGGCGACCTCCCCGCGGGCGGTGAGCATCAGGATCGGCACCCGGCTGGAGCGCCGGAGCGCCCGGCAGACCGCCAGCCCGTCCAGTTTCGGCATCGCGATGTCAAGGATCACGAGGTCGGGCCGCTGCTCGAGCGCCAGCGCCAGCGCCGTCTCACCGTCGCCGGCCTCGATCACCTCAAAGCCGGCGTAGTGCAGGCCCCGCCGTACCATCGCGCGCAGACGTTGGTCGTCTTCGGCAATGAGCACCCGCGGTCCCATGTGCGGATCTTAGGCGGGGATCTCGGGTGCGGATCTTAGGCGGGGATCTCGGGTGCGGATCTGAGGTGTGGATCGTGGGTCCGGATCCTGGGTCCGTCCCGGGACGCCGTCCTCCGGCGGGCCTGTGACGGCCCGCCGGAGGCTTCGGCGCCGGGCCGTCGCTCATCAGCCGAGGCTCCCCGCGACGGCCGTTGCCGGCCTGCTCGGGCCCCGTTAGGCCGAGCAGGTCCAGCTTGCGCGGGCACTGACCGTCTTGCCCTTGAGCGCGTGGTGGTGCGTGCCATTCAGCGTCTTGGAGTAGCTGAAGCTACCGCCGGTGGTGGTGAGCGTCACCGGGACGTGCCGCAGGTCGCGGCCCCGGAACGCGTTGGCGTGGCGGCGCATCATCACGACGGTCCCGTGGTAGCTGCCCGCGCCGGTGTAGCCCGGCACGATCACGCGCAGAATCCGGCGTCCGTGGGCGAGCTTGCGCACGCTGGTGAGCATGTAGTGGCCGTTGGCGACCCGGCAGCTGACGGCCCCGGTGCGCGTATGGCTCTTGCCGCCCGGGCCGGTGAACGTGACGGTGCCGGTGCCGTGGCCGGTGCCAGGCGCGGTCGTGGCGGTGCTGACGGTCGCCGCGCCGGCACTGGTGACAAGCACGGCGGCCGTGCCGCCACCGGCCGCGAGCGCCGCGCAGGCGGCGAGAACGGCGGGTCTGGTGATCAAAGACATTGGTGAACCTCCATGGTGAGCTGGAACCGGCCGGCGGGCCGGTGAGAAACAGCATCGCCCCCGCCGCTAAGCGGCCACTATCCGCGCGCGGCGGGGTTGACGGCCTCCGCGGCCGGAGCGCGCTCAGAGACCGAGATGGGCGCTCACCGCGGTGGCACCGGGTGCCTGCTGCTCGGTGAGCCGGGGCAGGAGCCAGGACCATCCGGACTGAACCGCGATCGCCTCCTTGACGAGCGCGGCGCCGGCGCTGACGTCACCGGCGTGCGCGAGGCTGAGGCCCGCCCAGAACTTCAGCTCGTGGCTGTCGGGCAGGCGCTCGAGGGCGGCCTCGAACAGCGCTCCGGCCGCCTCCGTGTCACCGCCGACGAGCTGATCGTCGGCACGGGACGCGAACCGGTAGGCCTCTGAGATCACGAGCAGCCGCTCGAGTTCCTGGAGCGGCTCGGGGTCGTCCTCGACGCGCAGGTCGACCTCACGTTCCCACGGCTCCCCGCTGGCCGGGACGACCAGGAGCGCGGCCGACTGGCGGCCGCGGGCGTCCCCCCCGAGCGCCTCCGCGGCGTTGAGGGCGGCGAGGAGCCGGCGGGCCATGCTCGCCTGTTCGGACCGCGCGTGCTCGTAGGCCTCGAGCATCGCCCCCCAGATCGCATCGCTGACCATGATGTTGGCCTGACAGCTCACCCCCGCCCCGATCGCGTGTCCGGCGTGGACGATGCAGTTCTCCCCGGTGTGGGCGGCGACCTCTCCGGTCGCGTCGACGAGGGCGACCTGACGTGAGGCGCTCCCCTCATCAGAGACGAGCAGCGCGGCGAGCGCGGTCGGCGCACCGACGCCGGTCGCCATCAGATCGAGCCCGCGCGGCCCGAAGCTGAGCTCGGCCATCGCCTGGGTGGCAACGGCCCCGACCCCTGGCCGGGCCCACGGCACGACCGGGCCGACGCTGAAGTAGTGGGACTGGACGGCGACCCCGAACTCACCGGTGTCGGGGTCGCGGGCAACGATTGAGTAGGTCACCTCAGGCACGCTACCTGGTCGGGCGCGGCGGCTCGCCGCTGGTCGGGCGCAGCGGCTCGCCGGCGGCGGGCGTGGTGCCCGACTCGTGCTACTCCCAGCGGAAGACCCGCACGGCGACCCGCCCGCCGATCACCGTCCAGGCGATCAGGCAGAGGAAGCACCACCCCGGCGGCCACTGTCCCGCCAGCGTCGAGGAGAGCCCATCGACGGCGGCCCCGAGCGGGGTCGCGTGCCCGATCGTCCGCAGGGTCTCCCCCATCGACGCCTGCGGCACCCAGAGACCGGCGAAGAACATCATCGGATAGAACAGCAGCGCGCCGATCAGCTGACTCGCCCGCGGCTGCGGCGCGATCGAGGCGATCAGCGTGCCGATCGCGAGCATCGCCCCGGCGGTGAGCAGGAGGATGACGACGAACCCGAGGAACTGGGTGGGCAGATGGACGCTGAAGGCGATCGCCGCGACGAGGACGGTGACGACGGCCGCCGCGAGACACAGGGTCGTGTAGATCAGCCACTGGGCCTGCAGCAGCCGGGCGGCCCCGATCGGCGTCGTCGAGAGCCGCCGCAGATACCCCTTCTCGCGATAGCTGACGAGTGTCGCGGGCATCGCCTGGAGCCCGACGATCCCGAACACGAACACGATCAGGACCGGCGTGTAGACGTCGATGAAGCGCAGCCCGCCGTAGATCGCCCGGTGCTTGTTCCCCGTCGCGGTCCCGATCACGATCAACAGGACGAGCGGGAAGACGACCCCCCAGAACAGGGCGAGCGGCTCCCGCAGGAACATCCGCAGCTCGGTCCGTGCGAGCGTGCCAAACCCGGGAGATCCGGACCCGAGCCCGCGCCCGGCGGCGCGGCGCGGACCGGGCCGCCGGCCCCGGATGCCGGAGATGTGACTCACCGCGCCACCGCTTCGGCCACCATCGGGGTGTTGAGGGCATCCTCCCGCGTGAGCTCGACGAAGGCGTCCTCCAGGTTCGCCTGGTCGATCCGGGGCCGCTGCGCGACGACCCCGAGCGCGTTGAGCTCGCCGACCACCACCCCGAGCAGGTTGCCGTGCCCGACGACCTCGACGTCGGAGCCGCGGACATGCACGGCGCTCACCTCCTCGAATCGCTCTAGGCCGACCGCGTCAATCGGCGCGGAGGGCTGGAAGTGGAAGTGCAACTCCCCGTGGACGCGCCCGGCCATCCCGGACGGACTGTCGGTGGCGACCACGCGCCCCCGGTTGATCAGGGCGACGCGGTCACAGAGCCGCTCGGCCTCCTCCATGAAATGGGTGACGAGGATGATCGTCACCCCGCGCTCACGGACCCCCTCGATCAGCCCCCACGTATCCCGCCGCGCCTGGGGGTCAAGGCCGGTGGTCAGCTCGTCGAGGATCGCGATCCGCGGATTGCCGATCAGCGCGAGGGCGATCGACAGCCGCTGCTTCTGGCCGCCCGACAGCTTCGCGAACGGGGTCTCGCGCCGGTCCTCGAGCCCAAGCTGAGCGAGCAGCGCCTCCGGGTCCGCCGGCGTCCGGTAGAAGGAGGCGAACAGGGCGATGGCCTCCCCCACCCGCAGCTTGTCCGGAAGCTCGGCGTGCTGGAGCTGGATGCCGACGAGCTCCGCGAGCGCACGGCGATCCCGGCGGGGATCGAGCCCGTGGACCGTGATCGTGCCGCCGTCCGGGATGCGCAGCCCGCCGATGCACTCGACCGTCGTCGTCTTGCCCGCGCCGTTGGGGCCGAGGATGCCGAAGATCTCGCCCTCGGCGACGGTGAAGGAGACCCCATCCACGGCCACCTTCTCCCCGTAGCGGACGCGCAGGTTCTCAACGGTGATGACGTCATCGGCCACGTCTGGGGATCATCCTGACAGCGCACCCTCGCAGCGACAAGAATTCTTCAGTAACTAATATAAGTGAGTGATGGATTCGCTCCCCCTTCCGATCCGCCAGCGCCAGCTCGACGACGTCGCCGAGGCGCTGCCGGCGCGCGCCGGCCAGCTCACCCGGCTGTTTCTCGCCCGCAGCGCGCACACGCTCACCCGCACCGAGATCGGCGTGCTGAGCGCGACCTCGCAGCGAGCCGAACGGATCACCGACCTCGCCGCCGCCGAGGGAGTCACCCAACCGGCGATCACGCTGCTCGTCAACCGTCTCCAGGCACGCGGATGGCTGCTGCGGCGACCCGACCCGAGCGATCGGCGCGCCGTCCGGGTGGAGGCGACCGCGGCCGGCCGGGCCGCCTTCCACGCCGTCCGTGCCGAGTACCGCGCGTTCTTTCACGAGGAGATGGCCTCCCTCGCGGATGAGGAGGTGCAGACGCTCGCCCGCGCGGTCGAGATCATCGACAAGCTCGTCCACCACCTCGAAGCCGGCGTGGATCGGCCATGAGCATGCGTGACGTGCTTGGCGTACTCGGCGGCGCATCCGATCGCCGCGAAGGGATTCTCAGTGCCGCCGTCGAGCTGGCCGAGCGCGAGCACTCGCGCCTCACCCTCGTCCAGGTCGTCTCGTTCGCCCAGTGGTGTGTCTGGTGCACCCCGTTGGGGGCCGGCGGGATCTACCTGCCGGCTGAGGAGGACCCTCAGCTCAGCGCCAGACGGGAACTGAGCGCGGACGCCGAGGCGGTGCCCCAGGCGCTGCCGCTGACGACGATCGTGCTCGGGCGTGACGGCTGTGGCGACCTGCGGCGGCTCATCGCCGGCGGCAGCTTCGACGCGCTCGTCGCCGACGAGCGGATGCTCCGCCACGCCCACCGCCTCCGCCGGGCCTGCGCAGCCGCCCACGTCACCGTCCTCGCCGTCCCGTCCGGCGCGAGCCGGGCCCGCCGGAGCGATCCTCTAGGCTCGGCGCGTGAACCGCCGCTCCCGCCTGGCTGGCCTCCTTCACACGATCCTCACCGGGCCGAAACCGACGGATCGTCTGCGGGCGATCCCGGCCCTGCGCCGGGAGCTCGACGAGCTCGAGACGGCGGCCGTCGCGGACGGACTGGCGGCCGGGATGAGCTGGCGGGAGATCGGGGAGGCGCTCGGCACCTCGAAGCAGGCGGCTCACCACCGCCACAGCCGCAACGTGCGCGAACTCGATCGGGCCGCCTCAAGTGAGCAGGGCGGACGGGCGGTGATCATCTCCCCGGAGGTCCGCAGCGCCGTGCGGATCGCCCGGCGGGAGGCGGCACTGCTCGGCGCGGCGACGGTCGGTTCCGGCCACCTTCTGCTTGGGCTGCTGCAGTGCCAGGAGCCGCTGACTGCCGGTGTCCTCACCCGGCTCGGCGTCGGGCTCGAGGCGACACGGGACCGGCTCGAGGCGACGGTGGAGATGCCCGCCGACGTCGCCGCCGCGCGGGCGAAGGCGGCCGCCCCGGAGGCGGCAGCCCGGGTCGGGCTCTCCGAGCTGGCCGCCGCCGTCCTCAACCGGGCCCTCAGCGAGCGTGCCGGCGGCGGCGAGCCGCTCGCGGCGATCGATCTGCTGCGCGCGCTGCTCACCAACCGCCACGGTGGGGCCAGCCAGACCCTGGAGGCGCTCGGCATCGACGGCGAGACCGCGCTCGCGGAGATCGCCCGCGCCACCGGTCAGCGGCCCTGAGCTGAGCCGACTCAGGCGGCGGCGGGCGGTCCGAGCCGGTTCGTGCTCAACAGCAGGCGCCCGAGCGCGACCCAGGCCGAGCCGTAGTAGGTGGGATGCTCGGCGTTGAGGCGGCTGGCGGCGCTGAGCAGCCCCGGAACCGCGGAGCGGTCCCCGGCCGCCACCGCAGCCGCCGCGGCGGCGATCACCGTCACCGGGTTGTGGTCTGAGCCGATCACCGCCCCGCTCAGGCTGTGCTCGGTGACGATGTCAATCGGATCGGTCGCCGAGAACACGCTCCAGGCTCGCGCGACGGCCGCCCGGTCCGATGCGCGGGGGGAGACGCCGAACCACACGAGCGCGCGGGGCGCGTCGAAGGTGAACGCCCCCGGTCCGCTCGTCGCCGACGGCCCCGAGACGGGGGTCGCCACCCCCGTCTGAGTGTTGACGGTCGCCCAGTCCGGCGGCAGCGGAGTGGTGAGTTCGTTGACGAGCGTCTCCCCACTGCTGGCGAGCGCCCCGAAGCTCGGGTTGCCGGTGAGCTGACCGAGCTGACGCAACGCGACCGGATCGATGTAGCTGGGATCGATGACGAGGTAGGACCCCTTGTTCGCCCACGGTCCGGCGATCAGCACGCTGAGCGAGCCCGCCCGGGCGGTCTCATGGGTGAGGATGGCCTCCGCGACCCGACGCGCTGTGGCGATGTAGTACTGGTCATGGAAGCGCCGGCCGGCGAGCAACAGCGCCCGGGCGGTCTCGAGGTCCGCGTCGGTCGCCGGGGTCGCGTCCACGACATGCCCGTCCGCCCAGTGGTAGGCGAACAGCCCGTCCGGCTGCTGGAGGTGAATCCGCGTCCAGCGCCAGATCGTGTGGAAGCGCTGTGAGTCCCCGACCGCGGCGGCCATCAGCATCCCGTAGGCCTGCCCCTCGCTGACGGTGTCGCCCCCCTGGTCGACCCGCACGACCCGCCCGTCCGGCCTGACGTAGTGGTCGAAGAAGAAGCGGACCGCCGCGAGCGCTGCTTCGGCCGGGGTGGCCCGGTGGCCACCCCGGCCGCCACCGGTCACCGCGCTCTGACCGGAGGCGGCACCGCAGCCGGCGATCAGCATCGCGACACCGAGCATCACCAGAACCCAGCGTCTCACAGCGCGGACGGGTCGACGCTGAGCGCGGGGGTGCGCGGTGGCTCGGACGCGACAGGCCGCGGCCGGCGCAGGGCCGGCCAGCAGCCGGTCGACAGGATCGTGATGTGGAAGCACGCGAAGGCGACGTTGTTGAAGGTGGCCGAACCCTGATTGTGCGCGAGCCCCCACACCGACACCGCGGCGAGGAAGACGATCGCCGCGAGGGCGGGCGCGACCGCCCGGGGCTGGCGGGCACCCGCGCCGGTCTTCGGGGTCACCTTGAAGGAGCCACGACGGCGGGCGAGGGTGAGGACGGAGGCGACGATGAAGATCCAGAAGGACGTCTCCGCGAGCGCGAGGGCGGTGAAGGTGTAGGACCCCGCGCCGGCAAGGGCGGCGGTCGACAGGGCGACGAGGAAGTAGGGGGAGAAGTGCAGCAGGAAGGCGGGCGCGGTGAGGTGGCTCAGGGGCTGGATGCCGAACAGCAGCCGCAGCGCCGGGAAGGCCATGTAGAAGAGCACCGTCCAGCCCGACAGCCAGTAGAGGCCCGAGAGCAGGTACTGGGCCCGCAGCCGCCAGGGCAGGCGGGCGGTGAGGATCTGCGGGATCGCGGCGAGGCAGCCTCGAGCCCAGCGCAGCTGCTGGGTGCTGTAGGCGGCCATGTCCTCGGGGCCGAGCCCGGAAGCGAGGACCTTGGGGAGGTAGGCGGTGTGCCAGCCGCGTTCGTGCAGGTTGATCGAGAGGGCGAAGTCCTCGGTGATCGAGTGCGTCGGGAAGCCGCCGGTCTCATCGAGGGCGGCGCGGCGGAAGATCACGTTGGTGCCGCAGCAGAAGGTCGCCCCGAGGCCGTCCTTGCCGCGGGCGATCGCCCCGAAGAACAGGGTCTGCTGATGCCAGGCCGCCCCGGGCACCCCCGGCTGGCTGCCGTTGGCGTAGTACTGGGGGGTCTGGACAAAGGCGAGCCGGGGGTCCTGCTCGAAGTGGCCGAGCGTCGCCTCAAGGAACTCGGGAAAGACGACGTGGTCACAGTCGATGATCGCCACGTACGGGGCGTCGACGCACCCGAGGGCGTGGTTGATGTTGCCCGCCTTCGCGTGCTCGTGACTGGGGCGGGTGAGATACCCGACACCGTGCCGAGCGGCCAGGTCGGCCATCTCCTGATCGTCGCCGTCGTCGAGCAGCCAGACGCGGACGTCGTGGCCGCGCAGCCCGGCGGCGGCGGCGACCGTGAGCTCGACGATCTCAGCGGGTTCGTCATAGCGGGGGATGAGGACGTCGACGGCGACGGCTTGCGTCGGAGCGATCGGCTCGCGGATGCGCTCGTGCGCGCAGGTCCACCAGAACCCGAGCGCCTGAATGACGTTGAGCAGCTCGGCGATGACGAGCAGGACGTAGAGGACCGGGTTGCCGATCCGCACCGGGTCAAGCAGCCAGTAGAGGTAGAAGGCGATCAGCGGAGCGCCGATCACCGCGGCGATCCGCACGCGGGTGCGCACCGGCATCCCCGCCGGGAGCGGGTTCCACGTCGGGGCGCGCAGACGGATATCGATCGGGTCGACGCTCATCGGAACCACCACACCTGAACGCCGGTGAAAGTCCAGTGCCGGACGAGGTGGCGGGTCGCCTTCAGCGCGCCGATCTCACGGTTGCGCAGGGCGAGGGCGGCCGGATCGTTCTGGAAGGAGGTGACGACGAAGATCGCCGGCGTCGTCCGAGGCGCGGGAAGCCGGCGCGACAGTGGCAGCGCACGGAGCCCGGGCGCAAAGCGAGCCATGACGACGTTGAAGGCGTGCGGCTCATAGAGAACCGTCGCCCGCCGGACCGCGTCGGCGCGCACGACCGCCAGCGCTGGACCGTAGGCGTCCCGGCGGGGGTTGTTCGGGTCGATCTGCTGGTCGACGAGGGCGCCTGCGAGCACGAGGACGAGCACGGCCCCGGCGAGGGCGCGGCCGCGGGCGCTCTTGGGCCAGGCGACCGTGAGCCGGGCGACGAGCACGATCAGCACGGGCGCGGCGACGACGATGTAGCGCACGTCAAAGGCGCCGGGAACGAGAAGGCCGAGGACGAGGAGCGCGACCGCGGCGGCGAGCAGGCCGCCGAGGGCGAGCCAGCTGCGGGGAGCGATGCCACGGCCGAGCGCGGCGAGGGAGGCGAGCATCGCCAGGGGCCAGACGGCCGACAGGGTGCTCGTGACGACCGCGGGATGGAAGCCGAACAGCAGCCAGGAGGCGTTCGAAGCGACCGTGTAGAACGACACGCCGGAGGCGGAGACCCCGAACACGCCGGCCAAGCCGCCGCTGTACTGCAACTGGGTGGCGAACAACACGCCGAGGGGGATCAGCTGCCAGAGCAGGGCGGCGCTCGCGAGCCCCCAGGCACGGCGATAGCGGATCAGCTCCGCGCGAGCGGCGTGGCGCTCGCGCGCCCCGGAGAGGAGGATCAGCTCGCTCACGAGCAGCACCGGCAGCGCAGTCCAATCCGACCACAGGGCGAGCGTCGCGGCGACGGTATGCAGGGCCCAGTCGATCGGCCGGCCGGTCCGGGCCGCGCGGAGCGCGCCGATCAGCGCGAGCGTGCTGAACAGGGCGGCGAGGATGTAGGGGCTCGCCTCCTGGCTGTACCAGACGAGGACGGGCGCGCAGGCGCTGACGAGCACGGTGATGAGCGCTGTGCGCCGGCCGTAGAGCTCACCGGCGAACCACCCGGTCACCGGCACGAGCGCGACGCCGGCGATGATCGAGACGATCCGCACGGCGAGCACGCCGGTACCGAGCAGCCGGACCGACAGCCACAGCAGGATCGGCGCGAGCGGCGGGGTGACGCCACCGTGGGCGAGGTGGTGGATGAGGCTGGTGAAGGAGACGGAGAGGCCGGCGGCGTCGAGGTTGCGGATCTCATCGAGCGACAGCCCGCGGGTGAGGGTGAGGCGGATCGCCGCGCCGATCAGCGTGGCGAGGAGGACGGTCGCGATGACGAGGCCACGCGACGTCTCCCGCGCGAACGGAAGGCGCGCGCGGGCGCGCCGGCTGAGCCGGAAAGGCTCGGCGACGACCGTCGGTGCGGGACTGTGCTCAGATGCCGGGCGTACCGGCGGAGGAAGGAGTGGAGAGTTCGCCATCAGATGAGAGAAGGGAAGAGAGGTCCGAGGATGAGAGAAGAGAGAGGACAGATCCGAGGAGATGGCAGGTACGCGAGCGGCGCGCAGCGAGCCGCGTTCTGCCGCAGGAGGTTGTGCCCCCTGGGCCCCGCGGTTATGCATGAGCGTCCGCTCACCGGACGATCGCGGTGAGGGGGTTTGACCAGGCAGCGGCGGAGGAAATGCATCTCCGAGATGACTGCGACAACGAACCGCTTTGCCAACTACGAAATTGACACGCTCGTCGGCGAGGACGAGCTCGGCGCGGTCTACCGCGCGCGGGATACCCGTCTGCCGCGGACCGTCGCCCTGCGCGTCGTCGGCGGCGACCTCGCCCGCGACCCGGTGACCCGCGCGCGCCTCAACCGAGAGGCGACGCTGCTCGCCGCCTGCGAGCACCCGAACGTGCTCCCGATCTATGAGACCGGCGAGAGTGACGGGCGACTGTTCATCGCGAGCCGCTGGGTGGACGGAGAGTCGCTCGGCGACCTCGTCGCCGCCCGCGGGCCGCTTCCCGCCGCAGAGGCCGTCGCGATCATTGAACAGGTCGCCGCCGCCCTCGACGCCGCCCACCAGCTCGGGGTGATCCACCGGGCGGTGCGCCCCTCCAGTGTGCTCGTCAGCGCCGGCGGCACCACCTACCTGACGAACTTCGGTCTCGCCCGCCGGCACACGGACATGACCGGCATCACGCTCCATGACCGCCTGCTCGAGAACTACGACTTCATCCCGCCGGAGTACATCAGCGGCGCGGAGACGGACACCCCGGCCGACATCTACGGGCTCGGCTGCATCCTCTACCTCGCCCTGACCGGTGAGGTCCCCTACCCGCGGCCGAGCTCGGCCGCGAAGATGTACGCCCACCTGTCCGGTGAGATCGCCTCCCCCCAGGCGGTCGTCCCAAGCGTTCCGGCCGCCCTCGACGCGGTCGTCCAGCGCGCGCTCGCCAAAGACCCCGCCGAGCGCCAGGCCAGCCCGGCGCAGTTCGCGGCCGAGGCGGGCGCCGCCCTGCGGGCTCGCGGGGATGGGGTGGGCGCGCCGGCGCCGCGCCGGAGACGGCGTCCGGCGACGCCCGCCGCGCCGGTGAAGGTGCCGGCCGCGGCCGCGCCGGCCGGGCGCGCCGAGCGTCCCGCCCGGGCCGCCCTGGCTGAGCGTCCCGCCCGCGCTGAACGTCCCGCCCGCGCTGAGCGTCCCGCCCGGGCTGAACGTCCCGCCCGGGCTGAGCGTCCCGCCCGCGCTGAACGTCCCGCCCGCGCGGAGCGCCCCGACCGGGCCGAGCGCCCCTCCTACACCGTGTACGGGCGGGAGCTCGAACGGCGCCGACCGCGGTCACGGCCGCTGATGGCGCTGCTCGCGGTGGCCTACTTCGCCCTCCCGGTCGCGTTGCTGCTCGCGCTCGTGCACTGATCGGCTCCTCCGCCCACTGACCGGTCCCTCCCCTCGAGGCGGGCTCCCGGTCAGAAGTTGAGGTTCACCGCCGCCCGGAACACGGGTGGCTGCCCGGTCGTCTCGATCACCGCGAGCCACAGGTCACCACCCGGGTCGACGACGTTACGTCCGGAGGTGACGAGCCCGATCGGCAGGTGGACGAAGCGGCCGTGCCAGCCGGCGACGATCATGTCGGTCCGGCCCGACAGCGCGGCATGCACCGCGGCGTGGGCGAGCCGGGTGCAGTAGACGGCGTCATATCCGGCGGCGGGGACGCTGCGGATCGCGTACCCAGGGTCGACGTAGCGGAGATTGAGCTCCCGGCGGTAGGCGGCGAAGCTCGCGATCAGCCGCTCCCGGATGAGGGCGCCGACGTCCGCGAGCCGGGCGTTCCCGGACGCGTCGGTCCCCTGTCCGCGGGGCAGCAGATCCTGACCGGCCCCCTCGGCGACGACGACGACGCAGTGGCCCTGATGATCGACGCGGCGGTGCACGTATTCGAGCAGGCCGTTGGGTCCCTCGAGGCCGACGGGCACCTCCGGGATCAGGACGACGTCCGCCTCGTGGCAGGCGAGCGCCGCATAGCAGGCGATGAACCCCGAGTGGCGGCCCATCAGCTTGACCACCCCGACCCCGTTGTGGTGGGATTCCGCCTCCACGTGGGCGGCGCGGATCGCCTCGGCGGCGTGGCTGAAGGCGGTTTGAAAGCCGAAGCTGTAGTCGATGAACGGGATGTCGTTGTCGATCGTCTTGGGCACCCCGACGACGGCGATGTCGAGCCCGCGCTCGCGCGCGACCGCGGCGATCGCCGACGCCCCGCGGAGACTGCCGTCACCGCCGACGACGAACAGGACGTCGATCTCCTCGGTGCCGAGGGTGTCGACGATCGCGCCGGGATCCTGGGCCCCGCGGGAGGTGCCCAGCAGCGAGCCGCCGCGGCGGTCGATCCCGCGCACGCCGTCTGCGCTGAGGGGAATCGGGTTCTCACAGTCCGGCGGTACGAGCCCGCGGAATCCGTTGCGAAAGCCGAGCACGCTGCGGACCCCGTACTGCTCGGTGAGGGCGATCACGAGGCCGCGGATGACGTCGTTGATCCCGGGACAGAGCCCACCGCAGGTGACGATCGCCACGTTCGTCTCCGCCGGGTTGAAGAACAGGTGGCTGCGCGGCCCACCCGGCTCGAGCGACGGGAGTTCGGACACCGTCGCCCCGCGGGCGCCCGCCATCATCTGCGAGTCGTCGAAGAGCACCCGGTCCTCGGTGTCCACCCAGTGCAGCGAGCTCGGCCGCCGGACGTGGGCGGTGCTGAGCGGAGAACGGTGCCGCGCCTCCCCGAGGGTCCGGATCGCGAGCTGCTCGGCGGTGAGGTCGGCCGGGTTGAAGGTGAACATCGGCAGGGCACAGGGTAGGTCGCGCCGGGATCGTGGGCGAGCCTGCCCGCAGGCGGGTCGTCGAGCGGGACGCAGTGTCTACATTTCGTCTACAGTGACGGGATGGCGTCCGGAGACACCACAACCGTCCGCGTCCGCCGGCCAGACTCCGAACGTCTCCAGTCTCTCGCCAAGGCTCGTCATACGACGGTCGTCGAGGTGCTGCACTCCGCGATCGATGCGCTCGAGCGCCAGGAGTTCCTGCGCGGCCTCAGCGGGGACTATCAGCGTCTGCGCGAGGATCCCGCGCTGTGGCAGGAGCATCTTGCCGAGCGACGCGAGTGGGATCCCCTGGCGTGATCTGGCGGGGCGACGTTCACGACGTCGACCTCGGTCAGCCCGTCGGCCACGAACCGGGATTCACGCGGCCGGCGGTCGTGGTCTCGGCGGACATCCTCAACAACGGTCCTGGCGGCCTCGTCGTGGTCGTCCCGTTGACGACCACCGCTTATGGACTGCGCAGCCATATCACGGTTGAACCCGAGGCAAGTGGTTTGGACCACACCTCATACGCACGCTGCGATCAGCTGAGGGTGATCTCAACCGCGCGGCTCATCTCCCGCCGCGGGAGGATCGGGCCTGACCAGCAACACGCCGTCGACCAAGCCCTCCGCTTCGTGCTCGACCTCTGACGCGGACCGTGCACGATCGTCAGCGGGCACAGGCCAGGTCGCCGGGGGCGGCCGCGCGGGGGGGTGCCGGGCGCCTGGCACCATCGGCCCCCACGTTCTCACCAGCGCAGGAGCCCGCACGATGATGTCACCCCCACATCTGTCCTTCCTCCCCGGCGCTTCGGGATCGGATGAGTTCTGGCAGCCCGTCGCGAACCGACTGCCCGCCGATTGGACCTGTTCGCGGTTGCGTTGGCCCGGCGCCGGGAACGAGCCCGCTGATCCGGGGATCTCCGGGTACGGCGATCTCATCGCCCAGGTTGGGGTGGGCCTCACCCCCGGCGCAGATCTCGTTGCCCAGTCGATGGGCGGCGTGATCGCCATCGGCGTCGCCGTCGCGTTCCCGGAGAAGGTCCGGCGCATCGTGCTCGTGGCCACCTCCGGCGGGTTGCCGTTCGACCTGCCCGCTGTGACCGACTGGCGCGGGGAGTATCGCCGGACCTTTCCGGATGCGGCCGCGTGGGTCACTCAGGAGCGCCCCGACTTCCGCGCGCACCTCTCTCAGATCACCGTGCCGGTACTGCTGATCTGGGGGGATGCGGACCCGATCAGCCCGCCGGCGGTGGGTGAACGCCTCGCCGACATGCTCCCGGACGCTCATCTGCACGTCATCGCAGGCGGCACCCATGACGTCGCCCATGACCACCCTGACGAGGTGGCGGCTCTCATCCGCACCCACCTCACTGACGCGGCCCCACCCTGCCCCGGCTCCGGTGTTCCGGAGCGGCCCTGAGCGCGGCGCGGCGCGACCGCACCGATCGGTCTCTCCACCATTCGTCCGGTCCCTCGAACCGGACCTGACATTGGCGGCGCTGGGGCGTCATCTCAGCGACAAAGGCAACCCCGCCGCGAGACGGGCACGCAAAACCAGGGACCTACACCCCGTAGGCCGCCCAGTTGCTCTCAGGAGACACCATGACCCAGCTGCCCGGGACCGCACACGTTCGGTCCCTCTCGATCACCGCCCTGGCTGCGATCGCCGTCCTCGCCGCACCGGTGCCGGCGTCCGCATCCGACATCCAGACCGGCGTCAGCGCCGTTCAAACCCACACGACGCACGCCGACGCCGCGCTCAAGCGGGCGGTGGCGGCGTTCAAGCACGGCAACGAGGCCCGCGGCACCACGCAGTTCACGATCAGCCAGAAGCAACTTGGCCTCGCCCAGGCCACCGCCGGACGGCTCCAGGCCCAGGCCCACACCGCGGCGGCGAAGACGGAGGCAGCCAAGGCTGAGATCGCCGTGGCTCACCAGGACGAGGTCTCGATCAAGGCGCTCGCCGCGACGGCCCCCGACACCACCAGCCGCGTCCAGAATGCCATCGCCGACGCCGCCCTCAACGACACGACAGGTCAGGCACGAGCGCTGGCCGTGCTCTCCGCCCTCGAGCTTCAGGCGCCGGCGCAAGCTCAGGTCGGACTCGCTCACGCGATCTCGGCCATCTCCACCGCCACCCAGAGCGAGGTGAGCGCCGAAGCCACAGCAGCAAGTAGCCCGAGTGAGAGCACGACGAGCGCGACCGAGCTCCTCTCCGCGGTTGCGACCGGGGTCAAAACCCAGGCGACCGCCGCAGTTGAGCTTGCTGCCCTCATCGCATCGGGCTCGATGCCAGCCGCGGCGGCGTCAGGCCTCGAGACCGCGTACGGGCAGGTGACATCTCAACAGGGGTCGATCGCCAACATCCTCAGCCACCTGTCGGCTCGGATGCCCGCATCGGTCCGCGCCTTCGTCACCTCGATCATCACCCAGGCTCGTGGCGATGCCAGCGCCATGCAGAGCAATCGCCCCACGCCGCCTGCTGCGGCCGGCGCCGGTAGCTCCGCTGGCGGCGGCTCCCGCCCATCCGGCGCCGGGACGGGCTCCGCCCCAGCAGGCAGCGGGGCCGGTAGCACCTCGGGCAGCGGGACCGGTGGCACGGCAGGCAGCACGTCGGGCAGCGGGACCGGCAGCACGGCAGGCAGCGGGACCGGTAGCACGGCAGGCAGCGGAACCGGATTCAGCACGCCCGTCAGCGGCATCCGGTAGCCGTCTGAGAACCGCACGCCGCCGGCGCTCCCAGCCGAGACCATCGCCCGGTGGGGCCCGTCAGAGCTGATCCGTCGGAGGAACGCGCCCCACCGGGGTGGCCGGCTCACTGGCCGGCCACCCCGCCACAGGCCAGGCGACCTCAGGCGACCCGGGTGCGGGTCCGGACGCTGCTGAGCAGGCCGGTGAGGAGCAGCAGCCCGGCGAGGAGCAGCACCTCCGGGGCGATGCTGCGTCGCACCGGGACGCTGCCGAGCTGGGAGCCGAGCCCCGAGTAGATCGAGCTGAGCGCCCCGGCGGTGCGGGCGGTGAACGAGCGGCCTCCGGAGGTGCGGGCGATCGCCGCCATCAGGGCCGGATCCGGGGGGACCGGGATCGGCTGGCTGAACGGGCCGACGTCGAGCACGCCGTTCGGGGTGCCGAGGGCGACGGTGTCGATCGGGATCCGCTCCCGGCGGGCCTGGGCGGCGACGGTGACCGGGCTGACCCCGAGGTTCGCCGCCCCGTCGGAGAGGAGGACGATCGCCCCCGGAGGGTGGTGGGGATCGCCACCGTGCAGGAGGGTGAGGGCGTCCTGAAGGGCGGGGCCGGTGTCGGTGCCACCGCCCGGGAGCTGGGCGTCGAGGATCCGGCGGGTGACCGCGTGGTCGCTCACCGGGGCCTGGATCACGTCGGGCGTGGTGCCAAAGCCGACAAAGCCGAGCCGCACCTCGGCGGGCAGCTCGCCGATCAGCGTGTTGCCGGCGTCGATCGCCGCGCCGATCCGGTCCGGGGCGACGTCGGTGGAGGCCATCGAGCCGGAGTGGTCGAGGACGAGCACGACCGCCGCGTTGGGCACCGGCACCCGCACGGTGATCTGCGGCCGGGCGAGGGCGAGGACGAGCACGGTGGCGCCGAGCAGCATCACCGCCGCCGGAACCCACGCACGCCAGCGGCCGGGACGATCCTCACCGGCGGCCCGGGCGAGCGTTCCGGCGGCGCTGAAGCGCAGCGCGTAGCGGCGGGCCTGCCGGCGGCGGAGGCGCCCGAGCGCCAACGCGAGGGGCACCAGGAGGAGAGCGGCGAGCCAGTCGGCGGCGGCGAAGCTCATCGCCGCCGGCTCCCGCGGGCGATCCTGAGCACCGCGCCGCCTCTCATCGCAGGCCGCCTCCGAGCGCGGCGAGCCAGTCCGCGTCGGTGCTGAGGCGGACGTGGCGGACCTGGAGGCGACGCAGCTCGCCGGCGATCCGCTCCCGGCGGGCCGCCTCCAGCGCGGCGAACCGGCGCCGCAGCCGCTCACTGGCCGTGTTGGCGCGCACGAGCTCGCCGGTCTCGGGATCGATCACGGCGAGGCGGCCGACGTTGGGAAGCTCCCGCTCCCGCGGGTCCTCGACCTCGACGGCGATCACCGCGTGACGGAGCCTGAGCGCCCCGAGCGGCCGCTCCCAACCGGCCTCGTCGCGGAAGTCGGAGATGACGGCGATCAGGCCGGCACGGTCGGCGAGGGTGAGGGTGCGGCTGAGCGCCTCCGCGAGCCCGACCGCGTGGGTCTGCGGTGGCACCGAGCGGCGCGGGGCCGGCTCGGGCGCGTCCGGAGCGACCCCGGCGGCGAGCAGGGCACCGAGGGCGACGAGCGCCGGCTTGGCCCCGCGCGGCGGCAGGGTCCGCAGCCGCCCGCCGCCCCAGGCGACGACCCCGACGCTCCCGGCCCGGCGGACCCCGAGCCGGCCGATGACGGCGGCGACCCCCTCCGCGACGTCCGCCTTGAGCCGCCCGGCGGTCCCGAACGCCATCGACGCGGACAGGTCGAGGACGATCCAGCTCGTCATCGCCCGCTCGGGCACGTGGAGGCGGACGTGCATCGTCCCGGTCCGGGCGCTTGCGGCCGGGTCGAGGTAGCGGACGTCATCCCCCGGTTCATAGGGCCGCAGCTGAGCCAGCTCGGTCCCCGGCCCGACCCCGGCGGCGAGGCGCCCGCCGGGCAGGGAGCGGGAGACGAGCCGGTTGATCACCGGGTCGAGCGCGTTGACCGCCGCGGCCGAGATCGGCCCCGGTCCCTGGCGCGCAGCGGGGACCCGGAGCCCCGCGGTCGGCCCGTAGGCGAGCCGCCCGCCCCGCCGGTCACCTTCTGCGAGCGGCCCCGGATCGGGCACGAGACGCCGCCGGTCAGCGAGCGTGCTCACCCGCGAGCCATCCGGACCTCATCCGGTCCGTCCCCGGTACCCGAACGGCCGACGGCGCCCGGGGCGGCGGCCCCGGAGGCGGGCACGGCGGTGAGGATCCGCTCGAGCAGCTCATCGGCGGTGATCCCCTCACTGAGCGCGTCATAGGAGAGCACGAGTCGGTGGCGGAGAACGTCAGCGGCGAGGTCGGTGATGTCCTCGGTGAGGACACGCTCGCGCCCTCGCAGCAGCGCGAGCGCCCGTCCCGCCTGGACGAGGCCGATCGGCCCCCGCGGGCTCGCCCCGAAGGCGATCAGCCCAGCCAGCTCGCCCAGGCCGTAGCGATCGGGGTGGCGGGTCGCGTCGGCGAGCGCAACCGCATAGCGCACGACCGTCGTGTCCGCGGTGACGGTTCCGACCGCGCGGGCGTGCGCCTCGAGGTCGGTGAGGGAGAGGCAGGTGCGCAGGGTCGGCGAGGTGCCGAGGCTGCGCGTCACCACCGTGCTCTCCTCCTCCACGCTCGGGTAGCCGACGACGATCTTCATCAGGAACCGGTCGACCTGGGCCTCGGGGAGCGGGTAGGTGCCTTCGGACTCGATCGGGTTCTGGGTTGCCATCACGATGAACGGCATCGGCACCCGGTGGGTCTGGCCGCCGATCGTCACCTGCTGCTCCTGCATCACCTCGAGCAGGGCCGACTGCACCTTCGCGGGGGCGCGGTTGATCTCATCGGCGAGGACGAAGTTCGCGAACACCGGCCCGAGCTCGGTGGCGAAGCTCGCGCTGTCGGGCCGCCAGATCCGGGTTCCGACGAGGTCGGCGGGGACGAGGTCGGGGGTGAACTGGATCCGACCGTAGCTGCCGCCGAGCACGGCCGCGAGCGTCTTCACCGTCAGCGTCTTGGCGAGGCCGGGCACACCCTCCAGGAGCACGTGGCCGCCGGCGAGGAGGCTGACGAGCAGCCGCTCCAGCATCGCGTCCTGGCCGACGATGACCCCCTTGATCTCCGCGAGCGCAGCCGCCATCGCCGCCCGCGCCCGCTCCCGCTCCGCACCGGCCTCAACCGCGTCCATGTGTCCTCCGTTCTCACTCATCCGAGCTCTCCAAACCAGGTCAGGGACAGGCCGCCGGCGATCAGGACGAGGGCGAGCCCGGCCGCGGCGAACAGCCACGCGAGCCCGCGTGTCACCGTGCGGAACCCGAGCCGGCGGGCGAGCAGCGCGTAGATCGCCCCGGCCCGCGCCGCGTCGGGCGCCCGGTAGAAGCGGCCCCCGGAGATCGCGGCGATCTGGGCGAGTTCGCTCGGGTCGACGGGCACCGGGATCGTCGCCTCCTTCCCGTGCACGCGGCCGCGGATCGTCCCCGCCGCCGTCCCGACGGCGATCGTGAAGATCCGCACGTGCCGGCGCCGTGCGGTCGCCGCGGCGCTCTGCGGGCTCACGCCGACGTTCAAGGTCCCGTCCGAGAGGAGGATGATCGCCCCCGGCGGCTCATGGTGATCGATTCGCGGGGCGGTCGCGATCGCGCTGAGGCCGGTGAGGATCCCCTCCCCGATCGCCGTCCCGCCACCGCCGATCTTCAGGCTCGCGACGGCGGCCCGGGCGAGCGCATGGTCCCGGCTCGGGGCCTGCAGCAGCGCCGGGCGGCGGGCGAAGTCGAGCGAGCCGATGGCGATCGTCGCAGGCACCCTGTGCGTGAAGGCGATGGCGGCCTTTTGGGCCGCCCCGAGACGGCTCGGTGACACGTCCCGGGCGGCCATCGAGTCGCTGACGTCGTTGGCGAGCATCACCGTCGCCGCCTTCACCGGCACCCGGACGTGATGGCGTGGGCGGGCGGCGGCGGCGATGACGAGCGCAAGGCCGGCCGCGAGGACGATCGGGGCGGCGTGGCGGCGCGCGCCGGGGCGGCGCGGCAGCACCGAGGCGGTGAGGGCCGGGCGCAGGAAGGCGGCCCGGGCGCGGGCGAGGCGGCGCTGTTCGCCGAGGTAAAGGAGCGCGAGCGCCGGGAGCGCGAGCAGACCGAGCAGGACGAGCGGTGCGCCAAAGCTCACGACTGGCGGACGGGGCGGCCCGTGAGCGTGACCGTCACCGTCACCAGGGTCGTGCCCCGGTTGACGGTGAGCGCGACGCGCTGGCCGAGCTTGAGCGCCGCCGTCACCGACCGCAGCTGACCGACCGTGTTGACCGGCCGGTTGCCGACGGTCTGGAGCACGTCACCGGGGTCGACGCCCGCGCTCGCGGCCGGTGATCGGCCGGCGACCGTGTCGACGGTGACCCCGGAGGAGCTGTCGGTCAGCGCCATCCCCAGCCAGGTGTAGGTCGGGCCGACGTTGACGCGCGCGGCGGCGGCCGGGGTCGTCGGCGCCGGCGTCGTCTGCGGCGGGGTCGTCTGGGGGGTTGAGGGGAGGATCGTCGCGCCCCCGGAGCCGTTCGGGCCGACCGTCGGGGCGGGCACCTGGGCGGAGGTCCGCGCGGCGGAGCCACCCGACCCGGAGGTGAGCGCGACCGCGAGGCCGGCGATCACGACGGCGACGATCACGCCGAGGGTGACGAGCGCGGCGGCGCTGAGCTGACGGCGGCGCCGCGAGGTTCCGGGTGGTTCGGGCGGCGGCGGGGCGGCCGGCCAGGTGGGCGGCGGCGTCGCCGTGGAGGACTCTCCGGGCGCCCGCGCCCCGGACTCCCGCTCCCAGTCTCCAGACCACAGATGCTTCGGGCCAGCCATCAGGAGCTGAATGCTATGCCGTCAACTGCAGGACTTGGTAAGAGCGAGCGGGGCCGCCGGCGCCGGTCAGGCGCTGACCCCGTGGAGAATGAGGTCCGCGAGCGCATCGTAGGCGTCGGCGTCCCCCATCCCGGTGGCGCTCCCGAGCGCGCCGGTCTGGATCCGGCGCATGGTCGCCGCGGCGACGTCGGCGACGAGGGCGCCGTGCACGGGCCGGAAGGCGCCACCGGTGATCCCCTCCTCGATCAGCTCCCCGACCCGCCGCGCGGCCAGTTCGGTGTTCTGCTGATACACCGCGGCGGTGCCCGGATGGGCGGCGAGGTCGGCCATGAAGACCGCCGAGGCGGGACGGAGGGCCTTGGCGACGGCCCGCAGGTAGGCGACGAGCCGGTCCGGCGGGGTCGACTGTGCGGCCGTCGCCGCCTCCACCGCCTCCGTCGCCTGACGGAAGAACGCGACCACGACGTTGACGGTGAGGCTCTCCTTGGAGTGCCCGAGCCCGTAGAGGGTGCTCTTGGAGCAGTGGAGCCGGTCGGCGAGATCGGCGAGGGTGAAGCCGGCGAACCCCTCGGCGAGAAAGAGGTCGAGCAGGTGCCCGAGCAGGTCGGACTGCCGGGACGGACGTTCCGAGGCGGCCGGAGACACGCGAGCGAGTGTACGGTAGTACCACAGTACGTACTGTGGTACCGTCCCTCGTATGGGAGCGACGCGATTGATTCAGTCCCCGGAGGCGAGGGCGGTCGTCGAGCTTGCCCGCGACTTCGCCCAGCGTGAGCTCGCCCCGATCGCCGCCGACCATGAGGAGCGCCACGACTTCCCTCGCGAGGTCTTTCGCCGGCTCGGGGAGCTCGGCCTGCTCGCGATGCCCTACCCGGAGGCGTGGGGCGGCTCGGCGCTGCCCTATGAGATCTATCTGCAGGCGCTCGAGGAGATCGGCGGGGCATGGGCGAGCGTCGGCGTCGGCCTCAGCGTCCACGTGATGTCCTGCTGGGCGCTGGCGACCTACGGCACCGAGGCCCAGAAGGAACGCTGGCTGGAGGAGATGCTCGGCGGCCGGCTGCTCGGCGGCTACTGCCTGTCTGAGGCCGATGCCGGCTCAGACCCGGGCGCGATGCGTGCCCGCGCCCGCCGCGACCCCGACGGTGGGGGCTACCGGGTGACCGGCGCGAAGGCGTGGGTCACCCACGGCGGTGAGGCGGACTTCTACACGCTGTTTGCCCGTACCTCCGACGATCCGCGCCGGGGGATCTCCTGCTTCCTCTCCCCCGGCCACGCGCCCGGGCTCAGCGTCGATCCGCCCGAGCGCAAGATGGGGCTCACCGGCTCGACGACGGCGACGCTCACCTACGACGACGTCACCCTGGAGGCTGACCGGCTGATCGGGGCCGAGGGGGACGGCCTCGGGATCGCCCTCGCCGCGCTCGACTCCGGCCGGCTCGGGATCGCCGCGGTCGCCGTCGGGCTCGCCCAGGCCTGCCTCGACCACGCGGTCGCCTACGCGAAGGAGCGCGAGACCTTCGGGACGGCGATCATCAACCATCAGGGGCTCGGCTTCCTCCTCGCCGATATGGCCGCCGGGGTGGAGAGCGCGCGAGCGACGATGCTCGAGGCCGCCCGCCGCCGTGACGCCGGACTGCCCTTCAGCCGCCAGGCCTCGATCGCCAAGCTCGTGGCGACCGACACGGCGATGCGCGTCTCCACCGACGCCGTCCAGGTCCTCGGCGGCGCCGGCTACACCCTCGACTTCCCGGTCGAGCGGATGATGCGCGAGGCGAAGGTGATGCAGATCTTTGAGGGGACCAACCAGATTCAGCGGCTCGTGATCGCCCGCCATCTCGCGCGCGACTGACCGCCGTCGGTCCCCGCCCGCCCGCGCCCCGACACGCCCGACCCGACCCCGACCCCGACCCCGACCCCGACCCCGACCCCACCCGACAGGAGCAGCCCACGATGGAGATCAAGGATGCCGGGGCGATCGTCTTCGGCGGCGCCTCCGGCCTCGGTGAGGCGACCGCCCGCCGGCTCGCCGCCGAGGGCGCGGCGGTGACCGTCGCCGACCTCACCGAGGACCGCGCCCGCGCCCTCGCCGATGAGATCGGCGCCAGCGCCGTGGGCTGTGACGTCACCGACCCCGACAGCACCGCCGCCGCGGTCGCCCACGCCGCCACGGCGACGCCGCGCGGGCTGCGGATCGCCGTCTGCTGCGCCGGGCTCGGCACCCCGGCGAAGCTGATCGGCCGGGAGGGACCGACGCCGCTGGAGAGCTTCGCGAAGGTGATCGCCGTCAACCTGCTCGGCACGATCAACGCGCTGCGCTGTGCCGCCGGGGCGATGGTCGAGAACCCGCCCGAGGGCGAGAGCGGCGAACGCGGCGTCTGTGTCAACACCGCCTCGATCGCCGCCTACGACGGTCAGATCGGCCAGGTCGCCTACGCCGCCTCCAAGGGCGGCGTCGTCGGGCTCACCCTCCCGGTCGCCCGCGAGCTCGCCGGCCGCGGCGTCCGGGTGATGACGATCGCGCCGGGCCTGTTCGACACGCCGATGCTCGCCGGACTGCCCGACAGCGCCCGTGCGTCCCTGTCGGGGACCGTGCCCTACCCGCCGCGCCTCGGCCGTCCCGAGGAGTACGCCGACCTCGTCGAGCACATCGTCACCAACGGGATGCTCAACGGCGAGGTGATCCGACTCGACGGCGCGCTGCGGATGGCGCCGCGCTGACCCCACCGACCGACCTTGAGGAGAATGGGCAGATGAGAACGCGTTTCACGGAGCTGTTCGGGATCGAGCATCCGCTCATCCAGGGCGGGATGCAGTGGGTCGGACGGGCCGAGCTCGTCGCCGCCGTCGCCAACGCCGGCGCCCTCGGGCACATCACGGCGCTTACCCAGCCGACCCCGGAGGACCTGACCCGGGAGATCGCCCGCTGCCGCGAGCTGACCGACAGGCCCTTCGGCGTCAACTTGACGATCCTCCCGTCGATCACCCCGCCGCCGTACATGGAGTACGCCCAGGCGATCGTTGAGGCCGGCGTGCCGTTCGTGGAGACGGCCGGGAACGACCCGACGACGTTCCTCGAGATCTTCAAGCCGGCGGGGATCAAGGTGATCCACAAGGCGACGACGGTCCGCCACGCGCTCAAGGCCCAGTCGCTCGGGGTCGACGCCGTCTCGATCGACGGGTTCGACTGCGCCGGCCATCCCGGTGAGGACGACGTCCCCGGCCTCGTGCTGATCCCCGCTGCCGCCGACAAGCTCGACTGTGTGCTGATCGCCTCCGGCGGGATCGCCGACGCCCGCGGTCTCGTCGCCGCCCTCGCCCTCGGGGCCGACGCGGTCAACATGGGCACGCGGTTCATGTGCACGGCCGAATCGCCGATCCACGAGCAGGTCAAGGCCCACCTCGTCCACGCGGACGAGCGGATGACCCAGCACATCTTCCGTTCCTTCCGCAATACCGCCCGGGTCGCCCGCAACAAGATCTCCGAGCAGGTCGTCGAGATCGAGAAGGCGGGCGGCAGCTTCGAGGACGTCCGCGACCTCGTCTCGGGCCAGCGCGGCCGCCTCGTCTATGAGACCGGGGACACGGACGCGGGGATCTGGAGCGCCGGGCTCTCCCAGGCGCTCATCCACGACGTCCCGACCTGCCAGGAGCTCGTCGAGCGGATCATGACCGAGGCGGAGGAGATCATCCACACCCGCCTCGCCGGGCTCGTCCCCGCATGAGGCCCGCCGGCAACCGGCCCGTATTCCCCTGATCCGAACCCCCAACCGAGGAGGCCCAGCCAATGTCTGCCGGTTCGCCTGTGCTCTATGCGGCCTCTGAGCAGGTGGCGACGATCACCCTCAACCGGCCCGCCCAGGCCAACGCGGTCGACCTCGACGTCGCCCGGTCCCTCGAGCAGGCGATCCTCCGGGCGCTCGGCGACCCGGCCGCGGACGTGCTGCTGCTCGCCGGTGCGGGGGCGCGGTTCTGTGGCGGCGGTGACCTGAGCGCGATGGCGGCCGCGCCGGACCGGCCCGCGTTCATCCGCGAGCTCGCCGACACCGCCCACCGGGCCGTCCTCGCCCTCGATCGCGCCGATAAGCCGGTGCTCGCCGCCGTGCAGGGGGCGGCCGCCGGGATCGGCCTGTCGCTGCTGCTGTCCGCCGACCTCGTCATCGCCGAGACCTCGGCGCGGTTCGTCACCGCCTACACGAGCGTCGGGCTCACCCCCGACGGCGGCATGTCGTGGCTGCTGCCCCGCGCGGTCGGTCAGCGCCGGGCGACCGAGCTGATCCTCACCGCCGCCCCGCTGGGTGCTGAGGCCGCCCAGGCGCTCGGGATCGTCTCGACGGTCTGCCCGGACGGGGAGTCCCTCACCCATGCCCGGGCGGCCGCGGCCGCCCTCACCGCCCGGCCCGGCCACGCCCTCTCCAGCGCCCGCCGCCTGATCCGTGAGAGCTGGAGCCGGCCGCTGGCCGAGCACCTCGACGCGGAGGCGGCGGCGATCAGCGCCGCCGCCGGCACCCCGGAGACCGAGGCGCTGATCCGCCGCTTCCTCGGCGGGTGAGAGCCGGGGCGGCGGGCGGCCCGGGAAATCCACCGCTCCGCAAATATATCGTGTTACGATCATATCGTGGGAGATCAGCCGCTCGACGATGCGACCTATACGCGCCTGCTCGCCCTCCGCACCGGCCTGCGCCACTTCCTCCGCTGGAGCGAGGTCCAGGCTGCTGCGGCCGGGCTCACCGCCGCTCAGCATCAGCTCCTGCTCGCCATCCGTGGCCACGCCGATCCGCGCGGGCCGACGATCGGTGAGGTCGCCGACTACCTGCTGTTGCGCCAGAACTCGGTCGTTGGGCTCGTCGATCGCGCCGACGCCGCCGGCCTCGTCACCCGCACCCGCGACGACGCAGACCACCGGGCGGTCCGCCTCTCCCTCACCGCCGAGGGAGCCAAGCGGCTGGAGGAGCTGTCGGCCCTCCACGTGCAGGAGATCGAGCGCCTCTCCCTGTGGGACCTGAGTTCGGCGGCCTCCGCCCCGAAGCCCTGACGGCGGGAGCCGGGGGCACGCTGCGCGGGCCACCGACGTGAGCATCAGGTCAGATCGCCGTCGAGGAAACCGTCGCTCGCACGAATGTCGTGGACCCAGGTCTGCCACTCCAGCGCCGGCAGCTGCCGCCGCGCACACACGAGATCTGCGGTCTTGGGGAACCGTGGCGGCTTGGGAGTCCCCGTATGGGGGACCACGTCAGCGACGGCCACCCCATGGCGGGTCACGGTGAAGCTCTCACCCGCCTCGACGCGATTGAGGATCTCGGCGTCGTTGTTGCGCAGCTCGCGCTGAGGGATCACCGTCGCCATGCGACAAACGGAGCGTTCACGTAGCCGCGGCCTGCTCGGTCGCCAAACCAATGGCGAGGGGTTGAGACGGTCGCAGGTGGACGCGATCGTCGTGCCCCCCAGCCCTGGTCGAGGTAAGCCTCAGACGCCGGTAGGTGCTGCGGTACCGTTCCGCAGATGAGCGCGCTCAAGTTCAACGTGGTCTACGAGGACGCGGGCGAGGGCTGGGTCTATGCGCACGTGCCCGAACTGCCCGAGGTTCAGACGCAGGGCGAAGACCTCGAGCAGGCACGGTCGATGGTGCTTGATGCGATCTCGATGGTTCTTGACGAGCGTCGCGCTCGCGGCGAGAGCATCCCGGAGCCGGGATGGGCGCTGGTCGAATCCGTTGAGATTGCTGCGTGAAGAAGCGCGACCTCGAGCGATATCTTCAGGAACACGGCTGTCGGCTCCTACGAGAGGGCGCCAACCACGAGATGTGGGAGAACCCCACTACTGGTGACCGCTCGGTTGTTCCGCGTCACCGTGAAATCAAGGCTCCCACCGCTCGTGGGATCTGCCGCCAGCTATCGATACCGCTTCCACCGGCCCGGTAAACAGCGGGTCGCCATGCCCTGGGTTCGGTATCGGCGAGACAAGGAATCGCGACCCTGCCGAGGCCGGGAATTGCGGTGCGGACAAATGCGGGTTCACGCGACTCGCACATGCAGAGTCCGTTATCGCATCCCGAAACGCAGTGAGGGCAAGCGCCCGTCGTACCTAACGGATTCACTTTGCCATCGCTGGACGTCATCTGGCTCATATTGGGTCGGCAGTGGTTGAGCCAATCGGGGCGCCCGGATTCGAACCGGGGACCTCACCGACCCGAACGGTGCGCGCTACCAGGCTGCGCCACGCCCCGAGTCGGGCCCAGTGTAGGACGCTCGCCGCGAATGCGCGTTCCGCGGAACACACTCAAGGCGAGGTTGAGGGTACGCGGGGCGGTGCTCGCACCGGGGTCGGGAACGGGGAGCAGCCGAACGCTCAGGGCGCCGGGACGATCCGCATGTAGGGAAGCGGCTGGCGCCAGCCCTCCGGATACCGGTCGCGGGCCTGCTCGTCACTGACCGAACCGGCGAGCACCACGTCCTCACCGGGCTGCCACTGCGCCGGCGTGCCGACCTGATGTGCGGCGGTGAGTTGGAGTGAGTCGATCACGCGCAGGATCTCGTCAAAGTTGCGCCCGGTCGTCATCGGGTAGATCAATACGAGTGCGATCTTCTTGCCCGGGTTGATGACGAAGACGTTGCGCAGCGTCGCGTTCTGGGCCGCGGTGCGCGCGGTGGGATCGCCGGACACGTCGGGGGGGAGCATGCCGTAGGCCTTGCTGATGGCATGATCGGTGTCGGCGATGATCGGGTAGTTGACCGCGGTTCCCTGGATCTTCTCGATGTCCTGAGACCACCTGGCGCTCCCGTCGACCGGATCGGTCGAGATCGCAATGATCTTGACCCCGCGACGGTCGAACTCAGGCTTGATGGAGGCCATGTAGCCCAGCTCGGTCGTGCAGATCGGGGTGAAGGCGCGCGGATGACTGAACAGCACGGCCCAGCTGTCTCCGATCCAGTCATGGAACCGGATCTCACCGGCTGTGGTCGTGGCGGTGAAGTCAGGGGCGTCGTCACCGATCGTCAGGGGCATGCGTCCTCCTCAATCCGGGCGTAGAAAACTGTCGTAACTCGATCAAGTTTACACCGTTTAGCCGTTCGGAGACTTCAGCGCCCGGGGTTGATCGCGTCCGTCTCTGGTGGGAGACTCAGATGATCATCCGGGTAGGGACCTCGACAAAGGAGGACAGTCCTATGACCAACCACCTGACGCCCACCGAGCTCGCACGTGAGGCCGGCATCGACCGCCAGGATGTGATCAGCAAGTGCGTGGCACTGGGCGTCCCGATCTTCCACGGGAAGATCGACAAGACGCTGTTCAAGGCGACTCTCGAGCACGCGGGCGAGCCGCTCAGCTTCGCCGAGGGACCCGAGGTCCGCGCGACCTGAACCGCGTTCCGCGGAACACCCTCACGTTGAACGTGAGGGTTTTCGCAGCCGCCGCGGCGGTGACCGGGCTGTTCAGCTCTCCTTGTCCGCGGCAGGCCCTGTCGCGAGCAGTTCCACCAGCCCCGCCTCATCAAGGACGGGCACCCCGAGGCTCTCGGCCTTGGCGAGCTTGGAGCCGGCCGCCTCACCGGCGATCAGGTAGCTCGTCTTCTTCGACACCGAGCCGGTCACCTTGCCGCCCGCGTTCTGGATGAGGGCGGTCGCCTCCTCACGGGTGAGCTCGGGCAGGGTGCCGGTGAGGACGAACGTGAGCCCCGACAGGGCCCCCTCCCCCGGTGGGGGTCCGTCCTCGACAAAGCGCAGCCCGAGCTCGCGCAGGTCCTCGATCAGGGCGACCATCTTCGGGTCCGCGAGCTGGGCGCAGATGGCGGCGGCCATCTTCGGTCCGACCCCCGGGGTCTGGCTGATCTCCTCCTCCCCGGCGGCGAGCAGCGCGTCGATGCTGCGGAACTGGCGGGCGAGGTTCTCCCCGGTGACCGCACCGACCTCCTCAATCCCGATCGCGAACAGCACCCGCCCGAACGGCTGGGCCTTGGACGCCTCGATCGCGGTCATGAGCTTCTCCGCCGAACGGGCCCCGAACCCGTCGAGCTGCGCGAGCCGGGCCGCGTCGAGGCGGTAGAAGTCCGCGGCGCTGCGCACCCAGCCGAGCTCCATCAGGCGGCTGACGAGCTTCTCCCCCAGCCCGACGATGTCCATCACCCCGGCGAAGGTCGTCAGCAGCTGCCAGCGCCGCCCGGCACAGTCCCGGTTCGGGCAGCGGGTGAACACCGACCCTTCCGGTTTGACCGTCGGCGTCTCACAGACCGGACAGCGGGCGGGAACCTGGGGCCGCGGCGGCCGGTCGGCCGCCTCGACGACGTGGGGGGCCGGGGAGAGCACCTGGGGGATGACGTCCCCGGCGCGCAGGACGATCACGTCCTCCCCCGGGCGGATGTCCTTGCGGGCGAGGTCCTCCTCGTTGTGGAGGGTGGCGAGCTTGATCGTCACCCCCGCCACCCGGACGGGCTCGAGCTCGGCGTAGGGGTGGAGATCCCCGAACTTGCCGGGGTTCCAGCGGACCGCCAGCAGCCGTGTCTTGGCGGTCGTCGGCGGGAACTTCCAGGCGATCGCCCAGCGCGGGTCGCGGCCGACAACCCCGAGCCGGCGCTGGAGCTCGTAGTCATCGACCTTGATCACGACCCCGTCGATCTCGAAGTCGAGGGCGCCCCGGCGGGCCGCCCACGCCTCACACTGGGCGATCACCGCCTCCGCGGAGTCGAGGGTGGTGATGTCCGGGTTGACCGGGAACCCGTGGGCGGCCAGCCAGGCGAGCGCGTCGGTGTGGGAGTGCAGCTCGAGCCCGTCGGTGACCCCGACCTGGTAGGCCCAGAAGGAGAGGGGCCGCTGGGCGGTGAGGCGCGGGTCGAGCTGGCGGATCGTTCCGGCCGCCGAGTTGCGCGGGTTCATGAACGTCGACAGGCCCGCCTCGGCCCGGCGTTCGTTGAGGGCGGTGAAGTCCGACAGGGACATGTACACCTCTCCGCGGACCTCCACCAGGGCGGGCGGCGTCTCCCCGGGGGCGAGGACGAGCCGGGGCGGGATCACCGCGATCGTGCGGACGTTGTGGGTGACGTCCTCCCCGATCTCCCCGTCCCCGCGGGTCGCGCCCCGCTCGAGCACTCCGTCCCGGTAGATCAGCGACATCGCCAGCCCGTCGATCTTCGGCTCGGCGACGAAGCGGAAGGACGGGTCGGCGATCCCCTCCCGGGCAAGGTGGTTGCGCATCCGTGTCACCCAGGCGCGCAGGTCCTCGCCGTTGTGGGCGTTGGCGAGCGACAGCATCCGCTGGAGGTGGGCGACCTTGACGAGGTCGGACACCGGTGCGGCGCCGACCCGGCAGGTCGGCGAATCCTCACTGACCAGCTCCGGATGCTCGGCCTCGATGCCCCGCAGCTCGTCCAGCAGCGCGTCATAGGCGTCATCGGCGATCTCCGGATCGTCGAGCTCGTAGTAGCGGCGGGCGTGGTGGTTCAGCTCAGCCCGCAGCTGCGCCGCCCGGGCGGCCGGATCGGCCGCCGCCTCACTCATGCAGGAGCCGCTCGAGCCCGTGGGCGCTGAGCACGTCGATCGCCTCGTGGTGGGTGAGATCGAAGTGCAGCGGGGTGATCGCGATCTCCCCCGCCGACACCGCGGCGATGTCGGTCCCCGTCTCCTCCGGGTCCGCCCCGGCGTCCCCATAGATCCGGTAGTGACGGCCCTCCCGCTCGTCCTGGCGGACGAGGGACAGCTCGTCCCGGTACACCCGTTTGCCCAGGCGCGCGACCCTCACCCCGGTCGCCGGACGGCCGGGGAAGTTGACGTTGAGCAGCGTCGCCGGTGGGAGCGGGACGTCCTCGAGGTCACGAACGAGCCGGGCGATGAACCGGGCGGCCGGCGCGAAGTCAAAGGCGCCGGCGTCTGAGAAGTCGAGCTCCAGGGCGGTCGACTGCTGGGAGGCGGCGACGCCCGGGATGCCGAGGATGATCCCCTCCAGGGCGGCGGCGACGGTCCCGGAGTAGGTGATGTCATCTCCGATGTTCGAGCCGTGGTTGATCCCGGAGACGACGAGCTGCGGCGTCCAGCCGGCGACGATCCCGAGGCTCGAGAGCCGCACGCAGTCAACCGGTGTGCCGTCGGTGGCAAAGCCGACCGTCCCGTCCGGAAAGGTGACCTCCTTGACCCACAGCGGCCGCCGGGTGGTGATCGACCGCGCCATCGCCGACCGGTTCCCGTCCGGGGCGACGACGACGAGGTCGATCCCGGGGACGTGTTCGAGCAGCGCCCGGCGCTGGGTCTGGAGGCCCTCGGCCTCAATGCCGTCGTCATTGGTGAGGAGTACGCGCACGATCTCGATGCTAACCGTGGCGGCGGCCGCTCCCGCGACCGTCCTGTGATCGGCGCCTCAGGCGGTGTGGACGTCGGCGCGACGGTCGGCGAGCAGGTGGCTGGCCCCGGCGGAGACCGCGGCGACGCTGAGCACGGCCGGCCAGGCGCCGATCTTCTTGGCGAGCGGGTGCGAGATCCCGAAGCCGCCGAGGTAGGTGCCGAGCAGCACCGCCGTCGTCGGGGTGCCGTGGCGTTGCCACTGGCGGGCCGACAGCGCGCCACCGAGGGCGAGGACGGCGCCGCCGAGTTGGCGCTGCTGGGTCGTGCGGGCGACGAGGTAGCCCCCGATCAGGGAGCCGGCGGTGATGGGTGCGGTGGAGAGTGCCATACCCCCAGACCCTAGAGAACGCTCCGAGCAAGCGGCGCCGTGCTGCACTTTCTGTAGCGCCGTGATGTCACTTTCTGTAGCGTAGAGGTCGCTCCTGATCGGAGACCTGCGCGGCCTGGCCGTCGAGCACGCCTGGATCGTCGGGGGCGAGGATGAGGAGGGTGAGGAGGCCGAGGAGGCCCCCGGACCGCTCGAGCGCTTCGCCCACGCGGAGTCGACCTCCCCGGAGGACGCCGAGCTCGCCCACCGCTGGCTGGACACGCTCACCTACGGCCTCTGGCAGGGTCCGCACGACGGCGCCCTCCCCCGGGGTGTGGCTCGTCGATCTCTGCACCGGAATCGAGCACTACGCCGCGATCCCGGAAAGCCAGTTTCAGGAGCGGCAAACGGGTGGGCCGGCCCGAGCGGCCCGAGCGTCCCGAACCGGTCGGCGTGCTCATCGACGACTACGAACTGGCCGCACCGGAGGTGAGCGACTTTCAGTCCAAGGTGATCGGCGCCGGCCTGCCGACGCTGATCGACCTGGTCGCGGAGATGCGGAGCGCCTCCCCGCGACTGGCCAACACCGACGGGGATCCCCTCGTGCTCATTGAGGCGACGCTCGCCACCCCCGATCCGGCCGGGGCGCTGGCCGCGCTGTCGGGCCACCCGGACTTTGAGCCCGCCGACGGGGTGGATGATGATGACGGTGGCGCTGGAGGCCGAGTTGCGCCGGCGTGGTGAGAGCACTGAGGTGACCGAGCCGGACGGGCCGCGCCGCTGGATCCGCGGGACCGTCGCGCCTGCGGACGGGGCGCTGCGCCTGTCGGTCAACTCCGAGGAGCGCCTCGAGCGGTTCTGCGCCCTGCTGGATGGGCTCGGCATCCCGTTTGAGATCGCGCGCCGGGATGTGATCGACCCGAGCCTTGACATGGCGCCGATCCGCGCGGGCGCGATCGGGGCCGGCAGCCCACCGCCGGAGGTCGCCGCCGCCTGGCTGGCCAGCTGGCCGGACGAGCCGGTCCCCGCCCTCGGCGGACTCACCCCCCGCCAGGCCGCCGCCTCTGACCGCGAGCGACCCTACCTGGAGGCGCTGCTGCGCGACTTCGAGCACGCCGGCGACCACGAGCGCGCCCGGGGCGGCCGTCCGGCCGACAGCGGCGGGCGGACACGCGGCTCGTCACAGATGTGCGGCTGGGACGACCACTCGCGGATGTGCCGTGCACCACCGGGCGTCAAAGGTCCAGATCTCATCCGCGTCGATCAGGTCAGCCACCACGAGAGCGATGGCATCGGGAAGACTGAGCGCCCGATGAGCGGCCCGCCATCGCGCGGCGGCGTCCGCGATCTCGGACGTCACCGGAACGGTCTCGCACCCATCGACGAAGTCACGGGCGACCGATAACTGGGCGGCCCCCGCAGCCGACGGGCCGACCAGGATCTCCGCGCGCGTGGTCGCCGCGATCACCAGCTCATCATGGGTCGCCCGCGCGAGCGCGCCAGCTGCCGCTCGATGGTGTGGATCGCCGGCTGTGAGCGCCGCGATCGCGACGCTCGCATCCAGGACGATCAGCCGCGCCAACCCGAGCGGACGTCATCGAGGTAGCCCGGGGGGAAGACGGCGGGATCCGAGGACCCGATCGCCTGCAGCAGCCGGGCACGACGGGTGGCCCGCTCAGCCTGTCCCGCGGGCGCGCCGAGCAGCTCATGGCGGACGGCTGTGCGGATCAGTTCCGCCTCACTCGTACCGCGATCCCTCGCCGCGAGCTTGAGCTCACGGTGCAGCTCGTCGGGGAGATACACCGTTGTCTTGATCACCTCCCGGACTTTACCCTACCTCTCGTATGGTGGCGGCGCCGCTGACGCGGGCGCCGTCGACCAAACGTGAGATGGGTCCATTCGCTCTTCCAACCGGTTCTCAGCGCCCGCCTCCCACGCCGCCAGGGCCCGGTGGGGCACGCCGGCGCCGCGGTGGTGGACGAGCGCGGGCACCCCGGACGGGCAGTGGGCGGAGTCGGCAAGGACGCTGCCGGGCCAGTCGAGCGCATCGATCGGCGTCTGCTGCCACCCGCAGAGCACCCGGGGGGCGAGCACGACAAGGTTGGTCGTGCCCGCGAGCGCGGCGGACGGGGCGAGGAAGGCCTCCACCCCGGCGGCGCGGAGCCGGTCGGCGAGGGCCTGGCAGGGCTGGTGGTCATCGCCGACCAGGTCGGCGGGGGCGAGCCCGTGGGCGGCGGCGCCGGCGAAGCTGAGCTGCAGCGGCGGCTCGCGCAGGGTCGCCCGGATCACCCATATCCGCGCGCGCATCAGCGCCGCGCGCTCCGGTGTGCGGCGGTCCTCGTTGCGCAGCATCTCCGCCCACGGGGTGAGCGGGTGCAGGCACAGGTACTGGGTGTGGCCACGGTCGGCGACGTTGTAGCGGCCGGACGCGAAGTTCTCCACCGCCCACAGCGGCGTCTCGTAGTTGGCGATGCGGAAGGTCGTCAGCTCAAGCACCGCCGCTGGGGCTCAGGCGGCGACGTGGCCGCGGGAGGCCGCGGCGGCCCCGAGCAGGGCCTCGAGGCGGGCGGGGTCGCCGAGCAGCTCGCCCGGAGCGGCACCGTCGAGGTCCTGTCGAGGGGTGTCGAACCAGTCGATGACCCCGGGGGCGGTGAGGCTGTGGCGCAGCTGGTTGACGAGCCGGGCGAGCACCCGCAGGCGCCGCTCCTCCTCGGCGCCGAGGTGCACGGCCTCACCCGCGGCGATCCAGCGCTGGTAGGTGCGCGGGCTGACCCCGACAAGCGCCGCCTTCTGGGCCTGGGGCACCGCCGCGAGCGTCGCCTCCAGCCAGCGGGCGATCGCCCCAGCGGGCTCGGCCTCCCCGACGGGGGCCCGCTCGGCGATCCGGGCGAACAGGAACCGGAGCTGCTCGAGGGCGAGACGGAGCGCGCGCCGCCGGACGGGATCCTCCTCCCGCAGCGCCGCCTGGGCGCGCAGGGCGGCCCCCTGCACCTGGATCCACAGCCACGGGTTGACCGTCGCGACGCTCGAACGGTCCCCCGCACCGATCGCGTCGGCGAGGTCCTCCACGAGCCCGATCACCGCCGCCGGGGTCTCCGCGCTCCCGGCCAGCCGCGCGTTCGCGCCGGCGAGCTCACGCTCGACCACGGCGGGCTGGCGCAGATCACAGCCAGTGGCGGACATCTGTCGTCATCATACGACAGCCCCCGGCAGCCACAGTGTCGGTCGACCCGGCCCACTGGCCGTGATGGCCGGCGCGGCCTGCCGGGCCGCGCCGCCCACCGGCCGCCCGGCTACACCGCCGCGGTGACCTGCTCGCTCAGTTCCGGCGGGCCATCCAGGCGCGCGAGCCGCCGGCGCAGCCGGGTGACGAGCACGAGCGCCTCCAGCGGGATGCGCCAGGACATCTTGCTCGCCCCGGCCCGGCGCTCGCCGAATACGATCGGCACCTCCAGCACCCGGAAGCCCGCCCGGCAGGCAAGCGCCGTCACCTCGATCTGGAAGCCGAACCCGTCCGCCGCGATCGCGTCGAGCCCGATCCGCTCGAGCACCTCCCGGCGGATGCACTTGTAGCCGCCGGTGAGGTCGCACACCGGGAGGCCGAGCCTTCGCTGCGCATAGGCGCTGCCGGCCCGCGACAGGAGCCGGCGCCCGAGCCCCCAGTCAGTCACCCCACCGCCGCTGATGTACCGGGACCCGAGCACGAGATCGGCGCCCTCCAGCGCCGCAAGGAGATCGGGCAGGTACGCCGGGTTGTGGGAGAAGTCGGCATCCATCTCCACGATCACCTCCGCCCCGGCGGCCAGCGCGTGACGGAAACCCGCGACGTAGGCCCGGGCAAGCCCGTCCTTGGCGGGGCGTTCAAGCACCTCGACGCACCCGAGCGTTCTCGCCGCCGCCCGCGCCTGCTCGGCGGTCCCGTCCGGAGAGCCGTCGTCAACGACGAGGATCCGAAACCCCGCTGGCCTCGCCACCGCGAGCACCTCGGCGACCGCGGTGAGCAGCGGGCCGATGTTCTCCGCCTCGTCGTAGGTGGGGATCACGACCCACAGCGGCACCGTCCCTGCTGGGCCCGCGTCATTCCCGGCGGTTGTGAGGTCGGGGCCGTTCATCACGGGTGGTTGCGGTCCGCCCGGGAGAGGACCGAGGCGGTCAGGGGCCGCCATCACGGTGCAGCAGCAGGCTGTAGACCGAGACGGCATCATTGCCGCCCGGGGACCAGACCCGGAGCTCGAGTTGGTCCCCTCCGGCCGGAAGGGGCTGTTGCTCGGACCAGGGTCCGAAGCCGCTGAACTGGTGCGGTCGGGCGATGTGGCGCAGCACCCCGGTCACCGAGACCGTCACCGGCGTGTTCGCCCCCGGGAAATCGGTCCGGGCCAGCAGCGTCGAGGTGTCGGCGTTCCACAGTTCGAGCCGCACCGGGCCGGACGCGGCGAGGCGAGCGGTGGCCGTATAGGTGCCCGGCAGCTCCCGGAAGTAGTCGTGGGCAACGACATATCCCGGCTTGCCGTTGCTCGCGACGAACCAGTCAGCCGGGGGGCCCTGGTGGACGACGGTGCCCGCGCTGCCACTCACCGTCCACGCCGGAACCCGCGCGGGGGCGGTCAGGCGGATCGTGTGGACGGAAGGAGGTGGCGTCCAGCGAAAGGCCCAGACGCCATTCGCGTCGGCGACCTCGTGGACGCCGGGGGTGGAGACAAGGCGGCTGATCAGGCCGTCTGAGGCGCTGACCGGAGCGGTCTCAATCCCAATCAAGGGCGTGACGATGAACCAAACCGTCTGCGCCCTGCGGGGCACAACCCCGACTCCGGGGGCGATGCGAAACACCCACCGACGATCCGCAAACGCGCCAATCTCACCTCCAGAAACAACGACCTCGGCTTGTGGCCCGATGCGTCGCCGTACGGAAGCCAGAGTCCGCGCCGCTGGCGCCGGAACCCGAACCCAGGTTGCGCTCAACTGCGGCAGCCAGAGAGCTGACCATGCGAGAGCATTGACACACACCGCGGCGATGAGAACGTAAACCAGGCCCCGATGGTGGACGCGGAGCAGCCGAATCGCCAGCGCGAAGGTTCCGACCGTGATGACCGGATATAGGACCGAACTCTGAAAGCCGGCAAGAGCGAAGCCAGTCGACGGACTGGCGAGCTGACTCTCTGCCAGTGCCAGGACAACCAGCGGCAAAACGGGCGGGTAGAAGACCCCGATCGCACCGCCAGGAGAAACGTTGGCCCACAGCCGCCCCGCATTGCCCTGGAGAACGCGCAGCACACGAGCTGGGTGGGCAAGCATCGCGGTGAGCACTGAAACCACATCGACCCCACGGGCGCTGCTCGGCCCAACCTTCACGGGCAGCAGATCCCCGTAAATGCCAACGCCACTGCTCAACGTCAGTCCCGCTACGTGCAGCCCCTCATACCAAGTGGCGGCGACCATGCTCATCACCAGACCAGTCTGCGCTGTACGGCGACTGCTCAGCAAGGCGCCGATGCCTACGGCAAGCTGGTAGCTCGTACTCACATCTCCGGTCAGCAGGCCTGCAGCGAACCACAGCCACCTCGATCTCCGATTGAGCGCGACGGCGCGGAGTGCGCCCACCGCCCAGAGGGTTGCGAAGGTGCCTGCATGTGCGTCGAACGCCTCCGCCCAGAACGTCCACGGGTTCGCGACAAGAACAACCGCCGCAGCGCCGATGATGAGAGCGCTCATTCTGCTGCTATCCGAACCTGGGGAAACTGAGACGACGATTTCCGTCAACCAGAGAAGTGCGAGCGCTTCAGCGCCGGTGAGTGCGGCAGCCTGAGCCCACTTGATCAGCACAGCATGGGGCCCAAGCCAGACGACGGGCGCCAGGAGGTACTCCAAGAACACGCCATGGTCGCGGATGAAGGAATGGCCGAAGTACGACAGATACGGCGAGAGGTCGCCCCGCAAGATCAGGGCGAGAGGCTGAGCAAACGTAGTGAAATCTGGCGTGAGAGAAAAGCGGTGCACCTCAAACGCGCTCCAAGCACACAGCGCGATAAGCTGAGCGACGATCACCGCAAGGCCGAGCCCAAGGGCCCAGTGCACCGAGGCGGGCCACTCAGACCGCGGCGGCGGGGAGAGCGGTTCGGCGGTCTGCCAGGCGTGCAGGCGCCGGCGCCACCAGCCGGGGCGGTCGGTGGCGGCCTGGGTGCCGAGGTTTGGATCTCCGGTGAGGGTGCTCATCGGCCGATGAAACGGATCGGGAGGATGTTCGAGTAGCCGTAGGGGTAGAAGTTCGTGGCGTTCACGAGGTTGGCCTCAAAGTAGACGGGCTCGAGATCGGGCTGGCTGTCGCGGATGTGGAAGGTCGCGACGCCGTGGGCGTTCGTGTAGGCCCGTACCGGGGTCTGGCCGGGGTTGGCGTTGTTGATCTGGGCCTCAGAGAGGATCAGGCCTCCCTGGTCGTAGATGATCTGGCCGAGGTAGACGGGCTCGTTGGCGCGGGCGACCGGTGCGTCGAGGTGGTTGAACAACTGGGCGCGGACGGTGATCTCGCGCCCGACGGGAATCTCAGCGTTCACGGCGGCCGGCAGCAGGGCAAGGTGGAGGCTGGCGGGGATGTAGGGACCCGTGACGCTGACCGTGTTCGGGCCCTGGGTGAACGCCATCACGGAGAAGCCGCCGGTGATCGGCGGCTGAGCTGGGAAGTTCGGGGCGATGATGCTCACGCTCGCGGTGTGGTGGGGGGCGATCACCGCCGGCCCCGCGGAGCGGAGCCAGAAGGTCGTCACCTGGCCTCCCTCATCGAGGGTGAAGTCGGGCCGCAACGGCCGGCCGGTGTGGTTGGACACCGCGAGGGTGAGCTGCTGGATCGTGGCGAGCTGGCCGGTCGTGCGGATGCTGGTGATCCGCAGGCCCAGCGGCGCCCCGGCCGCGAGCGCGTCAGTGAGGGCGGCGGCGAAGGCGAGCGTCGCGGCGAGCAGCGCTGCCGCCCAGATCCGTCGTCCTCGGGGGCGGCGCGATGGTGTGGACACCTCCGGGGCTCCGTCCACATTCGAGTGCGGCTGGACCCCTCCCCCGTCCGCCGGCTCGCCCGGGGACTCCGAGGCGACCCGCGATGCCGGAGCGTGGCGGACGGTGGCGGCGGAGATGACAAGGACGGGCAGGAGGGAGACGAGGTAGCTGCCGTAGGAGCGGGAGGCGAAGAAGAGGATGATCGACGGCAGCACGAAGGTGGCCGGCCACAGCAGCGGCCGGGTGCCGAGGAACACGAGCAGCAGCACGACCCCGAGCAGCCCGGTGGCAATGGTGAACGCGCTGAGGGAGCCGCCGCCGACACCGGCGAACAGGGTAAGGCCGACCGCCCCCTGCCCGGCGGGGACGAGCTGGCTCGTGATCGGCACGACGATCCCGCGCAGCCACGCCCCCGGCGTGCTGAGCAGGTAGGGGAGGTTCGGCAGAAGGAAGGCGCCGAGGCTGATGAGCAGGTAGGCGCCGGCGCGGCGCAGGGCCGCCCGCGCGCCCGCGCGGGCGTAGGTGTCGGCGGCCAGCCCACAGACGAGGAAGGCCAGCAGCGGCCACGGGGTCTGCTTGACCGCCATCGCCAACCCGAGGGCGACCGGGCCGAGCAGGCTGAGGCGGGTCTCCCCGAACCGGTCCCAGCGGTAGGCGGCGATGACGAGGAACGGCAGGTAGAGAACGTCGGTGACGCCGCCGACCGCATAGGACCCGTAGACGGCGACGCTCGCGACGATCAGGGCGACCGGCCGCAGCGGCCGGGGCAGGAGCGCGAACAGGAGGACGACGGTCAGCGCCCAGGCGCCGACGTTGACGGCGACCGCGAGCTGCCCGGTGATGTGGAGGGCGAGGAAGGGCAGGTAGACGAGGAAGGCGAGGGCCGGGTACGAGAGCTGGGTGACCGCCTGGCCGGCGAGGTTGTAGGAGTAGCCGTCCGGGGAGACCTGAAAGAGGGCAAAGGCGGGCGCCATCGAGTGGACGTAGGGGTTGAGCCCGTGCTCGGCGAGCTGGGCGGCGTACTGGTCAAAGGCGAGCTCATCCGTCCCGTACCCGGGGCCGTTGCGGACCTGGACGTAGGTCCAGGCGACGAACAGGACGATCAGCACGCCGGCGGTGAGCCAGCCGGCCACTCCGCCGAGCGCGCCGAGCCGGGCGAGCCGCGGGGCGGGAAGAGTCGCCACCACGGCGGTTCCCAGGCCCCAGGCCCCGCCGAGGACGACGAGGACACCGACCCAGGTGAAGCTCGTCGCCGCCCCGAGAATCTGGATTGACCAGTTGATCAACGCACAGGCGACGAGCAGCCACAGCAGCCGCTGCCACCAGACCGGGTCAGCGGCGCTCCCGGCTCCCGCGGGCGCGCCGGACGGGGCGCGGCCGGGCCGGCGGGAGAGGGAGAGCACCGTCAAGGTGCCAGGAGTTGGATGTTCCCGAAACTGCCCGCGCCGACGACGTCATAGAGCTCGCTGCCGTTGAGGGCGAGCTGGAGACCGACGCTGTGCGCGGCGGCGGGAAGGACCTTCTGGATGGACTCGGTGGCGAGGTTGACGACGGCGATGTTCGCCGAGGCGGCTGTCCCCTTGAGGACATAGAGCGTGCTGCCCGACGGCGTGATCGCGACCCCGATGCCGGGATCGCCGACCGGGAAGGCAACCATCGCGCGCCCGTTGGCGAGGGACGTCTCCTGCACCGTGCCTGAGCGCTGGACCGTCCACACCGCCGTCTGGTTGGTCGAGGGGACGAGCGCGGTCGCATCCAGCGGAACGGGGACGGTCTTGGTGACCTTGTGGGTGGCGGCGTCGATCACCGTCACGCTCGCGCTCTTGGCGTTGGCGTCCAGGGCGTAGACGGTGACCCCGTTGTTGCCGAACGCGAGGGCCCGGACCGGTGCGCCAACCGGAACGGTCGCCTGGACGGTGCCGTTGGCCCCGTTGAGGATGTCGACCGCGCCGGTGGAGGCGGTGCCGAGCCCGAGGGCGAGCAGACCAGTCGTCGACTGGCCCACCGCCGTCGCGCTGGCAGGCGCCCCGACCGCCTTCTGGGCGTCCCCGGTGGCGAGACTGAGCGCCTGCAGGGTCCGCACTCGGCCACTGCCGCTCAGCGTCCAGATCGTCCCGTTCGGCTGAGGGGGGCCGGCCGAGCGCAGGCCCGCCGGACCGGGGATGATCCGGATCGGCTTGACCCCGGCGGCGCGGGTGGTCGCCGTGGGGGTGGCGGAACCGCCGCCGCAGGCGGTGATGGCGAGAGCCATCACCGCAGCGGCAAGCGTGACCGCCCGAGCGCGCATCGAGGACAACCGCTCAGAGGCGCCGAACGAGACGACTACTTCTTGTGCTTCTTGGGAGCCGGCGTCTGGACGACCGCGACCGTCTCCCCGGCCTTGAGGCGGATCACGAAGTGGCCGTTACGCTGCGGGGTCCCGAGGACACGGAAGTGACCGGTCTTCGTATCAAAGACGAGAACTTTCTCACCCTTCTTGATCGCGCGGCTCGAGAAGCTGACGGTGACGGGCTTCTTCACCGACGTGTACCGGGCGCCCTGGCGCAGCTGGATCCCGAAGGCGGTGATGATCTTGTCGCGCTGCAGGTACTTGGGAAGGTCCCGCCGGATGACGGGGATCTTGCCGCCGGTGATCGCGATCTGGAGGTGCTTGGCCGCCCCCTTGGGCTCGGAGATGACGAGGGTGCCACCGCCGTGCCTGACCTTGAACCTCCCGCCCTTGGGCCCGAAGGTCTTGACGGTGAGCACCGCCGAGAACCCGGTCGGAGTGCCGCTCGAAGTGCCGGTCCCCCCGTACCCGGACCCGGCCGCCATGGCAGGACCGGCGGTGGCAAGGGCGATCGCCGCCGCTGAGGGGCCCAGCAGGCGGAGCCTACGTGCAGTCAAAAGGCGCAAGGAACTTCCTCCCTCCGCGAGCCAAGGCGTTCTGGCCACGGACGTCGTTGATCGTCATTGATGGTACCTCGTGTGACCGCCCCACTGCCCGCTCGGTCCCGATACCACGAAATGTGAGTATTGCAGGCTACCGTCAGGTGTCAACCCTGCCGCCGAGCACCCGGGCCCCGCCGTACCCGACCGCGGCGAGGTAGAGGCCGTGCGCGGGGGCGGTCGGGCCGGCCTCGGCCCGGGGGCGGCCGGTGAGGAGGGCGCGAAAGTCCTCGACGCTGCGGTGCTGGCGGGCGACCTGGAGCATCGTGCCGACGAGGATCCGGTTCATGTGGCGCATGAACGTGTCGGCCTCGATCGAGAAGACGAGCTCGCCGCCGGGGCGGACCTCCCAGCCGGCCGCGTAGACGTCACGGTCAAAGCGGACGTGGTAGGTGTCGCTCGGGGTGAAGGCGCGGAAGTCATGGGTACCCACCAGCGCGGCGGCGCAGGCGTGCAGAGCGTCGAGATCGACCGGGAAGCTCCAGTGCAGAACACGGCCGGTGAGCAGGGCGCTACGGCCCCGGCGGGCGAGCACCCGGTAGGTGTAGGCCCGCGAGGTCGCGTCAAAACGGGCGTTGAACCCGTCCGGGGCCGCCTCCACGGCGAGCACGGCGACATCGGCGGGCAGCAGGGCGTTGAGCCCGTCGGCCGCGACGGGCGGACCGACATAGGAGGCGACCTGGGCGAGGGCGTGGACGCCCCGGTCGGTGCGGCCGGCGACGGTGAGGGTGACCGGCTCGGGGAGGAGGACGGACAGGGCCGCCTCGACTTCGGCCTGGACGGTGCGCACGCCCGGCTGGGCGGCCCATCCGGAGAAGCCGCCGCCGTCATACTCGATGATCAGGCGCGTCGTGGCCATCAGCGCAGAAGAGCCCGTCAGGGCTCGCCGACTGCGTCCGCCCGTCGTGGCGGACGCAGACCAGGCACTCCGCGGGGCGCCGGGTTGGATCTCAGACGAGCTCGAGCAGCACCATCTCAGTGCTGTCGGAGCGGCGCGGGCCGAGCTTGAGGATCCGGGTGTAGCCGCCGGGCCGCTCGCTGTAGCGCGGAGCGACCTCTTCAAAGAGCTTGTACACGGTGAACTTGTCCTGGCCGAGGGCGGACAGGGCGAGGCGGCGCGAGTGCAGGTCACCGCGCTTGGCGAGCGTGATGAGCTTCTCCAGCTCGGGCTTGACGGCCTTGGCCTTGGCCTCAGTCGTCTCGATGCGTTCGTGCTCGATGACCTCCTTGGAGAGGTTCATCAGCAGCGACTTGCGGTGGCTGGCGCTGCGGCTCAGCTGATAGCGGTTCTTCTGGTGACGCATGTCGGTCGCTCCGTGGAAACAGGGGTCTGAGGTCAGCCCTCACGCAGGCCAAGGCCGCGCGAGTGAAGGGTCTCGATCACCTCGTCAATCGACTTCTTGCCGAAGTTCGGGATCGCGTTGAGTTCGCCCTCGGTCTTGTTGACGAGGTCACCGACGGTCTGGATCCCCGCCCGCTTGAGGCAGTTATACGAACGCACCCCGAGCTCGAGCTCCTCGATCAGGATGTCATCCATCGCGTTGGGCGTCCGGCCACCGGGCGCGCCGTTGGCGACCCCGGCCCCGGGGACCCCGCCGAGCATGCCGGTGTCGAGCGCGCCCGCTCCGGTCGCCCCCTCCCGGATCCGCAGGACCGCGTCCTCATCCGTGAAGATCGCCAGCTGCTGGATGAGGATCTCCGCCGCCTCGCGCAGCGCGGCGTGCGGGTCGATCGAGCCGTCGGTCTCGATGTCGAGGGTGAGCTTGTCAAAGTCGGTCTTCTGGCCGACCCGGGCCTGCTCGACGTTGTAGGCGACGCGGCGAACCGGGGAGAAGATCGAGTCGATCGGGATGACGCCGATCGGCTGGTCCGCAGACTTGTTCTCCTCCGCCGGCCGGTACCCGCGACCCCGTCCGATCGTCAGGTACACCTCAAGCTTGGTCCCCTTCTCCAGGGTCGCGATGTGCGCCTCCGGGTTGAGGATCTCCACGCCGGAGGGAAGGTCGATGTCCTTGGCGGTGATCTCACCGGGACCACTCACGACGAGCGGGGCCTCAACCTCGGTCGCGTCCGAGTGCATGCGGCAGACGATCCCCTTGAGGTTGAGAACGATGTCAGTGACATCCTCCTTGACCCCGGAGATCGTCGAGAACTCGTGCTGGACACCCTCAATCCGGACGCTCGTGACGGCGGCGCCGGCGAGCGAGGAGAGCAGGACGCGACGCAGGGAGTTGCCGAAGGTGTAGCCAAAGCCCCGATCCAGCGGCTCGATCGTGAACGAACCACGGTTCTCTTCGACGGACTCGGTGGAGATTCTGGGGACCTGGAAGTCAAGCATTCGCGCGTGTTCCTAGCTGTGGTGGTTAAGGCGCCGCCGCGCTGCCCGGCGGACGGCAGAGTCGGCGCCGGCGGGACGGCCAACGAACGCCCCGCACGCGCCTCAAATCGGATTACTTCGAGTAGAGCTCGACGATCAGCTGCTCCTGAACCGGAGCGGCGATCTCACGACGCTCGGGCTTACGCAGCACCTTGGCCGTCAAGCCGTCGTGATCAGCTTGGAGCCAGGCGGGGATCTGACCGGTCAGTTCGGTCGCGTCCCGGATCACCTGAATGATGCTGCTGTCGACGGAGGCCTGGTGGATCGCGATCACGTCCTCATCCCGGAGCTGGTAGCTGGGGATGTTGACGCGGCGACCGTTGACGGTCCAGTGCCCGTGCAGGATGAACTGGCGCGCCTGGCGGCGCGAGACGGCAAAGCCGAGGCGGACGAGGACGTTGTCGAAGCGCAGCTCAAGGGCGCGCAGCAGGTTCTCACCGGTGATCCCGGGCTGGCGCGACGCCTTGTCGTAGTAGATGCGGAACTGCTTCTCCAACACGCCGTAGTAGCGCTTGGCCTTCTGCTTCTCGCGCAGCTGCACCCGGTACTCGGACTGCTTCTGGCGCCCGCGCCCGTGCTCTCCGGGCGGGTAGCCGCGCCGCTCGACACCGCACTTGTCGGTGAGGCAGCGCTCGCCCTTGAGGAACAGCTTCTGGCCCTCACGCCGGCACTGCTTGCACTGAGCTCCCGTATCTCGAGCCATTCTCTACACCCTCCGGCGCTTGCGCGGACGACAACCGTTGTGAGCCTGGGGCGTGACATCCTTGACGCCCGTCACCTCGAGCCCGGCCGCCTGCAGGGAACGGATCGCCGTCTCCCGCCCGGACCCGGGACCCTTGACAAAGACCTCGACCTTCTGCAGGCCGTGCTCGATCCCCTTGCGGGCAGCCGCATCCGCGGTCACCTGAGCGGCGAACGGGGTCGACTTGCGTGAACCCTTGAACCCGGCACCGCCGGCGGATTCCCAGGCGATCACGTTGCCGTCCCGGTCGGTGAGGGAGACGATCGTGTTGTTGAAGCTCGTCTTGATGTGCGCCTGCCCGACGGGGATGTTCTTGCGAACTCGACGCCGACCCGCACGGGGACGTTTGGCGGCGGGCATTACTTCTTGCCCGCCTTCTTCTTACCGGCAACCTGCATGCGCTTGGGCCCCTTGCGCGTACGCGCGTTCGTCTTGGTGTTCTGGCCGCGGACGGGCAGGCCACGCCGGTGGCGCAGGCCGCGATAGCAGCCGATCTCCTGGAGGCGCTTGATGTTCTGGCTGCGCTCACGGCGGAGGTCGCCCTCCACCACCAGGGAATTGTCGATCAGATCGCGGAGGCGGACGACCTCGTCCTCGGTGAGGTCACGAACCTTGCGGTCCGGCTCGATCCCGAGTTCGGAGAGCAGCTTGCCCGACGTCGGCCGGCCGATGCCGAAGATGTAGGTGAGGCCGATCTCCACCCGCTTGTTGAGCGGGATGTTCACTCCTGAAATACGCGCCATCGAGCTAGCCCTGCCGCTGCTTGTGTCGCGGGTTGGAGCAGATCACCAGCACGCGACCGTGCCGGCGAACGATCTTGCATTTTTCACACATCGGCTTGACCGACGGTCTTACTTTCACGTCGTCTCTCTCGTCGTGAGGATTTGTGACAATGGATCCCGGCCCGGCTCTGGCAACCGTTGCGGCTGCCGCTACCGGCGCTGGGATGTGGTGACAGCGCAAAAACCGCGCAGCCGACGCATCCGGGGATAGTAGCAGCAGGCTTGTCGCCGTCTGCGCCGCCCCAGCGAACCCTTCATGCTAGACGTTCAGGAGGCGGAGCGGGACCGCAACGCGGGGCCGATGGGCTCTGTCGCAACTCTTAGATACACGGGAGACGATTAACCGACCATGGCCAGCAGATCCGAACAGAAGGCGCAACTCCGTGCCGAACGCCTCGCCCAAGAGCAGGCCCAGGCCGCCGCGGAGGCCCGGCGCAAGCGCCTGGCGATGATCGGCGGCGTCATCGTCGTCGCGGTCGTCGTCGCGGTCGTCGCGATCGCGATCAGCTCCTCCAGCAAGAGCACGAGCGCGGGTGCGGCGACCAAACTCACCTCCAAGACGACGCTCGCGACCGACCAGCGGGTCAACGCGCTGCTCGCCGGCATCCCCCAGGAGTCAGACAACGTGCTCGGGAAGCCCAACGCACCGGTGACGATCATCGAGTACGGCGACCTCGAGTGTTCGGTCTGTGACGCCTTCGCGCTCCCGACCAACGTCAACACGTCCAACGGCACGCCGGGCAGCGGGGTGGAGGACCAGATCATCAACTCACTCGTCCGCACCGGCAAGGCGAAGTTCGTCTATGACGCCCTGGACACGGCGACCTCCAACGGCGTCACCCCGAACGAGTTCGTGCCCCAGCAGGTCGCGGCCTACGCGGCCGGCCTGCAGAACAAGGCGTGGAACTACATCGAGCTGTTCTACAACGAGCAGGGGCAGGAGGGGACCAACTACGTCAACCAGAGCTACCTGGACGGGATCGCCAAGCAGATCCCCGGGCTCAACTACAGCCTGTGGAAGCACGACCTCACCCTGTCCTCGCTCAAGGCCCAGGTTCAGGCCGACGTCACGCGGGGGACGAAGCTCGACGTCCAGGCCGGCGCGGGTGGCGCCTCGACCCCGAGCGTCCTCGTGTCCGGCAAGAAGGGCCTCTCCTTCGTCACCGCCGGTATCCCCACCTACACCCAGGTGGTCAACGCCGTCAAGGCCGAGTCCTAACGCCCGGCCCCAGACGCCCACGCCGGGCCGCCTCCTCAGGCGGCCCGGCTCCCGGCGCTCTCATGCCAGGGGGTGAGGATCCGCGGCCCCGTCTCCGTGACGGCGATCGTGAACTCGAAGTGGGCCGCGAGCGAGCCGTCCGTGCTGAAGATCGACCAGCCGTCCCGGTCGACCCGGACGGTGTGGGTGCCGACGTTGACCATCGGCTCGACCGCGAGCACCATCCCCGGCTCGAGCCGGATGCCCGCCCCCGGTCGGCCGTAGTTGGGGACCTGGGGGTCCTCGTGCATCGCCCGGCCGACCCCGTGCCCGACGAGGGTGCGGATGACGCTGAAGCCGTGGGCCTCGACGTGGCGCTGGACGGCGTGGCCGATGTCACCGAGGTGACGGCCGGGCCGGCACTCCTGCACGGCAAGCAGCAGCGACTGCTCGGTCACCTCCAGCAGCGCCTGGGCCTCGGCGGAGATCGGTCCGACCGGGAAGGTGCGGGCGGCGTCGGCGACCCAGCCGTCCTTGACGACCCCGATGTCGACGGAGAGGATGTCACCGCGCTTGAGCTTGTAGCGGCCGGGGATGCCGTGGACGACCATGTGGTTGGGGCTCGCGCAGATCGATCCGGGAAAGCCACGGTAGCCCTTGAACGCGGGGACGCAGCCCTGGGAGCGGATGAATCTCTCGGCGGCCTCATCCAGGGCGCTCGTGCTCACCCCGGGCCGGATCTTCGCGGCGAGGAGGTCCATCGTCTGGACGAGGACCGCCCCGGCGGCGGCCATCGCGTCGATCTCCGCCGCTGACTTTGTGATGATCGCCACGGGCAACCGCCGCCGGACGGGTTAGACGTTGTCTTCGAGCTTCAGGGTGGCGATGACGGCGCGGATGTGGTCGTGCACGGCCACCGGGGGACGGGTGCCGTCGACACGGCGGAGGATGCCCTGCTCGTCGTAGTAGGCGATCAGCGGCTCGGTGTTGTCGTGATATTCGGCCAGGCGGTTGCGGACGACCTCGGGACGGTCGTCGTCGCGCTGGATCAGGCGGCTGCCGTCCTGGTCACAGACACCGTCGTTCTTGGGCGGGTCGTAGTCGACGTGGTAGAGGTGTTCGGCCTTCACACAGACCCGGCGTCCGGAGATGCGCTTGATCACCTCCTCATCAGGGACGTCGATGAGGAGGGCGGCGGTGAGATGACGGCCCTCGGACTCGAGCCGCTCCGACAGCGCCTCGGCCTGGGGGATCGTGCGAGGGAAGCCGTCGAGGATGAAGCCGTCCTGGACGTCGTCCTCGTCGAGGCGGCTGGCGACGAGCTCCAACACGAGCTCGTCCGGGACGAGGCCGCCGTCGGCCATGATCGCCTTGACCTCACGCCCGAGCTCGGTCTCGTTCTGGACGTGGGCCCGGAAGATCTCCCCGGTCGCGACGTAGGGCAACTTGAAATCGTCGCGCAACTTGTCGGCCTGAGTGCCTTTGCCGGCCCCGGGTGGACCGATCAGAATGAGATTCAGCTCCGACATCAGGCGGACGATCTTATCGGGCTCGTACGGGGCCGATGCGCCGGTAGGCGCCGGAGGCCCTCCCGGGCCGGCTCTGGCCGACCGGAACGGCGATCCTCACCGGCGAACCAGCCGGGTCGCCTGCCCGTCCGGATCGGGGTTTCGATGAACCGGTCCGAGAGCGCCGCGAGCGGGAGGGCGGTGGCGAGGGTGAGTGCGAACACCGCCACCGGCGGGAGGGGCCCGAGCTCCTGGACGAGCAGGTTGCGCAGCAGCAGGTGGATGAGGTAGAGGCAGTAGGAGACCCGCCCGATCGCACGCAGCGGCGCCGCGCTGATGAGCCGTCCGACGAGCGTGTCGGGCACCTCCACGAGCAGGATCAGCGCCGGGAGGGCGAGCGCCGCGGCGCCGAGATAGATGCCGCGGGGGCTCCCCGGGTTGGCTCCGAGCAGCAGCCACAGGAACGCGCCGAGCAGGGCGAGCATCGTCAGCTCGGTGAGGCGACGGCCGGCGTGGAGGTCGAGCATCCGGAACCGCCAGACCAGCGAGCCCAGACAGCCGAGCAGCAGTTCGGCGCCGCGGTCCAGCGGCGAGAAGTACGCGTTGAAGCGCGGCAGTCCGCCGATGAGGACGGGGCCGAGCAGGAGGAGGGCGGCGATCGCCACGAGCAGCAGGCCGAGCAGGCGCCGCGGACCCCAGCTGAGGCGGAGGGCGAGCATCAGCGCGAGGGGCCAGAGCAGGTAGAACTGCTCCTCCTGGGCCAGGGACCAGGTCGGGTTGAGCGCGCCGAGCGCTCCGCCGTGGTCGAGGTTGAGCGCCGCCACCCAGTTGTTGGCAAAGCCGGCGGTGCTGAGCAGCTTGAGACCGATCCCCCAGCCGGTGAGCCGGTAGGCGAGGACATCCACGCTGAGGGCGAGAACACCGAGCAGGGCGAGGGGCGGCAGCAGTCGCCGGGCCCGGCGCAGATAGAAGCTGCGCAGGGAGATCCGCCCCGCGCGCTCCGCCTCCTCCAACAGAAGGGTGGTGATCAGGAACCCGGAGAGGACGAAGAAGACGTCAACACCGATGAAACCATGCCCAAGCAGGCCGGTGTGTTCACCGACGACGAGGAGGACCGCGACGCCGCGGACACCGTCGAGGACGGGCCGGCGGCCCAGTCGCCGGGGAGGCATTGCCGGACGGGACACCCTCTCAGAGGTACCCACATGTGCATCAGGTTAGTGTTCGGTGAACTGAAGGGTTTGCTCAACCCCGCGCCGGTGTCCCGCAACCCATCGCGGCCGGTCCGGGGGCCGGGCGAGGGCTATTTGAGGAAGCCCTCGTAGTTCCGCATCATCAGCTGGGCCTCGAGCTGCTTCATCGTGTCGAGGGCGACCCCGATCACGATCAGCAGCGCCGTGCCGCCGAAGGCGAAGTTTGCGCCGGTCTGGTCGATCAGGATCGTCGGAAGCGCGGCGACGAGGGCGAGGAAGATCGCGCCGGGCAGGGTGAGGCGCGCGAGGACGCGGTCGAGGAACTCCGCCGTTGGACGGCCCGGGCGGACGCCGGGGATGAACCCGCCGGCCTTGCGCAGCTCGTCGGCCTGCTCCACCGGGTTGAAGGTCACGGCCGTGTAGAAGTAGGTGAAGACGATGATCAGCAGGCACTCCCCGACGACGTAGTGCCAGCCTCCGGGTGCGAAGAAGTCATACAGCGACGTCCCGAACCCCCGGCGGTTCTGTCCGATGAGCTGACCGACGGTCGGGGGGATCGTCATCACGGTCGCGGCGAAGATCACCGGGATCACACCGGCCATGTTGATCCGCAACGGCATGAAGGTCTGCTGCCCCGACACCATCCGCTGGCCGATCTGGCGCCGGGCGTACTGGATCGGGATCTTGCGCTGGCCCTCCTGGACGAACACGATCGCAGCGACGACGGCGATGACGATGAAGGGCATCATCACCTTGAACGTCGAGTCGTTGGAGTTCCACCAGGAGGCGATCCCGGACGGGATCCGGGAGACGATGGAGGCGAAGATGAGCAGGCTGATCCCGTTGCCGATCCCGCGCTGGGTGATCAGCTCGCCGAACCACATCAGCAGGATCGTCCCGGCCGTCAGCGTGATCGCGATCAGGAACACCTTCGCGACGTTGAAGTTGGCGATCAGCGTCACGCCCGCCTGGGTCTCGAAGCTGCGGAACAGGAAGACGTAGCCGATCGACTGGGCGAAGGCGAGCCCGACCGTCAGGTAGCGCTGGTACTGGACGAGCCGCTCCTGGCCGGTTGGCTCCTTGCGCAGCTGCTCCAGCGACGGGACGACGACCTGCAGGAGCTGGAAGATGATCGAGCTCGTGATGAACGGCATGATCCCGAGCGCGAAGATCGCGATCCGGCCAAGACCGCCGCCGGAGAAGGTGTTGAGCAGCCCGAGGATCGACTGGCCGCCGAGCTCCTTCTGGATCTGGTTGACCGCGCCGGCGTTGATGCCGGGGGCTGGGATGTAGGAGCCGAGCCGGTAGAGGGCGAGCAGCGCCGCCGTGAACAGGACCTTGTTGCGGATCTCCCGGGTGCGGAAGGCACCGAGGATGGTCGTGATCATGGCGGCGGTGCAGCCTCGGCTCAGGCGCCGGCGTCGTCTCCGGCGCTGGCGCCGGAGACGCCCGCAGGCGCCTTGATGGCTTCCAGGACGACGGTGCCGCCGGCCGCCTCGATCGCCGCCTGAGCGGACTTGGAGACGCCGTGGGCGTGGACGGTCAGCGCCTTGGTCAGCTCACCGCGGCCGAGCACCTTGATCGGGACGCCCTTGCGGGTGCCAAGACCGGCCGCCTGCAGAGCCGCGACGGTGACATCCGCGCCGGCCTCAAAGCGCGCCTCGATGTCATCGAGGTTGACGGGCTGGGTCTCTGTCCGGAACGGCTCAAAGGGCATCGACTTCTTCATGTGCGGGCCGCGCAGCTTGCGCATCCGCATGTGAATGGGCATCTGACCGCCCTCGAACCGGGCCCGGTCCTTCGAGCCTGAGCGGCTCCCGTAGCCCTTCTGCCCACGACCGGAGGTCTTGCCGGTGCCCGACCCCTCCCCCCGGCCGACCCGCTTGCGCGGACGCCGGCTGTTGGGGGCGGGCCTGAGGCTGTGCAGGCCGATGTCCTCGGCCTTGATCTCTTCCGGGGTGCTCATGAGTCGTGGACCTCCACGAGGTGGCGGACCTTGTGCAACATGCCGCGGGTCGCGGCGTTGTCCTGAACCTCCACGGTCTGGCCGATGCGGCGCAGGCCGAGGGAACGCAGCGTGTCGAGCTGGCTCTGGTCAGATCCGTTCTTTGATTTGAACTGGGTGACCTTCAAAGTCGATGACGTACTCATGCCTCAACGGTCTCCTCGACGGGAGCTTCCGCGGGGTTCTCCTCAGAGACGGAATCCGCCTCCAGGCTCTCCCCCGCTGACTCCTCGGGGTTGTGGTTCAGGCCCAGCACCGCGTTGACGGAGAGGCCGCGGAGCTGTGCGACCTCATCCGGGGTGCGCAGCGACTCCAGCCCGGCCATCGTCGCCTTGACGAGGTTGATCGGGTTCTGGGAGCCGAGGCTCTTGGAAAGGATGTCGGAGATGCCGGCCAGTTCGAGGACCGCGCGCACCCCACCGCCGGCGATGACCCCGGTACCGGGGGCCGCAGGCTTGAGGAAGACGCGGCCGGCCCCGAAGATGCCGGTCGTCTGGTGGGTGATCGTCGCGCCGTGCTTGGGAACCCGGTAGAGGTTCTTCTTCGCCTGCTCGACGCCCTTCTGGATCGCGACCGGAACTTCGTTGGCCTTGCCGTAGCCGACGCCGACGACCTCCCGTTCATCTCCGACCACGACGAGCGCGGTGAAGGAGAAGCGACGGCCGCCCTTGACGACCTTCGCGACCCGGTTGATCTCGACGACCCGCTCTTGCAAGTCATATCCGGCTGCTGAAACTGTGCGTTCACGTGATGCCATTGAATGTGCCTGTCCAGGGTAGCGTGGGTGGATGGGCCCCTAGAGGACCTAGAAGCTCAGCCCGCCCTCACGGGCCCCGTCGGCGAGCGCCTTGACGCGCCCGTGGTACTGGTATCCGCCGCGGTCAAAGACGGCGCTGCTGATCCCGGTGGCCTGGGCGCGCTGGGCGAGCACCGCGCCGACCCGGGCCGCCTGCTCGACGCCGCTGAGGCCCTTGAACTCGGGCTCCGTCCAGTTGACCGCGGCGAGCGTGGCGCCGCTGACGTCGTCAATGAGCTGGGCGGAGACGCCGCGGTTGGATCGGAACACGGAGATCCGGGGCCGCTCGGCCGTACCGGACACCTTCGCCCGGACGCGACGCCGACGCTTGAGCCGGGCCGCCTGACTGGTCTTGACACTCATGCGCGCTTACCCACCTTCCGGGCCACGAACTCACCCTCATAGCGGATGCCCTTGCCCTTGTAGGGCTCGGGCTTGCGCTGCTTGCGGATGAAGGCGGCGATCTCACCGACCTGCTGCTTGGACGCACCGCGAACGGTGATGCGGGTCGGCTGGGGAACTTCGAACTCGATCCCGTCGGGAGCGGGGACGCTGACGGGGTGGCTGTAGCCGAGCAGCAGCTCGAGGTCACGACCCCTCAGCGCGGCTCGGTAGCCGACGCCCTGGATCTCCAGGCGCTTCTCAAATCCCTGGGTGACGCCGGTGACCATGTTGGCCACGAGCGTCCGCGTGAGCCCGTGCAGGGCACGGTGCTCGCCGCGGTCCGTGGGCCGGGTGACGACGAGCTGGTCGCCGTCCTGGGTGACGGTGATGTCGCGCTTGATGCGCTCGCGCAGCTCGCCCTTGGGGCCGTTGACGGTGATGAGCTCAGGCTCGATCAGGACAGTCACCCCTGCGGGCACTGGGATCGGTTGTTTGCCAATTCGGGACATGTACGGTTTCTCTTGTCTGTGTTGTGAGTGGACGCTCGATCGTGGGTTCCGCCCCCGCGGTGTGGCACCGCGGGGATCAGCGGCGGCTACCAGACCTTTGCGACCACCTCTCCGCCGACGCCGGCCGCCCGCGCCTCATGGCCGGTCATCACACCCTGGGAGGTGGAGATGATCGCCGTGCCCATACCACCCTGGATCTTCGGGATGGCGGTGTGGGGGACGTAGTAGCGCTGACCGGGACGCGACACGCGCTGGATCCCGGAGATGACGGGGCGACGGTCGTTGGTGTACTTCAGGGTGATCGTGATCCGCTCACCCGGGAAGCCGGCACCCGCCGGGACGATGACGAACGACTCGATGTAGCCCTGCTCCTTGAGAATCCGAGCAAGCTCACGCTTGAGCTTCGAGGACGGGATCGTCACGTCGTGGTGCTGGGCGTTGGCGGCGTTACGCAGCCGGGTGAGGAAATCCGCGACGGGATCAGTCATAGACATATCGATATCCCGCTTCCTACCAGCTGCTCTTGGTCATGCCGGGGATGTACCCGTTGTGCGCGAGCTCGCGCAGGCAGATCCGGCAGACGCCGAACTTGCGATAGACGGCGCGGCTGCGGCCACACCGGCGACAGCGGCTGTACTCCCGGGTCTTGAACTTCGCGGGCCGTGCTTGACGGACCCGTTGTGAGGTCTTGGCCATGGTTCTCTCTGATTCCTAGTTCTCGCGGGCCTGGGCGGTCCCGACCGGCTCTGGAGGCAGAGGCCGCTTGCCGTCTTTGGCAAAGGGCATCCCCAGCAGTTCCAGGAGGGCGTAGGCCTCATAGTCGTGGGCGGCCGTCGTGGTGATGGCGATGTCCAGACCACGGGTCGCGTCGATCTCGTCGTAGTTGATCTCCGGGAAGATCGTCTGCTCGCGGACACCGAGGTTGTAGTTCCCGCGCCCGTCAAAGCCGCCGGGCTTGACGCCGCGGAAGTCTCGGATCCGGGGCATCGCGACCGAGAAGAGGCGGTCGAGGAACTCATACTGGCGGTCCCCCCGGAGGGTCACCGACAGTCCGACTGGCATGCCCTCACGGAGCTTGAACTGGGCGATCGACTTGCGGGCGCGGCGGACGTTCGGCTTCTGGCCGGTGATCGCCGACAGCTGCTCGGAGGCGGCCTCAAGGACCTTGGAGTCCTGCTTGGCGTCGCCGACGCCCATGTTGACGGTGACCTTGGTGATGCGGGGGGCCTGCATCGGGGAGCTGTAGCCGAACCGATCGATCAGCGCAGGCCGGATCTGCTCGTTGTACCGGGTCTTCAGGCGTGCTTGTGACATCAGTCGATCCTTGCTCCGCTGCGCCGCGCGATGCGGTGGCGCTTGCCGTCGATGAACTCGATCCCCACGCGCGTGGGCTTCCCGTCCTTGGGGTCGACGTGCGCCACGTTGGAGATGTGGATCGGGCCCTCCTTCTCGATCACGCCGCCGCCCTGCATCCCCTGCATCGTCTGCTGAGGCTTCTGGTGACGCTTGACCATGTTGAGCCCCTGCACGTAGACCTTGGCCTTGGCCGGGTCGATGCGCAGCACCTCACCCTGCTTGCCCTTGTCCTTGCCGGAGATGACGATCACCTGATCACCGGTTCTGATCCGTGCCGGCATGTCAGAGGACCTCCGGGGCGAGGCTGACGATCTTCATGAAGTTGCGCTCGCGCAGTTCCCGGGCGACCGGGCCGAAGATGCGCGTGCCGCGCGGGTTGTTGTCCTTGTCGATGATCACGGCGGCGTTCTCATCAAAGGCAATGTAGGTGCCGTCCTCGCGTCCATACCCCTTCTTGGTGCGCACGACGACGGCGGTGACGACGTCACCCTTCTTGACCGAGCCCTGGGGGCTGGCCTGCTTGACCGTCGCCTTGATCGTGTCGCCGACGAAGGCGTAACGGCGGCGGTGGCCGCCCATCACGCGGATCACAAGGATCTCACGGGCGCCCGTGTTGTCGGCCACCTTAAGTCGGGTTTCGTTCTGAACCATGGGAAAAGTCCTCGCTTGGGGCTACTTGGCCCGCTCGACGACTTCGACCAGGCGCCAGCGCTTGGTCGCCGACAGCGGACGGCTCTCCTGCACGACGACCGTGTCACCGATGCGGGCGTCATTGCGCTCGTCATGGGCGTGCAGGGTCATCGACGTACGGACGATCTTCTTGTACTTGCGGTGCGGGCGGGCGACGTCAATCCGGACGGTGATCGTCTTGGCCGCCTTGTCAGAGACGACGATCCCCTGACGGGTCTTCTTGAGACCGACGACGTGCTCACGCGCAGGCGTCGGGACGCGCTCGTGCTCGGAGGCGCGGTACTTGGCGCGGCTCTGCTCACGTCCACGGCGGCGGGCGGCCGCCTTGTCGCGACGCACTGCGTCCCGCTCGGCCTGGCGTTCCTCCGCGCTGCGACTGTCGCGTGCCCCGGAGGCGGCCAGCCTGGCCTGCTCACGGGCGGCCTTGCGCTCGCTCGGGGTGGTGACCGCGGTGATCGGCGCGGGCGCCGCGTCAGCCGTGACCGACACCGTGTCGGTGTCGGCGGGCGCCTCGGGCGCTGTCTGGATGTTGTCTTCCTCAGCCATTCACAATCTCGATTCCACGTTCCTGCGCGACGGTCAGTGCGCGCGCGATCTCCTTCTTGGCCGCCTTGAGCCCGGCGGTGTTCTCGAGCTCGCCGGTGGCGTGCTGAAACCGCAGCCCGAACAACTCCCGCCGCGCGGTGGCGATGTGCGCGCGCAGCTCAGCCTCAGGCAGCTCTCTCAGCTCGATAGGCTTTGCCATCTTCCTCAGCCGTCCTCTCGCAGTACGAACTTGGTGCGAACCGGCAGCTTGTGGCCGGCCAGACGCATCGCCTCACGGGCGAGGGGCTCCGGCACGCCGGCCAGTTCGAACATGACCCGGCCCGGCTTGACGACGGCCACCCACCCCTCGGGCGAGCCCTTCCCCGAGCCCATCCGGGTCTCGGCGGGCTTCTTGGTGAAGGACTTGTCGGGGTAGACGTTGATCCACACCTTTCCGCCACGGCGGATCTTGCGGGTCATCGCGATACGGGCCGCCTCAATCTGGCGGTTCGTGATCCAGCCGGCGTCCAGGGCCTTGAGCCCGTACTCGCCGAACTGAACCTTGACCTGGCCGCGCGAGAGACCCGCACGGCGGCCACGGTGCACCTTCCGGTGCTTGACACGCTTAGGAGCAAGCATTTAGGACTGACCACCCTGGGGCGCAGCGCCCCCGTCGGAACCTTGTGCGGAACCACCCGCGCCGCCCTCGGGACGAGGGCCGCGGGGAGCGCCTTCGGGCCGTGGGCCGCGAGGACCACCCGGACCACCCTGGGGACGCGGCCCACGCGGGCCGCCGGTACCTTCGGGACGGGGTCCACGCGGCCCGCCGGTCCCACCCTGGCCGCCGCGGTAGCCACCGCCGCCGCCCTGGCCGCCACGGTTTCCGCCGCCGCCGGGTCCGCCGGTGCCGCCGCCCTGGCCGCCGCGGTATCCGCCGCCGCCGCCGGGTCCGCCGGTCCCGCCGCCCTGGCCGCCGCGGTATCCGCCGCCGCCGCCGGGTCCGCCGGTCCCGCCGCCCTGGCCGCCGCGGTATCCACCGCCGCCGCCGGGTCCGCCGGTGCCGCCGCCCTGGCCGCCGCGGTATCCACCGCCGCCGCCGGGTCCGCCGGTGCCGCCGCCCTGGCCGCCGCGGTATCCACCGCCGCCGCCGGGTCCGCCGGTCCCGCCGCCCTGGCCGCCGCGGTATCCACCGCCGCCGCCGGGTCCGCCGGTCCCGCCGCCCTGGCCGCCGCGGTATCCACCGCCGCCGCCGGCGCCACCACCGGTGCCGCCACGGTACCCGCCGCCCTGGCCGCCACGGCCACGGCCAGGGGCCGCGCCGCCGCGTCCACGACCGGGTCCGCCGGGGCCACCGGCTCCGGGACCGTCGCCGTCACGGCGTCCACGTCCACCGCGGCCGCGCCCACCGTCGCGGCCGTCACGGCCGCCGCGGTCGGGGGCCTGCGGGGACGGCTCGTCCATGATCGTGAGATCGGCGCCGGTGTAGCCCTCGGGCATGATCTCGCCCTTGTTGATCCAGCACTTGACGCCGATGCGGCCGAAGGTGGTCTTCGCCTCATGGAAGCCGTAGTCGATGTCCGCCCGCAGCGTGTGCAGAGGCACCCGGCCGTCGGAGTAGCCCTCGGTCCGCGCCATCTCGGCGCCGCCGAGCCGGCCGGACACCTGGACCTTGACGCCCTTGGCTCCCGAGCGCATCGCGCTCGTGAGCGCGCGTTTCATCGCACGGCGGAAGGCGACGCGGTTCTGAAGCTGCTCGGCGATCGACTGGGCGACAAGCCGAGCGTCCAGCTCGGGTCGCTTGATCTCGAGGATGTTGACCTTCACCTGTTTGTTGGTGATCCGGTGCAGATCACGGCGCAGCTGGTCGACCTCAGAGCCGGACTTGCCGATCACGATGCCCGGACGGGCGGTGTGGATGTTGACCTCCACCTCCGTCGCGTTCTTGCGGATCGTGATGTCCGACAGACCGGCGTGGCTCAGGCGGCCAAGGATGTGCTCGCGGATCTGGGTGTCCTCGTGCAGGTAGTCCGCGAAGTTCTTCTCGTTGAACCAGTTGGACTTCCAGTCGTGGATGTACCCGACACGGAGGGATTCGGGGTGAACTTTCTGACCCATGGTCTGTCTAATCAGTCTTTCGGCGTGAGCAGGATCGTCAGGTGTGAAGTGCGCTTGCGGATGCGCGTCGCGCGCCCCTGGGCGCGCGGGCGGAAGCGCTTGATGGTGGGTCCCTCATCCGCCTGAACGGACTTGATGACGAGATCCTCGCCCACGAGATCGTGGTTGTGCTCGGCGTTGGCAACAGCCGACTCAAGCAGTTTGCTCCAGTCCCGCGCCACGGCGCGAGGCGTGACGGCGAGGATAGCGCGGGCCTCCGGTACGCTCTTGCCGCGGAAGTTGTCGCAGACGAGCCGCGCCTTGCGGGCGGAGGAGCGCACGTACTTGGCCTGGGCGCGGACGATCGGCTTGGGCGCGTTGGGGTCACGCTTACGGTCACGCTTGCGGACCGGGGCCGGCGCGCTCGTCCGTGCGAAGCTCGGCGGGGCGGGCGCCGCCACCGACTCTTCATCGTCGTCGTCGTCATCATCGTCGTCGTCGTCCGTCTCCGGCGCTGCGATCTCAGCGTCTGCGTCAACGGCGTCGGTCGCCAGCTCGGGCTCCGGGGCCTCAGCGTCAGTCGCTTCAGCGTCAGTCGCTTCAGCGTCGGCCGCCGCCGTCGGCGCGGTCACCCCGGGCTCCGCCGCGGTCTCCGTCTCGCTGTCCGGGCTCTCGACCTCCGGCTCGACCGGGGTGTCGTTGGTCTCGTCGGTCATCGCTTCTTTCCTGAGGCGACGTGGCCGCGGTAGAGCCGCGTCGGGGCGAACTCACCGAGCTTGTGCCCGACCATCGACTCGGACACGAACACGGGGACGTGCTTGCGCCCGTCGTGGACGGCGATCGTGTGGCCGACCATGTCCGGGAAGATCGTGGAGGTGCGGCTCCAGGTCTTCAGCATCTTCTTCTCGCCCGACTTGTTCATCGCCTCGATCCGCGCCATCAGGCGCTCCTCGACGAACGGGCCCTTCTTGGATGAACGGCTCATCGCTTCTTACCTCGTTTACGCCCGCGGACGATGTACTTGTCCGACGTCTTGCCCTTCTTGCGTGTGCGGTAGCCCAACGTCGGCTTGCCCCACGGAGTGACCGGGTGACGACCGGCGGTCGTCGAGCCCTCACCACCACCGTGCGGGTGGTCGACCGGGTTCATCGCGGTACCGCGCGTCTGGGGGCGGACGCCGAGATGACGTTTGCGACCGGCCTTGCCGATCTTGACGTTCTGATGATCGGAGTTGCCGATCGTGCCGATCGTCGCACGGCACTCCGCGCGGACGAGCCGCATCTCACCGGAGGGGAGCCGCAGCGTCACGTAATCCCCGTCCTTGGCGAGCAGTTGGATGCTCGTCCCGGCGGCGCGACCGAGCTGCCCGCCCCGGCCCGGGGTGAGCTCGACGTTGTGGAGCACCGTACCGGCGGGGATCGCGGCGAGCGGGAGGCAGTTACCGACGCGGATGTCGGCTTGGGGACCCGACTCGACCGTCTGGCCGACACTGAGTCGCGCCGGGGCGAGGATGTAGCGCTTCTCCCCGTCGGCGTAGTGCAGCAGCGCGATGTAGGCGGACCGGTTCGGGTCGTACTCGATGTGGGCGACCTTGGCGGGGACCCCGTCCTTGGTCCGCTTGAAGTCGATGATCCGGTACTGGCGCTTGGCGCCGCCACCGCGGTGCCGCGAGGTCTTGCGCCCGTTGTTGTTGCGCCCGCCGGACTTGTGCAGCCCGACGGTCAGCGACTTCTCCGGGGTCGAGCGCGTCAGCTCGGCGAAGTCCGGATAGGAGACGAACCGGAGACCCGGGGACGTCGGCTTGGGTTTACGGATGGCCACTGTTTACTCCCCCAGTCCCTGGCCGAAGATCGGGATGCTCTGGCCGTCGGCGACCTGGACGTAGGCCTTCTTCCAGGTACGCGTCCGGCCGTTGTAGACGCCCCGGCGCTTGGGCTTGGACTTAACCGAGGCGGTGCGAACCTCGACGACCTTGACGTCGAAGAGCTCCTCCACCGCCTGGCGGATCTGGGTCTTGTGCGCCTTGTCGTGGACCCGGAAGGTGTAGCGGCCGGCCTCAGCGAGGACATAGGTCTTCTCCGAGACGACCGGACGGATGATGATCTGTGAAGCGTCCATTACGCCTCGACCTCCTCAGTGCTCTCCGCGCCGGTCCCGGTGGCGCGGGCGACGAGCAGGCCGAGCGCCGCATCCGAGACGAGCAGGTTGGCCGCCCCGACGATGTCGGCGACGCCGGCATCCTCGGCCTCGAGCACGGTGACCCGCTCGAGGTTGCGGAAGGACAGGTAAGCGGCCTCCTCCGTGCGGGCGAGCACGACGAGGACCGACCCCTTGTGCTCCCAGCCGGTGAGCAGCGCAAGCGCGGCCTTGGTCGAGGGCTCGGTGAGCAGGGCACCGTCGAGCAGCGCGACACTGCCGCGGGTCGCGTGGACCGACAGGACGCAGCGCAGCGCGGCCCGGCGGGCCTTGCGGTTGACCTTGAAGGTGTAATGACGGGGCTGGGGACCGAAGACGGTGCCGCCGCCGACCCAGATGGGCGAGCGCGAGGAACCGGCGCGAGCCCGGCCAGTGCCCTTCTGACGCCACGGCTTGGCCGAACCGCCGGACACCTTCCCCCGGGTCTTGGTCGAGCTCGTTCCCTGACGGCGGGCGTTGAGCTCGGCCCGCACGGTCTCGTGCACGAGGGCCATATTGAACTCGGCGCCGAAGGCGACCGGATCGAGCTCGACGGTCGCTCCGTGGAGATGGGGGGCGCTAGGCATCAGTCCGTACCTCCACGATCCCGCCCTTGGCTCCGGGGACCGAGCCCCGGACGAGCAGCAGGTTCTCCTTGGCGATCACGTCGACGACGGTGAGGCCCTTCTGGGTGACGCGCTCGTCCCCCATGTGACCGGGGCCGCGGATGCCCTTCATGACCCGCGCCGGCCAGGCCGAGGCGCCGATCGAACCAGGGGCCCGATAGTTGTGGGAGCCGTGGGTCTTGGGTCCGCGCTTGAAGTTGTGGCGCTTGATCGTCCCCTGGAAGCCCTTGCCCTTCGAGGTCCCGGAGATCTTCACCTTGTCCCCGCTGGCGAACGCCTCCGCGGTGACCGTCTCACCGACGAGCAGCTCGGCGGCCTCATCCCGGAACTCGCGCAGGACCCGGTGCGGACCCGCGTCGGCCTTCTTGAGATGGCCGAGCTCCGGCCGGGTCAGCGCCTTCTCCTTGCACGCGTCAAAGGCAAGCTGCACGGCCTCATAGCCGTCCTTCTCAAAGGTGCGGATGGCCGTCACCGGACACGGGCCGGCCTCGAGCACGGTGACGCGCTCGACCTTGCCGTCCTCCAGGAACAGCTGGGTCATCCCGATCTTCTTGGCGAGAATCGCAGGCATCGCTAGGAGGCGAGGCGGATCTCGATGTCCACGCCGGCAGGAAGGTGATCCAGGCGCTGGAGCGAGTCCACGGTCTTGGGGGTGGGCTGGTGGATGTCGATGAGCCGCTTGTGCGTGCGGATCTCGAAGTGCTCGCGCGAGTCCTTGTCCTTGAACGGGGAGCGGATCACGCAGTACACGTTCTTCTCGGTCGGCAGCGGGACCGGGCCCGAAACCGTCGCGCCGGTGCGCGTCGCGGTCTCGACGATCTCCTTTGCCGCCGTCTCGATCGCCGTGTGGTCATAGGACTTCAGGCGGATGCGAATCTTGTTTTGGGCGATGGTGGCCATGGCTGGTGGGGCTGGGCGCCTCTGCGCGTTCTTTCTGTGTGCGCGCACGACGGCGCGGTTCTCAAAATTCGGTACGGCTGGCCGGTCAGGGCTGGCCGGCTCGGACGACGGTCCTGCGGGCTGCTGAGCGCCGACGAACTGCGTGGCTCAGCGGGCTATCAGGATACTGCGCCCCGGGAGCCCGGGGGACCTACAGGGTACAACGGGCACTGCGGATGGTCCGGGGGGCGGCTCACAGGCCGCCCCCCGGTCGTCAACTACTTGATGACCTCGGTCACGACGCCGGAGCCGACGGTGCGGCCACCCTCGCGGATGGCGAAGCGCAGGCCGGTGTCCATGGCGATCGGCTGGATCAGCTCGATCTCCATCTGGACGTTGTCACCGGGCATGACCATCTCCGTGCCCTCGGGCAGGTTGGCCACACCGGTCACGTCGGTGGTGCGGAAGTAGAACTGGGGGCGGTATCCGGTGAAGAACGGCGTGTGACGGCCACCCTCCTCCTTCTTGAGGACGTACACCTCGGCCTTGAACTGCGTGTGCGGGGTGATCGAGCCGGGCTTGCAGAGCACCTGGCCGCGCTCGATGTCCTCACGCTTGGTGCCGCGCAGGAGGCAACCGACGTTGTCGCCGGCCTGACCCTGGTCGAGGATCTTCTTGAACATCTCAACGCCGGTGACGACGGTCGACGTGGTCGGACGGATCCCGACGATCTCGACGGTGTCGCCGGTCTTGACGATGCCCTGCTCGACACGGCCGGTCGCCACGGTGCCGCGGCCGGTGATCGAGAAGACGTCCTCAACGGGCATCAGGAACGGCTTGTCGAGGTCACGCTCGGGCTCGGGGATGTAGGAGTCGAGCGCCTCGGCGAGGTCGAGGATCTTCTTCGTGTACGTCTCGTCGCCCTCGAGCGCCTTGAGCGCCGAACCGACGACGAAGGGGATGTCGTCGCCCGGGAAGTCGTACTCGGACAGCAGTTCGCGGATCTCGACCTCGACGAGCTCGAGCAGCTCCTCATCATCGACCATGTCGGCCTTGTTGAGGAACACGACGATGTAGGGGACACCGACCTGGCGGGCAAGCAGGATGTGCTCGCGCGTCTGGGGCATCGCGCCGTCGGCGGCGGAGACGACGAGGATCGCTCCGTCCATCTGGGCGGCGCCGGTGATCATGTTCTTGACGTAGTCGGCGTGCCCGGGGCAGTCGACGTGGGCGTAGTGACGGTTGGCCGTCTCGTACTCCACGTGAGAGGCGGCGATGGTGATACCACGCGCCTTCTCCTCCGGGGCGTTGTCGATCTGGTCAAATGCCTTGACCTCGTTGGTGCCACCGAAGTTGTCGTGGAGCACCTTGGAGATGGCCGCCGTCAACGTCGTCTTGCCATGGTCGATGTGACCGATGGTGCCGACGTTCACATGGGGTTTACCGCGCTCAAACTTGGCCTTCGCCACTTTGGGGTGCTCCTTCTGGTTTTCCGTGGGTTTGTCGCCCGGCGACGGGCGAACTCAGAGAGGGTACTAACTGCCGTCCGACTGGTCTGCTAGGCGGCCTGCCCGAGATCGCCGATGACCTTCTCGGCGATGTTGGGAGGCACTTCCTCGTACCGCTCGAACTGCATCGTGGAGGTCGCCCGGCCCTGCGTGTTGGAGCGCAGGTCGGTGACGTAGCCGAACATCTCCGCGAGCGGCACGAACGCGGAGACGATCTGGGCGTTGCCGCGCTGCTCCATGCCCTGCACCTGCCCGCGGCGTCGGTTGAGGTCACCGATGACGTCACCCATGTACTCCTCCGGGGTGACGACCTCGATCGCGAAGACGGGCTCGAGCAGCACCGGCTTGGCGCGCTTGGCCGCCTCCTTCATCGCGAGCGAGCCCGCGACCTTGAAGGCGATCTCGGAGGAGTCGGTGTCGTGGTACTTGCCGTCCTGGAGGGTGACCTTGACGTCAACGAGCGGGTAGCCCGCCCGGGGGCCGTTGTCGAGCGCCTCCTCAAGGCCCTTCTGGACCGCCGGGATGTACTCGGTCGGGATCGACCCACCCTTGATCTTGTTGACGAACTCATAACCCTTGCCGGGGTTGGGTTCGATGTCGATGTAGACGATCCCGTACTGGCCCGAGCCGCCGGTCTGGCGGACGAAGCGGCCCTCCACCTTCTCGGCGGTGCCGCGGATCGTCTCACGGTAGGACACCTGGGGCCGACCGACGTTCGCCTCGACCTTGAACTCGCGCATCATCCGGTCGACGAGGATCTCCAGGTGGAGCTCGCCCATCCCGGAGATCTCGGTCTGGCCGGTCTCCTCGTTGGTCTGCACCTGGAAGGTCGGGTCCTCCTCGGCGAGCCGCTGGAGGGCGACGCCCATCTTCTCCTGGTCGACCTTCGTCTTCGGCTCGATCGCGACCTTGATCACCGGCTCGGGGAAGATGATCGACTCGAGCTTGATCGCCTGGGCCGGGTCACACAGCGTGTCCCCCGTGACGACCTGCTTGATCCCCACCCCGGCGGCGATGTCACCGGCCCACACCTCCGTGAGCTCCTCGCGGTCGTTGGCGTGCATCATCAGCAGCCGCCCGATCCGCTCGGTCTTGCCGGTGGAGACGTTGAGCACGCGACCACCCGCCTCGAGGTGACCGGAGTAGACCCGGAAGAAGGTGAGCTTGCCGACGAACGGGTCGGCCATGATCTTGAACGCGAGGGCGCTGAAGGGCTCGGAGTCGTCGGCGTGGCGCTCGGCGGGGACCTCGTTGCCCTCCGCGTCGGTCTTGCCGGGGACGACGCCGGTGATCGCCGGGACGTCAAGGGGCGAGGGAAGGTAATCGAGGACGGCGTCGAGCAGCGGCTGGACGCCCTTGTTCTTGAACGCCGAGCCGCACAGGACCGGGGTCAACTCAGAGGAGAGCGTCGCCTTGCGGATCGCCGCCTTGAGCATCGGGACGGGGATCTCACCCTCCTCGAGGATCAGCTCCATCAGCTCGTCGTCGTAGTTGGCGACCTCGTCGAGCAGGTGCTCGCGGGCGGCGGCGGCGGCATCAACCAGGTCGGCGGGGATCTCAGCGACCTCATGTTCCTTGCCGAGGTCGTCCTTGTAGATGATCGCGTGGTTCTCAACGAGGTCGACGATGCCCTTCAGCTCGGCCTCGGCGCCGATCGGCAGCTGGATCGGGACCGGGTGGGCGCCGAGACGATCGACCATCGTCTGGACGGCGTGTTCGAAGTCGGCGCCGATGCGGTCCATCTTGTTGACGAACGCGATCCGCGGAACGTGGTACTTGTCGGCCTGGCGCCAGACGGTCTCTGACTGCGGCTGGACCCCGGCGACGGAGTCAAACAGGGCGACGGCGCCGTCGAGGACCCGCAGCGAACGTTCGACCTCGACGGTGAAGTCGACGTGGCCGGGCGTGTCGATGATGTTGATCCGCGTCCCGTTCCACTCACAGGTCGTCGCCGCGGACGTGATCGTGATCCCGCGCTCCTGCTCCTGCTCCATCCAGTCCATGGTCGCCGCGCCCTCGTGCACCTCGCCGATCTTGTAGGTGCGGCCGGTGTAGAAGAGGATGCGCTCAGTCGTCGTCGTCTTACCGGCGTCGATGTGAGCCATGATCCCGATGTTGCGGGTGTTCTTGAGACTGAACTTGCGGGGCATCTTTCTCTGACGGTTGCGGTCGTGCGAACTCTCGCTCAGTGTGGCTGCGGGCGCGAAAAAGGGCCCCTCGGGGCCCTGTGTCACGACACGGCTGTCGCCACAGGCAGTTAGTTTGAGTTCGGCTTCTCCATGGGAGGGAATCTGACGGGCTACCGGGAGGAAAGTGTCCGCACGCCGAGGATCGGCGCATCACCGGAGCCAGCAAGCGAATATAGCAACGTGAGAAAGGCCATCTCCGGGCTCGCGGGCACCGGCGCGCTCGTCCTCGCGCTGTCCCAGGCGCTCCCGCTCTTTCACACCTTCACCAGCGCCCGCGGGCTCCCCGTTGGGTCAGAGACGGTCGGTGCCGCGCACGCCTACGGGGTGCTCGTGCTCGCCGTGCTCGGACTGCTGCTCGCCGCCGGCGTGCTGATCAGCGGCAGCCGCGCCGCGCTCCTGCTGATCGGGGTCGTGGCCGTCGCGGCGCTCGCCGTCTGCCTCGGCCACGACCTTCCCGCCGCCCGCAGCCACGGGTTCGGCCTGGTCGCCGGGCACTACCAGACAGCGATCAACGTCGTCGGCGTCGGGCTGTACGTCGAACTCGCCGGCGCCCTCGCCCTGCTCGGCGCGAGCGGGCTGGGTTTCCTGCTCGGTGGAGACGCGCTCGCCCCGGCGGGGCCGCGCTCTCCCGGCCCGCTCCGGCGCTCGACACGGGGTGCGCGCGCGGGTTCGTCCCGGCGGGCCGGACCCCGTTCAGGTTCTGTCTGAAGCCTGACACTCGGAGCGGGCGCGCGGGCGAGCGGGCACGGTTGGGCAGGCGGGCTGTTAGTCTCAGTGGCCGCGAGGGTTGTCTGCTACAGCCCCCGGTCCCGTGTAGCGGGCGGCCCTCGCGTTCACCTTCCCGCGATGACCGCGGAGCCGACCTTCCGGTCGCCTCCCGGCCGACCTTCCGGTCGCCTCCTCAGGCTCAGAACCCCGAAAACGCGTCAGGCCCGGACGAGCCGGGCCTGGGGAACTGCGCGGTGTACGGTGACGGAGATCCGTGACCGCGGGACGGTTACCAGCGGTAGTGAGCGAAGGCCTGGTTGGCCTTGGCCATGCGGTAGACGTCGTCCTTGCGCTTGTAGGCGCTGCCCTGCTGCTGCTGGGCGTCGAGCAGCTCATGGGCGAGCCGCTGGGCCATCGTCTTCTCACGCCGCTGACGGGCGAAGGTGACGAGCCAGCGCACCGCGAGCGTGCGCGCCCGCCGGGGCGGAACCTCAACGGGAACCTGATAGGTCGCGCCACCGACGCGCCGGGACTTGACCTCGAGCACGGGGGTGAGTGCCTTGACGCCAGCCTCAAGCACCTCAAGCGGGTCCTGTCCGGTTCGCTCGGCGAGGATCGCGAGGGCGTCATAGACGATCCGCTCGGCGGTCGACTTCTTGCCGTCCAGCATCACCTTGTTGATGATCTGGGTGACCATCCGGTTGCGGTGGACGGGGTCCGGCTCGACCGGCCGGATCTGTGCGGCTGCGCGACGGGGCATCGAAAGATCTCCAGAGTGGCTACTTGGCCTTGACGCCGTACTGGCTGCGGGCCTTCTTGCGGTCCGCGACGCCGGCGGCGTCGAGAGTTCCGCGGATCACCTTGTAACGGAACCCCGGGAGGTCCTTGACGCGGCCACCACGCACGAGCACGACGGAGTGCTCCTGCAGGTTGTGACCCTCTCCGGGGATGTAGGCGCCGACCTCCATACCGTTGGTGAGCCGGACACGGGCGACCTTGCGCAGAGCCGAGTTCGGCTTCTTGGGCGTCGTCGTGTACACGCGAGTGCAGACGCCGCGGCGCTGGGGTGCGGCGACCTTCTTCTTGCGGCCCTTGCCGGACTTCAGGCCCGGAGTCGCAAGCTTCTTGGCGGGCTTCTGACGGCCCTTGTTGACAAGCTGGTTGGTGGTCGGCATGCGAACGCCGAGAGTAGCAGGGGCCCCACCGAGCACTCCCGCCCCCCGGGCGACCTCTCCGGCGACCCCGGGGCGGACCCCAGGGCGGACCCCGGTCCGCGATGTCCGGGGACGCGGGCGGCTCCCTCCCTGGGCAAACGGTCAGGTTCCCTGTACCCTGCCTGAGCACGGGGACGGCGTGGGCGCACACCGCGACCTCCGGCCATCAGCCGCGATCATGGCCTGACTGTGAGCGAGGAGAGAAGGATGGACCGCAGATCGCACCGTCTCGGCCGGGCAGCGCTCGGTCCGGCAGCCGCGCTGGCGACCGCCGTGATCGCGCTGCCCGGCCCGGCGACCGCCGCCGAACCAACCCTCGGGCGCCGGAACGGTCGCTGCTGATCGCGCCTGAGCGGTCGACTATCTTCGGGCGATGGCGTCCGAGAACTCCCTCCACCCGCTGCTTGACCCCAGCGACCTTCCCTATCAGCTCCCGCGGTTCGCCAGCATCGCCGTCAGCGATTACGCCCCGGCGATCCGGATTGCGATGGCTCGCCAGCGAGAGGCGATCGACGCGATCTGCGCCGACCCCGCTCCGGCGAGCTTTGCCAACACGCTCGAGCCGTTCGAGCGCAGCGGCGTCGCCCTGCGGCGTGCCCTCGCCATCTTTGAAAACGTCGCCTCCGCCGACGCGACCGCGGAGATCGATGCCATCGACGCGGAGCTCTCCCCCGAGATTGCCGCCCACTCCGACGCGATCCTGCTCGACCCGGTCCTGTTCGGGCGGATCGAGGCGGTCGCCGCCGCCGGGGAGGAGCTCGATCCCGAGGCGGCCTACCTGCTCGAGCGCATCCTCTGTGCCTTCCGGCTCGCCGGGGCCGGTCTCAAGGACGCCGACAAGGCGCGGCTCAAGGCGATCAACGGCCGCCTCTCAGAGCTGTCGACCGCCTTCAAGGTCAACCTCCAGGCCGACAGCAATGACCTCGCGGTGCTGTTCGACGCCGCCGAGGACCTCGACGGGCTCAGCGCCGGTGAGCTCTCAGCCGCCCGGCAGGCGGCCGAGGACCGCGGCCACCCCGGCCGCTACCTCATCTCACTCGTCCTGCCGACCGCCCACCCATACCTCAGCACGCTGACCAGCGCGGATGCCCGCGCCCGGCTCGCGGCCGCCCAGCAGGCCCGCGGACGCCGCGGCAACGACCATGACACGCGGGCGATCGCCCTGGAGATCGTCGCCCTCCGGGCGCAGCGGGCCCAGCTGCTGGGGTTTGTCAACCACGCAGCGGTCGTCACCTCGGACCGGATCGCCCGGACCCCGGAGGCGGTGATGGAGATGCTCACCCGCCTCGCCGCCCCCGCCGCCGCGAACGCCAAAGCCGAGCAGGCCCGGCTCGAGCAGCGGGCCGGCGCTCCCGTCCGTGCCGCCGACTGGCCGTACTGGGCCGAACAGGTCCGGGCCGCCGACTATGCGCTCGACCTCACGGCGCTGCGCCCCTACTTTGAGGCCGAGCGGGTCCTCGAACACGGGGTGTTCGCCAGCGCGTCCCGGCTCTACGGGCTCCGGTTCCAAGAGCGCCACGACCTCGCCGGCTACCACCCGGACGTCCGCACCTTCGAGGTCACCGAGGAGGACGGCGCCCCGGTCGGCCTCTACCTGCTCGACCTGTATGCGCGCGAGACCAAGCGCGGCGGCGCGTGGATGAACTCGCTCGTCGACGCGGCGAGCCTCACGGGGACCGTCACTGCCGTCGTCGTCAACAACCTCAACGTCCCCAAGCCGGCGCCGGGCGAGCCGACGCTGCTCACCTTCGAGCAGGCCCGGACCCTCTTTCACGAGTTCGGCCACGCCCTCCACGGTCTGCTCGGCCGCTCCCGCTACCCGGAGCTGTCGGGGACGAGCGTCCCCAGCGACTGGGTCGAGTTCCCCTCTCAGGCCAATGAGATGTGGCTGCTGTGGCCCGACACGCTCGCCGAATTCGCCGTCCACCATCAGACGGGCGAACCGATCCCGGCTGAGCTCGTCGCCGGCTTGGCGGCCGCCCAGACCTTCAACGAGGGCTTTGCCACGAGCGAATATCTCGCGGCCGCGGTGCTCGACATGGCCTGGCATCAGCTCACCCCCGAGCAGGTGCCCGCCGACGTGGAGGCGATCGCGGGCTTTGAGGCGGCGGCGCTCGGCGCCGTCGGCCTCGACAATCCGGCGATCCCGCCCCGCTACGGAACGAGTACGTTCGCCCACATCTTCGCCGGTGGCTACGGGGCCGGCTATTACTCCTACATTTGGGCGGAGGTCTATGACGCAGACATCGAGCAGTGGTTCATCGAACAGGGCGGACGGACGCGCGCCAACGGCGAGCTGTATCGCCGCCACGTCCTCAGCATCGGAGGGACCCGTGAGCCGCTCGGCGTCTATCGGGCCTGGCGGGGCCGTCCGGCCCCGATCGAGCCGCTACTCGCCCGACGCGGGCTCGCCCCCGCCGTGGACGAAGAGGCCGCCTGAGCGCGCGTGGGCCCGACAATCTGTTGAGAGTATGTGTGAGAGGACTGACCGCGGGTAAGTGAGCTGTGATGGTGGTCGGTGACAATGACGACAGAGCCCATCCCGCGCTCGACCGTCCGCTCGTGATGGCGGTCTACCCAGCGGTGGCCGCCTCCGTGCGCGCCGCTCGCAACGCGGTCGCGGCGATCGCCGAGGCGCACGGCGCTTCGCCTCAGTGCGTCGATGATGTCCGCCTCGCCGTGTCGGAGGCGGCGACCAACGTCGTCGTCCACGCCTATGAGGAGCACACCACTGGGTCCTTCAGGGTCCTCGCGGTGATCGGCGGCGACCAGCTCGTCGTCATCGTCGAGGATGACGGGCGCGGGCTCAGTTCACCGGCCCGCACCCCCGGGCTCGGCGCTGGCCTGACGGTGATGCGCGAAACCGCCACCCAGGCCCTGTTCCGGGAGCGCGAGCACGGAGGCTCGAGCGTGCAGCTGCGCTTCACGCTGCGACCCCACGGCGAAGGCGAGGGCATTTGAGCGTCGTGTGGCCGGCGGTTCGCCCCGCCGGAGGTCGGTGAGGGTGCCGCCGGCCTCGGACTTCTCACTCACCGAGAGCGAGGGCCCGGACGGGGTGTGCGTGGCGTTGCGGGGCGAGGTCGACCTCGCCGTCGCCGACCGGGTCCGGGCGGCGCTGATCGCCAACTTCCGCGCCGGCCGGCGCCAGATCCTCGATCTCTCCGCGGTCACGTTCATCGACAGCATGGGCCTCGGCGCGATTCTCATCGCCGCCGGGTCCGCGGAGGAGCGCGCGCGCCTGACCCTGCGTCGCTCCCGCCACGCCCAGCCGAATCGCCTGTTCGCCCTGGCTGGGGTCGCGGAGCTGCTGGAGGTGCTGCCCCCGGCCGAGCCCGCCCCGCCAGCGCCAGAACCGGTTCCCGCCGGGGAGCCGAAGGCGACCTCTGACCGTGAGCCGGACGCAGCCCTCTGAAAGCGCGCCGCCTGATCCTCAGGCGCCGGCGCTCATCACCAACAGCGCCTCGGCGATCTCGGCGTTGGGAACGAGCTCGCCGGAGGCGAGCGGATAGTCGATCGTCGGCCGGTAACCGGGGAGACGGTCAGCGAGCCGATCGGCCTGGGGATGCTCAAAGCCCATGCTCCAGCGTGAAAACCGGCGCCGCGCGATCGGCCGCCGGGCGAGCAGACGCAGGTTGTGGTGGCGGGGGTCGGCGGTGATGCTCGCAAAGATCCCCGCGATCGCCTCCGGAGCACCTTCGTCGCCAACCCGGGTTCGGTCGGGGCGCTCTCCGGGGGTGCGTTCACGGCTCGTCGGTGAGCTCGGCCTGCTCGGCGATCGTGTAGGCGCGTGTCGGCTCGGGATCGACCGGAACGGTGTCGTCGAACTCGGACTCGTCCTCGACGCGAGGTTGAGGACGGAACGCGGGGTCCTCATCGAACTCCGGCTCATCCTCGAGGTTCGGCGCTGCCATGAACTCGGGGACGTCGAGGAATTCGTCATCGCCGTCGTCCTCGTCGTCCTCATCGTCCTCATCGTCCTCACGGCTCGCGGCAACCTCAGGCCGGGGAGTGGGCGGGGCGTCGGGCCGCCGGCCTGCGGGGAGCACACGCGTCGCCTCCTCATCATCGTCGGGGGTGATCCGGTTCACGATGCGCGTGACCGCCTCCGCCTCAGGGGCGGGCAGCTCGTGCCGGCGCGTCACGACGTCAGGGTCGTCACCGAGCATCGGAGTCGGGGCCGTTGCGGGGATGGCGAGCGCCTCAACGAGCCCGGGGGCCTGACCGAGGGCGTCACGGAGGCGCCGCAGTTCACCGAGCACGGTCGCCTTCTGCGTGTTGAGCGCGTCGACCTCCGCGCGGATGCGGTCGCGGTCGGCCTCATAGGCGGCGAGCAGGGCCTCCCAGTCGCGCTGCTGACGGGCGGTCTGGGCCCGGGCCTCCGTGCGGGCCGCGGTGACGATCGCCTCCGCCTCGGAGCGAGCACCGTCCAAGGCGTCCTGCACCTCCGCCTTGGCCCCCGAGACGATGTCGGCCGCCTCCGCCTCGGCGAGGGCGAAGATCTCCGCCACCCGCGGACCAACCTCCCGGTAGGCCTGGGTGGACGGCTCGCTCTCCGCCCGGCGCCGGCGCTCGTCCGTCTCGGCGAGGCGCTCGTGCAGGTCGCTGATGTACTGCTCGACGGATGGGCGGTCATATCCGCGCAGCACGACGGGAAACTCGGGAAGGCTCGGTTCGAGGTCCTCGCTCAGGTCGCGGGCGGTCATCGCCACCGCCCCCCTGAGAACCGCAGGATCGCCGAGCAGCCGGGGCGGAGACGACGTCTGGCCGAGATCGGTTGTGAGGGCATGACCGAGTTATATACCCGGATGTCTGACATCGAACCGGGCTCCAGCTGTGAAGATCGCCTCTCGTCCCGGCCACGGTGGACACCCCCCCCCTCTCCCCCCGCCCCGGCTCGCCTACGAGTCGTGGCGGTCCCACAGTGGAGGGCGATCTGAGGCTCAGATCCGTGAGAGGCCGTGATCCATCGTGAACTCGGTGAAGGGCATCCCCCACGAGACGGGCTTGCCGCCGGTCCGGAAGTACATCTCCTTGAACGCCATCTTCATCGCATAGGCCGCATAGCCCATGTTGAACACGCTCGTGGTGCCGCCATACCAGGTGTCGGAGTGGATGTAGAAACCCTTGTGGCCACCCATGTCGCCGAAACACAGGATGGCGGGATGGAAGGCCTCACCGACCTTCGACTCGGGGATCGCACCGGACTGCAGGGCGATCTGGTCGGCGACGATCTCCGCCTGCTGATGTCCGAGGGAACCGAGCTTGGGAACCGTCAGCGCCGCCGCATCACCCACGGCGAAGACCTCAGGATGAAGGGGATTGCGCATCCGCAGATCCGTGAGGACGAATCCGCGCTCGTCACTGATCGGCAGGCCGGCGAGGAACGCGTGGGGAACCCAGTCAGGCAGAACGATCTTGAGTTCGGCCTCCAGGCTGGTGCCGTTGGCGAACTCGATCCCGTCGGCGGTGATCGCCTTGATGTCCTGGGTGTTGTTGGCATACCCGAAGCCCATCTCCGTCGCGATCTGCAGGAACTGGTCGACGATCGCGTCACCGGCGTCCTCGGCGATCTTCTCTCCCGGGGTGAACAGCGTGATCTTGTGGGCATCCCCGAGGCCGCGCTGCCCGAGCCAGTGGGCCATCGTCAGGCCGATCTCCAGCGGTGGCCCCTCACAGGCCGCCACCGCCTCAGGCAGCCAGTCCGGCTTCCCGGTGAGGCCCTGATGGAAGCGTGCGGAGCCGATCGCGACCGGGCCACCCTTGTAGTCGTGGAAGAGCTTGCGGCGCAGCTTGTTGCCGTAGTGGCCGCTGGAGACGGTGTCCCCGTGCTCGGCGAAGCCCTCGATCTGGTCGTAGGCGAGGCGGTTGCCGGTGGCGATCACCAACATGTCATAGGCGAGGCTCTCCGGCGCCGACCCCGCCCGATCGGTTGGGACGATCGTGACGCGCCGGTTGTCCAGGTCGATCTCGGTCGCGGCTGCGTTGATGAACGTCGTCCCGTCGGAGTCGTGGAAGCGGACCGTCTCCATGTGCATCGTCACGAGCGGATCGTGGTCGGCGAAGACCTCCATCGGCAGGTTCGGCACGAAGATCAGGTACGGGTTCGGGTCGACGACGGTGAGCCGGACGTGGTCACCGGCCTTCTGGTGGATGTAGCGCGCCGTCGTCAGGCCGGCGAAGCTGCTTCCGAGCACAACGACGTGCGGGCGGGCATGAGCACTCATGGGCGCATCCGATCTGACTCCCGGGGGGAGCCGGTTGACGGGATTGACTTCCGCTGCGACGGCACCGGACCGACCTCAACCGGGACTGCGACAGCGGCACTGGCCGACCGGCCTCGATGCTCTCCAGCTTCGACACTAGCACCCGTCCCTGGCGCGGCCCCAGCGCACCTCATCCCGCAGGGCGATGCCGGGTCGCGCCGGGGTCCCGCGGCAGCAGGCGATGCCCGTCCACGACCGCGGTCGCGACGTCGATCAGCTTGCGGTTGGCGCTGCGCGAGTGCTCGCGCAGCATCGCGAAAGCCGCCTCATGGTCGACCGCGTGGCGTTCCATCAGGATCCCCTTGGCCCGCTCGATCGTCGCCCGGCGTCCGAACGCGCCCTGGAGATCGTGGTACTCGGTGAACCGGCGCAGGACGATGTCGATCGAACTCTGCCAGTCCTCGACGTCATCGTCACTGATGTGCGCGAACACCCCGCGCTTGGACGCCTCCCTGATGAAGGCGGGGTCGGGAGCGTGCAGGAGCGCGATCACCGGACAGGCGGCCTCGCGGACGATCGTGTCGATCAGGGCGAGCGCGTGCGCGGAGCTGTCCCCGAGGCCGACGAGGGCGACATCCGGACGTTCACGCGCGGTCACCGCTCCGACGTCCTCGACGGCGATCTCCCGGGCGATCACCTCATGGCCGAGGGCGACGACGAGCGGGGCGACGAGAGCGAGTCGGTCCCGTCGCTCGTTGGCGATCAACACACGCAGGTGGTCGCGTTCGCCACCCTCACCGGAAGGGCCCACGCGGCGATTGTATGACCGACCGGTTGTGAGGACCGGGTGATCACCGACTGCGGGAGTAACGTAGATGGGGCGCTTGCCCCAGCCCTCGGCAAGCTGCCGTCGTCCCCGGCCCTGACCTTCGGCCGGCGTCGGTGCGCGCCACCCGTGGCCCGCACCACTCTCACGCCCGAGGAGTCAGCCATGCCCGACCTGCAGACGCCCGTCCCCAGCCACCCCGGCGGCGGCGCGCCACGCGCGCGTCAGAACCGACACATCCCGCGGCTCTGCGGCGCTTGCGGCGCGCCGATGGACCCGGTGGAGGACAGCTGCTGGAAGTGTGGCGCCCCACGGGCGACACCGGAACTCGAGCGCTGGGAGAGTGACGGCGGTCGGCTGCGCGCCGCGGCGGCCGGCCCCGATGGCCTGACCGTGACGGCGGGAGCCTGATGGCGCCCGCGGAGGAAGGGTCTCGGCGGGCGGCTTCCAGGCCACACCCGCACGAGCCGATGCACCGGGACGTCCGGGGGTGGCGGGTGGCGCCCGCCCCCGACGGACGGGGACGGCCCGACTCACCGGCCCCGCGCGCACCGCACCGCTCCCGCGGTTTCCTCGTCTTCGCCCTCGCGCTGTTGGTGATCAACTTCGGTTCCGTGCTGCTGTTCTCCCCCGCAGCCCCACCTCGGGTGAAGGTGCCCTTCAGCCCGTACTTCATCACCCAGGTCACGGCCGGCCGGGTCGCCTCGATCACCTCCACCGGTGACGCGATCGACGGCACGCTGAAATCGCCCGAGCACATCCCAGGCACGACCGCGACGTCCGCGTCGACGACGCTCTTCAGCACGGAGGTCCCGAGCTTCTGGAACAACGATCAGCTGTCCGCGCTGCTGCAGGCCCACGGCACCCAGATCAACGCCCAGTCGACGACCCAGAGCACCTCCCTGCTCATCTCCCTGCTGCTCGGCTTCGGTCCGACGCTGCTGATCGTCGGTGTCGTGATCGTGTTCATGCGCCGCGCAGCCAAGGCCGGAGGCAGCATGGGAGCACTCAGCAGCTTCGGCCGCTCCAAAGCCCGGCGCGTCGACCCGGCGACGATCCGGGCGACGTTCGCGGACGTCGCGGGGATCGATGAGGCGAAGTCGGAGCTGACCGAGATCGTCGACTTCCTCCGCGACCCGACCCGCTATGGGCGCCTCGGCGGACGGATGCCCCACGGCGTCCTGCTCTCGGGCGCTCCCGGAACCGGTAAGACGTTGCTGGCGCGCGCCGTCGCGGGCGAAGCTCACGCGGCGTTCTTCTCGATCTCGGCCTCCGAGTTCATCGAGGCGATCGTCGGCGTCGGCGCCTCGCGGGTCCGCGACCTGTTCACCAAGGCCAAGGAGGCGGCCCCGGCGATCATCTTCATCGACGAGCTCGACGCGATCGGGCGCTCCCGCCAGGGCTCGGTGTCCCTCGCGGGCGCCAACGACGAGCGTGAGCAGACTCTCAACCAGATCCTCACCGAACTTGACGGGTTCGAGCCCGCTGAGGCGGTGATCGTGCTCGCCGCCACCAACCGCCCGGAGATCCTCGACTCGGCCCTGATGCGCCCGGGGCGCTTTGACCGTCGCGTCGCGGTGCAGCCGCCCGACCGTCAGGGCCGCAAGCAGATCCTCGAGGTGCACACCAAGTCGATCCCGCTTGCGGCGGGCATCGATCTGGAGGCGCTCGCCGCCAGCACACCCGGCATGGTCGGCGCCGACCTCGCCCAACTGGCCAATGAGGCGGCGCTGCTCGCCGCCCGCCGGAACCATCACACCGTCCAGACCGCCGACTTCACCGACTCCCTCGAGAAGATCCTGCTCGGCGCACCGCGGGGGATCGTGCTGTCGACCGCGGACCGGGAACGGACCGCCTTCCATGAGGCCGGGCACGCGCTCGTCGGCATGCTCACGCCCGGCGCGGACCCGGTGCGGAAGGTGTCGATCATTCCGCGCGGGCTCGCGCTCGGCGTCACCCTCGCCGCCCCCGACGACGACCAGGTCTCCTACACGCGTGAGGACCTGATCGGCAAGATCAAGGTCGCCCTCGGCGGCCGCGTCGCCGAAGAGACCGTCTACGGGACGATCACCACCGGAGCGGAATCCGACATCGAGCGGGTGACCGCGATCGCCCGCCAGATGGTCGGTCGGTGGGGGATGAGTGAGGCGATCGGCTTTGTCAGCGTCATCTCCGCCGAGGCACGCGGCCCGTTCATCAGCGGGCAGGGTGAGACCTCCGAGGCGACCCAGCAGGTCGTCGACGAGCAGGTCCGTCTGCTGATCGACAGCGCCCACCGTGAGGTGAGCGCGCTGATCGGCGCGCACCGGGTCCAACTCGAGTCCCTCGCCCGCGCGCTGCTGCAGGACGAGACCCTCGATGAGAGCGACGCCTACTCCGCGGCCGGGATGCCGGGCCGAAGCGCGGACGCCCCCCCGGTCCCCGCCGGCGCGCCGGGCACCGACGAGCGGGCGGATCAGGACCCGCCGGCGGCGGGGATCTCCCGGCTCAGCTGACGGAGCTGGGCCCGCATCCGCCCGGCGGTTCCCGGGTGCGCCGCCGTCGAGAGAGTCGCCCCGGAGACGGTGCGGGAGCGGTTCGGGGCCGGTGAGCCGCCCCCGGACGCCCCGAGGACGATGATGAGGACGACGAGCACGACCGCGCCCGTGAGCGAACCGACGAACCACATCAGCCTCCGCTCGCCCGCGGCCACCGGGCCGCGGGCGAGACCACGCGGCCCCCGGGTTCCGCGCTCCGGCGCGACGACGGTCGGCGCCTCCGTGAGGGGCTCAACCGGCGCCGGGGCGATCCGGGTCGGCTCGGTGAGCGGCACGGTCGGGCTGACATCGCTGAGCCGGACGAGCGCGGCGGCGGCGTCGGTGGGACGGTCGGCCGGGTCGGTGGCACACAGCCAGGCGCTGAAGGCGGCGATCTCGTCCGGCGGATGGGTGCCGGCCGCCGCCTCGATCACCTTCCCGAGCGAGTAGAGGTCACTCTGGCAGCTCGGGGGGGCCCCGCCGAGCAGCTCCGGGGCGATGAAGCGCAGCGTGCCGACGACCTGGCCGGGCTGGGTGAGCTGGGTGCCCTCCTGCAGCAGCGCGACGCCGAAGTCGGTGAGCCGGGCGCGTCCGTCCGGGCCGATCAGCACGTTGGCGGGCTTGACGTCACGGTGCAGGACCCCCTGCGCGTGGACGGCCCCGAGGGCGGAGAGAAGATCGGCGCAGACGGTGAGCAGGACGGGCACGCTGAGCGGGCCGTCGCGGAGGCGGTCGGCGAGCGTGCCGCCGGGGACGAACTCCATCACCAGGTAGGGCCGGGCGGCGGTCGCGCTGTAGTCGTAGATCTCGACCAGGTTCGGGTGGCTGATGCTCGCCGCCAGGCGCGCCTCCCGGGCGAAGCGAGCGACGTAGGCAGGGTCGGCGGCAAGCGCATCCGACATCACCTTCAGCGCGACGGTGCGCCCGAGGGTCTCGTCCGCCGCACGCCAGACGACCGCCATCCCGCCGCTGCCGACGATCTGCTCGAGCCGGTAGCGGTCGGCCAGCCGCGTTCCGCGCGTGAAGGGCTCCTGGGTGAGGTCGCTCATCTGGTCCCGCTAGTTGTCCGAGCCCTGGTTCTGATTGCCCGGACCCTGATTGTCCTTCCCCTGGCCCTTGTCGTGGCCGGGGGGGCCGCCCGGGCCCCCGGGTTGGTGCTGCCCTGGCGGCCCGTTCCCGCCGGGGCCGTGGCCGTGGCCGTGGCCGTGGGGCGGCTGCGACGGCTGGGCCGGGGTCGCCGGCACCGGGGTGGCGCTCACCGCTTCAGCCGTGGAGGCCGTCGGCGTCGTGTTCGTCTGGGTGGCGGTCGTCGTCGTCTGCCGGCGGGTCGTCGCGCTCACCGCGCCAGCGCTCAGGGAGCGTGCTTCGGCGAGGACCGTCTGGGCCTGGGTGGTGAGCTCGGCAGCCCGCGCGGTGGTCAGCTCACCGGCGGCGCGGAGGTGGCTGACCTCCCCCTCAAACTGGCGGACGGCGCCGCGGACCGCCGCGGCGTCGCGCCGGCCCAGCCCCGCCTGGGCCGCGCCGATGTCGGTGAGCAGGGCCCGGCGGCCCGTGGCGCCCAGCTGGGTGCTCGCACCGCACCCGGCACAGACAAGCGCGAGCAGGGGCACGAGCCAGAGGCGAGCGCGGACGTGCGGGTGCGGTGGGCGGCGGGGGATTCGAGGCATGCGGGCAGGTCCCGACGGAAAGAGCTCGGGTGCACACAGGCTGACACAGTCCCGGCGTGCCCGGCGGCTCCCGCCGGTGTCGACCCGCCGGCGCGGGCAACCTTCTCCTCGAGCGACCGCGCTCAGACGGTGCTGGTGAGCCCGAGCGCCTCCTCCACCGGCACGTAGGGAACGCCGGCGACGGAGGCGACCGGCTCATAGGTGACCTGGCCGTGGGCGACGTTGACGCCCGCCCGCAGGCCGGGGGATCTCTGCACCGCCGCGACCGCACCGTGGTCGGCGAGGTCGAGCACGTAGGGCAGCGTCGCGTTCGTGAGCGCGTAGGTGGAGGTGATCGGCACCGCCCCGGGCATGTTCGCCACGCAGTAGTGGGTGATCCCGTCCACGTCGTAGGTCGGGTGGGTGTGGGTCGTCGGGTGCGTCGTCTCAAAGCAGCCGCCCTGGTCGACGGAGACGTCGACGAGCACCGCCGAGGGCTTCATCAGGCCGAGCTGGGCCCGCGTGATCACATGCGGGGCCTTGGCCCCCTTGACGAGGACCGCGCCGATCACCAGGTCGGCCTCCGGGAGCGCCTCCTCGATCGCCAGGGTGGAGGCGAACACGGTGTCGGCGCGCCCGCCGAAGGCGATGTCAAGCTCCCGCAGGCGGTCGATGTTGCGGTCAAAGACGGTCACGGTCGCCTCCATCCCGATCGCGATGAAGGCGGCGTTCATGCCGACGACGCCGCCACCGATCACGAGCACCCGCGCGGCCGGAACCCCGGGGACGCCCCCGATCAGGATCCCGCGGCCACCGAACGGCTTTTCGAGGATGAATGCGCCCGCCTGGGCGGCGAGCTTACCGGCCACCTCGCTCATGGGGGCGAGCAGCGGCAGCCGTCCGCGACTGTCCTCAACGGTCTCATAGGCGATGCAGGTCGCGCCGCTGGCGGCGAGGCCGTGGGTCAGCTCGACGTCGGCGGCGAGGTGAAGGTAGGTGAACAGGAGGTGGTGGGGCTCGAGCATCGCCACCTCACCCGGCTGGGGCTCCTTGACCTTGACGATCATCTCCGCCTCCGCGAACACCGCCGCGGCATCCGGCAGGATCCGGGCGCCCTGGGCGGTGTAGGCCTCATCCGACAGGGACGAGCCGAGGCCCGCGCCGGCCTGCACGAGCACCTCATGCCCGGCGTCGACGAGCTCACGCACGCCGGCCGGGGTGAGCGCGACCCGGTACTCGTCCGTCTTGATCTCACTGGGAACGCCGACCCTCGTCATCGCAAACCTCTCCGCCGTGGTACGTGAATGTCACAGTGATGGTGGGCTTCGGTCGGTGAATTCGCAAGCAAAGGCGTGGAATAATCACGTTTATGCACTTTATGGCCCCGCAGACAACTGAATCTGCGACCACGCTCACCGATTCGGAAGTCACCCCGGGTCGGCCCCGGTGAGCCCCGAGTCCCCCACCCTCGATGACGTCGACCTCGCCCTGATCAACCGGCTGATGGAGGACGGCCGGGCGTCCTTCTCCGATCTCGGCAAGGCGGTGGGCCTCAGCCCCCACGGCGCGGCCGACCGGGTCCGACGACTGCAGCGCAACGGGGTGATCACCGGCTTCAGCGCCCGGGTCGAACTCGCCAACGTCGGCCGAACCCTCGATGCCTTCATCGACGTGCGGCTCGCACCGAGCACGTCATCGGAGGCGTTCGAGAGCTTCGCCCTCGCCCTGGCGGCGGTGCGCGAGGTCGCCTTCGTCACCGGACGCTACGACTTCGAGCTGCGCGTCGCCTGCCGGGGCCCCGAGGACCTCGACGCCACCGTCCGGGCGATCCGCCGTGAGGGCGGCGCGGCGGCGACGGAGACCCGCATCGTGATGCGGGCGACCGTCAGCGCCCAGCCGCTCCCGCTCAGCCGGACGGGGACCTGACGGGCCGCCTCCACGAGGTCGGAACGCCGGCCGCTCCATTTACACATGACTCATGTGTAAACTCTGCGCACCCGCTGCCTCAAGGAGCCATCGATGACCTACGTGATCGCAGAGCCGTGCATCGGCGTCAAGGACACCTCGTGCGTCGAGGTCTGCCCGGTCGACTGCATCCACCCCACACCCGGCGAGCCGGGCTACGGGGAGGCAGAACAGCTGTTCATCGACCCGGAGGAGTGCATCGACTGTGACGCGTGCGTGGAGGCGTGTCCGGTCGACGCCATCTTCGCGGAGGACCAGCTGCCGCCGCAGTGGCGTCACTACGCCCAGATCAACGCCGACCATCGGGCCGGTGCCGGCGCCCGTCCCCCGGACATGGTTTTCCTCGTCTCAGTGTGCAAGCCTCGATGACGATGGACATTCCAATCCGCCCCGGGGACGCGCTGGCCCAGCCGACGCGGGCGCGCGCGTTCGCGCTCCTCGGCACGCTGAGACGCCCCGCCAGCACCGAGGAGCTGGCCGAGGAGCTCGGACTGCATCCCAACGGCGTCCGCCTGCACCTCGAGCGCCTGCACGCCGCGGGCCTCGTCGACCGTCGCCGGGAGCGGATCGCGCGCGGACGTCCCCGTGACACCTGGGCGATCAGCCCGGACGCCCAGCCCGCCGGTGATCCACCGACCGGGTATGCGGAGCTGTCGCGGTGGCTCGTGGGCTCGCTGGTCGCAACCGGCGCGCAGGTGGACGACATGGAGGCGGTCGGGCGCCGGATCGGGCGGGGGCTGGCGGGCGAGCACGACAGTGCAGGCACCGTCGAACAGCAGCTGTTCGACATCCTGGCCGCGCTGGGATTCGCTCCCGAACGTGAACCGCTGGGCCAGGACCGGCTCGTCTACCGGCTCCGCAACTGCCCGTACCGAGAAGCCGTCTACGAACGCCAGCCGCTCGTGTGCGGGCTCCACCGCGGATTGACCAGCGGGCTGCTGGAGACCCTCGATCCGGATACGCGCCTCGTCGGCTTTGAGCCTCAGGATCCCGGCTCGGCCGGCTGCCTGATCCGGGTGCGCGGCCCGCTCGCCCGGCAGGCGCCCGCAGTCGAGGAGACGCCGTGAAGCGCACCGAGGCTCTGGCGATCCTCTCACGCGATCATCATCAGGCGCTGTTTGTCGCACACAGGCTACGGCGCGCCACCGCGGAAACGGTCCGCGAGGAGCGCCGACGTTTTCTCGACTTCTGGCTCCGCGACGGACGCCGCCATTTCCGGCTCGAGGAGGAGTTGCTGCTGCCCGCCTACGCCGTCCACGGCGATGCTCACCATCCGCTGGTCCTGCAGGTGCTCGGCGACCACGTCGCGATCCGCGCACAGGCCGACCAGCTCGCCCGGGCGCCAGATCCGAACCCCGATCGACTGCACGACCTCGGCGCGACCCTGTCAGAGCACGTGCGTCTGGAGGAGCGCCAGCTGTTTGCGGTCATCGAAGCGGCCATCCCCGCCGATGAGCTGCTGGACCTCGCGCACGCGCTGGAGCGCACCGAGCGCTCCGACGAGCTGGACGAGTCACGGTTCATGATCCAGGAGAGTCTCCACCACGGCCGGCCGGAAGGTCCTCCGCGGCCCGTCAGGAGGGATCGAGGCTGAGCTGGGCGGCCTCGGCGACGGCGTCGAGGGAGGTGGCGAGCGTCTCGACGATCAGGTCGATGTGGGCGGTGCTCGCCGTCAGTGGCGGGGACACCGCCAGCCCGGTGGCGAGCGGCCGGACGATCAGGCCGCGCTCGCGGGCGGCGTGGAACACCTCTGCGACGACGGTGGGCCGCTCGGTGCGTGCCTCCTCACGGAGGTCGATCGCCGCGAGGAAACCGAGGCCGCCACGGGCCTCGCTGACGAGCGGATGCTCGGTGAGGGAGCTCATCGCCGCAAACAGCGGCCCCTCGAGCTCTCGGGCGCGGTCGAGCAGGTGCTCGCGACCGAGGATCTCGAGGTTGGCGAGCGCGGCGGCGGCACAGGTGGGATGGCCGGCATAGGTCGCCCCGTGCCGGAAGATCGGGCCGTCGGAGGCGAAGAACGGTTCGGCGACCGCCTCGGAGATGAGCACGCCGCCGAGGGGCAGATAGCCGCTCGTCACGCCCTTGGCGAAGGTGACCATGTCCGGATCCAATCCGAGCCGCTCGAACCCGTACCAGCTGCCGAGACGGCCAAATCCGCAGATGACCGCGTCCACGATGAACAGGGCGCCGTAGCGGTGACAGAGCTCCTGAACGCCCTGCAGGTATCCGGGCAGCGGCGGGTACAGGCCCCCGGCGCCGATCACCGGTTCGGAGATGACCGCCGCGACCCGCTCGGGGCCGATCTCCTGGAAGGCGGCCTCGAGCGCCTCCAGCGAGTCCCGGGGCACCTGGGTCGTCTCCGCCACCGGCGGACCGAAGCCCTCGCGGTTGGCGGGGATTCCCGACGCGGCGGTCCCCCAGCCGTGGGTGCCGTGGTAGCCGGCGCTGCGACTGATCACATGGAGGCGGTCGGCCTCCCCGCGGGCGGCGAAGAAGCGGCGGGCGAGCTTGAGCGCGGTGTCGACGCTGTCACCGCCGCCGCTGGTGAGGAAGACCCGCCAGTCATCGCCGGGGGCGAGGTCGACGAGACGTTCGCACAGGGTGATCGCCGGACGGTTGGAGAAGTCGCCGAAGGTCGAGTAGGACTCGAGCTTGGCCGCCTGGGCGGCGATCGCCTCGGCGATCTCCCGGCGTCCGTGCCCGACCATCGCGTACCACAGCGCGGCGGTGCCGTCGAGGTAGCGGTTGCCCTGCTCGTCCCAGACCCAGACGTCCTCTCCGTGGTCGATGACGAGCTCACTGGAGCGGACCGACCCCATCGCGGCGAAGGGGTGCCAGAACTTCGTGTCAGTCATTGCTGGTTCACCCTCCTGAGGTGGCCACGGGCTTGCCGGTCCCGTCCCACCCTAGAAGCCGAGCGGGCGTCCGCCAAGGCCCGACGGGCGCTTTGGCGTGTCGGTGGCGAGGTTTTCAGACATCGCGGCAGGCGTGGGCGTGCCCGGTTGGCCAGGACGGTTCCCGCCGGCTCGTTCAGTTGACCAGCTCGCGCCCGCGCAGGGCGAGCCAGAACTCGATCCGGTCACGGGCGAGACTGAGGTCGCGGCCGGTCAGCTCCTCCACCCGTTTGATCCGGTAGCGGAGCGTGTGACGGTGGCAGTAGAGCCGCTTGGCCGCCCGCTCCCACTGGCCGTTCTCTTCGATGAACGCCTCCAGGGAGCGGATCAGCTCGCCGCCGTAGTGACCGTCGGAGCGCTCGATCGCCCCGAGCACCGAGTCACAGAACAGGGCGAGAGCGGCGTCCTCCTGCAGCGACAGGAGCAGCTGGTAGGAGCCGAGATCCCGGTAGGTCGCCACACGCGGGGCGGTCAGGGTCGCCGTCGTCCCGGACGGGCCGGTGCCGGAGCGGGCGGTGGTCGGGTGGCCGTTGGGGTCGAGTCCGAGGGTGACGCTCTCAAGCGCACAGCGCGCCTCATGGAACGCCCGGCGGGTCCGCTCGACCTCCACCGTGCGGCCCACCCCGACGACGCCGTCGACCCGGGCGGCGACCTGTTCGGCGAGCCGGATCAGGTCGTCATCCTCCCGCCCGGGCACGAGCGCGCAGACGAGGTTGTCGTGCCGGGCGACCAGTCCCCGCTCCCCCTCCGCACGGAGGGCGCCGCCGAGGTCGGCTGTGCTGACAAGCACCGCGAGCGAGCTGGCGAGCCCGAATGGAGCGAGGCGGCGGGCAAGCTCCGCCGTCGGCAGCTCGGCGGCGAGGACGGCGCTGAGGACGTCCCCGGCAAGGCGCCGTTCGGTGTCGTCGGCCACCCGGCTGCGCAGCAGCTCAAGCCCGACGATCGTCATCGCCTGGCGCAGCACGAGCCGGTCAAAGTCGCTGAGCGCGGCGGCGTCCTTGATCGCCACCAGCCACGCCTCCGGTGGGGCCTGCCCGGCGCCGTCCCCGGCGACCGCCAGCGCGAGCGCCCGGCTCGGATCTTCCAACCCCGGCCGGAACGGACCACCGTCACGCCGGCGGATCCGCGCCCGCAGCTCGGCGGTGACCGTGGCGATCACGTCCGCGTCCGCGGGCGCCCGATACCCGTGCTCGGCGAGAGCCTCGCCGCGGCGGTCAAAGACGAGGATCCGGGCCTCCAGCAGCGTCGCGAGCGCCGCCGCGACCGCGCCGAGACCACGCTGGGACAGGACGATCCGCTCAAGCCGCTCCTGGGCGGCCAACGCCCGGCGCAGGAGGGCGTACTGCTCGTTGACGAGCCGGGAGAAGGCGGCCTCGGTGATCGCGATGAAGGGGACGTCGTAGGCGACCTCAAACAGCGGCAGGTCGCGGTCGGCGGCGGCGGCGACCATCGCCTCAGGCACCTCGGCGTAACCGAACCCGGTCGCGAACCCGAGCGCGGCGATCTGATGGTCGGCGAGCAGGTTGATGTAGGCGGTCTGCTGCGCGGCCGTGGTGAGCGGGATGAGCCCGTTGACGAGCAGCACCTCACCTCCCGCCAACCACGGGGTCGGGTCGGCGAGCTCGGAGATGTGGACCCAGCGGATCGGCCGGTCGAGTCCGGCGTGACCGGCCAGCACACTCACGTTGAGGTCCGAGAGCAGCTCCCGGACGGTCAGCATCGGCCCACTCCTCCCGCCGGGCTCCCCCACCGCACCCGCGGGCGCTAGTGGCCGAGGACTTTCATCCGCTCGCCCGCCTCGATCAGGATCGGTGTGAGGATCGCCTCGATCTCCTCGAACTGCTCGGGCCCGGCGATGAGCGGCGGCGAGAGCTGGATCACCGGGTCACCGCGGTCGTCGGCGCGGCAGATGAGACCGTGACGGTAGAGCTCCCCGGAGAGGAAGCCACGCAGCAGCGTCTCGGACTCGGCGTCATCGAAGGACGCCTTGGTGTCCTTGTCCTTGACGAGCTCGATCGCGTGGAAGTAACCGGCGCCGCGGACGTCGCCGACGATCGGCAGCGCCTTGAGGCGGCCGAGCATCGCGCCGAACACCGGCTCGTTCGCGCGCACGTTCTCGAGGATCTGCTCGTTCTCGAACGCGGCGATGTTCGCGAGGGCGACGGCGGAGGCGATCGGGTGCCCGCCGAAGGTGATCCCGTGGGCGAAGGAGTTCGTCCCGGACAGGAACGGCTCGGCGACCCGGTCGGAGCAGATCAGGGCGCCCATCGGCGCGTAGGAGGAGGTGATCCCCTTGGCGGTGGTGATCATGTCCGGGGCATAGTCGTAGCGCTGGGCGCCGAACCACTCGCCGAGGCGACCCCACGCGCAGATCACCTCGTCAGAAATGAGCAGCACGTTGTAGAAGTCACAGATCTCGCGGACCCGCTGCCAGTACCCCTCCGGCGGGGTGAAGCATCCGCCCGCGTTCTGAACCGGCTCCATGATCACCGCGGCGACCGTCTCCGGGCCCTCGAACTCGATCCGCGCAGCGACGGCCTCGGCCAGTTCGGAGGGGTGGTGGCCCTCCGGCAGGCGGTACAGGTTCGTGTTGGGGACATGGCAGCCGCCCGGGGCGAGCGGTTCGAACGGGGTCCGCAGGCCGGTCACGCCGGTCGCGGCGAGCGCCCCGAGGCTCGTACCGTGGTAGGCGACCTCCCGGGCGATGAACTTCGTCTTCAGCGGGTTGCCGGTGAGCTTGTGGTACTGGCGGGCGAGCTTGAGCGCCGACTCCACCGCTTCTGATCCGCCGCTGGTGAAGAAGACCCGGTTGAGGTCGCCGGGGGCGAGGGAGGCGATCTTCGTCGCCAGTTCGATCGAGCGCGGGTGGGCGTAGGACCAGTTGGTGAAGAAACCGAGGTCGCGCGCCTGGTCGGCGCCCGCCTGGGCGATGTCGGCGCGGCCGTGACCGATGTTGACGCAGAACAGGCTGGAGAGGGCGTCGAGGTAGCGCTTGCCGTGCTCGTCATAGACGTAGCAGCCGTCGCCCTTGACGATGATCGGGATCTCGTGGGCGTCGTCGTAGCCGCCCATCCGGGTGAAATGCATCCACAGGTGCCGGCGGGCCTGCTCCTGCAGGCTCATCGTCTGCCCGGCAGACGTGGGGTTCTCGACTGTCGCTGACATTGTGTGTTCTCCAGACCTCGGGCCGCGCTGGGCGGGACCGTGGGCGACTCAGATCGCCCTCAGAGGTCCCGCGTTCCTTCGACGTTCCGTACAAGCGTAGTCGACAGTTTGGGGACCATCCCATGGCCGCTCGGCACGTTCACCGCGAACCGCCTTGTACGAATCGGCGTGTGCGGCTCCGTGCGGGATGTCCGCGCCCGGTCCGCCACGGTGCTCAGATGAGTTCGCGGAAGAAGGCGTGCGCCCGGGCCCGGTTGGCGACGAGCCCGCGCACGGCGATCCCGATCTCCTCAATCCGGCCCCCGCGCACCTTGAGGATCGCGGCGTTGGCGCCGAAGCGGATCACGTACCAGCGGTTGCGCCCGACGGTGATCGGACCGAGGGGATGCCGCTTGGCCGCCGCCGCAAGCCGGTCCCCGACGTGGAGTCCGGCCACCCCGTAGCGTCGATCGGAGGTGAGCAGAAGCACGACCCGTCCACGCAGGCGGGCACCGGAGCGACCGAGCACCCGGAGCTCCCGCGGGTATCCGTAGGCGGCCCGGATGCCGGTCGGACGGAAGCAGAAGAAGTCCATCTCCCGGCGCCCGTGGGTGCCGTAGCGGTGGTCGCGGCCGCGCGCGGCCCGCCTCGTCATGCCCAGCGCGAGCGGACCGAGCCGGGACGGGGTCATCCCACCGCCGGCCACCGCGCAGCGCGGCCGGGGACGCGGGCGCGGACGGGGCCGCGGGCGCGGGTGTGTGGTCGTCGGGGTGGTGGTGCTGACCGGGGTCGTCGTGCTCGCCGTCGTCGTGGTCGTCCCGGTGCTCCCCGGGGTGGTCACGGTCATCACCGATGACGGCGCGACCGGCGGGCTGCCGACGGTTCCGGGGGTCCCGACCACAAGATCGAACGGCGTGGTCGCGTCGATCTGGTTGAACTCGGTGTTGGCGGACTGCTGCTGGGTCGAGGTCGCCGTGAACGCCGTGATGCTGTAGAGCACCGTCCCCGCTGCCAGGCTGCCGACGTCACTGAGCGGGATCGTCATCGTGATCGTCCCGGTGGTGGCGTTGTAGGAGGCCTGGCTCGAGCTCAGCAGGGTCGTCTGCGGGTAGGTCAACAGGGCCGGCTGCTGGTTGACCGTCGTCTGGTCGCCGACGAAGAAGGTCGGCCCGGCCGTCTGGGTGCCCGCTCCCGCGTCATTGTCCATACCCGCGTAGTAGATGTGGCCGTTGCCGGTCTGACCGGGCTGGATCACCGTCCAGCGCATCATCCAGCTGCCGTCGGGACCGCCTTCGCTGCTGGGGGTGGCGAGGGAGGCGAGGCTCTTGACGTTGATCGTCGCGATCAGCGCCGGCGCCCCGGATGAGGTCGTCCCGTTCTGCAGGGACGCGCCGGTCAGGTTGAGGTTGTCGGTGGCCGGCGTGCGCGTCCCGAGGTTGGAGTAATCGGCTGTGCCGTTGGGGTCGGTGACCGATCCCATCGGCACGCCCGGGCCGCTGCCCTGGCTGACGTCCCCGACCGACGCGTACAGGCTCGGCCCGCTGATCTGGCGGCTGATCGCCTCCGGGCCGATCGCGGCCGAGGAGGTGGACGCGGCGGAGGTGTCAAAGACGTAGCTGACGAGCGCCGCCCCGGTTGCGTCGACCTTGACCTGCAGGAAGTCGCCGAGGCTGCGGTCCCCGCCCGTGGTGCATCCGACACCGTTGGTGCAGATCTGGCCGTACTTGATCGGCCCCTCACTCACCTGCGTGGTCGTGTAGCTCGGTGTCGGATCAAGGGCGTCGATGCTCTGGGCCATCTGCACGGTCCAGTCGGCGTTGTTGAGGTTGCTCGCCCCGTACTTGCCCGCGTCGTTGGTCTCGTCGGAGTGGTAGTAGGCGACGTCGATCCGACCCTGGCTGCCCGCGGCGATCCACGGGAACACGTTCGTGCCCTGGGCGATGCCGGATCCGGTGAGCAGCTGGGGGGCTGACCAGGTGATCTTGGACGGGTCCGCCGGGGCGGGCTCGAGCGAGTGAACGAGGTAGATCTCCTCCGGCCCGGTCTGGGTCCCGGCGGAGTTGAGCGGAGCGTAGGTGAAGACGACGTAGATGTAGCCGGCCTGATCCTCGGCGATGGAAGCGAAGTTCTCGCCGATCGTCGCCATCGGCGAGCCGGCGGAGCTGTAGCAGCTGAGACTCCCGTCACTCGTCTTGACGCTCGTCGGACAGAGCGGTCCGGCGAGGTTCGGGCTCTCCGTCCAGTTGGCGGTCGGAACCGAGCCGGTGAGGGTGACCTGCCCCTCCGCGACGCGCACGCCCGTCTCATTCGTGCTCGTCGTGTGGGCGATGTAGACGTTCGCCTGGCTGGCGTTCGAATGCAGGGCATCGACGATCTGGTTGCCCGAGATCCCCTCATTGTCGGTGACGCAGTCCTGCAGTGCCCCGCCGGCACAGTCGCCGGTGCCCGTGGTGGTGATGTTGTTGTTCATCACCGGCAGGAACGTCGTGCCGTTGGTGGACACGGTCTCCACCAGCTGGTTGCTGACGGGACTTGCCGGGTTCACCCCGGTGGCCACCGAGTCATAGTCGTTGAAGAGCACGAGGTTGCCGGCGGCGAGGCTGCCGATCCCGGCGAACCACATCCGATCATCCGGGGTGTTCGGTGCTCCGGTGCAGTTGGTCGACCAGGTCGCACCACCGTCGGCGCTGTCACTGATGGAGATGTTGGTCAGGCCCTGCAGGTCAGAGAAGTACAGCTCGTTCCCGGCGTCGGTGAAGAGATCCGTGTCTCCGCCGCCCACACAGGTCTGCTGCTTGCCTGAGAAGACGTTGCCGGGAACCATCTGGTAGGAGTTCCCGCCGTCCCGTGAGGACCACACCGGGCTGATCGTGCCGACGAACCCCTGAGGGGTCGAGGTGTAGATCGTCCCGTTCGGACTGACGTTGACGTCGGGTTCAAAGCCGGGCCACTGCTCGTCGACGATCACTCCGTGGGAGAAGCCGACGGCCGGCGCGGTCGCGGTCGCGCTGATCCGTTCACTGACCGGCCGGACACGGACCCCCTGAACCGTCCGATCGGCCAACAGGGCCGCGACGATCGCGAGCCCCACCGCCGCGCCGATGATCCCAACCCCGATCCGTCGCCGCATCCCTGCCCACCGCCGCGTCATCCGCCAATCCCCTGTTCGCGTTCTCGCCCCGCCCTGATCGACGGAGCCGATCAGCCTACCCGGTCGGTGGCGGCTCCTCAAGCTCGAGCTCAGCGGAGGAGGTCCGCGGCGGCGGCGATCACCACGGCCGCGCGCTCCTGGGCGGCGTGCGCGGCCCGCAGAGTCGCGTCATGATCGGCCATCTCAGCGGACGGCGGGGGATGCTCGTTGAGCAGCCGCCGGACCGAGACGCCGAGCGCCTCCCCCCCCGATCCGGTCCGCGAGCGCTCCGAGCGCGAGGGCGCGCACGCGGACCCCCTCACTGAAGGCGGCGTGAACGGTCGCGTCGGTCAGCCGCTGTGCCCCGAACACGCGGGCGTGGAGCACCGCCGGATTCACCGCGTGGGGCCGGATCAGCGCCCGCTGCTCCTCCGCGTCCAGGTCCGCCGCCCGGGCGAGATGGTCGATCGCCGCCTGGATCCCCTGGGCGTCGACGGGGAGCACGCGGGCGAGGTCCTCGGGCAGGCCCGCGAGCAGCGTCGCGTGGGCAGCCGCCGCATCGGCCAGGAGCGTCTCGACGATGTGCCGGTGCGAGCCCGGCTCGGCGGGGGGTGGCTCGCTCATGAGCCCGTACGCTAGTAGGCGTGAGTTCGCAGGAGTGTCTGCCCGGAGCGGAGATCGTCGAACCCGGCCTGGAGGCTCTGCGCCGCGGTGAGCTCACGGTGGCGGCCCTCACCGTCCTCGCCGCAGCTCCGCGCCTGCGGCTGTCCGGCGTCGAGGTGCCCACCGGGTTCGATGAGCCCGGCGCCTCCCTCGCGCTGTACCGCCAGCTCGCGACCGAACTCGGCGACGCAGCCCACAGCCGCCACCACGCGCTCCTGCGGCGCGTACTCAGCTACGCCCGCGCACGTGCGTTCGCCAGTCAACGCTGAGACGGTCCGTGCCGTCGCAGCCGAGCTGGGGCGCCTCGTTCCCGGCCCGGCCCGGATCTACCTCGTCGGCGGGGCGACCGCCGTCATCGAGGGCTGGCGTGCCTCCACGGTCGACCTCGACCTGCGAGCCGAGCCGGACGGCGTCTTCTTCGGGCACATCACCGCGGTGAAGGAGCGCCTCGGCGTCAACATCGCCGGGGGCGGAGTCCTCCCCGGCCGGCTTGCCGAGCTGTTCGGCGCGATCCGCCCTGAGCTGGAGCGCTTCCCCGCGGTTGATCCGTTCCACCTCGCTGAGGCGGTCAACCGGCTTGCGGGCACGCGGCCGGCGCCGGGCCCGGGCGGCGACGGTCACCCGGAGGCCGGCGCCTCCCCACCGTGACGGCCCGCCCCGTCCCGGAAGCGCTGGACGCCGGCGGCCATCGCCGCAAGCGCCGCCCGGCCGTGGGTGAGCTCGAGCGCGAGCGCCTCCGCCTCATCGGCCGCCCCCCACGCGGCGCGCATCGCCGCCCGGTCTGAGCGCAGGCAGGTCTGGGGGAGGGCGGCCAGCTGGGCCGCCCACGCCTGGGCGGCACCGAGCGTCTCCCCGGGCGGAACGAGCCGGTTGACGAGCCCGATCGCCTCCGCCTCCGCGGCGGTCACCTCACGGCCGCTGAGGATCAGCTCCAGCGCACGGCCGTAGCCGACGATCGCGGGCAGCCGGACGGTCCCCCCGTCAATCAGCGGCACCCCCCACCGCCGGCAGAACACCCCGAGGGACGTGTCGGTGGCGGCGACCCGCAGGTCACACCAGAGGGCGAGCTCGAGGCCGCCCGCGACCGCGTACCCCTCGATCGCGGCGATCACCGGCTTGGTGAGTGCCATCCGGGTCGGACCCATCGGGCCGTCGCCGGCGCCGACGTCATGGACCGCGTTGGAGCGGGCGCCGCCGACCTCCTGCAGATCCGCGCCGGCACAGAAGGTGCCGCCGGCCCCCCAGAGGACGGCGACCGCCGCCTCCGGGTCGGCGTCAAAGGCGCGGAAGGCGTCGGCGAGCGCCGCGGCGGTCGGTCCGTCGACGGCGTTGCGCCGCGCCGGCCGGTGCAGGCTCACCGTCCAGACCGCCCCGTCCCGGTCGACGGTGACCGCCTCAGGCGGGGAGGGCACGGTCGATGATCGCCCGGGTGTCGACGCCGGCCGGCAGGGTCCCGTAGGCCCGGCCGCCCTGCCCGCCGAGCCTCGTTGCACAGAACGCGTCCGAGACGTACGCGGGGGCGTGGCGGATGAGCAGTGAGGCCTGCAGGGTGAGGGCGAGGTCCTCCACCAGACGGCGGGCGGCGAACTGGTCGAGAGTTGCGAAGGACCCTTTGACCCGCTCGAGGTGCGTGTCGAAGGTGGCGTTGGCCCCGGAGGCGAGCTCGACCTCCGCGAGGAAGGCGGGCAGCCCGTCGGGTTCCTTGACGAGCGCTCGCAGGACGTCGAGGGCGGCGACGTTGCCCGACCCCTCCCAGATCGATCCGAGCGGGGCGCCACGGTAGAGGTTCGGCAGCCGCGAGTCCTCGACGTAGCCGTTCCCGCCGAGGCACTCGAGCGCCTCGGCGGCGTGGCCGGGGGCGCGCTTGCACAGCCAGTACTTCATCACCGCCGTCCCGAAGCGCCGGAACGGGGCGGCCTCAGGGTTGAAGGCCCCCTCATCATAGGCGCGGGCGATCCGAAGGGAGACCGCGGTCGCCGCCTCCGAGTCGAGGGCGAGGTCGGCGAGGACGTTGGCCATCAGCGGCTGGTCGACGAGCCGCGCGCCGAAGCTGTGGCGGTGACGGGCGTGGTGGATCGCCTCGAGGGTGCCCCGCCGGTAGCCGGTGGTTGCGCCGAGCATGCAGTCCAGCCGGGTGTGGTTGACCATCCGGATGATCGCCTGGACCCCGCGTCCCTCCTCTCCGACCAAGCGGGCCCGAGCGCCGCGGAACTCGACCTCGGAGGAGGGCAGGGAGCGGGTGCCGAGCTTGTTCTTGAGTCGCTGGAACTCCATCCCCGGCCCCCGTTCGACGAGGAAGCAGGAGAGCCCGGCCGGCGCCTGGGCGAGGACGAGGAAGACGTCACAGGGCGGGTAGGAGCAGAACCACTTGTGGCCCTGCAGCTCCCACCAGCCGTCCCCGGCGTCGTCGGCGCGGGTGATGTTCGCACGGACGTCCGAGCCACCCTGGCGCTCGGTCATCGCCATCCCGGCCAGGGCCCCGTGCGCGTAGTCGGGTGCGCTGAGGCGCGGCTCCCACTCGGCGGCGAGCTCGGGGTTGCCGTCCCGGAGCGCGGGGATCGCCGCGTAGGTCATCGACACCGGGCACATCACCCCGTCGTCGGCGTTCCCCCACAGCGTGAACAGGGCCGCCCGGAGAACGTGGGCGCCGGGGATCTCCTCCCGCCACGGGAGTCCGGAGATCCCCCGCTCGATCGCCCCCGCCAGCAGCCAGTGCCAGGAGGGGTCGAGCTCAACCGCGTCAATCCGGTTCCCCCAGCGGTCGTGGGTGCGCAGCACCGGGGTGTTCTGCTCAGCCCGGACGGCGTGGGCGAACGCCTCAAGGCTGCCGGCGACCGCCCCGGCCTCACGGGCCCGGTCGGCCCCCCAGCCGCCGCCCTCCCGGGCGAGCCCCTCCTGCAGGGCGACGTCGACGTCGAAGTAGTTGACCGGCTGCAGGGACGGCGCCTGGTTGAGCACCTCACGGGCCGGGTCGTGGATCTCCGTCGTCGCCATCAGCTCACTCCCTCAGTCGTACCTGTCACCAGCCTACCCGTAGGCAGCACTCAGGGCGCGCTCGTGCCCTCGCGGCCGTAGTCGTCCCGGAGCCGGACGACGTCATCGAGGTGGTTGGTCGACACCTCGAGCACGTCGGCGTCGGCGACCGCCTCGATCGTGTGGATGTCGCCGGGCCGGTTTCGCCAGACCGCCCCGGGCTCGAGCAGAACCTCGGTGAGGGCGTCGGCCCGGTCGCCCTTGATCAGCTTGAGCCGGCCGTTGAGGAGGTAGTTGCTCTCATCCTTGTGCTCGTGATACTGGAGGGAGAGCCGGTGGCCCGCGTTGACGTGGAGGATCTTGCCGACGTAGTTCTCGGTGACCCCATACCAGATCTCATAACCCCAGGGCTTCTCCACGCGGCGGGGCAGCTCGAACTCGCTGGCGGACATCGCCCCGATGATCCCAGGTTCACGGCCAACGTGCACTGCCCGGGCGGACGTGGCCGCGATACGGACGCCAGCGCGTCAGATCCACGCGGGGCGTGGTCCCCGAGCCGAGGGCCTCCCGCCGCGGCCTCAGGCCTTACCCTCCCGGCCATGAGTGCGTGCGACCACCACCTCAGGACATGAAGGGGGTCATCCTCGCCGGCGGCAAGGCGACGCGTCTGCGCCCCCTCACGCAGGTCACGAACAAGCACCTGCTGCCGATCTATGACAAGCCACTCATCTTCTATCCACTCGAGGCGATGGCGCGCGCCGGGGTGGAAGAGGTGCTGTTGATCACCAATCCGGAGTATTCGGGCCACTTCCTCAACCTGATCCGCAGCGGACGCGAGTTCGGTCTGCGCGTCACCTACGAGCTGCAGGAGGAGCCCGGCGGGCTCGCTCAGGCGGTCGGACTCGCCGAGCCGTTCGCCCGCGGGTCGAAGATCCTCGTGCTGCTGGGAGACAACATCTTCACCCACGACCTTCGCCCCCCCGTGCAGCGCTTCGGCGCGCAGGAGCGGGGCGCGGTGATCTTCGCCAAGGAGGTCGCCGAACCCCAGCACTACGGGGTCGTCGAACTCGACGGCGAGCATGTGCTCGGGATCGAGGAGAAACCCGCGGCGCCCCGCAGCAATCTCGCCCAGACGGGGATCTACCTCTATGACGAGCGGGTCTTCTCGTTCATGGACCGGCTCGCCCCCTCAGCCCGCGGCGAGCTGGAGATCACCGACCTCAACAACCTCTACGTCGCCGAGCGGTCACTGCGCTGCGAGATCCTCGAGGGCTGGTGGATCGACGCCGGCACCTCACACGACGAGCTGCTCGAGGCGAACGTGCGGGTCGCCGAGCTGCGCCGGGCCGGACTGCTGTAGCCCTTGTCGGTGCGCCCCACCGGCAATCTCCACCGATGCGGTTACTATTTGCGCTTTGACCGCCGCCCCCTGGGACGTCCCCTCGTCGGGACCGCGCACTGACCGCGACCTGACCGACCGTCTTCTAAGGTGGCGCCAACGACCCTCCCCGACCCCGAGCTCCAGAGGCAAACGTGAAGATTCTTGTTCTTGGCGGTGACGGCTTTTGCGGTTGGCCGACGGCGCTGCATCTGTCCGACATCGGCCATGACGTGCAGATCGTCGACAACCTGTCCCGCCGCAACATCGACAATGAGCTGGAGGTCTCCTCGCTCACGCCGATCGCGCCGATGGGTGTGCGGCTGCGGGCCTGGAGCGAGCTGTCGGGCAAGACGATCGCCTTCCACCGCTTCAACGTCGCCGAGCAGTACCACCGGCTGCTGTCGCTGCTGCGCGAGTGGGAGCCCGACGTCGTCGTCCACTTCGCCGAGCAGCGCGCCGCGCCCTATTCGATGAAGAGCAGCTGGCACAAGCGCTACACGGTCAACAACAACCTCAACGCGACCAACAACCTGCTCGCCGCCGTCGTCGAGTCCGAGATCGACGCTCACGTCGTCCACCTGGGGACGATGGGCGTGTACGGCTACGGGACGGCCGGCATGAAGATCCCCGAGGGCTACCTGCGGGTCAAGGTCGACACCCCCGACGGTGAGGTCGAGCAGGAGATCCTCTATCCGCCCAACCCGGGCTCGATCTATCACCTCACCAAGACCCAGGACCAGCTCCTGTTCGCCTACTACGTCAAGAACGACCGGCTCCGGGTCACCGACCTGCACCAGGGGATCGTCTGGGGCACCCAGACCGCCCAGACCGAGCGGGACGAGCGCCTGATCAACCGGTTCGACTACGACGGGGACTACGGCACCGTGCTCAACCGGTTCCTGATGCAGGCCGCCGTCGGCCATCCGCTGACGGTGCACGGCACCGGTGGCCAGACCCGGGCGTTCATCCACATCCAGGACACGGTGCGCTGTATCGAGCTGGCGATCTCGGACCCACCCGCGCGGGGCGATCGGGTGCGGATCCTCAACCAGATGACCGAGACCCACCGGCTGTCTGACCTTGCCGCGCTCGTCTCCAAGCTCACCGGCGCGGAGATCGCCTACGTCGAGAACCCGCGCAATGAGGCGGCCGAGAACGACCTTCACGTCGCCAACGACCAGTTCCTCCACCTCGGCCTGCAGCCGATCACCCTCGCCGAGGGCCTGATGCAGGAGGTCACCGAGATCGCGGAGAAGTACCGGGCCCGCTGTGACATGGAGAAGATCCCGGCCCGCTCGCTCTGGACCCAGGCTCCGGTGAAGGCCTAGCCCCGGCTCGCGCCGGCACCACAGCGGTCCCATCGGGTGGCCGCCGGCGCGGCGACCGGGTGAGTGAACGGTGCCCGGGACTCCACCGCCTCACCCAGGCTCGGATCGTCCCGCTCCGCCCACGCGCGGGCGGAGAGAGCACGGGCGCGTGCGAGCGTCCGCGAGAGAGGTCCGTGGGTGAGGCGGCGAGCCTGCTGAGAACGAACGGAGGTGGAGGCCTCCGCACAGATCTCATCGGCGTGTCTGAAGGCGGCCTTGAGCACCCGGCCCACCGACTTACCAACCATTAGTGAGGCTTTAGGTTAGGGGGAGGCGTGACTGCGGTAATCCACCATCGTGGGCGATCGGGGGAGCGACAGCGCGGGTGAGGCGGGGGGTCCGGATGCGGGCGCGTTTCCGGGTCCGATCGCCCGGCAGTTGAGCGGACTCGATCTCACGCTGGGGGGACGACGATCCGAGCCGGCGCCTGTCCCCGCTGCCGATCAGGCGGCGGGCCCGGAGCACCTCCGGCCGCTGTTGGCGGCGATCGAGCACCTCGCGGACGTGACCCCGGACGGCCACGAGCTGATCGCCGCCATCTACGACGAGGCACACGATGCGAGTGACCTGCTCTGGCGCAGCCGGGAGGGCCGGGTCCACGTCCTGTTCGGGCTCGCCGCCGACCAGACCGGCCATCTCCGTGCCCTCCGGCGTGCCGTCCGGGGGGAGCAGGGTGCGGCGGCAGAGCAGGACGCGGCGGCGGAGCAGGGGCGACCGCCGAGCCTCGAGGCCAGGCGGAGACGCCACGCATCGGTGGAGGATCGTGAGCTGCTCGCCGCCGTCGACGCGCTCAGTACGCTGGCGGACCGGCTGACCCCCTCCGTGCGGGGGGCCGGCTGTGACACCCTCGCTGCCCTCCGCGCCGGAATCGCCGCCGTGCAGGCGACCGTCGCCCAGCGCGTCGAGCGGGCCGATGCGCCAACACCGCCGAGCCATCCGGGAGCCGGCGCGGGCCCCGCCAGCAGCCGCTGATGCCGCACCGGCGGTCTGGATGTTTTCTCTCACCCGGCCCACTCGGCTGGACTTTGGCGCCTCACGTGGAATAGTCCGCGGTGCGCGCAGGCGCCGACTTCGCGCTCGATCACCTCACACCGATCTTCACACCGCGATGATGCCCAGCCCGCATGAAGCCTCCGACCGGTCTTCCGAGGGCGGCACCCCGGTCCGCAGTCCCGCCCGCGCGGCCGCCGGCGACCACCTCGAACGGCTCGAGGCTCGAATCCGTGCCTTTCAGGCCAAGCTCGCCGAGCTCGAGGCCGCTGAGCTGCCGGGGCGGATCCGCCCGGCCAGCGCCGGCACCGAGACGGCGCGCGGAGTCGTTCCGGCGCCGCCGACCTCGGCGCGCGTCCCCGACCGAGCCCCGATCCCTCCCGCGGCGCCTGGCCCGACCCCAGAGTCCGCTCTGACGTCGGCTCAGATGACCGAGCCTGCCCTCCGCGCACCCGAGGGGGAGCGCCGCAACGGCAGCAGCGAGCCGGAGGACCTGATGGCCATCGCAGCCTCAGAGGCACGGGCCCGCGCCGGGACGATCGTGGCGGACGCCCGCCGGGAGGCCGAGGCGATCCTGGCAACCGCCGGCCGCGAGGCCGAGATGATCTTGGCGAGCGCCCACCGCGAGGCCGACGTGACGCTCGAGACCGCTCGCCGGGAGGCGGGGGCCGAGCAGGAGCGCGCCCAGCGGGAGTCGGCGGCGGAACGGGAGCGGGTGATCGAGGAACGGGCCGCGGCCGAGCAGGAGCGCGAGGAGATGTGGCGCCGCTTTGAGACTGAGGTCGCCGCGATCCAGGATGAGGTTTCCCGGCGTGTCGATGCGATGGCCGCCCGGATGGAGCAGGTGATCACGGAGGCGGAGGCGCTGCAGACCCGGGCCCGACAGTCCGCGGCGACGATCCGGGAGGAGGCCCGCCAGGCAGCCGAGACGCTGCTCGATGCGGCCCGGGCCGACGCCGCCAAACTGCGGGACGACACCGTCGCCGAGGCCCAGGCTGACGTCCGCAGCCTGCGCGAGCGGGTTCGGGATCAGATCCTCGCGCTCGCGAGCGCCGCCGCGGCGGAACTCGGTGGTCGCGACGACACCCCCGAAGCGCCGTGACGGTACCACGTGGTCGCGATCAGTCCATCACCCGCCGGAGCAGCTCAGCGGCCCGAGATCCCCAGCGTTCGTTGAGCCGCTCGCTGATCTCCTCCCGGCTGTAGCCCCGGTGGGCGAGGTCGACGGCGACGAGCAGCGCCGAACTCGCCGAGACCTCCGCCGGCAACCCGGTCGGGTCGACGGCCGGCCCAGTCGCCGTCGCCGTCGCCGGCGCGGCCGGGATGGCAGGCGGAGACGCAGCACCGGTCGGGGAGAGCGGCGGCCTGCCGGGGATCCTCACGCCGAGATCGGGCGCCGGTTGGTCGACCCGCTCGGGGCCCGGGCCGTCGGCGAGCAGCGGGCTCGGCCCCCCACCGTGGCTGATCTCACTGAGCGGGGGCACCGGTGCGGAGGGCCGGTGGGCGCCGAGCAGCCGATCGGTCTGCTCGATCATCGCCTCGAGATGGTCGGCACACACGAGCAGGGCGTCGATCGCCGCGCGCAGCGACGCGAGCAGAGCCGCCCGCGCGGCGGACTCGGCCGTCGACGCCACGTCCGTCTCGGCGCCCGCGTCATCCCCGCCCCCAGCTAGACGGTCATTATGTGTAATGAGAGCCCACTTACGTGCATGTTTGATTTCTTACTCGTGGGTACATCGGATGTTCCGGGCGATTCCCTGAAAGTTCCCGCAAAGACAGGACATCTCGATAAGCTGAAGGTCAGAATACGAACGTCTGAGTATTGGCTCACGGGGAATCGACAGACAGCGCATGCGACCACCGGCTCACCTGATCGACACCCGGGAACGCCTTCGTGTGCTCGTGGCCGTCGCCGACCGGCGCGCTCGCACGGAGTCGATCACGATCCTCGGCCAGGCGGGGATCGAGGTGGTCGGCGCCACCACGTCGACCACCGACGTCGTGCGGCTCGCCCGGCACCATCGGCCTGACATCGTGATCGTCGACCTCGGCCTGCCTGAGCCGGGACTGCCCAATCTCGCCGGGATGGGCACGCTCGACCAGCTCCGCGGTGATCCGCTCGTCTCGAGCCGGACCGTCCTGCTCACCGCTCGCCGCGACCCCGAGCTCGGGGTGCTCGCGCTGCGCCACGGGGCGCTCGGGATCGTCCATCTCGATGACCTTCGTGCCCTCCCCCGGATCGTCGCCGACGTCAGCGCCGGGATCGCTGCGATTCCGCGCGGCCTCACGACCCACCTCGTCCATCGACTCCGGGAGCTGCCCGAACCGGGGATCGGGATGCGACCGGTCCAGAGCCCGCTCACCCCGCGCGAGTGGGAGGTCGCCGACCTCCTCTGCCTCGGCCACAGCACCGAGCAGCTCGCCGATGAGCTCGTGCTCAGCGCCGAGACGGTCCGCACGCACGTCAAGAACATCATGCGCAAGCTCGAGGTGCATTCCCGTTCGGAACTCATCGCGGGCGTGCAGCGGCTTCGCCGGAACGTGGGCGCGCCGTCTGACCGGCCGCTCAGGCGATCAGCCGCTTGAGTTCGGGCAGCGGACGGGGGAACCCGAAGAATCCGTAGCCCTGGCCACCGAGGACGCCGAGGCGGCGGGCGGCCTCAAGACCGTTCTCATTGGCGATGCCCTCCGCGACGACCGACAGCCGGGCGCCGTGCGCGCGGCTGATCAGGTCGGTGATCGAGTCTGGCACCTCAACTCCGGCGGTGAGCGTCGCGACGACGCTCACGTCGAGCTTGATGCCGCTGAAACCGATTTCACGGAGCGTGTCGAGGTTGAGGCCCGGCCCGCTGACGTCGTCAACGAACAGCTGACAGCCAAGGGCGAGGAGGGCCTCGAGCTGAGGCGTCAGGTTGGCGTGGTCGCGCATCAGCACGCCCTCGGGAATGTCGAAGCCAAGCAGCCGCTGGTCGATCCCGGCGGCCGTCGCCGCGTAGGTGACGAGCTGACTGAGAGCCGGGTCGGCGAGCTGGTCACCGGACAGGTTGACGATGACGCTCAACGGGTCCTCCCGGGCCCCGAGGCTGAGCTCGGCGACGGCGGCGGCCGCCCGATGGAGCACGAGCCGGCTGAGGGCATGGACACGGTCGGCCTCCCGAGCGAGCGCGAGCAGCTCGAGGGGCCCCTGCCCGCCCAGTTCGGGCCGCGTGCTGCGCAGCAGCGCCTCGACGGCGACGACGCGGCGGGGGTCAAGCGACACGAGCGGCAGGTAGACGAGCTGGAGCTCGCCCGACTCCAGAGCCTGGGTGAAGCCGTGCAACAGCCCGGCCGAAGGGCGCTGCGGGACGCGCTCGGGTTCGGTTTCGATGGCGACCTGGCTGCCGCTGCGCTTGGCGAGGTACATCAGCTCGTCCGCGCGGGCAAGCAGCTCAGGGGCGTTGGCTCTCGCGGCCGATTCGAGCACCGCGCCGACGCTGACTCCGCCAAGGCTGAGAGACGCACCGTCGACGGTGAAGGGGGTCGCGAGCACGCTCTGCAGCCGCTCGCAGATCTCCTCCATCGAGTGGTCGCGGCTGAGCCCGTCACAGACGACGACGAACTCGTCCCCGCCGAGGCGGCCGACCGTGTCGGCCTGGCGCATCGCGTTGTTGAGCCGGGCGGCGACCTCCACGAGGACCCGGTCCCCCGTCGCGTGCCCGTAGCGGTCGTTGATCTGCTTGAAGCCGTCGAGGTCGAGGAAGATCACGCCGACCGCCCCGCCATCCCGCGCCCGCCGGGTGAGTGCCTGGTTGAGCCGGTCGAGCAGCAGCTCACGGTTGGGCAGGCCGGTGAGGCGGTCGTGGAAGGCCCGGCGGCGCAGGTCACTGAGCTCGTCGCTGGGGGGGACAGGCTCCTGGAAGGTCATCAGCCCTCGCTGCTCGCCCGGGTGCACCGCAAGCGGACTCACCCGGCACTCGAGCGCCCCGCCGCCCTCGAGCTGAATCGTCGCCTGCGAGATCGACCGTCCCATCAGCATCGCCAGTGTGGAAGCGTCGACCCGGGCTCCGAGCGCGGAAAACAGCTCCCCGACGGTGTGGTGGCTCTCGCGCTGGTGGGGAGCGTCCCCGAGCAGCCGCTCCATCGCCCGGTTGGAGAGGATGACCTCACCGCTGCGTTCGAAGACGACAACCGCCTCCGAGATCTCGTCGAGGACGTCACGAAGCAGCTGCGCGTAGGTGCGAAGCACCGGAGTGTGGATCTGCGGGACCGGTGAGGTCTCAGTGCGTTCACCGGGCCAGACGTCTGAAGGCACCGTCTGCGAGCCCTACCTTTTGTACCGTGGGTCGATCAGCTTCCCTGCGGCCACGCCCAGCCTGCTCCTCCTGACCACCGTGGCGACCACCGTCAATCCTATGCGCTGGTCCGCGTTTTGCCTAGGTGAGGTCCCTACCCCGCGGACAGTTCGATGAGCACCGCCAGGGACATCGCCGACGCGGACGGGGCAGAGATCCTGACCCGCCATCTGCCCCGGCTCATCTACGACTCGGGCGAGCGCTACTTCGCGGTGGGACCGGCTGCGTGGATCGCCGACTTCGCCGTCAGGCTCGAGCGCCACGATGGCCCTGGCCTCGACGCATCCGGCCCAGACCTCAACCTCGAGTTGAGCCTGAGTTTTCTGGGCGCGAAGCGTTACGCGGACGGGGTTCAGGCCAGCCGGGAGGATCGGCTGGTCGCGCGGGACCCGGCGGCGGCGGCCGACGCGTGGCGGCGCGAGCGACCGGTCGGTGCGACTCCGATCCACGGACGTGCGGCCGTTGGCGGCGACGGCCGGCTGTGGCTCGCCTACTGGTTCTTCTACCCCTACAACGACTATCCGTTGCTCGGCCAGCGGCTGCCCGTCGGACGTCACGAGGGGGATTGGGAGATGGTGCAGGTCCGTCTCGACGCGGACGGCGCGCCCGAGCTGCTCCTCTGCGCCGTCCACGCCCGCGTCGAGGCGTGGCCCTGGGGGCGAGTGTGGCGCGCCGGCGAACAGCCGATCCTGTTTGTCGCCCGTGGCTCCCACGGCTGCCACACCCGCCCGGGCCGTCACTGGACCGGGACCTGGTGGGACCGGGCCGACGGAGCTGGCGCCACGCCCGACTCCGCGCTTGAGCTGCTCAGCGACACACCGTCAGACGCGGCCTCCGACGCGGCCTCCGACGCGGCCTCCGACGCGGCCTCCGACGCGGCCTCCGACGTGGCCTCCGACGTGGCCGGGCCCGGGGCGTGGGTCCACTGGCCGGGCCGTTGGGGCGGCACCCGCCCCCGGGGTCCACGGCGCCGACGGCTCGGCCTCGACGCGATCAGCCCCCACGGGCCCGGCCACCAACGCCAATGGTCCGATCCCGCGACGTTGCTCAGCGGAGCAGGCGGCTGGCGCTCCTGAACCGGCCCGGCGGCGTACTGACAGCCGCCCCGAGATGATCGCTCACCTCGGCGCGGCCGCCTTTCCCCCCCAGGGCTGCTTGAGAGTTGTCCGGCCTGGGGGAAGTTGCCCACGCCGACTGACCGAGAACGCGTGCGCTCGCGGGCGGCCGACGGTGAGGGTGACGAACCTTCTGTACCCGGGCTGTGCGCACTCAAACGCGCAGCCGCGCCGCGGGTTGCGCAGCTTCCACCGGTTTGAGCGCCCCACTCGTGGACAATGACGATCCCCATCCCCCAGAGGAGGTTGACGAATGCAGGCGAAGATCGACGGTGCCGTGATCGCCACTGCGGCCGAGTCCGAGCTGATCATGATTGAGGGTAACCCGTACTTTCCGCCGTCGTCCCTGAGTGACGGTGTGCTCTCAGACAGCCCCACCCCCTACACGTGCCCGTGGAAGGGCGTCTGCCAGTACCACGACGTCACCGTCACGGGACAGCGCCACGCCGACGCCGCCTGGAGCTACCCGGAGCCCTACCCGGCGTCCTTTGCCCGGGTCGGCTCCGACTACAGCGGCTATGTCGCCTTCGATCCCCGTCAGGTGACCCTCGACCCGGCCGCCTGAGCTCAGCCGCCCCCGAGCGCGAGCGACTCGCTGTGGACGCTCAGGTCCGGGCCGACCCGGATCAGCTCGCCGACGGCGAGCTCGCGCCAGCCGGGGTCGTCGTCGAGCCGCTCGGAGGCGACGATGACGAGCGGATGCGCGCACCCGTGATCGCTGCGGACCCGCGTCCCGTGCCGGCTGTGGGCCTCCAAGGCCGCCGGGGCCGGGCCGGCGCCGCCCGCGGACCGCTCGAGGACATACAGGGAGTGCGTCTCCGGGTAGCGCAGCGCCCACAACCCGTCGGCGTCCGCGAGCAGGCAGTTGATCGACCGTGGCGACAGGTGTGCGCCGACCCACTCCGCCGCCCGTCGCAGGCCCGCCCCGACGTCCCCGCCGGCGCGGGCGATCTCGACGGTGATCAGCGCCCCGTAGCGCTCCGAGTCGGTTTCACCGTGCACGAGGGCCATCCCCTCGGGCCCGAGCCGGCGCTCGAGCGCGGCGACGTCGTCGATGACACCGTTGTGAGCGAAGATCCGCCCGTCAAGGATGAACGGGTGGGTGTTGGCGACGCTGAGACCCCCGGTGGTTGCATGGCGGATGTGGGCGACGAAGGTGCGCGAGCGGATCTCCCGGGCCTCAGCGGCGAACCGGCGGTCACTGAAGGCGGCGATCGGCTGCTTCTCGACGTGGGGATGCCCGCCCGGGTCAAAGAACCCGACGCCGGTGCCATCGGGATTCTCGTGGCTCTGGTGGGCGAGGCTGTCGGGCGCGTCCAGCAGCCAGAAGGTCGCCGTCACCGGCCGCGGCCCCGCGGCCATTCCGAACAGGCGGCACATCCTCAGCGGCCGCTCATGCCGCGGTGACCGAGTAGATCGGGGGCAGCCGGTGGGCGAGGGAGCGCCAACTCGCACCGGCGTCGGCGCTGCCGAACAGCTCCCCGGAGGTGGCGCCGAAGAACAGCCCGAGTTCATCTCCCGCCCCGGCCCGGCAGAACGCCTGGCGCAGCACCGTGAGGTAGGCGTGCTCGGCGGGCAGCCCGTCCCCGAGCGGGGACCAGCTCACCCCCGCATCCCGGGTCACCCACACGCGCACGCGCCCCTCCGGCATCGTCCGGTCCGAGTCGGCGACGAGCGGGATCAGGTAGGCGCTGTCGGAATCGGCCGGATCGACGGCGAGGGGGAAGCCGAACCGCGAGGGCAACCCACCGGCACCGACGTCACTCCAGCTCTCCCCCGCGTCATCGGAGCGGTACACCCCGCCGTGGAACTGCATGAACAGCCGCTCGGGCCGCCCGGGCGCGCGTTCGACGTGGTGGACACAGCGCGGAGTGTCCTCGTCCTCGCGCGCCTCCTCCGGCACGTACTCGGGGGAGAGGCCCCGGTTGCCCCGCCGCCAGGTGCGGCCGCGGTCGTCACTGAGCCAGATCCCGGCGGCGGAGATGGCGACCGCGAGCCGGTCGGGGTCCCCCGGCCACGGGCAGATCGAATGGAGACAGAGACCGCCGCCGCCCGGCTGCCAGTCCGGGCGCGAGGGCTGAGACCACAGGCCCTCGTTGACCGTCCAGCTCGCACCGTCGTCGGCGCTCTCGAACAGAACCCCCGGGTCCCCGCCCGCATACAGCGTCCCCTCCGCCTCACCCGGGGCGATCACCCAGATCCGCTCGAGCGCCTGCCCGCACCCCTCCGGCAGGCTCACCCCGGCCGCCTGGGTCCACTCGCCGCCCGGGTCACCGTCGCAGAAGAAGATCTTCGGGCCGTAGAAGGGGGAGGTGACGGTGGCGAAGAGACGGCCGCTGCGCCGGTCACGCACGGTGAAGTCGACCGGCTCACCCGGGAACGCGCGGGCACCGATGCGGAAGCTCCCCCCGGGATCGCCGTCGTCGAGCAGGAACAGGCCCTTCTTCGTTCCGACGGCCAATTCGGTCATCGCACTCAGCCTCCCGTGATCGCTGGGACGACGTCAACGCGGTCACTCGGCGCCAGCGCGGTCGCCGCCTCCGCCCGCTCGCCGTTGACGTAGATGTTGATGTGGCGGCGAACCCGCCCCTGCTCGTCAAGGATCCACCCGCGCAGCGGCGGGTGGGTGCGCTCGAGCGCGGACAGCCCCTCACGCACGGTCCCGGCCGCGAGCGCGTGCTCGGCCTGATCGCCGGCCAGGCGACGGATCGGCCCTCGAACGCAGATGACAGCCACCGTCGCCCATTGTCCCCCCTCCGGCAAGGGCCCGGCTCCGGTGGGGATTAAGTCCTGTCACAGCGGGGTAGGAGCGGTGAATCATCGGAACGACGTGAGTGAGGTGAGCGTGATGACGGCGGTCGAGGCGGAGAAGAACCCTCAGACGATCCGCAGCTCGATCCCGGCCCGGCTGGACCGGCTGGGATGGTCGAGCTTCCACACGCGGATGGTGATGGCCCTCGGCGTCGCCTGGATCCTCGACGGCCTCGAGATCACGATCGCCTCGAACCTCGCCGCGGTCTTCACCCAGCACGACACTCTGCACCTGAGCACAAGCCAGGCGGCGAACATCGCCACCTGGTATCTCATCGGTGAGGTGATCGGCGCGCTCTTCTTCGGCCGTCTCGCCGACACCCTCGGACGCAAACGGCTCTTCACGATCACCCTCGGCGTCTACCTGATCGGCTCGGGCCTCACCGCCGCCACCCAGGCCGGCGGTGCCTGGGTGGTCTTCCTCTACGCGACCCGGGTGCTCGCGGGCACCGGCATCGGCGGTGAGTACGCGGCGATCAACTCCGCCATCGACGAGATGATGCCCGCCCGCTACCGGGGACGGATGGACATCGCGATCAACGGCACCTACTGGGGCGGGGCGCTGCTCGGGACCGCCGCGACGCTGTTCCTGCTCAACAAGCTCTCCCCCGACCTCGGCTGGCGGATCGCGTTCCTCGTCGGCCCGGTGCTCAGCCTGGTGATCATCTACGTGCGCAAGAACCTGCCCGAGAGTCCGCGGTGGCTGATCATGCACGGCCGCGCCGCGGAGGCGGAGGCGAACATCGCCGCGATCGAGGCGGAGGTCGAGGCCTCCAACGGTCCGCTCGCGCCGCTGCCGGAGGGCGCCGAGATTGAGATCCGCCCGATGGACCGCCTCGGCTACCTCGCGCTCGTCCGCGTGCTGTTTCAGAACTATCCGGGACGCTCGACCCTCGTCGCCGTCCTGATGGCCACCCAGTCGTTCCTCTACAACGCGATCTTCTTCACTGACGCGCTCGTCCTATCGGACTTCTTCGGCGTCAAGTCATCCGACACGGCCTACTACTTCTTCGCCTTCGCGGTCGGGAACCTCGTCGGGCCGCTGACGATCGGACGGCTCTTTGACACCCTCGGCCGTCGCAAGATGATCTCCGGCACCTACCTGCTCTCCGGCGCCCTGCTTGTCATCTCCGCGATCCTGTTCAAGGACCACGACCTCACCGCCACCACGCAGACGATCGCCTGGACGGTGATCTTCTTCTTCGCCTCCGCCGGCGCCAGCGCCGCCTACCTCACCGCCTCGGAGATCTTCCCGCTCGAGGTGCGCTCCCAGGCGATCGCCGTGTTCTTCGCGATCGCCCAGCTGTTCGGGTCCTTCGGCACCCACCTGTACGGGTCGCTGATCGGCAACGGCCCGCACTACAACCCCAACCACCTGTTCTGGGGCTACATCCTCGGCGCGGGCCTGATGATCCTCGGCGGAGTCATCGCCGCGGTGCTCGCCGTCGACGCCGAAGGGCGGTCCCTCGAGGACATCGCCGCCCCGCTGTCCATGGTCCGCCAGAAGCTGACCGCGCCGGCGATCCCGTCGCGCAGCCCCCGGCCGGCCATCTGACGGGCCGCGGGGTCCGGGGTGGTGGCCAGCGGGCCACCACCCCGGCAGACACGCTAGGCGCGCTCTGAACCCCCGTCGACGGGAAGGTCGAGGTCGCCGAACTCGTCGCCGAAGCCGAAGCTCGACCCGCCACCGGAGGCGGTGAGACCCTCCAGGTGGGCGATGTCGGCCTCCACGCTGGCAAAGCCGCCGAGGCCCTCGCCGTCCGCGAACAGCTCGGCGGTGAGGTCGTCGTGGTCGAGCAGGCCGACCTCATCGATGCCGCGGGGCAGCGGCTCGGCGGGCTCGATCTCGATCCGGCGGTAGCGCTTGAGGCCGGTCGCCGCCGGGATCAGCTTGCCGATGATGACGTTCTCCTTGAGCCCGTTGAGCCGGTCGATCTTGCCCTCGAGCGCCGCGTCGGTCAGCACCTTGGTCGTCTCCTGGAAGGAGGCGGCCGACAGGAAGCTGTCGGTGTTGAGTGACGCCTTGGTGATCCCGAGGATGATCTCCTCGGCCTGGGCGGTCTCGCCACCGTTCTCCTCCACGGCCGCGTTGATGCGGGCGTAGTCGTGACGGTCGACGAACTGGCCGGGCAGCAGGTCGGTGTCGCCCTTCTGGTCGACCCGCACCTTCTTCATCATCTGGCGCACGATCAGCTCGATGTGCTTGTCGTTGATGTCCACGCCCTGGGACTTGTAGACCTCCTGCACCTCGCGGACGAGGTACAGCTCCGTCGCGGTCCGGCGCTCCTCCGGCGTCTGGCCGGCGTGGGCGAGGATGTCATGGGGGTAGAGCGACCCCTCGTTGAGCGGGTGGCCGATCTCGATGTGCTGACCGTTGCGGACATAGAGCAGCGTCCGCCGCGGGAAGCTGTAGCGGTGCTCCTCACCGCCCGCGTCCGTGATCACGACGGTCACACCCTTGTCAGCCTCCTCGAGGGTGACGGTACCCGCGACCGGGCTGATCTGGGCGAGGCCCTTGGGCTTGCGCGCCTCGAACAGCTCGACGACGCGCGGCAGGCCGTGGGTGATGTCCGCGCCGGCGACACCGCCGGTGTGGAAGGTCCGCATCGTCAGCTGCGTCCCCGGCTCACCGATCGACTGCGCCGCGATGATCCCGACCGCGTCCCCGATCTGGGCGACCTTGCCCGTCGCCATGCTCCGGCCATAACAGGCCTGGCAGACCCCGGTCGGGGCCTCACACTTGAGCACCGAGCGGACGGGAAGCCAGGTGACGGTCCCGGCCTCCGCCTCCGCCCGGTAGGCGTCGGCGAGCTGGGCGAACTGGGCGCGGTCGATCTCGACGCCCTTGGCGACGATCACCGTCCCGTCCGGCGCACACAGCTCCTCCGCGGCGATCCGGCCGATCAGGTTGTCGTTCGGCTCGTCGGTCGGCTTGAGCTCCCGCGACTCCCGGTCGACGTCGGTCTTGTAGACGGAGGAGAGGATGAACTCCTTCGTGCCGCAGTCCTCCTGACGGATGATCACGTCCTGGGAGACGTCGACGAGGCGCCGGGTGAGGTACCCGGAGTCCGCGGTCCGCAGAGCCGTGTCGGCAAGGCCCTTGCGGGCCCCGTGGGTGGAGATGAAGTATTCGAGCACGTCAAGTCCCTCCATGAAGTTGGACTTGATCGGCCGCTCGATGATCTCACCCTTCGGGTTCGCCATCAGCCCGCGCATCCCGGCGAGCTGGCGGATCTGCTGGAAGGAGCCACGCGCCCCGGAGTTGGCCATCATGAAGATGGGGTTGAGCTCGTCCAGGTTGTCGACCATCGCCTGGGCGACCGTCTCGGTCGCCTCGTTCCACAGCGCGACGACCGCCTCATGGCGCTCCTCCACGTCCATCTCACCGTTCTCGTACTGCTCGTCGATGTCGGCGAGCTGGGCGTCGTAGCGGGCGAGGATCTCCTCCTTCGCCGCCGGGGTCTGGACGTCGTTCTTGGACACCGTCACCCCTGACTGGGTGGCGAACTGGAAACCGAGCTCCTTGAACGCGTCGAGCACCTGGCTGATCGAGGCCGCCCCGTACTTCTGGACGAGGTCGTCGACGAGGCGCGTCGTGTCCTTCTTGCGCATCGACCGGTTGACGAACTCATACAGCGCGGGATCGAAGTCATCGCCCATCGCCTCCTCGACCGCCCGTTCGATCCGGTCGTTGTAGATGATCCGTCCGACCGTCGTGAGGATGTGACCACCCTCGCGGCCGATCGGCCGGAACTCGGCGAGGTCGTGCAGGCCGACCGCGCCGTGGTCATAGGACCACTCCGCCTCCTGGGCGGTGCGGAACATGTGCGGCCGCGGCTCGTGGGTGGCCGGGTCGACCTTGGCGAGCGCCGCCTCATCGGGACCGTAGGTGAGGTAGTAGGCACCGAGCACCATGTCCTGGGACGGCACCGCCAGCGGGCTGCCGTGGGCCGGGGAGAGGATGTTGTTCGCCGACAGCATCAGGATCCGCGCCTCCGCCTGGGCCTCAGCCGACAGGGGCAGGTGGACGGCCATCTGGTCGCCGTCGAAGTCCGCGTTGAAGGCGGTGCAGACGAGCGGGTGGACCTGGATCGCCTTGCCCTCCACGAGCTTGGGCTCAAAGGCCTGGATCCCGAGGCGGTGCAGGGTGGGTGCACGGTTGAGCAGCACCGGGTGCTCGTGGATGACCTCCTCGAGCACGTCCCAGACCTCCGGGATCATCGAGTCGACCATCTTCTTGGCCGCCTTGATGTTCTGGGCGGACTTGCGCTCCACGAGCCGGGCCATGATGAACGGCTTGAACAGCTCGAGGGCCATCAGCTTCGGCAGACCGCACTGGTGCAGCTTCAGGCTCGGGCCCGACACGATCACCGAACGGCCCGAGTAGTCGACGCGCTTGCCGAGCAGGTTCTGGCGGAATCGGCCCTGCTTGCCCTTGAGCATGTCGCTGAGGGACTTCAGCGGACGGTTGCCCGGGCCGGTGACCGGCCGGCCACGGCGGCCGTTGTCAAACAGGGCGTCGACGGCCTCCTGAAGCATCCGCTTCTCGTTGTTGACGATGATCTCCGGGGCCCCGAGGTCGAGCAGGCGCTTGAGCCGGTTGTTGCGGTTGATCACCCGCCGGTAGAGGTCGTTGAGGTCAGAGGTGGCAAAGCGGCCGCCGTCGAGCTGGACCATCGGGCGCAGCTCCGGCGGGATCACCGGCACGGCCTCCAGCACCATCATCTCCGGGCGGTTGCCCGAGTTGAGGAACGCGGTGACGACCTTCAGGCGCTTGACCGCACGGGCCTGCTTCTGCCCCTTGGCGGTCTTGACCTGGTCCTGCAGGTCGGCGGCCTCGGCCTCGAGGTCGACCTGCTCGAGCAGGTCACGCACCGCCTCGGCCCCCATTCCGCCACGGAAGTACTCACCGAACCCGAACGGCGACCCGAACCGGTCCTTGAGCTCACGGAACAGCGTCTCGTCGTTGACGACGTCCTTGCTCTTCATCGACTTGAACAGGTCCCAGACCTGGCGCAGACGCTCGGCGGCGTCCTCCATGTAGGCCTCGGTGTCGTCGATGTCGGCGGTGAGGCTCTTGCGCGTGTCCTTGAGCAGCTTCTCGCGCTCCTCCTCGGACATCTTCGCGACGTTCACGTCGAGGCTGTCGGCCCACAGGTGATCGTCGTCAGAGAAGTCGCGGCTCGTCTTCGCGCTCTGGATGAACTCGACCCGGCGCTCGAGGCTCTCGCGCAGCTCCAGCACCCGTTCCTCACGCTCGGCGGCGATGCTGTCGAGCATCTCGTTCACCTGCGTCTGGAGGGTGTCGAGGTCCCGCTCACGGGCCTCGTCGTCGACCCAGGTGACGATGGAGGCGGCGAAGTAGAGGACCTTCTCGAGCTCCTTGGGCGCCATGTCGAGGAGGTAGCCGATCCGGCTCGGCACGCCCTTGAAGAACCAGATGTGCGAGACGGGGGCGGCGAGGTCGATGTGGCCCATCCGCTCGCGCCGGACCTTGGACCGGGTCACCTCCACGCCGCAGCGCTCACAGACGATGCCCTTGTAGCGGACCCGCTTGTACTTGCCGCAGTAGCACTCCCAGTCCTTGGTCGGACCGAAGATGCGCTCGCAGAAGAGCCCGTCCTTCTCCGGCCGCAGGGTCCGGTAGTTGATCGTCTCGGGCTTGGTGACCTCCCCTGAGGACCAGCTGCGGATCTGCTTGCTGGACGCGAGACCGATCTCGATGGCGTCGAAGTTGTTGATGTCGATCATGGTTTTCGTGTTCTCCTTCGACTCAGGCCTCGTCGATGTCCACTTCGAGCATCGGATCGGTGACGGTGGCGAAGTCCTCGGCCTCGAGCTCCTCGCCCGCGTCCAGGTCCTCCTCACCGGCGGAGTTCTCGATCTCCTCCGCGGAGGCCTCGACGGTCTCCCCTTCATGTTCGATGGCCTCATCCGCACCACCGGTGTCGGCCCGCACCCCGGAGAGGTCGATGCCGAGCTCCTCCGCGGCACGGAGCAGGTCGTCGTCGTCCTCACGCATCTCGGCGCGCTCGCCCTCCTCGGAGACGACGTTGACGTCGAGGGCGAGGGACTGCATCTCCTTGAGGAGCACCTTGAAGGACTCCGGGATGGACGGTTCGGCGATGTTCTCGCCCTTGACGATCGCCTCATAGGCCTTGACCCGCCCGACCGTGTCGTCGGACTTGATCGTCAGCATCTCCTGCAGCGTGTAGGCGGCACCGTAGGCCTCCAGCGCCCACACCTCCATCTCCCCGAACCGCTGACCGCCGAACTGGGCCTTGCCGCCCAGCGGCTGCTGGGTGACGAGGCTGTAGGGGCCCGTCGAACGCGCGTGGATCTTGTCGTCGACGAGGTGGTGGAGCTTGAGCACGTACATGTACCCGACGGTGACGTTCTGGGCGAACGGCTGCCCGGTCCGGCCGTTGTAGAGGCGCACCTTGCCCGAGGCCTGCTCGCCGGGGCGACGGCTCTCGTCCACGTCCATGCGGATCTTGCCGCCGGCCGCGGTGTGCTCCTTCTGCCACTGCACGAGCGCGTGGTCGACGTCGGCGACCTTCGCGCCGTCGAACACCGGTGTCGCGGTGTACACCTTCGCGCCGGCGCCGTCGACGGCGTTGCGGGCGACCTTGACCGCTTCTGCCTTGGCGCGGGACCCGTCCTCATACCAGCCGTTGACGGCGGCCCACCCGAGGTGGGTCTCGAGGATCTGGCCGAGGTTCATCCGGCTCGGCACGCCGAGCGGGTTGAGGATCACGTCGATCGGGGTGCCGTCCTCGAGAAACGGCATGTCCTCGGGGTCGACGATCTTGGAGATGACGCCCTTGTTGCCGTGGCGGCCGGCGAGCTTGTCACCCTCGGAGATCTTGCGCTTCTTGGCGACGAACACGCGCACGAGGTCGTTGACCCCGGGCGGCAGATCGTCCCCGTCATCCCGACTGAAGGTCTTCACGTCGATGACGACGCCGCCCTCGCCGTGGGGCACCTTGAGGCTCGTGTCGCGCACCTCACGCGCCTTCTCCTTGAAGATCGCCCGGATCAGCTTCTCCTCGGCGGTCAGCTCGGTCTCACCCTTGGGCGTGACCTTGCCGACGAGCAGCTCGCCCGAGGTGACCTCCGCGCCGATCCGCACGATCCCGCGGTCGTCGAGGTTGCGCAGCGACTCCTCCGAGCGGTTCGGGATGTCGCGCGTGATCTCCTCGTCGCCGAGCTTCGTCGTCCGCGCATCGATCTCGTACTCCTCGATGTGGATCGAGGTCAGCTCGTCATCGGAGACGAGGCGACGGTTGAGGATGATCGAGTCCTCGAAGTTGTAGCCCTCCCAGGACATGAATGCGACCATCAGGTTCTTGCCGAGGGCCATCTCCCCCTGATCGGAGGAGGAGCCGTCCGCGAGGACGGTCCCCGGGAGAACCTTCGTGTCGACGCTGATGATCGGCTTCTGATGGATCAGGGTGCCCTGGTTGGAGCGCATGAACTTCTGCAGCAGGTACTCCTCGGGGCCCTCGGCGGTGTCGACGACGATCCGCTCGGCGTCGACGTAGGAGACGGTCCCCTCACTGCGGGCGACGACGACGTCCCCGGTGTCGACGGCGGCGCGGTACTCCATGCCGGTGCCGACCACGGGCGCGTCGGTGACGAGCAGCGGCACAGCCTGGCGCTGCATGTTCGAACCCATCAGGGCGCGGTTCGCGTCGTCGTGCTCGAGGAACGGGATCATCGCCGTCGCGACCGACCACACCTGCTGGGGGGCGACGTCGATGAGGTCGACCTCTGACGGCGGCACGGTGATGTACTGGCCCGCAAGGGTCCGGCAGAGGATCTCCGTCTCCGTCAGCCGGTTGTTCTCATCCCGCGGCGCGTTCGCCTGGGCGATCTTCAGCGGCTCTTCCTGGGTCGCGTCGAGGTGGACGATCTCGTCGGTGATGACGCCGTCCTTGACGACCCGGTACGGGCTCGTGACGAACCCGTGCTCGGAGATCTCCGCGTAGGTGGCGAGCGAGCCGATCAGGCCGATGTTCGGACCTTCCGGCGTCTCGATCGGGCACATCCGGCCGTAGTGGGTCGGGTGGACGTCACGCACCTCGATCGGAGCACGCTCCCGGGTCAGGCCGCCGGCCCCGAGCGCGGACAGGCGCCGGCGGTGGGTGAGGCCCGACAGGGAGTTGTTCTGATCCATGAACTGGCTCAGCTGGGAGGAGCCGAAGAACTCCTTCAGCGCCGCCACGACGGGCCGGATGTTGACGATCGTCTGGGGGGTGATCGTGTCGGAGTCCTCGGTGGTGAGGCGCTCGCGGACGACCCGCTCCATCCGGTAGAGACCGATCCGGAACGCCTCCTGGATCAGCTCGCCGACGGTGCGCAGGCGGCGGTTGCCGAAGTGTTCGTACTCGTCGAGGTGATCGACGATCGGGTCCCGCGGCATCCCGGCCGCCTCGGCGGCGTAGTCCTTGACCTCGATCTCCGGGTTCTCCTCCATGCCGAGCATCCGCGGCAGGGAGACGAGCTCCTTGATCAGGGCGATGATGTCGTCGTGGGTGAGGGTGCGGGTGTCCAGATCGGTGTCGAGGTGGAGCCGGCTGTTGAGCTTGTAGCGACCGACCCGGGTGAGGTCGTAGCGCTTGGGGTCGAAGAAGAGCTGGTTGAGCAGGGAGCGAGCGGCGTCGACGGACGGCGGCTCGCCCGGGCGCTGCTTCTTGAACAGCTCGATGAGGGCGCCCTCCTCGGTCCTGGTCACCTCGGCGTCGGCGTCGAGGGTGAGGCGGATGTAGAGGGAGTTCTCGAACATCGCGAGGATCTCCTCATCCGTCGAGTACCCCATCGCCCGGAGGAGCACGGTGACCGGCAGCTTGCGCTTGCGGTCGATGCGGACGTACACCCGGCCCTTCTTGTCGATCTCCAGCTCGAGCCAGCTACCGCGCGCGGGCATCAGGTTGGCGACGAAGACCTGCTTGTCCCGGTCCTTGGGCTCCATCACGTAGGCGCCGGGGGAGCGCACGAGCTGGGTGACGACGACCCGCTCGGTCCCGTTGATGACGAACGTGCCGCGGTCGGTCATCCACGGGAAATCGCCCATGAACACGGACTGCTCGCGGATCTCCCCGGTCTCCCGGTTGATGAAGGCGACGGTGACCGTGAGCGGGCGAGCGTAGGTGAGGTCCTTCTCCCGGCACTGCTCGAGGGTTGCGATCGGCTCGTCAAAGAAGAACTCGCCGAACTGAACGGCGAGGTTGCCCGTGTAGTCCTCAATCGGTGAGACGTCATCGATGGTCTCGCGGAGCCCTCCGCGCTCGGGGTCGGTGAGCCAGGCGAAGGATCGACGCTGAATGTCGATCAGGTTCGGAACGTCCAGCGCGTTCTGCAGACGCGCAAAGCTACGACGCGTGCGGGGGGCTTCAGCGGTTGCCAAGGCGGCGACTCCTCAGGCTGAGGGGAGACAGGGTCTCCGCGCAGGGCGTCGTGCTCGGGGGAGTGGGATCGGTTTGAGGATCCCGCCGAGCGTGACACGAGGCGCGGACACACGACGATAGCACAGGGCACCTGTCGGCTGGCACGGACCAGCGGCATGCCCCGTGAAGGGTACGTCCAGCTCTCACGGACCCCGCCCGGGGTGACCGCGTATGTGGCGCGGTCCCCGCTGAAGGGCGGCTACGACTATCGGCTGACGTCACGCAGTGTATGCGCTGGGCCTGTCGAAGGCAACCGCGGGATAGGGTTCTCGGCTCCCCGCCCATTCCCGCCCCAAGAGGCCACTCATGACGCCCACGGCCCTGCGCACCCCCGAGGCGCGCTTTGCCAACCTGCCCGACTTCCCCTACGCCCCCCACTATGTCGAGGATCTGCCGGGGTACGAGGGCCTGCGGATGGCCCGTGTCGACGAGGGGCCCTCCACGGGCGCGCCAACCTTCCTGTGCCTGCACGGCCAGCCAACCTGGAGCTACCTCTACCGCAAGATGATTCCGGTCTTCGCCGCCGCCGGCGCCCGGGTCGTCGCCCCCGACCTGTTCGGGTTCGGCCGCTCCGACAAACCCCTCGAGGAGCCGGCCTACACCTTCAGCTTCCACCGTGACAGCCTGCTCGCGCTCATCCGCCACCTCGACCTCCGGGACGTCACACTCGTCGTACAGGACTGGGGCGGGGTCCTCGGCCTCACCCTCCCGGTCGAGCCCGACATCGCCCCGCGGATCAGCCGCCTGCTCGTGATGAACACCGGCCTCGCCGTCGGCGTCCCCATCAGCGAGGGCTTCGAGGCCTGGCGGGCCTACAACGCCGGCCAGGACGATCTCGCCGTCGGGACCCTGCTCGCCCGCTCAGAGCCCTCTCTGTCTGCCGCCGAGGCGGCCGCCTACGACGCGCCGTTCCCCGACCGCTCCTACAAGGCAGGGGTGCGTCGCTTTCCCGAGCTGGTGATGACCCGCCCGGACATGGACGGGGTCGACGTGAGCCGCGCGGCCGCCCGCTTCTGGAACAAGGAATGGCATGGGCCGACGTTCATGGCGATCGGCCTGCGCGACCCGGTGCTCGGCGCCCCGGTGATGCACCGGCTCGCCGCCCTCATCAACGGCTGCCCGGAGCCGCTGGTGCTCGAACAGGCCGGCCACTTCACCCAGGAGCACGGCGAGAGAATCGCGATCGCGGCGCTCGCCGCGTTCTCGGCCGCGGCGAGCTGACCCGCCAACCCTCGGTCAGCTCCGCCCGGGGGGCTCCCCCCGGGCTCGCCGTCAGCGATGCTGGGCGGCTGAGGGCGAAGCCTCCCAGAACGCGTCGAGCTTGACCGCATCCGGGTTCCCGCGCTTGCGCGAGACCGCCCACATCTCCACCGGCTCGTCTCCCTCGTTGCGGTGCGAGCGCGGGGTGTGGGCGCCGACGCGAACCGCTGCGGGCGCGCTGACGTGGCGGATCTCCTCACCGAAGCGCATCGTCAGGGTCCCGCGGGTGACCAGGTAGAGCTCCTCGATCTCCTCGTGGTAGTGGCCGGTGCCCTGCTCGAAGTCGGAGTGGGCGGGAACCCGGATGCAGGTGAGCGCGAGCTGCTCGGCGCCGAGCAGCTCGGTGAGGGGACGGAACTCGCCGGGAACGTCACTGTCGGCGTAGTGGTCGGCGGCGGCGTCGGGTGAGACGACGGTGTAGTCGGCGAGGTGAGAGCTCATGGTCGAGAACCTACCCGCTCCGGCGCTCTGGCCCAACGCGGCCTGAGCGCACGGCGGTCTGAGCGGGCGACCGGGCCCGCTCAGACCGTGTTCACGCGCCGCGGTGCGAAGCGATGGGCCCAGCGTTAAAGCAGCCCGCCCAAGCCCCCGGTGCTGCTGCCGCCACCGAACAGGCTCCCGAGGACACCAGAGAGACCCCCGCCGCCGGCCGGGCTGCCGCTGCCACTGCCGAGGCCCGTCAGCGAGGTGACCGGGGAGGTTGCGGTGCTTGTGCCCGTCGTGGCGGTCGTGCCCGTCGTGCTCGACGAGCCGGTGGGGCTGATCCCGCTGCCGATTCCGCTGAGGGTGTTGGAGATCCCGCCGAGCAGGCCCGACAGCCAGTTGGTCAGCTCGGTGAGCTGCTGGGTGATCGGGGCGCCGAGCTGGCCGGCGACCGTGTTGGTGACGCTCTGCAGCGTCGAGCTCGTCGAGGTGTACTCAGACTGCAGCTGGCCCAACAGCTGGGTGGCGGACGCCTGGTCGGCGCCAGGCAGGTCGGGGATGAGCGCCTCGAGCTGGGTGATCTGCTGGTCGACGGCGCCGCTCGTCGTGCTGAGAGCCCCGCCGAGCACCGACTCGAGCTGGGTGGTGAGCCCGCCGCTGGTGAGCAGCCCGGAGATCTGGGAGAGATCACCGGCGGCCTGGTTGAGCAGGGTCGCGATGCTCCCGAGCGTGTCGGTGCCGGTTGCCGTGGCGGTCGTTGAGGTCGAGCCGGTGCTGGTCGCCGTCGAGGTCGAACCGGACGTGGTGGTCGAACCGCCCGTTGAGCTGGTCGTGGCGGTGAGGTCCTCCAGGAGGGTCGTGAGAAAGCTCTGTCCGGTGATCGCCGGCTTGATCGCCTGGGCGAGGGCGAGCTGAGTCGCCCCTGAGGTGTGGCCGATCAGCGAGGTGTAGGTGCTTGCCTCCGTCCCCAGCAGGCCGGCGACCGAGGTGAGCGCAGAGGCAGCGACGAGGTTCGTGCGCTTGGACAGATCGAGGGCGGTCACGGCGGCCCGATGGGTGTCGGTGGACACGCGCACCATCGCCTGGCGGGCTGCGGCGGCCCGCGCCCGGGCGTCCCGCCGGACGAGCTTCAGCTCGGCCTTGGCGACCGCCACCTCGTGGATGACGGCGGCCTTGCTCACCGCCGAGCGGCGGGTGGTGTGGGCCTGTGCAACGCCGGGCAACGCCCCGCTGAGGGCCACCACACCGGTGACAAGTGCCGGTCCACCGGCAGCCAGCTTCGTGCTGATCATGAACGCTCCTTTGGCAACTGGGCCGCCTCGACACGAGGCCCCTCGTTGTGCGCCCCCCTCTCACGAGGGGTTTGCCGTTTCTGGTCACGGCCGCACACGATGCACAGCCGGCCGGGTGGGCGCGGATCGTTCGCGGCCGCGTCGGGCGCCCGTCTCCGTCCGTGAGCTCCCGACAGATCCGCTCGCCGCGTCGCACCCGAGCCGGGGCGTGCGAACGCGCGCCGGGGACCAGGATGGGGGGCTGCTGTGACCGCCATGCCCGGGGTATCGGCAGCTCATGGGTCATCCGTTGAGTCCAACGGACATTCTCATCTGCGCCCCGGTGCGGGCGGGGTCATCGCGCCGCCGCGGCCCGCGTCCACCCCGGCCGGGTGAGCCGCCAGCCGGTGAGCAGGGTGCGAGCGCCGATGAAGGCGAGGATCGCCAGCCAGATCCCTGTGATCCCGCCACCGTCGAGGAACGCGAGCAGCGCGAGCGGCAGGAACACGACCAGGGTGCAGGGAAGCATCGCCCACATCAGGTAGCGGGTGTCGCGCGCCCCGATCAAGATGCCGTCGAGCGCGAAGGCGGCCCCGTTGAGTGGTTGCATCAGCGCGCAGATCGGCCAGACCGCGCGGGCGTCGGCGACGACCCGCGGCGCGCTCGAGAACAGCGGGATGAGCACCGGCTCGAGCGCGAGCAACCCCGCACCGAGGACACCCCTGGCCGCCACCGACCAGACGATCACCCGTCGCGCGAGGCCCGTCGCCTCCGCGGTGGCGCCCGCCGTGAGCGCGTGACTGATGAGCACCTGGGCGGCGATCGCGAGCGCGTCGAGGATGAGCGCGAGCGCGTTCCAGATGCCGAAGACGATCTGATGGGCGGCGAGGGCGGCGCTGCCGATCCGCGCGAGCAGCGCCCCGGCGAGCAGAAAGGACGCATACAGGGCGGCGCTGCGGACGAAGATCTCCGCCCCGATCCCGGCGAGGCCGGCGAGCACGTGCCGGCGCGGGGCGACGAGCGAGAATCCGGCCGCCCGCGCATACCAGGCGGCCGTGAGGATCTGGGTGAGCACCGTCCCGGCCGCCGATCCGGTGATCCCCCACCCGAGCCCGTCGACGAGGGCGAACTCGAGCAGCGCGTTGAGGAGGTTGGCGAGGACGAGGATCACCAGCGGGGAGCGGAGTCGGGCGATCCCCCGGAAGTAGCCGCTGGCCGCAACCGCCATCAGGTTGAAGGGCAGCCCGACGCTGGAGATCCGCAGGTAGCGGACTGCCAGCTCGCCGGTCCGGTGTGTCCCGCCGAGTCCCGCGATCACCGGGCCGGCGAGGAGCGCGAGCAGTGCCGCAAGCAGAACCCCGAGGGCGCCGGCCAGCAACAGCGCCTGGTTGCCCAGCGCACGCGCTCCGGTGATGTCGCCCCGCGCGTAGCGAGCACCGACGGTCGGGGTCGACCCGTACTCGAGGAAGTTGCACAGCGTCGTGACGGTGGCGATCACCGTTCCGGCCAGCGCGAGGGCCGCGAGCGGCGCGACCCCGAGATGCCCGACGATCCCCGTGTCCACGAGCACATAGAGCGGCTCGGCGGCCAGCGCCCCGAGGGCGGGAAGGGCGAGGAAGAGGATCCGCCGGTCATCCGGGTGGGGCCGGTAGCGGCCGAGCAGCGACCAGGCCCTGGGGCGCACCGGCCGGCCCGGCCCATCCGGTCCGCGCGGCACCCGCCCCGAAACGCGCGACGGCCGCCCCCGAGTCCGGGGACGGCCGTGACCCAACACAGGTTGGGAGACGCGGAACTACTTGAACTCGACGGTGGCGCCGGCCTCTTCCAGCTCAGCCTTGAGCTTGCTCGCCTCTTCCTTGTCAATGCCTTCCTTGACCGGCTTGGGGGCCTCATCGACGAGCGCCTTGGCCTCCTTGAGGCCAAGGCCGGTCGCGGCGCGGACGACCTTGATCACCTGGATCTTCTTGTCGCCGGCGGCGGCGAGGATGACGTCAACGGTGCTCGACTCCTCCTCGGCCTCCTCAGCGGCGCCACCGGCAGCGGCGGCGGGCGCCGCAGCCGCGACCGCGGTGGCGGAGACCCCGAAGGTCTCCTCGAGGGCCTTGATCCGCTCGGACAGCTCGAGGACGGAGATGCCCTTGAGCTCCTCGATCCATTCTTCAGTGGTTGCCATGTGGTTCTCCTTGCTTACGCGTCGGGGGTGGTCGCGTCATCCGACGCGTCGGTTTCAGGGGCCGTCGCCTCAACGTCAGGCTCGGCGGCGGAAGCTTGCGCGGACGCGTCCGCCTCGGCGGCGGGAGCGTCCTCGGTGGTCTCGGGCGCTGCGGCGTCGGGCGCGCCGGAACCGACGAGACCCTGTTCCTGGATCGCGCCGAGCTGGATGGCGAGACCCTGGATGAGCGCGTTGAGGCCGCGGGCGACCCCGGTGAGCGGAGCGGCGACCATCCCGACGAGCTGGCCGTAGAGGACCTCGCGGCTCGGCAGCTTGGCGATCGCGTCAACCTGAGCGGCCGTCAGCAGCTCGCCGCCGAGCAGGCCGCCCTTGCTCGCAAGCGGCCCGCGCAGCACGCGAGCGGTGTCTGCAAGCACCTTCGCGGCGGCGGCGGCGTCACCGCGGACGAACGCCAGGGCGGTCGGACCGACGAGAAGCGGCTTGAGCTCGGGCGTCCCGGCCTGGTCGGCCGCGCGCTCGGCGAGCGAGTTCTTGGCCACCCGTAGCGACGCGTCCGCGTCACCGAGCTTGGTCCGCAGCTCCTTGATCTGAGCCACGGTGATCCCGCGGTAGTCGACGGCGAAGATCGCCTCGGCCCCGCCGATGTCCTCGGCGATCTGATCGATCACCGCCGCCTTCTCGTCTCTGTTCATCTCGTCGCTTTCTGGTTGGGCCCGCCACGGCGAGCCGACCAGCCACGCTCAGACGAGCCGACGGGACGCTCCACCTACCCTGGACTTACGCATGCTCGGCCGGGGGTCTCGGGCGAAAGACTGCGGGGCAGTGTAGCGGGGCGGCGGAGGTCCCAACCCGGCCCGGCAGGCCCGGCCGGCGCCCGTCTCGAGGACGAGGGGGGACTTTTGCGTCGTGGCGACACAAAAGTCCCCCCTCATTGAGCGCTCGTCGCGCGCGGCTCGTCGCGCGCGGCAAGTGTCTCGGCCGCGCGAGGCCGGCCCGGACCACCGCCGGAGCGCCTGCGCGCTTCGGTCCGGGTCCGGCCCGGCAGGCCGGAGCCGGATCAGGCCCGGGCGAACCAGAGCAGGGAGAGGACCGCGACGAGGAGGGCCGGAGCGAGGGTGAGGCTCGGGATCACCTCACCGAGGGCGACCCCGGAGACGGCGATCGCGACGATCATCGTCGCGGCGAGCAGCAGACAGGTCGGAACGATGGCGCGCCGGAGGATCAGCAGCACGCCCCCGACGGTTTCGAGCACCCCGGCGAGGATCTCCATGCCGGCCGGCCAGGGCAACCCGAAGCTGATGAACGCGTTGAGCTCCCAGTGGTGGAAGACGAACTTGACGAGTCCGGCCGGGATGAAGATGACGCCGGTGATGATCGCGGTGCGGACCGCGGCCGGGTGCGCGTTGACCCGGCGGTCGGGTTCGGCGATGAACCGATCGCGCAGCCGCGCGCGGCCCGAGTCGGTGAGAGTGGCCGCCATCTGGCGACCACTCTAGGGGGTCAGCGGGGCTTCGCGCCCGCCGTGAATTCGCTCACGAGGTCGGAGAAGTGGCGCTCGGGATCGCGCACGCCCTCGGCCTCCATCCGCGCGACCGTCGTCGCCGCCGGCCGCTCCGGGTTGGCCATCATCCGGAACGCCGTTCTGATCAGGAGACCCATGGTGACGAGCAGACCGAGCACGGCGGCGCCCATCACCCACCAGGCGCCGGCGCCCGACACGACGGTGATCAGCGCGATGAGGCCGACGATCACCCACGTGGCGGCGACCTGGGAGACGATCCAGTTGCGCGGCACTCGCATCCCCCTGACTCCGGGATGTTCGACGGCGTCGCCCTGGCTGGGGTGGACGCGATCGCGCGGAACCCAGACGGAATCCTCGCCGACCACCTCACGCAGCTCGTCGGTGAGCTCGGCATTGAGCTCGGGGGAGAGCCTCGGCTCGTCGACCTCGACCGACCGGACCTCGGTGGTGCGGCTTCGGGCATCGTCGCGCGTTGCAGCAGTCATGGGAGTCCTCCTTGTGGACGGGTTGCACAGGAAGAACTGCCCGTTTTCGCGGAGTCGAACCGCAGCTGACCTGCAAACTTCTCGAGCTCTTCAGCGCCGGCAGAGGAGCGAACGCACCCGTGACGGACCGGGGTGGCCCCCCTGCCACCCCGAAACGGCGGGCGGCCCGGGCCCTCCGATCGGATCGAGGGCCCGGGCCGCACCGGACAGACGTGGGCGCCGAAGCGCCGACCCGGCTCGGGTCAGGCGGCGGCGGGCTCGCCGACCAGGTCGCGGGTGAGGGTCGGGTCGACCTTGACACCCGGCCCCATCGTCGAGGCGAAGGTGACGCTGCGGATGTAGCGGCCCTTGGCGGCCGACGGCTTGGCGCGGATCAGCTCCTCGATCACCGCCTGGTAGTTCTCCAGCAGCGCGAGCTCCTCGAAGTCGCGCTTGCCGATGACGAGGTGGACGATCGCGTTGCGGTCGGTCCGGTACTCGACCTTGCCGGCCTTGGACTCCTCGATCGCCTTGGCGACGTCCATCGTCACGGTGCCGACCTTCGGGTTGGGCATCTTGCCCGACGGACCGAGGATCCGGCCGAGGCGGCCGACGATCGGCATCATGTCCGGGGTCGCGATGGCGACGTCGAAGTCGTCAAAGCCCTCCTGGATCCGCTTGGCGAGGTCCTCGCCGCCGACGACGTCCGCGCCGGCCTCCTCCGCCTCCCGGACCTTGTCACCCTGGGCGAACACGGCGATCTTGACCTCCTTGCCGAGGCCGTTGGGCAGCGCGACGGTGCCGCGCAGCTGCTCGTCGGCGTGCCGGACGTTGAGGCCGGTCTTGACGTGAACCTCGACGGACTCGTTGAACTTGGCCGTCGACAGCTGCTTGACGAGCTCGACGGCCTCCGCCGGGGTGTACTCACGCGTCCGCTCATAACGCTGCTTGGCGTCGATGTATGCCTTGCCGTGGGAAGCCATGCCTATGCCACCTCGATGCCCATGGAACGGGCGGTCCCGGCGATGATCTTCTTCGCCGCGTCGATGTCGTTCGCGTTCAGGTCCTTCATCTTCTTCTCCGCGATCGAGGTGAGCTGCGCGTCGGTGAGCTTGCCGACCTTGATGCGGTGGGGCTCCGCCGAGGCGCTCTTGAGCCCCAGCTCCTGCTTGATCAGGACCGCGGCCGGCGGGCTCTTGAGGACGAAGGTGAAGGAGCGGTCCTCATAGACGGTGATGACGACCGGGATCACGGTGCCGGTGTCCGCCTGGGTCTGGGCGTTGAACGCCTTGACGAACTCCATGATGTTGACGCCGTGCTGACCGAGCGCGGGACCGACCGGTGGGGCGGGGCTGGCTTGGCCGCCGACGGCCTGCAGCTTGATATTGGTGAGGACTTTCTTGGCCATGTGCCTTTCCTAGTACGAGCGACAGCCCGACCGGCTGCCTCCTAGTGGATGAATGTGGCCGGTCTTGGGACCGGCCATCAGCGCTACAGGTTACTCGGGCGGTCGCCGCGGTCCCACGCCTCGGGCGGTCGGCGATCACCCTCCGCACACCGTCTCTCGCTCAAGCCTGCTGGAATGTTGGTGATAAGTCAACAATCTCGTCGACTTTGAACCTACCTATCTGTAGGCTTGCATCCAACATTGCCCAGGCTCGACATCAACCCCTTTCGCTTCTCGGGCCCGCTGGAACCCGAGGACATGATCGACCGGGACGCCGAGGCGGACGACCTCCTGCGCCTGACCATGGGCTCGCACTCCTTCCGCCTGATCGGGCCCCGCCGCTATGGCAAGACGACGCTGCTGCGCCGGGTCCTCGCGGCCGCTGAGGCGAACGGGACCGCCACCGTCCTGGTCGATCTCCAGGATGTCCTTTCCATCTCCGAGATCGTCGTGAGACTGGAGAGCGCCTACAAACGGCTGAAGGGGCCGGTCCGCCGGCATGTGGAGGACCTGCTGCGGACCTGGAACCTCGGGGTCTCACTCGGAGCCGCCGGATTCACCGCCTCCCTGCGCGAGAACCCCAACACCAACCCCGAGGCGGTGCTGCTGCGGGTCCTGGAGATCCCCGAGGCGCTGTTCGAACGCAACGGCACGCCGAGCCTGATCGTCTTTGACGAGATCCAGGACGTGCTCAACGTGCCCGGGGCCGACGGCAAGATCCGCAGCGTCATCCAGCATCAGGGCCGTGCCGCGACGTATGCGTTCGCCGGTTCGGCGCCCGGCATGATGAACCGGCTGTTCTCCGATCCGAGCCGGCCGCTGCTCGAGCAGGCGGTACCGCGCCACCTCGAGCCACTGCCCCTCAATGAGGTCGCCGATTACGTGATCACGCGCTTTCAGGCGAGCCGGCGCGACCCCGGCCGCGCGATGGACCCGTTGTTGGCGTTCGCCCGGGGACACCCGCAGCGCTCGATGATGCTGGCCCACTACCTGTGGGAGCGAACGCCCGCCGGTGAGACGGCTGATGAGTCGACCTGGCTGGCCGCCCTGGACCAGGCAAGCGCTGACACCGGCCTGCTGATGCAGGCGATCTGGCGGGCCCTGACACTCAACGAACGGCGAGTCGCCCGGGCCCTGGCGACCTCTTCCGCCCCGCTCTACAGCGATGAGACGGCCGCTCTCGTCGGCATCAAGCGCACGAGCATCCGCAGCGCCGTGGACAGCCTGCGCGCCAAGGCTGACGTGGTGGACGCCCAGGGCCGCCTGCGGCTGACCGACCCGATGCTCGAACACTGGCTACGCAGCCAGGGCGCGCTGCCGGACGACGGCGACGACACCGACTGAGTCCCCTCGGGCCGCGACCGTCGCGGACGCGACGGAGGAGCGGGACGGTCAGGGTCGGGGGTCCTAAAGCTTCTTGACTTGGTCGAAGCCGACCTCCACCGGGGTCTCCCGGCCGAAGATCGACACGAGCACCTTGAGGCGCTGCCCGTCCTCATTGACCTCGGAGATCTCTCCGGAGAAGTCCGACAGCGGACCGGAGACGACCTTGACCGACTCACCGATGGAGAACTGGGCGCGCGGGCGCCGGGAGACGCTTCCGTCGCCGGAGGCGGCGGCCGGCTCACCGCGGTGCAGGAGCCGGTCGACCTCGGACTGGGTGAGCGGCACCGGCTCCTGGGCCGCCCCGACGAAGCCGGTCACACCCGGCGTGCCCTTGACGAGCTGCCAGGAGTCCTCGTTGAGGTCCATGTTGACGAGCACGTAGCCGGGCATCGTGCGGCGCTCGACGGAGATCTTCTGGTTGTCCTTCATCTCCGAGACGGTCTCGGTCGGGACGACGATCTGGCGGACAGCGCGCTGCTGGTTGAGCGAGACGACCCGGTGCTCCAGGTTGCTCTTGACCTTGTTTTCGTGTCCGGAATATGTGTTGACGACGTACCAGCGGAACATGACTTACCCGTGTCCGTAGAGGATCAAGTTGACGATTTTCTGGGCGGCGAAGCTCGCCACGCCGAGGAAGGCTCCCGCCACGATGACAAACCCAAGGACCACTCCGGTGGCCTGGAACACCTGCTGGCGGTCCGGCCACTGTACTCGCTGGAGCTCCCGCCAGCTGCCCTTGAGGAAGCCGACGAGCTGACCGGGCAGGCTGACCCGCTCCTCGCGGCGGGCGGGCGCGTCGGTCCGGGTGGCGGAGGCGGTGGTCGCGAGCGCCCCGGCAGGCGCACCGAACGCGGGGGCGGCATCCCGAGCCGCTTCCTGCTGCTCAAAGGCGACGAGCTCCTCAGGGCTCGGGGTTTCCTCCGCGGACGGACGCCCAAAGGCGAGCTGCGCCTCCGAGATCAGCTCGTCACCGGACTCCAGCGGTCCGGGAACGTGGCCGGTGCCGTCAGGGCGGGCCTTGTCCGGGCCGGACCCGGAGGCCTTTCCGGCCCCGGCGTTCCGGGCACGTCTGCGGTTGCGCTGGGCCACGACCGACCGGACGGGCCTATCGCGTCTCGCGGTGCGGCGTGTGGGCCTTGCACCACCGGCAGTATTTGCGCAGCTGCAGGCGCTCGGGGTTGTTGCGCTTGCTCTTGTTGGTCTGGTAGTTGCGGCGCTTGCACTCCTCGCAGGCGAGGGTCGCAGCGATCCGCACGTCTCCACGGGCCATTCGTCAGTCCTTTTGAAGTTCGCGGGGCCGGAGGTGAGGACGTGCTTACGCACGCCCGCGGCGCTTGGTAGAGGATAGCGTGATCGGGTCGGTGCCCTGCCGGTCACGCGTCGGCGGGAGGAAGCGGCACCGCGCCCCTCACGCCTCGATCAGGCGAATCGGCGCCCCGGACAGATACGCGGCGATGTCCTCGACGACCTGCTCGTACATCTCGCGCAGTGTCGCCTCGGTCGCGTAACCGAGGTGGGGCGTGAGGACGGTGTTCGGGGCAGTGAGGATCGGGTCGTCGGCGCCCAGGGGCTCCTGGTCATAGACGTCGAGGCCCGCCCCGGCGATCTCCCCGGCCTCCAGCGCCGCCACGAGGGCGTCGGTGTCGACGATCCCGGCCCGGGAGGTGTTGATCAGCACGGCGCTCGGGCGCATCCGCGCGAGCTCAGGCGCCCCGATGAGGTGACGGGTGCGCTGGGAGAGGACGAGGTGGATCGAGAGGACGTCGGCGCGGGAATAGAGCTCATCCGCGCTGACCGGGGTGGCGCCGAGGCGGTGCGCTCGCGCGGGATCGAGGTGGGCCGACCAGGCGATCACCTCCATCCCGAAGGCCCGGGCCGGGGCGACCATCTCCGCCCCGAGCCGGCCGAGGCCGAGCAGGCCGAGGGTCCTGCCGCCCAGTCCGCCGGCGAGGGCGGTCTGCCAGTGGCCCGCGCGGAGAGCCCGGTCCTCCGAGGTCACGTGCTTGGTGAGCGCGAGGATGAGCGCCCAGGCGAGCTCGACGGTCGAGGAGACCCCTCCCCCGGCTTCGGATCCGGGCCCCTCCCCGGGTCCGGCGCCGGGCCCCCCGGGACCGGTTCTCCCAGGTCCGGCCACCCCGGTCCCCGACACCGGGATGCCGCGGCGCTGCAGGTGGGCGACGTCGAGGGAGGCGTTGCGCATCCCCGTGCTGACGACGAGGGTAAGGCGCGGCAACTGCGCGAGCGTGTCGGCCGAAAGCGCGGTCCGCTCCCGCATCAGCACGATCACCTCATAGGGCGCGAGTGTCGCCGCCAGCGACTCGGCGGGGATCGGGTCGCCGAAGAAGTCGACGGTGGCGGCGAGCCGATCCCAGTCGGCCATCGCGCGGGCGAGTCCCTGGTAGTCGTCGAGCACGGCGATCCGCACGGACTCAACCTACCGGTTGCCGTTTCCCCGGGCGGTCGACCTCCACCGGTCCCGGAGCGAGATTCGGGCCGGCGCTGGTCGGCGGCGCGGCGGCACGATACGGTGGCGCGGTGCTCCGGCTGATCGGGATCGTGATGTCGATCGGGTTGGCGGACTCCGTCAACCCGTCCACGCTCGCGCCCGCGCTCTATCTCGCTGCGGGGGAACACGCGAAGGTCCGGGTGCTCGAGTTCACGCTCGGCGTGTTTGGCGCCTCGCTGCTCGGCGGCCTCATCGTCGCCCTCGGGCCGGGAGAGCTGTTGATCCACCTCGTCCCCCACCCCCGCCCGATCCTCGGCTACTGGCTGGAGCTTCTCGCCGGGGCTGTCCTGCTCGTCGGCGGCATGCTCCTGTGGCGCTATCGCAAAGTCCTCTCCGCGCGGGAGCTGCCGACACTCAGCACCACCCGCCGGCGCTCGACCGTGCTGTTCGGGGCGGGGATCATGTTCGTCGAGATGCCCACCGCGTTCCCGTACTTCGCGGCGATCGCCACGGTCGTCGGCTCGGCCCGTTCGGTCACGCACGCGGTCCTGCTGCTCGTTCTCTACAACGTCTGCTTCATCCTGCCGCTGATCGCCATCGTGCTCGTTCTGTGGCTCTCCCCCCACCACGCCCGGGCGGTGCTCAACCGGGCGCGGGAGATCGTGCAACGTAACTGGGCGCCGATCTTCGCGCTCGTCCTGACCCTCGCCGGACTGTTCGTGATCATCCTCGGCGCCACCGGCGTCGCCTCCCACGCCCACAACGGGTTCGGCCACTTCGCGCGGAAACTCCACCACCTCATAACATGACCGACCATGGGTAAAGTCACCGCACGCGCAAGCACCACCGTCCACGCCGACCCGGACACGGTCATCGGACTGCTGCGCGACTACGGGGCCCGCCCGCGCATCCTCACCGACAACTACAGCGCCTTCCGGGTCGAGCCGGGGGACGTGCTCAGCTTCCATTTCGCCGCGGGAGGCCGGGAGCGCGACTACCGCCTCGTCTCTGAGCTGACGGGCCACCGCCTCACCGAGAAGGATGAGCTCTCCTCCTTCACGAACGTGTGGGAGGTGACCCCGGCCGCCGGCGGGTCGACGGTCACCCTCACCGGCTCCTGGGACGGGGCCGGCGGGATCCCCGGCATCTTCGAGGGACTGTTCGCGCCGCTCGGACTCAAGCGCATCTACGCGGAGGTGCTGACCAAGCTCTCCGCCGCCCTTCCCGGCTGAGCGCTCCCGCGCGGCCCCCGGCAGAAGGCCGCGGGCAGCCTGTGCCACCCCACACAACACCGGGCCGACGGGTTGGCCGCGCTGACGGGCGACAGACCCCGCGCCGGCGCCTATCGTGGTGAGATGACCGACACGGCCGCGGCCCCCCGGCTGCTGGAGAACTACGTCGCCGGCGCGTGGCGTCCGGCCGCCCACGCCTCCGGCACCCTCGACGTGATCAACCCGGCGACCGGCGCTCCGCTCGCCCGCGTGCCCCTGTCGGGTTCTGAGGATCTCAACGCGGCGGTCAGCGCCGCCACCGCCGCCCTTCCCAGCTGGCGCGCCGTCTCGACCATCGCCCGGGCCCAGACGCTGTTCGCCCTCCGCGCCCGACTCGACGCCCGCCGGGAGGACCTCGCCCGCAGCGTCAGCACTGAGATGGGCAAGACGATCGCGGACGCACGCGCGGAGGTCGCGCGGATGATCGAGATGGTGGAGGCGGCGACCGCGATCCCGACGACGATGCAGGGATACGTGCTCGAGGACGTCAGCCGGGGGATCGACGCGATGACGATCCGTCAGCCGGTCGGCGTGTGTGCGGCGATCGTCCCGTTCAACTTCCCGGCGATGGTGCCCTTCTGGTTCCTGCCCTTCGCGATCGCGTGTGGCAACACGTTCGTCCTCAAACCGTCCGAGCAGGTTCCGCTCACCCAGCAGATCGCCTTCGAGGAGCTGCACGCCCTCAACCTGCCCCCCGGGGTGGTCAACCTCGTCAACGGGGGCCGGGAGGTCGTCGAGTCGATGCTCGAGCATCCCGACATTCACGCGATCTCCTTTGTCGGCTCGGCGCCCGTGGCCCGGATCGTCTACGAGCGTGCCGCCCGGGCGGGCAAGCGTGTGCAGGCCCTCGGCGGCGCCAAGAACCACATGGTCGTGATGCCGGACGCGGTGATCGACAAGACCGTCGAGGGGATCATCGGATCGGCCTTCGGGGCCGCCGGACAGCGGTGCATGGCCGGCTCGGTCCTCGTCACCGTCGGCGCCGCCCACGAGCGGCTGCTTCCGGCGCTCGTCCGTGCCACGGAGGGGCTGTCAGTCGGGAACGGGCTCGAGGAGGCGACGGACGTCGGGCCGGTCATCTCCTGCGCGGCGCGCGACCGAATCGAGGGGTATCTCGAACGGGCGCTCGCTGAGGGCGCGCGCCTCCCCGTCGACGGCCGCTCACTGCCCGGGCCAGCCTCCGGACTGTCGCCTGAGGGCGCCTTCATCGGGCCGACGATCGTCGAGGCCGTCACCCCGGAGATGGAGATCGCCCGGGAGGAGGTGTTCGGCCCGGTGCTCGCCGTCATCCACGTCGCGTCCCTGGATGAGGCGATCGCGATCGTCAACGCGAGCCGGTTCGGCAACGGCACGTCGATCTTCACCGAGTCCGGCGCGAGCGTGCGCCGTTATCAGCACGAGGTTGAAGCCGGCATGATCGGCGTCAACATCGGTGTCGCCGCCCCGGTCGCGTTCTTCCCGTTCTCCGGATGGAAGGACAGCTTCCTCGGGGACCTCCACGCCCACGGGCGTGACGGGGTCGAGTTCTACACGCGCAAGAAGACGATCACGAGCCGCTATTACAGTGACGGGCAGGGGTCCGAGGCCTACTTCATCGAATCCTGAGTGCGAGGGGGCCCGCCGGGCAGCGCTCACCCCGCCGCCCGGGCGAGGCAGAGCTGGGTCGAGTAGACGAGCTCGAGGCTGCCGCCGGCCTCGTCAATGACCGTCGCGACCGCCCCGAACAGCTCGATCCGCTGGGACTCGGGGAGGAGGACGTGGTCGGAGTGGGTGCCGAGCAGGGCGATGTACTGCGCGGTGCTGTAGGTCTGTGACCACTCGTAGGTGCGGTCCTCGGCGGCGCTGAGGCCGGGCGCGGCGGCGATCCGCTCCCGCCACTGCTCGGCGAACTCAAGCCGCGCCTGGCGGGGCGTCATCAGCCCGACCGGCGCCCAGCCGATCGCCGCGTAGGCGTCATCGAGGCGGGCGCGCAGCGCGCAGTGGCTCCAGTCGATGCGGTTCCAGAAGCAGGCGAGCGCACCGCCGGGAACGAGGATCCGGGCGGCGATCCGCTCGGCGGTGATCGGCTCGACCCAGTGCCAGGCCTGACCACTGAACAGCAGCCGGTAGTGATCGGAGGGGAGGTCGGCATCCTCGAACTTCGTCGTCAGGAAGCGTACGGCCGGCCCCGACAGGTTCTCACGGGCGACCGCCGCCATCTCCGAACTCGGTTCGATCGCGTCGATGCTGAGTCCGGCGGCGGCAAACAGCGCGGTCGCCTTGCCGGTGCCGGCACCGACCTCCACCGCGCACCCTCCGGGCCGGACGTGCGCATAGTCGAGGATCTCGGCGACCATCGCCGCCGGGTAGGAGGGGCGGACGCGATCGTAGGCTTCGGCGACCGAGCCGAAGCTCGTGCGGCGGGCTTCATCGATTTCGGACACCGCCCTCACCGTACAACGTGGGCCCCCAGGCCGGGCGGTCAGTCGCCAAAGGTGAAGGGGGGACCGGCACACCGCGCCGATCCCCCCTTCGGTTGTGCGGTGCGGAGCAGCCCCAGCCGTCCACACCGCGGGTGAGGGAGAGCCGTCAGACGTTGGCCGTCACCGGGGCGGAATCGGAAACCACCGGGTTTCCGAGATCCCGCCAGGTTCCCACTCCACCGCTGACGACGTGAATGACCTCACTGGCGCCGAACCGCTCGAGCAGGCTCGCGGCGGTGCCGGCGCGGTTCCCGGAAGCACAAACGACGGCGATCGGGCGTGACGCGTCGAGACTGTCCGGGAACTCGGTGATGTCATGCCAGGGAATCCCGACCGAGTTGGGGATGTGGAAGTCCGCGAACTCGTTCGTCTCGCGGATGTCGAGGATCTGAAGATCCTCCTCAGCGGTCGCGGCGACGCGGGCGGGGAACTCGGCGGCGGGGATGCGCTCGGTCCGGCGGGCCGGACGGCCCTCCTGGCGCCAGCTCGTCATCCCACCGTGCAGGTAGCCGGCGAAGTTGCGCAGGCCGATCGCGAGGGCGAGCTTGCCCGCCCGGCGACCGTCCTCGTCATCGCGGCCGACGAACACGATCGGGCGCTCCCGGTCGGCGACCCAGGCGAGCTTGGAGCCGAAGCCGGCCTTCATCATCGGGATCGAGACGGACCCTTCGATGTGGGCGTCGTCGTACTGGAGGTCGGTGCGAACATCCACGAGCAGGGCGCCGTGGCGGCGGTGCTCCTCGACCTGGCGCGGGGAGAGCGGCATCAACTCGACGCCCTCGGTGACGAGGGGACCGTGGTTGATGTCGACGATCGCGTGGAAGTTCGGCGGCTGGGCGCCGAGCTTGGCGATCGCGAGGGAGACGAACTCCTCCGGATCCTCGATCGACAGCGCCGGGTTGTGCTCCTTCTCAAACCCGATCGTCGAGCTGACCTTCATGTCCATGCCGGGGCCACCGCACATCGAGCCGCCGAGGTGGGCGGGCCAGACCTCCACCTTGTCCGGCAGGGTGAGGATCTTGTTGTGCAGGGAGTCGAAGATCCCCTGCGCCCCCTCTGATTTCTCGATCGCCAGATCGGTCCGTGCCGTATCCCCGACAAACAGCGTGTCGCCGCTCAGCAGCGCCCACGGCTCCTCCCCGCGACGGGTGTCGGCGAGCAGGAAGCAGCAGTGCTCGGGCCGGTGCCCGGGCGTGTGCATGACGGTGAGCTTGAGGGTCCCGAGCATGAACTCGTCGCCGTCCTCGAAGGCCTCGTGGGGGTAGTCGGCCCCGTTGAGCTTGTGGACGTGAATCGTCGCTCCGGTCGCGGCCGCGAGCCGGCCGTGGCCGGAGACGTGGTCAGCGTGGTTGTGGGTCTCGAAGACGTGGTCGATCGACACCCCCATGTAGCGGGCGAGGTCGAGATACTCGTCGATCTCAAAGCGCGGGTCGACGACGGCGGCCACCCCCGCTTTCTCATCACCGATCAGGTACGAGGCACAGCCGAGGTCGTCATGGATGATTTGGCGAAAGATCATGCGCGTCCTTTCAACATGCCGTTCCAGTACAGCGCCGGGAGCCCGTGCCGCTTGAGCTGATACATGGACCAGCGCTCCTTGTTCTGATTGAAGGGAAAGGTCTCCTTGGGCTTGAGGTCGTAGTCGAACTCGGCGAGGATGAGCTTGCCGTAGCCGGTGACCAGCGGGCAGGAGGTGTAGCCGTCGTAGCGCTTGAAGGAGGCGGTCGGCTCGCCCCGCATCGTCTTCATCAGGTTCTCGGCGACGACGGGAGCCTGCTTGCGGATCGCCGCGCCCGTCTTGGACGTCGGCAGACTCGAGCAGTCACCGAGGGAGAAGATGTTCGGGAACTCGGGGTGCTGGAGGGTGAACTTGTCGGCGCTGACCCAGCCGCCCGCATCGGAGATCGGGCTGCCCTTGAGCACGTCGGGGGCGCATTGGGGCGGGGTGATGTGGATCATGTCGAAGTGGATCTCGATCGGATCCTCCTCACCGGTGCTGTGGAAGATCGCCGTCTGAGAGTCGGGCTGGATCTCCGCGAGCTGGTACTTGAAGTGCGTCTGGATCCCCTTGCGCTGGACGATGCCGGCGAGCGTCTCCGCGTACTCCTTCACCGAGAAGATGCTCGGCGCACCGCAGAAGAAGCTGACCGTCGCCTTCTCCCGCACCCCGCTGCGGCGGAAGTGGTCGTCGGCGAGGTACATGATCTTCTGCGGGGCACCCGCGCACTTGATCGGCGGGACCGGCATGGTGAAGACCGCGTTGCCGCCCTTGAAGGCCTGCAGCGTCTTCCAGGTCTGCTCGCACCCCTCGTAGAGGTAGTTGGAGCAGATCCCGTGCTGGCCGATCAGGTCCGGGCTCATCCCCTTGATCGCCGTCCAGTTGAGCTTGATGCCCATCGCGACGACGAGGTAGTCGTAGGTCACCTTCGAGCCGTCGTCGAGGACGACCGTGTTCTCGCTCGGGATGAACTCCTTGGCGGCGTTACGGACGAGCGTCGCCTTGGACGGGAGCACGTCAGCCTCACGCCGGCGGGTCGTCTCCTTGTTGGTCACACCACCGCCGACGAGCGTCCACAGCGGCTGGTAGTAGTGGACGTCGGACGGTTCGATGACCGCGACGTCAGGCTCCTTCAGCGCGCGGCAGAGCCGAGCGGCGACGGTCGCACCGGCGCTACCGCCGCCGACGATGACGACCTGATGGTGGCGTGTCCTGGCCGCTGGGGCGGCCGAGAGCGGTGACTGCGCATCTTTGATGCTCACGATGTTCTCCCTCGTGTCTGGTGACGCCGCTTCCCTCGAGCGGCATCCTCAACCGAAGGAGTAACACAAAGCTATTGGGATAGCAAGATGCTTTTGCCCAAGTACGGGCGAGTTCTTCAGTTCGACGGCGGATCCACCGCCCCGGCCCCGCCGGTCCCGACGCCCGCATCCGCAGGGTCCGCGGCGGCGGCGGGCCGCTCCCCGTTGCCCACCGCGACGGGCATCCCGACCATGCTGCCCCACTCCGTCCATGAGCCGTCGTAGTTGCGCGCTCTCAAGCCGAGCAGCTCGGAGAGGACGAACCAGGTGTGGGCGCTGCGCTCACCGATCCGGCAGTACGTGATCGCCGGGCGATTCAGGTCGACCCCGTGCTCACGCAGACGCTCACGCAGGCGCGCCTCCGGAAGCACCCGGCCGTCCTGGTCGACCGCGACATCCCAGGGGACGTTGATCGCCGTCGGGATGTGCCCGGGTCGCTGGGCGCCCTCCTGGGGGTAGCCGGGCTCGGTGAGCACCTCCCCGCGATACTCGGCGGCGGTGCGGACGTCCAGCAGCTGCACGGCGCCGCCGATCGCCGCCTGGACGTCGGCGAGCATCGCCCGCACACCGGTCCCGGCCCGCGGGAGCACCGTCTCGCGCCCGGCCGGGACCTCCGGCTCATCCACCGACAGCGGCCGCCCTTCCGCCAGCCAGGCCTGGCGACCGCCGTCGAGCAGGCGCAGATCCGCGATCCCGTAGTGGCGCAGCAGCCAGAAGCCGAAGCACGCATACCAGTTGCTCTTGTCCCCGTAGAGGACGACCGTGCTCGCGGCGGTGATCCCAACCCGGGCACACAGCCCGGCCATCGCGTCGGCGTCGGGAAGGTCGCGGGTGACGGGGTCCTGCAGCTCGGTGCGCCAGTCGAGGCAGTGAGCCCCGGGGATGTGCCCGACCCGGTAGATGAGCGGACGCTCGTCGATCTCGAGGATGACGAGGTCAGGATCGCCGAGGCGGGCCTGCAGCCAGTCGCCGTCGATCAGGGGGCCGCCGACGCTCACGGGGCGAGCCGCTGGAGGTAGAGGTCGACGAGCTGCTCACCGTAGGGGGTGAGCAGGATCCGCTCATGGTCACGGCGCAACGGCGCCCGGCCGCCGGTGAAGAACCCGCCGAGCCCACGGCGGTCATAGCCGTGGCGCTCCCCGACGGCGGCGAAGCCGTCCGGGTCGAGGCCGTGGCGTCCGCCGCGGTCATAGACGTCGACGAGTACCTGCAGATACCGGTCGGGCCGCTCCCGGCCGGTACCTCCCGCCCCCCGCTGGGTCGCCTCCAACAGCCCGAGGTCGCGCTCGATCCGGGCGACGCTCGCGCGGACCTTGGCGAGCTCCGCCCGCACCGAGGCGAGCGTCTGGGCCGGGTCGGCCTGGAGCGTGTCGGCGGGGTTGGGGGCCATCAGCTCATCCTACGCACGCCCTCTGACCCCGCACGCCAGCAGCGGCGGGGCTCGCCTCAGACCGAGCTGCCGCTCACCGGCGCCTGGAGGAAGTCCGCGGGGAGGGTCTCATCGAGGGCGTGCAGGGTGGCGAGGGCCGCGGCGCTCGCGGACGCGCTCGCCTCCGGGTTGAGGCGCAGACGGGCCGAGTAGATCGAGGCCGACCCGAACCGCCGGGCGACGATCGTCGCCTCCGCGACGGCGATCAGGGTCGGCACCATCAGCGCGTCGAAGTGGCGGGTCAGCTCGAGCACGAGCACCGCCCCCGACAGCGGGCCCTGCATGCACGCGGCGAGGAACGCCCCGCCGCCGATGAGGGCGAAGCTGCCCGGCAGCGCCCCGCCCCAGATGTGGGACCAGAGGATCCCCGTCGCGCTCGTGAACAGCACGCCGACCGAGAAGGTCGGGGTGAACAGCCCGCCCGGCGAGCCTGAGGTGATGCAGGCGGCGGTGACGAGCGGCTTGAGCAGAAACAGCACCGCGAGCAGGCCGAGGGAGAGCTTGCCGACGACGGCGAGCTGAACGATGTCCTTGCCGTTGCCCAGCAGCGTCGGGTACTGGACCGACAGCAGCGCGAGGGCGAGGAAGACGAACGGCGGGGCGACCCAGCGCAGCCGGCCCCGGGGGCGCCGGGCGGCCGCCCCGGAGATGAGCCGGACCCAGACGACGGCGACGATCCCGATCACCGGCCCCATCAGCACCGCCCACAGCAGCAGGGTCGGATGGAAGGCATATGTCGGGACCGCGTAGCTGGGGTGGGTGCCGAGGGTGATCCAGGCGACCGCGGTCGCGGTGACCGAGGTGATCAGCGCGGGCAGGACGAGTGGCAGAGCGAGGGTTCCGAGCATCACCTCCATCGCCAGCAGCGTCCCGCCGAGGGGGACGTTGTAGACGGCGGCAAAGCCCGCCCCCGCACCGCTGGCGACGAGCAGGCGCCGCTGCCAGGTCGGCAGGTCCGCCCAGGTCGCGAGCTTGCTCGCAGTCGCCGCGCCGACGAGCTGGGGGGCGGCCTCACGGCCGAGGGAGACGCCGAGCCCGACGGTGACGATCGACAGCACGCCACGGGCGACGCTGCCCCGCCAGGCCATGTGACCGCCCTGGAGCCAGAGCGCATCAGACACCTCGGTGCCACCCGAGGTCGGCAGCCGCTTGAGCACCCGCAGGCCGACGATCACGATCACCGCCGCGATCATCAGCGCGGCGATGTGCCCGAGCGCCGGCGTGCGCGCGACCGCGCCGAGGAACCCGGAACCGCCGCTGCCGTAGGCGAGCCTCTCCACGAGGTTGAGCAGGCCGATCATCACCGACGCGCCGACCCCGCAGACGACGCCGAGCAGGACCGTCAGCACCCAGAAGCGGCCGCTGTAGGCGGCGATGATCCCCTGGCCGCTGAGGTTCGGCTGATGGGAGTACCAGCGCACATCCCGCGCGAGCGTCGCCTCCCCCTCCGCCTCCTCGTCAGGCTCGGCGCTCGCGCCCTGCCGGTCCGGTTCCATACCGCTGGCAGTGAAGCAGCTGGTGGCGGTTCAGCCGGCCCGTGAGCCGGCTGAACCGGCGAGCGCGCCCATCTCACCACCTCCGGCCTCCGCCGGCGGCGTGGACGCGCGGGCGCCGGTCCCCGCGATCCCCCCGCGGGGCGGGCGCCAGTGGAGGATCCACTCGCGGTCGTGGCTCTGGTTGATCCTCGCCGTGCCCTTGGCGCAGTTGCGCCTCCGCGAGCCGGAGTTATGCGGGTTGCCCTCGAGCGTCTTGATCTCGACGGTCTCCTTCTCGACGTAGGCGGTGAGGCCGCACGCCGACTCGCAGTTGACGCAGACGGTCGGGCCGAGCATGTCCGCCCGCTTGACCTTCTTCGGCCACGCGGCCGGGTCGTACTCGGTCCAGGAGTCCCACTGCTCGACCGACGGGACGTCCGCGAGCGGGGCGACGACGGGGGCCGAATCGGGCATCGAACTGCCGGCGCTCCCGTACCCCGACGGGCGCCGAACTCCGGCGCGAGTGATTCCCCTCTGTGCGTGCCGTCTCTGTCTGCCTCCGGGTGAGATCTCGGTCGTCGCCCGCGCGGGTCGAAGTCGACGATCCCGTCCTCGCGCATCGTCGCGCGAGAGAGCGACCCTCCCGCCGTCACCGTTGAGCGGCCGTATGCGACGAGCGCCCGCGATCACGCGCACGGAATCCCGTGCAGTCGTGGCACAGGGCGCGGGTGGTCGTCCCGGGGACGGGGCGCGGGTGGTCGTCCCGGGAGGGCCGGCCATCCAGCGACCCAAATCGTGCATTCATGGCCCCAGCGGGGCACCGGTGCACGATTGCGTGCGCCCAGCGACCCAAATCGTGCACGAGTGTTCCCGACGGGAAGACATTTCACGGTTTGGGCCGTGAGAGACGCCCGCTCCGCCGGGCGCGCTCCATCACACGGCTGTTCGCGCTCCGTCCCGCCCCTTCCGTCCGACCTCCCATCCGCGCCGTCTGCCCTGTCCACCCCGCCCGCCCGAACGCCCTCCCGACCGACCGCCGATACGCCCCCACGTGAAGGGCGGAGGGTCGGAGGTGGCCTGCCGGCCACCCACACCCCGCGCGGGCCGCGGCGAGCCGGGCTCAGCCCCAGCCGCGCACGTCGGCGTAGTCGGGCGCGATCACGGTGAGGATCTCGAGCATCGCCGCGGCGCTCGGGGCCACCCCCGCCCCCCCCGCCGTCGCGGCGACGACGCTGCGGGAGGGCCGTGTGGGGGCGAGCGAACGGACGCTCACCCCATGGTGGACCCGGGTGAGGGCGAGGTGGGGGATGAGGGCGACCCCGACCCCGGCGGCGACGAGCCCCTGGATCGTCTCGTAATCGTCGGACTCGAAGGTGACCCGGGGCTCGAAGCCGGCTGTCCGGCACAGCCGGACGACGTGACGGGCGCACGGACTCGGCTCGGCCGTCTGGACCCAGTCCTCATCACGAAGATCCCAGAGGGTGACCTCAGCGGCGCCGGCGAGCGGATGCTCGGACGGGAGCGTGACGTGCATGACGTCCTCGAGGAGGGGGGTGACCTCGAGCCCACCCCCGTGGGCGAGCGCCCCGGCGACGGGATCGTCGGCGCCGGGGAAGGCGAACAGCAGCGCGAGGTCGACCTCACCGGCCCGCAGGCGCGGAACGACGGTCTCAGGCTCCCCTTCGACGAGGAACAGCTGGACCTCCGGGTGGCGGCGCCGGAACGCGGCGATCGCCTCGGGCATCAGCGTCGACCCGGCGGAGGGGAAGACGGCGATGCGCAGGCGCCCGCCGCGGAGACCGAGCATCGCGTGGAGGTCGGCCTCGGCGGCCTCAACCTGGGCGAAGATCGCCTCGGCGTGGGCGAGCAGGGTCTCCCCGGCGGGGGTCGCCCGGGCCCCGCGGCGGTCGCGCACGACGAGCGCGGTGCCGAGCTCGGCCTCGAGCCGGGCGACCGCCTGGGAGACGGCCGACTGGGTGTATTGGAGGGCGTCGGCGGCGCCGCTGAAGGACCCGCGGCGGACGACCTCCTGCAGGACACGGAGCCGGGTGAGACTGATCATCGGTCCTTCCCCGACTTGACATAAGTAATTCTAATCATCAGGATGATCAGGTTCACTTGCTGTGATTCTACGCGGGTGGGATGGTTCCGTCATCAGCTTTCGTCCCGTCCCTCCCCTCTGAGAATCCGGAGCCAACCATGTCCCTCACCACGATCGTTTCCTATGACGGCACCGCCGGCGACAAGGACGCCCTCGGGCTCGCCCGCGTCTTCGCTGACCTCGGCGCCCGCACCGTCCTCGCCTACGTCAGCCACCACGATGGCGACCGCGCGGCCGCGGAGACGATGCTGGCGGCCGGCGCCGAGACGATCGATCACGCCGAGACGCGGATCGTCGTCAACCCCTCCACCAGTGACGGGCTGCGCCGGCTCGCCGCCGCCGAGGGCGCCTCACTGATCATCTTCGGCTCCGCCTACCGGACCCCGGCGGGCCGCGTCGGCTTCCAGCAGAGCGCCCAGCAGCTGCTCGACGGGGGACCGACCGCGGTCGCGATCGCCCCGGCCGGCTACACCCCGCGTCCGCTCAGGAACATCGGCCTCACCGCCGAGCTGAACGATCACGCCGCGATCGACACGGCTCACGCGATCGCCAGCGCGCACGGGGCGACGGTGACCGACAAGGTGCACGGGGTCGACCTGCTCATCTTCGGCTCCCGCGCCCAGGCCGGTGAGGGCCGTGTCCTTCTACCCGCCCGTAGCGAGATCACGATTGAGGAGGAGGCGGGAGCCCCCGTCCTCGTCGTCGCCTCCGGCGTCGCCCTCGACTTCCGCTCACCCCTCTACGTCGCCTGACCCTCTCTACCTCGCCTGAGCGTGGCGGGGGCGTCGCCTCGGACGGCGCCCCCGCCACGCCAATGCCCCGGCGAACGTGAAGGTTCATCTCAGCTCGTTCGGCCTCGACCCGGCGAACGTGAAGGTTTGCCTCAACTCGGTAGCGGTCCGGTTAGGTCGGCCCGATCGGGTTCGGAGAGCGGCGGTGTGCGGGTAAGAATGGAGAAGCCGGGCTGTCAGCCACTGAGATCCCGGCGCGAATCCTCACCGCAGGGAAAGGACCCCATGCCCGCCACCAAGACCATCGCCACCGTCCTCACCGCCGGCTCGCTCACCGCCGGCGGCGCCCTCCTCGCCTTCGGCGGCGCCGCCGCCCAGGCCAAGCCCCATCCCCACAAGCATCACCACCCCGGTGCGATGGGGATGAAGCACAACAAGCAGTGGATGAAGGACGGACGCCACCACCCCGGCGGTCCGTGGATGATGTACCGCCACAACCTCATCCTCAACTCGACGCTCGCCCCGTCGACCCCCACCGACCCGACCCTCCACGGGGTCGCCCCGGGCACGAACCCGTGGGTGCTGAGCAACGGACACGTCGTCGTCACGACGACGCACCTCCACCTCCGCGTCCACGGACTGCTCATCCCGGGAACGGGCACCGGCGCGGTGAAGACCGTCGACGCGTCCCTGTACTGCGGCGCCGACTCAAGCAGCACCCCGGTCGCGACGACCGCCCAGGTGCCGCTGTCGAGCACCGGGAATGCGACGATCACCGACACGCAGTTGACCCTGCCGAGCGGCGGCTGCCTCGCCCCGATCGTGCTCGTGCACCCGAACGGCAACGCGGCGGCCTACATCGCCGTCGACGGCCAGGGCTGACGCGCCCCCGCCGCGTCGGCTCGCTCCTCCGGCCCCCGTGGGCCGGAGGAGCGCCACCGGGGACCGCGATTCCCCGCCCCGGTCGCCTAATGTGACGCCGCGTGCCGGGCACGCTCATCTTCTCCGACGCCCACATCGGCTCGCGGACGGCCCCAAGCCTGCTGGAGCGGCCGGCCGCGGTCGAGGCGCTCTGTCGCGCCCTCGGCGAGGTGGACCGCCTCGTGATCCTCGGGGACCTGCTCGAGCTGCGCGAACGGCGGCCCGCCGCTGAGGTGCTCGCCGTCGCCACCCCGGCACTCGGGGCCCTGGCGGGGGCCGTCGGTGAGATCGTCCTCGTCCCCGGCAACCACGACCGCCCGCTGATCACCCCGTGGATCCGCGCGCGGGGGGACGCACTCGAGCTCGAGGAGGAGGTGCCGGCGGCGGCGACTCCGCTGCTCGGCGCCGTCGTCGACGCGCTCGGCGCGGGTGGGGCGCGCGTGAGCGTTCGTTATCCGGGAGTGCGCCTCAGCCCGCGGGCGTGGGCAACCCACGGCCACTACCTCGACGTCGTGCTCGCCCCCGAGGGTCCCCACGGCCTGCGTCCCCGGCCTGCCCCCGACCGTCCCGCCGCCTACGAGCGGACGCGTGAGCGTGGCGGGGTCGACTCGCCGCTGCACCGGATCCAGGCCCGGGTCCTCTCCCCCGGCCTCGCTCCGCTCACCACGCGCGTGCTCGAACTGCAACTGCGCCGGCGCGGCGTGCCGGCGCTCGCGCGGGCCCTCGAGGCGCTCGGCGTATCGGCCGAGCACGTCATCTTCGGCCACCTGCACCGCCTCGGCCCGACGGCGCCGGACGCGCCCCGGCACTGGCAGCGCCAGCTCGCCCCCGGAACGCTGCCGACCCGGTTTCTCAACACGGGATCCTGGGTGCTCGACGAGCTGCTCGTCGGGCGCGGCGGACGCCGACATGCCTACTGGCCGGGCGGGGTCGTGCGGATCGGTGACGACGGGATCCCCCGCGCGGACCGTCTCTTCTGAAGGCGCCAGCCGGGTCCGTGCCGCCCGGCGCACCGATGGCTGCGCCCGGGTCCGCTAGCGTTCGCCCGACATGCCCAAGTTCTGGCTCTACACACAGGCGCTGATCGTGGTGTTCGTGCTCGCCGGGATCGTGATCGCGGCGATCCGGCTCGCCTGAGGTCCGGCGGTGGCGTCCTTCAGCGCAATCCTCGTCGGCACGGACGGCTCCGAGACCGCGTCGGCGGCGGTCGGCCATGCGGTCACTCTCGCCCACGAACTCGGCGCCCGCCTGGTGATCGTCTCCGCCTTTGAGCCGGTCGCCCGCGAGCGACTGCGAGCCGAGGCGCTCGAGGCCCCCACTGACGTGCAGTGGATGATCGGCGCCCGCGAGGACGTCCTCGCGCTGCTCGAGTCCGCCGCCGAGCGTGCCACGGCCGCCGGAGTGACGGAGGTGGCGACCTTCGCCCGTCAGGGGGATGCGGCGGACGCGATCATCGACGTCGCTGAGGAGCAGGGCTGTGACCTGATCGTCGTCGGCAACCGGGGGATGGCCGGCGCTCGCCGGTTCCTGCTCGGATCGGTGCCCAACAAGGTCTCCCACCACGCACCCTGCTCGGTCCTGATCGTTCGCACGAGCTGACGGGCAGGGGGCCCGGCGGGCTCGGAGTGCGGGCGTCGGGCCCGGAGGGCGGGCGGCGGGCTCCGTTCGCCTCAGCGCCGGCGGGTCACCGCATCGGCGAGCGGGCTCGTCGCCGCCCCGGCGTTGAGGATTCCGTAGCCGTAGAGGTCGTTGCGGTGGTCGACGGGGCCGGGGAGCGGCTGGGTGGCGGTCTGTTCGAGCCGAGTGAGGATCGCCGCCGGCGACGGGTGGGGACCGAGGACGCCGGAGGCGATCACCATCGCCGCGGCCGCCGAGACCTCGGGCGCGGCCATCGATGTGCCGTAGGAGCGGTCGGTGACCGAGAACCGGTCGGGATTGTTCGGGGTCGTGAACCCCATCTGGGCGATCCCGGGCAGGTTGCGGTTGTCGTGGCAGAAGGGCTCTGCCAGCGGCGCGTCATCTCCGCCGCCGGGGGCGAGCAGGTCCAGGTGGGGGCCGTAGTTGGAGTAGGAGGCGAGACAGCCGTCGCGGGTGCTCGCCCCGACGGAGATGACGAACGGGTCGGCGGCGGGGTAGGCGAGCCGGTCGGCCCCGTCGTTGCCTGCGGCGGCAACGACGACGACCCCGCGGGCATGGGCGTAGGCGAGCGCGGAGATGAGCGTCGGGATCTGGGCGGCCGCCAGCCCCGGATAGAAGGAGAGGCTGAGATTGATCACCTGGGCGCCGTGGGCGACCGCGTAGCGGATCCCCTCGGCGACGGTGTCGGGGTAGCCCCAGCCCTCGGCGTTGAGCACCCGCACCGGCATGATCGTCGCCCCGTAGGCGAGCCCGGTCACCCCGATCCGGTTGTTCGTCGCCTCAGCGATCGTCCCGGTGACGAACGTCCCATGCCCCTCGCGATCGAGCGCGAAGGGGTCGGTGCAGCGGCCGTGCCGGATCGTCCCGTCGACGAGGTCGCACGGGTCGATGAAGTGGGTGCCCGTGAAGTCGGGGGACTTGCGGAAATCCCCCCAGTTGCGGTAGGCGACCCCGGTGTCGAGGACGGCGATCCGCACCCCGACGGCGCCCGGGCGACCGGCGCGGATGAGGTTCGCCCACGCCTGGGGGGCATGAACGCCGTCGGCGGTGTCGGCGAAGTTCCACTGCAGGGCCTGCCAGCCGCCCGCCACCGACGAGGTGCCCGGGTCGTTGGGGATCCAGGTGGGCCCCCCGCCAACCGTCGCAGAGGCACGGGCGGTCCCGGCTGCCGCCCCGGCACCGAGGACGAGGGCGCCGGCTGCCACCATCACCGCCGTGGCCACCCATTTCTTCCCGCGCGACGAGTACTTCATGGCGTTGGCCCTCCGTGAGGCCGAGCGCGCGGAGGCGCACGGGGACGTCCCGGTCGGGGCGCTCGTCGTCTGTGACGGAGAGGTCATCGCTGCCGGCCATAACGAGCGGGAGCTGCGAAAGGATCCGACCGCCCACGCAGAGATCCTCGCTCTGCGGGAGGCCGCCGCCCGTCTGGGCAGCTGGCGGATTCTCGACTCGGTGATGTATGTGACATTAGAGCCCTGTGCGATGTGCGCGGGCGCCATCGTCCTGTCACGGATACCCCGTGTCGTGTACGGCGCAAACGATCCCAAGGCGGGGGCGGCCGGGTCGGTGATCGACGTGCTCGACCTGCCGGCCCTCAACCACCGTCCGGCGGTCGCCGGGGGCCTCCTCGCGGATGAGTCGGCCGCGCTGCTGCGGGCGTTCTTCGCCAGCCGGCGGGGGCGCTGAGCGGCGCCGCGCGCGATGCCCGTCGGGGACCCCGGCCGCGCGCGATGCCCGTCGGGGACCCCGGCCGCGCGCGATGCCCGTCGGGGACCCCGGCCGCCGCGCCCTCCACACGCCGGGGCGAGCGCGGCGCCTCAGTCCCGGGGCAGGAGGCGGACCGGCATCCCCTCCCGCGGGCTCAACGTCGGCGCCTGGCGGATTCCCAGCCGGTAGCCGGCCGCCAGCTCGGGCCGGTAGCGCGCGAGGAGGCGCAGGAGGATCACCTTGATCTCCAGCTCGCCGAACCGCTTGCCGACGCAGATCCGCGGCCCTGCGCCGAAGGGCGCATAGGCACCGACCGGCAGCGCGGCGACCGCACCGCTGAGGAACCGGTCGGGGAGAAACGCCTCCGGGTCGGGGAAGAGCTCGGGCAGGCGGTGGGTGACCCAGGAGCTGTACTGGACCATCGCCCCGGCCGGCACGGTGTGGCCGGCGAAGTCGAAGCTGGTTCGCACGCGCCGGGGCCCCCACCAGGCCGCCGGATAGAGGCGCAGAGTCTCCGCGAGGACCGCCTCGAGGTGGGGAAGACCGTCAAAGAGGGCCTCCGGTCCACAGGGCGCCCCGTCGATCTCGGCGAGGAGATGCTCGAGCTCGCGGGGGTGACGGGCGAGCTCGTAGAGCAGGAAGCTGACGGTGGAGGTCGTCGTGTCGTGGCCGGCAAACAGGAGGGTGAGGACCTGGTCGCAGATCTCGGTGTCACTGAGGCGATCGGCGCCCGCCTCACCGGCGGCGATCAGGCGCGAGAGCACGTCCTCCCCGGCCGCCCCCTCGCGCCGGCGCCGAGCGATCTCCTCGTCGATCAGGGCCACGAGACGGCGGCGCTGGGCGACCATCCGCGCCCACGGGGACCCCGGGCCGCGCAGCATCTGGGTCCACTGCTGGTGGTAGAAGAACCCGAGTCCGGCCTCGAAGCTGTCGCCGAGCCGCTCGCGCCGGGCCGCGTCGGCGGGGAGCCCGAACAGTCCGCGCAGCGCGATCCCGAGTGCGAGCCGGCGGGTCCAGGCGTAGATGTCGACGGTGCCTGGGGTGGGCCCGAGCGCCGCCAGCGCCGCGTCCACCTCCTGCACCATCAGCGTGATCTGCCCCTCGAGCGCCCGGCGGCTGAAGACCGGCTGGATCAGGCGCCGGGCCCGGTCGTGGGCCTCTCCGTCGGTCGTCAACAGACCGTCCCCGATCAGCGGGATCATCTCCCCCATCAGGCCGTCGCGCCAGCTCACGTGGTCGCGGCCGCTGACGGTGAGGAAGTGGTTGGCCTCGGCGCCGATCATCCAGACGGTCGGCAGCGTCAGGAGACGGAGTGAGAAGACCGGCCCGTAACGACGGTGGCAGTGCAGCAGCAGTCCGAGCGGATCCTCGAGCATCCGCCGCCCCCGACGGAGGCTGAAGGACAACTCCCCCGGGGGCAGGGGCGCCGACAGCGCGCGCTCGGTTCGAGCCTCGGCGCGCAGCCGGGCCACGGTGGTCGCGGGAACGTGGACGGGAAGGGTCTCGGGCATCGACGGGTCCGGCTCGGAGAGGAACTCCCCGCCGACCATACCACCGAGTATGGTCGGCGGACGCGGGCGCCGCCTCTGTCACCATTCCAACGATGCCGACCGCCTCCGCACCCGCACCCACCGAGGTCCCACGCAGCCGCCTGTCGGTCGCCGACTGGGTGGAGGCCGGCCTGGAGCTGCTCGGCGAGGCGGGGCTCGACGCGCTCAAGATCGACACCGTCGCCGACCGCCTCGGGGTGACGAAGGGAAGCTTCTACTGGCACTTCAAGAGCCTCGCGGTGTTCCGGGAGGCGCTCGTGGACGGCTTCATCGCCCGCCAGCGGGTGGAGCTCGCCGCCTTCGACCCGGCCGCGCCGATGCCCCCCCGGGCGCGCCTGCTCGCGCTGATGCACCACACCTCCGCCCCCGAGACCGCCCGCCTGGAGCGCACCTTCCGCGGCTGGGCCTACGGACACGCGCGGCTTGCCCGCCACGTCTGGGAGGTCGACCACTGGGCCCACGGGGTCGTCAAGGGCGCCTTCATCGAGCTCGGCTTCAGCGCCGATGAGGCGGAGCTGCGAGCCAAATCGCTCTACTACGCCGGCGTCGGGCGGGTCCACACCGGCGTCCTCGGCGAACCCGAGAACGCCGCGATGCGCGTCGCCCTGCTCGACCTGCTCACCCGCCCCTGATCCGACCCGCCGCCGGTCGACCATACGGTAGGGTACGGTCATGACTCCAGCTGCCCTCCCCCTCCACGGCCGCGTCGTCGCCATCACCGGCGCCGGACGCGGCATCGGCGCCGCCACCGCTCGAGCCCTCGCCGGGTGCGGGATGAAGGTCGCCATCGGCGAGCTCGACCTCGCCGCCGCCGAGACGACCGCCGCCGAGATCGGCCACGGGGCGATCGCCCTCCCCCTCGACGTCACCTCCCGGGAGTCCTTCGCCGCGTTCCTCGATGCCGCCGAGGCCCAACTCGGCCCCGTCGACGTGCTCGTCAACAACGCCGGGATCATGCCGCTCAGCCGCGTCGTCTCCGAGAGCGACCGCACAGCGGACCTGCTGCTCGACGTCAACGTGCGCGGGGTGATGCACGGCAGCAAGGAGGCGCTGGCGCGGATGGGTGCCCGCCGCCGGGGCCACATCGTCAACATTGCCTCCACCGCCGGTAAGGGCGGCTTTGTCGGGGGCGCGACCTACTGTGGTACCAAGGCGTTCGTCGTCGTCTTCTCCGAGGCGCTGCTGCTCGAGGCACGGGAGGTCGGCGTCCACGTCTCCTGCGTGATGCCGGGAGTCGTCAACACCGAGCTGTCGGCCGGGCTCGGGGAGGCCCGCGGAGTCAAGAACGCCCAGCCCGAGGATGTCGCGGCGGCGATCGTCGAGGCGCTCCAGCGCCCGCACTTCGACGTCTATGTCCCCAAGTCGATCGGCCCGATTCAGACGGTGATGACCCTGCTGCCCCGCAGCTGGCGGGAGAAGTTCACCCACGCGCTGAAAGCCGACTCGATCCTCGATGAGATCGACGCGAGCAAACGCCGCGCCTATGAGGAGCGCGTCGCGACCAGGTCCAAGTCCGCTGAGGACGCGCCGGTTGCGGCCACGCCCGCCGCCGATGGGGATGCCGACGTGGCCACCGCCGCCCCGCGGGAGACGGTCACCCACTGACAGACGGCGGGCACCGCTCAGTCGAACCCCCCGGGGCGCCCCGGCCGGGATGCCCACCCCACAGTGGGCTCCCGGTCACCGACCCTGAAGGCGTGGGCGGTCCGCCTGCGGGGTACACGGATCTCATGAACACGAATGTGCTGTGGGTTCCGGTTCGAATCGGGCTGCGCGTGACGCGCATCGGGCTCGGCGTGTCGTTGAAGATCGCCGGGCGGATCGCCGGCGGAGTGGCCGGCGTCGTGTGGACGCCGCCCGACGGTGGGGCCGCGGGGCCAGCGCCAGGTTCCCGGAAGACAGGAAGCGCCGGCGGCGACGATCCGGCGGCGACTCGCACGAGGCCGGACGCGAGTGCGGGTGCGGTCGAACAGACGGGCGAGGGCGTGGGGGCCGCCGGCGACGGCAGAGGTGGCGCCGACGACGGCGGGAGGGGTGCCCCCGACAGCTTCGAGGCGGGCGGTGCCCGTTCTCCGTTGACGCCCCAGCAGGCGGCGGTCAAGACCATCGATGACGAGGACGAGCTCGTCGCGGAGGTCGCGGAGCCCGGCGCGGAGGATGGGGCGGGAGCCGAGGTGCACCTGCCCGAGCCGTGGCATGGGTATGGCTCCGCCGGCGCTGAGGCGATCATCGCCCGCCTCAGCGAGGCCGACGCCGCCCAACTCGCCGTCGTCGAGCTGTTCGAGCGCGCCCATCGCAACCGCGCCGGGGTGCTCGACGCCGCCGCGACCCGCCTGGCGGAGCTGGCGGACACGACGGCGGACTGAGGTCTCCAGCCCAGCTGGGTCCGTCCGGGACGGGACGGGCCGCCGTGTTCTAACCTCGCAGGTCGCTCGCCGGCCCGCCCCGACCCCGGGGCGCGCCGTATGGCTTCCGGAGAGGTGGCAGAGCGGTTGAATGCGCCGGTCTCGAAAACCGGTATGGGCTTTCAGTCCATCGGGGGTTCGAATCCCCCCCTCTCCGTTTAGTTCCGGGGTTTCCCCTGCATCGGCCGGAGATCGGGGCGGTCGGGAGACCGCTGCAGAGGGTGGGTCGCGTGGGTCAACGCGGGCCAGCGTAGGCCCCCGTTTCACGCAGTTCATTCCCTTTTCATTCCCTTTTTCGAGCCTCGACGAGCGCCGTCTGGGCGCGCGTTTGAGGCGGCGGGAACGGGCGCGCGGCCCTCCGCTCCGTTGGCATAAACGAGAAAGACCCGGGTTGCCGCCCAGGTCTTTTGGTCCTTCATAGGCGCTTCCGCGCCGAACAAGTGATCTGCTGCGCAGTCTACCCGGGTCTCGGACGGATCTCGAGGGTGGCCGGGGACTGCTGCGCCTTCTTCTGGCGGTGAGCTGAGGCCTCCGCGAGCTCCTGCGTCTCGTTGCGCCGGGACTGGCGATGGCATTTAGCCACACCCCCACGTTGGTCCCCTCGGCCGCCTCGGTCGCCGGAGCGGGTCGATGAGCCACACTGCGATCGCCGCCGCGCTGGCGCTGCCTTGTGACCTGTCCTCCGGCGAGCGGCTGGCGGCGTTCTCGCTGGCCTCGTTCGCCAATCGGGAGGGCCGCTGTTGGCCTGGAACGCCGGCGGCCGCGGCGCGGGCCGGCCTGGCACGGAGCGCGGTTTTGCAGGCTCGCGATCGTTTGGCGCAGCGCGGGCTTGTGGTCGTGGAGACGGCGGCGACCGGGCGCGGCCGCGCTTCCGTGCTGGCGCTGCCATTCGCTGTTGAGGGACCGTGGTGGGACGGGGAGATCAACGCGAAGCTGTTCGAGTCCGCGCTCGGGTACAGCAGGGCTCGGGGCTCGGCGCGGCTACTGGTTGCAGCCCTGTCCGCCCTGGCAGACGTCGAGGGCAGCGTCGACGGTCTGACGACTGAGCAGCTGTGCGCGGCCGCCGGGATCAGCGACCGGACCTACCGTCGGGTCTGTCGAGCGCTTGTCGCCTCGGGCGAGGTCGCGGTTGACAGCTCCTGTGGCGGTCGCGGCCGGCTGAACCGCTGGGTGGTCACGGATCCTCGAGCGCGTGGCTTGGCGGGCGCCGTGGCGGTCACCCCGCGCCGGGTGGCGCCGCCGACCGGCGCGCGGCCGCTGGTTGCACCCGCCGCGCCGCAGAACCGTCCAGCGTTGTCGGGGGTTGAGAGCGGAAACACCTGTCAGGACCAGACGGTTCCGGCGGAGAAGCGTCCACCGTTGTCAGGGGATTCGACCCGGAACCCCTGCCAGGCGCAGACCCTTTGGCCGCAATCGCAGGCAGAAACCCCGGCGCAAACCCCGGCGCCCCACGTGCGCGCGGGAAGGCAACCCCAGAACCCCAGAACAACTGCTCGCCCCCCAACCCCCCTTGCAGGGGGGCTTCACCCCGACTCGATCCTCGTCGAGGAGACCTACGTCACCGACCGCGGTCGCAAGCGCCGACGCCAGGTCGTCGTCGACCTCGCTGCGATCCGTGAACGACTGGCGGCGGAGAACGGAGCAGACCGCGCCGTCTGGTCGGAGATTCGCGCGTTCTTGCTCGACGCGGCTGGTGAGAGCCAGTTCGAGATCTGGCTAGCTCCACTGGAGCTGATCGCCGTCGACGGCGGGACGCTGGTCATCGCCGCACCGGCCGCTACGGCTAGCTGGGTCCGATCACGGTTCGGCCGGCTGCTCGACGCGGCCGCCCAGCGCATCGGGCGATCGCTGCGGATCGCCGACGAGGTCGAGCGCGCGGTCGCCGCACAGCTTTGTGACGGGACACCACGGCTCTGTGACGGCTCGTCAACGGTTCGCCACCAGAACCGGCAGATCACCCCGGATCGGTCGTTGCCCGACCTGATGATCGGCGCGATGGCTGACCCGTCCGCTTACACGCAAGCCCACAACCAACAAAGAGAGGTGTCGTGATGATCTGCGTTTGCGCGCAGCAGAAGGGCGGCGTCGGCAAGACGACGTCAGCAATCAACGTGGCCATGCTACTCGCCCAGGCGGGCCGCAGCGTGCTGGCGGTCGACGTCGACCCGCAGTTCGCTCTGACCCGGCGACTCGGGATCGAGTTGGGCGCGCTCAAGGCCACCGTCGTCGACGTCCTCGCTGGCTGGGTCGACCCTGACGAGCCGATCGTGTCAGACGTCCATGGGATCGATGTGATGCCGGCGACACGAGAGCTCGCCGGCGTCGAGCTCGCGCTGGCCGGCGAGGTCGGGCGCGAGATCGTGCTGCGTGCCGCGCTCGAGGTCCTCGACTACGACGCGATCGTCATCGATACGCCGTCGAACCTCGGGCTCCTTACGGTCAACGCCCTTGTCGCAGCCGACGTCGTCGTCGCGCCGGTCGCAGCCGACGACGAAGGAGCCGCCCAGGGCGTCGCCGAGCTCCGCGGCACGATCGCGAAGCTCGGCCGCCTCCGACAGCCGCTGCCTGACCTGTCGGTGATCGTCACCAAGGCGAAGCCGAGGCGGGTGATGAGCGATGTGATCGACGGCGCACTCGCAGCGCTTGGGCTGGAGCCCGTCGCGCGCGTTCCCGATCGGGTTGCGGTCGAGCACGCCGACGTCGCCCGGACGCCGATCGCGCTCTCGGCGCCAGACAGCGCAGTGACGCTCGCATACCGCCAGCTCGCCGAGCAGCTCGACGCACGGCGGGTGATCGCATGACCTCGATCAGGCAACGAGGGCTCCAGCTCGACGACCCACTCGGGCCGAGCGCCACGCCAGCACCCGAGGCACCGAGCGCTGCGCCCGGAAAGACCACTCGCCGCAAGCCGGCTCCGCCTTCGACGCCACGCGCTGCCGGAGGCCAGAAGCGGGCTGGCGACCAGGCCCAGACAGAACCGCGCGACGGCGTGTGGCGTGAATGGAGCGGGCCGACCGGCGTCGGCAGCTTCCGACTCCCGCACGAGCTCCTCGCCGAACTCAGCGACACCGCCCGAGAGCTCCGGCTGCCGGTCGGCCTGATGGCGACGGCAGCCATTACGCAGCTACTCGACCAGCCGGCCGACCACATCGCCGCGCTCGTCGACCGGGCCGACGACGCCCGCATCCACGGACGCCGCAGCAGCCGCCACCCGCTGACCAAGCAAGCGAAGGGGTGATCCCAATCCGAAGCGCGTCCCCACACAACCCCAGCCGCGCCGCCACGCCAGCGCCGACCCCAGAGGAGTCCAACCAGATGCACACTCGACTCAACCCAACAGCCGTCGACCCGTCGCCGGCCGACACGACGATCCGAACCCGACACGCCACAGAGGTGTGCGTGGTCTGCGGCCACGAGCACACTCACGGCCGCGGCCGGCAGGTCAGCTGCCCCGAGTGCGCCGACGGCGCCGGGGGTTCGTTCCTGGTCCGCCCGAAGGAGGCCGGCCGATGACCACCGTCGCCCTCAACACCCGACGACGCCAGATCCCCGTCGAAGTGGAACGGGAGATCCTCGCCCGCATCGACAGCGGCGGCCTTCACATCTGCGAGGCCGAACTCCGCGACACGTTGAAGTGGGACGACCGGACGAACGGATCGCTGCTCCAGCTGCTCGACCAACTCGAGCAGGAGGGGCTCATCGAGAGCGCCATCCACTTCCGCCTGACCAAGCACGGCCACACGCAGCTGCCCGACGGCTACAAGCCGCTGCGGCGCTACGGCACCGGGATCCCGTGGGAGGTGCGCAGATGACGCGCTCAGCTCAGCGTGACCGCGCCGTCCGCGCCTGTCTTGCCGCCGGAATACCCGTCGTGGACGACTACAGCTGCACCTGCCAGTTGCGCGGGCGGTTGGTCGTGGTGCGCACCGCTCGAGGCCTTCGACTCCTGTGGCCATGCGATCAACCCTGCCCCACCCACGACCTACCTGCGAGGACCGACGATCGGCTGCACCGCGCATGCCGTCGCCCTGCATCTGCCCCCGAGCGTGCGACGATAGGACTTGCACGCGTCACAGCGAAGATTGCGAGGCGATGACGGACACCGGCGACAATCAGATCACGCTGACAATGAAGGGCGCTCGGGCCGAGCGCGGCGTCAGCCTGGCCGATTTCGAGTCCTTCGTCGACAACTTCCTCGCCGCCCTCCGCGACTACGATCGAGCCGGCCGGGGCCAACAGACGAAGAAGTCGGGCCACCCCGATCGGCGTGCCGAGGCCGTCACCGCCTTCCGTCTGGTTGGGTTTAGGACCGGCAGCGGGATCGCCACGCTCGAACCCGAGCTCATCAGCGAAGACGACGATGAGGAAGCACTGTTCGACGAGGAGCCCATCTCGCTCACGACCCTCAAGGCGCTTACGGCGGACCTCTCAGCGGTGCGAGCCGTTCCTCCGTCCGTGATCGAGTCCCTCGGGAAGGCTTGCCGGGCAGCCGGCGGCGATGGCTCACTATCCATCGCGCTGCCAGGCTCGGCCTCACGCCCGCTGCTCGTCGACAAGGAGCTCCTCGATCGCGTGGCAAACGCCACGACCGAACCAGAGCCCAGCGAAGTGACGACGATCTCGGGTCGCCTCCACCTGCTCGACTTAGAACCCGATCGGCTCGGGATTCGGACGGCGGCCGGCGTCGAATGGTCCTGCAAGTACCCCGAACCGCTCGAGGAGCGCGTCAAGACGATGCTCGACCGAATCGTCTGGGTCACAGGCAGCGGGACGCTGACCAGTCCGCTTCGCGGAACGATGACGATCGAGCGCATTGAGCCGGTTGATCTTGAGCAGTCATCGCTGTTCACGACCGAGCAGATCGACGAGCAGGTGCTCGCGTCGCGCCAAGGGATCTCAGCGCCACAGGGCCTTTCATCGCTGGGCGTGACCGACTGGAATGACGCAAGCGACGACCTGTACCTGGCCGCCCTGCTGGAGAAATGAGCGCGCCTTCCGCGGTGCCCGAGGTCGTCGTGTGCGACTCGAGCTTCGTCGGTGCCACAGCGAAGCGGGCAACCCATCCGGATCAGTTCGCGCACTGGCCACAGCAGACCATCGCTCGGATCGAGTCCGCGATCCTGGCGATCAGCGTGATCACGCTCGCCGAGTCTCGATTCGGGTTCGCGAGCGCTAACTGGGGGCCAGCCAAGATCGCCCGCGAAGAGCAACGCATAGCTGGGTTCCTTCAGCTGCCACTGGACATGTCCGTCGTTGACGAGTGGGCACGGCTCAAGACGCTGAGCAAGCAGAATGGCTGGAACGTCGGGGATAACGACCTCTGGATCGCGGCAACGGCGGGATCGCGACGGCATGCGCTGCTGACGTGCGATCAGGATCAAGCCCGGATCACAGATCCAGGTCTCGAAGTCCTCTATCTGCCGCTCTCCGCTGAGTAGCGGTCTCCGACGTACTCAGAACGAAGTGTTGGCCATCTTGTCGTAGATCGACCCGAAGATCAGCGATCCGGCTCGCTTCCGGAAGTCGTCGTCATCGAGGAACGCCTTCAGCACTTCGCCCTGGCGGTCGCGGTCGCTGCCGGTGTCCATAGCAGCGTCGATCAGCATCGCGTCGCGGTTGGCGATGAAATCCTCGCGTGTGTTCGCGCCGGCTTGGTCGACGAGTTGCGGGTTGGCGGCGGCGACGTTGTCTCGAACGTCAGTTAGGACCCGGAGGGCGTCGGCGTCGGACAGTTCCTTGCCGTATCGCTCGTTGAACAACTCGACCAGTTCGCCCAGCATGCCCATCGGGATCTCGCCCTGTCCTGAGGTCTTGCCGGTGCCGTCCCCGGCGGTAGCGGTCAGCGGCTTAGCTTCATCGGCGTCGAGTTCAATGTGCTCGGTGGCGAGCTGCTCGAGTCGGTGGTGGGTGAGCACAATCGCTCCGGTGAGATCGACCTGCCCGCCTCCGGCGCCGCTGTCCCGTAAGCGCGGCAGGAGCGCATGACTGAACTGGTACAGCAACTCGGTGTCTGGCGGGACCCATGCGAGCGCCTGGGCTAGGAACCCGTAGAAGCGGATGAAGCGGTCGAGCGCGTCCCGCAACTCCCGGCGGCCGTCCGCGTCTAACTCGCCCGCGCGATCAAACGCCGCCTGGGTGAGCTTCGACAGCAGAGCGTGCTGCTTCTCCGGCGCTAGCCCGGCCAGAGTCGTGTAGGCATCCGCGAACGCGGCGAGGTCATCGTCGGAGATCACGGCGAAGCCGCGGACCTGATCGGCGGCGTCGAAGAGCACGTTCGGGTCGGTCGGCGTCGCTTCGGTGCGCTCGTAGAACGGGAGGAACGCGTCGCGGATGTGCTCGGCTGTGTTGCGAAAGTCGAGGACGTAGACGTTCTCCTTACCTGGGTGGGCGCGGTTCAGTCGCGACAGAGTCTGCACGGCGTTGACGCCGGTGAGCGTCTTGTCGACATACATCCCGCTCAATAGCGGCTGGTCGAACCCGGTCTGGTACTTCTCGGCGACGATCAGGATCCCGTAAGCGGGCTTTTTGAACTCGTCTGGTAGCTTGGTCTCAGGCAGCGGCTTGCCGTCGATCGCGTTCATCGCCGGCTCGGTATACGTCATGCCGACGTTGTCGGCCTGAGAGTTACGGACGGTCACCTCGCCGGAGAACGCCACCAGCGCCTTGACGTCGCTGTGGCCGTGGCGTTCGATCTCCTGGTCAAGCGCCCGCTTCCACTGGACGGCCTCCTCGCGGCTCTCGCAGACCACCATCGCCTTCGCGTGCCCGCCGAGCAGCGGCCGCACGACTCGCTTGTAATGGTCGATCACGACCTTCGCCTTCTGGGCCTTCACGTACGGGTGCAGCTGCGCGAACTGCGCCAGCCGCCTCGCGGCTTCGCTGGAGGGCACCTCGAGCTGCTCGCCGGCCGCGCTCTCGAGCCGGTAGAGCTGCTCGTACGTGGTGTAGTTCTTGAGCACGTCGACGATGAACCCCTCCTCGATCGCCTGCCGCATCGAGTAGGTGTGAAACGCCGCGGGCCGGCCGTCCGGCCGCTTGGTCCCGAACAGCTCGAGCGTCTTGCCCTTCGGGGTTGCGGTGAACGCGAAGAAGCTCAGGTTCGGCTGACGACCCCTCGCTGCCAGCCGCGCGAGCAGCGCCGCGGGAGTGCCGTCGTCCTCGTCAAGATCCAGGTCGTCGACGGTTCTGGACCCGAGCAGTTCCTTCAGGTCGGTCGCCGCCTCGCCGCTCTGGGAGGAGTGCGCCTCATCGACGATCAACGCATAGGTCTTCGCCTTCAGGTCGTCGTCCTCATCGAGCTTCTCCAGCACGAACGGAAATTTCTGGATCGTCGTCGAGACGATCTGCGCCTCGTGTGACCGCAACGCCTCCAGCAACTCGCTTGAGCTGTCGGTCACCGAGCGGAACACGCCGGCCGTCTGCTCAAACTGGCGGATCTGATCGCGCATCTGGCGATCCAGTACCCGCCGGTCGGTGATCACGATGACCTTCGAGAACACCTTCTCATCCTCGTCGGTGTGCAGTGTCGAGAGGTCGTGCGCGAGCCACGCGATCTCCTTGGTCTTCCCCGACCCCGCCGAATGCTGGATCAAATAGCTCTGCCCCGGACCGTGAACCCGCGCATGGGCGTGACACTCCAGCACGACATCCCACTGATGGAAACGCGGGAATACGATCGAGGCACGGCCTCCTTTGGGCCCGGCCTCGACGTGCACGAAACCCTGGATCAGCTCAAGCCATCGGTCGCGATCCCACAACTGGCGCCATACGTACGACGTCGGATGACCGTCCGGGTCGCCCGGGTTGCCAGCTCCGCCAGGTTGGCCGGCTCCGTGACTGCCCTGGTTGAACGGCAGGAATCGGGTGCTCTCACCGCTCAGGCGAGTGGTCATGTACGCCTCCTCCGCGTCAAGCGCGAAGTGCACAAACGCCCGCCGCGCGAACAGCACGTTCGTCGGATCCCGGTCGTGCCGGTACTGGTGCAGCGCCTCCCGATACGTCTGCCCCGTCCAGCGGTTCTTCAACTCGGCCGTCGCCGTCGGGGTCCCGTTCACGAACAGAACCAGATCCAGCGCATTCCCCGAGTCCGGGTCATAGCGAACCTGCCTCACCACCCGCAGGCGGTTCTGCGCGTACCGCTCGGACGTCTCCGGGTCAATCGAGTGCGCCGGTTTGAGCTGACACAGACTCAAGTTCACGCCGCGCTCCGAGATCCCATCACGCAAGACGGTGACCGCGCCGATCTTGTCGAGCTGCGACGCAAGTCGCTTTGTCAGGCTCGTCTCGGCCGGTTTCTCGCCACCCGCCAGCCCGACCAGCCGAGCCCACTTCTTCGGCTGCGTCTGCTTCACGAACGCGAGCACGTCCTCCGGGTACAAGCCGAGGGTCGGGTCGTAGCCGTGCGGATCGCCAGTGATCCAGCTCCCGTCGACGGTCATCTCGGACACGATCAGCGCTTCAAATGTCTCCTCCGTATGCGCGATCTTGGCTGTCATGCGGAGACCTGAACCTTGCCGGTCACGGCCTCGGTGATCCGAGCGGCGCGGTATTCGGCGAGGCCCGCGTCTGCGGCGGCGATCTCATCGATGAGAGGCACCGTTGAAGCGGCATTGCGTTCTGCCTCGAGGACGATCTCATGCTGGCGGCCAAGTCCGGGAAGAGGGATCCGGATCGCCTCCAAGTCCGGCATATAGATCGTCTTATGCGTCGACCCGTACATCAGTCCCCGGAGCTCCGGCTGCATCGCGCGGAGCGTCCAGAGCAGATACCGGGGCTCCAAGTGCGGCCCGCAGGTCCAGGTCATGAAGTCCTGGGAAACAGCCATGTCGACACCCATAATCGCCGAGAACCCGACGGACGCAGTACGAGACAGAACGACGGTCCCAGCAGGATGCAGCACAGCTGAGCTGTTTGCGATCCCCACATGCGTGATTCGTTCGGCAGTGTCCGTAACGACGACCCGCCTGCCATCTCGGATCTGGTTCACATCCGCGAGGGTGAACCAGGGAACGACCCGGTCTTTCTCTATCCAGAACTCAGGGTGCGTCCGTGATGGCGTGTGCCCCGTTCCGGTCCTGGCATAGAACTTGATCGGGGCGAGCGGAACTTGCCCGTCAAAGATCAGTCCTCGCAGCGCTTCGCGCGCACCCTCCTCCGCGGCGACGGCAACGCTCCGCAGTTCCGCCTGCAGCTCATCGATCCGCGCGCACTCACAGTCGAGGAAGTCCGCGATCTTCTGCTGGTCGTGGGCATTCGGCATGCTGCACTCGATCTCGCCAAGGTCCTGGACGTTGATCCGCGGAGTCCGGACGTTCCCGTTCTCGACTCCTCCGATCCCGCGAATGCGCGCGGCCATCGCGGCCACGCCCCAGGGTGACCTCAGGAGGTACGCGACAAAATCGGGGGAGTGCTCCGCCGACACTTCAAGCACCGCGTAGTCGGGACTCGCGAGGCCATCCACGGGCGCCACACCGAGCGCGCCCTGAAAAGCTCGCATGCGGTTCAGCACAAGCTGCCCGGCCCGGCAGACCTTGTATTCAGAGTCGCCGCCCGCCTGCTCGGACGGCGCAGGCTGAACCCCACGGTGGATCGAAACCGTAAGGAGCGGGAGTGAGCCATCGAGCCGCCTGCGGTCGTCGACCTCCGAAACGACGTACTTCAACCTCACGTGAGCGCCTGCTCCAGCAATTCCCGGATCCTCGCCCCACGCTCCCGCAGTTCGGCCTTGATCTCGGCGCTCGGCCGGGGCGGCGTGTACGTGTAGAACACGCGCGTGAACGGAATCTCGTAGCCAATCTTGCCTTCCGGCTCGGGGACCCAGGCGTCGGGGATGTGGGGCAGGACCTCGCGCGCGAGGTAGTCGTCAAGGTTCTCGGTCAACGGGACGTTCTCGGCGTCGCGTAGCTCCGGATCGGGGAGCGGGGCGCCCTTCCCGTCGGTGACAATCGCGTCGGCCGCATCGCGGACGAGGCAGACCGAACCCAGGCTCCGCAGCAGCGCCGCTGCCGGCCCTGATAGGCCGGCCGCGGCGAGGACCCGGCGAAGCTCGGTCTTGCACGCGTCCTCGTTGCCGAACCGCGTATCCGGCATCGACCGCAGCGCAGCGGCGACCGCGGCACGCACGCCCACCGGCACCTTCGCAAACCACTTCTCGGACTCAACTCTGGCGAACGTGTCGGCCCCGACCTCCCAGTGCGCACGTAATGGCCGCTCGACGGTGATCGTCCGGTAACCGAACTCGACGGTCGGGATCAGCTTCGACCGATGGCTCTGCTCGAGAGTGCCGTGGATCCGCGTGATCTCGGCGATCTGCTCGTCGGTCAGGAAGCGGCGCTTCTCCCCGAGGCTCTTGCGCATCTTCGCCCACATCTCGCGGGCGTCGATCAGCTGCACGAAGCTACGGCGCTTCGGGCCCTTGCGGTTCGACAGCAGCCAGACGTAGCTGGCGATCCCGGTGTTGTAGAAGATCTGCTCGGGCAGCGCAACGATCGCCTCGAGCAGATCGTTCTCGAGGATGAACCGCCGGATGTTCGATTCGCCGGAGCCGGCACCGCCGGTGAAGAGCGGCGAGCCATTGTGAACGATCGCGACGCGCCCACCGCCGTTCTCGGGCGCGCGCATCTTCGAGATCAGGTGGAGCAGAAACAGCAGCTGCCCGTCAGACTTGCGCGGTAGCCCCGGCCCGAACCGGCCGTCCAGCCCGAGCCGCTCGTACTCGTCGCGGACCTCGGTCTCGACCTTCGACCAGTCGACCCCGAAGGGCGGATTCGCGATGCAGTAGTGGAAGCGCTCGCCCTTGTGACCGTCGTCCGACAGCGAGTTGCCGAACACGATCCGATTCGCATCCTGCCCCTTGACGAGCATGTCCGCCAGGCAGATTGCGTACGACTGCGGGTTCAGCTCCTGCCCGTACAGCAGCACCTCGGTCGCCGCGTTGTAGCGGTGGATCTGCGCGTCCGCCTCCGACAGCATCCCGCCGGTCCCGCACGCGCAATCGAACACGCTGCGCCGCACACCCGGCCCGGATAGCGCCGCCTCGTCGCCGTCGAGCAGCAGGTTGACCATCAGCCGCACGACCTCACGCGGGGTGAAGTGCTCGCCCGCCGTCTCGTTCGACGCCTCCGCGAACCGCCGGATCAACTCCTCGAAGATCGCGCCCATCTCCGCGTTTGAGACCCGGTCGGGGTGCAGGTCGACCTCACACACCCGGGCGATCACCTTGTACAGCAGGTTCGCGGACCGGAGCCTCTCGATCTGTTTGTCGAAGTCGAACTTCTCGATGACCTGCCGCGCGATCGGCGAGTACCCATCGATGTAGTGCTCGAGGTGCCCGGCGACATGCCCGGGGTCGTTTAGCAGCTCGTGGAAGCGGAGCTTGCTCGTGTTGTAGAACGGCACGCCGGCGACCTGCGACAGCGCCGCCTCTGGATGCTCCACACCGATCCCCGCAAGCTGCTCCGCGCGAGCGATTACCTTGTCGCGCTTTGGCTCCATCACCTGGTCTAGCCGCCGCATCACCACAAGCGGCAGGATCACGTCACCGTACTGGGACTGCTTGTAGTCGCCGCGCAGCAGCTCCGCTATCCCCCAAATCAGGTTCGCGTGGTTGTTCAGCTCAGCCATCTCGGTCCCCGATTATCGCCAGAGGCTCCGCGGAATCCGGCAGCGGCGAAGCGATCGACTGCAGGCTTGCCAGTCCGCCCAAATCTGCCCCGTGAGCACCGTGAGGCCTATGCCGCTCCCGCCGGACCGGCATCCTCGTCCTCGTCCTCCGGCTCCTCGACCTTCGGTGGTTCGGGCCGGTCCAGCTTCGACTTCGGCAGGATGGTCGCAGCCTTCCCGATCGCGGCTACCACCTCAGCGTCCCACATGGCTGACTCCGCTTGGCGAAGGGCACGACCCAGGGTGGCCCGGATACCCGTCCATGACACTCCAAGGAACCCGGCTGCCGAGGCGATGACGGCTGCGACCCGAGCACTCCCGGCAGGGGCGTAGGTCACCGAGGCCCACACCGCCGCTGCGATCGCTCCCAGGGCCAGGACGATCGCCCACAACCACTTCCAGGCGTAGTGGAACGTCAGCTTGCGCAACTTGGCGAGCAAGCTCGCTGCTGCACCGATGTACGCCTTGGAATCGAGGAGATGCTCTGCGAGCTGCTCCCCGGTGAGGAGCCTGCGCCACATCTTCCCCTGTCGGCGTAGCGCCCGGATGGCAAGTCCATCGACCTTTCCTGGAGGTATCGCGTCGCCCTTCATCGCCTTGGCGACCCAGTCCTCCCAGGCTCCCAGCGACATCTCCACGGCTGCTGCTGCACGAGGCGGGAGCGCAGAGTCAAGGTCATCGAGCCACTCGAACGCGTTGCTAATCCGCCCTTTGTCGAACTCTCTCACTAGCACGGCCGGGGACTTCGATGACGGGAGGAGCGTCGTGTCCGCCAGCATTCGTCCGAGCCCGAAAGCTAGAGCGACAGCGGGATCGCCACCAGCAAGACCATCCCGAACCTCGAGGTAGAGGTCGTGGACAGCGGAGCGAACCGAATCTCGCTTGTGCCCCGGGATCGCTAGAGCACGGTCGATCGTGGACGCGTCCGGAAGCTTTCCGCCCGTTGCCTTCCCGAGGACTGCCAGGTCTGCCCCCACACGCGCACTCAGAGCACGTGCCTTCTCGTGCGCCGTCATCTCGCCAAGGCCCGGAAGGTACTCAGGGAGGTGCGGCCGCTTCCCACTCGGTCCGGGCAGCCTTTCAGCGTCGTACAGCTCAGCGAACCGCCAGCCAAGGTCGATCGCGATGCTCACTGCACTCTGTTCAGCCACCGTGCCGTTGTCCGTCATCACACCTCAGCATCCCGTGAAAGCGAGGCATCGCGGTGGCTTTGGATCCGCTGCCACCGTTCCACGTTCGAGACGTGCACGGGCCCGGTCGAAATGACGTCGAGTATTCGTCCCTCGAAGGTGCTAGCCAGGTCGTCCCAGTGCTCCTCGATGCTCCCGAGCTGCACGTCCCACGCAGCCCTCGTTGCAGGATGGCCTGTCCGGGCGAGGAAGGCTTCCAGTGCAGCATCACGATCCCCGTCGAACCACCACGGCTCCACGCCGCTTGCGATCAACAAACGTACCGTGTCGAGCATGCCAACTGGAAACCCCCAGTCGATGACGACCTTCTCACTCGTCTGCCTGGCCTCATCGATGTCCCGAAAGAAATTCGTTCCGGGTTCCTCGCCGGAAGGACACCGCACGTACCCGTGCTCAGATACGAGCCATCGAGCAAACGTGGACTTGCCGGCCCCTGGGATGCCAGCGACGAGCAGGTGCAATCCTTACCCTCCCCCACCGCCAGGAAGGAGCTGCGTCCCGAAGAGCCGCTCCTGCTCGGCAGGGTTGAGCATCCGGAGCACGTCGAGGATCGTGCGGACTTGGCGCTCGTGGGAGCCGTCGTGCTCTCGGCGCTCCTCATGTGGTACTGCGTATGGCGCGGGAGCGCCGTCGAAGTGCATCAGCAGAAGAGGCACAGCACGCCCCGTCCAACATCCGGGATGCTGCCTCGAACCGAACACGCCACTGATCCGGTAGTCCCACCAGCTCGATTCGCCCGGCGAGGCACTCGGCTTCACGCTTTGCTCGTACAGGTCTAGTCCTTCGTCCTCGGTGACTGCGTCGTACACCGTGACCGTCGCCGGGTGGCGTCCCGCTGCCGCCGTCAGAAGCTCTCTCGCCTCTTCAAATCCTGCGTTGTACGCCTCGAACCCGGGAGCTAACTGTCCCCGTGACCACCACAGCCCGATCCGGACTACCTGCCTGCTTCCGATGTCCGCTGCCTTGAGGAGTGGGATGCGCGCGTTCATCCGGAGGCTCCTTGTCGAGCGGTCGGCTGACCGATGATCTTCCTGCGCTGCAGCTCGGCGAGCACCGACTCAACCCCCAGCCGATCCGTCATGCGGTAGTACGCACGGCGACCGCCACGGACCGACTCCCCGGATTTCTCTAGGAGCCCGTAGGTGGCAAGCGTCCGCAGACCCGGGCGCCACCCCTCACCCGTCGCCTGCTTCAACTCGGAAAGGACCCACGCCCCGGCGAACTCACCGTCGAACTGCTCGGCCCGCTCCGCACACACGCATGCGGCCTGGAGTACGGGCACCCACTCGGGCCGCTCGCTCGCCAGGCGCATCACGGCTCGAAAAGTTGGAGAATCCTCCACGCCTCGATTATACGCGCCGAGCTACCGGTTAGGCATATTATCCAGGTACGCACATCGGTCCTGCCACGGCCACCTCACGGTCCCACTGGCAAGCTGAAGGCCGTGTCCGATGACCCGTTCGGGCTCGGCTCCGTATCCCTCGCCTGGCCCCAGCGGTGGTGGGACAGTGACGAGTTCGACGAGGTCATCCGCGTCGCCGCTGGCTGAAACGCTGCCGTCGAGGTTGAGCGCCGCCAGTCCGGTGCCGAGGAGCCCGAAGTCGAGCCAGCCAATCTCCGGCGCCTCACGTTCACGTCGAAGAGGCTGCCGAGACCCTTGACACCTCCGAGCCTTCCCCTACGAGTCCGTTCGACGAGGCGACACTCCGAGCATCATCAACAAGGCGTCGCTCCTCGCTTCGCTCGTCGCACCAGACTAAACGGACTGCGTCCTCCGTCCCGTCCGGGTGTCGTGCCACCCTGGCCACCGTGAGTTCATCGTGCACTGAACTGGCTGGCTGAGGCCTGTGCTGACGCTCTCAAAAGTAGTCGTCGAGGTCGGCAACCACGCCGACGCCGCACGCGCAGGCGACTACCGCCTCGAGGCCGAGGCGGCGCCGGAAGCGTTCGCGCGCACCGACTACCAGCTCGAGAGCGAGGCGCTCGAGCGCCGGACTGGACGGAGCTCCTCGCTGTGGCTGGGCGCCGATGGCGCGCTGGGCCAGTTCGGGGTCAGACGCGGGGATGCGATCGAGCGTGAGCAGTTGATCGCTGTGCTCCAGGGTCAGCACGTTCAGAGCGGCGAGCAGCTCCGTCGCCCCGGAGCGCTTAAGCGCCAGGCGCGCGACGAGCACGGCCAGCCCGTGCTTGATGACGAGGGACGGCCGGTGGTCGAGCGGGTGACCGGCGTCGCGCACGTGGAGATGACGCTGTCGGTCCCGAAGTCGGTGTCGGTGCTGTGGGCGATGGCCGACGGCTCAGACCGACGAGTGATCGAAGACGCGCTGCTCATGGCGGCGGAGCGCACGGTCCAGTACATGGCCCGCAACAAGGCGGTCGTTCACCGCCGCGGCAAGGACGGCATGCGGATCCGCGAGGCCGCCGCTGGGGCGGCGGTCGCCTCTTCGCTTCATGTGACTGCCCGGCGAGCGCGGGGTGATCGGGCGCCGGCGCCGCAGCTGCATGTCCACAACCTCGTGATCGGCGTTACCCGCACGGACGGGCGGCTGGTGGCGGCGGACTCGTGGGAGTGGTTTCGCCACGACGCCGCCTTGGAGGGCGGCGCCTTGTTTCGCGCCCAGGTAGCCGACGCGCTCGTAAGCGCCGGGTGGGCGGTGCGCTCGGGCACAGGCGATCGCGGCCGCTACTTCGAGGTGAACGGCGTGCCAGAGAGCCTGTGCGAGGTGATGTCGCCGCGTTCGCGAGAGGTCGCTCAGGCGCGCGCCAAGGTCGAGAAAGAACTCGGCGTCAGGCTGCAGGGCGGCGCGCTCGCGGTCCTGGCGAAGGAAACGCGGCAGGCCAAGGACCACGACCTCAAGCCCGAGCGGCTGCGCGACGTGTGGGACGCGCTCGGGCAGGAGCACGACTTCGGCCCCGGCTCCGGCAGCCAACTGCGCCGATACGAGCCTCAGACCGACACCAGGGAGGCGGGAACCGTGGCTGCGACTCGAAGCGTGGTGCTCGCGCAACTGCGCGAGCAGGGACCGACGGTCAGCCTCGCTCGCGCCCGCGCGCTTGTGTTCGAGGCCGCCGCCGGCCGCCTGTCCGCTGAGCACGCCACCCGACTGCTGGCGCAGATGGAATGCCCACAGGGCGAGCTGCTGACGCTCGCCGGCGGGCGGATCACCTCGCGCGAGATCCGCCAGCTCGAGCAACACGTTCTCGACGTCGCGGTGCGAGCGGCGGGGAGAGAAGATCCCGTCGGGAGCGCTGACGCCTCGGAGCTGGAGGCCGGGGTGGCGGCTGCCGAGGCAGCGCTCGGCGAGGACAAGCACCTCGATCGCGACCAGCGCGACGCGTTCGAGCTGCTCACCAGCGGTAGCGGCTGGGTGTGCTTGACCGGCAGGGCAGGGACTGGGAAGGGTCCGACGCTGCACGCCGCGGCCGAGGCGTACCGGGCCGCCGGGTGGCGGGTGCTCGCGTGCGCGATGGACGGGACTACCGCCCGACGGATGGCCGCGCAACTCGGCGGCACCGCACCGGCGCTGACCATTGAGCAGCTCAGGGTCCGCCTTCGGGCCGGCGCGATCGAGGTCGACGAGCGGACGGTGCTGTTCGTCGACGAGGCAACCAAGCTCGATGTCGGCCACTGGGCAGAGCTTGCCACCTGCGTCGAGCACCGCGGCGGCTCCATGCGCGCGGTCGGGCACGACGGGCAGCACGACGCGATCCGGCTCCCGGGCCTGTTCGCCGAGATGCTCCGCGACCCGCGGATCCCTACCGCAGAGCTATGTGAGATCCGGCGGCACCGCAACCCTGAAAACCCCGAGCAGGGGCACCCGTGGCTGCGCGACTACCAGATCGCCGTCGACGAGGGCCGCGGTATTGACGCTGTCGCGATCCTCCAGAAACACCAGGCGCTCAGGCTCTACGACACCCGCGCCAAGGCGATGGGCGGCATGGTCGAAGAATGGGATGAGTGGCGGCGAGGCTACCCGCCAACCGAAACGGCGCTGATCATCCACGGCCCCAACTCCGATGTCGATCTCGTCAACGAGCTTGCCCAGCGCAAACGACTCCAGGCAGGCGAGCTCGGCGAGCAGGCGATCCGCGCCGTCGACCGCGACTACCTGCTGCGCCCAGGCGACGTGGTCGCGGTCCGCAACGCCGCGTACGCCTTTCCAGCCCAGCCGGGCCAACCGCGGCCGAAACGGGTCGAGAATGGCCAAATTGCCATCATCGACTCTGTCGATCCCAACCGCGACACACTCACGCTCCTGCTCCGCGAGCCTGGCGCGGAACCGCGGCTCGTCGAGGTCGATCAGTCACGCCTACGGGTAGAGCACGCCGCCGGCAAACGCGCCGCCGCGATCCGGCTCAACTACGCGCTACATAGCTTCCCTGCCCAAGGCGCGACCGTCAGCGGCACCGCGACTCTCGCCGGCCACTGGTCCCAAGCCAAGCAGGAGACCTACGTCGGCGACACCCGCGCGATCTACCGCCACACCGTCCACGTCGCCCGCGAGGACCTCGGCACCGACGGGACCGACGAAGACCGCATGGGCCGCTACGCACAGCGAATCTCCGACAACCGCCAGCGGCAGGCGAGCATCCGGTCCGCTCTTGACCCGACCGTGCTGCTTTCTGTTCACCTGCCCGAACCGCAGCCGCTCCCAACCGATCCGACAACTCCGCGCGCGGACGTAGCGCGACCGCAGGCCACGACCCCAACGACCGTCACCGTGCCGGCCTGCGATGACGCAGCACCTCCGACGCAAGCCGTGGACGACGCCGTGCACGAACGACGCGCTCGGCCGGAGGACCACCTCGACCGTACACCCGCCGAGCCGCCCGATTATCTGCTCCGCGCACTCGGCCCACCGCCTGAGGACCGCGTGGCACGCGAACGCTGGCAGCGAGAAGCGCAACGCCTCGAGTCACTGCCAACGCGCCCCGGAGGACTGCAGCCCGCTCCTCCGGCCTCGCCCAAGCGGGCAGCCAGCCCGCAGGCCCCGACCGACCCGCCACCGGCCTCGCGCCGGATCGCCAGCCGCACGATGCGACCGTGACCCCGCCTGACGGGGACCACGTCCTTCAGCCGTCGTCGCGTTTGAGGTCTCGAGGAGCAGCTAGGTGCGTTCGCGGCAGAGCGGCCTTTCGGTCGTGTCGGCGCTCGCGCCGCAAGCGAAGCCTCGCGACATTCCTGTGAGCTGTCTGATCGGCGCCATCGGCCAGGGCCGGGTCGCCGCGGGTGCCCGCATAGATGATTTACGCGGCAGCTGGAACTCGGTAGCGAAACTCCCGGCCTCCGCGACCGCGTTCGGGTTTGGCCCGATCGCGTTGCAGCGCGCCGCTGCGCAACAGCAGCCTCAAACGGTTGTTGGCGGCCTGGGGCGAGAGGTCGAGGCTTTCGGCGAGCTGATGCACGTTGAAGTTGACGAGCCTCACGGCCTCCTGCATCGTCGTCGCGAGAACCTCGTCGGCGCCGAGTAGCTCGGGCCCTGGTGAGCCCAGGGCGAGCGCGTAGAGGTGATGCAGCCGCAGGGCGGCGTCGATTGTCTGGCGCACATCGTTACTTGCGCCGAAGACGGCGATCGGGTGTGTTTCGTAGTAGCCGGCGACTCTTCCGCTAAGCAGCCGTCCGAGCGAGGCGTCGACGAACGGCACCGAGACCGCCAGCACGTCGCTGAAGTCCAGGAAGACCGGTTGGTCGTCGACGAGCGTGGCGACCAGTCGTTCGATCTCCGCTTGGGCGCCGGTGCCCGCATCGGCGCCTGTGAGCACCGCGCCGGTGCCGAACTGCGCCATGTTGATCTTCACACCAAGGAGGCTATCAGCGTTTTCACGGCTTGTCGTGATCTCCATGAGTAGGATTATGTCCTACCCTTCGGATGGCGATGCCAAAGCCGAAGCTGCGTTGCCGCGACTGGCTGTTCGGAGCCGGCGGGAAGCGCCGTCTACTGGAGGCGCTGCTGTCCGGAAAGGGACGGGCGTGGTCCGAGGCCGAACTCGCCCGAGTCGCAGGGCTGCACGCCAAGGGCAGCGTGGACGTGCACTTGGCGGCGCTGGCGCAGCTCGGACTACTGACGCGCGATCAGGACGGCTACCGACTGGTGCGCGAGCACCCGTTGGTCAAGCCGCTACGTCGAGTGCTGGATGTGGTCGCGTCTCTGGAGGATGCGGAGCTTGCGCGCCCGCCTGCGAGCGTGGAGGTTCAGCGCAACACGCACGAGACCCGGTAGGAGTCCCGCTCCACCGTCGCCTCGTGCATGACCACTGCGCCGACCGAGCCGAGGTGCCAGCCCAACAGCGCAGCGAACGGCCACGGCGCCGCCAGGTATAGGCGCGTCTGGGCGGGGGCGTATGTGGCGCGAGCGTCGCGGATCGTCTTCGCGATCCCAGCCGCGGCCGAGTTCGCCTTCGTCGGGTCGAGCGCCAGCCGGTCGGGGCCTCCGGGCGGGCGGAAGTGCAGCTCGGCGCGCGCGGGGCCGCCGGCGGAGGCGCGGGCTGCGTCGGTCACGTCGGCGCTCACGTGGACCATCACCACCAGATCGCCGTGGGGCTCTGAGCCTGAGCGCGCCTCTGGAGCCTCCCAGTCGTCGAGGTCCGGAGCTTCGCGGCCTGTCTCCCAAACCTGGTCGAAGTGGTGGATCCGCAGTCGCCAGCGGGTCGGTTCCCGGAAGTGATAGCCGAGCGCGAGTGCCGCCGACAGGTGCGCCGCCCCGTGAACATCGAGGGTCCGCTCGCGGGCGCCATCGGCGCCTTGGACGGTGTGCAGCGCCTGCTGGAGGTCGGCCAGCGCCGGTTGTATCTGGGAGTCCCAGACTGCAACGTCGTAGTGGTCCGGGTCGTGGGTGAGCGGCGGCGAGAACGAGAGCTGCACCAGCGAGCCCTCGGCGGCGGGGATCGGATCGCGCGTCTCGACGCATAGCGATGCCGGACCCGAGCTCCACTCGGTGTTCAGATGCGCGCGCAGAATCGAGTTGGCTGCGTCGCGCAGCCCGTCGAGCAACTTGGCCTCCTCGACCGGTGCCCCGAGCGTCGCGCCGAGGTCGATGCCGGTCGCGTCGAACACCGCCTTCTTGCCCGCCTCGACGCCGTAGCCGCGAAATACCGCGCCGGCAAAGAAGCTGTCGCCGCGGTTACGGCGGCGGTCCATCGCGCGCAACTCGACCTTCGGAATGAACCACGAGTTCTCGATCGCCGCCGGCGTCAGGTACAGAGCGAAGCCGGCTGCGTCCTCGAGAATCGTTCGGCACGCCAGGTTCTCGTTGTAGCCGCCGAACTGCATCTCGCGGCGGTCGCGCCACACCGGCACGCCGCGCAGTCGCAGCAGCGTGTCGAGCTCGTCGACCTCTGCGGCATCGTCCCAGGCGTAGGAGAGGAATACCGGGCGTGCCATCTGTTCAGGAGAGCGGGAACAGCGGCCCGAAGATTTCCTCGCGCCAGTACTTCAGGGCATCGCCGTTCCGGCCCTCCCGAGCGAGCCGCCTTGCCGTCGACACATTCTCCGCCGCCGCTTCCAGCGCCTGCCTGGCCTTGAGCTGCTGAATGGGGTCGCTTGCGAGCCGGTCGCTGACTGGCGGGCCGAGCCCGGCAGGGTCCTCCCACGTCTCGGTGATGCGCGCGGCGGCCGTGGCGAAGAACGTCTGCAGCTCGAGCGAGTAGTGGCCGCCGAAGCCGCGGTTGAGGATGTCGAGTGCCATCACCTCGAGCAGGAACGACGGCTTCACGGGACGGTCGTGGTAGTCGTTCCACTTCTTGATCATCCGCACCAGCGGCTTCCAGCGCTGGTTATAGGCAGCGTGGGCGTCGGTCGCGAGCTGGGCGTGGATCTCCGGGTTGGTGCGCACCCAGTCCCCGATCGTGCGGTCCGGGATCAGGTAGTTATCGCAATCGGCAAAGGCGACGACGACGTCGTTGCTGATGACCTTCTCGTCGGTCTCGTCGAGGAGCGGGCGAACGCCGAAATCGACCCTGACCGAGCGCCTGCCGAGCGCCACCGCATGCTCGCCATAGCTGGGCACCAGAAGTCCGCGGGTGTGGACAAGCAGCTCCTCGGGCGGGCGCTGCAGCCACGCCGACTCGCTCGCCTTGAGAACGAAGAAGATGTCGACGTCCTTAAGCGGCTTGGTCTTGGTGAAGCGCTTGTATGAGCCGGAGAGGATGTCGCGATCGACGCCGATACCGGCGCGTACGATCTCGCGGATCGCGGTGTGTCGAGCGGAGACGTCCTTCTGCTCGCGGTCGGTGAGCTCGAGCCGGCCCAGGAACTTCTTGAAAGCCTCCTCGAGCGAGATCATGCTCGTGCCCACATCGCCGAGTTGGCCGACAACCCAGGCGCCGCGATCGTCTTGCCCCCGACGTATCTGTGCATTCCATCGCGCGGCCGGCTGTCCGCCGGCCCCCAGCCGTGCACATCGGGACGGCCGGGATGGTTGAAGCAGATCAGGCTGTAGGCACAGTCCTTTGGCAGCGTCCCGGTCTTCAGGATCTCGTAGCGCATCGCCTCGCTGTCGACCCAAAACGAACCATCATCATCGCCACTGGTGCCGTACTCAACCTCGAACTCCAGCACCAGCAGCGCCTCGGCGGGCTTCTTCGGGGCGTAAATCTCGAGCTCGATCTTGTACAGGTGGCGGCTCGACAGCCAGGTCGAGATTGCACGGTCGCTGGAGGGCCAGTCGTCGGTGAACTTGCGGGGGTTGAGACCAAGCTCGCGGATCAGCTCCTGCAACCCACGCAGCATGTTGTCCGCGAGGTAATTGACACTGTAGGCATAGGTGTTGACGATCGCGATCGTGTTCATCCGCGCAGGAACGCCTCCACGTCGATCGTCGGGACTGGGGAGGCGGCTGCCTCCAAGGTGGCGCTTCCCCGCTTGGTGGTCATGTCGACGGCCTCCAAGCGGGCGGAGCAGTCCGCGAGTGCCGCCTTGACCCACTCAAGGTCCTCGGGTGGGCAGGGCATCTCGATGCGCCAGTCGCCCTCGGTAGGCGCCCACGAGAGCGACTCCTCGTTGGTGTCCTCGCCCAGGATCGCGTCCTCGCCGTAACTGCAGTAGATCCGCAGTTGCGGCCCCACGCCCGAGACGATCACCGGCGTCGCGCCCCAGGCCTCGGCGGCGATCAACGAGGCGGCAACGCCGGTGGCGCTGGTCAGCGTCGCGCGTTCGTTGGCGCCGAGCGGTGCGATCGTGTCGACGATCGCGCCCCAGGTTGCCGCCGCCGAGCGGACGGGCGTGGCGGCGAATGTGCGTCGAACCCGCGTCACCGTCACTTTCGTGGCTCCGTGTCGGCTCGTGCCTGTCGCATCGCGTGCTCAAGCGCCTCGACCGACACCTTCCCGGGATCCAGCGCGCTCTGCGGATCTCCGGCACAGGCGGCGACCACGGCCTTGCGCAGCTGCCTGCCGTCCAAGCCAACCGCCGTATCGACCACCTTCGCGAATCCGGGCGCGCTCGGGAGCTTGCCGATCGCGGACCACGTCCGTGACAGCTCCGCGAGCGTGTCGCACACGATCCATTTCACGCCGTCTCGGTCAGGGACCGCGATCGTCTCCACCAGATCCGCGCGCGACAGCAGTGCCGCATCAACCGACCCGACGAAGTTGCTCGTGGCCACGACCAGTAAGCCGGGAAACCGCTCGGCGAGCTCATCAAGGCCCGCGAGCACGGCGTCGGTCGCCCGAAGCACATCCAGGGGGTTTGCCTCGAGGCTGATCTGATAGCGATCGGCCGCGAGCGTCTCCACCTCGTCGAGCAATACCACCAACGGTCCGGCGGCTGCGTACTCCGCGACGGTCTCGCCGAGGAGCCGCCGTACCTTCTTCTGGCTACCACCCAAGCCAGCGCTCACCAGCGCGTGCGGCTCAACCTGGAGAAACCGCCAATTGCCGGCGCTCGGAACACTCTCAGCAACCCGCGTCGCGAGACCGCGACCGAGCGTCGTCTTCCCGGTCCCCGGCGCCCCGACCAGCAGGATGAACCCGTGCAACGGCACTCTCGAGCGCTGCACTCGCGGGCGCACCGTCGTGGCAAGCACAGCCATCGAGAGAAGCCGGTTCTTTTGCTGCTCCGGGACTCGAATCGAGTCCCACTCCGACCGCAGGCCAGTGTCGGGGAGTGCGCGCACTTCCAACACGCCTTCGGCGTCGGTGCTGGACACCTCAACGGCTCGGATCGGACGAGGAGTGCCGCTCATGGTCGGCTCCAGGGAACGTCCGCCTCGCTCGTCATGATGTTCTCAGTGAGATAGGTCGCCGTCGGTTTCCACGATGTAACGAGCATTCGTGAAAGCATAGCAGCTCGCGTGGCTGCTCTATTGCTTTGTCCTGGGCACCGGATCCCGCGACGTTGGCGACCTTCGGCGACCGGGATCGTGGTGACGATCGGCAGCTTGTTTACGATCGGGCGGTGATCGGTAACCGTCCCAATCGGCCGCGTTGGCAAGGCGACTACATTCGCTGGTGGGGTGGCGCCGATTGGGAATGGATAGCGTGCGTGAAATGCCAGCGACCGCTCACTGATCCGAAGGCAATGCGTGACGGCTTCGGTCGTGAGTGCGCCGCCGATGTGACGACAGCGATGATTGAGAGCATCAAGCGCTCAGAGCACGATGCGTGCCAGCTCGCGCTCGACGTCCATGCGCGGGCGCAGACAACGACGAGTCCGTGGTGGACGCATCAGGCCTATCTGAAGCGGCAGCTGCTTCGGCGCCGATCCAGGTAGTCGAATCGGCAGCCCGCAACCGCTTTCAACTCGCTCGCGGTCCCGAGCGGATGACCGCGCGGCGGCCAGCTCGTCGGCTGCGATTCAGTAGTTCTCGCCGCTAGCTGTAGCCAATGACGTGCCGCTCGACGTCAGCGATCGTGTCCTCGGGAATCAGAGCTTCCGCGATTCGGTAGGCGGTGTTGAATCGGGGGTTGAAGATCCCGAGATGAGTCGGCGCCCGAAGCTCGGGATGAATCGAGTGCTTGCCCATGAGGTAGTACATCAATACCTGCAGCGTGTGGTCGGACTTCGGCGGAGCCGCTGAGACCTTGAAGTCCCAGAGCGTGTCCGCGGTAAGGAAGTCGCCATCACCTGTTTGGACAGTCGCGGTGTAGCCACCCTCGAACGTGAACCCATCGAGCACGATCGGCCCATATTCGTCGAAGAACGCAAGGGACCGGGTCACCATCGCGGATATGTGATCGATCGTGGTTTGATCGGGTGCGGTCGCGGCGTTCGGGTTGTAGAACTGCTGCCCCGCACGGCAGACGACGTCGAAGTTGACCAGCCAACACGCGAGGCGGATCGTTTCCTCATCCACGCGCCCGGGTGTGAGGTTTTCTAGGGCTTGTTCTGCGCGGTAGAACTCCGGAGGGCCGAGGGCTGTAGCGCCCATCAGCGAGATGCTGAACGCGTCCTGTGGTTCGGTTCCGTTCGCTAAGCGTGCGAGGTAATCAACCGCCATACCCACCAGGCCGGGAGATACGTTCTCAGTCGTGTGGTCGAGCGGCATCGGGCCATCGCCGCCCAGGAACAGAGCCTCCAGCATCTTCGGATTGATGTATCCACCCCGGGGCTGCTTGACCTCCTTGACGCGTTGGACAACGCTGGTCACCGGGCGCATGCTATCCGTCGACCGGCCACCGCACCCGATGAGAAACTCGCGCAACCGCCCGTGCTACCAGGCCGATCTGGCGCCGATCCGCCGCCGAGCAGCCCACGAGCATTCTCGCCATCAGCGCGGCCACCCGGCGGCCTTCGTTTCGGCGACCACGTGCCGAGCCTGTTTGTTAGCCCCTTGCTGCGGCGACCGAAGCCGTTCTCTACCTGCGAGATCTCGACCGATGGCCGCGTTCTACGGGAGCTGTCTCGCCCGGGGCTGCTCGCACCCTCGATGCGCACCCAGGTGCTCCTCGAATCGCGCCCGATCCTCTTCTGGGTTGAAGGTGCTGGCGCCACCGCGGAACACCTCCCTGAAGGACGGCAGCTGTAGCAGGAGGCGGGCCTTGCCCTCGGGGTCGGTCCAGTTGGCATAGTCGAACATGCTGACCCAGGAGGCGAGCGCGGCGAGCAGCTCCACCTGGACGTCGTCTTCCCACCAGCCGCTGCGGATGCCGAGGCGGTAGCGAGTGTCGAGGTGGCCGGCGGCTGCGTAGAGCTGCTGGAACCAGTCCCAGCGTTGTGCCGGGTCGAGGCCTCGCCAGCCGGCGATCGCCACGTCGGGACCTGGGAGCAGGTCGAGGTGCTCCGCTGCGATGCCGCGCTCGCTGATCGAGGTCACGCTGCCTCCGACTGCTGACCGGCCGCGAGGTCGCGTAGCCGGCGGTCATTGAAGTACAGCCGCAGCTTGAGGATCGTGGGTCGCAGGGCGCCGTAGACGAGCAGGCCGTGCTCGGGCTTGATCAGGCGCAGCTCGTCGGCCGGCGCGAGCGGGCGGCGGCGGATCGGCGCGTCGCGCTCGGAGCGGTCCTTGACCTCCTCATCGCCTACCAGGTCGGAGAAGTAGCGGAGCGTTTCGATGTCGGCGACGCCGGACATCAGCATGCGCGCGCGGTGGTTGTTGATCACGGTCAGCGCCTGCTGGCCGTAGCGCTCGCGGGCCTGGGCGATGTCGTGGAAGATCGAGATCAGCTGGATGTTGTGGCTGGCGGCTGTCGAGGCGATCTCCGCGAGGTTCGGGATCGGCACCGCGTTCCCGAGCTCGTCCAGGCAGACCAGGAGAGGACTCGCGAGCCGCCGCCCCGGAGAGTTGTTCGCGGTCTCGTAGGCGTGGTCCAGCAGGTCGGTGAGCAGCGCGATCAGCAACGGTCGGAGCAGCTTGGACCGGCGCGCGTCGGAGATCAGGTAGACGCTGTTGTCACCGGCGAGCAGCTGCTCGCCGGTGATCTCCGAGCCGCTCGCTGAGCGGACGACGGTCGGCGAGCGGTACGCGGACATCAGGACCTGGGCGGCGCCTTCGATCGCGCCGCGCGTCTCGCCGGCCAGCGCGGCGAACGCGAGGTGCGCGTCGAGTGCGTGGTGCGCATCGGCGCGCTCCGCCGCATCGCGAGCGTGGTCGACCAGCTCGTGCATGAGGCGGTCAAGGTCGCCGCCGCCGGCGCCGTACACCCAGCTGACCACGTCCTCCATCGTCCGTCCCGAGCGGCGGGCGACATAGAGCAGCGGCGCCATCCGCTGCTCCGCGGCCTTTGACCAGAAGCTGCCGCCCTTCACGCTGCTCATGTCCATGTCGCCTGCCGCCGCCATCCGTTGGGCGGTTTCGAGTGCTCCGTTCCAGGTTGCCGAGCTGGCGAGCGGGGACCAGGTGTGGGAGCGTCCGTGCCATAGGTCGAACGGGTCGTAGACGAGCACCTGGCCGCGGCCGGCGCGGGCGGCGAGCGTCGCGTCGAGCAGGTCGGGCTTGATCGAGACGACGATCGCCGGGCCGGGCCACTCGAGGATGTTGGGGATCGCGATGCCGGCCGACTTGCCTGACTGCGTCGGTCCGAACACGACAAGCGCGTGCCGATCCTCGGCCCGCAACAGGCGGCCGCCGCCACCCTGATAACCCAGCGACAGTCCGCGCGCGGCTGCGCCTGGCACGTGCTCGGACCTCGCGAGCTGCCTGCGACGGAGCCGATCGAGGTCCCCGCCGCTGGCCCAGCGCGCACCGGTGCTCTTGCCGTCACCGCCCCAGCCGCCGTGCCGGCGCCAGAGCCGCGCCGCAAGCCACACTCCAAACCCCATGGCTATCAGTACCGGCAGGAGCGCGGTGTAGAAGCCGACGGCGCCCGGAAGCTGCGAGCGGGCGGCACGTGGGAAGGCGAGCCGCGGATCGCCGAGATGCGCGGGCAGACGAACGATCGCGTGCTGTAGCGCGCTGGCGGTCAGGTGTGGCCAGCCGCCACCGAACAGGACGCCGGCGACCCCGGCCCATGCCCACACGGCCGCGCCGACCAGCATGGTGACCGCGGCAACGACCAGGACGGCTCGCTCGAAGCCGCCAAGCTCCCCCGTTCCACGGCTGCGCTGGTTCACGGTGATCGCTCGGCCGCGGCCTGCTCGGCGTATTCCAGCGCGCGCTCGGTCGTGTACGGGCCCGGCTGGGTGCCTGCCATCACCTCCAAGGCGTAGAGGCACATCGCCTTCACCGTCTGGTGGTCTGCGGTGGGCATCCCGTTCGGGATGATCGCCTGGTCGCCGACGACGACCGCGACGACCTGGTCGTTGTATTCGATCTGCTGGAACTCGGTCATGCTGCTCATCGTTCCCCCGCCGACGGCAGGATCAGGCGCGGATCCCGGGTTTGGTGCAGAACGGTCACCGTCTTGTCGCACGCGTGTGTCATCGCATCAGGCGGTAGCCGATTCCACGAACGACCTCGAGGCGTGGCTCGGCGCCCGCCTCCTGGAGCTTGCGGTTGAGCCGATGTGCGGCGCTGTCGACGAGCCGAGGTGTGGCGCAGTCGGGATCGAATCCCCACACCTCGCGCGTGAGCTCGGCGCGGGTGAGTACCTCCGCCGGCTTGGCGCTGGCCGCTCTCAGCAGGTCGAACTCGCGGCGGGCGAGTTTGATCGGACGGTTGTTCGCCTCCACGGTGCGCGCCTTGTAGTCGATCGTGAGGTTCCCGATCCGCCGCACGGAGCGGCGCTGCTGCTCGGCGTCGAGGCGTCCGGCGAGGGCCTCGAGCCCAGCGGACACGAGCAGTGGCGAGCTCCGAGTCGGGATCGCGACGTCAGCGCCGGCGCGATACAGGCGGATCGCCGCGGTCTCGTCGACGGCGCTGACGGCGAGCACCGGCACACGAGGATCGGCGCCGGCGATCTCTCCGACGCGCAACTCACGCAGCAGCCGAAGCGTCTCCGCGACGCCGCCGACGTCGCACAGCACCACCGCGTCCGGCTTGTCGGCGAGCTTCATCCGGGCTTGCCGGTCGGCCTGTGCGGTGTGCACGTCGTAGCCGTCGAGCGTCAGCTGGTATGCGCGCTCCCGCAGCAGCCACTCCTCGGCCTCGATGATCAGAACGGTCTGCATGCCTGCTTCTTGGCCGTGGTCGCGGTGGGATGCTCGAGTGCAGATGAGCGCGTGGGATGAGCGGTCCGACCCTGTGCGGGCAGTCGCCGATGCACGCTCGCCGGCGGGGCCTGCGGCGAGCCCAGCAGCCGGGTGGCCGGGTTGCCTTCTCTGAGCCAATCGGAGAGGTCGTAGCCGTCATCGCGGGCTGGCGCCAGGTCATGGATCGCGGCGGCGATGCCGCGACGCTCGAGATCCCCGATGATCCTGGCGGCCGCCTGCCTGCCTGCCCGGTCGCAATCCATCGCGACCACCACGGTGCGGCCGTCCAGCTGGCACGCCCACTCGGGCCGCCACGCGTTGGCGCCGGGCACGGCGATCGCCGGCAGCCCGGCCGAGCAGGCGGCGAGCAGGTCGCTGGGACCCTCGACAAGCAGCACGCGGCGTTCGCGCGTCCAGGCAGGCAGCGGCATCAGCCCCAGACGGCTTGCGCGGGCAGCGATGACCTTCGGCTGCTGCGAGCCGTCGACCCGCAGTCGCAGGAGCCCCTGTAGTTCCGCACGCCGATGTCCAGACCGGCCGGCCTCCCCGGCACACCAGATCGGCACGGTGATCCGCTCTCCGTCGAACCCGACCTCGAGGTCGACCAGGGCGCGGCGACTCCACCCCCGCTCGCGCTCGAGCCGTCGGATCAGCGCCGAGGACCGCTGCAGCCGCTCGGCCCACGCCTGTACGTGGTCGGCTGCGATCGCGAGCGCGGGAGTCGGTGCCGGATGTCGCGCCAGCGGGCGCGACGGCGCCCGTCGGGCCGGCCGCGCCGAGAGCCCGGGAGGCCGTCGGTCCGCCAACCCGAAGGCGACCAGCAGGTCCATCGCCGCGCGTGGTGTCCGATGCCGTGCGACCGCCGCGTCGTACGCACCCCCGCCGGCGCCGCAGCTGTGGCAGTTGAACGCCCCCGAGTCCAGGCTCACCGAGCAGGACGGGTTGTGGTCCTGACGGCTGTGGGCGTCGGGGTCGACGAAGCACCGGACCGGCGCCTCGGTCTGTGCCCAGCCGGGCAGCTCGATCCCGAGCGCCGCGTAGAACCCGCGCACGTCGCCGCCCGCCATCAGAGGTCCACCCCGACCGGCTCTTGGAGCAGCATCGAGTGCAGCCGGCCCGCGGCGCGGTCAACGTCGCTGCGCGAAGCGACCCGCGGAGCGCACGCCATCTCCTGAACGAACGTCTGGGTCTGCTGCGGCGTTCCCTGCAACACGTACGCGCCGGCCGGCAGCCCCACGAGCTCGGAGACCGCAGTCGCCGCGGCCTCAACGTCCGCGTGGCTGTCGATACCCGGCTCCGGCCACCACAGCGCCCACGCCCCGGACGGCCCGACCGCGACGATCACCGGGGCTGGCAGCCCCCGCACGCGCCGGTCCCACAGCAGCCGCCAGTCAGGTCCGAGCAGTCGCAACTCGCGCTCCACCACGTGACGGCCGTGCGCCCAGGTGCGCCAGCGCGCCACCACTGGCTGCTCGGTCAAAGAGTCGTGCAGCCACCACGCGACGGGCCCGAGAGCCGCGGCGGCCGCCGCTTCGAGCACGCTTACGCCCAGCACTGCGAGCGCAACCCCCACGACCGCTACGAGCCCGACCACGCCAGGAAGCCGCCGCTGCGCCCGCGCCTTCGCGAGGCGACGGGCCTCGCGGCGGACTCGCGAAAACTCGCTCGCCGGCCAGGTGGGCGGCGAGCCCAGCTCGACCACAGATCCCGTGCGTCTGCCCGTCACCCAACCCGCCTCGACTCTGAGCTTGGCCGTCAGGGTCATCGCCTTACCGCCATCGCGGCGTCGGTGTTGACCAGCGGCATCTCGATCGACGACACCGCTGTTTGCACGATCTGCCGGTGTGCCCCGACCTTCCACAGCGCCTGCCCGGCCTGGAGGTGCCCGATCCGGTCGCGTTCAGTGTCCGACAGCGACAGGATCCGCGCCGCCTCCTCCAGCTCGTCGCCGTCGAGCCGGAAGATCACGAAGGTCTGGCAGTCCTGAACCAGGCCCTTGGCGAGCTTCTCGACCCGCGAACCGTCGTCCCCGGCGGCGCTGAGGTCGCTGAAGCGGTGCATCACCATGATGTTCTGCTGCCCCTCGGCCCGGGAGATCTTGTATTGGCTGGTCAGCCACTCGCCGATCCCGGGCACGGAGAACACGCGCCACGCCTCGTCGAGGACGAGGATCGTCTTCGGCGGCGGATCCCCGGCCTGCTCGGCGGCCCGCAGCCGGCGGGCGCGCGCGGCCTGCATCAGTGCGGTGCCGCAGCTCATCAGGATCCCGACGCTCTCCGAGTGATAGGTCGCCGAAAGGTCGAGCACGACCAGCTGCGCGTCGAAGTCGATCCCAGGGCTGGTCGGTCCGTCGAACATGCCGGCGAGATCGCCCTCGCACAACTGCCGCAGTGCCATCGCGACGTCCCTGGCCTCGGCCGCGAACGCCTCCGGTGTCGTGACCACGGCGTCGGCCATCTCCTCACTGGGGCTGAACAGGGCGCCGACGACCTGCGGGATCGTCGGCTCCTGCCCGTCACGTGCGACGTAGTCGAGCGCGACGCCGAGCAGCCCGGGCTCGCGCTCGGACAAGGGGCGGGGCAGCACCGCGCGGGCGACCGCCCGCAGCAGCCGGTGGCGATCCTCCGGGTCGACCAGCGGGTTGAGCCTGACTCCTGACCCCGGTGCCAGGCGGATCACACTGCCGCCGACCTGCCGGGCGAGCCGTGAGTACTCGCCGCCCGGCGGATGCTCGCCCCGCAGCGGCTTGACGTCGACGACGCACACGCTGCGCCCGAGCCCGAGCTGACGGTTCACATAGCACTTGATCAGCGTGCTCTTGCGCTTGCCGAGCAGTCCGAGCACGGTCATGTTCGGATCGCTTACGCCGGTCAAGTCCTGTTGCGCGTAGAGCTCGAACGGGTCGTACACGAACAGGCCGCCGCCGGAGAGCACATCGCCGATCGGCACGCCCCGGGTCAACAGTGGCGAGGTCGAGTCGAACAGCCCGAGCGCGCAGGTGTGCGCGGTCGTCGCACGCATCCCGGGATAGCCGTCCGGCGCAAGCACGCGCTGCAGCAGTCCCGCCGGCCCAGCGGGGCCGGCGGGCGTGGGCTCGCCTTGAACCGGCGTTGAGAGCAGGCTTCTCATCGCAGCCCCCGGCACAGCGGAAGGCACCAGGTGAATGCGCGCTCCTGCTCGCCGTAGAGGCGGGTGGGGAGCATGAAGGACCGGGTGCAGGCCGACTCGATCTGCCGGACCGCATGCTCGAGCTGGTCCTCGTCGCCAGCGGGTACCGACGCGCAGATGTAGGCCTCCCACCGCCACGAGCTCAGGCCGGCGGCGATCTCGCGCTCCTCCCGGTCGCCCTGCTCCGCCCGGGCACGATGCTCGGAGGTTTCGATCTGGCGCATCTTCGCCCGGGTCTGCGCCGCCGCCTCGTCTGAGACGCGGCGCCGCTCCGCCTCGCGCATCGCCCGCCCGGTCGGGATCGGCTCCAGCACGATCGCGATCGTGTGCACCGGCAGATCCGGCCGCAGCGTCAGCGGCTGCATGAACCCGGCGGTCACCGGCACCTTCGGCCACTCCTGGATGTGCCAGACGACGTGGTCGGCGGAGTCGGCCCGGTAGCGGTCGCGGAAGTCGACGGTCGACCCCGGCCATGCATGCGCCGGCTCGAGGCCCGCCTGGGCGGGGGCGAGCAGATCGCGCCGGTCTCTGAGCAGCCGCCCGAACGGGTCGAAGCTGTCCTTGATCATCCGCGCAAGCGCCCTGGGGGTCAGCGCCCCGTCAACCGACTTGATCGTGATCTCCGCGGCCTCCAGGTGCCGGGCGACCTGGTCCAGCTGGTCGACCGCCTGCGCGCCCGCGTACTCGCGCTGCTCGACCTCGCTCAGCCGCCGCCGCGCCGACCGCGACAGCCCTGCTGCCGGCAGCTGCATGGCGACGAACACCTCGTGCTCACGCGCAAGCTCCTGGCCGTTGTCGATCACCTCGAACATCGCGCGGACCGAGGCACTGTCCATCCGCCCGCCGGACTGCTCCTTCAGGTACGCGGCCAGCTCGTTGCTGCTGCGCGGCACCGTGCGCTTGATCAGCATCAGCCGCTGCACCGGTGAGCCGTCGCCGGCCAGCTCGTTCTGCAGCGCGCCGAACGACGCCAGCCGCCGCTCCTGGTCGGCGTCTGAGAGCAGCCCGAACGACCGCAACCGCACGCGCAGCACCGCGCACAGCGTCCGCTGCCGGCGGTCGAACACCAGTCCCACCTCACCGCCAGGCCGCCGCGCTGAGATCACCTCGACGCCCTGAAGCGGCGCCGGCAGCGCGAGCGGGTATTGCAGCTCGCCAGCGCGTCCGACTCTCACACCGGTGCCAACCGCCGGTGAGCTCCAGCGCGTCCCGCCAAGGACCGCACGGGTGAGGTAGGTGAGGTGTACCGGGGCCCACTGCGCCATCGTGCGGTTCGCGACCGGCCAGAACCCCGCGACGACGCCGGCCACCGCGATCGCCCCTGCCAGGATCAGCGCCAGCACAGAATGGCTGCTGGCCAGCAGCCCGATCGCCGCGATCGCGCCAGCCCCGACCGTTCCCGCTTGGATGGCGGTGATGTACCCGAACAGCCCGCGTGTTGAGCGCGGACCGAGCCGATAGGTCTGTCGCTGCTGCTCACTCGTCGCCACTGCCCACCTCCTCTGCATCGGGACTGATCCGGGACGCCGCCGCAGCAGCAGGTGGCTGCGCCGGCGGCGGGGCCGACGCGGGCGGCGGGGACTGAGCTGGCGGCACGACCGGCGCCACCTGGCGCACCTCGTTGACCTGCGCCGTGTGCCAGCCGACGACCTGCGCCATCCGATCTGCGGCACCCAAAGGTGCGGGCAGCGGCGTCGCCGAGCGCGTGAACCCGTGCTCGGCCAGCACGAAGAGCCCATAGAACAACCCCGGCGCCAGCGCCACCACGAAGAGTCCGCCGATCCCCACCGCCAAGCCCGTCAGCCCGCCGTGCAGGATCTCACCGGCGATCACCGCCAACGTCAGCACCAGCACGAACTTCGACAGGATCACGGCCGCCAGCAATCGGCCCAGTCGCTCGCCCGCGTGGCGCAGCCGCGGCCAGATCCGAGCCGCCAGGATCAGCGGCAGGAACAGGACCGCCGCGTAGATCGCCATCTCCCGCAGCAGCAGTTCCGCCGCCACCGCCACCGCGGCGATCACCCCGAAGATGGCGAACATTGCGGCCGGGAACGCCGCCAGCTTTGCGATCATCCCGAGCTTCACCAGCACACCACCGTGCGCTGCCGCCATCGCCGAAGCCTTCGCGACTGCGCCCAACGCGAGGAACAGCGCAGCCGCGATATGCAACACGTGCGTCGCTTCCTGCAAGTTCGGACCGGCGATGTCGCCACTGGCCGCATCGACGATCTTCAACGCCGCCATCACCAGCGCCGTTGCCGCGAACGTCATCACCGCCGCGAAGGGCACCGCGCGCAGCGCGCCTGCAACCAGCGCCCCATCGCCGGCCACCGCCCCTTCCAGCAGCGCTATCAACAACGCGAACGCCGCCACCCCCGCGGCGAAGATCGCGACCCGCTGGTAGAGGTCGTGGTACCACGGCGCGCTCAGGTCCGCGCTCGTTCCCTTCGAGATGGTGTGGGCGATCGTTTCGGAGAAGAACGCCGCACCGGCGGCGATGGCTGATGTGCGCAAGTACGACTGCGGCGAGTCGGCCGGCACCGCAGCTTGCCCCGTCGTCGAACCGGGCGGCCCCGACCCCGAGCCCGACCCCGAGCTGCCGCTGCTCGAAAGGGCGCTGCCCGCCCCGCTCCCGATCTTGTTCGCCAGCCAGCTGCACGGCTTCGCGACCCAGCCGTCGGTGAACGTCTTACATGCGAACGAGCCGCCGACGCTCACCACCTTGCCCACGACGGTGCCGGCGACGCTGACTGTTCCCTTTCCGAGATTGACGGCAACCGTTGAGCCATTGGAGACGAACCAGCCGATGCCGTTCCCGATCGAGCAGGCGACGCCGATCACCGGGATGCCGCAGAGATCTGCCTGAGCGGACGCCGGGCGCGGGATCAGCGTCACGCAGAAGACGGCGGCCGTGAGCATGGCTGCCACGCCGAGCCGCTGCACGCTATGGGGCACCGGGGAATCTCCTGAAGTCGCTCAGCAGCGCGCCAAACGACCGGCTCGCCTGACCGGTCGTGCCGTTTGCCGGAGGTGTGGCGTCAGCGACGGCCGTCTGCATCCGCCCGTTCGCGCGCCACTCCGTTCCATCCCACTTGGCGCGCACATCAGTGAGCGACCAGTCGCTGATCACTCCCAGCGGGTTCCCTGCCGCGATCGCGAAGTGCCAGGTCTCGATCAGCGCCGCGTTCGCTGAGTACTGCTTGATCCGATACAGCAGATCGCCGCTGTAGTTCAGCTCGCCGTGCCCGCTGTGGGGCGGCCCGCTGGCCGCCCCATTCAGCGCCAAGGCGACCGCGGCCAGCGCCCCCGCCCGCGTGTCCTGATGGATGCTCGCCGGCGGCTGCTCGACGGTCCTGGTCACCGTCCTAGTGCCAGGCGTGTGAACCAGCCACCCGATCAGCCCGGCGACCACCGCGATCACGAGCGCACCCGCGGCCAGGCCGCCGCGGCGCGACACGCCACTGTGCGCAGGGCGGTTCGGGATCGGGCCGCGGCCAGACATCAGATCAACAGCCCGAGGCCCCAGAACCAGTTGATGATTGCCGTGGCGCCGGCGATCAACGCCGCTCCCGCTGCGGCCCAGCCCATCATGCTCCGGCCGCGGGTGGCGACTCCGTAGTTGCCGCCGTGACCACCGACGGCACTCATCGCGCCGCCGAACACGAAGCCGATCGCGGCGAGTATCAGCCCTGTGGCGACGAGCGTGTCGAGCAGATCCTGGAGAGGCTTGTCGATCGGCCCGATCTTCGGGGTGGCGTTGACGCTGAACGCGAACGCGAGAATGTGATGCATCTCCTACCTCCTGTGGTGGCGGGTTCGGTGATGGGTGCGGCGCCCGCGAAGCTCCGCGTGCAAGCGCGAGAGCTCCGCTGCTCGCCGGGAACTCAGTCTCCGCAAGCGCGTGATCTCCGCTTCCTGCCGGTTACTCAATCCCTGCAGTCGCTGGAGCTCTCCCTGTACGACGACCAGTTGGCGACGCGTAGCTACCAGTGCAGACGGGGCGCGATGGCGCCGCGGCGGCGCGGCCGAAGAGCCGGCTACAGCTGCCAGTGCTAGTGCTGCGACGGCCAGCAGCACGCTTGTGGCTCCGAGCAGGCGGCGATGCTCGGACAGCCAGCGGGCGATCATCGGCACCACCCCTCGGCCAGGCTCGCCGCGAGGCGTTTGATGTCCACCCGCGTGCGCACGCCGAGCTGGTTGATGTCGAGCGCCGCCTGGTCGATCTGGCTGGCGAGCGCGTCGTCACGATGCACGCGCAGCACCCGGCGTGAGTCGAGGATCCCGTCGGCCATCGCAAGCGCCTCCCGAACGTTCCGTGACGGTCGGTTGGGGACGACGTTCAGCGCGACCTGAAGCGGTAGAGCCGGGTAGCTCTCCCGCAGGAACTGAAGGATGTGCCGCAGCTGGTAGTCGACGGTCGCCATCGTCGGGGTGGTCACGACCAGCGCCTCGTCCACTGCCGCGTAGGCCCAGCGGCACGTTTCGTGTTTGATCCCGGCGCCGGGCGGCAGATCGAGCAGCACGACTTGGAAGAACCGTCGGACGGTCGCCAGCGCGCCGTCGAGCACCTCGGGCGTGACCGCGTCGATCTCACGCGGCTCCCGCGGCGCTCTGAGAAGCAGCGCCCCGGAGCCGAACGACATCAGGTGAGGCAGCAGATCGCCGACATCGTGGATCTCGTCACGCCGGCGGTACACGTCGAGGATCGAAGACTCGCGCTGCGCCTCCGCGGGCGCCGTGGCGACCGCCGTCCCCCACTCGAGGTCGAGATCCACGAGCAGCGTGTTCTGGCGCAGCCCACCCTGGAAGGCGTCTGCGAGCGAGCGGGCGATCGTCGTCTTGCCGATCCCGCCCTTGATCGAGGAGACCGCCAGCACCACGCTGCGTGACATCCCCCGCACGCGCAGCCTCGCAAGCTGTGCGTCGCAGTCCCGTTCCTCCGCCACCAGCTTGTCGGTCAGCAGCGCCCGCGCCCGGTGCCGAAGCGCCGGCCGGTTGCCGGACGGCGTTCTGGTCGGTGGGGAGTCCTGCGGAGGAGGCACAGCCAAAGCCGCAGGCGCACTTTGAGGCCGAGCTGACAGCAGCCGGCCCGGGCCGTTGGCGTCGTCCCGCACCTGCGCATCCGGCGAACCGGTGTCCGTGCCGCCGTAGTCGCCCGCCGATGGAACGCCGAGCGGCGTCAGCTCGACCCACTCCTCATCCTCCGCCGCATAGATGGAGTCAGCGGTGATCACCGCTTCCCCCGATGCAGCCGGGTCGTCTAGGTTCTCTGGGTCTTTGGTGCTCACCAACCCTCCTAACCTATTTCAGCGACAGATGAACTCACGGGACCGTAGCTCGAAGCCTGGACGGAACAAAGAAACCCCCACCAGCCGGGGGCAAACGCGCCCGGCGGCGCCCGACACCCCCGAGCTCGCCGAGCGCCGCGCACAGGCCCCTGCGGCACAGGCGCTGATCAAAGCGACCCGCCGGCTGCTCGCCGAGGGCGGGCCCGAATGGGCGACCGACAAGCGCATCCACGACACCGCCACCCGCCCGGGGGGTCGCAAGGGCTTCCCGCTCGGCACGATCCGCTACTACTTCGGCGGCCGCGAGCGCCTCCTGATCTACGTCGCCCGCTACGAGCAGCGCGACCTGTTGGACCGCGTGCGCCGGGCACTACTCGCGGTGAAAGCCGCAGACGAGCTTCCCGCAACCCTGGCCAAGCTGGCCGAAGATCACGACCACTTCCAGGTCAGCCTCGGGCTACTCACGGAGGCGCGCCAGATGCCGGAGCTCAAGGCAGACCAGGCCAGCGGATGGGTAGATTGGCTTGCCAAGCTCACCGAGATGATCCGAGAACTACAGGGGCGGGGCATCGTGCGCGCCGATCACGACCCATACGCGCTGGCCCTGCTCTGGAGTTCGATCACGGTCGGACTGGCCGCCCACCGCCTCGCGGACCCCGACACTGCCCTGCAGCCGGCGCTCGAGCTCGCGCAGCGCTACGCCGCCTCGCTCCCGTAAGCGCGCCGGCTGTCGCCCGGCGCCCGACCGGGACCTGCCTGGCGCCCCGGCGGGCAGCGTCGGTGGGCTTGTCAGCCAACATGTAAGCCAACTGGTAAGCCTGCGGGTGGGTGGGATGACGGACCTGCCAGCCGAGGCACTTAGCGCTCCGCCTTCCCGTCAGCCGACTTGCCAGGCAGCCAGCTGGGGTTTCAGCGAACGGCCGAGCGGGCAGCTTCTCGGCGGCGCCAGCCGCGATGTGTGCGGTCGCCCCGGTGGCGCGTCGACCCGGAGGACCGCCGAGGGGCCACACACGCAGGGGGGTTTCCGCCGACCAGCGTCCTAGCTTCTGTTGGCGATGAACTCTGCGCGCCGAAAACTGGTGCTGTACGGGCTCGCCGCGGTGCTGGTCGTGGCTGTGATCGTTGCTCTCGCGCCCCACGGTAGGGGCGGCGGGGGAAAGGGCACACAGGCGCCAACCGCGGCGGCGAGCCGTACCTCCGCTGCCACACGCTCGCCGGCTCCGGCTTCTGCGGCATCGAGCCTTGCCCCGTCGCACACGTCGCCACAGAGTCGCCGGCCGCCGCTTCAACCACCCCGCGCCGCGCCGTGGAAGGCCGCGGCGGTCTCCGCCGCCCGGCCGTTCGTGACGTGGTTCGATCGCTGGCTCGCCGGCGAGTCGACAGCGCGGCAGGCGCCTCACGTCACACGGCGCTACGCCGCCACGCTACGAGCGACGGTCAACAACGTGCCGCCCGGCGCCAGACGACAAGTCGCTGCGATCGTGAGCCTCATCCCCGCCGGGATGCCGCCAACCGCGGCGCACCCGCACGAGGCGTGGATCTACACCACCACACGCAGCAACGGAGCGCTGGTCCGCTTCACCGTCGAGGAACGACTGACGGCCGGCCACTGGCTCGTCTACAGCCTCTACCAGGGGTCCTGAATGGGCACTCGACGCCGGCGGTCGTTGCGCTGGGTGACGCTGATCTTTGGCACGCCGATCGGGGGGATCCTGCTGGTCGGCGCGGTCACCGGCGGCGCCGCGTCCTGTCTGGGCGGCACCGGGATCGCTGACACGCCGTCACAGGCCGCTCGCGCGCAGATTCCACGGCAGCTGCTTCCAATCTTCCAGCAGGTCGGTGCCAGGTACCACATCCCGTGGGAAGTGCTCGCCGGAATCGCCGCCAATGAATGCGACCTCGGCCGAAGTTCGGATCCGTCCTGCACTCTTCAGCCCGGCGCGACCGGACCGGGAGACGCCAACTCCGCTGGCGCGTCCGGTTTGATGCAGATCGGCATCGGCGGTGCCTCAGGCGACACCTACCAGCGCCTCCAGCCCTATCTCGCCAACCCGCAGCTCGGGCCGCACGACCCGACCACCGCCGTGCAGCTCGCGGCGCTGACGCTGCTCAAGCTGAAGGGCGCACCCCAGGACGCGCAGATCCCGGCATACCTTCCGTACGTCACCGCCTACAACGGCACCGGGGTGAGCGCGGCCGCGTACGGGCAACGGGTCATCGCCGATGCCGAGAGCTACCAGGGCAACGGCACCACAGCCATCGCTGCCGGCTGCCAAGCGGTGAGCGGAAGCTTCGCCAATCCGCTGGCTGGCGACACCCACGTCGTCGCCGAACGGATCGACATGGGCGTCGACTACGCCGATTCAGCCGCAGAGCCGATCACCGCTATCGGCTCCGGCACCGTCACCTACGCCGGCCCGCAAGGCGGCGGCTGGCAACCCAACTGCGTCAACTACACGCTCGACGCGCCACCCACCCCTACGGAGCGCTACGTCTACGTCTGCGAGGGCATGAAGCCGAGTGTCACCACCGGCCAGACGGTGCAGGCTGGCCAGACCATCGCCACCTTCATCCCCGGCGGCGGGATCGAAACCGGCTGGGCCGCCGCACCCGGCAACCCAGTCACGACCCGCGCCGCACAACTCAACCAGGAAGCCCAAGGCACCGGCGACGCCGGCAGCAACCGCACCTACTGCGGACAGGCGATGAGCAACCTCCTCCAGCAAGCCGGCGGACCCGCCGGGCTCGCAGAGGGCAAGCCAGTCGTCGGAACCGGGTGCTGAGCCGCGCTACCCGCCTCGCGCTGCCTCGCCCGATCACCCAGCGGAAGCGACGTTCTAACCGCTGGTGGTGAGGGCGGTGGCCTCGGCGAGGTATGGCGTTGGATCCTCGTCGTGCTCGCGCAGGGACCAGAGGTAGTTGTCGATCGCGCGCACGATCGCCCAAGAGCGGACTCGGTCTCGTGGGACGTCGAGCTCGCTCGCGACGGCGGTGACCATCCGTTCGGCGTTGCGCGCCGACGGGTCGTCGCCGATCAGCCAGTCGACGAGGTAGCCGGCGTCGAATGCGGGGTCGCCGACCAGCGGCTTGGGGTCGATCAGCAGCCACGGCTCGCGCTGGGATGCGAGCACGTTGCCGAGGTGCGCGTCGCTGTTGACCAGATAGGCCGGCCCCGAGCCGGATGACAGCTCGCGTGCCGCGGCTGCGGCGTTGGTGAGCAGCGCCCGTGTGGCCGGGTCGGTTGTCTGCTCGAGCTGCGCGTCGAACTCGCGGGCCCATGCTCGTGCTTTGTCGGTGACCAGCGTGAACGGGTGGGGTGCGGGCACGGGACGGCGCAGACGCCGCAGCACCGCGCAGCCGATCACGATCGCATCCCGGCGATCGGGATGATCTTCGAGCGGCGTTCCGGGCTGTGCTTGCTCGAGCAGCATCGCGCCTGACCGATCGTCGAACGCGAGCAGACGGACGGCCCCGTCGCCGTCGTAGCGCCTCAGCGCCTCGGCTTCGTGGCGGTTCTCCTCGTCGAGGAACGGGACCTTGAGCACTGCCGCGGAGCGGTCGGGCAGCCTCACGGGGGCCGCGAGCGCGTGAGAGCCGCCCGGATATGGCGGACCGAGACGGTCGAGCTTCCACTCCTCGCGGACTCTGGCAACGACGCTCTCTAGGTCTGCGATCCACGCTGCCCCGGCTTCGGAGCGCACAAGGTTGTCCCGTACGACCTGATCGAGAGCCACCACACCCAGCGAGTGTAGGCGCGGGTGGACGCGGGAATCGGTTGGACAGCAGCGGTCAGATGCGACGCCCAGAACCGTCTGCTCGGGGCGCGCTCACGTTCGCTCACCCGCCGGCAGCCAGCCGGCGACCCGAAGGACCTCGGCCGCGATCTCACGGACCGAGGTCCCCGACGCGTCGACGAGGAAATCCTCGCAGCGCCATCGATCCATGCGGGGCGCCAGCCAGCGCGCGGCGCTCAATTCCCCGTCCGGGTAGGGCTCTCGACGGGCGATGCGAGCTTCGATCAGCTCGAGCGGAGCCCGGAGACGCACGATCGTGAGTCTCGCGCCCGGGACCGCCTGGCTCAGCGGCCGCAGTTGCTCGCGCTGCTCGACGAGCTTCTCCACAATCAGCCGGTCGATCCCCAGGGCCGAGTAGTTGGACCACAGCGACGCCAGGTTGCGCCACATGATCTGCTCGTTGAAAGGATCACCCAGCCCCGCATCAGTGCACCGGGCGATCTCCTGCAGCACAACGGTGGCGTGCCGCACGCCAGCGTCGCCAAGCATCACCTCGGCCTCGTTCAGTACCGCGCTCTTGCCGACCCCAACCGGGCCCGTCACAACCAGCACAACGGCCATCGGTCTGAGCATGCCACCTGTGCGTCGCCGGCGACCGGACCGGCCAGACGGGCGCGCGGACTTCCCGGCTCACTTGTCTGGCATGGCGATAGCGATAGCATCCGTGGCGCGCGGCCCGGGCCGCGTCCCGTCCGCAGGAAGGGCCGAGCCCACCCTGGTGCAGTTGCCGTGAGTTCGCATCCTTCTTTCCGCCCAGCGTCAGCGGACCGCGGGCACCCCGGAAAGGAGGCTGCCGTGAACGCATCGCTGCCCGCCGCTCCCAGTCTGGAGCAGTTGCGAAAGCAGGCCAAGGATCTGTTGCGCGCCGCTCGCGCGGGCGCGCAGGCTGCGCGTGCGCGGATCGACGCGCACCACCCAGGCCCGCAGGATCCGTTGAAGCTGTCCGATGCCCAGCTGGTGATCGCACGCGAGTACGGGTTCGCGAGCTGGCCCCTGCTGCGCGCCTACGTCGCGCGGGTCGAACGTAACGGGCCGGCGACGGAGCATGCCTATCACGACGACCTCGGCTACTACGAAGGGCGCGCGAACGGGCTGCTCGCCTCGGCTGCGGACGGGACCGACACTGCGATCGCGGCGTTCGAGCGCTGGGGAATGAGCCTGAGCGAGGCGGGTGCGCGCGCTGTGATCGCACGCCAGCATGGGTTCCCGGGCTGGCGTGCATTGCGTGATCACGTCCGGTTGCTGCGCGACAGCGGAGAGCCGTTCGCGCGAGCCTACCAACAGGTCGAGCGCCACGACGTCGATGGCCTGCGCGACACGCTCGATCGCTTCCCCCATCTCGTCGATGCTCGCGGCACCAACGGCAACGACCTGTTGGGGATGGCCACGGCCACCTGCGACGAGCGCCTGGTCGCGTTGCTGCTCAAGCGCGGCGCGGACCCGGCACACGCGAACGCGCACGGCTGGACGGCGCTGCATCAAGCTGCCTACCGTGGGCTGCCGCTGCTCGCACGCGTGCTCCTCCACGCCGGTGCCCCGGTCGAGGTCTCGGCCCGCGGGGATGGCGGGACGCCGCTGGTCATCGCGCTGTTCTGGGGCCACCGCGACACCGCCGAGCTGCTCGCAGACGAGCAGCTGGTCCCGCTCAACCTCCGCACGGCCGCCGGGCTGGGCCGCCTCGACCTGATCGAGCGGCTCATCGCACCCGACGGGCAGCTCGCGCCCGAGGCACGCGAGCACCGCGCCTTCTACCGGCCGCACAGCGGCTTCCCGGCATGGCGACCCTCCGACGACCCGCAGGAGACTCTCGACGAAGGGCTCCTCTGGGCCGTGATCAACGGACGCGCCGACGCTCTCAACGCGCTGATCTCGCGCGGCGCGCGGATCGACGCGCAGAGCTACCCGTCCAGCGCGCTGTTCGCTGCTGCCGGCCGCGGTGACATCGCGATCATCTCCCTGCTGCTGGAGCACGGCGCCGGCCCGAACCGCCGCGAGACGATCCACAACATCGGCGCGACGCCGCTGCACGAGGCCGCGTGCCACGGTCGAACCGATGCGCTCCGAATGCTGCTCGAGGCCGGCGCGGACCCGACCGTACGAGACGACCGGTTCGACTCAACACCAGCCGGCTGGGCCCAACACTTCGGACAAGACGCCGCGCGCGAGATGCTCGAACGCCACTGAAACCCCGGGGCCTCGCTCCCGCGCCCACGAACGCGCTCACCCGCGTCGCGCCGCACGCGATCACTCAGATCACGACGAGTCGCGGCCGGGCCGGGCGCCTCGCCGCCCCGGTCGACCCAATCGTCGTGCACCCGACCGCAGTCGCGTCCCTCGCCGCGCCGGTCATGACCCGCAGCCAACGGGGGGTCACGGCTAGCGCAGGCTGAGGCGGACAGTCGTCCAGCGCCCGTCCCGGACCGTGAAATGCGACGTACGCCCATCCAGGCGGACGAGATACTCGCCGCCAGCAAGCCGATAGCGCATCCGACCCTCGGCGTCGGTCACGAGAGACACGTCCTCAGAGCCATCGCCCCCAGAAATCGAGACGTCCGCGAACCGAACGCGGCGATCGTCACGCCCAACACCTTCGAGTACAAGCTTCAAACCTCCAGCGATGCGCACATCGGCAACCTAGCGCTGCGCGCTCCGGGAGACAAGCCAGCCAGCGAGTCCGTTCGCATGCCCGCGAACCGCAACGACCCAGGCCTGCTGGCGAACGCTCTCGCAGCGTTGCGATAGCAAGCCGTGGAGCGCCCAGACTGGGGCAGCGGTCGTGCGGAGGGGCGCGGACGGACGCTCGGACTTGGGCGAATCCAGCAGCCACTAAGCAGCGACCTGAATCGCGCAGTGCCTAGGCCACTACCGCGCCCACCGCGGTCGCGCAGATGCGGGTGGCGGTTCCGGATCTGGCGAGGAGGAGGGCCGCTCCGATCTCAGCCGGGAATCGTCTCGCCGCATGAAAGCGGGCATGTGGATCGGTCGCGACGCGCGCGGCCGCTCGTACACGCCGCCGAACGAAAGCGGGTGCTTCGGAGCGTCGCAACGACGACCAACTCGTCGATGATGCCGGCGGTCTCGCGGATGGCGAAAACCAGGGACCCCCGCCGCCTGACGAACGTCGCCGGCGGACCTCAGATGAGCGCAAACCGCGTCTCACGCCGCGTCGCCTGATCTCGCGTGGGAGGGGGACCAGGCACGATCTCTCGCGGGCTGAGCGCGCTGGGTGTACTGGTTGACAGGGCGGGTTATGATCGTTGTGCGCACAGGGCGCTGCCGGTCCGCGGAAAGGGCTAAGCCCACCTGCACGGATGGTTGGGTTGTGCTTGTGGTCGGTGTCTCCTTTCGGCCTGTGATTGCGGACTCCGGGCCTGGTGAAAGGAGGCCTTTGTGCCACCACGCGGTCTTCCCGGCAATGCCAACCTCGAGCAGCTCCGGAACGGAGCGAAGTCGTTTCAGCGCGCCGTCCGTGCCGGTGACCTTGGCGCCGCCGAGGTTGTCAGCGAGTTCCATCCGCGCTTTGGTTCGGCGCAGCCAGGCTCTCCGGAGCTGAGCGCGTTCACGCGTGCGGACGCGCTGCTGGTCGTCGCCCGCCAGTTCGGGTTTGAGAGCTGGCCGAAGCTGAAGGCACACCTGGAGCAAATCGCTGACCTGGCCCGCTCGCCGCACCACGAGCCGGTCGGCGGCCCGCTGCCCGATCGGGCAGCGATCGCCAGCGAGTTCCTTCGGCTCGCATGTCTGAACTACGGCGACGATGATCCCGATCGGCTGCGGCGTGCCGCGGGCATGCTGGATGAGCATGAGTGGTTGGCGACCGCGGACGTGTACACGATTGCGGCGACCGGCGAGGTCGACGCCGCGCGCCAGCTGCTGGCCGATGATCCCGCTGCTGCGGCGCGGGTCGGCGGCCCGTTCGCCTGGGAGCCGCTGCTGTATCTCACCTATGCACGACTGCCCCTGGGCCCGGGCCGGTCGCCTCTGGCGGTCGCGCGGCTGTTGTTGGAGCATGGCGCTGATCCGAACGCCGGTTACCTGTGGGAGGGGCTGATCCCGCCGTTCACCGCGTTGACGGGCGCGCTCGGCGGTGGTGGCTCGATCCCGAAGCATCCGCAGGAGCTTGCGCTCGCGCGGCTGCTGCTCGAGGCTGGTGCTGACGCGAACGATGGGCAGGCGCTCTACAACCAGGGCTGGGGCGAGAGCGCCGGTGAGGAGTGGTTGGAGCTGCTGTTCGAGTTCGGGCTCGGCGCCGGTGACGGCGGGCCGTGGCGCCGCCGGTTCGGGGAGCGGCAGGACTCGCCCCGGAAGATGCTCGAGGATCTGCTGATCGCCGCGGCAAAGCACGGTTTCACCGACCGGGTCCGCCGGCTGCTCGACCGCGGTGTCGATCCTCGGGGCGAGCTCATCCAGCACCCGATCTATCGCGGGCGCTCACCGGTTCAGGAGGCGGCGTTGAACGGCCACATGGACATCGTGGCGATGCTGGTCGACGCGGGCGCGGTCTGGGAGCATGACGGGGTCGACGAGCTGGTCGCGACCGCTATGTCCGGCGACCGCGGCGGCGTGGAGCGGTTGCTCGTGGCCGATCCCGGGCTGCGTGAGCGCGCGATCGAACGCAGCCCCGATCAGCTGGTTCGCGCCGCTGAGCAGGACAGCTATGAAGCGGTCGCGCTGCTGATCGAGTTGGGGTTCGATGTCAACGCACGGTCGCGGACCGCGCCGCTGCACGAAGCCGCGATGCGCGGCAACCTGGCGGTGATCCGGCTGCTGCTCGAGCACGGCGCCGACCCCAGTCTCCACGACACGGGGTATGACGCGACCCCGGCCGGGTGGGCCGAGCATCACGAGCAGCCCGAGGCGCTCGCGCTGCTGCGCGCGCTGGAGCGAACCGAGCAGGAGGCTGACGCTGTCACGGCTTCCGGCAGCGAGGTTGATACGGCTGATGACCGGCCGGAGCGGCCGGTGGTGCCGGGCACGGCGATGCGGACGGTCGCTGCTGCGTTCACCGCCGTTTCAGAGCAGCGATTCGAGGACCTTGCCGAGATGGTCTCCCCGGAGATCGATTGGCGCGGGATCCCCGAGCCGGACGGCGGGGTGCCGCGCTGCGTGGGGCGCGCGGAGGCGATCGAGCGGATGCGGGTCGGGCTGCTCGCCGGTGGGCGGGTCTCGGTCAGCGCGTTCGTCGAGGACGGGGATCGAGTGCTCGCGCACGTCCACCACATCGACGAGGACGAGCACGAGGACACCAATGAGGACGCGCCGCCGCGGGCCGAGCGGTTCGTGCTCGCCGAGGTTCACGACGGCCACATCACCCAAATGCAAGGCTTCGCGACCGAGCCCGAGGCGCTCGACGCGCTCCACTGCAGCACACTGCCGGACCCGTTGCTGGGAGAGCAGCGCGAGCCGGGGAGCCCGTCATGAGCGGCGAGGGCTATGCGAAATTCACGCACGCATATCCGCCGGGGCCGACATGGTGTCCGACGCGATCGCGCCCCTCCCTCACTCAACTTGAGTGGCGGCGCTCACGTGTGCTTCGGCGCGGCGAGAGCTCTGGCTCGCCGGCATACCAGGGAACAGGGCTGCGCGACCTGGTTCGCGCGGGCCAGCGGGGCGCTCACGGCTCCGGAGCATGCCGCAGCGCCGGATCCCGGCCGCTCGGGCACGGAACCCGCGGATACGAGGGGACTTCACGATCGCGCCAGGATGCGCGTGCGACGATGAAAGCGAAACTCGCGATCGATCCGATGTGACTGCCGTTGGTCCCCACAAGCGGCCAACGTCGGGTTGGGCGACGGAGACGCTCGCTCCGCGATCGGGAGCACAGGCGAGCGGGCGGCAGGTCGGCTATCTCGGATCGATCCTTCCTGCCGGCAGCAGCCGCGATGCGTATCGCAGCGAGGCGCCTCGTGCCCGACTCAAGCGGCCACGAAACGCGGCCGTCGCCGTTCGTCATCGAGACGCACGGAAATGGCAAACGTCGTGTGTCTCGGTCGTCTGCTGGTTGCGTCTTGCAGTTCTGTTGGCGCAGGCAATCCAACCGCCCGGTTCCAGGGCGTGCGCACGTGAGGCTTTCTGGGCCGGTGAGCTTCCGGGACGGTCGTTCGCAAACACGAGCAGCCGGCGACTGATCTTCGCCGTCGCCGTGGTCAGCGGGCTGGCGGCAGCGATGGCCACGAGTGTGTTGCCGACGCGCGGCGCGGTCGGGGCGATGGCCAGACCGGCGGTCAGCATGGGTGCGAGCAGCCGGTAGCTGCCGAACTCATCGGCGTTCGGCGCAGCGTCGCGCAGGAAGTAGGAGCCGGCGACGACGGCGATCGGCAGCGTGGCGCGGAGGAGCAGCAGCGTTGCGACCGGACGGTTGAGCCAGCCGAGGCGCCGCGCGCTCGAGGCCGCGGCCAGCATGACCATGAGGTCGGCGGTGCGGTCGAGATCGCGGCCCAGGCGGGTTGGGCCGAGCTGTCGGGCGAGCGGCCCGTCGAGCGTGTCGGTGAGCGCCGCACCCAGGATCAGCACCGTGAAACTGTTTGGCTCGTCGGCGCCCTCGAGAAATGGGACGCCCCACAGCCGAGTCAGTGTGACGGCGTCGGCCGGCGAAAGCCGGTCACGGCATTCACCGGCCGGGCCTTGGACCATGCCGAGGTGCCAATCGAGCATCGCCGCGAGTGCCACCCACCAGCCAGCGGATCCGAGCGCGTGCCGCCGCAGGCGCGGGTTGACCGCGCAGAGCGCAACGCTCGTGGCGCCACCAACCAAGGACCAACGTCGAGCCTGACGCGCGAGCGCGGGGCGTGCGGCCCTCGTCCGTGCGGCACGGTGAAACGAGTTGGCGATGAAGCGAGCCCAGGCGTGTGGCGCGAAGCGCCGGTTGCGCAGCTGCCTGAGCTCGGCGGCCGCCCATTCCTCACCTTCGGTGTGTCGGTTCACAGTCGCAGGAGCCGCTGGGCGATGAGGGCGGCGCGGGCGGCTCGGCGGACCGCGGGCGTTGCGTAGCGGGCGGCGAGGTCGGAGTCGGCGGCGCGGACTGGTCCCTCGGTGAGGGTCGGGTAGGCGTGGACCGTGCGTGACAGGTCCGCGAGTCGGCCGCGGTTGGCGATCAGCGCGGTGAGCTCGCCGATCGCCTCCCCGGCTGCGGGGGCGGCGAGGGTCGCGCCGACCAGGCGCCCGCGGGGGTCGGCGATCAGCTTCGCGAAGCCGTAGGGCTGGCCGCTGGCGATCGCTCGATCGAGCTCGGCGTACTCGTGGCTCGCTACACGGACGCGCTGCCCCCAGCGTGCTTGCGCCTCGGCTTCGGTCAGCCCTACCCTGGCGACTTCGGGGTCCGTGAACGTCACCCACGGGATCGTCGGCGACACTTTGGCGCGCGCGTGAAACAGAGCGTTGGGGACGGCGACGCGAGCGTGGTGGGCGGCGACGTGGGTGAACGGGAGCAGCCCGGTGACGTCGCCGACAGCGTAGATCCCGCGTGCGGCTGTGCGCAGCCGCCTGTCGACGACGATCGCGCCGCGCCTGTCGACGGTCGCGCCCGCCGCGTCGAGGCCGAGCCCTTCGGTGCGTGGCGCGCGGCCGGTGGCGACCAGGATCGCGTCGGCGGCGAGCCGCCCGCCCGTGCTGAGTACGAGCGTGCTGGCTGCGGCAGCCGGCTCTACCGCGTCGACGCGTGTCCCGACCCGCACCCGTACTCCCTCGCTCGCCAGTCGGGCGGCGAGCAGCTCTCCGGCGGCCTGTTCCTCATGCGGCAGCAGCCGCTCTGCCATTTCAACGATCGTCACCTCGGAGCCGAGCCGCGCGAACGCCTGGCCGAGCTCGCAGCCGATCGGTCCGCCGCCGAGCACTGCCAGCCGGGCCGGCAGCGCCTCGAGTTCCCAGAGCGTGTCGGTGGTCAGCACCGCAGCGTCGGTGAGGCCACGGACGGGCGGCAGCACCGGCGCGGAGCCGGTCGCGATGATCGCGGCGCGGAAGCCGAGAGCCCGCTCGCCGACCAGCAGCCGACCCGGCCGGGCGAACCTCGCGTCGCCCGCGATCACCTCGACGCCTTCGCGCTCCAGACGCTCGGCCGAGTCGTGCGGCTCGATCGTTGCGATCACACGTTTCACGTGGCCCATCACGGTCGTGAAGTCGAGCGCGGGCTCTGCGGGCGGGAGCCCGACGTCATCGGCATGGCGGGTTCGGTGCGCGAGGTCGGCGGCGGCGAGCAGGCTCTTGGACGGCATGCACCCGGTCCACAGGCAGTCGCCGCCGAGCCTGCCGCGTTCGATCAGCGCCACCCGCGCGCCAACGCGGGCGGCGATCAGCGCGGACACGAGCCCGCCGGCGCCGCCTCCGACCACCACGAGGTCGTAGCGGCGCGTCATTGCCCGGGCCCGATCGGCAGAAGCTCTCGCAACATGAGGTTCTCCTCCGGGTCGAGCACCGAATGCTGGACGCAGGCGGGCACGAGCCGGCCGGTGTCGGGGTGCGCCATCGCGTAGGAGCATGACCGCAGGCGCTCCTGCGCGGCTTGGAGCTCGGGGGCGTCGGCCACCTCACCGCGCTCCATGGCTTCCCAAGCTGGTCGTACGACCGCCGCATCCATGAACGCGTGCACGACGAACGTCATCCCTCGCGGGCGGCCGCACAGCAGGCGCCGCAGTCCAAGCCGTCGGGCGAGCCGCCAGCCCCAGCCGACCGCCGTTGGAGCCACGGCGGGCCTGTCGGCGACAATGCGCAGGATCATCAGCGCGAGCACAAGTGCCGGCTTGGCTATGTCAGTGCCACCAGCCGCGTCGAGGAACAGGTCACGTACCCGCAGGTCTCGTGGATCTTGGTCGTCGAGCAATGGTGCCCACCGGCCCGCGGCAATGATCCCGTAGGCGCTGCGATTGCAGCGCGGGTCGCCCATCTGTAGGTGCGAGTACGGCAGCCGGCAGCCGACACCACGCTCGATCTCCGTCCATACCCGGTCGATCGTGATCGGCTCGTAGCGTTCGCGCCAGCGCTTTGGATTGCCGACGTAGGCCGCGGGCTGGAAGGATGCCATCCCGTACCCCATCTCCATCGCGGTCCGCGCCACGTCCGCGACCTGGCCGAGGTTGCGTGGAGTGACGGTCATGTTGTGCGCGAGGTCGAAGCGCACGCCGTGCTCGCGGCGCAGCCGCTCAAAGCTCGCCACGAACGCGCGGCGGGCCTGGTTCAGGTCAGCCTCACAGCGCGGTCGTGCGACACCGCGGCGGCCGAGCATCAGCGAGTCGAAGTGTCCAGCGAACCGCAGCAGAGCGAACCGTCGGCGGCCGTCGGGGCCGATCGCGAGCCGCTGCAGGTAGTCGTAGTCGAAGTCGCCGTGGGTCATGCTCATCGGCTTGCGACCGTGGCGCTCCATCGCCTCCAGCGCCCTGGCGTGACCGTCGGGGCCGAGCAGCGTCACCTCGCCGCCGATCAGCTGGGCGTGCTGACCGGTCCCGCGCTGCTGCCGCAGCAGCGCCATCTGCGCGTCGACCGCCGCGACGGTGTGGTCGGCGTCGGTGCGGATCGAGTTCGCCTCTCGGGCGTGGTAGCACGGCGTGCAGGTCAGGTTGCACCGCGGGAACACGCCGTGCGTGCCCTCGCATCCGGTGCTGTGCCGGCCGAGCAACTGCGCTGCGGTGCGCGCCGTGACGGGGAGCTCGCTCCAGCGTGCTTCGAGCGCCGCCGCCGTGTCCGGGTGGACAGGCCGCGAAGCGCTCCACAGCGCGCGCAGCCGCTGGCCGATCATGCGCCGGGTACCGACCGCACGTCCACCCCGCCCCAGAACGCGACGTGGTTCTTGATCCTCGCGGCGGTCGGGCTTGGATGCGGGTAGTACCAGGCGGCCGCCGCGTTGCGGTCTGCACCGACGACAACGTCGTAGTAGCTCGCCCGCCCCTTCCAGGGACAGACGGTGTGCTTGCCGTTCTGCTCGAAGAAGTCGCGGTTGATCGCCTCGGGCGGGAAGTAGTGGTTGCCCTCGACCACGACGGTGCTGTCGCTGCGAGCGATCACGACGCCGTTCCAGACGGCTTCGACTGGCCCGGTCTGTGCGGTTGGGCCGGCAAACGCTCGCCGCAGTCGTTGACTGATCATGCTCATCATCTCGTCTCCGTTCGCTGCCGTTTTGAGAGTTCAGACGCTCGGTGCTGCCCTAAGGATTCACCGGCGCCCAAAGGTCTTGGTGACGGCACGGAAGGCGGCTGTGGACGGGTCCCGGCTGTGCCGCGGGTGGGCGGCACAGCCGGGTAGCCCGCGCATTGGTTGGTGCGTCGGCGGCTACGCGATTGCGAGGGCCGGGCGGTCGTGACCGGCGAGCGCTCCCTCGCGCGAGGCGACCATCGTGATTCCGAGGCCGGCGACCACCCCGAACAGAAGGTGGCTGACCAGGAACCAGCCCTCGGGAACGAGTCGCATCATCGGGTCGATCGCCGGCAGGATCACCCAGCGGTTGACGACATACACGGCCACTGCGCCGAGCGTGGTCGCGGCGAGGATGCCCGCCGGTGTGCGCAGGACCGCTAGGTCCAGCTGTCCGATTCCGACCCCGATGATCATCATCGCGAACCCCATCCCCAACGCCGCAGCCAGCGCGAAGTGCGTGATCGCGCCGATCGCCACGTGCGCGACAGTGACCGGCATTGCATGCATCACGGCGCTGCGCGCCGCCGGTGTCATGCCGGATAGGAGGTTAGCCATCATCGTGTTGCTCGCATGCCCGGTCATCAGCGCGTTCATCACGCTGAGCTTGGCGGTCGGAATGTGCATCGACATCAGCGTCGCGGACAGCATCTTCATCGTCGCCGGGGAGATGTGGCCGCTGGCGAACGCCGGTCCGACCTTCGCCATCGCTGACGCCGGGAGATGGATTCCCATCATCCCCATCAGCGTCGGGAGCATCGGGACCGGCGGCGTGATCGTCTTGACAAAGGCCGGGATTCCAAGGTTCAGCGGGCTCGCGTAGCCGCTCCCCTGGGCACCCATCACGACGATCATCAGGCCGATCATCGCCAAGCCTCCGACAATCCCGGCGGCCATCCCACCGATCCCGACCCGCCTCGCCATCGCAGCCATCCCACCGGGAGTCATACTCCGGTCTGCGTTCTGTGCCATCTGAAGTCCTCTCGTTGCGAGTTGATGTTTCGATGGCGTTGGAGGCGCGGGCGGTGTCAAAGGATTCAGCCGGCATGCACCCCGGCGCCGAGCGCCACGCGATGGTCGCGCAACGTCTGAATCCTTTGCTCCCGAGCTGGCGTCCAACCGTCGATGACTCGGATCGCCGTACTCGGTGGACCCTACGCCAACCCCTACGCTCTCCAGGCGACGCTGGCCGACGCCCAGCGGCGCAGCTGCGAGCGGATCTTCTGCCTCGGAGACCTCGGCGGCTTCGGGGCCGAGTGCGACGCCGTCTGGCCGCTCTTGCTCGACAACGACATCGAATGCATCGCCGGCAACTACGACGTTGCGATCGGCCGCGGCGACCCGGACTGCGGCTGCGGCTACGCCGACGAGCGCGACAACCACTACGCGCAGCTGCTCTACGACTACACGCTCGAGCACACGAGCGCCGAGTTCGCCGCATGGATGCGGACGCTCGAAACCGACCACCGCGAAACGATCGGCGGCGTCGACGTGCACATGGTCCACGGCTCCCCGCTTCAGATCAACGACTTCATGTGGGAATCGCTGCACGACGACGAGCTGCGGGAGCGCCTCGCCGCCAGCGGCGCCGACGTACTGCTGTGCACACACACAGGGATCCCGTGGCAGCGCCGGATCGACGGCACCTTGGTCGTCAACGTCGGTGTCGTCGGCCGTCCCGCCAACGACGGCCGTACCGATGCCTGGTACGCGGTGCTCGACCTCGACGCCGGCAGTGCCGCCGCTGAACTGATCGGGGTCGAGTACGACTGGCGCGCTCAGGCCGCATCGATGCGCGCCGCCGGATTGCCGGAGCCGTTCGTGGAGACGATCGAGACCGGCTGGTGGACAACCTGCCTGGAGATCGTGCCGCCGTTTGAACGCGCGCGGGGACGGTTTCATCTGTACCGGGCGGCGATCGCAGCACTGATCCCCGCAGGCGAGCTCGGCTGGGCCGACGGCCCCGAGCTGGCGCCCGGCGAGCGGCCGGTCGTCGAGCTGTTCGGGACCGCTGCGTTCCCGGCCCGCCTGTGGCTCTACACGAACTTTCACTGCAACCTCGCCTGCGACTACTGCGTCGTAGCGTCCTCGCCGCGCGCGCGGCGGCGATCGCTCGGGCCCGGGCGGGTCCGCGAGCTGGTCGACGAGGCGACCGCCGAGGGCTTCTCCGAGATCTACCTGACCGGCGGTGAGCCGTTCCTGGAGCCCGACATCGTGGCGATGCTCGAGTACTGCTCCGAGCGGCTGCCGACGGTCGTGCTGACCAATGCGACCGTGTTCACCGGCCGGCGCCGGCATGAGCTCGCCCGACTCGCCGGTCACGACCAGCTCGTGATCCAGACCTCGCTCGACGGCGCCACCGCAGGCACCCATGACGCCTGGCGCGGCAGCGGCTCGTTCACCAGGGCGCTATCCGGCATCGCGTATGCCAACCGGCTCGGGCTGCCGGTGCGGGTCGCGATGACCGAAACCCCGGACAACCGTCACGAGATCCCGGAGCTACGCCGGATGCTCGAACACTACGGTGTCACCGGCGACGCGTTCGCAGTCAGACCGCTGGTCCGCCGCGGGTTCGCGGCCGAGCTCGAGGACGCGAGCGAGTTCGATGACTCAGTCGTCGCGCCGGAGCTGACGGTGACCGCCGACGGGATCCACTGGCACCCGCTCGGCGGCGATCTCGACTCCAGCCCCGACATGCTGGTCGCACCCGGGCAGGTCTCGCTTGCTGACGCGAAGCGCCTGGTCACCGAACGGTTCCTGAGGCTTCGCCAAGCCGACGGGAGCCTGCCTGCGGCCTTCCGGTGCGCGGTATGAGATCCGCGCTCCTGATCATGGCCAAGGCCCCGATCGCTGGTGCGGTGAAGACGCGGCTCGCACCGCTGCTGGGCGACGCTCGCTGCGCCGAGCTCCAGGGCCGGCTGATCCGCCACACGGTCGACTGGGCTGTGAAGGCCGCGGACGTCACGTCGCTCGCCTACGCGCCTGCTGATGCGGGCGAGGCGCTCGCCGCGCTTGTGCCGCCGGCGGTGGCGTTGTTTCCTCAGCGTGGCGTCGACCTGGGCGCACGGCTGCGCGCGGCCTGCGCGGATGTGGCCGGGCGCGATGTCGGTCCGGTGGCGGTGGTCGGCACCGACGCGCCTCTGCTCGGACCGAGCCACGTCCGGGCCGCCTTTGCCGAGCTCGAGAATGGTGCCGACGCATGCCTTATCCCAGCGCACGACGGCGGCTACGTGCTGATCGCGCTGGCGATCCCGCACCCGGCCGCGTTCGACATCCCGGTCGACGCGTGGGGCGGGTCAGACGTGTTCGCGCTGACGCTCGCAGCGCTCACCCGCGCCGGGTTACGGGCAGCGGTGCTGCCGGCGTTGCCGGACCTGGACACACCGGCCGACGCGCTGGCGCTGCGACAGCATCCGGGCTGTCCGCCCGCTCTGCAGGCAGTGCTGGCATGACGGTCTCGGTGGTCGTAGCGACCCTCGACGAGGCGGCGCAACTACCGGCGCTGCTTGATCACCTCGACGGTTTCCATGACGTGGTGATCGTCGATGGCGGCTCCGCCGACGGCACCTGCCAGCTGGCGAGCGCCCACCCACAGGCTCCGCGGCTGCTCTGCGTGGCACGCGGCCGCGCCAGGCAGCTCAACGCCGGCGCCCGCGCGGCCCGCGGGGACGTCCTGATCTTCCTGCACGCCGACACCCGGCTGCCCAGCGGGGCAGCCGGGTCGATCGAGCGCGCCCTGCGGGACCCCCGGGTCGTCGGCGGCAACTTCGCACTGCGCTTCGACGGTGGCGACGCCTTCAGCGCACTGCTCGGCCGCTGGTACGCGCTGCAGCGCCGCACCGGGGTCTACTACGGCGACTCGGGGGTGTGGTGCCGGCGTGAGGTGTTCGAGGCGCTCGGCGGCTTCCGGGAGCTGCCGATCATGGACGACTACGACTTCGTCCGTCGGCTCGAACGCGCCGGACAGACCGTCTGCCTGCCCGGGCCCGCGGTGACCTCGGCCCGCCGCTGGCGCCACCACGGCCTCGTGCGCACGATCGCCGCCTGGGTGGCGATCCGCTGGCTGTACCTCGCCGGCGTACCGGCGAGATGGCTTGCCCGTCTTTATCCCGTCATCCGCTAGGAGGAAGTGACCTTGTCTGACCGCCTCGACCGCGCCGCGTGGCGCCCCGCTCACCGTCGGATCGCTGGAGCGCTCGGCATCGGCTGGGGACTGGACGCCTTCGAGGTACAGATCATCGGCAGTGTGATCCCGGCGATCGCCGCGACGTTCGCGTTGACCAAAGGCCAGCAGATCGCCGTGTTCGTGGTCTGGTTCGTCGGCCTGGGGATAGGTGCCGCGCTGTTCGGCTACCTCGCAGACCGGATCGGCCGCCGCCGGCTGTTCGTCGCCACGCTGTTGCTCTACTCGGTCTCAGCGCTGGCGACCGCGGCGTCGCCAAGCTACGGCCTCTTCATGGTCTTCCGGTTCCTGACCGCCCTTGGGGTCGGCGGCGAATACTCCGCGGTCGCCTCGGCGATCTCGGAGTTCATGCCTGCCCGCGGTCGCGGGCGGACCAACGCGCTGGTCATGAACTTCTGGTCACTCGGCGGGATCGCGGCCGGGCTCGTCGGGATCCTGTTCGTCTCGACGCTGCTGGGAACCAGCGGCTGGCGGGTCGCGCTGCTGTTCGGAGCACTCAGCGCCGCCTACGGCCTGTACGTGCGTCGGCTCGTGCCCGAATCGCCGCGGTGGCTCGCCTCCCAGGGCAGACTCGAGGAGGCCAACGCCGTGATCGAACAGGTCACCGGCATCGCACGCGACCGGGCGGAATACCTGCCGGCCGAGCTCAACACGTCGATGCGATCACAACTTGCTGAGCTGTGGGGCGAGCATCGCAGCCGTCTCCTGTTCGGCATGATCCTCGACTTCTCGGAGGCATCCGCCTACTACGGGCTGTTCACGTTCGTCTCCGTGTTCGTGCTCACCAAGGGCGTGGTCGACGTTCCTGCGGGCACCGTCCCGTACTACTACGTCGTAGCCAACGTTGGCGCGCTGGCGGGCGGGCTGCTGGTCAGCTGGGCGCTTGACCGGGTCGGGCGACGCCCGACGGTGCTCTTCGGGTATACGGCGGCGTCTGCCTCGTCGATCCTGGTCGCCGCCGCCGCCGTCAGCGGCTCCCCGGGGCTGACACTGGCCGCGTTCACCGTCGCCGTATTCTTCGCCACGACAGCCTGGGTGTCCGCGTACCCGACGTTCACCGAGCTGTTCCCGACGCACCTGCGGGCGACCGGCGTCGGCGCGAGCGTCGCGGTCGGCCGGATCGGCGCGATCCTTGGCGCGGTCGTGCTCGCCCAGGTCGCCTCGAGCTTCGGGCTGTTCAGCGCGTTCGCGACGCTCGCCGGGCTGTGGGCGATCGGTGCGGTTGCCGCAGGCGTCTGGTGGCTGCGCGGGTTCGAGGCCCGCGGCATGAGCCTCGAAGCGATCACCAGTCACCTGGCGCAATCGTGAGCCGCACCCGGGAGTGGCGCGGAGCTGGCGGTCCCGAGGTCTGGGACCGACGTGCCGCCTCCTACCACCGGCAGTTGCGGCTCGAACGTCACGCCGTCCGCGCCGCACTCGAGCTGCTTGCGCCACAACCGAACGAACGCCTGTTGGACGCCGGCGCCGGCACCGGCGAGGCGCTGCGCCAGCTCGCCCGCGCGCGGGATCGGCCGCGTGCGGTGACAGCCGTCGACTTCTCGCCGCGAATGCTCGCCCGGCTCCCTGGTCTGCCAATCGGCTGGACGTCTGAGCTCGCGGATCTCCGAGAGATCCCGCGCCCCGACGCGAGCTTCGACGCCGCAATCGCCTCCTACGTTCTACACCTGCTGCCATCGCGTGACCTGCCAGTCGCTCTCAGCGAGCTGCGGCGGGTCCTGCGGCCGGGCGGCAGGCTTGTCACCGTGACGCCTGCCGTACCTCCCAGCGGCCTCGCGCGCAGGGTCGCTGCCGTGCTAGAGCGGGCTGCGTGGGCGAGCCCGGTGCACCTCGGCGGGCTGCATGCGCTCGATCCACATGCCGCGCTGGCGGCGGCCGGGTTCAGCGCGAGGACCGTGCGGTGGAATGTGTCCGGCTACCCAAGCTTGTGCGTTCTCAGCACCCGGTGAGGCGTCCTTCATCGGCGGCCACTCAGCAGGCCAGCGTTTGAGACGAGGAACGGTACAACGAAGTTGAGGCCCGAACGGATCCAGGTCGCGACTGTGATGTGCCCTGACGTGAACGCGCCGCTCTGGTTGATCACGGTCAGCACGACACCGACCACCAACGCAATCCGCACCGTCCGCCGCAGATTGCCCGATCGCGCGCAGAACACGATGGCGTCCCACACAGCTACCCCGCGGCCGCCGAGACGATGGTCGGCGTTAGGCCGCAGCGTCATCGGGACCGGTCGCCAGCGCGTCGATCACCCACTGCTCGGCGGGGGTGCCGCTGAGTCCGTCGGGTGTCCGGTAGAGCCGGCACTTCATCCCGAAATCATCACGCTGGTCGGCGCCCGGCTCAACGTCGACGCCGTCCACCCGCACGGTCGGCGACCCAAGGAACCGCGCGGCGGTCGCGTCCGCGTCAGATTCGATCCTGTGCAGCTGCACCGCGTCAGCGACCCCGGCGCTAGTGAGAAGCTCCCTCAGCCGGGGCAGGAACGCCTGGTAGCTCGGGCAGCCTTCGAAGTAGAGAAGCTCGATCTTCATGCCTCATTGGACCACGAAACCGCGGCGAAGGATTCGGCGCAAGAATGACGCCCGTGGATGAGCCACAGCTTGTCGCGCAGGCACGGCAGGGCGACCAGCGCGCCTTCGCTCGGCTGACCGAGCCCTGCCTTGCACGCCTGCGCGGCGTCCTGTGGCGGATCACCCGTGACGCCGACAAGACCGACGACGCGCTCCAGGAGGCGATGACCCGCGGCTGGCTGAACCTCGCGAGGTTCGAGGGGCGCTCGCGGTTCTGCACCTGGCTGACCCGGATCGGGATCAACGAGGCATACAACGCGGTGCGACCGTCGCGACCCCAGACACTCGAGCTCGACGACCAGATCGGCGAGCGGATCCCAGCGTGGGGAAACCGCCCTGATCAGGTGTTCGAGTCCCGCGAGTTTCTCGCCGCCGTCGACGCGGCGCTGGCAGCGCTCCCGGTCGACTACCGCACCGCGGTCGTGCTGCGGGATGTCGAAGGCCTCTCAACCGCCGAGGCAGCCGAGACCCTTGGGATAGGAGAGCGCGCGCTCAAGAGCCGCGTTCACCGCGGGCGACAGGCGCTACGGGCCGCGCTCGACGACTGGTTCGCCAGCGGCTACGTCAGCTGACCGGCGGCATGTCCGTTGGCTCGACATCCCGCAACGCCTGCAGGCCGCCGACGGTCCTACGAAGGTTCCTAAGCATCCTGCCGCAGTTCGGGCACCAAGACGTGTGGCGCTCCAGGCGCCTAACGGCCTCCGGGGCAAGATCGCCGTCGAGATAGTCGGACATCTGTGCCCGGGTCTCCCGGCAGCGGGCGCGGTGGCGCGCCATGGGGTTGATCGTCATGACTGTTCGACGCTCGATTGCGAGGAAAGGATCCAAAGATTCTCGCGCGTGGGCACCCCGATCCGCTCAGCGCCCGACTGCAACCAGCGCCCGCGTCGCATGCAGTGAGATTTCCCGCTCGGCCTCATAGGCCTCGAGAAACTTGAGCCACAGCTCACTACGGGTCGGGAACGGGGCGATCGCATGCGCCAGCATCGACAGCGGCACCGCAGCGACGATCGCGATCGTAGCGGCCTGAAGGAAATCGGCTACCTCGGCACCGACGAAGGTCGCGCCCACAAGCACCTCGCGGTCGCGATCGACGACGAACCGGGTCGTCCCGGCCGCATCGCGGCCATAGAAACTGGCGCCGGCGGTCCCACCGGTCGGTAGGTCGAACGCCTGCGCAGCGATGCCCGCCTGCTCCGCGGCCTCGAGCGTGAGTCCCACCGCCGCGATCTGCGGATCGGTGAACACGACCCGCGGCGCACCCGGCCCATCAGTCCTCGCCGCTGCGGGCATGCCCAGGATGTGGTCGGCGGCGATCCGCGCCTGGTACTTGCCCGAGTGCGTCAACAGCGAGCGGCCGTTGACATCACCAACCGCGTACAGGCCCGGCACGCCAATCACGCAAAGGTGATCATCAACATCGACGTACCCACGCGGAGCGAGGCCAACCGTTTCAAGCCCAAGATCCTCAGTCAGCGGCCGGCGGCCGATCGCGACCACAAGCTGGTCACCACTCACGGCCCCGCCATTCTCGAGCGCAACAGTTACCTCCTCGCCGCTACGGCTCGCAGCACTCACTCGTACGCCCGTCAGGACCCGAACCCCCAGGCTCTCCAGGGAGTCGCGCAACAGCTCGCCGGCGAACGGCTCCTCGCGCCCCACCAACCGATCAAGCGCCTCGATCACCGTGACCTGCGACCCGAGCGACGCCCACGCCTGCGCCATCTCGACACCGACCACACCGCCACCGAGCACGATCAACCGCCCCGGGACCTCCTTGGCGGTCGTGATCTCACGGTTCGACCACGCGTCCACGTCTGCCAGCCCGGGGATCGGCGGGATCAGAGCGGCGGTGCCGACCGCAATGACCACCGCGTCACGCGCGATCAACACGTCCTCGCCGACACGGACGCGGCGCTCGCCGTCGAGCCGGGCGTTGCCTCGCACCAGCTCGATGCCGCGAGCCGTGAGCCACGGCACCTGCTCGGAGTCGCTTAGATTGTTGACGATCTGATCACGTCGGGCGAGAACAGCCCCTGCGTCAAGCGATCCCGTAACCGCCTCAGCCGCACCCGGAACGCGAGCGACCTCGCGCAGCAACTCGCCCGGTCGCAACAGCGCCTTCGACGGCATGCACGCGTAGAACGAGCACTCGCCGCCGACCAGCTCCCGCTCCACAATCGCAACCCGCTTACCTCCGCGCTCCGCCAAGCGGCCAGCGAGCACCTCCCCCGCCGGCCCGGCGCCGATCACCACCACATCGAATTCACGTTCCATCCCGCCGTCCTCTATCGAAGTTGCTACGCGCCACCCGACAAGTCGGCGCTGTACCCCTATGACAGGCCACAGGCGCCCGAGGATTCACGCCGCGCGCGCCGACCCTGCAGCCGTAGCTACATTCGCGACGCGACGCGCAATCCTGTCGCGATCGTTGAACGTCCCTCGTTTGCGCGCGGAAGTCGGGCACGCATGGGGCCGGTACCTGCAACATCCCAGCAGGTCACGAGCGAGCCGCAGCAGAAGATCCGCGCCACGCCAGCCGCGCTGGCGCTCTGGAACAAACCGCCGGCGACGAGTCTCGCCGCCGCACGAAAGCAAGAGCCTCACGACCGCCGGCCAGTTCCCTCCTCCTCAGCAGCGCAACCGGCGCCGTCATCGGGCAGGTCGTCGTCGCGACCGTCGACTTGGAGTCGCGCGTTTTCACGAAACCAGGGCGTGCGTCACAGGCAGTTGCCGGACAGACCCGGAGACCCGCAAATTCTGGGAGCAGGTCTGAGGCTGCGGTTCCGGTCGCACCTGCTCAGCGCGGCCAGCAGGGCCGAGACGCTAGGCGCGACGTGCCGCTGCGCTGCCTAGGTAAATGGCCGTAGCGTCCCCGTTGGTGGCGCTTACGCATCCGCCCAAGTCCGAGCGTCCGAGCGTGGCATCCCGCGCAATCGCAGTCGTGTTCTCGGCGCGCGACGGCTCGCTATCGGGTTGCCAAGAACGCTATCGCGAGCGCCATCGCAGCGGCAGGGCCGCCGTTTTCGGCCACGGGCGGGCAGGCGATTCGGATCGCAGGTTAGGTGCGCGAGACGAGCAGCTCCGCGGGCGGGGCGCTATGGCAGTCCAGCACGGTGGTGGGTGCGACAGTCCGCGCGAGTGTGAGCGCGTCGTGGATGCTCTGCTGCGACCATCCCGGCTGGTCGAGCTTGTCCAGGAGCTCGTCCACGGCCAGCGGCCACGCCCACTGCCAGATGCGCTGCGTCGGATAGTCGAGGGCGTCGGCGAGTTCCGTTGTCCGGTGACGGAGCGCGTCGGGATTGCCGTCATGCTCGGAGAGGATCCAACAGGCGGCGTCGTAGCCCGGGTCACCGACCGCCGCCGGGCTGTCGATCGCGATCAGGTCGTCATCTGAGCGCAGGATGTTGCGCGCCTCGAAGTCGCCGTGCACGAGCACTGGTCGAGGCCACGACCCGCACAGCCGCTCGACGCTGGCCGCGGCGTCCGCGACCAGGCGGTCCGGCAGCGGGCTCGGGAGGGGACGGTTAGCAGTGAGACGTGACTGCCAGTGCGCCGCCAGGCGGTCGATGAGTTGCGGCGCGTGCGCGGGCGGTCGCTCGACGTGCAGGTGAAGGCGGCTCAGCAGCCCGGCGACCCCGCGAGCGCTGAGCTCGCCCTGCGTGGGGGCGCGTCCTGGCACGTGGCGCAGGAGCAGTGCCGGCGCCGTGAGGTCGTGGCAGAGCAGGGTCGGTACGGCGCGACCGTCGCGCGCGAGCAGCCCGGCGATCTCAGCGCGACCCTCGGCGGCCTGTGGGACGACCTTGAACACAACCGGCTGACCGTGGCGTACCCCGGATGCGACATAGGCGCTCCATCCGTCGTCGAGCGTCGCTTGCAGCTCAACGTCCCAATCGCGACACAGTCGGGCGACCAGGTCCGGCAGGCCGTCAATCCACGGACCGATCCCTTCACCGATGAGGCCAAGGAACTGGGTTCGCAGCCGGTCAGGTAGCGGCGGGAGCACGCTTCTGACGATACGCGCCACCCCGCCAGGGCCGTCAGCGCCGTTCCCAATCGCGACACCAGACCCCGACTCGGCTGGTGTCTGTCAGCTCTGGTAGCTGCCGGTGGCTCTGACGGCGTTGGTGCCGTGTCGTGTTCGCCAGTACGCCTCGAAAGCGGCTGCGATGACGAGTATCGCGATGAACACGGCCCCTTCGTTTCGGTGGATGAGGCTGTGGCCGACGGCGAGCTCTGCGGTCTCGAAGAGACCGAGCGCGGCCCACCCGGTGCCGCTGATGATGCAGTGCGCCTCTCGGCAGCGCCAGAAGTTCAGCAGGCAATAGCCGCTCGCGACGAGGGTGGTCGCGGCGCCGAGGACGAGGCCGGGTGTGGTCGGCAGCTGGCCGGCGGCGCTAATGCCGACGGCGATCACGATGAAGAACGCGCAGCGCCAAGCGCCGGTCGGCAGCACCCGGTCAATCAAGCGCTTCACGCCGGTGTCCGCGCTCAGGCGCGGCGGTGAACAGAAGACTCCTCGCGACCGTCCGCTGGCGCGGCCCGCAGGCTGTGTGGCTGGCCTGGTCATCGTGCTTGCTCAGGGATCGAGGCGGCTGCGAGCGCGGCGACGATCTGCTCCTCGGTGGGTAGGTCCAGACGGCAGGACGGTCCTGCTGCAGGGGTTCGGCCGGTGACGTCGATGCCGCCGACCAGAAGCGTCGGCGAGGGGTATGGCCCTTCGACCTCTTCGATCGTCACTCGGACATCCGTGTTAGAGAGACTGTGTCTGAGTGTGGCTCTGACCCGTTCCACGAGCGGGCAGTCCGGCACGTGAAGCAGCCGGATTTGAACGGGAGGCGCGGTCTGGCCCGGATCGTCGCTCTCGAGGAGCGCTGGGGGCGCGCCGCTCATCTTGCCCTCGCCGGTTGTGGCAGCCAGCCCAGCTGCTCGATGTCGCGGCGGGATTGCTCGAACGCATCAGCGACCGCGAGAACACGTCCGTCCGGGTGCTCGCTGACCCAGTCACTAGCGGCCCCGTCAGAGGCGAAGAAATGCCCGTGATCGCAGACGTTGCGCCTGAGGTCCGTGATCAGGGAGGGGTTGAACAGTTGCGAGACGACAGCCGCCGGCGGGTCGATGGACGCCACTGCGCTCGGGGTCAGCTCGATCCGAATCGGGATCGAGGTCGTCGGGCAGTTCGACTCCGCGACCGCTGGCTCTCCCAGAATATGTGTGAACAGCAGCGTGTCGGTAGCGCAAAACGTGTACAGGACACGGCCCGCGACGCTGTACCGATGGGCGGTCGGCCGCAGCGTCAGGCCGAACCCCACGAGCCGCCCGTGCTCGTCCCAATCGGTCCCCGGCTGATCCCGCAGCATCCGCTCGACGTCGCCGACCGGCAGTGACGCGGTGTCGGCAAGCTCCTGGATCGAGACAGGCGCGCCCTTGGCGATCGCACGAACCAGGTGGGGAACAACGTCAAACCCGGGCAGCTCGGATCCGAAGCTGGCGACCTCGTCGTGGTGCGTCTCAACAGTCATCGTTAGTACCTCCAGGCTGGTCTTCGGTTTCGATTGCGTGCAGCAGCGGGCATTCGCGGCGGTCGCGGGGCAGGGCGCAGGTGTCGATCAATCGCAGCAGCGAGTCGCGCATAGTGGTGATGCTCGCGAGCTTCTGATCAAGCTCGGCGACCTTGGCGCCCGCAAGCTCGCGCGCGGCCTCGCAGCTCGCCGGCCCTCCCGCTGAGAGCTCCAGCAACGTGTCGATCTCCTCGAGGCTGAACCCGAGCTTCTGCGCACGGCGTACAAACCGCACGATCTGAACGGCGTCAGGGCCGTAGGCACGGTAGCCCGAGTCGAGTCGCTCGGGCTCCGGCAGCAGACCCCGGCGCTCGTAATAGCGGAGAGTTTGGACGTTGACGCCGGCCCGTTCGGCGAGCTCGGAGCTGCGCATCAACGCAGCCTAACCCTGTACCTGGGTACCGAGTCAAGGGCTATCGGCCGCGCCGGCCGAACGCGGTCGGGTCGAGGCCTTCGACGCCATCGTCGCGCTGAACGGCGGCTCGCTGTCAGCGGCCGGTGGACGGAGCTCCAGGAAGCGCTTGACCGCGACGGCAGCCCAGATCGCCTCGATGATCCCGAACGGCCAAGTCCCTGCGAGAAATCCGTAGCTGCTCGACAGCACGCAGCCACCCGCGAACGCCAGCACGAACCGCCGTCCGCGGCGCTCGAGCGCGTACATCGCCATCATGAACGTCACCGCACACGCACCGAACAGCGTCAGCATCGTGCTCTCAGGCTACGCGACCCCTGCCGGGACGCGATATCGCAAGCGTGCGCGTCTGGCCGGTCGCTCCCCGACCGTTCCGGGCCGCCTCAACTCCGCAGCAGCACGCCGAGCAGCGCGGCGCGAAACCGTCGCTCGGCGCGCAGCCGCGCGCGACCCGCTGGCGTCACCTCGTACCCGCGCCCTGAACGGTCACGCGCGCTACGAACCAGGCCGGCGTGCTCACAACGGCGCAGAGCCTCGTGCAGCAACGCGTCACCCGCCGGCTCCGGCCTCAGAGCGACGACCTGCCGCGCCGTCTGCCGGGAGCGAAGCGCGCCACGATGGACCGCCTCGATCACCGAGAACTGCACCCATCCGAGCGGCTCGCTCTCCATCCACCGAGTCTACGACCTCGCCAACGCAGAGATCCGTCCCTGCCTGGCGCCTCGAAGCACACTGTGCATCCGCCGAGGTGCGCGGTCGATCGTCGGAAATGGAATCCGCCTGGCACATCTCCCGGAAGCGCCTGGAATCCTGCGCACGAGTGTTCAGGAGCCGCCAGATGGTTGGACTTGCCCGAGCGCCGCGCGGACAGGCCTCCAGGAGAAGCCGCCATCCGTGACGGTGATCGACTCCTCCCCTTCGAGCACCACCGCGCCAGCCCGTCGCAGCAAAGCCAGATTCGTCGGGTGAGCCGGGTGGGCTGCAAGCGCCGCCTTGCAATACGTCGCCACCACGATCGGCACCCCGAGCCCCAGCATCTCGTTGAGCAGCCCCAAGGCGAGGGAATCGTTGATCCCAGCCGCCCACTTGTTCAGCGTGTTGAACGTCGCCGGCGCGACAAGCAGCGCATCGGCTGTCGGCAGTTCGTCGGCCTCATCGGGCCTCCGAGGCCGAACTCGCACCTGGTCGCGCGGTCGCGCCGTGGGCCGCCAGCCAGCCGACCAGCTGCCCGGCGATCAGGGCTGGGCCGATGGCGGTAGTGTCGGTGAGCATGCGCGCTGCGTCTGAGAGCGGCGCGAGGGAGCGCACGAGCGCGCTCGCGATGATCTCGACGCGCATCAGAGCGTTCGGCGAGTGCGGCCGCCAGCCATGTGGTGTCCGCGTTCGCGGAGGCCTGTGGGAGCGGCGGCTGTGCGTACCTGTGAGGTCGGATCGTGAACAGCGAGGTCTCTACGAACCGGCGCAGCAGTCGTCATTGCAGCCGTCAGCCCGAGCGTCCAGCCCCGGGACCGCGTGGCAGTCGCACTCCTCGCCGCGCCACAACTCCAGGCCCTCTCTAGCCGCGACGGCGGCGATCGCTAGGGCCGCGAGCGGGTCAATCCAGGCGACACCGGCACCGGCGGCGATCACGGCGACCAACGCGGCAAGCGCCTGCGCGGCGCACAGCAGGTTCTGGATCCCTTCTCCTGCGGTCGCGCCCGAGTCAAGCCGCCGCCCGAGTCGCAGCTTTGCGGACCCCAGCAACGGCATCAGCAGGATGCTTGAGGCGGTCAGCGCGATCGCGAACGGCGCGGCGTTGGCGCGGGTGCCGTTGATCAGCCGGTCGACCGCCTCGTAGAGGAAGTACGGAGTGAGCAGGAAGAAGCTCGCGGCGACCAACCGTTGCGCGCGGCTCTCGGCGTGCTCTGAGAGCTTGCGGCGGCCGGTGAAGCGCCAGATCACGATCGCTGAGGCGAGCCCTTCGACCGCCGATGACGCTGCCCAGGTCAGCACGCTGATCGAGTTGGCGTCGATTCCTGCGAGCAGGCCGAGCGCGCCCTCGAGCGTCATCCAGAAGAGGCTCGCCCATGCCAGCAGCTTCGCCTGCCGCGCGGAGCGCACCCATCCGTGATCGCGTCCCGGCCCGGGTTCTACGGGTACCGCCGGGAGCGCGGCCGGCGCCGTCGGCGGACTCACCGCGCGGCCTTCGCGTCCGCGACGGTGATCGCGTCAAGCAGCCGCTCGCCGCGCGAGGTCAGCGAATAGAAGACCATCTTGCCTTCCCGGCGGGAGACGAGGAGCCCGGCGGCGCGCAGCAGACGGGCGTGGTGGGAGACGAGCTTGTCCGAGCGCTCACACACCCACGCCAGATCGCAGACGCACAACTCGCCGCCATCACGTAAGGCCAGCGCGACCGCCAGCCGGGTCGGGTCGGCCAGCGCCTTCGCGACCCGAGCGGCCAGCTCAAGCTCGGCGATCGGCCGGCGGGAACGGCGCAGCGCTTCCGCGCGCGGGAGGTCCATGCACAGCAGCTCGCACGTGTCCTTATCCACACGCTCATTCTAACGTCCGTGCGAACGTGCGTGTAGCGGTTGCGCTGCACGGGTCGACCAGCGCCCACGGGCGCGGTGGGGCCACGGCCAGTGGGCCGGTGGCGTCGGAGTCAGGCCGCGTGGGGTGAGCCGTGAGCGTGCTTGCCCATCGGCTTGTTCATCATCCTCAGCATTGGGAGCCCGCCGCCTATGCGGAAGTAGCGGGCGACCAGGATCGCTGCGAGCGTCAGGAAGAGGACGTTTAGCACCGTGGTGTAGTCGAGCGTCACGCTCGCCTGGATCACCTTGGCATGGCGTGCGCCGGTGGGGACCAGGCCGGCGGCGTTGAAGATCAGGTCGACGATCAGGCCGGCGGCGGCCATCGTGGCGTAGAAGGTGATGAGCAGGAAGGCGGCTACGTGGCGGCCGTAGTACTTGCGGTAGATGTTGAGGATCGGGAGGATGATCAGGTCGGCGAAGATGAACGCCAGCACGCCCCCGAAGCTGATGCCACCGTTCCAGAGCACGGCGGCGAGCGGCACATTGCCGACCGAGCAGACGAACGAGATGATCGCGACCAGCGGTCCGATCAGCGGGCCCCAGATCGTGGAGAGGACGCCGTGGTGCTGGAGGAACAGGCCGCGCCAGAACGAGTCGGGGACCCATGCGGCGAGCGCGCCGGCGATCAGCAGGCCGCCGAAGATGTCCATCCACACGGCTCCCCAGTCCATGACGAAGTAGTTGCTGGTCGCCGTGAAGCCGTCCGCCGAGCGCAGCCGCTGCCAGATCGTGCCGCTGTCGCCGACGCTCATGTCCATCTCGGCATGGCCCTCCATGCGGCCGAGGACGCCGCGGTTGGCCTCTGAGCGTGCCGCCTGCACGATCGAGGGCTTCAGGAAGCGCCGGAAGAGCAGCGCCATCAGCGCGATCATGATCGGTCCGCCGAGGAACTCGCCGGCGGTGAACTGCCAGCCGATCAGGACCGCGAGGATGATCCCGAGCTCGACTACGAGGTTGGTCGAGGCGAACTGGAACGCCATCGCGGAGGTGAAGTCGGCGCCGCGGCGGAAGAGAGATCGCGCGAGCGCGACCGAGGCGTAGGAGCAGGAGGATGAAGCTGCCCCCAGGCCAGAGGCGATCGCGAGCGTCCTCGGCGAGTCGTCGGGCAGCAGCTCTCGCATCTGGCGTTTGCTGACGACCGCCTGCACGGCAGCGGAGAGCGCGAAGCCGAGGATCAGCGCCCAGAGGATCTCCCAGAACATCCCGAACGAGAACGACAGCGCGTCCCCGACGTGCGAGATCAGTGTCGTTGCGAACCGCGGCGTGCTCATCGTTCGGGCGCCCTGTTGCTCACTTGGTGTGACCGCTAGCGGCTGCGGGTGAAGCGGTGGACGGCGTCGAGCAGCTCGCGGCTCTTCTCAGCGGCGACCTCTTCGTCGCCAGATGCCAGTGCTCCGGCCACGCAGTGGTTGACGTGCTGGTCGAGAATCTTGAAAGCGACGGACTCCAGCGCGGTGGTGATCGCCGAGATCTGGGTGATGATGTCGATGCAGTAGCGGTCGTCGTTGACCATCTTCTCGATTCCGCGGACCTGCCCCTCGATGCGGTGCAGCCGCTTGGCGAGCGCCTCCTTCTCAGCCGTGTAGCCGTAGGTTGGCGTCGTGGCTATGTCCGTCACAGGGTCTCCCTTCGGGATTGGAAACGGCGTAGCCGCAGCGAGTTGCTGACCACGAACACGCTCGAGAAGGACATCGCACCGGCGGCGATGATCGGGTCCAGCAGGCCAGCGACCGCCAACGGGACGGCGGCGACGTTGTAGCCGAATGCCCAGAACAGATTGCGCTTGATCGTCGTCAGGGTGCGGCGCGCCAGCCGGATCGCGTCCGCGGCGGCGCGCAGGTCGCCCGAGACGAGCGTGAGATCCGAGGCCTCGATCGCAACGTCGGTACCGGTTCCGATCGCCAGGCCGAGGTCGGCCTGGGCGAGCGCGGGCGCGTCGTTGACACCGTCGCCGATCATCGCCACGACCTCTCCCTGCTGCTGCAGCCGTGTGACCTCGGCCGCCTTCTGGTCGGGCAGCACACCGGCGAGCACACGCTCGATGCCGACCTGATCGGCCACCGCGCGGGCGGCACGCTCGTTGTCACCGGTCAGCAGCACGGGCTGCAGACCCAGTGCCTTGAATTCAGCGATCGCCTGCGCGCTGCTGGCCTTGACCTGATCGGCGACGGCGACCACCCCGCGGGCGGCGCCGTCCCAGGCGACCACGACGACCGTGTTGCCTTGCTCCTCGAGCCGCTGGGCCTGTGCATTGAGGTCGTCGGGCAGCTTGACGCTCCACTCGGCGAGGAAGGCTGGGCGGCCGACCAAGACGGCGTGGCCGTCGACCACCGCCTGGACACCGAGCCCGGCTTGGTTGGCGAAGCCCTCCGCCTCGGGGAGCGCGCCCAGCTGCGCGCGGCCGTATTCCGCGATCGCGCGGGCGATCGGGTGCTCGCTGGCGTCCTCGGCACCCGCTGCGAGGCGGATCAGCTCGGTCTGCTCGGTGCCGGGAGCGGCCAGTGCTGCGCTGACGGCCATCCTGCCCTCGGTCACTGTGCCTGTCTTGTCGAGCACGATCGTGGTGACCTGGCGCGTGCGCTCGAGGATCTCCGGGCCCTTGATCACGATCCCGAGCTGCGCGCCCCGTCCGGTGCCGACCATCAGAGCCGTCGGCGTGGCCAGGCCGAGGGCGCAGGGACAGGCGATCACGATCACCGCCACAGCCGCTGTGAAAGCGGCGGCGGCGCTGGCCGCGAACGCCAGCCAGCCGGCGAGCGTCAGCAGCGAGACCGCGATCACGACCGGGACGAAGACCGCTGAGACCCGGTCCGCGAGTCGCTGCACCGGCGCCTTGCCGGCCTGCGCGTCACTCACAAGCCGTGCGATCTGCGCGAGTGCGGTCTGCGCCCCGACTCTGGTCGCGCGCACGACGAGCCTGCCGGAGGTGTTGATCGTCGCGCCGGCGACCTGATCGCCGGCGGCCACCTCGACCGGGACAGACTCACCGGTCAGCATCGATGCGTCGACGGCGGAGGAGCCACTCTCGACGATCCCGTCGGTGGCTACCTTTTCACCCGGGCGCACGACGAACAGCTCACCGACCTGCAGCTGCTCGACCGGCACGAGCACCTCCTGCCCGTCGCGCAGGACACGCGCCTCCTTGGCGCCGAGCTCGAGCAGCTTGCGGATCGCCTCCCCCGAGCGGCGCTTAGCACGCGCCTCGAAGTAGCGGCCCAGCAGGATCAGGGCGGTGATCAGGGCGGCCGCATCGAAGTAGATGCCCTCGTGCAGGCCCGTCACCAGCACCACCACCGACCAGATCCAGGCCGCGAGCGTGCCGACCGATATCAACGTGTCCATCGTCGCCACCAGATGCCTGGCATTCAACGCGGCGGCACGGTGAAACGGCCAGCCGCCGTATGCAACGACCGGGGTTGCGAGTGCCAGCGACACCCACCGCCAACCCGAGAACTGCAGCGGCGTCGCCCATGCGAGCAACGCCAGCGGCACCGAGAGCGCGGCGGCGATGAGCAGCCTGATCAGCCAGATGCGGGCAGGGTCATCCTGCTGCGTGGCTTCCTGGGGAAGTGAGGCGTGGTAGCCGGCCGCCTCGACGGCGCCGATCAGATCGGCAACGGACAGATTGCTGGCGTCGAAGCTGACGGCAGCGTGCTCTGAGGCGAAGTTCACTGATGCGCTCACGCCATCCAGCCTGTTCAGGCGCTTCTCGATCCGCGTCGCGCACGACGCGCAGGTCATACCCTCGATCGCCAGCTCCACCTGCCCGGACGGCCGGTCCCGGGCCTCGACGGGGGCCGGCTCGGTCGAGACCGACATCACGCCGCCTCGTAGCCCGCCTCGACGATCGCTGCGCGCAAGGCGCCTTCGTCGAGCTTCTGACCGCTGACCTCCACGAGCTTGGTGTCGAGGTCGACGGCGACCAACTCCACCCCGGAGACGCCGGAAAGCTCTTCCGTCACCGCCGCCTTGCAGTGGTTGCAGGTCATCCCGGGGACGCTGTAGGTGATCGTCTCGGCCATGGTTTCTCCTTTCAAAGGTACCCCAACAGGGTATAGCGCATACCCTAGGGCAGTATCGCCCGGGGGGTCGCCGCTCACACCGTGATCTGCCTCGCTGCGTGCTGCGGCGTTCCCGCTATTTCGTCGCAGGCGAGCACGGAGGCAGGCAGTCCGCAGCCTCGTCACGATCGACCAATGCAACGTTCACGTAGGGTTGTCATTGGCGCTGCGGGCGCCACGATCCTGATCCTCGCGCTCGCCGGAGTCGCGGTCTCAGCGGTCTTCGGCAACGCTCGTCAGACCCCCTACGGCGCGGCCGCGGGCGGACCCGCGGGATACGGCTACGGGATGATGGGGTCCGGGGGCTCCGGGATGGGACCCGGGGGCGGCTACGGCATGATGGGCGGTACGGGAGCGTCGATTGGGAGTCGTTCGGGCTCCGGCGCGGCGAAGGCGCGCGGATCGCAGGCGCTGACGCTGGTCGTGCGCTCGGATGCCGAGCACGCTCTTCGCGGGTCCGACGGCAACTGGCACGACGCCTTCCTGCCGGCCGACTTCACCGTGCAGGCGCGCCGCAGGGTTACGGTCACCGTCTACAACTACGACGATATGCCGCACTCGTTCACCTCATCCGCGCTCGGCGTGGACGCGACGATCCCCGCCGGCTCGGAGAGCTCACCCAGCAAGACGACCTTCGCGTTCACGGCACCCGCGACCACCGGGAGCTATGCCTGGTGGTGTGCGCTGCCATGCGACTCCTGGGCGATGGTGCATGACGGGTACATGCGTGGCCATGTGACCGTACGGGCCTGATGAAGCGAAGCGCCGCGCTCGCGCCTCTGTCACGCGACCACCACCACGCACTCGTCGTCGCGAGCGCGCTCACCCGCGCCGGCGAGGGAACCTGTTACTCATCAGCGATGCTGTTCGCGGACTTCATCGCCGACCACGAGGCCAGGCACTTCGCGCTCGAGGAATCGCTCCTGCTCCCGACGCTTCCACCGGGCGAACGGGCGCGCCTCCTGGCGGAGCGCATGCGTGCCGACCACGAGCACCTGCGTGAAACGGCCGGAGCGCTCAGGCAGGGGCGCCTGCAGCCGACAGTCGAGCTGACGGCGTCGCTCGGTGCCCGCCTGCGTGCGCATGTGCAGCTCGAGGAGCGCGAGCTGTTCCCGTACATCGAGCAGTCGCTGGACGCCGCATCGCTCGAGCAGCTCGGAATGCAGCTCGAAGCCGGGACATAGCCGACCTAGACGACTCGGTTCACAGCTTCCGCACGGTCACCGCCCACAGCGACGGCATCGGCCACGGCGCCACATTCATCGTTCGCCTTCCGACCAGCCAGCGACCAGCGACCTAACCTTCACAGGTGGCTGAGCCACTGCCCGACGATCCGGTTCGCCCCACCCGATGTGCCAGACGAAGGCGTCCTCCAGCGTCGGGCGCCGAAGGAGGGACCTGGCATCTTCTGCGCGAGTGTTCAGGAGTCGCCAGATGGTTGGACTTGCCCGAGCGCCGCGCGGACAGGCCTCCAGGAGAAGCCGCCATCCGTGACGGTGATCGACTCCTCCCCTTCGAGCACCACCGCGCCAGCCCGTCGCAGCAAAGCCAGATTCGTCGGGTGAGCCGGGTGGGCTGCAAGCGCCGCCTTGCAATACGTCGCCACCACGATCGGCACCCCGAGCCCCAGCATCTCGTTGAGCAGCCCCAAGGCGAGGGAATCGTTGATCCCAGCCGCCCACTTGTTCAGCGTGTTGAACGTCGCCGGCGCGACAAGCAGCGCATCGGCTGTCGGCAGTTCGTCGGCCTCATCGGGCCTCCGAGGCCGAACTCGCACCTGGTGGCCGGTGGCCTGCGCCAAATGGTCCATGTCAAGCCACGAAGCCGTCGTCTCGGTGGGGACCGCATAGACGTCCCACCCGTCCTCCTGGAGCTGTCGCAGCGGCTCCTCCCACGCCAGCGCCGGCGGCGCAGCGCACAAGATCCAGTAGAGGACCGCCGGTCGCGCGGGTCCGGCCGTCATCAGGCGACCGACGTAGCGTAGGGAGCCAGAAGGCGCAGACCGGGCACCGCGGATCGCTGGCCGCGCTGCAGCAGGTCACCGATCAGTCGCTGCGCCGGAAGGTTGACGCGCAGAACCTGGGGTCCGATGCGTTCGGCGCGCAGAAGTCGGTCGACGGCCTCTGCGTCGCGTCCCTGGCGAGCGTGGGCGAGCGCGGCGTCGAGGTGGACCTGACACCGCCGGCCGACGAGCCCGGGCGGGAAGCGATCGGTTTCGATCTGGTCGGCGATCTCAACCGCCCGGTCCGGCTGGTCCAGACGCACGGCCGCGGCGAGCGCATGAGTGCGCACGTTCGTGGGGCCGAACCCCGTCCAGGCGTGATTGCGGTCCGTGCCGAGGTCATCGGCGAGGTGCTGGGCCTCGGCGAGGTAGCGGCTGGACGAGGCAGCGTCGCCCTGTGCCGACGCAGTGATCGCCGCGATCAGTAAGAGCGCACCTCGCACCGACAGCACGGTAGGGTCGCGGCGGCTGGCATCGGCCAGATGCTCGGCGCCGATGGCCGCCACCTGTTCCGCGTGCGCGGGTTCGCCGGCCGCCTCGAGTGCGCATGCGAGCTGATATGTCGCCGCACCGCGCAGCGCAGAGGAGCCGCTGAACGCCGCGGCCGTGACGGCGCGATCCGCCGCCAGTCGAGCGGTCGGTGTCTGGCGGAGCTTCGTCGCGACCTTGGCGGCGAGGACGAACGTCCAGCCCTGGGCGGCGAGGGCCCGCCGCCGGCTCCGTTCATCCTCTGCCAGAACCATCCCGTCCGTCGTCGGGCCGATCAGGGATGGCAGTACGTCGGCGACGCGCTGGTATTCGCCGCGTTGGTAGCTCGCGTGTGCGCGAGCGATGCGCTCGTCAAGCCCAGCGAGCGTTGGTGGCTCGGTCGGGGTAGCTCCGCGAAGGCGCAGGCCTCCCCAACCAGCCAGGTCAACCGAAAGCATCGCTCCCGCTGCTCCGGCGGCCGCCTCCCTGAGGAAGTCCCGGCGCCTCACGTCGTCGTCCGCCAAGCCGAGCAGGTTTGGTGGGATGTCGAGGTGCTCGGCCAGGCGACCCAGCGTGCGTATGTCGTAGAGGCGAGCACGGCCATTCTCGATGCGTGAGATCTCCGACTGGCTGTATCCACAGGCGTCCCCGGTCTGGCGTTGAGTCTCCCCTTTGGCGCGCCGAGCCAGCCGGATCACCGTTCCGGTGTCGCCCTGCTGGACAGCCTCGAGGACTGCCGGTGATTGACACCACGCCTCGACCATCTCGACGATCGCTATTGAAGGCTAACCCCCGCCCCGACGGGCCGCCATCCCGTATGCAAGTCATGCATACGGGATGCATCGCCGCCATGTCGACACCTACGCTCAGGCCGTCCATGGTCAACTGGTCCCTTGATGGGCGGCGCCGAGCGACCCCAATCCAGCACGGACCATCGCGGACGGCCCGCCGCGAGCTCCACGCCAACGCTGGCGCTCAGTCGCAAAGACGCCGCCGCGGCGCTCGGCATGTCGCTGCGGCACTTCCAGCGCCACGTCCAGCCGCAGCTCCGCTGCATCCATTCCGGCCAGCTGCGCCTCTACCCGGTGGCCGAGCTCGAACGCTGGACGGACGCGAACATCTCAAGCGCACTCGACAAGTGGTAGACGATGTGGAGATGCCCGACCGCGACATCAGAACTCGCTATCCCGGCGTCTACGCGCGTCACAAGGTCGGCTGCAGGACGGAGAGCGGCGGCAGGTGCAGTTGCAGCCCCAGCTACTTCGCGTCCGTCTACGACCGCGATCGCAAGCGATACGTCAAGACGCGGCGGCAGCAGTCGATCGCCGCCGCCCGCAGCGCTCGCGACGACCTCATCCGCGCGCTCCAGACCGGGCAACTGCCCGAGAGCGGCGGCATCCGCCTGGCTGAGGCGCGCGAGCGGTTCGTGAAGTCCGCGCGCGAGGGCCGCGCACTGAACAAGCGCGGGCTGCGGTACAAGCCGCGGGCGATCGACAACGTCGAAGAGGTCTTGCGGGTCCACATAGAGCCGACGCTCGGGACGAAACGGCTCTCCACGATCAGCCGCGGTGACGTGCAGAAGATCGTCGATGAACTGACGCCACACATGTCCGGCAGCCGCATCCGTTCGATCGTCAATGGGCTGCGCTCGTTGTACCGCTGGGCGCAGGACCGCGATCTTGCGATGCACGATCCGGCCGCGCTGGTCCGACTGCCGGCGATGAACGCCAACCCGGTTGAGCGGATCGCGACCCCGCATGAGTTTGAGCGGCTCCTCGCGGCCCTCGACACCAAGGATGCCCTCCCCTACGCGCTGGCCGGCTACGGGATGGGTCGCCGCGCGCAGATCATTCGCTTGCGTTGGACCGAGGTCGACCTGAAGACCGGCGCGCTCGAGTGGGGCGTCGAATGGGAGGCCCGCAAGTACGACGCCTCACGCCGCGTCGTGCCGCTCGTCCCGCAGCTGCATACCTTGCTGAAGCGCGCATACCTCGAACAGGGGCGACCGAAGGAGGGTCTCGTCTGTCCTCCCCATGCCGAGTGGGCGAGCACCGGGATGCTCAACACCGGCTGGTTGACCAAGCGCGTCAAGCTGATCTGGGCGGCCAGCAAGCTCGAGCCGATCTCACTACAGGAGGCCCGCCACTCCGCCGCCACATGGCTGGATGCTGCCGGGGTGCCGCCTAAGATCGCGTCGGTTTTGATGGGCCACGCGACACCTGAACGCCAAGCCGGCGCGGCGCAGATCACCCTCGCGCGGTACACCCACGCGCTGCCGGAGGACATCCTCAAGGCGCGCGATACGTTCGCGGCGTACCTGACCGCGCACCAGGCGGAGCGTGCAGCTCGATGAGGTTTCATTCCCTTTTTCATTCCCTCGGACCTAAAGATCCAGTGTTCATAGGGGTTTCTGGCCGAACATCCCGGTCTCGAAAACCGGTATGGGCTTTCAGTCCATCGGGGGTTCGAATCCCCCCCTCTCCGCTGTTGCCCAACCGAATGCTCCCCTGCGCAGGGATGATGCGCCGGCCGGGGGTGGGCGTGGCGGTCGGGCGGTTCGTCGCTCGGGACCGCTCACCACCGCTCGAGGGCGGATCTGCTCGACGGTGATGGGCTTGGGCGCGACCAGCGCGCCACGGCGCAGATCCACCCGGGCATCCTCACGCCAGAGCTTCGCTTCCGCCTCTGTGCGGAAGGAGCGGCGGATGAGCTTTCCGTCCCGCGCGCTCCAGATGGTCGCCCGGTAGCCCGGGGAGCAGCTACAGAGCCCACCGTCCCGAGCAGGACAGTTCCGACGATGGCGGACCTCGATGCCGCTGGCCGCACGTGTTCTCGCTGTGCTCATCGCCGTGCCCGTCAGAGGTCGCCGAGGTTGCGGTGGGCGTTGGCATCGATCGAACGTTCGCGTTCGGACCGCGGGATCAGCCGAGCGGCTCGTGGCACGCGCCCTGGCTGCGGTGCGCTCGTCTGGCGCGAACGCGACCGCCCGTGCGCACCCCGGCGCCGAGCACACACCACGGACCGGCCGCCTGCCGGTCAAGAGCCGCCCCGGAGGCCTCCTCCCTTCTGCGCGCACCCGCATAGGATGAACAGAGGATGGACCTTCTCCGTGTGCAACTGCAGGTGCCGGCATCCAGCCGGCGGGCGGTCACGCACTTCTACGCCAGCACACTCGGCCTCAGCTCAACCGCCGAGGCGGCCCACGAGATCGGCCACAGCACCCTCGCCTTTGAACCCCACACCGGCACGCCCTTCTACCACTTCGCCATCCAACTCCCCGGCGACCGGTTCACCGCCGCCACCAACTGGGCGCGCCAGCGCGTCCACACCCTCACCGACCCGGTCCACTTCGACGCCTGGAACGCCGACGCGATCTACTTCCACGACCCCGTCGACAACATCGTCGAACTGATCGCCCACCACGGCCACGGCGAAAACGGCCGCCATGACCCGTTCAACCCCAGCGAGTTCCTCGGCATCTCAGAGATCGGACTCGTCGGCGACGTCCACACGATCACCACAGACCTCGCCCCGCTCGAGCTGAACGTCTTCAGCGGCGCCGGAACAGACCTGACGTTCCTCGGCGCACCGACCGGCACCCTGATCATCACCGCCACTGGACGCGGCTGGCTTCCACTCCAACGCCCAGCCCAACCCCACCCCGTACACGCCACCATCGCCGGCACCCCCAAAACCACCATCCACACCGCCGGACACACCGTCCGCCAAACCGGCTGACCATCCGCCGTCACACCAAACCGCGAAAGCACCAACCCTCCGACACTCGATCCCCGCATCACATCCTCGCCATCGGAGTGGCGCAGCGCCTGACCCGGGCTGAAGTGAATGCAATCGTGGACCCGCCTGATGGCCGCATTGCAGGCGTGGCAAGGGTGTTGTCACGACAGGCTCGGTCAACACCTATCTTGATGGGTTCTGATGAGACTCGCTCGTGTGCTGCCGACCTGGTTGGCACTCGTTGCTGGCGCCTTTGGCCTTACCGGGTGTGGTGCTCAAGCCCCCGGCGGGGGCTGTGGTGACGCCCTGTGCAGTGGAGTCCTCGTCACCCTGCGTTGCGGTTCGACCCGGTACCATGAAGGTGGCCGCTACATCGTGCGCTGGACGTTCTTCGGCAGCCACCATGTTGTTGATCAGTCTGGAGCACTCACGATGCCCCGTCGGGCTTCCGTTGTCCGCTTCACGGCCGCGACGGGCTTTCCCGGCCGCTACACACTTGAGGTTACGGTCGGCTCACCAAGTGCCACCAGGACGTTCGTAACCCATACCGGCCACGCCCCTCATATCAGCATGGTTGTCCCCGCGAGGACGTCAGGCAGCTGATCGGTCATCGCGGACACGGCACCGGGTAGGCGCGACCATGTCCCGACGCCGGGTTGCCCGTGCCGTGAACGACCCCGTCGACGCACTGGCCAGAGCGGATCCGTTCACCGCCAGCGACGCTGTCGCGTGCGTGTTGTCGTTGGTGTCTCAGGCTGGCTGGAGCTCGGGTGCCTCCCGGGTCTCAGCTGCGTTCTCGCTTCGCTCGAGACGATCCTGGCGCGCCACCAACCAGAGCAATTTCGGTATCAGTAGTGATACCATCGGCGGATGGCGATGACTCTGCGACTGACCGACGATGAGACTGACGCGTTGAGGCTCCGCGCTAGCCGCGAGGGACGCTCGATGCAAGACGTCGCCAGGACCGCCGTGCGCGAGTACATCGACCGCACGAGCCGGCGTGAGTTGTTGGACGGGATCCTGGATCAGGAGCTGCCTCGCTACGCCGAGGCGCTGCGGCGCCTCGGCGAGTGATCTTCCTCGACCTCGAGTCGCTCCTCTACGTGGCCGGCCGAACGCTCGACGGCGAGCCAGCGGTCCGCGACTACGGATTGCTCGAATCGGCGCTTGCACGTCCACAGGCATCCGCGTTCGGCGAGGACGCCTACACCGACATTCATCAGAAGGCAGCCGCGCTGCTGCACTCACTCGCCCGTAACCATGCGCTGGTCGACGGCAACAAGCGGATCGCGCTGACGGCGACCATCGCATTTCTCGGCATGAACGGCATCCGCCTCACGTTCAGCAACGATGAGGCCTACGACTTGGTCATCAGTGTCGCGACCGGCGCGCGCGAGGACGTCGCAGACATCGCCGCGGTGCTCCAGGCAGGCTCGGAGCCCTGGGCCTCGTAACCCAGACCTGCTCTCGCCAAGCAACGAGCATCTCAAGCGGGACACCCTTGTGCCCGGCAACGCGCGGGAAGTGGTACCGCGTATCGATCAAGCTGGGCACGGCTCCTCGGGGCCCACGACGGCCCCGGATGGCCTCACCGTCGCAGTCGAACTCACCGTCGCAGTCGAACTCAGCGTCGCAGTCGAACTCAGCGTCCGGCATCGGTGCGGCGGCAATCAGCTCACGGAAGCGGGCTGCAGATATCAGCTTCCCTTGGGGCGGGCGAGATCACGGTGCCCCCGAGACGCCGCTGCGCGAGGTCTCGATCTTCTCTCCGCCGGAGCCCCTGTGCAGCACGTCAGAGAAGCGCGGCGCGGCGCCAGTGGCGATCAACCGCGTCACAGCCCGAATCTCTTCAGATCAATCTGATCACGTGCCTTGGCGGATCGCGTCGGAAACCGACACGCGAGCCGGCTCGGGGGCCCCGTCACCGTCCGGGCACGGGTCGAACTCGAACTCCACGGTTCGGTCGATCCAATCGATCACCTGCGCGAGCGTGACGTGATCGGGCACCCAGCCGCTGATCGTCAGGACCTTCCCGTCGGTGCCCTCGCGCCAGTCGACAGCGGCCCCCGGCGCCCGGTTGAGCGCCACCGAGTCGACATGGGGCCCCGTGAGCGCCCCCACCCCATGCACGGCGCTGACGCGGCCCGCCCAGCAGGGGGCCTGCAGCATCCGGTAGTAGGCGACGCCATGGCAGGGAACGAACTCAGCGGTCGCACAGCGCTCACCGAACGCGACTGCGCAGGCCATCCGAAACAGGTTGACGTTGGCCGCGCGTTGCAGCACGTACGGGGGACGGCCACCCAGCCGCCCGTTGACCTCGATCAGCATCGGCCCCGCCGGGGTCAGCTTGATCTCAGTGTGGAGCATCGCGGTCCGGATCCCCAGGGCGGCGATCGCCGCATCGGTCAACGCCACGAGCTCCCGCCGCAGATCGTCGCCGATCGGTACCGGCGTGAAGTTCCCGGTCTCCCGGAACGGTTCGGCCAGCGGAAAGCGGCCGGTGAGCGCAAGGTGGCTGACCTGGCCGGCGCTGACGGCCGATTCGACGGACAGGTAGCTGGCGAACCGGGGATCGCCGCAGGAATCGTCGGGCAGGAACGCCTCGACCACCGCTCCCGAAGCAGGCTCGTAGGCGGCGATCAAGTCGGACGGGCCGCTCAGGGCGAGCAGCCCTCGGCTGCCGCTTCCCCGCGCCGGCTTGTAGACGGCCGGATAGCTCAATCCATCGGTGAGGTCGGCCACCGCCCGAGGGTCGAGACCCGGGTCCAACGTGATGAAGTCCGGCCCCGGCACCCCGGCTTGACGCAGCGCCTGACGCTGTAACCGCTTGTCCTGAAGCGTCCGAGCGACCTCGACGGTATGGAAGGGAAGTCCCAGCCGTGCGGCGATCTCCGCCGTCAACACCAGGTGGTCATCAACGAAGGTGACGATCCCCTGCGGCGCGTGAGCGGCGACGGCGGCCGCCGCCGCACCCGGGTCCTCCGGCGCGATCCTGACGGTAGGGCCGAACCGGGCGACAACGCGCTCGGCGATGGAGTCAAAGCGACCGTCGGGCAGAACCCAGAGGATCTCAGCGGCATCACCGAACCCGGCCCTGAGATCGAGCGGAAAGAACGATCGCGGATCGTGAACGACGGCGATCCGGCGCGCCATCACAACTCCTTGCGGATGAGCAGGGCCTGGGCGGATGCGAGCAGGGCGCGGTCGTTGCCGACCATCAGCGGTGCCGCCGCGATATCCCTGGAGATCCGCGCGAGGCTGCGCGGCGACGCGTTCCCGTAGCCGGCCAGGCCACAGATCGCCATCGCGCGGCGCACGACGTCGGGAGCCAGCGTCGAGGTGGCGATCTTGACGCTGTCCATCATCGACGCGAACCGGAGCGTGGCAACCTCCGGTCCGTCCTTGCAACGCTCGTACTCGGCCGCACCATGAGCAACCATCGAGCGGATCTGATGCAGGCAGACCGTCGCCTCCGCGAGCCTCAACGCGCTGGTCGGAGCGGGAGCGTCAGGGTCGGCGCGGCGCGCGGCGCGCGCCTGGTCGCGGACGGCGGCGTGGGCCCTGCTGGCGGCGCCCTCGGCTAGACCCAACCAGACGGAGCTGAGCAGAATCGCGCTGACAGGCAGGGACGTCTGCACGAACACGTCCGCGTAGTTGTCGATGACGAACTCCGGCTCGATCGTGGCGGACAGGAGCGCCGGGCGGCTGCAGGTCCCGCGCAGGCCCAGCGTGTCCCATTCCCCGCAGGGTTCCAGAGACATCGTCGGTGGAAGGCAGACTGCCATCACCTGGTCAGCGGCGGGGCTGTCCGGGTGGCGCCGGGCAGTAGCCAGAACCCCGTCGGCGTGCTCACCGTAGGAGACCGTCGACGCCTGCTTGGTGAGCCGAAAGCCGTCCGCCGTCGGTTCCAGCGCGCAGATGCTCGTCCGGCGCTCCCCGTTGAGACCGACCTCACTGTTCGCGTTCGCCAGCAGCAGTTCACCGGCGACAAGCCCGGGAGCGACGCGTTCAAGCAGGACGGGGTGTCCGTGGCGGGCGATGCAGGCCACCTGGATGCTGTGCATGGCCACGGTCAGGGCGGTCGCCGCACAGTGCTCGGCAAGCGCGGTGACCGCCTGGGCGACCTCAGCGAGCGTCGCCTCGGCGCCACCGTGCTGAACGGGAAGCAGCGCTCCCAAGAGGCCGGCGGCGCGCACCGCGGCGATCGCCTCCACGGGAAACCGGCCGTGATGGTCGACGTCGTCGGCATGGACAGCGGCGACGTCAACGCCGATCCGACGGGCCGCTGCCACGAGCGCGTGGTCGTCCGGTCCGTCTCCCGTCGAGCCCGAGGGGATGGGTCCCGCGTCTAGCAAGACGATCCGTTCACGACCGGGCGCCGCGGTGCGGCAGCCCGCCGTCGACCGTACGCCATTTTCGAGGGAGCCGGAATCACTCTGTCTGTGCGGGAGCGGGGTGCGCGAACGGTCATCGACGTGGGGGCATTCGTCCCCGCGATCGGGCGGGCGGCCGGACGACCGAAGCGCCCCGAGGGCAACTACTGAACGGGCAGCCGCTGATGCAGCTTGAAGAATTTCCCGCGGTGAACGTCCCGGTCCTCAAGGCATGGTAAACGAGGCGGTGGGGGTTGACGAGCCTCCGTCCGTTTGCAGACCGTCGCGCGCTCAGGTGGGGCGGCCACCGAGTCCGTTCCCGATGTGGCGGTCGGGACCGTGGCGACAGGGCGGACGACGCCGGCGCGGGCGCCGCGGCGGGCAGCCGCGGGTTCTGCCGGCCGGCGCGGCCGGCCATGGATACGGACCCCCGCGGCCGAACCCCCTCCGCTCCGCAGCGCAGTCCACCCGTGGCGCCGTCCCGTGCACGGCGGGGGGCACCGCACCGGGCCAGCTCGGCCCCAGCCGGAGGCGGGGGCTCACAGCAGGGGTCTTGCCAACTACCGTGCCCGGGCCTCAACGATCCACGCCGCCGCCGGGAGTTCGAGGCCGGCGGTCAAGTCAGCCGCGTCGATCCGAAACGGATCGACGCGGACCGACAACAGATCTCGCACCTCACGCTGGCGGTCGGGGCTCTCCTCGAGGTACATGGTGCGAGCCGGCCCCATCATGAGACGCTCGTGCACCCAGTCCCCGACGGGTTGCCCGGCACCCAGGTGCAGCACCAACTCGTGGGGGGCGACCTCCACCTCCACGAACCCGGCCGCCTTCAGGATCCGCTCCAACCGTGAGCGGTCGGCGAGGGAGAACGGGCCCGGCGCGTCATGGGGCGGCGCCTCCAACCCGTAGATCTCCGCCGCGCCACGGTTGACGACGGCCATCCACGGGTTGGCCGTCGGCGTCTGCCAGCACACGAACACCAGCCGGCCCCCGGGCGCCAGGGCACGCCGGAGGTTGCCGAAGCCCGCGACCGGGTCAGCGAAGAACATCACCCCGAAGCGACTGAAGACGAGATCGAAGGCGTCAGGTCCGAGGTCGGCGACCTGGGCGTCGACCCGGCGGAACTCGACCTGGGCGACCCCCGGCTGGTCAGCGACCCGCTGGGCCGCACGAGCAAGCATTGGCGCGCTGAGGTCGACCCCGACGACGCGTCCGGCCACACCGGCGGCCACCGCGAGCGCCGCCGTGGTCGCGCCGCACCCGCAGCCGACGTCGAGCACCGCCTCGCCCGGAGCCGGCGCGGCCCGCGCGAGCGCTGCCTCACCGAAGGGTGCGGTCTGGCGTTCGGTCTGGTCCTCGGCGGCCACCCAGAGCGGCCCGGCGACGTCATTCCAGAACTGCTCCTGCTGGGTGTTGACGATCGCGGGCTTCGTGTCGCTCATCTGCTGCTCCTTCGAGGATCGGTGGGGCATGGCAGGCGACCACGCCGTCGGGCCGAGGGTGGGGGGACCGCCAAGCGACGCTAGCAGTGCCACGACCGCGGGGACACGCGAGCCCCCCGGCCCGGAACCTCCATGACGCGCCTGAAAAGAGGTGCACATCGTCAGCGGTTCTGTCAGGCTGTGTGGCGCTCGGATCACCTAGTTCACGGAGAGAACCATGCGCCGGCCACACCTCCCCAAGGCACCATCTCCAGCCGTTGTCCTCGCCGGGGTCGCACTGTTCGTCGCGATGGCCGGCGGCGCCTACGCCGCCGTAACTCTCCCGCGCAACAGCGTGGGGACGCCACAGCTCAAGGACGGGGCCGTGACCGGGGCCAAGCTCGCCCGCCACAGCGTCGGGGCCGCGCAGTTGATCGCCCACTCCCTGCTCGCCTCCGATTTTCGAGCCCACCAGCTGCCGCAGGGCGCCCAGGGCCCCGCCGGTGCTCCCGGACCTCAGGGGGAAGCGGGCCCCGCGGGGCGGCCGGGTTCAGCGGGTGCTGAGGGGCCCGTCGGCCCGCAGGGGCCCCGTGGCGCTGACGGGCCCGCCGGACACCAGGGGCCGTCGGGCCCCGCAGGCCCGACCGGTCCACAGGGCCCGCTCGGCCCTCAGGGCCTGACCGGCCCCGCCGGCCCCCAGGGCTCGGCCGGACCGACCGGCGCCGCTGGCCCACAAGGCCCACTGGGCCTGACTGGTCCACAGGGCCTGACCGGCGCCACGGGTCCACAGGGTCCGACCGGCGCGACCGGCCCACAAGGCCCACAGGGCCTGACCGGTCCACAGGGCGCGACCGGCGCCACGGGCCCGCAGGGCCCGACCGGTCCACAGGGAGCGACCGGCGCGACCGGTCCACAGGGAGCGACCGGCGCGACCGGTCCACAGGGAGCGACCGGCGCGACCGGCGCAACCGGCGCGACCGGCGCAACCGGCGCGACCGGCGCAACCGGCGCGACCGGCCCGACCGGCCCTCAGGGACCGGCTGGCGCCGGGTACCAGTTCACGCAGACGACGAGCAACCCCGGGCCGACCCTCACCACGGCGGGGACGTACCTGATCGACGCCGTCGCCACCCTCGCCAATCCGAACGCACTGGAGCAGACGGGGAGCTGTGCCATCGACAACGCCGGCAGCCCCGGAACGTTCCTCCAGGGTGCCTTTGACATTCCCGCTCTCAGCTCGGCCGCCGGATACTCCTTCAGCGGCATCACCCAGGTAGCCGCGGGCACCCAAGTGGTCCTCACCTGCGACAACGGGGTCACCATCTCAAGTGTCACCTGGTGGGTCTCCCCGGTCGGATAGCGGGGACGCACGTGCCCGGCCGCCCGTCGAGCCGCACTGAGGCCCAACCGGACGCGGAGGACCTCGCGACGGTCGCGCTGGAACGGCTGCTGAGCGCCGCGGCCGCTTGGACCGGGGCGAGCGAGTTCAGCGTCGATCCCGTCCACGTCCGCGCGGCGATCCGCAGCGAACGGCTGCTCCGCGTCAATGGTCGCCCACTACCGGGCTTTCACCCGCTCTCCCGGTTCTGGCCGACCGCCGACGGGTGGGTCCGCACGCACGCGAACTATCCGTGGCACCGGGCGGCGCTGCTCACGGCACTCGACACCACCCCGGAGCGGCTCGAGCGGACGATCGCGGCGCTGCCCGCCCGCGCAGTGGAGGACCGGGTCAGCGCCGCCGGCGGGCTCGCGGTCGCGGTCCGCACGCGGGCGCAGTGGCGCGCGCTTGCGGGACCGCCGGTCCCGCTCCTGGAGAGCGCAGCGATCCCGGGCGCCCCGCCGCGAGCCACGGGCAGGCTCCGCGTCCTCGATCTCACGCGGGTGATCGCCGGGCCGGTGGCGACCCGGATGCTCGGCACCCTCGGCGCGGACGTGCTGCGAATCGACCCGCCCGGCCGGCCCGAGCTGCCCCTCCACCGCGTCGACGGACTGCTCGCCAAGCGCAGCGTGCGCCTGCACCTCAATGACCCACGACTGGAGGCACTGCTCTCTGCGGCGGACGTCATCGTCCTCGGCTACCGGCCGGGCGCGCTGGACCGGTTCCGCCTCACCCCGGAGGCGATCTGTGCCCGCCATCCCGGCGCGGTCGTCATCACCCTCTCAGCGTGGGGCTCGACCCCGGGGTTCGCGGACCGGCGCGGCTTTGACTCCCTCGTCCAGGCGGCCACCGGCCTCACCGACACGGCCGGACCCCCGACCGGTCTGCCCTGCCAGCTGCTCGACCACGTCACCGGCTACATGATCGCCGCGGCCGCACTCGAGGGCGTGCTGCGCCAGCGCCGGGAGGGCGGCGGTCACGTCTCCCATCTGTCCCTGGCCGCCACCGCCGAGGCGGTCCTTGCGGGCCCGCCGGCGAGCGATCTGCCGCTTGACCCGTCGCCCTACCTCGTCCGGCTCGGGCCACACGTCACCGCGGTCCGCCCGCCGGGCGCCCTTAACGGCGTTGCCCTGGCGTGGCCCGGACCGCCCGCCCGCTACGGCGGCGCCGCCCCGGTGTGGCGAAGGCCCCCGGACACCCTCACGGCGCCACTCGATTCGCTCCCGACGACCCGAATCATGAAATGAGCACCGTCCTCCGGCGTGCGACCACGATTTGGTGCGCCCAGCGACCCCGATCGTGAACGGACCGCCGCGATCGAGAGTGCGTGCACGATTTGGTGCGCTGGACACCGCTGGACACCGCCGGACACCGCCCCCAGCCCCCAGCCCCCAAACCCCGGCTCCCTGCACCCAGCCCCCAAACCCCAGCCCCCAAACCCCAGCCCCCAAACCCCGGCTCCCTGCACCCAGCCGCCGAACTCCGCCCCCCGTTTCAGTCGCCCCGCCCCTTACATTGATGGGGCGATGACCTCGGCCCGCCACCCGGTCCCGACTCTGCGGGCTCGCCCGCTCGTCGACCGGGCCCGGGACGCGCTGCTCACCGCGATCCGCGAGGAGCGGTTCCCGGACGGCCGCCTGCCCCCCGAGGCGGCCCTCGCCGACCAGCTCGGGGTGAGCCGCGGCACCCTGCGAGCGGCGCTGCAGTCGCTGGAGGCCGACGGGATCGTCAGCCGCCGGCGCCGGCACGGAACCTACGTCAACGCCCACGTGCTGCGCTCCTCGATGCAGCTCAACCGGCTCGTCTCATTCGTCTCCCTCGTCGAGCAGAGCGGGTATGTCGCCAGCGTCGATCCGCGCCGACAGCAGACCGGACCCGCCAGCCCGGATGAGGCCGTCGCGCTCGACATCGCCCCCGACACGGAGGTGCTCACCGTCTTCCGGCTCCTGCGCGCAGACAACGCACCGGTGATCACGATCACCGACGTGATCTGCGCCGACCGCCTCACCGTCGCACCGAGCCGGCTGCGGGCCGCCAGCACCACCTTCGAGTTCCTCGAGGCCAACACCGACACGACCGCCGACTACGCAACGACCGAGATCATCCCGCTCGTCGCGACCGCAACCACCCCGGCCGAGCTCGAGATGGCTCCCGGCACCCCCTACATCCAGCTGCGCGAGGTCGTCTTCAACGCCGAGCACGAGCGGATCGCCCTGTCGGTCGTCTGCGTCGTCGACCGTCTCGTCCGTCTCTCCCTGCTCCGGCGCGGACATTGACCCGGCCGATCCGTCGCCGCCGTCGCCCGGGCCCGTCTCTCCCCGCTCCGGCGCGGCCACTGAGCCCAAGGCGACCCCCACCGGACTGAGCAGCGCCTTCACCACCGGGCCAGTTGACTCTGTCCCCGGGGCCAAAGACAGGCCGCCCGCCATCTGAAAGGTTGTACCTATGACTTTTCAGCCGCCGTCTGACACCACCGACGCCGCCGATCTGGCGGCCTTCGGATACGCCCAGCAGCTCCACCGCAAGCTCGGCTCCTACGCCTCCTTCGCCGCCGGATTCTCGTTCGTCTCCATCCTCACGACGGTGTTCGAGCTGTTCGGGCTCGGCTTCTCCTTCGGCGGAGCGGCGTTCTTCTGGACCTGGCCGCTCGTGTTCGGCGGCCAGCTGCTCGTCGCCTTCGTGTTCGCCGAGCTCGCCTCCCGGTACCCGATCTCCGGCTGCATCTACCAGTGGTCGCGCCGACTGTCGAACGCGACGATCGGCTGGTTCGCCGGCTGGACGATGCTCGTCGCCCAGATCGTCACGATCGCCGCGGCGGCGATCGCCCTGCAGGTCGTGATGCCGACGATCTGGTCCGGCTTCCAGCTCGTCGGCCACAACCCGTCCCTCAGCACGACGAGCGGCGCGACGAACGCCTGCATCCTCGGCGCGATCCTGATCACCCTGACGACGGCGATCAACGCGGTCGGGGTGAAGGTGATGGCGCGGATCAACTCGATCGGGGTCACCTGCGAGCTGATCGGCGTCGCCCTGCTCGTGACGTTGCTGTTCGTGCATGCCAAGCGCGGCCCGGGGGCGGTCCTGCACGCAACCGGTGCCCCGAAGGGCTCCTACTTCGGCCTGTTCATCATCTCCGCGCTGATGGCCGCCTACGTGATGGTCGGCTTCGACTCCGCCGGTGAGCTCTCAGAGGAAACCCGCGACCCGCGCCGCACTGCCCCCCGCGCGATCATCAAGGCGCTGTGTGCCTCCGGACTCGGCGGCGGCCTGCTGCTGCTCGCCGCGATCATGGCCGCGCCGAGCCTCACCAACGGCGACCTCGCCAGCCAGGGCCTCCCCTACGTGCTGACGAGCCGGCTCGGGACGACGGTCGGGAAGCTGTTCCTGTGTGACGTGACGATCGCGATCTCCGTCTGCACCCTCGCGATCCAGACCGCCTCGACGCGGATGATGTTCTCGATGGCCCGTGACCGGGCCCTCCCGTTCTCCCGGACGCTGTCGACGGTCAACCGCCTCACCGGCACCCCGATCGCCCCGGCCCTGCTCACCGGTGTGCTCTCCCTCGGCCTCCTGTTCGTCAACCTCGGCAAGCCGACCGTGTTCACCGACCTGACGAGCGCGTGCATCGTGATGCTGTATGCCGCCTACCTGTTCGTCACGATCCCCGCCCTTCTCCGCCGCCTCCGCCAGGGGAATCTCGGCGGCGAGTCCGCCGACGGCAAGACCTTCAGCCTTGGCCGCTGGGGTGTCCCCGTCAACGTCGCCGCGGTCCTCTACGGCGCGGCGATGACGGTGAACATGGCCTGGCCGCGGCCGTCGGTCTACTCGCCCGGCACCCCCGTCTGGTACCTGCAGTACTTCTCGGTGCTGCTGCTCGGCGGCACCGCGGTGCTCGGCACGATCGCGTTCCTCTACCTGCGCCGTGGGGACCGGCTCGTCAGTGTCGCCCACGCGCCCGAGACCAATCTCGCGACGGTGTCGGTATGAGCCCGATGCCCGCGACCGACACGCCCCTGGGTGCGCGTGAGCACGCGCGCGCCCAGGCGGACCATGCCGTCACGACGATGGCGACCGTGCCCGCGCACACCCACCCGAACCCGCCCGCCGGGATCACCCCGACCGACCTCAGCTGGGCCGAGACGGTCGCGCCGGGCAGCTACAGCACGAAGGTGCTCGCCCGGGGAAGCACCCTCCTCCTCACCGACCTCGAGGGGGAGGCGTGCGCCCACCTGCTCCTCTACAACGCCGACCAGCCGGGCGAGCGGCTCAACGTCGCCGACACCGTCAAGGTCCCCTGGCAGGTCTACCTCACCGCCGGCCATCCGCTCCTCTCCGACCGGGGCCGGGCGCTCGCGACGATCCTCACCGACACCGCCGAGGGCCACCATGACGCGCTCTGCGGCGCCGCACCGGCCGCCGTGCACGCCCGCCGCTACGGGGACGGGAGCGCCTGGGGACCGACGCCGGCCGCCCGTGAGCTGCTCGGACTCGCGGCCGCCAAGCACGACCTCGGCGTCCGTGACCTCGCGCCGTCGCTGAGCTTCTTCAAATCCGTCCGGGTCGAGTCCGACGGCGCCCTGCGCTTCTCCGCCACCGCGCCCCCCGGGGCGAGCGTGCAGATCCGGGCCGAGATGGCTCTGATCGTGTTGCTCGCCAACGCGCCCCACCGCCTCGACGAGCGCCCCACCTACACCTGCTCGCCGCTGCAGATCTTCGCCTGGCACGGCAACCCGACCCGGCCCGAGGACCCGCTGTGGCGGTCGACCCCCGAGGTGACCCGGGCGCTGGAGAACACCGCCGACTACCTCCACGCGCGAGGCATCGCATGATCACCACCCCGACTCCGCTGCTTGACGTCGTCCTCCCCGCCCGGGCGCCCTTCAGCGCCCGGCTGAAAGCCGGCCAGGAGCTGGCGATCGTCGACCTCGAGGGCAACCAGGCCGTCGACTTCCTCGTCTTCGGAGACCCGGACACGACGGTGCGCTACAGCGCCGCCGAGACGATCGCCGCCCAGCAGAACATCTTCCTCACCATCGGCTCGGTGCTCTACAGCGCTGACGGCGAGCCGTTGATGTCAGTGATCGCCGACGACTGCGGCCGCCACGACACCCTCGGCGGGGCCTGCTCGAAGGAGTCCAACACGTTGCGCTACGGCCAGCACACCCGCCACCAGCACGCCTGTGTCGAGAACTTCCTGCTCGCCGGGGCCGCCCACGGGCTGGGAAAGGCCGACCTCGTCTCCAACGTCAACTGGTTCATGAACGTGCCGGTCGAGGCCGACGGCACCCTCGGCATCGTCGACGGCATCTCCGCCCCCGGCCTGGCGGTCACCGTCGCCGCCGAACGGGACGTGCTCGTCCTCATCTCCAACTGCCCGCAGATCAACAACCCGTGCAACGGGTTCGCCCCGAGCCCGGTCCGCCTGACGATCACCGCGCCATGAGCACGATCAAGGTCCTCACCCCGGGGACGATGACGACGGTGCAGGACTGGCCGGGCCGGCGCGGCTACTGGCATGTCGGGGTGCCGCCGTCCGGCCCGATGGACGACCTCAGCTTCCGCCTCGGCAACCGCGCGCTCGCCAACCCGGAGGGCGTCCCGGGACTCGAGTGCCTGCTGGCGGGCCCGACGCTTCTCTTCAGCGCCCCGACCCGTGTGTGCGTGAGCGGGGCGCCCGTGCCGGTCACCGTCGACGGCGCGCCAGTCGCGATGTGGGAGCCGATCGAGGTACCCGCGGGCGGGACCCTCCAGGTCGGCGCGATCACCGGACCGGGGATGCGCGCCTACATCCTCTTTGAGCACGGGCTCGCCTTCCCGACCTACCTCGGCAGCGCCGCGACGTTCACGCTCGGCCGCTTCGGCGGCCGCGCCGGCCGGCCCCTGCAGCGGCGCGACATCCTCAGCTGCGCGCCCGGGCCGGCACCGGCCCGTGAGCCGGTGCCGGCACCACCGTCGCCGGCGGCCCGTCCGGTGTTCGGGGCGCGCTGGGAGGTGGAGGTGCTCGAGGGCCCCCACGCGGCACCCGAGTTCTTCACCCGCGAGGACATCGAGATGTTCTACGGCACCGACTGGGAGGTGCACTTCAACTCGGCCCGGACGGGTGTGCGGCTGATCGGTCCGCGGCCGCAGTGGGCGCGCGATGACGGCGGTGAGGCGGGCCTGCACCCCTCCAACATCCACGACACCCCGTACTCGGTCGGGGCGGTCGACTTCACCGGGGACACCCCGATCCTGCTCGGGCCCGACGGGCCGAGCCTCGGCGGCTTCGTCTGCCCGGCGACGCTGCCGACCGACGAGCGCTGGAAGCTCGGGCAGCTGCGTCCCGGCGACCGGATCCGCTTCCGGCCCCGCGGCGGGCTACGTGACGACGGCGTGCTCGCCCGCACCGAGGGGGACGGGGAAACTCCGGCGGTCACCTACCGGCGCAGCGGAGACGACAACCTGCTGATCGAGTACGGCGCGATGGAGCTCGACCTCGGCCTGCGGATGCGGGTCCACGTGCTCGCCGAGCGGCTCGCCGCCGAGGGGCTTGCCGGGGTGCTCGACCTCACCCCCGGGATCCGGTCGCTGCAGGTGCACTTCGACCCGGTGGTTCTGTCGGGGGCGACCGTGCTCGACCTCGCCCGCGCCGTGGAAGGGGAACTGCCGAGCCCGGATGCGCTCGTCGTGCCGAGCCGGCGCGTCGACCTGCCGCTCAGCTGGGATGACCCGAGCACCCGCCGGGCGATCGAGCGGTACATGACCGGCGTCCGCGCGGACGCGCCGTGGTGTCCCTGGAACATCGAGTTCATCCGCCGGATCAACGGCCTCGATTCGGTCGATCAGGTCCATCAGATCGTCTTCGCCGCCGCCTACCTCGTGCTCGGCCTCGGGGACGTGTACCTCGGCGCACCGGTCGCCACCCCGCTCGATCCCCGCCACCGGCTCGTGACGACCAAGTACAACCCGGCGCGGACCTGGACCCCGGAGAACGCGGTCGGGATCGGCGGCGCGTACCTGTGCGTGTACGGAATGGAGGGTCCCGGCGGGTATCAGTTCGTCGGCCGGACCGTCCCGGTGTGGAACCGTGACTCGGAGCAGACGCCGTGGCTGCTGCGCTTCTTTGACCGGATCCACTGGTATGAGGTGTCGGCGGAGGAACTGACCGAACTGCGTGCCCGGCCGTTCATGCCGCGGGTAACCGAGGGGGTGTTCGCCCTTGCCGAGTACCGGGCGATGCTCGCCGCGGAGGCGGAGCCGATCGCCGCCTTCCGCACCCGCCAGGCCGACGCCTTCACGGCCGAACGGGCCGCCTGGGAGCGGGCCGGAGAGTTCGCCCCCCAGCCATGACCGTGTGGATTCACCGTCGCCCCGAGTCCGAGGTGGCCGCCGAGGTCGCCGCCGCCCGGCGCGCCGGCGACGGACCGCTGTCGGGGCTGCGGGTCGCGGTCAAGGACAACATCGACGTCGCCGGGATCGCGACGACGTGCGCCTGCCCGGCGTATGCGTACGTGCCGGACCGGGACGCAGACGTCGTCGCCCGGCTGCGGGCGGCCGGGGCGGTGATCGTCGGCAAGACGAACATGGACCAGTTCGCCACCGGGCTGGTCGGCACCCGCTCCCCCTACGGCCCGGTGCTCGACGCGCGCCGGCCCGCGTACGTGTCGGGCGGGTCCTCCTCCGGATCGGCGGTCGCCGTCGCCGCCGGGGAGGTCGACCTCGCGCTCGGGACCGACACGGCCGGCTCGGGCCGGGTGCCGGCCGCCTTTGCCGGGATCGTCGGCGCCAAGCCGGCCCCGGGGCGACTGTCGAGCGCCGGGGTGGTGCCGGCCTGCCGGTCCTTTGACTGCGTGAGTGTGTTTGCCCGTAGCGTCGCCCTTGCCGAGCTCGCCGTCGCGGTAATGGCGGGCCAGGGCCACCCGGTCGCCTCCGCGCCCGCGGACGGGCCGCCGCGGCTCGCCGTGTTCGCACCCGCCGGCCTGGAGGCGCTGTCAGCCGGGTATCGGGCCGCCTTTGACCGGACCTGCGCGGCGCTGGCGGAGGCAGGTGCGGCGCTGACGGAGGTCGACGCCGAGCCGTTCCTCGCCGCCGGCCGCCTGCTCTATGAGGGCGCCTTCATCGCCGAGCGCTACGCAGCGGTGGGGGATTTCATCGCCGCCCACACGGAGGCGTGTGATCCGACGGTGACGGCGATCATCCTCGCCGGAGCGTCCGTCTCGGGCGCCGACTATGTGGCAGACCGGGCGGCGCTCGACGAGCTCGTCCGCGTCGCCCGGGAGGCGCTGGCCGGCTGTGAGGCCCTGCTCGTTCCGACCGTCCCGTTTCAGCCGACGCTCGCGGCCGTGACGGCGGAGCCGGTCGCGGTCAACCGGCGCCTTGGCGCCTTCACGACGTTCGCGAACCTGCTCGGCCTGGCCGCCTACGCGATCCCGGCCGGGACCGCCGACGGCGGCTGCTTCGGGGTCAGCCTGCTCGCACCCGGGGAGACCGACGGCTCGTTGAGTGGCATCGCGCAGTGGGCGCTCGCGCACCTCCCGGGGGGGTCCGAGGCGGCCGGGCCCGCGGCCATCGGAACCGTCGCCCCGCGCCACGCCGACACTCTCTCTGAAGGGCCGGACACGGTCGCCCTGCTCGTCGTCGGCGCCCACCTGTCCGGGATGGCGCTCAACCATCAGCTCACCGACCGCGGCGCCCGCCTGCTCGGGGAGGTGAGCACCGCCGCCGCATACCGGTTCTACGCCCTCGACACCGATCCGCCCAAGCCGGGACTCGTCCGGGTCGGTGCCGCCGGCGGTGGCGCGGCGATCCGCGGGGAGCTGTGGGCGATCGACCCGGGCGGGCTCGGCAGCCTGCTCGCCGCGCTGCCGCCGCCGATGGCGCTCGGCCCGGTTCGCCTGGCCGACGGTCGCCTCGTCACCGGCTTTCTCTGCGAACCGGCCGGACTGGAGGGCGCCGAGGACATCACCGATTTCGGCGGCTGGCGCGACTACCGGCTCAGTCCCAGCCGAGCGGATCCCCGAGACGGCGCTGGCGCACCCACGTCTCCCGCTCGGGAATGACGTAGGCGACGGCGATCCCCGGCAGCGTCGAACCGGGATGCCGGCGCGGCCGGGGCGGGCCGGCAGGGCCCGGGATCGGCCCGGCGGTCGCGCGCGACGTGGCGCCGGCGCCGGCCGGAGTCGGGGCGCCCGCCGGCGTCTGTCCCGGCGTGGCGCCGGGCGCTTGGCGGTGGACGGGAAGCGGCGGGGCCGGCCGGGCGCTGATCACCCGCTCGTGGGGGGTGGTCTCATGGTGTGCCCGGTCGGGCGGCGGTACGTGCGGTCCCGGGAGAAACGACACCCTGGCGCTCCTTGTCGTCGGCCCCCAGGCCGGGCGGCCACGTTGGTCTCTTGATCGCAGTCTTCCACCCGGCCGGGCGCCGGTCAATGGCCTCAGATCCGCAGGCCGCTGCCGCCGGCGGCGATCGCGGCCAGCCGCGGGTCCGCAGCGACCCCGAGCAGCATCGAGGCGACACACGCGCCGGCGAGACCGTCAAACCCGTCACGGCGGCCGAGCATCGCGTGCCGGCCGCCGGTGACGGTCACGTACGTCACCTTGGTTGACGCGGCGGCGGACTCGGCAAGGCGGAGGGAACGGCTGGGGCGGGCGACGGCGTCGCGGTCCCCGTGGAGGATGACCACGCGCCTCGCGCCGCGAAGGTCGATCTGCTCGTCGAGGTCGAGCCACGGGTTGAGCGCGACGACCCCGGCCACGCCGGACCGGCCGGCGCCGACGAGCGCCGCCCGCCCCCCGAGGGAGTGGCCGACGAGCGCGACCGGGCAGCTCGATCCGAACCGCCCGGCGAGTTCCCGCAGGGCCCAGTCGAGGTCGTCAACGGGGCTGTGGCTTGGCTCCCACCCCCGCCAGGTGTTGAGCAGGCGCAGCACGGCGAGCCGGCCGCCGCCGGCCCGCGTGATCGCGGAGGCGACCGCGATCATCCGCAGGACCGCGAGCTGCTGGGGCCGGACGGGCGTGCGGGGCCCCCGGGCCGCCCCACCGTGCAGGACGAGCACGACGCCCTCGGGGCGGTCGGGAATGTGAGTGCCGAGGAGCCGAGGACCGGCGGGGGCGGAGGGAGGAGGGGGCACCGCTCGCCCTACGTCGCGGAGGCGCCGGTCAGATCACTCTGGGCCTGCCGCGCCGTCAGCGGGCGAGCGCCTGCAGCGTGTCGAGGTCGCCGAGGGCGATCGCCCGACGCAGGCGCGGATCGGCCCCGTCGACGGCGACGAGGACCTGCATCAGATCGTCACCATCGCGGAGCTCTGACCAGCTGCGGGTGTCGGACCCGGCCGGCAGCCAACGCCCCGAGTCATAGGCGGGCAGGAGCATCGGGATGAGCCGCAGGGTGTCTGAGGTCGCCGGACCGAACCCAGCCGCCTGTGACGGGCCGGAGCTTGATCGCCCCCACAGGCTCGACGGATGACGTCCACAGGTGGCGAGGATCTCCGCTCCGGCACGAACGCGTCCCTTGAGGAGGCCGCCGCCAGCCGGCCACCTCGACCGAGTGGGAGGTCCGCCCCCGCCGAGGAAACGATCGACGACGTTGGCGAGCTCACGCGGGTCGGTGGAGCCGTTGGGGTTCACGGCGACCACGAGGTCCGTGGTGGCGGCGAGGTACCCGGCCCGGAGCGCGGCGGCCCGACCGCGGGCGCGTTGATGCACGACGACCACGTCCGGCCGCACGTCGGCGGCGACCAACTCGGTCCCGTCGACCGACAGCCCGTCGACGAGCACGACCTCATCAACCCAGGCGGGGAGGTTCGCCAGCACCCAGCCGACCGACTCCTCCTCATTCAGGGTCGTTACCACGACGCTCACCGAGACGCCCGGGCGTCCCGGTGAACGGGCGCGGTCGGACGTGGTGGGCGTCGTGGAGGTGGTCGTCATCTCAGACATCGTGGGGGTCGTTGTGCCCCGCCTGAACTGCAGTTCCAAGTCTCGGCGTGTCAGGCTCGAAGGTCGCCCGTACCCGGCGGCAGATCGGCCGCGGGAGGACCACAGGGATGTGGGGGAAAGCCCGCACCACGACGACGGAGAACGACGGGAGCCTCCTCATCACCGAGCGGGGTGGCCGGCGCCGCGCCATGCAGGTACTCGGCGGCGATCGCCCCCCAGTCGCCGTGCGCGTCGAGGTTCTCGAGCACGAGCGCGACGAGCCGATGCATCCGGCGGATGAGAGCCACCTCCGGTGGCAGGGTGAGCTGACGGATCTGATGGCGGATCGCCTCACGGCGGGCAGCGGTGGCCGGTATCCGCCCGCCGGTCTCGAGAGGATCCACCAGATCCCGATCCCCGGGCACCTCATCCGGGTCGGGCGCACCGGTCCGGGCGGCCATCCCGGGGACCGCGTACCAGCCGGTCGCTCGGCGCAGCAGACCCAGCAGCAACGCCCCGTCGACGGAGCCGGCCCGCTCACGGGGGAGATAGCCGGCCCCGATGAGGGCCTCGGTGAGCGCGTCCGCATCCGCGGCAGCCACCGCGGCGGCGATCGCCGCCTCCGCGCGGACGCGGTCAGGCGTGACCTCCCGCAGCAGCCCGAAGTCGAGAAACCCGACCCGGCCGTCGGGAAGGCGCAGGTAGTTGCCGGGGTGCGGGTCCCCGAGGGCGATCCGGTCCCGGTAGAGCAGGCCGAAGAAGAAGCGGAAGACGATCTCCGCGTAGCGGTCGCGGTCGGCCTGCCCGCGGGCCTGGACGGCGCTGAAGCGCTCACCGTCGAGGTAGTCGGAGACGAGGACGCGCCGGGTTGAGAGCGCCGTGTCGACCGCCGGCACCACGATGAACGGATGCCCCCGGAAGAGCCGTCCGATCCGTCGCTGGTGTTGGGCCTCCAACTCGTAGTCGAGTTCCTCCGCGATCCGTTCGGCGAGCTCATCGGCGAGGGCACGCGCGTCGAGTCCGGGGGCGAGGCGGGACAGCAGCGGCACGAGCAGCTTCGCGTTGCGCAGGTCGGTGTCGACCGCCTCGGCCACCCCGGGGTACTGGACCTTGACGACGACGTCGACCCCCGCCCGGGTGCGGGCGCGATGGACCTGGCCGATCGAAGCGGCGGCGAAGGCCCGCTCGTCGAACTCCGAGAAGACCTGGGCCAGCGGCGCGCCGAACTCGGACACCATCAGCCGCTCAAGCCGGGCGAACGGGACGGGCGCCACGTCGTCGCGCAGGGTCGCCAGCCGCCGGGAGAGCTCCTCCCGCTGGTCGGGCTCGAGGCCATCGAACTCGACCATCGAGAGCATCTGTCCGACCTTCATCGCGGCGCCGCGCATGCGGCTGAGCTGGTCGACGAGTTCGTTGACGAGCGCCACGGTCCGCACGCGCTCGGCGGCCTCTGCGCGCTCGGGTGAGCGGACGCGGTTCGCCGCCCGCATCCCCGCCCAGCGCACCCCCTGCCCGGCGGCGAGACCGCCGACACGGGCGGTACGGGCGATCCGGCCGGAGGGGATCCGCCGGGCTTCAGACCGCGTGTGATCGGGGAGGTCACTCACGCTGATCCAGGCTACGAGTACTCCTGAAGAGCACGTGAGGAGTCACTCGATCAACGAGCGAGACTGCGGTTCAGAGCAGCTTGATCAGGGACTCGGTGGCCGTGTAGATCGCCAGTCCGGCAAGCAGCCACACGAACCACCGGTTGAGCTTGGCCGCGGGCACGCGGCCGGCGACGAGGTTGCCGACGATGACGCCGACGATGCTGACGGCCGCGAACGGGAGCGCGACGCCCCAGTCGATCGACGCGGTGCTGAGCCGGAAGGCGAGCCCCTCAATCGAGCTGACGACGATCACGAGCAGTGAGGTGCCGACCGCCACCGGCATGTCATATCCGAGGGCGAGCACGAGTCCGGGGACGATGACAAAGCCGCCCCCGACCCCGAAGAAGCCGGTGAGGAAACCGACGACGGTGCCGACGAGCAGGACGCGGAGGTTCGCGCCGCCACGCCTCCGAGGCTCCGGGACCGGCGCGAAGTCGGGCACGTTCGGGAAGGCGGACCCCACGTCATCCCCGACGCTGTCGCCGTAGGTGAACTCCGACTCCACGGTGGGGTCGAGGCCGACCGCATGGCCGCGCGAGCTGACCCGGGTCGCGAGGGGAGCAGTCACGCTCGCGCCGGCCACCGCCGCGGCGGGGCTGACACCGAGGCCGGCGACCGCCGGGACCGCCCCGGCAGCGACCCGTGCCGCATTGGGGACCGACGCCACAGAACTCACCTGTGCGTCGTCGGCGCGCCCCTTGGACCACATCCGCCAGCCGACAACGCACATCAGCCCGGCGAAGGCGAGCAGGAGCACGTTCCCGGGGACGAGCTTGTTGAGCTCCGACCCGACGAACGAGCCGCCAAGACCAGCCAATCCGAACGCAAGTCCGGCCTTGAGCCGGACGCGACCCCCGCGGTAGTGGCCGATCATCCCGATCAGTGAGGCGGCCCCGACGACGATGAGGGACGTCGTCGTGGCGGCCTTCGCGCCCTGCCCGACCACGTACACGAGGACCGGAACGGCGAGAATCGATCCCCCTCCGCCGAGGGCGCCGAGGGAGAGCCCGATGAGGAAGCCGAGCGGCGAGCCGAGCAGGATGCGCGTTCCGCTGATCGACGCGAGGATCAGATGGGGCACGACGCACACACCTCTTCCGTGGACATTTGTTGCATACTACCGCATATGTCCGGACATTTGAGTGCGCTCGCTCACGGAACGCATCAATGACTCAGGACCCGGAGCGCGCCCCGGCCGCGCATGCTCGGGGGCCCAGATGCCCGAGCGGGGCTGCCCGCAACCTGTGTGGATCGCGGGTGACCCGACCGCGGTTGCGTCCATACTCCGGCCGTGGCGTCCACGGCTGACCCCCACCTTCCGCTCTGGGCGCGCGTGCTGGCCGATCTGCGTGGGCGGATGGCCGACGGTGAGTTCGGGGAGCGCTTTCCCGGGGACGCCGAGCTCGTCAGCCACTACGGCGTCAGCCGCCACACGGTGCGGGAGGCGGTGCGCCACCTGCAGGACGAGGGCCTGCTCGAACGCCGCCGCGGACAGGGGTCGTTCCTCGTCGGCCCGGCGATCGAACAGCCGCTCGGGACGATGTACAGCCTGTTCCGGTCCGTCGAGGCGACCGGCGCCACCCAGGAGAGCATCGTCCGGGTGCTCGAGCGCCGCCACGATGACAAGGCGGCGGCGATGCTCGGCTGCGTCGGTGAGCCGCTTGTCTACCTCGAGCGGCTCCGGCTCGCCGACGGCGAGCCGATCGCCCTCGAGTCCGCCTGGCTGCCCGCTGCGGTCGCCGAGCCGCTGCTGGCGGTCGACTTTCGCCACACCGCGCTCTATGAGGAGCTGCGACGCCGCTGCCGGGTGCGGTTGACAAGCGGCTGGGAGCGGATCCGTCCCGCCGTGCCGGACCGCCCCGCCCGCGACGCGCTCGGGATCGACGCAGGCCAGCCCGCGTTTGAGATCGAGCGCTTTGGCCTCGAGGACGGACGGCCGATCGAGTGGCGTCACAGCCTCGTGCGCGGCGACCGCTTCTTCTTCGTCGCCCGCTGGTCCGCCGACCAGTTCGACACCACCTTTGAGCAGGATGGCCAGAGCGCCGGCAGCAGCTGACCGTACGGCCGGCCATAACCGCACTCCGGCCACGATCTATGACCGAGTCCGGGCGGTCCCACCGGGTCGGGTGGTCAGCTACGGCGACCTCTGCCCGGGCGCGCCTCGGCACGCGGGACGGATGCTCGCCGCGGCTCCGCCGGGCCTGCCGTGGTGGCGGGTGGTGCGCGCCGACGGGAGCCTCGCCCGGGGGGAGGAGCAGCGTCGCCGGCTCGCCGCGGAGGGGACGCCGATGCGCGACGGACGGGTGCTGATGGCTGCAGCCCGGCTTCCGGCTGAGGCGCTGTCGGTGCTGACCGCCGACCGGATCTGAACCTTCGGTCCCGGTCGGGCGTAGACCCGGTCAGGACGGGGAGACAGACAGAGCCCCCGCCACCCTGACCTCAAGGAGTTCCCTGATGACCGAACCTTCCCGCGTCGCCCGCCACTCTGGCCCCTCGCCCGCCCGCCCGCCGCGCCGGCGCCTCCTGCGTGGAGCGGCGGCTGCCGGCGTCGCCGCAAGCCTCGGCGGTGGCACCCTCGCGCTGCTCGGCGCCGCTCCCGCGATCGCCCACCGCAGCTCGCAGAACACCTCCGAACCGGTCACCGTAACCGTCTTCTCCCCCGGTGCGGGCGACCACTCAGGCTCGCTGGGGGCGAACTTCGTCGTCGATCTCGCCATCGACGCGACCACGGCCAAGGACAACCCACTCATCTCCCACGCCGCCGGGTACGGCCCGTACTACAACACGCCGGGCGGCAGCAGCTTCCACCCGGGTGCCGACCCGGGCGCGCCGGGACTCGTCGTCGAGCTGTCGGGCACGCCGGACAAGCCGGGCACCCCCTTCCAGGGCCCGAACACGAACCTCGCCGGCCTGTTCCAGATCAACGGCAACGCGCTCGTCAGCGGCGGCCGTAACGAGGAGTGGAGCACCTGGCAGGTCGGCAAGGCGATGTTCGGCGCCGGCCCGAGCACCTTGACGGTGTTCGTCGTCAAGGGGACCGCCCCCGCGGTCGTCACCCCGGGATCGGTCACCCCGATCTCCAACGTCGTCAAGGTCCCGTTCAACATCACCGGCTGACGCCGCTGAGCGCCGGGCGGGGTGGACTGGACCCCCGGCCCACCCCGCCCGGCGCCGATCCCCCGAACCTGGGGCCCAACCCAAGCCCGCCCCTCCGGGTATTCCCGAACGGAATATTCGGAGGGGCAAGTCGACTGGCGCAATCGGCTCGCGTCGCTGACGCTGACGGAGTTCCGTCATCTCACCAGGGAGCCCAATGCCATCAGCCAGTCGCTCAGCCCGACCCCGCCGCGCCCCGATCCGCGCCCGCGCCCGCGCCCGCGCCCGCGCCCGCGCCGACAGCGCCCAACACTCCGGCCGGTCGCCACGGCCGGGTCACCCAGCCCGCCCCGGACTGCTCCGTGCGCTCGCCTCCCCGGGTGACGCACTCGGGTTCATCGGACCGAACTGGTACGCGTCGGTGATGGGCACGGGAATCGTCGCCACCGCGGCGGCCCGTCTGCCGATCGGCAAGAGCACCTTCCACCCGTTCGCGGTCGCCGTCTGGGTGATCGCCGCGCTTCTGCTGATTCTCGTCACGATCGCCGTGGTGCTGCATTGGGTCCGGTTCCCTGCCACCGCGCGCAGCCATGCCCGTAACCCGACGATGGCCCCGTTCTACGGCGCGCCTCCGATGGCGTTGATGACCGTCGGAACCGGCACCCTGCTGCTTGGCCGCGTCGTCATCGGCGGCGCCGCCGCACTGGACGTCGACTGGGTGCTCTGGAGCCTCGGAACGGTCACCGGGCTCCTGTGCACAGCAGCGATTCCCTATCTCCTCTTCACGCAGCATGAGGTGCAACCGGACGGTGCCTTCGGCGGCTGGTTGATGCCGATCGTGCCGCCAATGGTGTCGGCCGCCAACGGTGCCCTCCTGATCCCGCACCTCCATGGCGCCCACGCTCAGGCGACCATGCTGTATGGCTGCTACGCGATGTTCGGAATGAGCTTGGTGACCGCCTTCATCGTGATCACGCTCATCTGGAGCCGACTCGCCCACTACGGCACCTCGGGATCAAGTCGAGTACCGACACTGTGGATCGTCCTGGGTCCCCTCGGTCAGTCGATCACCGCCGTCGGGCTCCTCGGAACGGAGGCCCATCTCGCGGTCGGTCCGGCGCTCAGTTCGGCCCTCAGCACCTTTGCCGTTCTCTACGGGGTTCCGGTGTTCGGCTTCGCGTTACTTTGGAGCGTCCTCGCCGCAGCTCTGACCGTCCGCGCGATCCGCGGCGGTATGTCCTTTGCGCTCACCTGGTGGAGCTTCACCTTCCCCGTCGGCACGTGCGTCACGGGAGTCACGGGGCTCGCGATCCACACCGGCCTGCCCGCCTTCCGCTGGGCGGCGCTGATCGCGTTCGTGGCACTGCTCGCCGCGTGGCTCACGGTGGCCATACAGACGGTGTGGGGCAGCGTGGCGGGCGATCTCTTCCTCGCCCCCACGGCCGACGGGCCGGTGCGTGCAGCCAAGGCGCCAGTGGTCAGCTGAGAGCGCCGACCTGTGATCCTGATCAGCGACGATGAACGAATCGTGGCGCTCCGCCGTATCCCTGAAGGTGAAGACAGAAGCGGAGACGGTGGCCGGCCTCCGGGGACGAAACTCCCAGGAGGCCACCCGCGCCCTGTACCGCACCTATGGCGCGGAGCTGTACGGCTTCGCCGTGCGCCGACTCGGGGATGCGGGGCTGGCCGAGGAGCTCGTGCAGGACGTCTTCACCCGCGCCTGGCATCACAGTGACCGGTACGAACCCGCGCGGGCGTCGGTGCGGACCTGGCTGTACGCGATCGCCCGCAACGCGCTGATCGACGCCGAGCGCCGGAGGGGCCGGCGGCCGCCCGTCCAACCCGGCGAACATCCGGGCGACCCCGCCGATCCGGATGAGCCGATCGAGACGGCCCTGCTGCGCCACCAGATCCACCTCGCCGTCTCCCGGCTGACCGCCGACCACCGGCAGGTCATCCAGCTCGTCCACTTCCGCGGCCTCTCCCTCGTCGAGGTCGCCGAGCTCACCCACCTTCCGGTCGGGACGGTCAAGAGCCGCCTGCACTACGCGAGCGCGAACCTCCGGTTGGCCCTGCAGGAGCTCGAGGTGCTGCCATGACCGGCTGTGACCGCTACGGAGACCTCGTCGCCGGGTACGGCTTCGATGCCCTCGAGGCGGCGGAGCGAGCCCGGTTCGAGGCCCACCTGCCCGGCTGTCCCCGCTGCCGGGAAGCGGTCACGGAGGTACAGCGCCTGCGTCCGCTGCTCGATCTCGCCGGCGGGGTCGAGGCCGCCACCCCGGAGCCGCCGGCGATGCTCGAGGCCTCCGTGCTCGCGGCGATCCCACACACCGGCACGTTCCGTCCGCGCCGCCGCAACCGCGGAGAGCACCCGCATGCGACGAGCCGCCGGTCACCGCGACGCCGACTCGTTCCCGTCCTCGCCGCCGCCGTCCTGATCGCGATCCTCGCCGTCACCGTCCCTGGGCCCGGGAGCCCCACCCCGGCCGGATTCCGGCTGAGGCTCGCCAGCTCCGGGCTCCAGCCGCACGCGAGCGCGGTTGCGCTCGTCCGCTACCGGCCGTGGGGAACTCAGGTCGATCTCAGCGTCGAGCATCTCGCACCGACGCGCGGGAAGGAGATCTATGAGGCGTGGTTCGTCTCCCCCCACGGACGGATGAGCGCCGGCACGTTCACCGTCGGAGCGAGCGGCCACGTGCAGGTGACCCTCGCGGCCGCCGCCCACCGGGGCGGCTACCGGATGCTCGGCATCACCCTCGAGCCCGACGGACTCCACCCCGGCCACCACGGACCGAACGTCCTCCGCACCCGCCTGCCGACCTGACGCCCGCCCGTCACCCCCGTGAGGAGGCGCCCGCCTGGCACGCCCGGCTCAGACGGGGGCGTCGAGCAGCAGCCCGTAGTGGGTGCGGTAGGTGTCGAGGATCTCCGCCAACGGCAGGTCGGCATAGAAGCCGCGGTCGGCGATGTACTCCATGTACCGGCTGCCGTCGGCCGAGAACGGATGCAGCAGAGCGTCGGTGTGGCCGTCAAAGGCCAGCGGCGCCACCCCGAAGCGTTCACACAGCTCCCGGTTGAAGGCCGGGCTCGCCTTCACCCAGCGGCCGTCGACCCACACCACGCCGTAGCCGTGGTAGAGGAAGAGGTCGGTGCCCATCTGCTGCGCGAGCCGCTCGGTCTGCAGGTGGTTGCGGACGTCCGAGAAGCCGAGCCGGGCCGGCAGACCGAGCGACCGGCAGCCGGCGACGAACAGGATCGCCTTGGGCACACAGTAGCCGCGAGCGCGGGCCGCGACGGCACTCGCCCGGTAGGACCGGGGATCGGTCGCGAGGCTGTAGGGGTCATAGCGGACCCCGTCCCGGACCGTCTCGAACCAGCGGGCGAGACGCTCAGTCGGTGAGCCCGCCTCCGCCACGGACGCCTCGATCAGTGACGCGAGCTCGGGTGCCTCGAAGTCGAGGAAGTACGTCGGCGCGAGATCGTCGGGCGTGGGTGGCCCGTCGACCCGGCCAGGCCCGTCCGTCCGACCCACCGCGTCACTCTCCCTGCCCGGTCGACTCACGCGCCGATCCACCCTTCGAGCGCCTCGACGAGCCGGTGCTCGCCCGCGACGATCGCCGCCAGCGGCGCCAGCCCGGCGCCATGCTCACCCGCCCGCGCGGTCGCGGCCAACGCCCGCCAGTCGCCGGCCAGTGCCGCGGCGACCTCCGCCGTCTCCTCGAGCCGGCGGTCATCGAGCAACGCGGCGGCGTCGGCGAGAAACTCGGCGTAGAGAGAGCGGAACATCGCCCCGCCCGTCCCCGCCTTGACGATGAAGATCGACAGGGCGCCGAGCAGCTCGCCGCAGTGCTCGCCAAACCGGGCCGGCCAGTCCCGGTAGGCGGCGGCGAACGCCGCCACCCCGGCGAGGCCGCCGGGCGCGTCGATCCCACCGAGGCGCGACCCGCCGTCGCGCATGTTCGTGATTGCCCCGTTCACCGCCCGGGCGACCGCGACGGCCGGATCTCCGAGCCGGTCCGGCCACCGGTACAGGAACGTACGGTGACGGTTCGGGCCGGGAAAGCCCTGGGAATCGCGGGCACGGGCGAGAGAGGCGAGCGAGCAGGGCTGCAGGCCGTCTCGATCGTTGTCGGCGAGCCAGGCCACGCCCTCACCCGGGTCGACGCCGACGACGACGATCGCGTGGCGGGTGTTCGACATCCGCACCCGGAGATATTCGAGCTCGGCGATGTCCGCCCAGACGATCGGGGGCCGCCCGGCGGCGAGTTCGTCAACGACCCTGGCAAGCCCCCGGGCCGGATCGTCGGTCTCCTCGATCTCCAACCCCACGCCGAGGTTGGCGGCGAAGCTCTCCTCGAGCGCCTCGGTCCGCCCGACGACGTAGACGGGGGGTCGGACGCCCGGCACGTCGGCGTAGAGGAAACCGAGGCCACTGCCGAGTCCGAAGCACATCCCCTCCGACAGCGGCCCGGCCCCGTAGTCGAGGCCGCAGAAGGCGAGTACGTCCCGCAGACTGCCCGAGGCACAGTGCCCGGCGCGTGCATGGGCGAAATCCGCCGGCCCGACCCGCCCGGGTCCCCACGCGCCCGCGAGCCGCTCCGCTGCGCCGATCCGACTCTCACGGTCGGAGATCGTCACGCCCGTCCCCTCTGCGGGCGGCCTCTCAACAACGTCAGCATGTCGCTCTCCACGCTACCGATCGCGCCCACGACGCGATCGGCCCTCCCTACACTCCGGTCGGTCGTGAACGTCGTCCTCGCCCAGATCATCGTCGGGATCGTGATCGCCGGGATCATCCTCGGCCTCCTGATCCCGATCCGTCGCGCCGGCCGGCGCGGCCCCGAACGTTGAACCGAGCTCGGGTCCGGACGGGTGAACCCACCCCTCCACCTCACGCAGATCAGAGGCATGGGCCCGGTGACACCGGACCGTTCGCAGGGGTTCGTTCACCCGATGCCGGGTCCAGGTGCTCAGGAGATCATCCTCACGGAGCCTGAGCGGCCAAAGCGGTCGCGTACGCGCCGCCCGGCAGATGGGAAAGTAATTTTCCCATCTGCGTAACTTTCTGTAGGGTAAAACAAGGTCGGGAGAGGACCCCGTCGCCAGCGCGACTGTGTCATGCATCTCCCATCCCGGAGCGGATCCCGTGGAGGGCGGGCCTGCCCCTAGTCACGGCAGTACCAACCGAAGTGAGGGAGTGAGGATGAAACAGCCGAGGGCGTTCCTGTGGCCGATCCTGCTGATCGGCGTCGCGATGGTAATCGCGCCTTTTGCCATGTCCCTGCCGAGCAAAGCGGCGGCCGGGCAACGAATGATGAACAACTTTCACCCAATCATGCAGCCGGCCAGCGTCCGTCAGACTGCCGCCTACTACTCACAGACATTCGTGCCACTGCGGGCGGTCGCGATCGGAGGCACGCAGGCGGCTGCCGAGGTTCCGAAAATGGTGAGCGCGCTCGCCAAGCCACTGCACATGACCCCTGCTGGCGTCGAGCAGTTCCTCGCCACCAGCTTTCCGGCGATGGGCGGCCTGCTGTCGAGCCTGCCCAAACTGGTGCCGATCTTCACCAAAGTCCCGCCGGGGCTGGACCATTACAAGCCGCTGGTCGCCACGATGACCGCAAATGTGGCCAACTACGCGGCGATCGACAGTCTGGTCAACTTCCGGCTCTTCACGTGGTTCTTCCTCGTGCCCGGCGTACTGCTGGTGCTCCTGGCAGGCTGGCCGCTGTTGATGAGGCGGGAGCCCAGCGCCTCTCACCCGCGGGCCGTAACGACCTGACCTGCGGCCGCACCGAGAACCCGTCCCACCGTCCCGGCTCTCGTCAGGACCGGTGGGGCGGCTCTGCGGGCCGCGCGTGAGGACCTTGACGGCGACGATGTTCGCTCGCTGAACATCGGTTCTGACTCCTTCACATCCCCAGGCGATCGGCGACGATCCGCACTAAGCTGCCGGCCGATGCCGGCCCGCCGCCCTCGCCCTGCAGAGCTCCTGCACAGCCCCGCGGGCACGCTGCTCGCCGTCTGGCTCGTCCTGCTCACCGCCGGCTGGGGGGTCGGGCGGATCATCATGGCGGCCGGCCCCCGCTTTGACGGCCCGATCGTCGCCGACCTGCACGCCTCCGCTCACGGCGCCTTCACCGCGGTGATGCGCCAGATCACCTTCTTCGGCTCCCCGGTCTGGCTCGACACCGTCTTCACCGTCGCCTTCATCACGCTGCTGCTCACCCGCCGCTGGCGCTGGGCGGTCTTCCTGCTCCTCGCCAGCCCGGGGGTCGTGCTGATGCACCACCTCATCCAGGGCTGGGTCGACCGCCCCCGCCCGCTCGGCCACCACCTCACCACCGGGACCGGCGGCAGCTGGCCCTCGGGCCACGCGACCGAAACGACCGGCCTCTACGGCGGGCTGGTGCTGTGTGGCCTGAGCACCCGTCCGCGACCGGCGATCCGCCGCCTGCTCATCCTCGCCCTGCTCGGCGTTCTCGTCCTGATCGGCGTCTCCCGGGTCGTCCTCGGCGTCCACTACCCCAGTGACGTGCTCGGCGGCTGGCTGCTGGGCGCCACGTGGCTGGCCGTCCTGTGGCGGTGGCTGCTGTCCCCGGCGGCCGGCGACGCCCGGCGGTGGGGCGGGCTCACAGGCCCGCCCCACCGTCACTCCGCGAGATCCTCGTCGCTGCGGGCCGCGCCGAGGTAGGCGATCAGCGCCGGGTCCGTACTGATGACCGCCTCGACCGGCTCGCCGAGGCAACTGCAGAGCTGCAGGCTGACCCGGTCGCCGTGGTGGTCAAGCAGACGCCAGTGCGCGCCGGCGGCAACCCAGTCACAGAGCGCGGCGAGGCTCAGGTCCGATGGGCTGTCCGCAGCGTCCATGCTGTGGGAGCGTACCGTTGTCACACTTCGATGATGGCCCGCCGTGACTTCGATCCCGCCAGCCTCGATCCGATCGCGTTCTACTTCCTGATGAACTCGGTCGTCGTGCCGCGGCCGATCGCGTGGGTGTCCTCGCGCTCGGCCGACGGGGTCGACAACCTCGCCCCGCACTCGTTCTTCACCGTCAGCTCGGTCGCCCCGCCGGTGATCCAGTTCACCTCCGTCGGACGCAAGGACTCGCTGGTCAACATCGAGGCGACCGGGGAGTTCGTCGTCTGTCTGACCCCGGCGGCGCTGATCGCCGAGGTGAACGCGACGGGCACCGACTTTCCCGCCGAGATGAGTGAGTTCGACGCGGTCGGGATCGAGCGCGAGCCGAGCCTGCGGGTCGCGCCGCCGCGGGTCGCCGCCTCCCCGGTCGCGCTCGAGTGCGTGCTCCACCACACCGTCAGCTTCGGGGCGAGCACGGTGGTGATGGGGAGGATCGTGCACGCCGCTGTCGCAGAAGCGGCGCTGCGGGACGGACGGCCCGCGATCGACCTGCTCGACCCGATCGCCCGGCTCGGCGCGAACGAGTGGGGCCACGTCGGGACGGTCGAGGTGATCGACCGGATCGGGTTCGCAGACTGGCCGGGGCACTTCCGCCCCTGATCCCGACGCGTCAACCGTGGGGACGCGCGCCGAGCGGGTTCACGGATTCGTCGATACGACGAAAAATCGCACTCGCTTCGCCCGGCGCGGGGATGAGCGCCAGGCGCAGCGGCGCGGGCCGGGGCCGGTCACGCGCTCGACCGAAGGTCCCCCAGGGGAACTCGGTCTAGCCTGAGGGCATGGCCGACTCCGCTGACGCGCTCGCCGACGCGCTCCTTGACGCCCAGGTCGCCTTCCTCGCCGCCCAGCTCGGGCCTGCCGGGCTTGCGCAGCTGCTTGAGGCGGAGATCGACGCGGGACTCGAGGCCGCGAGCACGCTCACCCTTGGGAGTGTCGTCAGCGCCGAGCAGATCACCGCCGTCGCGACCAAGTACGTCGTGGCGATGCAGATCCCCGGGTCCATCCCTGAGCTCGCCTCCGAGATCGCCGCGCGGCTCTATGAGCACCCCGCCCAGGAGGCCCACCGGCTTGAGGAGGTGATCGCCGGCCGGCACGTGCGGGCGTTCACGGCCAAGCTGCTCGCCCTGCCGCTCGTGCAGGAGCGGCTGCTGGAGAGCCCGCTCGTCGTGGAGGTCCTCGCCGAGCTGCTCTACCGCGCCGCCAGTGAGGCGGCCGCCCAGAACCGGGAGCTCGCCGGGCGCATCCCGGGTCTCTCCACCCTGCTGGGGGCCGGCGGCCAGCTGCTCGGCAGCGTCGCGCCCGAAGCCGGACGGGAGCTCGACGTCCGCCTCCAGGAGCTGGCCACCCAGGCGGCGCGGATGCTCCTGCGACGCGCCAAGGGCGGAGTGCAGAACCCCGAGGACCGGTGGATCGAGGAGACGGTCCTGAGCGTCTGGGAGCAGCAGGCCGACCGCCCCGTCAGCGCGCTGCGCAACGCCGTCACCCAGGAGGACTTAGAGGACCTGATCGTCCTCGGCTATGACTTCTGGCTCGCCTTCCGGGAGACCGCCTACCTGCATGCGCTGCTCGCCGAGGGCGTCGCGTTCGTGTTTGACCGCTACGGCGAGATGACGCTGCTGGGCCTGCTCGAGGAGTTCGGGGTCAGCCGCGCCGATCTGATCGAGGAGGCGCACCGGTTCGCCCCGCCGATCCTCACCCTGCTCGCCGAGAACGGGATGCTCGAAGCGTTCCTGCGCCGCCGGCTCGCGCCGTTCTTCGCCGCGCCCCAGACCCGGGCGCTGCTCACGAGCTGAGGTCACCTCCTGGCGTGTGGAGGCGCCCCCAACCCCGGGGGCGCTGTGCCACACGGTCGCCTCAGACGCTGAAGTGAGCGTCCTCCATCTCCAGGGTCGTCCGGTCCCGGGCGGCGAGGAGATCGAGCAGCGGCCCGGTGCCCGGCAGCTCGTAACGGTAGAAGTAGCGGGCGGCCGCCCGCTTGCCCGCATAGAAGTCACCGTCCCGCCCGGCGGCGGCGATCACCTGCTCGAGCCAGATCCAGGCGATGACGGTGTGACCGGCCGCCTCCAGGTAGAGGGACGCGTTGGCGAGGGCGACCTCGGGCCCCTCGGCCCAGATCGCCGCGGTCACCTCCCCGAGCCGGGCGAGCTGGGTCTCGAGCGCCGCTGCGAGTTCGGCGGGCTCCCCACCGAGGGCACGGCCGCGCGTGACCGTGACGCCGATCAGCTCGGCGAGTGCCCGCAGGCCGGCCCCGCCGGCCATCGTCACCTTCCGACCGAGCAGGTCAAGGCCCTGGATCCCGTTCGTGCCCTCGTGGATCGCGTTGAGACGGTTGTCGCGGTAGTGCTGCTCGACCTCATAGTCGCGGGCATACCCGTAGCCGCCGAGCACCTGGATCGCGAGCGAGTTGGCCTCGAGACAGAACTGCGCGGGCCACGCCTTGGCGATCGGCGTGAGCACCTCCAGCAGCAGGTGGGCGCGCTCACGGTCGGCCGCCTCGGGGAGGGTCTGCTCGTCGTCGGCGAGCCGGGCGCAGTAGAGGATCAGCGCGAGCGCGCCCTCGACGAAGCTCTTCTGGGCCAGCAGCATCCGCCGCACGTCCGGATGGCCGATGATCGGAATCTGGGCGGCGGCGGGATCCTTGGCCTGCACCGGACGGCCCTGAGGTCGCTCCCGGGCGTAGGCGAGCGCTTTGAGAAAGCCCGTGTAGCCGACCGCGGTCGCCCCGAGACCGACCCCGATCCGGGCCTCGTTCATCATGTGGAACATGTAGGCGAGCCCGCGGTGGGGTTCGCCGACGAGCTCCCCGACCGCCCCGGCCGCCCCGCCGGGGCGGTGCACGCCCTCCCCGAACCCAAGGACGGTGTTGACGGTCGCCCGGAACCCCATCTTGTGGTTGAGCCCGGCGAGGACGACATCATTGCGCTCCCCGCGCGTCCCGTCGGCGCGCACGAGGAAGCGCGGGACGACGAACAGGGAGATCCCCTTGACCCCCGCGGGGGCGTCCGGCAGTTTGGCGAGGACGAGGTGGATGATGTTCTCGGTCAGCTCGTGGTCGCCGGCGGAGATCCACATCTTCGAGCCGAACAGGCGAAAACTCCCGTCGGACTGGGGGACTGCGCGCGTGGTGACGTCGGCGAGGGAGGAGCCCGCCTGGGTCTCGGACAGGCACATCGTGCCGCTGTAGCGCCCCTCGAGCATCGCCGGGACGTAGCGGCGGACCTGCTCGGGCGACCCGTTGGCGAGCAGCAGGTTCGCCGCGCCGGTGCTGAGGAGAGCGTAGGCGGTCGCGGCGGTGTTGGCGGCATGGAAGAGGCTCATCGCCGCGGTGGCGACGACCTGGGGCAGGCCCATCCCCCCGACCTCAGGCGGCGCGCTCGCCCCGCCGAGGCCGGCGGCGTGAAAGGCGTCGAGGGCGGGCGCGAGCCCGGGGGCGAGGACGACGGTGCCGTCAGGGGCGAGGTGCGGTTCGTGCTCGTCCCCGTCCCGGTTGGCGGGAGCGAACCGGTCAGCGGCGATCCGTTCGGCGAGGGCGATCACCTCGTCATAGATGTCCGCGGACTGGTCGGCGAACGCGGGACGGGTGCTGAGTGCACCGACGTCGAGCCACTCGTACAGGAGGAAGCGCAGATCCCGGCGGGAGATGAGCGTCGACTGCAGCGGCAGCGGTCCGGTGGTGGCGGTCATGGGGCTCCTGGGCGGCGGTCGGTGCGGCGTCTCACGCCCGGTCGTGTGAGACGGCGAGGGGGCGGACCCGAACCCTAGGCGCGGGAACCGGCGCCGTCAAATGCCGCGGCAGACCGGCGTCAGCGCGGCGCGCCGACGGTCACCTCGCCGCGGATGACGAGCCCGAGGTGGCGCCCGGAGGGCAGGACGGAGGTGAGCTCGAGTGGACCGCCGACATCGACGAAGAGAAGCGCGGCGCGCATCCGTCCGGTGAAGTGGGAACAGAAGCTGCGCACGCCGCCGTCAGGCCACGGCTGGGCGCTGGCACCGGCGGCCCGGAAGGGGAGCCACGGGCCGACCGACCGGACGGTGGCGGCGACGCTCCAGGCCTCACCGTGCCCGACGAGGCGCCGGTCCCGCGTCGGCTCGCCGCTGAAGCGGGCCGGCAGTTTCGGCAGCGCCCAGTTGGTGCGGCCGCCGTGGATGCTGGGAAGCGAGTCGACGGCGATGAACGGCACGTGGCCGCAGAGGCGCGGTAGGCCGGGGCCGTGGACGGCCCGTGGGCTGGCAAGGATCTCGTGGTAGGGGCCGACCGCGCCGTCGAGGTAGGAGATGAAGGCGGCGACGCCGATCGGCGGCCCGGGCGTGAGCGGGGCGGGTAGCGCGTCCAGGCTCGCCCGGGTCGCGGGGAACCCCCAGGCGGCAGTCTCGATCCGGGACCGCCATGGAGCGGGCGGCGTGCCGGCGGGCAGGCCGGCGATCACCGCGTCGGTCAGCCCGTCGGGCAGCAGGGCGGGGATGGTGAGGATCTCCTCTGCGGTCAGCATCGGTGCGGCAAGGTTGCCAGACCCGGGCGCGGCGGGCGGCTGCCGCTCCGTCTTCCCAGGTGCGCTAGCGTCAACGCGAGGGAGGAGGCGTCCGGGATGACCGGTCGTGAGGCGGGGCTCGCCCTCATGCGTACCCCATGAGAGGAGTTGTTGTGCCCAGTAAGTTCGCCGTCGGCGCGGTCACTGTCGCCGCGTCCATGGCTCTCGCCGCCGCGCCGGCGCTTGCCCAGACCGTCCCGGTCAACCTGTCCTTCAACCACCTGGTTCTCGACACGCCGGTGACCGGTGACGCTCAGGTCGTCACCCCGAAGACCGCGCCGGTCAGAGCGACCGCCCAGGTCGACCCGACCACCGGAGCCTTCACGATCGACCCGTCGACCTTCTCGGTCCCGACCTACTCGTTCACGAGCCCGACCCCCGGCACGGCGACCCTCAGCCTCGCGAGCCAGGCATCCGGGACGGTCGACTTCGCGACCGGCGCGGTGACGATGACCGCGGACTTCCTGACGACGATCAACACGGCCCTCACCGGCAGCTGCACGCTCAACACGGGCACGCTCACCCTGACGACCTCGGCGACCAAGCCGCTCCCCGGGATCCGGTTCCCGGCGGGCCCGACCGGTGTGGCGACCGGCGACGGTGCCTTCGGAGCCGCCTGGTCGACGCTGCCGCCCGGCACCGGTCCCGGCTGTGCGGAGATCGACAGCTTCGTCGCCGGGCCCGGCGGGATCTGGGTGTCGCGCGGGATCACGCCCGCCCAGGCGATCGCGAGTGTCACACCCAAGCTCGCCCTCCACGCCGCCCGTTCGCACCCGGTCCGCGCCGGACAGACCGCGACGGTGAAGGTGACGCTCACCAACAGCGGAGCGGCCGCCACCAAGGCGGTCAAGGTCTGCCTCAGCGCTCGCAAGGGGCTTGCCCCGATGCACAGCTGCAAGCTCGTCAAGGCGCCGGCGGCCAAGTCCCACCACACGCTGGTCTTCAAGCTGAAGACGACGACGCGGACCCGGGCGGGGCTCTACCGCCTGACCGTCTCCGCCGCAGGGGCCAAGCCGGCGAAGGTCGCCCTCAAGGTGCTGAAGAAGTAGTCCTCTCCGCTCGCCGCGATCGGGCTCAGGCGGCGTGTCTGAGCCCGATCGGTGCGGCCAGGATCGCGTCCGGGATCCCGAACGCGTCGACGAACGGGCCGGCCTGGGCGGCGATCGTGCCACAGAGCTGGTTGACCTCGCGGGTCACCTGCTTGGTCCGGGTCGAGATGAGCCGGCCGTGTTCGAGGAAGAACCCCTTGTCCGCCTCGACGCTTGCGAGCCCGTAGAGGGAGAGCAGCGCCGCCAGGGCGTCCTTGACGGCCGGATCCTCACAGCCGTCGACCGCCCGGCGGAAGGCCCGGAAGGCGAACGTGTCGATGTAGGTGCTGCCGACGAGCAGTAGGTGATCCTGCACGCGTCGGAGGACCTCGAAGGGCTCGGCGTTCTCGGCGAGGCCACGCCGGAAGCGGTTGGCCACCGCCGCGGTGATGTGGCCCTGGCGCCACTCGAACAGGTCGAGCAGATAGGCGGGGTCACTCAGGGAGCGCTCGTCGCCGTCACCGTGCTGGCCACCACCCCGGGTCGGGATCCAGTCGGAGATGATCTGGCCGACCTGGCGGGCAAACAGCCGCTCAACGACCGTCTCCACCGCCTGCCCGGCGACGAAGCCGACGAGCTCGACCGGGTTGAGGCCACCGAAGTCATGGGCGTAGTCGCTGAGCAGGCCACGGGCGCACAGCATCGTCAGCACGGTGTTGTCACCCTCGAAGGTGGTGAAGATGTCGATGTCGTCCCGGAGCCCGCCGAGACGGTTCTCGGCCATGTACCCCGCCCCGCCGCAGGCCTCACGGCAGGCCTGGATCGTCTCCATCGCATGCCAGGAGTTGGCCGCCTTGAGCCCGGCAGCCAACGTCTCCAGGGCCCTCCGGTCATCGTCGGAAGCCGCATCCCCCTGAGCCATGACGGCGGCGAAGCGTTCGGTCAGCTCCTGCTGGGCGAAGTGCAGCGCGTAGGTGCGCGCGAGCAGCGGCAACAGCCGCCGCTGGTGGGTGCGGTAGGTGAGCAGCGGCACCTCCGGAACGTCCTCAGAGGGTCCGAACTGGACGCGGCGCAGGCTGTGGCGGATCGCAATCGTCAGCGCCGTCTTGGCCGCCGACAGCGAGGCGGCGCCGACGCAGACGCGCCCCTGGACAAGGGTGCCGAGCATCGTGAAGAAGCGCTTGTTCGGGTTCTCGATCGAACTCGAGTACACACCGTCGGGGGAGATGTCGGCGTAGCGGTTGAGCAGCGCTTCACGGGGAACGTGGACGTTGTCGAACCACAGCATCCCGTTGTCGACCCCGTTGAGGCCTGCCTTGAGCCCGTCATCGGCGGTCCGCACCCCGGGGAGATCACGGCCGTACTGGTCGCGGATCGGTACGACGAGACAGTGGACACCGTGCTTCTCCCCGGCGACGATCAGCTGGGCGAAGACGGCGGCCATCCGCGCCGACCGCCCGGCGCCGCCGATGTACTCCTTGCGCGCATCATCGCTGGGCGTGTGGACGATGAACTGCTGCGTCGAGGGGTCGTAGGTGGCGGTCGTCTCCAGCGCCTGGACGTTGGAGCCGTGCCCGGCCTCAGTCATGGCAAAGCAGCCGAGCATCTCCGCCCGTGCCGTCTGGGCGAGGTAACGGTCGTGGTGGATCCGGGTGCCGAGCTGGTGGACGGCGCCGCCCCACAGACCGAACTGGACGCCGAACTTGACGAGCAGGCTGAGGTCGCCGTAGCCGATCGTCTCAAAGGCGACAACGTTGGCCGCCGGGTCGTCGGAGCCGCCGTAGGCGGACGGGTAGCCGGGGACGCCGACCCCGGAGTCGGCGATCGTGCGCATCCACGCCATCACCTGCTCGCGGTAGCCGTCCATGTCGAGTCCGGGGTTCGGAGTGAACTCCGGCCGGGACAGGATTCCGCGAATCTGCTCGCGCAGGTCGCGGTGAGGCCCATCGAGGATCCGCTGGAGGGCCTCGGGGTCAAACTCGTGTTCTGTCGCCGCCGGCGACCCTGTCGCAACCGCCATGGGCTAAGGATAGGCCGGGGCCCGAGGGCCACCCGCCCTCGGGAGCGGCACGAGAGCAGTCTCACAGAACCGGTGGGCGGCACGCACAGGCAGGACGGGGTGCGCCCCTGAGCCGCCACCCGCGCCCAGCCCAGGCCCGCCGCCTAGGATCCCGGACATGACCCGCTTTGAGAGCGCCGGCCCGCTCGGCATCATCACCATCGCCCACCCGCCGCTCAACCTGTTCGATGATGAGCTGAGCACCGCGCTCGACGCCGCGCTCGCTGAGGCCGAGCGAGCTGCCCCGCGGGCGCTGCTGGTGCGCGCCGAGGGCAAGGTCGTCAGCGGCGGCGTCGACGTCGGCAAGGTCTTCGACGGGATCGACGGCGCCCGGGGGGCTCAGTTGTGGGAGCGCCTGCTCGCCCTCACCCACCGGGTCGAGGACCTGCCGATGCCGACGATCTTCGCCGCCCACGGCCTCACCCTCACCGCCGCGTTCGAGATCAGCCTCGCCTGCGACCTGCTGCTCGCCGCGGAGTCGGCCCGCTTCGGGCTCGTCGAGCGCGTCGTCGGGCTCACCCCGTCGATGGGCGGCACCCAGCGGCTCGTCGAGCGCGCCGGCCCGGCCCGAGCCAAGGAGCTCGTGTTCACCGGCGAGCTGTTCGGGGCCGCGACGCTCGAGCGCTGGAACGTCGTCAACCGCGTGCTCGCCGACGACCACTTCACCGACGCGGCCCGTGCCTTCGCTCTCGGGATCGCCGAGGGCCCGACGCTCGCCCACGCCGCGACCAAGCGAATCGTCACCGCCGCGGTGCGAGGGTCAGCCCGGGCCGCGGACGCGATCGTCCCCGAGGTCTCCGGCGCCCTGTTCGACAGCGAAGACCTGCGCGGGGCGGTCCACTCGTTCCTCACCGACGGTCCGGGCAAGGCGTCGTTCCAGGGGCGCTGAGGCGGCGACTGCCGCGGCGGCCGAACGCGGGCCGGACCGAGCGCCCGCGCGGATCGGCGCCCCCACCAACCCGACCCCGTAGTGTGAGCAGATGTCGCCACGGTTCCACAACCCGCCGCGCCCGCACCCGCCCGGGCGCGTGTGAAGGAGGTCGTCGTGCCCGAGCTCAAACCGCTGTCCGCGCTCGACTCGCTGTTCCTCTGGGGCGAGCGACCGAACACGATGATGCACGTCGCCGGGCTGCTCATCTTCGCCCCCCCGGAGGGGGCTGACATCACCTACCTGCGCGACCTCGTCGACGAGGCGCTCGCCAACCGCGACGTCAAGGTTCCGTGGAACCGTAAGCTCCAGAGCACCGGACTCGTCCCGACCCCGTTCCGATCCTGGGTCACAGATGACGAGCTCGACCTCGACTATCACGTCCGCCGTTCCGCCCTGCCGAGTCCCGGCGGGGAGCGCGAACTGGGCGTCCTCGTCTCGCGGCTGCACTCCAACGCCCTCGACATGTCCCGTCCGCCGTGGGAGATGCACTTCATCGAGGGACTCGAGGGCGGCCGCTTTGCCATCTACGTGAAGATCCACCACTCGCTCGTGGACGGGTACAGCGCGATGAAACTGCTCGTCGCCAGCCTGTCGATCACTGCGGAGGAGATGGACAAGCCGCTGTTCTTCAGTATCGGCCTGCCGCCGCGGCGTCGACGCACGCCGACCGACGCCGGTGCGGGCCTGCTCGCAGGAGTGGGCCAGCTCGCCGGGGAGATCGCCAGCCACACCGGCTCGGCGGCCACCCTCGGCCGGCGCATCGCCGGCCCTCTCCTCCCCTTCACCAAGGTCCGGCCCGAGCTCGCCTCCGGGATCCGCGCGCCCTACTGCATCCTCAACGGACGGATCGGACGCAACCGGCGCTTCGCCACCCAGCAGTACTCCCTTGACGTGCTCAAGCGGATCGGCAAGACGCAGGACGCGACCCTCAACGACGTCTTCATCAGCATCGTCGGCGGCGGACTGCGCAGCTTCCTCACCGAACTGGACGAGCTGCCGCGCAAATCACTCGTCGCCTTCCTCCCCGTCAACGTGCGGGCCAAGGATGACGGCGGCGGGGGCAACGCGATCGGGGCGATCCTCGCCAAGGTCGGCTCCGACATCGCCGACCCGGTCGAGCGCCTCGCCGCCGTGAGCGCGTCGACGGCGGCGGCCAAGCACCAGCTCGAAGGCATGAGCCGCCAGGCGATCCTCGCCTACAGCGCCTACCTGATGGCGCCCACCGGTTTCCAGGCGCTCGGAGCGCTCGCGGGGATCGGCGCGGGCATGCCGACGAACTTCAACCTCTGTCTCTCCAACGTGCCCGGACCGGCCGACCCGCTGTACCTGCGCGGCAGCCGCCTCGAGGCCTCCTATCCGGTGAGCATCCCGATCCACAGCATGGCCCTCAACATCACGATGCAGAGCTACGCCGGAACGGTTGGCCTCGGCTTTGTCGGCTGCCGGGACACGATCCCCCACCTCCAGCGACTCGCGGTCGCCACGGGGGAGTCCCTCACCGCGCTTGCCGTGGCCGCCGGGGTCGAGCCGATGGTGGGCGACGCGCACTGATCCTGTGTCAGGCGGCACAATGGCGGCGATGACCACCTTGAAAGCCGTTGATGAGAGCTTCCTGGAGACCGCCCCGCAGCGGTTCTCCCACAGCTGGGAGATCACCCAGCCCGCCGACCAGGTCTGGACCCAACTCGTCGGTGACCGCCCCCTCTACTGGTGCCGGGGCCTCAACATCGCCTGGACCTCACCGGCGCCGCTCGGGGTCGGCAGCACCCGTCAGGCGACCGTGCTCGGCCTCGTCAAAGTGCAGGAGCACTTCTTCATCTGGGAGGAGAACCGCCGCCACACCTTCTACGGCGCGTCGATGAACCTTCCGCTGTTCAACGCCCTCGTTGAGGATTACGTGGTTGAGCCGCTCGCCGAGGACCGCTGCCGCTTCACCTGGCGGATCGGGATCGAACCGTCCGCGCTCGGCAAGCCCGGGGCGCCGCTCAACGGGCTCATCTTCGCCAACGCGTTCCGCGACACCGCCCGGCACTTCCGGGTGAGCTGAACGCGGACGGGCCGGCGGCGGCCCGTCCGCGCCCGGGATTCTCCTTACACGGTGGTCGCATCCGCCCCGACGCCGACCGGCCGTCGGTAGACGGTCCAGGTGAGCCCGGCGAGGACCACGTAGAGGGCGAGAAACACCCACAGTGCCGGCAGCGACCAGTCGCGGTGGGCCGCCGCGATGTGGGCCTTGACCAGCGCGAGCTGGTGCGGGTCAGCGGCGGCGGTCCGCTGGGCTCGGGTGAGCAGCGTCGTCGTCGCCAGGGAGGCCTGGCGGAAGATGACCTGGACGATGAACCCGCCGAAGGCGCCGACGGCCCCCGCGATGCCGATCACCGCCGCGGCCTGGCGGCGGTGGGCGGCCAGCAGCGCACCGACGTCGCGCTGCTCCCGCCGCGCCCGGGTGCGGGCCTGGGCGCTGAAGATCGACGGGATCATCCGGTACACCGACCCGTTCCCGATTCCCGACAGGGCGAAGGTGACGATGAACGCGGCGAGGAAGAGGCTGAAGTCTCCCCGGCTGACCGCCACGATGGCGGGCAGCACGGCGACGGCCATTCCGAGGAAGGCGGCGATGGTGATGGCGCCACCACCGATCCGGTCGGCGAGCCAGCCGCCGAGTGGGCGGGTGAGCGAGCCGACGAACGCGCCGACGAAGGCGAGCGCCCCGAGGTCGGTGGCGATCACCGGATGGTGCGCCAGCCAGCCCGGAAAGCTCGTCTTGATGACGAGCGGCAGAGCGAAGCTGAACCCGATGAACGAGCCGAACGTGCCGACGTAGAGCGCCGAGACGATCCAGGTGTGAGGGTTGGTGAGCGCCTGGCGGTAGGCCCGCGTGTCCGTGTGGGCGGTGGCGAGGGAGTCCATCCGCCACCAGGCCAGTGCGGCGGCGAGGATGATGAACGGCATCCAGATGAGTCCGGCGACAGCGAGATGCACCGGGTGGACGGGGAGAGCGACCGCGGCGGCCGGTACTCCGACCACGATCAGCAGAGGCACGAGCAGCTGGGTGACCGCGACGCCGAGGTTGCCACCGGCGGCGTTGATGCCGAGCGCGAGCCCCTTGCGTCCCTCGGGATAGAAGAAGGAGATGTTGGCCATTGAGGAGGAGAAGTTCCCGCCCCCCACCCCGGCGGCCGCCGCACAGGCGAGCAGCACCCACAGCTGCACCGAATGGGACTGGTGGGCGAGCCAGCCACTCGGGACAACGACCGCGACGAGCGTCGCCGGGACGAGCAGGGCAAGGACGCTGATGATCGTCCAGCGCCGGCCACCGAAACGGGCGATCGCGAACGTGTAGGGGATGCGCAGCATCGAGCCGATCAGGTTCGGCACCGCCGTGAGCCAGAACAGCTCGGGCACGCTCAGCCGGATACCGACATTGACGAGGTTGACGGCGATCACCGTCCACAGCACCCACAGACAGAACCCCAGATGCTCGGAGAACACCGAGAGGGCGAGGTTGCGTGCGGCGATCCGCCGACCGGTCGCCGCCCAGAACGTCGGGTCATCCGGGGTCCAGTCGGTGATCCAGCGCCGGCCCCGGCGAACCGTGTCGAGGGCCGGCGCGGCAGTCGGTTGAGAAGGGAGTGCATCAGTGGTTGTCGTCATTGGCGGGGACGCTAGGGCCGGCCGGTCATCGGACGATGACGCCGCCGTGACGGTCCGATGATCCCCGTGTTTCGAGGGCGTTTCTGAGCCTCAGGTAGATTCGTTTGTGAGCCTCAGGCACCGAGCGCACGCGCAAGGGCCTGCCCGGCGGTGCCATCCGCAAGCGCCGCCCGGGCCGCCCGAGCACCCCGGAGCGGATCGGCGGCGAGGCCGGCCACCCAGAGACGAAGCCCGGCCGACAGCGCGACCGTGTGGGAGAGCAGATCATCTGCCTCCCCCTGCATCAGCACGCGGGTGATCCACGCTGAGGCGTCCGCCCCGCCGCCGCCGCTGACCCGCGCACCGAGCATCTCGGGCAGCTCAAGCGGCGTCGCCTCCGCGCCGGCGGCCATCGCCGCCACCGCCACAGGCCGCCCGGGCCGAAGCACGTCCGAGCCTTCGATGCCACGCACGGCGACCGCGCGCACCGCCCCGAGCCGGGTCAGCGCCGCTGTCAACCGCTCGGCGTAGGGGCCGTGGGTGTGGCCAACGACGAACCGGTCGGCGCCGAACCAGTCGACGAGCTTCTCGGCCGAGTGCACCGGGCCACGCAATCCGATCTCGTCGCGGATGGCCGCAAGGCGACGCCAGCCGGGAAGCGCGACCCCCGCGTGGACGACACAGAGACCCGATCGCTTGAGCATCGCCGCGGACTCCTCAAGCGTCGGCGCGCCCGGTCCGCCGAGAGCGGCCAGGACCTCGGCGACCGTCGCCCCGTACTTGGGGCCCAGCCGGTCCCCGCAGTGCAGGACGATCCCCGCCCCACAGGCGGCCGCGGCGGCGGCGACCGCGAGGGACAGGACCGGCGCGTCAGCCACGCCGTCGTAGGCGCCGACGCAGGCAACGAGCGGACGGTCCCGACCGCCGGACGGGGGAGCCGGGATGACGTCCCGCAGCCCCTGAGCGAGTCCGGCGAGCTCGTCGGCCTCCTCACCCTTGATCCGCATCGCGATCAGGAAGGCGGCGGCCTGTGCATCGGACACCGAGCCGGTCAGGAGGTCGGACATCGCCTGGCGGGCCTCCGCGAAGGTGAGGGCGCGGCTGCCCCGCCGACCCGTTCCGACGATCTTGATCGTCTGGCGGAAGCCGTCGTAGTGGTGGCGGCCTTCGGCGTCGGCGAGGGTGCGGGTGAGCTCATCTCCCACCGGGCCTCCGTCGGCGTCGGTCTCCGAGTGGCGGTCAGCGTCCGGTCTCATGGGTCGAACCGGTAGCCGACGCGCCGGACCGTCTGCAGCTTCTCGGCATGCTCAGCACCGAGCTTGGCCCGCACCCGCCGCACGTGCACGTCGACGGTTCGCGCCCCGCCGTAGAAGTCGTATCCCCACACGCGGCTCAACAGCGCCTCACGGCTGAAGGCCCGCCGCGGGTGGGTGATGAGGAACTTCAACAGCGCATATTCGAGGTAGGTGAAGTCGACCGGGTCGCCGTCGACGGTGGCCTGGTAGGTCGCGAGGTTGAGCTCGAGCCCGCCGGCCCGGACGATGTCGCCGTCCTCGACGCCGTGCACCGCCCGTCGGGCGCGGGCGATGCGGGTCTCCAGCTCGGCGGCACTGAAGGGGGCGACGATCAGCTCGGTCGCGTCGAGGACCCCGTTGGCGGGCAGCAGGTCGCAGTCGGCGACGCTGACGAGGATCGGCACCTCGGCGAGGTCCTCGTCCTCCCGGAGCCGGTCACACACGCTCGTGTCGTCGAGGACAATCGCCACCTCGGGGAGGGCGGGTCCGACTCCGCCGGGATCGTCGGGACGCAGGGCAGGCTCCCCGGAGGCGACCCGACGCGGGCTGAAGCCGAGTTCGGCGAGCATCCGTGCGAGCGGATCGGCGGCGTCGATCTGCGGGCTGTAGATCCAGGCGTCTCCCATGCCGATGACCGTCCTCACAGGCTGCGCAGGTAGCGGCGCCACTCAAACGCCGTCACGGTGCGGCGGTAGTCGTCCCACTCAGCCCGTTTGTTTCGGACGTACCACTCGACGAGGCGGTCGCCAAGGGTGTCGCGCACGAGCTCGGAATCCTGGAAGACGTTGACGGCCTCACGGAGATCCTCGGGCAGCCGCGGCGCAGTCGGTGCGGTCAGGTCGCCGACGGTCTCGGCACCAAGCTGGTAGCCCCGTTCGATCCCCCGTAGGCCCGCGGCGAGCACGAGCGCGAAGCACAGGTACGGGTTGGCTGCCGAGTCGGGGGAACGCAGCTCGATCCGCGCGGCGCTCGGCCGCTCCGGACGGGCCGAAGGGATCCGCACGAGTCCGGCCGCACCGGTGCGGGTCCAGTCCACCCGGCCCGGCGCCTCAAAGCCGTCCGCGAGCCGCTTGTAGGAGTTGACCCACTGGTTGGTGACCGCGCTCAGCTCCGGGGCGTGGGCGAGCACCCCGGCGAGAAACGCCTGACCGGTTCCCGACAGGGGTGCCTGCCCCTGCGGGTCAAAGAACACGTTGCGCTCCCCCTCAAAGAGGCTGAGGTGGACGTGCATGCCCGAGCCGGACTCATGTTCGAGGGGCTTGGGCATGAAGGTCGCGTATACCCCCTGCTCGCGGGCGACCTCCTTGACGGCGAGGCGGAAGGTCGTGACCGCGTCCGCCATGGCGAGGGCGTCGGTGTGGGCGAGGCGGATCTCATGTTGTGAGGGTGCGACCTCATGGTGGGAGGCCTTGACCGGGATGCCCATCTGCTCGAGGTACTCAATCGTCGCTCGCCGGAAGTCAGACCCGTCGTCGAGCGGGGTGAGGTCGAAGTAGGCCCCGCGGTCCAGCGGCTGCGGCGGCCGGCTCAGGTCGTCCTCATCGGCGAAGAGAAAGAACTCGATTTCGGTGCCGACGGCGAGCGTGAGCCCGAGTTCGGCCGCCTGGCAGAGGGTTCGGCGCAACGCGTGCCGGGAATCCCCGGCGAACGGCTGACCGTCGGGTAGCCGGATGTCGCACATCATCCGGGCGACCGCTGCCCCCGGGCGCCACGGAAGGACCTGAAACGTGCTCGCGTCCGGGTGGGCGTTGACGTCGCGCTCGGCCAGCCGCGCGAAGCCTTCCAGAGCCGAACCGTCGAGGCTCACCCCCTCGTCAAAGGCGGACTCGAGCTCGGTGACGGGCACGGCGAAGCTCTTGAGCATCCCGAGCACGTCCACGAACCACAGCCGGATGAATCGCACCCCCCGTTCACGCACGGTCGCGAGCACGTACTGACGGTTCGCGTCCGCCCGACCTCGCGTGGTGATCTCGGTTTCCATGTCCATTCCGCGTCGAGGCTGACAGCACCCCAGGGCCCCTGTCATTGGCCATGTGGCGAAACGGGCGACCTGTTCACACACCGTTCATCTCAGCGTCGCGGCCGGGAAACGCGACCCCTTGACGATCTCCAGCGTGCCCGAAACGACAACTCTCTGCCCCTACTGCGGCGTTGGCTGCGGCCTGCGCGTGACCGTGAACGCCGGCCGGATCGGCGCCGTCAGCGGTGACCCCGACCATCCGGTCAACCGCGGCCGTGCCTGCGCCAAGCCGCGTGAGCTCGCCAGCGCCGTTCACGCCACCGACCGCCTCGGGACGGTGCTCGCGCGCTCGGGCCCAGCCGGTGGCTTGGTGGCCACCGGCTGGGATGCCGCGTTGGCGGAGATCGCCGGACGCCTCCGCGCGATCCGGGAGCGCCACGGCCCGGACGCGATCGGCTTCTACATCTCCGGACAGCTGCTCACCGAGGATTACTACGCGGTCAACAAGCTCGCCAAGGGGTTTCTCGGGACCAACCACGTCGACGCGAACTCGCGCCTGTGCATGTCCTCGGCCGTGGCGGGCTACACGGGTGCGTTCGGCGCCGACGGCCCGCCGGGCGCCTACGCGGACATCGAGCTGGCCGACTGTCTCCTCCTGCTCGGCTCCAACGCCGCGGCCTGCCATCCGATCCTGTTCTCGCGCATCCTCGCCCGCCAACGGGAGGGGGCGACGGTGATCTGCATCGATCCGCGGCGCACCGCGACGGCGGACGCCGCCGACCTGCACCTGCAGCTGCGACCGGGTACGGATCTCGCTCTGCTCAACGGCATGCTTGCCGCCCTCGAGGCCGAGGGCCTGCTTGACGAGGGGTTCCTCAGCGCCCACGTCAGGGACTTTGAGGCGGTCCTGGCGACGGCCCGGGAGTGCCCCCCGGAGTGCGCGGCCAAGGTGACCGGCGTGCCGGCTGCGCTCATTCGCGAGGCGGCGGCCCGCTTCGGGTCGGCGGGTGCGGCGATGGCGCTGTGGTCGATGGGGGCGAATCAGTCGACCGTCGGCACCCTCAAGAACCGCGCCCTGATCAACCTGTGTCTGGCCACCGGCAACCTCGGCCGTCCCGGCAGCGGCCCTTTCAGCCTGACCGGACAGCCCAACGCGATGGGCGGCCGGGAGGTCGGCGGCCTCGCCCACCTGCTGCCCGGCTACCGCCGCGTCGACGACGCCACCCACCGGGCCGAGGTCGCTGCCGCCTGGGGCGTCGCTGAACTCAATCCGGCCCCCGGACTGCCCGCCGTCGAGCTGTTTGGCGCCGCCGCAGCCGGGCGGGTGAAGGCGCTCTGGATCATCGGGACCAACCCGGTCGTCTCGATGCCCCACACCGCGGTCGTCCGGGAGGCGCTGCGGCGCTGTGAGCTGGTGGTCGTCCAGGACGCCCACCATCCGACGGAAACCTCAGCGCTGGCCGACTTCGTGCTCCCGGCGGCCGCCTGGCCGGAGAAGGAGGGGACGATGACGAACTCAGAGCGGCGGGTCGACCTCGTGCGCCGCCTGCTCGCGCCCCCCGGGGAGGCACGGGCCGACTGGGAGATCATCGCCGCGCTCGCCGCCCATCTCGGCCACGGATCCGCGTTCGGGTGGCGGGACGCCGCCGAGGTCTACGACGAGTTCGCCCAACTCACCCGCGGGCGTCCCTGCGACGTGAGCGGAATCACGCACGCGCGGCTCGCCCGCAGCGGACAGGGCATCCAGTGGCCCTGCCCGGCACCCGGCCATCCCGGCACCGCGCGACTCTACGGAGGTGGGACCGTCGCAACGGCGGATGGGCGCAGCCTCGCCGTGGCGACGCCGCACTCGGCCGGCGAGGGCCCGAGCCAGCGGTTTCCCCTGCTGCTCAGTACCGGCCGGATCGCCGATCAGTGGCACACGATGACCCGGACAGGCAAGTCGGCGCGGCTGAGGGCCGCCGCCGGTGAGCCTGTCCTGGAGATCCATCCGACCGATGCGAGCGCCCACGGCATCAACGACGGGGCCCTCGTGCTCGTGCGTTCCGTCCACGGCGAGGTGCGCCTGCGTGCCCGGGTCTGCGACACGATCGGCCCGGGGGTCGTGTTCGCCCCGTTTCACTGGGGCGCGTTGCACGCGCCGGCGGGTGCCGGAGCGCTCAACGGGCTCACCGGCGATCGTGTTGATCCGGTGTCCCAACAGCCGGAGCTGAAGCTCTGTCCGGTGTCGGTCGCCCCGACGTCCGCAGACCGGCCGGTCCGCTCCACCGATACCCATACCGTCGCCCGGCTCACCCGCGAGCTCGTGATCGTCGGCGGTGGGATGGCCGGCATGGCGGTCGCGGCCGAGGTCACGCGGCGGCGCTCGAACACCGAATGGCGGGTCACCGTGCTGGCGGCGGAAGCGGGCCTCCCCTACAACCGTGTGCAGGTGTCACGTCTGCTGGAGGGGACGGTGACGGAGGCGTCGATGTCGCTCCTGCCGGCCGACTGGTTCGCAGCCCACCACGTGAACCTTCGCGCCGGGGTTCGCTGCGTCGGTCTCGATCTCGCGGGGCGGATCGTTGAGGACGACTCCGGGGGCCGCCACCGCTATGACGCGCTCGTGCTCGCCACCGGCTCGCGGCCGTTCCTGCCGCCGGTGCCCGGCATCGAGCACCGCCACGTGCACCCGTTCCGGACGATTGCCGACGCCACGGCGCTGCAAGCGGCGGTGCGCGCGGGTGCGCGCACCGCCGTGGTGATCGGCGGGGGACTGCTTGGCCTCGAGGCGGCCGCCGGCCTGCTTGGCCACGGCGCGGCAGTGACGGTCGTTGAACGGGGACATCGGCTGATGCCCCAGCAGCTCGACGCCGGAGCCGCGGAGCTGCTTGCTCGCCGCCTCAGCGCCCTCGGGATCGATGTCCGGATCGACTGTGCGGTCACCGGAATCGACCGCTCGCAGGTACGCCTGGACGACGGCACGGATCTGCCTGCGGACGTGGTCGTGGTGGCGGCCGGCGTCGTCGCGGAGACCGAACTCGCGCGGACCTCCGGAATCGCCTGCGCCCGCGGCGTGCAGGTGGATGACGAGCTGCGGACGAGTGCCCCGTCGGTCTGGGCGGTCGGGGAGTGCGCCGAACACGCCGGACAGGTCTACGGCCTGTGGGCACCGCTGGCCGCCCAGGCACGGACGGCAGCCGCGGTCATCGTCGGCGACCCGCATGCCTGGACGGGAGCGCGCACAGCCACGACACTGAAGGTCGCCGGGATCGATCTGTTCGCAGGCGGCGAGGTGGAGGCCGGCCGGGACCATGACCAGGTGGTCGACGCGAACACCCGCACCGGCCGCTACCGCCGCCTTCTGCTCGAGCGTGACCGACTGATCGGCGCGATCGTCCTCGGGTCAGTGCCCGACGCCCGTGCGCTGTCGGACCTGCTCAGCTCCGGCGACCCGGTGCCCGCACACCTGCTCGACGGGAACGCCCGCGCAGATGGCGCGCATCCGGAAGCAATCGACCCTGACCCGGATCCGCTCGTGTGCACCTGCAACGCGGTCCGGCGAAGCGCGCTGAACGCGGCGATCGGTGCGGGAGCCGGGTCGATCGCGGCGCTCGGTCGTGAGACCGGAGCGGGCAGCGGGTGTGGCTCCTGCCGGCCCGAGCTGGCCGCGCTCATTTCATCTGCCCGCAACATCTCTGACCCGTTGGGGAAACCGCTGACCGGGACGATGCGATCATGAGTTCTGCGCACGTGGTGATCATCGGCGGCGGGATCGCCGGACAGGCGGCGGCCGAGTCGGTCCTCGCCGGATGCGCCCACGGTGCCGTGTCGGTGACGATCGTCGCCGCGGAGGCGACCGCCCCCTACGATCGCGTGCGCCTCTCCGAGCTGCTGACCGACAGCCTCGGCGCCGGGGACCTTGCCCTCCGCCCCGCCGAATGGTACGCCGATCACGATGTCAAGCTGCGCACCGGCGTCGCGGCGACGGCCGTGAACACGGCCGAGCGAACGGTGAGACTCAGCGACGCGACGGTCCTCGCCTACGACGCGCTCGTCCTTGCGACGGGGTCGGTGCCGCTGCTGCCGCGCTTGCCGGGAATCGACCTCCCTCACGTCCACGCCTTTCGGGTGCCCGCCGACTGCGCGGCGATCGGCGCGGCGGCCCGCCCCGGGGTGCGGGCGGCAGTGATCGGCGGTGGCCTGCTCGGGCTTGAGGCTGCTCGCGGGCTCGTCGCGCGGGGCGCGGCGGTCACCGTCGTGCACCTCCTCAACCGGCTGATGGAACGCCAGCTCGACGCCGGCGCTGCGGAGATGCTTCTCCCCAAGCTCGAAGCGCTCGGCGTCACCGTCGCGCTCGAGCGCGACACGGTCGAAATCACTCCAGATGCTCTCTGTTTTGGGGACGGCAGCCGCCTCGGGGCCGACCTCGTCGTCGTCTCGATCGGGATCCGGCCACAGGTCGCGCTCGCGCGCGGTGCAGGCCTGCAGGTCGCCCGCGGGATCGTCGTCGACGACTGGCTGGCCACCTCCGCGGCGGGGGTGTGGGCGCTGGGGGAGTGTGCCGAGCACGCAGGCACCGTCCACGGGCTCGTCGCACCGATTCACGATCAGGCGCGGGTGCTCGGCGCGGCAGTCAATCACGCGCTCGGCGGGACGGGACCGCGCCCCGGCCCCTACCGCGGCTCGCTGCCGTGGGCGAAGCTGAAGGTCGCTGGCATCGACCTTGTCGCAATCGGCGCCGCCGAGGGGGACGCGGAAGCGATCAGCGCCGACACCGGGGCGGGGGTGTACCGCAAGCTCGTGGTCGCCGACGGGCGGGCCGCCGGCGCGGTCCTGCTCGGGGACATCCGCGGCCATGAGGCGCTGCTCGCTGAGATCGGCGCGGCGACCGAGGTCTCTGATCCACTCGAGCGGCTCGCGGCCGCGGCCGCACTGACGGTCGCCGAGCTGCCCGATGACGCCCAGATCTGCAACTGCAACGGTGTTTGCAAGGGGACGCTCCTCGCGGCGGTGCAGATCGACGGCTGTGGAACGCCGCGGGAGGTGATGGCGCGGACGCGGGCCGGCACGGGCTGTGGCTCCTGCCGGGCGGCGGTGGTCGAGATCGTGACGGCTGCGGGCGGGGCGTCTGTCGAACCGCACTTTCTCTGTGCCTGTGCCCGCCAGACCCGCGAGTCGGTCGCGGCGGCGATCCGCCAGGAGCGGCTGGGCTCGGTCTCCGAGGTCGCGGCGCGCCTCGGCACCGGGCGCGAGTGCGGGGCCTGCAAGCCGGCGCTTGCCTACCTCGTCTCCGAGCTCAACGACAACCGACACCGAGAGGAGCGCCACGCCCGGTTCATCAACGATCGGGTCCACGCGAACATCCAGAACGACGGAAGCTTCAGCGTCGTGCCGCGGATGTACGGAGGGGTGACCACCCCGGACGAGTTACGACGGATCGCTGACGTCGCCGAGCGCTACGGGGTGCGGATGGTCAAGGTCACCGGGGGCCAGCGGATCGACCTGCTCGGCGTCGCCAAAGCCGACCTGCCGAAGATCTGGCGCGAGCTTGACATGCCCTCCGGACACGCGTACGCCAAGGCGGTTCGCACGGTCAAGACCTGTGTCGGGGCGGACTTCTGCCGGTTCGGGATCGGCGACTCAGTCGGCCTCGGGATCGAGCTGGAACACGCGTGGGAGGGGCTGCACACCCCGGCGAAGGTGAAGTCCGGTGTTTCTGGGTGCCCCCGCAACTGCGCGGAGGCGACCGTCAAGGACGTCGGGCTCGTTGCGGTGGAAGGCGGCTGGCAGGTGCGGGTCGGCGGGGCGGCGGGCGCGACCGTCCGCGAGGGGGACATCCTGGCGACCGTGACGACCCGGCCGGAGGCGATTCGGCTGGCCACCGCGTTCCTGCAGCTCTACCGCGAGGAGGCCGACTACCGCGAGCGCACCTACGACTATGTGCCACGCGTCGGCCTCGAGCGCATCCAAACCCTGCTCATGGATCCGAACCGGGTGGCGACCCTGCTTGAACGGTTCCGGATTGCCAAGGCGGCGGTGCTCGACCCGTGGCTGGAACGGGAGCACCCCTACCACGACCGCCAGTTCGACGACCTCGACCCAATCACAGCCGAACCGCAACCCGGCGGACTGTCCACCCCACGAATCGAACTGGTCGGACCGCCGACCGGAGGTACCCGATGATCCGAGTCTGTGCCGTCGACGACGTTCCCGCCGGAGAGGGACGCGCGATTGAGGTCGACGGCCGCAACCTGGCCGTCTTCCATGCTGCCTCGGGCTGGTATGTGACCGACGGTGTCTGCCCCCACCGCGGCGGACCGCTGGCGGACGGGATCGTCGCCGACGCCAGCGTCATCTGCCCGCTGCATGAGCGGCGGTTCTCGCTCCGCGACGGCCGTGAGGCCGGCGGCAGCCTGTGTGTCGCCACCTTCCCCGTGTCTGTGCACGGCGACAGCGTGTACGCCCAGATCGATCGGCTCGCCCTCGCTGCCTGACCGTTGCGGGCACGACCGCCGCGGCCACCTGGATGGCGCGCTCCTGTCCGGGCCGGCGACGGCCTGAGAATGTCCGACGTCAAGGTCCAACGAAGGTGATGCGACGCATCCGCCGGCGTGGTCGCGATAGCCTCGGCGCGTGAGCCTCGACCCGACCCCGTCCACGACCCGCACCCCGGTCCCCCGCGACCCCGACGACGACTTCACCCGTGCGGCAGCGACAACGCGCACGCACTTCGTCGCCGAGCGTACCGGGGTCGCGCTCGCGCATGTGGGCGCCTACTCGTTTGACCCGGCGATCACGCGCGGGAACGTCGAGCATTTCCTCGGGGCCGCCCAGGTGCCGATCGGACTGGCCGGCCCGCTGCTCGTCAACGGCGAGCACGCCCAAGGCGAGTTCTGGGTGCCGATGGCGACGACCGAAGGCACGCTCGTGGCCTCCTACAACCGTGGGATGCGACTGCTCCATGAGGCCGGCGGTGTGACCACGACGGTCGTCAAGGACCACATGCAGCGCGCGCCCGCGTTCGTCTTCGCCAGCGCCCGGGAGGCCCGCGACTTCGGGCTCTGGCTGGGCGAGCACTTCAGCGAGGTCGCCGCCGTCGCCGCCGAGACGACCTCGAGCGGCCGCCTGCTCGAGATCGAGCAGTATCCGGCCGCACGGCTGCTCTACACCCGGTTCAACTACGCCACCGGGGACGCCGCCGGACAGAACATGACCGGCAAGGCGACCTCCCACGCCGCGAACTGGATCGTCGCCAACTACCCGGGGACGATCGAGCGCTTCCAGCTGGAGGGAAGCATGGCGACGGACAAGAAGGCCTCACAGATCAACATGCTGCGCACCCGTGGCAAGCGGGTGATCGCCGAGGCGACGATCCCCGACGCCCTGCTCAGGGGTCTGATGCGCGCCTCCTCCCGCCAGCTCTTCGACGCCCGGCAGATCTCCCAGCTCGGCGGGTTCATGGCGGGAGTGAACAACAACGGCTCCCACTCGGCCAACGGGATCACCGCGTTGTTCATCGCCACCGGCCAGGACGTCGCCAACGTCGCCGAGTCCTCGACCGCCTACGTGTACGCCGAGCATCGTGCCAACGGCGACTATTACTTCTCGATCACGATCCCGTCCCTGATCGTCGCCACCTACGGCGGGGGAACCGGCCTGGCCACCCAGCGCGAGTGCCTGGAGATGCTCGGCTGCTACGGCGCCGGTGGGGTGCTCAAGCTGACCGAGATCATCGCCGCCACCGTACTCTGTGGCGAGCTGTCGCTCGGGGCAGCCGTCGTCGCGGAGGAGTGGGTCACCGCCCACGACGCGCACGGGCGCAACCGTCCCTGAGCCCCGTCGGCCGAGCCGGCGCTCAGCTTTACCGCCGGACCGGCCGATAGGACAGGGTGACCGCGCTCAGCTCCTCTGCGCAGGCACCGTCGTTGCCGACCCGTCGCGCTCGCGGGCGAGACGCCCCGCGGCCACCTCGCCGCCGGGGGTACCCGGCCGCCCAGATGGTCCGCGTTGGGGTCTCCGCCCTCGCCGTGACCCTCGCCTGCGGCCTGCTCGGCATCCCGCTCGCACAGGCACGCAGCGTGCGCGGGCCGGCGCCGATCTCAACCTCCCCCACTCAGGTGGTGGCGATCATGTCCGGCGCCGAGGCCGCCCGCCTGGTCGGCCCGATCGCAGAGATTCGTGCCGGGAACCGGGCCGATAACCGGCGGGTTCCGTCCCAGGCGCAGCTTCGCGCCTTCCGTGCCCACGACCACTCGATGCCGCGCTGGTACCTGGACCGCATCACCGGCGACTATCGCGGCAGCACAAGCCAGATCATCGCGTGGGCGGCGATCAAGTGGGGCCTGGATCCGAATCTGCTGCGGGCCGTCGCCGCGGTCGAGTCCTGGTGGGAGATGTCCACCCGCGGCGACGGTGGTCACGCCTTTGGCCTGTTTCAGCTCGATGCGCGCTACCACTGCTGCGCTGACCTCGCCGCCGGAGACACCGCCTTCGACGCCGACTACTACGGCGCGATCATCCGCTCCTACTACGACGGCACGCAGAGTTGGCTGAACACCGTCTCCGGAAACGGCGCCCGCTACGGCCCCCACGAGCTCTGGTTCAGCCTCGGTTTCTGGGATTCGGGCCGCTGGGACACGCCGATCGGCCGCGCCTACGTCCACCAGGTCCAGCGAGACCTCGCCGAGCAGATCTGGCGCCTGCCGTCCTTTGACGGTCACTGACCCAGTGATCTCGATCAGCTGCGCTGCGTCGACCAGCGGCGCTTTTTCTCTGAACGAAGCGGGGCGTGCTCCGGCGCTCAGCACCGAACCGGAGCACGCCGGGCCGTCAACGTCGGGACCTACCGCGATGCTGGGAGCGGGCGTTGCGGTGACCGCGCCGGGCTGGGTGCAGGGTCCGGTACCGGGACGCCGGCGCCTTGCAGCCGTGGTAGGTGAGCTGGTGGTCGATCACCTCGCCGTCAGAGAAGGTCGAGATGACCTCAACGGTGAAGCTCGTCATGGTCGGCGCCCTGACCGTGATGAGCCTGATCTGATGACCTGAGAGGCGCCGCACGACCCGTCCGTCGATGAGGACCTCGGCGCGCACCTCTCGGATCCCCCCCCGTGAGGGCTGGGGGAAGCGAAGAGCTGCATCGCGGCGACAGCTGTGCTTGGCCGGCGGCACGGCGCCCTGGGGCACGGTCGTGGTCGTCCCCGGGGTCGTCTGGGTGACCGTCGTCGTGGTGCCGTTCTGCACCGTCGTCGTCGTCCCCGGCTGGGTCACCGTCGTTGTGGTGCCGTTCTGCACCGTCGTCGTCGTCCCCGGAGTCGTCTGGGTGACCGTCGTGCTCCCGGCGGAACCGGTCCGCGTGTAGGTCTCATTCGCGCACAGGTCGGGCACGAGGTTGGCGGCGTTGGGCGTGCCCAGGCCACTGGCCATGTCATAGCCGGTCAGCGCGTTGAAGTAGCCGCCGTTGGAGACGCCCATGTCGTTGGAGCCGACGGTGATGTCGTTGAAGTCGGTCCCATAGCGCTTGGTACCCGCGATCTGGTACAGCACCGGGTTGGCAAAGCCGACCTGACATCCGGGCACCGAGTCCGCGAGCGCGAACATCGCCGCCCACAGCGGCGCGGACCCCGAGGTCCCGCCGACCCCGGCCCACGCCCCGTCGTAGTAGACGTTGTACCCGGTGTACGGGCTCGCGTTCGCGGAGACGTCGGGCACCTCACGGCAGTAGTAGGCGTAGCTGGGAAGGCTGCCGACGTAGTTGTCGGCGGCCCCCGAGCAGACCGCGCCGGCGTTCATCTCGAAGCCTTGAGACTCGGAGTTGATCACGCCGAGGGAGGTGGGGGCGTTGGTCTGGTACGAGGGCATCAGCCACAGCGTCGACAGGCCCCCGCCGCCGGCGCCGCCCTGGTCGGTGGCGTCGAGCGCGGCACCGTCGTTCCAAACCGTCTCAGTCGGCGCGGTCGGGGTGCTCGCCGCCGGGTTGCCGACCGACTCCAGCGCCGTCCCGCCGACCCCGGTCACGTACGGGTCCGCTGCGGGGTCGTCGACGGCGGGAAGTTGCGTGTCGGTGGCGAGTCGACAGCCCTCCGCCCCGGAGTCGCCGGCGGAGACGACGAAGGTCTGCCCCTGGGCGGCGGCCTCCTCGAACAGCGGCAGCTCGGCCTGGGGTGCGCTGCCGACCAGCTCACCCGCGAGCTGCTCGCAGGCACCGTAGGAGACGGACACGACCTTGTCATGATCGGCGGAGACGATCGTGTTGAACGTGTCGAGCCAGCCGGTGTTCGCGTTGGCGTTGCCCTGATAGACGGTGATGTTGACGTTGGGAGCGAGCGCTGAGATCGTCTCGATGTCGAGCGCCGTCTCAAAGCCCGACTGGTTCGTCGGCGTGTTGCTGGCCGCCCCGTTGCCGCCGTCGACCTCGACGTAGCCGACCTTCGTCCCGATCCCGTAGCAGTTGTCAAAACCCTGCGGGTCGGTCGGGAAGTTCGCCTCCAGCTCGAAGATTCCCACCGGCACCGAGGCACCGGTCGTCGGGTTCGAGCCGAGGTACCCCTCGCGGTAGAGCGGGTTGAAGTTGTAGGCCTTCGAGAACGAGTTGTAGTTGTAGAGGATGGACTGGAAGGGGGGATCTTCTGAGACGGGCGTCCCCCCGATCGGCAGCAGATTCGTCGTCCCCGCCGCAGCGGTGCTGACCGCCTGGGCGCACGGGGTCGGGCCGTTGGCGTAGGAGGTCGGGGTCGCCGGGCTGGTCGTCGTCGGGGTCGGACCGGGCGTCGCGGTCGGGGTCGTCGAGGTGGCCGTCGCGGCCGACGAGGCGCTCACAGGCAGGCTGCCGGCCCCGAGTGGCGCGGGCAGAAGCGGATTGGTGGCGGTGGCACCGAGCTGGGGGGTGAGATGCCAGAGGCTGTCGAGCCCGATCACCGCGCTGATGTCCCGCGCGACCGAGACGGCCACACGCGGGGCGGCCGTGTTGAGAAACACGATCCGACCGCTCGCCAGGCGGAACTGAACCAGGCGGGTGTCGAAGGCGTGCTCGAACTGCCCGGCCGTACCGGTCAGCTTGATCTCCAGCCGGTTGGCACTCGCCGGGTCCGCGTGCAGGCCGGCGCGGGCCATCGCCGACCGGACGGCGGCGACAGTGGCCGGGGTGGCGCCGTAGGTGGCGGCGAAGCGCGGACCGCTGAGGAAGTGACGGAAGTCGGCGTTCCCGGGTGTGGACACGTCGGTGGCGAACCGGGCGAGCGCCTGCGGGTCTCGCGGTACAAGCGCGAGATCGACCTGCATCGGCGTGTCTGCCGCCACGCCGGAGAGGCGGAGGGCACCCGCCGGCACCTTCGGAGCCATGCCGGTGCGGTCAAAGCCACGCCCCGCACTGATCAGCCGCGGACGGACCGCGGCGGCCTGGGCGCGCAGCGCCGTTTGGTCGGCGGCCCGTTGCACGGCGGCGACGAACGCAGGAGCCGGGCGCTGCGCCGACCCGGCCTGCGCCGGCCGCGTCGTCACGAACACCGCACCCGCGGAGGCGAGGAGCGCCAGGAATGCGCTCAGGATAAAACGACGTGAGGTCATGTTCATGGCTTCCAATCCGTGGTCAGTTCGCCGGATCCCCTGCGGGAAGAGCGTGCCCCCCCGCTGCCGCCGGCCCTGCTCGCAGCCGGGAGGATCTGCGGCCCGAAACACGCCGCCGGAGCGAAAGTTGCGCCCCCTGGCTGCTGACGCGGAGTGGGCGTTGCCCAACCATCCGGGGCAGTCGCCCCCCGGACCCTACCCCGCCCAGGAGATCCGCTTGCGCGCCTCCGCGTGACAGGCGCGCACCATCAGCCAGAAGTGCTTGAACGCCGGGTTCGTCGTCGCCCCCGTCGAGTAGCGGTGGTAGATCTGCTGGATGATCGCCGCGAGCCGGAAGATCCCGAACACCTCATAGAAGGCGATGCCGTCCATCGGCCGGCCGGTGAGGTCGCCGTAGCGGGCGATGATGTCCTCACGGCGAGGGGCGCCGGGCAGGTGCGTCGGCTGGCGGGCAAAGCGCCGCAGGAGGAACGGATCGTTGTCCTGGATCCAGTAGGCGAGCGCGCCACCGAGGTCCATCAGCGGGTCACCGACGGTCGCCATCTCCCAGTCGAGGACGGCGTTGACGCTGAGCGGCGCCGAGCGGTCAAAGACCATGTTGTCGAGGCGAAAGTCGTTGTGGATCAGGCAGGTGCCGACGTCATCGGGCTGGTTCTCCTCCAGCCAGCGCATCACCCCCTTGAAGCTCGGCACGTTCCAGGTCCGCGCCTTGACGAACCGGTCGCTCCACTGGGCGACCTGGCGGGCGACGTAGCCGGGGCCGCGACCGAGGTCGGCGAGCCCGGCGGCGTCCACGTCGACGGAGTGGAGTTGAGCGAGGACGGAGATGAACGCCTCGCCGAGCGCGTCGAGCGCTTCCGGGGTGGTGCCGATCTCGGGCGGAACCGGCAGCCCGCAGACGACACCGGGCACTCGTTCCATCACATAGAAGGGCGCGCCGAGCACCGACTCGTCCTCACACAGGGCGACGACGGTCGGGACGTAGGGGAAGACCGGTCCGAGGCGATGCTGGACCCGGTACTCGCGGGCCATGTTGTGTGCCGCCCCCGATCGCGCTCCGCGCGGCGGTCGGCGCAGCACGAGCTCCCGTCCGGAGGTGGGGAAGCTGAGCAGGTAGGTGAGGTTGGAGGCGCCGCCGGAGAACTGGCGGATCTCGGGAATCTCGGCGTTGAGGTCGGGCAGCTGAGCCGTCAGCCAGCTGCCCAGCGCCGCGGCATCGAGCGCATCCTCGCTGCGCACCTCACGCAGGCGGGGGTCGGGATCGGCGCCCGCCGCCACCGGCCCGCGACCGCCCTCAGGCGCTGACATCGCCCCGGCGCTCCCGCTGCCGGCGCAGCTCCTGACGGGCGAGGGAGAGCTTGTGCACCTCATCGGGCCCGTCGGCGAGACGGAGGGTGCGCAGCATCGCCCAGCCCATCGCGAGCGGGAAGTCGTCCGAAACTCCGCCGCCGCCGTGCACCTGGATCGCCCGGTCGAGGATCCGCAGACAGATCTCGGGCACCGCGAACTTGATCCCCGAGATCTCGATCCGGGCGTGCTGGTTGCCGACGGTGTCCATCAGCCACGCGGTCTTCCACACGAGCAGGCGGGCCATCTCCAGCTCGATCCGGGACTCGGCGATCCAGTCGCGAATGTTCGCGTTCGCCGAGATCGGCTTGCCGAAGGTGAAGCGAGCGTCCGCCCGCGCGCACATCAGCTCGAGCGCCCGTTCGGCGAGGCCGATCGCGCGCATGCAGTGGTGGATCCGCCCCGGCCCGAGCCGGGCCTGGGCGATCATGAACCCCATCCCCTCCCCGGCGAGGATGTTCGACACCGGGACACGGACGTCGGCGAACTCGAGCTCGCCGTGGCCCTCGGTGTCGTGGTAGCCGAACACGGGCAGGCTGCGTTTGACGGTCACCCCGGGCGTGTCGATCGGCACGAGCACCATCGACTGCTGGGCGTAGGTGGCCGCCTCAGGGTCGGTCTTGCCCATCACGATCAGGATCGCGAGGTTCGGGTGCAACGCGTTGGTCGTCCACCACTTCCTCCCGTTGATCACGTACTCGTCGCCGTCGCGGACGATCGAGGTGGCGATCTGGGTCGCATCCGAGCTGGCGACGTCCGGCTCGGTCATCGCGAAGGCGCTGCGGATCTCCCCGTCGAGCAGCGGGATCAGCCAGCGCTGCTTCTGCTCCTCGGTGCCGAACTGCTGGAGCACCTCCATGTTGCCGGTGTCGGGCGCGTTGCAGTTGCAGATCTCGGCGGCGATCTTCGTGCGGCCCATCACCTCCGCAAGCGGCGCGTACTCGCAGTTGCTCAGCCCGGCGCCGTGCTCGGCGTCGGGGAGGAACAGGTTCCAGAGCCCGCGCTCGCGGGCCTCGGCCTTGAGCTCCTCGATGATCGGGGCGTGGACGTGAGGGGTGGCGGCGGCCCGGACCTGCTCGGCCCAGATCGGCTCGGCGGGGTAGACGCGCTCGTCCATGAACGCCTCGAGGCGGGCGCGGAGCTCGGCGGCGCGGGGGGTCAGTTCGAAGTTCACCCCGGGAATGTGACACGCGGCGGGGGGCGATGGCGACGGTCAGTTGTGTCAGTCCGCGTCGAGCCGACGCCCCGCGGGCTCGCGGCCGGCCGGTGCGGGATCCCGGTCCGGCCCGGTGAAGGCCCGGATGATCGGGCCGATGTAGCGCTGCGCGTAGGCGCGTAGCTCGGCCTCGGAGGCGAGCGGGACGACCGAGTCGGGGGTGAGCACGAGCGAGAGGATCATCCGCGCGAGGATTTCGGAGAGCACCTGCAGCTCGGGCTCGGGAAGGGCGGCCATGGCTCCCGGAGCCGCCGTCCCGCCCCGGGCGAAGGCGGCGATGAACTCCCGCCCGGTCTCGATCACCGGACCGCCGCCGGTCGTCAACAGCGGAAGGATCAGCTCCGGCTCGGTCCGCAGCAGCCGCTGGAGCACCGCGTGCTCGCGCAGGCGGAGGATCGTGAAGACGAACCCCTCCACGACGCGCTGCTCGAGTCCGTCGCAGGGGCGGACGGCCGCGTCGATCTCGGCCATGAACCCGCGCAGCTCGCGCAGCAGCGCCGCCTCGAGCACGCCCTCGCGGCTGGGGAAGTGGCGGTAGATGGTGACCCGCGAGAGGCCGACCCGGCGGGCGAGCTCATCCACGGTGAACCGCCGCACCCCGAAGTCGGAGATCTGATCGATCGCCGTGGCGAGGATCCGATCGCGCGCCTCCTCGGTCTTGGTCACCGTGCCGCTCAGCAGCTTGGTCAGCAGCGGCGAGGTCTGACGCGGAGCGGTCGGGGCGGTCATCGCTGCCTGCGAACCTAGCAGCGCCACCGCCCCGCGTGTGCCAGCTTTACACGCTCCGGTACTCTGTCGCAGGTTCCGCCAAACCTAGGACCAACCCGGGAGGATCCGACCCCGATGTCGACCACCACACCGCCGCCCGCGACTAAGCGCGCGATCTTCGAGGACGAGCACCACGCCTACCGTGAGAGCTTCGCCACCTTCCTCCAGCGCGAGGTCGTCCCCCACTACGAGGAGTATGAGGCGGCCGGCATCGTCCCCCGTGAGCTGTTCACCAAGCTCGCCGAGCACGGCTTCCTCGCGATGGCGGTGCCGACCGAGTACGGCGGCGAGGGCGTCGATGACATGCGCTTCAACGCGGTCCTCGGCGAGGAGGCGGCCCGCGCGATGGTCGCCAACGCCTTCGCCGGACCCCAGGTCCACACCGATCTCTGCCTCCCCTACATCCTCAAGGGCGCCAACGACGAGCAGAAGGCCCGCTGGCTGCCGGCGATCGCCAAGGGCGAGAAGATCCTCGCGATCGCGATGACCGAGCCCGGCACCGGCTCGGACCTCGCCGGGATCAAGACCCGGGCGCGGCGCGACGGGGACCACTACGTCGTCAACGGCGCGAAGACGTTCATCACCAACGGGATCAACTCCGACCAGGTGATCACCGCGGTCCTCACCGACCCCGACGCCGGCCACGGCGGGATCTCCCTGATCGTGATCGACTCGGACTCCCCCGGCTTCAGCCGCGGCAAGAAGATCGCCAAGATCGGCCAGCACGCCTCCGACACGGCCGAACTGTTCTTCGACGACTGCATCGTCCCGGCCGAGAACCTGCTCGGGGATGAGGGAACCGGGTTCTTCCAGATGGTCGACAAGCTCGTGCCCGAGCGGCTCACCCTCGCGATCAGCTCGCTTGCGGGCGCCGAGCGGGCACTCGAGATCACCCTCGACTACGTCAAGGAGCGCAAGGCGTTCGGGCGGGCGATCGGGAGCTTCCAGAACTCCCGCTTCGTGCTCGCCGAACTGCAGACGAAGCTGACCATCACCCGCACCTTCGTCGACTCCCTGATCGACCGCCACACCCGCGGCGAGGTGACCGTCCCCGAGGCGGCGATGGCCAAGTGGTGGACGACCGACCTCCTCGGCGAGGTGACCGACAAGTGCCTCCAGCTGCACGGGGGCTACGGCTACACGGAGGAGTACCCGATCTCCCGCGCCTGGGTGGACGCGCGCGTGAACCGCATCTACGCGGGGACGAACGAGATCATGAAGGAGCTGATCGGCCGCACGATGGGCCTGTAGGACGTCGCCGGCCGGGGGCCCGGCTGCCGGGCCGGGCCCCCGCCGAAGCCGCTCCCGGACACGGGTCTTCGCACTGACCGCGCCGGCGGCCTGGTGCCCTCGGGCCGCCGACCCCCGCGCGCTCCCGGGTCGGCCCCCCTTGTCACAGGCACGTAGTCTGTTGTAGCGTTGTCGTAGGCACCGGCGCCGCCGGCGTCCACGTCAACCGTGTTGAGGAGGAGGTGCTCGTGATGGGCACAGTGACCGCACCCCGGAGCGAGCTCTCTGAGGAGTTCCGCCAGATGCTCGAGGTGCTCTCAGAGGGATCGGTGCACATCCACTTCGACCCCTACGAGGACATCGACTGGACGGTGGCGACCGATCCGGCCGACCCGCGCTGGGTGCTCGACCCCGAGAACGACCCGCTCGGGGCCCACCCCTGGTATCAGGCCCAGCCTTTGGACCGGCGGGTCGAGATCGGCCGCGTCCGGTTCATGAACGTCATCCGCACCGGGGCGGTGTTCGAGACCCTGCTCGTGCGGTCGATGATGCATTACGTGACGACGCTCGAGAACTTCGACCCGCAGTTCCGCTACTGCCTCCATGAGATGACGGAGGAGTGCAACCACATCCAGATGTTCCAGGAGCTCGTCAACTCCGTCGGTGACGACGTGCAGGGGCCCCACCGGCACCTCCGTCGCGCCCTTCCGATCATCTCGCTGCTCTTCGGCTACATGCCGACGCTGTTCATGATCACCGTTCTCGCCGGAGAGGAGCCGATCGATCATTACCAGAAGGCGGTGATCCGCGCGGACGGAGATGCCCCCGACCTCGTCCGACGAGCGGTGCAGATCCACATCGCCGAGGAGGCCCGCCACATCTCCTTCGCCGACGCGTGGCTGCGCCACACCCTGCCGCGCCAGAACGCGCTCAAGCGCTTCGGCGTGTCGCTGTGGTTCCCAATCGTGATGCGGATGGGCGCGCTCGAGATCATCGTTCCGCCCTACCGCGAGATGGCCCGGGTCGGGGTGCCCAAGGACGTCTACATCGAGGCGTTCCTCACCGGCCGGACCGGCCGCCGGCTGATGGCCGGGTACTTCAATGACATGCGCCGCCTCGTCAGCGAGACGGGGCTGATCAACCCCGTCTCCCAGCGGCTGTGGCAGCGACTGGGGATCTGGGGCGAACCCTCGCGCTACCGCGGCGAGCCCGACCGCCGGGCCGTGCTGCGCGACTGAACCCGGACTCGGTCCGGGCTCCGCCACCCAGCCCGGACCGAGTCCGGCGTCGCCCAAGTTGTCACAGCTCCGTAGATAAGTTGTAACATTTGCGTAGGCAGCGGTGTACCGACACCGAGTTGTTGAAGTTCGTCAAAGGAGGAACCGACGGTGAGCGCACTGATGGAGCAGCGGGCCGGCCACCTGGCCGAGGACTACCGCGAGATGCTGGAGGTGCTCTCGGCCGGGTCGGTGCACACCCACTTCGACCCCTACGAGGACATCGACTGGGACGGGCCGGAGCTTGCCGTCGACCGGACCGACCCGCGCTGGGTGCTCGACCCCGAGGTCGACCCGCTCGGCGCCCACCCGTGGTACCAGGCCCAGCCGCTGGAGGTGCAGATCGAGATCGGCCGGCGCCGGGTCGCCAACGCGGTGAAGGTCGGGGCCGCCTTTGAGAGCGTGCTCATCCGCGGTCTCATGCACTACGCGATGACCCTCCCCAACGGGTCACCCGAGTTCCGCTACTGCATGCACGAGATGACCGAGGAGTGCAACCACATCCAGATGTTCCAGGAGCTTGTCAACCGGATCGGGGACGACGTGCCCGGCGCGCGGCGCCGGTTCCGGACGCTGATGCCCGTCATCGGATTCCTCGCCGGCTATCTGCCGCTGCTGCTGATGATCGGGATCCTCGGCGGGGAGGAGCCGATCGACCATTACCAGAAGTCGCTGATGCGCACCGGACGGTCGCTGCAGCCGACGCTCGCCCGGGCGATGCAGATCCACATCGCCGAGGAGGCGCGCCACATCTCCTTCGCCGACGCGTTCCTGCGCTTCCACCTGCCGCGCCGCTCGCGGCTGACCCGCGGGGTGTTGACGGTGCTGTTCCCGGTCACCATGGCCGTCCTCGCCGACGAGATCATGCGTCCGAGCTTCTCCCTGTTCGCCGGGACCGGGATGCCCCGCCGGGTCTACCGGGAGGCGCTGCGCCGCGGAGCCGTCCACGACGCGATCCTCGCCTCCTACTTCGCAGACATGCGCCGGCTGTGTGAGGAGACGGGCCTGATGACCCGCACCGGCCGGGCGATGTGGCGGCGCCTGGGGATCTCCGGGGAGCCCTCCCGGTTCCGCGGCGAGCCCGACCGCACCGCCGAGCTCGTCGCCTGAGCGGCGCGGGGCGCACCCCTCTCCCCCAGACGCCCGACGCCCGACGCCCGACGATGCCCCACGTCATCACCCAGTCCTGCTGCAGTGACGCCTCCTGCACGTATGCCTGTCCGGTCAACTGCATCCAGCCGACCCCGGATGACCCGGACTTCCTCACCGCGGAGATGCTCTGTGTCGACCCGACGACCTGCGTTGACTGCGGCGCCTGCGTCAGCGCCTGTCCGGTGGAGGCGATCAAACCTGAACGGGCCCTCACGGAAGCGGAGATCCCGTTCCTGGAGATCAACCGGCTCTACCACGTCCGCCGGGCCCAAGCCGGGGTCGTCGACCGGCCGCTGCTCGCCCGCCCGCCCGCCCGCCTGCAGGTGCGCGCCAGCGCCCCGCCGCCGAGCGTCGCGGTCGTCGGCTCGGGGCCGGCCGGGCTGTATGCGGCGGATGAGATCCTCACCGTCCCGGGGGCCCGGGTGACCGTGTTCGAGCGGCTCTCGGAACCCTATGGGCTCGCCCGCTTCGGGGTCGCCCCCGACCACCGGCGTACCCGGCGGATCTCCACCCAGTTCGCCCAGATCCGCCGCTCCCGCGGGCTCTCCTTCGAGCTCGGAGTTGACGTCGGCACCGACGTCACCCGGGATGAGCTGCTCGGGCGCTTTGACGCGGTCATCTACGCGGTCGGGGCGGCGGCGGATCGCCCGCTCACCCTTCCGGGCGCCGACCTCCTCGGGGTGAGCTCGGCGACGCGGTTGGTCGCCTTCTACAACGGTCACCCCGACGCCGGCGACGCCACCTTCGATCTCTCGGGCCCGCGCGCGGTGGTGATCGGCAACGGGAACGTCGGCCTCGACGTCGCCCGGATCCTCACGACCGAGCCGGACCGGCTCGCCGAGACCGACATCGCCCCGGCGGCGCTCGCGGCGCTGGCCGCGAGTGAGTTGGAGGAGGTGATCGTCACGAGCCGGCGCGGTCCGGAGGCGGCGGCCTTCACTCTGCCCGAGCTGCTCGGGCTCGCCAGCGCCCCGGGCGTCGAGCTGTGCCTCGATCCGGACGTTGACGTGGCGGGGACGAAGCTCGAGTGGCTCGAGCGCCTGCCCGCGGCGGTCCGGGCCGGGCGCCGCCGGGTGCGCCTGCGCTTCGGGCTCACGCCCGAGCGGTTCCTCGCCGGGCCCGAGGGTGGCCCTCACCTCGGTGCTGTCGTCTTCTCGACCCCGGACGGGGTGACCGAGACGGTCCCGGCCCGGCTTGCGCTCACGTCGATCGGCTACCGCGCCGTGCCGGTGCCCGGGCTGCCCTTTGACCCCGAATCCCACACGGTCCCCCACGCCGCCGGGCGGGTGATCGACCCGACGACCGGCGCGCCGCTGCCCGGCACCTACGTCACCGGTTGGATCAAGCGCGGACCGAGCGGGTTCCTCGGAACGAACCGCTCCGACGCCCAGGAGACGGTCCGCTCGCTGATCGAGGACCACAACGCCGGCCGGCTCGGCGGACGGCAGCCGGGGGGCAGCACCGGCGTCCCGGTCGCCCCGAACGGAGATAATCGAGAGAGGGCGCCGATGTCGGCGCCGGTGAGGAGCTCAAGGCATGCGTGATGTGACCCCACCCGCCCACGTCGACGTGCTGATCGTCGGTGCCGGGATCTCCGGCATCGGCTGTGGCTGTCACCTGCGCCGGGAGGCGCCGGAGAAGACGTTTGCCATCCTCGAGTCCCGGGACGGCATCGGCGGCACCTGGGACCTGTTTCGCTACCCGGGCATCCGCTCGGACTCGGACCTGCAGACCTTCGGCTATCAGTTCAAGCCGTGGACCCGGGAGCGGGTGATCGCCCCCGCCGATGAGATCCTCGACTACCTGCGCGAGACGGTCGCCGAGTACAACCTCAGCGAGGAGATGCACTTCGGCTACCAGGTGCTGGGCGCGAACTTCGACAGCGACCGGGCCCGCTGGACCGTCCAGGTCCGCCACCGCGACGGGGAGGAGCTCGAGCTCACCTGCTCGGTTCTCTTCGCCGCCACCGGCTACTACAACTACGAGCAGGGCTACCTCCCGCCGTTCCCCGGCGTCGAGGAGTTCGCCGGCACGCTCGTGCACCCCCAGCACTGGCCCGAGGACCTCGATTATGCGGGCAAGCGCGTCGTCGTGATCGGCTCGGGGGCGACCGCGGTCACCCTCGTCCCGGCGATGGCCAAGACCGCCGCGCACGTGACGATGCTCCAGCGCTCGCCGACGTATGTGATCAGCCTGCCGAGTGAGGACCCGATCATCGCCGGGCTCAAACGGGTGATGTCCGAGCAGCGCGCCTTCCGGATCGCCCGGGCGCTCAACATCAAACGCCAGGCGATCTTCTACACCCTCTGCCAGCGCCAGCCCGCGCTGATGCGCACGATCATCCGCGCCCAGACGAAGGCCCAGCTGCCCAAGCACTATCCCGTCGACGTCCACTTCAAGCCGCGGTACAACCCGTGGGATGAGCGGCTCTGCGTCGTCCCCGACGGCGACCTGTTCCGGGCGCTGCGCCACGGCGACGCATCGATCGTCACCGACCAGATCGACACCTTCACCCCGGACGGAATCCGCCTCAGGTCCGGCTCGCTGCTGCCTGCTGACATCGTCGTCGCCGCCACCGGCCTCAACGTGTTCCTGTTCGGCGGCGTCAGCCTCAGCGTCGACGGCACCCCCGTCGACCCCGCCGACACGGTCGCCTACAGGGCGATGCTGCTGAGCAACATCCCGAATTTCGCCTTCTCGATCGGGTACACGAACGCGTCCTGGACCCTCAAGGTCGACCTCGTCTGTGAGCACCTCTGCCGCCTCCTCCACCACCTCGACGCGACCGGCACCGACACCTTCACCCCGGTCCCGGATCGCCCCCTGCAGTTGCGCCCCCTGCTCGACTTCCAGGCCGGCTACGTCCAGCGCGGCGTCGCCCAGTTCCCCAAGCAGGGCAGCGAGGAGCCGTGGACGATCGCGATGAGCTACGCGGCGGACCGCAGGCGGTTGATCGACACGCCGGTGACCGATCCGGCGCTGCGGTTCGGCCGAGCGGCAACTCCGGCCGAAGTCGTGTCATAGCGCTTCCGGCCGCCTGCGATGGCTGACTCCGGTGAGCGGGAGCTACGCGCCGGGCACCGCCCTTCAGTCAGAGCCATCTCGAGCCCGCGGGTTTGCCTCACCGATGTCCGGGGTGGTGCGGCCGGTCTCGGGGCCGACCTGGGCTCCCGCCACCCCTGGTTCGGGGAACAGCGCTTCTGCCATCAGTTCGGTGATCTCTTTGACCGCGAACTTGTCTTCGTTGCCGGTGGATTTGACTGCGTCGCTGAACATCGCGGCGTCTTTGGGGCAGGCGACGACGAAATAATCGATCGGTCCAAGCTCGACGGCCTCCTGGATACGGTTGTGCGACGGCCGCGCGGCACCGGGTTCGTCGGCGATCCAGATCCGTCCGCCACCGGCACCGCAGCAGAAGCTGTTGGAGCGGTTGCGTGGCATCTCGATCAGTTCACAGCCCAAGTACTCCAGCAGTTCCCGCGGCGCGTCGTACTCACCATTGTGGCGCCCCAGGTAGCAGGGATCGTGGTAGGTGACTTTGTATCCGAGCGGCCGTTGGACTTGAAGCTTGCCGGTCTGGAACAGTTCGAGCAGAAATGTCGTGTGATGGGAGACATCGAACTGGCCGCCCTTGAGCGGATATTCGTTGCGGATCGTGTTGAGTGAGTGCGGGTCGGAGGTGACGATCCGCCGATGCTGGGTCTCTTTGATCTGCTCGATGTTCGATTCGGCCAGAACTTCCCAGAGCCCCTCTTCACCGATCCGGCGGACGTCATTGCCGGCGTTCTTCTCTGAGTCGTAGAGAATCCCGAAGTCCACGCCTGCGGCGCGGTAGATGCGGGCGATCGTCTGGGACACCGTTTGGGATCGAGGGTCAAAGGACGCGTAGTCACCCACGAACCAGAGCACGTCGACTGGCTTCTGACGCGCGTCCGTGATCTCAAACTCCAGAGCATCGGTCCAGCGGCCGCGCCGCTTCTTGTTCTCCCCGAAGGAGTTGCCGCTCTTGGTGATCGTCCGCAACGTCTTGGCCAGCTCGGCGGGCATCTCGCCCTCCTCCACCAGGCGCCGGCGCAACTGGTTGATGATCGGCGCCTGCTCGATCCCGACGGGGCATGCCTCCACACAGGCGTTGCACTGCATGCACGCCCAGACCGTGTCCTGACGGATCCGGTCAGCGCAGACCAGCGGCGTCTCGGGCTCGGCGACGTCCTCGGCCCCGGTGGCGGTCAGATCAAGCCCACCCTCACCATGAATTGGCCGGCCAGTGGCCAGCAGCGCGCCGAGTACACCGCTGATCGCATCGATCTCCCTGGACCCGGCCGGGGCGACCGCATGGGCATCCTCACGCAGTTCGAGGATGACGTCACGCGGTGAGAGCGGCTTGCCGGTCGCATTCGCCGGACAGGCCTCATGACAGCGACCGCACTTGGTGCAGGCGTCGAGCTGAAGCAGATGGAGGGCCGAGATGTCCCCCAACATCCCGTAGCCGGCCGGCGCCTCCGCCAACTCATCCGCGATCGGGCGCAGACGTTTGCCGGCCAGCGGATCCCTGAGCATCAGGGACGCGAACGATGTCAACATGTGGGCCGCCTTGGACCACGGGATCGCCGCGACGAGCCAGATCGCCACCAGGCCGTGGGCCCACCATACGATCATGTGCAGCGTGTCGAGCAGGCCACGGTTCCAGCTCCAGAAGATCTGGGCGATCAGCCACGTGACCGGGTCAAAGCCTTGGCGGGCCGGGTGAGTGGCCGCGACCCGCAGGGCTGCGAGCAGGAAGCCCGTGACCATGAGGTAGAGCAACCCGCCGACGAAGAACCAGTCTCCCCACTGGTAGACACGCCGGTCACGCTGGGCGGGATCCTCGGGCTCCCGGTCGGGCCGCCGGTAGTCGAGGCGGGCGGGCTTGACGAGCGCGCGCCGCACCATCAGGTAGAGGAGACCGGCGGTGAGGACCGTCGCCATCAGATCGACGATCAGCGAATACCACTCGTAAAACCCGCCAGTGAAGAAGTCGACGCCGAAGATCGGCGACATGAAGTCCGTGTCGACGGCAAGCACAACGGTGGCGGCAAACAGGGTCAGCCACCCGTAGAAGACGGCGGCGTGCGCGATCCCGGCAGCCCGCGCTCGGCTACCGATCGTCCGATGTGTCAGCAGCGACCGTAGTCCCCGTCCGGCCATTACGGCGAACTCTCCGCGCGACGGCAGGCCCGTGCGGGCCGCGCGCCGGTATCGCAGCAGGGGCCGCGACGCCCCGTAGCAGAAGACGACCACCGAGAGGGCGGCCAGCACGAGCCAGAAGATGTGAAGCCAGAGGGGAAAGCCGGCAAACACCTGCCGGGTCTCACCCGCGGCGATCAGCTTCTGGGTCGCCGGGGAGAGCGCTGCCAAGGTGAGGGGCACCGGAGCTAGGAGAAGGCGTCCTTGAGCGCATCGGCGACGTCGCTGAGGTCCGCATGGCTGCCGTAGTGAGCGGCACCGAAGATCGGTGCGGACGGGTCCGTGTTCACGGCGATGATCGTGTCGGCCTTGCGCATACCGATCAGATGCTGAACGGCGCCAGAGACCCCGAGGGCGAGATACACCTTCGGGGCGACCGTCTTGCCGGACTGTCCGACCTGACGGGCGGACGGAACCAGGCCGGCGTCGACCAGGGGGCGGGAGGAGACGAGCGTCGCCCCGATCCTCTCAGCCAACTCGTAGTAGGGCTCGAGATCTGACTCGTCCTCGGCGCCGGCCCCCCGGCCGATCGCCAGCAGGAAGTCGGCCTTGGTGATGTCGACATCACCGACCTCCGGCTCCCGGTAGCCGGTGTGCCGGGACCTGACGGCAGAAGCGTCGACATCCGCACCCGGACGGACGTTCGCCGACCCGTTCCCGGGGGAAGTCGCCCCGAAGGTGCCCGGCCGCACAAGGATGACAACGGTCTCCTTGCCCGGAAAGGTGAGTGTCTGAAGAAACTTGTCACCGTAGAGGCCGCGCTGAACCGTCAGGGCGCCATCCCAGGCCAGCGAGGTCACATCCGAAGCGAAGCCCGCGTCCTTGACCGCCGCGACCGCCGCGCCGAAGCCGAGCGAATCGATCGTGTGCCCGGCGAGCACCACAGCGGGCGAAAGCTCGTCCACCAGCCGACCGACCGCCGCCGCACTCACATGAGGCTCGAAGTGGTCCACCGGCGAGGCGATCGTGATGACCTCCGAGACCCCGGTCGCGTTCAGCTGTGCGGCGAGCCCGGGATCAGAGCCGATCAGCGCAACCGTGATCGAGCCGGCGGCCGAGATCTCTCGGGCTGCCGTGATCAGCTCGAAGCTGATGTCGCGCAGAGCTCCCTGACGGGCCTCAGCAATGACCAGGACGCCACTCATGACCCCACCTTTGACTTGATGATCTGTGCAATCCGTGCCGCCACGTCTTGGGCGTCTCCTTCAAGGATCTCTGCCCCCTCACTCACCGGCGGCAAAGCGAGAGCCTGGACGGTCGCCGAACCGTCAGCGAGGGCATCCTCATCCAGGCCCAGGCGCTCGATCGTCAGCTCCTCGCGGGGCTTGGAACTGGCGGCGCGGATGCCCCGGAGGTTCGCATAACGCGGCTCGTTGATGCCCGTCTGAATCGTCAGCAGCGCTGGTGTGACAAGGGAGATCTCCTCGAGCAGCCCGCCCTCGAGTTCACGCCGCACGCTCAACTGCCCGTCGGAGTAGTCGATGTGGTTGACCACCGCGACACGGGGCAGGTCAAGCAGCGCGGCCAGTGCAGTGCCGACCCCGGCGGAGACTCCGTCGGAGCTCATCACCCCGCAGAGGATGAGGTCCGCCGACTCAGACTCCACCGCCTTGGCGAGAACCCGGGCGGTAGAGATCGCGTCGAGCTTGTGAGTCTCGTCCTCGACGTTGATCTGAATGGCCCGGTCCGCCCCCATGGCCAGAGCAGTCAGCAGGCCATCCTCGACCTCATCACCACCGAGGCTGACGACGACCACCTCACCGCCATGGGCCTCGGACAGCTGGAGCGCGGCTTCGACGCTGAAAGTGTCCCATTCGTTCAAGTTCCACTCCAGCGAGGACTCATCCAGGGCGTTGCCCTCGATCTTGGCGGACTCATCCGGTGAGGCGGCCACCTTCAGCGGTACGACGATTTTCATGGTGTCTCCAGCGGTGGACGTGGGGTGGCGACTCTGCGGACGAGCGCGACAGACGAGAACTTTGCCGCGCGGCGTAAAGGGAACAGCGTCAGCGTCCGCCGAGGTGTTTCGGGGCTCACCCGGCCAAGTATGCATTGCCCCCACCCGGAGCTTGCCCCGATCGCCCGCTCCCGTTTGTAGCTTGCTCCATGAGCAGGCGATCCCCGGCGCCGGGGCCGGCCAGCCCGACCGCGGCGCCCCTGTACGTGGCCCCGGCGTCATCGGGTTCGGGAGCTGAGGCCTCCAAGCAACGCGTCGACGCCGAAGCGGAATGCCGCAGTGTCCGCCGAGGCTGGCCGGGCCGCTTCCGGGTCGAGAATCCGAGCGCGGACGAGCTCGGCACGGTTCTGCTCGACCGCAACCCAGCCGAGCACGTAGCGGATCAGCGCCTCGGCGACGAGACGGGCAGCGGGCTCGTCCAGGGGCGGTGCGAGCGTGCGGTGGAGGTCTCGGAATGGGCCGACGGCGTCGGGCTTGTATGCGTGGACGAACGAGAGCACCTCGGCTCCATCCCGGATCGGCAGCAGCGCGGCGCGGATGTCCAGAGCGGCCTGGGCGGGATCGGCCGTCGAGATCGCCGCGGCGCTGTCGGCCAGGATCTGCTCCCCGACCGCCACCAGCAGCTCCTGTTTGGAGGCGACGTAGTGATAGAGCGCGCCGGGTTGGACCCCGAGGTCCTGGGCCAGGGTACGCATCGACAGGCCCGCGAGCCCGCGGTCACGCAGCGCAGTGGACGCGGCGGCGATGATACGGGCGCGGTCCAGCGACACGGCCGGCACCCTAACGGTAGTCTTTGAACGGTGTTCAAAGACTGGTTTGACCTAGCCGAGCAACAGCTCACCGGCGGCACTTTGAGCCGCGATGACGCGCGCGCGATCCTCAGCGCCCCCGACCGCGAAGTAATGGAGCTGGTGGCCGCCGGCGGACGGCTCCGCCGCGCGTACTTCGGCAACTGGGTCAAGGTCAACTATCTGGTCAACTTGAAGTCGGGCCTCTGCCCTGAGGACTGCAGCTACTGCTCCCAGCGCCTCGGCTCGGAGGCCGACGTCCTCACGTACCGCTGGCTGCCCCAAGACGAGGCCCTCGACCAGGCCCGGGCGGGGATCCGCGGCGGCGCCTCGCGGATCTGCATGGTCGCCTCCGGCCGCGGTCCGAGCGCCCATGACGTCGAGCGTGTCGCGACGATGGTGGATGAGCTCAAGGCCGAGAACCCTCACGTCGAGGTGTGCGCCTGTCTCGGCATCCTCCGTGAGGGCCAGGCCGAGAAGCTCAAGGCGGCCGGGGTCGACGCCTACAACCACAACCTCAACACGAGCGAGGAACGCTACGGCGAGATCTGCTCAACCCACACCTACGCGGATCGGGTTGGGACGGTGGAGAAGGCCAAGTCCGCCGGCCTCTCCCCGTGCTCGGGCGTGATCGTCGGCATGGGCGAGTCCGACGATGAGCTGATCGACGCGATCTTCGCGTTGCGGACCCTCGGCTCGGACTCGATTCCGGTCAACTTCCTGATGCCCTTTGACGGCACGCCACTGGCGGGCACCCGACTGCTCAACCCGCTGAAGTGCCTGCGGATCCTCGCCCTCGCGCGCTTCACCTGCCCCGCGACGGAGATCCGCATGGCCGGCGGCCGTGAGCTGCATCTGCGCTCGCTGCAGGCGCCCGCCCTGCATCTGGCCAACTCGCTGTTCCTCGGCGACTACCTCACCAGTGAGGGCCAGGCCGCCGAAGCCGACCTCGCGATGATCGCCGACGGTGGCTTCCGAGTGCTGTCCGAGCGGCACGAGACGGAGCACGGACACACCGAGAGCGAGCTCACCGGACCAGCCGAGCGCCAGCCGAAGGTGGCGCTGCGCCGCCGCGGCGCGGGCACCGAGGTCGCACCGAACGCATGACCGCGCTGGCCGGTGCCGGGGCCGCCGCGCTGCTGGCCCGCGACCGTGGACTGGTCTGGCACCCTTACGGTCCCCTCGACGGTCCGGCCCCGTATGCGGTCGGGGGCGCCTCCGGGGTCCGTCTCTCCCTCACCGCCGAGGACGGCGCGCGCTTTGAGGCGATCGACGGGATGAGCTCGTGGTGGTGTGCGATCCACGGCTACCGCCACCCGGTCCTCGATGCCGCCGTCCACAACCAAACGGCGCACTTCAGTCATGTCATGTTCGGCGGCCTCACCCATCAGCCGGCGGTCGCCCTCGCCGAGGCGCTCGTCCAGCGCACCCACGGGGATCTCGCCCACGTCTTCTTCGCCGATTCCGGGTCCGTCTCGGTCGAGGTCGCCCTCAAGCTCGCCGTCCAGTACCAGGCGGCGGTCGGACGACCGCAGCGGCGACGGTTCGTCGCGCTGCGCGGCGGCTACCACGGCGACACGACCGGCGCGATGAGCGTCTGTGATCCCGTCGACGGGATGCACGCGCTGTTCCCGGGCCTGGTGGCCGAGCAGCTGTTCCTCGAGCGGCCGCCGGCCTGTGGGGCCGGCGGCTCGGGCGGGAGCGCCGGTGCTGCCGGCGGGTTGGGCGCGCGCGATGACGCAGCGGTGGCGCGCTGGATCGCCGCGGCCGAGGCGCTCGTCGGCGCGCACGCCGATGAGGTCGCCGCGATCATCGTCGAGCCGGTCCTCCAGGGGGCGGGGGGCATGTTCATGTACGCGCCCGAGTGTCTGCTCGCGCTGCGACGCATCGCGGACGTTCACGGTCTGCTGCTGATCGCCGATGAGATCGCCACCGGCTTTGGGCGCACGGGCCGCTTCTGGGGCGCCGACTGGGCCGGGGTGGTGCCGGATGTGATGTGCGTTGGCAAGGCGCTCACCGGCGGCTATCTCACCCTCGCCGCGCTGCTGTGTCGTCCTGGAGTCGCCGCGGCGATCACCGCGTCCGAGCAGCGGGCGCTCCTGCACGGCCCGACCTTCATGGCCAACCCGCTCGCCTGCGCGGTCGCCCTCGCCTCCCTCGCACTGCTCGACGAGGGCTGTCTCGACCGCGTCACGGCGATCGAGGGTGAGCTCGCGGCGGCGCTCGCACCCGCCCGCCAGCTCGGGTCGGTGAGGGACGTCCGTGTCCTCGGGGCGACCGGGGTGATCCAGCTCGACGGTCCCGTTGACGTCGCCGCGGTCACCCGCCGCGCCCTCGAGCACGGGGTGTGGCTGCGGCCCTTCCGTGACCTCGTCTACACGATGCCCCCGTACCTCTGCTCGGGGGCGGAGATCGCGACGATCGGCGCGGCGATGGTCGCCGCCGTCACCGACGTGCACGGCGACGGGTCTGAGAGTGATCGGGCGGGCGTCTGATGGACCGCCTCGCACAGTGGCTCGCGGACGCCGCGGCCGAGCGTGAGCGGCTCGGGCGGGTCCGAAGCACCGACTCTGCGCGCAACCCCGAGACCCACGGTGGCCTGATCGACCTCGCCTCCAACGACTACCTCGGACTCGCCGGAGACCCGCGACTGCGCGCCGCCGCCGCCCGCGCCCTTGACCGCTTCGGCACCTCCGCTCGGGCCTCCCGGGTCGTCACCGGGACGATGGCCGTCCACGAGGAACTCGAGGGCGAGCTCTGTGCGCTCACCGGCGCGCCGACCGCCCTCGTCTTCTCCAGCGGCTACACCGCGAACCTGGCGGTCCTCACCGCCCTCGGGGATCCCGACACCCTGCTCATCACCGACGCCCACATCCACGCGTCGCTGATCGACGCGGCGCGGCTGTCGCGCTCGCCGGTGGCAATCTGTCCGCACGGCGATCTGTCCGCGCTGGCCGAGGCGCTCGCCGGTCGCCGGGAGAGCCGGGCGATCGTCGTCGTCGAGTCGATCTACTCAGTCCTTGGGGATGCCTGCGACCTCGCCGCGACGGCGGCGCTGTGTGCGCAGCACGGCGCCTGGCTCGTCGTGGATGAGGCCCACGGCATCGGGGTGGCCGGCGCCGGCCGGGGTGCGGTCTGGGCGGCCGGCCTCGCCGGGGCCGATCACGTCATCGTCACCGCGACTCTGTCCAAGGCCCTCGGCTCCCAGGGCGGCGCGATTCTCGGGTCCGCGGCGCTGCGGGAGCATCTCATCAACACGGCCCGCAGCTTCATCTTCGACACCGGCCTCGCCCCGGCGGCCGCGGCGGCGGCCGCGGAGGCCTGCCGGGTCATCGCCGCCGAGCCCGAGCGGGTCGTCGCGCTCCATCAGGTCGCGGCCGCGATCGCCCGGGCGGCCGGGATCGAGGTGGCCGCCGGTGCCGTGCAGTCGATCTGCGTCGGCGAGCCCGAGGTCGCCTTCAACGCGGCCCGGTGTCTCCAGGAGAGCGGGATCATCGTCGGCTGCTTCCGGCCCCCCAGCGTCCCCGACGGCATCTCACGGCTGCGGTTGACCGCCCGAGCGACCGTCGACCCCGGTCTCGCCGCCGATGCCGCCGCCCTCGCCGCAGCGGTCGTGGTTCCGGCATGAGTCCCGGCGTGAACCTGCCGCCGGTTCTGTGCATCACCGGCACCGATACCGGCGTCGGCAAGACGATCGCCACCGCCGCGCTCGCCGCAGCGCTGTCGGCCGTGGGCCGCACGGTCGCCGTCTACAAGCCGACCCAGGCGGGTCTGGAGGATGGCGACGGCGACATCGACGTCGTGCGCCGGCTCGGCGGCATCGAGTCCGTCCATGAGGGGATCCGCCTCCAGTATCCGATGGCGCCGGTGGCCGCCGCGGCGCGCGAGGGGGTCGCCCTGGTGCCGTTGAGTGTGCACCGCGCCACGGTCGCCGCATTGGCCACCCACCACGACATCACCCTCGTCGAGGGTGCCGGCGGGCTGCTCGTCCACCTCGACGACAACGGCGGTACCCTCGCCGACCTCGCGGTACCCGACAGCGCCTACATCGTCGTCTGCCGCGCCACGCTCGGGACGCTCAACCACACCGAGCTGACCCTCGAGGCCCTTAGGAACCGGGGCTGTGTCGTGGCGGGCTTAATCATCGGCACGTGGCCCGCCCGACCGAGTGAGACTGAGCTCTCCAACCGGGATTATTTCTCACGCTGCGGTGTGCCGTTGCTCGGGGCGATTCCATCCGGGGCCGGTGACCTGAGCCCGGCGGAGTTCCGGGCCGCTACGGCGGAGTCGATTGTGCTGTAGCCGGAGGAGGCAGACCTTCTTGGCCTTCACATGATCTGTCCACCGTTAATCCCCCACACCTGACCGGTGATGAAGGAGGAGTAATCGGAGGCGAGGAAGTGCACCACCCGAGCGATCTCATCCGGGCGGCGGAGCCGTCGCACCGGGATCTGCAGCTTGATTCCCTCTATCACCCTCTCGGGGATTGCCTCGACCATCTCGGTGGCGATGTAGCCGGGCGCCACGGTGTTGACGGCGCTCCCGATCGAGTCCTCGGTCAGCTTGCCGCCTCGGTCCAGTTGCATCGCGGCCTCGCGCGCGAGCGTTTTGGTCAAGCCGAACAGACCGGACTTGGAGGCGGAATAGTTCGCCTGACCGATGTTGCCAATCTCGCCCGCCAGGAGGCCGTCGCAGAAAGGTCAGGTCCTGCCGGATGGACCGGGGCGACCGGCGAGGCGTTGGTTTTGAGGTCACCGGGCCGGCGGGTGAGCCGGCTGGCGTGGTTGGGCTGCTGAGGAGATTGATGCCTGCGAGGCCCAGCGGCCGTCAGTCAGGCGACGGCTGCCGTGGTGGCCTTCCAGTACTTCAGTAGGTTGTGCGTGGCGGTGATCAGCCGCCATTCTGAGCGACAGGCGTTCAGGCCTCGTCGCTGGAAGCGGTCCGCGCGGCGGTTGTGCTTGGTCTGGCCGAAGATCGGCTCGATCGTCTGACCACGTTGTCGGTAGAGCTCTTTCCCACGGTCGCTGGCAAGGACGCGACGCATGTGCTCATAGATCCCTCCGCGCCGTTGATGATCTGCGGTCTTGCCGTCGTCTCGGCTATCAGGTGGCACCAGCGCCTGGATCCCCTCAGCCCACAACCGCTGGATCTGCTCGCCCTTCCAGTAGCCGGCGTCAGCGAGCGCCACTTCGAGCTTGGCGGCGATCCCGGCGCCCTGAAGCTCTGTGATGGTGTGGCGGATCATCGGCTCGAGCTGACCTTGGTCCTGGCCGCCGACCAGCACCTCGGCGGCAACGATGATCTGATCGGCGGTTGTGACCGCTTGGGCGTTGTAGCCCTGAATGAAGCCTTGCCGGGTCTTGACCGGCCGGGAGTCCGGATCGGTGATATTCACCTTCCCGACTGGCTGTCGCGACGGTGCTGTGGGCTTGCGGCCTCTCAACTTCTTGCCCTCTTCGGCCTCGCGGCGAGCCCGAGCCTCCAGATGCTCACGATGGGCATCTAACTCGGCCTGATGCTCGTCTTCGAGCTGGCGCTTGGCCTCAGCCAATCGCGCCCTCCGTGACCGCGGATCGCTCAGCTCGGGGGGCAGCTCGTCCCCACGCAGCTCACCAAAGCGCCCGTTCTCAGCCTGATCGATCGCGTCGGCCTCAGCCAGGATCTCCTTGACGATCTGTTCATAGCTGCGCGTCGCCATCCCTGCGGCGTTGGCGGCAAGCTTGGTCCCGTCCAAGGCGATCACCCCCAACGACACCAGCCCCGCCCGGGCACACAGCCCCAGCACCTGAGAGAACAAGCCCGCCAGCGCCTCCTCATGCCGCACCCGGAACCGAGCGATCGTCGCGTGATCAGGCTGCTGGTTCGCACAGATCACCCGAAAGGCGACATCGACCCCACAGCGCCGCTCAATCCCACGCGAGGAACGCTCCCCGACCGCATAGGCATACAACAACAAGGCGGTCATCATCGCCGGGTCATGCGCCGCCCGACCATGACCATCAGCCCGATAGTCCCCAAAGATGGCCCTCAGGTCCATCTCGGCCACCACGTCCAGCACACACCACGCCAGCTCGCCCTCAGCCAGCCAGTCCCGCAGCGATGGCGGCATCAAATACGACTGGTCACGATCACACGACAAGAAGTTCTGCGCCATCCCCGAACTGTCTTAAACCGGTCGGACGGAACGGCCGCTTTGTGCGACAGCCTCCCAGGGAGGAGATATTGATGATGCGTCCCGAGCCTCGTTGGAGCATGTGCGGCAGCACGGCCTGAGCCATAAAGAACGCCCCGGAGAGATTGACGGCCAGAACCTTGTACCAGTCCTCATCGCTCATTTTCAGGGGCTCATATTTCGCGGTGCTCGACGTTACCGAGGAGTATTACCTGGAGACAGCTCAGCGGGTGTTCCGCGACCACGAACTTGCCCGCGGGTGCTTTACATGGAAAGGGCGCCTCGTAGAGCCCTCGTACATTAAGAGCGCGCTCCTGACGATCGAGGGCGGGCGCGACGAGATGTGCCCACCTGGTCAGACCTCCGCGGCCCACGATCTGTGCCCCGGGATTCCCGCCGAGTACAAGCGCCGCCATCTCCAACCGGACGTGGGTCACTACGGCGTGTTCAACGGACAGCGCTTTGACGCTGAGATCTACCCCCAGATTCTCGACTTCATCAGCGTCAGTCAGGCGCTTGCTGTCTGACCCCTTCCCGGGGCATGTTCAGCAGTTGCTCGACGGTCCCCGACAACAGCCAGTGACGGTCACTCGCGCTCAGGAATTCGCACGCCTCAAGGTACGTCAGCGACTCTGCGTAGGTGCACCATTGAAGGACCACTGGATGGTTGGAGCCCCAGATCAGCCGGTCAGCCCCGAACAGCTCAAGTGCACCGGCGAGATGCTCGTGAACGTCGGGGAAGGGGAAGCCCTCGTGGCTGACCTCGGGCAGCCCGGAGATCTTGACGCGCACCTGCGGGAAGGCGGCGAATTCGGGCAGCACCTTCAAGCCGGCGAGCGGGTCCCGACAGCCCGGGTAGACACCGAGGCCCAAATGATCGACGATCAGACACAACTGCGGACGCCGCTCGATCACCGCGAGCAGGGCGGTGAGTTCGTCCGGAGCGAAGACGGCGACCGGCACCGCCAGTCGCTCGCACGCCTCCCAGAACGGATCGAGCGCGTCAAGGCGCCCGGCGAGTGCTGCGGACCGGCCAAACGCGGTCAGCCGGATGCCGGCAGCCCCCGGCGATCCCATCCACGCTTGGAGCCGTCCGTTAGGATCGTCCGCGGTCGGATCAAAGCGGCCAAAGATCCGCACCCGGTCAGGGTGGGCGCCGGCGACCTCAGTGCCGTACGTGTTGTCATACCCCTCGGGACTCGGGGTCACCTGGATGGCGGCTGTGACGCCGGCGTCGTCGAGCGTCTGCAGCAGCGACTCCACGAGATACGGGCGCTGCCAGAGTGACGCTGCGTCCAGATGTGGTCGCCGCCAGACGTGGACGTGGGCGTCGATGATCGGCTCGTCATCTCCCATCTCAGCCGCGCATCAGCATCTGCGGACGACGGCCTGCGAAGCCTGGGCGGAGGTGAACCGTCGCAGCGTCGATCTCCGCGACTGAGGCGCAACCCAGCAGCGCCATGGCCTGGTCGATCTCTCTCCGTATGATCTCCAGCCACTGACCGACCCCGTCCTGACCCCCGGCCGCCAGCGCGCACAGCCATGGCCGGCCGGCCGGCCAGCACGGCGCGGGCGCCCAGGGCGAGCGCCTTGACGACGTCTGTGCCGCGGCGAAAGCCTCCGTCGACAAGACCTCCGCATCTCCAGCCACCGCGTCAACTACCTCGGGGAGGGCCTCGATTGCCGCCAGCACCCCGTCGAGATGGCGCGCCCCGTGGTTGGAGACCACGATCCCGTCAACTCGGAGCTCGATCAGCCGCCAGCACTCATCGGCTCGCGTCACTCCCTTGACCAGCAGTGGCGCGGCCCAGACCTCCCTGAAGAACGCAGCTCGTCTTCTGTGATCGAGCGTGCGGTTCCCGCGATCGCGCGCCCCATGTCCTTGAGCGAGCGAGGCGTCGCACGCGGGCCGCGTTCGATCAGGAACGCAGCGTCCATGCCCTGGCGTCCGCGGCCGGCTCCACCGCGCAGATAGTCGCATGCCCAGCGCGGGCGAGTGGCCGCCAGGACGACCAGCCTTGCGGTGATCCGCATCGGGACGGTCAGGCGGTGGCGCCGATCGCGCTCACGCAGCCCCTCCACGGCCGTATTGACGGTGACGATCACTGCCCGGTAGCCGGAGGCGCAGGCCTATCCCAGTAGGTTCCGGCACTCACCCGGGTCACTCGGCGGGTAGAGCTGAAACCACTTGGCCCCGTCAGCTGCCCGCGCGACGTCCTGCAGCGGGACACTTGCCACCGTGCTCAACGCATAGACGGTGCCCGCGTCAGCTGCCGCGCGCGTAACGGCCAACCCTCCCTCGCGGTTGTGAGCGCGGTGCCTCATCCGCGCAAAGCCAGCCGGTCCGACGAGCAGCGGCATCGATACCGGACAGCCCAGCACGGTCGTTGCGATGCTCCGCTCGCGGACGTCCGCCAATACCCGTGGGCGCAGGGCGATCTCATCAAAGGCACTACGGTTGTGCCGCAGCGTCACCTCATCCCCGGCACCCCCATCAATGGCATCGAAGGCGACACGAGGTAGGCGGCGACGCGCGGCAGCGCGAAAGTCATCGCTGTTGACCAGCATCAGTCCACCGGCACCTGTTCAACCGGCGCGGTCATTCGATCCGCGACGGCCGCCTCGACGATCGCGACCGTCTCCGCAGCCTCCGTCGCGCTTGCCCCGTGCGGGGGAGCGCCGGACAGCGCGCCGAGGAAGTCGGCGAGCGCGCGGCCGTAGACCTCCGATGCCGTGATCGCTGCGAAGTCCAGCCGCTCACCGGCATCGGTGTCAATCCAACCCCCGCCGTCGAATGTTCCGCCGGCACGGGCCCATCCGGCGGTGCCGTGCAACTCGACTGCGCCGGGAAAGCTCGACATCGCGTTGCTTGTCTCGATCACCACGGTCACGCGCGGAGGCGCCTGTAGGACAAGCACCGCGGTGTCCTCGGCATCTACGTCGGTGAAGCGCACGTTGGTTGTCCGAGCGCAAACTAGTTCCAGCGGTACGTCAAGCACCCAACGCGCGAGGTCGAGCAGATGAGCGCCGATGTCGTTGAGCACCCAGCCTCCGCTACGAGCCGGCGATGACCGCCACGAGGCCGCCGGGTCGCCTGACATCTCCGGGAAGTAGGGAAATGGCCAGAACCGGTGGATGCGCAGCAGGCCGATCTCGCCGAAGCGCGCGGATTGCACCGCGTCACGCAGCCACGCATGCCCCGGACGAAAGCGATGCTGGAAGCCGACGAGCAGGCACGTCCCGGTGTCGACGGAGACCTCGGCCAATCGCTGTGCCGCCTCGGCGGTCGTCGCCATCGGCTTTTCGAGCAGGACGTGCTTGCCGGCACTCAGGCACACATGAGCATGCTCGGCGTGACGATCGTTGGGTCCCGCCACCCACACCGCGTCGACCATCGAGTCCTCGCACAGAGCCTCCAGGCTTTCGTAGCTGCGCGCTCCGGGGTATCGCTGAGCCAGCGCGGAACCCCGCTCTGGCGTGCTGCCCAGAACGCCGGCGAGCCGCGCGCCGGCAGCCTCGGCAATGACCGGCGCGACGATCCGCGAGGCGTGGCCGGAGGACCCGATGATGGCCATTGCGACGGCGGTCACGACTCAGCGTCCAGGGGGATGAGCTCGAGCGCTGCCACCAGCTGATGAAGGTGCGTCGCAATCGCGTCGGCGTCCTCACTGCCCGCGGTGTTGAGTTGCTCAGAGAGGATCTCCGCCCAGGCGTTGTTCAGCCGAGCGTGGGTCCGGCGGCCGCCTGGTGACAACGTCAACAACGACGCGCGCTTGTCGTCCGGATCAGCGATCCGGCGCACGAGATCAAGCGCCTCCAGCCGCGCCAGGTGACGGCTCACCGTCGAGCTCTTCAGTGCGAGGGCCTGTGCGAGTTCACCGGTCCGCACCGGTTCGAGCTTCGCGATCGTCATGACGACCGGGTGCAGGCCACGCTCCAGTCGGATCCCGGAACGATCAATGAGCGTGCCGCTGCTATGCACCCGGTCGATTCCGCGGACGAGGGCGAGCATCTCCTCGAGCAATGCGGTCTCGCCTTGCCCGGGCGGGCTCATCAACGGGATTCTCGCACCGGCAGCGCTGCCATATCTCGGTTCACCTGTGGTGCCCGCCGACTCGAACATTAGGTGTATGATGCACCCAACTGTTTGCAGAAGCAAGGTCGAGGAGGAGGTCGTGGAGATGCTCGCCGATGTTGTGACGGTGCTGGACCCCCGTGCCGAGGACCTCGAGGAGTCCCGCGGGAACGGCCCAGATCTGGGTCTGCTCGCCGGCAAGACCGTGGGACTGAAGACCGACGAGTTCTGGTTCGCGTGGGACTACGTCGCGGAGGAGTGGGCAGCACTGCTCGAGGCTGATGGCGCCAAGACGGTCATCTGGCGAGAACCGATGCCCCAGGGGGTCGCGACGCCACTCTCAGTCGCCGACTTCGATCAGTTCGCGACGGCCGTCGACGCGATTGTGACCGGCCTGGCCAACTGCGGGTCGTGTACGTTCGTCGCGGTCCGTGCCGGGATGGCCGCGCTCGAGCGTGAATTCCCCACCGTCTTTGTCGCCACCGAGCATTTCGAACGCCTCGCGCGCGTCCTCACAGCGGAAGCGGGCTGGACAGACATCCGCATGGCGGTCCTGCCCTACCCGCTCGAGGGGCTGCCCGAAGCACGCATCCGCCAGATCGCGCGCCAGGCCTATCCCTCCCTGCTCAGCAGCCTCGGAGCGATACGGTGAGCGCGCTGGCGAGCCGGCGACTCGAGGTCGACGCCGACCCTCGGCAGATGAGCGCCGACGCGCTGGCGGAGGGTTGGGGGGACGGCCTGCCGCTCATTCCCCCAACCGAGGATCTCGTCGCGGAGTTCATCGCCCACAGCGGCCGCCGCGCCGACGCCAGCCTCGGACGGATTCCACCTTCCCGCGCTCAGTGCACGGTAGAGAAGGTCGCGATCAACGCGGTGATGGCCGGAGCGCCCGTGGAGTCGATGGCGTTGATCTGCTCATCCTTGGCGGCGATGATCGATTCCCCGCTCTGGCTCGACGGGATCAACGCGACCACCGCCGCGGTGATCCCCGCGGTCATCGTCAACGGACCCATCCGCGATCGCCTGCAGATCCCGTACGCGTACTCGGCCCTCGGCGGCATGGCGTCCCCCGCGCCCGCCATCGGCCGTGCGATGCGGTTGGTGATGCGCAACGTTGCCGGCCAGGTGGCCGGGCGCACGAGCGAGTCCGTCTTTGGACAACCCGCACGGGTGATAGGCATCGTGGCCGGCGAATGGGAAGAACGCTCACCTTGGGCGCCGCTGGCCGAGCGACGAGGAGTCGCCGGCGACGCCGTCACCGTCTACGGGACGGTTGGCACCTGCAACATCGTGGACTCCGAGGGCGCCACCGGCGTCGAGCTGCTCGAGGTGATCGGGCGCTCACTCGCCTACATGGGCAATAACGGCTTTGTCGGAGGCACGGTGTTCGCCGACCAGATGGTCGCGATCAACCCCGTATGGGCCAACGAGATCATCGCCCGGGACATACCGAACTTCGAGGACGTGAGCGAGCTGCTCTGGCGCTTTGCCCGGCGGCCGCTCAGCGACTTCCCCGAGCCCTGTCGTCCGGGGCTGGAACGTCGTGGGCGGATCGACGCCGACGGGCAGGCCTACCTCGTGGAATCGCCCGAGGACATCCACATCTTCGTGTGCGGGGGCCTTGGAAGTCTGCACGCGACGATGCTGCCCGGTTTCTCGAACTCCCAGGCGGTCACGCGGGCGGTGACCGCGTGAGTACGTCGCCGAACCTGACCTCGGAGCTGGAACCGCTGCGCGCGATGCTGGCAGCAGACGGCTACGCGCTCGTCGCAGACCTCTCAGCGGACGGACACACAATCCTGCTTGAGGTCACCGCTACCCCCGATGCCTGCGCGGCGTGCCTGGCCCCCGCTGGAGTGATCGCCGCCGTGGCGCGCAGCTGCCTTTCCGAGCACTCCTCACTGGCTGAGCACGAGATCAATGTCCACCTTCCCGCACACAGTTGACGGCCCATCGAGCCGGTGATTGATTCATCCGAGCCGACGGCTGTCGGAAGGAAAGATGACGCCGGGACTCAGCCCAGCGGCTGCTCGCGTGCCCCCTCCACAAGCAGGTCGCCGCCGGTAGGCGCTCCGGCGACCAAATCGCTCGTGTTCGTACTGATGGCGGTGACCATGGTCGTGGGAATCGTCAGCAGCCTGGGTGCTCCGCTGCTGCCCCAAATCGCTCGGACGATGGCGATATCGCTCGACAGTGCGCAGTGGTCCCTGACCGTCGCGCTCCTGGCGGGCGCCGTGTCGGCACCCACCCTCGGCCGTCTTGGCGATGGTCGCTACCGCCGTGAGGCGATCGTCGGCGAGCTGCTGATCGTGTGTGTCGGCAGCGTCATCGCGGGCTTTGCCACATCACTGCCCGTTCTCATCGTCGGGCGGACCCTGCAGGGCACCGGCCTTGGGCTCGCCCCGGTCGCAATGGCTGCCGCCCGGGCCCATCTGCCCGCTGCACGCTCACGCGACGTCATTGCGACCTTGTCCGTGATGGCAGCTGCCGGCGTCGGGGCCGGGTATCCGATCAGCGGCCTGATCGCGGACGACGTCAGCCTGCACGCCGCGTTCTTCTTCGGTGGCGTCCTGAGCGGTGCCGTGGCCATTGCAGCGATCTTGACGGTGCCATCGAACCGCCACAGCGAGCCGATCCCGCTTGATGTGCGCGGGGTCATCACGGTCGCGACCGGGTTGACCGCGTTGCTGATTGGCATCGCCCAAGGGCAGAGCTGGGGCTGGTCGTCCACGCGCACGCTGAGCGCTCTGGCTGTCGCTGTCGTGGTGCTCGGAATATGGGTCTTCACCCAGCTCCATCGCGACCAGCCGCTCGTGGACCTCAGGCAGTTCCGTCACCACGCTGTGCTCAGCGCCAACGCCGCCGCGCTCACCCTAGGGGTGACGCTCTACATGTACTTCACCATCATCACCGAGTTCATCCAGGCGCCCGCGAGTGCCGGCTACGGCTTTGGCGCATCAACGCTGGTTGCGGGGCTCGTCCTCGTTCCGTTCTCGATCATCAGCCTCCTGGCCAGCCGGTTCACTAGCCGGGTGACCGTACGTTTCGGCGCGAGCTGGGTCTTGTTCGTCGGGGCGATACTGACGGCCGCTTCAGGGGCGTTCTTCGCCCTCGCTCACGGTGCGCTCTGGGAGGCCTTCGTTGCGACGGCGATCCTCGGTGTCGCCTACGGGTTCAGCTTTGCTGCGATTCCCGGGATCGTCACCCAGGCGGTCCCAGAACGCGACACCGGCAGCGCAATGGGGCTCTATCAGGTCATCCGGTCAATCGGGTTCTCGGTCGGCAGCGCCCTGACGGCGTCAATTCTCGCGGGTTACATCGCCTCACCGGGTCATCTGCCGACGCGCCACGGTTACATTGTGGCGCTCTGGATCGGAAGCTCGGTCGCCGTGGCTGCATCGATCATCACCTCGTTGCTGGGCCGCCGGCCACCGGCCGTTGCCGGCGCGTGATCCCCTGATGCGCGTACTCAGGTCCCCTCCGGGGAGGCCGGTTGAGCGCGGCCAGGCTCGTGGGGGTCGAGGGTGAGGAGGCGGACGAGTTTGCCGGTGCCTAGTGCCCGCTCCTGCGGAGAGGGATCGCCAGTGAGGCGGAGAATGGTCATCTCCGATGGCGGAGCGTCGAGCTTCCGCGGACCAGTATGCGGTGCGGTTCAAGCGGCCGGTGGCGTTGCTCGGGGTGCGCCGGCCGGCGGTCGCGGTTCGAGCGCTCGGCGGTCGAGCACGGGTTGTCGAAGCCTCAGGCGCGCCGGTATGTGCAGGCGGCGCGCCGCTGCCCGGCGGGTATGCAGGTGCCCGAGCGTGCCGTGGTGTTCACGGTTCGGCTGCCGGAGTCGCTGATCGTCCGGGTGCGCAGCGCGGCGTCGGCCCGCTGGTGGGGGGGCGCACCGGAACGAAGTTGAGCGATGAGCAACGGCAAGGAGAACGGTCGCAGGGCGCCGTTGACCGACCCGGCACTCAATCCCGCGACGCAGGACCGCCAGCCGGCGAGTTCTTCACTGCGTTCACATAGTTAAGCGCTCAAATGGCTACAAAACTGCGGGAACTCCACTGTGCCGGGGACGGCCACCAATGGGCGTCCATATCGCGATCCGTTGCCGCCTTTCCGCCTTTCCGTCGGTGAGGAGGGATTCAAGACCCGAGCTGTTCAGCGGACTCGGCCGCTGCCCACCTCCCGTCGACCGATGCATAGTCATTAGCAAGCTCGACCAGCACGCCGTGAGAGCGCTCGGGATGCACGAACGTCCATCTCTGGAAAGGCATGTCTGGGTCGTGGCTAATGCCCTGGGGCACGATGTCGACCTCCGCCTGTTTTAGCTGCTCGACGATATTGTCGACATTTGGCGAGGTGAAGCAGATATGGTGAACGTGTTCACCCCGAGACTGCAGGCGCTCCCAGAGCGGCGTCCCCGGAGTCTTTGGCTGCATGAACTGGATCTCGCAACCGTCTGAGGGGAACGTCGCAAACGCAAGACGCTCGTTTCCCATGCCGAAGTCCTCGTAGTAGACGAGTTCGTCCTCAAGTTGTTGGGGGTCGACCACGCCCAAGATCGCGCGGTAGTCCTCGATGGCCTGCTTGATGTCATGAACAAGCAGACAAACGTGGGCGAAGCGTCTCTCCATGGTATCTCTCTTTCCCTCGACGGCGACAGGTGCGCCGCTGAGCGGTGGTAGTGCTGATCCGATTCATCGGAGTGCGCGCAAGTCCTCGGTACCCAGACTCTACATCCCAAACCGATCGTTTAGCAACCGCCCGGAAATGAGGCAGGCTGGGTCTCACGGAGACTCTAGAGCCGGCGTCGTGCCGGTGCGTGCGTCGCTCCGCTCCGAACGTGAAGGACTCACAATCTGGCGACGTGGCGATGCCCTGGGCCGCCGCCGGGATGCTCGGCGCCGAAAAGTGGTTCCGACGCGTCAAAGGTCGCGCCGAGCTCGTCGCACTCGCCCTGACTGTGGAGCGCCACCTCAACCATCCCCAACCCAACCCCGTCCCTCCACCAAGACCGCTATGGTCACCCCCTGACACACCATCCCGGAGAGGCCGTCACCGCACAACGACGACCGGGACATCCTCTTCGCGTGAGGGGAGCCCAAAGATGAGACACACCAATTCAATCGAGCCCAAGGCGACTGCTGAGGGCAACGACGCCGTGGCCGATGAGGGACTGTTACGAGGGACAGGCGGAGGATTCGGCCCCCTGTTCAGAAAGTTCCCTTTTGAGCAGCGGACACTCTTTCACGTGCTTCGCCACCAAGCGGAGCAGATTCCCGATAAGCCGTGGCTCATCTTCGACGACACCGACGTTCTGACCTTCCAGGAGGGATATGCGCGTGCCTGCCAGTTCGCCCACGCCATGCGTACCGTCGTCGACGAACCGAATCGAGTCGCGCTGTTGCTGCGCAACCAGGTGGAGTTCTTCCCCGCCTTCATCGGCGCTATCGCCCACGGTAGCGCTGCCGCACCGCTCAATCCTGAACTGCGTGGGGAGATCCTCGAGCGGGGACTGACTAAGCCCTGATCCACTGATTCTGTGGGGTGGTTCTGTCCGGGGTCGTGTGAAGAATGACCTCCTGAGCAGGTTAAAAGCGACCGATTCCGGCGGTCGCGGCCTGCGATCAGGAGGTCACCTTCATGGTGAACGATGCCACGACGGTCGGACTGGACGGCGTCCAGGTCGTTTTTGATGATGAGCGGGCGGTGTCTGACGCCGGGATCGCGCTGGTCAGCACGCTCACGCGGCGCCTTGGGGTCGAGTCACTCGCCGGCCGGCTGATCTCTCTGCGGTCTGACCGTCCGGGGGCGGCGAACGCGGGCCGCAAGGTCATGGCGGTCCTGTTCGCGATGGTCCTCGGCGCGGACTGCATCGATGATTGTCAGGTGCTGCGGGCGGGCCGGACCGGACGGCTGCTCGGCGGGTGGATGCCGGCGCCCTCGACGCTGGGCACGTTCCTGCGCGCGTTCACCTTCGGGCATGTTCGCCAGCTCGACAAGCTGCTCGGCGACACGCTGGCGCGTGCGTGGCGGGCCGGCGCGGGCCCCGGCCACGCCCGGCTGGTGATCGACATCGACAGCTTCGTCGGGGAGGTGTGCGGCCCACTGAAACAGGGAGCGGGATACGGGTACACCAAGCTGTTTGGATATCACCCGCTGCTGGCGACCCGGGCCGATACCCGCGAGGCGCTGCACATCCGACTGCGCAAGGGATCAGCGAACACGCAAAAGGGTGTCAAACGGTTCTGTGAGGAACTGATCGCCCGCGTCGAACGCGCCGGTGCGACCGGGCAAAAGCTCGTGCGCGCAGACTCGGGGTTCTGGAACATGAAGGTGTTCGAGCTGCTGGAGGCCAAGGGCTGGCAGTACTCCATCGGGGTGCGCAACATCAAGGCTGTGACCACAGCGATCCATGGGATCGCAGATGGTGACTGGCAGTCGATTGAGTACCCCGACGGCGGTGAAGCCCAGATCGCCGAGACTCTCTACAACAACCGGCGTCTCATCGTGCGCCGCACCCGCCTGACTGACCCTGAGCAGCTCATGCTCTGGCCGGACTGGCGACACTTCTGCTTCATCACCAACCGCACCGACGCGCTCGCCCTGGTCGAGGCCGAACACCGTGACCACGCCGTCGTGGAGCAGGTCATCGCCGACCTCAAAGACCAGGCTCTTCAGCACTTTCCCTCCGGTCACTTCTACGCGAACGCCGCCTGGACCGTGCTCGCCGCACTCGCGCACAACCTGCTCAGATGGACCCAGATCATCGGGCTGCCCAACAGCACCATCCGCGCCGCCCGCACCCTGCGGCGCCGACTGATCCAGATCACCGGACGGCTGACCCGACACGCACGCGGCTGGACCCTGCACCTCCCCGCCCGCTGGCCCTGGCACGGCGACTACCTCGCCGCACTCGCACGGATACGCGCACTCCCAGCCGCCTGACCGGCCGACCGGCCGGTCCCGGCCTCACTGAACTCCCGCCGACCTTCCGCTCACCCCGGGCGCGATCACCGCCGCCCCAAACCGACCCCGAAAACCGCTTTGGACCCGATAGCCGAGAGACCTGGCACCCCGTTCAACCCCGCCAGCACCTCCCATCAAGCAAGAACCGGCCCAGCGACCGCAAAAAAGAACTCTGACCCAGCCCATCGGTGGATCAGGGCTAAGAGCGAAGCCCACATCCTTCTCGTTCGCACAGATCTCCTCCCGCTCCTCTCAGGCCTCCGTTCGCTCGCCACGATCCGCTTGGTCGTCGCCTGTGGTTCGGGGGAGATCCCCGACACCATGCACGGCGTCCGGGTGACCTCCTTCGATCGCTTCATCGAGGATCAGCCGGCAACCCCCCCGGAACGCATGCCATCGCCAGTGGATCCCGGCGCGATCATATTCACCTCGGGCACAACAGGCGGGTCAAAGGCAGCGGTGTCCTCAAACCACTACCTCTACCTCTTTTCGGCCGCGGTCTCGGATTCGTTCGCGCACGCCCCCGAGGACGTATTGACCACCCCATTGCAGGCCTGCCACGTCGCTGGGCTACAGGTGATCGCGAACTCAGCGCTGCAGGTCGGCTGCACCGCGCACATGAAGTCGTTCTTCTCCCCGTCACGGTTCTGGGACGACGTCGCCCGGGACGGCGCGACCTTCTGCATGCTCATGGGACAGATGCCGGCGATCCTGCTCAAGACCGTGGAGAGCGTGCCAACTCACCGGCTCGCTCACATGTACTCCGTGCCCTACCCGGGCCTCGAGTTCGAACAACGCTTCAAGACGACGATAGTTTGGCAGGGCTACGGGCTGACTGAGACGTTCCCACATCTGCCCTCCAAGCGACGCATCGAGAACAAGGCCCCCACCTGTTGCGGCTTCGCACCGGAGTGGTTCGATTACGGCGTCGTTGACCAGAACGATCGACTCGTGGGTCCGGGAGAGCCAGGCGAGCTTGTGTACCGACCGCGACTCCCCCACGCGATGTTCAGTGGGTACTACAAGGACGAAGCCGCCACGAACGCCGCGCTCCGGAATTTCATGTTCCACACAGGCGACATTGGCTTTTACGACGAAGAGGGCGCTGTCCACTACCTCCGTCGCATGACAGACACGATCCGCCGAGGCGGCGAGAACATCTCAGCTGTCGAGCTTGAGACTGTTGCCGCCAGCCACCCGGCTGTCGTCGAAGCGGCCGCCTATGCCGTGCCCTCGGAGTTGGCCGGTCACGAAGTCAAGATCGACGTGACCATTAGCGGCGACCTGGACCTCGCGGAGTTCCACGCCTGGCTGGCCGAGAGACTACCCCGGTACATGATCCCACGGTACCTCGAGGCGCTTGAGGCAATGCCTAAAACTCCCAGCGCCCGCGTGGAAAAGTACAAACTGGCCGCCCGCGGCGTTGACCGGTCCGAGGTTATGGAGTTCGAGCCTCCGCGGCGCAAACCCCGCGAGCCCGAATGACCACCGGCTCGCGCGGCGAGCTGCCTGAGGGAAGACGGGGTTTCGGCAGCGGAGAGCGCCGCGGGCGTTTCTTTCACCTTCCTTTCGGTAGGCTAATAAATGATCGATCGCAACAAGAGGGAAGAGGAACCCGATGGATGCCGAGCGTGACGACGAACTCCGTCGGTTTAAGAGCACCGCTCGTAAGTGGGTTACCCGAGAAGCGCCGAAGGACTATGCGCGTGAACTCGAGGGCAAGGAACACGAGTTTCCCGAGGGCCTGTGGGACAGGATGTCTGCCGCGGGGTGGCACGGCGTGGGGATCGATGAGCAATACGGCGGTCAGGGCGGTGACGTCCGCGACCAGACGATCCTCGCTCGCGAGCTATCACGAACCCTCGCCGGCCTTTCGTGGGTCTGGGGCCTGACCTCCTTCGCTGGCTCAAAGTCCGTGGGCATCTACGGCACCCCAGAGCAGAAAGAGCGGTTCTTACCGAAGATCGCCGCAGGGGAACTGCGCTTCTCGATAGGCTTCACCGAACCGACGGGCGGCACCGACCTGCTCGGCGCCATGAACACGTTCGCAACCCAAATCGACGGCGGGTGGGTGATCAACGGCGACAAGACGTGGTCGACAGGCGCGTCGACGTCGGATTACATCCTGCTCCTCGCTCGAACGGACCGCAGCGCCAGCAAACGCCACCTTGGTGTGACGCTGTTCCTGCTTCCGCGCAAGAGCGAGGGCGTCAAGGTTACCCCGCTGCCCAAGCTTGGGCTCCGCTGCCTGAGCTCGTGCCAGATCAGCCTCAAGGACGCGTTCGTGCCGGACGACCTCGTCCTCGGCGAGCCCGGCCAGGCGTGGCACATGCTGCTGCCGACGCTCAACAACGAGCGCATTCTCCTAGCGGCGTTCTGTCTAGGGATCATCGACGGGGTCCTCGAGGACGCGCTCGCGTACATGCAGCAACGCGAGGCCTTCGGTCGCCCCATCGGATCTTTCCAGGCCCTCCAGCACTACGTCGCCGAAATCGCGATGATGCAGTACCAAATAGATCTCGTCCTCAACGACGTATCCACGCGGTTGAGTCAGGGCGAGAAGTGCTTCCGCGAGACGACTATGGCTAAGGTCATCGCCTCCGACGCGGCGGTGAAGTCCGCTGACATGGGCATCTCGATCCTCGGCGGCATGGGCTACTCGGCCGAGACCGACATGCAGCGGTACTGGCGCGACGCACGCCTCTGGCAGATCGGGCCGGTCACCAACGAGATGGGACGCAACATCATCGCTGAGCAACTTGGACTGCCCCGCTCCTTCTGATGAATATCCCGCCCACCGATCAGCTCGTTGGCACCGAGCTTCCCAGCGGGGAATTTCGCATCAGGACAGAGGAGAACGATCGCTTCGTCGCGGCGGTCCACGCTGACCCACTGCCCGACGGCTTCGCGCATCCGGTGTACGTCTACGCGGCAACGCAGCGAGGTATCGGCATTAGCCTGGGCGGCATCTTCGCCCAGATCGGCTTCACGATGGAGGAAGGGCCCATGCTTGGCGCCTGCACGATCACAATCTCACAACCGTTGCGGGTCGAGATCATCTACCACGTGAGCGGGAAGGTCGTCGGCCTTGAGCACAAGGTCGGCGCCAGCACCGGGCCCTTTGATCTGATGACCGTCCAAGAGCAGCTCACCGCGCCGGACGGCACTCCGACAGCGGAGATCACCAACGTATACGTACTCCCACGACGATGCTAAGCCTGGATCCACCGTTGGGTCGGGGTTGGGAGCGAAGATCGGGCTCAATTGGCCTGGCCCGGCGGCCGGTCACCGGCGGATGAGCCGATCACGGAAATCCCCCAGCTCTGATAGCCCACTGATGGCGGGTCTAAGCCCTGATCCACTGATTCTGTGGGGTGGTTCTGTCCGGGGTCGTGTGAAGAATGACCTCCTGAGCAGGTTAAAAGCGACCGATTCCGGCGGTCGCGGCCTGCGATCAGGAGGTCACCTTCATGGTGAACGATGCCACGACGGTCGGACTGGACGGCGTCCAGGTCGTTTTTGATGATGAGCGGGCGGTGTCTGACGCCGGGATCGCGCTGGTCAGCACGCTCACGCGGCGCCTTGGGGTCGAGTCACTCGCCGGCCGGCTGATCTCTCTGCGGTCTGACCGTCCGGGGGCGGCGAACGCGGGCCGCAAGGTCATGGCGGTCCTGTTCGCGATGGTCCTCGGCGCGGACTGCATCGATGATTGTCAGGTGCTGCGGGCGGGCCGGACCGGACGGCTGCTCGGCGGGTGGATGCCGGCGCCCTCGACGCTGGGCACGTTCCTGCGCGCGTTCACCTTCGGGCATGTTCGCCAGCTCGACAAGCTGCTCGGCGACACGCTGGCGCGTGCGTGGCGGGCCGGCGCGGGCCCCGGCCACGCCCGGCTGGTGATCGACATCGACAGCTTCGTCGGGGAGGTGTGCGGCCCACTGAAACAGGGAGCGGGATACGGGTACACCAAGCTGTTTGGATATCACCCGCTGCTGGCGACCCGGGCCGATACCCGCGAGGCGCTGCACATCCGACTGCGCAAGGGATCAGCGAACACGCAAAAGGGTGTCAAACGGTTCTGTGAGGAACTGATCGCCCGCGTCGAACGCGCCGGTGCGACCGGGCAAAAGCTCGTGCGCGCAGACTCGGGGTTCTGGAACATGAAGGTGTTCGAGCTGCTGGAGGCCAAGGGCTGGCAGTACTCCATCGGGGTGCGCAACATCAAGGCTGTGACCACAGCGATCCATGGGATCGCAGATGGTGACTGGCAGTCGATTGAGTACCCCGACGGCGGTGAAGCCCAGATCGCCGAGACTCTCTACAACAACCGGCGTCTCATCGTGCGCCGCACCCGCCTGACTGACCCTGAGCAGCTCATGCTCTGGCCGGACTGGCGACACTTCTGCTTCATCACCAACCGCACCGACGCGCTCGCCCTGGTCGAGGCCGAACACCGTGACCACGCCGTCGTGGAGCAGGTCATCGCCGACCTCAAAGACCAGGCTCTTCAGCACTTTCCCTCCGGTCACTTCTACGCGAACGCCGCCTGGACCGTGCTCGCCGCACTCGCGCACAACCTGCTCAGATGGACCCAGATCATCGGGCTGCCCAACAGCACCATCCGCGCCGCCCGCACCCTGCGGCGCCGACTGATCCAGATCACCGGACGGCTGACCCGACACGCACGCGGCTGGACCCTGCACCTCCCCGCCCGCTGGCCCTGGCACGGCGACTACCTCGCCGCACTCGCACGGATACGCGCACTCCCAGCCGCCTGACCGGCCGACCGGCCGGTCCCGGCCTCACTGAACTCCCGCCGACCTTCCGCTCACCCCGGGCGCGATCACCGCCGCCCCAAACCGACCCCGAAAACCGCTTTGGACCCGATAGCCGAGAGACCTGGCACCCCGTTCAACCCCGCCAGCACCTCCCATCAAGCAAGAACCGGCCCAGCGACCGCAAAAAAGAACTCTGACCCAGCCCATCGGTGGATCAGGGCTAAATGCAGTCGACATGGAGACCGTCAAAACACCCGTGGCGGCATGATCGGTCCTGGTGCCACACTGGGACCCTGGGCCCTTGATCACGTCGGCGCCGCCGACATGCGGACGCTGGCAGAGGTCTTCGAGGACCCCAACCCAATCCATCTGGACCGCGCAGCGGTAGGTGCGCTCGGGATGGGGGATGCCCTGATCAACCAAGGTCCCGCAAACATCGCGTACATCTACAACATGCTCCGGTACACACTTCCGGACGCAACCGTCGAACAGCTGTCGGTGCGTCTGCTGGCAAACGTGCGAGAGGGGGATCGGGTCATCGCCGGCGGAGAGGTTCTCACTGAGCGACGTGAGGGAGGTCGGTCGTGGCTCAGCTGTCGGGTCTGGCTCGACGTAGCCAATAGAGCTCGGGCCATCGACGGGACAGCCGAGCTCCTGCTCCCTGCCTGATCCAACGCGGTGGCTCTGCAGGTCGACACGTGCTCGTAGGCCGCCACTCGGCCGTCGGAATGAAATGTGGAACCGGAACGGGAGGCGACCGCACACCCTCACCTCCACGCTGAGATTCGCCTCTCCTCGCAGCGCCCGCTCAACGAGCGCGTCACCGCATCGTGCCGTGGCAAACGTTGCCCGGATCTTGGCGCTGGGGCGATCCTCACTCATCCAAGGCGCCCGTTGAATCGGTGGCGCGATATCGGGGGACGGCATCACGGGTTCGGCGCGGACGTGAGCTGCCGTTGGACGATGGCAGCGGCAGAGGCGGGATCCAATGTGCGGGCGGCGACCCGGTCCAAAACCTGTCGAGCGACCGGGTCGTTCGCGGCTATCGTCTCAAGGTCATTGCGGAGCCGGCGAACCGCGATCGCAACCACGGCAGTGGTCAGATTGTGCCGCCTCCGGTCCCGCAAAGTGCCCGCTGCGTCAAGGTGGGCCCGGTGCTCCGCGATCGTGTCGAGCAGCATCGCAACGCCGACGCCGCTGGCGGCTTGGGTGAGGAGGACCGGGACCTGCCAGCCCTGCCTGGATCGGAGAGCGAGGACGCCCTTGATCTCTCTCACCATCGTTTGGGTCAGCGGGTGGTCCGCCTTGTTGACCACGATGACGTCGGGGATCTCCATCACTCCCGCCTTCAGCGCCTGGACCGAATCTCCAGAGCCTGGCACCAGCACTAGGACTACCGTGTCAGCATGGTGAACGATGTCGACCTCCGCCTGACCGACCCCTACCGTTTCAACGAGCACCGAGTCACAGCCCGACGCATCCATCAGGAGTACAGCCTGCAGTGCCGCCTCCGCCAATCCCCCGAGTGCCCCGCGGTTGGCCATGCTGCGGATGAACACTCCGGGGTCGAGGAAGTGCTCCGTCAGCCGGATCCTGTCCCCGAGCAGCGCCCCGTTCGTGAAAGGGCTCGACGGATCGACACTCAATACCGCGATTGTGCGGTCGCGCTCGCGTTCGAGCTTGGTGACCGCGCCCACCAGCGTCGACTTGCCAACCCCGGGGGGCCCGGTGAATCCCACGATCGCCGCGTTCCCGGTATGCGGATAGACAATCCGTACGATTTCACAGCCCTCGGGCGTGCCGGCCTCCACGAGGGTGATCGCACGGGCCAGCGCAGAGCGGTCGCCCTCAAGGAGACGTCGAGCCAGACCGCTGGCTCGCGTGGACGCTGAGGCTGTCTCCACAGTGTCAGCGGGCAGTGACGGCGTGCTCAATCACACGCTTGAGCTGCCCGACGTTCGGCAGATCGCGCAGATCCCGGGTCAAGGTGGTCAGCTGCGTGGAGAGCTCGGGATCGACGAGATGTTCGAGCAACGTCGCGGCTTTGCGTTCGACGTCCGCCCGAGTCATCGGACAGGCTCGGCTGCCCTTCGGGTCCTCCACCTCCGCTTGGAACGTCTCCCCGCCTTCAGTGCTCACCGTGACTCGGGTGGGGAAGTGGGCGGGATAGATCCGATCCATCACAGCGTCATGCTCAAAGGTGACCAGACCGGCAATGCTCAGCAAATCTGGATCGGCCGGCCGCTTGCCGAGGAAATGCTGCACGGTGACATCTCCGTCGGCAAGCGCCGCGGCAAGGCAGAACTGAAGGCTCATCTGCGCCTCAACCCGGCCGCCGTTGCCGCTGTATTCATAACCGCACTGAAGTAGCACGCTTTCGGCGTTCGCCACGTTGATCTGGGTCACCGCATGAGGTTCGAGACCGTGCCTCTCACGCAGCGCAAGGAGCGCGTCGATCGACGAATGGGCGCTCCCACAGCATGGGTATGGCTTGATCGCGACCGAGTCAAGATCAAACCGGTGGCCAAGATCCCGGGTTAGCTCGCCAAACCGCGGAGCGTCAGAGATCGCGCTAAGCAGACCGCCGTCTGCGGCGTCAAGCGAGAGCAGCGGGCCTTTGAAGCCGCGCTTGCCCAGGCTAGCCGCGAGAATCCCGGCCTCAGCGGCCCGGCCAGCGTGGAAGCATTTTGTCATCGCCCCCTCAGCGCTGAAGGAGAACGTGCCCGCGGCCGTCGACGCGGCCACCCCGAAGGCACGGGCAAGTTGCTCGGCGTCCAACCGAAGTAACCGGCCGGCGGCCGCTGTCGCTCCAAACGGACCGACGAGACCCGTGATATGCCAGCCCCGCGACCGTACCGAGCTACCGCCGGCGGCGATGCTCACCCTCCCCATGACGTCGTAGGCTGCGACCAAGGTCTCAAGGAGCTCGTGACCGGTCATCTTGTCATCGGCGAGGGCCAAGATGACGGGCGCGATCACCGCCCCCACATGGGTTTTGCCCGCGGGGAGGTAGTCGTCGAATTCAAAACCGTGCGCACCCGCCGCATTGATGTTCGCGGCCCCGGCCGGATGCACATCCGCGCCCGACGCCCAGCTGATCGCAGACCCGCGCCGATACCGGGCTCTCACCTCGGAGTCGATCATCTGCACGGCGTCCTGAGTGGCACCGAACAGGCCGTTGGCGATCGCGTCAAGCAGCACAGAGCCGGCTCGCTGAACCGTCTCGTCGGAGAGCTGGTCGGCGTGAATCCCGCTCAACACATGTTGGGCGAGGATCTCGGTCGGAGTGTGGGTATGGGGCGGAGCGATGCTCATACTGGCGACCTCACGTCTTCAGCAGGAACGGGTCACGAGCCGCCCCCGAGGTGTCGATCATGGTGTTCTTGATCCGGGTGTAGCTCTCGATGGCCTCGGTGCCGCGTTCGCGCCCATAACCGCTATGTCCGAACCCACCGAACGGCGCCTGCGTTGCAGTTGCCCGGTAGGTGTTCACCCAGACCATTCCGCAGGCGAGCTCACGTGAGACGCGATGTGCGCGGCTCAGGTCGGAGGTCCAGACCCCTCCGGCCAAACCAAACGGGGTTGCGTTGGCGATCTCGACCGCCTCCGCCTCAGTCGTGAAGCTCTGAATACTGAGGACCGGTCCGAAGATCTCCTCCTGGGCAACCCGCATCTCCGAGCTCACGCCCGTGAGCACGGTCGGCGGGACGAACAGAGGCTCGCCGTCGACGTTGGCCTCAGCTCCACCCAATGCCAGGGTCGCTCCTTCTGACACAGCATCACTGATGGCTTGGCGAATGCGCTCGTATTGCGGCACGGTGGCAATCGGCCCCATCTCCGTGGCTTCGTCCAGCGGGTCACCGAGCTTGATCACAGACGCCCGGTTCAACACACCCTCTGTGACCTCGTCGTAGACGCGCTCGTCGACGAGCAGCCGAGAGCCCGCGACACACGTCTGCCCGGCAGCTGCGAAGATGCCCGCAACGGCGCCGGACACGGCGTTCTCAATCACCGCATCGGCGAAGATGACGTTCGCCGATTTCCCGCCGAGCTCGAGGGCGACCGGGATCAGCGACTCGGCCGCAGCATGGGCGATCGCCCGCCCGACGCCCACGCTCCCCGTGAAGCTGACCATGTTGATCTTCGGATGGCTGACCAGTGCCCTGCCGACGTCGGCAGTCCCCGCCAATACGTTGATCACGCCAGCCGGAAAGCCCGCCTCAGCAACGAGCTGTGCCATCGCCAAGGTGCTCACCGAGGCGAACTCCGAAGGTTTGATGACGGCTGTGTTGCCACACGCCAGCGCCGGCGGCAGCTTGTTCGACAGCAACGAGATGGGAGAGTTCCATGCGGTGAGGAGAGCGACCGCGCCGTGCGGCTCACGCACCGTGTAATTGAGCATGTCGACGTTGTCGAGCTGTTTGGTCTCCCCGTACATCTTGTCCGCGAGCCCGGCGTAGTAGCGGTAGTTGCGTGCGGCGAAGCGGATCTGATTCCGCGTCTCCCGGATGATCTTTCCGTTGTCGAGGGTTTCGATCTCCGCGAGTTCGTCGGCATCCCGCTCAAGCAGCTCGGCCAGCCGAAACATGAGTGCGGCGCGAGTGACCCCGCTGGATCTGCGCCATTGCGATGACGCAGCCTGCGCCGCGTTCACTGCGGCGTCGACCTGGCCGGTGTCGGCGGAGTTGAACTCCGCCCAGGTCCGGCGCGAGTACGGATTCTCGCTGGCGATCGTGGGTCCGTTTCCGTCGACGAATTCGCCGCCGATGTACAGCGAGAAGCGCTTCACACCACACCATCCTTCTTCAGCTCGTCGAGTTTCTCGGGGCTGACGTTGAGTAGCTCGCCGAGGACCTCGCCCGCATCGCCGCCGATGATCGGGGCGCTGCGGTACTCCCACTCGTGGCTGGTCATGCGGATTGGGTTACCGACGAACTTCAGCGTTCCGCCCAGCTTGTTTTCGATCTCGACGGTCATCCCGCGCGCCTGAACCTGGGGGTCGGCCAGCGCTTCGTCAAGCCGGTTGACCGGGGCACAGAGTAGGTCAGACGCCATCAGATCGGTCAACCACTCCCCACTGGTGCGCTCCAGGAAGACGGCGGCGATCAGCTCCATCAGCTCGGACTGGTGGGCGGCCCTCAACCTGGGCTCACTGAAGCGCTCGTCGGTCAGCCACTTAGGCTGGTTCATCACCTCGACCAGGCGACCCCAGCTCTTCTGGTCGTACACCGCGATCACGATGTAGGCGTCATCAGCGCACTTGTACGCGGCATAGGACGGACTGTGTCCGCCCGACCCCTGCGGCCCGGGTATGGCGCCGTCGAGGAAGTAGTACGCCGAGAAGTACGGGACCATCGCGATCTGTCCATCGAGGAGGCCGATATCGATGGCCGCAGACGGTGGCCCGTCCTGCTCTCGGTCTCGCAGCGCCGCCATGATCGCAATGACCATCCACATCCCACCCGCGAGATCGGCCACCGGAAGACCCATGCGGGCGGGCGGCTGCCCCGGATGCCCGGTCATGCTCATGCCGCCCGACAGCGCCTGGGCGATGAGGTCGACCCCCGGCCGATCGCGGTACGGGCCGGTCTGCCCGAACGCACTGAGCTGGGCGTAGATCAGGTTCGGATTGACCGCCTTCAGAGCCTCGTAGTCCAGACCGAGACGATCCATGACACCGGGACGGAAGTTGTTGAAGCAGACGTCAGCCTTGGCCACCAGCCCCAGGAACAGCTCTCGCCCGACATCGGACTTCAGGTTCAGGGTCATGCTCCGCTTGTTGCGATTCAGCGCCAGGTAATGGGCGTCCTGACCCTTGTAGTAGTGGCGGACCATTCCGCCCGGGTCGTACCCGGCGTTGGAGCCAGGAGCTTCGATCTTGATGACGTCGGCGCCCAGGTCGGCCAGCAACATCGTGCAGTAGGGGCCGGCCAAGTGCCATGACAGGTCGAGCACGGTCACGCCCGCCAACGGCCCTCCGCGAGACCTACCGGAGCCTGGACTCTCGCCCGTCTCCCTCCTTGCGTCTGTGCTTTCGTCAAGCATGCAACAGCCTCCTCCGCTCGGATACGGCCTCCTTGAGGGCCACAACGATTCCGCTGACCGGGGACTCGACGTTGAACACCAGGGCAACACCCGCCTGGAGCATCTCCTGTTCGTCATCGGGCGGTATGAGCCCGCCCACGACAACGAGCGGCGGCGTGTCAACCGGCTCGAGCAGGTCAAGGATCGCCTTGGAGAAATGACGGTGCCCACCGGCCAGGCTGCTCAGACCGATGACGTCAGCGTCCTCCTGCAGTGCGGCGGCAACCACCTGCTCAGGCGTCCTGCGCAGACCGAGGTAGATGACTTCGAATCCGGCATTGCGGAGTCCGTGCGCGACCACGTGAACCCCGCGCTCGTGGGCGTCGAGTCCTGCCTTGGCGAGGATCACCCGGCCGCGAGGGCCGCTGAGGCCGTCATGCATCGCCATGCTCCTTGTCGCTCGTGGTGACGAAATCTGTGAGCGCTCGTGCCCGCTCCGCAGACCGCGTCGATTCCAGGCGCAGCCGATCCAAGGGCGCCCAGAACTGCTCCGACCGGTCAGCTGGCTTGGCGAACTCATCGAGGATGTGCTTGTGCGAGCGCGCGAGCGCTGGGCTGGCGGCAACCCAGTTGTCAACTCGATCGTCCACCGAGGCCGCCTCGACCAGCTGATCGATCAGGCCGACTCGCAGCGCCTCAGATGCCTCAAGACGGTGGCCGCACATGAAGAGTCGCTTCGCCACCGACGGGCCGAGGATCGCCTGAAACCGCTCCAGCGAGCGTGGCTCGTAGACGGTGCCCAAGTTCGCTGCGGGCAGCCAGAACGTCGCATCGGCGGTGGCGATGCGGTGATCGCAGGACATGGCAAGGTCGAGTCCGGCCCCGGCGCAGTATCCGCGCACCAAGGCAAGCGTGGGAACCGGGCATGCGATAAGCGCAGCTGTGACGGCAAAGAGGATCTGGGACGGAGGCGGCGTCTCGGACTTTGCGATCTGAAGCGCCCGGATGTCGAACCCTGCGCTGAAGGCCTTCGTTCCAGCCCCCGTGACGGCCAGGAGCCTGAGCGTGGGGTCGGCCGAGGCGGCACGGACAATCTCAAGCAGCTGTCCGAGCTGCTCAGGATGCAGCGCGTTGTGCACCGCCGGCCGATTCAGGGTGACGGTCAGCACCTCACGCGCACGACGTGTGAACAGCATGTCCGCAGTCTGGGTGCTCATGAGTACATGGCCTCACCGAACTGCTCCCGCAGGACGTGACAGATCTGGCCGATGGTCGCGTAGGCCAAGGCACACTCGATCATCGGCGGGATCAGGTTCGCGCCCGGATCCCGGGCCGCCTGTTTCAGAGCGGTCAGAGTTGCGGCCACCAGACGGTCGTCGCGCTCGCGCCGGAGCGCCATCAACTCGGCTTTCTGGCGTTCCTCGGCTGTGGCCAAGAGCGCCGGGTCGTACTCGGGCGTGCGATTGACTTCCACGTCGATCTCCTGGTCAGACGTGTAGCCGTTGACACCAACCCAGACTTCTTGTCCATTTTCCAACTCGCTCTGATGCTCCCACGCGGATTGCGCGATGGCGGCGCGATAGTGTCCGCTCTCGACGCCCCAGATAGCACCGCCGCCTTTGGCAACCGTCTCCATCTCGGCCAGGGTCCGTTCTTCGATCTCGCGCGTCAGCTTCTCAACCGCGTAGGAACCACCCAGCGGGTCGAGCGTCCGTCCCAGCTTGGCCTCGTGAAAGATGATCCGCTTGATATCGCGGCTGACCTGCTGGGCCTCGATGCTGTGGCCGAGACCGAGCGGCTCGTCGAACGGCGACAGACCCCCGGTCACCTCACCTGAAGCCGTTGCCTGGATCATCGCTTCAATCGTGGCTCGCACGATGTTGTTGATGTACCGGTGGGCGGTCATCTTCGTATATGCGTTTCCCCAGGCGTGCTCGCCTCCCCGCAGCAGACAGGTCCGATCCAGCTTCGCACCGAACTCCTCCCGCATGATGCGTGCCCAGATGCGTCGCGCCGCACGGGGGGCAGCAACTCCCGGGAGGAAGGCGAGCGACGAGTCGCCGAAGCCGCGAAACGTGAAGCGCTGGACGAAGCGATCGACATCCAGCCCGGCCTCGATCCCGAGCTGAACGTACTCACGCGCGTTGCAGAAGCCGAAGGCGAGGGACTGTTCGGTGCTCGCTCCGGCGTAACGCATGTGCTCGGCGCAGATGCTGATGCTGTTGGCCCGCGGCATGTACTCGTCCATGAACACGATGGTGTCCCGGACCAATCGCAGTGACTCACGCACCGGAAAGATGTAGAGCCCGCGGGCGACAAATTCTTTGAGAATGTCGTTCTGGGGCGTGCAGCGGAGCGCCTGGGTGCTCACTCCCCGCTTTGCCGCAAGCGCGCAGTAGAACGCGATGTAGACGCTCGCCGGCGCGTTGATCGTCCAGTTGGACGCGACCTTATCCAAACCGTGGTCGCCCGTGAACGACTCGTAAATGATCTCGAAATCACGTAGCGAATCGATCGCGACCCCAACCTGGCCGACCTCACCTGCGGCACGCGGGTCGTCAGAGTCCCACCCGAGTTGGGACGGCAGATCGGAGGCGATGTTCGCCCCGCCAATCCGCATCCCCTGGTCGCGCATGCTGCGGTAGTAGTCACGGCAGTCCACGGAGGCGCCGAATCCCGAGTACCGGCCGGCCCGGTGGCGGTGCATTGTCTCTCCGCCGAGCACCTGTGCCGGTGTGGGGTACAGCCAACTGGTGAACGGGTACTCCCCCGGCAGGCCGACGTCACGGAGAAAATCGAAATCCTCGAGGCCGAGAGGGGAATTTGGCTCCGCGGTCACCTCGTGCGGCTGTACTCCCATGCGCTTGACGGACGGCTCCAGGGTGTCTGTGCGCCACCGCTCCACGCGGACGCACAAGTCGGACGTGCTGCTTGTGCTGCTGGTGGTGCTCACCGGTCTTGCTCCCGATATCCGAGCGCGTACTCGGCGATCATGGCGGTATGCAATTCGTTGTTCCCTTCAACGATCTGGAAGACCTTCGCGTCGCGAAAGTACCGGGCGACCGGATAATCCTCAGAGATTCCATAGGCTCCGTGGATCTGCACGGCGCTGGTCGCAGCGGCCATGGCGACGTTGGAGGCATGCATCTTGGCAAGGCTGGCCCTGCGTCGCGGACGCTCAATGCCGGCATCCTTATCAGCCGCGAGATCCGCGATCAGGTGGCGTGCGGACTCCACTCCCGTGACCATCTCGGTGATCTTGCCCTGAACCAGTTGGTAGCGGCCGATCTGCTGACCCATCACCGTGCGTTCGGTGGCGTATTTGACTGACGCATCGAGGCTCGCCTGGGCGAGTCCGAGTGCGCGGGCCGCGACCGACAGCCGGCCAGTCTCCACGGCGGCCATCGCCACCGCGTAGCCCTGCCCCTCCTCCCCGACGCGGTTGGCCGCCGGAACGAACACGTCATCGAGCACCAGGTCGCCGGTTGACAGAGGGCGGAAGCCGAGCTTGTTCTTGTAGGGCACCCGGCCCAGGCCATCACTATCGGCCTCCACAACAAACGCGCAGACCCCCTGGCGTCCAGTGGTCCCTTCGAGCCGCGCGAACGTGAGGAACCAGGCGGCGTGTTCGAGCATGCTGATCCATGCCTTGGCCCCCCTAATCACGTATCCCCCGTCGATATGGCGGCAGGTTGTGGTCATATCAGCCACCGCAGTGCCGCTGCCAGGTTCGGTGACGCCAGCCCCGGCGAATGTCTCACCGGCGACGAGCGGCCGGATGTAGGTCTGCTTCTGCGCCTCGCTGCCATACCGGAGAATCCCGCCTCCCACGAGCCCGCTCGGCATCGACACCGCGAGCCCGATGATGTGACAGACGCGCGACAACTCCTCGATCAGGCTCGCGAAGGAGACCCAGTCCAGACCCGAACCCCCATATTGCTCCGGGACCGCCGCCCCGAGCCATCCGGGACCCGCCGTCGCTCTGATCAGGTCGGCCGGGAGCCGCTCCTCGCGATCATACGTGCCCACCTGTGGCGCGACTTCCTTGCGGGCAAAGTCGCGCGCGCTCTCAATCAGAACCGCGCGCTCTCGACTGTCGAGAACCGCGGTGCTCATCTCGCGACCTGCTGCTGGGACACGAGTGCGTCCCTTGCCCAGCCAAGAAAGCTGCGAGGCTCGATGCCGAACTCGTCCCGGATGCGCGAGAAATCGATGAGCGAAACGTGAGGGATACGTTGGTCCTCTGGACCCAGCTCGATTTCGACGTCGGGGTGGACTGACCGAATGACGTCCGCCAACTGCCCGATGGTGGAGAACTCGCCGCCGGCGTTGTACACGTCGTACTGAGGCGCTGGCGCGGTCGCCAGGGTGGCAAACTCCACGCCGACGTCGTCGACGTTGATCATGCACGAGTCGGCGTTGGGTCCGAACGGGCATGTGGCGTGCCCGGTCAACGCCGTCTCGAGCATCGCGTTGACCGGTGCGGAGAACCCTGTCTTGCGACCGGGCCCCCACACGGTTGAAATCCGCAGGCCCACGCAGCGGATCCCCAGTGTCGCCTGGTAGGCGGCAGCCGTGGCCTCGTTTAATTGCTTGTGGTAGCCGTAGAGGAAGAACGGCTGGCCGTGGTCCTCCTCGGTGACGGCGTGTTCGCCCCATTGAGGCTGGTCTCCGTACACCGCTATCGAGCTCGCATAGACAAACCGCCGGACCCCCGCCTGCGCTGCCGCGTCTAGGACGTTCTGCATCCCGACCACGTTGATCTCGAGGCCGGCGTTCAGGTCGGCGAGGGTGTCGGAGGCGAGCAGAGCCGCCAGATGGATCACCGCGTCTGGCTTGACCTCATCGATCGCTTTCCGTACCGCCTGCTTGTTGCTGATGTCGCCTTGGATCGCCGCTCCGGCGAAGCTGTCCGGAATGAAGCGATCGAAGGCGACCGGCTCATGTCCCAGCTCGGCCAGGGCCTTGCAGGTGCTGCGCCCGATAAATCCGGCACCACCGGAGACCAGCACGATCATCGTGTGACCTCGCTCAACTTCGCCAGATCCGGTCCGCCAGGGCTTCGCCCAGGGAAGTAGCCCTCGACCCTGTCGCGATCTACAGCCTCGGGATCACGGTCGCACGGGTCGCCGTAGCCGCCGCCGCCGGGTGAACGAACCTCTAGGCGATCGCCTCTCTTCATCACTACTCCAGTGCATTTGGTGGTGTGTGGCGGAATAAAAGCTTGGCCCTCGAGCTCCCACTCGATCTCGGTCATTGCCGCATCGTGGCCACCCATCACGCCCCGGGGAGCGAAGCGGCCGCGATCAGCCAGAACGGTGGACGTCGCTTCATCGGCGAGCATCCGGACACTGAGATCCACGCCAAATCCGCCCCGGTGCCGGCCCAGGCCGGCCGAGTCCTCGCGAAGTGCATAACGCTCGAACAGCACCGGGTTCTGGCTCTCCAGCACCTCGACAGGTGAGGAGCGGGCAATGCTGATGGGGGGCGGAGCATTCGTCAGCCCGTCACCGTGCTCGTGGCCTCCGTAGCCGCCGCCCGTAAAGCAGAACATGATGAACGGCCGGTCACGGCGTTCGTCGTAACCGGAGATCGTAAAGTTGCAAATCGTGCCGTACGCCCCGGCTCCGATCCGCCCCGGCAGGATTGGTTGCAATGCCCCAAACACCGCATCGCCGATCCGGACAGTTACCTCAGAAGCGCAGCCGCTCACCGCCCGGGGATACGCGGCGTCGAGGAAAGTGCCCAGGGCACGCTTGACTTCCAGCGGCCGGAAGCAACCTCCGTTGTTGGGCACCTCGGGGAAGATGTGCTTCATGTAGAGGTAGACCGCCGATGCCGCGGCAGCGTAAGAGGTATTCAACGGGCCGCGCACCGGGGGAGAGCTCCCCGCGAAGTCGAACGTCATGAGTTCGCCGGCCACGGTGATCGTGATCGCACACGTCAAGGGCTCCTGGTTCACACCGTCACTGTCGAGATGTTCGACATGGCTATAGGTGCCATCGGGGACCGTCGCGATCATCGCCCGCATCTGCGCCTCTGAGCGATCAGCAAGCTGATTAATGGCTTCACGCACCGTGCCGGCGCCGTAACGGGCAAGGATCGCTCGCAGGCGTGTCTCCCCCACCGCCATGGCGCTCAACTGCGCACGTAGGTCGGCCTCACGCTCGTGCGGAATGCGGATGTTCGCCATCAACAGCCGGCGCACGCCAGGCTGCAGAACTCCCCGCTCATACAGCTTGATCGGAGGTACCCTGATGCCTTCCTGGAATACCTCGGTGGCGGTGGGGGCGAACCCGCCTGGAACCATTCCGCCGATGTCGGTCCAGTGCGCGGTGTCGGCCAGGAAGCAGAACAGGCGACCATCGACGAAGATCGGCTTCACGAGCTTCATGTCCATGAGGTGGGTGCCCGAGGTGTAGGGGTCGTTGATCATCACGACGTCACCCTCGTGCCATTCGTCGATGTCGGCCAGCGCTGCCTCAACGGCGAACTGCATCGAGCCGACGAACAGCGGCAACCCGGTCTCTCCCTGGGAGATCAGCTCGCCGTCGACATCATAGATCCCACTGGACCGGTCACGAGACTCCGAGACGATCGGGCAGAGCGATGTCCGCTCAATCGTGATGTCCATCTCATTGCAGACCTGCTGCAAGCCGTTGGTAATCACCGTCAGTGTCGTCGTGTCGATCACGCCCCACCTCCGGTCACATCGATCACCAAGTTGCCGAGCCGGTCTACCTCGATGGCACAGCCAGCGTCGATCACCGTTGTCCCGTCATCCTGCTCCACCACCGCGGGTCCGCCGAACCGCGCCCCGATCGGGATCAGCTCTCGCCTCAGGATCGTCGCGTCGAGCCAGCTCTCACCGAAGGCCACCTGCCGGGTTCCTGTGACAGCGCCCTGAAGATCTGCCGCGGGGCGGCCGGCACGGGGGATCAATTCCAAGTCCACCGGCTGTCCTTCGCCGATGACGGCACACCTCACGTTCACGAGCTTTCTGGCGATCGCGCCCGGAGCCGCGAAGGCGAAGGAGGCCTCGTGCAACTCCTCAAATCGAGTCTCCAGGGCCTCCCAATCATCTCCGTCGAGGAATGGCACCTCGACGACGTGGGTCTGGCCGTCGTACTGCATGTCCAGCACGCGCCGAACACGGATCTTCTCCGGCTCGATTCCCTGGTCGTGGAGCAGAGCCAGTCCTTCGACCGATAGCCGTTCGGCGATCGCCGTGACCTCTTGCACCTCAACCGCGGCTGTAAGACGGTTGACGGTCTGCACGTAGTCGTAGCGCGACTGGGCCACCAGCGTCCCGAGCGCAGAGGTGATGCCCAGCCGGTAGGGAACGATGACGGTCGGAATCGCCAGTTCGCGGGCGATCTCAACTGCGTTGAGCGCTCCCCCGCCGCCAAAGGCGAAGTACCCGAAATCTCGCGGATCGTGTCCGCGGGACAGAAGCACAGAGCGCACAGCGCCCGCCATCAGGTCGTTGGCCACGCGAATGATGGCTTGCGCCGACTGAACGGCGTCGAGACCCAGATGCTGTCCGACGTCGCGTTGCATGGCGGCCTCCACCAACTCCACGTCAACGGCTCCGGACATGCCGATGAGGTGTTCCGGATTCAGTCGGCCCAACAGGAGATTTGCGTCGGTGAGCGTCGCCCGGTCTCCGCCACGGCCGTAACAGACTGGCCCGGGCGTCGCACCGGCACTCTCGGGGCCGACCTGCAGGAGGCCCTGGCTGGAGATCCGGGCGATGCTGCCTCCACCGGCGCCGATCGTGTGAATATCGATCATCGGAAGCTGGACCGGCACGTTGTAGGCCAGCTCGTGACGCGATGTCGTGATCGCCTCACCATCGACGATCAGGGCGACGTCGAAGCTCGTGCCACCGACGTCGGCGGTGACACATCGCATGTGCCCGGTCTCCGAGCAGATCCGCGCAGCGGCCGTCACCCCAGCGGCTGGTCCGCTCAGGACGGTCTGAACCGGAGCTCGTGACGCGATCCGCTCGGTGGTCACTCCACCGTTTGATCTCATGATCAGAAGCTCTTTCTGATATCCGGCGGCAGCCAACCGCGCGACCAGGTGGGAGAAGTATTTGTCGATCGCGGGCTGCACGTATGAGCTCACCGCCGCCGTGCTGAGCCGCTCGAACTCTCGATGTTCCGCGAGGATCTCGTGAGAGGCGGTCACATAGTCGGTCGGCCAGAGCTCACGTATCACCGCAGCCGCGCGGCGTTCGTGCACCGGGTTCGCGTAGCAGTGCAAAAACATGACCAGGACGGATTCGGCTCCGAGCCTCAGCAGATGTCTCGCCGCGTCGCGTACGCCGTCCTCATCAAGCGGGATCACGACTTCCCCCGCCGCATTCACACGTTCATCAACCTCAACGCGGAGATGGCGCGGGATGAGCGGAACGTACTCCCCGGTCAGGCCGTAGTTGTGGGGCCGAGTTCGGGGTCCGATCTCCATGGTATCCCGAAAGCCCCGTGTGGTGATCAAACCGCAAACGGCGCCTTTGCGCTCGAGAACCGCGTTTGTCCCGACCGTGGTGCCGTGTGAAATGAGGTCGACGGTCGACAGGTCGTCATATCCGAGTGACGAGAGGCCTGCCATGAATGCGGCTGATTGATCGGCCACGCTCGTCGGGACCTTGCTCGTCCTGACCTCGCCCGCGTCGTTGATCGAGATGATGTCCGTAAACGTGCCACCGACATCGACTCCAATGGCCAGCGTCATGGATGGACGACCCTGTGGATTCTCACGTCCTCGACCCTCTCTCCGAACCACGATCCGGTACGATCGTACCACCATACAGTACAACTGCTGGGCGGTCAAGTGCGGATGCGCTGATTTAGCCCTGATCCACCGATGGGCTGGGTCAGAGTTCTTTTTTGCGGTCGCTGGGCCGGTTCTTGCTTGATGGGAGGTGCTGGCGGGGTTGAACGGGGTGCCAGGTCTCTCGGCTATCGGGTCCAAAGCGGTTTTCGGGGTCGGTTTGGGGCGGCGGTGATCGCGCCCGGGGTGAGCGGAAGGTCGGCGGGAGTTCAGTGAGGCCGGGACCGGCCGGTCGGCCGGTCAGGCGGCTGGGAGTGCGCGTATCCGTGCGAGTGCGGCGAGGTAGTCGCCGTGCCAGGGCCAGCGGGCGGGGAGGTGCAGGGTCCAGCCGCGTGCGTGTCGGGTCAGCCGTCCGGTGATCTGGATCAGTCGGCGCCGCAGGGTGCGGGCGGCGCGGATGGTGCTGTTGGGCAGCCCGATGATCTGGGTCCATCTGAGCAGGTTGTGCGCGAGTGCGGCGAGCACGGTCCAGGCGGCGTTCGCGTAGAAGTGACCGGAGGGAAAGTGCTGAAGAGCCTGGTCTTTGAGGTCGGCGATGACCTGCTCCACGACGGCGTGGTCACGGTGTTCGGCCTCGACCAGGGCGAGCGCGTCGGTGCGGTTGGTGATGAAGCAGAAGTGTCGCCAGTCCGGCCAGAGCATGAGCTGCTCAGGGTCAGTCAGGCGGGTGCGGCGCACGATGAGACGCCGGTTGTTGTAGAGAGTCTCGGCGATCTGGGCTTCACCGCCGTCGGGGTACTCAATCGACTGCCAGTCACCATCTGCGATCCCATGGATCGCTGTGGTCACAGCCTTGATGTTGCGCACCCCGATGGAGTACTGCCAGCCCTTGGCCTCCAGCAGCTCGAACACCTTCATGTTCCAGAACCCCGAGTCTGCGCGCACGAGCTTTTGCCCGGTCGCACCGGCGCGTTCGACGCGGGCGATCAGTTCCTCACAGAACCGTTTGACACCCTTTTGCGTGTTCGCTGATCCCTTGCGCAGTCGGATGTGCAGCGCCTCGCGGGTATCGGCCCGGGTCGCCAGCAGCGGGTGATATCCAAACAGCTTGGTGTACCCGTATCCCGCTCCCTGTTTCAGTGGGCCGCACACCTCCCCGACGAAGCTGTCGATGTCGATCACCAGCCGGGCGTGGCCGGGGCCCGCGCCGGCCCGCCACGCACGCGCCAGCGTGTCGCCGAGCAGCTTGTCGAGCTGGCGAACATGCCCGAAGGTGAACGCGCGCAGGAACGTGCCCAGCGTCGAGGGCGCCGGCATCCACCCGCCGAGCAGCCGTCCGGTCCGGCCCGCCCGCAGCACCTGACAATCATCGATGCAGTCCGCGCCGAGGACCATCGCGAACAGGACCGCCATGACCTTGCGGCCCGCGTTCGCCGCCCCCGGACGGTCAGACCGCAGAGAGATCAGCCGGCCGGCGAGTGACTCGACCCCAAGGCGCCGCGTGAGCGTGCTGACCAGCGCGATCCCGGCGTCAGACACCGCCCGCTCATCATCAAAAACGACCTGGACGCCGTCCAGTCCGACCGTCGTGGCATCGTTCACCATGAAGGTGACCTCCTGATCGCAGGCCGCGACCGCCGGAATCGGTCGCTTTTAACCTGCTCAGGAGGTCATTCTTCACACGACCCCGGACAGAACCACCCCACAGAATCAGTGGATCAGGGCTTAGGCAGGGTCCAGCCTGCCTTTCGACCGTAGAACCGGGGGCGAGGTGTCGTCAAGCGGTGCTGGGGGCCGGTCAGATACTGCTCAGTCGCTGGGCTACCAGGCCAGCAACGTCTTGCATCGGCGCAACGAGCCCGAGTCGAACCGACTCCGTCATCCGAGACTCTGGACCGAGCACGCTCAGAGCCATCACCTGATGTTCCGGAACCTGAACAGGCACGGCGATTCCGGCTGCTCCGGCAAGTCTCTCGCCCGCGCTGACGGCCCACCCGCATTTATGGATTTCATCGAGGGCGCGGCGCAAAGCGGTCCCGTCGGCCGCGGGCGTCTCACCCGTGCAGAGAGCTCGAACGAGTTTTTCCCGCTGGGGCTCAGGAGTGAAGGCCAGCAGGGTCTTTCCGGAGGCGCCAACCTGCAGTCGGATCCTCGATCCGATGCCGGTCTTGTAGAGCAGGGGCAGCGGCGACTGATGCTCGACGATGCACACCCGATCAAGACCCATCCGGATGTTGAGCGTGATGGTTTCCTCGGTGAATTCGCGCAACTGCCCCAGGATCGGTCCAGCCAGCGCGGACATCATTCCGACCTCGTCGACGGCGTTCTGGCCGAATCGCCAGAGCCCCGGTCCCAGCAGGTAGCGATTGTCGACCGGATCTTTGATGACCAGCCCACGGTAGGAGAGGTTCTGCAGGATCCGGAACACAGTGCCCTTGGGCAACGCGGTCCGCTGGACGACCTCAGTCAGCGTCCGAGGCCCAGACGCGAGAAAGTCGATGATGTCGATCGCCCTCTCGATGACTTGTATTCGGTCGTTGTTCATCGTGACTTGGCCGAGCATAAGCTCTTGAACACAGAGACCAGCCCGCGCCAGGCCTGCCTTTCGGTGGTTCGGGATAATCGCCTCCGGCTCGATCGCCCAGGGTGACGAGACAGACACCAGCTGAGGGAGACGCACATCATGACCGGGACAGATCGGACCACGACTCGTCTCATCGGTAAACGCGTGCTGATCACGGGCGCCGCCAGCGGAATCGGTGCGGCGATCGCCCGGAGGCTCGCCTCCGAGGGGGGCCGTGTGGCGCTGGTCGACCGGGACCCGGTCGTGCCGGAGTACGCGGCCTCCCTCGACGGTGTGGGCTATGTCGTCGACGTGGCCGCGCGCGGCGCGGCCGAGACGGCCGTCGCACAGATCCTCAGCGACCTCGGCGGACTGGACGGACTCGTCAACTGCGCCGCGATCCAGCGCAACGGGAGCGCGCTCGACGTTGACGACGCGGCCTGGGAGGAGGTTCTGGCGATCAACCTCAGCGCACCGCTGGCGTGGATCCGCGCTGCACTGCCGCCGCTGCTGGACAGCGGCGCGGCCGCGATCGTCAACCTGACCTCGGTTGCCGCCCGCCATGCGCTTCCGAACAACGTCTCCTACGTGGCGACCAAACACGGCCTTTTGGGGGTCACCCGCAGCGTGGCCGTCGATTTCGGTCGACGAGGGGTCCGCTGCAACGCGATCTCGCCCGGCTCGATCAACACCCCGATGTTCGCGGAATATGTGCGGCGCAACCCGGAGAAGGCCAGCGGCCTGATGGATCAGAACTTCGCCGGGCGCTTCGGCGAAGCGGACGAGGTCGCCGCCCTGTGTGCCTACTTACTGTCTGACGAGGCCGGCTTCACCAACGGTGCAGAGTTCCTCATCGACGGCGGCAGGACCGCTGCGACGTGACACGCGCCGTCAGTCCATGAGATAGCCCCCGTTGACATCCATGACCTCGCCGGTCATGTATCCGGCCGCCGTCGAACACAGGAACGTGACCGCGGCGGCCACGTCCGCGGGAGTTCCCATCCGTCCCACCGGGATCGCCTTCTCGAATCCGGTGACATCGGCGAGCATCTCGGTATCGATAGCCGCCGGCGCTACGACGTTGCACGTGATCCCGTACTCAGCGTTTTCGGTCGCAAGCCACTTGGCGAACCCCATCACCCCGGCCTTCGAGGCGCCGTAGGCCGAGAGGAGCCCGTAACCACCCGACTGGCCGGCGCTGGATCCGATGAACACGATACGGCCGTAGCGCTCACGTTGCATCGCCGGCAGTGCCCGCCGGCTGCACAGCATCCCGCCGGTCAGATTCACGCGGAGAATCTCATCCCAACTCGCGAGATTCTGATCAACCACCGCGGCTCGCCGCAGGATTCCCGCGTTGTTAACCAGAATCGAGACCAGACCTTCAACCGCTTCGACATCAGCAAACGCCCGCTCAACTGTGGCTTCATCACCGACATCACAGTGCACGAATCGGCAGCCCTCAATCGCCGCGTCGTCCGGCGCAGCCACGTCGAACACAACCACGCGCGCACCTTGGCGGCGAAGTTCCCGGGCGATCTCAGCCCCGATGCCCTGGCGAGCCCCCGTGACCACAGCGACGCGACCCTCCATCCCCGGCAGACTCAGGATCGTCCCCGGGTCGGTCATGTCCGTGCGACGTGAGTGGATGTCATGCACAGATCCTTTCAGGGTCGAGCTTCGCGGCTGCGCTCACAACGCCGCCGCGGCGAGCCGATCCCGAATCTCCGAGGCGACCAACACCGCCTGCTCTTGGTCGCGATAGCGCTCACGATCATCGAAGTAATGCCCGTGCCGGGCCTCCTCGGGAAGGTCGGCAGCGCGAGGCGCTAAGAGGACATGCCAGTGGGGTGCTCCGTCCCCGAAGGCGTAGAGATAGACGCGCTCGGCATGTGTGACGGTCTTGATCGCTTGACTGAGGGCGACCAGCCGTGGCCCGAAAGTGGCGGCTTCCTCAGCGTTCATGCCGGTGACTTGCTCGGTATGACGCGCAGCCTGGAGGGTGATCCACCCGGGCACCTCGAGTCCGGGCAGAATCCCGGCGTGCCACAGCTCATCAGAGTAGACGACCGGCTGACCATCACGAACTGTCTGACACACGATGCAATCCGCCTGCACGCTCATCCGCCTGCCTTTCGTAGTCGCCCCATGTTCGGCAGTTGACCAAGCCCCCCGAGTGCTGTCAATGGCACCGACCTCGGTCCTGCGGAGCCCTCTGTCGGTTGTTACAACGCCGGCTGTCGGACGAGGAGCGGCGACGGGTTGTCGTTGCTACAAGTCTCAGGTCAGGGGGTGGTCGGGGTGTTCACAAGGCCCGCCGAGTCCACCCCAGGAGTCCGCACGCGGGTACATGAAGGAGAGGGACGCTCATATGATTGCTGGCCTCCAGCCTGAGACGATCCAAACGGTTGCGAGTTGCCCATGCACCTGACGCTCTACTTCGTGCCGCGTTCCCATCCCGTCGAGGCGGTGCGGCGCATGCTCGACTTCAAGAGCCTCCAGTACGACGAAGTGGAACTGGTTCCCGGCATCCACTCCGTTCGGCTGCGGCTGATGGGCTTTCCCGCGACGACGGTTCCGGCGATGACAATCGACGGCGAGAAGATCCAGGGCTCCACCCGTATCTCGCGGCGACTTGAGCAGCTTGTCCCCGATCCGCCGCTGTTTAGCAGGGACCCTGCCGCCCGCCGTGCCATCGAGGCGGCCGAACTGTGGGCGGATCAGGAGCTACAGAGCATCAATCGCAATGCGCTGCGCTGGATCCTGCCGCGCCGCGGGGGCATGCGAGTCCGTTTTGCGCCCAAGGCGCTGCAGCCCTACCCTCACCTCGCCGCCGCAGCCGCCTGGCCCCAGGCGGCGCTGCTGGCTTGGCTTCCGCGCGCAACCGCAGCCAACGTGCGACGCGATCTGGCCACCCTGCCCGCCAAGTTGGATCACGTCGACGCGCTGATCGCCGAGGGCACCATCGGCAACGAGGTGCCCAACGCCGCCGACTTTCAGATCGGCTCGATCGTCTGGGCGATTCGCTCGTTCGAGGACCTCCGTCCCCTGTTGGCGAACCGCCCCTGCGCCCACCTGGGGGAGCTGATGGGAAACGAGCGGCCACGCGTGCCGGCGTTTCTCCCAGCCGACTGGCTGCCCTGAACCGAGCGGAGGCAGTGGCGACCGGAGGCAGTGGCGACCGTTACAGGAGGAGCGCTGCCGGTTGTTCGAGTGTTACGCGAAGGTGCTGAACGAACCGGGCGGCCTCGGCGCCGTAGAGGATTCGATGATCGCTGGAGAGCGTGACTGACATCAGCGATCCGACCGTGAGCTCGCCGTCACGGACGATCGGGGCCTCGCGCACGGCTCCGATCGCGAGAATCGCCGCCTGGGGCGGCGTGACGACGGCAGTGAAGCGCGTCACTCCGAACATCCCGAGGTTCGAGACGGTGAACGTCGCTCCCGATAGCTGACCGGGCTCGATCGTGGCGTCCTTGATCCTGTCGATGAGCGAACGCGCGGTGCGAGCGATCTCGCCCAGGGACCTCTGATCAGCGTCGAAGACGACCGGCGCGAACAAGTCGTCGCTGATCGACACCGCGAAGGCGACGTTGACGCTGTTATGCAGGCTGATGGCCATATCACCGTCCATCGAGCTGTTCGCCCGCGGAAAGGCTCTCAATGCGAGTGCCGCGGCCTTGATCACCATGTCGTTGTAGGACGGAACGGGATCGCGATTGAGAGTGAGCATCTGCTCTCGCAGTGCGCGACAGGCGGTCATGTCGACTTCGGCCTCTACGCTGAAGTCGGGGATGGTCGTGTTCGACTCGACCATGCGCCGCGAGACGAGCTGACGCCGGCAACTCATCGGCTCCGTACGCGCTCGCGCTGAGTCCGCCGGAGAACTCCGCTTGAGCGCTGAAGCGTTGGTCACAGCATCCTCGACCCGCGCGGGAGACCCACGTTGGGCGACCCCGAATGCCACGGCGTCCACATCGCGTTTGAGGATCCGGCCCCTCGGACCGCTGCCCTCGACCGTATCGAGGTTGATTCCCGACGATGCTGCGAGGCGCCGGGCGACAGGACTTGCTTCCCGCCGTCCTCGTGCCTGGGGCACGGGCAACTCCATCTCGGCCGCACCATCGGAAACCAGAGCCGGCGCCGGCCCGCGGACACCGATCGTCGCGACCGCGGCGCCCACAGCGACCGTTTCACCCTCCTGCACGAGAGTGACGAGCGTTCCGCTCGCGTCAGCCTGTAGGACGCTGACTGCCTTGTCGGTCTCCACCTCAACGAGGTCGTCTCCGACCTCGACGCTATCCCCGTCCTTCCGCAACCACGCCGTGATTACCGCCGAGGTTGTGTGCTCGGCCAGAGCCGGAAGGATGAAGTCAGACATCGGGGTTCGCCGGTCCGCTACCGACAACCGATCGGACCGCGTTCACGATGTCGTCGTAGCCGGGAAGCACCTCCCGCTCCAGATCCTTCTGGTACGGCATCGGAATTGACGGTGCGCCAACACGAACCACCGGCGCGTCGAGGTCCCAGAAGGCCCGTTCGCCGATCTGGGCCGCGACCTCACCCCCGTAGCCCCCGAAGGTCACCGCTTCGTGTGCGACAACAGCTCGGCTGGTCTTAGCCACCGACTCCAGAATGGAGTCGATGTCAAGCGGCGCCAGAGTGCGTGGGTCGATCACCTCGACGCTGATCCCGTCCCGGGCGAGCTCCCGCGCGGCGCGGACCGCCGCCGGAACCATGCTGCCGATTGCCACGACGGTCACGTCGTCCCCCCCGCGCACGACATGCGACTTCCCGAGCTCGATCGCGTAACGCTCGACGGGAACCGGTTCGGGCTGGAGGACGAAGAGCCCCTTGGGCTCGAGAAAGATCGTCGGCCGGTCGTCCTGGATCGCCGCGGCCAGCAGGCCCTTGGCGTCATACGGGCTCGAGGGCATGACGACCACCAGCCCGGGAAAGTGCGCGAACACGCCCTCAAGACTCTGGGAGTGCTGAGCGCCGAGACGCATGCCACCGCCGGAGGGCATCCGGATGACGAGCGGGAGCGATTGATCGCCTCCCACCATGAACGGGAGCTTTGCGGCCTGGTTGACGATCTGGTCGAACGCGACGGCGGAAAAGTCCGAGAACTGGATTTCGACGATTGGCCGCAGGCCGGTGAGTGCGGCACCGACCCCGGCCCCAAGGAAACCGGTCTCCGACAGCGGCGTATCGCGGATTCGAGCCGCACCAAAGCGTTCATACAAGCCCGCCGTGACGCGGTATAGGCCCCCAACCCGTCCGATGTCCTCGCCCATGATGAACGTCCGGGTGTCGGCCTCGAGTTCATGCTCGAGCGCCTCCCGCAACGCGTCGTTGAACCCGATCGTACGGTCACCCGTGGGCGGCGGTGCGGGGTGCTGGAGAACCGTCGAGCTCATGGCCGCTCGGACACTGTCCATCGTCGTGTCGGGGGCGGCGAACGCCGTTTGGACCGCAGCCGCGACGAGCGCCTTGACGTCGGAGAAGATCTCGGCGTCCACTTCATCGGTGAGCGCTCCCCGCTCGCGCAGCATTCGGCCGAGGCGCTCGATCGGATCGTTGGCCTCCCACAATGCCACGATCGCCGGATCCCGCACGTCCGGCAGGTTGCTGCGCATCGAGTGCTGCATCCGCCGGAAGGTCTTCATCTCCAGCAGCGTCGGACCGCTCCCCCCGCGGGCCTGCTCAATAGCCTCGGCTGCGGCCGACGAGACGGCTTGGACGTCGTTGCCGTCGACGATCTCCGCGGGGATGCCGTAGCCCCTGCCCCAGGTGGCGATGTCTTCCACGGCCCGAGTCGAACGCCAGTCAACCGAGAGCGAGAACTGGTTGTTCTCGCACACGAAGACAACCGGAAGCTTCCAGGTGGCCGCCAGGTTCAGTGCCTCGTGCGCGGCCCCTTCACCTGCTGCGCCGTCACCGAAGAACGCCACCGCTACGGCGTTGCTGCCGGTCAGCTTGGCCCCTAGCGCCGCTCCGCACGCATGCGGCAGGCCCGCCGCCAGGATGCCGTTGGAGCCGACGATACCGAGACTCGGCGCAGCGATGTGCATGGACCCGCCAAGCCCCCGGCAGTATCCGTTCTCCTTGCCAAACATCTCGGCCATCATTCGGCCGATGTCCGCGCCGCGCGCGATCAGATGACCATGGGAGCGGTGGTTCCCAACGAGAAAGTCGCCGGGCGCCATCGCCGCGCACGTGCCGACGGCCACCGCCTCTTGGCCGATGCAACTGTGTGCGGTGCCCGTGATCGAACCGCTGACGAACAGGTTCGTGGTCTCGGTCTCAAACTCGCGGATGAGCTGCATCTGGCGGTACCAGTCCAGCAGCCGTACCTTGTCGCCGACGTTCGGATTGCTGAGCGTGCTCACGTCCCTGCCTCGCTGTGCCTCAGCGCACCGGCTGTTCGCGCGGCGGGGCGTACTTACCAAGCTCCAGACGGCCGAGCATGTGGCGGTGTACCTCATCTGGTCCGTCGAGGATCCTGAGCGCGCGCTGCCAGGCGTACATCCCCGCGAGGGGGAAGTCCTGACTCAGACCCCCGCCGCCGTGCAACTGAATCGCGCGGTCGACCACCCGGCAGGCCATGGCCGGCACAGCGATCTTGATCGCCGCGATCTGCCCCCGCGCCACGCGATTGTCATAGCGATCCATCAGCCAGGCAGCGTGAAGGGTCAGCAGGCGCGCCTGATCGATCTCGATCCGGCTGTCGGCGATCCACTCTCGAATCACGCCCTTTTCAGCCAACGGGCCCCCGAATGCCGAGCGGGCATGAGCACGGCGGCACATCAGCTCTAGTGCCCGCTCGGCCGCACCGATCGAGCGCATACAGTGGTGAATGCGGCCCGGCCCCAGGCGCGACTGAGCGATCGCGAAGCCGGACCCCTCCTCCCCCAACAAGCTCTCGCGCGGCACGCGGACGTCGGTGAAGACCATCTCGCAGTGGCCCTCCTGGTCGTTGTAGCCGAACACGAGGAGGTCGCGGGCGACCGTCACACCCGGAGTGTCCATCGGGACGAGGATCATGCTCTGCTGCCGGTGGGTGGGTGCCTCCAAGTCGGTCTTGCCCATCACGATCGCCACCTTGGCGGAAGCCCGGGCGGCGCCGGAAATCCACCACTTGCGCCCGTTGATGACGTAGTCGTCACCGTCGGCGTCGATGCGGCACTCAACGTTAGTGGCATCGGAGCTGGCCACGGCAGGCTCGGTCATCGCAAACACGGAGCGAATCTCGCCAGCCATCAACGGAGCGAGCCACCGCCGTTTCTGCTCATCGCTGCCGAAGCGGCTGAGGATCTCCATGTTGCCAGAGTCCGGTGAGTTGCAGTTGAACACCTCGGGCGCAATCGGGCTACGGCCGGTCACCTCGGCGACCGGCGCGTAGTCGAGGTTGCTCAGCCCTCCACCCCACTCGCTCTTCTCCGGCAGGAACAAGTTCCAGAGATCGCGTTGACGCGCGGCCGCCTTGAGGTCGTTCATGACCGGCGGCTCGAAGTGAGGATCGCCCGAAGCCGCCAGCTGCGCGTGGTAGACCGACTCGGCGGGATAGACCCATTCCTCCATGAAGGCGGTCAGCTTGTCCCGGAGCTCCTGGGCTCGGTTGCTCAGTTCAAAGTCCATTCGTGGCTCCTCAGGTCGTCGGGACCGGCTGGCTTCCCAGCCGGGTTCGCACTTCTGCCAGCCCGTCGAGCTGGCCAGCGTCCGGCCCCAGGGGGGTCAGGACATAAGCATCGATCCGATCGATGTGGGCGGCCTGCTCGGCAATCCTGGCGGCAACATCCTCGGCGCTGCCGATGAGATAGGTCGCCTGGGCCTCCTCCCAGCTGCCGTCGAAGAAACCGTCGAGCGCCGCGCGGCAGTTGGCCTCATCGGCGGCATCCTCGATCACGTAGACCCAGTCGGAGTAGACGAAGTCGATGTCCCTGCGCCCGCGTCCGGCGGCGTGCGCAGCCTCGAGCACGCGCTCCCAGGCGCGGCCGAGCACGACCGGTTCGAGCCGTCGCTTGCCTGACGCCGAGTAGACAAGCGGCACGTAGCCGTCAGCGAGGCGCCCGATCCGATCCAACGGCCGCCGTGCTGATTCGGGCACATCACCGGACCAGTCGAGCTTGCTGCCTGGTGAAAAGGAGGCCATCCACACCGGCGGCCCGCCCGGCTGCACCGGCAGGGGCGACAGAGCAACGTCATCGAAGGCCCAGGTGCCCGCGTGGCTGACGCACTCGCCCCGCCACAGAGCACGACACAGGGACAGCGACTCCTCGAAGCGCCGCCCGCGTTCGCTGCGCGGCAGTTCCAGAGCCGCGAACTCGGCGTCGTTCCAACCCAGGCCCGCGCCGAGGATCAGCCGGCCGTCAGAGATCACGTCAAGGGTCGACAGGGTCTTGGCCATCTGGATCGGATGGCGGTAGGGCAGGACCAACACAAGCGGACCGAGGAGCAGACGCTCGGTATCGCCCGCCAGAGCGGCAAGCGTCGTGGTGACCTCGAGCATCGACGCGCCATACACGATGCTCGTCGAATGCTCGGACCCACGGGCCGAGGCGAGCATCCGGTCGCCGAGGAACAGGCCGTCAAAGCCCAGTTCCTCCGCCCGGCGGGCCCAATTGCGGATGCCAGCGAACAGGCCGCCGCTGTGAGGGGCTGTCCAGCCGGGCGGGCGCACGCAGACCAGCGGGATGCCCGGGTTCCGCCGGGGCAGCTCGACGTCGAGCAGGGCCGAGATCGCCGTCTTCTGCCAGTGCATGCCGGCCTTCATTGAGGAGTAGATCCCCTCACCGAGAATTCCGGGCACAACGAACTTCAGCGCCCACAAGCCCGGCAGCTCATAGCGCGTCACAGCGGAGGCGCCGAGGGCCCGCATGACCGCGGTGTCCGTGAGCTCCCGGGCGATCAGCTCATAGGCGACGGCGTCACGAGCGACGACGGAGAGGTCGAGCGTCGGACCCTTGTCCCCCGCCCGGCCGATGGCGATGTCTCCGACCCTCATGCCGCCTGCCCCCAGACGACCTCGGTCCGCACGCGGTCGCGGTCGATCAGGCCGTCGACCACCTCAATCCTCGGACGGCGCTCTGATCGCATGCCACCGCCCGAAGACGGCCCGCTCAGGGTCAGCGCGAACACTTCGTCCTCGACGGCGAGCGCCATCTCGTCTGAGTCACACACGGCCGAGACGTGGGCGCGTGCCTCCGGCGGCGGGTGCCGGATCAGGCGGGAGGAACCGCCGAGCAGGGAGTCCTGGCCGACAATATCGACCCCGAAGCGGGAGATCCCGAGGCGCTCCATGCGCAGGCTCAGGGTCTCGGCGGCGATGCGGGCGCGCCGTAGTGCCCCGGTGCCGGCGAATCCGATCTCCACGTCCGCCACCGCACCGGGCTGGATGCTGAAGCCAGACACCTTGAGGCTGTCCGGGACACCCAGGTGCCGTGCGCCGCTCACGCGCACGCGGTCGCGTCCGATCTGGTCGAAGCTGACCCCTGAGAAGTCGACGATTGCGTCAGGGGTCAGGTAGCGGGCCGGATCGTGGACCTCATAGAGCAGCTGGAGAGTGCAGGTCATGCGGTCAATGCGACCACCGGTCCCCGGCAGCTTGGAGATCTCCGCACTGCCGTCCGATGACACGCTGGCAATCGGGAAACCCAGCTCGGCGAACTCCGCAGCGGTCGGCGGCGGCTCGCCGGGGGCTTCGAAGTTGCCGCCGGTCACCTGGCCCGAGCACTCGAGCAGGTGTCCCACCGCCAGCGCACCGGCCAGCGCGTCGGGGCTGCCGTCCAGGTCGGCATAGGCGGGGCCGGCGAACAGTGCAGCGTCGGCGGCCCGCCCAGTGATCACGACGTCGGCTCCCTCGGCCAGAGCCTTGGCGATTGACTCCAGGCCGATGTATGCGTGGGCTCCCAGCCACGTTCCTCCGGCGGGTCGGCTCCAGATGACGTCATCGGCGATCGCGGCGACGTCATCGCCGAGTACCGCTGCCACCTTGAGAGGGCGCAAGCCGAGCTCGCGGGCGAGCTCGGCGATCGCGCGGGCAGCCCCAGCGGGATTGGCCGCGCCAAGGTTGCTCACCAGCTTGCAGCCGTCGGCCACCGCGGGGAGCAGTGGCGTCAGGCGCCGACGGAGGCGGCGGTCGTACCCCAGCTCTGGGTTCACGGCCCGGAGTTGGAGGCCGTTGACGATCGTGCGCTCGGCCAGGCACTCCAGCGACAGGCAATCGACGAGGCCTGATTCCGCCAGCGCCACCGCGGGATCGATGCGATCTCCCGCGAATCCCGCACCGCAGGCGACGACAGTCATCGCTGAGGCCGGCCCGCCGGCCTCATGCCTGACCGCCCGATGGTTTCGCTGTGGGCTCGTTCACCATTAGTGTGGGCGTCGCCGCCTGGGGCACCTCATCGACCATCTGTGCACCTCCAGCCGAGGGCGTGACGTCGGCCGAAGCCTGCCGGTTGCCGAACCGGTTGCGCAGCGAGCGCAGCGGGTTGAGGCCATGGGCGTGGGTGAGCGAGACCGCGGTGATCAGCAGCAGTCCCTCGAAGATGCTCGGGGTCCAGGCCGGCGCGCCGACGATGAGCAGGCCGACGTCACCGGTGCCGAGCAGCAGCACTGCAACCACGGTGCCCCACGGGTTGAAGCGTCCGCCGCGGAACTGTGTTGCGCCGAGAAAGGCGGCGGCGAAGGCAGGCAGCAGGTAGGCCGGCCCCACAGTGGGGTCGCCCGCGCCGAGGGAGGCGGCCTCACACACGCCGGCGAGGCCCGCGAACAGCGAGGAGCCGAGCAGGGTCGCCATGCGCAGGCGGTCGACGTTGACACCGCCGAGGCGCGCAACCTCGGTCTCATATCCGGTTGCGTAGAGCCGCCGGCCGACGGCCGTCTTCTCCATCAGGTAGGCGAGCAGAAGCATTCCCACCAGCATCAGACCGACGGGCAGGGTCATACCCAGCACGCTCTTGATGCCGAAGTCAACCTGGAACGAGCCGTTGACGTTCTGGGTGATGACGTTGTCCCCGGCAATCGCGGTCACCACTGCGGTGATGATGGAGCCGGTAGCGAGGGTGCCGATGAAGGAATCGACCTTCATCCCGATGACGACGATGATGTTCACTCCGCCGGCCAGCAGGGCGGCGACAAGCCCGGCGAGCAGAGCGAGAAACGGGTTCGCGCTGACGTGAGCGAGAAACCAGGCAGAGCCGATCCCCGACAGTCCAGCGATGGCGCCGACTGACAGGTCATACAGGCCCGCCGCCAAGGGCAGAATGAGACCTAGCGCGACAAGTCCGGTCACCGCGTATTCGTTGAGCACCTGCTTGACGGTGCCGTAATTGAAGAAGGTTGCCGGCTGGAGAATCGCAAACAACACGATCAGGGCGATCCACACGTAGATCGCGCCAATGACACGCACGCTGAGCTTGGATTTGAGTTGATTTGGAAGTTTCACAGCACTTTACCTTTCTCGGCGTGAGAACAGCGAGACGCAACGAGCTTCGCTCCCACCGCGGCCCGATCTTGGATCAACCAGACTACTGTGGGCGAGCCTATTGCCGGTGGTGACTGGTGCAACTGGTTTGTCATTACTGGTTCAGCTCCAACTGAACATAACGGCGACAGAGTCCAGCAAGCTTTCTTGAGGCCAGTCCCATTTTGTGTTATCGGCGCAGGCATTACCCGGCGGTGACGGTATTGGAGCTGGGCACCACCGTCGAATCGGTGGCGGGGGAGCCCTCGACCATTGCCAGCAGCAGAGAAGTCTCGGTGATCTCGTCGGTTCCGCGGATCAGCTCACGGATGACGCGTCCTTCGTTCAACACGATCACCCGGTCGGCAAGCGCCAGCGCATCATCCAGCTCGGATGTCGAGAACAGCAGAGAGCCACCCTCGGCTACATAGGTGCGCAGGGTGTCGAACAGCATCGCCACCGCGCCAACGTCGACACCGGCGATCGGCTCGTCGATGAGCATCGCTTGAGGGCCGATCGACAGCCATTTGGCGATGATCAGCTTCTGTTTGTTGCCGCCGCTGAGGTAGCGGGAGCCGTAGTCGGTGTCGTCGGGCTTGATGTCAAAGCGCCTGATCCACTCTCGGGCCTTAGCCCGTTCACGCTGCTTGTTGATGAAGCTTCCTCTACCGCTGAGCTCCTCAAGTGAGACGAGCGTCAAATTCTCTCGGAGGGAGAAGTCGTTGATCAGCGTCCCGGGCAAACGGTTGCCCGGCGCCAACGCCACTCTGTGTTGGCGTGCGACCTTCGGAGAGATCTTGGATACCGGGCTGCCCCCCACCATCATCGAGTCAAAGCCGATCGGGATCGCACCCGCCAAGGCATAGGTGATCTCCTCGCGGCCCGATCCGGCGAGCCCAACAACAGCAACGCATTCACCCTTGTGGAGGGTAAGGTCGACACCGTGCAGCGAGATCGAGGTCAGATTCTTAACGTCGACGACCGGCGCCGCTGACGCGCTGTGGTGGCGGCGCTCGACCACCTTGGCGGACTCGCGCTCGGCCGCGGCGGTCTCGGCGCCGAGCATCGCCTCGACGAGCATCGACCGGGTCGCCGTCTGGCAATCAAAGGTGCCGATGTGGTATCCGTCACGGAGGACGTGAACGCCCGAGCACAGGTTGAGGACATCCTTGAGGTGATGGGAGATGAACAGGGCGCCGATGCCAGCACCGACCATCGTGTTGACGACCCGGAACAGCTGCTCGGCCTCAGCGGCCTCGAGCGTGGTGGTCGGCTCGTCGAGCACGATGAAACGGGCTGCATCTTCTGAGCTGGCGTCGCCCGGACGCGCGCGCACCGCCCGGGCGATGGCGATCAGGCTCCGCTCGACGGCAGCCAGTTTCGAGATCGGCTTATTCGGCGGCACCGGGCAATCGAGCAGGTCATAGACGTCCTCCATCCGGCGACGCTGCTCCTTCCAGTCGACGCTCCCGACCCTGGTCTGGGAGTAGGTCCCGCCGATCCCGAAGTTCTCTACCGGGGTGAACTCCGGAATGAGACCGAGGTCTTGGTGGACGAAGCGCAGGCCAAGACGGGCGGCGGTGACGGGGGAGTCAACCCGCTCGCCCCCCAGCCAGGCCGATCCCCAAACAGGCTTGTGGTAGCCGGCGATGATCCGCACGAGCGTGGACTTGCCTGAGCCGTTGTGGCCGATGAGGCCGGTGACGGTCGCGGCCGGGAAGGTCATGCTCACGTCATGGAGGACGTTGCGGCCAGCGAAGGCCATCGTTACGTGGTCGATGATGATTCCGCTGTCCACTGCGGATGTTGCGGCCGATGTCGTGGTTGTGGCGGTGGGATCAGCCATTGAGGATCAACCTTGTCTCGAGGAACACGCCGAGGCCCTTCACGCCGCCTGCCAACCCGGGGCCTGCCTGCTGGGGGCAAACGGTCTCGGGCGAACGCTGTGGCGGCACGATGTGTGACTAATGTCGCAGTCCGCACGCGAACTTTCAGGTTTGCGGAGGTCGTCCACTGTAGGTCGCTACAAGCCGAAACCGAGCGTCCCGTCGGGAGCTCCGCTGAGGAACCCGGCTTCCCTGTGGCCAGGCACAGGCTCGACCGACGGTTCACGGGACCCCGGTGGGCGCCGGAGTTCGTTGTTGACGTCCCTCGGATAACGGGACGGGTCGAGCTCCAGCCCGTACCGCTCAGCGGACGGATAACGCTCGGCGATCAAGCGCTTCTCCTCCTCGATGTCCTGGCGCATCTCGGCCGGACTGGGAACTCCGGCCCGCCCGCTGACGATCGCCGCCACCCAGCGCGACTGCACGTCCATCATGCGAATGTTCGCGCCGCCGCTGACGTTGAAGAAGCCCACGAAGTAGAGCCCGGGTCGGTTGGGGTGAATGACACGCTTGTACGCCTCCACGCGCCGGCCGACGACGGGCGACACGTCAGGCTCCAGAAACGGCAGGTCGATCTCATACCCCGTCGCGGCAATCAGGACGTCGACCTCGTCGGTGCGCCCATCCTCGAACGTGACGGTCTTGCCGTGGATCGAGCGGATTCCCGGCCTGATCCCGATCCGGTCATAGAAGACGTGGGCCATGAAGGTTGGGTGCCCAGCGGGATGGGTCCGCGTCCGCGGTGCACGCATCCCCCACTGCTCCATGCGGCCGTGCGCGATCCACGCCAGCGTCCGCATCCATGTCCGCTGCACGGGCCAGGGAACCCAGGGCTTGTTCAGCTTGGCCAACAGGCGTGACGCCGGCACCCCGAACAACATCCGCGGCATGATCAGAACCGGGGAACGCACCGCCACCAGACACCGTTCCGTGACGGTGCAGAGGTCGGCGGCGATGTCTAGGCCGCTGTTGCCGACGCCGACCACAAGCACGCGCTTCCCGGCGAAGGTTGCGGGTTCGCGGTAGGTGAAGGAGTGGTGATACTCCCCGGCGAAGTCCGGGGCGAAGGGCGGATGAGCCGGGGCCGCCTGGTGGCCGCTGGCGATGACGACAGCATCAAAGTCCTCGACGCCAGCCGCCGTCACGACCGTCCACCCTCCCCCGACCCGGGGCGAAACGGCGGTGACCGACGTGCGGAAGCGAATCCGCTCATAAACGCCGAAGTGCCGCGCGTAGGACTCGAGGTAGGCGGCGACCTCACGATGACCGGGATACAGCGACGCTCCCGGCGGAAAGGGAAAGTCCGGGTAGCTGGTGATCTTGGCCTCTGAATTGATCCGTAACGAGCCATAGGCAACGCTGCGCCCGTTGTCGTTGTTGTAGACCCACAGGCCTCCGACCCGTGATCCAATCTCAAAAACGACGACATCGACTCCGCTCGCGAGCAGGTGCTTGGCCGCGCACAGGCCGCCGGCGCCGGCACCCACAACCGCCGCCCTTCGTTGATTCGAACCCATGCGATGACCGTAGGCCCGCCGCTCCGGCCCTGTCAAGGTCTAGCGCCTGGCTCATGAAACCATTCTCCAGCGGTTCTTACAACTTGTACGTCCACTGGTAGACGTGGCCGTTCGTTCTGGTCATTAGGCGGCGAGTACGAGCCCGGGTTTGTGTTGGCTGATCTTGGCCAGGATGCGGTCGAGGTCAGCCCGGGTGAAGGTCCAGTCAAACGGGCGTGCGATCTGGCGGTAGTGCTCCTCGAAGGTGGTGATGCGGGCCTGGAGGGCGCTGAGGTCGGTGAAGTCGTTGGGGGTCAGTGCTTTGCGTTGGAGGATCGAGAAGTAGATCTCGATCTGGTTCAGCCACGAGGCGTGGATCGGGAGATGGATCAGCCGCAGGTTCGGCCACTGGCTTTGGAGGCGGTCGATGCTGGCTTGTCCGTTGTGGCTGGAGCCGTGGTCCACGATCCAGAACACGCGACGTGCGGAGGTGTAGGGCTCTTGACTCATCACCTGTTCCACGAGACGGCCGAACGGTTCGATCCCGGTCTTCTCTTCACAGCGTCCGTAGATCCGGGCGTGGTGGACGTCCCAGGCGGCGAGATAAGCCAGGGTGCCGCCACGTCGGTAATCGAACTCGCGTCGCAACGCACGCCCCGGTCCCGGCGCGAGGCTTGGGTGCCGGCGATGGAGCGCTTGGAGCTGGGACTTCTCATCGGCGCTGATCACCAGCTCATCCGGGCACAAGCGTTTGCCGTCAAAGACGCGGGCGTAGAGATCGAGAACGCGGTGAGCTTTCTCGGCGAAGTTCTTGTCGCGAACAAACAGCCAGGATCGGGTCTGCCACGGTTTGATGGCGTCCTCAGACAGCCACCGCCAGATCGTGGTCGCCGACGCGTCCGTCACGCCGCGCTCGATGACGAGACGGTGCAGCTCAGCGCGGGAGAAGCGCCCCAGCGGCAGACCGTGCTCGATCGGCAGCTGACAGGCGATCGCCTTGACCTCGGCGACCTGCTCCGGGGGGAAAACGCCGCGGCCGACCCGGCCGCGGTTGATCAACCAGACCCTCAAGGCGATGTTCGGCAAATCTTCGCCGCCACCGGCCGACCAGCCCGGCTGTGGTGTCCAGCCGCGCAGCGATCTCGGTGTCCGCCAGTCCGTTAGCGGCGTGCAACACGATCCGTGCTCGCTGCACATCCTGAAACGGAAGCTTCTCCGCCCGTGCGACACGCTCAAGCTCGCGACGCTCTACGTCGCTGAGTTCGATCTGGTGACGGGGCCGCCGGGCCATCACCTCAGAATTCAACCCGCGCGGCCGGACTCCTTCACATAATTCCGCCCAATACTTCCGGCCACGTCTACTAGCTCCCCAGAGCCAAATACCCGCCGTCGACCGGGTAGTAGGCGCCGGTGGTGAACGAAGCCGCGTCGCTCACCAGCCATGAAACGAGCGCGGCCACCTCCTGGGGCTGACCGAGCCGTTTCAAGGGTGCGTGATCGCCGAGGGCCTGCAGCCTCTCCGCGGAGTGTCGCCCCAGCAGTAGTGACGTCCCGATAAATCCGGGGCCGACCGCGTTGACGCGGATGTTGTCCTCCCCATGGTCGACGGCGGCCCCCAGCGTGAGCCCGATCACCGCATGCTTCGCAGCGGCGTAGGGCGCCGATCCCAACCGGGCAATGCGACCCAGCACCGACGAGATGTTGACGATCGCACCGCCCCCATGGTCTCGCATCGACCTACACTCCGCTCGTAGGCAGTGGAAGACGCCGGCGAGGTTGACGGACATCAGTCTCGCCCAGTCTTCGTCGGGCACGTCAGCCAGTACCCGGAACGGCAGCGCGATGCCCGCGTTGTTGACGGCGATCTTCACTGGGCCGAGTTCCTCTTCGATCTGCGCGAAGCCGATCTCGACACTCTCGCAGTCAGTGACGTCGATCGGCCACGACGTCGCACGCCCGCCGGTGTCAGTGATGCGAGCCGCGACCGCTTTGGCCGCTGACTCAGAGACATCGGTCACGGCCACGACCGCTCCGCGCTGGGCAAGGCCCAGCGCGCAGGCCTCTCCGATTCCAGAGCCCGCACCGGTGATGAATGCGACCCGGCCGTTAAGTTCACTGTCGCTCGCCACTGTCTCAACCCTCATTCGTCGTGGTGTACACCTCGGAACACCCCGGTGGAGAATCCCGTGCCTGCGCTGAAGTCTGCGGGAATCTCGACCATGTCCGGAAGCTCACCCCCGTGGCTGGGTCGATCCTCCTCACGGTTGCCGTGTGACGACCGGGGAGGTGGCTAGCCCCAATGATTGTGTGTGCTGAGCGAAAACGATGAACTCGAGAAAGTGTGCCGCGCCGTGCGCGGCCCGTACCGGGCCCGTTCCGGGATGAGGGCTGACCTGATGAGCAATGAGATCCCGAACCATCATCAGCTCCACGCCCTGGGTCGGCAGCGAGGCGGCGGCCCCGAGAACGAGCTGTTTCCCTGGGCAGGTGTGAGCTCCGTCCCCGAACGCCGCGCCATAGGACCGCTTGGCCGTATCGACTCTGCGAGGCCGATGTGGGTCATACCGATCGGCGTCCGCACCGAAGACGGCCTCGTCTCGATTGGCGTCGACGAGCGACAGAGCAACCTTGTCGCCTTGGCGGAACTGCAATGGCCGTCCAGCCACGACGACAGTGACGTCCTCAGCGGCCTGGCGGATGAGGACCGGCGAGCTGTTAATGTGCAGCCGCATTGTCTCGACGATGGCGTCCCGGAGGAATGCGTCGTCGTGGATCCGCAGGGTGTCTTCCGGATGGTGCTCAAGCCAATCCCAGAGGTCGACAAACACGTTTGCCACCTGTGTCGGCAGGTTGCGCGTAATGGCAGCGAAAAACTGGAAGGCGTCACGCAGAGCCAGCTCATCCGCGAGGCCGCCGCGTCCGGCGTACTTCCGGGCTAGCAGCGTCAGAAGATCGACGGGCAGATCGGCGCACCGTGCCTCGTCGCCGCCGGCGGCGCGGACCAGCGTGCTGCGTCGCTCCCAGGCCGGACCTGCGTAGTTATTCCAGTAGTTCGCGATGTCCGCTTCTCCGGCGGCGATCGCCGCATCGAGATCCCCTTCAACGTATTCCAGGATCGTCGCTTGGCCCAGCGGTTCGCTGAGGTTGGACAGCGCGCCTAGCGCGTCGTCGTCTTCGATATCCAGGCCGATGACCCGGGCGGCAAGACGCACAGTGACCACCGTCGCATAGCGCGTAATATCGAGCAAGACCCCACCGTCACGCTCTCCGACGATCGCGCGCCGGAATGCCTCTGACAGAAACGACTCCGCGACCTCCTGTTCGAGAGTGGCGATGTAGTCCGGCCGAGAGAACGGCATATACAAGCGCCGGCGATCGAGGTGCTCCGGCCCGTCGGTCACCACCAGCGTGTGGCGCAAGAACAACGGAGCGGTCAGCGGACGACCGCCGCTGGAGAGAAATCGACGGTCACGGAGGATCGCCTGGATCTCGGCGTACGAGGTCAGGGTGTCCATCGACGCCAAGATCGCTTCCATTGGATATGCCATCCATCAACCCCCTCTCTCGTCGGGCTGACAGCCGACGCTCACCTCGACGGCATCCCGGGCGTGGCCCGCGCCGACAACGACGGCCGTTGGACAGTTGAAGCGACTAACGGTTCGTTGTCGGGCACGGGCCATCCTCATGACCTATTCGCTGAGCGTCGCACCCGCGAGCGGGTCAGCCGACATGCCACGCCTTCTTGAACACCGACTGGTAGTCGGACACGAGCGGGAAGATGCCTTGGGTGGCAACCGCTGGAATGTCGGACTGGGTCAGGATCATGGCGGGCAGGGTGATGTTGGCCGCTGGCGCGACCGGCTGCCCCGAGTTGACTCGGAGAATCACATCAAAGGCGTTCCACAACGCCTCCGGCCAGGGGACGTCGATCGCGGCCGCCTCCTCTCCCTCCTTGATGTACGTCGATTCAGTGGCGCCGGTATCGGTGGTGATGAGCTTCACCTTGCCCGCGAGTCCGGCGTTCTTCAGCTGGGCGGGAAGACCGTCCAACTCGTTGGCGAAGTCCGCGGCCACGTAGTTGACGTTCGGGTGCGAGCGGAGGTAGGAGACGATGTCCCCCGGGAGAGTCGTGCCGATCTCGGTTTCGGGGAAGGAGAAAGTCGAGACCGAACAACCCGAACAGGCCGAGGAGTTGATTACCTTCGCCAGGGCGGCGTGAAGGGACGAGTACACAGGTGTCGACGGAGTCGTCGCGATGACGACATTTGCATTCTTGCCTCCTGACGTGCTGAGGATGTAGTCCCCCATATCCGTTCCGGCCTGAGCCTCCCAGGCGCCGCCGATGGCAACCCAGGGGATGCCGGGCTGTGTGGTGGCAATCGATGTCGCAACCACGGGAATGTTTTCCGCTTTCAGCTCGCTCAACTGACGAGCGTACAGGCTCGGCGGAAACCCGCCGGCGGCAATGACACCGGCCGGCTTGTCACGAACCGCCTGGTCAAACGCCGCCGAAATGGTGATCGGGGTCAGGCCGGCGTTGACGAGCTTGTAGTGCCACCCCACTGCCGCTGCTGCGGACTGAACCGCCGCGCCGAAGCTGAGGCAGACCGGGAGGCCGCAAGCCACGAAGTCAACCGTCCGCCCCGGGGTTGGCCTCTTGGCCAGGGGTGCCACGACCAGACTCGTCGGTCGTACTTCAAGTGCCTTGACTGCAGCCGTCGCGGCGGCGACCGCCTTGGCATTCGACCCCGAAGCTGACGGGGACGATGACGTTGACGTTGAGCCTCCATTGCTGCTCGTTGAGGTCGACGACGAGCCACAGCCGGCGGCCACAGCCGCGCAGACAAGAGCCAGTGCAGCGACCAGCAGCACACGACCTCTCACAAACCTTCGATAAACCACAGACCTCTCCTCAATGTTGGACCAGATGGAAACGACTTCTGCGAACGTTCCAGGCGTACAGCTGGTTCTTAAGCTCCCAAACGGCGCCCGGCTTCTCAGGTATGTTCTTTTGGTTATCTGTAGGTCGGCACAACGCATCCCCCCGGGGGTCAGATCGTCTCCCGTTGGGTGGCCAGAGCCCGGAGTTCGCGCCGGAGGATCTTCCCGTTCGTCGTCTTGGGCAGCTCGTCGAGCACGTGGACGACCCTTGGGTATTTGTACGCGGCCAAACGCGCTTTGCAGTGGGCGATCAGCTCGGGTTCCTCGACGCACATTCCCGCTTTGAGACTCACATAGGCCCACACCGTCTCACCTCGGTACTTGTCCGGCGCGCCGATTACGGCGGCCTCGCGGACAGCCGGATGCTCATAGAGGACATCCTCCACCTCCCGCGGCCAGACCTTGAAACCGGAGGCGACGATCATGTCCTTGCTGCGATCCACGACGTAGAGCCAGCCATCGGCGTCGAGCACGCCGATGTCACCGGTATGCAGCTCGCCGCCGGGGATCGCGCGTGCGGTTTCCTCGGGCTGACGCCAGTAGCCGGCCACCACCTGGGGGCCCTTGATGGCGATCTCCCCAGTCTCACCGGGCTTCAGCGGGCGCCCGTCGCCATCCAGGATGCGGGTGGTCGTCTTCGGCACGGTCTTACCGACCGCCAGCGCCCCGGTCTCGCGGTTGGTTGGGGGGGAGTCATCAAGCGGGCAGATGTGGGTCGGTCCAGTGGTCTCGGTCAACCCGTACACCGGGCGAATCCGGACGCCGAGGCGGCGATCCAGGTCGTCCACGACCGCGGGCGGGATCGGGGCTCCGCCGCTGAAGGCGCGCGTGAGCTTGGCCAGTGAGTCAGGTGTGACGTCCGGCTGGGCGGCGAGTGCCATGTACGCCGTGATTGCCGCGATGCAGACCGTCGCTCCGTGATGTTGCGCAAGGCGGATCGACGCGGCCGCATCAAAGCGGTGGGCCAGGATGATCGGGATTCCCGCGGCGAGCGCGAGACCGATGTGACCGATCAGTCCGGTGACGTGATAGAGCGGTGCGATCCCGAGAATGACGTCGTCGTCGCTGATGCGAAACGCGCTGCGATAGGTCTCAGAGCCAAAGGCGACGTTGGCGTGCGTGCTCATCGCCCCCTTGGGCGGCCCGGTGGTGCCCGAGGTGTAGGTGAGGACTGCGGTATCGCCGGGCCCGGGAGCCGGTGGGGGCGTCCAACCATCGCGCGGGGACCGGGCGAGAGTGAGCAGGTCGTGCGTGGTCCGCTCGCTGACGAACGGCTCGGCTGCCCGCGCCGCACGCTCGGCGCACAGGTCATAGGCGTTGGTGGTGACAACAACGGTGATGTCGGTCTGGTCGACGGCGGTGGCGGCCACATCGCGCCACAGTTCATCGAGGACGATGAGCGCCTTAGCGCCGGCGTCGTGCATGTGATGGGACAGTTCGCGTTCGCGCAACATCGGGTTGGCCGGGACGGTGATGGCGCCCAGCCGCCAGACGGCGAGGGTCGCGATCACGAACTGGGGATCGTTCTGGAGGAAGAGGCCGACGCGGTCACCGGCGCCGATTCCCAGCTCCGCGAGGCCGGCAGCGAGACCGTCCACGAGCTCAGAACATTCCCGGGCGCCGATCGGCGTCTCAAAGGAGTACAACAGCGGGGCGTTGTGAAGACGACGTACGGCGGCATCGAACATCTCGAGGGGGAGTTCCGCGATGGCGCTCATCCCATCACCACCCCGGAGGAGACGACGAGCTCGGCGCCCGTGATGCCCTTGGAGGCTTCCCCCGCGAGGTAGGCCACCGCGTTGGCGATGTCCTCTGACTCGGTGAGGCGGCGCAGAGGCGACTGGGCCAGGAACTCCGATCGGACGCGCTCCGGGGTCGAGCCCCGGGCCACGGCCTGACCGTTGAGGACCGCGTCAAGGCGGTCACCGGCCACCGGCCCGGGGGTGACAAGGTTGACCCTGACGCCGAAAGGACCCGCGTCCAGCGCAGTAGACCTGACGAGGCCGACGAGACCGCTCTTGGACGCAGCGTAGGCGGCCCGTCCGGGCATCGGACGGGTGGCGGTAGTCGAACCCACGAACACGACACTTCCCGAGCCGCGCTCGAGCATGTCCGGGAGGATGGCTCGGGCCAGCAGGAATCCGCCGGTGAGGTTGACCCGGAGGGTCGCCTCCCATTCGTCCGGGTCGATTTCCCAGACGGGAGCCCGGGGCCCGGCGATGCCGCTGTTGGCGACCAGTGCGTCGATGTGCCCGCAGCGCTTGGGCAACTCAGCGACTGCCGCGGCGTCACGCAGGTCCAGGCGCAGAACGCTGGCGAGACCGCCTCCGGCGGTGATCGCTTCCACGGTCTCCTCCAAGGCGGCGACCGTACGACCGGCACAGAAAACGTTGGCACCGTCTGCGGCGAGCCGTAAGGCGATCGCCCGTCCGATGCCGCTGCCTGCTCCGGTGACAAGGGCGCTCCTGATCATGACAGGCGAAACCGCGCCACGGGCACGTCGCCCTCCGTCTCCACGGCCAGAGCCAGGGGTGTGTCGATCGCCAGCCCATCGGCGGCGCTGATGCCGACGACGTTGGAGATCAGCCGCGGCCCCTCCGCCAGTTCGACGACCGTCACGTTGTAGGGCACGCGGTCGGCAAACGCGGGATGAAAAGCGCGGTGGTAGACCACCCAAGACACCACGCGGGCGCGCCCTGAGGCGTCCTCCCACGTGAAGGCGGGGGACAGGCAGTGCGGGCAGTGATCGCGTGGAGGGAGCCACGCGTCGTGGCACTCGTCGCACCGCTGGAAGCTCAGGCGTCCCGCACTGAGGCGGTTTCGGAACCGGGTGAGGTCCGGCGAAGGCTCGGGGAGGTCGATCTGGCTGTTCGTTCCGATCATCGGCCGAGAACGAGCGTTGAGTGGGTATGCATCACGCCTCCCTGGTTGGCCACCACACAGGGCCCGTCCCCGGGCACCTGTGAAGTTGAGGTTCCGCGGACCTGGCGGACGCCTTCGATCACTAGCTGCATGCCGGGCATTCCGGTCTCTGCGAGCAGTCCGCCGCTGGTGTTGATCGGCAGTTGCCCGCCGACTTCGATGTTGCCGTTCTCCACAAAGGCACCACCCTGACCCTTCTTGCAGAACCCGTAGTCCTCGAGAATCATCAGCGGGGTGATCGTGAAGCAGTCATAGAGCTGAGCGACCCTGATGTCAGAGGGCGTGACGCCCGCCATCGTGAAGGCTGTCTGCGCCGACGCGGACGCGGCGGTGGTCGTCAGGTCTGGTCGCAACGCGACCTCCCAGGACTCCTGGCCCTGTCCGAAGCCGAGGATCGGGACCGGGTCAGCCACCCCAAGCTCGGCGGCGCGCCGGGCACTCATCACCACGACGGCGGCGCCGCCGTCGGAGATGAGACAGCAGTCCGCGCGGCGTAGGGGTTCGACGACCCATTCCGACGCCTGATGGTCCTGAAGTGTCAGCGGGGTTCGCTTCGCGGCGAGAGGATTGGCGGCCCCATGCCGGGCGCAGGCCACCGCAATCGCGCCCAGCTGCTCGCTCGTCGTCCCGTACTGGGCCATGTGGCGCTGTGCGATCATCGCGTAACCGGCGGGTGTGCTGAACCAGCCGTACGCTGCATCGTCGCCCCACGCCCGCTCGTAGGCCTGTCGCGTACCGGTCCGCGGATTGTCGGCGGTGGTGACGATGGCAACCTCACACTGGCCGTTCTCGATGCACATCGCGGCAAAGGAGATCATCGAGATGTTCGTGGCCCCGCCCTGATCCCAGACCCCACCGACCCTGGGACGCATTCCAAGCGCCTCGGCGACCTGCTGGCCATACATCGACGCGAACGTCGACGTTGGGTACTTGCAGAACACCCCATCCACGGCGTCCTTCTCAACGCCCGCGTCCCTGAGAGCGCTACGGACCGCCTCAACGGTCATCGAGAGCGGCGTGCGCCCAGGGAGCTTGCCGTGGGCGGTCTGTCCAATCCCGGCGATCACCGCCGCGCCGCGCATCGAATGGGCCATCAGAGGACCTCCTGGGCGATCAACTCGTCGATCTGCTCGTCGCCGAAGCCAAGCATGTCGCGCAGGATTTCCGCGTTGTGCTCACCCAGGCGCGGGCTCGGTTTCAGCGGTATCGGCTCGACGCCCTCGTAGCGCAACGGACTGTGCGGCAGCGTGATGGGGCCCAGGTCGGGATGATCGAACTCCTGAAGCATTCCCCGCTCATGAAGGTGCTCGTCCGTCACCACCTCGCCGATGTCACGCACCGGGGCACAGGGGACCCGCGCTCCGCGCAGCAGTTCCAGCAGCTCGTCCCGGGCGTAACGGGCGGTGAAATCTGAGACGACGTCGTCAACGTCGTCCATGCGGGCAACCCGCTCGCGACGGGTTCCCCAACCCGGTGCATCAGCCAGGTCTTCGCGTCCCATGACCTCGGCGAGCGAACGCCAGTGCTGGTCTGAGACACCGATGATCGCGACGTACCCATCGCTGGTGGGATACACGTTGTAGGGAGCCTCGGCCAAGCCGGCGTGACGGTTGCCGGTCCGTGTGGGCGCCTCCCCGCCCGAGCCGAAGTACAGCCCGAGGCTCGACATCAGCGACGGGTAGACGGACTCAAACATCGACACTTCGATCGCCCGTCCGACACCGGTGCGCTCGCGCTCATACAGGGCCGTGGTGATGGCACCGTAGAGATGAACGCCACCGAAGAAATCACAGAGCGCGGGACCGGCCTTCACCGGTGGCCGGTCCGGATAGCCGGTGACGCTCATGATCCCTGCGATCGCCTGGACGGTCAGGTCCATCGCCGCAAAGTCCCGATAGGGACCAGTCTTGCCAAAGCCGGAGCCAGAGGCATAGATCAGGCGCGGGTTGCGGGCCTGGACGACCTCGGCGCCGATGCCCAGACGATCGGTGACGCCGGGCCGGAAATTCTCGACGAACACGTCGGCACGATCAGCCAGCTCGAGGACGATCTCGCGTCCGCGGTCACTGCGCAGGTCAAGGGTGATCGCCCGCTTGTTGGAGTTGAGCATCGCAAAGGGCGCGCCCGCTCCGCTGGCCTGAGTACGCCCGCGCAGGTTCTCCCCGGTGCGCGGTTCGACCTTGATCACGTCGGCACCGGCCATCGCCATCAGGAAGGTGGCGTACGGAGCGTTGTAGATCTGGCCCAGATCCAGCACGATCACGCCCTCGAGAGGCTGGCGGGACGCGGCGTGCGCGCCATCGGGCGTCAAGGCGACAGGCGGGTCCAGGGGAGCCGGGCTCATCTCAGCGTCCCAGAAAGTTCGGGGTTCGCTTCTCGGCAAAGGCGGCCGGACCCTCTCTGGCGTCCTCGGAGAACTGCAGAAGCCGGTTCATCGTCTGCTCGAGACGCAAGCCGCTGACGAGATCCATGTCACGCGAACGCAGGGCCAGCTCCTTGGCGGCCTGCACCGCCAGCGGCGCGTTGGCTGCGATCCGCGTGGCGTACTCCCTTGCCGTGTCCAGCAACCGGTCCATCGGCACCACCTGGTTGACAAGCCCCCAGCGCGCAGCCGTCGCCGCGTCGAAGCGGTCGCCGGTCAGCAGCACCTCCATCGCCACGGCATAGGGAAGCTGGGCAAGCACGCGCTGGGTTCCGCCGTTACCGGGAATGACCCCACGTTTGACCTCGCTGAGGCCGAAGGATGCATGCTCGGCGGCGATGCGGATATCGGTGGCGAGCAGCAGCGTCATTCCGCCGCCTAGGCAGTAGCCGTTGATCGCCGCGATGATCGGCTTGAACACCTCCAGCCCGCGGTTGAGCAGCTGCTCGCGTTGGGTCATCCAAAAGTCCGACAGGTCCGCCGGATCGGTGAGGAAGCTCTTGATGTCGGCACCCGTGGTGAACGCGCGGTCGCCGGCCCCCGTGATCACCGCAGCCCGGATAGCCGTGTCATCGCGAACCTGGACCCATGCCGCACTGAGCGCCGCGTAGGCGTCCGCGTCCATCGCGTTCATTCGCTCGGGCCGGTTGATCGTGATCGTCGCCACGCCCTCCGCGATCTCAATGTCGATCGGCATCGGCGCTCAGTCCCGCGCGGCAGCGCCCAGCAGGTTGCGCGCGACGACGAGTCGGTGCACCTCGGAGGGACCCTCCCCGATCCGCTTGATGCGCATTTCCCGATACCAACGCTCAAACGGCATCTCCTTGGCCACCCCCATGCCCCCGAAGATCTGGATACAGCGATCGACCACCCGGCCCGCCGTCTCGGTCGCATACACCTTGGCGATGGAGGCGTCCATCTTGAAGTCCTGGCCAAGGTCGGCTTTCCAGGCGGCCGCGTACGTGAGCATCCGAGCGGCCCGGAGTTCGATCTCGGAGTCGGCGATCATCCACTGGATGGCCTGGCGGGTCGCCAGCTTCTTGCCGAAGGTGTCACGGTCCTTGGCGTAATCGATCGCCATCTTCAGGGCAGCCGTCCCGACTCCGATCGTGCCGGCCGCGTAGGGGACGCGTTCGTGAACGAGCCAGCTCTCGGCGACGGCAAAGCCCTGGCCCTCCTCACCGATACGGTTCTCGGCCGGCACCCTGACGTTGTCGAAGAACAGCTGGTTCGGGGAGAGCGGGCGGATGACCGGGATCGGCTGCATGCTCAAGCCTGGCGTGGGGTTCTCGACGATGAAGGCGCTGACGCCCGTGCGCCCGGGCCCGCCGGTGCGCGCGAATACGATGCCCCAGTTGGCCTTGTCCGCACCGGTGATCCAGGTCTTCGAGCCGTTGATGACGTAGGAGTCGCCGTCACGCACCGCCGTGGTCCGGATGGCACGACCCGGGTCGGCACCACCACTGGGCTCGGAGATCGCGACGAAGGTCTTGCTGCCCGCCTCGATCGTCGGCACGGCGTAGCGCTGGATCATCTCCTCCGACGCCTCGAAGATGATGTTCGGCGGGTCCCAGCCAAAGGCCGCCGCCGCGGGCACGTAGGCGCCCATCCGGCACTGGGCGGCCTCCTCGGCCACGACCACCTGGGCCAGAAGGCTGAGCCCGGCGCCGCCGTACTCCTCTGGGGATGCAACACACCAGATGCCGGCGTCCCGGGCGATCGCCTGAACGCGGGCAAGCGCCTCGAGCGGCAGAGAGTACGCCTCAGAGTCGAGCTTGGCCTCCTCCGGGAGGATCTCCTTGCGAACGAAGTCAGCCACGGTCTTGCGCAGCAGCTTGAGGTCTTTGGGCAGCTCCCAGGCGCCGGTCTCGGCCGGGGACTTCACGGGATGAGTGGTAGGCATTGCGCTCTCCTTGTAACCGTCTAGTGGGTGCCCGCGGTCAGCGCGGTCGCCCCGCGCGCCGCACGTAGCTGCTCGCTGCGCTCGGGATCGAGCCGGAAGCGGTCATGTCCCCCGACGCTCCAGCGTTGGGCGATGGCGACGCCAAATTGCTCTTCGGCACTCTCGGCGGTGATGTAGCCGAAGTTCAGATCCTGCTCCACCAGCTCGAGCGGCCGGGTCAGGGGATCGCCATGCCCACCGCCCCCTGGTGATGAGGCGGTCAGGGAATCGCCGGGGCCGATCTCCTGTTTGGCGAGCTTGGTCCGCATGGCCGGGATCCACTCCTCGCCGTGCAGCTCGAGCGTGAGCTCGTTGGCCAAGGCCGGACCGCCGCCGTTGAGCCCAAAGGGCACACTGTCATGGCGGTCCCCCATCACCGATATGACCAGGGGAGCCCGGGGCACGATCTTGTAGGTCGTACCGTCGCCACCGCGAAAATGCCCGGCGCCACCGGAGTTCTCGCGCAACGCGAAGTATTCGAACATCAGCGGATACCTATGCTCGGAGGCCTCGAGAGCCACGAAGTTGGCCATCGAGATCGGCGGCGTGCCGTTGACGAGCCCGTCACCGCTACCGGTCGCGCCATAGCCACCCGGATACGGGAAGACACCGACGTAGTAGCGGCCCGTCTCCGGGTGCACGCCACCGACGGTGACCACTCCGATGGTGCCGAACGGTGCGGCCGGCACCAGCTCGGGGATCGCCTGAGCGAGCGCACCGAGCATGACGTCGAAGACCCGGTTGGCCACCTCCAGGTAGCCGCTGACCGGCCGCGGGTACTCCGCCGCGGTGACCGTGCCGGCGGGCACGTGCACCGTCGCGGGCCGGAAGGTCCCGCCGTTGATGGGGACGTCCGGGTAGATGTGCTTGAGGGCCACGTAACAGGTTGAGATCGTCGAGTTCGCCGCCAGGTTGAGGGGGCCTCGCGCGGCAGCCGACGTGCCGGAGAAGTCGATCGACATCGAGTCACCGGCAACGGTGACCTCGACCGCGATGCGCAACGGTTCGTCGACGACGCCATCGTTGTCTATCGTGTCCGAGTAGGCGTAGACCCCGTCGGGGATCTCAGCTATGTGCGCCCGCATCTGGCGCTCGGAGCGCTCGACGAGCTCGACGAGACATTCGCCGAGCGTCGCCTGGCTATAGCGGTCGACCAGTTCCCTCAGCCGGCGCTCGCCCATCTGCACCGCGCTGCTCATGGCGACCAGGTCCCCGAGCATGTCGCGCGGCAACCGGACGTTGGCGATGATCATGGCCACAAGCGCGTCGTTGCGCTTTCCGTCCTCCCAAAGGCGCACAGGCGGGATGACAATGCCCTCTTGGTGGATCTCGGTGGCCTCCGGGTTCCAGCCGCCCGGCGCGTTGCCGCCGATGTCCATCCAGTGCCCGGTGCTCGCGATGAGTGCGAACAACTCGCCGTCGACGAACACAGGCGCGACGAGGTTGACGTCGTTCAGGTGCGTCCCGCCGCGGTAGACCTCGTTGAGGATCCAGACCTCCCCGGGGCGGAAGCCGCCGGAGGCGTTGGCCTCAGCCAGCACGGACTGGACCGCGAACTGCATATTCGCAAGGAAGACCGGTAGCCCGACCGCCCCTTGGGCGATCGTCTCGCCGTTGCGGGGGTCGTAGATGCCGTGAGCGCAGTCGTTGGTCTCGGAGATGATCGGTGACATCGACGACCGGATCAGGTGCTGATCCATCTCATTGCAGATCTGCTCGAGACCGCTGCGAACGACCGACAGCGTGATGGGATCAATCATGGTTGGCTCACAATCAGGTTGGACGCGTCGTCGACGCGAACGTGCATGTCGGGCTCGATGATCACCGTGGTATCGGGCTGGTCAATCACGAGCGGTCCGTCCAGCTGACACCCCGGCCGCAGGTCCGCGCGGCTGTAGACCGGGGTCTCGATCCACTCCTCAAAGCAGACGCGACGGCTGCCGAGCGGCTCAGGCACCTCACCGCCGCCCGCCGGAGGCAGCGCCGAGTCGGTGTCCCGGCGGCCGGTGACCACCGTCCGTGCGTTGACGATCACTACGTCCAAGTCGCCAAGCTCGGTTCCGTACTCCGTCCGGTATTTGGCGATGAACGCCTCCCGGAGGCTCTCGGCATCCGCGTCTCCGGAGACGTGCACCCGCAGCCGGTGGATCTGGCCGGTGTAGGCCATGTCGGCGAAGTGCTGAACCTCGACGGAGGCGAAGTCGAGATTATCGAGGGCCAGTTGGTGCTCACCCTCCGTGCGTTGCGCGGCGAACATCGCCGTCAGCTCGCTGACGTCGAGACGCCCCTCAGCACCGGCCCCCGGCCGCGGCAGCGTCCGCTCGACCGTCCGCGACAGGTCATGGCGGACGTCGGCCACCACGCAGCCCATGGCACACAGCACCCCGGGGGACGGCGGGACCAGCATCGACCCGAGCTGCATCTCGCGCATCAATGCGGCCCCGTGCAGGGGTCCCCCGCCGCCGAAGGCAACAAAGGCGAAGTCACGCGGGTCGTGGCCCTGCTCGACGGTGATCAGCCGAATCTCCCCGGCCATCCGCGTGTTGACGACGGTGAGCACCGCGCGCGCCGCGCTCTCGGCGTCCAGTCCCAACTGCTCTCCGAGCTTGGCAAACGCCCGGCGCGCACCATCGATGTCGAGCTTCTGGCCCTCGGCGCCGATGGAACGGTCCGGGTTGATGCGCCCGAGCACGACGTTGGCGTCGGTTACCGTCGGCTCGGTCCCGCCTCGCCCGAAGGCGATCGGGCCCGGATAGGAGCCGGCGCTGCGCGGTCCGACGGTGAGGATTCCGCCGAGATCGACAGACGCGATCGAACCGCCGCCCGCCCCGATCGTCCGAACGTCGAGCATCGGGACGCGGACCGGCAGGCGAAAATCGAGCAGTGTCGTCTCAGCCTCGGAGGGGCGTCCGTCGAGTGAGATCGCGACGTCGAAGCTGGTTCCGCCCATGTCACCAGTGATGACGCGGTCAAAGCCCGCCCTCTGGGCGATCTGCGCGGCGGCGATCACCCCTGCGGCCGGGCCGGAGCGAAGCATGTGCCCGGCCCGCTCGCCGGCGCGGGTCGCCGGGATGAGACCGCCGTTGGACTGCATGATCAAAGCGTCCTGGGCAAAGCCCCACTCTTGCAGGCGCGCCACGAGGTTGGCGGCGTAGTTGGTGACCAGCGGCTGTAGATAGCCCTGGATCACCGCGGTGCTGGTTCGCTCGAACTCGTAGTATTCACGAAGCACCGAGCTTGAGGTGACGACGTGCCAGTCCGGGTTGACGTCCACCAGCAGCTCGCGCGTCCGATCCTCATGAGCGGCGTTTACGTAGGAGTGGAGGTAGGACACGATGACCGTCGCAACATCCTCCTCCAGCAGCGCCGCGGCGAGCTCGCATACCCCGTCCTCGTCAAGCGGGATGAGAACCTTTCCCCGATAGTCGATCCGCTCGGTGATCTCCCAGCGCCGGTCGCGCGGCACGAGCGGTTGATGCTTGCCGCTGAGGCCGTAGATATGCGGCCGGTCACGACGCCCTAGTTCGAGGACGTCACGAAAACCCCGCGTAGTCAGTAACGCGCAGCGAGCTCCGCGGCGCTCGATCAGCGCGTTCGTGGCAATAGTCGTCCCGTGCAGGAACTGGATCAGCTGGGTCGGGTCGACGCCCGCCGCAACCAGCGCATCCATGACGGCCAAGGACGGGTCATCTGGGCGCGACGGCACCTTGACCACCAGCGGCGGCCCACCGTTGACGCCGGGCTGGAACAGGTCGGTGAATGTGCCACCGACGTCAACTCCTACGAGCGTGCTCATGCAGGCCAACCTACGGCGTCGCCGCAGGCTTGCAATCGACGCCCGCCCAGCCTTTAGGAGGTTTGCACAGTCAGGAGGTTTGCACAATCGCCGGATCGCGCCGCAGGAAGTGGACGTCGACCCGACTGTCATCCCCGGCCTCTGGGGCACCCTGATGGCTGGCCGCGATCCGGTTCGGCTCGGGGCACACTTCCCCGCCGGGCGACACCTTCAGACGCCAGGGCCGGAGTCCCTGCAACTGGAGGACCCGAAGGGCCAGCAACGCGGTTGTCTGATCATCCGCGTCCGCGTAGATGTCCAGACCGGTCAACTCCTTGACCTTGGCGAAGCGGTACCGGATCGTGTTCTCATGCACAGCCAGAGAGCTTGCCGTCAGGCGGATACCCCGTCCACAGGCGAAGAACTCCTGCACGGTGTCCATCAATTCTCCACCCACTTCGGGAACCAACAGCGGCCCAAGCCAGCGCCGTGCGAACTGATCCGCCTCGCGGCGGTCGACCGAGGACAGGAACAGGCTGCCGGCCCCGAGGTCTTTGGCGGTCAGGACTCGTGCTGAGCCCGCTGCCCAGACCGTGCGTTGACAGCGCAGGATCTGGGTTGCCTCCCCGTGGGCGTGGTGGACGTCCCCGGGGCCGGCGACGGGGTCGGAGATCGCCGCCACCAAACCGGATCCCTCCCCGCCGAGGATTCCGAGCGTGTGGCTGACCACGTTACGTATAGCGTCGATTCCCACCCGCCCCGGGCCCTGCAGGGGCAGCAACAGAACCGTGGTGTCATCCACGGCAATGCTGGCGATTGCCGCGACGCCAAGCGCTGCGGCGAGCGTCCCGGCGAGCCCGCCGTGCTCCGGCGGTGCGGCGGGAGCGATGCCGGCCATCACACAGACGGCATGGGGCTGGTCCAGGTCTAGGCCCAGCTGAGCTCCGCGCCGCAGCAGCCAGGATGCGTCGCGGTCCCCGCGAATCAGATCGGAGAGGAGCGCCTCTCGACTGTCGCGCTCCGCCTCCACGACGCGACGTTGAGCAGTCAGCTCCAGGGCTGCGATCACCGCCGCGCGACGTAGCGCATGGCGGTCCAGAGCAGTCAGCTGACTGCCGATCTCCGTCATGACGAGATGGCCCAGCATGTCGCCACGTGCCTGGATATTTGTGACCAGCAGCCGGTTGTGGATCCCCACCGCGGGGAACGGGCCGATGATCGACGGCTCTGCCCCGAGCCCATCCAGAGCGTGGCAGAGTTCGCGGTGCCCCCACTGGTCGAGGTGCGCGCGCAGGGCCTCGGCGTGTTTGCCGCATGGCGCGACCAGCAAGGGTCTCTGGTGCTCGTCGAGCACCGCCACCGGCTTACCGGTCCGTTCAGCCACCACCGACAGGATCGCGCCCAATCCGCCGCCTTCGACGGCCAGGCGCGTGAGCCGCTCGTCGAGGGCAGCGGCGCGGCGCAGCAACTCGTTCTGTCGGGTGACGACCCGCAGGTCCTCACGGGCCCCGACGGTCGAGAGCGCGTGGGTGATCGCGCCACCAGCAAGTTCTCCGAATGCGGTGACGCTCTCGAGGTCGACCTCCGTGAAACGGTGGGTGCCCTGTTCGTCGTCGACAAAGGCCAGCCCGATCACCTCGGCGTCGCGTACCAGCGGAAGGCCGAGCATCGATCGCACCCCCCAGGCGCGCATCGTCGCGCGGACCGGACGCGGGTCCAAGCGGGCGTCCTGCAGCAGCACGGGCCGCCCCGTCTCGAGAATCTCCCGGGTGAACCGGTCTGCCTCCACGCCGGCGATGAGCTGGCGCACCCGTCCGTTGATGTCGACGGAAGCCAAGCCGACGCGCCCCCGGAACACGCCCGTCGTCCCATCCTTGAGATAGACGCTGCAGCGGGTGGCGCCGACCAGGCGACACAGCTCACCCGCGACGACGTGCAGCACGTCATCGACGGTGGTCATGTTCTTGAGCGCACGAACCACCGACGCGTGCGCGTCAATCGCCCGACGGTGTGGCTCCGCGTCGATCGGCATGTCCTGCGGACCAGACAAACCGCTCTCCTCTCTCACAGCACTTCCTCTCCGGATACATAGAGTGCCACCGTCGGGCCAACACTGCAAACCAGAACCGGGATGGGCTCTGGGCGCTCGTTGGGCCGGCGCCGTGGCGCGCAGTCCCTTGGAGCTATCGACAGAGCCGATCCGCGGACGGTTTGGCCTCACGGCCGCGAGCGACCATATTCGTCGCCGATGCAAGCGCTGCGACTCACCACCTATGAGGGTCCCCAAGCCCTTGAGCTCTGCGAGGTGCCGGAGCCGTCTCCCGGACCATCTGAGGTCCTGCTCGAGATCGGCGCGATCGGGATCAACTTTCCGGACCTGCTGATCACCACGGGCACCTATCAACACAAGCCAGAGGTCCCGTTCGTTCCCGGCTGTGAAGTGGCCGGCAAGGTGCTCTCAGCGCCCGACGACTCCGGCTGGCAGGTCGGTGACCGCGTCGCTGCGTTCATCTGGGCCGGCTCCTACGCGGAGCGAGCCGTGGTTCCGCTCAATGCCCTGATGCGCCTGCCAGAGGGAACTGATTTCGCCACGGGCGCCGGAATGGTAGTCAACTACCACACCGCGCATTTCGCACTGATCCGCCGCGGTCACCTGCGTCCGGGCGAGACCGTGCTCGTGTTGGGAGCCGCCGGGGGCATAGGCACGGCTGCGGTCCAGATCGCCAAGGGCAACGGGGCGAATGTCATCGGCGGGGTCGCCGATGAATCCCAGCTGGAAACAGCCAAGAAGGCCGGGGCCGATCACGCGATCGTGCTCGAGCACGGGTTTGCGACGCAGGTCCGTGAACTGAGCGGCGGCCGAGGCGTTGATATCGTGCTCGACCCGCTTGGGAGTTGGCTGTTCCTCGAGGGAGTGCGGGCGCTGGAACCCGAGGGCCGGATCCTCGTGGTCGGCTTCGCCGCCGGCGAGATTCCCGAGATCAAGGTCAACCGTTTGCTGTTGCGCAACGTGGCCGCCGTCGGCGTCGCCTGGGGAGCGTTCCTAGACGTCGACCCGACGATGATGGCCACGACCGCAGTCGATCTCGCTTCCCTGTTAGCCCGTGGCTATGTCTCTCGCGATCTCATTGCGCGCTGTAAGTTCGAGCAGATTCCCGAAACGTTGGAGCGCCTCAGCCGCGGAGAGATCCGCGGCAAGGTGGTTGCGACGCCCCCCGCAGGGTGAGCCGGCCGCGGTCGAGGACTACCCGGCCGTCGGCACCGAAGGTCTGGAACACCACGATCTCCGGATCCTCGTGATCCACCCAGGCGTGGACGGTGAGCGACTCGCCGGGAACAACGGGAGCGGAGAATCGGGCCGACAGGCTCGCCAGAGCCTCGGGGTCAGAGCCGCAGACCGCATGCAACAACAGTCGCGCGCTCATTCCGTAGGTGCACAGACCGTGCAGGATCGGCCGGTCGAATCCGGCCGCCCGCGCGAAGGCAGGATCGGCATGCAGGGGATTGCGGTCCCCGCTCAGTCGGTAGAGCAGCGCCTGATCCGGCCGGGTATCGGCCATGAGGACGTGATCGGGCGTCCGTTCCGGGACGGCCCACGCTTCGCTTGGCCCACGATCTCCGCCAAAGCCGCCGGCATCGCGCACGAACACCGAGGTCCGTGCGCGCATCCGCACGACCCGGGTCCGCGTATCGGAGACGACGGTCTCACTCACCATCAGCGCGCCCGCGCCCTTGTCATAGACGTCGGTCACCGTCGACTCAATGCGGACGGTGGCGGCTGCCGGCAGAGCCCCGCTCCAAGTCAGCGATTGCTCAGCGTGGACGACCTTTGTCAGATCGAGTTCGCGGTAGGCCAGTTCAGCGACCTGGTGGGAGACGGCGACGCCGAAGGTCGGCAACACGAGCGGGACGCCTGCCGGGTCTTCCAGCGTGAAGGCGAGCTCGCGCTCGTCGTAAGGGTCGTGCTGTCCGGCCCCAACCCCGAGGGCGTAGATGAGTACGTCGCGGTCGTTCCAGGTGTGTGCGGGGACAACGTAGGTGCGGCCAACCAGCTGGGTGGGTTCCATGCTCAGCTACCGGCTCTCGAGAAGTTCCAGACACGCTTCGGCCAAGGCCGTGACCTTCTGCCGGAGGTCGTCTTCGCGCTGCTCGGCCAGGAGGTCGCCCATCGCTCCAGCCTCGAGTCGCGCACGGATGCCCTCTGCGATGCAGGCCAACTTCCACAGGCTGAAGGCGACAAAGTACGGCACGTCGCTCACGTCGACGTCACAGCGGCTGGCATAACGGCTCAGCAGGTCGTCGCGACTTGCGAACCCGCCGGCGGCCGTCGGAGTGCCACTGAGCAGATGTCCGGTCGATTCGCCCGGATCAACCCAGTTGACGAAAAGCATTCCGAGGTCAGCGAGCGGGTCGCCCAGCGTACAGAGTTCCCAGTCGAGAACGGCGGACACGTGGCCGTCAGGCGCCAGAACGACGTTGTCCATCCGGAAATCCCCGTGGACGATCGAGGTTCGGCGCTGGGCGGGTATCCGAGCGGCCAGCAGCGCGTGACTGGCCCTCACGGCCGGGAGTTCCTGATCCGCCGAGGCACGCCACTGCCCGGACCACCGCCGCAACTGACGGGCGATGTAATCCTCGTGACGACTGAGGTTCATCAGCCCGACGTCACCGGGCACCACCGTGTGCAGGTCCGCCAGGGTGTCGATCATTGACGCTCCGACCGCGGCGCGGGCGGTCGGAGCGAGCAGACGCTCGCAGTCCGCCTGATCGCGGATGATCAGCCCGTCGACGAACGCCATGACGTAAAAGGGCGATCCAGTGATCTCAGGATCATCGCAGCGCCCCAGCGCGTCGGGGACCGGCACGGGCGTTGGAGAGAGCGCCTCGATGATCCGGTGCTCCCGCGCCATATCGTGGGCTGACTCCAGCAGCTCCCCGACTGGTGGACGGCGGAGGACGAACTCGGCCCCGGCCGTATCGGTCCCGAGAAAGGTGAGGTTGGACTGGCCCCCCGAGATGAGCCGGAACGAGCATGGCGGGGTCAGCGTCCGAACGTGATCGCTCAACCATGCGTCAACTGCCTGCTCATCGAGGCCGAAGATTCCGGCCGAGGTGCTCTCAATGCCCATGCCGATGATGTTCGTGAAGTTTCCCACCGATACCCAGCGACCGCCGAGGCAACACTGTGGCTTCCTCCAAAGCTTCCCGTCACGGCACAGGAACCGGGCGCCAGCCGACGGCTCCACACCCCGGATCGAGCCGCGTCCCGCTCGGGTGTGCCAGCGGCGGGCGTCAGACGGGAGCGGCCCGGAACGTCCTTACTTACCGTGTGACGACGCCTGACTGGACACCGCCCCCGCGGCCCGCAGGCGCGCGATCTCCTCGGCGCCGATGCCCCAGGCCGCGAGGGCGGCGTCGGTGTCGGCCCCGATCTCCCGCGGGGGCAGCCCGAGCTCGCCGGGGGTGCGGCTGAACCGCGGCGCGGGCGCCGGTTGGGTCACGCCGTCATGTTCGACGAACACGCCGCGGGCCCGGTTGTGGGGATGGGAGGCCGCCTCACCCAGTCCGAGGACCCCGGTCACGCACGTCTCCTCCCCCTCGAGCAGCGCCGTCCACTCCTCCCGGGTTCGGGTCCGGAACAGCGCGGCGAACCTCTCCTTCAGCTCCGGCCAGCGGTCCCGGTCAAACTGCGGGTACTCGGCCGGGTCGAGCTCGAGCAGCTCGAGCAGCCGGGCGTAGAACTGGGGCTCCAGGGCGCCGACGGAGAGGTACTTCCCGTCGGCGGTCTCATAGACCTCATACCAGTGCGCGCCTGAGTCGAGGATGTTCGTGCCCGGCGTGTCGCTCCACATGCCGACGTTGCGCATCGCATGGATCAGGGTGGAGAGGACGGCGACCCCCTCGACCATCGCCGCGTCGACGACCTGGCCCTGCCCGGAGCGCTGGGCCTCGAACACCGCCGCGAGGACCCCGAAGGCGAGCAGCATCCCACCGCCGCCGTAGTCCCCGAGCAGGTTCATCGGAAACAGGGGCCGCTCCCCCGCCCGCGCGCTCCCCCCGAGCGCGCCCGACACGGAGATGTAGTTGATGTCATGCCCGGCGACGTTGGCGAGCGGGCCGTCCTGGCCGTACCCGGTCATCCGCCCGTAGACGAGCTTCGGGTTGGCCGCCGCCACCGCGTCGGGCCCGAGCCCGAGGCGCTCCATCACGCCGGGCCGGAACCCCTCGATGAGCACGTCCGCCTGCCCGGCGAGGGTGAGGGCGAGCTCGACCGCCTCGGGCTTCTTGAGATCGACGCCGACCGACGGCCGGCCCCGCGTCGTCAGGTTCCAGGTGCCGGCGTCCAGACCCGTGCCGCCACCGCCGGCGCGCTGGAGCCGGATCACGTCGGCGCCGAGATCGGCGAGCATCATCACCGCGAACGGGCCGGGACCGATGCTCGCGATCTCAAGCACCTTCAGGCCGTGGAGGGGGCCGGGCATCAGGGGCGTCGGGCCCGCCGGGCCGCCGAGGGGGTGGAGCAGAGCATGGCGGGGGAGTCTGCCAGGTCCGCCGTTGGCGAGTCCCTCGCCACCCGTCCCCTGCCGACCCATCAAAAAAAACCTTTGCCCCACGATAGTTGGAATTCCTAGTACCATTCTGAGACGCACCGATCACGACCCGCTAAACGCCGAGGGAGCACCATGGCCGTCCAGGACAGCGCCGCCGATCCAGCCCAGACCCGTGAGACGGGGGAGTCGCCGCTGCGGTTTGTCACCGTCGCCTCGCTGTTCGACGGACATGACGCGGCGATCAACGTGATGCGCCGGCTGATCCAGGACCGGGGGGTCGAGGTCGTTCACCTGGGGCACAACCGCAGCGTCGCCGACGTCGTCCGCGCGGCGATCCAGGAGGACGCGGACGGGATCGCGATCAGCTCCTATCAGGGCGGCCACGTCGAGTACTTCAAGTACGTCGTCGACTCGCTCGCCGAGCGGGGCGCCGCCCACATCCGGGTGTTCGGCGGCGGCGGCGGCACGATCACCCCGCAGGAGATCGTCGAACTGCAGGCCTACGGGGTCGAGCGGATCTACCACCCCAATGACGGGATGTCCCTCGGCCTGGACGGGATGATCGACGACCTCGTGGACCGGACGGCCGCCCACCGGGCCGCCCGCCACCACGAGCCCGCCTCACTGCGCCTCGACGGTGACGGGAACTCCCCGCCGACCGACCAGCAGGTCGCCCGCGCCCTGTCGGCGCTGGAGGACGGCGACTATGACCGTGACGAGCTCGCGGCGCTGCGCGCCGACGTCCCGGCCGTGCCGATCGTCGGGATCACCGGCACCGGCGGGGCGGGCAAGAGCACCGTCACCGACGAGCTGCTGCACCGTCTCAGCCACCAGTTCCCCGACCGGCGGGTCGCCGTGCTCGCGGTCGACCCGACCCGGCGGCGGACCGGCGGGGCGCTGCTCGGAGACCGGATCCGGCTCAACAGCCTGCGCAACCCGGCGATCTACATGCGATCGCTCGCCACCCGGGCGAGCAACCGGGCGACGAGCGCGACGCTCGCGGACGCGCTCGTGCTGCTGCGCCACGCCGCCTTTGACCTCATCCTCGTGGAGACGGCCGGGATCGGTCAGAGTGACTCAGACATCGTCGACCTCGTCGACGTGCCCGTGTACGTGATGACGAGCGAGTTCGGCGCCGCCAGCCAGCTCGAGAAGATCGACATGCTCGACCTCGCTGAGATCGTCGTGATCAACAAGTTCGACCGCCGCGGCTCCGCTGACGCGCTGCGGGACGTGCGCAAGCAGTGGCGGCGCAACCACGTCGACTTCAACTCACCCGACGCGGAGATCCCCGTCTACGCGACGATCGCCAGCCAGTTCAACGACCCGGGCGTCACCTGGATGTTCGCCAACCTGTGTGCCCGGATCGGCCAGGTCCCCGGCGTCGACTCGGACGCCTGGACGATCGGCGACGTCCCGGCCGAGCGGGAGCCGACCGCCAACGTCCTCATCCCGGGTGACCGGACCCGCTACCTCGCCGAGATCGCCGGCCAGGGCCGGGCGATCAACGCCGACGTGGAGGCCAAGGCGGCCCTCGCCGAGTCGGCCCAGCACCTCCACCACGCCCTGCAGACCCTCGCCGACCCGGCGCTGGGCGAGCCGCTCGACCCGGTCCGGGCGCCGGACGCCGAGACGCAGGACGCCCTCGGCGTCCTGCGCGAGCGCTACAACGCCGCCGTCGGGGACCTCGGGACCGAGGCGGTATCGCTGCTCAAGGACTGGCCCGAGCGCCTCGCCGGCGTCCAAGCCGAGCGTTACTCCTACACGGTCCGCGGGCGGGAGGTGGCCGGCGAGAACTACCGCCGATCGCTCAGCAACACGCCGATCCCGAAGATCGCCGCCCCCCGCTCGCGCAGCTGGGGGGACCAGCTGCGCTTCCTGATGAAGGAGAACCTGCCCGGCGGCTACCCGTACACCGGCGGGGTGTTCCCCTACCGTCGCGCCGGTGAGGACCCGGCCCGAATGTTCGCCGGGGAGGGCACACCGGAGCGAACCAACCGCCGCTTCCATTACCTCTCCGAGGGTCAGCCGGCCGCCCGGCTGTCGACCGCCTTTGACTCGGTCACCCTGTACGGCGAGGACCCCGCCGTACGGCCCGACATCTACGGCAAGGTCGGCAACTCGGGCGTCTCGATCGCCACCGTCGACGACGCGAAGAAGCTCTACTCCGGCTTTGACCTGTGCGCCCCGAACACGTCGGTGTCGATGACGATCAACGGGCCCGCCCCGATCATCCTCGCCTTCTTCATGAACGCTGCGATCGACCAGCAGGTCGAACGCCACCTCGATGAGACCGGCGGCTGGCCCGAGGCCCACCAGCGCCTGGAGGCGTACTTCAGCGAGCGCGACCACGGGCGCCCCCGCTACGCCGGTGAGCTGCCCGCGACGAACACCGGCCGCGGCCTCGCGCTGCTCGGCGTCTCCGGCGACATGCTCCTCCCCCCCGAGGTGTACGCCCGGATCCGCGCCGAGACGCTCGCCACCGTGCGCGGCACCGTCCAGGCCGACATCCTCAAGGAGGACCAGGCCCAGAACACGTGCATCTTCTCGACCGAGTTCGCGATGAAGATGATGGGCGACGTCCAGCAGTCGTTCATCGACGAGGGCGTGCGCAACTTCTACAGCGTGTCGATCAGCGGGTACCACATCGCCGAGGCGGGGGCGAACCCGATCAGCCAGCTCGCCTTCACGCTCGCCAACGGGTTCACGATCGTCGAGTACTACCTCGCCCGCGGGATGGCGATCGACGACTTCGCCCCCAACCTGTCCTTCTTCTTCTCCAACGGCATGGACCCCGAGTACGCGGTGATCGGCCGGGTCGCCCGGCGGATCTGGGCGCGGGCGATGCGCGAGCGCTACGGCGCCGCCGCCCGCAGCCAGATGCTCAAGTACCACATCCAGACGAGCGGCCGGTCCCTGCATGCCCAGGAGATCTCCTTCAACGACATCCGCACGACCCTGCAGGCGCTGTACGCGCTGTTCGACAACGCCAACAGCCTGCACACGAACGCCTATGACGAGGCGATCACCACCCCGACGGAGGAGTCGGTCCGCCGCGCCCTCGCCATCCAGCTGATCATCAACCGGGAGCTCGGCCTCAACTTCAACGAGAACCCGTGGCAGGGCAGCTTCATCATCGACGAGCTCACCGACCTCGTGGAGGAGGCCGTCTACGCCGAGTTCGACCGGATCTCCGAACGCGGCGGCGTGCTCGGCGCGATGGACACGATGTACCAGCGCTCCAAGATCCAGGAGGAGAGCCTCCACTACGAGCGGCTCAAGCACTCCGGCGAGCTGCCCCTGATCGGCGTCAACACGTTCCTGCCGCGCGACGGTCACGGCGAGCAGATCGACACGCTCGAGCTGATCCGCTCCGACGACGCGGAGAAGCAGGCCCAGATCGACAACCTCGCGGCCTTCCAGGCCCGCGCGGCCGACCGCACCCCGGCCGCGCTCGCGCGCCTCCAGGACGTCGCCCGCGCCCGCGGAAACGTGTTCGCCGAGCTGATGGAAACGGTCAAGGTCGCCTCCCTCGGCCAGATCTCCGCCGCGCTGTACGCCGTCGGCGGCGAGTACCGGCGCAACATGTAGGGAGCATCGCCAACCTCCTGAGTGGGGGGGGCTGACCCGGTGGTCAGCACCCCCATCACCCGCCCCACCCGTCCATGCCCGAGCCCCGCATCATCTCCCTCGTCCCCAGCATCACCGAGCTGCTGTTCGCACTCGGGCTCGGCGACCGGGTCGTCGGGCGGACCGGGTTCTGCATCCATCCGGCGGACCGGGTCGCCGCGATCCCGAAGGTCGGCGGCACCAAGCACCTGCGGATGGGGGTGATCCGCGCACTCGCGCCGACGCACGTGATCGTCAACGTCGACGAGAACCGACGTGAGGACGCCGAGGCGCTCGCCGCCTTTGTGCCCGAGGTGATCGTCACCCATCCGCTCGGACCGGCCGACAACCTCGCCCTGTACCGCCAGCTCGGCACGATCTTCGGCGTCGAGGCCGCCGCCGAGGCGCTGTGTGTCGCGTTTGAGGCGGCCTCCACCGCTGTCGCCCGGCGTGTCGCCGGTCGGGTCCCCGATCAGGTGCTCTATCTCATCTGGCGCGACCCGTGGATGACCGTCTCACCCGACACCTACATCTCCGCCACCCTCGCGCTCGTCGGCTGGCGGACCCACCCGCTGGCCGCGACCGACCGCTACCCCGTGGTCCGCCTGGAGGAGTACGCCCACCGGATCGACCGGGTGCTGCTCTCCTCCGAGCCCTTCCACTTCAAGGCCCGCCACCTCGCGGAGGTGCGGGCCGCCGTCCCGGGAGCGACCGTGTCATTGATCGACGGGGAGATGTGCTCCTGGTACGGAAGCCGGGCGATCGCCGGCCTGCACTACCTCGCCGACTACGCGCTCGGCGGCGCTGAGCCCCCGCCCGCCGGAGCGGGGACGGAGGTGGCGCCGGCGCCGAGCACGGCTGGGTTAGGCTGGCACCCATGAGGTCAATCAACGCGGTGGGCATCGTCGGCGGAGGGTTCATGGGCTCGGGAATCGCCGAGTCCTGCGCACGGGCGGAGGTGCCCGTGATCATCTACGAGCCCGAGGCCGCGCCGCTTGAGCGCTCCCGCGCCCGGCTCGAGGAGTCACTCGGCCGGGCGGTCTCCCGCGGCCGGCTCAGCGCGGAGGAGCGGGAGGCGACGCTGGAGCGCATCAGCTTCAGCACCGACCTCGATCGCTTCAGCGGGGTCGACGGCGTAATCGAGGCCGTGACCGAGGACGTCACCGTCAAAGGCAAGCTGTTTCAGGCCCTCGACCGGCTGCTCGATGACGCGGTGTTCCTCGCCTCGAACACCTCCTCGATCCCGATCGCCCAGATCGGCTCCTGGACCCAGCGGCCCGAACGGGTGCTCGGCCTGCACTTCTTCTCCCCGGTGCCGGTGATGTCGCTCGTGGAGATCGTCGTCGGCTACCGCACCGACCCGGACGTCGTCAGCGACGCGGAGGCGTTCGCCCGCCAGATCGGCAAGTTCACCGTGCGGACCAAGGACCGGTCCGGGTTCATCGTCAACTTCCTGCTCGTCCCCTACCTGATGTCCGGGATCCGGATGTTCCAGGACGGATTCGCGAGCCGCGAGGACATCGATGAGGCGATGGTGCGCGGCTGCGGCCACCCGATGGGGCCGCTCACGCTCGCGGACTTCATCGGCCTCGACGTTCTCTATGCGATCGGCGACGCCCTGTTTGAGGAGTTCAAGGCGCCCGAGTACGCCCCGCCGCCGCTGTTGAAGCGAATGGTCGTCTCCGGGGCGCACGGCCGCAAAACCGGCAAGGGGTTCTACGACTACGCCTGAGCGCGACCGCGGCCCAACCGGATCAGCTTCGCCCATGCCCCGCCTGCCCCCACCCGCGGCACTGGTCGCGCGTGCCGACGGGAAGCTCGGGGACGTGATTGAAGCGGCCGTGCTGGCCAAGCACCGCCGGCGGCTCGTCGCCCACGGACGGCTGCCCTGCCTCGAGCCCGGACCGGGGTGGTGGGCGGCGGGCGAGCCGGAGCCGCGGGAGGGATGCGAACTGCGGGTCCTCATTGACGGTGATGAGGCCTTCGGGGCGATCGCGGCGGCGATCCGGTCAGCGACGAGATCGGTGTGGGTCGCCGGCTGGCACATCGCCCCGGACTTCGAACTCCTGCGCGGCGAGGAGGACGGCTCCGCCGGGGCGCTTCTCGCCGAGGCGGCCGAACGAGTGGACGTCCGCGTCCTGATGTGGGCGGGATCTCCCGTCCCACTCTTCCACCCGACGCGCGCCGAAACCCGAAGGGCACGGGAGGCCCTCACGCGGCGGACCCGCGTCCGGGTCGAGACCGATCCGCGCGAACATCCCTTCCACTGCCATCACGAGAAGCTCGTGATCGTGGATGGGGAGATCGCCTTCGTCGGCGGACTCGACATGACGAACCTCGCCGGGGACCGTTGGGACAGCTCCCGTCATCCGGCCCGCCGGCGGCTTGGCTGGCATGACGTCGGGACCCGCCTGCGGGGCCCGGCGGTGGCGGACGTGGCCGCACACTTCAGCCTTCGCTGGTGGGAGCTGACCGGTGAGCGGCTGACCCCGGTGACACCGCCGCCACCGCTCGGCGGGCACACCGTCCAGGTGGTGCGGACCGTCGCCGAGGGGATGTACGACCGGGTGCCCGACGGGGACTTTCGGATCCTCGAGTCCTACCGGCGGGCGATTCGCGGCGCGGAACGCTTCATTTATCTCGAGAACCAGTTTCTCTGGGCGCCGGAGATCACCCGGGCACTCGTGGAGAAGCTCCGGCACCCACCGCGAAGCGACTTCCGGCTCGTCATCGTCCTGCCGACACGGGCCAACAACGGCCAGGACGACACGCTCGGTCAGGTTGCGGTGCTCAAGGACGCCGATGACGGTGACCGGCTGCTCGTCGCCACGCTCCGCTCGCTCAGCGGCGAGCGTGAGGACCGGCTCTATGTCCATGCGAAGGTGGGGATCGTCGATGACCGTTGGCTGACGGTCGGCTCGGCGAACCTCAACGCGCACTCGCTGTTCAACGACACGGAGATGAACGTCGTCTGCGACGACCCAGCGCTCGCCCGTGACACCCGCCTGCGACTGTGGGCCGAACATCTGGACGTGCCGGTCGCGGCGCTCTCGGGGCGGGAACCGTCGGCGGTCGTCGACGAACTGTGGCGCCCGATCGCGTTGGATGAGCTCGCGCGAATGCGCCGGGGCGCCCCACCCCGCCATCACCTGCTCGCGATGCCCGGCGTGTCCCGCCGCTCCCGTCGCGTGCTCGGCCCGCTCAACGGGCTGATCACCGACGGATGAGTCTCTCCCGACACCGACGGTGATGCGCGTGGGCGCCCTCGATGCCGGCGCCCACGATGCTCCCGGGCGCGCGCGGGCCCGAGTTCCGGCCCGGGGCCGCCCCCTAGATCGCCTCGACGACGGTGGCGATCCCCATCCCGCCGCCGACGCACAGGGTCGCCAGGCCGTAGCGGCCGCCGGTGCGGTGCAGCTCGTCGATGAGGGTCCCGAGGATCATCGCCCCGGTCGCCCCGAGCGGGTGGCCCATCGCGATCGCCCCGCCGTTGACGTTGACCTTCTCCATGTCGAGGTTCATGTCGCGGACGAAGCGGAGCACGACGGCGGCGAACGCCTCGTTGATCTCGACGAGGTCGAGATCCTCGACGCTGAGCCCCGCCTTGGCGAGCGCCTTCTTCGACGCGGGCGCGGGGCCGGTCAGCATGATCGTCGCGTCGGCGCCCGACAGGGCGGTCGCGAGAATCCGGGCGCGAGGGGTCAGGCCAAGCTCAGAGGCGATCTTCTCGTTGCCGACGGCGACGAGCGCGGCGCCGTCGACGATCCCGGAGCTGTTGCCGGGGGTGTGGACGTGGTTGATCTTCTCGACCCAGTGGTACTTCTGCAGCGCGACCGCGTCAAAGCCCCCCATCTCCCCCATCATCGCGAAGGACGGGTTGAGCGTGGCGAGCGAGTCGACCGTCGTGCCCGGCCGGATGAACTCCTCGTGGTCGAGAATGACGTGGTCGTTGATGTCCTTGACCGGCACGACCGAGTTGGCAAAGCGGCCGTCCGCCTGGGCGGCGGCGGCACGCTCCTGCGAGCGGACCGCGTAGGCGTCGACATCCTCCCGCCCAAAGCCCTCGACGGTCGCGATCAGGTCGGCGGAGACGCCCTGGGGAACGAAGTAGGTGTCGTAGGCGGTGGCCGGGTCCATCGCCCAGGCGCCGCCGTCTGAGCCCATCGGCACGCGGGACATCGACTCGACGCCGCCGGCGAAGACGAGGTCCTCAAAGCCCGAGCCGACCTTCTGGGCGGCGAGGTTGACCGCCTCCAACCCGGAGGCGCAGAAGCGGTTGATCTGGACGCCGGAGACCGTCTCAGGCAGCCCCGCCTTCAGCGCGGCGGTCTTGGCGATGTCCCCACCCTGGTCGCCGATCGGACTGACACAGCCGAGGACGAGGTCGTCGACGCGGTGCGGATCGAGTCCAGGGTTGCGGCTGAGCTGCTCGTGAATGAGACCCACGACGAGGTCGACCGGCTTGGTCGTGTGCAGGGACCCGTTGGACTTGCCACGGCCGCGCGGGGTGCGGATGGCGTCAAAGACAAGCGGCTCGGTGGCGGGCATGGATCGTGTTCCTTTGCGGCGGGGGACCTGGACCGCCCACGACTTTACAGTTCTCGGTGGTCTGTCACGTCGCTCGGTGGCGGGGCGCGCCGGGCTAGGATCGGCGCGGCGATGTCCCGGCTGCCCCTGACCACCGTCGCGCGGGAGTGGACGCGGATCGGGGTGACGGGGTTCGGCGGCCCGCCGGCCCACATCGCGCTGCTGCGCCCGCTCGTCGTCGACAGACTCGCGATCATGGACGCGGTCGAGTTCCAGGACGCGAACGCGACCTGTGGGTTGCTGCCGGGCCCCGCGTCGACCCAGATGGCGATCTTCTGCGCCTACCGGGCCGCCGGTCCGCTCGGGGCGATCGTCGGCGGGCTCGGTTTCATCCTCCCGGCGGTGATCCTCGTCACCGCCCTGTCCGTGCTCTTCCTCGCCGCCCACACGCCGCTGTGGGTGCGGGGAGCGGGTGCCGGGGCCGGAGCGGCGGTGTCCGCGGTCGCCCTCCAGGCCGCCCGCGGCTTCCTCACACCGAGCCTCGCCGCGACGGCCGGGGCGCACGCCCGGCGACTCCGCTGGGGCATCTACCTTGGCGCCGGCGCGGCCGCGACGGTGTGGCTCGGGGCCGGGCTCGTGCTCGTGCTGCTCGGCTGCGGGGCCGTCGAGCTCGTGCTGTCGGGGCGGCCCGGGCGGCGGGAGAGGTCGGGCGGAGCGGACGGTTCGGGTCGGCCGGAGCCGTCGCGCCGGCCGGATGGCTCGGGTCGGCCGGGAGCATCGGGCCTCGCCTCGGTCGGGGTCGGCCTCAAGGTCGGCGGTCTCGGCCCGCTCGCACTCACCGCGCTGAAGGTTGGGGCGCTCTCCTTCGGTGGTGGTTTTGTGATCGTGCCGCTGATGCAGGGGGACGCCGTACACGTCTACCACTGGATGACCGACGCCCACTTCCTCAACGCGGTCGCCCTCGGTCAGGTGACCCCGGGACCGGTCGTCTCGACCGTCGCCGCGGTCGGCTACGCCGCCGCCGGCCTGCCCGGGGCCGCCCTCGCGGCGACGATCGCCTTCCTCCCCTCCTTCGCCTTCATCCTCGCCGGCGCCCCACGCTTCGGGAGCCTGCGAGCCAACCCGCAGGCGCGGGCGTTCCTTGACGGGGCTGGCCCGGCGGCGATCGGGGCGATCCTCGGCGCGGCGGTGCTGCTCGCCGAGCCGCTCACCCAGGCCTGGCAGTTTCTCGTCCTCGGCGGCTCGATCGTTGCGCTGTTGGTCCTGCGCCGCGGCGTCGTCGGCGTCCTCCTCAGCACCGGCGCGCTCGGGGTCCTGCTCGCGCTCGTCGGGATGCCGGTCTAAGGGCGGCGTCCTCGGCCCGCCGGCCGGCGCGCTGAGGGCAGGACCCGGTCCGACGACGTCCGGGGCTCAGGCTCCGGCGTTGTGGAAGGGCACGTAGGTCCGGCAGGGCTCGTTGCGGAGGCTGGGACAGGGGGGCAGCGGAGTTGGTACCGCCACCCCGGGGACGACGGGCAGGATCAGGCTCGAAGGCATCTTGGGCGCGAACCGCACCGCGACCTTCGCCCCGTTGCCGACCGTCTGGGAGAAGGACCACACCGGCTGGGTGCCGTTCGGGGCGGCGATGGTGACGCGGATGCGCGTGCCCGCGCGGTAGACGTGACCCTCCCAGTAGAGCGGGATCACCACCTCCACGAACCGGTGGGCGGGCATCGGTGCCGCCGCCGCCTTGGTGAAGGCAGGGATCGGCTGCAGCAGCGTGCTGCGCTGGGCGAGTTCGTTATTGGTGCCTCGCGACAGCGCCCGTTCGGAGGCGCGCAGCCACCCGTTCTGGACGAACGTCTCCGTACCGTCGGGATCGACCTCGGAGATCGTCGCCTGCAGATCGACGTCGCGGGCGGAGGAGCGCACCCACAGGTGGACGGCGCCGGCACCGATCACCGTCGTGTTGTGCAGAAGCGGCTGACTGAGGTAGGAGACGGCGCTGCCCGCCGGGTTCTGCTGCCAGTCCCAGTGCCACTGGGCCGCGTCCCCCCACAGGCCACCGGCCTCCGAGTTCGGTCCGTTGATGAAGTCGTTGAGGCTGAGCGCGTGGGCGTTGGAGGTGTAGGTGTCCACCCCCGGCGCCGTGGGCGGCGCGGTGTTGAGGCTGCCGCCCGGGCCGAGATAGAAGAACGCCGGCACGGTTCCGGGGACCGGCAGGGTCGGGAAGCCGGCGCTGAAGCCGGGGTAGGGGTTGCCGGGGGTGAAGCTGCCGTTGGGGGAGGCCCCGGCGCCGTTGTCAAAGAGAACGGTCACCTCCGGAAGGGCCGTGAAGGCAGCCATCGCCGAGGCCTCGGTGGGGTCGTTCTGAATCGGGTCCGGTGGCAGGGTGATCGGATCGTTGTTCGGGGTGCCGAACGCCGTCTGATAGATGAGCGGGGCGCTCGACCGCAGCAGCGGGGCGTTGAGCTGGGGGGCCCGGTGGGCGACGAAGAGGGAGTAGAAGTCAAAGAGATGGTTGAGGGTGACGGGGTCGAGGGAGTCGCCGTGAACCCCGTTCGTGAACGTGAACCACTTCTGGGACGTGCCGGTGAAGTGGGCGACGAGTGCCGGGCAGTGGGCGCCGGTCTGCTCGTCGGTGAACTGACAGGCCATGAACACCGGGACGTGGATCTTGTGGACGAAGGTGATCGGGTCGAGCGGGTTGGCGAAGCGCGGGATGAAGTGCGAATTGGCCCGAATCGTCTTGGGGAGGTTCTCCGCCTCCCCGTGCAGGGCCTGGTTGGCTTTGCAGATCGCATCACCGGAGGCGATCTGCTTCCAGGCCCAGCCCTGGTCGTAGTGGGAATTGAGCGCCGGTTCGGCATCCGCTTGGCGCTGGTTGGCCCAGGCGACGGCGAACCCCGTGTTGAGAATCCCTCCGGGGTAGAGCGTCGTCGCGGTGGCGTCGATCGTGGAGAGCGGTGCGATCGCCTCCAGGTCCGGTGGGTCGGTCTGGGCGGCGAACAGCTGGCTGATCGCCCCGTAGGAGATTCCGAGCATCCCGACCTTGTGGCCGAGCACCCAGGGCTGGTGGGCGATCGTCTCGATCACGTCATAGGCGTCGAGGTTCTGGAGCGGCTCAAAGAAGTTGTAGGCGCCGCCGGAGCAGCCCGTGCCGCGCATGTTCACGTCAACGACGGCGAAGCCCATCAGGTTGGCGATCGCGGCGATCCCGTTCTGGGGACCGGCAGGGTCGGCGTATCCGTAGCCGGAGTACTCGATCAGCGTCGGGTAGGGCGGCGCGTAGTCGGGCAGCGCACCCGGCAGCGTCAGGGTCGGCAGACCGAGGCCCGCCGGGGTCGGCGGCGGGTGGACGTCGATCGCGAGCTGCACCCCGTCCCGCACGGTGAGGTACTGATAGCCGCTGTCCTTGATCGTCTGGTGATAGATCCCGGGGTCCCAGGGCGCCGAGGCGTCCGAGTACACGGTGACCGGCGCGGAGGTACCGGCCCGGCGGGCGAGCCCGCGGACCCGATAACCCCGTCCGGGCCGGACGCCGTAGAAGATGAGGCCGCCCTGCGCGTCCGCTCGCTTGACCTGCACCCGACGGCCACGACGGTTGAGCAACTCCATGCGAGCGCGGGGGGCGAGCCCGGTGAGGTACACCTGCTCGGCACTCGAGTGGGCGACGATCGCCGCGTGGGCCGGCCGAGTACGGGGCGTGAGACCCGTCCGCGTCGGGGCCGCCGAGGCGGACGACATCGTGAGCAGCGCCCCCATCAGCGCGAGCCCGACCACTGCCCATCCACGCCGCCACCGACGCCGCCCTCTCCACATGGGAGGACTCTCTCACATCACTTGGCGGCGAGCAACCGGCGACCGCCCGGGCTGACCGCGGTCCGCTCGCTGACCGGGGCGAGTTGTGTGGGCCCGCACCGCGGCCTATCGTGAGATCGTCCCGGCGGCCATTCGGCCATTCGGCCATTCGGCCGTCCGGCCCCACACCCCATCGGCCGACGGACGAGGACCCGACCGACGGACGAGGACGGACCCAACGAGGACGGACCCAGGGAGGAAGAGATCGATGAAGAGAGACCTCACGATGCTGGCGGGCGCCCTCACCGCCGCCGCCGGTCTGGCGGTGCCCGCCTCCGCCCGGGCGGCGGTGACGATCGGGCCACTCGCCCCCTGCTATCAGGCGGTCCCGCCCCACGGCGTCACCGCGATCCACGTCCGCCTCAGCGGCGGCGGAGCCTCGGACAACTTCGTGCTCGACGCCACCATCCCCGGGCAGGGACTCGGTTCGGCCGGAAGTACGGACGGGACCTTCGGCGCGACCGGAGCAGCGGACACGACCCTCACCGACGTCTACCCGCCCGGGAATCCGATCGGCCCGATCCCGGGCCGCCGTGTCAACCTGTCGGTCCAGGACTTCGGACCCAACGGGACGGTGACGACCGAGCTCGGATCGGTGCTGCTGACGACCCTCGCCCTGAAGGTCGCCAGCACGCCGACCCGCCCGTACCAGGCACGGCAGGTCGCCGTCTCCGGGGTCGCCCTCGCCGACAAGAGGATCTACGGGTTCGTCACCAACCGCCGCGGAACGCGGGTGCTGCGGCGGGTGTACCTCGGTCGCGGGAACGTCTGCGGGTACGTCAGCCACCGGGCGATCGTCGCCCCGGCCCACAAGGCAGCCGGGACCTACCGCTTCTACGTCAACGCGGGTCCGCGCCTCAACAGGCGCGACTCGCTGTCGGAGGCCTTCCAGATCACGGTCTTCTGATCCACCGGCACCCGGGCGCGACCGGCTGACAGGGGGCCGGCCGTACCGGAGGGCGAGGCAGCCGACGGCGGCGTCGCGTTCCCCCAGGGCCGCCCGTGCGGGCACCCTGGCGCCCCGGCGGACGCAGAGAACTCGGTCGCCTCCGAGCGATCGGCCTCTCTGAGACCGCACCCCGCTGAGAGGTGCGCCGCCCATACCTCTAGGTACGCACTGTGGTTTACTACTGAGACAGGGAGGCTTTGTGACCCTCGTCGGCTTCGACCGAGGCGACCCGGGACGTGACGCCACCGATCCGCAGGGTGTATTCGAGAGCTGGGAGGCTCACCGTGGCCACATCTACTGATCCGCTCATCGAGCGGCCCGTCAGCCGTCGTCGGTTCATCGCATTCCTCGTCGCCGGTCCGACGCTGATCGCGGCGGCACGCCTGGAGCGGCCCGCGGCCGCGTCAGCCGCGGGGGTACCCACGTCCCAACCCGTCGACGAGTACGACCTCAGCGACCTGCTCAACGACGCGGCGGCGCCGACGGCGAACCTCATCCGCGTGGTGATCGAGAAGGACGGCTCGGTGTCCTTCGCCATGCCGCGGGCCGAGGTCGGCCAGGGCATCACGACCGCGGCGGCGATGATCATCGCCGACGAGCTCGACGTCCCGCTCTCCCAGATCAACATCACCCTCGCCGACGCCGAGCCCCAACTCGTGTTCAACCAGCTCACCGGCGGGTCGAACACGATCCACTCGATCTACGACCCACTCCGGGCGGCGGCCGCGGCGGCCCGCGGGGCCCTCCTCCAGGCCGCCGCTCTCTACCTCAACCAACCGGTCTCGCAGTTGAGCACGGCCGGCGGGGCGGTCCTCTCCTCCCTCGGCCAGACCGTCTCCTACGCAACCCTCTCCACCAAGGCGGCGGTGAGCAAGAACACGCTCGTGAAGCCGAACCTGAAGCCTCACAGCGCCCAGCAGCTCGTCGGCACCCCGCAGCGGCGGATCGACGCGCTCGCCGCCGTCACGGGCACCAAGGTGTTCGCGATGGACATCACGCCCCCCGGCGCGCTGCCGACGATGGTCTGCCGCGCGCCAACCCTCAACGGCAGCGCACGGTCGCTCAACAACGAGGCGGAGATCCTCGCGATGCCGGGTGTCACCGATGTCGCCGTCATCCCCCACTCAGCCCACATCAACGGAGGAGTCGCCGTCCGCGCGGCGACCTTCGGGCAATGCATCGACGCGATCCGGGCGATGCAGGTCGACTGGGCCCCGGGCACCGCCGAGGGGATGTACGCCTCCGACGTGGAGTCTCAGTTGATCAAGTCGGAACTGCCGATGACCCCGGCGCTCGGTGACACGATCGATGAGCGGTTCGTGTTCAACTTCCGCCCCGGTGATCCGCTGGAGACCAACTGCGCGGTCGCCGTCGTCACCAAGGACTCCGCGGAGATCTGGTCCTCGCTGAAGGCACCGATCTGGGCTCAGGAGAAGATCGCGTCCCTGCTCGGGATGCAGGTCAGCCAGGTCACCTGCCACGTCACCCAGGGGGGCGGCAGCTTCGGTCGCCACCTATTCGCCGATGCCGCCTTTGAGTCGGCGGTGATCGCCCAGAAGATGGGCAAGCCGGTGAAGCTGATGTGGCACCGCGCCGATAACTTCCGCCAGGGTCGGGTCCATCCGATGTGCACCTCCCGGGTGCGGATGACCTACAGCGGCAAGAACATCATCGCCTTCGACCAGCGCCACACCTCCGTGGCGACCGACTTCAGCCACGGCCTCGGGGAGATCCTCAGCGCCTACGCGGCGACGCTCCCGGACGCCAACTCGCTCGGCTACTCCCAGTCGATCTTCCTGCTCACCGCCTGCAGCCCCTACAACTTCGGGCCCACGACCCAGCTACTGGAGGAGGTGTACCCCTATGACAAGTTCAACACCTCCTCGGTCCGCAACATCTACTCCCCGGATGTGCGCACCGCCGGCGAGCTGATGGTCGACAAGATGGCCGCCCTGCAGGGCGTCGATCGCTACCAGTTCCGGCGCGACTACGCCCGAGACGCCCGGATGGTCGCCGTCCTCGACAAGGTCGCCGAGGCGGCCGACTGGGGCAGGACGATGGCTCCGGGAACCGCCCAGGGGATCGGGGTGCACCGCGAGTACAAGGGGTATGCGGCCTGCGTCGTGGAGATCGACTGCACACCCAGGACCGTCAACCGGGTCATCCCCAACGGCTACGGCGGCCCGCGGGTGACGAAGGTCACCTTCGTCGTCGACGTCGGGCTGCCGATCAACCCGCTGGGCCTGCAGGCCCAGATGATGGGCGGGTCGATGGACGGCATCGCCCAGGCGCTCAGCTACTCCCTGCACCTGGAGGACGGCTACTTCCTCGAGGCGAGTTGGGACGACACCGCCTACACCCGGCAGTGGAACACCCCGCCGGATGTGAACGTGATCGTCATGCCCCCGACGACGAACGAGCCCGGCGGGGCCGGTGAGCTCGGGGTGGCGGCGTCGATGGCCGCGACCGCCGGGGCGTACTGGAAGGCAACCGGGATCTTCCCGACCCGCTTCCCGATCAACTACGCCGAGCCGCTCTGGTTCACGCCCTATCCGACCGTCCCGCCGATCCCGGCCTCCCCGACGACCGAGTACGCCTCGGTGATCGCCCAGGAACAGGCTGACAAGGCTGCCGGCCGCCGCGCCGAGCGTGAGAAGCACGCCCACCACACGACGCGGCACGCCCACCACTCCGCCAAGCGGAAGGATCACTGACCATGCCCACGCACACGTTCATCCTCAACGGCAAGCGCGTCTCCGTCGACTGCCCCGACGACGTCCACCTCCTGTGGGTGCTGCGGGACCTCCTCGGCGTCCACGGCCCCAAGTACGGCTGCGGGCTCACCGTCTGCAAGGCCTGCACGAGCCTGATCAACGGCGTGTCGGTCCAACTCTGCGGGGTCCTCGTCGGCGACCTCAAGCCGACGGATGAGGTGCTCACGATCGAGGGCCTGCCCGGTAGTGTCGGCAAGGCCCTGCACCCCCTCCAGCAGGCCTGGCTCGACTACGACGTCGCCCAGTGCGGATACTGCCAACCCGGGGAGATCATGCACGCCGTCGCTCTCATCGAGGAGGCCCACGCGGCCGGGCGCCGGGTCAATGAGGCCGACCTCGACTCGTTCCGCAACGTCTGTCGCTGCGGCACGTACTTCCGGATCCGCGAGGCGATCAAGGCGGGCGAGCAGATGATGATCGACCAGGGTCTGCTGAAGAAGCCCAACGCCTACGACCCGATCCTGCCTGGCCGGGAGCTCAAGCGCGAGCATCACCACAACCGGGCCGCACGCTGAGCACACTCCCGGGACCTACCGCCTGCCGGTGAGGTAGAGTCCCGGGCCCGCCGGGTGTTCCGGCGTCACGCCGACTGCAGCGAAGTCCGGTTGATCCCGGCGCTGTCCCGCAACGGTAAAGCCCCGCTGGCCCACGTGGTCGGAGAGGACGAGCCCGGTCGCCTCACTCGAGCGTGTCCATGCCAGTCCTCGGATGAAGGGCGGTTGGGCACCCGTGACGGGTGTCAGAACTCCTTCATCCTCCCCAGAAGGAGGATGACCCACTTGTCAGCGTTCCCGAAGCTCCGCGCAGGTCTCGCGTCGCTCACCCCGAAGGAGCGGCGCAGCGCCGGGCTGATGCTCGCGACGATCGCAGCTCTCAATCTCGGCGCGATCCTGCTCTACGTGCTGGCGGTCGAGCCCAAGCGCCTGTTCAGCCACCACCAGCACGCCTACGCCGGCCACGACCTCGGCATCGGTCTCGGGATCATGGTGACCGCGTGGACCCTCGGGGCCCGTCACGCCTTCGATGCCGACCACATCGCCGCGATCGACAACTCGACGCGAAAGCTCCTGGCCCAGCGGGGGGACGGCGAGCGGCCACTGGGCACCGGCTTCTTCTTCGCGCTTGGCCATTCGACGGTGCTGCTCGTCGTCGGGCTCGCGATCGTGATCGCCGCCCGCTCGGTGTTCGGTGGCATCGTCAACCCGAACTCGGGGTTTGAGACGGCCGGAGGTGCGGCGGGCACCCTCGTCTCGGTCGCGTTCCTCTACCTGATCGCCAGCCTCAACGTCGTCGTGCTGTCCGGCATCGTCGGCGTCTTCCGGCGGATGCGTCGCGGCGAGTTCGATGAGGCGGAACTGGAGCGCCAGCTTGACAAGCGTGGGCTGATGTACCGGTTCTTCGGGCGCTGGATGAACTCGATCAACCACACGTACCAGATGTTCCCGGTCGGCTTCATCTTCGGGATCGGCTTTGACACCGCGACGGAGGTGCTCCTGCTCGCCGGCACCGCCGTCGCCGCTGAGGAGAGGCTGCCCTTCTACGCGGTGCTGTGTCTGCCGCTCCTGTTCGCGGGCGGGATGACGCTGTGTGACAGCCTCGACGGCTTCTTCATGAACACCGCCTACGGCTGGGCGTTCGCCCGCCCGGTCCGGCGGGTCTACTACAACCTGATGATCACCGGGCTGTCGATCGCAGTCGCGTTCGTGATCGGCACGATCGAGGTGCTCCAGGTCCTCGGCGGCGAGTTCCACCTCACCGGCTGGCTGTCGAACTGGGCCAGCACGTTCTCGATCAACACGGCGGGGATCATCATCGTCTGCCTGTTCATCGTGATCTGGATCGCCGCCCTCGCCTACTGGCGGTTCGCCGACGTCGAGGCGCGGTGGGAACGGGGGCTCGCCGCGGCCGCCGAGGAGTGACGGCCGGTCTCTCCCCGGGTCGTTCCCGGCGTGTACTAGCGTTTGGCGACGATGCGGCAGAGCCGAGTGCGACTCGACCGGGCGGAGGCACGGACGATGGGAGTGTTCTTTGGCCTCGGCTCGCTGTGCTTCGTCGCCGGGCCTCTCAACGCCTACACGAGGTCGGTCGGCGCCCGGGCGGACGCGCTGACGTTCTTCGTCGGTTCGATCCTCTTCACGCTCGGGGGTGTGACGCAGTGCCTCCTCGCGCTGCCGGCTCGAGACGCCCGTCCTCAGGGGCTGGCCGGGTGGCGCACGGCCTGGATTCAGTCCGTCGGCACGCTCCTGTTCAACGTGATGACGCTCGCGGCGGTCTCGGTGACGGTCACCAACCGCCACTACGACACGGTCGTCTGGGGTCCGAACCTGATCGGCTCGGCCTGCTTCCTCATCTCCGGCGCGATCTGCTATCTCGCCTCACCGCGCCGGGGCCTCTGGCCCCACACCGGGCACCACGGGTGGTGGGAGGCGGGGGTCAACCTGCTCGGCTGTGGGCTGTTCGGAATCTCGGCGGTGACCGGCTATGTGACCGGCCACCCGGGGAGTCTCATCTCGGCGCCGATCTCAGACTGGACCACCTCACTGGGAGCGGCCTGCTTCCTCGGCTGTGCCCTGACCGCCGTGGGGCTGGGCGCGACCCACAAGGTGCCGCGGCTGCGTCATCTGACCGTCCGGGCGGCGGGGCGAGCCGAGCGGGAGCTCGAGCAGCTACGGGCCGCGCGTCCGCGCCGACCGACACGGGCATCGAACGCCTACTCGATCGGCCGCGACGGGTCCCGCGACCACTCGTTCCAGGAGCCGAGCTAGTTGCGCACATCCCGGTACCGAGCTGCGTGAGGGCCAGGTAGGTGCTCGAGGGTCGGGGGGGCGCCTGCCAACCGGATGTCACCTCCGGCCGGCGGGTTTAGGATGGTCGCGGTGAAAGGAGGGCGGTCTCGCGCGAGGGGAAGGCGGGCCACCGCGGGCGCGGTCCTGGCGGGGCTGATCCCGCTCGCGGGCTGCCTGGCGCTGCCTGGCTCAGCCCGGGCGGCGCTGACACTCACGCCCACCGAGATCGTCCTCAGCACGCCCGGCGCGACCGTCACCGTTCAGCGTGACCCCTTTGCCCTCAGCTTCTCCACCGGCACCGGCCGCGCTGTGCTGTCAGAGACCGGGGCCGGCACGGTTGTCCCCAAGCTCGTGCCCGCCAGCATCGACCCGCTGCCACCCGGTACCGAGCCGGCGCGCAGCGGCGAGCTCTACGCGCCACTCTCGTTCCTCGTCGGGACGGCGACGGTGCAGCAGTACAACGGGCTCGTCTGGGGCGGCAACCTGCTCAGCGGGCTGCAGGCGGGCGTCGAGTACTCGGCGCGTGAGGTCACCGGCGTGGCACGTGACGGGTCGGGGGTCAGCCTGACCGTCGCCACCACCGACCCCACGGGCCGGACCCTGCACCTCTCGATCGCCCCGGACGGCAGCGGCCTGCTGCAGGTGGCGGTGACCCCCGATCCGGCGACGGGGGTGGCGATGATGAGTGATGCCTTCAGCTCCCCGCCCGGGGAGGCCTTCTACGGCTTCGGTGGGCGACACAACGCGCTCAACCAGCGCGGCCAGGCGCTGCAGAGCTTCGTGGAGGAGGAGAACGTCGCCGGGATCAGCAGCGCCCCACTCGGCTCCCCGGCGACGGTCCTGTTTCCCAACGGCCCCAGCGCCGCGTACTACCCCCAGGCCGAGTTCTTCTCCTCAGCCGGGTACGGCTTCCTCCTCGCCCAGCCTGAACTCGCCTTCTTCCGCATGGACTCCGACACGCCAAACGCCTGGAGTGTCGCGACCGAGGCACCGTCGCTGCGCTACGTCGTCGCGCCCGGTCGCGCTCCCACCGCGATCGCCGACCTCACCCGGCGCAGCGGCCGCCAGCCGGTACCGCCGCGCTGGGCGCTGGGACCGATGCTCGACCGGCTCGTCAAGAACGTCGGCGAGTCCCGAAGCAACTATCAGTCCGAACTTGAGCAGGACATGACCAACATCGTCCGCTACCGGCTGCCGCTGACCGCCTACCGGATCGAGGGCTGGGGCTTCCCCGGAAGCGGCAATGACGGCCTCTCGCTCCCGACGTTCGTCAGCGCGCCCGTGCAGGCCAGGATCATCGCCCGTCTCCGCGCGCTGCACATCCATCCCCTCGCCTACCTGCGGCCCTGGATCACGCCGGGCTCGGCCCCCGACCGGGCCGGGTACACGGTCAAGAACGCCCAAGGTCGCACCTACGTGACGACGAGCACCGCCGGCACCCCGATCGCGCTGCTGGACTTCACCAACCCGGCGGCGGTCCGCTGGTGGAAGGGGCAGATCGACAAGGTCCTCAACCTCGGCTTTGACGGATTCATGTCCGACTTCGGTGAGGAGATCCTCGCCGACATGCACTTCCATGACGGGGAGACAGGCCTGAGCATGCACAACCGCTACCCGGTCCTCTATCAGGAGGCAAACCGCCAGGCGGTGAACGCCTACATGCGCGCCCATCCAGGCCGTCGCATCTGGTTCTTCAACCGGGCGGGCTACTCGGGCACCCCAGGATCGGCCGCCTATGAGGGCGGCAACTTCCCGGGCGATGAGACGACGAACTGGGGTCAGGCCTCGGGACTGGCCTCACTCACCCCGGACATGCTCAACCGGGCCGTGGACGGTGCCTTCGGCTACGGGACCGACATCGGTGGCTACTACGACATCACGACGCCACCGACGACCAAGGCGCTGTTCCTGCGCTGGGCCGAGTGGGCCGCCCTGTCACCGATCTTCCGGCTGCACGGCGCCGGGTTGACCGGCACGCACACCCCGTGGTCCTTCGACGCCCAGACCGTCCGCGTCTATGACGCGCTCTCCCGTCTCCATGAGCGTGCCGTCCCGCTCATCCTCGCCCTCTGGCGGGAGGGCGATCGCACCGGCATCCCGCCGACCCGGCCGCTCTGGCTCCAGTTCCCCGGGGATGCGGCCGCCGCCGCGCAGGAGCAGGAGTGGATGCTCGGGCCGCACGTGCTCGTCGCGCCCGTGGTGAGCGAAGGGGCGACCGCGCGGTCGGTCGTGTTCCCCCCCGGCTGCTGGGAGGACCCGGTCAGCCACCGGCGGGTCCGCGGCCCGCTCACCCGCACGGTCACCGCCCCCCTCACCGCCCTGCCGTACTTCTTCTCCTGCGGGACCGACCCCTTCAGGCTCCCGCGGACCCGCCGGCGTCGCCGGTGAGCGCGGCGACCGCCTGGGGGACGGTCATCGTGCCGTCCGCGACGGCCCGCTCCGCCGCCGCGTAGGCGTCACCAAACCCGGGCCGGGCCCGGAAGCGGGCGAGCACGGTCTCCGCGAGCAGCCGGCCGAGCCAGTGGCGCTGCTGCTCGGCCCGGCGGGCGCGCAACTGCCCGGAGGCCTCGAGGTGGGCGCGGTGGGCGCCGATCGCCGCCCACAGCTCCTCCAGCCCGGTCCCCTCCCGGGCCGAGTAGGTGAGCACCGGCGTGCTCCAGCCGGGGGTGGCGGGCGGCAGCATGTGGAGGGCGTGGCGGTAGTCGCCCGCCGCCCGGCGGGCCGCCTTGGCCAACTCCCCGTCGGCCTTGTTGACGGCGATCACGTCGGCCAGCTCGACGACGCCGCGCTTGATCCCCTGCAGCTCGTCCCCGCCGGCGGGGACGAGCAGGAGACAGAACGTGTCGACGATCTCGGCCAGCTCGGACTCGGACTGGCCGACCCCGACGGACTCGACGATGACCACGTCAAACCCGGCGGCCTCACACAGCAGCATCGCCTCCCGGGTCCGCCAGGCGACCCCGCCGAGCACCCCCGCGGACGGGGACGGCCGGATGTAGGCCGCGTCGGCGACCGCCAGGCGCGGCATCCGGGTCTTGTCCCCGAGGATCGACCCGCCCGTGCGGGCGCTCGAGGGGTCGATGACGAGCACGGCGACCCGGTGGCCCCGCTCGATCAGCCACAGCCCGAGCGCCTCGATCGTCGTCGACTTACCCGCCCCCGGAACCCCGGTCAACCCGATCCGGACCGCCCCGCCGATCCGGTCAGACAGCGCCACCATCAGCTCCTGGGCGAGCGCCTGATCGGAGGCGAGCCTCGACTCGGCGAGGGTGATCGCCCGCGACAGCGCGGCCCGCTCACCCGTGCGGACCCCGTCGACAAGCTCAGCCAGACTCGGCCGGCGTGGGGTCACCGGCCCGGCCCCGCGGCGGCCCCCACAGGGCCGCCCTCACAGCCCCCCCTCACGACGCGGGCGCGATCTCGGCCTCGGAGTGGCCGAGACGCTCGAGCAGCAGCTCGACCAGGCCGCCCGCCGCCTCACCGATCACCGTCCCGGGCCCGAAGATCGCGTCCGCCCCGGCGGCCCGCAGCTCGTCGTAGTCGGCCGGGGGGATCACGCCGCCGACGACGACGACGATGTCGTCGCGACCGAGGTCGTTGAGCGCCTCGCGCAGCTGCGGGACGAGGGTGAGGTGCCCGGCGGCGAGGCTCGAGGCGCCGACGATGTGGACGTCGGCCTCAACCGCCTGGCGGGCGACCTCCTCCGGGGTCTGGAACAGCGGACCGATGTCGACGTCGAAGCCGAGGTCGGCGAACGCGGTCGCGATCACCTTCTGGCCGCGGTCGTGGCCGTCCTGGCCCATCTTCGCGACGAGGATCCGCGGCCGGCGCCCCTCGAGACTCTCGAACCGGTGCACAAGCTCAACGGTGTTCGTGAAGGCCATCGACTGATCACCGACCTCTCGTTGGTAGACGCCCGCGATCGAACGGATCTCGGCGGCGTGGCGGCCATACACACGCTCGAGCGCGTCGGAGATCTCCCCGACCGTCGCGTGCGCACGGGCGGCGTTGACGGCAAGCTCGAGCAGGTTGCCCTGCCCCGACCCGGCCGCCGCGGTCAGCGCCTCCAGCGCCGCAGACACCGCGGACCCGTCGCGCTCGGACCGCAGGCGTTCGAGCTTCTCGATCTGCTGGCGGCGGACGTCGGCGTTGTCGATCTTCAACACGTTGACCGGCGTGTCCTCGGCCGGGCGGAACCGGTTGACCCCGACGACGGTCTGGCGGCCCGAGTCGATCCGCGCCTGGGTGCGGGCGGCGGACTCCTCGATCCGCAGCTTCGGGGTCCCCGCCTCGATCGCCGCCGTCATCCCGCCGAGGCCCTCGATCTCCTCGATGTGGGCGAGCGCGCGGCGGGCGAGCGCGTCCGTCAGCGCCTCGACGTAGTAGGACCCGCCCCACGGGTCGATCGTCCGGGTCGTGCCCGACTCCTGCTGGAGGAACAGCTGGGTGTTGCGGGCGATCCGGGCGGAGAAGTCGGTCGGCAGGCCGAGCGCCTCGTCCAGGGCGTTCGTGTGCAGGCTCTGGGTGTGGCCCTGAGTGGCGGCCATCGCCTCCAGACAGGTGCGGATCACGTTGTTGTAGACGTCCTGGGCCGTCAGTGACCAGCCGCTCGTCTGGCAGTGGGTGCGCAGTGACAGTGACCGCTCGTCGGCGGGGTTGAACCGGCGCATCAGCTTCGCCCACAGCAGCCGGCCGGCACGGAGCTTGGCGATCTCCATGAACGGGTTCATCCCGATCGCCCAGAAGAACGACAGCCGCGGGGCGAACCGGTCGATGTCGAGCCCGGCCGCGACCCCGGCCCGGGCGTACTCGATCCCGTCCGCGAGCGTGTAGCCGAGCTCGAGGTCCGCCGATGCCCCCGCCTCCTGCATGTGGTAGCCCGAGATCGAGATCGAGTTGAACCGCGGCATCTCCGTCGACGTGTAGGCGAAGATGTCCGAGACGATCCGCATGCTCGGCGCCGGCGGGTAGATGTAGGTGTTGCGCACCATGAACTCTTTGAGGATGTCGTTCTGGATCGTCCCCGACAGCCGGGCGTGCTCGACCCCCTGCTCCTCCCCGGCGACGATGTAGAGGGCGAGCACCGGCAGCACCGCGCCGTTCATCGTCATCGACACGCTCATCTGCTCGAGCGGGATCCCGTCAAACAGCTGGCGCATGTCGAGGATCGAGTCGATCGCCACCCCGGCCATGCCGACATCCCCGGCGACCCGCGGGTTGTCGGAGTCATAGCCGCGGTGGGTGGCGAGATCGAAGGCGATCGACAGCCCCTTCTGGCCGGCGGCGAGGTTGCGTCGGTAGAACGCGTTCGACTCCGTGGCGGTGGAGAAGCCCGCGTACTGGCGGATCGTCCAGGGCTTCTGCACGTACATCGTCGGGTAGGGGCCGCGCAGGTACGGGGGGATGCCCGGCAGCCCGCCGATGAAGTCGAGCCCGTCCCGGTCCGCGGCGACGTAGACGGGGGCGACCTCGATCCCCTCGGGGGTGAGCCAGCGCTCCTCCGCGCGGCTCTCCGGCGCGTGGGCGGGCTCGCCGGAGGGCGCGCCGAGCGCGATCGTGCTGAAGTCGGGGATCCGCCGGGTCATCGTCAGGCCTCCTCGAGGCGGTCAAGCAGTCCGCCCAACACGGCGATCATGTCGACGCCGTCCCGGACCCGTTCGATCCCGTCGATGTCGGCCCCCACGGCGTACAGGGTCTTCACCCCGGCCTGGCGGAGCGCGGCGAGCGTCGGGGCGGGGTCGGAGTCCCGGCCGACGCAGATCGCCGCGGCGGCGACCGGGTCGGCGGCGAGCAGCGCGGGGATGTCGGGATCGACGCCGGAGGCGATCGTCTCGATGCCGCCGGCCTCGAAGAAGCTCTTGGCCCACTGGGCGACTCCGACGTGGGCGGACAGCGGCCCGGTGCAGGCGAGCAGGATCCGGGCGTCCGGGACGGTCGCCGCCCGTGCCCGCAGCGCCTCGAAGTCGGCGCCGTCACGGAGCAGACCCCCAGCGCCTGGCCCCGCACCGGTCTGCCGGACCGGTGCGGTTGCGCCGGTGTCCGGCGCCGCGGTCGCGGTGGGGGCCGGGCCGGCGTCGGGGTCCGGAGCCGTCGTCGTCGCGGGGCGGGCGAGGCCGTCGTCTCCGAGCAGGGGAAACTCGTTGACCCCCGTCAGCGAGCGTCGGCGGGTGGCGATCTCATGCCGGCGTTGGGCCACCGCGGCGGCAAGCTCGTCGGCGAGCCCCCCGCCGGCAGCGAACGCGTCGATCCCACCCTCCTGTTCGATGGCGACAAACCGCGCCCACGCGGCCTGGCTGAGCTGGTCGGTGAGCGACTCGACGTAGTAGGAGCCGCCGGCGGGGTCGGCGACCCGGTGCAGGGACGCCTCCTCGGACAGCAGCAGCTGGGTGTTGCGCGCGGTCCGGCGTCCGAGCGGGCCCGGGTCGGCGATCCCGGTTCCGGAGGGCTCGTCGAAGGGGAGCACGCACACCGAGTCGGCACCGCCGACGGCGGCGGCGAAGGTGGCTGTCGTCGCCCGCAGCAGGTTGACCCACGGGTCGAGGCTCGAGTACATCCGCCGGCTCGTGCGGGCGGCGAGCGGGGAACGGCGCTCGCGACCGGGCACCCCACAGTGTTCGAGCACGCCCGCCCACAGGCGCCGCAGCGCCCGCAGGCGGGCGATCTCGAGGAACTGGTCGGGGCCAACGGCGACCCGGAACTCGGTTGCGGCGGCCACGGCGGACGGGTCGACCCCGGCGGCGTCCCCGGCCCGCAGGTAGGCGACCCCGGTCGCCAGCGCGAGGGCGAGCTCGAGCACTCCCCCGGCCCCGGCGTCGACGTGGCGGGCCGTGTCGACGGCGAGGACCTGGAGGTGGGGGAACCGGTCGGTGGCGGTGCGGAGCTGGCCGATCGCGGCGGTGAGCGCCTCCTCGGTGACGGCCTCGCCACGGGCAGCCGCGTCGCCGATCGGGTCGAGGCCGAGGCTGGCGGTGAGCGAGTCGGGCTCGTGGCCGCGTTCGCTGAGAAGGTCGAGCAGCCAGCCGGCGGCGGACGGGTCACCCTCGAGGGCGAGCGGGGCGAGATCGAGGTGGACGCCGGCGAGGACCTGCTCGAGCTCGTCGGCGGTGTGCACGGCGACCCCGGCCACCCCGGACGGGTCGACGCTGAGGAGGACCTCACTCGCGCCACCCTCGAGGTCGGCGAGGATGTCGGCGTTCGCGCGGGCACGGTCGGCGACGGCGGTCCGCTGACGGATCCCCCACGGCGTGGCGACCCGCACTCCCCGGGTGTACGGGGCAGCCCCGGGGAGGCCGCCGGGGTCGGGGACGGGCTGATCCTCGGCGGTGTAGAGCCACTGGGCGGCGATCTGCTCCTCCAGCTCGGTGCGCAGCGGACGGTCCGGATCGCTGTCCTTGGCCCGGGCGAGGCGTTCCCAGGCCTCCCGGGTGGGGGCCTCGAAGTCGGCGGCGAGCGGTTCGCGGGGCGTCGACGTGGGGGGCGCGGCGTGTCCCGAGCGTGGGGGCATGTTCCTAGAACATCACGTCTGGCGCTGGGATGTCGCCAGGCGGCGGGTGGACGTCAGAGGAGCGGGGCGATGATCTCCTCGGCGAGGCGGGCGGGGAGCCGGTCGGGCCAGGGCGGCAGCGGGGTGAGGACGATCTCCGTCGCGCCGGCGTTGATGAGCGCCCGAATGTGCTCCCTCGTCTCCGCGGCATCGGCCGGATCGCTCCCGACGAGGATCTGGACCTGGCGGGCGATCGCGGCCGGGTCCCGGCCGAGCACCGCGCAGTGCTCGTCGAGGATCCGGCTCTTGGTGAGGTAGGCGTCGATGTCCCCGCGCGTCGGGCAGTTCCAGATGTCGGCGTGTTCGGCGACGAGACGCAGCGAGCGCCTCTCCCCGCCGGCGCCGATCAGGATCGGCAGCGGACCGGTCGGCTTGGGTTCGCAGATCGCGCCGGCCAGCTGGTAGTGGGCGCCGGCGAAGTCGAACGGGGCCGCCTCGGTCCACAGCCGCCGGATGATCGTGAGGGCCTCAGCGAGCGCGTCGATCGCCTCCCGGACTGGGACGACGTCGATCCCGTGGGCGCCGTACTCCCGCTCGGCGATCGCCGTGATCGTCGGATCGGCGGATCGCGCGTAACCGGCGCCGATCCCGAGAACGAGCCGCCCGCCGGCGATCTGGTCGACGGTCGCGGCCATCTTCGCGAGCAGGGCCGGGGGCCGGATCCGGTTTGAGGTGACGATCACCCCAAGCCTCAGCCGCCGTGTCATTGCGGCGAGGGCGGCGAGGAGGGTCCACGCCTCAAGGGCCGGCGCGGTGACATCTCCGCGCATCGGGACGAGGTGGTCCCACAGCCAGGCGCTGTCAAAGGCGTCGATCTCCTCCGCCTCCCGCCAGATGCGCAGCACCTCCACGTAGGAGGTGCTGATCTGACTTGTCTTGATTCCGAAGCTGACTGGCACGCCCTCCGCTCCTCCAGGTCTCGCTCACCGGCTCGGACATTCTGAACCACGGCACTGGGACGGTCGAACCCCCGCCACGACCAGGTCGCCGCGTGAGCCCACTGACCGCCGAGCCGGTGAGCGGACTCAGATCACGCCGCCGGCGATCAGGGTGCCGATGGTGATGAGGACGGCGGCGCTGAGCGCGTTGCCCCAGCGATCCAGCCAGCCCCCCGAGAGCCGGTGGCCGGTGAGGAAGGCGAGGACGGTGAGCGCGACGATCGTGGTGACCGTGACGGCGCTGAACACGACGAGTGTCCCCACCGCCGTCACGGTTCCGGCGGCGGTGGCAGCGAGAAAGACCGGCAGAATCGTCAGGTCAGGGGACGCGGCCGCGCCGAAGGGCACCACCACCGCGAGTGCCCCGCCCCGACGCGCGCCGACGTGGTCGCACCCGTGCCCGTGGTCGTGGTCATCGTCGTGGTCGTGGTCGTGGTCGCGCCCGTGCCCGTGGTCGTGGTCATCGTCGTGGTCGTGGTCGTGGCCGTGGTCGTGGCCGTGGCCGTGCCCGTGGCCGTGGCCCGTGAACTCGAGGACGAGGAAGACGAGCCCGGTGAGGATCAGCAGGCCGCCGACGACGGTCCCCTCGACGCCGAGGATGAGCGACCGGAAGGAGAGCCCGATCACGAGCACGACACCACCGAGGATGACCGAGACCGCCACGTGGGCGAGTCCGGCGCCGACGGCGAGAGCACCCACCCGACGGATCGGGTAGCTCCGGGTCCGTCCCAGCACCGCGAGCGGGACCCAGTGGTCAGGGAGGACCGCATGGCCGAACCCCACCCCGGCGGCGGCGGCGAGCAGGGCGGGAGCGAGTCCGCTCACGCCGACAGCACCCGCTCAGAACCGGTCCCCACGGTACCGAGGGCGGGAGCGGCTGTGAGGGCCCCGAGCCGGATGTGCTCGGTGTGGGAGACCGCCTCGGCGAGCAGGGACCGCACGTGATCGTCATGGAGGCGATAGAGGACGTGGCGGCCGTCCCGGACGCCGACGACGAGCCCGAGGTGACGCAGCACCCGCAACTGCTGGGAGACGGCCGGCTGGCTCATCCCCACCGCGGCCGCCAGTTCGGTCACCGAACAGGGTCCGTCCCCAAGACGCCCGAGGATCCGCACCCGGCTCGGCGTGGCGAGCGCCTGCATCGTCTCCGCCACGGCGCGGGCGGTGTCCGCGTCGATCTCGGCGAGGTCGATCTGATGTCCATGACTCATCGCCGATCAATTCTATAAGCAGGTGTGCATATGAGGCTGACGGCTCACCCACCGGAGCGCCGCCGCGACCGTCGTCACGGTCGGCACCTCTGGCCGGGCGGGACGGCGGACGATGACCACGGGCACCCCGCGCCCGGCGGCCGCCTCGAGTTTCGCGGCCGTCAGCGAGCCGCCGGAGTCCTTGGTGATGAGCACCGACAGCCGGTGGGTGTCGATCAGGGCCCTCTCCCCCTCCAGCGTGTAGGGACCGCGGGCGAGCAGGAGTTGATGGTGGGGCGGCAGCGGAGTCTCGGGCGGGTCGACGCAGCGGATGAGGAACCAGGCGCGCTCGACGGAAGCGAAGGCCTCCAGCCCCTGGCGGCCGGTGGTGAGAAAGACCCTCGCGCCCGGGGGGATCGCGGCGGCCGCCTCAGTCAGGGAGTCGACCCAGGTCCACTCCGCCGCGGCGGCGCTGCCGGTGCTGGGGGGCCGATCGCTCCACCCGGGCCGTTCGAGGCGCAGCAGCGGCGTCGCGGTTCGCGCGCACGCCACGGCCGCGTGCGCGGAGATCTGTTGGGCGAACGGGTGTGTCGCGTCGACGACGGCACCGACGCGGTGATCCGCCAACCAGGCGGCGAGTCCGTCGATCCCGCCGAACCCGCCGATGCGCACCTCACCGACGGGGAGGCGCGGGGCGGCAACCCGGCCGGCGAGGGAGCTGATCACCCGCGGGACCGGACGGGGGTGCCACAGCTCCGCGGAACTGACCGCCTCCGCGAAGGCCCGCGCCTCGGCGGTCCCCCCCAGGATCAACAACATCACTCCGGCCCCGCCACGCCACCGGGTGCGCTCTGGCGGGCGGCGGAGTAGAGGTGGCTGTCGGCGAACCCCTCGGCGCCGAGGGCCGGCCCGACGATGATCGTCGCCGACCGGCGGATGCCGGCGGCCGTGGTGGCCGCGGCGAGGGTCGCGAGGCTGCCGCGGATGATCTGCTGCTCAGGGCGGGAGGCGTGGGCGACGACCGCCGCCGGGCAGTCGGGCCCGTAGTGGGCGGTGAGGGTGGCGCAGATCTCGGCGATCGCCTGGGCGCCGAGGTGGATGACGAGCGTCGCGCCGTGGGCGGCCAGCCCAGCGAGCTGCTCCCCCGCGGGCAGCTTCGACGCGCGGGCGCTGTGGCGGGTGAGGATGACCGTCTGGGCGACCTCGGGGACGGTGAGCTCCCGGCCCAGCGCGGCGGCGCTTGCCGCATAGGCGCTCACCCCCGGGGTCATGTCCCAGGGGATCCCGAGCGCGTCCAGGCGCCGCGCCTGTTCGGCGACGGCGCTGTAGATCGACAGGTCGCCCGACTGCAGCCGGGCGACGTCCCGTCCGTCGGCGTGCGCCTCGGCGCAGACGGCGACGATCGCGTCGAGGTCGAGGTGCTGGCTGTCGATCAGCTCCGCACCGGACGGGCAGTGCTCAAGCACCGCCGCGGGCACGAGCGCACCGGCGTACAGACAGATCGGGCAGCGGGCGATGAGCGCCTGGGCGCGGAGGGTGATGAGGTCGGGCGCTCCCGGGCCGGCGCCGATGAAGTGGACGGTCATCGCTCGCGCTCCGGTCCGTTGGTCGCCTTCTGCGCCGCCCACTGCACGATCTCCAGTGCCGGACGCCAGGCGTGGTAGCGCCCGAGCGGCTCGGCGTGGGCGACGCTGAGGCGGACGAGTTCGCCGCCGTAGCGGCGTTGAGCGTCGATGAGGGTGTGCTCGCCCTCGATCGTGACGGCGTTGGCGACGATCCGTCCGCACGGCGCGAGACGGTCCCAGGCCGCGCCGAGCAGCCCGGTGGCGAGGCCACCGCCGATGAAGATCGCCTCCGGTGCTCCGTCGAGGTGCCCGAGGGCCGCGGGGGCGGCGGCGCAGACCACCTCGAGCCGGGGGACCCCGAGCCGCGCCGCGTTGGCGGTGATGCGCGCCGCACGGTCGGCGCGCGGTTCGATGGCGACCGCCTCCGCGGTCGGTTCCGCCCGCAGCCACTCGATCGCGATCGACCCGCTGCCGGCGCCGATGTCCCAGAGCCGCTCCCCGGGTATCGGGGCGAGCGCGGCGAGGGTGACCGCCCGGATGTGGCGTTTGGTGAGCGCCCCGTCATGGTCATAGGCGGCGTCGGGGAGGCCGGGCGTCGTCGGCCAGACCGGGGCGTCGGTGGGCCGGCTGAGGTGCACCGCGGCGGTGCTGAGCCGGTCGTGGTGGCGGCTTCCCCAGCCGGCGGCGGTCGTGGTGGTGATCTGCTCGTCTTCGGCGCCGAGCCGTTCGAGGACGCTGAAGGGCGAGGCACCGAAGCCCATGTCGGTGAGGAGCTCGGCGACCCGGGCGGCGCCGTCGACGCCGCTCACATAGACGATGAGACGGCGCCCGGGCTGGCACCAGCGCGCAAGCGCCGCCGGCGGACGGCCGACCGTGGAGAGCAGCTGCACCTCCTCCACCGGCCAGCCGAGGCGGCCACAGGCGAGGGTGAGCGCCGAAGGCGCGGGGAGGAACCGCAGCCGGCCGTCAGTGACCGCGTCAGGGCCGAGCCGGCGCAGGAGGGTGCCACCGATCCCGTAGAGCAGCGGATCGCCGCTGGCGAGGACGACGATGGACCCGGACCCGGCACCGGCGACCTCGTCGAGCAGAGGTTCAAGCGGGGAGGGCCAGGCCCTGCGGCGCTGGCCGGGCTGCTCGGGGAGGGTCGCGAGCTGCCGTTCGGACCCGACGAGCTCGTCGGCGGCGTGGATCGCCGCGCGCGCCGGTTCGCCCAGTCCAGCCCAGCCGTCGGCGCCGATCCCGACGACGGTGATCGCCGGCCCCGCAAACCCGGTCACAGCGTCTCCCGGATCGCCGCCACGAGGCGGGCGTTGGCGGCCGGGTCACGCGCGGTGAGCCGGAGGTGGTGGGGACCGTAGCCGGGGAAGCTCCCCGCCGGCCGCACGGCGATCCGGCGGGCGGCCAGGCCGGCGAGGAGCCGCGGCCCGTCGGGCACCTCGATCAGGACGAAGTTCGTGGCCGAGGGCGAGACCGTCACCTGATCGACGGCGGCGAGTGCGCGTACGAGATCTGCCCGCTCGGTGGCCGCCCGCTGTGCCCGGGCGGCGAGATCCTCGCGGTGGGCGGCGGCGGCGATCAGGGCGGCGAGGGCGAAGGCGTTGGCCGACCACGGTGGCTGAACGGCGGTCAGCGCCGTCGCGAGGGGCGGCGGTGCGAGCGCGTAGCCGACCCGGAGGCCGGGGACCGAGAGGATCTTGGTGAGGCTGCGAATGACGATGACGTCCTTCCGGGAGGCCGCGGCGAGGGATCCCGGTTCGTCTGGGATCATCGACATGAACGCCTCATCGACGACGACGGTTCGACCCGGCGCGCGCAGCCGCTCGATCACGGTCGGGTCCCGTAGGCCGCCGTCCGGTGAGCTCGGGTTCGTCACCACGACGAGGTCGGCCCGGTCGGGAATCTCCTGGGACTCGTAGCAGCGTTGAACGGGGATCCCGTGGGTCCGGAGGGCGACCTCCGTCTCCGTGAACCCGGGTTGGAGGAGCACCGCGTGGTGGGGGGCGAGGGCGGGGCCGAGCAGCCACAGCGCCTCCGCCGCCCCGTTGGTGATCACGACCTCCGCCGGGTCCCGTCCATGCCATGCGGCGACCGCGGCCACCGCCGCCGACGGGTTCGGGTACCGGGTGAGGTCGACCTCGGCGAGCGCGGCGCCCAACCAGGTGGGGGGACCACCGGCGAGGACGGTGACGGCGTGGTCGGCGTCCCCCGGCCGGACGTGGGCGTCACCGTGCACCCGGAGGGTGCGCAGGTCGTCGGAATCGCCGGCGGAGCGGGTTGCCCGGACCCGAGCGCGGAGATCGTCGGATCCGCTCATCGGGCCGGCAGCTCCAGGACGCGCCCGGCGATGACGAGTTCGACGCGCGTGGCGGCCGCAGCGAGCGTCTGCGTCGCCTCCCCGAGCAGGTCGAGCCAGTCACGGGCGATCGGGTCCAGCGGCAGCAGTCCGCTGCCCGCCTGTTCGGCCACGACGATCACCTCGGCCCCGTCGACGCGGTCGACGAGCCGGGCGAGGGCGGCGCGCACGGTGTCGGTGTCCCGGCCGGCGATCCAGCCGCCGAGTCCGTCGATGAGGGTGACGGCATCCGGGCGTAGGGCGGCGGCGAGGTCATCCCCGGCGGCCACCGTCTCCCACGCCGGGGGACGGCGGGCCTGGTGGGTGGCGACGCGGGCCGCCATCGACGTATCCTCGACGGCCGCTGTGCCGACGTAACGGACCCGACAGCCGCTCGCGGCGGCGAGCGCCTCGGCCCGGGCGCTCTTGCCCGAGCGCACGCCACCGAGGATCAGGGTCAGAGCCATGGGAGCGTCTCCGGGGTCATCGCGATCACGGCGCCGTCAGCCGGGAGCGGGCGGCCGCGACGAAGCGTCCGGGGATCTCGGGATAGGCGGCCCAGTGGACGTGCAGGTAGCCGGCTTGGACGGCACCGTCGACGATCCCGTCGCGGCCGCGTCCGGCCAGCTCCCAGGCCGGCGCCGGATCGTCGCGGTAGCGGGCGCTCGAGTAGTGGAACTCGTGGCCGCGGACCGCCGTACCGGCGGCCAGCCACGGGGTCGAGCTGGCGGCGACGGCCTCCCGATAGCCGAGCGTCAGCCGGCCGGCCATCTCCGCACTCAAGGGAAGGCGGCCGCACATCTCGGCCCCGTCGAGACGCTCGCCGAGGTAGAGCAACCCGCCGCACTCGGCGAGGATCGGGCCGGGAAAGGCGCGGATCTCCGCCCGCAGGGTCGTGTTCGCCGCCAGGGCGCCGCCGTACACCTCGGGGAACCCCCCGGCGAGGAGCAGCGCATCGCTGCCGGCGGGCAGCGTCGGGTCGACGGTCGGATCGACGTCACACAGCTCTGCGCCCGCGGCGGTCAGCAGTTCGAGGTTCTCCTGGTAGTGGAAGGAGAAGGCGGGCCCGCGGGCGACCGCGATCCGCACCGGCGCCCGGTCCGCTCCGGCCCGGTCCGCTCCGGCCCGTTCCGCGCGGGCCCGGTCCGGCTCGGACCCCGTCGCGCCCGCCGCCGACCACGGGGGGACGCGGAGGGGTGGGGCGGAGCGGGCGAGGGCGACGATCGCGTCGAGGTCGACCGCGGCGGCGACGCTCGCGGCGAGGCGGCCCAGCAGCTCACGGTTGTGGCCCTCCCGTTCCCCGGCGGGGATGAGGCCGAGGTGGCGCTCGGGGACCGCGAGCCGGTCATCCCGGTGCAGGGAGCCGAGCACGGGGATCCCGACCGTGGCGGCTGCCTCGGCGAGCAGCTCGGCATGGATCGCCGACCCGACCTGGTTGAAGATCACCCCGCCGACGGACAGGTCGGGGTCAAAGGTGGCAAAGCCGTGGATGACTGCGGCGGCCGAGCGGGCCATCGCCGCGCCGTTGACGACGAGGACGACCGGCGCCCCAAGCAGCTTGGCGACGTGGGCGGTGGAGGCAAGCTCCCCCCGCCCTGAGGCGCCGTCGAAGAGGCCCATCACGCCCTCAATCACGCTCACGTCCGCCCCGGCGGCGCCGTGGGCGAACAGCGGGGCGATCAGCTCGGGTCCGGCGAGGAACGCGTCGAGGTTGCGACCGGGCCGGCCGGAGGCGAGCGCGTGGTAGGAGGGGTCGATGAAGTCGGGTCCGACCTTGAACCCCTGGACGGTGTGGCCGGCGGCTGCGAGGGCGCCGATCAGACCGGTGGCGACCGTCGTCTTGCCCGCCCCGGAGTTCGTCCCGGCGATGACGATCCGCGCGGTCACCGGGCGCTCCAGAGCACCCACGGTTGAGGCCCGCCGACGTGCTCGCCACTGCCGGGGTCGGTCCCGTGGTCGGCCCCGACCTCGAGCCGTGCCCCCGGCCGGCCCGCCAGCAGCGCCGCGAGCGGCGCGATCACATCCGTGTCCGCGGTGGCGAGCACCGACCGTTTTCCGGCCCGGTCACGGTCGTGGGCGGCGCTGTCAGCCCCGCCGACGTGGACGACGACGCGGCGGGCCCCGTCGTGCACGGCCGCGATTGCGGCGGCGGTCTTGGCGGCCAGCGGCGATCCGGGCCGGCCGGTGACCCCCTCGGGGATGACCGTGCGGGCGCCCATCAGCGTCCCGAGCCCGGTCGCCGCCCCCGGGGCGCCGACGACCACCGTGTCTGCGTCGAGGATGCGCGGGGGGACCGCGCCGGAGGGCCAGATCCGCAGCGGACCGGTTGCCTCGAGCCGGTGCTCGGTCCCGACGAGCAGCCGGTGCCCGTCGGGGAGATCGATCCGGCGCATCGGGCCGGTGAGCCCGCGGGCGGCCGCCTCCACGGCCCCGCGGTCGACGGCTCCGGACGGCCGCCAGCCGAGGATGGAGGCGATCGCCGTCTCCGAACCGACCGGAACGCCGGCGTCGAGCCAGTCACGCTCGGCAACCGTCCCCGTCCGGGCCAAATCGGCGAGCGCCGGCATCAGCGCGAGGGGAAGCGGTCCGCCACGCCGGTCGGTGGCCCCGTCGAGAATGACCTGCACCATCACGGTCACGAGATGATCCCGCTCCCGGGGGCGGTGACGGCCGGGATGGCGGCGCTCACCATTCGATCCCCTGCTGGGCGCGGATCCCCGCGTCCATCGGATGCTTGACCTTGGTCACCTCGGAGACGAGGTCGGCGAGGGCGATCAGCTCGGGGGCGGCGTTGCGGCCGGTGATGATGATGTGCTGGAAGCCTGGCCTGGCCTTGAGGGTGGCGACGACGTCATCGACGTCGATCCAGCCCCAGGTGATCGGATAGGTGATCTCGTCGAGGACGAGGAACTCGTACGTGCCGGCGGCGATCTGCTCCTTGACGTGGCGCCAGCCCTCGCGGGCGAGGTCGGCGGACTCCTCCAGGTCACGCGAGAGCCAGGACCACCCGTCGCCCATCTTCTCCCAGTCGATCCCGCCCAGCGCGGCGGCCGCCTTCGCCTCCCCGACCTTCCACTTCCCGGATTTGACGAACTGGAACACCCCGCAGCGGTAGCCGCGCGCCCAGGCGCGCAGGAGCATCCCGAAGGCCGATGTCGACTTGCCCTTGCCGGTGCCGGTGATGACGATCACGAGCGGCCGGTCCCGGGGTTTGCGCCGCCGGGGCGCCGCCGACCCGGCCGTGTCGGCGCTCAGCTCCCGCCCGGCGAGATCGTCGACTGGATCAGACAAACCGCTCATGCCGCGAACCCGTAGCGCTGACCGCCCGCGGCACGGGCGATCCGCTCGGCCAGCCCGAGCCGGACGACGCCGTCCTCGGTGTCGATCACCGACACCGAGTCGGCGACCCGACCGAGGCCGGCGGCGGCAGCGGCGATCGTCCCGTCGGGATCGGGAACCCGGCCGTCCGTGATGACAAGGGCGAGGCTCGCCCGCTCCGGTTCGCGCATCGCCTCACGGCGGATGACGTCAGCGGCGGCCTGCAGACCGGCGCCAAGCGGGGTCCGGCCCCCGGTCGGCAGTCCCCGCAGCGCCTCCGCGGCCGCCTCCAACGGCGCCCCGGGCGGGACGAGCAGCTGCGCGGAGGCGTCCCGGAAGGCGATCACCGCGACCCGATCCCGGCGGGCGTACGCGTCGGCGAGCAGGTGCATCAGCGCCCCCTTGACCCGGGCGGCGCGGCGACGGGCACCCATCGACCCGCTCGCGTCGAGCACGAGACAGAGCAGGCGCAGATCCGGCCCGGAGCGGACATGGCGGCGCAGCCGCCGGTGCAGGAGCGAGGCGACGACGGCGAGGTCATCGTCGCCGCCGTCGGCCGCCCGCGTGTCGACGCTGCCGGCGCTCGGACCGGGCCGGCGCCGCGCGCGGGCGGTGGCGGCGGCCGGGAAGCGCGCAGGGACGGGCGTCGCCCGGCGCTCCGGCGCCGGGCTCGGCGGTGCCTCAGACGCCGGTCCCTCAGCCCCCGGCGTGAACGACTCGCCCGTCGGGGCCCCCGTGGGCTCGTCACCGGCCGGGGACGCGGCGGGCCCGCCCTCACCCTCCGGGGTCGCGTCCGCCCCCGGCGTCGGACCGTCAGGTCGGGGTCCAGATGGGGGGCCCGCGGCCGTCTCGGCCGCGCCGGGACTCCCGTCGACCTCGGGCGCGCGTCCGTTCTCGGGGTCCGGGTCGGGTTCGTCCCCGGCGCCGGCGAAAGCCCGCTCGAGCTGCTCGGGGTCGCTGCCGCGCGGGTCGAGCGGGTCACGGCGCAGACGGTGGGCAAGCGCGAGCCGGCCGGCCCGGCGAACGTGGTCGGCACCCACCGTATCGGCTCCATCGAGGGCGGCGAGGGCCCGGGCGGCCCGGGCGGTGACGAGGTCTCCGCGGACCCCGTCCGCCCCGAGCGCAGCGCACGCGGTCGTGATCGACAGGAGCTCGCGCTCCCCGAGGACGACGCTGGGGTAGTGGTCGCGGGCGGCAGCAACCCGCTGTCCGAGCGCGCGGTCGGCCTCAGCCCACTCGGCGCAGAAGCGGTTCGGGTCGGCCTCGAAGCGCAGCCGGCGGCGGACGATCTCCGCCCGCTCGGAGGGGTCGGCGGGGGTGCGCACCTCGACCCCGAGCCCGAAGCGGTCGAGCAGCTGGGGGCGCAGCTCCCCCTCCTCCACGTTCATCGTGCCGATCAGGGTGAAGCGGGCCTCCTCAGTGACCGAGACCCCGTCGCGTTCGACCCGCACGACCCCGGACGCGGCGGCGTCGAGCATCACGTCGACGAGATGGTCGGCGAGCAGGTTGACCTCATCGACGTAGAGCAGGCCCTGGTGGGCGCGGCCCAACAGGCCGCGCGAAACCGCAAACTCGCCGGCGAGGGCGTGGCCGACGTCGAGGGAGCCGACGAGCCGGTCAAGGGTCGCCCCGAGCGGAACCTCGACGAGCGGGGCGGGGTGCAGCAGCTCGGCGAGCCCGCGGACCGCCGTCGACTTCGCGTTGCCCCGCTCGCCCCGGATGAGAACACCGCCGACGTCCGGGGCGACCGCGCAGATGAGCAGTGCCTCCACGAGGTCGGCCTGTCCGACGACGGCGCTGAGGGGAAAGGTCGCGCTCACGCGGTCGCCCCCTCGAGTTCGCCCTCGAGAGCGAGGTAGCGCTCGCGGATCGCCGCCAGGGTCGCCTCCTCCGGGGCCGCCCACAGGCCGCGCTGCACGCCCTCCAGCAGCTTCTCGGCGATCGCCCGGGCCGCCCACGGGTTCGAGGCGGACATGAACGCGGCGATCGACTCCTCCAGCAGGTAGCGCTCGGCGACCTGCTCATACATCCAGTCGTCGACGACCCCCGCCATCGCGTCGTAGCCGAACAGGTAGTCGACGGTCGCCGACAACTCGGCGGCACCCTTGTAGCCGTGGCGGATCATCGAGGCGATCCAGCGCGGGTTCGCGACCCGGGCCCGGAACACGCGCCGGGTCTCCTCCGCGAGGGTGCGGGTGACGACTGCGTCGGGTCGGGAGCTGTTGCCGAGATAGGCGGCCGGCTCGCGTCCGGTGAGCGCCCGGACCGTCGCGACCATGCCGCCGTGGTACTGGTAGTAGTCGTCGGAGTCGAGGATGTCGTGCTCGCTCGAGTCGACGTTCTTGACCGCGAGCTCGATCCGGGCAAAGGCGTCGCGCATCAGCGGACCGGCCGCCTCCCCGTGGCGGTGGCGGCCGTAGGCATATCCGCCCCAGGCCTCGTAGACCCGGGCGATGTCCTGATCGTCGCGCCAGTCCTGGGTCTCGAGCAGCTGCAGCAGCCCGGCGCCGTAGGTGCCCGGCTTGGATCCGAAGATCCGGGCCGGCGGGCCGGCGGTCCGGTCCGGCGCGAGGCCGCCGGTGAGGGCGGCGGCGTCGGCGCGGACGTGGGCGGCGATGAAGTTGTCCTCGTCGGACTCCTCGAGGGCGGCGACGAGCCCGACGGCGTCGTCGATCAGGGCGATCGCGTGCGGGAAGGCGTCACGGAAGAAGCCGCTGATCCGCACGGTGACGTCGATCCGGGGGCGGCCGAGCTCCTCCAGTCCGATCACCTCGACCCCGGTCACCCGGCGCGTCGCCCGGTTCCACACCGGCCGGACGCCGAGAAGGGCGAGGATCTCGGCGACGTCATCCCCGCCGGTGCGCATCGCCGCGGTGCCCCAGGCGACGAGTCCGACCATCTTCGGCAGCGTCCCGGTCCGCTCGCGGTGGGTCACCAGCAGCGCCTCCGCGAGGCGCTGACCGACCTCCCAGGCGAGCTCGGACGGCATCGCCCGCGGGTCGATCGAGTAGAAGTTGCGTCCGGTCGGGAGCACGTCGTGGCGACCCCGGGTCGGGGCGCCCGACGGTCCCGCCTCGACGAAGCGCCCGTTGAGCGCGGCGACGATCGCCGTCAGCTCCCGGGTGCTCTCACCGATCCGCTGCGCCAGTCCGGCGGCGCGCGGGTCGCCCATCGGGTCCTCTCCACGGGGGGTGTCGAGCATCGCGGAGAGCAGGCCGTGCAGCTGCTCGCCCTCCGGTGGGCGGCCGAGGATGTGCAGACCGTCCTTGATCTGGATGTCCTTGACCTCGCACAGGTAGCCGTCGATGTGCTCGACGAGGGCGCCGAGGTCCTCGGGCCGTTCGTGCACGTCGAGGTCGGCCTGCAGGTTCGCCGCCTCGATCGCCGTCCAGATCCGCGCGGCGAGAGCGGGGAGCTTGGCCGGGTCGAGCACCTCGAGGCGGGCGTACTCGTCCAGCAGCGCCTCCAGTTCGGCAAGCTCGTCGTAGGTCTCGACCCGCATCATCGGCGGGACGAGGTGGTCGACGATCAGCGCGTGGGCGCGGCGCTTGGCCTGCACCCCCTCCCCCGGGTCGTTGACGACGAACGGGTAGATCAGCGGAATGTCGCCGAGGGCGGCGTCCGGGGCACAGGCGGCCGACAGGGCGAGCATCTTGCCCGGCAGCCACTCGAGCGTTCCGTGCTTGCCGAGGTGGACGATCGCGTCGGCCCCCCAGACGGCGTCGATGAACCGGTAGCAGGCGAGGTAGTGGTGGGTGGGCGGGAGCTCGGGGTCGTGGTAGATGGCGACGGGATCCTCCCCGTAGCCGCGCGGTGGCTGGATCGCGACGAGCACGTTGCCGAGCTCGAGCCCGGCGACGATGAAGTGATCGTCGGCGACGAACTGATCGCCCGGGGGCGGCCCCCAGCGGGACTCGACGGCGGCCCGCAGCGACTCGGGCAGGGTGGCGTAGAAGTCGAGGTAGTCGCCAACGGGAAGGCGCAGCGGGGAGGCGGCCAGCTGGGCGTCGGAGAGGAACTCGGGATCATGCCCACCGGCGGCGATGAGCGCGTGCATCAGCTGATCGCCGTGGCTGAAGTCGCAGTCGACGACCATGCCGTCGGCGGCGAGCGCGTCAAACAGCGCGAGCGCGGAGGCCGGGGTGTCGAGCCCGACGGCCATCCCGATCCGGGCGTGTTTGGTCGGGAAGGCGGTCAACAGCACGGCGACGCGCCGCTGGGCGGCGGGAAGCCGGGTGAGGCGGGCGTGGCGGACGACGAGGCCGGCGACCCGGGCACAGCGCTCGGGATCGCCGACGTAACGGGGGACGGGCACCCCGACGGGCGAGTCCTCCTCCCGCTCCTTGAAGGAGACGACCCCGGCGAGGAGACGGCCGTCGAACTCGGGGATCGCCACCTGGGTGGCGGCGTCCAGCGGGCTCAGGCCGGTGTCGGAGGCCTCCCAGGCCGCCCGTGACTGGGTGGCACAGACGGCCTGGAAGACGGGGACGTCGAGGGCGGCAAGGGCGGCGGCGTTCCAGTCCTCGGCGTCGGCGGCGCCGGAGCCGCCGGTCGCGAGCATCGTCACGATGAGCGCATCGACCCGCCCGGCGAGTCGCTCCAGGGCGGGGACGTGCCCGTCGCCATCGGGGCGCAGCGAGTAGCTCCACACCGCCAGCACGCCCGCGCCGGCCTGGGCGAGCGCGTCGGTGAGCGTGTCGACCCAGTCGGTGTTCTGGGTGAGGTAGTGGGAGCGGTAGAAGCAGATACCGACGGTCGGGCCGCCCGCCGGCGCGGGGATCTCCCGGTAGAGACCGAGGGCGGGGATCTCCCGCGGCGGGGCGAACCCGAACCCCTCCAGGAGGAACGTGTCGGCGAGGAAGCGCAGCAGCTGCTCGACGTTGTCGACGTCCCCGTGGCGGAGGTACTCGCCGGCCTGGGCGACCGCGCCGGCGGGGGCGGTGGAGAGCGCGGTCATCTCCGCGTCCGGCTCGGCCTCCCCACCGAGGGCGAGCAGGGTGATCGACGCCGCCTGACAGCGGCGGGCGAGCTCGTCGATCTGCTCGGGCCAGCCGCGACGCCCGCCGAGGACGCGGACGAGGACGACGCGAGCGCCGGTGAGGAGGTCGTCGAAGTCGACGCCGGCCGCCGGGCTCGCGCAGCGCACCTCCGGGAAGCCGGCGGGAAGCCGGCGGACCGCCGCGGCGGTCGCGAGGATCTCGGTGTCAGCGGTCGTGATGAAGCGCAGCAACGCGCACCTCCGGGTGGCGGGTGGGACCGTGTTGGATGAGGGCCGCCAACGCGGTGAGGTCGAGGTGGGCGCCGACATGGTCGGCGAGGGCGTCGAGACGCTGTGCCCGGACGGTACTGAAGGGTTCAGACCCGGGAACGAAGCGCCGCCCGACCCGGTCGGCCACCCATCCCAGCAGGGCCGCCCGGAAGGCGTCGCCCTCGAGCGCGCCGTGCCAGGAGGTGCCAAGGACCGCACCGGCGACACAGCCCTCGTCCGGGGTGATGAACGGCTCCCCGCCGTGCCGGTCCAGGCGGCCGTGGCGGATCTCATAGCCGCTCACCGGCGCATCGAGGGACGGGCAGTGACCGGTCCGGTTCTCCAGCAGCTTGTCAGGGACAAAGAGCGTGCGGACCGGGAGCAGGCCGAGGCCGGGGACGGCGCCCGCACGCGACTCGACGGGATCGTCGATCAGCTCGCCGAGCATCTGGTAGCCGCCGCAGATACCGAGGATCGGACGGTCGGCGGCGGCGCGGGCGGACAGCGCGGCGTCGAGGCCGCCGGCCCGCAGCCGGCCGAGGTCGGCGACCGTCGCCTTCGTGCCCGGGAGGATGACGAGGTCGGCCCGCTCGACGTCGGCGGGCGATGAGGAGAAGCGGACGCGGACCCCCGGCTCGGTGGCGAGGGCGTCGACGTCGGTGAAGTTGGAGATCCGCGCCAGCGCGAGGACGACGACGTCAAGGGTCTCTCCGCCGGGCCGGGGCGGCGCTTCGGGCCGGGTCTGGTGCAGGGCGAGGGAATCCTCGGCGTCGATCGCCGGGCCCTCCAGGAACGGGAGGACCCCCAGCGTCGGCCGGCCCGTCCGGACCCGAAGGGTCTCCAGCCCGGGAGCGAGCAGCCCGGCATCGCCGCGGAACTTGTTGATGATGAACCCGCTGACGTGGGCCTGGTCGGCGGGGTCGAGCAGCGCGAGGGTCCCGAACAGGGCGGCGAGCGAGCCGCCGCGGTCGATGTCGGCGACCACGACCGTGGCGAGGTTCGCCGTCCGCGCCAGCCACATGTTCGTGATGTCGCTCGCCCGCAGGTTGATCTCCGCCGGGCTGCCCGCCCCCTCGCAGATGACGACGTCGTAGCGGCGGCGCAGATCGGCGAGCGCGTCCGCGACGATCGGTCGCAGCTCACCGGTGAGGTCTCGGTAGCTGCGGGCGTCGACCTCGGCGTAGGGGGTGCCCATCACGATCACCTGGCTGTGGCGGTCCCCGGTCGGTTTGATCAGAACCGGGTTCATCGCCGCCTCGAGCTCGGCCCCGGCGGCGGCGGCCTGGACGGCCTGGGCCCGGCCGACCTCCGCACCACTCCGGGTGACGACCGAGTTGAGCGCCATGTTCTGCCCCTTGAACGGGGCGACGGAGACGCCCTCCCGGGCGAGCCAGCGGCACAGCCCGGTGACGAGGAAGGACTTGCCCGCGTCCGAGGTCGCTCCCGCGACGAGCAGGGCGCCCTTCATCGCCGCCTCCTGCGCACGGTGATGCCGCTGGTGGGCACGGTGGCGATGAGGGCACTGAACAGGGTCGCGACACCGGCGCAGACCACGGTGGCGGCGGCGCCGACCCGGGCCGACAGCCGGAGTGCCCGGGTGACGTCGGCCGCCTCCGGTGCCCGCCCGTCCCCGAGTCGCGGTCGCGCCTCGAGCACTCCGGCGTAGGACAGCGGACCCCCGAGGGTGACCCCGAGCGCCCCGGCGAAGGCGGCCTCGACGACCCCCGCGTTGGGGGAGGGGTGCGCGGCGGCGTCCCGTCGGACCGCCGCGCGGCAGCTCGCCCGCCCCCCGGGGAGCGCGGGGACTCCGGGGAGGGCGGGGAAGGCGGAGAACCGGCAGACGAGCGCTGCGGTCACCCGGGCAGGCACCCAGTTGAGCAGGTCGTCGAGCCGGGCGGGCGCCCACCCGAACTGCTCGTAGCGGTCGCTGTGGTGGCCCCACATCGCGTCGAGGGTGTTGGCGGCCCGGTAGGCGCCGGCCCCGGCCGGTCCGGTGAGGGCGGCCCAGACGAGCGCACCGACGACCGCGTCGGAGGTGTTCTCGGCCAGCGACTCGATCACCGCCGCCCGGATCGCCGTCGCGTCAAGGTCGCCGGTGTCACGGCCACAGAGAGAGCGCAGCCGCGTCCGGGCGCCGGGCAGGTCCCCGGCGGCGAGGCGGGCCTCCACGGCCGCCGCCTCACGGCACAGCGTCCGCCCGCCGAGGGTGGCCCACAACACGACGGCCGCACCGCCTGCCCCGGGCAGGAGGTCGGCCACGAGCGCGCCGACGCCTGCCGCGGCGCCGATCAGCGTCCCGGTGAGCAGCGCGCCGCGGGCGCGGGTCGGGGCGTAGAACGCCCGTTCCAGGTGCCCGGCGACGGTGCCGAAACCGGCCACGGGGTGCCCGCGGCGGGGGTCTCCGAAGATGATGTCGGCGGTGTATCCCGCCACGAGCGCAGTTGCGCCCACTGTCAGTCGCCTCCTCGGGATCGTGCGTCCCGCCGGTCGGTCATGGTCGTGGCGACCGAGTTCCTGACTGTCCGGAAAGCTCGCCTCCGGTCACAGTGGCGCGACCGTCCCGGATTCCCACCGGGTTCCTCACGCCGCCACGCTGGCCTGTGATCGTAACCGACTTGGTGGCCCACGCCGCCATGCCCGAGACGGGCCTCTCTCCGCGGGTCATGGCACAGTGTCGCCGGAGTGCCCCTCGCGCGACCGATCAGCCGCCCACGCCAGGAGCTGCGCGCCCTCGGGGCGGCGGTCAGCTTCCTCACCCGCATCCCGGTTCCCGGCGTCTTCGACGCCGCCGATCTGCGGCGGGCAAGCGTCTACTTTCCCCTCGTCGGCGCGGGGATCGGGTCGCTGTGTGGCCGGCTCGCCCGTGCCTGGGGGCCGCCGGTCGCGCTCACCGTCGAGGCGCTGCTCACCGGCGCGCTGCACCTGGACGCGCTCGCTGACAGCGCTGACGGGCTCGGGGGACGCGACCGGGCCCACGCGCTGGAGATCATGCGTGACTCCCGGCTGGGCAGCTTCGGCGCGGTCGCGCTCATCCTCGATCTGACGCTGCGAGGCGCGGCGCTGCAGCGCTGCGCCGACCCGGTGCGAGCAGCCCGCAGTGCCGGTGCCCTCGCCCGTGCGGTTCCCGTGGTGCTCGCCGTCACCCTCCCGTACGTGCGGGCGGAGGGCACCGGTGCGGCGCTGGAGACGACGACCCCGGCTCGGGCCGTGCTTGGCGCGGGGCTTGCGGCCGGCCTGAGCGGCGATCCGGCGGCGATCGGCGCCGCCGCGCTGTTCACCGCCGCCTCCGCGGGCTTCTGGAGAGACCGGATCGGTGGGGTCACGGGGGACGTGCTCGGCGCGAGCATCGAGCTTGGCAGCACGCTCCTGCTCGTCCTCGCCTCCACACGGACGGGACCGGCGGTGATCCGCTCCTGGAGCGGCGGGCCGGAGGAATCGCGGTGAGCCTCGACCGACCGGCGCTGCCGCCGGACTTCGATCAATCCCGGGCGCGGGAGCGTGCCGCGGACCCGACGGGCTGGCGGTTTGAGGAGCCGGAGCGCCGCGGCCTCTACCACGCGATCGAGGCGCGCCGGGACATCCGCCGGTTTCGGCCCGATCCACTCGACCCGGCGGCGCTCGAGCGGATCCTCGCCGCCGCCCACGCCGCCCCGTCGGTCGGGCTGATGCAGCCGTGGCGGTTCATCACCGTCACGGACCCGGGGACACTCGCGGCGATGCAGGCGATCGCCCAGCGCGAGCGGCTCACCCAGGCACCGTTCCTCGACGAGCGGGCCGGCGCCTACCTCGATCTCAAGCTCGAGGGGATCCGGGAGGCGCCGCTCAACCTGTGTGTCTGCTGTGACCGCCGGCCGGGGGAGGAGATCCTCGGCCGCCACACGATCCCCGACACCGACCTGTACTCGACCTGTCTGGCGATCGAAAACCTGTGGCTCGCCGCCCGGGCGGAGGGGGTCGGGGTCGGCTGGGTCTCCTTCTATGACGAGGGCGATGTCCGCACCCTGCTGGGGATGCCCGCCCACGTCATCCCAGTCGCTTGGCTCTGCCTCGGCTACCCGGACGAGCGGCCGACGCGACCGGGGCTGGAGGCGGCTGGATGGGGCCGGCGCTCACCACTGGCCGACCACATCTTCTCCGAGCGGTGGCCGGCCCCGGCGCCCCCCGCTGAGGGCGCCGCCCCCCGCGACTGCGGCGTCTCCGCGGCCGACCTCTCCGGTCCGGTGCGCCCCGGCGAGCACCGGGCCACGCTGGCGATCCGTGACCGCTCGGATGAGCTGATCAAGCCGCCCGGCAGCCTTGGCGCGCTCGAGTCCCTGCTCGAACGCTGGGCCGCCGTCACCGGCGGGCCGCCACCCGCCGCCCCGCGGGCGGCGATCCTCGTACTCGCCGCCGACCACGGGGTCGCCGCCCACGGCACGAGCCTGTATCCGAGCCGGGTGAGCGGGCAGGTCGCCGCCGCCGCCGCCCGCGGCGAGTCGGCGATCGGCGTGCTTGCCCGCACGCTCGGCGCCCGGCTCGTCGTCGCTGACATCGGGCTCCGTGGCCCCCGTCAACCGGGTCTCCGTGATCTGCGGGTCCGGGAGGGCACCGCAGACATCTGCACCGGTCCGGCGATGACCGCACCGGAGTTCGCACGCGCGCACTCGGAGGGGGAACGGCTCGCCGCCGACCTCTGTGTGGAGGCCGACGTGCTCGTGCTCGGGGAGATCGGGATCGCCAACACGACGGCGGCGAGCGCCGTCCTCGCAGGCCTGCTCGGACTTCCGGCCGAGGCGGTCTGTGGCCGTGGCGCCGGCCTCGATGCCCAGGGAGTCGCCCATAAGGCGACGGTCGTCGCCGCCGCCGTCGCCGCCAACGCGCCCGATCCTCGCGCCCCACTGGAGGTGCTGCGCGAGCTTGGGGGACTCGAGTTCGCTGCCCTCGCCGGCGCAATCCGTGGCGCGGCGGTGGCCGGGACACCGATCCTGCTCGACGGATTCGCTGTCGGCGTCGCCGCCCTCGCGGCGGTGCGAGCCGACCCGACGCTGCGCGACTACCTGTTCGCCGGGCACCGATCCGCCGAGCCCGCCCACGCGATCGTCCTGCGCCAGCTCGGGCTCGAGCCGCTGCTGGACCAGCGTCTCCGCCTCGGTGAGGCCTCGGGCGCCGCGCTCGCCCTTCCGCTCATCGGGCTCGCCGGCGCGCTGCATGCGGAGATGGGGACCTTCACCGAGTCGGGAGTCGACCGAGCCGGTCGCACCTGACTCGGCCCAGCGCCGGCAACGCGGTGGGGTCGGGGCCGTACGGCCCCTTCAGCACCCCCTCATGCCCGCGGAGAACGGCGGTCACAGCCGCAGCGCTGGGAGCGGCAGCCCGAAACGACGACCGGCGGGCCGGGCCAAAGCCCGACCCGCCGGATCACGCGGTGGGCGCTGGTCGCGCCCGACGTGTCGTCGAGGCTGACTAGGCGAGGAAGCCGTACGCCTTGAGGGCGGCAGCGGCCTCACCGGCGGTGAGGGTCTTCGGGCCGAAGGCGGGAAGGACCGCAGTGGCGCCCGGGAGGATCGCGTCGAAGAACGAGTAGTGCGTCGCCTCGTTCGTGGCGATACCGGCCGCCAGGGACTTCAGCTCCTGGGAGTTGAAGGACTTGACCGCGCCGAGGTAGGTGGAGACGAACGCCTCCTCCAGGACCTTGCCGACGCCGGCGAGGTCATTCTTGGTCCTGACGTACTTGGCCGGCACCGTGAGCTTGAAGCCCTTGGGAGCCGACTTGCCGAGCGCGCCCTTGAGCAGGTGCAGGTGCTCCTTCTCGTCGGTGAGGGCGGCCTTGAAGTAGCCGAGGTTGCCCGGATCGAGCTTCAGCTTGTTGAAGTACGTGTGGACGATCGCGGAGTAGATCTCCACGGCCAGCGTCTCAGCGATGAACGCCGTCTGCAGGATCGTCAGGTCGGTCGAGGTCGTCTTGGCGTACGCGATACCGTCCATCGACGCCAGGATGCCGCCGGAGCCGACGAGAACGAGGCTCCCCTTCGCGGCGTTGCGGATGAACTGGCCGCGGTTCAGGCCGTTCTGCTCATCGGACATACATGCTCCTTCAGGTTTTTGTGACGGACTTGGGATCGGCAGGAAAAATCTCCAAGCCGCTCACCACCCCACTCTACGCAGGTTAAATCCCGGCGGATCACTTATACGCCGGCGTCCGTCCGGCGCTGGGGCGCCTGCGCCCGCCCGGCGCGGGGCTGACCACGCTCCTGGGGCGACGACCCGGGGGGCCGGCTGGTTCACTACGCCGATGACTTCCGCCGCGATCGTAGGCAGCGGCCCCAACGGCCTGGCGGCCGCGCTCACGCTCGCCGCCGCCGGGGTGTCGGTGACCGTGTATGAGGCCGAGACGCGCCTCGGAGGCGGCACGCGCAGCGCCGAGCTGACCGTGCCGGGACTCATTCACGACGAGTGCGCGGCCGCCCACCCGCTCGCCGTCGACAACGAGTTCATGCGCCGCTTTCGACTGCCGATCCAATGGTGCTGGCCCGAGGTGCAGTACAGCCACCCCCTCGACGGAGACGCGACGGACGGGCCGGGCGGGGGAGCCGGGGCGAGCAGCAGCGGCGCACTGCCGCGACTGTTCGGAGCCCGCTACCCGTGGGATGACATGCTCCAGCCGGTTCTCCATCTCCCCCGGCGGCCGGTCGGCCTCGTCCGGCTCGGGGCGCTGTCGGCGCTGCCGGCGACGACGCTCGCCCGCGCCCTGCCCAGCCGCGAACTGCGGGCGCTCTGGGCCGGGGTGGCCGCGCACTCCTTCCGGCCGCTGTCGGCGCCGTTCTCCTCGGCCATCGGGCTCGTGCTCGGTGCCGCCGCCCACCAGTTCGGCTGGCCCGTCGCCCGCGGCGGGTCAGCGGCGATCACGCACGCGATGGCCGCCGCCGCGGCCGGTTACGGGGCGACCTTCGAGACCGGGGTGCGAATCGGCTCGCTCGCCGAACTCCAGGCCGATCTCATCCTGCTCGACACGTCCGCCCGGGCGGCGGTCACGATCGCCGGGTCGGCGATGCCTGGCCGGATCGCCGCCGCCCTGCGCCGCTTCCGGTACGGGCCGGCGGCGTTCAAGGTCGACTTCGCCGTCGACGGAGGCGTCCCGTGGCGCCATCTCCCCTCGCGGCGGGCCGGGACCGTGCACGTCGGCGGCAGCCTCGAGGAGATCGCCGCCGCGGAGGCGGCGATCAACGCCGGCCGAATGCCCGAGCGACCGTTCGTCCTCGTCTGCCAGCAGTCGCTCGCCGACCCGACGCGGGCGCGTGAAACGCTCGTGCCGATCTACAGCTACGCCCACGTCCCGGCCGGCTTCACCGGAGACGCGACCGGGCTGATCGAGGCCCAGATCGAACGGTTCGCCCCGGGCTTTCGGGAGCGAATCGTCGCCCGCCACGTGCGGACTGTCGCCCAATCGGAGGCGATGAACGCCAACTATGTGGGGGGTGACATCGCGACCGGCGCGAACGATCCGCGCCAGCTGCTGCTGCGCCCCCGCCCCGCCCTCGACCCCTACAGCCTCGGGATCCCCGGGGTGTACCTGTGCTCGGCGGCGACTCCTCCGGGGGCGGGTGCGCACGGCATGTGCGGCTACAACGCCGCGATCTCCGCGCTCGCCTGGCTGACGCGCCGGTAGGCTGGCCGGCGATGCCCGAGCCGTCGCGCCGACCGCCCCACCCGGACCCCGGGCTGTCGGGCCGAGCGCCCCACCCGGACCCCGGGCCGTCGGACCGACCGCCCCATCCGGCCCCCGGGCCGTCGGACCGACCGCCCCACCCGGCCCCCGGGCCCTCAGACCGACCGCCTCGACCCGCTCGCGCGTCGCGGACACCACCGGTCGCCCGGTTTCTGGGCGCGAGCGCCCGTGCGGGCGACCACCTCGCCCACGCGACCGGAGTGTCGGCCGCGATCGACCAGGCGGTGGAGGAGGCAATCGTCCGCGCGTTCCGCAGCCCGGCACTTCGGCACGCGCTCGAGCGGGCGCTGAATGACCGCGACCCTCACGAGGACATCGACCCGGAGGAGCTCGCCTGGCTCGTGCGGTCCTTCCTCGCCTCCCGGACAGCGACGGCGGTGTGGGCCGAGGTACTTGAGTCCGAGCCGGTGCAGATGCTCGTCGAGCGGATCGCCGACGCCCCGGAGGTGCGCGCCGCGATCACCGCCCAGGGGGCCGGCCTGCTCGGGGACGTCGGCGTCCGGTTGACCCGGCTCACCGAGGCACTCGACGACGCCCTCGAACGGATCGTCCGCCGGGCCGAACCCGACAGTGAACGCGACCAGGCCGGCCTCGCGACCCGGGCCCTCGCCGCCGCCATCGACCTCGGGCTGCTGTTCGTCCTCTACACGCTCGGCTCGGCGATCGTCTCCTCGATCTTCAATGCGACCGCCGGGGGCAGCTTCCCGGTGTGGCTCGCAGCGGTCCTCACCGGCCTGGCGGCACTCGCCGGCGCTGCGATCATCGTCATCTTCTGGGCGCTCGTCGGTCAGACGCCGGGGATGCGGTTCCTCGCCATCCGCGTCATTCATGAGGGTTCCCACGAACTGGGGCTCGCCCGCGCGAACCGGCGGATGCTCGCCATCCTTCTCGCCTTGGCGCCCGCGGGCCTCGGGGTGCTGTGGATCGCCCGTGACCGCGATCGCCGCGGCTGGCATGACCGACTCGCCGGGACCGAGGTCGTCTACGTCGACGTCGGCGGCGCCCCGTATTCGGGCCGGCGGGGCACGACCGGCACGAGCCGCGCCCACCGGCCGGCCCGCCGCCGGGACCGCGCCTGATCGGCCGAACCCGTCCCCCGGGCCCGCGATTTCCCGGACCGGCCCGACGACGGGGGACTTATGCGTTCCCACGACGCATTTCTCCCCCACCGTCACGTCCAACGGCGGCGCGCACCCACATCGAGCCGATCGACGGCGCGCGCCCCGGTTGAGCCCCACCGGCGCCGCCGAACCGCACCGGAGGTAGGCTCCCGCACAGAGTGAGAGGAGCGCGAGATGTCTTTGTCCTATGCCCACGGCGCCTGCGACATTCCCCTGCTGGGTGAGACGATCGGCGCCACCCTCACCCGCGCCGCGGAGACCCACCCCGACGGGGAGGCGCTCGTCGAGTGCGCGACGGGACGACGCTACTCCTACCGTGCGCTCGAACGTGAGGTCGACACCCTCGCCCGGGGCCTGCTCGCCGCCGGCATCACCGCGGGCGACCGGGTCGGGATCTGGGCCCCGAACTGCGCCGAATGGGTCCTCGTGCAGTTCGCCACCGCTCGGATCGGAGCGATCCTCGTCAACGTCAACCCGGCCTACCGCACTCACGAGCTCGCCTTTGTCCTCAACCAGTCGGGAATCCGCACGCTCATCTCCGCGGCCCGCTACCGCAGCAGCGACTACGCCGGAATGATCGAGTCGGTGCGGGAGCAGTGCCCGGCCCTCGAGGACGTCGTGCTGCTCGGCGACCGCCGCTGGGCGGAGCTGCTCGCGGGCGCCGACCGAGTGAGTCCCGCAGACCTCACCGAGGCCACGCGCGCCCTCTCCTTCGACGATCCGATCAACATCCAGTACACGTCAGGGACGACGGGATCGCCCAAGGGGGCGACGCTCACCCACCACAACATCCTCAACAACGGCTACATGGTCGGGGAACTCGTCGGCTACTCCGCGGCGGACCGGATCTGCATCCCGGTTCCCTTCTACCACTGCTTCGGGATGGTGATGGGCAACCTCGCCGCGGTCAGCCACGCCGCGACGATGGTCATCCCCGCCCCCACCTTCGACCCCGCCGCCACCCTCGCCGCCGTCGCGACGGAGCGCTGCAGCTCCCTCTACGGCGTCCCGACGATGTTCATCGCCGAGCTCGGCCTCCCCGGCTTCTCCGACTATGACCTGACGAGCCTGCGGACCGGGATCATGGCCGGTTCCAACTGCCCGATCGAGGTGATGCGCCGGGTCGTCACCGAGATGCACATGGACGAGGTGTCGATCTGTTACGGGATGACGGAGACCTCACCAGTGTCGACCCAGACGCGGGTCGAGGATCCGCTCGAGCGGCGCGTCGCCACCGTCGGACGGCCAGGGCCGCACATCGAGGTCAAGATCGTCGACCCGCAGACGGGCCGGATCCTGCCCCGCGGCGAGACTGGGGAGTTCTGCACCCGGGGCTACAGCGTGATGACGGGCTACTGGGAGGAGCCCGCCAAGACCGCCGAGGTGATCGACGCCGCCGGCTGGATGCACACCGGTGATCTCGCCACGATGGATGACGAGGGCTACTGCGCGATCGTCGGACGGATCAAGGACATGGTCATCCGCGGCGGCGAGAACCTCTACCCGCGGGAGATCGAGGAGTTCCTCTACACCCACCCCGCGATCGCGGACGTGCAGGTCGTCGGGGTGCCCGACCCCCTCTACGGCGAGGAGCTGTGCGCCTGGGTGCGCCGCCAGCCCGACACCGTCCTCGACGCCGATGGTGTGCAGGCCTTCTGCCGTGGCCGCCTGGCCCACCAGAAGGTGCCGCGCTACGTGCTGTTCGTCGAGGAGTTCCCGATGACGGTCACCGGCAAGGTGCAGAAGTTCGAGATGCGCCGGGTCTCGGTCGAGCGCCTCAGCCTCCGCCTCAGCCCGGAGTCGGCAGCGGCGTCTTAGCGTCGCGACCGCGGTTCGGCCCTCGGTCGGCCCGTGGGCCGAGCCTGTCAGCCGCTGGCGAGTGCACAGATTCGTCGATACGACGAATCTGTGCACTCGCTCCCGGCCCGCCCCCGGCTCACTCGCCAGCCGACCTCCCGGCCCGCCCCCGGCTCACTCGCCAGCCGACCCCCCGGCCCGCCCCCGGCTCGGACGTCACCCCCGCCTAGGCGGGCGCACCGGCGATCGCGATGAAAGCGGCCATGAACGCACCAAACCCGAGGCAGTAGAGCCCGAAGGGAACGAGGTTGCGGCGCTGGAAGTAGCGGGTGAGGAAGTGGACGGTGAACACGGAGACGACCGCCGCGACGACGGCAGCGAGGATCGCCGCGAGCTGCAGCTGATGGATGAGGTGGGGCGAGCTCACCGTCGGCGGATGGATCAGGTCGCTCACCTTCAGCACCCCGGCGGCGAGGATCGGCGGGGTCGCGAGGAGGAAGGCAAAGCGGGCGGCGTCCGCATTGTCGAGCCCGCGTGCGAGTCCGGCGGTCATCACCACCCCGTCCCGGCTCATCCCGGCGATCAGCGCCGTCGTCTGGGCAGCGCCGATGACTCCCGCCTCCCGGTAGCTCATCGTCTCGAGCTCCCGGGCCCCCTCGGCGTTGAGTCCCTCCCGGCGGGCGAGCGCCCGCACGTCCGCGCGGCGGCGGAACCGTTCCGCAAATAGGAGCACCGCGCCATTGACCATCAGGAAGATCGCCGCGGCGATCGGGGTGGCGAACAGGGTCCGCAGCGGCTTCTCCAGCAGCAGCCCGAGGAGCCCGACCGGGATCGTCGCGACGATGATCAGCCAGATCAGACGCTCGGTCGGGGTCTCGATCCGGCGGGTGCGCAGGGTCGTGAAGAACGCTCGGATCAGGGCGATCCAGTCACGCCAGAAGTAGATCAACAACCCGATCGCCGAGCCGACGTGGAGCATCACGACGAAGGCGAGCCACGGTGAGCTGGGCTGGGACTGCCAGACGACGATGTTGTGCCAGCGAAACAGGGTCGGGAAGAGGATCGTGTGGCCGAGGCTGGAGATCGGGAACAGCTCGCTGACCCCCTGGAGCAGACCGAGGATGAGCGCTTGGGCGGTGGTGATGAGCGAGGTCGCAAACGTGAGCATCGTCGCCCACGCTAACCGCCGGCCCCACGGCTGGCAATGGCTCGCCGACCAGATCACTCCGGCGTCTCAGGACCGCCCCCGACCTGGGGATGAGCGAGATACCGACCGGGGACGGGGGGCGCACCCGACCCCCGTCCCCGAGCCACAGCGCCGCGACCGGCGGGCGTCACCACCTTGTGCGCGCGAGCAACGCTCCGCCCCACAGTCCTCTACCCTGGGTCTGTCCTCGGTGGCGGCCGGTCGCGCTCTCTGCGCGTCGCCGCGGCCGTGGCCGGGTCCGGGCGGACCCTCAGCACCGGTTTCCCCCTGTCAGAACGGACGGTTTTCCCCTATGCGCGTACTTGTCACCGGCGGCTCAGGCTTCATCGGCTCTCACGTCGTCGACCGGCTGCTCGCGGCAGGACACGAACCGGTCATCTATGACCTCCGTCCCTCGCCCTGGCACGTTGATGCCGACCCGGCGATCCCGACGGTCATCGGCGAGATCACCGACCGCGCCGCGCTCGAGGCCGCCCTGTCTGAGCAGCGGATCGACGTCGTCGCCCATCTTGCGGCGGTCGCGGACGTCAATGACGTGCACGCTGACCCGGAGACGGCGGAGATCGTCAATTCGCGTGGGACGGCGGCGGTGTTGGAGGCGATGCGTCGGGTGGGGGTGTCGCGGGTGGTGTTTGCGTCGACGATCTGGGTGTATTCGGATACGGAGGCGGCGGTGGTGGATGAGGAGACGTTGTTGCCGGCGCCGGCGCATTTGTATACGTCGACGAAGTTGGCGGGGGAGTTGTATTGCCGGTCCTATCAGGAGTTGTATGGGATTGAGTACACGGTGTTGCGGTTTGGGATTCCGTATGGGCCGCGGGCGCGGGAGGCGGCGGTGGTGCCGTCGTTTGTGAATCGGGCGTTGGCGGGTGAGGCGTTGGTGTTGTCGGGGGATGGGAGTCAGTCGCGGCGGTTTGTGTATGTGGAGGATTTGGCGCAGGGGGTGGTGGATGGGTTGGCGGATGTGGCGGTCAATCGGGTCTATAACTTGGTGTCGGATGAGGATGTGACGATTCGGCAGATCGCTGAGTTGGTGGGGGAGTATGTGGGGGATGTGGAGGTGGTGGTCGGTCCGGCGCGTCCGGGGGATTTGGGGTCCAAGGTGGTGTTGGGGGCGCGGGCTGAGGCGGAGTTGGGGTGGACGGCGCAGACGTCTTTTGGGGAGGGTGTGCGGCGTTATATCGACTGGAAACGCGCCCAGACGGGGGAGCCCGACGCTGAGCTCGCCGGGGTCTGAGCTCGCCGGGGTCTGAGCCGGTCGCGGGCCTGCCCGGCCCCGCGGCGCGCGACCTCCGGCGTGGTCCTTCAGGGCCCCGGACTCCGACATAAGGCCCCGGACTCCGACCTAAGTCTCAGCGAAGTTCGCTCTCACGGGCCTTGTGGGACGTTCGTCGGCCACCTACGCTCCCGCGCAGATGATCGAAGTCCGCGGCGTCAGCAAGCGCTACGGGGAGAAGGTCGCCGTGGAAGATCTGACCTTCACCGTCCAGCCGGGCGTCGTCACCGGGTTCCTGGGCCCGAACGGGGCGGGCAAGTCCACGACGATGCGGCTCATCCTCGGCCTCGACCGGCCGACGGAGGGGACCGCGACGGTTGCCGGCCGCAGCTACGCCGACCTCCCCGCCCCGCTGCATGAAGTCGGGGCGATGCTCGAGGCTCGCGCGATCCACACCGGCCGCTCCGCCCGCAACCACCTCCTCGCCCTCGCCCAGACCCACGGGATTCCCGACCGGCGCGTCGACGAGGTGCTCGACCTCGTCGGCCTCACTCACGTCGCCCGCAAACGGGTCGGTTCCTTCAGCCTCGGCATGGGCCAGCGGCTCGGGATCGCCGCCGCCCTGCTCGGCGACCCGCACACCGTCATTCTCGATGAGCCCGCCAACGGCCTCGACCCCGAGGGGATCCGCTGGATCCGCACGCTGCTGATCGACCTCGCCCGGGAGGGCCGCACGGTCTTTCTCTCCAGCCACCTGATGTCGGAGATCCAGCAGAGCGCCGAGCATCTGATCGTGATCGGCAAGGGCCGCCTGATCGAGGACACGACCGTCGCCGACTTCGTCGCCCGTGCCTCCGCCGACGCACCCGTCCGCGTCCGCGGCGCCGACCCGGCGGCGCTCGCCCACGCGCTGACCGCCGCCGGCGCCGCGGTCAGCCTCGAGGCGGACGGCGCGCTGACGGTCACCGGCCTCGCGGCCGAACAGATCGGCGAGCTCGCCGCCGCCGACGGGCTCGTGCTACACGAACTGACCCCGCTGCGGGTGACGCTCGAGGAGGCGTTCATGAGCCGCACCCACGAGGCGATCGAGTACCAGCCGACGGGCGTGCCGGTATGAGCGCGCTGCCGACCGCTCCCGGCGCCGGCCGGCTGACCGGCTCGGCCGGCGCCACCGACGGCATTCCCGCCGCGAGCCCCGTCACCCTCGGCCGGGTGCTGCGCTCGGAGTGGACCAAGCTGTGGTCGCTGCGCTCGACGCGGTGGTCGCTCGCGGTCGCCTTCCTCACCCAGGCGGGGCTGGGGCCACTGTTCGCGCTGCTGGAGATGGGCCGCTGGAACCAGCTGTCGCTCGGCCAGCGCCTGTTCTTCAGCCCGATCGACCATTCGCTCGTGGGCTTTCACTTCTCCCAGCTCGCGATCGGGGTGCTCGGGGTACTGATCATCACCGGCGAGTACAGCACCGGGCAGATCCGTTCGACGCTGCTGGCGGTGCCACGCCGCCTTCCCGTCCTGTGGGCCAAGCTGATCGTCTTCTCGGTCGTCGCCTTCCTGCTCATCTTCACCGGCGCCCTGATCGCCTTCTTCGTCTCCAACGCGATCTTCACCGAGCACCACGTCAACGTCGGTCTCGGCGCCCCGCACGCGTTCCGAGCCGTGCTCGGCACGGCGCTGTATGTGACCGGGACCGGGATGCTCTGCACCGCCTTCGGGACGATGCTGCGCGCGACCGCCGGGGGGATCTCGACCTTCGTGGTGATCCTGTTCGTGCTCCCGCCGATCCTGCTGCTGCTGCCGACCGGGACCGCCGACGCGATCAACCCGTACCTCCCCTCCGTCGCCGGCGGCAGCGTCGGCAGTGCGCTGCTGTCGCCCCACAGCTTCTCGCCGTGGGGCGGCTTCGCCCTGTTCTGCGGTTACGTGATCGCCGCGATCCTCACGGCCGCCTGGCTGTTGAAACGCCGCGACGCCTGACCCAAACCGGAGGACGATGACGACCCCCGCCACCGTCTCAACCGGCCCGGATCGCGGCCACGACTTCCACGCGATCACCACCCCGCGCCGAGAGCTCTCCTGCTGGGCGGCCGTGCTGTGCACCTTCGCGCTCGGCACCGCGGCCGGGGACCTCACCGCCGATGCGCTCGGCTGGGGCTTCTGGTCCTCGGCGCTGCTGTTCACCGGCGTGATCGCGCGGCCACTCGGGGCGTCGTTTGCCGACGGTTTCTCCACGTCGGGGAACGGCGGCCTCAACCTCGGCGACCCGCTCGTCGCTCTCTGTGCCCTCGCCGTGTTGTCCTCGCCGTCGCCTGGGTGACGGTCAAGCGCATCGACGTCCAACCCCTCCACGAGCTCGTTCCCCATGCCCACCCACCCCACCCACACCCCCACCCCCACGGCCACCGGGCCGGCGCCATCGGCCGGCGCGGGCTGGGCCTCCAAACCGACTGACGGCCCCTCGGACCGACTCGGGGTCGCGGAGGCGGCGATGCTCGACTGGCTCTTTGACCAGGCCGGACGGGCGCGGCGCCTCAGCGCCGCCCATCCGGTCAGCGTCGATCTGCTCGTCGGAGTGGCGCTGCTGGCGGCCAGCTTCATCGGCCTGGCCACCCAGGAACGGCTGACCGTGACGGCGATCGTCGCCGGGGTCGCGCTCTGTCTCCCCCTCGCCCTCCACCGCCGCCGGCCCGAGGTCGCCTTCGGGCTCGTGTTGCTCGTCGGGTTCCTCCAATGGCTGATCAGCGTGCCCCAGCTCGCCGACGCCGCCCTGCTGATCGGCCTTTACACGGTCGCCGCGCGGTCGCGCCCGGTGATCGTCGTCGCCGCGCTGAGCAGCCTCGAGGCCGGTGCGATCGGCGCGACGCTGCGCTGGGTCGTCGTCGACCCGCTGAAGGTGTGGGTCGGCCTGTCGGCGCTCGCGGTCGCCGCCGCCGGTGCGGGGATCGTCATCCGCCAGCGGCGTGAGCTGCTCGAATCGCTGCGGGAGCGGGCGGACCGGCTCGAGTTCGAGCGCGACCAGCAGGGCCGGCTCGCCGCCGCCGCCGAGCGCGCCCGGATCGCCCGGGAGATGCATGACATCGTCTCCCACAACCTGACGGTGATGATCGCCCTCGCCGACGGTGCGCGATTCACCCTCGACAGCTCCCCGGAGGCGGCCCGGCCGGCGGTCGAGCGGATCTCGGCGACCGGGCGCCAGGCACTCGTCGAGATGCGGCGCCTGCTCGGGGTGCTCCGCGACGACCCGCAGGCGAGCTCACTCGAGCCCCAGCCCTCGCTGGCCCGGCTCGATGAGCTGATCTCCCGGGTCGAGGCGGCCGGCATCCCGGTCAGCTTCACCCTCACCGGTGATCCCGGCTCCCTCTCCCAGGGCCTGTCCCTGACGGTGTTTCGCGTCGCCCAGGAGGCGCTCACCAACGTGCTCAAGCACGCCGTCGCGCCGACGCGGGCAAGCCTCACCCTGACGGCCGGCCCGGGGGGACGGGTCGAGCTGACCGTCGCCGACGACGGTCGGGTCCTCGCCGGCGTCGCCGCGGGATCGCCCGCCCCCGAGCGCCCGACCGGGCGGGGACTGGCCGGGATGCGCGAGCGAGCGGCCGCCTACGGCGGCGAGCTGATCGCCGGCCCGGCCGCCGACGGCGGCTGGCGCGTGCACCTGCTCATCACCGGCTGACGCCAGGCTCCGAGGGGTCGACGACCGGCTGAGCCGGCCAACACTCCGTTTACGCGCCCGTGCCACCGCGGCCCGATCGGGCCGGAACGGCGAGGGTGCCCAGGAGCGCCTGGACATCATGGAGGGCGGCGTGCTCGGGCACCTCACCGACGACCATCAGCAGATAACCGTAGGAGCCGTGGGCGGGCAGAACGGTCACGGCCTCGGCCCGCACCTCGATCCGGTGGACCCCCGGAAGGGCCCCGAGGTGCTGCCGCCAGTCGTCACTCAGCCGCGAGGGCACCCCGACCGGGGGCTGAAGCACGAAGGCATAGTGGACGGCCTCGCGGCCCAACGGCAGGGGGGAGACGCGCTCCCCCATCGCGGCCGCCGCGGCAGCGGCGTACAGGTCGACTCCACCGGCGGCAAGGATGAGCTCGGGGATGCCACCCCCGGCGACGCGGCCGTTGACCTCGATCACCCGGGGACCGTCCGGGGTCAGCTTGATCTCGACGTGCAGGCAGCCGACCGACACGCCGATCGCGGCAGCCGCGGCGACCGCGACGGCCTCGACGTCGGCAAGTTCGCCGACCGCGAGCTGGCTGGGCAGGAACGACCCGGTCTCCCGAAACGGCGCCGTCAACGGCATCCGCCCGCTGACGGCGACAACGTCCACCGCGCCGCCGGCGGCGACGAGCTCGACCGACACGTAGTCCCCGTACCCGTCGATCGGCTCGGGCGGGTAGGGCCCGAGACACTCCTCGACGATCACCGGACGGCGGTCGCCCCCGGCCCAGCGACGGGTGAGCTCGTCCATGAGCGCCGCCGCATCCGCGACGGCGAGGGTGTCACGGCCGCCGGTGCCGACGACCGGTTTGACAACCGCCGGGAAGCCCAGCTCTGCAGCGGCGGCCCGGATCGCCGGCTCCGGCGTGTCCGCGACGATCCGGCGGAACGCCGGGGTCGGCAGCCCTGCTCGGGCGAGCGCCGTCCGCTGGGCGACCTTGTCGGTGAGGGCGACGGCGACCGGCTCGGAGTGGCCGGCCACGCCGAGGGCAGCCGCGAGCGCCGCGGCGCTCCCGATCCCCGCGTCCGCGAAGGTTGTGATTCCGGCGACCCCGTGGACGCGGAGGTCTGCGGCGACCGCGGCCACCGGACGATCGGCAGCATCGACGCAGGCACCGAAGCGCTCGAGCGGGCGCCGCACCTCCGGCGCGAGTGCGTCGGTGAGAATCCAGACGATCTCCCAGCGCCCCTCGACCGCGCCGAGCAGGGTGAGGAGGGGAATCGACCCGGGGACGTAGACGACGCCGAGCCGACGGGACACCGGCAAGCCGGTTGGGTCCGGGTGCGCACCTCGCGCCGGCCCGACACCGGTCCCGCTCATCGGGCGGGCGGGCCGGCCACGATCGCCCGGCGCCCGTGCGTGAGCGGCCGGTACCAGTTGAGCAGCCGCAGCCACCACGTCCCGCCGACCTGTTCCCATGCGGCGGCGTCGTCGTAGCCGAGGGCGACGAGGTCGTAACCGTCGGTGCTTCCGCCGCGGAGGGAGGCGACCTCAGCGAGCAGCTGGGCCCCCTGGTCCGGGGAGAGGCCGACCGGGAAGACCCCGTCACAGGCGGCGGCACGGCGGACCGGGCGACCGCGGACCCGCTCGGTCGCCACCCACACCGGAACGTCCGCCTGCACGGGGGTCGGCAGGAAGGTGACGCCGTTCAGCCGGTAATGGGAACCGTCGTGGTGGACGGGATCGCCCGTCCAGGCCGCGCGCATGATCTCGAGCCCCTCATCGAGGAGGTCGCCGCGAACGCGCGGGTCGGACTCCTCACCGAAGTCAGAGAACTCCGGCCCGAGCGAGATCCCGAGCCCGACCCCGGCGACCATCCGCCCGGCACTGAGATGGTCGAGACTCGTCACCTCCCGGGCGACGTTCCAGGGCCGGCGGCGGGCGAGCGGGGTGACGAGCGCCCCGAGCCGGACCGATGTGGTCGCGGCGGCGATCGCGGCGAGCATGATCCACGGGTCGGCGGTCGGCAGCACTCCCTCCGGCCGGGCGATGTGGTCACAGACGAACACGCCGTCCCAGCCGGCCTGCTCGGCGAGCGCGGCCAGCTCGGCGGCGGCCGCCGCATCCGCGTACGGGCCGAAGTTCGGGAGGTAGACCCCGTACTTCACCGGCGCCGCCACCCGGACCGCACCCGCCGCCCGGACCGCACCCGCCGCCCGGACCGCACCCTCACCACGTGTCCGCCCGGGTCATAGGCGCTTGCGGACGAGAAGCGTCTCCGCGCCGGCGTGGAGCACCCGGTCGTTGGAGACCATCACGACACCCCCGTAGGCGTCACGGAGGTGACGGTCGAGGCTGAAGGGAGTGTCACGGCGATAGCCGGCGATCCCGCAGATCTCCAGCGCGGCACTCGCGACCGCCACCGCCCCCTCAGAGGCGGCGACCTTGAGGTTGCGCAGCTCGGCAATCAGGTCGGGGCTCTCGAGCGTCCCCGCCGCCGCGGCCGCGGCGAAGCCCCGCCGGGTGCTGTCGTGGAGGGCCCGGACCTGGGCGAGGCGGACGCTCAGCTCGGACAGGCGCAGCGCCGACGGGGGCACCTGACCGATGCGGCGCCGGGCCACCGCCCGCACGTAGGCGTGTGCCTTGGCGGCCGCGGCGTCGGCGATGCCGACCCACACCGAGCTGAGCAGCAGCAGGGTCGTCTGCATCCCGCCGGAGTTGGCCACCTCGGCGAAGGGGATCGGATAGATGTGGGGGGCCTGAAGCTCGGCGACGATCCGGTAGCCGCGACTACAGGTCCCGCGCAGACCGAGGGAGTCCCACTCGCTGAGCGGCTCGAGCCGGGGCCGGCGACAGATCACCTGCACCTGATCGGTCGGCTCGGCATCGGGGGCGCGCCGGGCGCAGGTGAAGATGAGGTCGGCCCGCTCCCCGAAGGAGATCGCCAACGCGTCCTTGCGCAGGCGCAGGCAGCCGTCGTCGTCGGGGGTGACCGTCGCGACGCTCGCGCTGAGATCGGCCCCACTGCCGACCTCCGAGTTGGCGTTCGCGCACAGCAGCTGGTCGGCGGCGATCTCCCGCTGCAGCGCACGCAGCTCGTCGCCGGCTCCGAGGCGGACGAGGTTGGCCACGTCGATGCTGTGCATCGCCAGCATCAGCGCGCTCGCCGCACAGTGGGAGGCGATCGTGCGGACGGCACCGGCGAGCTCGGGAACGCCGATGCCCATGCCGCCGAGCGATTCGGGGATCAGCGCCGACAGCAGCCGCTGCTCGCGGAAGACCGCGAGCGTCTCCTCCGGGAACCGTGCGGCCCGATCGACCTCATCAGCGGCGGCCGCGGCGACCGGGCCGACCACCGCGACTGCCGACCAGAAGCGGTCCGTGAGCTCAGGGAACGCGGCGAGCGGGCCGGTGGGCAGCGTGGAGGACACGGCGGCGTGAGCCTACCAGCGTCACCGTCGCCTCCCGCCGCTAGCCGGGCTCGGCCGCCGGGCCCACCGCGCCCGCGCGGTAGCGTGGAGGGATGCGCGTACCAATCTCCCTCGACCTTCACGTTCCCAACTTCAACTATCCCGGCGTCAGCGACGACCGCATCTTCGACACGATCGTGGAGATCGCCGCCACGCTCGAGTCAAGCGGATGGAGCTCGATCTCGGTGATGGACCACCTCCACCAGATCGCGATGGTCGGCCCGCCGGCCAACCACATGCTCGAGGGGTCGACACTGCTGGCGGCGATCGCCGCCCGGACCGAGCGGCTCAGCATGGGCCTGCTCGTCGGCAGCGTCACCTACCGCAACCCTGCGCTCGCCGCGAAGATCACCACAACGATCGACATCATCTCCAAGGGTCGGGTCTGGCACGGGATCGGGGCCGGCTGGTTCGAGGAGGAGCACCGCGCCTACGGCTTTGACTTTCCCGAGCTGAAGGTGCGGATGGCGATGGAGGAGGAGGCCCTCCAGATCCTCCGGGCGATGTTCGCCGGCGATGCGCCCTCCTTCCAGGGCGAGCACTTCCGCATCGAGGCGCCGCACAACAACCCGCGGCCCCTGCGCGGGGACATTCCGATCCTGATCGGCGGCAGCGGCGAGAAGAAGACCCTGCGGATGGTCGCCACCTACGGCGACGGCTGCAACCTGTTCGGGGATCCGGACAACTGCGCGCGGCTGATCGGCGTGCTCGAGCGCCACTGTGAGGCGGTCGGACGGGACCCGGCGGAGATCACCAAGACGGCGATGGCGACCGTGTTCATCGCCCCGACCCACGAGCAGGCCCAGGCGAAGGTGGCGACCGCGATCGCCGCCGGGATGCCGGCGGAGCGGGCCGCCTCCGCGCTCGTGGGAGATCCGGACACGGTCGCCGAACAGGCCCAGCGCTACGTGGAGGCCGGCATCGAGGGTCTGACGATCTCCGGTGGGGGGATGGCCCACGACCTCGAGGCGATCGAACTGACCGGCCGCGCCCTCGCCCCGCTGTTCCCGGTACCCACGGCCGCCTGAGTCGAGGCGGGAGCCACCGGCGCCGCACGCGGCCCCCGAGCCCACAGCCGGGGGCCGCGCCGGGCCGATCGTCGGGTTCAGACCGCGACCGGCTCCCGGGTCGCTGCCGCCGGGACGGTCACGGCGACGTCGGCCGGGCGCCGGGTCGGGCGCCGGTAGCTGCGGTTGAACGGCGAGTTGCCGATCCACGGCAGCGACAGCCGCGCGAGCTTGAGGAACACCGAACCGAGCTGGCGGTGCAGCGGACCGGCGTTGTAGGGGAGCCCGTAGCGCTCGCAGATCTCGCGGACCTCGGTGGAGATCGCCGCGTAGCGTCGGGCCGGGATGTCGGGGAAGAGGTGATGCTCGATCTGGAAGGAGAGGTTGCCCGAGAGGATGTGGAAGAGCCGGCCGCCGGTGATGTTGGCCGAGCCGAGCATCTGGCGCAGGTACCACTCGCCCTTGGTCTCATTCGCGGCCTCCGCCTTGGAGAACTCCTGCACCCCGTCGGGGAAGTGGCCGCAGAAGATGATGCTGAAGGCCCAGATGTTGCGGATGATGTTCGCCGTCGCGTTACCGGCGAGGGTGAGCGGGGCGCCGGGGCCGGCGAGGGCCGGGAAGATGACGTAGTCCTTGAGCGCCTGGCGGCCGCCCTTGCGCCAGATCGCCTTGAGCATGTCGCGCTTGTCGGCGATCGACTTGGACCCGGAGAAGAGCTCCTCGACCTCGAGGTCGTGGACGGCCACTCCCCACTCGAACAGGAGCATCAGCAGCGTCGCATACAGCAGGTTGCCGACGAAGTACGGGCTCCAGCGCTGCTCCTCGGACATCCGCAGGATCCCGTAGCCGATGTCCCGGTCCATGTCGAGGATGTTCGTGAAGGTGTGGTGCATGTAGTTGTGGCTGTGGCGCCACTGCTCCGCCGGACAGGCGGTGTCCCACTCAAAGGTCTGGGAGTTGAGCGCCGGGTCGTTGGTCCAGTCGTACTGGCCGTGCATCACGTTGTGCCCGATCTCCATGTTGTCGAGGATCTTGGAGAGGGCGAGGGCGGCGGTGCCACCGAGCCACAGCGGCGCCAACCAGCCGAGCTCGAGCATCGCCCGGCCGGACACCTCGAGGCCGCGCTGGGCCTTGATGACGGTGCGGATGTAGTCGAGGTCGGCCTGTCCAAGCTCGGCCCGGACGCGGTTGCGGATCGCATCGAGTTCGTGACCGAGGGTCTGCACCTGCTCGGGGGTGAGGTCACCGTAGGTGATGGGCATCGGAATTCTCCTCCTGGGTTGGGGAACGGGCGGCGTCGTCGCCGCGGCTAGAGGGCGAGGGCGACATCGGAGACCGGGACGGAGATGCAGATCTGGATCTCCTGGTCCTCCTCGGTCGAGAGTTCGCCGGTGAGGATGTTCTGGACGGTGCCGGCCACCTTGGTGCAGCTGCAGCCGTGGCAGATGCCCATGCGGCAGCCGTACTGCGGGGTCAGCCCTGCCGCCTCGGCCTGCTCAAGCAGCGTGCCGGGGCTGATCGGCGCGCTGTGACCAGAGGCGAGAAAGGAAACCGTGCCCGTCGCGGCGCCGGCACCCGCGCCGAGGGCGAGCGTCGGGGGGGTGAAGGTCTCCGCGCTCGCCTCGGGGTGGGCGGCCCGGACGGCGTCGATCAGGCTCGGTGGACCGCAGACGAGCACGTGAGCGTCGGCGGCGACGGTCCCGGCGCAGAACCGCTCGCCGCCCTCACGGGTGGCGATGAACCGCGCGTCCACGTTCGGGTGCGCGGCGGCGATCGCCTCGACCTGAGGGCGGTAGAGCCAGTCGGCCGCGCCGCGGCCGTAGTGGAGGAAGTCGATCTGGCCGCGGTGGCCCTCGGCGATCAGGGTGCGCAGCATCGCGATCGTCGGGGTGATCCCGCTGCCGCCGCTGATCAGCGCGACGTGATCGGGCCGACACTCAGGGAGGATGAACGCCCCGGCGGCGTCGGAGAGGTGCAGCAGCATGCCCGGCGCCGCGTGCTCGCGAAGGTAGGCGCCGACGACGCCGCCCTCACGGACGGTGACGGTGAACTCGAGGAGGGGAGGGTGGTCCTCGGGCCGACGTGGCCAAACGGGCGGGCGCCTCCACGATCTGAGGTCATGTTCGGAGATCGTCGGTGAGTACGTGCGGGTGTAGCGTCGCCCGTCGATCTCGACGCCGACCCGAACGAACTGTCCGGCTCGAAAACCGGTGAAGGCACGGTTGGGATCGACGGTGAGGGTGACCGTGCGCGCGGTCTGACGCGTGACGGCGAGCACCTGCGCCCGCGGCTCGTGCAGGGTGAGGGTCGGTGAGATCAGCTCGAGGTAGCGATCGATACCGTGGGGCCCGACCATCAGATCGACGATCGGGCCGGCGAGAAGACGGCGGACGGCGCCGCGGCGGGGAGCGGAGAGCCCCCCGGCGGCCTCGGCGGAGTCGCCGACGAGGGTTGAACGCATGAGATTTAGTGTACGCATGTTCACTAAGGCCATGATCGCTCAGCTTCCCGCTACCGTCAAGTCCTAATCGCAGGACATGTGAGCCAAACCACACAATCGTGAACACTCGTACACCCAGGACTCAGGCGGAGCGGCGCCAGGCGACCCGTCAGGCGCTGATGGAGGCCGCGCTGCTGCGGATCCAGGCGGGAGAGAACTTCGACTCGCTGTCCCTGCGCAGCATCACCAAGGCGGCCGGGGTCGTGCCGGCCGCCTTCTACCGGCACTTCGACAGCCTGGACGACCTCGGGCTCGCGTTGATGGACGAGTCCTTCGGCACCCTGCGGGCGATGTTGCGCGAGGCCCGGCGCGGTGAATGGACGGAGGCGATTCCAACCTCCGTGCAGGTCCTCACCGGCTACGTCAACGACCATCGCGACCACTTCGCCTTCATCGCGAGGGCTCGCGGGAGCGCCTCGAGCCGGCTGCGGTTGGCCGTGCTCGCGGAGATCCGCCTGATCGCGAGCGAGTTGGCGACCGACCTCGCCCGGTTTCCCTACCTGCGAGACTGGAGCACCGACGACCTCAACATGGTCGCCACCCTGATCGTCAACGCCATGATCTCGACCGTCGAAGCCATCCTCGAGACACCGCCGGACAACCACGTCGCCCAGGTCCGGGTCGCCGAGGTGGCCGACAAGCAGCTGCGGCTCGTCATCCTCGGGGTCCCGCACTGGCACAGCGAGCCGTGAGCGAGAGCAGGAACGGCGGCGGACGGGTCGAGCTCGTTTCCAGCCTCTCGGACCTGATCGTCTCCGACGTCGGAGTCAACGTCCAGGCTGGGCAGATCGTCGGGATCACCGCCGCGCCGGGGATGGAGGCGGTCTGGCGCGCGGTTGCCGAGGCAGCCTACCGCCGCGGCGCGAGCTACGTCGACCTGTGGGTGTTCGACGGCCACGTCAAACACTCCCGCCTCACCCACGCGCCGCTTCACTCCCTCGCCTACCGTCCGCCGTGGTGGGGTGAGCGCTACCGCTCCCTCGGCGCGCTCGCCGGGGCCCAGATCCGCCTCGCCGGGGAGCCCGCCCTCGGGTTGATGGAGGACATCGCTCCCGAGCGGCTCGGGATCGACATGATGCCGCGCCTCCCCGAGACCCTCGAGGTGACCCACGCGCGCCAGTGGAACTGGATCGTCACACCCGGCCCGTGCGCGGGCTGGGCGGCCCGCCTCTACCCCGATCTCACAGAGGCGGCGGCCCTCGATCGCCTGTGGGAGGAGATCGCCGACATCATGCGGCTGGGCGAGCCCGACCCCGCCGCAGCGTGGCGGGAGCGCTTTGCCCAGCTTGACGCGGTCGCCCGGCGGCTCACCGCCCTGAAGCTCGACGCCCTCCACTTCCAGGGCCCCGGGACGGACCTGCGCGTCGGCCTGCTGCCCGGATCGCTGTGGCAGTCCGCCGGGGATGAGACAGCGGGGGGCATTCCGTTCACCGCGAATCTCCCGACCGAGGAGGTGTTCACCGCGCCCGACCCGGTCCGGGTCGACGGGCACGTGCGGGCGACGCGCCCACTCACGGTCGGCGGCGGCACCGTCGTCGACCTCGAGGTCCACTTCCTCGAGGGACGGGCGGTCGAGGTCAGTGCGCGGCAGGGGGCGGGGCTCGTCGAGGCGATGATCGCCACCGACCCGGGTGCCGCGCGGCTCGGGGAGGTCGCCCTCGTCGACGCCGAGAGCCGGATCGGACGCCTCGGGACCGTGTTCTCCGAGACGCTCCTCGACGAGAACGCCGCCAGCCACATCGCCCTCGGGGCCGCCTACCCGGACACGGTCTCCGACGCGGGGAGCCGTGCGCAGATCAACGAGAGCTCGATCCATATCGACTTCATGATCGGCTCCCCCGAGATTTCCGTCACCGGCCTCACCGCCGACGGAGGTCAGCTTCCGCTGCTGCGCGACGGACGCTGGCAGTTCGCGGTCTAGGCCCGGGGTCAGCGGAGATAGACGGCGAAGAAGTCGCGGTCGTCGGGGGTGAGGTAACGGTAGGGTGAGCGGACCATGCTCGAGAGCAGGTTCGCCGGGTCCTTGGCGCCCGGCCCCGCGTAGGTGATGAAGCTCGGCCAGTACGAGTTGATGTCGAGCTGCATCGCGCGGACCGCGCCGACGTGGCGCATCACCGCCGCGAGCGAGCCGACCGTCTGGTAGTTGCCGGCGGCGTAGATGAGGTTGCCGTGCGCGTCGATTCCGAGCGCCGACCGCCACACCTGGACGGTGTTGCCGAGGGTGGCCCCCCACTCGGGGCCGTTGGAGAGGTTCGGGTTGAGCTGACCGTGATCGACGATCAGCGGTAGGTTCTGACGGGCGAAGCGGATGTTGGCCGGGGCGGTCGGACCGTAGGGCCAGCTGATCACGTTCATCTGACCGTTCGTGTACTGGACGACGCTGGCGAAGCCGTGTCGCATCGGCGCGTAGGTGTGGCCGCCATAGACGAAACCGCCGCCCGAATCGACGAGCTTGAAGGCGCTGTTGAACGTCGCCACGAGCTTGTCACGGAGCGCGGGTGGCACCTCCTCGGGCCCACGGTTGGGCATCGCCACGCTCGGTTCCTGAAGCCCCGGATAGAGCATCAGCGAGGTGTCGAGGTGGTTGATCCAAGCGACGCCGACGACGATCTGCGGGTAGGCAGGCTGGGGCCGGTAGCTGGTGATGAGCACCGGGGGCGGCGTCCCGCGCGGGACCGGGAACGTGGACCGCCACACGCCCTCCCCGGGGAGGGCGGGAGAGATCACCGGAGTGATGTTCGGGGGTCGGTAGGGGGCCGCGGCGTGCACGCCTCCGGCCGTCGCGAGCCGGTTCGTCGTCGCGTTTCCGGCGGCCAGCTCGTGGCCGGACTGGCCGGGAAGCCGCTTGAGACCGGGTCCCCCCTTGGCCGGGGCCTGCCAGGTGTAGTAGATGTTCTCCACCGTCGTGACGAGGCTGCGCAGACCGTTGTCGCGGAGCCACTCGACGGAACGAATGGTCAGCGCGGAGTTGGAGGGCCCGGCCATCGCCACGCCCCAGGAGATGGCGGCCACCCCGACGAGTACCATCGCCGCGACACCGATGACGCGTCGCAGACGGGCGGCCGGGCTGGGACGCTCGATCACGAGCGGCGCGGGGTGGAATGAGGTGCGCTGAACCGACATGTCGAGACATAGCTTCCCAGGCCCACGACAGGGCCACCTCAACCGAACCTGAGAGTCCGCTCATGAAACACGGAGACTCACTTGAAGCGGCGAAACTAGGTTCTCAACCGATGGTGAAGGCCGCCACCCCCCTCCCGGCGCTCATTCGCCTCGCCCGGCCCAAGCAGTGGATCAAGAATCTGCTCGTCGTCGGCGCGGCGTTCGCCGCCGGCGCCCTCGGGCATAACGACGCCTGGGTCAAGGTGGGGGTCGCGTTCCTCAGCTTCTGCCTGCTCGCCTCGGGGATCTACGCGCTCAACGACGTCCGGGACCGGCACGAGGATCGGGAGCACCCGACCAAATGCCGCCGGCCCGTTGCCTCCGGCGCGGTGTCGCCGCGACTGGCCGGGCTCGCCGGCGCCGCCTGGATCGTCGCGGGCCTGCTGCTCAGCAGCCTCGACTCGCCGGTGCTCACGCTCACCGCAGAGGGGTACGTGATCGTCACGCTCAGCTACACGCTCATCTGGCGCCACGTCGTCGTGATGGACATCCTCGCGATCGCCGCCGGGTTCGTGCTCCGCGCCGTCGCCGGAGGCGCGGCGATCGGCGTTCCCCTCTCCACGTCCTTTCTGCTCGTGGTGACCTTCGCGGCGATCATGATCGCCGCCGGCAAGCGCGACTCCGAGCTCTCCCGCGCCCGTGGCGATCTCGGCAACCGCCGGCTCGTCCTGCGCCTCTATACCCACCGCACGCTCGGATGGGTGCTGATCGCCGCCCTCTGCGGCGCGATCCTCGCCTACGTCGCGTGGGCCCTCGAGCAGCGTGCCGGCGTGACGTTCCCCTGGCGTCTGATTACCGCCGTCCCCTTCAGCGTCGCGCTCCTGCGCTACCTGCAGCTCGTCCGCCGCGGCCAGACCGAGGCCCCGGACGAGCTGCTCCTGCGCGACTGGCCGATGCTGTGCGCCGCCGGCCTGTGGCTGATCTCCTTCGGGCTCGGGGTCAACGCCGGTGCCTGACGCAGACCGGGCACCGGCCCGCGCGCTGCGCGGGCCGGTGCGGGTGCGAACCCTGCACGGGTGGGGCGGAGGTGACCGTGTCCGCTCATGGGTGTGGCGTCCCCCGGATCCGGCGGCCCTCGCGGCCGGCCTCGCCAGCCGTGACCGACGGCTGGCGCGCGGCGTCATCGCGCGCGGGATGGGGCGCAGCTACGGAGACGCTGCGCAACGGTGGGGTGGCCTCGCCGTCAGCAGCGCGGGGTTGCGAGAACTGACCCTCGACCCGGTCGCCGGCATCGCGCGCGTCGGTGCCGGCGTCCTCCTCACCGAACTCCTCCGGGCCGCCGCCGCGCAGGGCTGGATCGTCCCCGTCGTCCCCGGCACCCAGTTCATCACCGTCGGAGGGGCGATCGCCTCCGACATCCACGGCAAGAACCACGGCAGCGCCGGCACCTTCGGCGCCCACGTCCGCACTCTCGGCCTGCTCACCGCCGACGGCGAACTCCGCGACCTCACCCCGGCAGACCCGCTGTTTTCCGCCACGATCGGCGGCATGGGCCTCACCGGTGTGATCGTGTCGGCGCAGATCGCGCTCGCCCCCGCGCCCGCGCCGCTGCTCGCCGTCGACACCGACCGGGTCGACAGCCTCGATGACGCGTTCAGCGCCCTCCGGGCCGACGGTGGCCCGCACCGGGTCGCCTGGCTCGATCTCCTGTCGCGCCGCGGCCCGCGCGGGGTCGTCACCCGGGCCCGCATGGTCAGCTCCGCCGCCGACGGCGGCGGCCCGATGCCGGCCGCAGCGGCGACAACCCCGGTCCGGCTTGCCGTTCCCCCCGTCATCCCATCGGGCGCGCTCACCCCGGCGGTGATCCGAGCCGCCAACGCGGCTCGCTTCTGGCGCTCGCCCCGGCACGAACGCGACGCGCTGATCGGCTTCGGACCCCACATGTTCCCGCTCGACGGCCTCGCCGCCTGGCCGCGGATGTACGGGCCCAGCGGGTTTCTCCAGTACCAGGTCGCCGTGCCGCCCGGCGCCGAGCGTGTCCTCGAAGCGATCCTCGAGGTACTGGCCGCCGCGGACGCCCCCGTCTACCTCGCCGTCCTCAAGGACTTCGGTCCCGCCAACGCCGCCCCGCTCTCCTTCCCGATCGAGGGGTGGACCCTTGCGCTCGACCTGCCCCGCCGCTGCCCCGCCCTTCCTGCCGCGCTCGATCGCTGTGACGAGCTCGTCGTCGAGGCCGGGGGCCGGATCTACCTCAGCAAGGACAGTCACGTCAGACCTGCCACCCTGTCGGCGATGTATCCACGCCTCAGCGAGTGGCAGACGATCCGCGACGACGCCGACCCCGCCGGCCTCTGGCGCTCGGACCTCGCGATCCGCACGGGGCTGGTGAGCGACCGGTGAGCCGGCGCGTGCTCCTCCTCGGCGGCACCTCAGAGATCGGCGGTGCCATCGTCGCTGCCCTCGCCCGCCGCCACCCCGGCAGCACCGCGGTGATCGTCGGTCGGGACGCCGACGCCCTCGAGAAAGCCGCGGCCGCGCTGGTGAACGCCGGTTGTGTCTCGGTTTCTGTCGCCGTCGGCGACGCCGACGCGCTCGACACCCACCCCGCGCTGCTCGGCGAGCTGTTCGGCTCGGGAGGGTTCGACACCGTCGTCCTCGCCGTCGGGACCCTCGGCGGCCAGGCCGCCCTGGCGACCCCACGGGAGGAGGCGCTCGCGCTGCTGCGCACGAACGTCCTCGGCTGCGGCTCGCTGCTGGAGGCATCCCTGCAGCAGCTCCGTTCCCGGGGCGGCGGGACGATGGTCGTGCTGTCGAGCGCCGCGGCCGAGCGCCCGCGGGCGAGCCTCGCCTATTACGGCGCTGCGAAGGCCGGCCTCGACGCACTCGCCCAGGCACTCGGGGACGCCGCCCGGGCCGACGGCGTGCGGACCCTCGTCGTCCGGCCCGGCTTCGTGCACACGCGGATGACCGCCGGTCTTCGTCCCGCCCCGCTTGCGACGACACCGGAGGCGGTCGCCGAGGTCGCCGTTCGCGCGATCGAGCGAGGCGCCCACACGGTCTGGGCACCGCCCGCCCTGCGCTGGGTCCTCCTCGTCCTCCGCTGCCTTCCCCGCCCGCTGTGGCGGCGGATGGGGATCTGAAGCCCCCCGTGCGCCGTCCCCGCTCACGCCCGGGTGTGCCGTTGCTCATCGACGCACTGACGGGCGTCCTCATCGCCGTCTTCGTCCTCATCCTCGTCAGCGGAACCGCGACCGCCGGAGTCGTCGGGATCCTCCTCGCGCTGATCGCGCTGGTGACACTCGTTCCGGGGCGGATCGCGCGGCGGCGGCGCCGCCGCCGGGTCGCGCCGACGCGGTCGGCGCTCTCCCCCGGGGCTCAGAGCCGCGGGCGACGTCGCGGCTGAACGCCGCGGTCATCACCGAGCGCGCGCCGAAGCCGTGCGCCCGAGCTGCTGACGCCGTCCATCAGTGCCCTGCCCGCTCCGGCCCGCCCGGCGGTGGCGCGTGGCGCCTCCGCCCAGCGACGTCCCGAGCCGGCACCGGCCCTGCCGGCTCGGCGCCGGCGGACGACGCGGACGATCGGCGGCCCGAACACGAGGATGAGCAGCAGCGGGACCCCGAGCAGGGTGAGCATCCCCAGGCCGGGTCCCAGCAGGAGGGCGAACAGGGCGAGCACGAATCCTCCGGCGACGTCGGCGCTGAGGTCGCGCCGGCGAGCACGGAACCGCTCGGCCCGGCGGCGACGCTCGCTGCCGGAATCTTCGAGGAGCCCCGGCGGACGCGTCACCGCCCGCGGGCGGACCGGGCGCGGCGGTGGATTGTGACGGTCCGAGCGTGCGGCGGCACGGTCGGACCGCGGTCGTTCACTCCAGGACACGTCGAAGAACCTGCCGCCACGACCTAAGGCCCGGCCCAGAACTGCTTGAGAAGCCTCTCATCCTCCTGCAGGGTAGAGTGAGGTGCGGCGCCTGAGCAACTCCGTCGTCGGCCCGCACCCGGGCCGAGAGGATCTTCTCAGGCGGTGTTGAATCCGTGCGCATGAGCTTTCCGGCGTCGATGACCACCTCCACGCTCCCTCCTCGTCCCGCCCGCCCCCTTCCGCCCCGGCTCTCGCCGCGCCAGCGCCTGCGGCGGGTTGCGCTGATCGCGCTCGCGGTCTGCGCGCTTCCGATCGGCGTCTCGTGGCTGTCGGCGATGACGGCGTCGGCCAACACGGCGCTGACGATCAACACGATCGAGTGGCTGCGGTCCAACGGAGGAGCCGGGATCGCGTCCTTCATCGAGCGCATCTACTACTCGCTCAACGCCCCGGCGACCGGAGGCCCGGGGCTCAAGCGCCTCGCACTCAAGCTCCACCAGCAGTCGATCCGCCACCCGCCCAACATCACGCCGATCCTCCACCCCGCCCTTCCCGGTGAGGGGGTCTGGCAGCCGACCGAATCGTGGACCCTGCAGAGTTCGCCGGTGCAGATCACCCAGTTCCGCTCTGACCCGCTCTATCCGCAGATGGTCGCCGGCGTCGCCTGGATCGATCCGCGCCGCACCTCGATCCAGCTGTATGCGGGCAACCTCGAGCCGGACGTGCCGATGGCCAACCGCGGACCGGAGATGGTTCCGGTCAACCAGCGCGCGAAGCTGCTGGCGACCTTCAACAGCGGCTTCAAGCTCGAGGATGCCCACGGCGGCTGGGCTGACAACGGCCAGACGTATGCCCCGCTCGTCAAGGGGCAGGCGACCTTCGTCGGCTACACGAACGGGACCTACAACATCGTCGACTGGACCGGCGGGCCGAAAATCGGCCCGAACATCGACTTCGCCCGCCAGAACCTGCCGCTCATCGTCAGCAACGGCGCCCCCAACCCGCAGCTCGCCAACGGCGCCCTGTGGGGAGCGACGCTCGGCAACTCGATCCGCGTCTGGCGCTCGGGCTTGGGAATCACCGCCCGCGGCGACCTCATCTACGCGGCGGCGAACAACCAGACCGCCCAGTCGCTGGCGGCGATCCTGATCCACGCCGGCGCGGTCCGGGCGATGCAGCTCGACATCAACGCCTACTGGCCGAGCTTCAACTACTACACCGGTCCGAACGCCGCCAACCCGATCAAGCTGTTGCCGGACATGGTCCGGCCGGCCAACCGGTACCTCACCCCCGACGACCGCGACTTCTTCGCCGTCTATCTGAAGGCGAACACGCGCTCAGGATTCCCGACCGGCTCGACGTCGACGACGGCGTCGGCGACCACCACCGTCGGCCACACCGCCGGTCGCGGCTGAGCCGCCCCGGACACGGTCGGACGGGACCGACGCGCCGTCGTCTGAGGGGCGCGCGGTGGTTGAGGCGTCGCCGTCGCAGGTCCGCGCGCAGCCGCGAGCTCAGCGGCGGAGCAGGCTGCCCGGCGCGGCGAGGTGGGCGAGCGTCGGGTAGCCGTCGACGGCCATCAGCAGGTCGGCTTCGGCGAGCAGGCTGCGGAGGACGTGGACGATGCCGTCGACGCCACCGAGGGCGAGCCCCCACGCGTAGGGGCGGCCGACCCCGACAGCGGTCGCCCCGAGGGCGACCGCCTTGACGACGTGTTCACCCCCGCGAACCCCTGAGTCGAAGATGACGGGGACCCGCCCGTCGGCCGCCTCGACGACGGGCTCGAGCAGGTCGATCGCCGCCAGTCCCCCGTTGGCCTGGCGGCCGCCGTGGTTGGAGCAGTAGATCCCGTCGACGCCGCTGTCGATCGCCCGGCGCACGTCCTCGGGATGGCAGAGGCCCTTGAGCAACAGCGGCAGCGTCGTGAGCGAACGCAGCCAGGCGAGGTCGTCCCAGCTGAGCGCCGGGTCCGAGAACCCGAGCGCCCACGCGAGCGCCGCGGCCCGCGGGTCCTCCTCCGGCGGTGCGGCGAGCTTGGCGCAGAACACCGGATCACTGAAGTAGTTGGCCAGACACTTGCCCTGGAGCTGGGGGAACGAGGCGAGGCCGAGGTCGCGGGGACGCCAGCCGAGGATCTGAGTGTCGAGGGTGACGATGAGCGCGGAGAACCCCGCCGCCTCCGCTCGCGCGACGAAGCTCGCCGCGAGTTCCCGGTCCGCCGGGGTGTAGAGCTGAAAGAACCCGGGGGTGTCACCGAGGTGCTGGGCGACCTCCTCGAGCGGATCTGCCGACAGGGTTGAGGCGATCATCGGGACGCCGGTGCGGGCCGCCGCCTGAGCGGTGGCGATGTCGCCGTGGCCGTCCCGGGCACACAGGCCGATCACGCCGACGGGAGCGAGCAGCAGTGGGCTGGGGAGCCGGTGGCCGAGGAGGTCGATTCCGAGGTCACGCTCGGCCGCCCCGGCGAGCATCCGCGGCATCAGACCGTACCGGTCAAAGGCCCGGACGTTCTCGTCCTGGGTGAACTCGTTCCCGGCCCCGCCGGCGACGTAGGAGTAGATGTCCGGGGCCAGCGCCGCCTCCGCCCGGGCGGCGAGCTCGGAGTAGCTCATCGGCAGCGACGGCCGGATGCCGCTCAGCCCGGCCAGATAGATCTCAAGTTGGAAGTCACCGAAGTTGGGCACGGGCGGATGCTACGGGGTCGGGTCCCACCGGGCGAGGTTGGGTCAGCGGGCCGCTACCCTTCCCCGGGCGGCCGCCGCGAGCGGCCGGACAACAGCTGGAGAGGTGCCGGAGCGGCTGAACGGGCACGACTGGAAATCGTGTAACGGGGAAACTCGTTCGGGGGTTCGAATCCCCCTCTCTCCGTCCGCGGCGGCGCCACCCCGAGGGGTGCGCTCACGCCACTGGCCGTGACGGGATCAGCCCGAGCCCTGTCTCAGGGCACGGTCGGCCCGGGCGACGTGATCACGCCGCCGCCCGCAGGGACCCGCTCCCCCGCCGCCGGGACGACGTCGTCCGCCGTCGGAAGGCCACGTACCGGGACCGGTTCGATCTCATTCATCGCGTCGACCCGGTGCAGCGCGGGAAACAGGCGGATCCATCCGAGGGCGATCAGCACTGTCACGCAGCCGCCACCGACGACCGCGGGCACCGTTCCGACCAGCGACGCCGACAGGCCGGACTCGAAGGCGCCGAGCTGGTTGGAAGCCGAGACGAACACCGTCTCGACCGCCCCGACGCGGCCTCGGAGCAGATCGGGCGTGGCGAGGGCGACGGTCGTGCCACGGATGTTCATCGAGAAGAAGTCGACGAACCCGCTGACGGCGAGGGCGAGGAAGGAGAGCTCGACGTTGCGGGAGAGACCGAAGACGACCATGCAGGCGCCGAAGGCGGCGACGACGACGAGCAGCCGCCGTCCCGCCCGGCGCAGGATCGGGCGACGGGTGAGCCAGACGGCGGCGATCACGGCCCCGATCGCCGGTCCGGCGCGAAGGACCCCGAGTCCGACCACACCGACATGGAGGATGTGGGCCGCGAAGATCGGCAGCAGCGCGACGGCGCCGCCGAACAGCACGGCCAGGAGATCGAGCAGGATCGCCCCGAGGATCATCGGGGTCGCCCGGACGAACCGCAGCCCCTCCAGCACCGAACCGAGGTCCGCCGCGGCCGTCGGGGTGGCCGTGGCACCGGCGGGAGCCGAGTCACGATCGCCGCCCCCGGCTCGCGCGTCCGCGCCGACGGGCGCCTGGCCCGGGCCGATGCGGAGAGCGGCGAGGCTGGCCAGCAGGCAGGAGCCGGCCGCGAGCAGGTAGACGGCGGCGGGCGAGAACCCGTAGACGAGCCCGCCGAGGGCGGGACCGATGATGCCGGCCCCCTGGGCGGCGAACGCGCGCAGGGTCATCGCGCTCGGAATCAGCGCCCGACCGACGAGCGTCGGCGGCATCGCCCGCGCGGCGGGCTGTCCGATCGCCATCGTCACCCCGGCGCCGACGGCGCAGGCGAGGTACGGCGCGGCGGCGTGCACGCCGGCGGCGGTGATCAGCGCGAGCGTGACCCCGATCACGACCCCGAGCAGGTTGGCGGCCGCGAGCACGTAACGGCGCGGGAACCGGTCGGCGAGGTGGCCGGCGGGCAGGGCGAGCACGAACAGGGGCAGGAACTCGGCGAGCCCGATCCAGCCGAGATCGAGTGCGCTGCGCTGATGGGAGTAGACCGACCAGCCGATGATCACCTCGAGCATCTGCAGGGCGACGCTCATCGCGAGGGTGGCGGCGAACCAGCGCCGGAACGCCTGTACCTCCATCACCGGTCCCCAGCGTCGCATTCCTCTGACGCTAGTACACGCTCGCGCCCGGGACCCGCCCGCTCACGGCCCTCCGACCGCCCGCCCACGGCCCTCTGACCGCCCGCGCGCCCCGGCGGCCGACCGCCTTGGTCACAGCGATGTAGGCTTCAGCGGATGACGAAGTCTCTGGCAGGTAAGGTCGTCGCCGTCACGGGCGGCGCACGGGGAATCGGCCGCGCGACGGCGGAGACCCTCATCACCCGGGGCGCACGGGTCGCCATCGGGGACATCGACGGGGCGCTCGCCCAGACGGTCGCCGAAGAGCTCGGACACGGCAGCATCGGCTGCTTTCTCGACGTCACCGACGTCGCCTCCTTCGAGGTGTTCCTCGAGCAGACCGAACGGGAGCTCGGTCCCCTCGACGTGCTGATCAACAACGCCGGGATCATGCCCCTCGGCGCCTTTGTCGAGGAGACCGAGGCGACCGCCGAGCGGATGATCGACATCAACCTCAACGGGGTGATCCTCGGCTCCAAGCTCGCCCTGCGCCGGTTCCAGGCCCGTGGCGAGGGCCACCTCGTCAACATCGCCTCGACGGCGGGCAAGTACGGCGCGCCGGGCGGGGCAACCTATGCGGCGACCAAGCACGCCGTCGTCGGCCTGTCGGAGGCGATCCGCCAGGAGGTGGCCGGCACCGGGATCGGCGTGAGCATCGTGATGCCCCTCGTCGTCAACACCGACCTCGGGTCTGGGCTGTCCGGTCACGGACCGCTGAAGGTCCTCGAACCGTCAGATGTCGCGACGGCGATCGTCGAGGCGATCGAACACAACCGCGTCGACGTCTACGTCCCCAGCTGGATCGGGCTGGTCCTGCGCGTCCAGCATGTCCTCCCCCGGGCGGTCAACGACCGCGTGATCAAGCTGCTCGGCGCCGACAAGGTCCTCACCGAGACCGACCCAGGCCGCCGGGACGCCTACGAGTCCCACGTCGCCGCCGACGCGGACGCCCACACGCTGTCGACGCCCTGAGGCTCGCCTGGGGTGCGTGCCGGCCACCGGGCCGGCACGCACCCCGCTGGTCTCCGGCGGCTCAAGCCCGCCGCCGACCTACCGGTACGGATCGACTCCTCTCCAGGAAGGACCTGTTCTCTGATGATCGGCCCCGCACGTCAGGGTGCGGCGGCGACGATCGCCGTGCTCAGAGTCTCGCTGGCCACGCCCGGACGCGAAAGCGCGAGCGCGGCGACCGCCAGGTCACCTCGGGCATCGCCACGGTGGCCAAGACGCCGGGCTGAACGCCAGCAGGCACGGCTCCGGGACCGGCCTCACAGGGCCGGTCCCGGACCACGGCGGTCAACCTGAGATCAGAATGCGCCGATCCCGTCGGGCGTGCCCAGACCGGTTGGACCGTCCCATCCCGGGCCCGCCGTGCACAGCGCGGTCGATCCGCAGCTCCCATCGGACCCGGAGGTGATGTCATAGAGGCTCGAGCTGTGCGCGTAGGGGTAGCTGCCGTAGACAACCGAAGCGGCGTTCCCGGCGAGCGCGTAGACACTGGCGATCGACGGTGAGGCAACGCTCGTGCCGCCGAACACGAGCCAGCCGCTCGCGCCCTTGTAGGCGGTCGAGTCATAGACGGCAACCCCCGTATTCGGGTTCGCGTCCCAGCTCACGTCGGCGACCGCCCGCATGCCGCACACGCTCGTGATGTTGGTGACCGTGCTCTGCCAGGTCGGCTGAGGGTCGTCGGCCGAGCACCCCGCGCCCGCGCCCGACCAGGCCGTCTCACTCCAGCCACGGGTGGTACCGGGCGCGGTCGTCAGCGTCGTCCCCCCGACGGCGGTGACGTATTGGGACGCCGCCGGATACTCGACGCCGTAGCCCCCATCCCCGCTGCTCGCGGTGATCGCAATCCCGGGGTGGTGGAAGTAGGTCGCGTCATCAGTCGTGTCGGAGCTGGACTCCGAGCCGCCGTAACTGTTGGAGATCTCCGTCGCTCCGAGCGACGCCGCCGTGTTCACCGCCGCCCCGAGGTTGGCGATCGATGCCGACGACGCCTCGACGAGGACGATGTTGCAGTTGGGACAGACGGCGGAGACCATGTCCATGTCCAGGGACTCCTCCTGGGCCCAGCCGGCGTTGTTGTGCGGCAGGCTCGTCGGCGACCCGCTCTGGCCGACCTGGGTGAAGCAGGGTCCGCCGGGGCTCGACACCCGGCCGCCGCTCACCGTGCAGGTCGAGAGGGCCGGGAGCCCGAACTCGGCCCGGTAGGTCGCCACGTCAGAGGCCGCGGTCGGATCGTTGTAGGCGTCGACGAGGGCGACGGTCTGGCCGGCTCCGGCCGTGGCGGAGGCGTTCGTGAGACCGTAGGCGCTCTGCAGGTCGGAGGGGTAGTAGCCCGCAATCGTGCTCGAGGCGGTCGGCTTGGCATTGAACTCCTGGCCGCTGGACGTGGTGACGGCGAGCACGTCACAGGCGGCGAACCCGCGCGGCGGCGCCGGACACACCCGGGCGGAGGAGAGCCCGTGGGCGCCGCTGTGGGGCAGAGCCAGCGCCGTCGCCGGTACCCAGAGCGTGGCCGCCGCCAGGACTCCGATGGCGGTGGTGGTGCGACGAAGCGATCTCAACGCGTGCCTCTCTCTCGTGATCTGATGCCGGCGTCACGGGACGATCCGGCGGACTCGGCGACGACTCTAGGTGACGGGGCGGTGGTCGACAAGACGCCTCGTCACCCGAGCGTCCGGGCGGTCAGCAGCCGGACCGGGCCGGCCGCTCCCGGGGGCGGTAGGACCCCGCAAAGGGGGCGGACGTTCACTGCCTGGCGCCGTGGCGACGGCGCGACAGGCGGGCATGTTCGTGGGCCGCGGCGGCCCTGCCGACAGGTTCAGGCCGGCTCAGGTCAGCGCGCCTGCGAGCGGCTCCACCGCTGCGACGGCCCCCTCGGAGGTGAGGGCGGCCCGGCGGGCGTAGGCCCAGCCGGGGGTTCGCAGCAGGAAACCGATCCGGTCTCCCCACGTCCGGGCGAGGCGGAGGTCCTCGGCGATGGCAAGCCACTCGTGCGTCGCCACCCGCAGCGGGTTGAAGGTGTCGAGGTTCCTGGTCAGGCCGTAGCGGACCCGCTCGCTCTCAGACTCGAAGGTGCCCAGCAGCCGGTCCCAGACGATCAGGATCCCGCCGTAGTTCTTGTCGAGGTAGATCGCGTTCGCCCCGTGGTGGCCGCGGTGGTGACTGGGCGTGTTGAGGACGAGCTCAAGCGGACGCCACAGCTGCCGGACCCGTTCGGTGTGAATGAAGAACTGGTAGGTGAGCGAGACGGATTGCTCGAGGAGGATCATCCAGGGCGGAAAGCCGATCAGGGCGAGGGGGATCCAGAACAGGAAGTAGGTCATCGGGGTCCACGGCTGACGCAGCGCGGTGGAGAGGTTGTAGTGCTGGCTGGAGTGGTGGACGACGTGGCTGGCCCAGAACACGCGCACCCGGTGGCTCGCCCGGTGGTACGCGTAGTAGGCGACGTCGTCGGCGACGAACAGGGCCGGCCAGGCCCACCAGGCAGCCGGGGAGATCCGCAGCGGCGTCAGCTCATAGAGCGCCGCGTAGACGGCGACGACGACGACCTTCCAAGCCGTGTTCGTGATGACGTTGCCGATCCCCATCGCGAGGCTGGTGAGCGTGTCGGCGCGGGCGTATCCGACCAGACCCGACTCCCGCTCCTCCGCCCGGTCGTGGCGGAACTGCAGCCACTCGACCGCGAGCGTGGCGAGGAAGAACGGGATCGCGTAGAGGATGAGGTTGAACATCTCGACTCGTTCACGGCCGCGACGGGTGACCGTACGGGAGCAGCCTACGCCCCGCCCGAGCATCTGTCAAGCCTTCTTACCAGATGCTAGGGTGACGCCGTGGCCGCCCCGACCGGAGAGCGCCGCTACGGCGGCAAGTCGGCGACCGAGCGCCAGGCCGAGCGGCGGGAGCGGTTGCTCGACACCGGGCTTGAGCTGTTCGGCACCCGCGGCTTTGCCAACACGAGCATCGAGTTGCTGTGTGCCCGCGCCGGCCTCAACGCCCGATATTTCTACGCGGAGTTCACCGGCCGGGAGGAGCTGCTGGTGGCCGTGTACGACCACCACGTCGAGGCGGTCCTGACCGCCGTGGTGGCCGCCGTCGCCGCGGCGCCACCGGAGCCGGCCGCGCGGCTGCGCGCGGGCCTGAGCACGTTCATGACCCAGACCTTCGCGGACCCCCGCGCGGCCCGGGTCAACTACCTGGAGATGGTCGGGGTGAGCCCGCCGCTGGAGCGGCGCCGCCGGGAGGTGCTCGGCCGGTACGCGGATCTCGTCGCCGCCGAACTTGCGCGCCTCGCTCCAGGCCCGGCGCCTCCGGCCGCCGGCGACCTCCGGATCGCCGCCGTTGCTCTCGTCGCCGCGACCGACGGCCTGATCATCGACCACCTCCACGGGCACGACTGGCAGGCGCCGGGCCACGCCGAGGTCGACCGGATCGTCGGCGCTCTCGTGGCGATCTTCAGCCCCGGGGTCGGCCCCGGCGCCTGACCGCACGCCTGACCAAACGCCGGCCGTGCGCCGGCCGTGCGCCGGCCGTGCGCCGGCCGTGCGCCTATGCTCGGTCCGAGCATGGAGCCCCGGCCGCTGCGCATCCTTCTCGTCGACGACCAGGAACTGATGCGGATGGGCTTTCGGATGGTGATCGACAGCCAGGACGAGCTCACCGTCGTCGGTGAGGCCGGCAATGGCCTCGAGGCGCTCGCCGCCGCGGCCGCGCTGACTCCCGACGTGATCCTGATGGACATTCGCATGCCCGAGTGTGACGGCGTCGAGGCGACCCGGCGGCTCGTCGAGGCTGACAGCACCGCGCGGGTCATCATCCTCACCACCTTCGACCTCGACGAATACGTCTACGCCGCCCTGCGGGCGGGCGCGAGCGGTTTTCTGCTCAAGGACGCACCGCCCGCGGACCTGCTCGCCGCGATCCGGGCGGTCGCCGCCGGGGATGCCGTCGTCGCACCAAGCGTGACCCGACGGCTGCTCGAGCGGTTCGCCCGCCGCCTCCCCGCCATGGGCGACGCGGAGGCGGAGGGAGCCGCGCGCGGGCGACTGGGCCAGCTCACCGCCCGCGAGCATGAGGTCCTGCTCGCCGTCACCCGCGGCCTCTCCAACCTCGAGATCGCCGACGAGCTCGTTCTCTCGGAGGCGACGGTCAAGTCCCACGTCGGCCGGATTCTCGCCAAGCTCGAGCTCCGCGACCGAGTCCAGATCGTCGTCTTCGCCTACGAGCACGGGCTCGTCACGCCGCGGCTTCGTGGGCTCGCCGGAGGACCGGAGCACGCGTGACCGGGCCGGGTCAGAACACGCCCGGCCTTCAACTTTTTCACCGGCGACCGACTTAACTCGGTGATGGTCGAACCGCGTCGAGATGCCTGGCGACTCCCCCACCAAGGGGTCGGGTGGCTTGCCGCCACGAACTTCCGGGCCGCCTGCGTCGTCGAGGACATCTCCGTCTCCGGGGCTCGCGTACGGCTCATCCAGGTTCGCCGCCCGCACCCGCACCCCCTGCCCCGGGAGCTGTCGCTGACGACGCTGCTCGGCGGGGATCAGGTGACCGTCCCGGGGACGGTCACCCGAGTCGAGGAGGGCCGCAGCGGGGTGCGGCTGGCGATTCACTTCGACAACGGCGACGCCTCCGGACTCGGCTGGTTCATCAACAAGGCCCAGCGGGCCGTGATCAACTCAGACAGCGGCGTCGAGCACCGCGGGCGCGCCTGAGGCGACGAGCACCTCGGGGATGACGACGGAGCCGTCCTCCTGCTGTCCGGTCTCCAACAGGGCGACGATCGTCCGTGAGGAGGTGACCGCGGTGCCGTTGAGGGTGTGCACGTGCGCGGGCTTGCCCTCCGCGGCGCGGTAGCGCGCGTCCAGGCGCCGCGCCTGGAAGTCGGTCGTGTTCGAGCAGGAGGTCAGCTCTCGGTACTGGCCCTGCCCGGGGAGCCACACCTCGATGTCGTACTTCTTGGCCGCGGACGCACCGAGGTCGTTGACGGCGATGTTGACCACCCGGTAGGAAAAACCGAGGTCACGACAGATCTGCTCCTCGATCCCGAGGATCCGCTCGTGCTCCTGCACCGACCGCGACGGCTCAACGAAGCTGAACATCTCCACCTTGTCGAACTGGTGGACCCGGAAGATCCCCCGCGTGTCGCGCCCGGCCGCCCCGGCCTCCCGCCGGAAGCAGGATGAGAGGCCGGCGTAGCGGCGGGGCAGGTCGGTGAGGTCGAGGATCTCGTCCCGGTGCAGCGAGGCGAGGGCGACCTCACTCGTCCCGACGAGGTACAGGTCGTCCTCGGGGACCTTGTAGAGCTGCTGTTCGGTGTCGGGCAGCATCCCGGTGCCGATGAGGGCCTCCTCCCGCACGAGCACCGGCGGACTGACCGGCTCGAAGCCGTGGCCGACCAGCGTCGTGAAGGCGTAGCGGATCAGAGCCAGCTCGAGCAGGACGAGCTCGCCGCGGAGGTAGGCGAACCGCGAGCCCGACAGCCGTGCGCCGCGCTCCATGTCGATCCGCGGGCCGGCGAGGTCGAGGTGGTCCCGCCCGCGCTGCTGCGTCGACCCGACGGTGGCGATGACCGTGTCGGCGTCCGCGGCGTCCGCGGCTGGCAGGTTCTCGAGGCTGAGCAGCACGGCCTCTCGTTCGACCCGGACGGTCGCCTCCTGCTCGGTGAGCTCCTTGGCCCGGGCCGACAGCGCGGCGAGCTCGGAGCGCTGCTCGGCGGTCGGGGCACCCCGCAGCGCCTTCGAGGCGCGGTTCTGTTCAGCGCGGCATTCCTCCGCTGCGGCTATCAGCTCTCGCCAGCGGGCGTCGAGCTCGAGCAGGCGATCGACCTTGGCGGGCTCCGCGGGCCCGCGCCGGCGCAGCGCCGCCTTGGCGGAGTCCGGGTCAGCCCGGAGCAGCCTGATGTCGAGCACCGTCGGCTCGCCCGCCTCGGAGGGTCAGTGCTTCTTGGTCTTGGTGGCGCGCTTCTTGGTCTTGGTGGCCGCGGAGGCCTTGCCCGGGTGCGCAGAGCGGGGGGCATGTGCGGTCGTCGCCGTGTGGCTCGGTGCGAGCGCCGTCGCCGAGGCCGAGGGGCTGTTGGATTCGCCGGAGGCGGGACCGAGGTTCGACCTGGCGATGGTGACGCCGCCGGTGAGGGACGCGGGAAGCTGGCCCATCGGCTGTTTGGTGCAGGGGATCACGCCAGGCTGCTGGGGGGCTTGACGGCCGGCGAACTTGGCGACGAACATCGCCACCTCACGGGCCTGCTGGCCGACGACGATGTTCGCGGGCATGTAGGCGCCGCTGAAGCCACCGTTCTCGATCGCGTACAGGACCCGGGCGACCGGGCGCTCGCAGCGCACGTCGAAGTTCGGGCCGGAGATGTTGAGGTAGGTGCGAGGGTTGTCGCCCGACCCCGCGGTGGCGGCGTAGGAGAGGGTGTGGCAGCCGCCGCAGCGCTCGTGGAAGACGACCGCGGCCGCATAGTCCGCCTTGTAGGTCGGATCCGACTTGGGGACGTGAATGTAGGCCTCACCGCAGGCCGAGACGGCGACGACGACAGCGAGGACGACGGTGCTGAGGGAGATCAGTCGGAGAAAGCGAGACATGCGGCTGTGCATCATACGGGAGCTAGGATTCTGACGTGCTCCCCGTGCGCGCACGCGCGTTGCTGACCGCCGTTTTCACCTGCGCAACCGGGATTTTCGCGGCTCTCGGGGTCGGCGGATGTGGCGCGGGGGCGACGCGGGTCGGGGGCGATCAGGTCGGGATCGCCCTCAGCGAGTACCGCCTCCGCCCGGCCCACCTCGTCGCCCCGGCCGGATCACTGACGATCACCGTCTCGAACCTCGGACGGCTCACGCACAACCTCGTCATCAGCCGCCCAGAGGCGCAGACGGTCACACTCCCCACGGCGACCGGGCCGGTCACCGAGACGACGACGGTCGCCGCCCGCAGCCCGGACGTCGCTCCGGGGACGAGCACGACGCTCACGGTGCGCCTCGGGCCGGGGCGCTACCCGATCACCTCCAGCGTCGGAATGGATCAAAGCCTCGGCGCGCAGGGAACCCTGACGGTGACGTCGAAGTAACCCCCGACCCGGTGCCGGTCAGATGACGCTCGCCCCCTTGACAATGCGCGACGTCCCCGACGCGGCGGCAACCCGAAGGAGACCGGCACCGGGTCCGCCGCCGGGTCTCGGCGGCGACGGCGTTTTCCGGTGTCGCGGGCTATCGTCGAGCCCGTGACCGCCGTCCACATCACGATCGGCTCGATCGCCATCGCGCTCAACGCGGCGGCCGCACTGTGGGGCGCGGTGTGCTGGCGCCGGAGTGTCCCGAGCGTGTGGTTCTGGCGGCTGCTCCGCGCCGGGCAGGGGTTCGTCGTGCTCGAGGCGATGGTCGGTGGCGTGCTCCTGCTGATCGGGGACAAGGTGTCGGAGCTGCACCTCATCTACGGGTTGCTGCCGATCGGCGTCGCCTTCATGGCCGAGCAGCTGAGGATCTCCGCGGCCCAGATGATCCTCGACAAGCGCGGGTTCACCTCGACCCGCGATGTCGGCGCCCTTCCCGAATCCGAACAGCACGCGATCGTCGTCGCGGTCGTCCGGCGGGAGATCGGGGTGATGAGCCTGGGGGCGTTCGTGACGCTCGTCCTGCTCGCGCGGGCGGCGATGGTGATCCACTGACGACGTGAGGCGAGTGGGGCCCGCCGGGGGCGGCGGTAGGATCAACCGCCCCCATGGACTACCCGGTTGAGAGCTTCACGGAGGCCGAGCGCACGCTGCTGGCGCCGCACTTCTCCAACCTCGACCGGCCGACCTTCGCGCTGCTGAACCTGCCCGAGACGGTCAAGGGGGCGCTGTTTGCCCGCTACTCCCGCTACCCGGGCACGCTGCGCCGGCTGTTTCTCGACGAGTTCGCCGGCGACCTCGGCGCGGTGAGCGCCGGGCCCGGCGAGAGCGGGCGCGCCGCCGCCCTCTATGACCGCATCTTCCTCGGCTACGGCGATGATTCGGTTGCCCAGCTTGGTGGTGCCCACGTCGCGACCGAGTTCGTCTCCAACGTGCTCACCAAGGTGCTCCAGCGCCCCCGGCTCGGCGCCTACCTGGAGCAGTCGACCCGCTACATCGCCTATGACCGTCCGATCGAGGGGAGCGACCGCTTCCGCTACTACCGGGACGTCAACCTCGGCGCGTCCTACGCGGCCGCGATGGACACGATCTTTGCGACCTACACGACGCTGCTTCCGGAGGTGGTCGCCTGGGGCCGGCGGGCGTTTCCCCGCGTCGGGGATGAGCCCGAGGCCGCCCACGAACGTGCCGTCCGGGCCAAGGCGCTCGACCTGCTGCGCGGCCTGCTGCCGGCCTCCACCCTCTCCCACATGGGGATCTACGCGACGGGCCAGACCTACGAGCAGCTCATCCTTCATCTGCTCGCCCATCCGCTCCCGGAGGCGCGGCGGACCGGAGAGGCGATCCTCTCTGAGCTCACCGATGTCATCCCGAGCTTCCTCTCACGGATCAGCCGACCCGACCGCGGGGGTGAGTGGATCGACTACCTACAGCGCCGCCGCGCCGCCGGCGAGCGCTGGGCGGACCGGCTCGGGCTGGCCGAACCCGCCGCCGGCGCGGGCCCGTCAGTGCGCCTGCTGCGCGCTGACGGGAATGAACTCGACCTGCTCAGCGCCCTGCTGTTCGAGGACAGCCACCGCTCTGAGTCCGAGCTGCGCACCGCCGTGGAAGCGCTCGCCCCACCGGAGCGGACGGCGCTGCTGAGCGACCTGATCGGTGAGCGGCGCAACCGTCGCCACCGGCCCGGCCGGGGGTTCGAAGCCGTGCGCTACCGGTTTGAGATCGTCGCCGACTACGGCGCCTTCCGGGACCTCCAGCGCCACCGCATGCTCACCGTCCAGTGGCAGACCCTCGGCCCCGACCTCGGCGCCGACGTGCCCGAGGAGCTTGCGGCCGCCGGGGTGGCCGACGCGTACCGATCCGCCCTGGAGGTGTCCGCCGGGGAATACCGTCGTCTCGTGAGCGTCGGGCTCGCGGACGCGGCCCCCTACGCGCTTGCGCTCGGATACCGGATCCGCTTCATCCTCGATCTCAACGCCCGGGAGGCGATGCAGCTGATCGAGTTGCGCTCCGGCCGGGAGGGGCACCCGGGCTACCGCGCGGTCGCCCATGAGATGCACCACCAGATCGCCAGCGTCCACCCCGCCGTCGCCGCGGCGATGACCCACGTCGACACGGCGACCGAGCCGCGGCTGGAGCGCATCCTCGCCGAACTGCGGCGGCCGGCCGAGGCGGATCCGCGAACCTGATCGGGGTGGCCGGCGCGAGCACGCCGACGGAGTCAGCCGCGATCCTGCCCACCCGGTCGGCGCGCTCGCGCCACCCGGGCCGCCATGCCCGGGCCCCAAGGTAGACTGACGATCGTGTGCGGCGCCCCCGTGAACGAACCTCGACGGCGGTGAACGCGCCTCCCGGCGTGGTCGATCCCGACACGCTCGTTCCACGCCGCGCCTGGACACGGCCTCCCCAGCGTTGGTCGGTCCTCGTCGGTGTCCTGATCGCCGTCATCGTCCTCGGCAGCGTCGTGACCGACCTGCTGCACCATGCCAACGCCCCCGGGCGGCTCAGTGACCTGCACCGCTACTACACGGCCGAGGAAACCGATCTGGCGTCCTGCTCCGGAGGTCTGCACGACTCGCTCGTCGCCCTCGAGGCGATCTTGAACCACAGCTCCCGTGACCGGGCGACGGCCGAGAGCGTCGCCGCAGCGGGCGCGCAGGCGTGCAGCCCGGCACTGAATGAGACCCTGTACGGCATGGAGACGACCGCTCCTCCGAGGTCTCTCGCGGGGACGGCCGCGGCGAAGGCCGGAAGTGATCTCAACGCCTGGGCGTACCCAGACGCCTCGACTGCCCAGGCCGACATCGGACGGCTGCTGCGCGGTCCCAGCGCACGAGCGGGCACGCTGGAACGCCAGCTCGATCGGGAACTGGTCAGCCTGAAGAGCTTCGGGGAGCGGATCCAGAGACTGTTCGCCACCACCGCCGCACGCCTGCACGGCAGGCTGCGCCCGTTCCGGCCCTCGATCGTGCTCGCTCCCCCGGCCGGGCTCGATCCTCGGAGGGGCCCGGCATGACTGGACCTGACGTTGCGGGGGGCGGAGGAACGCACCCGCCTCGCCGGGGGAGCCCGCCCTCGACGGTCGGGCGGGCCCGTTCACCTGCGACATGGCTGCCCTCCAGCCGACCGGTTTCTGACAGAGATGGAGTGCGATGAGGACACGACGAAACGCTCACTCGGGTACCGAGCCGCGACGCCGGGGTCTCCGGCGGCCGGGCGGACGGGGCCTGGCCGGCCTCCTCGGCACCCTGATCATCTGCCTGCTCCTCTCCGGCTGTGGCGCCGGCGGTTCCCCGTCGGCCGGCCTCGCCCGCGTACCGGCCTCCAACCGGGCCGTCGATCCCGGGAGCTCACTCGGCGGCCGTCCTGCACCGGACTTCAGTCTCCTTGACCAGTTCGGCCGGCCGGTGTCCCTGAGTCAGTTCCGCGGCAAGGCGGTGATCGTCGCGTTCGTCGATTCGCGGTGCACGACCGTGTGCCCGCTGACGACCGTGAGCATGGTCGAGGCGCTGCATCTGCTCGGGCCGGCCGCCCGTCACGTGCAGCTTCTCGGCATTGACGCAAACCCGGTGGCGACACGCGTCGCGGATGTCCGCGCCTACTCGGTCGCCCACGACATGATGCACAGCTGGCTGTTCCTCACCGGCCCGCTCGACAAGCTCAAGCGGGTGTGGAAAGACTACGGCGTGTTCGTGCAGGCGGCCGCCGGCAACATCGACCACGAGCCGGCGATCTTCCTCATCCGCCCCGACGGTCGCGAGCAGACGCTGTTCCTGACCCAGATGTCCTACGCGGCGGTCTCCCAGCAGGCACAGGTCCTCGCCGACGCGACCGCTGCGGTACTCCCCAAGCACCCGGCTGCGCGTCACTCGGTCTCCCTCGCCGCTCGGCACGGTATCCCGCCGACGGCCCCGGTCACCCTCTCTGCGGTCGGCGGTGGCCAAGCCGGTCACGGGACTGTGCAGCTCGGCCGGGGCCACGCTCACCTCGTCGTCTTCTTCGCCTCCTGGCTCGACGAGACCTCCGACGTCACCGCTCAACTGTCGGCGCTCAACCGGTACCAGGCCGTCGCAGCGCGGCGGGGGTGGCCGTCGGTCGTGGCCATCGACGCCGCCACGACCGAGCCGAACCCCGGCGCCCTTCCGCGCACCCTCGCCCAGGTGCGAGGCGGACTTCACTACCCGGTCGTTCTCGACCGCACCGGCACCCTCGCCGATGGGTATGGCGCCCAACAGGTCCCGTGGATCACGCTCGTGTCCGCCACGGGCCGAGAGCTGTTCACGAGCAGCGGCTGGTTCAGCTCGGCGGCGCGCCTCGAACAGGCCGTCGCCCGGGCGCTCGGCCAGCGGGGCTGATGCCCCCTGGCACCGTCCTCCCCGACCAACCGCTGGTCGGCCGGCCCTCGACCGGGGGATCGAGCAAGGCAGTCAGACGGGCGCAGAGACAGACTGCCGACCGCCCGCGACCTCGGCGGCGCGACCGCGACCTAGGCCCGCGCGATCGCGGCGGCGAGCGTGTGAGGGGTCTGTGGGCCGATCAACGCGCCGACGATCTGACCGGCAGGATTGAGGACGATCGTCGTCGGGAGGCCGAGCAGGCGGTAGGCGGCCGCGGTCGCTCCCTGAGGGTCGTCGAGCACCGGGAACGTCCACCGGTAGTGGGCGATGAAGCGGCGAGCGGCCGCACGGCCGTCATCGTCGGCGATCCCGATGATGTGCCCACGTCCAGCCGGCGAGCGCGCAAAGCGCTCGATCGCCGGTGCCTCCGCGTTGCAGGGACCACACCAGCTCGCCCAGAACACGACGAGCGTCGGGTGCCCGCGGAGCGAGGCGAGATTGACAGGTGGCCCTTGGATCACCTGCGTCGGCAGCGCCGGCGCAGCGCGACGCGGGGTGCCGCGGCCGTGCGCGAGTACGCCGACGAGGATGAGCGCCACGAGCGCCACGGACACGGCTGTGACGACGACGCGGAAGCGTCGCAGGCGCGCGACCCCACGCCGGAGCATCAGCGGAACACCGGAACCGTCACGACCGGCCGGCGGCGTCGGGCTCGCTCACTCCCGCGCGCGCGTCGGCCTCCACCACTGGTCTGCCTCACCACCGGCTCCACGGGGAGGAGCTCGGCCAGCGCGGGCGACCGACCGCACGGGGCCTGAGGATGTTGTCGATCGCGGCGTCGACGCTGCCCTCCTCGTTGATCAGCCGCTTGAATACGCCGATCAGCGCGGGCACCGCCCACAGATCGCCGCACACCCAGAGGATACCCCCGGCAAGCTGCTGGTCGGCGAACGGCGCGAGGGTCACTCCCGGAATGTGGCTGTAGCTCGAGTACCAGGAGTGCTGGCTGAACAGGCTCATCGCCATCGCGAGGACCCACATGACGATGCTCGTCCCGACCAGAGCCCCCACCTGCCCGGCGAGCGTCATCCGGTTCTTGACCGGAGGTGACGGGATCAGTTGCAGCCAGAACACGATGCCGATGGCGAACATGCTGCCGTGCATCAACCAGATGTGCACGGTGCCGTTCTTTTCGGCAAGGTTGAACAGCACGGGCAACTGCCAGACAAGCATCACTGCGTTGAATGCACAGACCGCGACCCACGGCCGCATCAATCCGCGCCCGAGCGCCCGGAACGGGCGGGCCCAGCCCCCATGAAGCATCGACGGAAGCGAACGGCGACGCCAGGCGAGCGGCACTCCGAGCAACAGCGGCTGCCAGGGCGCCCCCGCGACGATCGCCGCCGGCGCGAGGAACATCAGCAGGACGTGCTGGATCATGTGGATGAAGTAGTAGTCGTGCGCCCAATAGTCGACCGGGGACTCGACGGTGAGTAGCAGGATCGCGATTCCGGCGTAGAAGCGCAGCGCCCGGCGCCGCAGGTCGGGGAGCCGCTCGGGACGCGAGCGCCGGATCAGCCGTCTCAGGCCGACGCCGTGCCACAACACGACGAACCCCGCAACGAGCAGGAACGGGTCATAGGACCAGTGTTCGGTGAGCAGGCTCATTACGACGCAGCGCGCGGGGCCGACAGGCCGACCGGGGTGGCATCGCGAACCCGGCGGTCCTCAGGCTGCACCGCCAGACCCTCAGACCCTCAGCCGCCGGCCCCAGGGGGTGGAGCGGGTCCGTCCGGAAGCTTCGGGGTGTGGCCGAGGTCGGCCACGGTCACCGGGGCGGGGCCGGGGCTGGGCGCGGCCCCGCCGCCCTCCGGGGAGGTCGCCGTGTCGGTTACCGCCGCCGTCACCGGCGCCGGGCCGGGCGTCACGGCGAGCAGGTCCGGGTGGTGACCGGGCACCTCGCGTGTGCGTGAGAACACCGTGTACAGCGTGCCGGCGATGATGATGAACAGCAGCATCGGCAGAGCAAAACTGAGCGTGGACCCACTGCCCGCACCGATCGTCAAAACAATTGTCAAAAACATTGAGCCTCCAAGCCGTTCAGCGTCACAGCAGGTAGAAGAGAACCCAGAACAGGATCGCCACGACGGCCAGGTAGTTCCAGAGCAGCGTGAAGGCACTCAGGCGAGCCTGGAAGTGCTGGACGGTGAACGTCTCGGCGTAGCTGGGAGGTTGTTCGGTCAGATACTCCGCCGGGATCGCGGCCGCCCGCACCAGCAGGATCCGCAGCCAGAACATCGTCGCAAACGCGATGATCAGGTAGATCGGCGTGAAGGCGGTGTAGACGCTGTCAAAGCCCGAGGCTCCGGCCGGGAACGGCAGGGCGGCGAGCTGGTAGACCATCAGGCCGACGGCGATCAGGCCGAGCGTGAGAGCCACACGTGCTCCCGCCTGCCAGGTCACCTTGTGACCAGCCTTGATCCGTGCCAGAGCGGCCGTCTGGGTGACGGCGCTGATCACCACGAGCGCCATCACGAGGGTGCCGGCCCAGGCCTGGGGTAGCACGGCGCCCCGTGGGTGCCACATCCCGTGGGAGTTGATCGATCGCAAGTAGAAGTAGGAGAAGAGGAAGGCGCCGAACAGGAACGAGAGCGCGCCGACGGCCATCCGCGCGACCGCCCACGTCGCCTTGAGACCCGCCTCGTGGTAGAAGAGCGCCTCTGCCGGGTGGATCCCGATTCCCGCCTCGTCGGACGCCGACAGCGCCTGGCCCTGACGGTCCCCGAACGTCGACTGACCTGAATTGGTTGCCGACATGATCAGGACCGGGGGGCCGGCATCGACGCGACGGCGCCCGCGAGGACGTCCGGCGGCGGGTCAAGATCGGCCACCGGCGAAGCGTCCTTGACCCCGTACTCGTAGGGCGCCGAGAGGATCAGCGGAACGCGAGCGAAGTTCTCCGCCGGGGGTGGGGACGAGATCTGCCACTCAAGCCCGCGCGACTGCCACGGGTTCCCGACTTCCGGTTCGCGGACGACGACGGTCGACCAGAGGAAGTTGACGACGAAGATCAGAATCGAGCCGCCGAGGAGGAAGGCGGAGATCGACACCCAGTCATTCAGCGTCTGGAGACGGTGGGCGTACTCGAACACGCGACGGGGCTGGCCCATCGCGCCGATCGCGAACATCGGCAGGAAGGTCGAGTTGAAGAAGATGAACATCGTCCAGAACTGGATCTTCCCGAGCCGCTCGTTCAACTTGATCCCCATGATCTTGGGCAGCCAGTAGTAGATCCCAGCCATGAAGGCGAAGATGAGTCCGCCCATGATCGTGTAGTGGAAGTGCGCGAGCACGAAGAACGTCCCGTGCGCGGTGGTGTCGGCGGCGACGTCAGAGAGGAAGACCCCGGAGATCCCGCCGATCAGGAAGTTGAAGTACATCCCGATCGCGAACAGCATCGGCACCGTCAGGCGGATCTTCGCCCGCCAGAACGTCCCGAGCGCGACGAGGTAGATGAACCCGGTGGGCACCGAGATCAGCTCGGTCGTGAGCATGAACAGCGGTCGCGCGTTCGGATCGATCCCACTGTCGAAGAGGTGATGCTGCCAGACGAAGAAGCTGAGCAGCGACACGCCGATCATGCCCGCCGCCGCCGTCTTGTAGCCGAACAGGGGCCGCCGGCAGAACACCGGAATGATCTCCGACACGATGCCGAACCCGGGCAGGGCGAGAATGTAGACCTCGGGGTGGCCGAAGAACCAGAACAGGTTCTCATACAGGAACGGTGACCCGCCCAGGTCGGGAACGAAGAAGGCGGTCTGGATCGTCCGGTCGGTGAGGGTGAGGTACATCCCTCCGACGAGCACCGGAGCGGCGAGGACCATCAGGAAGGCCGTCGCGAGCATTGACCAGACGAAGATCGGCAGGCGCCGCCAGCCCATCCCGGGGGCGCGATAGCAGATGATCGTGACGAGCATGTTGATCCCGGCGAGGATCATCGAGATGCCCATCAGCCCGAAGGCGACGAGGTAGGCGTCCATTCCCTGGGTCGCCTGGTTCGACAACGGAGCATACCCCGTCCAGCCGGTCGGGAACCCGCTCCACAGGATCGCCGAGAGCAGGATGATGAACGCGGCCGGCGTGAGCCAGAAGGACAGCGCCGAGAGTCTCGGGAACGCGGTCCGCTTGGAGCCGATCATCAGCGGGACGAGGTAGTTGCCGAAGGGTCCGAGGACGACCGAGGTCATCAGCATCATCATCATCGTCCCGTGCTCACCGACGATCTCGATGTAGGTGCCAGGCCCGAAGACATGGGTCGTCGGAGACAGCAACTCGGTGCGGATCGCCATCGCGAACAGGCCCGCGGTGCAGAAGTAGGCGATCATCGCGACGAGGTACTGGACGCCGATGACCTTGTGATCGAGCGTGTAGCGGAAGTAGCGAGCGACACCCGGCGTGGCGTAGGTCTCCGTCCCACGCGTCGGCCGGCCGAGGGCCTGGCGGACGATGTCATTGAACACGCCGAGGCCGCCGAGCCACCCGAGGGTGGCGAACAGGTACCCGAGGACGAGCGCGATGTCGTTCTCGTTGCTGTTGGCGACACGGGCCACGCCGCTCGTCACCGCGTCGCCGATCAGGCGGCCGATGAGATAACCGACGATCGCACCGAGCAGCGCCGTGTGGATCGCCGGCCGCTTCCACCAGGCCCGCTGCACGAGGGGCCCGGTCGGGTCCACGCCGCCCGGCTGCTGAGGCAGTACGGGCTCTTCCTTAATTGACATCAGTCACCCTTTCCTTAAGAGCCCGCTGTTGTGTGAGTGCCGGCAAAATTGACGTTCGCGAGGATTTCACGGCTGGGCCGGGAAGCTCGAGCCGTAGTACTGGCCTCCGGCGCCGGTGAGCCCGCCGTCGGTGTACACCTTGGCCAGATCGCTGATCTCGTTCGGTGAGTAGCTGAGCGAGAACGGCGGGAGGATCTTCGTCAGCGCCGCGGACTGTGCCTCGGTCCGCTGGGCCCACGACTGGAAGGCGGCGACTGGAACGATCCGGCCGTAGTTGTACATCGCACCGTGCCAGATGCCGCAGAGCTCGGCACAGCGCACCGTGAAGGTTCCCGTCCGCCTGGGGATCGTGTAGGCGACGTTGTTGACGCTCGGAACCGCGTCCGCCTTGACGCCGAGTTGAATCGCCCAGAAGCTGTGGATGACGTCGAGGGAGGTGACGTCGAACTGGACGGGCTGATTGTCGGGCAACACGAGCTGGCGCGTCTCGAACCCGCCATAGGACGGGTAGCGGTACGTGAACAGCCACTGCTGGCCGATCACCTGGATCTGGAGGGGCTTTCCCCCGCCCGGCTTCCAGACCGGGTTGGCTCCCTCACCGGCGCCGGCCCCGGCCGGAACGACGAGCTGGTAGGTGCCGAACCCGAACAGGCCGAGCACCAGCATCAGCGTGACGGACACCCACACCTTCTGGGCCCGCGCCGCGCCCGGAAGCTCGCCGGGGCCGTCCTCCTCATCTCCGTCACGCTGGCGCCAGACGACGAGCGCGTAGAGGAAGAACACGTAGATGAGCATCATCACCGGGGCGGCGACGACGGCAAGCACCTTGAAGTCCAGCTGCTGACTCGCCGCGGAGGAGGTCATGTTCCCGGGCGGGAAGTGGGGACCCCAGACGAACCAGATCAGTAGATCCGCGATGACGCTGAGGACGAACCAGATCGAGGCGATCCGGACACCGTGGCGCGGCTCGCGGGCCGCGCCGGGGGACACGTTCGATTCCGCCATCAGGCTGACACCACCTTGAGGAAGCCGGACATGAAGCCGAGGGTTGACATGGGACCGCCGTTGCCGTCAACGAACCCGAGCCCACAGGGGATGAAACACTGCCAGTGGTAGTCCCCGGGACCGGGAGTCGTGAAGCTGAACCTGAGCACTTGGTGGGGTGCAGAGGCGGAGCAGGGCGCCTGCGAACAGAGGTTGGTGGCGGTCTCCGCGGGGATCGGCACGTCGATGCCGAGCTGGGGCACCGTGAAGGTGTGGGCGACCGAGCACTGGCTGTAGGAGTTCGACAGCGATTGGGCCTTGCCGTTGACGTAGGCGGTTCCGCCGGACGTTCCCGTCACGTGCCCCCAGAACTGGTTGCGCAGCGGGGTGCATCCGTCGTAGGAGTAGGCGGTGACGTTGATCCGGGTGTGGGCCGGAAGCTGCCAGATCGTCGAGCGGACCCACTTGGCGTCCGCGACGTCACGCACGAAGTAGGAGGGCCAGCCGGGCGTCGAGGAGGCGTCGTTCTCCGGATCGATCTGGATCGTCAGGTTGACCGCCTTCCCGCCCGTTGCCGGAATCCGCTCGGCCGTGAAGCGCAGGGTCGGCGGGAGGGGCAACAGGAAATGGAAGAGGACGAACGCAATCAACGCGAGCCCCGCACCAACGGCCAACATCAACGTTACGAGACGAGCCCGCAGAGACACCGCTCCTCCTTTCAAAGCTTCCAAAGCTAACTACGAAGTCATGGCAACTCGCGTTGGGCATCCCCCTTGAGCCATCAACCAATGCCGTGTTGGCGGTGACAGTAGCCCGGCCCCAGAGGCTTGTCAAGCCACCTGCACAGATGCGCGAACCCTCGCCGCACGCCTTGCCAAGCTGCTATGTTCGCACACTTTCTGGATCGACGGGAGCCTCGATCGCCCTCAGACGACGGGCGTCGACGGTCGGTCCGGGCCCTGCACCCCGGGGGTCGGCCGAGGGGGCATTTAACCGCCACCCCAGCGGTCAGTCGACATCTGCATACGTAGTCAGACTCTCCGGCCCGACAACACGGCCCGCGCGCGCCGAGCAGGCGGCGGTGGAGCTGGGGACTCGAGCTAGGGACGCGACACGCGCGAGCCCGCGCCGACCTCGCTGAGTGGGCGATCGAGCACGTGGTCGTGCCGCGGCTCGTTGTGTTCGAGGGCAAACAGATCGGCGTCGACCAGACGCTGCGCGTGTCCCGGGGACAGCTCCCACGCGTCCGCGGAGATCTCCACCCCGAGCTGCCGGCCGGCACGGCGCAGCGCACGCTCGGAGAACCCGGCACGCTCACCGGCGGCGAGCACGGACTGCTCAAGCGCCCGGTGTCCGCACGCGCGGTAGAGGTACCGCTCCACCCACTCATTCGCACGACGTGACCACATCAGCTCATTACCTCTGCCGTGAGCTCGCTGTCGGATCGGACGGGACGCACCGCACTCCCGCTCCGAACCCCTGTCGGACCATTTTATAGGAAATCGGGTTCGGGGCGAGCTCATGGCGGACTCATCGGCAGCCGGTCCGAATCCATGACCCCCGCTGCGGGTTCCGGACAGATATCTGACCCCACAGCGGCCAGATCGTGAGCGGACTGGACGAACGTTGCGCGGACGCCAGCGACCGGTGAAAGGCCGCCGTGGCAGGAGGCACGTCGGTCTCAGCCGCGCAGCAACCGCCGCAGCTCGGCGACGTGGCGACGGGCGACCGGGACCTCAAAGCCGTCGGCGAAGATCACGGCGGCCCCGCCACCGAGCTCGGGTCGGATCTCGGTCGCCCGCCGCAGATTGGCGAGGTAGGAACGATGGACCCGCACGAACCCGTAGGGCTCCCAGCGCGCCTCGAGCTCGGCGAGGGAGGCACGGACGAGGAAGCGTCCGGCGTCCGTGTGGATCCGCACGTAGTCCCCCTCGGCCTTGAGAAAGAGCACCGAGGAGCGCGCCACGAGTCGTGTCGCGCCCCCGTGCTGGTTCTCGATCGGGATGATCTCATCCTCACCGCCGGGCCGAGGGACGGCCGCATCGGAGGCCCCACGCTCGCGCGCCTCGCCCACCCGGGCGAGGGCACGCTGCACCCGGGCCCGAGAGACCGGCTTCATCAGGTAGTCGACGGGGCGCAGGCCGTTCTCGAACGCGCCGACGGCGCCGTCCTCAAAGGCGGAGACGAAGATGAGAGCGGGCGGGTCGACGAACCGGTCGAGGATGCCACCGAGCTCGAGCCCGTCGAGGCCGGGCATGCGGACGTCGAAGAAGACCGCGTCAAAGCGCTCGCTCGCGAGCCGGCGCAGCGCCTCCGCCCCGCCGGCAGCGAGAACGACCGCCTCAACGCAGGCACACCCGGCCAGGACCCGACCGAGGTCCTCGAGCGCCCGCGGCTCGTCGTCGACGGCGAGCACCCTCATCCGGCGCGCCTCCCCATGTGAACGGCACCCCTCACGCGACGAGGGTCGCCTCGACATGGTCGGGCAAGCGCATCGTCACGGCCGTCCCCTCCCCCTCCACGGACTCGATCTCGAGCCCGTACCCCGGACCGAAGCTCGCCAGCAGCCGCGCCTGCACGTTCGCGAGCCCGACCCCCTCGCCCCCGCCGGCGAGGACCTGGGCCGCCCGCTCGGGGCTCATGCCGACACCGTCATCGGACACCCGGAGGCGGACCTCCCCGTCGCGCCGGCCCGCCCAGATCTCAATCCGCCCCTCCCCCCGGCGCTCGACCCCGTGGCGGACCGCGTTCTCCACCAGCGGCTGCAGCGACAGCACGGGCACGACCGCGTTGAGCGCGTCCGGGGCGATCCGCAGCGAGATCGCGAGCCGGTCCCCGAACCGCGCCTGCTCGAGCCGGAGGTAGGTCTCCACGTAGGCGAACTCGTCGGCGAGGGTGACGTAGGGCGCCTGGCGCCGGAAGGCGTAGCGGATGAACTCGGCGAACTCCGTGAGCAGTTCCCGCGCCTCATCCGGCTCGGTGTGGATGTAGCCGGCGATCGCCGCGAGCGCGTTGTAGATGAAGTGGGGCGAGATCTGGGCCCGCAGGGCGCGCAGCTCGGCCTCCGCGAGGGCGCGCGCCTGCTCCTCCAGGCCGCGCAGCTCGAGGAAGGCCGAGACGAGCTTGGCCGCCTCGGCCACCGTCCGCGTGTCGTCGGAGGTGATCTCGCGGCCGCGCCGGTAGAGGGTGACGACCGACCCGACGACCTCCCCCCCGATCACGAGCGGGGCGGCGACCGCCGGGCCGAGCCGGCAGTCCGGGTTCGGGCAGCCGATCTGGCGCTCGACGTGGAGGTGGTCCTCCCGGGCGGGAGCAGAGATCGGAATCAACGGGTCGCCGGGATGGTGGTGGTCCTCGCCGAGCCCGACGAAGGCGAGCACCCGCTCACGATCCCCGAGGGCGACCGCCTCCGCCTGGGTGAGGGTCTGGAGGTGCAGCACCGCCCGCGCGGCGGACGCGTCGCTGAGACCGCGTCGAAGGTGGGGGAGCATCACGCTTGCGGCGTGGAGCGCCGACTGGATCGCCCGCCCTCGGCGGCCGCTCGCCGCCCGCGTCCACAGGTGGCGCTGGAGCAGCGCCACCCCCGCCGCGAGGACGAGCCCGACGAGGACACCAAGGATGATCTGCACGCGAGACGCAGGATAGACCTGGTTGTGACCGATCACACAGACCACGTGCGGCGACCGTCGACCGTTCGTCGCAGGAGAGCGACCGCTCGGCGCAAGGCGAATGCCGCTCGGCGAATCCATCCCGGCGACCGGCCCGCGGCGGCCTAAGGTCGATCGCACAGTTCAACTTACTCTGCGGAGAGAGAGGTTTTTCGGCGCTTGTGACGTTCTCGTGGGTGCGGTGACTGGCTGAGAATGGGGCGCACGCCCCGTCGCTTCTAGCCTTTCCGGCTGTTCGAAGGCTGGGATCGACTGGAGGCGAAACGAGACGTGCGCAGCATCAGAATATGGGCGCGGCTGCTTGGGCTGCGCGGGGCGGTGATCGAGGACGTGACAGTCAACGACGCTGGGGAGGAAGTAGAGGTCGTCGTGTCGGTCCGGCCGGGCTGGCGTCAACGGGACCGCTGTGGGATCTGTGGCCGGCGGTCTGGGCGCTTTGACCGTGGTGGCGGACGGCGGCGCTGGCGGGCGATGGACCTCGGGACCAGCTTCTGTTGGATCGAGGCTGACGCCCCGCGCGTGTCCTGTGCCCGTCACGGGGTTGTCGTCGCCCGTGTCCCGTGGGCACGCCATGACAGCCGCTTCACCCGCGCCTTTGAGGATCAATGCGCCTGGCTGGCGGTGAACTGCTCCAAGAAGGCTGTCGCTGAGCTGATGCGCTGCTCCTGGCGGTCTGTCGGCACGATCCTGGAACGCGTCTGCGGCGAAGCGGGGTTGAGCGTTGATCTGCTGGCGGGGCTCAAGAGCATCGGGATCGATGAGATCAGCCACCAGCGCGGTCAGAGATACCTCACCGTTGTCGTTGACCACCACACCGGCCGGCTGGTGTGGGCCGCCCCCGGCCGTGACCGCCGGACCGTGCTCGCGTTCTTTGACCAGCTTGGCGAAGAACGCTGCAAAGAGATCGAATCGGTGAGCTGTGACATGGCCGGCTGGATCAGCTCCGCGGTCGCTGAACGGGTCCCGTGGGCGGAGCGGTGCGTGGACCCGTTCCACGTGATCGCACTCGCGACCGACGCGCTCGATGAGGTCCGCCGCGAGCTCTGGCGCGACGCGCGACGCGAGAAGAACCTGACCCTGGCCAAGGACCTCAAGGGCGCCCGATTCTGTGTCTGGAAGAACCCTGAGCACCTCACCGACCGCCAAGTCGCCAAGCTGTCTGAGATCCAGAAGCTCAACGGGCCGCTCTACCGCGCCTATCTGCTCAAAGAACAGTTGCGCCAGATCTATCAGGCCGACACGCCCGAGGAGGCCGAACGGCTGCTGGACGGCTGGCTGTCCTGGGCGCGGCGATGTCGGCTGCCAGCGTTCTGCAAGCTCGCCAGAACGATCAAAGCCCAGCGGGACGGGATTCTCGCCGCGGTCCGTCTCGGACTGTCCAACGCCCGGGTTGAGCAGATCAACACCCAGATCCGTCTGATCACCCGGCGCGCATACGGGTTCCACTCCGCTCACGCGCTGATCGCGTTGGCGATGCTCACGCTCTCAGGGCTCTGCCCGCCACTGCCAGGACGGGTGAACTGACCCACGAAAACGTCACAAGACCC